>CAVQVW010000001.1:0-215000 GCA_963717285.1 uncultured Thermoleophilia bacterium
CGAAGTAGATGTCGTAGGAGCCATCAGCGTTGGTCTTGAGACCGTCGTCCTGGCTACCCAGGGTCGGGAACTTCTGGTCGGTCTGCAGCTGCGAGCGGGTCTGGGTGTCGTACATCGTCATTGCCCAGAAATCCTTGACCGGTGCGGTTGTCCGGCGGTAGGGTCAGCTTGTAGGTCTTCGAGCCTTCCAGGACCTCGTGTTTGAGTCCAGCATCCCCATCGCGTATTCCGACCCCTTCCCGGGGTCCGCCGCCTTGGCCATCGCCGGCGTCACACGATGTAGCCGAAGTGGTAGAGCACCCTCGGGCTCGAGGCGGTGGCACCGTTCGCGGTCAAGGTCGCGTCATGGTCGGCGTACGGTACGATCCACGCACCGTCCTCTCCCTAGGCGTACTGGCCGGGATCACGCGGATAGTAGGTGATGGACCGCGCGACGGCGTCGCCGATGGCGATCGCGTCGGCGAGCATCTTCTTCATGCGCGCGTCGGGATCAAACGGCTTGCCCTTGACGATGCCGATGGCCCGGGCCAGTCCAAGGGTCTCGATATCGAGAAACTCGGTCGGCTCCTCCTGGATCAGCGTGTTGAGATTCTCGTAGAAGCTGAAGTCCGATGGGACGATGGTATTCATATTTTTGCCCGAGACGTTGATGAACTCCATCTTGGGCTGATTACCGGCCTTGCTCAGCGGATAGACTTTCAGGTTATCCCGATGTTGTTCGCCGCCGCCTCGATGCCTTTGTCCAGGTAACCACGCATGAAGTTCCACACGCCGTACGTCCGTGACTGAACCACGAAATAACCAGCGGGCACGTTGCCCTTGTATCCCGGGGGCAGTACCAGGTACTTGCCGCCCTTGCCGCGGTCGGGGCCCGCCGCGCCGAGGTTCTCCATGAACAGGAAGGCCATGTCGTCGAGCACCCCAGCATGCCGGGGAGGAATTCGATGACCGTTGGTCCGTCCTTCTTCAGGTCGAGGAATCCCAGAGCGTACATGGTCGACGTGTTGCCGGTCAGAACCAGCGACTTCGAATCCATGAGCTCGTCGAATATGCACATCTGGTAGCATTCCCTGGCGCCGACGCTCTCGCTGTCCCTCCCGCATCTGTCGACCGACATGGCGGGCAGCAGCTCATGAACACCTTCACCGTGCGCGACGTCGAGGTAGTCGTACGCGATCTCCATCGTCTTGTGGGTCGGTACGCCGTCGAAGTACTCGAGCGTGCCGATGGATGTCTTCACCCTGTCGGGTGCGGTGATGCTGTTCGGGATCGGTGTGGTCATCTTCATCTCAAGTCTCCTCCTGGTCACTGAGCGGTGTGCGAATCGGGCGCCTCGCCGATGTAGTGGTCGTGCCCGTCGCGCGTCGTCGTCGGGCATCCTCGCTCTCCATCAGGGTCGAGTCTGTGCAAGGCACGACGACCCCGCCTCACCCGAAAGGGGTAGTCCGACGGAGTCCGCGGCGCAGACCCCTGCGTCCATGAGGACGCCGCATTGACACCGCGCGCCTGGGATCCGCCCGGCGGCGCGAGGGTCGAGCCGTCGAGCGACGCCGGATCAGAGACCAGAGAGAGCGTCGGACCGCAGCCCGCGCCGGGCAGGCGGCAACAGGCCGGCGCGGCGGGCGACACGCACCGTATCGCCGCGGTTGGAGGTCCCCGGCTTGCGGAAGACCGTCTTGACGTGCGATTTCACCGTCTTGGACACGGACAACTCGGCGCCGATGCCGCGGTAGCCCAGGTAGCCGGGCAAGAGACGCAGCACGTCCATCTCCCGCTCGGTGGAGCACATCGAAGTCCTTCTGTCGTGGAACCTCGAAGCCGACCTGGTCCGCAGCCTCGTAGAGGACGTCGCCGAAGCGTCAGACGGTCGTCGATGAACATCTGCCGGTGGCCGGTGCGAACAGCCAATTCCAGGCCGGAACGCAGCTCGGCCAGCGCCCTGCGCTCGTCCTCCGCCGCGAGGGCGGCGATTCCCCGAAGCTTGTACAACTCAAGCTCGTGAGGCAGCGTCACCTCCAGCCCGGGAGGCGGCGCGTCGAGCAGGGCGGCAGTGTCCCAGCCGGCGACCACTGCGAACCGCGCCAGCAGCAGATGCTCTCGCATGGTGCGAGCGCCGATCCGGGCTCGCCAGTCAGGCAACGCGAAGGCGGCGCCGCTCATCGGACTGCAGCAGCGAGAGCCGAGCCCGCTCCATGGCGAGCCACTCCGCGAAGTGGCTGCTGACCGCGCGGCCTGCCGGCGTGGTCCGCGCCGCGTCGAGTGCGGCGTAGGCGCCGACAGGTCGGCCTTGGGAGAATGAGACACGCGCGGCGATGATGCGGCCCTCAACGTAGCGCGGCACCCCATTGAACGCAGCGGCCGTCTCGAACGCCTTCTCGAGCGCGGCTTTCGCGCTGGTCAGCGCCCCCCGCTCCCACGCCACCCAGGCCTGCGCAAGCGAAGCCGGGACGCTCTGCGTGGCGCGCCACAGCCGATACTCCTCGATATCCACCAGCGTGCGCTGTGCGATCTGCTCGGCCTCTGCCAGCCGCCCCTGCCGATGCCGGAGCAGCGCCAGGTACCCCCGGGCCAGGATTTGGACGTGGGGTGGTGCAGCATCGCCGGTACCGAAGTCCACGGCTCTCGTCAGTGCCGCCTCGGCCTCAGTGTAGCGCTCGAGCCAGAGCAGCGCCTCGGCGACAAGAGTCAGTCCGAAAGGGGGAGCCTTCTCGAGCGACTGCCTCTCGGCCAGCAACCGGTCGACGTCACCGGCCCTGCGCGCCAGCTGTCCGCGGAACACCGCGAGGAGGGTCTGTGGGTCCTCATCGAACGGCAGGGCCAGCTCACGCGACCACTCCCATCTCGAAGCCGCACCGTCGTCGAGACCCTCCGCAGCCGCGCGCTCCACGACCCGTGTCAGTTCCCGATCAAGGCGCAGGCCATCTCCGCCAGCGAACATGAGCGCGTAGGCCATCACGAGCATCAGCTCAAGCGATGGATCTTCCATGGCGTCTTCGATCCGGGTCGCGAGATCTATCACGGTAGCGATCCTGCCGGCCGCGAGCAGGTCACGATGGCCACGGAGCAGGAGGTCGGTGGCTTTCCGCGACTCGCCGGCGGCCAGGGCATTGTCCACCGCCTCGACGATGCGGCCCCGATCGAACAGGATGTCGGTGGCACGGCCGTGGAGCTCGATCAGCCGTTCGGGATAGGCACGACGCATCTCGATCTGCAGCACCTCGCGGAACAGCTCGTGACAGCGATACACATCCTCTTTGCCGGCCAGCCGGCTGAGGAAGAGGCCATCGCGAGCGAGCGTGGCGAGCAGGCGCCCCGAATCACGGCGACCGGTCACGTCATCACAGATCGCAGGACTGAGGTCGTTGAGCACGGAGGTCTCGAGCAAGAACTAGGAGCACGGGCGACAGGTCGCGAAGCACCTCGTGAAGCACGTAGTCAGCGAGGGTCGCATCCGCAGGAGTGTCTGAGAGGACAGCTGCTCAGGACCGCGGTCGCGTGCCGCAGCGGAAGCCAAGAGGCGCTCTCCGTGACCCAGCCGTCACAGCGTTCGTGGATGCGTGCGACGGAGTCGGCTCCCAGGCGCAGGCCCATCGTCTCGACGATCAGGGCCGCGCTCTCTTGGCGCGAGAGCCTCAGGCCGGCTGCCCGGAGCTCCTCCAGACCGTCGGAGAGGCGCAGTCGGCTGACCCCGAACAAGGGGTCGTGCCGGGCCATGGCGACAACGATGAACGGCGGGAGGTAGCGGATCAGCCGATCAATAGACGCCACGGCCTCATCGCTTTCAAGCGTGTGGACGTCGTCGAGGCAGATGACCAGCGGGCCGGCCTCCCGGCCCAGATCAGCGATCAGGCCGTCGGCGAGGTAGTTGGCGTCGGTGACACCGCGCTCGACGGCCGCACCGACGCCCAGATCACTTCTGGGCAGCGCTTCCCGGGAAGCCGCGATGATGTGTGCCCAGAGGCGCACGGGGTCGTTGTCACGTTCGTCTGCGGTGACCCAGATCCGCAGTTTCCGGGTGACGATCGAGCCACTCCGCCACGACTGCGCTCTTTCCGAACCCGGCCGGAGCGACGATCAGGCCCAGTCTGCCGGTGAAGACGGTGTCGAGCCGGTCAGCCAGCCGCGTGCGTTCGAGGTACGCCTGCGGACGGACGGGCACCCGTAGCTTGCTCTCCACCAGCGGCGACGCCAGACGTCGGTCAACAGCCATGAACATGCCTCCGTCGGCACTGTCACTCGGCATCCCCCTCCAACATCCATTCACCGCCCGCCGGGCAATGGACGCCGGTTCCGCAGGAACTCAAAGGATCAGACTATAGATTCTACCCTGCCCGAAACCCTGCGCAGACATGCCTGCAAGGCCGCGGGCGGTTGCCGAGCCACGGCCGTCGGCAAGGGGCTGGGCCAAGGTGACCTGGCCCATTCGACGGCCCAGTGACGACGGCAGCCCCAACCTCTCCGCGCGTTCCACCCGCTGATAGCGCCACCCTGAACATGGACCGGCAATCTGCTGGCGTGTTGCACTGCCTTGGCGGTTGTCGACGGAGACCGGTGACCATCCGCCGAGCTGCGGGGGGTCGTGCGCGTCGCCGTCGTCGTACGACCGGGAGGGATCGAACAGGGTGCGCTGCCGGAGGCCGGCCCAACCCTGTCTCCGGCCAGTACCTGCTGCGCACGAGCCACGCTGCCGATCCAGCGCCGACGAGCCGTCCCGCCACTTCA
Source organism: uncultured Thermoleophilia bacterium (assembly GCA_963717285.1). Taxonomy (GTDB): domain Bacteria; phylum Actinomycetota; class Thermoleophilia; order UBA2241; family UBA2241; genus CAIXSE01. Next base: position 4,723 of record CAVQVW010000001.1, read on the forward strand.
GTCGCCGCAAGGCTCGCCTTCTGGCTTGTCATTGCCGAACGCAAGCCCACTACCGGCCCGGCGCACCGCCTGAGAGCCGTAACGGGCCCGCACTCGATCGACGGCCTCGTCGCAGGCGTGGTCACGCCTTGAGTCATCGAGTGCAGTATGGCGGGCCTGGGTGAGGCCGCTCGCGGTTAGTCCAACGAGGCGCAGGAGGCCGGCCGACTCGTGCAAATCGGCAAGAAGAGCCAAGGCGGCCTCGTAGATGACCTGCGTCGCGTTCGTTGCGGCGAGCAGGGTGCGCTACCTACTCATGGTGCGAAAGCGAGAGTCGCGCAGCTTGAGGACCAGCGTGCGGCCGGCGCAGCCCTGCCGGCGCAGATCGCTCGCGACCTTGTCTGCGAGGTCGAGGAGGGTCGCCTGCAAGAACTCGGGCTCCGCCGTGTCCTTGGCGAAGGTCACCTCGTGGCCCATGGACTTCGGCGCCGGGCGTTCGGCGCGCACCGGGGCATCATCGCCGCCGAAGGCGAGCTCTTTGAGCGAGGTGGCGCTCCGGGCAAACGACGTCTCGAGCAAAGGGAGCGACGCATCCTGCAACTCGCCGACGCTGGCGATGCCCAGCGAACTCAGCCGTTTGACGGTCACGGGGCCGATTCCTGAGATGGCGCCGACCGGCATAGAACGCAGGCGTCCGTGCACGTCCTCCCGGGTGAGGGTCGTGAGGCCAGCGGGCTTCTCGAGCTCGGCGGCCAGCTTGGCCAGTAGCCTGCTCGGCCCGATGCCGATCGAGCGAGTAGCTCTTCCCGGTGAGCCGCTGGATCTGGCCGGCGATCTCCTGCGGCGAGCCGAAGAGCCGCCGGCTGCCGGTCACATCGAGAAAGGCCTCGTCGATCGAGACCGGGGTCGACCAGGTCGGTGAAGCGCCCATAGATCGCAGGACAAGCCTGCTGGACAGGCTCTTGTAGGCGGCCATGTCGACGGGCAGGAAGACGCCCTGCGGGCAGCGCCGCAGAGCCTGCGCCATTGGCATCGCCGTGCGTACGCCGCAGGCGCGCGCCTCATACGAGGCGGTGCTGACGACGCCGCGGCTCTCGGCCCTGCCACCGACGATGACCGGCTGCCCCAGCAGTTCGGGACGGCGCGCCTGCTCCACCGAAGCGAAGAAGGCGTCCATGTCAATCAGCAGCAGATCGCGCGGCATGGCCTCATCCTGCGATGCGAAGGCAGCTCTGTCGAGCCCGACCCGCGCACGGGTCACGCAGCCCTGTAGGAACCTCACGCGGGGAGTCCCATCAGCTGGAACGCCGCAGGAGACGGTCGATGGGAGCAGGGTACCCTTCGCCGGCGCTGCCCCCGCTGGAGCACCCGTTCTCTGTGGCCCCAGCCCGAGGCCCATGGATCTGCCACCCAGCGGAGGGGTTCAAGAGCGGTTCAGCACGCCTACACGCCACGCTCGACCATCCCAGGGGTCACGCGATGCACCGCCTCGTCGAGGTCCTTGAGGAAGCGGCGAGCGAAGGCGTCGCCCTGGAATTCGCTCCACTCGCGCCACGTGTGGTCCTCGGCAGGCTCCCAGGTCGGGGATCGTGCGTCCTCCAGGCGCGCACGAATCTCGGCCCCAACCATCGCCTTCTGCCGCAGCCATTCGGGGTCCCGCTCCTGCCTCTCAGCAACCTCGCGGCGCAGGAGTTCGTCCAGCCCCTCTACGAGGCGGCGCGCGTAGGCGTCGCCCGATGAAGGTCGACCCAGTCCCGCCAACAGCGATCCTCGGTTGGCGCCCAGGTCGGTGAGCCGTGCTCGGCAAGCCAGGTGCGCATGTCGGCCCCGATCATCGCCTCGCGCCGCTGCCGCTCAGAATTCGGACCGCCCGACAGTCGCGCCCGCGGCCACAGATTGCCTCTGCTTGCTCTCATCGCTCCTCCTCGTTACTGGCATGTCGATCGACTGCCTTGTCATCCTCTTCTCTGTCGCCCGGCGCCCCGCCCGCCTTCTCAAGCTCACGGCGCCGGCGCCGCAGCTTCGAGCGCGCGGCCCAGAGTTCGCGCTGCCCTTCGAGTCTGGCGATCTCCTCCTCGTGGACTGTGACGAGGCCCTGGAAGTGGCAGCGGCCGCAGAGGCCGGTGCGCCTGACGCCGATGAGGCGCTTGCCGCAGGCCGGGCAGAGCTCGGCCTCGGTGAGCTCGCAGATCCGCTCAGGACCGTCGGCCCGGCCAAAGGTCTGAAGTCGGTCTGGCGACCTTCGGGCGCCGCAGAGAGACGCCGAGCTCGGAGGCCTTCTGCTTGATCGCCGAGTGCGACCGCTCGAACGCCGCGGCGCGGGCACCGCCACCGAGCACGGGCGCGAGGATGCGGAGCGCCTCGAGCTCGGCGAGGTCCAGGGCCTCAAGCGTGAGCCCTGGCGTAGCGTGCGACGCGGGCGGCGCGCTGCTTCGCCGGCAGGCGCGGCGCCGTCCCGGGCCTTGGGCAGCGGCCGTGCATGAGGCCGCGTCCCGGTCGATAGAAGGCGATGCTCGCCCGTTCCTCGAGCGAGATGGCCTGGTCGCAGCGGCAGCAGTACACCCACTGGCTCGGGTCCACGCCGTAGAGGGCGCGCTGTTCGTCAGTGACGCGGTCAGGGCGGTCGACGACATGGCACGCAGTGTTCACGCGGCCTCCTTCGCCTGGAGCCTCCATGTGGGTGAGCGGCGCGCGGTTGCACGGTTGCGCGGTTGAGGAGAGGAGAGAGGGCGAGCGGTTGTCGCCACTAAGATCACCCTCGTAATCCGCATGACCATAAGCTTTTGAGACCGCGCAACCGGAGCCTGAGGCGGGGGTTGCAACCGGCGGGAAGGCGTCAAGGTGTCTCTCCCCTCTGCGCGCGTGCAACCGTGCAACCGGTCAGTGTCTCGACCGTCGGCAGGATGATGACGTCGGCCGGCAGGGGCTCGGCGCCGATGAGCTTCGCCGGCTGGCCGCGGCGCGTCTCGAGGTTGCGCAGGTAGCCGCGGCTCGTCGCGACCTTGGCGCGGCGCATGGCCGCGGACTTGTCCAGGCCGAGCCGGGAGCCGGAGAACCCAGTAGGTGACGCCGCCCTCGTGCCTGGAGCCGCTGGCGGCGCCCACCGTCTCGACGATCGTCTCTGGCACGCCGGCACCGATCTCGTCGGCCACGAGGTCGCCGATGAGCTCGCGCACGACGCCGTAGTCCGTGAGCGTCGCGACGATGCGCCCGGAGGCGTCGCGCTGGCGCGTCTGCTGGTGCAGGATGGCGTGCGCCCGCACCAGGTTGAGCACGGTGGAGAAGTCGCGGCGGAGGCGCACCGCGACCGGCGGCACGAGGTCCGCGAGGTCGACGGCGAAGGGGATGGTCACGGCGGCGGGCTGGGCGGCGAGCCACGCGTGGAGCTGACGCCACTCGTCCAGGTCGATGCAGTCGTCGCCCGACTCTTCGCAGGCCAGCATGCGCAGGATCGCCGCCGTCTGCTCGGGCGTGTCATTCGCCGGCACGGACAGAAGGCGCGTCTCGTTCTGGGGGTGCAGGGCGACCTGCGTGGTGGTCACGATGAGGCCGGTCGGACCCTCGCGCTCGATGAGGCGCGGCACCATGCCCTTGCCCTTGAGCTGCTCGACGGTTTCGTAGCGGATGCAGCCCTCGCAAAGCAGCAGCGCAGCAGGTAGGTGGCGAAGTCGCCCTCCAGGCCGGCGGCCTCGTAGAGGACGAGGAAGCGGTGGGCGAGGGGCTCTGTCGAGTAGGCGAGGGCGTGCTCGCTCATGCTGCTCAGGGCGTAGTACGCGGCCGGCGGGAAGAACTCGAGCACCTGTTGGGTCACGTGGCTCTTACCGGCGCTGGACGGACCCTTCGCCACGATGCTCACGGGGCGATTCAAGACGCGACTCGTCATCGCGATGTAGACGACCTTGGCGAAGCGATCCTCGCCGATGACGCCGCGGGCGTGCAGCGCCATGACGAAGTCCGCGAGGATGTCGGGCGAGCTGGCGAGCGCGGGTGGCTCGAGCGGCGCCGCGACCTCGTCGGCCGCTGAACTGGCACCCACCAGTGACAGACCGGGCAGCGCCGCCCGGACGTCCTCGACGGCTTGCTCGCACGCTGCGAGAGGATCGTCGAGGATGCCCTGCAGGGCCGTTGCCTTGTCGGCGATGTGGAGCCGGCGCTCGATGAGCTCCAGGGGCGCGACGCCGCGCGCCCAGTGTTCGAGGGCGTCTCCCCCACACGGATCAGTCATCGGCGCAATGCCAGGCGGAGCCCGGCTCGCCGTCGCTGAGCCCGATGGCCCCGAGCACCGCCGCACGAGGCAGGCGGATCACGCGTCCGATGGCCTCATAGGTGGTGTCCACCGGACGCACGCTTCCACAGCCGTGCGGTCTGTTTGACGGTCAGCGCCGCGGGGAGATCGTCGACGCTCTCCGGCTCAGGCCGACTCATGATCCACGACCTCGAGCAGGCCGGCCGCGTCGCCCTCGAAGTGAAACGCCGCGGCGATCCGTGCGATCTCGACCGGGGGTTGACGAAGAGAGCCGCGCCGAGCGCGGCCTGCTCAGCGCGCTGGTCCCAGAACAGGGCCCCCGTGTCGTTCACTTGGGCCCCGGTTGGGCGGGGCATCGTGGTCACCCGCAGGCGACGCGGCCGGCGGCGAACGCCTCGATGTCGACGCGCCGGTAGAGATTGCGCCTGATGTCGCCAGGGATGTCGACGGGGCGGATCGCTCCGATTGCGACCCACTTGCGGAACGTCACCTGGCTGACCGAGCAGAGCTCGGAAGCCACCTTCTCGGAAACGAGGATCCGTTCCGCGGTCGGGACCTTCTCGTGGGGTTGGGCGTGTGCTACCGTCATGCGGCACTCCTCGGGGTGTCGGGGCCGTCTTACTTTCCAGGCAGGGCGGCCCTGTTTCATGGTCTGTGTCGCCACTATAGGCAGTGAGTCAGAGGTCGGAAAGTGGCTGCTCATGGGCGGTTCTCCCGCCACAGAAGACCTAGACGCGAGAGAGCCGACTACCGCCTCCTAGGAGCGAAAAGGGGCGCTTATCCGACCCAAACCGCCGCAGTACGCGAAAGAGGCGCCCGAGAGCCGACTATGACCTCCCATGAGCGAACAGGCGCGGGCCGTCGTAACATTTCTCAACAACCACTTGGGCACGAAGAAGGCCCCGGTAGTTGATCCACCGGGGCCCTATTCAGACAGCTCGCTGCGCTCGCGCGTCCCTTGTCCGCGTCGGTGATGAGGGTCGCCATTGCCTCCGCGTCGTCGAGTCCCAGCCCTCCGCCCTTCAGGGACCGACGCAGCAGGTAGCTCGTCTCTGCGTCTTGGTCACTCGCGATTGTCTTCTACATCAGCAACTTCGCCATCGTCGTCTCCCGCTGTTCACGGCAGAGCTGCTCACAGCAGGCCGTCCGCGACTTCCACGCCCTCACGCTGCTCGGTCGTCAGCACGTGGCTGTAGACCCTCAGCGTGACGAGGCTCGAACTGTGCCCGAGGCGACGACTGACGACTTCGATCCGCACGCCGCCGGCAAGCAGGCCGGTCGCGAAGGCATGACGGTGCGCGTGGATGCCGTGGTCCCACGGCGGCTCGAAGTTCTCGACCTTGCCGCCGCCAAGAACGTACTCGGTCAGGGCGACCTCGTTGGCGTGGTGGACGCCGCGTCGCCACGTCTTCTGGAAGGAGTCGGGCGCCCACCAGCGGCCGGCCGGCAGGAGATCGCCGTCGTGCGTGAACGAGATGTAGAGCGTCGGGAAGACCCAGTGCTCGTCCTGCTCCTCCTCGATCCACCAGCCGTCCTTCTGGAGCCGCAGACGAGCCTCGGCGATGATGCGCTTCTGCTGCTTCAAGACGGCGGCGACCTTGGCGTCAAAGGGCACGTCGCGCCGGCTCCGCTTGGTCTTGAGCGCCGTGCGCTCGATCACACCGTCGACCTGCTCGAGCTTCCCCCTGACGTGCAGCGCGCCGGCATCGAAGTCCACGTCGTCCCACTTGAGCCCGAGAAGTTCGGAGATGCGCAGGCCGGTCCCCAGGGCGATCGCAGAGATCGTCTCGATGCTGGTCCCCTTGGCCGCTGCCACAAACGCCCGTGCAGACTCGGGGTCGATGCCCGGCTCATCGTCCTGCCAGCGACTCCACAGCGTCATCCTTGGGCACCTTGGCGACTGTGCAGGGGTTCGACTTCAGCGAGCCCGTCGACGGTGGCTCGCTTCAGGATCATGGACTGAGCACGCGGTGGACGCCGCGCATCGTCTCGACGCTGATAGGCCGCGCCGACGGAACCGCGCTCGCGGAGAGCAGCATAGAAGCCCGTGACCGCAGTTACGTCGACGTCCGAGACCTTCATGGACCCGATGTCGTGACGATCGATGTAGCGGGAAACGACGCGCGGTAGGCCGCGTATGTCGCCCGACTAACTTCGCTGCGACGCGCTCCAGCCACCGTGTCGCATACGTTGACAGGGTCAGGCGTGTTCAGACAGCAGAGCCCCCGTCCCGCCGGTTCTTCAGATCACGTTCGACGTTCTGTGCCGCTGCGGAGGCCCTGAACGCGCTGGGATATCTTCGCCGGCTTTAGACCCTTCACGGCTCACCCGATCGTAGACCACGACGTCGTACCAGCCGGGTCTGTTCTTCATCTCCGTGATGGACACCGTGGCCCTCCTCAACGTCGCTTCCTCCTTGGGGATAGTATCCGACGTAGTATCCGACGATGCAAGTGTTTGCTCGGCATCACCGCGCAGCGCAAGGTGCCGATTAGCAGGGAATATATGGCGCGCCCGGCAGGATTCGAACCTGCGACCTGAAGATTAGAAGTCTCCTGCTCTATCCAGCTGAGCTACGGGCGCGCGAAGGTGACCGATCGCGTGGGGACAGGCGCATGAGAACGGTACACCCAACAGGCAGTGGAGCGGGAGACGGGATTCGAACCCGCGACCCTCAGCTTGGAAGGCTGACGCTCTAGCCAACTGAGCTACTCCCGCTCGAGAAGAAGTGCTGGTCGGGACGGGCGGATTCGAACCGCCGACCCCCTGCTCCCAAAGCAGGTGCGCTGCCAGGCTGCGCCACGTCCCGGCGCCAGCGAAGTATACCCCACAGCGCCTGTGGTGGCGCTCGTCGAACGGCTACTCCCCGGCGTAGGGCAGCATCAGCGTATCCCCGGGCTGCAGCACCGAGTCGGCCGCCAATCCGTTGGCCCGGCGGATGTCGTAGACACCGCGGCGCGGATCGGTATCGTCGCCATAGTGATGGATGGCGATGCCCCAGAGGGTCTCGCCGCTGCCGACGACGTACTCCTCTCCCTGGTAGATGGCGGCATCGCCGCCGGCGTGGGCCACTCGCACGCCCGCCCACACCGCGATGAAGATGAGAAGGAGGAAGACCGCCAGGCGCAGGAAGCCGGCGAGGCGGCGACGGCGCAGCACGCGCCGTCCGGCCCGGCTTTCGGGGCGTCGACTCGCACCACGCCCGGCGCTCGTCGTCCGCGCCCTGTCGATCCGTGCCACCGGCGCCATGTCGTGGCGGGCGTCGGCGCTCATGCCAGCACCTCGGCGGCGTGGCGCTCGACGACTCCCGTGAGCTCGCTCCCGCAGTGCGGGCAGAGCAGGCTGACCTCGCCCGTCCAGATGTCGACGGACGTGATTCTGACCGGGCCGCCGCCACACCAGAGGCACGACTCGTCGTACCCTGCGAGGGCAGCGGCAAGCGTGTCGTCGACAACGTCGGCGAGCGTGTGCATGCTGAGTGTGCGCGGGCAATGCGGTCATAGCCGACGCAACACCCCCACGACCTTCCCGACCAGCCGCACGGCCTCGGCGTCGACGACGATGGGCTCGTAGAGGGCGTTCTCGGGCTGCAGACGGACGCTGCGGCCCTCGCGGAAGAAGCGCTTCGTGGTCGCCTCGTCGCCGACCATGGCCACGACGATCTCTCCGTCGACCGCCTGTTCGGACGGGTGCACGACGATGTAGTCCTCGTCGTAGATGCCGACTTCGGCCATGGAGTCTCCCTGGACGCGCAGCACGAAGTCGTCGTCGTCGCGGCGCAGGAACGCCGGGACGTCGACCATCTCCTCGATGTTCTCCTCGGCGAGGATGGGGGCGCCGGCCGCGACACGGCCCACCAGCGGCAAGGGCCGCGCGGGCTTGCAGGCGCTCGCCAGATCGAGGGCTCGCGGCTTGGTGGGGTCGCGCTTGATGAGCCCCAGTCGCTCGAGATTGGCGAGGTGCGCGTGCACGGTCGAAGGCGACGAGAGGCCGAGCGCGGTGCAGATCTCGCGCACGGTGGGCGGGTAGCCGTCGGTGCGCACGCTCTCGCGAACGAAGTCCAGCACCTGCTGTTGACGTTGGGTAAGACCCTCCACCGATCCTCCTCTCGAAGCGAACGTGTGTTCGGATACAGACTAGGGTGAACACATGTTCGTGTCAAGAGCGATGATACGGATGAGGCCGGACGGAAAAGCCGGCGACGAGGACTACGCGCCTGGCTCCACACACACCCGCGCGCCGTCGCGCACGACCAGGCGCCCATCGACCACGACGTCACCGACCAGATCGACCCCGAAGTGGTAGGGCAGTTCGTGGCGATTCGGTGAGACGAGCACGCCGAAGTCGCACCTCTTCCCCACCGCGAGCACGCCGATGTCGGCGCGCAGCAAAGCCGCGGCCCCTCCGGCAGTCGCGGCGAACAGGGCCTCATCCGGCGTGAGCTTCATCTGCTGGCAGGCGAGGGAGATCATGAGCTGCATGTTCTCGCAGTAGCAGCTCCCCGGATTGAAGTCGCTGGCCAGAGCGACCGTGAGCCCGGCATCGAGAAAGGCACGGGCCGGAGCGTAGGGGCTGCCCAGCGTATAGCTCGTGCCCGGCAGAACGACCGCCGCCACGCCCGCGGCGCGCAGAGCCGCGATGTCCTCCCCGGTGGCGTGGATCAGGTGCTCAGCTGAGGTGCAGCCAAGCTCCGCGGCCAATTGGGACCCGCCGCTGCGCGCCAGTTCGTCGGCGTGGATGCGCAGGCCGAGGCCGGCGGCCCGGCCGGCGAGAAGCACGCGCCGGGACTGCTCGACGGTGAAGGCGCCCACGTCGCAGAACACGTCGCACCAGCGCGCCAGCGGCGCGCAGGCCGGGATCATCTCGTTGCAGACTAGGTCGACGAACTCGTCCTCCCGGCCGGCGTACTCCGGGGGGACGAGGTGCGCCCCGAGGAAGGTGTACTCGCGGCGAAGCGGATGGTCGACGGCCGCGGCGCGCAGCTGCTTGACCTCGTCGGTCCGGGTGAGGCCGTAGCCGCTCTTCACCTCGGCGGTCGTCGTGCCGTGGCGCAGCATGCTGTCGTAGCGCTCCGCGCAGAGGCGCGCCAGGTCGCCTTCGGAGGCCTGGCGCGTAGCCGTCACGGTGCGCGCGATGCCGCCGCCGCGGGCGAGCAGTTCGGCGTAGCTCGCGCCGCTGAGCCGCTCGGCGTACTCGTCGGCGCGCGATCCGGCGAAGGGGGCGTGCGTATGCGCGTCGACGAAGCCGGGGAGCACGCTGCGCCCCTCCGCGTCCAGCTCGAGGCCGTCGCCGGCGAGCTCGACCGCCTGCGGCAGATCCGCTTCGCGCCCGACCCAGACGATGGCGCCGTCGCGAGCAGCCAAGGCGCCATCGGCGATGACGCCCAACCCAGCCGAGGGCGGCTCGCTCATCGTGACCAGCTCTGCGGCGCCGCGCAGCACGAGGTCGGCGGCAACACGTCCAAGGGCACCCTGAGCCGGGGTGTCGCTCCGCCCCTCGCCCGAGGACCGCTCCATCACGCCACCTCCTGCTCGTCTGTCAGTGCTGGGCCCGCACGACGGCGGCGAACTCGCCGGCGGCGACGGCCTGCGCCGCGGCCTCGATCTCGGGCGCCAGATAGCGGTCGCGTCCGAGCATCGGGGTCAGACGCCGGACGATCGCGTGGCCGGCGGCGGTGCCGACCCCGGGCGCCAGCGGCGCCAGAAGGTCGATGGCCTGCGCCGCGCAGAGGGCCTCGATACCCAGCACCGTCTGGCCGTTGCGCAGCACATCCATGAGCTTGAGCGCCGCCGTCATCCCCAGGCTCACGTGGTCCTCCTGGTCGGCCGAGGTCGGGATCGAGTCGACGCTCGCCGGATGGCAGAGGATCTTGTTCTCCGCGACCAGCGATGCGGCGACGTACTGGCCGATCATGTAGCCGTTGTTGAGCCCGCTGTCGCTGCTCAGGAAGGGCGGCAGCTCCGAAAGGGTGCTGGTCAGCATGCGAAACACACGACGCTCGCTGATCGAGGCGATCTCCGCGAGGCTCATGGCCGCCAGATCGAGAGCCAGTGCGAGCGGCTCACCGTGGAAGTTGCCGGCCGAGATGATCTCGCCCGTCTCGGGGAACACGAGCGGGTTGTCGGTGACGGCGTCGACCTCGACGGCGACGACCTCGCGCAACCAGCGCAGGCCGTCGCGGCAGGCACCGTGCACCTGCGGTATGCAGCGGATGGAGTAGGCATCCTGGACCTTGTCGCAGTTCAAGTGACTCAGCATGATCTCGCTGCCCTCGGTGGCCCGCCGCACGTGCCGAGCCGAGTGCAGCTGCCCCGGGATGGGTCGCAGCTGCTGGATGCGGTCCTGGAAGGGGCCGACTGAGGCGCGCAGTCCCTCGAGGCTCATCGCGCCGATCAGATCCGCCGAGTCGAGGAGCGCCTCGCCGTCGACGACGGCGAGGCAGCCGATGGCCGCCATGAACTGGGTGCCGTTAAGAAGAGAGACGCCTTCCTTGGCCTCGAGAGAAAGCGGCGCGAGCCCTGCGGCCCGCAGAGCCGGCCCCGCCGGCTCGCGTTCCCCGTCCGCGCCCAGCATCTCGCCCTCGCCCATCATGGCGAGCACGAGATGGGCCGAAGGAGCGAGGTCTCCGGAAGCACCCAGTGAGCCGCGCGACGGCACCCAGGGCACGAGATCGGCGTCGATCATCGAGACCATCAGCTCGGCGACCTCGGTGCGCACTCCCGAGTGGCCACGGGCCATCGTGTTCAGGCGAATCGTCATCGCGGCGCGCACGACCTCGCGCGACAGCGGCACGCCCACGCCCGCCGCGTGACTGCGCACGAGGTTCTCCTGCAACTCGCGCACCTTCTCGAGCGGGATGCGGGTCGTGGCCAGCTGACCGAAGCCGGTGGTCACGCCGTACGCGACCTCCTCGCGGCCGAGCACATCGACGATGACATCGCGGGCGCGCGCGAGGCGCTCGCGAGCCGCGGCGCCGAGCGCCACCTCCGCCCGGCCGCGCGCCACAGCGACCACGTCGCCGATGGTGAGCCCTCTGTCACCGATCACGACTCGCTGCACGGCCACTCCTTCGTCGCTGGTGCGGGGCCCGGCGATGTCGGCTCACTCGCGTTCGATTGTAGCTGCCTCGGCGCATCTCCTCCATTTCACCTCAGCGCGGCTGTCTTGCTGCGCTTCGCCGCAGACGGATGTCCCTCTGTGCAGCCGAGAGCGCTCTTCCGATACCGAAAGCAACGTGAATCAGGGTCGCAGCCGGCGGTCGACGAAAGGGAGGATGGAATGTGATGCACAAGATGATGTCGAGATACCCGAGGCTCGTGTACTACCTGCTCGCGGTGTCCGCGATCGTCGTGGTCAGTGGCGCCGGGAAGAAGTGGTGAGCCACCCCAAGTCCCAAGTCCATGCCCGGGCCGCAGCGGCCCGTGGCCTCGTCCCTCACGAAGGAGTCTGAGCATGCTTCGTTTCATCAACCGCACCTAGTACCTCTTCGGCCTCACGGTCCTCGGCGCCATGGCGGCAGCCGGCGGCGCCGGCCTCAAGTGGTCGAGGATGGTCGAGGTCGTGGACTGGGTCGTCTTCACGGTCAACGGACTCAAGTGGTAGAGAGTCCTGCCCGAGCCTGATGCATCACCGCCCCCGCCGGCACGGATCGCTATGCCTGGCCCGCTCGGTCTCGCCGACCGCTGCTCTTCGGAGCGGCGACGGTACGGCCGAGCGGGCCGGAGCCTCCGCTCTGGAGTGGACGGCCCACCACCGCCCTGTCTCGTCACGCACCGGGAGATCGCAGATGATCGGTCCGATAGCTCGCGCAAACGACGGCCCCAAGCTGCCGTGAGCCACAGCACCACCCGATGCCTCCTCAAGGCCCACGCATGCGCCTGACCCCCCCCCGTCCCTCTCTGTCCACCTCCGGGGGACCTGACGCTGCCGCGCCCGCTCACACGTGCGCGGCCGCGGGCGAGAGTTCGGAGTGAGTCGCTGCGCGTTCCCCTCTACGTGGGCCTCCTGAGGGTCGTCCTCGCCGGGGTCCTCGTGTTCGTCTGGCCAGTCGACCCGCGGGTGACAGTCCTCGACTACCTTCTCTTCTTCGCCCTCGCCACCCTGGCGGAGTGCTGGTTCGTCGACACGAGCCGTGACACAGGGATGTCCCTCTCGTTCACCGTCCACTTCGCAGCCGTCCTGCTCTACGGACCGGCCTTCGCCATCGCCATCGCTATCGTCGGCGTCGGCGTCGGCGACGGCCTCATCAAACATCGTGTCGCTCGGCTACATCCTGGGAGGCCGGCTCCGCAACCTCGAGCGCCTCGACCTGCGCCTGGGGTGGCTGGTCCTGCTCTCACTGGCTCTGCAGTTCTGGGCCTTCTCGCCGTGGGGAGAGAGCCAAGGGTCCACGGTGGTGGTGACGGCGCACTACGCCTCGTACGCGCTACTCGTCGTCTTCGTGATCGCCAACTACCGGCGCCCGGCGCTGGTCGTCACCGGCGCTGGCATGTTGCTCAACCTGCTGGCGATCGGCCTGAACGGCGGCTACATGCCGGCCCGGCACGCCGCTCTGGACTTCGCCGGCGTAGCCTACGCGGGCAACACCGAGAGCAACTCCCAGCTGATCACGGCCAGCACGAAGCTGGCTTTCCTCGGCGACGTGTTCGCGCTTCCCGACTGGGCGCCGCTGGCCAACGTCTTCAGCATCGGCGACGTGCTCATCGTCGTCGGCGCCACGGTCCTCATCGCGGGCGGCATGCGCGGTCCACACCGACTGATCGCGCAGGTGGCCTAGCTCCGAGGGGCCGGCCCCCTATAATGGCCTCCACGCGTCCTGTCTCCGTCATGAGGTCACGGCCACTGTGTCCACATCAACGTCAACGCTCGCCGTCGCCAGGCGACGGCGTCGCATCGCGCTCGCCGTGTCTCTCATCCTCCTGGCGTCGCTCGGCCTGCGCCTCTGGGGGCTGGACTTCCCGGCGGAGTACATGTTCGACGAGGTCTACTACGCCAAGGACGCAAAGGCGATCGTCGACGGCCGCGTGGGCACCGACGGACCACTGCGCTGGGCGGCCGGCGACGCCGTCTCCTGGCCGCACCCCGAACTCGGCAAGCTCGCGATCGCCGCGGGTATCCTCCTGCTCGGCGATAGCGCCATCGGCTGGCGCCTGCCCGCCGTCCTCGCCGGGATGGTCCTGCTCGCCTGCGTCTATCCCCTTGCGAGGCGGCTCGGCCTCTCGCCCTCGTGGGCGGTCGTCGCCCTGCTCTTCGCCGCCGCCGACCCGCTGGGGATAACTCAGTCGCGCATCGCGACGCTCGACGTGTTCGTCGCCGCTTGGACGGTGCTCTGCATCCTGCTGGCGCTCAAGTACGTCCAGGACGGACGAAAGCTGCTCTGGCTCGTCCTCTGCGGCGTCGCCGGCGGGCTGGCGCTGGCCACGAAGTGGTCGGGAGCCCTCGCCCTGCTCGCCGCCGGACTGATCGTGTTCGGCAGCTGGCTGCAACGGCACGGCGGTGACGTGCCGGAGGTGGAGACCGCCGGCGGCGAGCCCGCTTCCCCGGCCCGACGGCTCCTCACCCCCGTCGTCGCGGCGCTCCCTGCGATCGCCTTCCTCGTGCTCGTGCCGGCGATCGTCTACGCCGCGAGCTACGCGCAGTACTTCGTCAAGGGTCACACGCTGGCGGACTGGTGGGAGCTGCACCGGCAGATGTACACGTTCGGCGTCAACCTGCGCGCCGGGCACAGCTACGCCTCGATCGCGCCCTCTTGGATCGTCGACTACCGGCCCGTCTGGTACTACTTCGATGGGGGGGCCGACTACCGCGGCATCGTCGCCATCGGCAATCCGTTCCTCTGGTGGACGGCGACTCTCGCCTTCGTCGCGGCGCCCTTGATCGCCCTGCGGCAGCGCACGTCGATGCTCGTCCCGGCCGCGCTCGTCGCGGTGCTCTATCTACCGTGGTTCGCGACCGCGAGGACGGCCTTCCTCTACTACATGACCCCGGTGGCGCCGTTCATGGCCATCCTCGTGGCGGCGGCACTTGGCGCAGTTCGCCGCACGGCAGGAGCTGCCGCCGCGTCGCTGGCTGATCCTGGGCGGCGTCGCCGTCGCCACGGCCCTGCTCTGGGAGCCCGTGGGTCGCCTCGCTGAGTGGCTCTTCTGGCAGCTCCCGCAGCGGATCAGCCCGGCCCTCGCGTGGGCGGTCGTGGGGACGGCCGTGCTGCTCGCGGCGCTGGGCGTGCTCGCCGTCCTCTCGAACCGGCTGCGTCAGACGCGCCCGCTGGTCGCCGTCGTCGCGGCCGGGCTCATCGTCGGCATCGTCGTCGCGTTCCTGCCCGTCGTCCTGGCGATCCCGATCTCGCAGGAGCACTTCTCCCGCATCACCTGGTTCCCGAGCTGGATCTAGCTGATCACCGCCGCCATGATGCCCTTCTGGGCGTGCAGACGGTTCTCGGCCTGGTCGAAGACGATCGACTGCGGTGAGTACAGCACCTCTTCGGTGACCTCCTCGCCCCAGTGCGCCGGCAGGCAGTGCATGACCTTGACCTGCGGCCCGGCGTGCTTCACGAGGTCCATGTTGACCTGGTAGTCACCCAGCGCCTGAAGGCGCACGTCGTGCTCGGCCTCCTGCCCCATACTCGTGAAGGTGTCTGTGTAGATGATGTCGGCGCCCCTGACGGCCGCGCGCAGATCGCTCGTCCACTCGATGCTCGCGCCGCTGACCTTGGCGTCCTCCCTGGCGCGCGCCAGGGCCCACTCGGCCGGCTTGTAGTCGGGCGGCGTGCAGGCGATCACGTTCATGCCGGTCTTGGCGCCGACCTCGAGAAGCGAGTGGACGACGTTGTTGCCGTCGCCGCTGTAGACGAGGGTGCGTCCGCGCAGCGTGCCGCAGTGCTCGCGGATGGTCATCGCGTCGGCCATGCCCTGGCAGGGGTGATGGTCGTCGGTGAGACCGTTGATGACCGGGATCTGGCCGTACTTCGCGAGGTCTTCGACATCCTTCTGCGCGAACGTGCGGATCATGATGCAATCGACGTAGCGGCTCATCACGTTGGCCGTGTCCCGGATCGTCTCGCCGACGCGCAGCTGGATGTCGTTGGCGTTCAGGAACATGGGCTGTGCACCGAGCTGCTCGACGCCGACCTCGAAGCTCATGCGCGTACGCGTCGAGGTCTTCATGAAGATCAGGGCGACGGCGCGGCCGGGCAGCAGGTGGATCCGCTCACGGCCCTGCTGGGCGGCCTTGATGTCTCGCGCGAGATCGAGCAGCGCCATGATCTCGGCCGACGAGAAGTCGTGAATGGTGAGAAAGCTGCGGCCGGTCAGGTCCAGCTCGGTGATGCGGCTGTAGAAACGCTCGGGCATGCGGCCCCCTTGCTCGGGAAAGAAATTGGGACGAGGACCGGAGCGGCGGCGAGCCGCAGGCGGGCCGCCGCCGGTCGTTCGCGCGATGCTATCAGATGAAGCCGCGGGCGCTGAGGACGTCCTCGAGGGTCGGGTGGCCGATCTCCTGCAGGTCGTAGCGGACGCGCACCGCCGGCAGGTCGATCGACACGATGCGGCGCAGGTCGATCGGCGTGCCGATGACGACCAGATCCGCGCCTGAGCCGTTGATCGTCGACCCGAGGTCGGCGAGCTGCTGCTCCGAGTAGCCCATGGCCGGCAGCAGCACGCCGATGTCGGGGTACTTCTCGAACGTCCCTCTGATCTCGCCGACGGCGAAGGGGCGCGGGTCGATCAGCTCGGCGGCGCCGAGCTGCCGGGCGGCCACGGTGCCGGCCCCGTACTTCATCTCGCCGTGCGTGAGCGTGGGGCCGTCCTCCACCACGAGCACCCGGCGGCCGCGGATGGCCGGCGGATCGTCGACCGTGACCGGCGAGGCGGCCATGACGATCGTGGCGTCCGGATTGACCGAGCGCACGTTGGCGAGCTCGGCCTCGATGTCGGCGCGATCGGCCGTGTCGATCTTGTTGAGCACGACGACGTCGGCAAGCCGCAGATTGACCTCGCCGGGGTAGTAGCGAAGACCGTCGCCGGGGCGATGCGGGTCGGCGACCGTCACGTACAGGTCGGGGGCGATGAAGCTGAAGTCGTTGTTGCCGCCGTCCCACAAGATGACGTCGGCCTCCTGTTCCGCCTCCCGCACGATGGCCTCGTAGTCGACCCCGGCGTAGATCACGTTGCCGGCGGCGATGTGCGGCTCGTACTCCTCCATCTCCTCGATCGTGCAGTCGTACTTCCTGAGGTCGTCGAGGGTCGCGTAGCGCTGCACGCGCTGCTTGACGAGATCGCCGTAGGGCATCGGGTGGCGGATGCTGACGACCTTGCGGCCCGCCTCGCGCAGCGTCGTCTGGATCTTGCGCGTCGTCTGACTCTTGCCGGCACCGGTGCGTACGGCCCCGACGGCGATCACCGGCTTGCTGCTCTTGATCATCGTCTTCTTCGGCCCGAGAAGACGGAAGTCGGCGCCCAGCGCGTTGACCTGTGCCGAGCGGTGCATCACGTAGCTGTAGGGGACGTCGCTGTAGGCGAAGACGACCTGGTCGACGTCGTGGCGCTCGACCAGGTCGCCGAGCTCCGCCTCGTCGTGGATCGGGATACCGTCCGGGTAGAGACGGCCGGCGAGTTCCGCCGGGTACCTGCGATCGTCGATGTGGGGGATCTGGGTGGCGGTGAAGGCCACGACGTCGTACGCCTCGTTGTCGCGGAAGTACATGTTGAAGTTGTGGAAGTCGCGGCCTGCGGCTCCCATGATGAGCACCTTCGTCTTGGCAGCCATGCTCACTCCTCCGGTTGAGAGTCCGTCGGTCGGGATCCCCGTGGATCCGCCGAGGTGGGCGCCGCGCGCCCGGATGCGATGTGGACCTTGTCGACGTACGATGACGTGAAGAGCTGCAGCGTGGCAGCGTAGTTGGGGATGAAGGTGACGGTGTCGCCGAGAGCGACACAGGCGTCGAGGTCCTCGACGTCGAGGATGAGGTGGTCGCTCGAGGCGCCCAGCACCTGGATGCGCGGATCGACGGGACGCAGGCCCTCGGGCGTCACGTCCTGGCGGCCCAGGGCGCAGATCGCGCGTCGACGCTCACCCCGGTCCACGAACGTGGAGTGGTGGCCGAACGCGTCCTGGCCGCTGGTGCCGATCGGCAGCGAGGGCTTGCGCTTGCACTCGATGACCGGCGCGGCCAGCGTGATGGCGTCCAGGTAGAGGCCCATGGCGGGCTGGCGGTGGATCGTCTCGACGCCCAGGAGGATGGTCTCTCCGATGCGCAGCGTATTGACGGCTGCCGGCATGCGGCCCGAGACGACCATGGCGAGCGAGCTCGAGTTGCCGCCGGAGACGTAGCGCAGACGGCGGCCGGTCTGCCGCTCGGTGTCTGCCGCGAGCTCGGCCAGACGCCCCAGGTTCTGCTCGTCCGGGATGATCTCGCCGTAGCAGGTCAGATTGACGCCGATGCCGAGCAGTTCGATGTGTTCGAGGCGCTCGGCGGCGGCGACGAACTCCGGCAGATCAGCCGGCATCAGCCCCTCGCGAAGGTCGCCGAGGTCGACCATCGCAACGATACCGTGCCGGCGCCGCTGCCGGGCCGCAGCCTGCTCGAGAGCCCTCACGATCTCGATCTCGCTCTGTAGCGAGACGTCCGTGTAGCGGACCGCCTCGTCGGCGAGCGCCGGGACCGGCGCCCGCAGCAGCCAGATCGGCGCCGTCACGCCGCCGTCGCGCAGGCGTTTGATGTTCTCCAGACGCGACTCCCCGAGGGCGACGGCGCCACCGGCGAGCATCGCGGCGCCCACCTCCGGGCTGCCCGACGTCGCCTTGACGACGCCGACCACCTCGATTCCTGGCGCCTGGTCGACCACCCTGCGTGTGTTCTCGGTGATCTTCCCGAGGTCCACCGTCACTGTCGGCTGGGCCAGCATGTCTCCCTTTGCATAAGAGCTATGCACGCAAGTATACTGACACTACTCGCCGGACACCAGAGGCAATCGGCCGACGGAACCGCCTGCCGTCGTCTGTGGCGCTCACCGATTGTGAAGCTCCTCTCAGCGGGCTCACAGCTCTCTCTCAGGTATCGCCCCTACTCTTCCTTGAGCACGTCGGCAGGCCGGTGGATCACGGTGCGCCAGCGCCGGTGCCCGCGAACGGCATTCCACGACGAAGCGCGAGGGTGGCGATGAAGAGAGCGAAGATCAACTACTGGGTCGACATGATCACCGGCGTTGCCTTTCTCTTCGTCGCCGTGACCGGCCTCTTGCGCTTGTTCCCCGAGGCGACCGTGAGCATGTCTGCCGCCGGTCAGCCGGTCATCCTCGGGATCAGCACGAGCGTCTGGCAGATCGTGCACGACTGGAGCGGCGTCGTCATGGCCGCGGGGGTCGGCGTCCACACCGCGCTGCATCTGCGCTGGCTCATCTCCATGACCGGCAAGCTGGCGCGAGGCGACGGCTCCACGAGTCGTCCCAGGGCGACGCCAAGCCCCAAGCCTCAGGCCGACACCGCCGGTTCCCTGGCTCGGCTCGAAGCGATGGGCACGACCCAGGGCGAGCACGCAGACTCCCGGCCACGGTACACGCGCAAGGGCTTCCTGGCGGCGGCCGGCGTCGTCAGCGCCGGCGCTCTGCTCACCGGCTGGGGTCTGCTCGGTCGCAGCGACGAGAGCGCCGCCGTCTCCACGTACGGCGCCGACACATCCGGCGACGGCGACGACGACTGGACGTATGGGCGCCGGCACGGCAGCGAGGACGATGCGAGCGCCGGCACCGCCGGCCAGGCCGCCGACGACGGCAGCACGGCCACAGCCACGGCCAGCGCCCGCGTCGTCGTCGACGCGGAGGCCTGCACCGGCTGCGGCGCCTGCGTGCAGGTGTGTCCCGACGCGGTGTTCGCGATGAGCGGCGGCAAGGCCGTCGTGCGCAACGCGGACGCCTGCCGGCTGTGCGGACGCTGCACGCGGGTCTGTGAGCCCGCAGCCATCACGCTGAACGGCTGAGGCTCGTCGGTCGCGGGAAGCGACCGGACCCCGCTCAGCTGTAGCCGCGCGCCAGCGTGAAGCGGCTCAGCCCGGCCCGGAACCCCAGCGCCAGAAGGCGCTCCCTGTAGGGCGACTCGGCGACCGCCGTCCCGTCGATCCTCTCGACGGCGAGACGCGGCACGCGGCCCTCGTGCACCGCCCCGGCCAGAGCCGAGAAGGCCGCCTCGAGCCGGTCGTCGGGTTCGGCGATGAGGACCTGCAGGCTCCGCCCTCCAGACTCGACCGCCAGCACCGGTCGGCCGCCCGAAAGCACGACGTAGGCGCCGCTGCGGCGCGCCGGCGAACGCCTGTCGGAGGCCGGCCAGCGCAACGCCGCACCGTAGAGTTGCGCGGGATCGACGACGGCGAGGACCAGCGGCGCCCCTTCGCCGACCTCGGCCTCGGCACGCAACCGCTCAACGGCGCCGGGGAGAGCGAACTGGGCGCCACCGAGTCCCTCCACGAAGTAGCCGCGGCGCGCCAGGCCCAGCGTCTCGAGGGCGGAGAGAGACGGGTAGAGGGCGGAGAAGCCGCCCGCCAGGTTCTCCGCGCGGACCAGCTCGCGCGTGACGATACCGTGACGCTGCAGCAGCAGCTCGGCCCAGGCGCGACCTCTCGCCGCGCCGTCGGCGGGCGCAGGGCCGAACGACGCCGCGGTGAGCGACCACCGGCCCTGCGGCGGCGCTCCGCGACCCCGCCGCTGGAAGCGCCCGGAGGCCGGGCCACGCCGCGGGTCGCCGGCCGACCCGGTCCGCGAGACCGGCGCGGCTCGGGATCGCAGCGGTGCGAAGGCGTCGTTCGTCACCTCGCCGGCCCACACGAGGTCCCAAAGCGCCCCCCGCACCACTTCGGCCGCGACCTCGGGGCGTTCCACCAGCAGGTCGACGAAGAAACAGGCGCCGCGCCCCAGGCGCTCACGCAGGAATCGGTGGATCTCGCCAGCCGGCGCCTCTTCGGACGGCGGCGGTCCGAGCACGGGGGCATCGTCGCGGAAGTAGAGCGCGACACGCCCCGAGCGGGCGCCGGACGACCTGACGCCGACCCAGATCAGCTCGCCGCTCGTACAAAGCTCGTCGATCCAGGCCGGCGAGTAGGCGCCGAGGCGGCGGGGCAGCACGTCACGCTCCCACGCCTCGGGCGACAGCGCCAGTCCCTGCAGCGTCACGAGCACGTCGCGCAGACGATCGACGCCGGCCCCCGCCGCGGTCGAGCGGTCGACTCCCTGCCAGCGCGGCGCGAAACGCGCCAGCACCTCCTGGCCGACTGGCTCGATCTCGCTGCGCAGCGCCGCCAGCGAGGCGCGGCGCAGCCGGCGCAGCACGTCCGGATCGCACCACTCGCGTTGTGTGCCAAGAGGACGCAGCTCGCCGCGCACCAGCTCCCCGGCCTGTTCGAGGAGCGCCAGGGCGGCGCCGGCGTCGACGTCGTACCGCCGCCGCACGTCATCCGTGAGGAAGGGACCGTGAACGCAGGCATGGCGGCGCACGAGCTCCAGCAGCGCGTCGGGCACGTCCTCGAGAAACGCCTCCGGGAGGCCGGCCGGCGGAGCCACGCCGAGCGCGTCCCGGTAGAGCCCAGCGTCCTCGCTGGCGATCCAGCGCTCCTCACCGCCAAGCGGGATCCGCAGCACGCGGCCCTCACCCTCGAGCTCCGACAGCCACACCGGCGCCTCGTCCGCCGCGAGGACCCGTTCGCGGACCTCCTCGGAGGTGAGGTCGCCGAGCCGCCGCAGCACGTCGTGCAGCGCATCCGGACCGCGCGCCCGCAGGTGCGGGGCAAGATACTGCAGCTCGTCTTCGACCTGCGCGAGCGCGCCGGGATCGATGAGCTCACGCAACTCCTCCTGCCCCAGCAGTTCGCGCAGGAGCTCACGGTCGAGGGACAACGCCATGGCGCGGCGCTCCGCGCTCGGCGTATCGTCCTCGTACATGTGGGTGGCCACGTAGTCGAAGAGCAGCGAGGAGGCGAACGGCGAAGCCGTCGCCGTCTCGACCTCGACGAGGGTGAGCTCGTGAGTCTGGAGCCGCCGCAGCAGATCTGTGAGCCCCGGCAGATCGAGCACGTCGCGCAGGCACTCCCGGTAGGTCTCGAGGACGATGGGGAACTCCGGGTAGCGACGGGCGACCTCGAGCAGCGATTGCGCCCTGAGGCGCTGCTGCCAGAGAGGGGTGCGCCGGCCGGGGTAGGCGCGGGGGATGAGCAGTGCACGGGCCGCGTTCTCGCGGAAGCGCGCCCCGAAGAGTGCACTGCCGGCGAGCTCATCCACGACGAGGTCCTCGATCTCGTCTGGCTCGATTAGGACCAGCTCGGCGGCCGGTGGATCGTCGGCATCGGGCAGATGAACGATGATGCCCTCGTCGGACCATATCGCGTTCGCCTCGAGACCTAGCCGGTCGCGGATGCGGGCGCTCAGCGCCAGCGCCCAGGCGGCATGCACGCGGCCGCCGTGCGGCGAGAGCACGCAGAGCCGCCAGTCGCCGATCTCGTCGCGAAAGCGCTCCACGATCACGCTGCGATCCGAGGGAAGGACCCGCGTGGCGGCCTCCTGCTCGCGCAGGAACGCGAGCAGGTTGTCGGCGGCGAGTTCATCGAGATCGTACTCGCGCTCGAGCACCTCCGCGTCCTGGTCGACCGCCCAGCGGGCGAAGGCGCCGATGGCCTCGCCGAGCTCGCGCGGCCGGCCCACCGACTCGCCGTGCCAGAAGGGGACCGCCGCGGGCGCGCCGGGCGCAGGCATGACGATCACGCGGTCGCGCGTGATCTCCTCGATGCGCCAGGAGGTCGCGCCGAGCAGGAACGCCTGACCCACCCGGGCCTCGTAGACCATCTCCTCGTCGAGCTCGCCGACCCGCCGACCGTCCGGGAGATTGACCGAGAAGAGGCCGCGGTCGGGGATCGTGCCCGCGTTGGCCACCGCCAGAGCGCGGGCCCCGGGGCGGGCGCGGATCGTGCCGGCCACCCTGTCCCAGACGATCCGCGCCCGCAGCTGCGCGAACTCGTGCGACGGGTGGCGACCATCGAGCATGTCGAGCACGTTCTCGAGTTGCCGGCGATCGAGGTCGGCGTAGGTCCAGGTGCGCAACACCAGCGCGTGGAGCGCATCGACCTCCACCCCCTCCTCGCCTGCACCGGCGGCGATGGCCACCACCTGCTGGGCGAGGACATCGAGGGGGTTGCGCGGCACGACGGTCGTCTCGATGAGACCCTCGCGCATGCGCCGCGCGACGACGGCGCACTCGAGCAGGTCCGCGCGGAACTTGGGGAAGATACGGCCGCGCGACACCTCTCCCACGCCATGGCCCGCGCGGCCGATGCGCTGCAGCCCGCGCGTCACCGATTTGGGCGACTCGATCTGCACGACGAGGTCGATGGCGCCCATGTCGATGCCGAGCTCGAGGGACGAGGTGGCGACCAGGCAGGGCAGATCGCCCGCCTTGAGCTGCTCCTCGATCAGCGTGCGCTCCTCCCGGGCAAGCGAGCCGTGGTGGGCGCGAGCGATCTCGGCGGCGGCACCCGGCGGCGGCGAGCCTTCCGACTCGTCCTCTTGTGCCGCCAGATCGTTGAGACGCAGCGCGATGCGCTCGGCCGCCCTGCGGTTGTTCACGAAGACGAGGGTCGAGCGATGCTCCCGCACCAGGCGCAGCAGCTCCGGGTAGATCGCCGGCCAGATCGAGTGCCGCGTCGCCTCGCCGCCCTGTACGGCCTCCAGCTCGAGGGACGCCTGAGGATCGACCATCGACTCGACGGGCACGTGGACACGCAGGTCGAGCGGCTTGCTCGCGCCCACGTCCACGACGGTGCAGACGCGCTGCGGGCCGACGAGAAAGCGGGCGACCTCGTCGAGAGGACGCTGGGTCGCCGAGAGCCCGATGCGCTGCACGTCGCGCCCCGCCTTCTCGACGAGGCGCTCGAGCGTCACGGCCAGATGCGCGCCACGCTTCGTCTGAGCGACCGCATGGATCTCATCCAGGATGACCCACCTCGTATCGGTGAAGAGCTCGCGCGCCTGCGAGGTGAGCATGAGGTAGAGCGACTCCGGCGTCGTGATGAGGATGTCGGGAGGCGTGCGCAGCATCGCGCGGCGCTCGCGCTGAGGGGTGTCGCCGGTGCGTATCGCCACCCGGACGTCGGCGCCGATGCCGCGCAGCGGCGCCCGCAGGTTGCGCTCCACGTCGTAGCCCAGCGCCTTGAGCGGCGACACGTACACGAGCTGGAGGCGTCGCCTCTCGCCCTCGCCCGGCGGCTCCGCCACGAAGCGGTCGAGCGCCCAGAGGAAGGCGGCGAGCGTCTTGCCCGACCCCGTCGGCGCCGACACGAGCGTGTGCTCGCCGGAGGCGATGGCCGGCCACGTCTTGATCTGGGCGGCGGTCGGCGCCCCGAAGGTGGCCGCGAACCAATCCCGCACCTGGGGCGTGAACGGGGCGAGCGGCGAGTCGGGTGCGGGCTGATCCATCCCGCTGGTCTTCCCGTGCATCAGCGTCTCCTCACCCCCCGCCGCGCATCTCGCTGCCGGCCGCGCGTGACCACGCTGCCCAGCATACCCGAGGGCGGTGACGTGACGCGGACTCGCGCCCGGGAGCTCAGGCGCCCAGGCTGCTCCGCATGAGCGCCAGCACGGGCTCGCTGGGGAAGTGCTGAAGCAGGGCCCCGCAGCTGGCGAGGACGTAGTCGCGGTCGAGCAGGCAGCGCGCATCGCGGGGAGGCAGGAGGCGCTCGCCGTCGCCGCCCGAGAGCATCTCGGCGAGGATGTCCGCACCGCCCGGCAGCCGCGTGAGCGCACCACCGGTACCGATCACGGATCGACAGGCGGTGAGGTCGCGCCCGCGGGCGATCGTCGTGCGGCCCGTCGCCGTGTAGAGCGACGCGATCCGGCCGGCGTGACGGTGCATGGCGGTGACGGCCGCCTGACGCGTCAGCGCCAACGCGCCGGCGATCTCGTCGGGCGTCTCGGGCAGGGCCGGTGGCAGAGCCTCTGGTCGCCGGCCGAGCCGCAGCAGCGCGGCGACGTGCTCGGCGCTCACGTAGGTGCCGAGGTCGCCCTCGACCGTCCGCTTGGCATGGGGCTGCGGGTCGACTTGCAGTGCGCCGATCTCCGGACTGCCGTCGGTGACGGAGTGCACGTCGGTCGTGGCGCCGCCGACATCGACGACGACGAGATCGCCGAGCGCCTCGGCGAGCCGCTCGGCGGCGATGAGCACGGCGCCCGGCGTCGGCAGGATGCGTCCGCCCGCCAGCTCGCCGATGCGCTCCATGCCCGGCGCCCGCGTGATGTGCGCCTCGAAGGCGTCGTGGATGACGGCGCGCGCCGGCACGATGTCGAGCTCGTCGACGGCCGGGTAGACGTTGCTCGTGATGCGGACCCGGAAGCCCGCCGCCTCGAGGATGGCGCTCGCCTCCCGGGCCGCCAGCGTGTTGCCTGCGTAGACAACGTTCGGTCGCGCCGTCAGGCCGATGAGGCGCCCGGCGTTGAAGAGGACCGTGTCGTAGTCGCCGCCCTCGACACCGCCGGCGAGCAGGATGAGGCTGGGGTCGAGGGCGTCGATCTGCCGCAGATCGGCGTCACGCAACTGGCCGGCCGTCACGTACTTGACGACGGCGCCCGCCCCCAGCGCCGCCTCGCGCGCGGCCATCGCGGTCATGCGCCGGGTGAGCCCGTGGACGGTCATGCGCAGACCGCCGGCGGCCGAGCTGGTGGCCAGCGTGAGACCCGGTTCGAGCGGACCGACGGCCGCCTCCAGCTGCGCCCGGGCGGCCCCCACCCCCACGGCCACATCGCCTGCGGCCACCGAGGTCAGGGCCACCCCTTGGCCGAGCAGCCGCGGCGCGGCCGCGGAAGACTCGGCCAGTCCATCGAAGGCCGAGACGATCGTCGTCGTCGAACCGATCTCGACGACGAGCGCGTCGATACTGCGACTAGTGGTCGGCATGCGGCTCCATCAGGCGACGCTGCGTCACGCCCCCCGCTCGCGCAGCGCCGTCACCAGGAACGAGGCCACGTCCCTGCCCTTGGCGCCGCGGCCGAAGCCGGCGTCCATCCCCCAGGCCCTGGCCAGCTCGTCGGTCACCTGGGTGCCGCCGCTGATCAGCAGCAGCCTGTCGCGCAGGCCCTTCTCAGTGGCCAGGTCGGCGAGCTTCTCCATGTTGATGCGATGGATCTCGTTGTGCGAGATGATCGTGCTGATGAGGACCGCCTGGGCGGCGTGCTCGACGGCCGCGTCGAGCACCTTCTCGACAGGCACCGACGTCCCCAGGTACTCGCTCTCGATGCCCCACGTCTCCAACCCGCCGTGCTTGATGTCGAGGATCTCGCGCATGCCCACGGAGTGCTCGTCGTGGCCGACCGTGGCGGCCACCACCTTCAGGCCCCGTTCGGCGACGAAGGCGCGGATCTCCTCCTCGCTGAGCGGCTCCAGCTTCTCGGGGATGACGAGCGTGGCCGGGTCGACGAGGACGTCCAGCCGGCCCTTCATCTCGATCAGGGTGCCCTCGGCCGGATGCATCACCTGCTTGTGGATCACTTCGCAGTCCTGCAGGTTCATCGCCCGGCCGAACTCGAGCGCGGCGAACTCGGCGACGCGCTCGCTCGCCGGCAGGAACATCGTCACCACGAGGATGCCGTCGCCGGCCCACTGCACCTCGGGCGTGACCAGGCCTTGATCGCGCAGCTCCGCCGTCTGCGCAAGGCGCACGGCGACGTTGTCCTCGGGATCGAGCTCGTCGATGAAGGGGACCTTCTCGGGGTCGCAGAGGGTGCAGCCGCCGATCAGGTCGCACGGCCGGGAGCCGTGGCCCTCGGGCAGGTGGTTCTCGCCGAAGTGGTGGCAGACGGGCGCCATGTAGTCGGCGGCGCGTTCGACGACGGTGCCCGCCGCCACGCCGCCGTCGGCGTGGCGGGCGATGCCGTCGTCGTGCGTCTCCGGGTACTCGCCGGAGTCGACGAAGTAGGCCTCCTCGGCGGCGGCGAAGTAGCCGCCCTCGCGCACCATCGCCTCGAGGAAGAGCACGGCGCGCTCCTTGATCTCGCGCACGCGCGCCTTGAGTTCCGGCGCCTCGCGGTCGATCCTGACCATCTCGCGCAGGCCGTCCATCCCGACGAGGCTCTGCCGGGCCGTGTCCACGGCCGCGATGTTGTTGTAGTGCCACGGGACGTTGCGTCCCTCGTCGGGCGTGATCGTGCTCTGGATGTCGGCGCTGGTCAGGCGGCTGATCATGAGGTTCATGGTGTGGGCCACCGTGGCCTCGCGTCCGTCCGACTCCATGTAGCGGGTGTTCTGCTGGGCGCGCATCTTGAACTCGCCGAAGAGGTCACGCAGGGCGACGGCGTAGGGCAGGTCCATGCGCATGCAGGGCGCCGGCGCGGCGTCGGGCGGGACCGTGCTCAGGCAGATGTCCTCCTTCGGCATGCCGACGGCGACCGAGAAGGCGCTGTTGATGGCGTGCTGCACGAGCAGCTCCGGCATGACCTTCCAGGCGGCGATCGCGGTGGCGTTGGCGTTGTGGGCACCGTCGATCTGGGCCATGCGAATGCTCGCCATGATGCCCTTGGCGACGGCCGCGTCGATGAAGCTGCGATACCCGTTGATGTTGCGGTAGAGGATGTTGTACTGCGGGTCCTGATGGGCGCCGTTCACGCCCTCCTCGGCGAACATCACGGCCATCTCGGGACCGGCGACGCCGCTCACGTAGCTGTGGAAGTTGATCGGCCTCCCCACCTCGTCCTCGATCAGGTCGAGCGCCTTGCGGGTCGCCCGCACCTGCTTGCGCGTGATGGCCACGCCGCCGACTCCCTCCGGCGTGCCCTCGAGGAGGCCGTCCATGTGCGACTGGCCGGCGGTGCGGATGACCATCATGTGGTCGGCGCCGTGCCAGGCGGCCATGCGCATGCGCCGGATGTCGTCCTCGAAGCGCCCGGAGGCGATCTCGGTGGTCACGACGCAGTCGGGTTGCGGGTCGATGCCGCCGAAGGAACGCGCCGCCGGCAGGGGGACGCTGTTGGCGAGACCCTTCGACGTCTCCCGGTAGGTGAAGGCCCCCAGCCGCTGATCGGGCACCGCCTCGCGCCAGTGCCAGCCGCGGCGGCGCGGCCGGTAGTCGGCGAGACCTTCGAGCAGTCTGGGGATGTCGAGCTTCTCGTTCGGCGTCAGCTCCGGGAGGTCGGCGCTCATCGCGCCCCTCCCCACTTCGCAGCGACCGTCTCCCAGCCGTCGCCGGCGGCGAGGCGGCGGGCTGCCTCCGGCACGGGGACCCCCCACGTGGTGCTGCAGTGCCACACCACGTGCCCGGCCCCGTGCCCCAGCAGCCCGCGGCGCTCGCACTCCGAGACGACGGCCGCGCACGTCGGCGAGTCGAGGCCCATGCGCATGAGCACCGAGCGCTCGATCGACGGGGAGGTGTGCGTGCGCCCCAGCTCGACGAGCGGGTCGACGACCTCCCGGGCCAGTTGCCAGAAGAGCGCCTCGAGCTCGGCGTCCGAGAGGCCGGCGAGGTGGGCGCGATCGGCGGCGAAGGTGTCCTCGCGGGCCATCTCAGGCCCTCTTCAGCTCGGCGATGATGCCCTCCACCGCCGCCGCATCGCTCCTGGTGTCGGCGGCCAGGAACGCGATGTCGTCGGCGGTCGGCTCGTACCCCTTGGGCGCGGCCTTGAGCGCGTTGCGCACGTAGCTCCTGCGCAGGTGCGCGAGGTCCACGTCCTTCGCCCGGATCTGCTCCGGCCCCTCGGGGATCACGATCACCTTGCCGGGCACGTTGTCGGCGGGATCGCCGGCGCGCACCTCGACGCCCATCTCGCGGGCGAAGTTGAGCTGCGACCAGTGGTGCTTGCCGGCGCCGGTGTACTCGGTCTCCTGCACGACCACGGTGGCGACGCGCGGCAGTTCTCGGGCCAGGCTCATCGCCCCCGCGATCGCGGTGTTGCCGGCGGGCCCCCGCTCGAGGCCCTCGATCTTGCTCATCGCCTCGGTCGCCCAGAAGGCCTCGCCCTGGCTCACCGTGAGGTAGCGGTCCATGTAGCGCAGCGAGCGCGCCGCGTTGCGCGGCACGTCCGCGCGATCGGGCCACGTCGCGAAGGGCACGCCGAACCCGGTGTGGCCAGTGGTGAAGCTCTTGCGGTTGAAATCCGTGTCGCTGGCCATGTGTAAGCCGCTCAGATCGACCGAGACGCTGACGATCCGGGTCTCGGTCGCCCCGGCCCGCTTGAGGCCGCGCGCCGTCCCCGTCGTGTTGCCGCCGCCGGCGTGGGTGATCACGCAGTGCGTCGGCGGCGCCCCGGTGAGCGCCGTCATCTCCTCGGCGATCTCGACGCCGAGGGTCTCGATGCCGGTGACGCCGAACGGCGAGTACAGCGAGGCGGCGAAGTAGCCCGTCTCGTCGAGCAGCTCGAGCATGAGGGCGAAGAGCTCGGGGCCGACGCTCAGCTGCACGACTTCGGCGCCGTAGGCCTCGCAGACGCGGCTCTTCTCGAGGATCTCGGGCTGGCCGATGTGGCGGCTGTCGAAGGACTCCTGACAGACGATGCACTTGAGCCCGAAGCGCGCCGCCTGGCTGCTGACGGCGGCGCCGTAGTTACCCGAGGTCGCGGCGACGACACCGTCGTACCCCTTCTCCTTGGCAAGGTGGATGCTGATGCTGGCCCGCCGGTCCTTGAAGGCGCCGGCGAGGTTCGCAGCCTCGTCTTTGACGAAGATGCGCGCACCCCTTCCAGGCTCGCTCATGGATCTGACGAGGTCGGTCAGGTTCCTGAGCTCGAGCAGCGGCGTCTTGCCGACACCCGCGCGCGTCTGGATGGCGGCGATCTCCGCCAGGCTGTAGCCGTGCGCGGTCATCATCGCCTCGTAGTCGAAGGCGATCGGGCTCTGTTCGAAGGCGGCGTAGTCCATGCCGAGGGCGCGGCGCATGATCTCCCCACGACGCGCCAGGACGGCGTCGACGCGACCGCTCATCCCAGCCCCTCCGGTTCGGCGGCGCGGTGGTACTCCGCCAGCCGCGCCCGCAGATCCCGCCCGACGTGCGCCAGCTCCGGGATCGGCCGCCCGAACGTTTGCGTGTAGCCCGGATTCACGGCGCTCAGCCTGCCGCTCACGAGCCGCCCGCTCATCGTCTCGATCGTGACTGCTTCGCCCACGACGGCCGCGGCTTGCGCGAAGCCCTTGACCCACATCAGAAGCGGCTTGTCGGCCGTGTCTGGAGGCAGGTTCGGCGCTCGCTCGTCCGGCTCCAGAAGGACGCGCCGCACCTCGACCCAGTCACCGGCCACGCAGCGGTCGACCCTCGGTTCCCGCCCGTGAGCTTCGTCAGCCATCTCTCCCCCTTCGGATCTCCCGCGAGTCAAGCCCAGAAGCCGGGGCATGTCAACAGGTTCGACTACGGCTGGCGCCCGCCCTCAGGCTCAGCGCAACCGCAGGTAGACGTATGACCTACTCAGCATTCAGCCGTGCCTCCGATGACTCACATGACGCGGGCCGGCGAGCCGGGCTCGCGCCCGCGGCAAGCGAGGGAGATGGAGACGCGAACATGGATCCGACGGACGACGCCGGGATCGGGAAGCAGCGGCGCGAGCACCCGCCGGGACGGCGGATTCCGCTCACTCCGGCCGGCATGCAGACCCACGAACAAGTGAACACAGCTGAGGTGGCCCCCCTTCAGCCGCGGTCAACAGCAATTGAAGGAGGGCACCCGTGAGACACATCAACGATCCGCCTAGAGACACCGGTCCCCCGCGTTCGTCGCCCTGATGCCCCAGTCAACGCCGCTGCTGGCACTGGGAGCGACATACCAACGAGGGAGATAGCCATGTTCACGAAGAGACACCGATGGTCGACGGTCGCGGTCGCCCTTCTGGCCTTGGCACTGCTGGTGCCGGGCGCCGCGTGGGCGCTCGGAGCAGGGTCGCAGGACGGACCCGCCCAGACCCAGCCGGCCAAGGCGGCCCAGGCACCGCAGAAGCGCGTACCGGTGATCGTCCAGAAGGCCGACCGCTCCGACCGAGCTGAGGCTCTGGTCAGAAGCCTCGGTGGCGCGGTCACCAAGGATCTCAGCATGATCAACGCCTTCGCGGCCGAGATCCCGGCGGGGGCTCTTGAGCAGGTGGCCGCCAGTCCGAGTGTGCCGCGAGTAGCGCCCGACGGCGAGGTTGAGAGTTCCGCCACCAGGACCATCGCCATCGCGCCCACGACAGCCGAGACCAAGCCCCTGACGCAGGTCGCGGCGCCCAAGAACTACTTTCGAGACACCCTGCGCATCTCGGAACTCGGCCTCACCGGCAAGGGGATCGGTGTCGCCGTCATCGACAGCGGGATCGACTACCACCACGACTTCTCCACTGGAGCAAGCACCCGCGTCGTCTACTCCGAATCGTTCAACCCCAAGGCTGCGTACTACGACGCGCTGACGCCGGACGTCAAGGCCACCGACATCAAGACCGTCGACAGTGAGTTGCGCGTCACTGCCGACCGACTCCAGCGGCGCCGACGACCTCTACGGCCACGGCACGCACGTCGCCGGGATCGTCGGCGGCGACGGCTCGCTCTCGAGCGGCCTCTACACGGGAGTCGCCCCTGGCGCCCACCTGCTCAACCTGAAGATCGCCGACGACCAGGGAATGGCCCGCGAGTCCGACGTGGTCGCGGCCATGCAGTGGGTGTACGACAACAAGGACAGGTACAACATCCGGGTCGTGAACCTTTCGATCAACTCCGGCGACGAGATCTCGTATCACGAGAGCGCGCTCGACGCCGCCTGTGAGGTCCTCTGGTTCAACGAGGTGGTCGTGATCGGCTCCGCCGGCAACAAGGGACCGAAGGACGGACCCAACACCGTCAACTCGGCACCTGCCAACGACCCGTTCATCATCACCGTAGGCGCCTCCGACGAGATGGGCACCAGCGATCGCGGCGACGACGTGCACGCCCCGTTCTCGGCGAGCGGCAAGACAGAAGCGGGCTTCGCAAAGCCCGAGATCGCCGCCCCGGGGACGAGCATCTACAGCACGCTGTCGTCCACGTCCTCGTGGGCCGCCGCGTACCCGGAGCGCACCCAGTTCGGCAAGGCGTACTTCCGCCTCAGCGGAACCTCCATGTCGGCGACCGATGGTGGCCGGCGTCGTGGCCCTCCTCCTCGAGGACGAGCCCGACCTGACGCCGGACCAGGTCAAGTACCGGCTGCTGGCGACCGCCACCAAGTACGACGGGCCAGAGCCCTACCTCGACGCGTACGCCGCCATCAACGGCACCACGAAGCAGTCGGCCAACACCGGCGTCGCGGCCAGCAAGCTCCTCTGGACGGGGACGGACCCCGTCATGTGGGACTCCGTCATGTGGCGTTCTGTGATGTGGAACTCCGTCATGTGGCGTTCTGTGATGTGGAACTCCGTCATGTGGCGTTCTGTGATGTGGAACTCCGTGGACTGGAGCAACTAGGACTCAAGCAACCGAGGCGCAAGACCGATGCCCAAACTGCAAGCCTTGAGCCCCTGCAGATGCCTGGCGCGAAGAGGAGGGGCGATCGCCCCTCCTCTTCGCCTCTGGCGGGTCCCGCGGGCGGTGAACCCGGTGGTGGAGGACGATGGGCTCCATGACACGACTGGCGCGCGGGTACATCATCTCGGTGATCCTGGCCGGGGCGGCGCTGCTCGCCTGGCAGCTCCCTCTGCTCAGCCGGGAGCACAGCGAGTGGCTACTCGTCATCGGCCTGCTGGCGACCGTCGGTCAGGTCTTTCAGGCCGAGGGCACGACCGTGCGTTCCAGCTACAACGCAGGGCTCGCCGCCTTCGGCTTCACACTCATCTCGTTCGGTCTGCCCGCCGCTCTTGCGGTGATGGTGGCCGCCTGCATGGTCGACTGGGCCCGGCACAGGTATCCCTGGTACATCCAGACGTTCAACATCGCCCTCCTGGGGCTGTCCCTGGCCGCCGCCGAGCTTGCCGCCCAGCTTGTCGCGCAGGTCCTCGGCACATCCCAGAGCCGTCGAGGTCGGCGCCGCAGCCGTGGCATCCCTCGTGTTCCTCGCGTGCAACCACCTGGGCGTGGGCGGAGTCATCCATCTCGCCCGGCACGAGAGCCTCCACGAGTCTGGCGTCTTCGACCTGCTGCCGATGGTCATCGACGGCGCCGTGTTCTCGCTGGGAGCCCTGACGGGCGCCCTCTGGTCGACGAGCCCGCTGGTGCTGGTCCTCGCGATCGTCCCCCTGTACCCCATCTACCTCGCCCTGCGCGTACCGTCACTGGAGAGACAGGTCACCCTCGACGCCAAGACCAACCTGTTCAACGCAGCCCATTTCAACAAGGAGCTCGAGAAAGAGCTGGAACGCTCCCAACGGTTCGACCGGCCCCTGACCGTCGTGCTCGGGGACCTCGACCTGCTGCGCAACATCAACAACACCTTCGGTCACCTCGCCGGCGATGTCGTACTCGTTGGCGTCGCCACCATCCTCAGGGAGTCGGTCCGCGAGTACGATCTCGTGGCGCGCTTCGGCGGCGAGGAGTTCGCCATCCTCATGCCGGAGACGACTCCGGAGGATGCGGCCATGCGTATCGATGACATCCGCAGGTACATCGCGGTCTCCGGGTACGATGTCGCCACGAGCAAGAAACCGATCAGTGCGACCATGAGCTTCGGTGTCGCCGGCCGGATGAACGCAGCGCAGACGGCCGCGCAACTCATGCACCAGGCCGACCTCGCGGTGTATCGGGCCAAGCTGGACGGCAGGAACAGAGTCCGCTTGGCCGACGACAAGGACGACGCCCTCGCTCCGTTCCTCGCGGCGCCGCCGCAAGCCACTGCCGACCCGGCCGCCCGCGATGGGAGAGCGACGCCCGCCGCCCCAGTCCCAGCCCCGGAGCGGCCCGAGCTTCCTGCCTAGGAGGGCGGGGAAGCAGCGCCAAGGGCGCCGCCAAACCGAGGCGGTTCGCAGGCCGCCGAGGCCCGTGCACCCCCGGTCGAGCCGACGTCGCCGCGGTCAAGCGGTCGGCGACCAGTACCTCGGGATCGGCAGATCGATCACCGTCTTCATGCCCGCCGGCGCGTCCTTCATCAGCGGGATGTAGTTGCCGGCGTTCGCGTAGGTCCCCTTGCCGCCGGGGATCTCAGGCGTGTTCTGCATGTTCACCTCGGGCTCGCCATGGATCCTGATGTAGTCACCTGTCTCCTGGCCGGCCAGGTGCGGGTGGATCTGCTGCGGGTGGATGAGGTGGATCTTGAGCTCGCCCTTGCTGTAGCCCTTGCCCACGTGACGGCAGCCGGCGACGTCGCCGGGCGCCACGTGCACCCACTGGGTCGAACGCTCGACCTCCGTGACGATCGGCTCGCGCGTCTCCTCGATCAGCTCGATCTCCCAGCCCAGCGCCTTGCCGATCAGCATGATCGACTCGGGAAAGCCGATGTGTCCGACGATGGTGCCGTCGGCGACGCCCTTCTCGAACTCGGCGACCGTGGTGCCGACGCCTTGGCCCTTCATCACCGTCGGCCCGAACGGTGAGAGGTCGTTGACGCGCGAGGCCTCGATGCGGTCGACGTGCAGGCAGACTGAACTCCACATCACGACGAGCGCGTCGAGCACGAACCCGGGGTTGATGCCCGTGCCCAGGATCGTGACCTCGTTCTCCCTGGCGAGCCGGTCGAACTCGTCGGCACGCCCGGGATCGCTGGCCCACGGGTACGCCAGCTTCTCGGCGATGCAGATCACGTTGCAGCCGGCCTTCACCGCCGGGACGATCTGCGGCTCGATCTCGTCCAGGTTACTCTGCGTGTTGATGCACACGACGTCTGGCTTCTGCGCGAGCACGGCCTCGAAGTCGGCCGTCATCGCGATGTCGCAGGGGCGGCCGATCAGCTCGCCGACCGGCTTCCCCTCCTTGGCCAGGTTCGTGACGATCACGCCGCAGAGCTCGATGTCCCGAGGTCGATCGAGGATGTACCCCAGCAGCCCCTGGCCCATCATGCCCGTGCCCCACTCCGCCACCTTGATCATGATGCGCCCCCTGTCGGACCGGTCGTCACCACCGGCGGGGACTCCTCATCGAGCCCTGCACGGTTGCATAAGGACTATGCAAGTACACCGGACGAAGCGGAGCGTGTCAACAGCCCGGGTGCGGTCGCGGCGCCGGTCAGGCGAGTTCCCCACGCCGGGCGCGATCGCGGCGCTGCAGCAGCGCCTCGATGGGCTTCAGCGTGACGTAGGCGTTGTAGGCCCGCCTGCGCCGATCGATGGTACCCGCGCGTCCCAGAGCCTCGACGCCGCGGCGGAAACCTGGCGTCTCTCCGAGCCTCCAGAAAGCCTCGGAGGTGAGGCCGAGCGGCCCGACGTTGCGGTTGATCCAGCGCACGTAGTCGGGTCTGACCACCTCTCGCAGGAGCGAGACGTCGAGCGGCCTAAGCGGGACCCTGCGCATGGCCTTGTAGTTCAGCGTGTTGCGCCCATCGCCACGGTAGGCACCGGCCTCGAGATCCACGCCCTCGCGGGCGAAGAACTCCCGCTGCCAGCGCCGGTCGAGGCGCTGCTCCGGCGGGAGCGTGAGCATGCGCATGGCGACGTCGATGTCGAGGAACGGCCCCCTGGCGCCGTAGCCGAGCGACGCTGGTACGGAGAGGAGGTACGAGAGCAGCGTCATGCGCAGGCGCACCACCGTGACCACCCGCGGCAGCACCTCCGTGTGCAGGCTGGGCGTCGTCTCCAGCAGTTCGAGCATCCCCCGCTGCTCGCTGCGAAAGACGCTGTGACGCGAGTCGGCGCTCATGCTCGGGTAGCGGAAGATCGTGTAGGCATCGCCCGGCCCGCGCAACGTCGGGATGCTCCTGACCACCCGGTCGAGGCCGGCGAACCGCTCGCCGCAGGCGCCTGACAGCACGAGGCCGCCCGTCGCGAGCCGCTCGCGGATACGGCGGTAGAACTCGATCTGGTACATGCCGTGCGCATGCGTCGACACGCCGAAGAGCTCGTCCCACTCGTCGAAGTACTTGTGGAACGAGCCCAGCGGGACGAGGTCCCAGGGCAGCCCGAGCCGGCGCGCCAACTCGGCCGCCTTGACCGACTCCGTGGAGCGCGCAGGGTCGTCGCTGACACCGAAGGTGACCGTGCGCACGCGGCGGCAGTCGGCCAGCAAGACGTTGATGAGGCGCGAGTCAAAGCCGCCGCTGGTGGGGACGATGATGCTCTCCCCCGGCTCGACCTCGGCGGCGTCCTCGTTGATCTTGGCGGCGGCCGCCTCGAGAGCCTCACCCACGGTGGTCCTGCGCTCCAGCCACTCCCAAGCAGGGTCCTCCAGGTACTCCACGCGCAGCCCGTCGTCCCCCGCGAACAGACGCGACGAGAAGCGCAGCATGTGGACGTCGCGCACGGGTGTGCGCTCGAAGACGCAGTAGCCGAAATCCACGTAGTCGTTGAAGCCCTCGGGGTCGAACTCCATCTCCGCGAGGTCGATGACGTCGTTGATGTCGTGGCTGGCGCGACCGCTGCGCACGTTGTAGAAGAACGGGCGGCTCGCCAGCCAGTCGGACTCGTAGACCAGCGTCTCCCTGGGAGCGCCGGCGCTCACACGTTTGCTCAAGACGCGCCTTGCTTCTCCATCGATTGCTGCAGCATCCACGCCTCGAGGTCCATCTCGAGAGTCGTCCACTCGTTCGCGTCCGGATTGCCGAACTCGTGCTCCTTCGGAACACTGCCGACCTGCCGGTAGCCGAAGTGCTTCTTGTACCAGGCGATGGTGACGGGCCGGTCGGCGTTCGTCACGACCGTCGTCGCCCCGAGAGCGGACATCGCGTGCAGCCGGGCCGTCTGGAGTCGCATGCCGAGGCCGTAGCGACGATAGGCCGGATCGACCGCCATGAGTGTGGTCTTCCCCACCGTCTCCGACAGGAGCTTGTAGCCGGACATGCCCACGACCTGCTCGCCTACCCGTGCGACGAAGCAGCACCGCCAGTCGAGCTCGGGCATCTCCACCGACGGAACATGGTGCATGTTGGCCGTCTCCAACACGGCGAGCATGGCCGCCATGTCGTCGGCGCGGGCCTTGTCGATGCTCACCTGGTCCGCATCCGCCGTGCAGGCCGGCAGCCCCAGCATGGCGCGCGCCTCGTCCGCGTTGGCGACCGCACGCCCGAGCTGCTCGGCGATCAGCACCAGCCGCCGGACGAGCTGCTCGTTGCGCGCCAGCCTCGTGCGCTCGAAGTCGTAGTAGACGTTGTCCTCGATGCCCGTGCGCACGTGGCCGCCCATGGCGATGCTCAGCGTGTTGATCGGCACCTGGAACCGGCCGATTCCGGCCGCCGACCACACGGCTCGTCTCGGCAGATCGGCGACCGCCGCGCTGAGGGTCAGAGCGGTCGCAGGGGCGGTATGCGGAGCACCGAGCAGGATGTTGAGGTAGTAGGGAGGCGGCACCACGCCCTTCTGGATGAGCAGCTTCACCGTGTTGATCATGCCGAGTTCGAGCACCTCGAGCTCGGGCCTGATCCCGCGCACCAGCATGCGCTCGGCCAGCGCCATGACCATGTCTGGGCTGTTGACCGACGGACCATCCCCGAAATTGAGGGAACCGGTCGTAAGGCTCGCCATGTCCGGCTTGGCATCGCCGTCAAGCTCGAGCACGGCAGCCCTCTGATCGAATTCGCCGTACCGCCGTCCGCTGGTCGTCGCGCAGACGATCAGCTGCGGCCGCTCCTTGCGGATGCCGCTGATGATCTCGGCGAACACCCCAGCGTCGTAGGTTGGTCGTCCGTCGGTGTCGCGGGCGTGGACGTGCACGACCGCAGCACCGACGTCGTGACAGCGCACCGCATCGGCCACGATCTCCGCAGGAGTGAGGGGGACATGCGGTGTCATCGACCGGGACGGGAGCACGCCGGTGAGCGCGACGTTGATGATCAGCGGCGGGTAGGGCTCAAGGGGGTGGGGAAACGTGACGTCGTCGCTCCCCGCGTGCTGGCCGCCTACAGCTCACCTCCCGCCGGAGCTGGGTGCGGCACGCGGGCGAGAACTCGTCGAGGCGTGCCCTGCGCACCGGTCTGCGCGCAGTCCCCAGCCGCGCGTCAGTATATCAACGACGCGCAGGGAGTCGCAGCGCGGGCAGGTCGTCAGTCCAGCTGACTCCTCTTGCCGATCTCCCGCACGATGTCGGTGGCGCTGACAAGCCCTATCGGGATGTTCACCCCCGCGACAGCCCCGGCCCCGGTCGCTATGATCGGGCGCGTGGCGAGATCACCCGAGACCTCGCCATCGGCCAGCAGCACCAGAAGCGCATGGATGTGCCGGTCGGCCATGCGCGCCGCCGCCTCCGGCAGCGTGCGCCAGTGCTCGATCGCCTCGATGTCCTGGGTCATCACATCGACGGCGATCACGTCATCCCGCTCCGGGCTGCCGTAGTCACCCGTCCAGGGCTTGAGGAGATCCATCGCTGCGACGACCCCGA
The DNA here is from genome assembly GCA_963717285.1 of uncultured Thermoleophilia bacterium. GTDB lineage: Bacteria > Actinomycetota > Thermoleophilia > UBA2241 > UBA2241 > CAIXSE01. The sequence continues at coordinate 42,338 of CAVQVW010000001.1, forward strand.
TCATCTCGCCGTCGTCGCTAGTGACGACCACCCGATGGATCCCCTTCTCCGAGAGGACCTTGGCCGTCTCGCGAACCGTCATCGTCATCGGGACCATCAGTACGCCGTGAGTCATGACGTCGTAGACCGTCTCTCGCCCGGCGTCGGTCTCTCCGCTGCCCTTGATGCCGGCCTCGAACCTCTCCATGTGCGACATGACCGCCTCCGGCGTGCCCTTGACCGTCTTGGCGATCTCCCGGACCACGTCGGTCGTGCTGAGGATGCCGATCATATGGCCGTCGCCGCGCACCATCACGCGGTGGACATGGCGCTCCACCATGAGGTTGATGGCGCGTTGTACGGGATCCCCAACGTCGACGGTGACAATGGACTCGTTCATGAGAGCCCCGGCCAACGCGGACGGCCCGGCCTGTGTGCCTCCCTCCTGCATGCAGCGTCCCCCACAGACCAGGATGTCGGTGGTCGACACCACGCCGACGATCTCCCTGCCGTTGTCGACGCCGAGGCACGACACCCGGTTGTCGCTCATGATGCGGCACATATCCTGAGAGGAGGTGCCCTCTGAGACCGTGATCACGCCGTAGTGCATGATGTCCCTGACTTCTCTGTCAAGCGTAGCCCTCATCGCGTGTCACCCTCCAAGTTCGCTGATGCGCCAAGAATAGATGGTGAGCACTGAGATGATCCCGAGGGCGGTGAGGACGAGCGAGAAGGGGATCGCCGTCTTCAGGCCGGCCGCGCGGTCGCCGGCGAAGCTCACCTGCGAGATCCTCCATGTCGCGTACAGACCACCCAGCAGCCCAAAGCCCGCCACGAGCAAGACGATGATCCAGCCCCAGACTGTGGGTGATGAGATGAGCGCCGCTGGTTCGGCGAGAGTCCCGGCCGCGATGGCGCCCGCCGTGGAGAGCCCTTCGGGATCGGAGATCGCCCCCGGCAAGGCTGCGATGCGGTCGTGGAACTCCGTGCCCAGCTTCGCGAGGTGCAGGCTCAGGATCAGTGGGACGAACGCCAGGGCATAGATCCGCATGTACTCGAGCGGGTTGTGCTTCCTCGAGAGAAGGTAGGCGAGGACGCCGCACAGAGCGAGAATCAAGAAGCGGCATCAGGATGAAGATCCACAGCGCCTCCCAGATGAGGTAGCTGGAGCCGGTGGACACCGGCAGAATCGTCTCGAAGCCGACCAGGTTGGCGATCGCCGTGGGCACAGCCAACAGCCAGCCGTCCACCAGCGCCCACTCTTCGCCGACCTCTCCCGCCACGACGCCGAGCAGGACGATCACCGCGAACGTGCCGGCGACGGTGCGCTTCGGTGATTGCCACAGGCCTCTCAAGAACGGCCTGAACGAGAAGCGGATGTTGTCGTGCGGGCAGTGCTTGACGCAGCGCATGCAGAGCAGGCAGGACTCCCCCTGCTCGTCGTCCATGGTGCCCATGTAGAGACGGTTCTGGCAGTTCTTGATGCACTCCTTGTCCTTGCAACGCTTGCACTGGTCGAGGTCGGCCGAGCGCAGCTCCGTGGGCGAGAAACGCGTGTAGTTGCCCATGACGCCGATGAGGGGGCAGAAGTACTTGCAGAACGAGTGCTTCTCGAAGACCAGGCCGATGACCGCCGCGTACACCATGAGCGCTGCCAGGAAGATGGCCGTGTACGCCGCGAGGTGATGGATCTCGTAGCTCACCACCGAGCTGTGCACGATGAAGATGCCGAGGGTGGCGGTGATCGGGATCGTCGTACCGTACTTCTTCACGACGCGCGGTACCTTGAGCTTGAGGCCGAACCGGTCGAAGGCGTCCGCCGTCAGACGCAGGTGGCACATGGTGCACCACAGGCGGGCGGCGAAGAACGCGGAGACGACGATGAAGGGCCACCAGACGACCCAGACCAGGAACGACGTGATGTTGGTGTATCTGGCGGCCTCGTCCATGACGGCGAAACCGAAGTAGAGGAGGGCCAGAAAGACCACGAGATTGACGACCTGAGCGACTCGCAGGGCGGAAGGAAGGTGTCGAGTCGCGGAACCCAGCGGCGCCAGGAGGTTCACGGGTTCGCGCGCGGCCACAGGCGACGCTACGTAGGCGACGGCGGTGTCTGCCTGAGCGCGCTCCGGCGACGGTGCCGCCGCCGATTCCGACACGGTCCGAGACTGCGGCGTGACCGGCGACGGCGCCGCGGCCGCAGCGCGATGACCGGAATCCTCCGCAGGCGGCGCAACCACGGCCACAGCGGCGGCCTCCTCCGTGATCGAGTCTGAAGAAGGCCGATCGAGAGATCGGTCAGCCGCTCCTCTGTTGGTTGGTTCGGCCATCGTAGCCCCCCTCTCTGGGGTGGATTCACCACACTGGGCTGCCCGTATCTTGAGTAATATGATAGACATACACGAATCTCAGCGAGCGGTGTTTTCGGCAAGCGGCGTGCGACCGACGGCGAGCGGGGCTCGGCCCCCTCCCGGCGGGGGCCACGAAATCGAGCTGCACAGCGTATGGGGCGCGGAGTCGGAGTGGCGGCCGCCGTCCCGATACGGCGACGGCTTCGCCGGGCAGCACGCTCGGGGGCGGGGCCTCATGGCCCCGCCCCCTCAGTCGTCCGTCGCACAAGCCAGAAAGAGCCGACGCGACGATTTCGCGCTAGGGGAGTATTCTGGGAACAGCGCCGCCGCTCGCACCGGAGGAGGGCCCAGCAATCATGGAACGCATCACGCGCTCGGAATTCCTCAAGCTGGCCGCCCTTGCGGGTGGCGGGGCGACGCTGCTGGCCGCCTGCGGAGGCGGCAGGGACCAGGCTGGCTCGGGCGGCCCCGGGGACGGCCCGGTGCTCCCGGCCCGGAGTCCGGCCCGCAGCCCGTCGGCCGCCACCGACGTGCTCGCCGTCGCCACGGGCCCGGCCGCAGCGGCCAACGCGGAGCGCGCCGTGGCGGCGGTCGGCGGCATGCGCGCCTTCGTGAAGCGCGGTGACGTCGTCGTCGTGAAGCCCAACATCTGTACGGCCAGAACACCGGAGTACGCGACGACGACGGATCCCGAGGTGGTCGCGATGCTGGTGCGCCTGGCGCGGGAAGCGGGCGCCGACGAGGTGCTCGTGATGGACAATCCGATCTCGTCCGAGGCGGCCTCCGCCTACGAGACCAGTGGCATCGCCGGAGCTGTGACTGCGGCCGGCGGGTCGATGCACGTCATGAGCGACGCCGGCTACCGCGCCTACGCGACCCCGGGTCATCTGCTGGGCCGGCATCCCCTCTACGCCGCCGTCGTCGACGCCGACGTCGTGATCAGCGCCCCGGTCCTCAAGCAGCACGGGTCGGCTGGTCTCACGCTGGCCGGCAAGAACCTCATGGGCGTCACCAACGATCGCGGTCGCATGCACACCCTGGGACTGAGTCAGTGCATCGCCGAACTGGCGGCGGCGCTACGCCCCGATCTGGCCGTGATCGACGCCACCCGCATCCTCGTCCGCAACGGCCCGACCGGAGGGGACCTGGACGACGTCGTGGTCAAGGACACAGTCATCGCGTGCGCCGATTGGGTCGCCGCCGACACCTACGCCGCAGACCTGTTCGGCACGACGCCCGCAGCCGTGCCCTACATCAAGGCGGCCGCCGACATGGACCTCGGCACCACGGACCTCGCGTCGGTCGAGATCAGGAGCATCTGAGACGGGCTCCTGGAAGAAGGCCCGCTGGGCGCGACGCGCCGTTCAGATCGCCGCGTTCGCCCTCTTCATCTACCTGCTCCTGGCGACCCAGCAGAGCTTCACCGGCGCGCCGTCCGCCGGCCTCTTCTTCCGCTTCGACCCGCTGACCTCGCTGAGCGCCATGCTCGCCGCACGCGAGTGGATACCGCGGCTCGCTCCCGCGCTGATCACACTGGCGTTGGCGCTCGTCCTCGGCCGCGTCTGGTGCGGGTGGATATGCCCGCTGGGCACGCTGCTCGGCTGGATCCGCCTGCGCGGCTCGCGCCGTCCGGAGCGGCACGTGCCACCGTGGCTTCCCGCCGCGAAGTACGTCCTGCTCGGCGTCATCGCGATCATGGCGGCGCTCGGCAGCCTGACCCTGCTGGTGCTGGACCCCATCGCGTTGCTCACGCGTGCCGCCACCACATCGCTCCTCCCCGGACTCGATACCACGGTGACAGCCCTCGAGAGGGCCGCCCTGGACTCCGGGTCCGGCAGCGGCCTGGTCGCGTGGATCGAGACGAACCTGCGCGGCGTCGTGCTGCCCGCCTCCCAGCCGCAGTTCGAGCAGGCGCTCGCCCCGCTCCTCCTGTTGCTCGCGGTCGTACTTCTCAACCTGCTGGCCGACCGCTTCTGGTGTCACTACCTGTGCCCGCTGGGCGCGCTTCTCGGCCTCGTCGCCAGATTCCAGGTGCTGCGGCCGCTGGTCAGCGATGGCTGCTCCACCTGCGGCGCCTGCGTACGCTCCTGTCGCATGAGCGCCATCGAGCGGGCCGCGAAGACCGGCGCCGCCGCGAGCGGCCAGGCCACTCCCCCCGCACGCGTCGTCACCGCCGAGTGCACGATGTGCCTCGACTGCCTCGTCGCCTGCCCGGAGCGTGAGGCGATGAGCGTGGGCAGCGCGCTCAGGTCCGAGCCATGGACCGGCTTCGACCCCGGCCGGCGGCGCTTCGTGACGGCCGCAGCTCTCGGCGTCGGCGCCGCCCTGGGCTCGGGGGCCGTCCTCCTGCTCGGCAGCAGCGTCGCGGCGGGAGCGACGAACCCGCGCCTGATCCGGCCGCCGGGCGCCCACGACGAAGACGCCTTCCTCTCGCGCTGTCTGCGCTGCAGCGAGTGCCTGCTGGTCTGCCCCACATCTGGCCTGCAGCCGGCGCTCGGCCAAGGCGGCCTCGAGGCGATCTGGACACCGGTCCTCACGCCGCGCGTCGGCGACTGCGACTACGCCTGCGCGGCCTGCGGCCAGGTCTGCCCTTCGGGGGCGATCCCGGAGCTCGGACTGGCAGCAAAGCGCACGCAGGTGCTGGGGCGCGCCGCGATCGATCGCGCCCGCTGCCTGCCCTGGGCGACGGACACACCCTGCGTCGTCTGCGAAGAGGTGTGCCCGGTCCCTCACAAGGCGATCGTCCTCGGCGGACAGCGCCTGGTCACGCGAGCGGACGGCACCCAGGACTACCTCGCGCGGCCCACAGTCATCCCAGGGCGCTGCATCGGTTGCGGCATCTGCGAGAACAAGTGCCCGGTCGAGGGCACCGCCGCCATCGTCGTGCAGCGCCACGGGTCGGGAGGGCGCCAGCGGCGACGGCAGCAGTCATGAGGGAGCGACGAGCCCCCTCACCCCAGCGCTCCTGACGGCCTCGTCGGACGTCGCCGAGTGTTCTGGCCGCCGAGCACCGTAGCCGCCTGCCGACCAGGACGTTTCAAGCCGAGGCGCCGAAATGCCGAGACCTCCCGTAGACCCCCGGCGCGCCGGCCGCCCATTGACCCGCATTCGCCGCCGGGACGCCCTCGAGGTACGACAGAGTCGGCGGGCGGCCGGGCTACGCCAGGCGCAGGTCCCGCACGGTCGCGCGTACGGCATCCGCGGTAGCGTCGTCGGGCATGGACTCGGCCTCGAGTTCTGCCGCTAGACGCGCCCGGTAGTGAACCACTTCGCGGTCGATGGTCGCCGCGTCCCAGTGCAGGACGGGCGCCATCAGTCGAGCGGCAGCCTCGACGGCACGGCGCCCCCGATCCGGCGTCTCGAAGGAGATGTGCGTGCGCCGCGTGAGGACGTCGTCGACGTGCAACGCGCCCTCGTGTGAGGCCGCGTAGCGAACCTCGGCGGCCAGGTAGGTCTCGGCTCCTAGGAGCGGCTTGCCCAGAGCAGGCTCGGCGGCGATCAAGTCGAGCACCTCGAGCGCCAGCGTTCCCCGGCGGTCGACCAGGCGGCGAACCTGTCTGGTCGTGAGACCGGCGGCTCCGGGGTGTGCAGTGGCGCGCCGCCCAGCCGCCGGCAGCCCCGCCGCTCCGAGGAGCGGCAGGCGAGCCGTCTGGCTGCCCCTCACCGGGTGATCCAGCTCGCGCGCAGCCGCGTCGACCGCATCGCGCGCCATGAGGCGGTAGGTCGTGTACTTGCCGCCGACCACGCTCACGAAGCCGGGAGCGCTGCGACGGACCTCGTGTTCGCGCGACACTCGCGACGTGTCCTCACCCTCACCGCTGGCCAGAGGCCGCAAGCCTGCGTACACGCCCACGACGTCAGCGCGCTTCAGCGGCTGGGCGAGCACCTCGTTGACCTCATCCAGGAGGTACTCGACATCCGTCCGATTGGCCGCGGGGTGATCGAGGTGGAGGGCCCAGTCCGTGTCCGTGGTGCCGATGATCCAGTGCTCCCCCCAGGGGAGCACGAAGAGCACGCTCTTCTCGGTGGGGAGAATGAGCGCACAGGCGGACTCCATGCGATCCCTGGGGACGACGAGATGGACGCCTTTCGAGGGCCTCACCGCCACAGGGCACCTCACTCCGGTGAGGCTCTCCGTCTCGGTCGTCCAGACCCCGGTCGCGTTGACGACGACGCGGGCGCGCACCTCGAGCTCCCGGTCCGCCTCCTCATCGAGCAGGACGGCGCCGGCAAGGCGCTCGCCTCTATGGAGCATGGCGACGACGCGCACCCCCGTGGCGCACACGGCTCCATGCTCCGCCGCCGTACGCGCCAGACTCACGACGAAGCGTGCGTCGTCCACTTGCGCATCGTAGTACCGGATGCCGCCGCGCAGCGCGCCGGCACGCAGCGCCGGCACCTCGCGCAGGCACGACTCCCGCGATAGGTGACGGTGATGCGGCACAGCGGGGTGCGACCCGGCGAGCGCGTCGTAGATGAAGAGACCCGAGCCCATGACGAAGCGGTCCCAGCCGGGGCGTCTCAGGGGGAAGAGGAACGGCGTCGCCCGTACGAGGTGAGGGGCGAGAGTCTGGAGCAGAAGACGCCGTTCGCGCAGCGCCTCCCGCACCAGCTTCACGTCGAAGTGCTCGAGATAGCGCAGGCCTCCGTGGATGAGCTTGCTCGACCTGCTCGAGGTGCCGGCGGCGAAGTCACGCTTCTCGACCAGGGCCACCGTCAGACCCCGACTGGCTGCGTCCAGCGCGACGCCGCAGCCAGTCACGCCGGCGCCAATCACGAGGACGTCGAAGACCTCGTCGGCCAGGCGCCCCAACGCCAGTCTGCGGGCCTCAGGACCGAGCCTCGACGCGGGCGCGTTCGCCTTGGTCCTCCCGTCACGGCCGCCCTCGCAGCCGTGATATCCGTCCGATCGCTTCGTCTGGAGACTCAGAAGGGAACGACGAGGACCGGGATCTTGGCGTTCCTGACCACCTTGTCGGCGACGCTGCCGCCGCCCAGCAGGCGCGTCAAGGCACCTGACCCTCGCGCGCCCATCACGATCAAATCGGCGCCCTTCTCCTCGGCGAAGCCCAGGATCTCGACGGGCTCCTTGCCGTACCTGACCTCGGACTCGGCCTGTACGCCGAACGGGGCGACGCAAGTCTGCGTCATGATCTCCTTGGCTCTCTTGACGTCGTTGGCGTACCAGATCTCCCTGTTCCTCTCCCTCTCCCCCACCGCCTCGGGGACGACGTGCAGCACATGGAGATGGCCACCCGTCAGGGAGGCGATGGCGGACGCCTTGCCGAACGCCTTGTCGGCATTCTCCGAGAAGTCCGTGCAGTACACGATGTTCTGGAACTCCGCCACGGTGACCCCCTTGGTCGTCTTGCACCCCGAGGGAGCGCTGACACCCCCCCAGCGGCGGACAGGCAGTCCGCTCACGACTCCCACTTTCCCGCTCCATCCTAGGATGTAACGAGTGGGGGAACGCTGCGATAGCATGTCGGCCTTGGCATTCCGGATGTGGGTGGTTCCGTGGGCGTTGCGTTGCAGGCCGTGATCTTCGACGTGGACGGCACCTTGGCCGACACCGAGCGCAGCGGCCATCGCCGCGCCTTCAACAGAGCGTTCGCCGCCGCCGGCCTGGAGTGGGTATGGTCGGCGGAGTCGTACGGAGAACTGCTCAGGATCACGGGCGGCAAGGAACGCATCCGTCGGTATCTGGAGGAAGAGCATCCCGACGCGCAGGTCGACGGCGACACCGACGGCTTCATCGCCGGACTCCACCTGGCCAAGAACCGCATCTACGAGAAGATGGTAGCGGCCGGCGATGTGCCGCTGCGGCCCGGCGTCAAGCGCCTGCTGCTCGAGGCGCGGTCGGCGGGTCTGCGGCTCGCCATCGCGACGTCCACGTCCATGGATAGCGTCCTCGCCCTGTTGCAGCACGGCGTCGGTCCCGCAGCGCAGGACTGGTTCGAGGTGATCGCCGCAGGCGACATGGCGACGGCGAAGAAGCCGTCACCCGACATCCACCTCCTCGCCCTGAAGGCGCTGCGCCTGCCTCCGGAGCAATGCATGGCGCTGGAGGACTCCGGCAGCGGTCTGCACGCGGCGCTGGCGGCGAGACTGCCGACCCTGGTGACCATCAACGACTACACCGCGCGCGACGACTTCGACGGCGCCATCGCGGTGGTGGACCATCTGGGCGAGCCTGACCTCCCGATGCACGTGCTGGCCGGCGACCTGGGCGGCGCGGCGTATGTGGACGTGGCGGCCCTGCGCTATGCACACGCCCAGCGCTCAAGAGGCCGCCCCGCACGCCGATAGAGCAGGTGGAGAATGTCCACTCTACGTCACAGATCACTGCTGCTCGTCGCCTGCGCCCTTGTCGCGCTGGCGATACTGACCGCGGCGGCGCCGCGCGCCGCTGCCAAGACCTACACGGACGTGCCCAAGACGCACTGGGCCTACTCGTCCATCAAGGCGGTCACCGACCGGGGGCCGGCCGGGCACAAGGTCCTCGACGACTACGGCAAGATCTTCAAGCCCGGAAGGGCCATCGCCCGCTCGCAACTGGCCCGCGCCCTCGTGATCGCCGCCGGGCGCCGCGGGGAGAGCTACAACCCCGTGGCGATCGGCGACGTCGGGGCACGGCATCGCTACTACGATTACATCCAGATCGCGCTCAAGCACAAGTACCTCTCGCTCAACAAGCAGGGCGACTTCCTGCCCGCTGGTTCGGTGTCAAGTGCCCAGGCGGAGGTCGCCATCGTCCGGTGGGTGAAGGAACGCTACCCTTCGTACTCCTGGCGTCTGCTCGCGAACCTCAGCCCCTCGCGCTGGCAGCCGAACCTGGGATGGAAGACCGGAGCGCCGAGCTACCTGCCCTCGATCATCGCCTCCCGACAGCTGCAGCTGCGCGTCAACCACTCAAGCGCCAACGACGGCCGCGAGGTCACCCCGGGCCAGCCGATCACTCGCGCCGCAGTGGCCAGCATGTTCAAGCGCGGCTACGACGCGGGGGCGTCGTGGCGGCTGCAGGGTCTTGCGGACTACGCCAACGTCACCTTCCCCGCCCTCAGCGCTCGCCAGAAGCAGATCGTGAGCTTCTCGCTCAAGTACGTCGGCTACCCGTACATCTGGGGCGGCGAGTACCCGACGAAGAACTCGCCGTACGGCTACCAGAAGGCCGGTGGCTTCGACTGCTCGGGGTTCGCCTTCTACGTGATGAAGATGAAGTTCGGGTATCCCATCAGCGTGAGCGAGCGCGGCGGCAGCGCGATGGCGGCCAAGGCCAAGCCGCGCATCACTCGCGGCAAGCTGACGGCGGGCGACCTGATCTTCTTCGGATCGAACGGCACGTCCTCGACGGTGGCCTCGATCTACCATGTCGGCCTCTACGTCGGCAACGGCTGGTTCATCCATTCCACGGGCTCCAGCGACGGCGTCACCCTCTCCTCGCTGAACAAGTCGACCTACTGGAAGTCGCACTACGCCTGGGGGCGTCGACTGCTGACCCGCTCGGAGCTCGCCCTGCAGAGCACGTCAGTCGGCGAACCGGCGCCGTGGAGCGTGACCCTCGCTCTGTCGGGCTCGCAGGTCGCGGTGAACGACACCGTGACCTACAGCGGTTCGGTACGCAGCGCCGGCGAGAAGGCCGGCAAGGGCGTCGTGACCATCCAGAAGCGGCTGGCCGCGGGCGGCCCTGGATCGCCTGGCGCACGGCGACCCTGGACGCCACCGGGAAGTACTCGCTGGCCGTGAAGATGACGAACCGGCAGGCCTGGCAGTTCCGCGCCAGGATGCCCGGCGATTCCTTCGACCTCACCGGCTACAGCCCCCTCGAGGGACTCATGGTCGGCGAACCGGCGCCATGGAGCGTGACCCTCGCTCTGTCGGGCTCGCAGGTCGCGGTGAACGACACCGTGACCTACAGCGGTTCGGTACGCAGCGCCGGCGAGAAGGCCGGCAAGGGCGTCGTGACCATCCAGAAGCGGCTGGCCGCGGGCGGCCCTTGGATCGCCTGGCGCACGGCGACCCTGGACGCCACCGGGAAGTACTCGCTGGCCGTGAAGATGACGAACCGGCAGGCCTGGCAGTTCCGCGCCAGGATGCCCGGCGATTCCTTCGACCTCACCGGCTACAGCCCCCTCGAGGGACTCATGGTCGGCGAACCGGCGCCATGGAGCGTGACCCTCGCTCTGTCGGGCTCGCAGGTCGCGGTGAACGACACCGTGACCTACAGCGGTTCGGTACGCAGCGCCGGCGAGAAGGCCGGCAAGGGCGTCGTGACCATCCAGAAGCGGCTGGCCGCGGGCGGCCCTTGGATCGCCTGGCGCACGGCGACCCTGGACGCCACCGGGAAGTACTCGCTGGCCGTGAAGATGACGAACCGGCAGGCCTGGCAGTTCCGCGCCAGGATGCCCGGCGATTCCTTCGACCTCACCGGCTACAGCCCCCTCGAGGGACTCATGGTCGGCGAGCCGGCGGCGGTCGTGTCACTCTCGGCCGCGGCCTAGCGTCCCTCCAGAGACGGGACCAGGCCTCAGGCGGCGTGAGCGCCCTCTCCCCAGACGAACTCGTCGGACCGCCGCAGGAACTCGTACTCCTCCCACGAGACCAGCACCGCCACCGGTAGACCGTCCTTCTCTATGCGGATGGGCTCGTCAGGACTCTCGGCGAGGAGTTGACCGACTCGGTCCTCGATGTCTGTGATCGAGACAGTCTTCACAGATCCTCCCTTCAGCCCGTACAGTGAGGTACTCTCCTCCCCCGGGCCCAGACAAACACTCGAGGCGTTCGCCGTCGCTCGCGCGCCAGGCCACTGCCGACCAACGCCTGGCCTCCCTGCTGCACCGATCTCCGCGCTATACTCGGTGGAGCCCACCATCGCTGAGCGACAAGGGAGATCGCCGTGTCGGCCAGTATTCCGTCTTCACATCCTCGTCACCTGCCCCCCCTCGCCATCCTGCCCGCACTCGCGGCGGTGATCGTCGCCGTCGGGGCGATGGTCGCCGCGCCGGCCGTCGCAGCGCCGGGCGAGACGGTCTGGAGCAAGAGATTCTCGTCGAATGCACGGGGCGATGCCTTCTCCAGCGTCGCCCGCGGCCCCAACCGCAGCGTCTACGTCGCGGGCGTCACGAAGGCCACCAAGAACTACGGGACGCTGGTGCTCGCCAAGTATCGGGACGACGGCGCCACGGCCCGACGCCTCTGGCTGCGCACGTACCGCTGGCCCGGGCGGCTAGGCTCCGAGGCCGTCGCCATCGCCGTTGACAGATCCGGCAACGCCATCGTCGCAGGGACCATCGGCGCCTCACCGCTCGCGACGACCAAGGGACGCGACATCATCGTCCTCAAGTACTCGTCGAGCGGCACGCGGCGCTGGGCCTGGCGCTACGACGGCCCCGGCCGGCGCGACGACTACGCCACGGGGCTGGCCCTCGACACGGGCGGCAACGTGTACGTCGTGGGCGCCAGCCGCGGCGCGGGCACGGGTCTCGACTACGTGGCCTTCAGATTCCGAGCCGACGGCAGGCCCCTCTGGACGGTGCGCTACGCGGGCTCGAGTTGGGACGAGGGCAAGGCCATCGCCGTCGACCGCAAGCGCAACACCTACGTCACCGGCTCCAGCAATCGCAGCGGGACGAGTTCCGCCGCCACGCTCAAGATCAGCCCCTCGGGCAAACGACTCTGGGTCAAGCGCATGCGGGTCGGCTCCGGCGACACCCACGGCAACGCGATCGCCCTCAGCAGGTCGGGCGGCAGCGTCTACATCGGTGGCGGCGCCGAGGGTAGCGCGTCGACCAAGATGAACATGCTGGTCACCAAGCTCTCTGCCGCGACCGGAGCCAGGTCATGGGCACGCACGATCCACGCTGAGGGCATCGACATCGGACTCGACCTTTCCGTTGACAGGTCTGGCAACGCCGTCTGTGTCGGCGACACGACGGCAGCCACCGGCGTCACCCACGGCCTGATGGCCCGGGTCACCGCCGCGGGATCGCTCTCCTGGACGCGCGAGATGTGGCTCGAAACGCCCGACAACGAGGGGCATCTGGAGACGGTGTCGATGAGCGGGCTTGGGAAGGTGTACGCGGGCGGATCCGCCGCGCGCGCAGGCAGGGGCGACGACTTCCTCGTTCAGCACGTCCTCACCGACGGCAGCGACGGCTGGACCATGTGGAGGGACGGCTCGGCCTCGGCCAGGGACTGGTGCCGCGACCTGGTGCTGGAGCAGAGCGCCGTGTACGCCGTAGGCCGGACGACGTCGAAGACCGGCCGCGGCGACGCGCTGCTCGTGAAGATCCGACGCTAGCCGCGGACGCGCGCCAGCGCCCGTCTTCGCGCTTCTGATCGCGGACGAGCGACGAGCTGCTGGGACGTCAGACCCAGCAGCTCGTCGCGCGCCGTACGCGTCGGCGCCGGCAAGCCACATGTCTGCCGCCGGTGGCGACCGCTGTGACCCTGCCTCGGACTAGCGTCGCCGGCGAGCGGTACGTCGCGACGTCCGCCGGGCGACTCTGCGTGCACCCATCATCTGAAGACCTCCTCTCAACACGATCCTGGCGTCTGCGCTTGGCGGCGCGGTACTACGCCGTGGCAGCCTTCGTCTCGAGCTCGTGCAGCTGGCGCGCCTCCGCGCCGGTGACGAGCCCGATCTCGACGAGGTCGAGCGGACTGATGAAACCGTCGCTGATGCGGAAACCGCCGGCGCTGGCGATGGCGTCGCGCAGCGGCACCGCCCAGTGGTGCTCGATGAGCAGGAGGGCGGCGGCGGAGTCGTTCGGGATATCCTCGAGCACATCCCAGGCCTCCTCATCGGAGAACACCTCGATGCCGTCTTGCGCCGCGGCTTCGGCCCCCAGAACAGCGCCGGCCGCCATGCCCTCTTCACCCTCGATCCCCAGACCGATGAGAGCGGCGATCTTGCTGCCCATCTCGATGGCCTCGTCCCTGGTCAGGTTGCTGAGGTGCATGATCTCCATGTCGCCCTCGGCGTCCTTGTAGACGGCGAGCGCATCGATCACGTTCACGGTGCCGCTCTCCTTGAGGCGCTCGAGCTCTGCGATGATCTGCCCATGGAAGTCCGGGTGTTCGAAGCCGAGCACGAGCAGCTGTACCGGTCCGATCGCCATCTTCTTCTCCTTCGTTCGTCGTTGCGGTGCGATGTGCGTGCCTCAGTAGCGTGCCTCAGCAGGCCTCAGACCCGGCCGCCCGCTTGGCTTTCTTCGCTTTCTTGCTCTTGCCCATGTGTCGCATCCTCCTCTTTGCGTTCCATGCCCACAGCGGCCTTCAGCCATCGGGGGTAGGAGATGTTCTCACGACCAGCGAGCCCCAGCTCCCGCACGGTGGCCATCACCCTGGCGGCATCGGTGGCCTCGATGGCCAGTGTACGCGTCGTCTCTCCCGCCGCGACCACCTCGGCGATCTCCGACCGGCAACCGTTGACACTGTAGTGGCTCCGGAGCTTGTGGACCGCGACGGTACGCACACCGCGCTCCGGGACGGCGAGAGCCGCCAGAAGCTCATCGGTCGAGAGCGCACCCTCGGCAAGCCGCGCTGTCACGCCCAGCGCCGCGCAGACCTCGTCCACCTCGCCCGGCGGAAGCGGAAAGGGCTTGCTGACGGCGAGCCACCATTGCTCGAGCCTCGCCTCATCGACCTGCTCGAGTCTCTTGATCTCCACACGATCGGCGCGGATCTTCACGCCTGCGTCCGTCCTGGGAGAGAGCAGGTAGATCTCTTCACTCTCCTCGACCATCTCGGGCTCCATGGCAGCGAATGTGGCGTCGGCCGCGCCGAACCGCGCTCCGAACGTGCGCCACTCCCAGTGCAGGGCGGTCAGGTCCATGGTCGGAGCATCCTGGCTGGACGACGCGACATCGGAGCAGAGTCCTCTGTGCTGGGCTTGCTGAAGGGCTAGACCGTAGAGCTCAGGCCTTCTCGCCGCTGAACGTCTCGCGCAGGTTGGCTTCCTGCTCCTCGCTGAGGTTGGTGCGGATGACCTTCGCCTTGGTGCCGGCGAGCTCCTCGAGGACGCGGTCGCGGGTCGAGGAACGCACGAGCAGGAACCAGGCGGTCTCGCCCGGCTTGACCGCGTTGCCGATCTCCTCCAGGACCTGCTTGTCGAGGCCCATGTCGCCGAGCTTGCCGCCGAGCGCCCCGAAGGCGGCGCCGATCGCCAGGCCGGCCAGCGGCATCAGGAAGATGAGGCCGATGAGCATGCCCCAGAAGGCGCCGCCCATGGCGCCGGCGCCGACCAGGTGCTTGCCGTGCTCGACGTGCGGCTTGCCCTTCTCGTCGAGGGTCACCATGGCGGCGTCGTCGAGGACCAGCAGCCGGTCCTTGACCAGGCCGCCGATCTTCGTCGCCGAAGACGCGCGCCTCGGCCTCGCCTTCGAAGCCGAGGATGAAGAGATTGCTCACAGGTTCCTCCTTGGTTGATGCTGCGGCTGATAACGGTTCGTAGTGCGGTCCCAGAAGACCCACTGCCGGAGTCCGCCAGTCCCGGTCCACGCTCTTCCATCGACTCCCTTCTGCTCATTCCTCGCTGTCGACCCACATCAGGTCCGGGTGGAAGTCGTAGCCCCACGGGAGTCCCGCGTTCTTCCAGCCGTTCCTCATGTGCTTGCCGTGGTAGACGCTGCCGGGGTCGTCGACCCTGTCGCCCTCGAAGCCGTTGACGATGTTGTAGGCGCGCTGGAAGCCGGCCTGAGCGAGCGCGTCGACCGCCATCGCACCACGACCTCCGGTCGCGCACATGACGAGGATCGTCTCGTCGGCGCCGAAAGCCTCCCTCACCTTGGCGACGAAGTCGGGGTTGGCCTCCCCAGAGCACCCCGGCGGCCGGCCCGGCATGGACGGACCTTCGGGGTCGAACCGGGGGAAGACCAAGGGCACGTTCTTCGCCGTCTCGATGTGGCCGCCGAAGACGTACTCCTCGAAAGTGCGCACGTCGAGGAACCCGACCCCGTCGGGGTCGGTCTTCCACATCTCGTAGGCCTCGTTGGGCGTCGCGTAGAGCCCCAGGCTCGTCTTGTTGGATGCCGGGACGGCGACCTCTTGATCCGCCATGTTCACGCCTCCTTCGCCTGCTTCGCGGCTACCCGAGCCGCAGCTGCATCGCCTCCTCGAGCGTGCCCCCCTCAGAAAGCTTGCTCCAGCTCCTCTGCTCCCACTCCTCCTCGAGCCACTCCCTCACACCCTGCTCCAGGAACTCCGGGCGCGCCCAGGCGTCAACATCGAAGTCGTTCTTGATGTAGCCGTGGCTGAGCATGAAGTCCTTGCCTATCTCGATGCACTCCATGTTCTGCGCGCTCAAGCTCGGCACCATGTCGACATCCTTGATGCCCTGGTAGGTATCCTCAGCGTCGAGGTAGAACGTCTGTCGGTTGAGGATTGCCCCGGCGGCCCGCTTGTGCTCGTTCGCCCAGCGCCCGACCTTGACCATGGCCTTCATGTAGGCGATCACCAGTTCTGGATGCTCGTCGGCCATCACGTCGGTACAGGTGATGACGGCGGGCGTGTTCGCGACCTGGATCGTCCAGTCCGGGTACTTGGACAGGTCCTCGATCATCTTGACCTGGCCGGTCGCCTCCTGAAGGTGCTGAAAGACCTTGCTCTGCGTGTAGATGGCATCGACAGTGCCGTTCAAGCAGCGCCGTCTCCAGCGGGCGGAAGGCCAGGTCGTGCTTGTGGTCGCGCCGCATCCAGAGCTCGGACGGGTTGTTCATGGGCGGGGTCAGCATCTCGGGCTTGTCGTACCAGTCGTCCGGGTAGGGGAACTCCACGAGTTCGATATCGTCCATGGCCATGTCGTTCAGCGTCAGCATGTTCTCGATGCCCATGTGTTCCTGGATGCGCCACCAGTCGTTCTTGATGGTGTTCAGGCTCTTGGAGATACCGATCTTCTTGCCCCTGAGATCATTCATCCGGAAGATCGGCTCCCGGGAGCGCACAGCCATGCAGCCGCCCTCGTACACCCACGTCGCCCCCAGCAGCACGGTGCGGCGGAGGTCGGCGTGCACGTGGATCGGCGGGTAGAGGCCGCCGAAGCGGACCAGGTTGTCGAGGTTGTGGATGTAGTGCGGGTACCAGTTGTTCTCGGGGGCGTGGCGGAAGTAGGCGTACTCGACGCCGATCTTCTTGTACTCCTCACGGCACCAGCCCAGTTCCTGGTCGACGTTGTTGGCGGACACCATGGGGCAGTTGGTGAACCACACCTCGTTCCAGTCCAGCGGCACCGTCGTGCTGACTCGCTCCTGTCCGGGCATCATCTGGTCCTTTCTCTTCGTCTGTCTGTTCGTTCAGCCTGCGCCGAATCGAGCGGTGTCAGAGTCCTTCGTGGTGCTCGGCCATCGGCAGCCCAGCCTCCCGCCAGGCGGTGATGCCACCCTCGAGATTGGCGACATTCTCGAAGCCCATGCTCTGGAGGGTGACGGCGGCGAGAGCTGCTCGATGTCCGGAGCGGCAGTAGACGATCACCCTGCAGGCCGGGTCCAGCTCGGCGTTGTGGCGGGGGCTCGCCGGATCGGCGACGAACTCGAGCAGTCCCCTGGGGACCTGCACGGCTCCGCCGATGTGGTGCTCCCACTCGACCGGTTCGCGGATGTCCAGAAGAACCGCGGCACCCGATGCGGCCTCCGTGGAGGCGCCCTGAGGGGACACGCTCTCGATCTGGGCCTGCGCCTCGGCGACGAGCTCTGCGACGGACTTCGACACAGCATCCTCCTGGTTTCGACAGCGCATGTATCGCGTAGTGCATAGTGTATTGCCATACGCCGATGGCTACCATAGGCTAGGCCACGATCATCGGCAAGATGCGCAGAGCAGATGGGACGAGCGGCTTGGGAGGCGAGAAGGTGCGCAAACGGCTCGACGACGGTCGCCGCGACGAGCTTCTGGATGGTGTGATGCGCATCATTGTGGTGCGTGGGTTCTCGAAGGTCCAGATCTCGGAGATAGCTCGAGAACTGAACTGCTCAGCATCAACGCTCTACAAGATCGCGCCGAGCAAGGAGAGTCTCGTGCTGCTGGCCATCGAACGCTGGAGCGGAGACGCCTTCGAGAGTCTCGAGGCTCGCGCCAGTCAATGCGGAGACGCCTCGGACCGCGCCCGTACCTACTTCCGGGCGGGAGCCGAGGCTCTCCGCCCGATGTCCTTGGCGTTCTTCTCCGACGTGGAGCGTTTCCAATCGACCAGGATGGTGTGGCGGCAAACTGTCGTGGACCGCTACATCGACCGGTTCGTCGAACTGGTCCAAGACGCGGAGAAGGCCGGTGAGATCCGGCCTGTGAACACTCGTTTCCTCGGCGAGATGCTGAGGCGGGTCGGCTTCGCGACGCGTGACGAGGCCGTGTTGAGTGCATGCGGGCTCACCAGCGAGCAGGCAGTGCTGGAGGTCGAAGGGACCATCTGGGATGGGATCCGCTTCAGGTAGAGACCGAGGGAGGGACGCGTGAAGCGCGCCAAGTGAGAGTACCGCTGGCGGCCGGAGGAGGGACTCGTTGGGTAGCCGGCCCCGCCGGCAGACGAGGAAGGACAACATCACTCAGAGGAGGATCCATGAACGACGCCCCACTGGACTTGTACATCGCCGGGTACGGCGACCCCGAATCGGCCAAGGCCGACTTCGACCAGCTGAAGAAGGCGCAGCGCGAGGGCATCGTCCTCATCGACGGGGCGATCCTCGTCAGCCGTGACGCCGACGGCTCGCTGCACGTGAAGGAGAGCGGCGACCACGATGTCTTCACGGGCGCGACCGTGGGCGTCGCCGGCGGCTTGGTCGTCGGCCTCTTCGCGCCGCCGCTGCTCGGTGCGATGGTCGTCGGCGGTGTCGTCGGCGGCCTGGTCGGCAAGCTCGCCAAGCACCATGAGGAGAAGGGCATCCAGAGGGACATCGAGGACGCGGTCCCGCCTGGCACCTCCGCGGTGGTCGCCGTCTTCGAGGAGGTCTGGGTCGGCGAGGTCGAGCGCCAGCTGGCCAAGGCCGACAAGAAGGCGATCAAGGAGGCCGACAAGCAGACCGCCAAGGAACTCAAGTCGTCTCTCGAGGAGAGCAAGAAGCAGGGGTCGTAGGCGGCCGCTGGCACTTCCCAGAAGAAGGAGAGCTCGACGTGAGGGGCGGAGGAGCAAGGGGTCTTCGCCCCGCCCCTCGCGTCGTCGCGACGGCCCACCGACGAGTTGGCGTGGGCCCAACATGGAGGATCCCATAGCGACACAGCATCCCCTGGCACGGCCCTGGTATCGGGAGCTGCTGCTCGTGGCGGCCCTCGTCGGCCTGCTCGTCGGCCTGCTCGGCCTGGTCTACCTCGGCCTCACCGGCGCCTTGTCGGACGCGGTCTTCGGCGAGCCCCGCTGGGAGGCCTGGTCGGGTGAGTGGTGGTGGGTCCCGGTCGTGGCCGCAGGCGGCGTGCTCGTCACCGCCCTGCGCGGATGGTGGCACGCCCCCGACGACATCCCCGGGGGCGTCGCCATCATCGAGTCGGGCGTCGTCGACCACCGGGCGGCGCCCTCATGGGTGGGGCTCGCCCTCGTCTCGGCGGTGGCCGGAGCGAGCCTCGGCCCCTCGTTCGCGCTGGTGATGATGGGCGGAGGTCTCGCCTCATGGATCGCCTCCCGCCGCTGGGCCGGCAACGAGGACGCCCGCCTGCAGGCGACGCTGGCGGGCATCGCCGGCGGCTTCGGCGGCGCCTTCACCTCGCCGCTGCTGGCGACCGTCATGGTCAGCGAGCTCGGCCCCACGCCGCGGGCCAAGTACGTCGAGGCGCTCATCCCGCAGGTGATCGCCGCGACGGTGGCCTTCGGCCTCTACTTCGGGGTGGTCGGTACCACCTTCCTCAACAGCTTCGCGATCCCGGTCGATGAGTTCGCGCCCTGGCAGCTCGCCATCGGCGTCGCCCTCGGCGCCGCCTCGAGCGTCATCCTCTTCCTCTTCGTGATCATCGTGAAGGCGATCAGCTTGGTGGCCAAGAAGATGCCGCACCCCTACGTGCGCGGCCTTCTCGGGGGGGGCCTGGTCGGACTGCTGGCGTATGCTCTCCCGCTGACGGTCGGAGCCGGCAACAGCCAGCTCGCCGCGGTCATCGACAACAGCGCCTCGATCGGCGTCTGGCTGCTCCTGGCGGTGCTCCTCGGCAAGATGCTGGCCATGGCGCTCAGCCTGTCGGCCGGCTTCATCGGCGGCAACGTCCTGCCGATGCTGTTCGTCGGCGGCACCGCCGGCGTCGTCGTCCACCTGATCTTCCCCGACATCCCCTACGCGATCGCCGTGGGATGCATGCTCTCCGCCGTCCCCGGCGCCTACATCAAGGCCCCCATCGGCCTCACAGCGATCGCCTTCCTCTCGATCGGGCTGGGTCCGGTGACGACCGCGCCGGTGGCGATCGCCGTCGTCACGTCCTACCTGCTCACCGCAGCAGCCCTGAAGGCGATCCGCGCCCGCCGGGTCGCGGTGGCTCCGGTCCATGCCTGAGGACGGGCCGTCATGGACGACTGACAGCGAATCGCGTGTGCGACGACTCGCCGTCATCGCGGCGACGTTGTTCGTCCTCTTCGCCGCGCTGGCGGTCGCCGTTGCCGTTCACCCAGCTCCATTCTCCGTGGACCGGTGGTGGGCGAAGACCATGGACGCCCTGCGGAGCGATGCGACCGAGTCAGCGGCTCTCGTCCTGAACGCGGTCGGCAGCTTCCCGCTGAGTCTGGCCATCGTCCTCGTCGTCGGGCTCCTGCTCTGGCGTCTCCGCACCAGACTCGACGCAGCCACGTTCCTCGCAGCGGAGGCCGCCTCGTGGGCCATCGCCAACCTCACCAAACTGGCGGTCTCTCGCCCGCGCCCACTCGACGGGCTCGTCGACACCTCGAGCGCATCGTTTCCCTCCGGCCACACGGCCTTCGCCGCCGTGACGGCCGTCACGCTCGTCGGCCTCTCTTGTACTTCGCGCAGAGGACGAGGCTGGGCCTTGCTCGCCGCCGTCCTGGCGCTCACAATGGCCTGGAGCCGTACGTACTTGATGGTGCACTGGTTCACCGATGTCATCGCAGGCCTGACGGTCGGTGCCGCCGTGGGGTTCACGGCTCTGGCGGGAAGGGCTTGGCTACTGGAACGCGCGGCGGCGGACCACGTCGTGCGAGATCGCGAAGGAGGCAGGGCGACCGATGAATGAGACCATCGACGGACCGGCTTCGATGCGGCGTCTCGCGGCGATCGTTGCGCTGCTCCTGGTCGCGGCCGTGCTCGTCGCCACCGCGATCATCCTCCTCAACGACCCCCTGATCCTCGTGGGCCAGGCACTGCTGATCGCCGTCGTCGTCACCGCAGCTTGGGTCGCGGTGACTCGGGCTGCGGCGATGCGCTGGCTGGCCGCAGCCATCGCGATAGCCGGCATCGTCGCCATCGTCGCACTTGAACTCCAAAGGGAGGGACGCGCCGGCCTCTCGCTGGTGGTGCGCATCGCCCTGGTGCTGGTGGCCGCCTGGCTGGGGCGCTACGCCCTCGGCCGCGATCCGCGCACGCTGCAGGAGAGCGAGACGCCAGGCACCCCGGTACCCGCCGCCACGCGAGGCGCGCTCATCATGAACCTCAAGTCCGGCGGCGGAAAGGCGGAGCGCTTCCAGCTACCCAAGGAGTGCCGGGCCCGCGGCATCGAGCCTATCGTCCTGGCGTGGGGCGACGACCTGTCGAAGCTTGCCCACGACGCGAAGGAGAGCCGAGCACGCGGCAGCGAGCCGCTCGTCGAGACGTGGGGCGACGACCTGTCGAAGCTTGCCCACGACGCGATCGACCGCGGGGCGGACGTGATCGGCATGGCCGGCGGCGACGGCTCCCAGGCCCTCGTCGCCAACATCGCCGCCGAGCGCGGCGTGCCGATGGTGGTCATCCCCGCCGGCACGCGCAATCACTTCGCGCTCGATCTCGGCCTCGACCGCGACGACGTCGTCGGTGCCCTGGACGCGTACGGCACGGCAGTCGAGAGCACGATCGACCTCGGCGACGTCAACGGGCGCGTGTTCGTCAACAACGTGTCGATGGGCCTGTACGCAGTCATTGTCAAGTCACCCGAGTATCGCGACGCCAAGATGGACACCACGCTGGCAGCGCTACCCCAGATGCTTGGTCCGGACACCAAGCCGTTCGACCTGCGCTTCACCAGCGGCGACGGCGTGCAACACGACGGCGCCCACGTCGTCCAAGTCTCGAACAACCCCTACGGCGGGACGCTGGCGACGATGGCCACGCGACCACGCCTCGACACGGGCCAGCTCGGCGTCTACGGCATCGTGGCGCCTGAAGCGCTCGGCGTCACGCGCTTCCTGGCCCAACTCGCGATAGGGCATCCCGAGCGCTACGAAGGCTACTCGACGTGGAGCGAGCCAAGGTTCGAGATCACCTCGGGGTCCCCCATCGCCGTGGGACTCGACGGCGAGTCCCTCACCATGGACCCACCCCTCGTCTTCACGTCGCGGCCGGGCGTGCTCCGCACCAGACTGCCGCGACGGGCGCGCGGCTACTCGCCTGCCGCCACGTCCCAGACCTTGGGGCAGATGGTGGCCAGTCTGTGGCGCATCACGCTTGGGCGACCGGTGCGCATCGGCGACTGACGGCTCCCCGACCTAGTCGTCGGACTCCCCGCCGATCGCCGCCATGGCACGCGGCATCGACGCGTAGAAGTGGTCGCGGTCGAGGGTCTCGTAGAGACCGTAGTCGAGGATCAGGTCCTGCAGGCGGCTGCGCAACTCGACGAAGCCGAGGTGGATACCCTGGGCGTTGAGCTCGAGATCCAGCCCCTTGAGCATGTCGGCGGCGGTCACATCGATGTCGGTGATCGCCTCGCATTGAAGGACGATCCAGTCCGGCCGGCGACGCAGCACCAGCCGGCGGACCTGCTGGCGGAAGATGCCCGCGTTGGCGAAGAACAGGGGGGCCTCCCAGCGGAACACCACGATGCCCGGCACCTCCTTCGCCTCGGGGAAGTGCGACAGAGCGTGCCACCCGTCGAGCTCGGCGTCATAGCCGAGGACCTCGCCCGGCGGCCACCAGCTCCGCCGGAAGAAGAGGATGATCGCCAGCGCAACCGCGACGAGGATACCCTCCAGCACGCCGAACAGGATGACGCCTACCGTCGCCACGAGAGAGAGCGCCAGTGACGTCTTGCGCACTCGCCAGTAGACGCGCAGGACGCCGAGGTCGGCGAGTGAGAGGGCTGCCGCGATGACGACGGCAGCCAGGGCTGTCTGGGGCAGGTCCTTGAGAAAGGACGGAAAGAACACCAGCAAGGCGACGACGATGCCGGCGCCAACCAGGCCGGTGACCTGGCTCTTCGCGCCGGCCTGGTCGGCGACCGCGGTGCGCGAGCTGCTCACGGACACCGCGAACCCCTGGAAGACGCCGGCGGCGAGGTTCGCAGAGCCGACGCCGATCATCTCCTGGTTCGGATCGACCTCGTCACCCCGTCGCGCCGCGAAGCTCGTCGACGTGGCGATCGTGTCGGCCAGAGAGACCATGACGATGCCGACTGCGGCGGCGGCCAGCAAGGCGAGATCGCTGTAGCTGGTCCAGGGGAAGGACGGGACCGGCAGACCCGAAGGCAGGACGCCGACCGTCTTCACCCCCTCGTCTGCGAGGCCTAGCGCGGCCGTCACGATCGTGGCCCCGCCGACCGCCACGAGCACCGCGGGCACCTTCTTCGTCACTCGCGGCATTCCGATCATCACCAGGAGCGTCGCCAGACCGATGGCCAACGCGACGCCGTCGGTGGCGTCGAGTCCGGAGAAGAAGGCGGCGACCTCCTCGATGAAGCCGTCGGCCTCAGTCGAGAACCCGAACAGCTTGGGAAGCTGCCCGACGATGATCGTGACGGCGAGCCCGTTCATGTAGCCGGCCTGGACCTCCTTCGAGAGCAGGTCGGCGATGAAGCCGAGCTTGCCGATGCCCATGCCGATCTCAATGACGCCGACCATCAGGGCCAGCATCCCGGCCAGCGCGATCATGCTGGCCGGATCCCCGCCGGCGACCAGCGGGATGATGGCGGCGAAGATCAGGGGCGAGACCGACGAGTCCGGTCCAAGCACGAGGACGCGCGAGGGGCCCATCAGAGCGTAGGCGACGAGACAGGCGATCGTCGTGTAGAGGCCCGTCACAGCGGGCAGGCCTGCGAGCTCGGCGTAGGCAAGCCCCTGAGGCACGAGGATGGCCGCCAGTACGATGCCCGCGACCAGGTCGAAGCGGAGCCACTCGCGCTTGTAGGACCTCACCATACTGATCCCGGGCACCCACTTGGTGAACCCGTGGGAGTGCGAGTGCTCGCTCTCCTCCGCGGCCATCTCCCGCTCCCCCGTGCCCTCGGCAGCCAATCTCCCTACCCCCCGTCCCCCGTGTGCCACGGGATGGTAGCATGGGGCCGTGAGCGAGACACCTGCACGGAGCACAGCCGAGAACACGGCCGATTCGCCAACGGAGGCCATTCAGCCGGAGACCGATTTGGGCAGTGCTCGTCTGAGCGACGCCCTGCGCGAGCTGAAGAGGGTGGATGACGCGGTCTACCGCGCCGTCGAACGGACCCGCACCCCGGTCATCGATGCGCCACTGCGCCGCCTGTCCGCGTTCGCCAATCACTCGAAGCTCTGGCTCGCCATCGCCGCACCGCTGTTCGTCTTCGGCGGACTAAAGGGTCGCCGAGCAGCCGTCAGCGGAGTAGTCGCCATCGGGGTCAACTCGTTTGTCGTGAACGTCCCACTGAAAGCCATTGCCCACCGCGCCCGGCCCGTGAGGGACACCGAGAACGGTGCGGCGGCGCGCCACGTGAGCATGCCGACATCACGGTCTTTCCCCTCGGGGCACTCGGCGTCAGCCTTCGCCTTCGCCACAGCCGTCGCGTCCTTCGTGCCCGAGTTCGGCCTGCCATTGCGCGGACTCGCGGCGGTCGTCGCATACTCGCGCGTCCATATCGGAGTGCACTACCCCGGCGATGTGGTCGTCGGCTCCCTCGTCGGGATCGCGATCGGCGAAAGCACCGCTCTGACGACACGATCCTTCTTGCGCGAGCGCGACGCTCGCTGAAGGCCTGGCGTTCGCGTCCGTGAGCCTGGTCGCAGCGGGCTCCTGACAGAAGCGCGCGACTCCCCCTTACGTCGACCGCTCGCGGACCACCTTGGCGATGTCGATCCGCTCCACCGCGCGCAGCACAGGCCACTGAGAGACCAGCGCGGCGGTGAGCAGGGCCAGGGCGACGGCCACCGGCGTCCACGGGCGCAGCACCAGATCGAACGTGAACAGGTCGCTGCTGAACGAGGTCATGAAGGCCGCCGCGGCGTAGTAGCCGACGATCAGCCCGGGGATGATCCCAAGGACCGTGAGGAGCATGTTCTCGCTGGTGATCAGCATCGTCAGGCGCCGCCGCCCCATGCCCGCGGCGCGCAGCGAAGCCATCTCGGTGAGACGCTCGGATATGTTGGACGACATCGTGGTGTAGATGAGTGCCAGAGCCATGACGCCCCCCAGGACGACCATCAGGCCCACGAAAGCGTAGAACAGTCCCATGTAGGACTGGGCCATCTCGTAGAGCGCCCGCGAATCGACGACCACCGCCACCCCGCTCAGTGCGTTCAGATCGTCGCGCACAGCCGCAGCGTCGGCGCCCTGTGCGAAGGTCACCATGGCCGCGTTGACGGGATCGGCCGCCGAGCCGGAGGCGGCGCGCAGAGCCGGCAGCGACATGTAGGCGAACGTACCCAGCGGCTCGTCGACGAAGCCCTCCACCTGCGTGGTGAGGACGGTGTCCAGCGAGGGTAGTGCGACTTCCACGCTGTCGCCTTCCGCGACGCCCAGCAGGTCGCGAAGTGCGGCGCCCAGCAGGATCCCGTCGGCCGGGGGATCGGTCACACCGCCCCCGTCGAGCAGGAAGCGATGCATCGTCGTCCCGGACTCATAGGCCTGCAGAGACGTGTGGTAGGCGGCGCCTGCGGTCCGCACCGAGGCCGGCAGATCGGCGACGGGCTCGGTGCGCTCGACTCCCGACACGCCCGCGACGTCCACCAGAGTCTCGTCCCCCTGCCCCGGAGCAAGGTAGACCTGGGCGTCCTGGAGCTGGACCTGGTTGAACTGGCGATCCAGCAGCACGGCGACCGTGTCGATCATGCCCCACGAAGCCAGCAGCAGGATCGCGGCGAAGACGATGCCGAGCACGGTGAGGAGAGAACGCCGTCGACTGCGCGCGATGCCGCGCAGGACCATCTTCCAGTGTGCCGGCAGGCGCTTGAGGGGGGGCAGGGCACGCTCGAGCAGACTGCGGCGGCCGCTGGCCGGTCCCGCTGAACCGCGCATGGATTCTGCCGGCGCCAAACGCGCGGCGCGAAACGCCGGCGCCAGCGTGGCAAGCGCCCCCGCCCCGAGCCCGAAGGCGATGCCGACGATCAGCGTCTCTGGGTGAAAGTCGGACACGTGGATGGGCACCGAGATCGCGTCCGTGTAGAGGCGGGTGGCCAAGCGCGCCAGCAGCATACCCACGATGACCCCCGGCACGGCGCCCGCCAACCCCGTGACCAGACCAAAGGCCAGGTAGTGCAGGAACACCGTCCGCCGCCGAAAGCCGTTGGCGAGGAGCAGTCCGATCTGGGCGCGCTGGGAGAACACCAGCCTGGTGAGAAGGATGTAGGTGGCCAGCGTGGCGGCGCCCAGGAAGAGTATGGGGAACATGATGGCCATCTGGCCGAAACCGTCGATGTCCTCGCGAAGGACCGCATTGGACGGCTGGTCGGCCTGCGCGTAGTGGTCGGCGGCGCCGTTGGCGAGCGCGACGGCGCGAAGCTCGTCGTCGAGCTGCGCGCGGTCGGCCCCGGCCTCGTAGCGGAAGAGCGCCTGCCGAACGACCGCGCTCGAGTCCACCCGGTCGAGCAGCGGGTCGGCCACGAAGAGCACGCCGAAGTCGTCTTTGGAGACGAGGAACTCCTGTCGGCTCGGCGCAGGCCACAGGTACTCGGCAGAGGCGGCCATGCCGCGCATCGAGAGCGGCGACCAACCGGCGGCGGTCTGAAGAGCGAGATCGCTGCCGGACTCCAGAGCGAAGTGCTCGGCCATGTGCTTCTCCACCAACACGCCGGTGGGGTCGGTCGCAGAGAGGTAGTCGCCATCCAGGACCATCACACCGTTGACGAGTGGCTGCGCTTCGGCAGGCAACCCGACGAGCCGACCGAGGAGCTTCCGGTCGCCGACCTGCACCGCGACGTCCGCGACCCTGCGCTCGACGGCGACCTCGACCCCGGGCAGCCGCCGGCCCTCCGCGATCGTCTCCTCGATGTCGCCGCCGGACACTGTGAAGTCGGCGAATCCCGTGACCACGAAGACGCGCTCGTACGAGGCGAGGAGGTTGCGGTAGGCATCGTACGACAAGGCGTACAGGACCAGCCCGAGAAAGATGATGACGGTGACGGCCGCGAACTGCCCCGTCCGTGCCCGCATGTCGCGGCGGACCTTGCGTGCCAGGAGCGTCAGCACGCCGGCACGCTCACCACACGACGTCGGCCGCGGCCAGGGGATGCTCGTTGCGCGAATCCGCCACGATCTCCCCGGAACGCATGCGGATCACCCGATCGGCCGCCTCGGCGACGGCGGAGTTGTGCGTCACCACCACCACCGTGCGCGACCCCTCACGACTGGCCTCCTGGAGGAGCGCCAGTATCTGGCGACCCGTATCGAGATCGAGTGAGCCTGTGGGCTCGTCGCAGAGCAGCAGGCGAGGGCGCTTGGCGAGAGCACGGGCGATGGCGACGCGCTGCTGTTCGCCGCCGGAGAGCGCGGCCGGGAAACGATCGAGGCGGTCGCCGAGGCCCACTTCCCGCAGAGTGTGTGCGCTGGCGTCTCCGCGTCCGACCAGCTCGGCGACCAGCTGCACGTTCTCGAGTGCGGTGAGCGTGGGGACCAGATTGAAGAACTGGAACACGAAGCCCACCTCCTCGCGACGGTACCGAGTGAGCTCCTCGCCGTTCAGGGCACCCAGGTCTCGCCCTTCCACGAGGAGGCGGCCCGCGGTCAATCGCTCGATGCCGCCGATGAGGTTGAGCAGGGTCGTCTTGCCGGAGCCGCTGGGACCGAGGACCACGATCATCTCCCCGGCGGGGATCGCGAGATCGGTGGGCTTCAAGGCCCGCACGGCCAGATCGCCGGCGCCATACGTCTTGGCGGCGCCCGTGAGAACTGCGAGCTCGCGTGCCGGATCTCTCGCGCCCACGCTACCCCCGCCCACGTCGTCCGCGGCTGCCCAGGCCCCGCACCGTCACGAGAATCTGGACGTGCGCGGCGGGATGTGCAGAGAGTCCTTGCCGCCCTCCGCGCGTCTGCACTCGTACGCTGGCATGGTGTGTGTCGCGAGCAAGCATCGCGTCCTTCTGTGGTACGCCCGGACGATCCCCACACCATTGTACGACAGCGCCCGCCCCACGGGGCGGTCGGCGCCTCGTGCGCGGCGGGTCCTCCTGAGCCCCCGCCGCGCACGGCGACGATACGCCGACCTAGAACTTGGGCTGGATGGGGGCGAACGAGGTCACCACGGGTTCCACCTCGCGCGCGCCGCACGAAGGACAGACGGCCTTGTCCTCGCGCTCGTCGAAGCGACACAGCACTTCGAACCCCGTGCCACACTTGACGCACTTGTACGGATAGATCGGCATGCGCGACCTCCTTTCGAAGCGACGCTGGATCGTACCCAAAGCGTATTCTCAGCCCCCACGAGTCGAAGTTCAACCGGCCTGGTGCAGGCGGCCGACGAACACGCGCCCTCCCGGCGAGGACGTTGCAGAAGCCGCGCGCAGCATCTACTCTCGGCTTGCGATCGCACTATCCGTCACAGCTGTTTCGGGAGGGTCCGGATGAGCAAGACAGGCGACACCGGCCGACAGAGCGTGAAGGCCCGGAGCACCGGGTCCGCGCGGCAGGCCGTGAAGTCCGCCCGGCGGCGACTCGCAGGGCGACACCTCGCGCGCAGGAGCGCCGGCGTCGTCCTCCTTGGCATCGGGATCGTCGGCCTGCTCATGCCGATCCTCCCCGGCTGGCTTCTCATCTTCGTCGGACTGGCCCTCCTGGGTGTCAGGATACCGTTCGTCGAGAGGATGAGGGAGCGCGCCCGGAACCGGATCAAGCGTAGTCCGCAGGTGTAGAGACCTCCTGCGGTCGAGCGACCCGCGCGAGCGACCGTCGCGAGCGGACTATGCCTGGTCTTCGGTCGCCTTCCTGCGACGCCCACCGTCCGGCGCACAGTGGCAACCGCAGACCCAACCGCCCGCGGCGCTCACGACTGCGACTCGTCCTGTGCGACGAGGAAGCGCGCGCGCTCCGTCGCGATGCTGCCCCGCGCAGCCCGCCGAACCTCGTCGTCGATCGGCACGACGATCTGCACTCGGGCGGCCGCGGCGACGAAGGCGACCTCGCGCACCACCGCGCCGGTCGCCGCCTCGACCGCCAGAGCGTAGGCGGCCCCCTGCGGCGAATAGCGCTCGCGCAGCACTTCCGCGTCGACATCGCGATCGGTCTTGTAGTCGACGACGACCCACTCGTCGCCGTCACGGTAGAGCAGGTCGATGGCGCCGCTCACGATGGTCCCCCGAACGAGCATGCCGACGGGCACCTCGCGGAAGACCTCGGGACTGCGAGCGGCGGCGCGCACCACCGCGGCGCGCCAGCAGGCGTCGGCCAGCACCGCCGTACGCCCCTCAAGGTCGGGGCGGCCGAGCTCGGCAGCCGCAGCCGCGGCAAGCGGGCCCAGCGAGGCCTCGTCGTCGAGCGCGCAGAGCTCCATGACACGGTGCACGGCCGAGCCGAGCGCGAGCGCCTCCGCACGGCCCGGTGGCGCCCCAGGGCCCCCTCTAAGCACCACCTCGTCCACCTGCTCGAGAGCGCTGGGGCTGGTGGCCCGCATGGGCTGGCCGGCGCGCGCGAGCAACTCCGCTCGTTCGCCTTTCCAGACCTCGCGTGCCGCGCGGAGCGCCGCCACGTCGAACCGCTCACCGCGCCCCGAGAGCACCGGAGGCTCGCCCGGCAGGAGCACCAGAAGGCCATCGTAGTCCCCACTCTCGCTCACCGACCCCGGCACGGGGAGCTGGTGAGCAAGCGGTCCGAGCAAGACGCTGGCGGGCTCGTCGCCTTTGGTCGTCAGCCTGCCGAAGCAGCTGACCACGAGCCTGTCCCGGGCGCGCGTCGCGGCCACGTACAGCAACCGGCGGCCCTCACTGAGATTCATCGCCTTCGCGCGCTCGGCGAGCTCCTCGTAGGAGCGCGGCACGAGATCGTGAGAGGCGCCGGGCAGATCGGCTCTGACCTTCACGGACACGCGGCGCCGGCGGCGATCGACGATCGGCTCGCCTCCACCGTACCGTCCGCCGCCCGACGCCCCGCCGGCCAGGACGACGATCGGGTACTCGAGGCCCTTCGCCTTGTGAATGGTCAGCAGATGGACGACGTCGCTCTCGTCGTCGACCTGCGACTCCTGCTCGCCCGCAGCATCCCCGGCCTCGTCCGCCCAGCTCAGGAACGCGCCGACGCCGCCTCCTCCCGCGGCGGAGAAGGCCTTCGCCCGCTCCACCAGCTTCTCGAGATTGGCGAGCGCCTGGGCGGCACCATCGCCGGTCGCCGCCTGCAACTCCTCCGAATGGGTGACGCGCAGCAAGTCCTCGACGAGTTCGTGAGTCTCGTGCGTTGCGCGACACGCGTGCAAACGACGCAGCGACTCGAGGGCGCCGGTGACGGCCTCGTGCCCGGCGGGCTGCCGACGTCCGCCGGCCTGGCCCTCGCCGCTGCCGTCGGCGAACAGGTCGAAGCGGCCCCCCGCCGCCCAGAAGAGGAACAGATCGTCGTCGGTGAATCCGAACAGCGAGGAGTGCAGCGCTCCGTACACGGCCGGGCCGTCGCTCGGATCCTCAACGGCCCGCAGGCAGAGCAGCGCGTCGGCCACCTCGCGACGTTCGAAGTATGTCTTGCCGCCCTCGACCCTGTAGGGAACGCCGGCTTCGCGCAGCGCGTGCTCGTACGTCTCGAGCCCCGTCGTCGCGCGCATGAGGACGGCGACGTCGCCCCAGCGCGGCGCTCGCTCGACCTCCCCGTCCGCATCCGAGCTGCTCCGATCGCAGACAGTCCACTGCCCAGCCGCATCACCGTGCATCTCGTGGAGCAGAGCGGCGAGCGCCCGCGCCTCGTCACGGCGCATCGCATCGGTCTCCCCCGCCTGGTGATCGTAGGCGCGACCCAGAAGCACTGCGACCCGCGGGCCGGGGGCCGGCGGCCGGTACGGCTCCGCCCAGCAGTAGTTCGGCTGCCGACCCACCTCGGCCTCGTCGTCGAACACGCCCGCGAAGACGTTGTTGATCCAGCCGGCTAGAGCGGGCGTGGTGCGGAAGTTCTGGGTGATCTCCATAGCCTCACCCTTACCTTGAGGCTGAGCCTTAATGTACGCCTTGACCTCATCGTAGAGTGCGATATCGGCGCGCCGGAAACGGTAGATGGACTGCTTGGGGTCGCCGACCACGAAGAGCTTGCCGGGCTCGAGGACGACCTGCCGCCAATCCCGCGCCAGGGGCTCGCGCTCGCAGAGCAGGAAGACGCTCTCGGCCTGCAGTGGGTCGGTGTCCTGGAACTCGTCGACGAGGAGGTAGCGGAAACGGCGCTGAAGCTCGCGCCGGGCCGCCACATCGCGCACCAGGAGGTCGCGCAGAGCCCCCAACAGATCGGTGAAGTCGAGGCGGCCAAGCCTCAGCTGCGCCGCGCCGGCCCAGCGCGCGAAGGCCTGCGCCACGGCGACGGCGTAGCCGGTGATGTGCTCCGCATAGGCGCTGCGCAGGGCGCCTATGCCGTCGCCGAGATGCCTGTAGCGCACCAGCAGCTCTTCCTTGCCGCCGCGGCCGGCGTCCCAATTCGTCCTGACGCCGCCGGGTCCGGTCTTCCCCATCTTGAGCGGAATCTGGTGGAGGGCGGCCGCCACCTGATCGAGATCGGCGGACCCATCGCCGGCGAGCGCCGCGCAGGCATCGACGGCCGCGATCAGATCGGACGCTCCCGCGAAGCCCTTGTCGGACTGGTCGCTGCAGGCGTCGCTGCAGTGGTCGCGCAGACGGTCGCACGCCGTGCGCAGCTCACCGAGGCCGGTGACGAGGTCCGGTGGCGGCGGTGGCGCGAAGGCCATGTCCAGATCGTAGCGTTCGTCGAACACGCCTTTCCTGCCGATGGCCAGTTCGCGCACCGCAGCGAGTCGCACTCCAGCCCCGAGGAGTCGGGTCAGCCAGCCCCGCGCCCGCTCCGAATCGGCGTCCTGGGTCGCGCCAGCCGCAAGCTCGGTCAACCACTCCTCCCAGAGCACGCTGCGCCCCAAGTCGCTGCCCAGCTGGTCTAGCTGCTCGAAGCCCGGGTCGACGCCCGCCTCGACCGGGAACTCGCGCAGAAGCCGCCCGGCGAAGCTGTGGATCGTGCTGATGGGGGCGTCGTCGAGGGCATCCAGAGCGCGGACGATCCGCTCGTGCTCGGCGCTGCCCTCGGGCGTCGTCGCGGCGAGCTTCTCGAAACGTTCGCGCACACGCTGGCGCAGCTCGCCGGCCGCCTTCTCGGTGAACGTAATCGCAGCCACGCTGCCGACATCGCCCGTGCCGCGCTCGGGGTCGAGCACGCAGGTGACGTAGCGATCGACCAAGACCCTCGTCTTGCCAGTGCCGGCGCTGGCCTCGAGCAGGAACGTGGTGCCGAGCTCGCCGGTCACCCGGTCGCGAACCGCTTGGTCGCAGACCTCAAGCTCAGGCGCAGCCATCGATCTCTCCCGTCGACCCGGTCTCGGACGCAGGGGCGGCGGCCGTCGCGCCGGCCTTGCCGGGACCGCTCTGCAACGCCACGACCGCGTCCAGCTCTGAGTGGCGGCGCTTGCGCGCCCGCGTCCAAGCCGATGCGCCGCAGGCATAGCTCACGTCGCAGTAGTCGCAGCGGCCGCCCGTGGTGCGCGAGAAGACGCCGGCCTCCACCAGGGCGAGGACATCCTCGACGAGGGTGCGAAGACGATCGGTGGCGGCCGCTTCGGTCTGCTCGAGCGGCAGCTCCTCGAATCCGCCATGGCGCGTGACCAGGCGATACAGGCACTCGACTGCCGGGAGCGACGGGCCCTGCGGATCGACGCCGGCTTGGCGCACGGCCAGCCCGTAGACCGGCAACTGCACACTCAACCGCGCCTTGATGTTGCGCTTGGCGGCGGCACCCGCCCCGGTCTTGTAGTCGACGACCCGAACCCCGCGCGGCGTCTCGTCGACGCGGTCGACGCGGCCGGCGAAGCGCACGCTGCGTCCTCCGCCCACATCGAGTACGACCGGCCGCCCGCTGGCCTCGCCGAAGCTCCACTCCACAAACAGTGGACGACCGTCCGCCGCGGCGAAGACCGGATCGCGACGCACCGTCTCGAGGAGGTCCTCGAGCAGCGCCGCGCGACGTGCCTCCCAGGCGAGTGCGGCCCCGGTGACACCGCGACGCTCGGCTTCGGCACAACCGGCCTGCCAGGCACGCGCCACCGCGTTCAATGCACCGTCCGCGCCGAGGCCTTCGGCGATGACCTCGCTGTAGGCTCGCTGCAGGATGTCGTGCGCCAGCGTGCCGAACTCACGGGGGTCCATCTCGAGACCCTCGTCTGGCTCCTCGGGAGCGCGCATGCCGAAGACGTCGCTGAGCAAGTAGCGGAACGGACAGTCGATGTAGCGCTCGAGGCTCGTCGGGTGCAGCTCGTCGGCGAACAGGTCGCGCGCCGCCAGCGCCGCTTGGGCCGCGTCTCCGAGAAGACCGTCGTAGGCGTCTGGCTGATCGGAGCGACCCGAGAGCCACCCGCGGAACCGGCGCCCAGCCGCATGCGAATCGATGGGTATGGGCTCCTCGCCAGCCAGGACGTCGCCGAGATACTCGGTGGCCCCCTCCCCGTCCGCCGTGCCGACGGCCAGCAGGACCGCGACGTCGCGCTCGCGCGCGTCCACCCAGGTCGCAGCCTCGTCGCGGCCGTCCGCGACACGGCTCGAGACGCGCCTCCAGATGGGGTACAGCGGCGCGCCAGCGAGGAACTCATCCAGCCCGACGGACCGGCCGACCGCCAGAGATGCGATGCGCAGCAGCATCCGGGACGGCAGCCGCGGACGTCCCGTTGCGGCATCGGTACGCGGCGCCAGCAGCGCCAGCCTTTCGCGCGCCGCCTCGCAGGCCAGGATGAACAGCAGCAGGGACTCGGCCTCCCGGTCCTCCGCAAGCGGCAGGCGAACGCCGAGCGCCGCGGCCGTCGCGCCGCGATCGGCGTCGCCGAGGATGGGGTCGGACCGGCCATGCGCCGGGAAGCCGCCTTCCGCGAGGCCCGTGAAGACCACGGTGTGGAACCGCAGCCCGCGCAGCTCCAGCGGCGTGAGCACCGCGACACCCTCACGGCCCACGCGTCCCACGGAGACCCTCGCCGCGCTGAGCTGCTCGCGCAAGACCGCGGCCACCTCCCCTACGTCGACCTCCTCGTCGATCGCAGCGAGCGCCTGCAGGCGGGCCACAGCGTCGCCCAGTCCGGCTGCCACCTCGTCCACGAAGACAGCATCGGCCAGCTCGGCCAACGCGCCAGCCCAGTCCGCCCAACGCGCCTGGCATGGCAGACGGGAGAAGGCACGCTCAAGGCAGACCATCGCGGCTTCGAGGCTGCGCGCCGCCACGAGGCGCGAGCGTAGGTGCTCGGCCTTCTCGGCGTCGTCCCCCGCGGTCTCGTCGCCGCGCGCACGCAGTTCCTCGAGGCGCCGCTCGAGACCACGTCGGCGGCGCCCCATCCGCTCCGTCCACTCGTCGAGGCCGGCGACGACCCCTGCGCGCCGTGCTTCGTCGGCCCACAGCCCCGACCCCTGGGCCACGGTATCAGCTTCGCGAGCACCCACGGCACTGGCGACCGGCGCCAGCGGACCCGAGACCGTGAGCAGATCGAGCACCGCGGCGCGCGTGAAGGGCCGGCCCGCCGCGGGCGCCAGGCAATCGAGCATCCGCAGAAGGACACGAGTCCATTGCGAGCGGTCTGGCCGGCGACACGCGACCGGCAGACCGGCGACCTCGAGGCCGGCGACGATCCGCTGTGCATCGTCGGCGTGCGGCACGATCACGGCGCAGTCCCAGAAGGGCACGCCGTCGCCAGAACTGGCAACACCCGCCGCGCCCCGAGATGCTCCTCCAGCCGACCTCGGGCCAGCCGCCAACAACACCTCCCTCACCGCCTCTCGCACCTCGCACTGCTCGTCCGGCACGGAGACGACGCTCAGACTCCCGTCGCCCTGCAGGTCGAGAGCCGCGGCGAGAGGCGAACGCCCTGCGGACATAGCCCCAGCCACGCGCTCGAGATCGTTGCGGGGCTGGGGCGCCTCCAGGTGCCGTTCGGTCAGACCGGCAGCCAGGGCGGCGAGCAGGGCCGGCGCGCTCCCTCCGCCCCCTGCCCGCGGCGTCGGCGCGAAGAGATCGGCGCCGGTCGTGAGAAGAACGCTGACGAGCTCCTCCTGAGCCTGGTTCAGATCGTAGACACCGTAGAGGATGGTCTTCGAGGACGGTGCCGGGCCGGCGCCGCCGGCTGCGGCCGCTGCCGCCAGGTGGACTGCCGCATCGTCCGAGAGACCGCGGCTCGCCAGACCGGCACAGTAGGCCGCGAAGAGGGCCTCCAGGTCCGCGGCCTTGTCCGGCTTCTGCGTCCGGGCCCATGCGGCGTTCGGCTCCACGCACGCCTGACGCAGGTCCTCGAAGGTCGACGCCAACGCCCGAGCGAAGTGCGGACGCGCACTGACGGGGCCGAAGTAGCGCAGGCCGGGCTCGGCGCGCCGCTCGTCCAGTAGGCGCCGCACGAGGCGCTCGCGCACCAGAGCCGACGGCGGATGAAGCGGCGCAGCGGCCGCCGTCGCCGCAAGATCGCTCGCCAGGCGCGCCATCGTGACCACCGAGATGTTGATGACGGCGCCGAGCCGCTGCACGAGGAGATCGCCGACGTGGGTCCGCAACGCCGCCGATCCGACGACAATCGTCAGAGGCGCGAGCGGACGTCCGTCCCGAAGCTCGCGCACGCGCGCCTCGAGCGCTTCCTCGAGCTCGAGGAAGCGGCCGCTGACCAGCAGCCCACGATCCTGATTCACGCCGACAGCCATCCTATGGCGAGCGTATCACGGGGGCAGGACAGACCCGGGCGTGTACTCTGACGGCTTGCTTTGGGGGCGCCGCCCTTCCGCGCGGCCGCGCCGCAGCGCCCTGCTAGGTGAAGGCGCGGATGAGTTCCTCGTGCTGCGGGAAGGCGTCGAGCAACGCCTCGCGCCGCCCCAGCTCCAGGTCCTCGTACTCGAAACCGGGGGTGACCACGCAACTCACCAACGACCAGGCCCGCTCTGTCGGCAGGTGCCCGCCGTCCGCCAGCCGGGCGCCCTGCCAGTGGCCGGCTGGGACGAGCACCCGCGCCGCCATCCCTCCTGACGACCCGTCTACCATGCCTCCCGGGGAGTCCGGCTCCGCGGCGCCCAGCACATGATGCGCCGACTCCCCGTCGGGGCCCAGCGTCACCAACTCAAGAGGCAAGCCGCCCTGGAACACCCAGAGTTCGTCGCTGCTCAGCCGGTGCAGACGACTGATCGCCGCGACCGTCACGAGAAAGAGGATCGACGTGCGCGCCGTCCGCCTTCCGCGCGGCGTCTCGACGACCTCCTCGGCGCGATGGGTCTCGCGGAACAGGCCGCCCTCGGAGTGCACCTCGAGCCCGAGAACAGAGGCGAGCTCTTCGGCCGTCGGTCGCATGTGAGCAGGATACCCGCGTCCCCGACGAGGCGCACACTCCAAGCAAGTGGGCGGCCGCTGGCGACCACCGGCGCGTTTCACCGCGCCTCAGGGTCCGTCCACAGCCCCGCGTGATATCATCGCCCTCGGCCGCGGAGCACGTGCGCGCTCTTCCGCAGAGCCACGAGCGCATGAGCAACGACAGTCACACCCCGGACCGACACCCAGCCGGCGACACGCGACGCCGTCGCAGGATCGTCGTCGGTGTCCTCCTGCTTCTCATCGCAGCGGTGAGCTTGACCGCGGGCGTCACCTTCGCCCGCAACCAGCCCTCCCCGGCACCGCCGGCAGACCCCATCCATGTGCCGACCGACCGAGAGGTCAAGCTGGCGCTCCTCGACCAGGCCCGCAAGCCGCCCCAGGTCCTCATCCTCGGCGGCTCGAGGGCCACCCGTTTCGAGCCCTCCTACCTTGAGTCGAAGACAGGACTGAGGGGCTTCAACCTCGCCCTCCAGAACGGACGCCCCGAAGACGCGTGGGCCTTCCTCAACCTCACCCACGAGCGCCACCCAGAGACACCCCTGCACATCGTCTGGTTCGTCCACGTCGAGGCCTTTCGCGAGCAGGGCCTCTCCCCCGGCCTGGTCCAGGAGCCACGCCTGGCACGCTGGTTCCCGGAGTCCATGCTCGCCGCCGCCCGCGCCAAGCTGCCAAGCACGGCGGCGGAGGCTCCCAAGGGCAACGATCTCAAGCTCACGACGTTCGCGCAGGACGGCGTCGTCGTGCGCAACCGCTACGACATCGCGGTCACCGAGGGACGCTCACTGAAGCGCGCCCTCGCCTGGTCGACCGACACGGCGCTCGAGCGCTACGCCACCACGACGCCGGCGCTCGACCCGCGGTCAATGGAGTACTTCGAGAAGACGCTCGCGCTCGCGCAGAGCCTCGGCGTCGAGCCCGTGATCGTCTTCATGCCCCTGCACCCGCGCCTGCTCGCAGCAGTGCGAGATGAGGGTTGGCAGGAGCGCCACACCGAGGTCATGGCGTATCTGGACGGACTGCAGGACGACTACCGTTTCACGACACTCGATTTCAGCGATCTGCGTCGTGTGCGCGGCGACCCCAGCGCCTACTACGATGGCTTCCACGTGAAGCGCTCCCTGGCGCGACGGCTGCTCGACGCCACGGTGGAAGGCGCGCCGGGGGCCCTTCGTTGATCATGTCGCGGCAAGCGGCCGCGCTCCGGGCTCAGAACGGCCGCCGCACGTGGAGAAGCCCCTCCTCCTGTCGGAAGAGGGGCCTCCGTAGCAAGCCGTAAGCCGGATCCTGTCGTGGGTGACCATCCGTCTGGGGCGTCCGTTGCCGAACGCCTCGTGCGACCGAAACCCGGGAGCCTCGGACGAGCAACCCTCAAACGCTCCCCTATTTGGTCTTGCACCGGGCGGGGCTTGCCGAGCCGGCCTGTCACCAGGACCGCTGGTGAGCTCTTACCTCACCGTTTCACCCTTGCCCGCACCTCCGAAGAGGCCGCTGGCGGTCTGCTCTCTGTTGCGCTTTCCCTCGGGTTTCCCCGGCTGGACGTTATCCAGCGCCCTGCTCTGCGGTGTCCGGACTTTCCTCGACGGGGGGCCTCGCGAGCTCCGAAGAGATGCGCGACGCGACCCCGCCGCGGCCACCTGGCTTGCCCTCTCAGTCTACCACCCACCGTCAGGCACGGAACGGGGCCGCGACCAATCGCCGAGGGCGAGGGCGAACCTCCGCCTGCCTTCCGTCGTCCCTCCAGTCGATACCACCAAGGAGGCACGACGATGCAGCACACCGCGGCCACGATGACGACACGACTCCGGGGCGCTCTCCCGCTTCGTGGACTCGCCCTCCTCCTGCTCGTGGCGGCGCCGCTCGTGCTCGTCGCCTGCGGCGACCAGCAACCCGCGGCGCCCTCCGGCGAGCCTAGCATCATCGGCGTCGTCAGGACGGCCTCGGCAGGCGCCGACGGCGAGGTGGTCGCCTCCTTCCTCGTCGTCGAGGGCGTGGGCGACTACGACAAGGCCTCGGTGGCGGCCACCGGCGACACCGCGTGGTACCGCTCGAGCGGCGACAAAGTCGAGTCCATGGACGCGCCGGCCGCCAACGCGCTCATCGGCGAGCGCGCCGAAGTCCGGTTCGCCGGGCCGATCGCCGAGTCATACCCGGTACAGGCCACCGCCGGCTGGGTCGTCGTACACGACTAGCGGCACGCTGCCGCCGAGCGATCAGTCCCGAAGCGGCGGGCTGAGCTCGCTCGCCGCCGCCTCGTCCAGCAACCACAGCAGGTCGCCGTGCACCGGCGAGACGGCCTGCGCGGGCACCGCCATCGGCACGCGCAGCCCCTCGATCGCCTCGGCCACCATACCGGCCTTCTCTGGGCCGCTGACGATGAACCAGACGCGACGGGCGGCGTTGATGACCGGATAGGTGATGGTCACGCGCGGGGAGCCGTCCGGCGCCTTCGTGGCCACTGCCAGGCGATCATCCTCGGCAAGCGCCTCGCTGCGCGGGAAGAGCGAGGCGGTGTGCCCGTCCTTGCCCAGACCAAGGTGGATGAGGTCGAAGACCGGCAACTCGCTCCTCGGCCGCTCGAGAGCAGCCAGGGCCTGCAACTCACGGTCGTAGGCCGCCGCAGCCTGGCTGGGCTCTTCCTCTCCGTGGACGCGGTGCACATTGACCGCGGGCAGCGGCACGTGCTTGATGAAGGCGTCCCTGGCCATGCCGTAGTTGCTGGCGGAGTCGTCCGCAGGCACACAGCGCTCGTCGCCCCAGTACAGCTGCACCCTGCGCCAGGGCACCTTCTGGCTGAACTGCTGTCGGGCGAGCATGCCGTAGAAGGCACGCGGCGATCCGCCGCCGCTCAGGGCGACGGCGAAGCGGCCACGCGCCGCCGCCGCCTCCTGAGCGGCCAGCGCGAAGAGGTCCGCGGCGCGCAGCGCCAGAGTCTCAGCGTCGGGCAGGATCTCGATGCTCATCGTTCTCTCCTCGCAGCGCCTATGGTCGCGCCAGGTCAGGGCGCCGCCACCTGCGACCGTCGGCGGCCAGCAGCGCGTCGGCGGCCTCCGGACCCCAGCTCCCCGCCTCGTACATGGGGATCGGGGTCTCGGGCCTCTGAGTCCAGGCAGCGAGCACCGGCTCGACCACGCGCCACGCCTCTTCCGCCTGGTCGGCGCGGGTGAAGAGCGTCATGTCGCCCTCCATCACATCGACCAGCACCGTCTCGTAGGCGCGGAACGGCAACTCGTACAACGTCCCGCCGTACGAGAAGTCCATGGCAACTGGCTGCAGCTCCATGCCGTGCCCTGGGACCTTGGACTCGATGTGCAGCGAAAAGCCTTCGTCGGGCTGCACACGCAGAACGAGTACGTTGCGCTCGAGCCCTTCAAGGGCGCCAGCATCCTTGAAGATCGTCACCGGGGGCCGCTTGAACTGGATGACGATCTCGGTGAGGCGCGATGCCATGCGCTTGCCGGTGCGCAGGTAGAAGGGGACACCCTGCCAGCGCCAGTTGTCGACCTTCAGCTTGAGCGCCGCATACGTCTCCGTGTACGAATCCGGCGGTACGCGGTTCTCCGCGCGATAGGCGATCGCCACCTCCCCGTCGAGCGTACCGTGCGCGTACTGGCCACGTACCGCCCAGTCCGCGATATTGTCGCTCGGCATGATGCGGCGCACCGAACGCAGGACCTTGAGCTTCTCGTCGCGCACGGCGTCGGCATCGAACGCCGGCGGCGGCTCCATGGCCACCAGAGTGAAGAGCTGGATCAGATGCGGTGTGACCATGTCGCGCAGCGCGCCGGCCTGCTCGTAGTACGGCCCGCGTTCCTCGACACCCAGGGTCTCCATTGCCGTGATCTGGACGTGGTCCACGAAACGGCGGTTCCAGATGGGCTCGAAGATACCGTTGGCGAAGCGCAGTACGAGCAGGTTCTGCACCGTCTCCTTGGCGAGGTAGTGGTCGATGCGGTACACCTGACGCTCGCTGAAGGCCTCGCTGATGTCGCGATCGAGCTCGATGGCGCTCGCCAGGTCTGTGCCGAAGGGCTTCTCGACGACAAGCCGCGTCCAACCGGCGACCGGTTCCCCGCGGGCGCTCTCCTCGTCGGCGGCGCCACGACGCGAGAGTCCGGAGGCGCCCAACTGCTGGACGATGACGGGAAACTGGTCCGGCGGCGTGGCCAGGTAGAACAGGCGATTGCCCTCGCAGCCGTTATCGCGGTCGAGGTCATCCAGCGCGGCGCCCAGCCGCCGGTAGTCCTCGGGGTCGTCGAACTGGCCCCGCACGTACCGAGGCGTCTCCAGAATGGACTCGCAGAGGGCGTCGTCGACCTCCTTGCCGTAGTGGTCGTGGACCGCCTGACGCAGCAGCGCGCGGAACGACTCGTCGTCCAGAGGCTTGCGCCCGTAGCCGACGATAGTCAGGCCGCAGGGCAACACCCCGTGACACTGGAGGTCGTACAGAGCCGGCATGAGCTTGCGGTGCGTGAGATCGCCCGTCGCGCCGAAGATGACGAGGCTGCACGGATCGGGGTGCCGCGGGCCCCCGAACGGCGAAGGGGTCTCTGCGTGCGAAGGACTCACTCTCCCTTCTCCTTGACCGCGTGCCCGCCGAACTCCTTACGCAGAGCGGCCATGACCTTGCCGCTGAACGTGTCGTCCTGTCGCGAGCGGAAACGCATGAAGAGGCTCGTGGCGATCACGGGAAGCGGCACGCTCAACGCGATCGCCTGCTCCACGGTCCAGCGGCCCTCGCCTGTGTCGTCCACGTGGCCGCTGATGCTCTCCAGGCCGGGGTCCTTGCGGAGCGCGTCGCCGGCCAGCTCGAGCAACCAGGAGCGCACGACGCTGCCGTTGTTCCAGAGATCGGCGATGGCCGCCAG
Organism: uncultured Thermoleophilia bacterium; assembly: GCA_963717285.1. Lineage (GTDB taxonomy): Bacteria > Actinomycetota > Thermoleophilia > UBA2241 > UBA2241 > CAIXSE01. Next base: position 83,318 of record CAVQVW010000001.1, read on the forward strand.
ATCGAGGTCCCAGTCCGTCGCCTCGAGCAGCTCAAAGCCCTCGGCGTAGGCCTGCATCAACCCGTACTCGACACCGTTGTGGACCATCTTCACGAAGTGGCCGCTGCCGTGCCCGCCCATGTAGTCGTAGCCGTGGCCGGGCGGAGCCAGCGTCTCGAGGATGGGCTCGATGTGGTCGAAGGCGGACCGGTCACCGCCGACCATGAGGCAGTAACCTATGTCGAGTCCCCAGACACCGCCGCTCGTCCCGGCGTCGAGGTAGCGGATGCGGTGCGGCACCAACGCCGCACCGCGCTCGATATCGAGCTGGAAAGGCGAGTTGCCGCCGTCGATCAGGATGTCCCCCTCGGAGAGCAGCGGCACCAGCTCGTCGATGGCCTCTTGCGTCGGTGCCCCGTAGGGCAGCATCAGCCAGATCACGCGCGGCTGCGGCAGCGCCTTCACCACGTCGGCCAGTTCGCGCACGGCCTCGACGCCTTCGACGCTGAGCTCCTCCGCCTTGGCGTACGTACGGTTCCAGGCCACCACCCGGTGGCCGCCCCGGGCCAGCCGACGGGCCATGTTGGCGCCCATGCGCCCCAAACCGACCATTGCGATATCCATCAGGATCCCTCCTTCTGCCGCCGCGCCGTGCCGCGACGCCTAGCGCTGCTCGAGCGCCCCGGCGACCAGTCCGGCGAGACGAGCCAAGCTCACCGGCACATCGTCGCCGAGGCACACCCGCAGGGCCCGGCAGTCGTGCGCCCTGAGCGCGGCCAGATCGCCGCGTGCCTGGGCGCGCTTCAGCATACTGAAACCGTACGGTTGCCCCGGGATCTGCACATCGCGAAGATCGTGCCCGAGGAGCTGCAGGAACAGGCCACGGTTCGGCCCGCCCTTGTGGAACTGGCCGGTGGAATGGAGATACCGCGGACCGAGACCGAGGGTGGTGGCCAGGCGCAATCCGTCGCGCAATTGCAGCCGCAGAGCCTGCAACTGGTCCCACACGGCCGCCTCGGTCGGCACGTAGGCCTGAAGGGCGACATAGTCCCCGGGCGCCGCTTGCGCGAGAAACGCGCGCAGGGCGTCCGGCAGACCCTCATCGCCCACAGGGTAGGCGAGCCGAACGCCCCCCTCCTCCTGCACCGCCGGCAGCTCGCCGGCAGCCACGTAGGCTGCCAGCAACTGCTTCGTGTAGTCCTTGCTCTCCTGCACGTTGGGCTGATCGAAGGGGTCGATGCCCAGCACGACGCCCGTAGCAGCAGTGGCGAGCTCCCAGCGCAGAAGTTCGCCACCAAGAGCAAGCTTGTCGGGCAGTTCCTGTTCGAGCACCGGGTGACCAGCCGCGGCGAGCGCGTCCAGCCGATCTGCGGCGAGCGCGCCAGTTCCCGCCAGGCGAACAACGCAGAACACCCGGTCGTCGCCGTACATGTTCGGCGTCCCGAGCCGCTCCAGATCGACCGGCAGCACTCCCACGCCCTCCTTGCCGGTGCTCTCGGCGACGAGCTGTTCGACCCAGGCGCCTAGCGGCGCCAGCGGCGGCTCACAGACCAGGGTCAGCTTGTCGCGACCGTACAACGCCAGCTCGCCGATTGCGGCCCCGAGACGCAGAGCCGGGTTCTCGGCGACGGGCACATCTGGACCACAGGCCGCCGCCATGGCGTCAACGCCGTCGAGCAGCCGCTCGAGGTCGATGCCGAGAAGAGCGGCGGGCACAAGCCCGAAGAAGCTGAGAGCCGAATACCGGCCACCGATGTCGCTCGGGTTCACAAAGACGGCGCGATACCCCCGCTCCAGCGCCTGGCTCTCGAGCGACGTGCCCTCATCGGTGATGGCCACGAAGTGGGATCCCGCGTGCTCGCCGCACCCCGCCTGGAGGCGCTCGAAGAAGTAGGCCTCGAAGCTCGCCGTCTCGGTCGTGCCTCCGGACTTGCTGGCCACGAGAAAGAGCGTACGGTCGAGGTCGAGAGCCGCCTCCAGGGCGAGGACTGCGGCCGGGTCGGTCGAGTCGAGTACGTGCAGATCGAGGAACCCCTCGGCGACGCCGAAGACGTCGCGAAACATCTCGGGCGCGAGGCTCGAGCCGCCCATGCCGAGTAGCACCGCGGAGCGAAAGCCCTCGGCTCGCACGTCGTCGACGAAGGCCGCCAGATCGGCGATCTCGGCACGAATGTCGGCGAAGACGCTGACCCACCCGAGCGCGTTCTCGATGATCTCCTGATGGACGCCGTCGTCCGACTTCCACAGCGTCGCGTCGGCCTCCCACAGACGGGCCGCGAGATCGTCGGCCTCGTAGGCGCGCAGGCGCCTCTCGACCGCTGCTCCCAGCGCCTCGGGCATTCGTTCGGCGTCCACCTCAGCCTCCGTCTGAGCCGAGCAGCTCGAGGCGTTTAGCGTCGACGATCCCAATCACCCCGTCGAAGGACTTGACGAACAGGTCGATGCCGTCCGTCTGCAAACGCGCGCCGACGCTCTCCAGCTCGATGCCGAGCTGGTTCAGCTCGCGCACCACACGGTGCGCCTCCTCGGCGTGCCGGTCCACCGTGCGCGCCAGAGCGCCATGGTCCTTGAAGGCTCTCCACGTCGTCTCGGGCAGGGTGTTCACGGTGTGCTCGCCGATGAGCTGGTCCACGTAGAGAGTGTCGGAGTAGGCTGGGTTCTTGGTGCCCGTGCTCGCCCAGAGCAGGCGCTGGACCTTCGCGCCAGAGGCGGCGATGAGCTGCCAGTCGCGGCCGTTCAGATAGCTGGAGAAGCGTTCGTAGACCAGCTTGCAGTTCGCGACCGCCGCCTTGCCCTTGAGGCCCTCCAGCCGCTGCCGCTCGGCGTCGGCGGTCGCGACCGCTATCTGCTCATCGAGCAGCGCATCGACCATGGTGTCCACACGCGAGACGAAGAAGCTGGCCACCGAGGAGCTCGCCCTGATCGTGCGATCGTGCTTGAGGCGATACTCGAGGGCTTCACGATACGCGGTGGCGATCGCCTCGTACTGCGACATCGAGAAGAGCAGGGTGACGTTGACGTTGAGGCCGTCGCAGAGGCACTCGTACACCGCCGGGACGCACTCCCTCGTGCCGGGGATCTTGATCATCACGTTGGGCCGGTCGACGGCGGCGTAGATGCGCTGTGCCTCGCGGATCGTCGCCTCGGCGTCGTAGGCGAGGTGCGGCGAGACCTCGATGGAGACGAAGCCGTCCTCGCCGCCGCTCCCCATGTAGACGGGAGCGAGCACGTCGCAGGCGGCGCGCACGTCGCTGGTGGCGAGGCGGTCGAAGATCGCGGTGGCGTCCAGACCTTCGCGAGCGAGCTGGAGCACGTCCTTGTCGTAGGCTGTGCCGGCACCCATCGCCTTCTCGAAGATCGACGGGTTGCTGGTGACCCCACCCAGGCCGTCTCTGTCGACCATCCTCTTCAAGCCCCCGCGCGCCACCAGTTCGCGACTGATGTAGTCGAACCAGGGACTCTGCCCGAAGTCATGAAGATGAGCGAGACGGCTCTCACTACCCCGCATGACAGGTCACGCTCCTTTCGCCAGCAAGGCTCGCGCCCGCGCATAGACGTTGTCCGCCGTGAAGCCGAACTGCTCGAAGAGCACCGGCGCCGGCGCCGAAGCTCCGAAACGGTCCAGACCGATGACCTCGCCGTCGTCGCCGACCCAACGCTCCCAGCCGAAGGAAGAGGCCGCCTCTACCGCCAGGCGGCGACGGCAGGCGGCCGGCAGCACGCTCTCGCGATAGGCGGCGTCCTCGTCCTGGAACAGGCGCCACGATGCAAGGTTGACGACGCGTGAGTGGACGCCATCGGCGACAAGCCGCTCGTGCGCGGTGAGCACCAGCGGCACCTCGCTGCCGCTGGCGATGAGGACGATCTCGGGCGCGCCGTCGGCGCGATCGGCCGCGTTCCCGCCGGCGTCGGCGAGCACGTAGGCGCCACGCGCGACGCCACGCGCCAGACCGTACTTCGAGCGGTCCATGGTCGGCAGCTTCTGACGAGTCAGGATGAGACCGACGGGACCGTCGGTCTTGTTCAGAGCGACCCTCCAGGCCTCGACGGTCTCGTTGGCGTCGGCCGGGCGGAGCTCCGTCCAGCCGGACGTGGCACGCAGCATGGCGAGATGCTCGACGGGCTGGTGGGTGGGACCGTCCTCGCCGAGACCGATGCTGTCGTGAGTGAGCACGTAGATCACGGGTTGCCCCATGAGCGCCGCGAGACGCATGGCCGGGCGCATGTAGTCGGTGAATACGAAGAAGGTGGCGATGTAGGGTCGCAGACCGCCGTGCAAGGCCATGCCGTTGGCGATCGCCGCCATGGCGTGCTCACGCACGCCGAAGTGGAGGTTGCGGCCAGCAGGAGTCTCTGCCTGCTGAGCCGCCTCGCCCTTGATCCAGGTGTTGTTGGACGGAGCCAGATCGGCCGAGCCCCCGATGAGGCCGGGCAGATGCGGCGCCACAGCATTGATGACCTGCCCCGAGGCGGCACGTGAGGCCAATCCGCCATCCTCCGGGCTGTAGACGGGGAGGTCTGCATCCCAACCCTCAGGCAGCGTACCGGACCAGGCCGCGTCCCACGCCGCGGCGCGGGCCGCGTCGGTCGCCTTCCAGCCGGCGAGGCGCGTGCGCCACTCCCCGTGCTCGGCCGCGCCGCGCGCGCCGGCCGCCTCGTAGAAAGCCTTGACGTCGTCCGGCACGCCGAAGGACGAATCGACCGGCCACCCCAGGTTCTCCTTGGCCAGCGCCAGCTCTTCAGTGCCGAGGGGCTCGCCGTGGGCCTTGGATGTGTCCTGCCTGTTGGGCGAGCCGAAGCCGATGTGGGTACGCACCGCGATGAATGACGGACGGTCGCGCTCGCCCTTGGCCGCCGTCAGAGCGGCGTCGACAGCAGCGACGTCGTTGCCGTCGCCGACCTTCAGTACCTGCCAGCCGTAGGCCGCGAAGCGTGCGCCGACGTCCTCAGTGAAGGCGAGATCGGTCGCGCCGTCGATCGTGATGTGATTGTCGTCGTAGAGGACGATCAGCTTGCCGAGCCCCTGATGCCCGGCGAACGAGGCGGCCTCACCGCTGACGCCCTCCATCATGTCTCCGTCACCAGCGATGACGTAGGTGAAATGGTCCTGGACCGCGGCGGCGTCATCGTTGAACGTGGCGGCCAGGAAGCGCTCGGCCATCGCCATGCCGACGGCCGTGGAGATCCCCTGGCCGAGCGGACCGGTGGTCGTCTCGACGCCCAGCGTGTGCCCGTACTCCGGATGCCCCGGTGTCTTGCTGCCCCACTGCCGGAACTGCCTGAGATCGTCGCGGCTCAGATCGTAGCCGGTGAGATGCAGGAGCGAGTAGAGCAGCATGCTGCCGTGTCCGGCGGAGAGCACGAAGCGGTCGCGGTCGGGCCACGCCGGATCGCCGGGATCGAAACGCAGATGACGCGTGAAGAGCGCATGAGCCATCGCCGCAGCACCCATCGGCAATCCAGGATGACCTGAGTTGGCCTGCTGGACGGCGTCGGCCGAGAGGAACCTGACGGTGTTGATGCAGCGCTGCTCGAGGCCTGAGTCAAACGAGCCGATGGGGTCGCTCATGCCACCTTCCTTGCTGGTGTGGGGTGTCGCCATGCCGAACGCATGACACCGGCGGTGCGCGGCCACCTTCTAGTCAATGCCCTTCGCCGTGACTTTTCAAGGCAAAGACGCCAAGTATCTCAGTAGTCGCCCTCCGACGGCACGATGCAGACGAAAGACAACGACGCGTCTGCAGCCGCGCTGAACTGGTGCTCACGACCGCCGGGCACGAAGGCATAGGAGCCCGGCCCCAGCTGATGCTCGGCACCGTCGAGGAAGAGCACGCCGGTCCCCGAGGCGACGAAGTTGATGTGCGGCCAGTCGTGGGAGTGGCGCGGCGTGTGTCCGCCCGGGCCCACGTCGAAGAGCCGCATGACCCAGCCGTCCCAGCCGTTCTCTGGCGAGACGAGCACCCGCTTGGCCACGTCGAACAGCCCCTCCCCAGTCATCTCGCGCGCGGGCCGATCGTCCGCGCGTCCGACCACCCAGCGATCGGCCGACCTCTCTCCGCCGTCCATGTCCACCTCCTCCTTCCGGTCGTGTCGTTCGATTCGCGGTCAGCCGCCGGATCGCGGCCGACGGCGAGCTGATCCCACATGCGTTGCCGATGCGAATCGCAGGAGCCGGGGGCGGATGCGACCACGCGGCTCCCCGCATGCTGTTCGCGAAGCGTGCGCCCAAGCCTACCCCGTAGCGGGTGAACCGACCCCTCGTCGTCGTCCGCCCGGGGAAGACCCGCTAGCGCAGCACGCGATTGGCCACATCCAGCATGCGTTGCGGCAGATCCTGCATGTCGTGCACCAGAAAGACCTCGCCCTGGCCGCAATCGGCCAGCAGGCGGCAGAGATCCTCGTCCATGTACTCGTACTCGGCGAGCAGCACATGCAGGCTGGGGAAGCGACGCGCCGCATCTGTCGGCTCGGCCTTGCCTTTGGTCGGGTAGCAGTCGGTGATCAGCAGACCGCTGCGCCGCGGGTTGCGGCCGCGCTCCAGCTCGTCCGCGCCGAGCTCCAGCGCGGCCTCGATGTTGGTGAGCCCGTAGCCTGGCTCGGCGAGCATGCTGCGGATGACCTCTTCGACGGAGTCCGCGACATCGAACCGGGTCACCACACGAGCCTCATCCTCGAAGACGATGATGGCGAGATCCTCCGGTCGCACCTTGAGGGCCAGCACGGCGACGGCCACGGCGGCCACGGCGATGTTCTCGCCCGCCATCGAGAGGGAGGCGTCGAGCATCAGGACGACCTGGTGCCTGCGCTCCTCGCGGCGCTGGACGATCCAGTCGTCCGCCTCGGGGAACCGCTTGCCGATGATGTTGTCGATCGTCGCCTCGACGTCGAGTTCGCCGGAGTACGACTCGCGCATGGGCTCGCGGACGACGCGGCTGGCGCCACGCAGTGGCCCGACGAGACTCGTGGCCCGGGCCAGCACCTCCTCGATGGGGGGGCGCTCGGCGAAGTAGCGAGGGCTCCCCGAGACGATGCCCTCGCTGCCCTCGGTGTGGCGGCCGATGAAGGCGAGGAACTCTTCGTCGGCCATCTCATCTTCCTGGAGGAACTCGGTCGGCGCTTCGCCCTCGTCGAGGTCGTGGTACGCCTCGTCGGCCTGCGCCCCTTCGGGGGCGCCTAGACTTTTGGGGAGACCGGCGCCAGCACCTCGTCGGGATCGAGGCCGCGATCCACGACGAGCTCGAAGACCTCGTCGAAGGCCGCGTGGAAGTCGCCCTCCGTCTCGTCGCGCACATGCACGCGGGTCGTGAAGGCCGCCTGCGCGGCACCGTACAGGGTCGCACGGTCGATCTCGCCGGGAGGCAGACCGTCCGCCCTGCGCAACTCCTCGGCGATGCTCGCCGTCGAGATCGCCGCGCGTACCGAGGCCCCGCGGCGAAAGAGCGGATGCAGGCGCGTCGCCCGCGCCAACCGCACGGCGGTGCGGATCAGAGCGATGTCGTCGCAACCGGTCTCGGCAGTCACGATCGCCTCTTCCTCGGTCGCCGTCTGATAGTCGAGCGCGAGATGCTCGAAGCGGTCGCGCAGGGCCTCGGAAAGATGCCCGGTGGCGATGTACTCCACAGGGTTCTGGGTAGCGACCACCTGAAACCCATCGGCGGCCCGGACCTGGCCGATGTGCGGGACCTGCAGGATGCGTTCGTCCAATGCCGGCAGGAGGACGTTCTGCACGGTCTCGGGCATGCGGTTGAGTTCGTTGATGAAGAGGATGCTCCCCTCGCGCATCGCCTTGACCAAAGGGCCTGGGAAGAACGACTCCTCGCGATAGCCCTGATTGAGGACGATCGGGGGATCGAACCAGCCCGTGAGCTTGCTCTCCGAGTAGCGGTCGTCGCCGTCGACACGCTCGACACCGCGTCCCAGATCGGCACACACGCACAACGCGACCGTCGTCTTCCCCACGCCGACCGGGCCCTCAAGGAGCAGATGGCGCCCGGAGCTGAGCACGGCCAGCGCCCCGCGAAGCTCCCTCCCACGGCCGACGATGCCGCACTTCTCCTGGATCACCTCGATGGACCTCATCACGACTCCTTGTCGACAACGATCATATGCTCAGTCTACACCCGCCAGGCCGGCACTCACGCACCGCGAAAGGGACTCAGACAGCCTGGCGCCAGCATATACCCCCAGGGGTGTCCGCGCACGCCGGCGAAGGACGCCGCCTCGGAACCGCCACGACCGCCGGACCGTCCGCCGGCGCAGGTTCAGCGCCGAAAGGCGAAGGTGAACCCGGGCCCGGGCGGCAGCGGCATCAGCGGGCTGCGGGCGACGCCGCCGCGCGGCGCCCCGTGGTACTCGCGGGGCGCCACATCGTTCGGCCCGTCGGCATAGAAGAGGCTGGCCAGCGCCTCGATCTGATCGCGGCCCACCCCGAGCTCGAACTGACCGCCGCCATACAAGGCGATCCCCGCGGCCTGGGCCCGTTCGACGCAGTCGAGCAGCGCCCGCAGCGAACCGAACCGGGATGGCTTGATGTTCAGGTAGCCTGGGCGCCTCGGCAGGGCCTCGACATCGGCCCAGGAGTGGATCGGCGCATCGAAGCTGAAGCGGGCCTCCTGTCCGTCGAGGGCGTCGCGGGCCGGGCCGGCGAGTGCCGGATCCTCGAGCACGGCGTCGGGAAACGCCGTCGCGACGGTCCGGTACTGGACCGGGTCGGGCGGGTTGTCGACCGGCGACCCCTCGTAGAAAGCCTTGAAGTCGATCACGCGCACGCGCCCCGTCGCGGCGATGCGCGCGACCGTGCCCGCGTCCCACTGCGGAGTGGGGTCGAGTTTGAACTCGAGTGTGGGCTCGACCTCCAGCCACGGAGTGATGTCGAGCCGGGTCGAGACGGCGAAACGCACCGGCAGGTACTCGCGACCGAGCGCCTCCGCGAGTGTCCTCCCCTGCTGCCGCAGGGCGAGATCCAGAGCAGCGCTCTCGAACGCCCAGCGCCGGTAGTAGCGAAACGACTCCTGCTGTGGCGGCCTCTCGGGGAACAGGTCGAGACCCCCCACGAGCGCCGAGAACGCGTCCACCGTCCGCACTCCGGCAAGCGGCAGGTCGAGCGGATAGGACTCGTGGTCCTCCGCCTCGTAGGTGACGTCTTCTCCGCGCCCCACTCGGGCGTCGCCGCGGAGCGCGACCGTCGTCGTGACGCGACGGAACCCGCTTGACACCTCCATCTCGGAGCGCTCGATCGTGTGGTCGTCGATCACCAGCGGCAGGTCGGCAAGCAGAGCGTAGGCTCCGTCGTCCGGACGTGCCTCGTCCACCTCTTTGCCCAGCCGCGCAGCCACGCCACCGTACCTACCCCGCGAGGGTCTCGCCTACTCGGGCATGCGCGACGAATGGTGCTCGATGATCTGCCACCGGTCGCCGGAACGGCGATACACGAACGTGAACCTGGCCTGCACCGCGCTGCTGTCGGCCAGGGAGAAGGTGTAGACGCCCGAGTTGATGGCGATATCGCCGAACACGCGCACGTTGGACTCGTCGATAGCTCCGTTCGGGCCTTTGGCAAGGAAGGGTGCGAAGTAGTCGCGGATCCCTGCGTGATCGTGGCGGACCTGGTTCGAGGCGGTGGGCAGGAGGATCGCGTCGGTCGCGTACAACTCGGCCACGCGGCCGGGATCACCACTCTGCAGCGCCGCGTTCCACTCGTCGAACAGGGTCAGGATCTCGGTGTCGGAGACCACTGGAACTCCATGTCGGATCGTGCCGTCGTGCCCGAAAGCGTGACAGAACGCGCTGCCGGCCGCCACTGGCGATTCAGGCCGTGTCTCCGAGACAGTAGAACCAGCCGTCCCGGCAGCCGATGTAGACGCGCCCATCCCAGACTATCGGCGTCGACTCGAAGCCGCCCCCGCCGCGGAACTGAGCCTTCTCGCTGATGCTCACCGTCCAGTAGTTGCCGTCGCCGTTGGCGCTCGGCAGCGCGCCGGGATCCCCAGAACGCGCCATGGTGTACTCGACGGCGTACACGTGGACGCGTTCGTCGTATCCGGCGCAGACGATCGCGTCGCCCAGCAGGAGCGGTGTGGAGATGGACCCCGCGTTCCAGTAGCGGCCCACACGGACCGGCGTGCTCAGTCCAGGCTCTCGGTTGGGACCCCTCACCGTCTTCTCGGCGAGCGTGTCCTGGGAGATCACGTGCATGTAGCCGTCGAGCGCGTTGAAGGCGGCCAATGCCGGCCGGCGGCCACCGGGATTGTACTCGTCATTGACGGCGCAGGAGCCGACGACTCCGCCGCGCCATTCGCCGACCTTGCGGTTCGCCGTCGGGTAGTACCACTCGGCGGCCTCCTCCGGCGGCTTCGTCGGATCGAGGCTCAGGACGCCGCCCCTGCCCTTGATGTACTGCTTCTCGACCGCCACGAGCAGCTTCTCCCGCTGCGTCGGGACGGCGCCGCCGTCCATGTCCGAGCCGACGAAGTAGTCCCACTCCACCGCCAGGTCCTTGCGCCGCATTCCGTACACGTGCCCGGCGCCCGAAGCGATGTAGACATGCTCGCCCAGGGCCGCTGCCGAAGCCTCGAGTACGAGATTGCCCTCGTGCGACGCAGCGCGCTCGTCGCCGAGAAGCTCTGTCTGAGCGACGATCTTCGGCCTCTCGTGGCCCTCCCATTCCTCCGTCGAGAAGGGATCGAGCGCATACATGAGACCGCTCTCGACGCCGATGTACTGACGACCGTCGAGGAAGAAGCCGCTGCCGTCGCAGTCGCGGCTGTAGCAGACCGTCTGGGGCACCGGCAGCCGCCAGAGCTCCTTGCCGCTGCCGAAACTGAGCGCACGGTAGGGAGCCACTCGTGGATCGGCGAGCTCGTACGGGTAGCCTCGCCGGGAGCCTGCCAGGACGATGTACCTGTCGTCCTCGCCGGTGGGCGCGGGGTTCGCGAAGACGCTGGGGCTGCTCTTGACGATGTCGTCGAACTGGTACTTCCAGACGACCTCGCCGGTCACCGCGTCGATGCGTCGCAGGTTGTAGTCGTAGCCGCTGACGATCACGTAGGGCCTGCCGGCGTCGACGACGAGGCTGGGCTGCCCGGTCCATCCGCTGCCGCTCCACTCACTGGCCGGATCGTCGTCGAGCTTCCCGGAGCTCCAGCCGCTGCCCAGCCGCACCTTCCAGAGCAAGTCGAGACGTTCGGGGACCGGACCCAGGCCGTAGAAGCGGCGGGAGTACGTGCCGAGGAAGGTGCCGATCTTGACGCCCTCGCCCTCGAGCGCCGGCGTGGGGGCCGACGGGACCGCGGAGAAGGACTCCGCGCTCTGCCCGTCGGTGCCGCAGGCGCACGCTGCCACTCGCCAGGCGACCAGCGCCAGGATCGCCAGGAGCACGATCAGGGCGACGGCCCGTCGTCGCCTGAACCGGCGACGACGATCGACACTTGGGCGCCTGGAGCGACGCCGCGGGTTGCTGGCTGGCGTGGCGATGCCCGAAAGATACTACGGAACGGCGCGGATGTGCGCGGATCCCGTGCCCGGAGTTCCCGGATCCAGCGCCGTCAACGCCAGACGCGGCCAGCCTGCCGGAGGCGCTCCCCCGCCTTCCGGCCGCGGGTGATAGGGTCACGGAACTAGGTCTGCGACCGTGGAGGAGCCAATGGCGACCGACCTCGACCTGCTGCGCGATCTGTGTGCCGCGCCGGCGCCCACCGGCTACGAAGCGCCGGTCCAGGAGATCGTGCGCCGCCGCCTCTCCGCGGTCGCCGCCGTCCAGGGCGACCCCCTCGGCAACGTCTGGGGCGACGTCGTGCCCACGGGCTCACCGCACGTCGTGGTCACCGCGCACGGCGATCAGATCGGACTCATCGTCACCTACGTCGACGAGCACGGCTACGTGTCCTTCGACGGGATCGGCGGCATCGATGCCCAACTCCTGCCCGGGCGCCACCTCGTCGTCCACGGCGCCACGGGTCTCGTGAACGGCGTGGTGGGACGCAGGCCGTCTCACAAGATGAGCAAGGAAGAGCGCGCCAGGGCGCCGGAGATCGGCGAGCAGTGGTTCGACATCGGCGCGAGCAGCCGGGACGAGGCTCTCGCCCTCGTGCAGGTCGGCGACCCGATCACCTTCCCGCCGCAGTTCGTCCCGCTGGCCAACGAGCGCTACGGCTCGCCGGCGTTCGACGATCGAGGCGGCGTCTACGTCTGCGTCCGCGCCCTCGAGAACTACGCAAGCGCACCGGCGACGGCCCGCCTCTCGGCGCTCACGACGGTGCACGAGGAGACGACCTTCATGGGCGCCAGAGCCATGGCCGCCCGCTGGCAGCCGGACGTGATCATCGTCGTCGACGTCGACTTCGCCAGCGACGATCCCGGCACGGACGCCAAGAAGCTGGGCGGGGAGGTCAAGCTGGGCGCCGGACCCGTCATCCACCGCGGCGCCGGCAGCAACCACGCCCTGGTCGAACTGGCCCGCGAGGTGGCGAGCGCTGAAGGCATCCCCGTGCAGATCAAGGCGATGCCCGGCGCCACCTCGACCGATGCCCAGGAGTTCATGGCCAGCGGGCAGGCCGCGCTCCTGTCCTTCAGCCTGCCCGTGCGCAACATGCACTCGGCCACCGAGGTCATGCAGCCGAGCGACGCGGAGGCCGGAGCGCTTCTGGCCGCCGCCCTCGTCAGGCGTCTCGCCGAGAGCTGGGACCGCGAGCACTTCGTACCGCGCGCCTGAGAGCCGAAGGGCCCATCCCCCGCGGCGGACTCCTCCTACACGAGGTGCGCCCCCAGCCAAGCGAGCGGCAGGCGCACCGCCAGGTAGATGATCGTCAGGGCGTGCGTGATGCTGTCCGTCGAGACGAACGCGTAGCCGAGCGCGACGAAGAGGAATGTCGCGGGATACCCCAGCCACGAGAGGTACTTCTCGTAGCCCACCTCCTGTGGCAGCCCGGCCTTCTTGCGCGCCTTGCGCCGCGCCTTCTTCCAGCGCTCGAAGCGCGAGACGACGACGAGGCCAGTCCCGTGATAGAGGCCCCACACCGCCCAGTTCACACTGACGTAGTGCCAGAGGCCCATGGTCAGCATGCTCGCGTAGAGCCCCAGCCACACCTTCCGCGTGAGCCCGAACACCGGGAAGTAGACGTTGTTGCGCACCCAGCTCGACAGCGAGATGTGCCAGCTGCGCCAGAAGTCGCCGAGATTCCTCTGCCAGAACGGGTAGTGGAAGTTCTCCATGATGCGGAACCCGAAGAGGGCCGAGAAGCCGATCGCCAGGTCGGTGTAGGCGGAGAGATCGAAGTAGGCACGCAGGAAGATGATGATGCAGTACGCGAGCGGCCAAAGCGGGTGCACCTCCTGCCAGTCGAACTGCGCCCCCCCGACGGTCGTCACGATGTCGTTGAAGAACACGGCGAAGAGGAAGTCGACGACGAAGACCTTCTTGAAGTACCCCATGGCGATGCGGCGCAGGCCGCGGTAGAAGAGCTGCCTGTCGAACGTATGGCTGCGTTTCGCGTAGAAGCCCTGGAACGTCTCGAGAGGGCCGGCCGGGAACGTGGGGATGAACATGACGAAGGTCATGAGGCGGAGGATCGAGTTCTCCTTGATCACACCGCGCAGGCAGTCGAAGACGTACTGGAGCAGGCGAAACACGAAGTAGCTCAGCCCCAGCGGCATGAGGAAGTAGCGGACCACGAGATCGTCGCTCTCCCAGAAGACCATCAGCGCGACCTGCCCGTACTTGCCCACCGCCAAGGCGACGACCGCGATCGCGACGATGATGAGGACGGCCCGTCCGCCGCCGAGCCGCTTCTCCGTCCACAGCGCCACGAGCTGGTGGGTCACGAAGACCAGGCCGAGCGCGACCGCGGCGAAGGCTGGGTGGAGGAGAGCGAGAGCGGCGACCGAGACGGCGAGCAGGAACGCGAGCCTGAAGCGGTCGTCGCGCAGCGCCAGCCAGAACACGCCCAGGGCGACGAGGACGACCGGGATCAGCCACAGGGTGAAGAAGATCTTCACGAGTCGTCTGCCGCGCCCATCAGGCTCACCAGCTCGCGAGCCAGCCGGCGCTGCCAGAGCTCGCGTCCGGGTCCGACCAGGTGTGAGAGATCGTAGAAGTCGGCGTTCGGGATGGCGAGCTCGTCGTTGAAGTCGAGATACGGCAGGTCATAGCGCCGCGCCAGGTCGCGGACCGGCCGCTTGTACTCGGATCGGGCGTAGTCGAAGCGACCGCGTACGATCGCCTCGTTCAGCGGCAGCTCGACCAGGACGACGCGCAGCCCGCGCTCCCGGCCACGCTCGACGAGCGCCTCCAACACCTGCAGATTGAGAAGTCGATTGCGCTCGAACTCCGGATACCTCTCCGTGTTCCAGACCTCCACCATCTGCTCCTTCTCGGCCACGCTGCGCACCCTGCCCGCGGTGTAGGCGTGCTGCCGGTACTCGCGGCTCAGCGGCGCCCCGGCGAGCAGGCGCTGCACCTGACGGTCACTGAGGTCGGTGACGTACGAGAAGACGCCGGGGAGGATCGTCCTGCCGCGGCCGCGGACCCCCCATTCATCGCTCACGAAGCTCTGCAGCGCCGGGCTCTTGAGGAGGAACTCGCGGCCCCTCACCTGGTCGATGCTCGCCTCCTTGTCGGAGGTGAAGCGCCCCAGATTCACGCCGACGATCAGCCAGGCGGCAGTGTCCGGCACGTTGTCGAGCACCGTCAGACTCTGGGCGAAGTTCTGGTTGATGGAGCCGAAGTCGTAAGCGGTCACATCTGGTCCGCCAAGCTCGGCGATGTCGTCGGCGAGCTCCTCGCCGCCGACGATCGCCTCTCGGGCGGCAGACCCGCCGAGCAGGTACACGGCCGGCCCTTCGGGGGCGCCTGTTTGGTGCGGCCCACAGTCCAGGACACGTAGGTGAAGGAGTCGCGCGCCGTCCGCAGGCAGTAGTCCAGCGGCGCCCGGGTCCAGAGGCCGCTTGCGAAGATGCTCTCGATGCCGAGCAGCGCCGGCACGAGCAGCAACGCCGCGACGACGAGGACGAGCGGATTGGAGTTGCGAAAGCCGCGCCGGAAGCTGCTCACGACCCGGCCCCGCCGCTCACCTCAGTTCCTCGGCGAGCATCGCCTGCAGCTGCGAGCGGATCGCCTTCCCGGAGCCGGTGCGCGGGATCGCCGCGACGGCGATGAGCTTCCCCGGCAGCGCCGCCGGCGACAGTACTCCGCGCAGGTCGCGGAGCACGCGCGAAGGCTTGAACGCCTGCGCATCGAGCGGGACCACGAAGGCCACCGGAACATGACCGAGGAGCTCGTCCGGAGCCGCGATGACGGCCACGTCGGCGAAGCGGCCCAGGCCCTGCAGGGCCTGCTGCACCTGGGTGATGCTCACCTTCTCGCCGCCGCGCTTGATGATGTCGTCCTTGCGGCCCTCGACCCACACGTAGCCGTCGGCATCGACTCGGCCGAAGTCGCCCGTCCGGAAGCCGTATTCACCGAGAGCGGCGGCAGTGAGCTCCGGCTCGCCGAGATAGCCCTGCATCAGGAGCGAGCCGCCGACGAAGAGCTCGCCGGATTCGCCCTGCTCGGCCGGCGCTCCGTCGGGCCGGCGTGCGACGACCGACATGTCCGCGATGGGGCGTCCCACCGACCCGACCCGCGTCGCGATCTGCGTCGGCGGCAGGATGCAGAGCCGGCCGCTCACCTCCGTAAGGCCGTACATGTTGAACAGGCTCACACCGGGAAGCACCATGGTCAGCTTCTCGACCACCGCCACCGGCAGATGATCGCCGCTGCTCACCCAGAAACGGAGCCGATGCGGCCGCGGCTCTTCGAGCGGGCCGACCACGCGCACGAGATGCGCCGGCGCGCCGCCAAAGCCGGTGCAACCGAGCTTCTCCATCTCGTCGAGCAAGCCAGGACCGAAGAAGAATCCGAGCTGACCGACGACGCTCCCCCCCACCGCCAGGAGCGTGAGGAAGTGGCAGATGCCGCTCGTGAAGTACGGCGGCGTGTTGATGAAGATCCGGTCGTCGGCCCGCAGTCCAAGCTCGAGAGCGACATGGCCCGCGTTGGCCGCGACCGAGCGCGCCGTCTGGCAGGCGCCCTTGGGGACCCCGGTGGTCCCGGACGTGAACATGACCATCGCGAGCTCATCCCCACTCGTCGGGGCGCCCCGCTGCTCGGAGCGCGAGCTCCGGGAGAGCCCGCGCAGAACCTCTTCCCCACCGCCGTGCGCGCCGTCCCTGAGCCCGTCCACGAGGTGTTCCCCGTCGTGAGTCACACAGAGCTCACGCGGGCCCGCGACCGGGCACGCCCCGGGAGACGGCACGACAAGAAAGGACGGGTCCGCCTTGGCCATGAGCCACTCCACATCGGCCGCCGGCAGCGTCGTGTTCAGCGGGATCACCACGCCGCCGGCCAGCCAGACGCCGAGCATCGAGACGAAGAACTGGTCGTACTTCTCGAGGTAGAGCGCGACGCGCGAACCGTGCGCGCATCCGGCGCTGCGCAGCGCATCGGCCACGGCCTCGGCGCGCGCCAGGGCTTCGTCGTACGCGTACGAGCGGCCGTCGGTGACGAGCAGAGGGTCGTGCGGGCGCTCCTGCGCCCAATGGCGCAGGCGTCCGACGACGTCCGTCATGGCAGCTGCGGGGACCATCGCTCGCTGAGCGCTCGCGTCAGAAGCCGACGTATCGGAACTCGGTGAGCTTGCTGCCGACCATGACGGCGATCGCGATACCGAGGAAGAGGAGGAGCCACAGGCAGGTCTGAAGCGCCAGCCCGAGGCTGTAGGCCAGCCACTTCACCGGCTCGTCGCCGGCGGCGGTCGCCTGCTCCGGCGTCTGCTCGGCAGCCGGGGCCGGGGAGGCCTTCGTCTCAGGCATCGCCGGCCTTCTTGCGCTCGACGAACGCGACCATGTGGTTCACAGTGTCGAGGTTCTCGTAGACGATGTCCATCGGCTTCACGCGGATTCCGAAGGTCTCCTCCAGATAGGCGATCAGCGCGGTGAGGTTCATCGAATCGAGAAGCTGACCCCGGAAGAGCGATGTCTCGGCATCGACCTCGTCCTCCTCCAGATCGGCTTCGTCGCGGATGAACTCCAGGATGGTCTCAGCGTCGCTCATGCCGCCTCCCTGCCAGGCGTCCCGGCACCAGTGGGCCTACGCCGGCCTCATGCCGGATGTGTACGAGAACCTCATAGGACTGACGAAGCCCGTCGCCTCGACTCCGGCCTTGAACACGCCGGCGAGCGTGAACACCCGCTCCGCTGTCTGGAACCCCTGCTCGAGACCCCACTCGTCGCTCATGATGTGCCCGCGTCCTCCAGCCCATCCGTAGGCTCCGAACTGGCAGGTCGCATCGCCATTGCCCACGACGAGACAGCCGTTGCGCACGAAGGGCAGCCACGTAGCGATGACGGTCGTCTCGGCGCCGCCAGAGCGTCGGCCGGCGGTCGCCATCACGCCTACCGGACGATTGGCGAGCTTGAAGTCCTGGTGACGCAGCACGCGTGTGCGCATGATGAACTTGGAGAACAGGTCGGACGGCAGTCCGAAGTAGACCGGTGTGGCGACCAGCAGCCCGTCCGCCGCGACCATCTTCTCGAGGACCATCTGCACATCGTCCTCATTGACCCTTACGCAAGAGACGAATCGGCCGTCCTTGGTCTTGCCGCAGATGTTGCAGGCCTTGCAGGGCTCGATGTTGAGGTCGCGCAGGTGCACGACCTCGTGCTCGGCTTCGCCAGGATAGGCGGCATCGAGCCTCTTGAAGGACTCGTCGAGCAGCAACCCGCTGTTGCTGCCGTCGCGCGGACTGCAGTCGAGTCCCAGAAGCCGTATCGTCATTCGTCGCACTCCTCTCCGTAGACCTCCGGCCGGCGGCGCGGGAGGGTGGCGTGCATCGGCCCTTCCTGGCGGAACCCGCATGCTACCAGATGATTCCCGGAGTTGCCGTCGCACGTCGACTCGGCGGCCGCGGCGGGAAGGCAGGCTCCGGCGCCGAAAGTGGGATGCGGACACGCCCCCTTCCTCTTCCCGGCACACGATCGCAGCCAGTCCCGCGAAGCGGCTCAGGCGGCACCGAACCTCAGTCCAGCTTGAAGGACATCACTGCCGATTCCAGCTGCGGATCGACTTCGTGCCCGGGGCTCGCGACCCATTGTGCCTTCAGCTCGTACTGATGCTGCCCCTCCACGAGGAGGTAGACCATATTCTGCACCTCAGTCCCCTCGAAGGCGTGCGAGTAGCTGACCGTGAAGCCCGGGATGCCGCCGATCTCGGCAGCCTCTAGCGGCTCGACTACGGTCACGTTCTCAAGTGCTTCCAGCTGCGGGTCGACGAGCTTCCGGAACCCTTCCTCCATCTGGCGGACCTCCTCCGGTGACCGCCGCTTGCCCAGTCTGTACACGGCGACCGCCAGTCCCTCAAGGGGTTCCTCGCCGACCAACGGCCCTTCGTAGTTGAAGAACCCGACCTGCAGGATCGGAGCAGTGGCCCCACTTGCCATGGTCGCTTCGAAGTGAACCAGCTCATAGCTCTCCGGATACTCGCATGGAGAACCCGTACTCATCGTTGTGGTAGGTCTTGGTGGCGCTTGCAGCCGGGCTGCTGGCCGTCGATGCGCCGGCCGTCGGGCTGCCCCCTTCGCTGGGCTTGGACGACCCGCAGGCAGTCAGACCTCCGAGCAGCATGACGGCCAGTGCGGCAGCCGGTACGACCGCAGTGCCCCTCACGTGTCGCACCGCCCCCCCTTGTTCTCCCTGCCCGACTGGATCGGCGGACGCTCCAAGCCGTCCATTGGCCGGTCCGCTTCCCATGATAGCGCCAGATGCGGGTCTGGGGGCAGCGACGAGAGAGCCGGACTGGCAAGCTCGAGCATACGGCTGCTTGGACGGGCGTCGAGCTGCGTCAGTCGTCGGCCGACGACTGCGGGTCGCCCCCGGAATCCCAGCACCGTGCAGAACGCGCGCTCCCGGCCGCCCACGAGGTTGAGCGCGCAGATGTCGAGGCTGGCATCGCCGTCGGGGTCGCTGCGCCGGCGCCGGCCTCTTGCAGGACCGGGCCTCCGGTCCTCACCTGGCGCTCGGGAACGCAGCCTCGTCCACGCTCTCCGTGCGGGCGGTGCCGCCTGAGACGGCGTGCAGAGAGACGTCGAACGCCGTGTACTCCGTATTGGTGTAGCGGTAGTTGCCGGAGATGTAGGACGAGGACGACGTCGAGTAGTCGAGCGGGTTGCTGAACTTGCCGCGTTCGCCGACCGCGAAGAAGTCGCGCATGTGCCAGTTCCAATCCCGGCCCATCGAGTAGTAGAGGCCGTACTTACCGTTGGCCAGGCCCTTGAGAAGGGCTGTCTTCTTGCCACGGATGTACACGCTGGCCACGGCCTTGCGCGATTCCGGCTTGGTGAGTACCACCATCGCATCCTCACTGTTGCCGTTCTTTATCTTCAGTCGGCCGAGCCCACCGCTCGGACGGACGATGACGGCCTCATTGCTGAGCCGCACGGGCTTCACGGCCGTGACCTTGTAGCTCTCGCCGGCGAGGCGGATGGTGTGCGTGCCCGCGCGCGAGTTCGCCGTCTCGTAGAGGAGCGTCTCGGTCTCTCCGGGCGCGATGACCCGATCCACGCCGCTGCACTCCTTGCCGTCCAGTCGCGGCGCCTTCTCGTAGGTGCCGGGGGCGCCCCCGGTGTTTCGCACGGTGGCCCCCAGAGAGATCCTGTCGCCCGCTCGAACCACGCTCTTGGAAGCCCTGAGCTTCTTCACTACGAACGCGGCCGGCGTCACCACCTCGAACGTCGTCGTGCTGTCCCCGAGATCCAACGTGTGGGCACCCAGGGCCAGGTCGCCGGGCAGTTCGAGCCTCACCTTCGCGCTCTCGCCGCTCGGCACGTCCGCCTCCACGTCGGCGACCTGTACGCCGTCGACCGTGCAGCTCTCACTGTAGACACCGTCGCCGACTCCCACGTTGGCGACCTCGACGAGGACTTCGTGGGGCGGCTCGCCCGAGACCGCGTAGCCGTCCAAGTCGGCAGAGGCCTCCCGCTGGGGATAGCTGAACAGCAGCGCGCCGCCCGCGAACAGGACGACCGCGACGACCGCAGCAGCGGCTGCCCAATAGGCCTTGGCACGTGGTTTGCCAAGCGCCGGGAAACGCACGGTGAACGCCCGCCCGCGAACCAGGATCAGGACAGGAACGAGCAGCGCTGCCAGCGCCGACGCGAACGCGATGATTCCGAGTGCGTCACGCACGATCCACCTCCACGGTCGACGCCCCCGACTGGTCTTCCGCGACGCACACCCCGCACGCCACTCCGCTGCGCTCTACTATCGGCATCGGTCGCGTCCGCTCGAAAGTCCGCGGAAGGGATCGCGGCAGCGACTCGGCACGGTGCTCGTGGCGGACACGCCGTGGGTATCGCGCCAGATCAGCGGGACGCGGAGATCAGCACGCCCTCTCGCAGTCGATCCAGTATCTGCGGATCGTGTGGATGCCCTTCTCGAACATCTCGTGACTCTCGGGTACGTCGACGGTCTCGCACAGCGCAGCTCCTGCGATCTCACAGGTGCGGCGTGATGCTGCGTTTCCCGGCTCGCAGCAGATCCATAGTCTCGTCAGGCCATGGGCGCAGGCGAAAGGAAGAATCAGGCCAAGGCTGCGTGCAGCGTAGCGATGCCCGCGGAACGCTTCCTTCACGTCGTATCCGACGTGGCAGGGATAGCGGAGGATCGTCTCGGGGTCGCCGATTCGGAACCGTAGATCCCCCAGGACCGCTCCATCGGGTATCGACCGCATCTCGAACTCGTAGGCGGGCACGTACCCTCTGACGGGATCAGCAGGCACAGTGCGCACGAGGACCAGCTCAAGATCGCCATCCGCAAGTCTGCCTGAATCGAGGAATGTGAAGTCGTCTGCCATGCTTCCGTGTCTGGCGTGGAGCAGGCAGCCTACGGATGACGCCGGCCCAGCCAGACCCTTCCGAAGAAGACCCTAGCAGTACACCCAACGTGTGTCATGGGCCTTGGAAAGGATCCCTGCATATCGTGGTGCCGAAGGTGGGAATCGAACCCACACCCCGCGTGAACGGGACCGGATTTTGAGTCCGGCGCGTCTGCCAATTCCGCCACTTCGGCACGAATGCGCCTGGCTATGCTACCCCGAAACGCCCCCGGCGTCAGCGGCCTCGCCTGCCGGCCCCGGACTGGACCCCAGCAACTCCACGATCCAGCAGAGAGCGTGCGAACGCACGTCGTGGACGCGGAGACCCGTCTCCCGAACGAGGGTGACGGTATCCCGGTCGAGGCGGCAGCCCCCGGCTGCCGCCGCCCACGCCGGCGCCGCCCAGCTCTGCAGCCGGCGGCCGGGCTGCCACGGCAGGTGCACGTGCTCGATCATCAGCAGACGGCCCCCGGGGACGAGTACCCGGCGCACCTCGGCGAGCGCCTGCACCGGATCGCCGACGGAGCAGAGTGCGAAGGCGAAGACGACGGTGTCGAACGAGGCGGCCGCGAACGGCAGGGCTTCCGCCGCGCCGAGCACGATCTCGACCGGCGCCGGCGCTCGCGCCGCGCGCCGGCGGGCTCGCGCCGCCATCGAGCGATGCGGCTCGAGGGCGGTGACTCCCACGTCGGCGCCATACCAGCGGAACTGGCTGCCCGTCCCGGCGCCGATCTCGAGCACGCGACCGCCGGCGCGCGCGCCGAGCCGGCGGCGCCACGCGCCGATCACGGCCCGCTCGAAGGGCCACATGAGGGCGTCGTAGACGACCGGGTGGCCGGCGGGCGGGGTTGTCATCTGTCGTCTCATCGCACAGAATCACGCGGTCCTGGTGTCTTTCGGAGGATGCCCCGCCGGCCGACGCCATACGCACGAGCGGGCAGGCGGGAGAGCCCGCCTCTCGTTCTTCCTTGCGTCGACCACGGCGACCGTGCGAACCCGGCAGGGAGCGAGCCGATCAAGAAGACCCTCCGCAATATCATCGTCTTCGCCCTCCTGATCGGGGCCCTCTACTTCCTTCTGCCGCAGCTGGTCGATACCAAGAGCACGATCGAACTCCTGACGGAGGCCAGCTACTGGCTCCTCGGCCTCGCGGTCGTGCTCGAGATCCTGGCCATCCTCGCCTATGCGAACCTGACGCGCTATGTCCTCAGAGTCCTCGATATCAAGATGCGCCTCCTCGAGGTGCTCTCGATCACGCTCAGCAGTCTGGCCGTGAGTCACGTGCTCTCGGCGGGCGGAGTAGGCGGCTGGGTCGTCACCTACAACGCCCTGCTCAAGCGCAAGGTGCCGCACGGGCTCATCTTCGTGGCCATCGCGGCGCAGCAGTTCTTCAACTACGTGGTCCTGTGGTTCGTGTTCGCACTGGCGCTGGTCTACCTGGTCGTCGGCCGCAATGAATCGATCGCCGCGTATGTGGTCGGCATCGTCATCATCGGCCTGTTGCTCTGGCTCACGATCTACGGCGTGTATCTCTACAGGCATCGCTCGCGGATGCGACACCGCGTCGGACAGGTCGCCGCTCTCATCAACCGTATCGCGCACCGCGAAGTCATCGCGGAGAACCACATCGATGGCTGGCTCGACAACCTGTTCGCCGGCATGCGCCGCATGACGACGCACCGCGGCGCGTTCCGCAAGACGGCCATCCTTGCCTGTGGCTTCTGGATCTTCGACATGCTCTGCCTGTACGTCGTCTTCCTCGCGTTCGGTCACGGCATCGGATTCAGCTCCGTGATCGTGGCCTACGTGGTGGCATACGCGATCGGCACTCTAGCACCGACGCCCGGCGGACTGGGCGCGGTCGAAGGCATCCTCATCGCCCTGTTCGTCAGCTTCGGGGTACCCTCGTCGACGGCGGTGGCAGTCGTCCTCGTGTACCGCCTCATCAACTTCTGGATGCCCGTGGTGCCAGGCCTCATCGCCTACTTCGTCGTGAAGCCCGGCCGCACGCCTGTGGCGGAGGGCGAGATCGAGGAGGCGGCCGAGGAGGTCTGCGGCATCCACCCGGTCACCGGCATGTACACGGATTGCCCCCCGGACGAGGCGGCGGCCGTGGCCGATGGCCCCCACATGGTCGGGCAGTCCGGCAAGGGCAGCTGGAGGAACAGGCTCAGTCGTCGCAGCCATCGCAGCCGACGCAACCGGCGCGAGGCGAGCGCCAGCCAGGACGAGCATCAAGCCGGAGGCACGGACCCCTCCAACCTGTAGAGCCTGATCACCGGCCCGCTCTCGCCTTCGGCCGGCGTGAACGTCCTCACGAGCTCGGCCTCGGCGTCCAGGTCACGGTAGAACGCGACGATCTCCGGGTAGACGTCCGGAGCCGCCAGTACGCGATCGTACACGGTCGAGCTGACGATCACGTACTCGGCCCCCTGTCCACGCAACCAGACCAGGTCGTGGGTGGGCTCGGGAACGCCCGGGCCCGGCAGGGCCAGCGACACGAGGCGATACGTGGGAGGCAGATCGCGCTCGCCCGCGTAGTATCTCTCGTGCTCGGCGCTGACCAGCGGCGGGCCGTAGTTCTCGGCGGCGACGACGCTTCCGGCCGGCACGTTGGTCTCGACCCAGGCCTTGGCGCGCAGGCGCGCATCCGGGCCCGACAGCCCTCGATCGAAATCGATCGACGCCGAGAGGGGCACGTAGAGCGCTGCCGCGACGAGTGCCGCCACGACTGGGACGAGCACACGGCGCCGGCTGCCCCGCACGCGCAGCACATCCATACAGAGACGCGCCGCGAGCAGCGCCAGCAGAGGCAGCACCGGCAGCAGGTAGCGATCGGCGAGCGCCTTCCACGTGCTGATGTAGACGAAGTAGACGATCACGTAGGGCGCCAGCATCACATCGAGCGTCGTGCGCCGCCACAACGCCCACGCCAGGCCCGCGAGGACGAGGACCAGCAGGACGATACCCAAGGTGCTCTCGAGGTTGGTCGTCAGGTTGTACCAGAAGCCGTTCGGGACGTTCTCGTAGCCCAGCCAGCCACGACCCTGGATGCGGTTCTGCTTGATGAAGTCGCTGACGAAGTGGCCCGCGTCGAGGACGACGAACGGCGAGCCGATCAGAAACGCGGCGAGCATCGGCCCGTAGAGCCGAGCGGCGAGCAGGCGAAGCCAGACGCTCGCCGCACGCCCGCCGGACGCCACGCGCCGCGCCGCCTCGTCGCGGCAGGCGTAGACGGCGCCTATGGTGACGGGCAGGACCAGCATGCCGAGGTTGTACTTCGTCGATGTCGCCAGGCCGGCAGCCGCCGCTCCGGCGATCAACCACCGGCGTGCGCCACTCTGCGTCGCCGCGAACACCAGCATCAGCGCGAGCAGCGAGAGAGCTGTCGCCGTCACGTCGGTGACCGCCATATGGGAGTAGGCCACGTGCAGCGGCAGCACGGCCAGGAAGAGGGCCGCAAGCAGTCCGGCCGGCAGCCCGAAGGCAGCCCGTCCGAGCCGGTACACCAGGTACACGGAGGCCGTGCCGAACGCCGCCGAGAGCAGCCGGCCCAGAAGGTAGTACGGGCCGGGGTCGACGATGAACGTCCCCAGCGAGAGGGGGGTCTGTCCCGGGTCAGCCAGAGCACCGGCGCCGCGATCAGGTCGAGGGCGCCGAGCAGGTAGAAGAAGAACGACGGGTAGAGGAAGAACTGCGGATTGACGTTTCCCCGAGCGACCGCGAAGGCCTTGGGAACGACGACCGTCTCGTCGATGTTGATGAGGCTGTAGGGCAGGCCCCACGCTATGCCCTTGAGGCGCAGCACAAGCGCCAGGACCAGAATGGCGGCCAGTAGCGCTCCGGCGACCCCGCGGCGCGGCCGCAGCCGCGCGGCCGCCTCCTTCATGCGCCTCTCGGCTGCAGCTCCACAGTCGCGCCGTCGTTGGCCGCCTCGCGGAAGCAGCTCACGTCGCCCGTATGACACGCCGGACCCGCCGGCGAGACCGAGAGCAGGACGGTGTCGTGATCGCAGTCGAGACTCGCGGTGTGGACGCGCTGCACGTTGCCGCTGCTGCCGCCCTTGTGCCAGAGCACCTTGCGGCTGCGGCTCCAGAAGTGCGCCTCAGCGGTACTCAGCGTGAGGCTCATCGCCTCGGCGTTCGCCCAGGCGACCATCAGGACCTCACCGGTCTCTCTGTCCTGGACGACGCACGGCACGAGGCCGTTGGCGTCGTAGCGCACTGCATCGAGGAAGCTAGAGTGATCCATGGTCACGCCCTCCGACAAGGTTGAGATGACTCAGGAGACTGCGAGCAGCTCCCGAACGATGGCGACGCCGGAACTCGTGCCGATACGAGCGGCGCCGGCGTTGATCATGAGCTGGACGTCGCGAGCGCTGCGGATGCCGCCCGACGCCTTGACCCCGACGGACTCACCGAGACACTCCCGCAGGAGCTCCACGTCTGGCGGCGTCGCGCCCTTCGGACCGCACCCGGTCGACGTCTTCACGAAGTCGACGCCGGCCTGCTCGCAGATCTTGCAGGCCAGCTTCTTGAGGGGGTCCGTGAGGTAGCAGGTCTCGATGATGGCCTTCACGGTGACGTGGCCCTGACCGGTGTTCACCGAGCGCATGCGTGCCGCGCGCACGACAGAGGCGAGGTCGTCGCGCACGTATCCGAACTCGCCGGAGAGCAGCGCCGGCACGTTGATCACGACGTCTATCTCGTCTGCCCCGCCGGCCACGGCGTCCTCGGCGGCGACCATCTTGGTGCGCGCCGAGTCGGCGCCGTAGGGAAAGGAGATGACCGTGCAGACCTTGACGTCGGCGTTCCTGAGCAAGCCGTCCGCCAGGGGGACGAAGTGCGGGAAGATGCAGACGGCAGCGAAGTGGTACCGGATGGCCTCGCCGCAGATCCGATCGACATCGCTCGCGGTGGAGTTCGCCGCGAGCAGCGTGTGGTCGATCGTCTTGGCGAGTTCCTCGACGTGCACGGCGATGAGGCCTCCGCGAGAAGGAGAAGCGAGCAGGGGACTGCTCGCGAGTATAGCAAACCGAGCCTAGAGCAGCCTGTCCACGTAGCGGTCGTCGCGGCGCCAGCTCTTGCGTACCTTGACGCGCAGATCGAGGTAGACGTGCACGCCGAGCACGGCTTCGATCTCGCGTCGTGCACCGCTGCCGATGGCCTTGATCACACGGCCCCCTTTGCCGACGCAGATCCCCTTCTGAGACTCCGTCTCGACGATGAGGATGGCGTGGACCTCGATGAGCGGGCGGTCCGAGCGCTCCGTCAGCTCGGTCACCTCGACGGCGACCGCGTGAGGCACCTCCTCGCGAGTGCGTTGCAGCGCCTGCTCTCGGATGAGCTCGGCGATGAGCAGCTCGAGCGGCTGGTCGCTGTGCTGGCCGTCGGGGAAGTAGATGGGGCCCAGCCGGCATGGCCTGCGCCAGCTTCCTCAGCACCCCATCGAGCCCGTCGCCGCGCAGCGCCGAGACCGGCAGCACCTCGCTCACGCCGGCGATCGCCTGCGCCTCCTCGAGGCGGCGTCTCAGACACCCGTCGTCGACGACGTCGATCTTGTTGAGCGCGAAGACCGCCGGCACGCGAGCCGTCGCGACGGCCCGGAGGATGAAGCGATCGCCCGCGCCGAGACCCTCGGCGGCGTTCAGGACGACGAGCGCGGCGTCGACCTCCGAGAGGGCGTCGTCGACGGCGTTCTGCATACGCCGCGTGAGCGAGTCGAACGGCTTCTGAAAGCCTGGCAGGTCGAGAAGGATGACCTGACAGCCCTCCAGATTGACGACGCCCGTGATACGGCGACGCGTCGTCTGCGGGTGATCCGAGACGATGCTCACCTTACGACCGACGAGCCCATTGACGAGGGTCGACTTGCCGACGTTGGGCCGACCGAAGACGGCTACGAACCCTGAGCGGAATGCGTCACTCAACCACCGACCTCCCCTCCCTGGCCGTCGAACGGCGCCGTCAGGAGTTCACGCACGCGCAGGACGCGCAGCGCCCCGCCGGTCTTCCCGACGATGAGCCCGTCGCCGAACTCGGCCAGGGCCTGCAGACAGAACCCGCAGGGGAGGCAGTCGCTGCCGTCGCCGGCGGCGACCGCCACGCAGCACAGCCGGCGCTCGCCGGCGGCGATCATCGCAGCCAGCGCCGCGCGCTCGGCGCAGAGGCCGGCGGGATACGACGCATTCTCGACGTTGACGCCGTGGTGGCTGCGGCCCGACGGACCGACCGCCACCGCGCCGACCGCGAATCCCGAGTAGGGCGCGTAGGCCCGCGCAGCGACGCTGCGCGCCTCCTCGTACAACCGCATCTCGGCCGCGTCCGCGGCGCGCCCTAGAACGGGTACCACAGCTGGAAGATGAGGAGAGTGATGACGATGCCCAGGGCGGCGCCCGCCCCGACCTCGAGGACGCTGTGGATCCCGGACTGGATGCGACTCTGGGCGACGAGCAGCGCGAGGAACAGGGAGATCGCCGAGATGGGCAGCGCGTAGGCGGTGTTGGCGGCCACGAACGTGATCGCGACCCAGGCGGCGAAGGCGACGGCGGCGTGCGCCGACGGCAGGCCGCCCTGGAACGCGGTGCCGCGGTGTGTCACTGCCTTCAGTGCGATCGCCGCGAGGATGACGAGGATGAGGGCGATCACCGTGATGTCGATCGGCGACGTGCGCAGTCTGCTCAGGACCGTGTACGGCACGCTGGTGATCTTGTCGTAGAAGACGAGATAGGCGACGGCGACGGCGTTCACGGCGGCGATCAGAACGGCGCCGGCGGCCACATCCTTGGCGATCTTGGCACGTGGGTCGTTGGCGTCGGTGATCAGGTCGACGATGTGCTCGACCGCCGTGTTCAACATCTCTGTGATAAGCACGAACGATATGGCCACGAGCAACGCGACGACCTCGAGGCGGCTGAGAGCGAAAAAGAGGCCCGCGAGAAGAACGAGGCCGGCGATCGCGAAGTGGATCCACATGTTGCGCTCGTGGCGCAGCGCGTGGACGATGCCGTCGAACGCCCAGTTGAAGCTGTGGAGCAGATTACGGCGACGGGGCAATGAGGCCCTCCCACTCGACCAGCTCGAAGATCTCGGCCTGACGCGACGCCATCTGGCCCGCATCGACCTCGTGGTCGTACCCCAGCAGGTGGAGCGTACCGTGCACCAGGAGGACGGCCAGCTCTACGCCTGGGGGCAGGTCGTCGCCCAGCGCCTGACGCAGCGCTTGGCGGGGACAGACCAGGATGTCGCCGAGCAGCCGCGGGGACGAATCGTCAGCCCTCGGGCTCTCCTCCGCTTCCTCGAGAGGGAACGAGAGCACGTCGGTGACCTCGTCGCGGTGGCGATACTCGCGGTTCAACGCGCGGATGCGGCGCTCGCCCACGAACTCGACGGCGAGCTCGGCGTTGTCGACTCCCTCCGCCTCGAGCACCCGCGTGACGAGACGCGCCACCGCCTCTTCGTCGAGGCGGACCCGGGTCCCGTTGAACACGTCGGCAAGGTTCACGGCGCCTCGCCGGCCGGAGGCCGCGAGGCCCGAGCCACCTCAAGCTGGTCGTCATGATCCTTGTAGGCGTTCACGATGCGCTGGACCAGCTTGTGGCGCACCACATCGTGCCCGTCGAACGGCACGACGGCGATATCGTCGATTCCTCTCAGCACCTCGGGCACCGTCACGAGTCCCGACGTGCGGCTATGGGGCAGGTCGATCTGCGTCACATCGCCGGTGACGACCATCCTGCTGCCGAACCCGAGCCGGGTCAGGAACATCTTCATCTGCTCTGGCGACGTGTTCTGCGCCTCGTCGAGGATGATGAACGAGTCGTTCAGCGTGCGGCCGCGCATGAACGCCAGCGGCGCGACCTCGATCTCGCCCTTCTCGATCAGGGCCGTCAGCTTCTCGCCGTCCATCATGTCGTAGAGCGCGTCGAACAGCGGTCGGAAGTAGGGGTCGACCTTCTCCGAGACCGTCCCGGGCAGGAAGCCCAAGCTCTCGCCGGCCTCCACGGCCGGACGCGTGAGGATGATGCGCCCGACCTGCTCGGAGAAGTAGGCACTCACGGCCATCGCCGTGGCGAGGTAGGTCTTTCCGGTCCCGGCAGGACCGATGCCGAACGTGATCGTGTGCGAGCGGATGGCGTCGACGTAGCGCTTCTGGTTCACGGTGCGCGGCCCGAGCTGTCGGCCGCGATGGGTCCACACGATGTCGCCGTAGACCTCCGAGGGCCTGCCCGTGGCATCGACGGCGATGTCCATCAGAGACTCGACGATCGCCGGACTGACGGGACGCCCGCCGCGGATCACGGCCAGCAGCTCCTCGAGGGCGGCGCGCGCCTGCTCGACTGCCTCGACCTCCCCGTCGAGCAGCAGGACGTTGCCGCGCAGAGTGAGCGTGCAGTCGAGACGCGCCTCCAGGATCTTGAGGTGCGCGTCGTGCTCCCCGGCGAGGCTCAGCGCGACGCTGTTGCTGCCGAGATCGACGGCGGTGCGCGTCACCGGCGCCACCGTCAGCCGCCCAGCTTCTCGCGCACCAGGGCACTGAGCCGCTTGCCGTCGGCGCGCCCGGCGACCTTCGGCTTGAGCCAACCCATGACCTTGCCCATGTCCTTGACGGTCACGGCATCGGTCGCGGCGATCGCTTCATCGACGAGCGGCTCCAGCTCCTCGTCGCTGAGCTCCTCGGGCATGTACGCGGCGAGCAGCCCTTCCTCGTAGCGCTCCTGGTCGGCGAGGTCGGCGCGCCCCGCCTGATCGTAGAGCTCGACCGCCTCCGCGCGGCGCTTGCGCTCCCGCTTGAGCACCGCGAGCTCGTCCGCCTCACTGGGCGCCTTGCCGCTGTCGATGCGCTGCTTCTTGAGCGCCGCGACGAACGTCGAGAGGGCCGCTCGCAGACGCTTGTCACCGGCCTTGAGCGCAGCGACGGCATCGTTCCGGATGCGCTCCTCGAGGACTCCCAGCTCTCTCATGCCATGCCTCCCAGCCGTTCCCCACCGAGGATGTGCCAGTGCAGGTGCAGCACCTGTTGACCTGCATCGGCGCCCACATTGGTGACCACGCGATAGCCGCTCTGCGCCGCACCGGCCTCTCTCGCCATGGCGGCGACGAACGCAAGCAGACGCCCCGAGGTGCCCACCCCGAGCTGCTCGATGCCGTCCAGCGACGTCACGTGCCGTCGCGGGATCACCAGAAGATGGACGGGCGCCACGGGGTTGACGTCCGCGAACGCGATGAACTCGTCGGTCTGGCCGACCATCTCGGCCGGGATCTCGCCGGCGGCGATCCTGCAGAAGATGCAGTCGGTCATCGGCCTGCCTCCCTCACTTCACCCATCACTCCGTCCGCATGTTCTCGCCCTGCAACTGCGTCAACGAGCCTCCCCGGACTCGCCTCCCCTCGCAGGTAGTACGGGATGTACTCCGAACTGTACCCCCTCCAGAGGCCGTGCAGGCGGTCCTCCACGAGAACCTCGGCCTGCCGGCCGAGCGCCGCGGCACGCGCCGCCCCGCCGGCGGCCCGCGCGGCCGCCAGCGCTCGCGCCATGCGCTCCTTGACGACCGCGACCGGGAGAGGCGGCAACTCCGCTGCCGCCGTGCCCGGGCGCGGCGAGAAGGCGAACACGTGCGCCCGGCCGAAGAGCTCACTCTCGAGCGTCGCCAGCGTGCGGGCGAACGCGGCTTCGTCCTCGGCGGGGAAGCCCACGATCAGATCCGTGCTGATGAGCATACCGTCGCCGAGACGAGCGCGCACTCGCTCGGCGGTGGCCATGTACTCGGCGACCGAGTAAGGGCGACGCATGGCCGCGAGTACCGCGTCGTCGGCGGACTGCAGCGGCAGGTGCAGGTGTCGGGCGACTGTGGGCAGAGCGAGGGCCTCGAGAAGCCGCTCGTCCACGTGCCGCGGCTCGAGCGACGAGAGCCGCAGCCGCAGCAGATCCGGCAACCCGGCGAGCGCCGCGACCAGATCTGGCAGCGTCCGCTCCCCATCGCGCCAGGCGCCGAGGTCGACGCCGCTGATCACTACCTCCCCGCAGCCGCGGGCGAGACCCGCCCGGGCGGTCGCCAGCGCCTCGGTGAGCGGCGTACTGCGCGGCTCCCCGCGTACCAGGCGCACGGCGCAGTAGCTGCACCGCGCCGCGCACCCGTCCTGCACTTTGAGGACGAGACGCGTGCGACCCGCGGCCTCGGCGGCGCTGAAGCCCCCGCTGGGTGCCGCGCCCGACCCGCCCGGCGGCGCCGGTCCGGACTCGCGCGTGACGCCCGTGGCCGCCACGGCGGCCCAGTCCGGCGTCGGCGGCACCTCGATGCCGTCCCCCGCGAACTGCTCCGGACGGAAGCGCGCCGCGCACCCGGCAACGATCACCCTTCGGCCCAACCGGCTGTAGCGGCGCGCCAGGCGCCGCGACTTGCGCTCGGCCTCCGCCGTCACGCAGCAGGTGTGGACGACGACGACGTCGGCCTCGTCATGTCGCCCGGCGGCGTCCATCCCGGCCGCCGTCAGCTTGGCGAGAGCCTGCTCGCCGTCAGCTTGGCTGATCTTGCAGCCGACGAAGACCGAGGCGACGGATGTCATCGCCGTCTGACCAGATGCAGCAGGAGCCACATGTCCGCCTCGAGTCGGCCAGCCACGTCGTACTCGGGGAATGCCGCCTCCGCCTCGTCTCCCTGTTCGAGCAGCAGGCCGGCGAGCAGGAGGTGCATCGGGTGCAGCTCCGGCGGCGCCCCGCTCTCCCTCGCAGCGAAGCGCGAAGCCAGGCGCAGGATGGGTCCCAAGGCGATGTTCGCGACGACCGTGTCGACCGCAGGCAGCGGCAGAGCCGGGTCGGTGGCGTCACCGATCAAGAGGACGGGGGCCACACGGTTGCGGGCCGCGTTGCCCTCCGCGGCTTCCACCGCGACGGTGTCGTTGTCGAGGCCGTAGACCGGAGAGAAGCCCAGGCGCAGAGCCGCGAGCGAGACCACACCCGAGCCGCACCCGAGATCGAGTAACGAGCCGGGCGCGATCTCCTGAAGCGCTGCCAGGCACTGCCGCGTGGTCGCGTGCCCGCCGGTGCCGAAGGCGGCGCCGGCATCGACGACCACATCCAGGAGATCCTCCCTTGGCGAGCACCAGGGTGGCCTCAGGTACAGCCGGCCGACGACGTGCGGGGTGTGGAACCGCTTCCACTTCTCGTCCCAGCCCGGGCTCTCCGGAGCGACCTCCAGCCGCCCGAGCCGGCCCAGCTCCGCCAGCGCGGCGGCGACGGACGGAGCGTCCTCGGTGCCCCGCTCAAGCCAGAAGGTCAGCGTGTCGCCGGCGTCCTCCTCCTGCCATCCGGCCGGCTGCAGCGCCGCCACACAGGCGACTGCCTCGGGATGGGTGTACTGGAGCGCTTCTGGGTCCGGGCGCGGTCGGTGAGCTGCAGCGCCAGACCAATCGTCTTCGGACTGCGCGCCCGCCTCGCGCAGAGCGCCGGCTGCCGCGCCTGCGGCGCTCGTTGCCGGCGCCAGGCGGAGCCGGTACCGCATGAAGGGACGCGGCGTCACTGGCGAAAGACGGCCCTCACCTTGTCGAAGAAGCCCTGGTCCGGCTCGTAGTTGGCCACGCCGGCGACCGCCGCGAACTCCTCAAGCAAGGCCCGCTGCTCGGCGGTGAGATGGCGCGGCACCTGCACGTTCGCTACCACCTTGAGAGCGCCGCGCCCGTAGCCCTGCAGGACCGGTACGCCGCGATTGCGATACTCCTTGACGTCCCCGGGCTGCGTGCCGGCCGGCAACTCCACATCGAAGCCGCCGTCAAGCGCGGGGACGTGGGCCGTCTTGCCCAGCGCCGCCTCGGTCATCGTCAGGTCGAGCCGGTAGACGAGGTCGTTGCCGTCGCGCAGGAAATCCTCGTCTGGTTCCACGGCGATGGCGACGTAGAGGTCGCCGGGGCGGCCGCCCCGTGCGGCGGCCCCGCCCTCGCCCGTGAGGCGCAGACGCTGACCGTGGTCGATGCCGGCCGGCACATCGACCTTGGTCGTATGGGTACCACGCACGCGTCCGGCGCCGCGGCAGGTCTCGCACGGGTCCTTGACGATGGTGCCTTGGCCGCGACACACGTTGCAGGTGCTGGTGCGCACGAATTGGCCGAAGCCACCCATGTTCGAGACCTCGCGCATGCGGCCCGAGCCCTGACACTGCGGGCAGCTCTCGCGCCCGGTGCCGGGCCGGGCTCCGCTGCCGCTGCAGGTCGCACACTCCTCGTCGGCCCGCACCTCGACCTCCTTCGAGACGCCGAAGACGGCCTCCGCGAAGGTCAGCCTGAGAGCCACCTCGATGTCGTCGCCGCCCGGCGCCGGCGCACCCCCGCCGGGCGTGCCCCACATGCCGCCCGTGTCGCGCAGCGCGGAGTCGAATCCTCCCCCGCCGAAGAAGATGTTGAACAGGTCGTTGAACCCGACATGCTCGTAGTCGGTGTGCGGGCGGCCCTTGAGCCCATCGAACCCGTAGCGATCGTAGGCCGCCCGGGAGTCTTCGTCGCTGAGCGCCTCGTAGGCCTCCGCCAGCTCCTTGAACTGCGCCTCACAATCGGGATCGTTGGGATTCACGTCCGGGTGGCAGGCGCGAGCGAGTCTGCGGAAGGCCTTCTTGATCTGCGCGGCGTCCGCGTCGC
This sequence comes from uncultured Thermoleophilia bacterium, assembly GCA_963717285.1. Taxonomy (GTDB): domain Bacteria; phylum Actinomycetota; class Thermoleophilia; order UBA2241; family UBA2241; genus CAIXSE01. The sequence goes on from CAVQVW010000001.1 coordinate 116,825, forward strand.
GACTCACGCCAAGAACGTCGTAGTAGTCGCGCTTCACCAGATCTCCTCCAGATAGGAGCTCAGGCTGTCGGCCGTGGCGCGCACGTTGCCGATGACACGCTGGTAGTCCATTCGCGTGGGCCCGAGCACGCTGACGGTGCCGAGCGCCCGATTGGCGACACCATAGTTGGCGGCGACCATCGAGCACGCCTGCAGCGACGGCGCGCTCATCTCCTGGCCGATACGCAGGTACACGCCGTCCTCGCGCATGGCGTCGGCGACCAGCTCGAGCAGACTGAAGCGCTGCTCGAGCATCTCGAGCAGTTCGTCAAGATGCTCCACGCCCTCACGCGTGAGGTTGTCGAGCAGACGCGAAGTGCCGCCCACGTGCAGACCATCGGTGGCTTCCGCAGACATCTCGAAAGCCGCGCGGATCGTCGCCAGAAACGCCCGCTCCTTCGCGTTCAGCTCCGCATTCTCGAACGTGGCCGAGACATGCCGCGTGCCGAGCTGGGCGCCCACGAGACGTTCGTTCAGGTAGACGCGGGCGAAATCGGCGAGACCTTCGTCCAGGGGCTGGGAGAAGTGGAAGACCCGCTTCGTCACCTGACCGGAGCTGGTGATGATCACGACCATCATGAGGCGCGGCTGCAACGCGAGGATCTCGATGTGACGGATCGTCGAGGTCGTCACGGCCGGAGCCGAGACCACCGCCAGCAGCTCGGTGACACGCGAGAGGGCCTCAGCCGTCTCGCGCAGGGCGTCGTGGATCTCGCTGCGGGCCTGGTCGTGCTCGAGGACCATGGCCGGCACGGCCTCGCGTCGCTCCCTGAGGATGATGTCGACGTAGTGGCGGTAGCCAGCGTCCGTCGGCACACGCCCCGCGGAGGTGTGAGGGTGCGCGAGCATGCCCACCTCCTCGATGTCCGCGAGATCGCTACGGATCGTGGAAGGCGCGACACCGAAGGCGAAACGCTCGCTGAGGTACCTGGAGCCGACCGGCGCGCCCGAGGCTATGTACTCCTCGATGACGGCTCGCAGCACCTGTTCCTGCCGTGGTTTGAGCATTGCCACCGCCCTGTTAAACGTCAATCGCGAAACAGGCGCACGCAGACCTCGTCGGCCACATACCGCCCCTTTCGCGTCACGCGGATTGTATCATCTCGAAGGGCGATGAAGCCAGCGGCCGCGAGCGGGGCGGCCGCCGGCTGGTCGAGCACCCCCGCGAGCGCCGCCAGAGGCACCGGCGCCCCGCAGCGCGCGGCGAGCATCAGGCGCTCGCGCGCCAGCGTCACGTCATCGAGATCCTCCTCCTCGCGGTCCGGCGCCGCGCCGGCAGCCAGCGCCTCGCGCCACTGCGTGATGTCGAAGGCATTGGTCCAGCGGCGCCGGCCGACGGTGCTCACGGCCCCCGGGCCCAGCCCGAGGTACGGGCGGGCCCGCCAGAAGGCTGCGTTGTGGCGCCCCCTCCGGCCCGGCAGCGCGAAGCTGCTGACCTCGTACCACGTGTATCCCCCGCGCTCCAGCGCCTGCACGACACGCCGGTACATGGCGGCGTTCAAGTCTGATGCGCTGCCGGACGGCCGGCCGCCGAACCCCTGGAGGCGCCGGGCCAGAGGCGTACCGGCAACCACGGACAGCTCATAGCAGGAGACGTGTTCGGGACGCAGTTCGAGCAGCGCAGCGATGTCGTCGTCGCAATCGGCGAGGCTCTGGCCGGGCAGGCCGTACATGAGGTCGACGCTGAGGTTGCGCACGCACGCGGTTCGCAGCCGGACGAAAGCGCTGGCCGAATTGGCCGCCGCACGCCGCCCGAGGCGTGAGCGCAAGTCCTCCTTGAAGCTCTGCACACCGAGAGACACGCGCACGGAGTCGCACCCGACCCCGGTTCTGCCGCCCGCCGGCGGCCCTCCCCGATCGCCCGCCGCCGACGTGCCGGCTGCGGCCGCCCACGCCGCGAAGCCCGTGTCGACGTCCTCCGGATTGGCCTCGACGGTGACTTCCGCGCCCGGGCTGAGCGAGGGCCGGAAGAGCGTCAGCAGAAGCTCCAGCCGATCCGGCCCGAGGATGCTCGGCGTCCCGCCGCCGAGGTAGAGCGTGTGGAGGCGGCGCACTCCGTGCGCCGCCCGCTCCCGCTCCCATTCGGCGGCGACCCCGTCGACGTACTCGTCCAGCACGTCGTCCGGCGGAGTCGCGCCCACCGCCAGCGAGGCGAAGTCGCAGTAGTCGCACTTGCTCCGGCAGAAGGGCACGTGCACGTAGACGTGCCGCACCGGCCCCGAGAACGCGCCCGGGCACACTTCCGACCGCCGCCGCCTACTCGCCGACGTCGAGCTCGAGCACGGCCAGGAAGGCCTCCTGCGGAACCTCGACCACGCCGAGCTGCTTCATGCGCTTCTTGCCCTCCTTCTGCTTCTCGAGGAGCTTGCGCTTGCGGCTGATGTCGCCGCCGTAGCACTTGGCGGTCACGTCCTTGCGCCGCGCCTTGATCGTCTCGCGGGCCACGACCTTGTTGCCGATCGCCGCCTGCACGGGCACCTCGAACATCTGCCGAGGGATCCGCTGTCGCAGCTTCTGGACGAGAGCCTTGCCGCGTGGATGCGCCCGCTCCCGCGGGACGATCAGCGAGAGGGCGTCCACGGGGTCGCCGGCGAGCAGGATGTCGAGCTTGACGAGGTCGCTCTGACGGTAGCCGTGGAAGTCGTAGTCGAGGGAGGCGTACCCGCGCGTGCGCGTCTTGAGCTGGTCGAAGAAGTCGAGCACGATCTCGCCGAGCGGCAGACGGTAGTGCATCTCGACGCGCTGGGGTGAGAGGTACTTCATGTCGACGAAGTCGGCCCGCCGTCCCTGGCTGAGCTCCATGATGGTGCCGACGAACTCGCTGGGCACGAGGATGCTGGCCGCGACGTAGGGCTCTTCGATGTGGTCGATGAGCGTCGCGTCCGGGAGCTGCGCCGGATTGCGCACCGTCACCACGCCCCCGTTGGTCAGGTAGGCGTGATACTCCACGTTCGGCATCGTCGTCAGCAGCTCGAGGTCGTATTCGCGCTCCAGGCGCTCACGCACGATGTCCATGTGCAAGAGTCCGAGGAAGCCGCAGCGGAAGCCGAAGCCGAGCGCGTTCGACGACTCCGGTTCGTAGACGAGCGCCGCATCGTTCAGCTTGAGCTTCTCGAGGGCGTCGCGGAGCTCGTCGAACTTGTCGCCCTCGGTCGGGAACAGCCCGGTGAACACCATGGGCTGCACGACCTTGTAGCCCGGCAGCCCTTCGGCGGCCGGGCGCCGCTTGTCGGTGATGGTGTCGCCGACGCGCACCTGGGCCACGTCTTTGACACCGGTGATGATATAGCCGACCTCGCCGGTGCCGAGGCGATCCGTCGGCGTCATCGCGGGGCCGAAGTAGCCGAGCTCTTCGATCTCGGCCTCCTGATCGGAGCCCAGCATGCGGATGATCTGCCGACTCGTGAAGGCTCCGTCGACGACGCGCACGTAGGCGACGACGCCGCGATACTGATCGTACTCGCTGTCGAAGATGAGGGCGCGGGGGGCGTCGTCTATGTCCCCCTCCGGCGGCGGCACGCGCGCCACGACGGCCTCGAGTACCTCCTCCACCCCCTCGCCGGTCTTGGCCGAGATCGTGAGCGTCTCCTCGTGCGTGGCCCCGGTGAGCTCGTGCAGCTCCAGCTCGGCCTCCTCCACGTTGCTCGCCGGCAGGTCGATCTTGTTGAGCACCGGCACGATCTCGAGATCATTCTCGATCGACAGGTAGGCGTTGGCCACGGTCTGCGCCTCCACCCCCTGCGTCGCGTCGACGAGCAGCACGGCGCCCTCGCAGGCGGCGAGACTGCGCGAGACCTCGTAGGTGAAATCGACGTGACCGGGCGTATCGATGAGATTGAGCTGGTAGTCCTGCCCGTCGCGAGCGGTGTAGGCGATGCGCACCGCCTGCGACTTGATGGTGATGCCACGCTCGCGCTCGAGTTCCATCTTGTCCAGGAGCTGCTCCTTCATGTCGCGCGCCTGGACGGTGCCCGTGAGCTCGAGGATGCGGTCGGCCAGCGTCGACTTGCCGTGGTCGATGTGGGCGACGATACTGAAATTCCGGATGTGACTGAGATCGGCCATGACCGCTAATGATACAGCCTGTCGCAGAGCCGGTCGCCCGATGGCAGCGCGCAGCCAGCCCTCATCGAGAGCGCAGGTCTCAGGCGGGCGCCCGCCGGCGGCGCAGCGCGCGCCACACATCTGTGAGCTCGTCGAGCTTGAACACCCTGGCCAGCGCAAGGTAGACCGCCGCCCCGGCGGCGACCGCGGCGAGGACCGCCGACAGCAGGGGCACGAACCCGCCGGCCGCGAAGTCCTCGAGCAGTCGCCAGACCAGCCCCGACACCGCCGCCAGCGCCGTCGCGCAGACGAACGCACGGACGGCGGTGCGCAGGATGTGCCGGCCGTCGAGACCGCCGAGCTGCCGGCGCAGCAGCACGAAGAGCGCCGCGAAGTTGGCCACCGAGACGAACCCCATCGTGAACGTGATGCCGGCGACTCCGAGCGGGCGGTAGAGCAGCCAGCAGAGCAGGATCGTCACCGCGATGTTGCCGAGGCTCACGTAGAGCGGCAGCCACGGTCGCTGCATGCTCTGGAAGGCGCGGTTGAGCATGATGTTGGCGTTGGCGAACACGAGCCCGACGGCGAAGAACGCGAGCGCCAGACCCACCTCCGCCGTCGCTTCCGGGCCGAACTGCCCGCGTTCGTAGACGAGACGCACGAGAGGCTCGGGCATCACCATGAACCAGGCCATGAACGGCAGCGAGACCACCACCATCTGGCGAACGCCGAAGGAGATGGCGTCGACGAAGCGTCCGTCCCCGCGGGTCAGGGCGAAGCGCGAGAGCGAAGGGAAGAGCACCGTTCCGATGGTCACGGCGAAGATCCCCTGTGGCAGCTGGTACAGACGAAAGGCGTAGCCGATCTCGGCCGCCGCGCGGTCGCTGACGAACTGCGCGAACCAGGTCCCGATGAGGGCGTTGAAGTTGAGGATGCCCAGAGTGATGGTGATCGGCACCATGAGGAGGAGCACCTTGCGCAACATCGGGTCGCGGATACCGAAGCTCGGCCAGAGCAAGTGGTCGGCGCGGCCCATGGCGGCCGCGAGGAGCGCCCACTGCAGCAGCGTGCCGACCAGCATGCCGATCGCGACGGCGTAGACCCCGATGGCGCCCTGCAGGAGCAGGATCGCGGCGATGATCGTGAGGTTCCAGACGATCGAGACGATCGCCGGCATCGTGAACCGTTCCAGCGAGTAGAGCACGCCGCTCAGGGCCCCGGCGAACGACAGGAAGAGCACTGTCGGCAACAGGATCCTGAGCAGGCTGGCGGCCAGTTCGCTGCCGGCGGCGTCGGCGGTGAGCTCCGGAAAGACGGCGTGTGCCAGGGGTACAGCGGCCAGCATGAGCACCGCGACCAGACCTCCGACGACGACGACGATCAACCCGAGCAGATTGGCGGCGAGCCTGAAGGCGCGCTCGCGATCGCCCTGCGCGAGCAGTGCCGTGAAGACCGGCACGAAGGCGGCGCTGATGGCGGCGTCCGCGAAGAGCTGCTGGATCAGGCTGGGGATGACCGAGACCGAGACCAGCGTGTTGTAGTCCGGCGCCACGCCATAGACGGCGGCGGTCACGACCTCGCGGCCCAAGCCGGTCACCCGGGAGATGGCGGTCGCCGAGGCGACGATCAGCGCCGCCACGGCGAGCTTGCGCGTGTGGTCTGTCATGACCTCTTCTGTTCGACCGCCGACCCCGAAGTACTGCCCCGCCGGGCGACGGCAGTCTAGCAGAGAGCGCCGTCAGTCGATGGCACGGGCGCAGCGGGGCTCGCCGGCGGCACCGCCTCGACGTCGCGTCGCCCCCGACTGGTGGAGCCGCCACCGCAGGGGTCCGCTCACCTGCGCGTGTCGTCAAGTCTGGCTACACCCTCCGGGAGCGTCGCGGTCGACTGCCGCCCATTTGCCGCCCGTCACGGCTGCGTGGTATCATCCCGCGTCCGGGTGCAGTCCCCACTGCCTCACCACGTCGTCACGATTTCACTGGATCGAAGGGATCACGTGGCCAACATCAAGCAGCAGAAGAAGCGTATCCGCCTCGCCGCCAAGCAGCGGCTGCGCAACCGGCACGTCCGGTCGAGCCTCAAGACGATGTTCAAGCGCCTCGATGAGCAGGTCGCCGAGAAGCAGGGCGACCAGGCAGCGGAGACGGCCAGGTCCCTCACCGCGAGCATCGACAAGGCCGCCGCCAAGGGCATCCTGCACAAGAACAACGCCGCCCACAAGAAGAGCCGCGTCGCCCACACCGTGGCGCGCCTCTCCTCCTGAGCCGGCTGCGGAGCTTCTGACAAGACGGGCGGGCCGCCTAGGCGGCCCGCCCGTCTTGTCGCGTCTTGGACCCAGACGGCCGCTAGGCGAGCATCCGCGCCAAGGCTAGCTCGAGCACGAGCCGATCGGTGTGATTCACTCCGGACTCCGTCTCGAGCGTGGCGGGTGCGCGGCCGCGCATTCCCGCCTCGGCGCGAGCCAGAGCGGCGTAGGCCGTGCCGCAGCGCTCGCGGTCGTAGTGCGTGGCCTGTTCCAGCAGCCTCTTGGCGACCCAGGGCTGCACGCCCAGCTTCTTCGCCAGCGTTGCTGCGTCCCTCGTCCCGATCCGCGTCGCGGCCTCGAGTTGCCCGATGTGCCTTAGGAGCATGTACAGCACTCTGTTCGGGTCCTCGCCCGCCAGGTAGACCATCTCGAGGAGCGTGAAGGCCCGCGTGGTCTTGCGATCGCCCACGGCGTCCATCAAGGCGAAGATGCCGGCCTCGTCGTCCGGCGAGCAGACGGCGTCGATGTCTTCGACGGTGGGGTCGGCGTTGCCGCAGTAGACTGCCAGCTTCTCGATCTCGCGCTCCAGGCGCTCGCTGTCCTTCGGGTCCGTGCCGCAGCGCTCCAGGAGGTGCCTGGCGACCGCCTGGCCCATGGGCACGCCGTGTGCCTTCGCTCGTTCTCGCACCCAGCCGGCCATCTCGTACTTCTTGGGCAGGTCCCAGCTGAGGACGTCTCCCGTCGCGGCGACGGCCTTGCGCAGGGGGTCCGCCTTGGTGAACGTCGCACCTTCGACGGCGAGGCATGTGTCGGGCATGGGGTCCTTCAGATAGGCGGCCAGCTCCTGGCGCGACTTGGCCTTCCACTTGTGTGCGTTGAGGACCAGAAGCAGGCGCGTGCCGAGCGTGAACCCCGGCATCGAGGCGGCCTCCAGGACCGCCGCCACTGGATCGACCTCCGCATCGAACACGACGACGTTCAGGTCGTTGCCGGCCTCGTCGGTGACGCGCTGCCGCAGCCGCGTCACGGCGCGGCGGACCTTCGGCCGGTCGTTGCCGGCGATCAGGTAGGCAGGCTTGAGGGGAAGGGGTTCACTCACTGCAGCCGAAGGATAGCACGCGGCTCGACGCTTGCCGGAAGCCGCGTGACGATCCTGCCGACGTGAGTCCGCGCGGCCCAGACCGCGCCGAGGAAAGGCGTTCGAGCATGGCCGAGCCGCTGTCGCTGGCGTCGCCGTGGGCCGTGGCGTTGATCGCCATGTGGGCCGCCGTCGAGCTCGGGCTGCTCATCTGGGCGCTCGTCGACCTGGCCCGGCGTCCTGCGGCCCAGGTGACGGGTGGCAACAGACTCCTCTGGCTCCTGCTCTGCCTCCTCGTCCAGGTCCTGGGGCCCATCCTGTACCTGGCCGTCGGCCGGGTGAAGACCACCCCGAGCGGAGGCGGCGCTCCTCTTCCCGACCCGCCCGGCGTTCGCGGCGCCGGGCGGGTCGCGCTTGCCGCTGCCCCGCTCTACGCCGCGGAGGGCGAGACCACCGCAGGATCCGCGAGCCCAGCCGCAGTTCCCGTTGGCGGGCCGCCGCGCGGCGCGGCGGTCGCGCTCAGCGATGTGCACAAGACCTTCTCTCGCGCGGCGGCCCTCGACGGCCTCACGCTGACCGTACCTGAGGGCTCCGTCTTCGGCTTCCTGGGGCCGAACGGCGCCGGCAAGACGACGACGCTGCGCATCCTCGCCGGGCTTGCGCGACCGACGACGGGCAGCGCCCGGGTCCTGGGCCGCGACCCAGGCGGCGATACCCGCGCCCTGATCGGCTACCTGCCCGATGTGCCCGCGTTCTACAAGTGGATGACGGCGACCCAGTACCTGCGCTTCGCGGGCCGACTGTTCGGCCTCGAGGGCGCCGCCCTCGAGGCGCGGGTGGCGTCGCTGCTCGACCTCGCCGGCCTGAGCGAGGTGACGACCCGCATCGGCGGCTACTCGCGCGGTATGAAGCAGCGGCTGGGCGTCGCCCAAGCCCTCGTCGACGCACCTCGCCTCCTTCTCCTCGACGAACCCACGAGCGCCCTCGACCCCATCGGGCGGCGCGAGGTGCTCGACATGATCGCCTCCCTGCGCGGCCGCACGACCGTGTTCTTCTCGACCCACATCCTCAGCGACGTCGAGAGGGTGTGCGACACGGTCGCGATCATCGACCGCGGGCGCGTCGTCGAGCAAGCCGGCATCGACGAGCTGCGCAGTCGAAGAGGCGGCCTCAGCCGGCTCGTCGTCGAGGTCGACGACCCCGCTCGCCTCGCGACGCTGCTGAAGGACCAGCCGTGGCTGCGCACCCTGACCTCTTCCGAGTCCGGCGGCCTGAACCTGAGCGTCGACGATCTGGCGGCGGCGCAACGCGAGCTTCCGACACTCATCGCCCGCGCGGGACTTGCGCTGCGACGTCTCGAGAGCGACGAGCTGAGCCTCGAAGACGTGTTCGTCGGTCTCGTCGGCAGGGGACAGGCATGACCGGGTTCCGCGCCTTCTTCGGCAAGGAGATCGGCGAGACGCTGCACACCTGGCGCATCTGGGTGCTCCCTGGCTTCCTGCTCTTCTCGGCGCTCACCGCGCCACTCATCACGTACTTCATGCCTGCACTGATGGACATGCTCGGCAGCGAAGAAACGGGGCTCGCGATCCAGGTGCCCGACCCCACTGCGGCGACGGCGTTCGCCGAGTATCTCGGCAACCTCCGGGACATCGTGATGCTCGCCCTCGTGATCGCCTACGGCGGCATCGTGAGCTCGGAGCTGCGCAGCGGGACGGGCGCGCTGACGCTCGCCAAGCCTCTCTCGCGAAGCGCCTTCGTGTGCACCAAGTGGCTCTCGCAGCTCCTGGTGGTCGCGGCGGCCGGTGTCGCCGGAACGGCCATCTGCATCGGCATCACGGGCGCGCTGCTCGGCAGTGGGCCGACCGCCGCACTGGCGGCCGGCGTCGGCCTCTGGGTCGCCTTCGCCGCGTTCCTGCTCAGCGCCATGGTCCTGCTCAGCGTCACGCTGCGTGCGCCGGCCGCAGCCTCCGGTGCCGGCGTGGGCATCTACATCGGGCTGACTGTCATCGGTCAGTTCGAGCTTCTGAGCCGCTCCTCTCCGGCCGGTCTGATGAGCTCGGGGATCAAGCTCGTACTCGGCCAGCCGACGACGTGGGTGATGCCGCTGCTCACCGCTCTCGCGGCGACCGCGGTGCTCCTCGCCGTCGCCGTCTGGCTGTTCGCCCGGCGCGAGATCTGACGCACCGCGCGCGGCTCGCCGGCCTGCTCCAGCAGAGGATCCCTCCGCCGCTCCACACGCACCGTCAGCCCTTCGCCGCCCACCGACACCGCCACGTCGCCATACTGGTCGGTCCGAGCGCAGGGCACGCCGGCACGCCCCAGCAGATCGAGCATCTCGGTCGTGGGATGCCCGTGCTTGTTGGGACCGACTGGGATCACGGCGAGTCGCGGTGCAAGTGCGCGGAGCAGCCCGGCATCGAGACCACCGGCGCTGCCGTGGTGCGGCACGCCGACCACGCTACAGGGCGGCAGATCGAGCCGCTCCAAGGCCGGCCCCTCGACATCGCCGGGGAGCAGCACCCGCTGGTCGCCGAGTTCGGCGAGCACCACCAGGGCATTGTCGTTCTCGCCCTGGTTGCCGCTGGTCCCGGGCAGCGCTCGCGTGGGCAGCACCCTCAGGCCCCAACCCTCTCCGCCCAGCGACAGCGGCGCCTCGCAGCGCCGCACCTCGGCCCCAGCGGCGGACAGCTCCCCAGCCAGGCGCTCGAGCGCCGCGTCGGCCTCCGGTGGCCGCGGCAGCAACGCAGCCTGGATCGGCACGCTGCCGATCACGTCCTGCAGCCCGCCGGTGTGGTCGGTGTGACCGTGCGACAGCACGAGCAGGTCGATGCGCCGCACGGCGTGTTCGCGCAGGTCTCGCGCCAACGGACTGGGTCCGGCATCGATGAGGACCGTCGGCCCCGACGGCACCTGCACCAGCGTGGCGGCACCCTCGCCGACGTCGAGGAAGGTCACCGTCGCCTGGGAGGGCGCCGTCGGCCCCCGAGGCGTGAGCACGAGCACGAGAGCGACCATCGCTCCGCCAACTAGCAGCAGCCTGGCGCGCCGGCCAGAGACCGCCGTGTATGCGACGACACCCACCCCCGCACGGCGTGCCAGCAGCCAGACGCTCACCGCGAGGATCGCCGCAACTCCGGCGAGCAGCAGCCCCACACTCAGCCCACGCCACTCGTACACAGCCCAGGACAGGCGTCCGAACAGCCGTGCCACCGTGATCAGGAATCCGATGAGCAGACCGGCGAGCAGGTTGAGAGGCACCGACACCCAGGAGCCCACGAAGCCGAGCAGCAGCGACAGCATGCCCAGGAGCATGATGGGGCCGAGGACGAAGCCGCCGGCGACGTTGGCGGGCACACTGACGAGCGACGTGGAGCCGAACGTGAGCATGGACACCGGGGCCGTGGACAGGCTGGCGGCCACGGTCACGCCGACCTGCTCGGGCAGCGGCCCCGGCAGAAACGCCAGAGCACGCGTGAGCGGACGCGCCAGCACCAGCAGTCCCGCCACGGCTCCAAACGATAGCTGGAAGCTCACGTCGAACAGGTTGTGTGGGTTGGCGGTGAGCAACCAGGCCCCGGGGGCCAGCCAGAGCAGCCATCCGTCGCTCGGGCGCGAGACCATGATGGCCAGCAGTCCGACGATACCCGCGACGCCGGCGCGCACGATCGACGGATCGGCGCCGGTCAGCAGCACGTAGGTGGCGACCACGGGGGCGAGCAGCGCAGTGCGCATCAGCCGAGGGATCGCCAACAGCGTGAACGCGAACGACCACATGCCGCAGAGCAAGACGACGTTCTCACCAGACACAGCCATGATGTGCAGCAGGCCGCTGCGACGGAAGTCGTCGATGATCTCTGGCTCGACACCCTCATCATCGCCGAGCACCATCCCCTGCAGGACGTCGCGGACGGGCGCCTGCAAGCCACGCTGAAGATGCCGGCGCGAGGCCAGGCGCAGCTCATCTATCGATCCACGCCAGCCGCGTCGATGCCCGACCACGCTGAGATCGGAGAAGTCCGCCTCCAGCAGACAATGCTCGCCTCGTCGGCGCAGGTAGCGCCCGTAGTCGAACCGGCCGGGCTGTGCCTCCGGCAGCGGTCGCACGCGCACTTCCGACAGCTCGACCAGCGCCCCTTCAGTGAGCGGGCCGCAAGGGTCGTATTCGTAGCGCTGCCCCTCCTCGAGCCTGAGACGGAGGTGAGCAGGCTCGTCCAGCGGCGCTCCGCCGGACTCTCTGACGTCCACGGCAAGGGTGACCTGGTCGGGCTCCACGTCGGGCAGGTCGGTGACGACCGCCGAGAGCGGCACCGTCTCCCCGGTCGCCGAGACGAGGGCCGATTGTTCCAGCGCCGCGATCCTCGATCCCCCCACCCCGAGCCCAACGCTCAGGAGCAGCAACGACAGTCCGGCCGTCAGCGCCACGTTCCACCGATGTGAGAGCTCCATCCGCACGGCGCGACGCGCAGCGAGGCACAGGCCGGTGGCGGCGACAGCCGTCGACCCTGGCGCCCACGCCGGCGCCCGAGCGAGGAGCGACAGCAGCAGCCCGGCGCAGTAGGCCGTGAGCAGCAGGTGCGGCGGCGCCAGCCTGCGCAGAGAGAGCATCAGACGGTGATCGCATCCTTGATGGCGGTGAACCGCGCCTCGCCGATGCCGGGCACGTTCCTGATCTCATCGATGCTGCGGAAGCCGCCGTTGGCCGTGCGATAGTCGATGATCTTCTGGGCGGTCGACGGTCCCACGCCCTGCAGTGTGTCGAGCTCGGCGAGCGACGCCGTGTTGATGTTGACGAGGGTGACCGTCGTCGGCGACCCAGCGGCGGCTTCTCCGCCAGACGCGCCGTCGACTTCCGGCTGCCCGGCCGCTGCGCCGGCAGCCGGCCTCTCAGGGACGACGATCTGCTGGCCGTCGGCGACCCGAGCCGCCAGATTGACGCCGGCGAGTTCGGCCTTGCCGGTCGCCCCTCCGGCGAGATCGAGCGCATCCGAGACGCGCGAGCCCTGTGGCAGCCGGATGACCCCCGGAGAGCGCACCGCCCCACAGACGTGGACGACGACCTCGGAGGCCGCGCCGGGACTGCCGCCGGGCGGCTCCCCAGCCCCGGATGGCGGCGGCGAGGGCGCTGGTGCGAGCACCAGCCGCTCGCCGCTCGGCGGCGTTTCGCTCCCCGTCGGGATCAGGTAGCGCACGCCGACGGCCGCGACGACCACAGCAAGCGCGGCGTAGGCGTACACGTGGCGGCGAGAGAGCCGCATGGAGACCTCCGGCGGAGCGGGCGGGCACTCGGTGCGAGCCGACGAGCAGTCGTCCCGCAACGCCGAGACTAGTCGCTCGCGCGGCGCTCCACATCGCCCATTGGGGGGGACCCAGGGGGACGATGCTCAAGCCGACGGGGTGACACTACTTCGCGACGAAGTTCACCAGCTTGCCGGGCACGTAGATCTCTTTGACGATCTGCTTGCCCTCGAGGAAGCGCGCCGTGTTGGCCGCCGCCCTGGCCTCGCCCAGCACATCGCCCTGCGCTGCGTCCACGGCCACCTGCAGACGATCGCGCAGCTTGCCGTTCACCTGCACGACCACGGTCACGACCTCATCGGCCGCGAGCTCCTCGTCCCAGCCAGGCCACGGGGCGTCGAGCACCGTCCCGCCTTGCCCGAGGACCTCCCACGCCTCCTCGCCGAGATGCGGAGCCATCGGCGCGAGCAGGAGAGTCATGTCGACCATGGTCTCGCGCCACTGAGCCAGCGTGAGCGCGCCGCGCGCATTCGTCCACACGTCGAGCACTTCGTTCTGCAGCTCCATGAGCGCCGAGACGGCTGTGTTGAAGCGGAAGTGCTCCATGTCGTGGGTGACCTTGCGGATCGTCTTGTGCAAGGTACGCAGTACCTGGCGGCCGCGCTCCAGTTCGGCCTCGCCGCCGGCCACCCCACTTCCCTGCGCCTCCACCACTTCGCAGACGAGGTTCCAGAAGCGTCCGAGGAAGCGGAAGCAGCCCTGCACCCCACGATCGCTCCAGGCCACACTCTGCTCGAACGGAGCGATGAAGAGTTCGTAGACGCGCAGGGCATCGGCGCCGTAGCGCTCGACGACGCTGTCCGGCGTGACCACGTTGCCCTTGCTCTTGCTCATCTTCTGGCCACCCTCAGCGAGCACCATGCCCTGGTTACGGAGCGTGGAGTACGGCTCACCGAAGCTGACGTAGCCGGCATCGTGCGCCACCTTGCAGAAGAAGCGCGCGTACAACAGGTGCATGACGGCGTGCTCGGCGCCGCCGACGTACAAGTCGACCGGGAGCCAGTGCTCGACCGCATCCCTGTCGAACGGCGCCGTCTCGTCGTGCGGCGACGGATAGCGGAAGTGGTACCAGGAGGAGCACGCAAACGTGTCCATCGTGTCGGTCTCGCGCCGCCCCGGACCGCCACAGCGCGGGCAGGTCGCGTGCGCGAAGCTCTCGTCGCGCGCCAGCGGCGACTTGCCGTCGTCGGTGGGCTTGATAGTCCTCGATCTCGGGCAGGATCACCGGAAGCTGGTCGACCGGCACCGGCACGGCCCCGCAACGCTCACAGAAGACGATCGGGATGGGCACGCCCCAGTAACGCTGCCGGCTGATGAGCCAGTCGCGAAGCTTGAAGTTGACCGTGTTGCGCGCGAGGTCTCGCTCTGCGAGCCGCGCGACGATCGCCGCGAAGGCCGGCCCCGGCGCCGCCATGCCGTCGAACTCGCCGCGAGTTGACGAGGAAGCCGTCGCCCGTGTAGGCCTCGGTCAGAGTGCCTTGAGCGCCCTCGGGCGGGGCGATGACCTCGACGATCGGAAGCCCGAACTCGGTCGCGAACTGGAAGTCGCGCTCGTCGTGGGCAGGCACCGCCATGATCGCGCCGGTGCCGTAGCCCATCAGCACATAGTCGCTGATCCAGACGGGGATCTGGGCACCGTTCACCGGATTGACGGCGTAGGCGCCGGTGAAGACGCCGGTCTTCTCCTTCTCGGTCGAGAGCCGTTCGATCTCGCTCTGACGACGCGCCTGGTCCTGGTAGGCAGCCACGGCCGGTCGCTGTTCGTCGGTCGTGAGGCGTATCACGGTGGGATGCTCCGGCGCGAGCACCATGTACGTGGCGCCGAAAAGCGTGTCCGGCCGGGTCGTGAAGACCGCCAGAGACTCATCGAGGCCCGGCAGCGCGAACTCGACTTCGGCGCCCTCGCTGCGCCCGATCCAGTTGGCCTGCATCAGCTTGATCTTCTCCGGCCAGTCGATCGTCTGCAGGTCGTCCAGCAGCCGCTGCGCGTACTCGGTGATGCGCAGGTACCACTGTTCGAGGCCCTTCTTGGCGACGTCGCTGCCACAGCGCCAGCACTTGCCCTCCACCACCTGCTCGTTGGCGAGGATCGTCTTGCAGCTCGGGCACCACCACTGCTGACCCATGGCGCGATAGGCGAGCCCGCGCTCGTACATGAGCAAGAAGAACCACTGCGTCCAGCGGTAGTAGTCGCGGTGACAGCTCGTGATCTCGCGCGACCAGTCGAACGACAGGCCGACGAGATCCATCTGGCGGTGGTAGTTGGCGATGTTGCGCTCGGTCGTGACGCGGGGATGGACGCCCATCTTGATGGCGTAGTTCTCGGCCGGAAGGCCGAAGGCGTCCCAGCCCATCGGGTGGAGCACGTTGAACCCGCACATGCGCTTGTAGCGCGAGACCGCGTCGGTCGGCACGTAGTTGCGCAGGTGGCCGACGCTCAGGCCGTCGCCGGACGGATACGGGAAGAAATCCAGGCAGTAGAACTTCGGCCTGTCCGAGGTGTCAGGCGTGCGGTAGGCGTCGCGCTCCTTCCAGAGGCGCTGCCACTTGCGCTCGACGGCGTGCGGGTCGTAGCGACGATCCATGCGGTCCTCTCCTGGTGGCCTGGCGGGCGCCGGCATCGCCGGAGCAGCGGACACCCAGCGCCTGATTGTACACGAGCCGGCGCGCCGTGCGACGCGGCCCCACAGCTTGCCGCCTGCATCGACTCTGCTATACTTCTGAGCCTGTCGGCAGTCGCTGGCAACACCTTCGGTGGGGGGTATAGCTCAGTTGGGAGAGCGTTTGGCTGGCAGCCAAAAGGTCACCGGTTCGAGCCCGGTTACCTCCACCAGATCTCCTGCTCCGCCACTCAGCCCCTGATTTCGCCACAGTTGCCTGTTGGCGTGAGGAGCCGTCCCTGCGAGCGCCCGAACCGAGATGCGGGGACCCTGTGACGACCCCCAGGCAGGCCGCAGGTCGACCCCGGCTCTGGGAGATCGATGCCCTGCGCGGGTGTGCTGTTCTCGCCATGATCGCGTTCCACTTCGCCTGGGACTGGGCCTACCTGCGCGGCGACGGTCTCGGCCCCGATGCACGGTACTTCTCGGGCGCGATCGCCCTGACGTTCATCACGCTGCTGGGTCTCTCGATCTCGCTCGACCGCGACCGGACGCGAGCCCAGGGCCGATCGGTCACGCGACGCACGGCCTGGCGGTTCGCCCTGATCGGCGGATCCGCTGCGCTGGTCACCGTCGCCACCCGCATCTTCCTGCCGGAGACGTTCGTGTACTTCGGTATCCTCCACCTGCTCGCCCTGTGCACTCTGCTGGTAGGCCTGACCGCAGCTCTGGGGCCCACCGCCAACGCGTTCCTGGGAGTGGCCATCCTCGCCATCGGCTGGGGCGGGCTGCTGGCCGGTCCCGCTCCCGCGACGGTCCTGTCGGTCGTCGGCTGGTGGTCGCCCCGGCCGACCATCGACTGGTACCCGCTCGTACCCTGGTCCGGGTTCGCCTTCCTCGGGTTCGCAGCGGGCCGATGGCTGTACCCGAGCGGTCGGCGACGGTACGCGCTGCCCGACTGGAGCCGACGGACGGCCCCCCTGCGCGTCCTCGGCCGTCACGCCCTGCCGATCTACCTCGTCCACCAGCTGCTGCTGCTTCCCCTAGCCTGGCTGCTGGCCAGCCTGGCGTCCTAGCCCCTCCCCCACTGTGCGCTCATGCCGAGGCGACCTCGCGCAGGCGAGCGACTCACGGCCTGCACCTCGTTCACCGCCCGTGGACTTCATGCGGGCCGGTCGGCGGGCGGGGTTTAGCCTGCCAGCCAACCGGAAAGCATCCGGGAGGATGAGCGCTGAGGCGAGGGGGCGCCCCGGCGACGGCACCGTTTGGAGGCGTGCATGGAGGATCGGCCGCAGTTCCGGGTCGGGTACGAGAAGCTCGCCGACGACGTGGGTGTGGTGACGCTCGAGGGCGAGATCGACATCTACTCCTCGCCGCAGTTCAAAGAGGTCCTCCTGAAAGCTATCGAAGAGGGCGCCATGAAGGTGCTCATCGACCTCACGGATGTCACGTTCATCGACTCGACGGCGCTGGGCGTCCTCGTCAGCGGCGCCAAGCGGGTGCGCCCTCGCGGCGGAAGCCTCGACATCATCTGCATCGACGAGAACATCATCAGGATCCTCGAGATCACGGGCCTCGATCGCATCTTCGGGATCTACCCCTCGCGCACCGAGGCCCGAAACGCGGCGATCGGCTGACCGCGCCGCGACACGACCAGCAGGCAGGCTGCAGCGACCACGGGAGCCGCTCAGGGGGGCGAGAAGACATGGAGAACCGGGCAACGACCGTCCTTCGTGGCCACAGGCTGCAGAGCACACCGAACGGCGCGAAGATTCGGACCTATGGCGTGGGGCGCACCTGCGTCATCGAAGGGTGCGGGACGCTCCTCTCCGCGTACAACCCTTCGCGTACCTGCGCCGCCCACAACGGGCTTTGGCGAGACGATACCCGCCGCAACTCCCGACGGGCGACTCCCCGCGAAGAGGTCACGCGCCGCTGTCTGTTCGAGGGCTGCGGGCGGGAGTTCACGTCGGCCAACCCGGCGAAGCGGTACTGCCGCGACGCCTGCCGCATGAAGGCCTTTCAGGCTCGCGTCTTGGCCGCCAGGCGCATGGGCGACCTCTCGGGCGCACGCCGCGCCAGCTGACTTCGGCGAGCGCTCCCGCTCTACGCCGGGATGGCGCTGAACGCCGGGGGAATGAGGGGCGTCTTGCCTTGGACCAGCGCCACCACCGCCTCGTCCAGCGTCTCGAAGACCGGTACGAGATTGGGCAACCCCACGAGCGCCAGGGTGCGTCGCACCTGCCCCTTGGGACGCGCCAAAACGAGCTCCTTCCTTTTGGCCCGCTGGTCGCCGACGACGCGCACGAGAAAGCCGATGAAGCTCGAGTCCACGAACGTGGTGCCCTCGAGGTCGAGGAGCAGGTCCCGCTGGTGGTAGAGAGGTCCGAGCTCGCGTCGCAGGAAGCGATCCACCTCGGGCACCGTCTCGAAGTCGTAGTCGCCCCCCAAGGCGACGATGGGGACGTCGCTGCGAGACGCCCGCGCCCACGTGAGCCGCAGTATCGCCCGGCGCACGACGAACTCCTCCGCATCCCCCGTGGCACCAGAACGCAGCGCCGCCTTGCCGTCCACCACTTGACCTCCCCGCCTGACAACCATGGCAAGGACGCTAGAGGAGCCCGACCGCCATGTAAAGGGGGTTTGGGGCGATTCTCGGTGAGGCTTCAGGCCAGCCTTAGGCAGCACCGGGAAACCTCAAGCCTCAAGCGAGCATGCCTCACGACGTGGTCGAGAGTAGCGGGAAGCGAGCCTCGTCAGGCCTCTTCTGTCTGAGCCGCGAGCTTCAGTTTGCGCTGCTGCGGCTCGCGTTCCTTGAGGACCGTCGTGATGGGGCTGGCGATGAAGATCGACGAGTAGGCGCCGGAGAGGATGCCCACGAGCAGCGCGAAGGCGAAGTCCTTGAGGGTCTCTCCGCCGAAGAAGAGCAGGCAGAGCACTGGCAGCAGCGTCGTCAGCGTTGTGTTCATCGAGCGCGTCAGCGTCTGCGAGATTGAGACGTTCACGATCTCCCCGTACGGCAGCCGGCGCAGCTTGGGCTCGTTCTCGCGAATGCGGTCGAAGATGATGACCGTGTCGTACAGTGAGTATCCGAGAATCGTGAGGACCGCCGCGATCGTCGCGGTCGTGACCTCTCGTCCCGTGATCGAGTACACGCCCACCACGATGAGGAGGTCGTGGATCTCGGCTCCGACGGCCCCGACCGCGAACTTCCACTGGAAGCGCAAGGTCACGTAGATGAGGATGAGCAGCAGGGCGATGGCGATGGCCTTGAGAGAGGAACTCACCACCAGGCGGCCGAAGGTGGCGCCCACCAACTCGAGGCTGAAGATCTCGGCTCCCTCGGGGCTCGCGATCGTGAAGGCCTCATCGAGGGCCTCCTGCAGCTCGCGTTGCTCCTCGGGGGACAGCGTCTCCGTCTGGATCTGGAAGCCCACCAGATTGGCACCTGCGACGTTCTGCGTCTCTTGGATCTGGGCTCCGCCGTGACCGACGGCGGTCACGGTCTTGCGGACCTCGCCGAGCGTCGGTTGCCCCTCGAAGGCAACGCTGACGCGCGTCCCCTCCTTGAACTCGAGCCCGAAGTTCAGCCCTTGGATCGGGTTGCCGTCTCCCTTGATGAACAGACTGCCGAGACCTATGAGGATGACCGCCGCGGAGAGGCCGAACCACCACCGCTTGCGGCCCATGAAATCGAAGCCGTAGAGACCGCTCAGGAAGCTCAAGCCCTCACCTCCGCTTCTTCTTGCGAGATGTCGAGGTGCGCGACCGACGCTGAGAGGGCTTCGCTGGCTGCGGAGCGGGAGACGATGCCGGCTCCTCAGTGACCGCATCCGGGGTCGCTTCGGACGAGACGGGCGCCGGCGTCTCGCGATCGCCGGCGGAACCACGCCGGCGTCTGACGCCGGCACTGGCGGGGCCCGTAGCCCCGACCGCCGCGATCTGCCCGGACCTGACCCCCATCGCAGACGGCTTGTTGAAGAACGGCAAGCCGGCCAGCAGCCCAAGCATGGCCCGCGTGAAGAGGACGGCGGTGAGCATGCTGACGAGCACGCCGAGAATCAGCGTGAGGGCGAACCCCTTGGGTGAGGACGTAGCGAAGATGAACAGCACCGCCGCCGTCAGCATCGTCAGGATGTTCGCGTCGAGGATCGTCTTGAAGCCGCGCGTGTACCCGGAGTTGACCGCAGAACGCACGGACTTGCCCGCCCTCACCTCTTCCTTGATGCGCTCGAAGATGACGACGTTGGCGTCGGCGGCCACCCCGATCGTGAGGATCATGCCGGCGATCCCCGGGAGCGTCAGCGTCACGGGGATCGCGCTGAACAGGCCCCACAGGAGGATCCCGTAGACGATGAGGGCGAGATCGGCGACCAGTCCGAGGAAGCGATAGTAGAGCAACATATAGAGGAGCACGAGACCCATCCCGACCATGCCGGCAAGGAGAGCCTGGTCGAGCGAGTCGCGGCCCAGCGTCGCGGAGACCTGCTGCTGGTAGGCCGGCTCGAGCTTGACGGGCAAGGCGCCGGTGTTGAGCACGAGGGCCAGATCCTGCGACTCCTGGACCGTCATGCTCCCGCCGCTGATCTCCGCGCCGCCGCTGATGCCGTCGCGCAGATCCGGCTTCGTGAAATCGATCATCGGGTCCGATTCCATCTGGTTGTCGAGCACGATCGCGAACGTCTGGGCCTCGTTCTTGAGAAGACCGCTGCGATACAGCTCGCGGGTGACCTCCTGGAACTGCTTGCTGCCTTCGCCGGTGAACTCGATGGAGACGATCGGCTTGCCGTCCTGGCCGTACCCGGCCCGCGCGCTCTCCACGGCGTCTCCAGTCATGACCGGCGGCCGTCGGTAGACGAACCAGACCACCGGCACTTCGCCCGTGGGATCCTCCTTGGTGTGCACGAGCGCGTAGTCCTCGGTCGTGCCCTCGGCCGCGAGCTGGTCGATCTCGGCCTGCGAGGCTCCTTGGCGCCGCAGCTCCTTGAGCGCCGCTTCCTTGCTCTCGAGAGGACCCACGGGGCGCGCCTCTGCGTCGTCCTTGTAGAACTCGAGTTGAGCCGTCTTGCCGATCACGTCCAGAGCCTGCTGGGGATCATCGATGCCGGGCAGGGCCACCGAGATCTGGTCCGTCCCCTGCTTCTGGATGGTCGACTCGGCGACCCCCAGCCCGTTGACGCGCCGGTCGAGGATGCTGATCGCCTGATCGAGCTGCTGCTCGGTGGGAGCCTCGCCTTCGGCGGTCCGCGCCGTGTAGACGACCTCGAGGCCACCCTGGAGGTCGAGACCGAGATGCGTCTTCACGCTCGGAGGCACGATGTAGTAGATGGACACGGCCACCAGGGCGGCCATGAACAGCATGGTCAGCAGGTTTCTGTGTCTCTTCAAAGGAGTTCGGCGTCCGGCAGCATCGGCATGTCAGATGCTAGAGGGTAGTGGAGCGGCGCGCGCCGCACAATCCGCGCACGCAAAGACCGTCCGCATCTCCGCCGCGAACTGTTGATCAGCGGTCGCGGAGGAAGCTGGGGATATCGAGGACGTCGTCGTTCACGTCGAAGGGCGGCCTGGGCTCGTCAGGCAGGAACGGCGTGCCTGCGGGCCCGGCGTCCGCACCCAAGCGTCGCGCCGGCGGCTCAGCCTCGATCGGCCGGTCGAAACCGGTGGCCACGACGGTGACCCGGATCTCGTCGCCGAACGTGGGGTCGATGACGGCTCCGAAGATGATGTTGCAGTCCTTGTCGGCGGCGCTGGCGATGATCTCGGCCGCCTCGTTGATCTCGAACAGCCCGAGGTCGGCGCCCCCGGTGATGTTGAGAAGGATGCCGCGGGCGCCCTCGACGCTGGCCTCCAGCAGGGGTGAGCTGATCGCCGCACGTGAAGCCTCGACCGCCCGGCTTTCGCCACCGGCCGTGCCGATGCCCATGAGAGCAGACCCGGCGTCCTTCATGATGGTACGCACGTCGGCGAAGTCGAGGTTGATGAGGCCGGGCACGGTGATGAGGTCCGTGATGCCCTGAACGCCCTGGCGCAGCACATCGTCGGCGACCTTGAACGCATCCATGACGGAGGTGCGCCGCTCGACCACCTCGAGCAGGCGGTCGTTGGGGATCACGATGAGCGTGTCGACCTTGTCGCTCAGCGCAACGATGCCGACGCCCGCTTGCTTGGCACGTCGCTTGCCCTCGAACGTGAAGGGCCGCGTCACGACGCCGACGGTGAGGGCGCCGAGCTCCTTGGCCAGCTCCGCGATGACCGGAGCGGCGCCCGTACCGGTACCGCCGCCCTTGCCGGCGGTCACGAAGACCATGTCGGCGCCCTTGAGCGCGTCGCGCAGCTCGTCCTTGCTCTCCATGGCGGCCTGGAAGCCGATATCGGGATTGGCGCCTGCGCCGAGCCCACGAGTGATCTTGCTGCCTATGTGGATCTTCACGTCTGCGTCACACATCTGCAGCGCCTGTGCATCCGTATTGACGGCGATGAGCTCGACGCCGCGAAGACCCGCGTCCACCATCCTGTTGACGGCGTTGGTGCCCCCGCCGCCCACGCCTACCACCTTGATCACGGCGAGGTAGTTCGCTGACGCGTCGATCATCCTGGTGACCCTCCTGTCGCGGTCGAGACCCGCCGTGACGACCTCAAGAAACTCTCTACTTGCACTTGAGAGTTCTCCCGGCCCCCATTCACACCCCGAGAAACCGACTCCTTGCAGCGCTCCTTGAGAACAGATGGCGAAGCCTGACGACCGCCGTCCGCGCTTCCGGTTAACATACTGAGGGCTCTCGGAGGTGTCAAACGACAACCCTCATCCTTCTGGCGAAGGTTCGGCGATGCCAACCCTCCAGCTGTTCTTGAGCAGTCACTGGAGCATCGGCTGAGCCAGCACCCTGTCGGGGGTGGAAACGTCGATGTAGGTGGCGCGCACGCCCTTGTCCTTGTAGCGTTTGAGGACGGCCCGAAGGGCCGTCCTCTTGGCCAGGGGGCGCTCTCCATCGCCCCACACGACGCGCAGCCCGTTGGCAAAGTGGAATGTGACTCGGCCCCTGTTCGCCTCCACGATCTCGAGACGCTCGCGCAGCCCTGCGGTGAGACTGACGATGGCCCCCACTGCGACGCGCGCCGCGGGATCATCGAGCGTGCTGCCTGCCTCGACGCCGGCGGCGAGTGCGAAGCGCGGTAGACGAAGGCTGGCGTTCGGCGGGCCATCTTGCAGCTCCTGCGAGTCCCCAGGATCATCGGAGGTCCCTCCCATGGAGCCGGCGGCGGACGTGGCCGCCGCCGGTGCCGCTTCCGCCGGGGTGCCTGTGGGCGAAGGGCTCGGCGTGCCGCCAACCGAGCGCTTCCTGTCGCCTCCCTCGGCCGACGTCGCCGTTCCCCGACTCGTGGTCTTCAGCTCGGTGATCACGTAGGCGTCGTTGGAGATCACGAACCAGCGGTCGCCGCTGCGAACGTAGGCGACGGGCTTGTGCTCCTGAATGTGCACCCGCAGGGTGACGGGGAAGTCGCGGTCGACGGTCGCGGTCGCCACGTAGGGCAATGGCCCGAGCGTCTTGCGCACGTCCTTGTTCGTCACCGTGAAGACATTGCGACCGAGGTAGTCCTCGCGCAGCAGACGCTTGAGGCGCTGCTCCTTCACGAGAGAGTCGCCGGTCACCACCACCCTCTCGATGGAGAAGGACGGCGAACTGCGGCCCCACGCGTAGACCGCCGTCGGCAGCGCCAGGATGGCCAGCGCGAGCAGCACCGTCGGCAGAAGATGCAGATGTGGACGGCTCGCTCCGCGTCCGTTGGCCATAGAGCGGAACCTTCTCGGAGAGGACTGCTACCTGGTGTTATTCGCCGCCGGGAGCGTCTTCCCCTTGCCCGCCGAGGGCGACGAGCACCTGTTCCCCCACGCGATGGACGTCGCCGGCCCCCAGCGTCAGCAGCAAGTCGCCGCTGCGCAGACGCGGCGCCAGGTATCCGGCGACGTCGGACAGCCGGGGAACGTACACGACGGGGCCACCCGGCCGTTCGCCGAGGTACGCGTCGACGATCAGCTTGCCGGTCACGCCGGGCTCGGGCTCCTCTCTGGCGGGGAAGATGTCGGTCACCACGGCCTCGTCGGCGATCGTGAGGGACCGTCCGAACTCGCGCTGAAGGTAGCGGGTACGTGAGTACAGGTGCGGCTGGAAGACCGCGATCACGCGGTCGTGTGCGCCCCGCTTGGCCGCCGTGAGCGTGGCGACGATCTCGGTCGGATGATGCGCGTAGTCGTCGACCACCACCACGCCGTCCTGCCGCCCCACCTTCTGGAAGCGCCGCGCGGCGCCGCTGAACGTGGCCAGGTGAGGTGCCGCCTGCGCCGGAGACACTCCGGCATGGCGCAGCACGGCGAGAGCGCTCAGGGCGTTCAGGACGTTGTGCTCCCCGGGCGCAGCCAGCGTCACGCGGGCGAGCTCCTCACCGCCCTGCAGCACGGTGAACTCGCTGCCCGTGTCGTCGACCGTATGCACGTTCGCCGACAGATCGCCGCGACCGATGCCCACCTCGACCACGGCGGCGTGTGTGTGGTGAGCGAGACCCTCGCCGCCGCTCCCGGCGACCAGCACCAGGAGCCCGTCGGCGGGCAGCAGAGCGACGAAATGACGAAACACTTCGAGGACGTCGTCGAGACAGCCGTAGTTGGCGTGGTGGTCCAGCTCGACGTTGCTCACGATGGCCGCTTCGGGGCGCAGGAGGACAAGGCTGCCGTCGCTCTCGTCCGCCTCGGCCACCAGCCACTCACCCCGGCCCACGCCGGCGTTGGAGCCGATGTCGTTGAGCTCGCCGCCCACGAGGAAGGTGGGATCAAAGCCGGCCTGGCGCAGCACATGAGCGATCATCGAGGAGATGGTCGTCTTGCCGTGCGTGCCGGCGACCGCTATTCCGCGCCGCAGGGTCATCACACGCGCCAGCATCTCGGCGCGGGCCAGGACGGGAAGCCCCGCCGCCCGCGCCGCACGCACCTCCGGGTTGCTCTCCGGGATAGCCGAGGAGATGACCAGAAGCGCCGCGTCACCGAGGTTGTCGTGGTGATGACCGATGTGGACGTCGACGCCGGCAGCCTCGAGATTGCGCGTGTACCGAGAGGCCTTCAGGTCTGACCCCGTGACACGCACGCCAAGCCGGGCCAGCACCATGGCGATGCCGCTCATACCGGCGCCGCCGATGCCGACGAAATGGACCGGCTGCGGGAAGTCCCTCATCGCATCGTCACTCATCGCCCCTCATCTCTTCAGGATGCTCTCGATCTCGTCGACGACCCGCGGCGCCGCATCGGGTCGGCCCAAAGCCGCGCTGGCCGCCGCCATCGCCGCCAGACGCCCCGCGTCGCCGAGCAACCCGCCGACGAGCCGCTCGAGCAGAGCGCCCGTGAGCGCCGCGTCATCGACCAGGAGCGCCGCGCCACCCCGCTCCATCCAGAGAGCGTTCTTGCGCTGGTGGTCGGCGGTGGCATGCGGATAGGGCACCAGGATCGCCGGCCTGCCCAGGGCCGCCAGCTCGGCGACGGAACCGCCGGCGCGTGCGACCACGAGCGACGCGGCGGCCATCGCCGACGCCAGGCGGTCAGTGTAGGGCACGAGGTGATAGCGCTCAAACCGCTCGCCTTTGCTCTCGAGCTCGGCGAGCACGGCGGCGTGATTGCGCGGACCGCAGACGTGGACCAGCTCGAAGCCGAGCTCGCGGCCGCCGAACGCGTCGATGCAGGCGCGGTTGATGCTCTGCGCACCCTGGCTGCCGCCGAAGGCGAGCACGGCCGGCAGGTCGGACCGCAGACCGAAGACCTCGCGGCCCTCCGCAGATGTCGCCGAGAGCTGTGCGGGCGAGAGAGGGCGGCCGGTGACCACGTACTTCGGCGCCACCAGGCCTTGGATCGGGAAGCTGAGGCAGACACGTTTGACGAAGGGCCGCAGGAGCCGATTCGCGACCCCGAGACGCGCGTCGGCCTCGAGGGCCATCGCCGGGATGCCGCGAGCGGCGGCCAACGCCACGATGGGACCGCCGGCGAACCCCCCGCCACCGACCGCGACATCGGGACGCACGTCGCTGAGAATGCGCAGCGCCCGCGGCGTCGCCGCCGCGAGTAGCTTGAACGTCGTCACGTGGTCCTTCGACGCCACGCGCCGCGTGAACCCCTTCAGCTCCAGCGCGTACGTCTGGTACTGCGAGGCCACATGCTCGACCTGCGAAGGCGTCGTCACAAGGACGACTCCAGCGCCGCGGGCTCGCGCTTCAGCGGCGACGGCGAGGACCGGCTGCAGGTGACCGCCGGTCCCCCCTGCGGCCAGCAGAACGCGCGCTCCGCTCAGGGCTGACGGCAATGTGACTCCTTCGATTCGTGGCGATGTTCAGCAGGATCCCCAAGCCGGCGAGCACGACGACGAGGCTGGTCCCCCCCAGCGAGACGAGCGGCAATGGTATGCCCGTCAGCGGCAGGATGCCGAGCGCCGCGCTGATGTTGAGCGAGGCCTGCCCGATGATGATGACGGTGATGCCCGTCGCCAGCAGCTTGCCGAACAGCTCCTTGCAGTTGATGGCGATGCGAAAGCCGAACCACGCGAGAGCGACGTACATCGCGACCAGAGCGAGGATCCCGACGAGGCCGAGCTCCTCGCCGATGATGCCGGTGATCATGTCGGTGCCCTGCTCGGGCAGGAAGCCGAACTTCTGCACGGAGTTGCCGAGGCCGACCCCGAAGAAGCCCCCTGAGGCGACCGAGATCAGTGATTGCGTCGCCTGGAAGCCGGACCCTTGGGGGTCGCTCCAAGGGTCGAGAAACGTGTTCAGTCTGATCAGGCGATAGGGCTCGAAGACGATGAGCGTCAGCACGGCGAGCACACCGGCCATGCCCAGCGCCGCGAGATGACGCAGCCTGGCGCCCCCCGCGATCAGCGTCGCGAAGACGGCACACACCAGCACCAGCGTCGTGCCGAGATCCGGCTCGAGCATGATCAGCCCCGCAGCGGGCACGATGCCGATGACCGAGAGGAGGAGGAAGCGCCCGATCCGCGTGACCTCGAGAGGGCGGCGAACGATGAGCGACGCGACGAGGATGACCGCCGCGAGCTTGGCCAGCTCGCTGGGCTGCAGACCCACGCCGCCGACCACGATCCAGCGGCGAGCACCGTTCACGCTCGTGCCGATCCCCGGGGCCAGTACGAGCGCCAGCGCGGCCAGCGCGAGCCCCGCCAGAGGATAGGCCAGCCGCCGATACCAGGCGTAGTCGACATGCGCGAGCGTCCACATGGCGGCGAGGCCGAGCATGGCGAAGACGAGCTGCCGCCCGACGAAATGGAAGCTCGAGCCGTACTCGAAGAAGGCCTGCGCCGACGAAGCGCTGTACGCCATGACGAGGCCATAGAGAAGGAGCAGCATGGTGACGAGCATGAGGGCGCGTCGCTCGCCCACCCCCGGGGCGGGCAACACCCCCGACGCCCCAGATGCCGCGCGACTCCCCGCCCTCTGCCTACCGTGGCGGCGCTCGCCCGCAGGCTCGCGACGCTGCGCAGGAGTGCTCCGTCGTTCGGTTTGACCCCCGCGCCTCGTGGCGACCCGACGATCGTCGCGAGGCGCGGCGCTGCCCTGGGCGCGTTCCCCGGACTCTGGACGGCACCTTCCCGCGGAACCCGCGCGGCGATCCTTGGACGCGGCGCGGCGATCGTCGGGAGAAGGCGCATCGTCGACCCAGGAATGGTAGTCCAGCCTCGCGCTGCCCGCGCCGCGCCCTCTCGCCTTCACCCGGCTCCAGCTCCCCGCAGCTCGCTCACCGCCCGCAGGAAGTGTTCGCCCCGCTCGACGTAGTCCCTGTACTGGTCCCAGCTCGCGCAGGCGGGGCTCAGGAGAACGACGTCACCCGACACTGCGGCCCTTGAGGCCGCCGCCATGGCGGCTTCGAGGTCGTGACAGACCCTGGCCGGCGTCGCCGCGACGCCGCGCACGGCCCTGCGCGCCGCGAAAGCCGCCGCCAGCCGCGGCGCCGTGGCCCCGATCAGGAAGACCTCTTTCACGAGGCCCTCCGTAGCCACTGCAAGATCGTCGTAGGTCGCGCCCTTGTCGTATCCGCCGAGGATGAGGTGCACGGCGCCGGAGTACGCGGTGAGCGCTTTGAGCGTCGCGTCGACGTTGGTCGCCTTGGAGTCGTTGACATAGGTCACGCCGTCGACGACGCCCGCCACCTGCAGACGGTGCGGAACACCCTTGAACGTGCGCAGCGTCTCGGCGACGACAGACGGCGGCACGCCCTGAGCGCTGGCGGCGGCTGCCGCCGCCAGCGAGTTCTGAAGGTTGTGGACGCCCTTGAGCGCCAGCTCGGACGAGTGACAGAGGACGACGTGCTCGCCATCGCACTCCAGCCACAGCATGTCGTCGGCACGCACCCCGGCGACCATGCCGTGCGCCACGTGGCCGTGACGAGCCGAGAACCAGGCGCGCCGGGCCGCACCGAGCGCGCGGACCGACTGCGACTCGTCGAGGGTGCCCGGATCGTCGGCGTTCAGCAGCGCCATATCGTCCCGCCTCTGGTTGGCGAAGATGCGCAGCTTGGCGGCCGCGTAGGCGCCATAGCTGCCGTGACGGTCGACATGATCCTCCGTGAGGTTGAGCAGAACGGCCACGTGCGGACGGAACTGCTCGATGTGCTCGAGCTGGAAGCTCGAGAGCTCGGCGACGACGGTCGCCTCCGGCGCCACGACGTCGGGCATCTCCGCGAGGGCGTAGCCGAGATTGCCGCCGACGACCACCGGCTGGCCCGCGTCGCGCAGGATGGCGCCGGTGAGCTCCGTCGTCGTCGTCTTCCCGTTGGTGCCGGTGATCCCGATGATGCGGTTCGGCAGAAAGCGCGACGCGAACTCCACCTCGCTCCACACCGAGACACCCCCACGAAGGGCGGCCTGCACGACAGGACTCGAGTCCGGAACGCCGGGGCTCTTGACCAACACGTCGGCCGCGGCCGGCAGCACCGCCTCCGAACCGAGACGGACGACGACGCCCTCAGCAGCCAGCGCCTCCAGGGTGTCGGCGGGCAGCTCGGCCGCCTCGTCCATGGCCACCACCTGCACGTCCGGCAGGCGGCGACGAGCGAGGAGCGCCGCCGGCCGGCCGCTGCGGCGCAAGCCGAGAACGACGATCGTGCGGATGTCGTCGAGCTCCATATGCCCCCTCAGAAGGTCGCGTAGTAGGCCGCGAACCCGGTGCCCGCAAAGATGGCAGCGACGATCCAGAAACGTACTATGATCTTCGTTTCCGACCAGGCCTTGAGCTCGAAATGGTGGTGGAGCGGAGCCATGAGGAAGACCCTGCGATGGAAGAGCTTGAACGAGATCACCTGCAGAGTGACCGAGGCAGCCTCAATCACGAAGAGACCGCCGATGATGAGCAGCACGAACTCCGTACCGGTGAGCACGGCGAGGCCCGCGATCGCCCCTCCCAGCCCAAGGGATCCCGTATCGCCCATGAAGACATCCGCCGGGAACGTGTTGTACCAGAGGAACCCCAGGCAGGCGCCCCCGACACAGCCCGCCACGACCATGAGGTCGGTGATCCCGGGATCGTTGGCGTTGCGTCCGATGACGAAGGCGATGCCGGCCAAGGCCACGAGCACGATCGCCGACGCACCCGCCGCCAGACCGTCGAGGCCGTCCGTGAGGTTCACGGCGTTCGAGAACCCGGCGATCGTCAGGAACACCAGAGCGTAGAAGCCGATGGTCCCCAGCTGCAGCCGATAGTCGCTGAAGGGCACGTCGACGCGAGTGTCCACACCGGCGAAGCGCAGCGCGATGAAGCCCACGAAGAGCGCCAACAGGAGCTGCAGGAACAACTTGAGACGGGCCGACAGCCCGAGGGAGCGCTTGCGTGCGATCTTGGTCCAGTCGTCCACGAAACCGATGAAGGCGTTGCCGTAGGCGGCGATCAGCACCGTGATGGAGGCCACCGAGAACCGGCTGAACACGACGAACGGGACGAGCACGGCGAACCAGATGGCGAGACCGCCCATGGTCGGCGTGCCTTCTTTGGCCTTGTGCCCCTCCGGCCCCTCCTCCCGGATGCTCTGGCCGAACTCGTTGAGGCGCAGCCAACGGATGAAGGGCGGTCCGATGATCAGCATGACGACCATGGCCATGACGCTGGCGCCCATCGCCCTAAGCATCGTCGATCCCCCGCAGGGCCCGCGCCACCCGTTCGAGTCGCAGGACGCGCGACGCCTTGACCAGCACGGCGCTACCGATCGGGACCACGGCGGGCAGCGCCGCGAGGCACTCCTCGACGGTGGCGAACCATGTCTCCCCAGGAGCGCCGGTCAACAGGTCGCGAGAGAGCTCTCCGACCGCGACCAGCCGGACCCCGGCGGCGGCGCAGTGCTCGCCGACGGCGCGGTGGAAGTCGGCGGCTCCTGGACCAAGCTCGTGCATGTCGCCGAGCACCGCGACCAGCGGCCGGCCATCGGCGATGGCCACGAGGTGGTCGACCGCGGCCATCGTCGCCACCGGGTTGGCGTTGTAGCTGTCGTCGAGCAGCAGCCCTCCGCTCGGCAACTCCGACACGACGCCGCGATGGTCGCTGAAGACGACCTGGGCGGCGCCCTCCCGCGCCTGCTCGAGGCCGAAACCCAACTCGACAAATGCGGCCAGCGCGGCCAGCGCGTCGTGCAGGTAGTGCCGTCCCGTGAAGTTGAAGTCGAGCTGCTCCCACTGCCCGAAGGCATCGACCGTGACCCGCGTGTTCTCGCCGCGGCGCTCCTCGTCGACGAGGCGGACATCGGCCCCCGGCGCCGCGAACGTCACCACACGCCCCGCGAGATGCTCCACGTGACGATCCAGCAGGGGTTCATCGCCCGGGACGACCGCTGTGCCTCCCTCGAGTTCCTCGAGGAGCTCCGCCTTGGCCGACGCCACGTCCTCCAGGGACCCGACCAGTTCGAGGTGTACCGGGGCGATGGTCGTGATCACCCCGATATCCGGACGGGCGATGCGGGCCAGCTCCCTGATCTGCCCGTGCCCGCGCATGCCCATCTCGACCACCGCGACCTCGGTGTCCGCCTCCATGCGCAGCAGGGTCAGCGGAACGCCGATCTCGTTGTTCAGATTGCCACGCGTCGCCACCGTGCGTGCGACGGGCCGCAGCAGAGCCGCGAGGATATCCTTGGTCGCGGTCTTGCCGGCGCTGCCGGTGACCGCGACGACCTTGGCCTTGCTGCGCCGGCGCACCGACCCCGCGAGGCGCTGGAGCGCGCTGCGCCCATCGTCGACGACGATGCGAGGAGCGCCGTCCAGCGTGCGGGCCGCGGCGGCGCCGACGACCACTGCCGCCGCGCCGGCCGCCAGGGCCTGCGGGGCATGTGCGTCGCCGTCGAACTGCTCGCCGCGCAGACCGACGAAGAGGTCACCGGTGCTCATGGTGCGACTGTCGGTGCTCACGGCGCGCACCTCGGTGCGCGGGTCGCCTCCCACGAGCCGGCCGCCGCAGGCGACGGCGACCTCCTGGAGCGTGAGTGTCAGCATGCGCTCAGGAGTCCTCCCGTAGCTCGTCGAGCAGCATCCGAGCGACCTCGCGATCGTCGAACGGGATGCGCCGATCACCGATGGTCTGCCCCTGCTCGTGACCTTTGCCGGCGATCAAGACAAGATCGCCGGCCCTCGCCTCGGCGAGCGCCAGGCGGATCGCCATGCGACGGTCGGGCTCGACGGTCAGATAGTCCAGCCGCTCGCACGGGACTCCAGCCACGATCTCGTCGACGATCGACATGGGCTCCTCGCTGCGAGGGTTGTCGGACGTGACGAAGGCGCGGTCCGAGAGACGCGCCCCGATCGCCCCCATGAGAGGTCGCTTGCCACGGTCCCGATCGCCGCCGCAGCCGAACACGACGAGAACGCGGGCGCGACTGACGGCCCGTGCGGCCCGCAGCGCGTTCTCGAGCGAGTCAGGCGTGTGCGAGTAGTCGACGATCACGCCGAACGGCTGCCCAACCCGGACCGCTTCGAAGCGGCCTGGCACGCCCTGGGTGAGAGCCAGGCCCTCGATGACCGCGCTCAGCGGCAGACCGAGGGACAGAGCCGCCGTGGCCGCCGCCAGCGCGTTCTCGACGTTGAAGCGAGCGGCCAGACGCAGCGTCAGCCTCTCCTCGATGCCCAGGCGCGGCACGAGGAGCGTGAAGGCCGAGCCGTCGGCGCGCAGTTCGAGATCACAGGCACGAGCATCGGGGGTCTCGCCAGACGACGGCGTGCCGGCGGAGACGGCGTACGTCCAGAGGTCGTCGCCATACTGCGGCCGGCAGTCGTCCGCAAGCCGTCGGCCGAACGGGTCGGCTACGTTGACGACCGCCGTGGCGCGCCCGTTGCGAACCTCGTCGGGCAGGAAGAGACGACGCTTGGCCAGATAGTACTCCTCGATGCCGCTATGGAAGTCGAGATGGTCGCGCGTGAGATTGGTGAAGACGACCGCGTCGAAGTCGATGGCGACGGCTCTGTCCAGAGCCAGTGCGTGCGAGCTCACCTCGAGGACGCAGGCGCGATCACCAGCGACGACCATCTCCCGGAACATGCGCTGCAGGTCGAGAGACTCGGCGGTCGTGAGCTGCACGGGGTACTCGCGCCCGCCGATGCGATTCACGACGGTGCCGAGCAGCGCCGACTGGCGCCCCGCGGCGGCCGTGATACCGGCGATCAGGTGAGACGTCGTGGTCTTGCCGTTGGTCCCGGTCACACCGCTGACGAGCAGTTCGCGAGACGGCTCCGCGTACCAGCGCGCCGCCATGAGCGCCAGCGACCGACGGACTGACGGCACGATGACGTGGGTGAGTTCCTGGCCCGTGTCGTGCTCGCAGACCACGGCGAGCGCCCCGGATGCAGCGGCCTGCGCCGCGAAGTCGTGCCCGTCTGAGCGCAGGCCGCGAACACAGAAGAACAGGCTGCCCTCGTCCACGTCCTGCGTGTGGTAGGCGAGGCCACGGACCGTCGTCGTCGGGTCGCCCTGCACCTGCGCTCCGGGGACCGCCTCGACTAGCTCAGCAAGCTCCATCGGATTGGATTCTAGCAGAACGTCGCGCCGCCCCATTCGCTCTCCAGGTCCTCTCTCGGCTTGCGTGGAAGCCCGTGTCAGGGTCCGATCTCCAAGTGCTGAAGCGCGAAGCTCATGATCTCCCGTACCGCGGGCGCCGCGATGTCGCCGCCGGCGTGCGACGTGCGCGGCTCGTCCACGGCCACCAGCACGACGAGCCTGGGACGGCCGGCGGGGACCATGCCCACGAACGAGGCGACGTAGTCAGTCTTGGAGTAGCCGCTGCCGTCTGCCTTCTGCGATGTCCCCGTCTTCCCGGCCACCTTGTGGCGCGGGAGTTGTGCCTTCTGACCGGTGCCCTCGGCGACCGCGAGGGCCAGCATGTCGCGCACCTGCCGCGCGACGCGCGCCGGGATCACCCGGCGTTGCTCCTCCTCATCGGGGACGGTCGCGCCGACCTGTGCGACCAGCTTCGGCCGCACCATGAAGCCGTTGTTGGCGACCGCGCACGCGGCCGTCGCCATCTGCAGGGGCGTCACGGCGATGCCCTGGCCCATGGGGATGTTGCCGATCGAGGATCCCGACCACTCGTCGACCGGCTTCACCGAGCCGGGGATCTCACCGGGAAAGTCCACGCCGGTGGGCTTGCCGAAGCCGAAGTCCTCTACCCATTCGGACAGGCCCTCCTCGCCCATCTTCTTGGCGATGGTCACGGCGCCCACGTTGCTCGACCACTGCATGATCTGCGCCACCGAGTAGTTGACGGTGTCACGCTCCACCGCCTCGCCGATCTCGCGGTCCGCCACCACGATGCTCGACTGAAGAGTGAACGTGCTCGTGGGCTTCACGATGCCGTCCGCGAGTGCGCCGGAGATGGTGACCAGCTTGAAGATCGACCCCGGCTCGTACATGTCGGTGACCGCCCGGTTGCGCTCCGTCTCCGGCGCCCGCCCGAAGACGTGGTTCTTGACGACGGGCACGTTGGCGTTCGCCAGGATCTCACCGGTCCGCGGATCCATGACGAGGGCTACGGCCGCCTTGGCCTGCGAGTCCCGTACCGTGCGCGCCAGTATGTCCTCGGTCACGGCCTGGATTCCGGCATCGATCGTCAGCCGTACGTCTGCGCCGCCGACTGGGTCGGTCTGCCGAACGGTCCTCACGAGGCGACCGGACGTGTCACGAACGACGTTCCGGGCGCCGGCCGTGCCGCTCAACTGCGTGTCGTACTGGAGCTCGATGCCGGCGATGCCGCGGTTGTCGAGGTCGGTGAAGCCGATCACCTGTGCGGCCGATCCCCTCATGGGATAGCTGCGCTTCTCCTCCGCGTAGGCGCCCACCCCGGGCAGGTCAAGTGCCAGGGCTGCCTTCGCAAGCCCAGGGTCGACCGTGCGTGCCACGAAGGCGAATCCGCTCTCGTGCTGCGAGAGGGCCGCCTGGACCGCCCGTCTCTCCTTCTTGCGCGTGATCTGGAGCGCGTCGCACAGCTTGCGCGCCGCTGCCGCCGGATGGTCGAGCAGGTGCGGCGCCGCGTACACCGTCTGCCGCGGCGTCCCGACGGCCAACTCCTGACCGTTTCGATCGACGATCGCGCCGCGCTCGGCGGGCAGATTCACCACCCTCGTCTGCTGCTGCTCGGCGAGCTTCGCGAGATCGTCCGACGAAGCCGCCAGCGCGACGGCTCTACCACCCACGAGCACGAGGAAGGCGAGAACGAGGAAGCGCAAGAGCCGGATGCGGCCGTCTGTGCCGCGCCCTCCGTTCCCGCCGGCGCCGCGAAACCCCCCACCGGCCAATCGGCGGATGCGGCCGCCGCACCGCTCCGATGCACGGCGCTGCCCGCGGGCGCTGCCGGGCATCAGGGCCTCGTGCTTGCTTTGGCGTCGCGCCCCTCGGCGACCACCAGGTACTGAATGGTCGCCGCGTCGACGTCAATCAGACCGAGCCGATTCTCGGCGATGCTGCGGATGCGCACGATGGAACCGAGATGCGCGAGCTCCTCCTGGAGCTGCGCGTTCTCCGCGGCGACGCGCCGCTCCTCACTCGCCACCGCATCGGTGGCGACCGTCTTCTGCACGACCGCGAAGCTCATCGCGACGCGACCCGCGGCCAGCACGGCCACACAGAGCACGAAGACCACGAAGGCTCGAGTATGACGGGAAGAGACCACGGGGCGCCGCCGCATCCGAGAGGCAGGACTCGCAGCCGGCCTCGCCGGCACTCGCTGCGGCTGCTCCCGGCGACGCGGAGCCTGTGCCGCGTCCCGCGCCTGTGCCGATGCCGCCATCCGCACTTCTCCTAGAGCTTGACGGCGACGCGGAGCTTGGCGGACTTGCTGCGCGGATTGACCTCGATCTCGCGCGCCGTCGGCGTCACCGCCCTTCGCGTGAGAAGTCGCATCGTGGGCTCATGGCCGCAGGCGCACTGCGGCAGACCGGGCGGGCAGATGCAACCCGCGGCGCGGTCCCTGAGGAAGCCCTTCACCATGCGGTCCTCGAGAGAATGGAAGCTGATCGCCGCGAGGCGTCCACCCGGCTTGAGGACGCGAAACGCCTCATCGAGCCCGCGTGCCAGCGAGTGCAGCTCGTCGTTGACGACGATACGAAGCGCCTGGAACACGCGCCGTGCCGGGTTGCCGGCCGCGAAGCGCGCTGGAGTGGGGATCCGCCGCTTGATGATCTCGACCAGCTCGCACGTGGTGCCGATCGGCTGCTTCTCCCGCGCCGCGACGATGCCGCGTGCGATCGACTTCGCGTACCTCTCCTCGCCGTAGCGCCGGAAGATGTCGGTCAGTGCATCCGCACTGAGTGTGTTGACGAGGTGTGCCGCCGAGACCTCGAGTTCCGGGTCCATACGCATGTCGAGAGGCGCATCGTAGGCATAGGAGAAGCCCCTCTCGCGCCGGTCGAGCTGCATGGAGGAGACACCCAGGTCCATGAAGACCATGTCGGCCGACGCTTCCTCGCGAGTGGCCAGAACGCCGGCGAAGTTGCCTTGGTAGAACTGGCATTCGCAGGGCGCGGAGCGGGTGACGTCGCGGAAGAAGTCGGCGACGCTGGGATCACGATCGATGGCGACGAGAACACCCGTCGAGCCGAGTCGAGCCGCGACCGCCTCGGCGTGGCCTCCGGCCCCGAAGGTACAGTCGACGGCGACCTCGCCCTCAGCTGGGCGCAGCAGATCGACCGACTCCTCGAGCAGGACCGGCGTGTGCGCTAGCGCCATCTCGAACTCATGAAGCTGCCAGCTCGTCTGCGGTAGCATCGGCCTCCTCCTCCAAGCGAGCCAGATACTCGGCCCACGCCGCCCGGTCCCAGATCTCGATGTGATCCTCGACCCCTATGATGGTCACTTCCCGTTCAATGCCGGCGTACTGGATCTGCCGTGCCGGCAGCGTGATGCGTCCTTGACCGTCGAGCATCTGATGAACGGCGCCCGCCGTCGTGAAGCGCTGCATATCCCGCGCCTTGCTCCTCAGCGAAGAGAGGCCCGCCGATCGCTGGTCGAGATACTCCTGGAAGCCGTCCGGCGAATAGCCCGCCAGACAGGGCTCGAGGCCCCGCGTCACGTACACGCCGTCGGCGAAAGCCGGCCGCAGCCGCGCGGGGACGGAGACGCGGTTCTTGGCGTCCAGAGTGAAGTCGTACTCCCCTACGAGCATCAGCCGCTGCATGCGCGCCACTTTACCCCACCACTCCCCACATTGCAACAGAATTTGCCACTTCCCTGTCAGTCCATGGGGTCGGCGCCACCTGCCGCCGGGAGGCGCCCGACTGCGGCCGCCGGGTTCGCTCGCCGAGACCGGAGAAGGGGGCGCGGGAGATGCGGCTCGAAGCGGCCGTGAGCGGGGGCTCTGGCCGGGCGCGCGACGACCCTGTCACGCTCGTGGTGTGCTCCGCCTGAGGCTACGCAGGGGAGCGACCGCCGGCCGAAGAACGTCGCCGCGCGGCCCTCGGAGACCCTACTTGGGCGGGATGTTGATCTTGGCGCCGGTCGTGAGGGTGTTCAGGTTCTTGTTGGGATTCAGCTTCTCAACGGCGTTGACCGTAGTGTCGAACTTCACCGCGATACCCGACAATGTGTCGCCGGACTTGACGACGTAGACGCGCGTGCCGTCCTTCTTGGTCGTGGCCGCCCCGGTCTTCGCGGCGCTCGCCTTGGGCGACGGCGTCACGACGACCTCAGGTCCGCCACCGATCATGCCCGACTGGAAGAGCAGGACCACAAGGACGATGACGGCCGCCAGAAAGACGGCGGGGGCGGCGATACGTGCCACCGACCGACTGCTGGTGTGCGCGGCGGCCGGGGGCCGGCGCGTGCGGACGGACGAGGGCGCGGCCGCGTACTGCCGGCGCGGGGCGGCCGGTGGCGGCTCGGGGTCTTCACCCGCGGCAGCGAACGAAAGGGCGCGGAGGCGATCGAGGGCCGCGCCCTCGTCCAGGTCGCCCGGAGTACCCGGAGGCCGGCCAGAGGAGTCGGGACCCTCGGGAGCGTTGTTGGGAATGTTCGTCTCGTCGGTCATGGTGATAGGGCGAACGACAGCTCGTCCCGCATCGTTCGTGCCGCGTCCTCGGCTGCCGTGCGATAGTCAATCACACCATCCTGCCAGGAGTAAATGATCGAGCGTGACGCGTTGACGACGAAGCCGGCGGCGGCGCCCGCCGAGATGCCCCGCAACGCTTCGCGTCCGGCCCCCTGCACCCCGTAGCCGGGCACCAGGAGAAACGCCCGCGGCAGCGCCTCGCGCACGAGGCGCAACGACGTCGGCGACGTCGCCCCTGCGACCGCCCCGACGTCGCTGTAGCCGGCCTCACC
Source organism: uncultured Thermoleophilia bacterium (assembly GCA_963717285.1). Classification (GTDB taxonomy): domain Bacteria; phylum Actinomycetota; class Thermoleophilia; order UBA2241; family UBA2241; genus CAIXSE01. The sequence continues at coordinate 153,951 of CAVQVW010000001.1, forward strand.
GACGTGTTCCGCCCCCAGACGAGCGACCAAGTCGGCGACGTGCAGGTAGAGCGACCGGCCGTCGACCTCCTGCTCCTGAAGAAGGCGAGCTCCCGGATTGCTTGTCCGCGTCAGCACGAACACGCCCTTTCCTGCGGCGCACTGCGCGACGAGCGGCTCGAGCGAGTCGTCGCCGAGGTACGGGCTGGCCGTGACCGCATCCGCGCCGAGACCGGGGGTCGGCGCGCTGAACCCGGGGGCCCCGCCGAAGGCGGCGTTCGCGTAAGCGAGCCCGGTCGAGGCTATGTCCCCGCGTTTCACGTCGAGGATGACTGGCAGCTCGCACTCCCGGGCATGCCGGATCACGGCGCGGAGAGCCTTCCAGCCGGCCGCGCCGTACTGCTCGAAGAAGGCCGCCTGCGGCTTGACGCAGGCGGCGGTGCTCGCCACGGCGTCGATGACGCCGGTGCAGAACTCCTGGAAGCAGGCGGACACGGCCTCTTCCTCGCCCAGCTCACGAGCCATCGGCGCGTACTTCTCGACGAGCTCGGGGGGCATGCGATCGAGGGTGGGGTCGAGCCCCACGCAGACGACGCTTCGCCGCGTGGTGATAGCCGTGGCCAGCCTATCGGAAAAATGCCGCATGCCCCTCCCCCCGCGTGGATGCCTATCCTACCCGAATCCAGCGATCGGTTGCGGGGTGCGAAGCGGTGAGCTGGGACGCTCCCGCCGCGGCCGGCGGGCGCCGGCTATGGTTGGGCGCGGCGGGGGGCGAACTGCTGGACGTTGCGCCTGATGGTCGCGATCCGCGCCCGGATGTGATCGGCGGCCTCGTCGCGATCGGCCTGGCCCTCCAGCCTCTCGCGCTCCGACTCGGCCTGCATGTCGCGCAGCACATCCATGAGCGCTTCGTCGTCCATCGCGGAGAGCTGGTCGAGGTCCCACTTCATCGCCGTCCCGGGAGAGCTGATGCGCGCTCTCCAGCGTCGACCGGACGACGGGGTTGAAGACGGCGCCGCCGTCGACCTGGGCGAGGATCGCGTCTGCGTCCCTGATCACGTCATCGAGTCCGGCGCCACGCCTGGGGATGATGGTCACGCAGCCGTCCTCGTCCTCGACGACACGGTCCACCGACAGGTATGCCTTGATGAAGCCCTCGGTGAACGCGACCGGGACGGTCACGGCGTAGACCAGGACCTCGAGCACCTCGGCGGCGAAATCCGTGAATGTGCCGGCCGACAGGTAGCTGTCCTCGATCAGTCCGAGGAGCATGGACTTGAGGTACGGATCGGTCGCAGGGATCGAGTCCGCGAAGACACTCCCGTCGGCGCGTCGGCCAGTGGCTGGCTGCCCCGGAGCACCGCTCGAGGTCGTTTCGTTGTCGGAGACCTGAGTCATGGTTCGAACCATCTGTCGGCATTCCGCGAGCCGACCTTGACCCCCTCCGCTACCTCCCCGACCCTACGTGCGCAGCTTGCGCAGTGGAGCGACGCTCGCCATGAGGCGGCGCTCCGACCCGTCGTCGTCGAAGTGCACGAGCACGATGCCGCCCCCCTGCACGGCGACCACCGTCCCCTCTCCGAGAGTCGCGTGCAGCACCCTCTCGCCCGCCGCGAAGTACTGCTCCACGACGGTCTCGTCGAGACCGGGGCGCTTCTCGAGGCCGGTGAACGCGCGGCCGGAGGCACCGTCGACATCGCTATGGCTGCCTCCGCCGCCACGACGGCTCCGGCCGTCTGACCAGCCGCGCCCCGCCTCGTCACCCTCCCTCCGGCCGGCGGTACCCCAGCCGCCCTGTCCCAGGCCCCTGGCGCTCGCCGAGCGGCCGCCGACCGCCTGCTTGTCCACGAGGCGGCCGGGGATCTCCTCCAGGAAGCGCGACGGCATGTTGTACTGAGCGAAACCCCACAGCGTGCGCGCTCGAGCGTGCACCAGATAGAGACGGTCCATGGCCCTCGTGATGCCCACATAGGCCAGCCGGCGCTCCTCTTCCACGTTCTGCTCGTCCAAGGCCCGCTGATGCGGGAAGACGCCCTCCTCCATGCCGCCGACGAACACCACGGGGAACTCGAGCCCCTTGGCGTTGTGCAAGGTCATGAGCGTGAGTAGCGAGCCCGTGTCGACGATCGCGTCGATGTCCGCGTAGAGCGAGATCTCCTGCAGGAAGCCGGCGAGACTCGGCTCCTCGGCGTGCTTGTCGTACTCCGCGGCCACGCCGACGAACTCCTCGAGGTTCTCGAGCCGCCCCTCGGACTCCAGGGTCCGCTGGCCCTCAAGAGCCGCCAGGTAGCCGCTCTCCTCCAGGACGCCGTGCACGACCTCGGCCACCGGGCGCCCGGACAGGCCGGCATGCAGGCCTTCGATGAGCCGAGCGAAGGCAAGCAGCCCGTTCGTGGCGACGGACGACAGGCCGGGCACCTCGTCGGCCGCCCGCATCAGCGTCCAGACGCTCTCTCCCGCGCCCGCCGCATGCGCCTGCAGACGCTGCAGGCTGGTCGCCCCGATGCCACGCCGCGGCACGTTGACGATGCGCATCAGGCGCTGCGTGTCGTCCGGGTTCACCAGGGCCGTGAGGTAGGCGACCGCATCGCGGATCTCGGCCCGCTCGTAGAACTTGGGGCCGCCGATCACCTGGTAGGCGATCGCGTAGCGGCCGAACTGCTCCTCGAGGGCCCGCGACTGAGCGTTGGTGCGATACAGCACGGCGATCTCGTCCGGCCGGTAGCGCCGCTCGGCGCCACACTCTCCCTCCAGCAACTTCTGCACCTCACTCGCCACGAACTGCGCCTCGGCACGCTCATCGTCGACCTCTACGACCTGGACAAGCGCGCCTTGGCCACGCGGCGTCCACAGGTTCTTGCCCTTGCGCTCCCGATTGCGCGTGACCACGGCGTTGGCGACGTCGAGGATGCACTGGGTGGAACGGTAGTTCTGCTCGAGGCGGATCACCTCCGCGTCGGGGTAGTCGCGCTCGAACTCCAAGATGTTGCGGATGTCGGCGCCCCGCCAGGAGTAGATGCTCTGGTCGTCGTCGCCCACGACGGCCAGGTTCTCGTGGCCTTCGGCCAGCAGATTGGCGAGGCGGTACTGTGCGTGGTTGGTGTCCTGGTACTCGTCGATGAGGATGAAGCGGAAGGCTCGCTGGTAGTGGGCGAGGCGCTCCGGGAAGCGCTCGAGCAGCTGGACCGCCTTCATGAGCAGGTCGTCGAAGTCCATCGCGTTCATGGCGGTGTGGTGCTTCTCGTACAGCGCATAGACATCGGCCGTCGCCTCGGCGAAGAACCCTCCGACGCGCTCGCGGAACTGCTCGGGCCCGGTGAGCTGGTTCTTGGCGTCGCTGATCTGCCGGGCCAGGGCCTCGGGGGCGAAGCGCTTGGGGTCGAGGTTGAGCTCCACGAGACACCGCTTGATGAGCCTGCGACGGTCGTCTTCGTCGTGGATCGTGAAGGAAGACGTGTAGCCGATGCGCTCCGCCTCGCGGCGCAGCAAGCGGGCGCACATGCTGTGGAACGTGCTGATCCACATGGTGCGCGCCACGAGCCCGACGAGACCTTCGATACGCGCCTTCATCTCTCCGGCGGCCCTGTTGGTGAAGGTGATGGCGAGGATCTCGTGCGGCCGAACGTCGTGGACCTGGATCAGGTACGCCACACGATGGGTGAGCACGCGCGTCTTGCCGGACCCAGCCCCGGCCAGGATCAGGAGCGGCCCCCCGAAGTGCGTCACGGCGGCCCGCTGCGGCTCGTTCAGACCGGCCAGCAGCGGGTGGTCCGGCTGATCAGGGCCGATCGCCTCGCCGCCCTCCCCCGCGCTGTCGGCGGTCACCGAATACCCATCTCGAGCAGCAGGCTCAACACGAGCAGGACGATCCCGGCGAAGACGAGCTTCAGACCCGACAGGATCAGCCGGTCCCTGGAGACGCGGCCGAGGAACACGCCGAGAAGAAAGCACTCGAGGAGGCACAGGAGGCCACCCAGCAAGTACGCCGTCTCGATGCCTATCACGGAGGTGAACACGAACGGCGAGAACGCGATGGCCGCCGCGACCGCCGGGGAGGCGCCGTCGGCCGTCGCGATGACGACGGTGGCGTAGCGAGAAGCCGCACCGATGTCCGTGTCCTTGAGGCTGGTCAGCGTCGACTCCTCAAGCTCGCGCAGCGAGCGGCGGCGCTCGGCCTTCTCGACGAGATAGGAGCCGTAGAAGCCGGAGACCGCCATGGCCAGCGCGGTGGTGGCGCCCACAAGCACAAGCGTGCGACCGTTGCGCACCCCGCCGATGTAGCCACCCGCCAGGATGCCGAGGGTGGTCAGCGCTCCGTCGAAGGCGTTCAGGGCGAAGTACCTTCGTACCATCTCGCCGACGCCTGAGATCTCGTGGTAGTGGCGCAGTGTCGCCAGCCACTGGCGCGAACGCGCGAAGCGGACCCTGGTCGAGACGCTCACCGCCGGCTCACCGTCCTGTCAGCGCGGGGCGCTCAGCGCAGCCAGCTGGGGCCGGCGTCCTGCGGCGTCTCGGCCTCCTCGATGAGGTGCTTGCCGGTCGACACCTTGTCGATGGAGTGGATGCTGCCGCCTGACTCCTGCACGACCTCGGCGACACTCTGGAACTCGATGTCGTCGCCCTCGAGCGTGATCTTGATGTTCTCGACCTTGTTGTCGATCTCGATCAGCGTGATGTCGACGCCGATCACACCCTCGAGATCGCCCAGCTTGTCGGCGAGCACGAGCATCGTGGGTTGATGCGGTTTGAGGACGTCGAGCACGAGACGCCGGACCTCGCTCATGTGCGTTCACACTCCGTTCGTGGGTCGCCATCGGCCGCCGCTGGGCGCTCCGGGCAGTCCAGCTTCACGCAGTCAATCGTAGCACACGAGTGGTGGCCTCCAGCCTGCTGTCAGATGCCGGCACCGTCGTCGAAGTGCAGCAGCGCGGCGATGCGCTCCCGCGTCTCGGCCAAGGCGGCCTGCCCCCGCTCCTTGCGCTCAGGGTTGAGCTCATCGAGCTCGTGTTCCATGTCGACGATGCGGGTCACGAGGCACTTGACCGCCTCCGCCACAGGATCGGGAAGATGGCGATAGTCGATGTCCGGGATGCCGACTCGCTGCCCCTCGAGCAGCACCGGGCGACCAGGGTTGCCGACGACCGTCGAGTCGTCGGGGACGTCCGCCACGACGACGCTGCCGGCGCCGACCTTGGCGTTGTCGCCCACGCGGATCGCGCCAAGGACCTTGGCGCCGGCGCCGAAGACCACGTTGTCGCCGACGGTGGGGTGCCGCTTGCCGCTCTGCTTGCCGGTACCGCCCAGGGTGACCCCCTGGTAGACGGTGACATTGTCGCCGATCGTCGCCGTCTCTCCGATCACGACGCCCGCGCCGTGGTCGATGAACAAGCCCTGCCCGATGGTGGCGCCCGGGTGGATCTCGATGCCCGTGAGGAAGCGGTTCACCTGACTGAGCCAGCGCGGCACGATGGGCATGCCGGCCACATGCAGTCGGTGCGCCAGACGGTGGATCCAGAGGGCGTGAAGGCCCGGGTACGACGTGAGGATCTCCACCTGGGAGGTGGCGGCCGGGTCGCGTTCCTGCACGGCCTTGATGTCGCCGTGGATCTCGGCGATGGCTCGGGACGTGTCGCGGCGCGCGACATCGATGACGGCGTTCACGGGCCCGCATTGACGTGCCTTGCGGCCCAGGAACCAGCACCCTGCGACGCCGAGAGTTAGTGCGCCGAAGAGACCCCGGAACACGTTGCCACCTTCCCTAGTAACCCGACCCGAGCGCCAGTCCCGCTCGCGACGATACGGTATCACGCCTCATTCATGCTCCCGGAGCGAAAGCCCCGCAGATCGAGAGTGACGTACACGAAGCCGAGTTCGCCCAGCCGCCGCGCGATCTCGTTGCGGGCCGCGCCGGCGGCGCGCTCGATGTCTGCGGTCTCCACCTCCACGCGCGCGACAGGACCATGGTGCCGCACGCGGCACTGACGGAATCCCAGCTCGTGCAGGATGGCCTCGGCGGCCGCGATGGCCTGCAGCTTCGCGATGGTGATCGGCTCGCCGTACGGGATCCGTGAGGCGAGGCAGGCCTGTTGCGGCGCGTCCCAGCTGGACAGGCCGAGCTCCCGGGCAAGGCGCCGCACCGAGGCCTTGTCTATCGCGGCCGCGACAAGGGGATGCACGACGCCGCGTTCGGATGCAGCGCGCAGGCCCGGCCGCTCGTCGCCGAGATCGTCGAGATTGGCGCCGTCGACCAGGGCGGCACAGCCGCGCTCGCGGGCCACCTGAGACATCTCGGAGAGCAGGTGGACCTTGCATGTGTAGCAGCGTTCGCGCGGATTGCTCGTGAACGCCACGTCGTCGAACTCGTGCGTCTGCACCACCACGTGCTCCACGCCGAGCGCCGCGGCGAAGTCACGCGCCGCAGCCAGCTCCTGGGGCAAGTAGGTCTCTGACGCCGCCGTGAACGCCACCACATGATCCGGCCCCAGCGCCTTCGCCGCCATCGCCAGCACGAGACTCGAATCGACGCCGCCCGAGAAGGCCACGCAGGCCGAGCCGAGCTTCCCCAGCTCGGCCTCCAGCAGCGCGAACTCGCCGCGTCGATCGGCTCCGAAGTCCGCTGTCATTGGTCGGCGCCCAAGTCCGTGATCGTCGGGCGCGGACCGCAGACAGCGCACGTCGGGGAGCGCGTCACCGCCAGCTCGCTGAAGCAGAGCGCCGCTCCGTCGAACCGCAGAAGGCGGTCATACAGCGGCCGGCCGACCCCGGTGAGCACCTTCATCACTTCGAGCGCCTGGACGGCGCCGATGACTCCGGGGATCGGGCCGAGCACGCCTGCCACAGAGGACCCCGGAGCAGTGGGCGGAGGCGGAGGGTCGGGAAAGAGGCAGCGGTAGCACGCCGTCTCTCCGCCCTTGACGGTCGTCGCCTGGCCGATCATCTCGAGCACCGCCCCGTCGACCAGGGTCTTGCGTTCGAGCACGCAGGCATCGTTCAGCGCGTAGCGCGTAGGGAAGTTGTCCACGGCGGTGACCACGACATCGTAGGGGGCAACCAGCGCGCGGGCGTTGGCGGGTGTCAACCGTGCGGCCTGCGCCTCGACCCTCACGTCCGGATTGACCGCCGCGAGACGCCCGGCAGCGCACTCAGCCTTGCTCCTGCCAAGGTCGCGCGACGTATAGAGAGTCTGCCGGTGGAGGTTCGAAAGCTCGACGACGTCGCCGTCGAGCACTCCCACACGCCCCACGCCGCCGCCGACCAGATAGGAGAGCACCGGCGCAGCGAGTCCCCCGGCCCCGACCACGAGCACGGAGCCGGCACGCAGCTTCTCCTGCCCGCTCTCGCCGATCTCGGGGAGCATGAGCTGACGGTCGTAGCGCGTGCGCTCATCGAAGCTCAGCGGCATCGACGGCTCCCGCCCGACATGGTCGCGTCTCGACGCTCATATGTCCGGCCCGCAGCCTGCATGAGGCCGCCCCCTCAGTCGCCGTCCTCGACGAGATCGGCGAAGAGGGGGGTCGAAAGATACCGTTCCCCCGTGTCGCACAACACGGTGACGATGACCTTGCCCGCCATCTCGGGCCGGCGGGCCACCTCTCCAGTTGCCCAGACGTTCGCTCCGGCAGAGATGCCGAGCAGGATCCCTTCGCGGCGCGCGAGATCGCGCGCCGTGTCGAAGGAGTCGTTCGTGCCGACCGCCACGATCTCATCGTAGACGCCGGTGTCGAGGACTTGGGGAACGAAGCCCGCCCCGATCCCCTGGATCTTGTGCGGGCCGGGGCGCCCGCCGGCGAGCACCGGCGAGTCCGCGGGCTCGACCGCGACGATGTGGACGCCCGGCTTGCGCTCCTTGAGCACCTGCCCGACCCCGGTCACGGTGCCCCCCGTACCGACCGCTGCCACAAAGACGTCCACCCGGCCCTCCGTGTCGTTCCAGACCTCCTCCGCCGTCGTCTGGCGGTGGATCTCGGGGTTGGCGGCGTTGTCGAACTGCTGAGGGACGAACATGTCCTCGGCATCCGCGGCGATCTCCAGAGCCTTGGTCACGGCGCCCCGCATACCGTCGACGCCGCGGGTGAGGACGAGGCGCGCGCCGTAGGCCTTGAGGATCGCGCGCCTCTCGACACTCATGGTATCGGGCATGCAGAGCACGAGCTCGTACCCGCGAGCGGCGGCGACCATCGCCAGCGCGATGCCCGTGTTGCCGCTGGTCGGCTCGACGATCGTCGTCCGGCCCGGGACGATGCGACCGTCCCGTTCGGCCGCCTCGATCATGGACAGCCCGATGCGATCCTTCACGCTGCCGCCGGGATTGAACGACTCAAGCTTGCCGTAGATCTCGGTCCCAGTCTCGTTCGAGAGGTGATTGAGGCGCAACAGGGGCGTGCCTCCGATCAGCTCCGTGATGCTGCCTGCAACGTTCATGCTGTCTCCTTGGGATCCCGACTCTGAGTCGCCGTCATATGTGGTACATCGGCGCGCGACCCCGCAGGGCCTCCTCGCGCGTTAGCAGGTCACCGATCGTAGTGCTCCCAAGCACCTGCTCAAGCGCCCGCTCGGCCTCCATCCAGACCGACGAGGCGCCGCAGTCCGGGGCGCGGTCGCAGAGGCCATGGGTGCACTCGACCGGTGACAACGCGCCGTCCAGGGCAGCCACGACCTCGAGCACGGTGATGTCGCCGGCGGGCCGCGCCAGCGTGTATCCTCCGGCGGCCCCGCGCCGGCTGCGCACCACTCCCGCTCTCCGCAGGGTGGCGAAGACCTGCTCCAGGAACTGCAGTGGCATCTCGCCGATCTCGGCGACGTCGGCCAATCGCACCGGCCTGTCGGGATTCGCCTCCTGGCGCCGCGCGAGCTCGGTGAGCGCTCGTACGGCGTAACGGCTCTTCATGGAGATGCTCACACCGCGACCCCCTCCCACGCACCCTTTGTAGACAATTCCGGTCGAAAATAGGACATGCGGAGCTCCGTGTCAAACGCCACCTGAGCGGCCGGCGCCTATCGGCTCATCCGCGCGGTTCTTGACCGAGATGTGTTGTCGATGTTGACGAAACCGCCCGCAGTGGCTTTCTGCCACTCCTTCCAGCGCGTATCATGGTGGGGGCAAGCAATCGAGACCGCGGCGGGCGCGGTCCTTCGGAGGGGGTCACGCGCATGCACACGACCGTACACAGCACGACCTTGCACAGAGCACATTCTCGGTACTTCCTGCTCATCCTGGCGCTCAGCTTCATGACGTTGCTCGTCGCGCCTTGGGGATTGAGCAGAGCACTCGCCGTAGTGACTCCCGAGCCCTGGGTCGTCACCCTGACCCTCTCCGACGATGAGATCTCAGCCGGTGAGACGGTCACCTACTCGGGCAAGGTGACGACCGCCGGCGGGGCCAACGGCAGCGGCACGGTCACCCTGCAGAAGCGCCGCGTCGGCAGCAGCTGGAGCAACTGGCGCACCAAGACGCTCGACGCGAGCGGCAACTACTCGATCAGCGTCGCCATGACCACCGCCGACCGTGAGTGGGAGTTCCGCACGAGGATGCTGGCCGATGCCAACAACCTGAAGGGCTTCAGCCCGGTGCAGAGCCTCACCGTGCTGCCCCCGTCTCCCTGGGTCGTCACCCTGACCCTCTCCGACGATGAGATCTCAGCCGGTGAGACGGTCACCTACTCGGGCAAGGTGACGACCGCCGGCGGGGCCAACGGCAGCGGCACGGTCACCCTGCAGAAGCGCCGCGTCGGCAGCAGCTGGAGCAACTGGCGCACCAAGACGCTCGACGCGAGCGGCAACTACTCGATCAGCGTCGCCATGACCACCGCCGACCGTGAGTGGGAGTTCCGCACGAGGATGCTGGCCGATGCCAACAACCTGAAGGGCTTCAGCCCGGTGCAGAGCCTCACCGTGCTGCCCCCGTCTCCCTGGGTCGTCACCCTGACCCTCTCCGACGATGAGATCTCAGCCGGTGAGACGGTCACCTACTCGGGCAAGGTGACGACCGCCGGCGGGGCCAACGGCAGCGGCACGGTCACCGTGCAGAAGCGCGCCGCCGGCGCCAGCACCTGGAGCAACTGGCGCACCAAGACACTGAACTCGAGCGGCAACTACGCCGTCAGCGTCGCCATGACCACCGCCGACCGCGAGTGGGAGTTCCGCGCCAGGATGCCGGCCAACAGCACCAACCAGACCGGCGTCAGCCCGGTGCAGAGCCTCACCGTGCTGCCCCCGTCTCCCTGGGTCGTCACCCTGACCCTCTCCGACGATGAGATCTCAGCCGGTGAGACGGTCACCTACTCGGGCAAGGTGACGACCGCCGGCGGGGCCAACGGCAGCGGCACGGTCACCGTGCAGAAGCGCGCCGCCGGCGCCAGCACCTGGAGCAACTGGCGCACCAAGACACTGAACTCGAGCGGCAACTACGCCGTCAGCGTCGCCATGACCACCGCCGACCGCGAGTGGGAGTTCCGCGCCAGGATGCCGGCCAACAGCACCAACCAGACCGGCGTCAGCCCGGTGCAGAGCCTCACCGTGCTGCCCCCGTCTCCCTGGGTCGTCACCCTGACCCTCTCCGACGATGAGATCTCAGCCGGTGAGACGGTCACCTACTCGGGCAAGGTGACGACCGCCGGCGGGGCCAACGGCAGCGGCACGGTCACCGTGCAGAAGCGCGCCGCCGGCGCCAGCACCTGGAGCAACTGGCGCACCAAGACACTGAACTCGAGCGGCAACTACGCCGTCAGCGTCGCCATGACCACCGCCGACCGCGAGTGGGAGTTCCGCGCCAGGATGCCGGCCAACAGCACCAACCAGACCGGCGTCAGCCCGGTGCAGAGCCTCACCGTGCTGCCCCCGCAGCCGCTCGGCACGCTGCGTTTCGCGGACAACGCCAACGTGGCCGTCGGCGACCGCCCCTGGGGCGTCTGCGTGGACGACTTCAACAACGACGGCAAGCCAGATATGGCGAGTGCCGACTGGGCCGACAGCACGGCCACCGTCAAGCTCGGCAACGGGGCCGGCGGCTTCACGACGTCAGACACGGTCGACATCCTTGCGGATGACGGGTCTCCGGAGGGCGTCCCGGTCAGCCCCCACTCGATCGCCACCGGCCTCGTCAACGCCGACACGGAGGTCGACCTGGTGGTGACCGGACGCAACGGCGCCCGCGTCTTCGTGGCCCTCGGCAACGGCAACGGGACCTTCGGCGAGGCCACCGAGTGGCAGATCGGCGGCGCTCCCAAGCAGCTGGTCGTCGTCGACCTCAACCACGACGGCCGCGACGATGTCGCCGTCGCCACCAACGAAGACAACGGACTCAACGTGCGCCTCGCCAACAGCGACGGGACGCTTCAGACCAGAGTCACCTACCCGACGGGCGTCGGGGCCGAGGCCGTGGCCGTCGGCATGTTCAACGCCGACGCTCATCCCGACCTCGCCGTGGGCAACCAGACCGACAACAACGTGTCCATCCTGCTCGGCGTCGGCGACGGCACCTTCGCCGCCGCTGTGAACTATGCGTCCGGCAGCTTCCCGCACGACATCGACGTGGGCGACTTCAATGAAGACGGCAAGCAGGACCTGGCGATCGCCAACTACTCGGGCAACAGTGTCGCCATCCTCTTCGGCGGCGGCGACGGCACCTTCACGCCGCAGCCCGCCGTCAACGGCAGCCTCTTCTCGGTGCCCTCCGCGGCGATCGCCTCGGCCGACTTCAACGGCGACGGCATCGACGACCTCGCCGTGGCTGACTGGAGTCTCGACCAAGTCGTCGTGCTCTACGGCAACGGCGACGGCACGTTCGACACCGACGACCCACAGGCATTCGCCGTCGGCGACGAGCCCAACGCCATGGCCTTCGGCGACTTCGACAAGAACGGGTTGCCGGACATCGTCGTCGCCCAGAGTGGTACGGCGAGCAGCAGCCTGGGCGTGCTCATCAACAAGACCCTGCCGCCTCTGTGAGATAGCTTTCGGCGAGAGGGACGGGCCCCACGACCCGTCCCTCTCGCGCTTCTCGCGACGTGAGCGTGCGCGACTCGCCCGGCGCGGCACGGCTTCATCCCGGCCCATGGAAGGTCGGCTCGGCGGCACGTCCCTCTCCCTCACCACGTCCCCCCGGCGGCTCGCGGTATAATCGGCCGCACCACGCGGAACGGGCCGCGCTCGAACGCCGCCCGCGCCCCGAATTCATGTCGATCTCACCCTGGATGTGACCGTTGGCTTGTCTGGGAGTATGGCCCTCCACCTTGCGTGACGCCTGCGCTACCGCGACCGTGCGCAGCCACTGGGCCACGACCCGCCGCCATGCCGCGCGACTCGTCGTCGAGCCGGAGCGCTGACCGTGACCGGCTACCCGAGGCTCACCGTCGATCTCGATACCGTCGCCGAGCACACGAGGCGACTGGTGAGACACCTCCTTCCCGCGGGGTTCTCTCTCGTCGGCGTGACCAAGGCGGTCGACGGGGAGCCGAGCGTCGGGCAGGAGATGCTCGAGGCCGGCTGCGCCGGCCTTGCGGACTCGCGAGTGTCGTCTCTCGCACGACTCGCCGCCCACTGCCTGGCGCCCCTGACGCTCATACGCGCTCCACGACGAGACGAACTGGAAGAGGTCGCCGGTGTCGTCGATCGGGTCCTGCTCTCAGACGTCGAGGCGGCCCGCGGGCTCGGTCAGCACGCCTCCGCGGCGCCGATCGAGGTCCTGCTGACCGTCGATCTCGGCGACCGTCGTGAGGGCGTCCTCCCCTCAGTCGCTCCGGAGGTCGCCGCCCGTCTTTCGCGCCTTCGGGGCATCCAACTTGCCGGCATCAGCGTCAACTTCGGCTGCCTCTCCGGACAGCTCCCCTCCGTGGCCCTCTTCCGCCAGGCGGAGAACGTCCTCGCCTCCATCGCCGACAAGTGCGCTATCGAACCGCTGCTCTCGCTGGGTGGGACGTGTGCCCTGCAGCACCTGGACGGCTTCCGGCCGCTCTACGCCACCGAGATCCGCTGCGGTGGAGGGCCCCTCTACGGCTACGACTTCGTCACGGGAGCGCCCCTCGACGGCATGACCCGCACAGACCCCGTGCTGACGACGGCGGTACTCGAGTGCTACTGGAAGCCGCCGGCAGCGATCAGCGGCAGTGGCTATGACGCCTTCGGGCACGTACCCGAGGTCGACCTGCCGACTCAGGCCGCGTACTTCTCCCTGCTCGACCTCGGGCGACGCGATTGCGAGCCGCGCGGGCTCAGGCCCCTCATCCCCAACGCCTACCTGGCGGGCGCGACCAGCGACGTCAGCGTGCTCATCACCCAGGTACCCCTGCAACCCGGCGACACCGTGTCGTTCGCGGTCGACTACGATGCCCTTGTGCGCGCGCAGACTTCGCCCTTCGTCACCCGAGAGTTCATTCGCCGCAGCCAGCAGCCCAAGCCGAACGAGACCGGCGACTCGCAGGACGACCGATGACGAGCCACGCCGACAGCCGTCTTCCAGCGCGGCGGCGCCAGCTGCAGATCCTCGAGGCCGCCGACGTGCAGCGTATCCACGAGGCCTCCCTCGACGTGCTCGCCGAGACCGGCGTCGTCTTCTACTCGCCGCACGCCCTCGACATTCTCGAAGAGCACGGCGCCGTGGTCGATCGCGAGACGACGGTCGCACGCATCCCGGCGGCGACGGTGGACGAGGCCCTGAAGACGCTGCCGCGCACCTTCACCCTCGCGGGGTCGGACCCCGGAGTACGACCTGTCGCCTCGATGGCCGCCACGCCTATCTGTCGTCCGACGGATGCGCCCCTTTCGTCCGCGATCCCGACGGCACCGTCCGGCGCAGCGGCAGACAGGACGTGTACGACGCAGCTCGTGTCGTCGACGCCCTCCCCGGGTTCTCGGCCACATCGGCGATCGTGTCCGCTCAGGATCGCCCGGCCGAGTCGCGCGTCCTCAACGAGTTCGACGCCTGCGTACGCGCCTCCCGCAAGCACACCGTCGTCGTGAGCATGAAGGACGCGAGGGAGGCGGAGCCGCTGCTGCGCATGGCCGAGGTCCTCGCCGGCGGCCGCGAGGCTCTTCGGACACGGCCCCTCTTCTCGGTGATCCTGGGCACCGTGGCGCCCCTTCACCAGGAGCGCTTCGGCATGGACCTGGCTTTCACTCTCGCCGCCGCTGGCATCCCGATCTTCCTCTACCCGATGCCGATCCTCGGAGCGACGGCGCCGGTCACTCCGGCGGGCGCCGCGGTCGTCGGCAACACCGAGCTGCTCGCCGCACTGACCGCGATCCAGCTCGCCTGCCCCGGGGCGCCGCTCATCCACGCCGGGGGGCCGGCAGCCCTCGACATGCGCTCCGGCGACTACAGCGCCAACGTGCCCGAAGCTCTTCTTCTGCGCGCCGCACAGGCGCACATGGCACGGTTCTACGGCATGCCGGCAGGCCTCGGCTGGGGCGGCACGAAGGCGATGACGCCCGGCGTCCAGTCGGGCTACGAGAACGCGAGCGGGATGCTGCTCGAACTGCTGGCCGGCGCAGATCTCCTCTTCGGCGCCGGCCTCCTCGACAGCGTGCAGCAGCTCTCACTCGAGGAGCTCGTCATCGCCGACGAGGTCTTCGGCATGGTCAGCCGCCTCCTGGCAGGCGTCACGGTCGACCAGGAGACACTCGCCGGCGACGTCATCGAGCGCATGGGGCTCGGCGGTGGCTACCTGTTCGACGGCCACACCCGCGCCCACGTGCGCGAGCTCTGGCGCGCACGCCTGGGCGAGGCGCGGCACCCTCGAGCAATGGCAGTTCGCCGGGGCGCCCAGCACGGCGGAGAGGGCTGCCGCGAGGGCGCATGAGAGTCCTGGCGTCGCCACCGCCCGAGTTCCCGGAGGACCTCGGACGCGAACTCGACCAGATCATCCGGGCAGTCCAGTCCGGCCGCCTCTGAGAGGAGAGCCCATGACGCACGCAGATGCTTGTCTGGTCGGTGAACGCCTTCGGCTCGAGTTGCTCTCCGCCGGCGACATCCGTCAGATCCACGAGACCACGCTCGACGTGCTCGAGCAGCTTGGGGTCAAGTTCCACTCACAGCGGGCTCTCGACATCCTTGAGAGGAACGGGGCGACCGTCGACCGCGCCAGCACCATCGCCCGCATCCCCGGATTCCTCATCGAGAGAGCCTTGAGCACCCTTCCGCGGACGGTTCGTGCTCGGAGCACGCAACCCCGAGTTCGATCTGCCTCTCGACGGCGAGCATGTCTATGTCAGCACGGACGGCTGCGGCGTCTCCTGTCGCGAGGCCGACGGCACCATCCGCCCGTCGGTGAAGAGCGACGTCGCGAGGAGCGCCCGAGTCGCCCAGGCGCTCGACCACGTGTCGGCGACCTCGGCCATCGTCTCGGCTCTGGACTGCCCGGCCGAGACGCGCGTGCTCCACGAGTTCGACGCGTGCCTGCGCAACAGCGAGAAGCACTCGATCGTCGTAAGCCTCAAGGAGGAGCGCGAGGCGCGCAGCCTCATCAAGATGGCCGAGGCCGTGGCCGGCGGCCGCGACGAGCTGCGCCGGCGACCCCTGTTCACGGCCATCATCTGCACGGTCAGCCCTCTCCACCAGGAGCGCTACGGCATGGACCTGGCGCTCACGCTGGCCGAGGCCGGCATCCCCGTGAGCTTCTACCCGATGCCAATCGTCGGAGCCACGGCGCCGGTGACGCTGGCCGGGTCGGCCGTGGTCGGCAACGCCGAGATGTTGAGCGCCCTGACCGTCGTGCAGCTCGCGCACCCCGGCGCCAAGGTGATCCACGGCGGCGGGCCCACGGCCATGAACATGAGCTCCGGCTCCTACGCGAGCAACTCGCCCGAGGCGACGCTCCTGCGAGGCGCCCAGGGCCAGATGGCCGACTTCTACGGGCTGCCGGCCTGGTACGGCAGCGGCGCCACTACAGCTCCTGAGCCAGGAGCACAGAGCGCCTACGAGAACACGCTGGCCATGATGATGGCCTACCTGTGCGGCGCCGACGTGACCTTCGGGACCGGCCTGCTCGATGGCTCGCGCATCCTCTGCCTCGAGAACATGGTCGTCGACGATGAGGTGATCAGCATGGTGAAGCGCATGCTGAAGGGCATCACTGTGAACGGCGAGACGCTGGCTCTGGACCTCATCAAGGAGACGGGCTTCAAGGGGGACTACCTGTTCAGCAACCACACCCGCGCGCACGTGCGCGACCTGTGGTCCGCGAGGCTGGGAGAGACGCGGGGCTATCAGGCCTGGCGCGACGCGGGCAGTCCCTCGACCGTGCAGCGCGCACAGGAGCGTGTCTCGGAGATCCTCGCCGCGGACCCGGAACCGTTCCCGGAGGACCTCGGGACAGAGCTCGACGCGATCATCGCCGCCGCGGCCGACGAGGCGGGCGCCTAGCGCGCCGCGGCCGGCAGCGTCGGCGGCGCAACCATCAGGGAGGGTCATGGATCGTCGCGCATCGACCGAGCGATGAGCACGGAGAGGATTCGCGAGGAAGGCTTCTCGAAGGACGCCGACAAACTCGTACGGCGGCTGTCGCTCGTCGCCATGCTGCTTTCGCGTGGCGGGCAACCGGTGAGCGCCGAGCAGATCCGAGAGCGTGTCGAGGGTTACCCGACGATGACGGAGGACGCCTTCAAGCGCCGCTTCTACGAAGACCGGGCGGAGCTTGAGCGGCTCGGCATCGCCATCGCCGCCGAGCCGGCGCCGGAGGGCGGCGGCGAGATGTACCGTCTGCCGGCGGACGCCTACTACCTGCCGCCCGTCGAGCTCACACCGGAGGAGCTGACGGCACTCGCCGCCTGCCTCACGGTCCTCGAGGACCGGTTCTCGTACTCCCAGCCGCTGCGCCTCGCCCTGCTGAGCCTGGCGCAGGGACGTCCGGAGCTGCTGGCGGACGCCGCTGCGCCGGCGCTCGCAGTCCTGCCGGAGGGAGGACCAAACGGAGGTGCGACGGCCCTTCCGAAGCTGCAGGCGGCGATCGCCGACCGCAAGACCGTGTGCTTCGACTACTATGCGATCAGCCGCGATGAGACGCTCACACGGCAAGTCGATCCCTACGGGCTGCAGCTCGTGGCAGGCGAGTGGTACCTCGTCGGTCGCTGTCACTTGCGCGAAGCGCTGCGGACCTTTCGCCTGTCACGGATCCGCTCGCGCGTCACGCACGCGACGCGCGCTCCCCACGACTTCGAGATCCCGCACGACTTCGACCTCTCTGAGCTCCGCGACAGGCCGCCGTGGCAGCTCGCCGAGCCCAGTGGTCGAGCCCGCATCCGCATCTCCCCCGCGCTGACGTGGTGGGTCAAAGCGCACTGGGGACATTGCGGGACGACGACGCCCCAAGGGGGCGGAGGAGTGGTCTACGAGACCCCCTACGCCGATGCCCAAGCGCTGTTGAGCTGGGTCTTGGGACTGGGCGAGGCTGCGTGCGTGCTGCAGCCGGCGGCGCTGCGCGAACAAGCCGCCAGGCAGCTCCGGCGCCTGCGCACGGCGCTGGACGCCCAGCCCAGACTCGCGCAGCCGGCGGCCGCCGTGGTCGAGCCGCAACGGGCGAAGCACCGACGTGCCGCCGACTGGCACGTCGAGGTGGACCACTTCACCCGACTGACGGCGCTGGCGACGCACCTGCTCCAGTGCTGCCCCGGAGACGAGGAGGTCTTGCTCGACGTCGCCGAGGTCCTCGCCGCCCTCGGTATCGACGGCGACGCTCTGCGCGCCGATGTACGCCTCCTGAACCTCGTCAATTTCGGCGGCGACGGGGCGCTCCTCTACGCTGAGTTCGAGGGCGAGGACAAGCTGCGCGTACTCTGCGACCTGGCGGGTCCCGCGTTCAAACGCCCGGCCCGGCTCGCCCCCCTGCAGGCCGACACCCTTCTGCTTGCGATCGAGCTCGTCGGGGGCCAGCTCTCCGCGGCCGCCGGCTCCGCGCTCTCGAGCGCCGCGGCCAAGCTGCGCGCCGTGCGCGCCGCGGACCCAGTCACGTCCACCCTCGCCGCAAGCGATCTGCTGCCCCCCGACGAGCGCGTGCTGGGCGCCGTCAACGAGGCCATCGAACGCCGTCGTCTCCTGGCCATAGAGTACTGGGCCGAGGGCACCGACCGGGTCAGCGCCCGCACGGTGGAGCCCTACCTCCTGCTCCGCAACCGAGGGGAGTGGTACTACGTCTGCTGGTGCCGCACCGCCTCCGGGACCCGAGTCTTCCGTGTGGCGACGACAAAACGGGCAGACGTGCTCGACGACGCCTTCGCGCCCCGCGCGACTGTCGAGCTCGACCTCTACCGGCGCGAGGGCATCCCGACATCCAGCAGCTACGCCCCGAAGTCGGCCCTCGTGTGGTACAGCCCGCTCGTAGGCCGCTGGATCGCCGAGCACCAGCCTGTGCAGGCTCTGGCGGACGGCTCCTGCCTGGCGCCGCAGCCCTATGTCGACGAGAGTTGGCTCGTGCACAACCTCTTGCGCTTCGGCGACCAAGCCCGGATCCTCGAGCCGCCCGAGGCCGTCGCCGCGATGCACGCGGTCGTCGACCTGATGTTGACGGACTACGCGTCGCCATGATCACCGACGCGGCCGGAGCCCTCTACCACGCGGCCTGGGTCTTCTACGCTCTCGGCCCGCAGCTCGTCATCTGCATGGTCCTCGGCTACGTCGCCGCGAGGCGCTCTGGCGGCAGCATGTTGAACTGGTTGACCGGGGCGTTCCTCGCCGCCGTCGTCCCTCTGGTGGGCGTCGTCGTGATGCTCGTGCTCCTGCGGCGCGTCGGCCGCCCGACAGCGGTGCCGCCGAGCCTCACGTGATGCCAGCCGGCTCCTGGGTGTTCTGCGGATCGAAGCGCCTCCCGGTGCCGCGCGCCGACGCTCACGAACCGCCTGCCGATCTGGCTCCCGTCGAGGATCCCGATGCAGCCCTGGCAGGCGCCCTGGCCGATCCGCAGGGAGCGCCCCGATTGGGCAGCCTGGCACGAGGCGCGTCGTCGGTCGTCATCACCGTGCCGGACGCCTCTCGGCCGTGCCCGAGTCCGACGCTCCTGCGGCACATCCTCGGCGAACTGCGCTCGGCCGACATACCGGACGAGCGCATCCGCATCGCCATCGGCTGCGGCCTGCACGCCGCCACCACGGCGGCCGAGAGAGAAGGCCTCGTCGGTCCGGACGTCTTCGGCCGTCACGACGTCGCCGACGCGCACGCGGTGGATTCCACGGTGGTGAGGCTTGGCAGAACCTCGCGAGGGGTACCGATCCACATCGTGAAGGACGTCGCCGACGCCGACCTCACGATCACCGTGGGCGTCGTAGAGCCGCACCTCTACGCGGGGTTCTCGGGCGGTGTCAAAGGCGTCGCCATCGGCTGCGCGGGTCAGACCACCATCGCGGGGACACACCGTTCGGACTTCATCTCACTCCCGGGCGTCAGGCTCGGCCAGCTGCACGGCAATCCGTTCCGCGAGACACTCGCCGAGATCGCAGCGCGAACCAGCCTGCGCTGGGCTGTGAACGTCGTCGTGAACGAGCACGGAGAGACGGCAGCGGTGGCTGCCGGCGACCCCGACCTCGTCCAGTCATCACTGGCGCGGACGCATGCCTCCGCCTGGCTGCGGGCGGTCGACGGCCCAGTTGACGTGCTCGTGGCCGGCGTCCACGCCCCAAAGAGCGCCAACCTCTATCAGGCGTCGCGCGCAGCGACCTACATCGGACTCGCCGAACATCCGGCCCTGCGAGAGGGCGCCCTGATCGTCCTCTGCGCCGATCTGCCGGAAGACGCCGGTGACGGTCCTGCAGAGCGCAACTTCCTCGACGTCCTGGCGTCTGCCGGCTCTCCGGCAGAGCTCGTCGCTCGCGGCCGGCGCGCCCAGCTCGGGCCTGGTGGTCAGCGCTCCTTCGTCGTGGCGCGCGTCCTGGAGCGCTTCCGTCTGGGCATCGTCGGCGCCGCGAACCCCGCCTTCCTCGCGCCACTCGAGCACCTGGGAGTCACGGCGTTCGTCTCCGTCGACGCAGCCGTCGCCGCGGCAGAGACGCGTCTCGGACGCCAAGCTCGTGTTCTCGCCGTCGCCGACTCCATGGCCACCGCAGTCCACAGGTTTCGCCCTTCGCGGTGAGCGGCAGAACGGGGGTGAGACACCCACGGAGGCATACACATGAGCGGAGGCATCCGCATCGGCCGTCTCTTCGGCATCGAGATAGCCATCCATCCGAGTTGGTTCATCATCCTCGCACTCTTCGCGTTCACGCTTGCCACCAACTTCTTCCCCGGGAGCTACGAGAACTGGGGACCGCTGACGACCTGGGCCGTTGCCATCACCGCGACGCTGCTCCTGTTCGTCTCGGTGCTGGCCCACGAGCTGGGACACTCCCTCGTCGCCAAGTCCCAGGGCATCCCCGTCACCAACATCACCCTCTTCCTGCTCGGCGGCGTCGCGACCATCGAGAAGGAGGCCTCCACGCCCGGCCGTGAGGCCGTGATGGCCGGCGTCGGGCCGCTCGTCAGTCTCGCCATCGGCGCCGTGTCGTGGGGCTTGGCCGTCGTCCTACCCGGCCCGGAGCAGCTCACTGCGATCCTGTACTACCTGGGCATCGCCAACGTGATGCTGGCGGTCTTCAACCTGCTGCCCGGCTTCCCGCTCGACGGCGGCCGGGTGCTGCGCGCCCTGCTCTGGTGGGGCAACCACGACTTCGCCAAGGCGACGCGCCAGGCGACCGTCGTCGGTCAGGGCTTCGGCCTCGCCTTCATCGGACTCGGCGCTCTGCAGATCCTCTCCGGTGGCGGGCTCGGGGGCATCTGGCTGGCCTTCGTCGGCTGGATTCTGATCCAGGCGGCCCGGGCGAGTGCGTCGCAGACAGCGCTGGAGCACTCTCTCGCCGGCGTGCCTACGGCGAGGATCATGACGCGACCGGTCGAGTGGCTGTCGCCCTACGTCACGCTGGAGCACGCAGCCGAGGGCCACTTCGGCGAGTACGCGACGCGCTGTCTGCCGGTCTCGCCGGAGCGCGCCGACCAGACGTACGATGGCCTCGTGTGCGGCGCCGACTTGGAGAAGATGCCGCACCGCGAATGGGACAGCGATCGTGTGCGCGAGGTGATGGTGCCCGCTGAGCAGCTCCAGACGGTGGCTCCGGACACCCCGGCCGCCGAGGCCCTGCGGCTGCTCCGCAAGGACAAGGTCGATCGTCTGGCAGTCGTGGACGCAGAGGGGCGGCTCGTCGGCTTCGTGGACGAGGCCAGCATCGCCAGGTACGCCCTCGCCCGCGAAACGCACACGCCCTTGCGCGCCGTCTGAACGAGCGGACGGCCCGCTTCCCGGACGCCGCTGTCGGCTACCCTCTCATCCGATCGACGACACGTTCCGAGCGCAGTTCGCGCAGGGCGTCGCAAGCGACCCAGCGAGCGCTACGCGCGGCGGGGTCGCGGGAATCGGCCACAGCCAGAGCTTCGGCCGAGGCCAGCACGGCCACCGCCGTCTCCAGCGCCGCCGCGTGCAGCCGCCGGTTGCGCTTGCCGATGTTGCGCAGCGCCCAGCTCACGGCCTTCTTCACGAAGTTGCGCCCGTCGCCGGCCGCTCCCCTGACGAGCTCGAGGATCTCGAGGAAACGCTCGTCTGCCGCAGTCTTGTCGTGCACCGCGAGCGCGGCCGCCATGGCGAAGGCAGCGCGCTTGACCCACTCGCGCTCGTCCGCCGACCACAGGTGCACCTTGTCGTAGGCCCAGGGAGTCCTGTCGAAGAGGTTCGAGGCTACCTGATCGCAGACGTCCCACGAGTCGAACTCGGCGGCCCAGTCGTCCATCTGCTGCGGTGTCACCAGCCTCGGCTCGTCCACCATGCTGGCGAGGATGCGCGCCTCGTGATTGCCGGTCCCCCACAACGCCAGCGCCAGGTCGTGGTCGGTACCCAGATCCCTGGCCATGCGCCGCAGATCGCGCACCGGGACGCCGTAGGCGCTCTCGGTGTTGATGCCGTAGCGGCTCATCCCAGCGCGGTTGTCGGCGCTGCCGGCGGCCGCGATCTGAGCAATGACGGCCGCAAGGCGCTCGTCAGAGTGCATGCGGCCATCGTACCAACCTTTGCTGCTCGCCTCACGGGCTCCATCCGCCCGCAGGCCTGGGCGGTTCGGGCATGCCACCCTCCTGCGGCACGACACCCGAAGACACCCGGCGCCCCTGACTCGACCGCGTTCCTCTGGTAGCGTTCCCACATGGACGCCGACCCCACACGACGGCCGCTGGTCATCGCAAATCCGCAGGCGGGTCGCGGCCGTACCGGGCGTGAGCTGCCTCAGCTCCTCGAGCCGCTGCGCAGCGCCCTGGGCGAGATCGATGTCGCCCTCACGCGGCGGCCCGGGGACGCGAGGCACACCGGCGCCGCCGCGGCGACGGAGCGTCGCCCCCTCGTCATCAGCCTGGGAGGCGACGGTACGCTCAACGAAGTGGTCAATGGTCTTCTCGGGGGCGGCGATGTTCCGCCGCCGGCCGCCTCTCTCCCCCGGCTCGGCATCATCGCCGCAGGGACCGGGGGCGACTTCGGTCGCGCGCTCAGCATCCCCCCACACTTCGAAGACTACCTGGCGGCCGTCGCCGGCGCCGCGGACCGCACCGTCGATGTCGGGTGGGCCCGCTTCGCAGGCCGAGACGGTCGCCCGGAACGGCGCCTCTGGATCAACGTTCTCTCGGCCGGCATCGGCGGCCTCGTCGACAGGTACACGGCGGTGGCGCCCGGCCTGCTGCCGGGCCGTGTCGCCTACGCGCAGGCGACGGTGCGCGCCATCGTCGCCTGCCGGCGCGTCAGCCTGCGCTGCCGCGCCGTACTCCCGGACGCGTCCAGTCGCGAGCGCTTGCTCCACGCCTATGCGGTCGCGATCTGCAACGGCACGACCTTCGGCGCGGGCATGCGCGTCGCGCCCATGGCGCGGCCCGACGACGGCCTCCTCGAGGTGATCACCTTCGAGACGGCCAGCAAACTGCGCATGGCCCTCCGCCTCAGGACCCTGTACTCAGGCCGGCACTTGCGTCAGCCCGGCGTGAACCACTTCAGGTGCCGCGCGCTCACGCTCGTGCCGCTGCCGGCACGCCAGACCCGAGCGACCCAGCACGGGCGCGCGGCGCAGGCTCGCGTTCGCAGCCCACGTTGCCTCTTTCCGCTGGACATGGACGGCGACGCCCTCGGTGACGTGCCTCTTGATGTCGGGCTGCTTCCGCAGGCACTGCGCCTCTGTGTGCCGCGCGTCCATCCCGGAAGCTGACGGTCACCCCCTCCTCTCTCGGCAACGTCCACTCCCGCCACCACGGTCACCCTCGCTGCCCGGCCTCGCGGCACGTAGAGTCCCGCGAGTGCCCAGGCAGTCACGCGATCCCGTGGACAGCACCCTCCAGCATGGCATCACCGACAGACGACACTCCCGCTCCGCGCGCCGACGCCAGACGGCAGCTCGTGCTGTTCAACGTTTCCGGCCGGCGCGAAGCGGCGTCTCGATGCGCTGCAGCGTTCCCAGGCGCCCGCATGTCGACGAGACGCTCATGGGCAGTGGGCCCGGACGCAGCCGAGCCGAGGCTCCTCGAACGGCTTCTCGCCTTGGTCGACCCGCACGCCGGGAGCACGCTGCGGGCCCCCACCATCGGTACGTGGTTCTGGGAGCACGATGAGGAAGAGCTGCGCGCGCAAGCCGGCGCGATCCTGCGCGAGTTCGCCTACCCTCTCGTAGCTTCCGGCTCGCCGTTCTGCATCGGCTTCCCGTTCAGCTCCACCGTCTTCGACCGGCGCTCCCTGCCAGTCGATGATCGTGCCCTGCTCGATCTTGAGGACATCGGAGCTCTCCTGCGCGAGGGCACGAGAGCGGCGTGCACATCGAGCTGCGCGACCGCCAGACTCGGTCGCACCACAGCTCGATACCGCGCAACGCGCGGCGGTGGAGCACGGTCGTGGCGCAGCTCGCGTGCTCGCTCCAGCCGGCTCTGGCAAGACCAAGACGCTCGTGGGTCGCGTTGCCGAGCTCGTCGCCGGCGGCATCGACGCGGGAGACATCCTCCTCCTGGCGTTCAATCGCATGGCCGCCTTGCAGCTCGAGGAACGCTTGCTGACCTTGGGCATCGCGACCACGCGCAGAATCCTCGCCAAGAACTCACCACCCGGCGTCCACTGCGCCACGTTCAATGCGTTCGGGTCCCGCTATCAGAGGGAGATCATGGGTACGCGCTTCGCTATCGACGCCCACGGCACCGGTCAGCGCGCTCTCATGCGGCAGGCGATGGAGGCGGCCGACCTGAGTCTGGCGAAGCTGAGGCCAGCGCGCGGTGCCGATCCCGTCGGCGCCTTCGCGGGAGCCCTTGCGCGCGTGCGCGCCGGCCTCGAGGCCCCCGAGGCCGTCGCGGTCCGCGTCGACTCTGTCGGCCGGCAACCCATCATCGCCGCCCCGTTCGCTCCAGTCCACGAGCGCTTCACGCACCTCCAGGCCGTCACCGGGCTCCAGTCGTTCGACGACCAAATCTACTTCGCGGTCGCCGACATGCTGGCCGTTCCCGAGCACCGCGAGCTCATCCAGCGGCGCTACAGTCACGTCCTCGTAGACGAGTTCCAAGACTTGAACGGAGCCCAGCTGGCGCTCGTAGATGTCCTGTCGCGGCCCCGTCGCGACCTCTTCGTCGTAGGCGACGACGATCAGCTCATCTACGGCTGGCGCTTCGCCGATCCCACAGGCATCCTGCAGTTCCATGAGCGGATGCCGATCGAGCCCTGCTCGGCGACCTACCGACTGGGCACCAACTACCGCTGCTCTCGTGAGGTGGTCGCGTCTGCCGCACGCATCGTAGCCCACAATGCCACGCGCGAGATCAAGCAGGTGCGGGCGCGTGCCGGTGCCCAGGAGGGCGCGGTGCTCTTCGCCGCCGCGCCCACCTGGGCAGAGCGAAGCGCCGCGATGTGTACGTTCCTCCGCGCTCAGAAGGCGCGCCCGGCCTGCGCATGGCGCGACCTTGCCGTGCTCTGCCGCTATCGCTCGCAGCAGCTCTCCGTCGCTCTGGCGCTCGATGCCGAGCATCTGCCCCGCGCGCAGCAGCTCGGCTACCACCTCTTCTCCCACCCGGCCGCGAAGCTGGTGCGCGCCTACGTCGACCTGATCCGCGCACCCCAGCTAGCATCCGGCAACGACCTAGGGCTGCTCCTGAACCGACCCAGCCGCTACGTTCGCCACGAGCAGGTCGAGGCCATCGCCACATCCGCACGTCCGTGGACACGCCTGTCTGCGTCAGCCGCCGGCGAACCTGACTCCGGTCACCGCCCCTTGTCCTCGCTCGTGGTCCGGGTCGGTCGGCTCAGTTCCGCACTCGGCCAAGCGACGCCCCGAAGTGCGACCGAGGAGTGCGCCGGTCTCGCGGCGGACGAGTCCGTCCGTACCACCCAGCGCGGAGGTCTCACCACAGCGGAGCTCCTCCTGGCCATCGTCGACGAGTTCGGCCTCGAGGATCACTGGCGCGGCACCTCGTCCGGCATGCCGGACGTACCGGGCTCCGCCTGCCAGAGCGCCGGGCGCGACAGCCATGGTGACGACGCCGGCGCACTCGAGGTCGTCGACGCGCTGGCGCTCCTCGCCGAGCTTCATCCCGAGCTCGACGACTACCTCGCAGTGTGGGACAGGATGCGCGCCGAAGAGGCGGCAGAGGGAGACGGAGCGGCCGGCGAGCCGACTCACGAGCAGGCCGAGGACGACCGCATCGCGATCGGCACGATCCACGCCGCCAAGGGCCGAGAGTACAGTGCCGTCGTCATCCCCGACTACGACTCCGACGTGACTCGCTGGAGCCAGCCCGAGATCGAGGAGGAGCGCCGGGTCGTGTACGTGGGCATCACCCGCGCGCGCGACTCCGTCCTCCTCACAGTCGACACGTCGCGCCCCTACGTACACCCCTTCTTGCGCGAGCTGGTCGAGACCCCGCTGCCCGGCGAGTACGCCTCGCACCTCGCCTGGCTGGACGAGGAAGCAGACGGTGATCTGCAGACCCGTATCGGGCGACGGCTGTCCGAGATCGCGACGCTCTTCCCCGAATCGGCACACTCCGCGGACGGCGACGACACCGTGTGAGGCGATACTCCCGCGGTGCGTGGCCGCGCCCGCAATATCTTGTCGGAGCCGCCGGACCCACACGCAGACGAGGACCGCCGTCCCGGCACTTCACCGGAACGGCGGTCCTCGTCACACGCCTGGCCGGATCAGAGGTCTCTTCGTGCACCCTCCGCCAACCATCGACTCATGACACACTCCCCCAACTGCCAATCGTGACTCCACGCGAGCATGAAGACAAAGGCCTGAACCTCATGGGGTGAGCTTGTACATCCTCATCAGCTTGCTGTCTCCTTGGTTTCCATCGAAGACGAAGAAGAGACGTGCCTTGCCATCGTCGATGAAGTACTTCCACACCCTGTTTCCATCCACTTCCTGGATGGTGGCGGGATAGTTGGCAGCATCCTTGACTTCATCAGCGGTGACGCCGACATCCACGCCCTCGAAGGCGCTCGGCAGGTCGGTAGCCACCACGGCCACTTCGACCTCCATGTCCGGCTCGGCTACCGCCTCCGGTGCCTCAATATCGCTGCCACAACCGGCGGCGACCATCATGAGTGCCGCCAGCGCCACTACCATACAAGCGAGCGCCAGAACACTGAACCTGTTCTTCATAGTCCCTTGTCCCCCTTCTCTATTCATCAAGATAAGCCACAGCCCCACGGGGCGGCCACCCAAGCCTCTCTTCTCCCGGTTCGCCCGTCCCGCTCACTTGTGTGGCACGACCAGAACCGGAAGCTGAGCGTTCTTCACGACCTTGTCGGCAATACTGCCACCACCGAGGATGTTCGCGAGAAAACCGAGGCCCCGAGCACCCATCACGAGCAGGTCGGCATCGACCTCCTTCGCGAACTCGAGGATCGAGGAGGCCTCACTCCCGTACCTGAGCACGGCTTCACCGGTGGGACATGCGGACACGTACCTGTCCTGCAGTCGCTGCATGACCTGATCCTCCGACGGAGGCTGAGGCGGAAGCACCGTCTCGGCCGCCATGCTCTGGTAGTTGAAGGCCTCGGGAACAACATGAACCACGTACAGGCGACTGTCAGTCAGAGATGCGATGTAGCAGGCCTCCTTGAAGGCCTGGTCCGCGTTATCAGAGAAGTCGGTGCAGTAGACGATCTTCTTGTAGTCCGGCATCTCATCCTCCTTCTCGCCCTCTGTCCGATCCGTCGCGCCCACCGAGGCCTTTGGCCGCTTGGCCGACCCCTCATGTACGCTCCCCTACGCCTTCATACTGCGTTGTGCTGTGACTCTCGACTGCCTATCTCGAACGGGGGGCGATCAGCCTCCCGTCACCACCACGATAATGAGGGCCACGATTGCCACGGACCAAGCCCCAACTATGGCCTTCGGCAGCATCCTCTTCACCTCCCCTCTCTGTCCCCTGGATCTCCACGGGACTGGACTTCAGTTCTGTTGCTGTTGCTGAACGGGCGTGTTCTCGATCTGCGCTCCCTGAACGAGCCTCTGCCACTGGATCGCAGATACGACCACTCCTGCCAGAGCGACCCACAGGGCCAAGATCGCGAACAGCTTGAGCTTCCGGTCCCTCGCCATGTTCGCGAGGCTCCAAGCAGTAGCGGCCAGCAGCACGGGAATGATGCTGAACCGCACCGCGTCCGCCATCCACGGCTGCGAGAACGACATCGCCAAGACGACGAGTGTCAGCGCCATGGCAGCGCCCGCGGTCCCCTTCGATATGGGCACGTAGTGCTCTTTGAAGTACTTCAGTACCGCTTGGACCCTGGCGCCGATTCTCGCGTTGACGCCAGCGGCTTTCCTCTTGTTTCGGCGTTCAGCCTTCAACATGAAGGATGACTCACTTTCCGCCACTCATGGCGACATGGACAGCGGAGGTCGGTAGCTGCCCTTCCACTTCCGGTACACGTAGTCACTCTGGCCATGACTCTGCTTGAGTTCCTTCATGTCATCTGAGACTTCCTGCATGGAAGCCTCTTGGCTCGGTGCATCGGCAAGCTTGCTCAGCACGTCTTCCGCGAACCTGTTGCTGTCTTCCTTGTAGTACCAGGAGTGGTACGCCAGCGTGCGCGTGTCGTCCCTCATCGGACCGAGGGCGTCGGGGTCCTGCTCGGGCCCCGCCCAGGTCGCAAGGAACCGGTCCGACTCCGCATCCACGCCGCGGATCTTGTTCATGAACCGCCGGATGAAGCTCTCCCCGGCGCTGCCTACCACCCAGTACTCATGATTCACGCTCAGGACCTCTTCGCTAGACTTCACGAGGTCCTCCCTGAGTTCGGCGTTCGAGGGATCCTTCTGCAGCTGCTCAAATTCCTGCATCGATGCCCGAACGGGCGGGAAGGAGTTCTTGTAGTAGCCGTGCAACTCCTTCTCGGGCCCAGACAACATGCCAATCTGACTGATTTGCGGCCAGAAGTACCAGAACGGCACCGCCATGACCACGACCACCAGCAAGAGCTTTCTCCCTGTACTCAAGAACGCTTCCTCAGTCCCGTCGTCTCTCCCTTTGTGTGACACATCCGGCCTCGACGTCGTCGCCGCGAACGGTCACCCTGCACACGCCGGGCTGCCGGTCCTCGGTGGCGGTGCATTGCCCGCCACCGAGGACGCAGAGCCCTGCTTCTTGCCTTAACGGTGCTCCTTCATCTTCGGATCGAAGAAGTTCTCGAGTGCCATGGCATAGGTGTAGATGCCGGCCGCGAGCACCCAGACGAACGTGACCGTGTGATTCAGCGTGAACTGAGTCGGGGTCATGATCGTCGTGGTCGCAGCGTCGATGGCAATGAACAGAGACAGATAGGCGATGTGCACATAGTAGCTGAGGTCCCACCACTTATCGTCCGAGTCCATCCAGTAGCGATGCACCGCATCGCCATTCGGCTTGTATTCACGATAATCCTCGAGGAGCTCGTCGTGACTCTTCTGAGGGCCTTTGGTTGCCAAGTGTCCTCCTCTCTGCTTGTCAGACTCTCTTGCGAGACCCTACTCCTGGTGGCCTACGCCGCCCGCGATCGAGACTTCCTCGTACGGGTAGCCGGCATCATGCAGCGTGCGATAGTCGAACGGCTGCGGCTTGATGATCGTCCACGGGATGGCGATGAGGGCAGACACGCCCATCACGATGACGTTCGCCCACACGACGCCCCAGAGGAGGTCGTAGTTGGCGACTGCCACCCAGTAGTAGATGCCGACCGCGCCGCCGATGATGGTTCCCCAGAAGACACCCTCGCGGTTGGTCGTCCTGTAGAAGATGGCCATCCACATCGGAATCACCGCCGAGGAGAATGCCACGCCCATCGCCTGGTACATGCCGGAGAAGCTGAACCCGATGACACGCCACCAAATGGCGATGCCGAGAAGGACAGCCGCGACGACGTACAGCATCACGCGGTTGACGGCGACGATCTGCTTGCTGGTCGCGTCAGGCTTCAACCAGCCCTTGTAGATGTCGTTGGCGAACACAGAGGCGGTCGAGAGGATCTCGCCCGCGCCGGTGCTCACCGTCGCGCCGGTGACGGCGATGATGAAGAGAGCCAGACCCAAGTAGCCGGTGGAGAGGAAGGCGACGACAGGTGCTGCCGCTTCCGCCTCCGTGAAGGTGATCGCCGTGTTGGCGACCGGCGAGAAGTAGACCTCGCCGACGACGAGCCCCTTGGCCAAGGCACCGAGGCCGAGAGCCGTGGTCATGGACAGCGGGATGGGGTACCAGCCCCAAGCGCCGGTCCAGAACGACTTGAAGATGTTCTTCGGGTTGTCAGAGCCGATACCGCGCGACCAGTAAGTCTGGTTGCAGAGCACGGCCCCGAGGTTGCCGATGGTGTTGACGATCAGGAACCCGATGCCTGCTGCGTTCAGCCAGTTGAGACCGTCCCACTGGGACTCCCATACGGCCAGATCCTGCTCGGGCTGCAGAATCGGATGACTGGCCATCGCGTTGTAGAGACCATCCCAGTAGTTGCCCGCGCCGACGCCCGCCCCGAGCCCCAGGAACGTGGCTCCGGTGAGGACGAAGATCGCGAGGAACATCACGAGAGCCATCAGCGTGTCGGCGAAGATGCTCGCCCACAGGCCGGCCACCGAGATGTAGGTCACGAAGATGATCACCATGATGGCGGCCAGGTAGTAGAAGTTGCCGCCGGTGAAGGCGACGAGCATCACGGCACCGCCGGTGACCAGCATCAGGGTCACCCAGCCGCATACCACGATGGTGATGATGGCCTGGGCGATCTGATTCTTCCGGTCGAGACGGTAGTACATGTACTCCGGATACGACCGGTGGGTAGGCATGTCCACGCGGCAGCGCCGGCAGATGTACGCCATGAGCGGCAGCGGGATCGTGGCACCAAGACCGTACCACCAGCCGCCGGAGACGCCGTATGAGTAGCCCGTCCACGAGCTGATCATCAGGGTTGCTGCCCAAATCCACGTCGCGATGACCGACGCGTGGATCATGCCGTGGCCGATGTTGCGGCCACCGGAGATGAACGAGTCAGCCGTCTTACCCTTGGTCCTGCCGAGGTAGAGGACCAGCAGCGTGTAGATGACCGCCTGAGCGAGCATGATCACGTAACCAGTCCAGCTATCCAAAGGTGCTGTACCTGCGGCAAAAAGCATATGAACCCCCCCTTCTTCCTAAATCGCGAGCTTCAAGTCGGAAGCTCGGTGTGTGACTCCACAAGAGTGCAACTCTGTGCGACTCACCATGTCAGTTTTGCCTGTGTACCCCCCCGGTCCACTCACGCCTATACCGCCATATTGGAGTGGAGGAGAGGGGCCGAAGCCCCTCTCCTCCGGATCTCGCATCTTACTTCGTGATGATCGTCCCAGTCTTGCCGGCCAGAGCGTCGACGGCCTTGTCCAGCGAGGTGATGATGGCCCTCTGGCCACCGTCCTCGACGAACTTGAGCGCGGAAGCCACCTTCGGGCCCATGCTGCCGGCCAGGAAGTGACCCTCGGCGGCGAGCTTCTTCATCTCGTCGACGGACACGGCGCCCACGGGCGATGCGTTGTCCTTGCCGAAGTTCACGATCGCGTGCTCGACATCCGTCAACACCATGAAGGTGTCGGCGCCGAGTTCCTTGGCGAGCACCTCGCCCGCGCGGTCCTTGTCGATGACGGCGTCGAGTCCGGTCAGGTTGCCGTCAGCATCCTGCATCGAGGGCACGCCGCCGCCGCCGGAGGCGATGACGATGATGCCCGCATCGAGGATCTTCTTGATGGCCCTGACTTCAGCATTGGCGCTCGGAAGAGGCGACGGCACCGTGCGACGCCAGCCCTTCTCGGCACTCGGCTTCACGTTCTTGACGATGTAGTCCGGGTGCTTGGCCTTGAGCTCCTTGGCCTCGGCCTCGCTGAAGAAGTTGCCGACGGGCTTGGAGGCCGCATCCCCAACGAACTCGGGGTCGTTCGGGTCGACGATGACCTGGTTGACGACCGAGATGACGTCCTTGTCGATGCCGTGCTCCCGCAGGTGCTTCTGCATCTGGTTCTGGAGCATGTACCCGATCTGACCCTGGGTCATCGCGCCGACGATGTAGAGCGGCTGGGGCGCGACCTTGTCCTTGCCGGCCTCCTGCTGGACGCTCAGGTTGCCCGACTGCGGACCGTTGCCGTGCGTGATGGCCAGCCAGTCGCCGCTGCTCTTGAACTCGCTGACGATCTTGGCGAGCTGTTCCGAGGTCTGACCGCAGTTCTCGGTCTGCTCGTCGCAAGTACCTTCCTGGTCAGCCTGCTTGATGGCGTTGCCGCCGAGAGCTACAAGAATCTTCACTGATAGAGTCCTCCGACTTTCCGTAAGGGTTTCAGGCGATCGGCTTGAGCAGCTCGACCATGACGCCCTTCTGCAGGTGGTAGCGGTTCTCGGCCTGTGCGGACACGACGCACTGCGGGTGCGACGTGACCTCTTCGGTGATCTCGAAGCCGCGGTACATGGGCTGGCAGTGCATGACGAGGGCGTTCGGGGCGAGCTTGAGGAGGTCGAGGTTGACCTGGTAGGGCAGGAAGATCTCGCGGATCTCGTTCGCCTTCTCCTTCTCGGCCGGCACGTCGTAGGCGATCCAGCTGTCGGTGTAGATGACGTCCGCGTCCTTGGCGGCCGCGATCGGATCGTTCGTGAAGGTGATCGAGCCGCCAGTCTGGGCGGCGCGCTTCTGCGCCTCATCCACCCAGCTCTGATCCGGCATACCGAAATCCAGATCCTGGAGAAGCTTGTGTTGCGAGTAGTCCGGGGTCGCGAGGACGAAGTCCATGCCGACGCTCGCGGCGGCGATGAGCCAGTCCTGAGCGGTGTTGCCCGTGCCCTCGCCCATGTAGGCGACCTTGAGGCCCTTGAGCGAGCCCTTGTGCTCGAGGGTCGTGAAGAGATCGGTGAGCTGCTGGACAGGGTGAGCCATGTCGCTCATGCCGTTGATGAGCGGGATGTCCATGGCAGCGCCGAGCTTGGTGATGGTGTCGTGGCTGTAGGTACGCGCCATGACGAGGTCGCACATGCTGTCGAGCACGTTGGCCTGGTCGCGGACGTCTTCCTTGAAGATGATGTCGGCGGCACCCGGAGGATACGCCTTCAGTGTGATGACGCCGCCGCCGAGGGCCTGGAAGCCGGTCTCGAACGAGACGCGGGTGCGCAGCGAAGGACGCTCCCACACGGTGGCAAGCACCTGGTTGTTCTGGAAGAAGGTCGGCTTGTAGCCGTCCTTCAACATGAAGTCCTTGATGATCGTCGCCGTCGAGAAGTACTTCCAAATGTCGTCGATTGAAACGCTCTTCATTGACTCAAGCGTCTTACCTGCCATGCCGTCTCCTTGTGCTTCGGTCCTCTTGCTTTTCCTTTTGTCACTCTGCGTATCGGAACCCCCTCACCCGCGGGCCTCGACGGCCCGCGGGTGAGGGCTGTCGAGCCCGTCGAGACGTCTTACTCGACGGCGTCCTTGTAGTAGTCGCCCCAGAAGCGGTCCATGGCCTCGCGCATGGTGGCGCGGGACTTGTACATGTCCCAGCTGGGATCTTCCGCGATCTGCGGATGACGCGGGTAGGTGATGTCGCGCTTGAAGTAGTCGAAGAGGCCGCCCTTGAAGCTGTTCAGGCCGTTGTGGGTCGGCATCGACTGACGGTAGTGGCGCACGGCACCGATGTCGATCGTGGTCTGCATCGTGCCCTCGACGGCTGCCTTCGCGCAGGCGCACAGGAGACGGCCCTCGAAGTCGCAGATGAGGGAACCGCCCTGCATGCCGTACGGCGGCATCTCGATCGGCGACCAGCCCGAGTGCGGAGCCACCGTGTAGCACATGTTGGTGACGCTGCACCAGCGGTTCTGCAGCTCGTAGTACTCGAGGGGCTCGATGACCCACGGGTCCATGAGCAGCTCGGGGTGATAGATGCACTCGGCGCCGTTGAAGGCCAGCTGACGACCGCCCTCAGGAGTCATGCCGTCGTTGCAGATCATGGCGCCCCAGTTGCCGATCTTGGTCTTGGCGACGGGGTAGTAGGGATACTTCTCGAGGTCCCAGCCGATGTCGATCAGGTCGTAGGGGCTCGGCCAGTACTCATCGGGGATCCAGGGGTTGCACTTGTGGTAGCGCAGGACGACCTCGCCCGTGTCGTCCTGGATGATCGCGGTGTCGAAGGAGGTCTTCGGGAACTCGGGCACGGTCGAGCCCATGCCGTACATGACGAAGGTGTCGTACTCCTTGCACCAGCTGCCGATCTCGTCGGTGATCGAGCCGGGGACCTCTTCGGAGGCCTTCAGGGCCTCTTCCATCGAGCCGGCCGGATAGCCGTTGGCAGCGTACTCGGGATAGGCGATGACCTTGATCTGCTTCGGGTAGTCGGTGCAGCCGGCGTCCGCCGTGTAGCTGTACTGCTCGTAGGTGTACTCGAAGTAGTCCTTCATGCGCTTGAGGTTGCGCTTGGTGGCCTCGGGGCCAACGTGCAGCTCAACCGGGCTGTACTGGATACCGCATACCATGTAACGCTGAATCAGATCACCCATGTTTTCTCCTGATTGTGGTTGCTACACATCCTGGCCAAGGACGCCGCAGCGCCTCTGCTGGATGCAACGACCGCGAACGTCACGACTCCCTGTGAGCACCACCCCCCTTCCCTGGGATGGGACAGTCGGACGCGGCGCCAAGAGCCGCCGGTCCGGATATGCCGCCGACTATAAGAGAGCGAGGCAGCCGTACCAACGGGCGCTGAGGCGCCAGCCGGAACTGCCACGCCGGCGGAGCGGAGCGAGCGAGCGAACTCGGAGTGCTCCTGCCTGGAGGGCAGGTGCCGAGCCTCGCCGAAGGGATACTCGTGATAGCGCACGACACCGGCGAGGACCCGACGCTCCCAGAGGCGTCAGCGACCGACGACGGTGACGGGGTGTAACTCGCTGTCATCGCATTGCGGGACGGTCGAGTCGAGCTGTTCTGCCCAAGACCTGCAAGCGATGAGCGGCTTGTGCAGAACAGTTCCCCCCGACGCACAAGCCGTGCAATGACGAGCCGTGTCATGGTCGCTATCCTCCTACATCTCACGGCAAAAGGCAAGGTGGGCTCTGTGCACCTGACGAGCGTAGACCGAGGGTCTGCGATTCGCCAGAACGGGGACCTGGTCGCGGCGCCGCTGGGCCTCGCCGGGGTCGATATCGGCCACGATCACCCCGTCGCCAGCGGGCAGGCTGGCGAGCACCGTGCCCCACGGATCGACGATCATGCTGTGCCCGTGCATCGGCCAGGCCGCTCCATGGCCGTGCTGCGCCGCCGCGACCACGAACGCTCCATTCTCTATGGCGCGAGCGCGTAGAAGCACCTCCCAGTGCGCGCGGCCAGTCGCCTCGGCGAACGCCGCCGCCACGACCAGGACGGTCGCCCCCGCCAGGGCGAGAGCGCGATACAGCTCGGGAAAACGAAGGTCGTAGCAGGTCGACATGCCGAGCACGAAATCCGGCGATTCGGCGACCACCAGACGATCGCCGGGAGCGATGTGAGTCGACTCGTTCTCACGGACGTCATCGCCCACGGCGACGTCGAAGAGATGCACCTTGCGGTAGACCGCACCCACGGCGCCGGTCGGATCCACGACGTAGCTGGTGTTGGAGAACATCGCCGCGGACGCCGGCCGGTCGCCCTCCGCGGACGCCAGTGGCTCGACGAGGCTGCCGCAGTGGATGATCACGCCGTACGCGCGAGCCTTCGCCGCCAGCGACCGGGTGGTGGGGCCGGGTACCGTCTCGGCGACATCCCCGAACCGCGAGGGCGGTCCGATGTACGTCAGATACTCAGGCAGCGCGATCAGTCGCGCTCCCCGAGCAGCGGCCTCGTCCACCAGGCGCAGGGCTCGGGCGACGTTCTCGTCCCTCGAGACACCGACCCTCATCTGTATGGCGGCGACACGCATGCTTCGCCCAGCCTCCTGTCGGGTGCAGTGGAGTCGTCTCGCAACGCGTTCCTGTCAGCGCGTCTCGAGCTGCCCTCATACGGACGAAGGGACCACCGCGTCGCTCAGCCTAGCGCCAGCGGGCCGGAAGTCAATTCTCCGCCGTTGCCCCCGGCCTACCAGCCAAGCACGTAGGCGAACACCAAGGGAGCCACGATGGTCGCATCGGACTCGATGATGTACTTCGGGGTGTCGCGGTCCAGCTTGCCCCAGGTGATCTTCTCGTTCGGCACGGCCCCCGAGTACGATCCGTAGCTCGTCGTCGAGTCGGAGATCTGGCAGAAGTACCCCCAGAGGGGAGTGCTGCGTCGCAGGTCCTGCTCGAGCATCGGCACGACGCAGATCGGGAAGTCGCCGGCGATGCCGCCGCCGATCTGAAAGAAGCCGATCGAACTCTCGGCGGCCGTGTCGGTGTACCACTGGGCCAGGCGCATCATGGTCTCGATGCCAGACTGGACCACATGGACGTCGTTGATGCGCCCATCGACGTTGGCGGCGGCGTACATGTTGCCGAGCGTCGAGTCTTCCCATCCGGGCGTGAAGATCGGCAGGTCCTTCTCCATGGCGGCGATCATCCAGGAGTCCTTGGGGTCGATCTGATAGTGGTCGGCCAGCACGCCGGTACGCAGAAGCTCCCAGAAGTAGTAGTGCGGCGGGTGCGTCTCGCCGCTCTCCTCGGCCTTCTTCCACACGCGGTTGATGGCCGTCTCGATGCGGCGCATGGCCTCGTCCTCCGGGATGCACGTGTCGGTGACGCGATTCATGCCGCGCTCCTTGAGCGCCATCTCCTCGTCCGCCGAGAGCGCTCGCCAATCGGGGACGCGCACGTAGAAGTCATGCGCCACGAGATTGAAGATGTCCTCTTCGAGATTGGCTCCGGTGCAGCTGATGCCGTGGATCTTGTCCTGCCTGATCATCTCGGCCAGAGACTTGCCGAGCTCGGCCGTCGACATCGCCCCCGCGATCGTCACGAACATCTTGCCGTTCTTGGCGAGGTGCTCCTCCCAGGCGCGCGACGCGTCGACCACGGTGGCCGCGTTGAAGTGCTTGTAGTGCTCGAGCATGAACTCTGTGATGGGTCCGCGTGGTGTCATGTCTGCCCCCCGTCTCCTTGCCGCGCGCGCCAGTGGACGCGGTACCGCCGCGGCGCTAGTGCTACTCCAGGTAGGTGTAGGCTTTCAGGCACTCCTCGTAGAAATCGACCAGGCGCACGCCCCCTCGGGGGTTGATCGCGCCCTCCGCCACCCGGCGGTCGACCTGTTTCTTGACCGTATACGCCATGGCCTCAGGGTTGTACTGCATGGCGTCCAGCACGTCCGCCGAGGCTGATCCCTTGATCACCTCTTCCACGTAGAAGTTGGTCGGGTCGGCGTCGTCGCAGAACACGTGGATCTCGTTGAGGCGACCGAAGAGATTGTGGAAGTCGCCGATGACGTCCTGGTAGGCGCCGGTCAGGAAGAGGCCGATGTAGTACTCGTCGCCGGCGGTGAACCGGTGGAGGGGCAGCAGGGACTTCGTCTCGTTGATGTCGATGAAGTCGTTGATGCGCCCGTCCGAGTCGCAGGTGATGTCGACGATGGTGCCGAAGACCTCGGGCCGCTCGTTGAGCTTCGTGATGGGCACCACGGGAAGCAACTGCCCGATCGCCCAGGAGTCCGGCGCCGACTGGAACACGGAGAAGTTGCAGAGATACTGGAGAGCAAGCTCCGCATCGATCTCGTACAGGTTGTCGGGACGGAACTTCATGCTGGGGAGCATCGTCGCGATCTCCTTCGAGATGCGCCAGAAGAGAGTCTCGACGACGGCCCGCTGCTCAAGGCTGAGGATGCCGAGACGGAACGCGTTCAGGCACTCCCTCTTCATGTCGAGAGCGTCGTTGTACATCTCCTGCACGTTCTCGCTCGTGAGCAGGTCGAGCACCTCTCGCATGTTGGCGATCATGACACTGGCGTTGGTTCCGTCCGTATCGTAGGAAGTGTAGGCCGTCTCGATCGTGTCTATCACGTTCGTGATGACGCAGGAGTGGCGCGCCGTGACGGCGCGGCCGGACTCCGAGACGATATGGGGGTGTGCGACGCGCTCCGCGTCGCACGTCTCCTTGGTGATCCAGACGACGTCGGCGGCGTAGTCGCGGACTCTGTAGTTGACCGATGAATTGGTCTTCGACTGCGAGCCGTCGTAGTCGATGCCGAGCCCGCCGCCGACATCGAAGTACTCGAGGGGAGCGCCCAGCTTCACGAGCTTCGCGTAGATCCGCGCGCCCTCCCGGACGGCCTCCTTGATCTTCTTGATGTCGGTGATCTGAGAGCCGATGTGGAAGTGGAACAGCTTGAGGCAGTCGAGACGGTCCTCGCTCTCGAGCAACTCGACGACCTGGAGTATCTCGGCTGTCGTCAGGCCGAACTTGGCCTTCTCGCCACCAGAGTCGCACCACTTGCCCGAGCCCTCCGCCGACATCTTGGCGCGGACGCCGATGAGCGGCTCGACGTCCATCTCGCGGGCCAGCCGAAGAAGCGTGGGCAACTCGGAGAACTGCTCGATGACGACGACGACCTTGCGGCCCAACGTCCTGCCGAGTAAAGCGAGGCGCAGGTAGTCCTCGTCCTTGAAGCCGTTCAGGACGGTGAGCGCCTCGAGATCGTCGTTCATGGCCAGCGCCGCCAGGAGCTCTGGCTTGGAGCCGGCCTCGATGCCGTAGTCGTACGGAGCACCGGCGTCGAGGATCTCCTCGATCACCTCGCGCATCTGGTTGACCTTGATGGGATAGACACCGATGTAGCGCCCCTGGTACTCAGCTTCCTCGATCGTCTCCCTGAAAGTCTCGTTCAGGGTGACGACGGCGGAACGGAGGATGTCCCCGAAGCGCACGACGATCGGGAACGCGATTCCTTGCGTCTTCATCTCCGCGAGGACATCGGCGATGTCGATCCGCGGTCCGTCCGGCGTCCGTTCGGGGAGCACGCAGAGATGACCCTCGTCGTTGATATCGAAGTAGCCGTCACCCCAGCGACTGATCTGGTAGACGCTGTCGGCCTCTTCCTTGGTCCAGGGCCGCTGATCGCCCTGTGTGTCGTGCCCGCTCACGCGAAGTCCCTCCGCAGCGCTGCGTCGACAAGGGGAGCGACGAGGCAGACACAGGACCGGGAAGGAGAGCCCGATCCCTCGAACGAGCCATGGCGAGACTGCGAGGCGCGGGCCCCGGGCGGCACGACATCTGTTCTGCGTATGGCCACGCTGGTCACCTCAGCAACTCCGCGATCTGCCCGCCAGGCGGAGAGATGCCCGAACCGTCTCGCGAAAGGCAGGCCGCGTGGAGGGCCCACAGCCGCGGGACGGACCCATGCCCGAGCCATCATCCACCTGGCAGGAAGGTCACACTATACATCGGCCGCCGGTCCAAGGCGCGCCGCCGACGCCCGCGCGTTTCGCAGCCCACGAGAACCATGAGAGCGAGTGCCGGCAGCGGAGCGCGACAAGCCACCGACAGCGAATCGCGAGACGCCGGAGCGGACGGCGCGTGAGCGGTCGGTCACCCGGTGCTATCATCTGTCTGACACGGGCGGGATTGAGCCTCTGGCCCGCTGATCATGCCGGCAGCGAGTGCGGAGGGACCATGCCAGAGATCATCGAGACGCGGCTGCCAGGAGTCGGCATCCACCACGAGTTCGTCACGAGCAGCGGAGAGCGTCTCGGCATCATCACCCACCACAGCGGCCGGCGCGAGCTCATCGTGTGCACGGCGCGCGATCCCGATGTCTGTCGAGACGTCGTACGCCTCTCCGAGGACGACATACGCGCCCTCGCTGAGATCCTCGGTCAGTCGCACGTGGTCGAAGCCGTCCACGACATGCATCTGCGCATGCAGGGCCTCACTCTGGACTGGCTGCCCGTAGCGGCCAGCGCGGAGTGCGCGAGCTGCACTCTGCACGATGTAGAGCACCAGGACGAGGCACCGGCGACGGTCGTCGCCGTCGTGCGTGACGACAAGACCATCGCCGCCCCCCCGTCCACCTTCGTGCTCGAACCCGGCGACACCGCCGTCGTCGTCGGCACACCGGAAGGCATCAAGGCGCTGTCCAAGCTCCTCCAGGGCGAGTAAGGGAAACAGCGCGTGACCGCGCCGACCGCTGTCAGCTCGCCGGACTTCGCCTGGCTCTTCGTCGAGGTCGGCGCGGTCTTCCTGGTGCTCGCGGTGCTGGCGCGCCTGGCGCGACGTACCGGCTTCTCGCCCATCCCTCTATACCTTCTTGCCGGGCTCGCGCTCGCCGCCCTGACCCCGCCGCAGTTCAGCCCCAGCGCGATCGCGATCGAATCGCAGATCGCCGTCGTTCTGCTGCTCTTCATGCTCGGCCTCGAGTACTCCGGCACGGAGATCTCGGCGAGCCTCCGCGCCAGCCTTGGCGCCGGCGTCGCCGATTTCGTCCTGAACTTCACGCCGGGCATCGTACTCGGGCTGGTGCTGGGGTGGACTCCCCTCGAGGCGGTCCTGCTGGGCGGCGTCACCTACATCTCATCGTCCAGCATCACGGCCAAGGGACTCGACGACCTTGACCGCCTCGGC
Organism: uncultured Thermoleophilia bacterium; assembly: GCA_963717285.1. Classification (GTDB taxonomy): domain Bacteria; phylum Actinomycetota; class Thermoleophilia; order UBA2241; family UBA2241; genus CAIXSE01. Next base: position 193,891 of record CAVQVW010000001.1, read on the forward strand.
AACCGGGAGACACCGTCGATCCTCTCGATCCTCGTCATCGAGGATCTGGCGATGGCGCCGTACCTGCCCATGGTGGCGGTCCTCCTCGCCGGCGGCAGCTTCGTCACCGGCTTGATCTCCGCGGGCGCCGCCGTAGGTGCGGTCGCCGTCGCGATGTGGATCGCGATCTACCATGGGCAGCGCCTGAGCACGGGCATCCTGCACGCCAGCGATGAGGTCGTGCTGCTCACCGTGGTCGGTCTGCTGCTCGTCTTCAGCGGCACTGCCGAGGCCCTGCAAGTCTCGGGGGCGGTGGTCGCCTTTCTGCTCGGGCTGGCCATCTCGGGGGCGCTGGCCGATCGAGCACGACAGCTCTTCGGCCCACTCCGCGACCTGTTCGCAGCCTTCTTCTTCGTGCTCTTCGGCCTCCAGATCGACGTCCGCACCGTGCCCGGCGTGGCGCTGGCAGCCGTCATCCTGTTCCTGATCACCGCCGTCACCAAGTTCGCCACCGGCTGGATCGCGACGCGCAAGACCATCGGCGTGCCGGGACGCATCCGCGCGGGCACGGCGCTCATCGCTCGGGGGGAGTTCAGCATCGTCATCGCCGGTCTGGCGGTGGCCGCCGGAAGTCAGAGCCCGCTCGGCGCCTTGGCCGCGACCTACGTGTTGATCTCGGCGATCGTCGGGCCGCTGCTCATGCGGTATGCGGTCGACATGTCACGGATCGCGACGCCGCTGTTGCGCCGCCGCGCACAGACCCGCACTGACTGACCCTAGTAGATCTCCGGGACGAACGTCTGGCTGTCGATGGGCGGCCGCACGTAGCCTCTGTCCGGGGGCCGCGCCGGCAGCGAGAGGCCGTGGGGCGTGACGTCCTCGTAGGGGATGAGGCCGAGCAGGTGGGTGATCGCGTTCAGCCGCGCGCGGCGCTTGTCGTCGGCGTTCACGACCCACCACGGAGAGTCCTTGGTGTCCGTATAGGAGAACATCTCGTCCTTGGCCTGAGAGTACTCGACCCAGCGAAGCCGGCTCTCAAGATCTATGGGACTCAGCTTCCATTGCTTGAGGGGGTCCTTGACGCGCCCCTGGAAGCGACGTTCCTGCTCGTCGTCGCTGACGCTGAACCAGTACTTGACGAGGATGATCCCGCTACGGATGAGCATCCGCTCGAGCTCAGGGCAGGCGCGGAAGAAGTCCCAGACCTCGTCCTCCGTGCAGAATCCCATGACGCGCTCGACGCCGGCGCGGTTGTACCAGGACCTGTCGAAGAGCACCATCTCGCCGGCCGCGGGTAGCTGAGAGACATACCGCTGAAAGTACCATTGGGTCTGCTCCCGATCGTTCGGCCTGGTGAGTGCGGCGACCCGCACGACACGTGGGTTCAGGTATTCGGAGATGCGCTTGATCGTCCCGCCCTTGCCGGCCGCGTCGCGACCTTCGAAGATGACGGCGACGCGCAAGCCGGAGTGCCTGATCCACTCTTGAAGCTTGACGAGCTCCATTTGAAGCCTGTGGAGCTCGGACTCGTACGTCTTGGTGTCAAGCTTCTTGCGTCGAGCCATGTCCGACGATGGGATGACGACGTCCGCGACGTCCCCAGGGCCGCCCCCGTTGCCGGCGATGGCCTGCCTCACGACGGGACCGCCGACCGGGACGAGCCCACCGCTGGACGAGACGTGGCCGGTTCCCGTGGAGGAGTCCCCCCCACCGGCCACGGTCCCCTTGCCTCTCGCCTTGTGGCGCGACATGCAGCTCCCCTCTGGCGGCTTCGCCTGCGCGGCTATCATAGTGCACGAGCAGCGGATAGGCGAGGTGACGAGACGGCGACCTGGGCGCTCCGCGGGCTTGGCCCGCCAGCTTGGCAAGCCGGATGGCGCTACCGGATCGCTCAGTCCCAGAAGTCCTCTTCCTGCCCTGGAGCGACGATCTTCAGCAGGTCGGCCGGCGTCTCGGCGACCGCGGCGGCGCCCGCCTCAAGCAGCAGATCCGGCGAGTGCCAGCCCCAGGCCACACCGCAGGGCACCGCGCCGGCGGACCGTGCTTCGCGCATGTCGCCGACGGAAGCGCCGACGAACCAGGCCGTCGCCTGATCCGGGAAGCGGCGCCTGAGAGACCCGATCTTCTCGACCATGCTCTCGCCTGCCCCGACCCCCACGACCTCGGCCACGCCGGTCACCTTGAAGCGGTGGAGGAGCGCCCACACCGCCTCCTCTTCGCTGTCGGTGACTATGGCGACGTGCTGGCTGTCGCCGAGCTCGTCGAGGAGTTGAGGCATGAGCGGGAACGGCTTGATCCAGGGCAGCGCGTTGCGCACGGCGCGGGCACTGCGTCGCACCACCTCACGAACTGCCGCGTCGTCGGCACCACGTGCGCGCAGGCCTTCGAACATGTTCCCCTCAAAGAGGCCGAGGACGTCCTCCGCAGTCGCTACGCCCTCGACCCCGGCTCGTCGACAGGCCTCGACCAGGGCGTAGCTGACGACCTCGAGGGAATCGACCACGACGCCGTCGTGGTCGAGCATCAGAAGAGGCGCGGATGAGGGCGCGTCAGCTGCTCCCGAACGCCCAGGCATACGTCCCACCCCACCAGCTGGGCCCATTGCCCAGACGCAGCGCCACGGCGGTCGCTCTGATCTGAGCGGCCCCGTCGGTGATGCTGCAGCTACGGCAGGGGTTCCAAGAGCCCCTCCAAGTGCTGGGGGAGTACTGGAACAGCCCGGTGTGGCCGCTCGGCCCGACGATGGTGGCCGAGCCGCCCGACTCGAGCATCATGAGTCGGTACATGCCGCCCGCGTTCACGCCGTTGGCGCCCGCGGCCTGCTGGATCAGCGGCCACCACTGCCCACTGCCGCCGCCACCGCCACCGCTGCTGCCACCGCCGCTGCCACCGCCGGAATCGGAAGTCGCTTCGGCCTTCGTCTCCGCCTCGGCCGCGATCCGCTCCTGCTCCTGGACGAGCGTGCGGATCTCGGACCGAACGCCATCAAGCAGGGCGCTCCGACGATCGAGCTCCTCGCGGATGCTGGCGCGCTCGGCGCTGCGCTGCGCGACCAGCTCCTTCGCCGAAAGCAGGTCAGCATCGAGCACGGCCGCCCTCTCCGCAAATTCCCGGCTGGTCAGCACGATGGCCTTGACGATATCGCGATCGGTCTGCGCCACACGCCGCACCATGGTGAGCTGGTCGACCAGTTCCCCGAAGTCGTCTACGCCGAGCACCACGTCGAGGGGCGTGGGTTCATCGTGCTTGTAGAGAGCCACAGCGCGCGCCGTCAGCGCGTTGCGCGCAAGATCGAGCTCGTAGCGTGCCACAGCCTGACGCCGCCTGTTCTTGCGGATCGAGGAGCGTACCTCGCTCAGTGCCTTCGTGGCTCCGGAGTAGCGCTGGGCCGCCGCGTCGATGCGAGCGTCGAGCGCCGCCACCTCCGCAGCCAAGGCCTCGGCCTTCGCGCGATTCTGCTGCAAGGGGCTCGCAACTGCGGCCGGCACGGCCACCAGCGAACACACGGCCAAGGCGAAGCCGATGATCGCGGTCCGCACCAACACATCCCTCATACGGCAAGATTCCAGCGTGCCTCCCCGCTACCTGCGCTCGCCCTCTCCTGCTCGCGCGAGACGCCGCCTGCGCGCCGGCGGACCCTCGCAGGTCTGATGCAAGTCGAGAGGAGAACCTACCAGAGCCCGCCGACGTACTCAAGCAGGAATACGCCGGTGGACGCCGACGGGACGCCTCGGGGCACGCGCCGCGCGGCGCGCCGATGCCGGCAGCGGCGCGCCAGGGCGCCGCGACCCAGTCAGCCGTCGTGACGTCGGTGGATCACCTTGGCGAGCATCTTCTCGATCTCCACGAGGATGAAGGCAACGCTGCCCAGCCCCAGGATCGGCAGCCACATCCAAGCCTCCAGCGGCGCGCTCTGAAACGCCGCGTTCATGAACGGCGTGTACGTGTAGAGCATCTGCAGGACGATCATGATGGCCACCCCTCCGAGCACCCAACGATTGGAGAACTGAGGCAGGCGGAAGTACGAGCGCGTCAGCGACCTGCAGTTGAACAGATAGAAGAGCTCGACGGTCACGAACACGTTCACGGCGATCGTGCGCGACACCTCGAGAGAGAAGCCCTCTCGCTGCGCCCACTCGAAGAGGCCGAAGGCGCCGACCAGCAGGAGGGCGCCGACCAGCAGGATACGCTCGATCAGATCTGGTGTGAGAATGGGCGTCGTCGGCTTGCGCGGCGGACGCTCCATGATGCCGTCCTCCTTCGGCTCGAACGCGAGCATCAGCCCGAGCAGCACTGCGGTGGTCATGTTGATCCAGAGGATCTGCACGGGCTCGATAGGCAGCGTCGTGCCCAGAAGGATCGCCGTCAGGATGACGAGACCCTCTCCCAGGTTGGTCGGCAGCGTCCACGTGATGAACTTGGTGAGGTTGTCGAAGACGCCGCGGCCCTCCTCGACAGCAGCCTCGATGGAGGCGAAATTGTCGTCGGTGAGCACCATGTCGGCCGCTTCCTTGGCGACGTCCGTACCACTGATGCCCATCGCCGTGCCGATGTCGGATTGCTTGAGGGCAGGAGCATCGTTGACGCCGTCGCCGGTCATCGCGACGACCTGGCCACGGCTCTGCAGCGCCTCGACCAGACGCAGCTTCTGTTCCGGGGTGACGCGCGCGAAGACGGCCGTGTCCTCGGCGCGAGCGATCAGGTCGGCGTCGCTGAGACGCGCAAGATCGGCGCCCGTGAGCGTCGCCGGCAGATCGTCGCTGTCGGGCACGAGACCAAACTGGCGAGCGATGGCGGCCGCTGTGACGGCATGATCGCCCGTGATCATCTTCACCCGGACGCCCGCCGTCTGGCAGGCCTTGACGGCGGCGACGGCCTCGGGGCGCGGCGGGTCGATCATGGCCTGCAGGCCGAGGAAGGTAAGGCCAGTCAGGTGGTCGTGGCCCAGATCCGTCTCGCCGGGCGGGCGCTCGCCCGTCGCGAACGCAAGGACGCGCAGCCCTTCGCCCGCCAGCCGCTCGACGTCGGCGAGCACGGCCTCGCGATCGAGGGGCGCAAGGCCGCCATCGGGCGTGAGCGCGTCGACGCTGCGCTCCAGGACGACTTCGACCGCGCCCTTCATGAGAGCCTGCCGCGGCTCTCCGTTCGGACCTTCATTGAGCGTCGCCATGTACTGGTGCAAAGACTCGAATGGGATGGTGTCCAGGCGGGGCGCGGCGGCCTCGAGGGCGGAACGCTCCAGGCCAGCCTTGGCACCCGCGGTGAGGAGTGCGCCCTCGGTCGGATCGCCCTGGACGGTCCAGCGATCCTCCTCGTGCATCAGCATACTGTCGTTGCAGAGAACCCCGGCCGCCAGAACGGCGCGCAGCGCCGGGTCGGGCGCGACGCTCGTGGCTACGTCGGGCTCATCCTCCGCCGCGATGAGCCCGGAGGGCTCGTAGCCGCCGCCGCTGACCAGGTAGTCCCGGCCGCCGGCGACGATGCGCTGCACGGTCATCTGGTTCTGCGTGAGAGTGCCGGTCTTGTCGGTGCAGATCACGGTCGTGCTTCCCAGCGTCTCGACCGCGGGCAGCTTGCGGATGATCGCTCGCCGCTTGGCCATGCGCGACACACCGATGGCCAGCGTGATGGTGACGGCTGCCGGCAGGCCCTCGGGGATGGCGCCGACGGCCAGGGCCACAGCTGCCATGAACATGTCGACGACCGACTCGCCGCGCAGAAGACCGACGACGAACGTGACGGCGCCCAGCCCGAGGATGACGATCAGGAGCAGCTTGCTGAAGGCAGCGATCTTCTTGGTGAGCGGCGTCGCGAGATCGTCGGCCTGGGCGATGAGCTCCGAGATGCGACCCACCTCCGTATCGTCGCCGATACCGACGACCACACCGGCTGCCTGACCGAAGGTGACGAGCGCCGTGGCGTAGGCCATGTTCGCGCGCTCGGCCAATACGATGTCGTGGGCGATCCCCTCGGGGCGTTTCTCGACCGGCAACGACTCGCCGGTCAAGGCGGATTCGTCGATCTGCAGATCACGGCTGCGGAAGAGGCGCAGATCGGCGGGGACCTTGTCTCCGGCCTGAAGCTGCACGACGTCGCCGGGGACGAGTTCGGGTGCGGGGACCCGCACCTGATGCCCACCGCGCAGCACCGTCGCCTCCGTCGTCATCGTCTTCGCCAGGGCCTCCATCGCCTGCACCGCCTTCGCCTCCTGCAGGTAGCCCACGCCGGCGTTCACCAGCACGACCCCGAAGATGACCGCGGTGTCGACCCATTCGCGCAGGATCAGCGTGATCGTCCCCGCCGCGATGAGGATGTAGATGAGCGGCTGATGGAACTGCAGGAGGAACCGTTTGAGCGGGCCGGGGCCGCTGCGTGTGGTCAGCTCGTTGGGTCCGTACTTCTCCTGCCGATGTTTGACTACGAAGACGTCCAGACCGGTCTCGGGATCGACCTCCATGAGGTCGAGGACCTCCTCGGCCGGCAGGTGGTGCCAGTTCATGCCGACGACGTGTTCCAAGAACGTCCTCTCCAGTTGCGGCAGCAAGCCCACCCGGCGCGAGCCCGCGGCGGGTAGGCGAGAGTATATATACGCGTGCGCCCGCGCGCCCAGCCGGCGCTCAGCGACGACGCGTGCTTGCGGGTGAGCCCGCGGCGGAGGTCCGGGGCCGGGACGACGTCGTCGCACCCCGGCCCCGGCTGCCTCGGCGGGCGGTCCCTTCTCGGCTCATTCGTAGTGGATGGCGTCGAGAATGTCGATCCGGGCGGCGCGGCGCGCCGGCAGAATGGCGGCGACCACGCCGACAAGGATGGCCACGACCAGGAAGACGACGAGCTGCAGCACGGGAACCGAGAACGTGATGCCCAGACCCCCGAAACGCGTCGTCACCACATACGCGAACACCGTGCCGACCACGATGCCCATGATGCCGCCCAAGGTCGAGGTGATGACGCTCTCGTAGCGCACCGTGCTCCTGACCTGCCTCCTCGAGGACCCGATCGCACGAAGCAGCCCTATCTCGCGAGTGCGTTCGTACACGGACAGCACGAGCGTGTTGACGATACCGAACAGCGAGATGATGACGCTCAGCGCCAACAGGCCGTAGAGCAGATTCAGCAGCTGGTCCACCTGGCCGACGATGGTCTCCTTGTACTCCCCGTTGGTCTGCACCTCGGCGGTCGGAACATCGGCGAGCGCCGCCTCGAGGGCTTCCTTGGTCTGTGCGGTGTCGCCGCCCGGCGTGCCCTGGGCGACGACCGTGAAGAGCTGAGACCTGGGGAACAGCGCCGAATACCCGGCGTCACTGACCACCATGCCGTCCAGCATGATGGGGTCGCGGTAGACGCCGATCACCTCGAGGTCTGCCTCGCGCCCATCCGCGGTAGCGACGCTCACCGTGTCGCCCGTCTCGACGCTGAGGCCCTCCGCAGTTTGCTCCTCGAGGATCACCGTATCAACCGTGAGAGCCCCAAGAAGGGTGTCGTCACCGTCGCCGAGCCACTCGAAGTTCCAGACGCGACCAAGCGAGAGAGGATCCACACCGTAGAGGGTGTAGAGACTGTCGCCGTTCGTTTGCACCTGTTGCATGTCCAGTCCCGCAGAGACATCGATGCTGGGGACACTCTGCACGCGTCGAACGGTGTCCGCGGGCAGGGTCAGGAAGTTGCTGCTGGAGACGATGTAGTCCCCAGCGACCACCCTGTCGAAGCTGTCCACGAACGAACTCTTCAGGCCCTGGGCGAAGACGGCCACGAACACGACCACCCCCAGTCCGATCATGAGAGCCGACGCGGTCGCCGCCGTCCGTGCCGGATTGCGCTGGGTGTTGTCGCGGGCAAGCCGACCGCTGGTGGGCGAGAGCTTCATCAGCGGCCACCCGATGATCGCCGCGACAGAGCCCACGAAGTACTTGCTCGCAAGGGCGACTGCGAAGAACACGAGGACGGCGCCCGCGGCCAGTGTCGCGAGGCGCGCGCTCGTGCTTCCCGATCCGTACATCCCGAAGGCGATCAGCACAGCCCCGAGAGCCGCAGCGGCGGCCGCGAAGACCACCGTGTACCTGGCGAAGCGCGAAGGCGGCAGGACCGCCCCTTCCTGCAGCGCGGCGATGGGCGGGACGCGCGTCGCGCGCTGCGCCGGGACGACCGCCGAGAGCAGCGTGACCAGCATGCCGACGGCCAGAGAGATGACGACTGTGCGCGGCTCCAAGATCAAGCCGCTGCGCGGGATGTCGATGTTGGCCGCCGTGAAGATCGCATTCACGCCCGCCGCTACGCCCAAGCCGGCGAAGAGGCCGATCACGGAGGCAAGGGCGCCCATGACGAGCGCCTCGCCGGTGATGCTGAACAGCACCTGACGGCGGGAGGCGCCGAGAGCGCGGAGCATCGCGAACTCGCGCCGACGCTGGGCCACCGTCATCGAGAACGCGTTGAATATGATGAAGGCGCCGACCAGGACGGCGATGCCCCCGAAGGCCAGCAGCGCGGGGCGCAGGAACTGACCGATCGCCTCACTCACCGACTTGGTCTGATCGGCCGCGGCCTGCTCGCCCGTCTTGACCTCAGCGTAGTCCGGGAGCACCTCCTGGATGCGCTCCACGAGGGTCTGCGGCGAGGTCCCCGGCGCGGCCTGCACGTCGATCTGAGAGACACGCCCCTCCATCCCGAACCAGCGGCTGGCATCCTCCAGCGTGGCGAGCACCAGCAGCGAGCCACCAAGAGACGACTCGGACCCGTACGTGAAGATGCCGGCGACCGTCGCCTCCTGCGAACCCGTCTCCGTGACCACGGTCAGCTTCGAACCCAGACCCAGCCCTTGGTCTGTGGCCAGCTTCTGCACGATGGCGACTTCTCCGGACTCCTCAGGCACGCCGCCTTCGATGAAGGTGCTGCTGCTGCTTTCGATCGGGTCGTCGCTCACCGAGAAGAACAGCGTGGGAGCGCCGCCAGTCTGCACGACCTCTCCGTCCACTGCGACGGCGCCGACGCCGCTGACGGAGCCGTCGACGACGGCGGCGCCCTCGACGCCGCGCACGTCGTCGACGAGGCTCGCCGGGAGGCCCTCCGAGGCGTCGCTCATCTGCCCGGTGAACGAAGGCTCTCTTGAGATCGTCGCGTCGATGCCCTGATAGGCATCCGCGAAGATCTCCGTGAAAGCACGGTCTATCTGGTCGGTGAGCACGTACGTGCCGCTGATCATGGCCACGCCCAGCAGGATGGCGAGCGTCGTCAGGATCGAGCGCAGCTTGTGCGCCGTGAGGCTACGCCAAGCGATCCGGAACATCAGTCGTGCTCCAGAGACTTGATCACGTCGTAGACCTCGTCGCGACCGAGGCGCCCACAGTCGTGGGCGATGCGGCCATCCGTGAGAAAGACGACGCGGTCGGCGTAGGTCGCAGCATGCGCGTCGTGGGTGACCATGACGATGGTCTGGCCGAGGGCGCCCGTGGAGTGACTGAGCAGCTGCAGGACCTCATCTCCGGTACGCGAGTCGAGGTTGCCCGTGGGCTCATCGGCGAAGAGCACCGCCGGGCGCGAGGCCAGCGCGCGGGCCACCGCGACGCGCTGCTGCTGCCCGCCCGAGAGTTGGGAGGGCTTGTGCTTGAGCCGGTCGGCGAGTCCCACGGTGTCGATCAGCTGCTCCACCCAGGCATCGTCGCCCTTGCGACCGGCGATCGTGAGGGGCAGTACGATGTTCTCCAGCGCCGTGAGGGTCGGCAGGAGGTTGAAGGTCTGGAAGATGAACCCGATCTTGTCGCGCCGGAGCTGGGTCAGGGCCCGTTCCTTGAGTTCGGTGATCTCGATCCCGTCCACCGACACGGTGCCCGACGTCGGACGGTCAAGCCCGGCGAGGACGTGCATCAGTGTGGACTTGCCGGAGCCCGAGGGACCCATGATCGCGGTGTACTCGCCCCTCACCAGATCGATGGTGACATCGTCCAGGGCAAGGACCGCAGCCTCGCCCTCTCCGTAGCGGCGCGCGAGCCCTCTGGCCTGGACCACGGCGTCGGCGAGATCCACGCCGGCCACTGGGCTGCAGGACTGAGGGGCGGCTCCCGCTGCCGTCGTTTCGGAATGATCGTCGTTCACGTGTGCTCCTTCTGCTGTCGCCCCCGGCGAGGCGACCGATGACGGGCCGCCCTTGCCGGCACGGCCCGTCCACTATTGCTGCTTTCCAGTATTGGCTCTTCAGTATCCCACGATGCGCATCATTCCTCACCTGCCATCGGAGAGCTTCTCGCCCGAGGCCTCCGGCGCAGTCGAGCCCGGGTCCGGTTCCTCCAACCCCGATCCGGCCGTCGCCTCCTCGATGCCAGCCGGCGACTCGGGCTCGGCCGCTGCCCCGGAGTGCGTCACCGCCTCGACGGTGCCAGGAGCGGTGGGCGCCTCCTCGGAGACCGTCGCGGATTCTGGCTCTACGGAGGTCTCGACCTGCGTGATGGCGGTGCCGTCGTCGGGGCCTGTCGCGGCTGCCACCGGCATGACTGCTGTGACGTCAGCCTGTCTGGCGCTCGGCATGTCCCCGACAGGCGGTGGCGCCGGCGCGGCAGCGGCTGAGCCCGAGCCTTCCGTGCCGAGATCCCCGACTGGTCCGCCGGCAGGAGCAGGCGCGCTGGTCATCCTGCGGCCGCGCCGCCACTCGAGCACCGCGAGGATCGCCGCGCCCGTGCCGAACAGCGTCATGATCAGCAGTGCCAGCGCCCCGGCCACAGGGATGCGCGAGACGATGGTCATGCCGACGACGCCCAGCACCGTGGCCAGCATGAGGTTCTGCCTGCGCCCGGACCCGGATATGAGCCGCTGCGCGATGAACGCCGCCACGGAGACGGTGACGAAGAAGTAGACGAGTGGAACGACCACTATCGCCGGGATCAACAGCAGGATGCCGATGATGCTGATGAGCAGCACGAGGGCGACTGCCGGGACGACGAAGAAGAACGTGAGTGCGCCCCAGCCTATCGAGGCCCCGGGCCGCACCGACAATGCGCGCCCGACCGCCACCATCTGTTTGGGCAGGAGTGCCGCACCGACCAGGCCCAGCACCAAGAACAGGGCCGTCTGCACGAGCCACCCGATGAATGAGAAGCCGACCCATGAGCCCACGTCGCCCAGGCGTGGCACCGGCACGTCCAAGGCCCGCGCCCAGTCGCCCTCCTCGAGGCGCTCCAGGCCCCCGGTCACCTGGGCGCCCTCACGGGCGGTGATCGTACCGCCAAAGGAGACCACGCTGACGTCCGTCTCCGCCAGGGCGCCCCCGACTCTGGCCGTCGGCAGCAGGAGTACGTCGCCGCCGAACGAGACGATGGTGTGGGTCACGGTACCCGCCACGGTGACGTCGCCGCCGAACGAGACCACGGATCCGACGCGTTCGTCCAGCGCGACGCGCACAGGATCACCGAACTCGAGGATCGCGTCCCGCGTCTGGATCGTGACGCCGCCCGGGGAAGGATCATCGTGGGACGCCGCGGCAGCGGCGCCTGCGACGACCATCCCCATGACCACGAGGGCGACGGCCAGCGCCAGCAGCGCGATGCACGGGGCCAGGACCCTTCTCATGCGATTGATGCTCATCTCGCCACCTCCACGGCGTGTCCGGTCATCCCGCTCCATCGATAGGGGGCACGCTCCGCTGACCAACCTCCGGTGCAACGGCTGAGGACTGGGGCGGAGCAGACGTCGGTAGCCCGATTCCTCCCGACGACGCCATGGGCGGCGCCGCGCTGCCGAACACGACCCGGGCCCATCGGCCGCAGACCCACGCCCACAGGTTCAGCACGTGCAGCCAGAGGAAGAAGGCCAGCACGCCCGCCGCGGAGGCCAGGATGGCGGCCCAGAGAGGCGGGATCCATCCCCCGTCCCCCCAGTCGACGGCCGGCTGGCGGAAGTACCAGAAGAGCGGCATGGCGAGCAGCCAGACGGTCGACGCCACGGCGGCCACCGAGAGCGAGAACGAGACGATGCCCAGTGGCAGCTTGGCGAAGAGGTAGAGGAGGTCCTTCCACGTGGCGGCGTTGACGAAGTGGCCCTTGAGCTTCGCCCAGACGCCGTCGTACATCTCCCAGGAGCGCGGAGAAGCAGCCACGGAGACGCCCAGCAGATAGACGGCCTGAGCTCTCTCAAAGGCACCGAAGAGCCACCACGCCCCTACCACGACAAGCAGGATTGGGATGCCCACCCAGACGACGACCAGACCGAGGCCGAGCGACAGCCCCACGGTGAGGAAGATGGAGTAGAAGAGGCCGAGGGGGAACGAGAGCCACAGGTACACGACGTTCAGCCACGTACGCGGCCGAGCGGCCACACCGAAGAACCGGCTCATCCACGCAGCCATCTCATGCCTCCGCTCTCCCTTGGAGATTGCCTCGCCCAGCGTAGCCCAGGGCGACCCCGGCGTCGTCACCCCAGAGCGGGAATCCGCAGGCGTGCGCGAGGGAGTTGCGCGGCCGGTGCCGTACCCCTGCGGGGGTACGCCGGCCGCGCTCCGGCACGACTACTCCGGGTACACCTCACCGGGACGCACCAGGCCCACCTCGTAGGCGAGGATGACCGCCTGCGCGCGATCGTGCAGCGCGAGCTTCGAGAAGATGCGCTTCACGTGCGTCTTGACCGTCCCCTCCGACAGGAAGAGGTGCGACGCGATGTCGCGATTCGTCATGCCTCGCGCGACGCAGGCCGAGGACTTCGAGCTCTCGCTCGGTGAGGTCGTCCAGGGCCGTGGCGTCCAAGCCGATGCCGGCGCGCTCAGCCTGACCGCGGAAGTGCTCGATGAGGCGCATGGTCACCGATGGGGCGACCATCCCCTCCCCGCTCGCCACGACGCCGATACCTGCAACCAGATCCTCTGCGGGCGTGCGCTTCAGCAGGAAGCCGCTGGCACCGGCCTTGAAGCCCTCATAGACGTACTCGTCGAGATCGAACGTCGTCAGGATCAGGACTCGCGAGCTGTCCTCTCTCCCGAGAGCAGCGATCTCACGCGTCGCCTCGATCCCGTTCATCACGGGCATCTGAACGTCCATGAGGACCACCTGCGGATCCAGACGACGTGTGAGCTCCACGGCCTGCCTTCCATCGCCGGCCTCCCCCACCACCTCGATTCCCGGCTCTGCCTCGAGGATGAGACGCAGGCCCGAACGTACCAGTTGCTCGTCGTCGACCACGACCACGGTGATGCTCATGTCTCCCCCTTGTGCAGCGGCAGGCGTGCTCGGATGGCGAAGCCGCCCTCCTCACGCGGACCCGCCAGCAGTTCGCCGCCGAAGATGTCGATGCGCTCGCGCATGCCCGCAAGGCCGTGGCCACCGCGGCCAAACCCGGCGACAGACCCGCCGCGCCCATCGTCCAGGACTTCGATCTCGAGTGCCTCATCCAAGTAGCGTATGGTCACCCACGCCTGCGCCTTGCCCGCGTGCTTGAGCGTGTTCGTCAGAGCCTCCTGGACGATGCGGTACGCCGAGAGGTCGACGCTGGATGGGAGAGCCTGGGGAGCGCCCTCCACGGCGAGGTGCACCGGCAGCCCGGCCTCGCGCACGCTGGCGCACAGCGCCTCCACCTGGCCGAGACCGGGCGCTGCGTCGAGTCCCGCGGCATCGTCCGGCACGCGAAGGATGCCGAGCATGCGCTCGATGTCGCCGAGAGCATGGCGGCCTGCTGTCTCTATGCTGCCCAAGGCCTCGCGCGCAAGCTCCGGCTTGGTCTCGAGGATGCGCTGGGCCGCGCCGGCGTGGAGCACGACGACGTTGAGTGCGTGACCCACGCTGTCGTGCAACTCGCGGGCGAGCCGGGCGCGCTCCTCGGCCACGGCCTCGCGAGCCCGCGCCTCCCGGTCGGCGGCGAACAGCGAGGCTCGCCGCTCGGCACGCTCGATGCTGGTGCGATAGACGCGGATGACGACCGCGATGATCCAGGCGATCGACAGCGACGCCCAGGTGCTCACCACCGACTCCCAGCTGACTCCCGTCGTCGTCACGAAGACGACGAGCATACCGGCCGCGACAACAAACCCGGCCGCAATGGCCCGCCGCCAGCCGTCGAAGGCGACGGTCGCAAACGACGCGACGACCACCGCCCACGTAGCCGCCTGGGTGAATTCGTAGCCCGCCACCGACTGCGCGCACTAGCACCGCCAGTGACGCGCCGAGGCTGCCAAGCGGCGACAACCAGAGCAAGCCCAGCGAGAGGGCGCTCCCAACGGTGAGAGCGATGAGGATACTGTCGTCCGCCCGATAGCCCGCCGGCACGGGGCCACGAGTGAGAAGCTCGACAAGGCCGGCGGCCGTCAATACGAGCGCCAGCAGGATGCTGATCGGTAGCGGGTCGAAGGCGCGCGGGCGCCGCATCCCCGGCGGCGGCACGGAGCCCGAAGTGAGCGGGATGTCGCCAGAGTAGTCCACCCCAGCAGTATAGTCCACGAGCACCCGCCGGACGCCTGCGGCAGAAGGCGTCGAGGCGGCCGAGGGAGCTTGACCGAGGGGTCGCCGTCTAGAGGCCCACGACGCGCGACGGACGGCGCGGGCAGCGACCGCGACCCGCGGGCGGAGTGCGACTTGCGGCCGGAGAAAGTGGTGGAGGCGGCGGGAATCGAACCCGCGTCCACGGACGCCTCGGCGGAGTCTCTACAGGCTTAGCCGTCGCATTTGGTCTCGCGCGCGGCCCCCGCGTCGGCCGGGTGCCGGTTGCCAGCCCTGGTCAGTCTCGGGTGCGGTCGCTCAGAGCGGCGCCACCGCACCCCAGCCCACTGCATGACACCGCGACTCCCGGCCGTGGGCGTGCCGGGTGCGATGCGTCACCTAACTAGGTCAGGCGGCGAGTGCGAGAGTGTTCTTCTCGGCAGGTAGTGTGTTCCGGCAGTTTAACGAGGCCACCGGACCTCGGCCTGCTGCTCCCACCGCGGTACAGCCCATGTCGAGACCTGTTCGCCCCCATGGGCAGCCGGAGTGGCTGCACTACTGATTATACCAGTCCCCAGAGACGGCGAAACCGCGGCGGTAGCCGCGGTCTCGCGCGCACTGGGACGATCTGTTCGCTCAGTCCTCGACGGTCTGCACCTCGCGCCTGTCGCGGCGCCGGAAGTACATGTTCCGGCAGAGTGGTCCTTCGCCGCTGGCATAGCAGCTCTGGACGGCCACCGAGCACTGCGGCAGCGGACTGCGCGCCACCTTGACGACGCCGAACCCGCCCTTGCCGCGCTCGATGTCCTCGAACATACTTCAGGTCGATCTCGTGCGGGAACACCTTCTCGATGCACCCGAAGAAGGTGTCACCGTCTTCCTTGAACGCGTACAGGAAGCGGCAGTTCATGCTGAGACAAGCCGCGGGGTACACGACCTTCTCGCATTGCGCCGAGCATTCCTGGCATTCGAGCAGCTCTTCAGACAACAGTATCAGCCTCCTACAGCGAAACGGCCGGCCCTCGTGCGCCGACCCACGTGCAGACTAGCACACTCAGGGACCGTACTGAACAGGGCACTTAATCACTGCTTAATACTTCTGACACAGAGCGCAAGCGGGGTCACCACAGGTACCAGTACGCCGACTGTGTCACCCTCGCCTTCGAGATCGCCGAACCGCCCCGCGGACTGCACTCCTCGACGGGGGGCGCTGCGGCGCCGGCAACCGTACGAAGGACCGTCTCGACGGACTGCGCGGTCCCCACGCGGTCGTAGCCGCCCTCCAGGATGAAGGCCAGCCGGCCATTGCAGGCTCGGCTCATGCGAGCGCAGCACCAGGCCATCTGCGCGAATCCGACCTCACTGACGATCATGTCGCCCATGGGTCGTCGCGGTGTATGTCCGACGCCGGCCGATACAAGGATCGCTGCGGGTCGAACTGGTTGACGATCGGCTCGACCACCATCTCGAACGCATGCGCATAGTCGTTGTCGTTGCAGTAGGCGGGCATGGGGATGTTCACGTTGAAGCCGGCACCCGCACCGGTGCCACAGTCGGTGACCGCGCCGGTCCCCGGATAGTACGGGGACTGGTGGGTCGAGACGAAGAGCACTCGCGGGTCGTCGTAGAAGATCGCCTGCGTCCCGTTGCCGTGATGAACGTCCCAGTCGATGATCGCGACACGCTCGTAGCCGTCGGACAACAGCCTCGCGGCGGCGATGGAGACGTTGTTGAACAGGCAGAACCCCATGGCGTCGTCAGATGTGGCGTGGTGACCGGGTGGGCGGACGAGAGCGAACGGGATCAGGCCCTGGTCCCAGGATCGCGTCGCCATGATCGCCCCACCGGCCGCAAGGAGAGCGATCTCGTAGCTGCGTGGAGAAACGTAGGTGTCCGGATCGAGCCAGTGGCCGCCGCCGGCAGCGGCCCTCTTGATGGCGTCGATGTGCGCCGTCGTGTGCACTCGGCGCACGTCGGCTTCATCGGCCGGCTCAGCGGTCATGACGGCGAGGCGTGGCCACAGATCGCCGGTGCGCAGGTGTTCGACCACGGCTGAGACGCGGTCGGGACCCTCGGGGTGACGCCCCGTGTCGTGATCGGCGTATGCCTCGTGCCAGATGATGCCGGTACTCACACTACCAAGGATAGCTCCTCCCACCCTGCATGGCACTCGGCCGGCAGACGAACGCGGACGACCGCCCCCGCGTCTCACCCCTGAGACTAACCCAAGGCCCCGCAGCCGACAGGAGGCAGATCATGCGCCGCAGACTCAATCCGAAGATCGTTATCCCTGCAGTCGCCATCGGACTCCTCCTCGTGTTCGCGGTGGTCGGCGCCCTCAGCTTGAGTACCACGGAGACCGCTCCAAGCCTCGACCGCTCATCCGGAGAAGGCGAAACCGGCGCGATGCCAGGCAAGAGCATCGGATCGACCGCGGAAGCGCAGCTCGGCGACTCCTCTGTGGCCTCCAACGAGAGCGCCGAGGTCGGCCTCACAGCCGCGTTGCCGCCACAGGGGCCATCCCCGGCTCATCACCTCGTGCGCAGGGGCGACTTGGCCCTGCTCATCGAGAGCGGCGCGCTCCTCACCACATTCGACCGCGTCGCCGCGATGACTGCCGAGATGGGTGGCTACGTCCTGTCGAGCTCGCTGGGCAGCTCCGGGAGCAGTCGGGAGGTCCTGGAGCCGCGCCCGCTCGACGACGCGAGTGCGCAGCTTCAGGAGCCTGGGATCGCAGAGCCGAGCGAGCCAAACCAGGCGTGGCTGACGCTGCGCGTGCCCCAGAGCAGGTTCGAGGCGGCGGCGAAGCGCTTCGCCGAGCTCGGCGACCTGCAGCGCCTCACCACCTCGAGCGAAGACGTGACCTCACAGTACGTCGATCTCGAAGCCAAGCTGCGGCACTACCGCGCGGTCGAGCGCCGCCTCCTGCGCTTCCTCGCCGCAACCGACACGGTGAAGGAGATGCTCGCGGTCCAGGATCGTATCGACACCGTTCAGCTCACCATCGAACAGCTCGAGGCGCAGCTCAAGTCGCTGCGGGAGACGACGACCTACGGGACACTGAGCATCTCCCTCACGGAGAAGGGCACGCCCCAGTCAGGAGCGAGCGGCACCTCCGACACGTTCACGGGGGTCTTCTGGAACTCCTTGACACTGCTGGGCCACGGCGCCCGAGTGACCGCCCTCGCCGTCACGGCGGCGCTCCCGTTCCTCTTCGTGATCGGCATCGTGGGCCTCGCTGCATGGTACGCGGCGCGACGCGTGCGCGGACGCCGGAACCCGCAGCAACAGTCCCTGACAGCTTGAGCGACACGCCTCTCGCCAGGACAGCCGGTAGCGCTCGCCGTCTCCGGGGTACATTCCCCGCCGCAGGACTCCCCGCACGGCGGGAGTGGCTCCAGGAGAGGGAGGCTCGGTGAAGGCCATACGGATCCACGAGTACGGCGGCCCGGAAGTACTGGTCCATGAGGACGTACCCATCCCGCACCCCGGCGAGTCGCAGATCCTCGTGCGCGTCGAAGCAGCCACGGTCAATCCGATCGACATCGCGGTGCGCGAGGACCGCTTTCCCACACCGAGGCAACCGCCCAAGACGCTGGGCTCGGACGGCGCCGGGCTCGTCGAGAGCGTCGGCGCCAAGGTCCTGGCCGTGCGCCCAAGCGACCGCGTCTTCTTCAGCGGCCTCGGGATCGGCAGTGAGGGCAGCTACGCCGACTACGCGCTGATCGCCGAGACTCAGGCCGTTCCCATGCCGGCATCGCTGTCGTTCGTCGACGCCGCAGCCCTCGGCATGGTCTTCCCCACCGCCTACTACGCGCTCGTCGTGCGCGGCGATCTGAAGGCCGGAGAGACGGCCCTCATCCAGGGAGCCGCAGGCGGCGTCGGCTCGGCCTCCGTTCAACTGGCCAAGGCCCTGGGAGCTCGCGTCATCGCCACGGTCAGCAGCAATGAGCGCGCCGATCTCGTGCGCAGCCTGGGCGCCGACGAGACCATCGACTACAAGCGCGAGGAGGTCGTCGCCCGAACGCTCGCGCTCACCGACGGCACGGGCGTCGACCTTGTCCACGAGCTCGTCGTGAGCGTGAACCTGGCGGCCGACGTCCGCCTGGTCGCCAAGGGAGGTCGCATCGTATGCACGGGGCAGGGCCCACTCAAGGAGGCCGCGCTGCCGATCGGCGAAGCGCTCGCCAAGGACGCGACCTTGCTGTTCATGAGCCTCAGCAACGCCGGCCGCGCCGGTGTAGCCGCCATCGCGGCAGAAGTCGCTCAGATGGCTGCGGACGGCCGGGTCAAGCCGGTGATCGGAGCGACCTTCCCCCTGGCTCAGGCCCGCCGTGCCCACAAGTTGCTGGCGGGCGACCACGTCGGCAAGATCATGCTGCTGCCCCGCAGCTGACCCCGAGAGCGGTCAGACAGCCACCATCGGCACGTCTACCGCCCCTTGCCGTTGCCGCGGATCGAGTTCTCGCGCGCCTTGCGGAGCTTGAGACGCGGGAGCAGGCTCTCCATCACGGCCAGGAGCGTCTCGAGCCGTTGCCGTTCGCTGACGGCCTCGAGCAGCTCCTGCTTGAGGGGGGCGCCGAAGTCAAAGGCCGCCGCGATGCGGAACGAGAGGGGCCCCTCCCCGGCGGGTTCCGACGACGGGATGTCCATCAGAAGCAGCATCCCGCGAAGCGCCTCCAGCACGTCGGCGACGAGCTCCTGCGATGCGCCCGGCTCATCGTCGTCGTAGAACTCGACGACGCCCTGGAGGTAGTTGGTCTCGAGGTCCTCAGGCTCCATCATCTCGAGCAGTCGGAACCGCTGGACTCCCTGGACGAGGACATTGAGGCGGTCATCCTCCAGACGGTCGATGACCTCCGCGAGCCTCGCGCTGCAACCGTGTTCACGCAGACCTTCCTCCTCGACCAGGATGACACCGAACTCGCCGCCGTCCATCACCTCGCTGAAGAGCAGCTTGTAGCGCTCCTCGAAGATGTGCAACGGCGCGATCTCGCCAGGCAGCAGCACGGCATTCAGCGGGAAGAGGCCCAACTCAACGTGCCCGCTCATGCCCACCCTCCCTGTGCGCTGTGTAACTCCCGGGTTGCGTGCGACATCCGGTCTGCCCATGCCTGCACCGAGTGTACTCCGTGCGCAGCCCGGGGCACACTGTCGGACCATCAAGTATCCCGCGACACGAGCCCGACGTACATCGTGTACTCGTGGCGACGCCCGTCGACCGTGTCCCAGGCGGGTACCACGAGGACACGGCCGAAGACGCTGGCCACACGCTCCTGGAACTCGGGGAAGCGTCCCGGGGACCAGAAGACCCCGGCGCCGCCGGCGCGAAGAGCACGGCGCACAAGGGCGATGCCGTCCACAGAGTACAGGCTTGCGTTCTCCTCGCGCACCAGCCATTCCGGCCCGTTGTCCGTGTCCAGCGCGACCAGGTCGAAGCCGGCGGGGCGGGCCGCGAGCACCTCGCGGACATCGGCGATGAGGAGTGAAGCGCGACCAGCCCGCTCGGCGATGGCAGCGCGCTCCGCGCGCTCCGCTCCCAGCTCTCGGAACCATCTCTCGACCGCCGGCTCGTACTCAGCTACCGTCACGCACGCCGTGCGCTCGCAGGCGAGGGCCTCATCGAGTGCGTAGCCGAGCCCCAGCCCGCCGATGGCCACCTGAAGACCATCTCGCACGACATGCGGCAGAGCAGCGGCGATCATCGCCCGGCTCGATGCGTCGTTCGAGGTGGAGATCAGGAAGGCGCCATTCACGATGATCTCGAGGTCGTCGCCGCTGCGCCGCAGCACCAGCTCACCGGACCGCCCCTCGACCCGTTCCAACACTTGCGGCTCCACCCTGATAGTCGCCCCACGACGCTCCACCGAACCACCCCCAGACGCCAGGTCCCTCTTCATGGTCCTGAGCCTCAGGATGTGGGCACTCACAGCCGCGGCGATGGCGACGAGGCCGAGCCCCACCCACCAGACCCGGATCACAATGATAGACACGCCTATGGAGCTCCACAGCACCGCGATCGCCACGATCTTGGTTCGCTGCGGAACCGCCCTGTGCGTGAGGTAGTCCTGGAGGTAGCCGCCCACAAGCCGGTTCCCCAGCAGCCATGCGTGCCAACGCGGCGACCCGCGCAGGAAGCAGTAGGCTGCCAGCAGAAGGAACGGAGTCGTCGGCAGCAGGGGAACCACGACGCCGACGACGCCGATGCCTACGAAGACGAAGCCCGCGGCGACCAGCAGCCGCCTCTTGAGCTCTCTCCCCATACCGCTCGGGCTCCCTTCCGCACATCCGACGACGCGCTCGTCCCACGCTCGGCCGAAGCGTCTCCGGCCGAGAAGGTACTCCCGCGCCTCCCCGCCGGCGAACCAGAGACCAACGAGAACGACGAACGGCCCGCCGAGTCTGCTGCGACTCAGCGGGCCGTTCGTTCACAAGATCCGGCGGCGTCCTACTCTCCCGCAGGGTCGCCCCTGAAGTACCATCGGCGCTGGAGGACTTAACTTCTCTGTTCGGAATGGGAAGAGGTGTGACCCCTCCGCTATGGCCGCCGAAAACTTGGACGCTCCTTGCGGAGCGTGCAAACTCTGTGCCGGCGCCGACACGGACCTGAAAACTGCAGAGCGGCATTGAAGTTCAAAGTCAAGCCCTCGGGCGATTAGTACTGGTCTGCTGAACACATTGCTGTGCTTACACATCCAGCCTATCAACCAGGTGGTCTACCTGGGCCCTTACCCATTCAAGATGGTG
>CAVQVW010000001.1:220000-689819 GCA_963717285.1 uncultured Thermoleophilia bacterium
ATCGGCTTCCTCATCCTGTTCAGTTTTCAAAGACCGCGTGCCCCGTAGGCACACTGTCCACCGTCGCAACGGTCTGAGGGCGCGTAGCCCTCCGCAGGTAAGGTCGTGAGACTGAGTACCTACACCGCCTCCGCCAGACAGGGCTCCTGATTATACCAGAAGAGGCCAGCGGCTGCAACGGTCGGCGCTCCATGGTCATCGTCCAGAGCGTACTTGTGACGAGCGGACTCCCGAAGCGCTTGCGAAGTATAGCGCCTGACGACGACGTGTCAACCGAAGCCTCACGCCCCCCTGATCAGGCCTTGGAGCTGCGCCGATTTGCCAGCCTTCAGGCGACGCCCGAGCAGCTGCTCGAAGGGAACGGCGAGCGACGTCTGGGGCTCGCCGTCGAGGCTGACGCCACCCTGCTGGATGCGCCGCCGCCACTCCGAGCGAGTCTGACCGAACCAGCGCTCCATCACCCCAGGCAGGTAGACGGAACCGTCTTCTGAGTCCGCCGGGTCGAGCGCCAGCTCCTGCAAGTCGCCGCCGACCTCGTGACGGCGGAAGACACGATCGAAGTGCTCCTCGGCGGCGGCGGCGGCGGCGCTTCCGTGGAGTCGCGCGATGATCTCCCGCGCCAAGCGCGCCTTGAGATCGCGCGGGTTCGCGCGGCCGGCGACCAGTTCGGCCTCCATCGCGACGAACTCGTCGGCGTGATGCGGAGTGAGCAGGCGAAAGTAGGTCATCATCGTCTCGTCGGGAATGCTCATCACTTTGCCGTAGATATCGCGCGGATCCTCGGTGACGCCGATGTAGTTGCCCGTGCTCTTGCTCATGCGCTCGGTGCCGTCGGTGCCCGGAAGGATCGCCATGGTCATGATCGCCTGCCGCTCCTGGCCGAAATACTCCTGCAGGTCGCGCCCCATGAAGAGGTTGAACTTCTGGTCCGTGCCGCCCAGCTCGATGTCCGCTTGGACGGCGACCGAGTCGTAGCCCTGCGCGAGCGGGTAGAGCATCTCGAGCAGGCTGATCGGCTGATGCGCCGCCCAACGCTTGGCGAAATCGTCGCGCTCGAGGATGCGGGCCACGGTGGTCGTCGCCGTGAGCTCGAAGATCTGCTCCGTCGTCAGGGGCGCGAGCCACTCCCCGTTGTAGCGTACCTCGAGCTTGCTGGGATCGTCGTCGAGGATGAGAAAGGCCTGCTCCTGGTAGGTCTTGGCGTTGGCGTCGATGATGGCGCCGTCGAGACGAGGACGTGTCTTGCTGCGGCCCGAAGGATCGCCGATGCGCGCCGTGTAGTCACCGATGATGAGCACCGCCACGTGGCCGGCATCCTGGAATTGACGCAGCTTGCCCAGGACCACGGTGTGGCCGAGATGGATGTCCGGAGCGGTAGGGTCGACGCCGAGCTTCACGCGCAGAGGCCGATCCTCCCTCGTGGCGGTGGCGAGCTTGGCCTCGAGAGCGCCTTCGGGAAGGACCTCGACGGCGCCGATCAGAAGATCGTCGACAAGGCGGCTGTCGATCACAGACGATACCTCCGGGCGGGGGCGGACGGCTGGTGGCGGGCGATGACAGGCTCCCGCGCAGACACGACGGAGGATGATAGCACAGTGACTAGGACACCCCGCGGAAGAGGTGGCCAGTCGTGCTGCGCTCTCGCGACGCGAATGGGGCGAGCGCGCTCAGGCCACCCGCCTCGAAGGCGGAGCGCTCCGCGGCGCTCAGGTCCGACTGGACCACGAGGAATCCGGTGACGTCGGCGTCGCGCAACTCGTCGAGGTTCGCCGCGAGATTGGTGATGCGTGCGTTGTACACGCGTGTTCCGCCGACGTCGACCGTCGCCGGGAACAAGTACCCCTTGGCATCCGTCAGTGACAAGCCGACGTGCCGCCCGGGAACGGGCGTCTCATACAGCCCCTCCGCCCTGCCCAGTCGGTCCCGGGTGTGCAGCAGCTGTTGACGGCCGACGGTGAGAACCTCGAGACCCGTCGCCCGTGTCGCCAAGCCGGCGATCTCCTCGAGCGTGGCCTCGGGACTTGCTACGACCGCCGCCGGTGGCCGGCCGGCGAGATGGGCGGCGGCCTGCGCAGCCCCCCGGGTGAAGCCCTGCAATGGGTACTCGAGGGCGAATGGGACCGGCCTGCCCGTCTCCGGGAGAGTCGACCGGAGGGCCAGAAGCACGCCGAGATGGCGCGCGTAGACGCCCTGCCACGGCAGGCCGAGGATCGCGCGCCACCACGCCTCGTCGGCATCGAACAGGACCTCCGGGAGGCGCACGTGCAACGGGAGGCCCGTCGCCTGCAACTGCTCGACCGCCGACGCCACGACGACGAGCGCATCGTCGGACAGGAGGTCGAGGCAGAGAGCGTCGACCCCGGGGGCGGCGAGCGGACGCTCGCCCGGACGCAGGACCAGGACCAAGCCGGGTCGCGAAGCCATGGAGCGATCCCGAGAGGGAACGGCGGTG
Organism: uncultured Thermoleophilia bacterium; assembly: GCA_963717285.1. Taxonomy (GTDB): domain Bacteria; phylum Actinomycetota; class Thermoleophilia; order UBA2241; family UBA2241; genus CAIXSE01. The sequence continues at coordinate 222,453 of CAVQVW010000001.1, forward strand.
GAGCCGCTCTCGGTCGGAGCAGCGGGAAGGCGAAGCCTGCGCCGACGGTGCACTGTCAAGCGCAGTTCGTCCAGCTCCGCCATGGCCCGTCGTCGCAGGTCCTTGAGCTCGCCGACGGGCAAGAAGAGGCCGTCCGCGACTGCGAACCCCAGCCCGCCGAGGCGGTACGGCGTACCGCCGAGCGCGCCGAGAGCGGCGCGCGCCTTCGTCTCCGTGAGCGCCGCGGTGCGCGCGGCCGCGAGCGGGACGACGCCGCTGAGCTCGACCTGAGCGCCGGTTCTCTCGTCCACCACGGTCAGTCGGGCGGGTCTCCCTTCGGCACCGTCGAGGCGCATGCTGACCATCACCGGCCGCAGGGCGGCACGTCCGGCGATGAGGTCCTGAGCGAACTCCCCCGCATCGGCCGCCGCAAGGCGGAAGAGCCTGTCCTTGACGGCGACACGTTCGCGTGTCCGCAACACGACGCTGGTGTCACCCCCTGCGCCAAGGCGCGCCGGCTCGGTCTGCCCCCAGGTCGTGTACAGGCAGACGACGTCCCCGGCGGCGACGGGCTTGGAGAGACGGACCTCCACCTCTCCACGGCCCTCGTCGACGCGCCTCACTCGGCCGACAAGGACGCCACGATGCCCGCCGCGGCCACCGCTGCGCACCTCGTCGTGAAGGCCTGCCAGATGTGCCGTGCTGAAGCCGCGAGAGAAACTCTGTTCAAGGCGCGGTAGCCACTCGGCACGCACCTCGTAGCGGCCGGGATCGGCCAGCGCCGCGTCGAGGGCCTCCCGGTACACGGCTGTCGTCAGGCCCACGTAGGCAGCATCCTTCATGCGGCCCTCGATCTTGAAAGATGTGACGCCGGCGGCGAGCAGCTGCGGTAGCATGCTGATGGCGGCCAGGTCCGACGTCGACATGACACGGCTCGCGGGGCCGACGGGAACGTCCTCACCAAGAGGGACGCCAAGGGCGGCGGGTGTCGATCCGCCCTCCGCAAGCCGCAGGTCGTAGCGCAGACGGCACGACTGACTGCAGCGGCCGCGGTTGCCGCTGCGGCCGCCGATCATGCTGGAGAGCAGGCAGCCGCCCGAGTATCCGTAGCAGAGCGCCCCGTGGACGAAGGCCTCGAGTTCGAGGCCGTGCGGCTCGAGCGCCGCGATCTCTGCCAGACTGAGCTCCCGGGCAAGGACCGCACGGGCACAGCCGAAGCGCGCCAACGCCGCGAGTTGGGCCGAGCTGTGAGTACCCAGCTGTGTGCTGGCATGCACTGGCAGATCGGGATACTCCGCGCGCACGCGCATCAGAAGGCCGAGGTCGGCGACGATGAGGCCGTCGAGTCCGGCGAGGTACGGCGCCTCCAGCGCCTCCAGCGCCGGCCCGATCTCCCCGTCCTTGAGCAACGTGTTCAGCGCCACGTAGGCGCGTGCTCCATGGAGATGGGCGAGCTCGACGGCGCTCACGGCGCCTTTGCCGACGAAGTTCCCGGCGAAGGCCCGCGCACTCCAGCGCTCGAAACCGAAATAGACGGCGTCGGCGCCCGCCGCCAGCGCCGCGCGCAACGCACGCGGCTCCCCGGCAGGCGCCAGTAGCTCGACGGGTGTGTGGGAGGTCTGCCCCGCTACCACGGCAGCGCGCCGGGCTCCTCCCTGAGGACCCTACCGGCCTCGTCGCGGTGCACGCGAATGAGGCCCGACGTAGCGATCGTCTCCACGCCCTGGCGCTCGTACTCGTCGAGAAGGAGGTTGATGCCGAGCGAATCGCTGCTCATGTGGCCCGCGATGATGACGTGAAGGTCGTGCTTCTCGGCCTCGTCGCGCAGTTCCTGGCCCATGTGCATGCCGACGATCGTACCCACTCCGCTGTCGGCGAGCTTCTCCACGACCTTCTTGGGGCCTTCGGTGCCGCCCGTCATGTCGACCCAGACCTTGCCGGACCGCGCCCGCGGGCTGCTCTTGCCCAGGTACGGCGCCGCACCCTTCTGCGCCGCGATGCGGTACTCGGGGATCTCGAGCAGCAGCTTCTGCACGTCCTCGAGGAGCTTCGGCTCGCGCTCGGCGAAGAGCCTGTTGAGGAAGGCCACGACCATGTTGTCGGTGGGCGTATGCGCCGAGAAGAACGGCATGTCCAGCAAGCGGGCGGCGTCGATCGCCTGATCGTAGTTGACCGGCATGAGCCGCCGCTTGACCTCGTCCATGCGCTCGGCGATGAGCTTCTCCCCAGCCTGGATGGGAACGCCGAGGGTGGCCCAGATATCGGCCTGGACCTCCATCACGCTGTCCATCCTGGTCAGACCCCAACCCTCCGGGTGATGCGTGTAGACGGCATCGATGGCGACGCCCTTCTCACGAAGGCGATCGGCCAGCACCACCTCACCCGTGTTCATGTCGATGCCCGCCAACAGCAGCTTGACCTCGGTGTCGGGTCCGCCGACGTAGACCCTCGTGTCCGCGAACGGGTTTGCGAGTTCCTCGGAGTCTGCGAATGGCTTGAGGTGATCTGGCAGTGCTTCACTGCGCCGCCTGGAGCGCTCGAGGAAATCGTCCACCCCATCCTTGCCCCGGGGGTCAGCCTCGATGCCCATGCGCACGGCGATCTCATAGATCTCCTTCAGCTTCACGGTCGTCCTCTCACCCGATGATCATCTTGGGGCATTCTACCCGCGTCAGACACGTCGCGCCGCGCGACCGCGCGACCTTCCAAGCTCCACGGCCGGAGAGCCTGCAATCGGCGTCCTCGCCGGCAGTCGTCAGTCGCTCAGAGTCCCCCGGCCGCCGAGAACCTCGCGCTTCATCGCTTCGACGGCGCGCGCGAACTCGGCCCTGTCGATAAGGCCGGTGGCCGACGGCGTCTTGAATATGCGATCCGGATACGCCACCGACGACGGATCGAACCCCTCGCGCAACTTGAACTCGTACTTCGCACGGTGGACGCGTCGACCCAGAACGTCAAGGTCCTCGGGCGTGAACTCGTAGCCGGCGCATGCCAGAGATCGACAGATCGCGTCGGCGGTGTAGATCCCGCGCGCGAAGAAGCAGACCACCAGCGAACTGAGCACCTGACGCCAGCGCTCCTCCTTGAGGAGGGACTTCGCCATCTCCTCGACCGACTGCTCGTCACCCGACTTCAAGGCCTTCTGGTCGAGAGCGTAGCCGGCGCTGTCGAGGTGGCTGTGCCGCGCTCCGAACAGGAAGCCGACGTGCGCGGCTGGGCCGGTGTGGTAGCCGGCCATCTCGTGGCCGGCGAACGCGAGCGCGAAGTCCTCGCCGCCGTACTGCTTCGCGGCGGCGGCGACGCCCTTGCGCAGCGCCAGGAAGAAGTCGTTCTCGCCGGCGACGATACGGTAGACCGCCGCGCGGTACGGGGCGTCGTCGCCCCAGACGAGGCGAAGGCCCCCCGTGTCTTCGACCGTGATCATCCCCCGCTCCATGGCCTCCGTCGCCCAGGCAAGGACGGCGCCGGTGCTCATGCAGTCGAGCCCCAGGGCCTCGACCGTCTCCATGAGTCGCAGGTACATCTCGGGATTGTTGATCCCCAACAGAGAGCCCAGACTGAAGATCGGCTCGTAGTCGTAGCCGATCATGCGCGTCTTGTAGAAGTACGGGTCGTCCGCGTAGGACTCGCGGAGCGCGGCGATGTGGATGCAGCCGACGGGGCAGTGTCCACAGGCGACGCGGCGACCGAGGTAGTGCTCGGCGAGGCCCTCGCCGCTGATGCGCTCGGCGTCTGGCATGCGGCCGCTGAGGAGGTTGCGCGTCGGCAGGCCGCCGATCGCATTGAGCGGCGTGATGTTCTCCGCGGTGCCGAGGTCGTGGTACTTGCGCATAACGTCGCTCTGCGTCGCGGCGAAGAGGTCCTTGTAGACCCGCTTGTACTCCTTGGGATCCGCGGTCGGAATGACGGTGTCGCCGCTCACGACCAGAGCCTTGAGCTTCTTGGAGCCGAAGACGGCGCCCAGCCCGAGACGACCGAAGTGCCGGTATGTCTCCGTGGTCACACACGCGTAGGGGACCATCTCCTCGCCGGCCCGGCCGATGCGCATGATCGAGCGCACGCCGGCCCCAGGTTCGTTGTCGCGTATCACACGGCCGACAGTGAACAGGCTTGCCATGCCCCACACGATGTCGGCATCACGGATGAACACGTTGTGACCGTGGACGGCGAGCCAGGTCGGCGTCGAGCTCTGGCCGGTGATGACGATGCCGCCTAGCCCTGCGGAGCGGATGGCGATGGCGCTGCGGCCTCCGCCGTGGCTCTCGCCGAGGTCTCCGGTGTGTGGGCTCTTGAACATGGCGACCGTCTTGGAGGCCAGCGGGAAGAGCCCGGTGAGAGCCCCCACCGTGAGAACGATCGGGTTGTCCGGCCCGAGCGGGTCGGTACCGGTGGGGCAGTTCTCCTCGAGCAGGCGTATGCCGGCACCAGCACCGCCGACATCGTCCACGAACAGGTCCTCCCGGCGTTCGACACGGTAGCTGCGCTTCGAGAGGTCCACGTAGAGGACGTTCGCCAGCGGGTCGTTGGGGATCATCGCTCGGGCCTCGGAGGGTCTTCCACGGGGGCGACGGTGCGGTCGTCCCTGACAAGCCCCAGGACGCCGTAGGGACAGTGCCGGACGCAGGCGCCGCAGTGGACACAAATGAGCGGCTTGTTGAACCGGTCGTCCCAGTGGATCGCTCCGATGATGCACGCCGTGCGGCAGAGTCCGCAGCCGGTGCAGCGCTCAGGAATGAGAAGAACACCGCCACCCGGCCGCAACCTGAGCGCCTTCTGAGGACACACCTTCGCACACGCAGGGTCCGAGCAGGCGCGACAGACGATCACCCGGAAGCCGCGGCTGATGCCGCCGACGGAGCGCACGCTGATGCGCGCCAGACTCAGGCTGACCACGTCGTCGCGACGTGCGCACGCGAACATGCAGCACTGGCAACCGACGCATCGGTCCGTATCGAGGACGTCGAGACGACTCATGGCATCATCGTAGTCGTTCTCCGGCCAACCCGCAGCCCGCTCTCCGCCGCGGAGCGGGGCGGTCGACGAGAGACGAAGCGGCTGCGCGCATCGAGAAAGCGCCAGAGGCGGCCATCGTCGTGGACGCCGATACGCGGCGCTGCGACGATGCCCGCTCGCGCAGCGCTGCCGACCGGCCTGGCAAGGACCTCGACGAGCGACGCTGCGGCGGCGTTGGGCGGAGTCGGTGACGCGGCCGAGGAACTGCCCAGTGCCATCCCGTCGGCCTCACGGGTGATGCCGAGAGCCTGGGTGAGCCGTCCGGGCCCGCTGCACAGCATGCGCGGCTCACGCGTGCCGCGACGCGCCGCCATCCGTTCAAGCCCTCTGTCGGGTTCGAGAGCGCGCAGCAGCACAGCGGCGCCGACCCCGTCCGCCTCGCACGAGACGTTCGCGCAGAAGTGCATGCCGTAGACGAAATAGACGTACAGATGACCAGGCGGGCCGAACATCACGGCGTTGCGTGCCGTCATTCCGCGGAACGCGTGGCTGGACGGATCGCCCGGCTCGTAGGCCTCGGTCTCGACGATGCGCCCTCCGACCCCGTCGAACAGGAAGATGCAGCCGATCAGGTCGCGCGCGACGGCGAGCGCCGACCGGGCGAAGAAGGAGCGCGAGATACGACGGGACTGAGTCACACCGCGAGCCAAACGTACGACCGTGAGGGCGTCGGCCCCAGGCCCCCACACCTGCGGCATCGGCTCCCGAGCCCCCGCCGCGAGGACGTCAGCCGCACGGGCGCGCGTCGAGCGCCGCGCGAGCGAGCTGCATCTGCTCGCGCACGCGCATCGGCGCCGAACCGCCGCGCGAGCGCTTGCGCGCCAGCTGCGCTGCGGGCTCATGGAGGCCGTAGTAGTCCTGGTCGAACGCCGGCGAGAGGGTATGAAGCTGCTCGAGCGGGACCTGGCCCAGGGGTTCGCCGGAGTCGAGGCAGCGGCGCACGAGCGTACCCGTGAGGTGATGCGCCTCGCGGAAGGGCACGCGCCTCCCGACCAGATAGTCGGCGATGTCGGTGGCCGCGAGGTAGGGATCGCAGGCGACGGCCATGCGGGCCTCGTCGAAGACCACGCCCTCGAGCAGGCCCTCGACGACCGGCAGAAGCTGGTCGAGACAGTCGACCGCATCGAACAGATAGCGCTTGTCCTCGCGCAGATCGGTGTTGTAGGCGAGCGGCAGGCCGTGGAGCACCCCGAGCAGGCCGCCGAGGTCTGCCGTCAGCCGCGGTGCGGCGGCCCGCAGCAGCTCGGCGGCGTCCGGGTTCTTCTTCTGCGGCATGATGCTCGAGCCACCGCTGAAGGCATCCGGCAGTTTGACGAAGCCGAACTCGGCGCTCGCCCAAAGGACCAGCTCACCGCCGAGACGACTCAGGTGCGAACCAAGCTGTGCGGCGGCGGCCAGGTAGTCGATCGCGAAGTCCCGCGAGGCGACGGCATCCAGGGAGTTCTCGACCACCCGCTCGAAGCCCAGCTCCGCCGCCACGCATTCGCGGTCGAGGTCGAAATCGAGGCCGACTGCGGCGCCGGCGCCAAGCGGCAGCTCGAGGCAGGCCTGCCGCACTGCCGCCAGACGCACGCGGTCCCGGTCCAGCATCCAGAAGTAGGCCAGGAGATGCTGCGCGAGCGACGTCACCTGAGCGCGCTGCAGGTGCGTGTAGGCCGGCAGGACCGTGTCGACATGGTCCTCCGCCCTGCCCAGAAGCACGGCCTGAAGAGAAGCCAGGGCCATGTCCTGCCGCTGCACGACGCGACGCAAGTGCAGGCGCACGTCGGTCACAACCTGGTCGTTGCGGCTGCGCGCCGTGTGAATCCGGGCGCCAGCATCGCCGATGATCTCCGTCAGCCGTCGCTCGACTGCCATGTGCACGTCCTCGTCACCATCGCTCGGCACGAACTGGCCTGCCTCGATCTCTCGGCCGACAGCCGCGAGGCCGGCCTCGATCTCGCCGAGCTCCAGGTCCGTGAGCACGCCCGCGCCCCGCAGTGCGCGAGCGTGCGCCATCGATCCCTCGATGTCCTCGGGCCAGAGGCGCCAGTCGAGGGCCAGTGAGCTGTTCAGTCCCACGAACGCAGCTGCGCGCTCGCCGGCGAAGCGTCCCGAGCGTGCGACCGTCATCGGCAGACTCCCATCGTCATGGGCGACCCCTCATCCTCGACGTGAGACTGAGGGTACGCCTCCTCACTCACCCATCTCCTTCATCAGGCCGTGTTCCTTGCCCACGCGCGCCCACATCTCGATCGGCAAGCCCCACAGCTCGATGAAGCCGGCCGAGGCGGTGTGGGAGAACTCGTCCTCAGTCGTGTAGGTGGCGAGCTTGTAGCTGTAGAGCGCGTAGTCCGAGCGCCGGCCATTGGGCACACAGTCACCCTTGAAGAACTCGAGTCGAATGTCGCCGGTGACTCGCTCCTGGCTCTGGAAGAGGAACGCCTTACAGGCCTCGGTGAGCGGGTCGAACCACTGGCCCTCGTAGATCATGTCGGAGAGCTTGGCTTCGATGGTGCGCTTGAAGTGCAGCAGGTCGCGCGTGAGCACCAGATCCTCGAGCTCGCTGTGAGCGCGAATGAGGGAGAGCGCCGCAGGACACTCGTAGACCTCACGGCTCTTGATGCCGATGAGGCGATTCTCCAGCATGTCGACGCGGCCGAAGCCATGCGACCCGGCCATGACGTCCAGCGTCTCGATGAGCTCTACCAGGCCCATGGCCTCGCCGTCGAGCGCCACCGGACGACCCCTCTCGAAGCTCACGACGACCGACTGCGGCTCGTCGGGCGCGTCCTTGGGATCGGTCGTGAATTGAAAGGCGTCGGGCGGCGGCGCCACCCACGGGTCTTCGAGCACGCCGCACTCGTTGCTGCGGCCCCAGAGGTTCTCATCGATGGAGTAGGGACTCTTCTTGCTGAGCGCCACCGGGATGTCGTGGGCGGCCACGTAGTCGAGCAGTTCCTCGCGGCTCGGCCAATCGGACTCGCGTGCTGGAGCGACGATCTTGAGAGCGGGGTCCTGGCTGCGCACGCCGATGTCGATGCGTACCTGGTCGTTGCCCTTGCCCGTGCAGCCGTGGGCGACGGCGGTGGCGCCGAACTCGTGCGCGGTCTCGACGAGCTTCTTGGCGATGAGCGGACGGCCAACCGCGGTGGACAGCGGGTACTTGCCCTCGTAGAGGGCGTTGGCCATGAGTGCCGGGAGGCAGTAGTGCTCGGCGAACTCCTCCTTGGCATCGACAGCGACCGCTTCGATCGCGCCAGAGGCCAGAGCGCGTTCCATGATCGAGGGGATGTCTCTCACGCGCCCGAGATCGACCAGACACGCGATGACGTCGTAGCCGTACTTCTCCTTGAGCCAAGGGATGAGAGCCGACGTATCCAGACCGCCTGAATAGGCGAGGACGACTTTGCCGTTGGTGCTCACGATGCTGCTCCTTCACAGTGGATGGCCGATGCAGGGTGCCCGCGTGCGGGCGCCCATGGTTCGCTCAGGCCCCTCGCAGACGGTCGAGGTAGCCCTTCAGGATCAACGCCCTCTGCGCGTCGCGGACGATGACGACGAATGTGTCGTCACCTGCCAAAGTGCCGAGGATCTCGGTGTGGTTCAGATTGTCGATCTGCCTCGCGATCGTGGACGCGGTGCCGATCTCACAACGCACGACGATGAGCTGTTCCGCGATCACCGTGGAGCGCACGAAGTCGCGCATGACGTTCTGGGCGGCCTGCTCCGGATCCTTCGGACGCTCGCGCGACGAGAGTACGTACTTGGGCCGACCCAGGTGCGTGCGCACCTTCTGCAGGTCGAGCTCTCTGATGTCGCGCGAGACGGTCGCCTGCGTCACCTCGCAGCCCAGAGAGCCGAGCGTGTTGACGAGCTCACGCTGGGTCGAGATGTCGAGCTCCTGTATCACGGTCTGGATGAGACGCTGGCGCTCTATCTTGCCCACGGGGCTGTTGGTGCTCATGGTATCCGGTTCTCCCAGGCGACGGCCAGCGGCCTCAGACGGTGACTTTCGTGCCACAGCCGGCGTTCGTGAGGATCTCGAGCAGCACTGCGTGTTCGACGCGGCCGTCGATGACGTGTGCGCTGGCAACGCCGGCCTCCAGCGCCCGACGGACCGCGCCGGCCTTGGGGATCATGCCACCGCTGACTGTCCCGTCGGCCAGCAACTCGGAGAGGCAGGCGAGATCGCAGGCCGAGATGGGCTTCTGCCCGTCGCCCTGGTCCTCGTAGATGCCGTCCGTGTCGGTCAGGAAGATTATCTTCTCGGCATGAAGCGCCGCGGCGATCTCGCCTGCGACCGTATCGGCGTTGACGTTGTACGCGGCGCCGGTCTCGTCGGCGCCGACGCTGGCCACGACGGGAATGTTGGCCACGGCGAGCAGATTGAGCACATCTGTGTTCACTTCGGTGACCTCGCCCACGAAGCCGAGGTCTACCTCGTTGCCAGCCTCGTCCATGTGCTGTTTGGGTCTCACTCTCAGAAGGTGCCCGTCCTCACCGGAGATGCCCACGGCTGTGCCGCCGTGACGGCTGATCAGCCCAACGATGTCCTTGTTCACCTTGCCGACCAGGACCATCTTGGCGATCTCCATCGTCTCGCTGTCGGTCACCCGGTGCCCTGCAACGAATCTCGGCTGCAGGCCAAGTCTCTTCATCTGCCGGCTGATCTCCGGGCCTCCGCCGTGAACCACGACCGGCTTCATGCCGATGAGTCGCAACAGGACGACGTCCTCGGCGAACTGCTCCTGAAGACGACGCGACGTCATGGCCGCGCCGCCGTACTTGATCACGACGGTCGCCCCCCAGAACTGGCGGATATAGGGCATCGCCTCGAGGAGCGTCTTGACGGTCGTCTGCTGCTTGACGGTCATGGTCGCCGCCCCGATCCGGCCCGCCGGCGTACACCCGCGACGTTCATGTCGGATACTCCGCGTTCAGGCTGACGTAGTCGTGGCTGAGATCGCTGAAGTACACGAGCGCCTCACCGTGCGACCCACCGAGCGCGATCCTGAGATCGATCTCGGGCTGTTCCATGATCTCCTTCAGTCGGTCGCAGCCCGCTTGATCCAGCGCGACTGCGCTCCCCTTGCGCACGAGGGAGAGCTCCTCGTAGGCGATCTCGACTGGGAGCAGGCTGCGGCCGGCACGCCCCACCGCCTGGCCGACGGCCTGCGCGATGCGACCCCAGTTCGCGTCGCGCCCGTAGAAGGCAGTCTTGACCAGCGGTGAGTTCGCCACAGCGCGCGCGACGGCCTCGGCTTCGCCCGCGTCGCGCGCCCCGGAGACCGTGAGCCTCATCGTATGCGTCGTGCCTTCACCGTCGACGACGATCGAGAGGGCCAGGGCGAGCAGAGCCGCGTCGAGCGCCTCACCCAGCACGACCAGGCCCTCCTCCCCGGGCTTCACGCCGGAGGCCCCGTTGCACAGGCCGAGCACCATGTCGTTGGTGGACTCCTGGCCGTCGACCGTGATGCGATTGAACGACTTGGCAACCGCCGCGCGCAGGAGACGGTCCCAGCCCTGCGCGGAGACGTCGGCATCACAGGTGACGAAGCAGAGCATCGTCGCCATGTTGGGGCTGATCATGCCGCAGCCCTTGGCGGCCAGGCCAAGATGAACGACACCGCCGGCGAGCTCGACCTCGAGCGCACCGCCCTTGGCGAACCTGTCGGTGGTGCGCACAGCGGATGCGAACTCAGCGGCTGCGGCGGGCGATGAGCCGCTCGTTTTGAGCGTCTGTGCCGCCGCCCCGATGCCGATCTCGATTCTGTCCATGGGCAGCGCGACGCCGATGAGGCCCGTCGAGGCTACCGCGACCTGTTTGGCCGGCAGGTGCAGCCGCCAGGCCGTGAGGGCCTGCATTCGGGCGGCATCTGCGCGCCCCTGCGCACCGGTGCAGGCGTTGGCGTTGCCTGAGTTGACAACGACCGCCCTCAGATGCGAGCAGTCGGTCGTCTCGCGCGTGACGCACACAGGCGCGGCTGCGGCGGCGTTCCGCGTGAACACCGCGGCCGACACGCTCGGCAAGTCCGACACGAGCAAGCCGAGGTCAAGACGGCCGCGCTTCTTGACGCCACTCGAGACACCGGCGGCGGAGAAGCCCCTCGGACTCGTGACGCCGCCCTTGATCACCGCGACTGAGTCCGGCAGAGGCGCGAACTTCGAAGCCGGCAGCAGCATCAGACCAGCCCCAGATGTTCCGGCAGACCAATCATCACGTTCATGTTCTGCACGGCTTGTCCCGCCGCCCCCTTCATCAGATTGTCGATCACGCTGACGAGGATGATGCGGCCGGCGCCTTCGTCGAGGGTCACGAAGATGCGGCAGTCGTTGGTGTAGGCGACGTCCTTCAGCTCGGGCACGGAGTCGTCGACTTCGATGAACCGCTCGCCGTCGTAGACCTCATGGTACATGGCCCGAAGTTCGGCGATCGACGGCACCCTCGAGGCACGCACGTAGATGGTCTCGGTGATGCCCCGCTGAAGCGGGACGAGGTGAGGCACGAAGGTGAGCGTCGTCTGTGAGTCGAGCCGTTGCGAGATCTCGGGCTGATGGCGGTGAGTCCCGATACCGTAGGCGGCAAGCTCGGAGTCGATCGAGCAGAAGTGCGTGCGCGAGGTGGGGGCCTTGCCCGCACCGCTCACGCCCGACTTGGCGTCGATGATCACGTCCAGGAGTCCGAGCTCGCGGATGGGTGTGAGCGCCAGGAGTGCCGCCGTCGGGTAGCAGCCGGGATTGGCGACCAGTTGAGCACCGGCGATCTCCTCGCGGAGCAGCTCCGTCAGCCCGTACACGCCGGGGGTGAGCTCCGGGTGCGGATGTGGCGCGTACCACTCCTCGTACAACTCGACGCCGAGGCGAAAGTCCGCACTCAGGTCGATGACCCGCGCGCCCTCGTCGAGCAGCCGTTTGGCCACGCTGGCCGCCTGCCCATGCGGCGTGCAGACGAACGCGATGTCGACGCCCTTGACGTCCGTCTGCCGGCAGAACTCGAGATCGGTGCGCAGCCGTGGCAGATGTGCGTGCGCGGACTGGCCGGCGAGCTGCTCTGAACTGAGGTGCGTGAGCTTCACCGAAGGATGCCGCAGGAGGAGTTCGGCCAGCAGCGCGCCGGTGTAGCCGCTGGCACCGACGATGCCGACGCTCGTGGTGGGCGCGGGCGGCCCGCCGACTGCGGCGTTCATCTTGTGATCGAGGAAAGGTACTTTCATGAAGACGCTCCGGAGACACGTCGAAGTGGACGTTGGCAAGAGGCCAGCATGCGCCGGCATGGGCGAACTGAGGAATGTCTGCCGGGTACTAGCGCAGACACGAGCGCCCACCGGCCGGCGTGGGTCGTGCACGTCGGGCTCGGAGGACGGCGCACGGCCGAGGACCCCGGAGCGGATCCAGCAAAGTCGACGGCGATGCAGTGGGCGGACTCATTACCGCCCGACGATACCCGAGCAACGAGAATCATGCAAGCTTCCGGCTCATTGCGTGCAGATTATGCGTTCCGCATGGCATGACGGAGCGCCGTGCCCAGCCCCAGCGCAGCCATGGCAGAGACGCCGCGCGTCAGCGCAGCGTGGCGCCAAACTGCCTCTCGAGAGAGCCTACGATCTTGGCGCGCACTCTGGCGATGTCCTTCTCGGAGAGCGTGCGCTCGGCCGAGCGCATCACGACGCGCAGGGCCAGTGAGCGCTTGTCGTCCGACACCTGGTCACCCTCGTAGACGTCGAAGACGTGCACGTCGCGAGTGAGCTTGCCTCCGGCCTTGCGGACCGCCGCGACCAAGGCCTCGGCGGGCACGTCGCGGCCGACGACGACGGCCAGGTCCTGCGAGGCCGGTGGGTAGGAGCCGAGATCCTCGAAGGTCATATCCTTCAGGGCAAGGGGCGCTAGTTCGTCGAGCGAGAGCGTCGCCACGTAGAGGGCAAGATCGTCGACGCCGTAGGCGGCGGCGACGTCCGGCCGCAGCTGGCCGAGCACCCCCACAGGACGGCCGGCGGCAGCGACCAGCGCCGACTTGCCCGGATGCAGGTACGGGTGGCGCGCCACGGCGTCGTCCAGCGGCGCGTACTCACCCCGCAGGCGCAGGATGCGCAGCGTCGCCTCGACCACCCCTTTGAGCGCGTAGAAGTCGACGGCGCGTGGTGCCGACGTCCAGGCAGCCGGCCGCAAGGGGCTGCTGAGGACGATGGCGGCCGCCTCGGGCTCATGAGGCAGCATCACGCCCGGCTCGGCTGCGTGCGGCGGCGCCGGGCTGGCCTGCTCGTCCCAGAGGAAGACTCGCCCCAGTTCGAAGAGGTTGGGCGGGTCGTTGAGACGGTCGACGTTGTCGCGCAGCGCGCCGATGAGACCAGGCAGCAGCGAGGTGCGCATCACCGACTGCTCGACGCTCATGGGGTTGCTCAGCCGCACCGGCCGCAGACGCGCGTCGTCGCCCGCAAAGCCCAGCGGGGCGACGGCGTCGGGCGAGACGAAGGTATAGGTGATGACTTCGTTCAGGCCGCAGACCGCCAAGGCGCGCCGCACGGCGCGCCGCACCTGCTGCGACCCGGTGAGGCCGCCCGTCGTGGTGTGCCGTGGCAACGTACCCGGCGCCCGGCCGTAGCCGGCGATGCGCCCGACCTCCTCGATGAGGTCTACCTCACGCTCCAGATCGGGGCGGAACGTCGGCACAGAGACCGTCCACATGGCCGGCTCGGGCACGTGGGCAAGATCGACCTCCTGCACCCCGCAGTCGAGACGCCGCAAGATGGTGGCCTGCTCGGCCTCCGGCACATGGTAGCCGAGCAGGGCGTCGCCCTTGACCGGCCGGTAGTGGAGCTCGCGGCGAGCCGGCAGCTCGCCGTGTACGTCGACGACCCCCGGCGCGACCTCGCCGCCGCAGAGTTCCTCGAAAAGGCGAGAGGCGAAGTCGAGGCCACCGGGAGCCAGGTGCGGATCGATGCCCTTTTCGAAACGGTTGCTCGCCTCGCTGCGGATGCCGGTGTGCAGCTCGGTGCGCAGAATGCTGGGGCCGCTGAAGTTGGCCGCCTCGAGCACCACGTCGGTCGTGCGCTCGTCTACTTCGGCGTCGATCGAGCCGAAGACGCCGGCGATGACGAGCGGCTTGCTCGTGTCGGCGATCACGCACATCTCGCCGTCGAGCGTGCGCTCGACGCCGTCCAGCGTGACGATCTTCTCGCCGTCCGTCGCCCGTCGCGCGAGCAGCTTGTCGCCGCCGATCTTGCCCGCGTCGAAGGCATGCAGCGGCTGGCCCCAGCCGAGCATCACGTAATTCGTCACGTCGACGACGTTGTTGATCGGGCGCATGCCGGCGTGTGTGAGCCGCGCCTTGAGCCAGGCCGGCGACTCGCCGACCGTCAGCTTGCGGATGACGCGCGCGGCGTAGCGCGGGCACAGATCAGGATCGAGGACGTCGACGGCGATCGCCTCTTCGGCCCCGGCGCCGCACAGCACCGCCGGACCCGTCGTGGGAGGCGGCCCAAGCCGCGCCCCGGAGGCCGCCGCGACCTCGCGGGCGATGCCGTAGACCGAGAAGCAGTCGGGCCGGTTGGAGGTGAGCTCGACCTCGAGCACGGCCTCGCTCACCGGCAGATAGCCCTGCAGCGGCGCGCCCACGCGCCAGTCCGTCGGCAGGACGGCGATGCCGGGGCTGTCGTCCTCGTAACCCAGTTCGCGCTCGCTCAGCATCATGCCGTCGCTCTCGACGCCGCGGATGGCGCTTCTGCGCAGCTTGAGCCCGCTCTCCAGGACGGCGCCGGACAGCGAGACGGCGACCACGTCGCCGGCGGTGAAGTTGTCTGCCCCGCAGACGATCTGCCGCGTCCCTCCGTTGGACTCGCCGACGTCGACCGTGCAGAGGCTCAGCTTGTCGGCGTTGGGGTGCTTCTCGCGGGTCACGACCCTGCCCACGACGAAGCGCGCCAGGTTCTCGGGGTCGTTTGGCGCACCGACCGAGTGGATGCCCTCGACCTCCGTTCCTGACATGGTGAGCAGTTCGGCGAGTTCCTCAAGGCTGCCCGTCCAATCGACGTACTCCATCATCCAGCTGACCGGTACCTTCATCGCCCCTCCCCCTCTCAGAACTGCCGCAGGAAGCGGACGTCGTTGTCGTAGAACAGGCGCAGGTCCGGGATGTGATGCTTCAGCATCGCCATGCGTTCCACGCCCATGCCGAAGGCGAACCCGGACACGGATTCGGGATCGTAGTCCACGAACCCGTAGACGTTGGGATCGACCATGCCGGCGCCCATGATCTCGAGCCAGCCTGAGTGCTTGCAGCTGCGACAGCCCTTCCCGCCGCACAGACCGCAGTCCACGTCGACCTCGATGGAAGGCTCGGTGAACGGGAAGAAGTGGGGCCGTACGCGGATCCTGCGGTCTGAGCCGAAGAACGCGCGCGTGAAGTGCGCGACCGTGCCCTTGAGATCCGCCAGGGTGATGCCCTCTTCGACGACCAGTCCCTCCACCTGGTGGAACATCGGCGTATGCGTCGCGTCCGAGTCGCGCCGATACACCTTGCCGAGACAGAGGACGGAGACAGGCGGTCGCTGTTGCTCCATGACCCGCACTTGCACGGGAGATGTGTGGGTGCGCAGGAGCACGCCGCGATCGGTGTCCACGACCGCGCCCGGCGCGATCGGTGCGGACTCCTCGACCCAGAAGGTGTCGTGCGCGGATCGCGCGGGATGGCTCGACGGCGTGTTGAGCGCCGTGAAGTTGTAGTAGTCGAGCTCGACCTCGGGACCGTCGGCGATCTGGTAGCCCAGCCCGATGAAGATGTCCTCGACCTCACGCATGGTCTGCGTGATCAGATGCTCGTGGCCGGCGGGGAAGGGATGGGCGGGGAGAGTGACGTCGAGGCGCTCCTCGGCCAGCGAACTGCTCAGCAGCGCCTGTCTGACCGCCTGCTCTCGTTCGTCGACCAAAGCCTCGAGCTCAGAGCGCACCACGTTCCCAAGCTTGCCGACGACAGGGCGCTGCTCCGGCGACAGGCTGGAGATGGAGCGCAGGATCTCTGTGAGCCGGCTCCTGCGGCCGAGGAAGCGAACGCGCGCCTCGTCGAGCGCGGCGAGATCGGTCGCCGCCGTCAGAGCCGCGAGAGCCTCGAGACGCAGCGCCTCAAGCTCGGGGTGCGCCTCTGCAAGCTCCGCGAGCTGCCGGTCGTCCATCAGGTCTCCTCCGCATCAGTAGTAGGTGGCGGTGCCACAGAACGCGACGACCCGCCTGGGTCCGGCTTCGCCGCGGCCGCTCCAGGCCGGCGCGCGAACTCGTACAGCGCGATCGCGCCGGCGGCGGCGGCGTTCAGCGACTCGACGACGCCGACGGCGCCCGCCAATGGGATCGTCACAAGATCCGTGACGTGGCGACGAGCCGCGAGCGAGAGGCCGGCGCGCTCGGCGCCGACGACGAGCACCGCGGGGCGGCACAAGTCGGCGGTGCCGATCGGCGTGCCCGTGTGCGCTGCCAAGCCGTAGACACGCTCGAACTTCGACCGGCCGACCAGGTCACCGAGCCGCAGATCCGAGACCAGCGGCAGGCCGAAGACCGCGCCCATGCTGGCGCGGACCGCCTTCGGCCCGAAGACGTCGGTCGAGCCGGGCGAAGTGACGAGGGCGGTGGCGCCGAACGCGACCGCCGCCCTCACCAGCGCACCCATATTGCCGGGGTCGGTTACTCCGTCTACGTACACGACAAGCGACTCCCCACCCGGCCGGGGGAGCGCCGCAGGTATCGGGTACGCCGGCAGCGGAAACACGGCCATCGCGGCCGGCGGCGACTCCAGCGTCGTCAGCTTCCGCGCGACCCGATCGACGATCGGGAACACCGCTGGAGCGCGGTCTCCTGGAAGTCCTCCCGATCCAGCCCAGAGCTGGGCCACCAGCTCCTCCGCTCGCTCCTCCTGGACGAACACGATCTGCGGACGATGCCCGGCGACGAGTCCCGCGCGAACGAGATCGGCGCCCTCCACCAGGAAGGCGCCTTCACGCTCGCGGAACTTGCGTTGACGCAGAGACGCCGCTCGCTTGACGAGGGCGTTCTGCGGGCTGGTGAGTGGTTCGCCTAAAACCCCAAGCGACTCGCCCGCCTCAGGCCGCTTCGAGAGCCGCGCGAGCCTGGCCGACCAGCGCAGCGAAGTGCTGCGGGTCGCTCACGGCGATCTCGGCGAGGATCTTGCGGTCGAGCTCGACCTGGGCCAGCTGCAGGCCGTGCATGAACTGATTGTACGAGAGGCCGTTCTCGCGGGCTCCGGCGTTGATCCGCACGATCCACAGCTTGCGAAACTCGCGCTTGCGCACGCGGCGGTCGCGGTAGGCGTACTGGCCGCTGCGCTGCACCTGCTCCTTCGCCCTCTTGTAGCTGGAGTTCTTCGTGGCGCGATAGCCCTTCGCCTGATCGAGCACCTTGCGGCGCTTCTTGCGCGCGGTGACACTTCGTCTTACTCGAGACATGGTGCGTACTCCTGGTGGTTCTCTAGCGAAGCCCCAGAAGGCGCTCGATCCCTCTGGTGTCGGCCGCGCTGACATCGTAGGCCTTGCGGAAGCCTCGCTTGCGCTTGGCTGACTTGTGCTCCATGAGATGGCTCTTCATCGCGTGGCGACGCTTGAGTTTGCCAGTCCCGGTGAGGCGAAAGCGCTTCTTCGATGCGCTGTGGGTCTTCATCTTCGGCATACGCACCTCCTGCCGCTATTTGGGCGGCGCGAGCATCATGGTCATGTTGCGCCCGTCGAGATTGGGCTTGGACTCGATGACGCCGAACTCCTTGACGTCCTCCGCCAGGCGCATGAGCAGCTGCTCTCCACGCTCGGGGTGGACCATCTCGCGGCCACGGAACATGATCGTGACCTTGACCTTGTCGTTGTGCTGCAGAAAGCGCAACACATGACCCTTCTTGGTCTCGTAGTCGTGCACGCCGACCTTGGGCCGGAACTTGATCTCTTTGATGGTGATCTGGCTCTGGTGCTTGCGCGCCTGCTTCGCCTTGAGCTCGAGCTCGTAGCGATACTTGCTGTAGTTCATGATGCGGCACACCGGAGGGTCGGACTGCGACGAGACCTCGACCAAATCGAGATTGCGCTCGGCCGCATACTCCTGGGCGAAACTGGTCGGCTTGATGCCGAGTTGCTCGCCCTCCTCGTCGATGAGTCGCACCTGCGGCACCGTGATGCCGTCGTTGATGCGGATTTGGACCTCATTGGCCCGGTCCCGCATGTACTTGTCTCTTGGAGAATAGGGTCTGGCCATACGAAAAAAGGCTCGCCAACGGCAAGCCCTCACGATCTCCTTTCTCGTGACGGACCCTGTCGGCCCACACGGGCGCAGGGTGGGGTGCTCGCAAGCTCCCTCTTGGTAGCGGAGGAAGTATACATCAGGAGACGGACGCCCGTCGACTCGCAACTGGGATGACGATAGCATCGACGCGAAAGACGGCGCGCGAAAGGGATGAATGACCGCACGACCCAGTCACTTCCTCGTGGATTCCCGAGGCTCGCACGACCGAGTAGACCGCGCCCTTGTCAGGCGACACCTCGACGCATCGGACTTCTTCTGGCTCGACCTGCACGGTCCCGAAACTGACGAGATCGCGATGCTCCACGAAGTGTTCGGCTTCCACCCACTGGCGGTCGAAGATGCAGTCCACTTCGACCAGCGCCCGAAGCTCGACGCCTACGACGACTTCGTTCTGCTTGTCGCCTACGGCGCCAACGCCGACAAGGACGGCCTCGTGGAGGTCCACTGCTTCCTCTCCGAGCGGTTCCTCGTCACGGTGCACCGCGACGACTGCCCGCCTTTCGAGGCGTTGCGACGACGCGCCGCACGCAAGCGCTCCATCGCCGCCCAATCCGCGATCGCCCTCCATGGCGTCGTGGATGCCTTGGTGGACAGCTTCTTCCCAGAGCTGTCGAAGCTGGATGACCGGATCGACGCCCTTGAATCGGCCGTGTTGCGACGACCCACTGACGCGCAACTACAGGAGATCTTCCACTTGAAGCGACGCCTCGTGCGCTGGCGCAAGATCATCACAGCCCAGCGGGATCTCTTCACGAGCGTCGTCGCCGGCGCAGTGCGACTGCCTGGCATGAACGCCGAGACCGAGCGCTACTTCCGCGACGTGTACGACCACCTCATTCGCATCAGCGATCTCATTGACAGCTACCGAGACCTCCTGACCGGCGCGATGGACCTCTACCTCTCGACCGTGTCGAATCGACTCAACGAAGTCATGAAGCGCCTCACGATCATCGCGACGATCTTCATGCCACTCACGTGGATCACGGGCTTCTTCGGGATGAACTTCGACGCCTTGGTGAGCGGAGTCGCCGGGTGGCCCATGTTCGTCGTCCTCGGGCTGCTCACGCAGGTCGTCGTCGCCGTTGCCATGCTGGCCGTCTTCCGGCGGCACGGCTGGCTGTGGGGCTCGATGCCACCTGAGCGGCGTGGCGACGATCGACCATGACCATCGGGTCTCCGCGAACTCTGTGGCCCGCGGGCGCCCCGCCATCCTCGGCGAGCCCGGCGTCTACTTGCCGGCTGCTCCCCCGGCCACGACCTCCAGGTCATCGAGGAAGCGACGCTGGCCAGACACGATGGCCTCACGCGCCGCCGGTATCGTGAACCACGCGACGCGGTCCACCTCCGCGAAGGCGGCCGTCCGACCCGAGCGCGACGGCCGCTCCATGGCCAAGCCCTCGCCGACCACCTCGCCGGCATCGCAGTCACCCTCCAAGGACCACACGAAGACGATCCTGTGCCCGCGCTGCTTGATGCCGCCGAGCGGTACGTACTCGGCGCCGGGCGCGGCCAGTTCGTCCGGCCGAAATCCGGTCTCCTCAGCAAACTCCCGCCTGGCCACCGCAAGGAGATCGGCGCCGTCGGCGGCCAGCCGCAGCTTGATCTTGGCCGGTCGACGCCACGGCTCAGCCGGCCGTGCAATGGTGTCCGGCGCCCCGGGTCTGACTTCGCCCTTGGGAATACTCCAGGCCCCGGCGCCCTTGCCGGCCGAAGACGGCCCACCGGGATGCACGAGCAGCACCTCCAGGGAGCGGCGGGCGGAGGGCCCTTGTGGAGCGGCGACCGACGAGCTCGCGCTGGCTGGCCGATCACCTGCGACGTCGGCCCGCCACCGGTAGAGCAGGATCCCGGCGCTCGTCGGCGGCACGTCGGTCACAGCTCCAAGGCTTGTCGCACGTCCGCGAGGCGCAAGCGCGGGGAAGGCCGCTCATCACTCAGGTCGACCATCACGCGCTCTCCTCCTGGCCAGCCTCGCGACCGCCCTACCCACCAGGCGCCGGCGGGCGAGAGCAGGCGCGCCGACAGCCCGGTTGGAGGGGGACGTAGCGCGCACCCGACGATTCCCCGGCGATAGGGAGACTCAGCGCCTCAGGCCTGGCCCGGCAATCGCCGCTCGCCCACTTCCCGGGCGATCCGTTCCGCGATGTCACCGACCAGAACGGAGCCCTTCTGCTCACCGCGCTCACGCACCGCGACCTCGCGCGTCTCCTGCTCCCGATCGCCGACCACGAGCAGGAAAGGCACTTTCTGCATCTGACCGTCGCGGATGCGTTTGCCCATGGACTCGGGACGGTCGTCGACGTCGGCGCGGATGCCGGCCTGGCGCAGGGCGCCGACGACCTCGTAGCCATAGGCAGCATGCCGGTCGGCGATGGGGATGACGAGCGCTTGCACCGGAGCGAGCCAAGTGGGCAGATTGCCGCCGTACTGCTCCAGCAGGATGCCCATAAAGCGCTCGATACTGCCCAGCAAGGCCCGGTGGACCATGACCGGGCGATGCTCTTCGTTGTCGGGCCCCGTATAGGTGATGTCCAGGCGCTCCGGCATCGCGAAGTCGACCTGGATGGTGCCGCACTGCCAGGTGCGGCCCATGACATCGCGGATGTGGAAGTCGATCTTGGGACCGTAGAAAGCGCCGTCACCAGGGTTGAGCTGATAGGGGAGCGGCTCGCCCCCAGCCACGCGCTCGCCGTCGAGCACGCGCTCGAGCACGCCCTCGGCACTGGCCCACATCTCGTCTGATCCGATGCTCTTCTCGGGCCGCGTACTGAGCTCGATCTTCACGTCGCTGAAGCCGAAGGCGGCGTAGATGTGCAGCATGAGGTGAAGCACACCGCGGACCTCGTCCTCGAGCTGCTCCGGAGTACAGTAGATGTGTGCGTCATCCTGCGTGAAGTAGCGCACGCGGAAGAGGCCGTGGAGCACGCCGCTCATCTCATGGCGATGCACCTGACCGATCTCCGCGATGCGCATCGGAAGATCACGGTAGGAGCGCCGACGGCTCTTGTAGACGAGCAGTCCGCCGGGGCAGTTCATGGGCTTCACGGCGAAGGGCTGGTCGTCGACGAGCGTGAAGTACATGTTGTCCTTGTAGTTCTCCCAGTGGCCGCTGCGCTCCCAGAGCTCGCGGCGCAGGATCTGAGGGGTGCGCACCTCCTCGTATCCCGCCTTCACGTGCTCCTCGCGCCAGTAGTCGATGATGGCGTTCCAGATGCGCATGCCCTTGGGGTGGAAGAAGGGGAAGCCGGGGCCCTCCTCGTGGAAGCTGAAGAGGTCGAGGTCGCGCCCTATGCGACGGTGGTCGCGCTGGCGGGCCAGTTCGAGAGCCTCGAGGTGCTCCGCGAGCTTCTCCTTGGTCGCGAACGCGGTGCCGTAGATGCGGGTGAGCATCTGGTTCTGCTCGTCGCCTCGCCAGTAGGCGCCGGCCAGGCTGGTGAGCTTGAAGGTACCTCTGCCGACGCGCCGCGTGCTTGGAACGTGTGGACCGCGGCAGAGATCGACGAAGTCGCCCTGAGAGTAGGCGCTGATCGTGGCGGCGGCGCCCTCAGCCTCGGCGGCCGCCACCAGGTCCTCGATGAGTTCGATCTTGTAGGGCTGGTCGAGGCCAAGCGGCAGACCGGAGGGACCGGCACCAGGCTCACCGGCGCCGAAGACCGCGAGAGCTTCGTCGGGGCTCACCTCCCAGCGGGTCACGGGCAGATCGCGGCTCACGATCCGCGCCATCTCCTTCTCGATGCGCGGGAGATCGGCGTCCGTGAGAGGCTCGGGTAGTTGGAAGTCGTAGTAGAAGCCTTGCTCGATGGTCGGGCCGATGGCGTACTTGGCGTCCGGATAGAGATTGAGGACGGCCTGCGCCAGGACGTGCGCCGTCGAGTGGCGCAGGACCTCGAGGGCGTCGGGGTCATCACTCGGCAGCGTGACGACAGCGAGCTCCGCGCCGTCCTGAAGTACATGCGAGACGTCGACGAGCCGGCCGTCGACGCGCGCCGCAACGGCCGCCTTCGCCAGCCGCGGCCCGATCGCTGAGGCCGCATCGAGTGCGGTCGCTCCGCGGTCAAGGTCGAGGGATGAACCGTCGGGAAGAGTGACACTGAGGGTCATGGCGGACCGGTCCTTTCGCGTTGCGCGCCCGCACACCTTGCGGGGGCTGATGACCGCGGAAGTCTAGCAGAGAGACCCAGGCGGGAAGGCGAGCGCACGAGCGGGCGGAGGGAGGCGGCAGTGATACGCTCCCCCACGGGAGAACGTGACGCGCTGGGCACCGATCGCCCAGCCGCCGGGAACGGGCATGCCGTTCCGGCGCGACGCTACGCGAGGTGGGAGGGTCCATGCTTGACGACCGGTCGCGCAGAAAGCAGCTGATCACCGAGATAGAGGCTCGCCGAGGCTCCAAGCTCATCGCCTACGTGACCAGTGACCGCAGCAACTGCCAGGGGCAGATCGACGAGAACGTGGTTCGCCCCATGTACGAGCACCTCCTGGCGCTCAGCGATGCCGGCGGACGACCGCACGCCGAGCTGCCACAGCTGGACCTCTTCCTCTACAGCCGCGGCGGCGCCGTGGACGCCCCGTGGCGGATCGTCAGCATGATGCGCGCCGTCGCCGTAGGGTTCGCCGTCATCGTGCCGTTTCGCGCGCAGAGCGCGGCGACGATGATCGCGCTCGGTGCAGACGAGATCCTCCTCGGGCGTAAGGGTGAGCTCGGGCCGATCGACCCTGCGCTCGGCGTGCAGCGACAGGGCGCCGGCGGTGCGGTAGTCGACGATCGGATCAACGTTGAGGACGTGATGGCCTACGTGAACTTCGTTCGCGACAAGACCGGCATCACCGACCAGAGCGGGCTCTCGACCGCCCTTGAGGCACTCAACGAGTACCCCGGCCCGCTCATCCTCGGCAACGTGTACCGCACGCACTCCCACATCCGCTCGGTGGCCGAGAAGCTCCTCGAGAGTCGTGAGGAACCCTTCGACGACCAGAGGAACCACCTCCTCATCGACACACTGGCCGAGCGCACCTTCGCCCACGGTCATGCCATCGGCCGCAACGAGGCTGCCGAGATGGGCTTGCCCGTGGTCTCGCCGGATCCCGAGCTCGAGCGCCTCATGTGGGAGCTCTACGTCGAGTACGAGAGCGACCTGGAACTCCTTGACCCGGTGAGTCCCGTGGCGTTCCTGGACGGCGCCGACGAGAGGGCAGAGCCGGTGACGACGGCGCTTGTCGAGTCGGCGTGGGGCCTCAGCACATACGACGGGACACTCACCGTGAAGGCTGCCCGCCAGGTCCCGGAGCATCTGGACATCGATCTCAACCTGCACGTCCAGCTGCCGCCGGACTTCGACCTCGGCACTCTGAGCGAGCAGGAGCAGGAGACGCTGCAGGGCTTCGTCGAAAGGCTACGGGCACAGCTCCTGAGCTCCTTGGAGGAACCGGTCAGAGGCGAGGTCGCCCGCCAGGCGCCGATCGTCGACTACAGCGCCAGCATCTCGGGGCTGAAGTGGACGCAAAGGCAACCGGCGGCGGCGACAGAACCACCCGCCGGGGAGGATCAGACCGAGACGGGCGGGCGGGCGGCAGACGGCGAGCAGGCCTGACCCGCGGTCCCGGGACACATCGCGCCACCGGAGTCCGACTCAAGCCTGCCGAAGCCACCTGCGATGATGTTCATACTACGGGCGTCCTGACCGGGATCCGTGCTACCCTTCAGACATCGTCCGCCATGTGTCCGGGAGGACCAGGAACATGAAGGCCGCAGCACTGCAGTCGGCCCCCGCACCGCTCTCGATCGGGGTCATCGCCGATACGCACGGCGTGCTCTCGCCCGCCATCCCGCCCCTCCTCGCAGGCGTGTCCCACATCATCCATGCCGGCGATGTCGGCAAGCGCTCCGTGCTGCGCAGGCTTGAGGCGATCGCACCCGTCACGGCCGTCTCGGGGAACGCCGACTCCGGCAAGCTCGCGGCCTCTCTGCCGTCGCTGGCGCGCGGAGAGGTGCGAGGAGTGCCCTTCCTCGTGGTCCACAAACCCAAAGCCGTCAAGCGCCACCTGCCGGCTGCCCGGGATCAGGGGGTCCGCCTGATCGTCGTCGGCCATCTGCACGAGCCTGGATTTCGCTGGGAGGACGGGATCCTCCATGTCAATCCTGGGACGGCGACCGCGCCCGAGGAGGGCGACTCGCAGGCGACCGTCGCCATCGTCACCGTGCTCGCCGAGGGGCTCTCCGTGACCTTCCTCCCCGTGCCGAAGGCCCTCCCCCCTCCGGCCAAGACGAAGAAGAGCGGCGACCGAGCAGGGGCGGACGGCGACCAATCGAGGCCGCCGGCAGACGGCGACGAGACCCGGCCAGGCGACGAGGCGCCGCAAGGAGTCGAGCATCCTACGATCGAGGTCGGCGATGCACCGCCCGCAGCCGCCGACCCGGCGATCTCCTGAGTGCACGCCCTCGGCCCGGTCGTCCTTCTCGACTCGCTGACGGCGGATCAGATCGGCGACCCGCTCGCGTACTTCAACGCTCGCTACCTCCTTGCGGCGGCGACCGCCTCGCCCATCCCGACCACGAAGACGCTCGGCGACCTCGCGGGGAGCTTCGTCGAACGCGCCCGCGCCGAGATGCACTGGCCGGCCGAGCCGCCCGACATCGTGCGCTTCGTCGACAAGGGCCTTGACGATCGTGACGTCCCTCGTCTGCGGCTGCTGTGCGGTAGCCTGCAGAACGGCCGAATGCTGCGCAGGTACCGTGGAGCATTCCACGCCACGAGGCGCGGCCGAGCGCTGCTTGCCTCAGGCCGCGAGGGTGAGCTCTACCTCGCCCTCTTCGAGGGATACTTCGCGCCGACGGACCCGGCGTACGCCGATCACTGCGCGATCGACCCTGGGCTACAGCGCAGCGTGCCTCAGATGCTCGAACGACTGCTTCAGTCCGCCGGAGAAGGCACGACCGTCGGCGAACTGGCGGCCGGCACGCCCGCCGACAGCGCCGAGCGGACGACGGCGGAAGACCACCCGAGGTCCAGGCTGCTCGGCGTGACGCTGCGTCAGAGGATCCTCGAGCCGCTCGAGGATCTCGGGCTGATCGAGACGGCCGCGGGCGAACGGGCCCAGCAAGAACAGCCCCAGCGCCGACTCCGAGTGACACCTCTGTTCCAGCGCTTCGTGATCGCCGCCGCCAGCCTGAACTGACCCGCAAGACACCGTAGAGGGGGATCGCGCCATGGCCGAGACGACCGAGGGCATGCTGGTCGGAAAGGGAGCCGGCAGCCTTCACCTCCTGCCCCACATGGCAAACCGGCACAGGCTCGTGGCCAGCGCTACCGGCACTGGCAAGACGGTGACTCTGGAGGTGCTCGCGGAGGCATTCAGCCGCAGCGGCGTGCCGGTGTTCGCGGCCGACATCAAGGGCGACGTCGCCGGCATCTCGCAGCCCGGCGGCGGCAACGCACGAGTCGACGAGCGCATCGACGAGCGCATCGACGAGCTGGGTCTCGCTCCGTGGGCGCTCGAGAGCACGCCGGTCATGTTCTGGGGCGTCTTCGGCGAGCAGGGACACCCCGTCCGTACCACGGTGTCCGAGGTCGGACCTCTGCTGCTGGGACGAATGCTGAGCCTCAACGATGTCCAGGAAGCCGTCCTCACCGTCGCCTTCCGCGTGGCAGACGACAATGGACTTCTGCTGCTGCTCGACATGGACGACCTTCGCGCCATTCTCAAGTTCGTAACCGACAACGCCGCCGATATCGGGACCACATGCGGCCACGTCTCCCGCGCCTCGGTGGGCGCCATCCAGCGTGCTCTGCTCACCCTCGAGGAGCAAGGCGGTGGGCGGCTCTTCGCCAATCCGCCCTGGATCTCTTCGACTTCGTGCAGACCGATGCCGGTGGTCGCGGCTACGTGAACATCCTCGCGGCCGACCGGCTCATGCTCTCGCCGCAGGTCTACGCCACGCTCCCTGCTGTGGCTGCTCAGTGAACTCTTCGAGCGCCTGCCCGAGGCGGGCGATATGCCCAAGCCCAAACTGGTGTTCTTCTTCGACGAGGCGCACCTGCTCTTCAAGGGCTCGACGCCGGCGTTGCTCACTCAGATCGAGCAGGTGGTGAGGCTCATCCGCAGCAGGGGGGTCGGCGTCTACTTCGTGACGCAGGACCCGGTCGACATCCCCGACACCGTCCTCTGACAGCTCGGCAACAAGGTCCAGCACACTCTACGCGCCTTCACGTCTCGCGAGCAGAAGACGGTGAAGGCGATGGCCGAGACGTTTCGACCCAACCCCGAGCTCGATGTCGAGGCCGCCGTCACCGACCTCGCGGTGGGCGAGGCTCTCCTCTCGCTGCTCGAGGACGACGGCAGCCCGGCGATGGTCCAGCGAGCCCTGATCGTGCCCGCCGCACGGGCACATCGGAACGATCGCACCGGACCAGCGAGGGGAGATCATGGCGGCGTCGCTCGTAGCCGGACACTGCGAACCCCTCATCGACCGCGAATCCGCGGAGGAGGTGCTGTTCGCCCGGGCTCAGGCCGCCGCATCCGAAGCCGAAGCGCAGACCCGCCCGGCGGAGAGCCCTGCGCGAGAGCCCGCGGCTCCACGTGCCCCGCGCTCGGACGATCGTCGCCAGAGCGCGATGGAGGCCCTGAGCAAGAGCGTGGTGCGCGCCGCCGGCAGCCAGATGGGCCGGCAGATCGCACGCGGCCTGCTCGGCACGCTGCTCAAGAGGTAGGGAGTCGGCGGCGGCCAGCCCGAGAGCGCCGCAGACCCAGCTACGTGATTCGGCGCGACCCCCCGCTTCAGAGAATCGGAGACCTGCCGATACGTATGCTGGACGGGAGTTCGGCCACGTTGTGCCGAGCGCCTCTGACACAGCAGCCGAGGTGGGGGAAGCCATGGACAATCCGTACCAATATCAAGTCCAAGCCGACGCCGGAGGACTGGGCATCTTCCTGGCGATCTACGCCGTACTCGTCCTGGCCGTCTACGTGGTCTGGGCGGTCGGCTTGTGGAAGATGTACGCCAAAGCCGGCAGACCAGGCTGGGCGGCGATCGTGCCCGTGTACAACTGGTGGGTATGGGTCGAGATCATCGGACGGCCCCGGTGGTGGTTCTGGGTCCTGGCCGCCTATGTCGTGGGCGCGGTGTTGTCGTCCGTCGTCCCGCTGCTCGGCATCGTCGTGTTCCTGGCCGGCATCGCGGTCTTCGTGCTCTACCTGATCGGTTGCCTCGACATGGCGAAGCGCTTCGGACAAGGTTCTGGCTACGGCATCGGCCTCTGGTTGCTCCCGTTCATCTTCGCGCCGATCCTCGGCTTTGGCAGCTCCCGGTATCAAGGCGACGGCCCCGGACCGAGCGAGGGCGACGCCCTCTGGGCGACGGCCATGGGCACCGCGGATGCGCCGCTGTCTCCAGCGTCGCCCACAGTGTCCTCCGTCGTGTCTCCCGCGTCACCTGCGCCGTCGACCACAAGGGAGACACCGCGCGCGCCGGCACGAGCCGGCACAGCGTCTCCCGCGCCATACACGCTGGCGGCGCCCAGGGCGCCCGTCGCGCCGCTCGGCTCTTGGCCGCCGGCGCCATCCAAGTAGCAGACGCGCTCACACCTGCGCGATCGTCCGGTCAACAAGGGCCGGCGGGGCTCACGCCCCGCCGGCCCTTGGCTCGTCGGCTAGCCTCGGCGATACTGTTATGATATCTTTACCATATCATTCCCGGTGAGGGGACCCGGCCGCTCGGCCCGGGAGTCCTCCGCCAGCGAACGGAGGGAGAGGCCATGTCGGCGCAGGAGACGGGGGGAGCTGCACAGGACGCCCCGACGAGAGAGCGAGAGAAGAAGGTGATGAGCGGCTGGGTGGTCCTGCCGATCACGATCCTCCTCTTCATCGCCGGAACGCTGCTGATCGTGTACTCGTTCACGCAGGGAACGGAGTACGCCGGCGGCGCGGCGCGGCCTCTGTGGACAGTGCTCGTCGCCGGCGTCCTGGTCGTGACGCTGGCTGCCATCTCCACCCCGGGGTTCTTCACGCTGCAGCCCAACGAGGCTCGCGTGCTGATCCTCTTCGGAAGCTACACGGGGACTGCGCGCCAGGTCGGCTTTCGCTGGGGCAACCCGTTCTACAGCAACGGGTCGGCGACGCAGTCCGCCAGCCAATCGATCTGGACGCCCGGCAAAGGCAGGAAGGAGTCTGAGGCCGCGAAATCACAGCCGAAGAAGCTCAAGCGTTACAAGATCTCGCTGCGAGCACGCACGCTGAACGGCGACAAGCTGAAGGTCAACGACAGGCGCGGCAACCCTGTCGACATTGCCGCCGTCGTGGTCTGGCGAGTCCAGGACACGGCGAAGGCGGTCTTCGACGTCGACGACTTCGAGGAGTACGTGGCCACTCAGAGCGAGACCGCCGTACGTCATCTGGCGAGCGCGTATCCGTACGACTCCGGGGAGGTGCTGGCGGACGCCGACCACGAGATCACCCTGCGCGGCAATGTCGATGAGGTCTCCGAAGCCCTGCGGGTAGAGCTCACGGCGCGCCTCTCGCGGGCGGGCGTGACCATCGAGCAGGCCCGCCTGACACACCTCGCTTACTCGCCCGAGATCGCCCAGGCGATGCTTCGCCGCCAGCAGGCCGAGGCCGTCATCGCAGCCCGGCGCAAGATCGTGACCGGCGCTGTCAGCATGGTCGACATGGCGCTGACCGACCTCAGCGACAAGGGCGTGGTCGGTTTCGACGATGAGCGGAAGGCAGCGATGATCAGCAACCTCATGGTCGTACTCTGCGGCGATGCGCAAGTCACGCCGGTCCTCAATACGGGCACTCTGTACCAGTGAGGAGGCCATCGAGGCCACCAAGCCGTTCCCGCGGGCCGGTGGAGTCCTAGGTCATGGCCGTGCGCAAGCAGTACCTGCTGCGCATCGATCCTGGAGTCTGGGCCGATGTCGAGAAGTGGGCCGCGGACGATCTGCGCAGCGTCAACGCTCAGGTGGAGTGGATCCTGCGCGAAGCAGTCGGTCGGCGCCGGGGGAATCAGTGCCCGGAACGGCGTCTCTCCCGCGAGGATGAGCCGGTCGACTAGGACGCGGGTGGGGCCGGCGTTCCGAGCGGAGCCGGAGCAGCAGCGACGCTTCACTCGGAATCGCGGTAGGATGAGCGTCAGGCTGAGAGGACGGTATGGAGCAGATCGCGCCCGGGATCATCAGATGGACCGCGCCACACCCAACCTGGCGAAGCACGGTCGAGGAGGTGGTCAGTTACGGCCTGATCGAAGACGGCGTGCTCGCATTGGTGGACCCGATGCTGCCGGCCCACGACGACCCTCGTCGCGCCCTGCTGCTCGGCCAGCTCGACGAGATGACCGCATCGGCAGAACGAGTCGAGCTGTTGATCACCATCCCCTACCACACGCGCAGCTGCGAGAGCCTGTACGAGCGCTACTGGAGCTCCTCGCCGACCCGCATCTGGGGCCACGCCGGTGTGAAGAAGCGGCTGACCCGACACGCGCCGCTACAGGTGATCCCGTCGACCGCGACCGGAACCGCCGTTGAGATCGCCGACGGCGTCGCCCTGGCCTTCACCATCGGCAAGCCGCGGCGCAACGAGTCTCCGCTCTACTTCCCCGCCCTGCGCGCCCTCGTCTTCGGCGACGCGATCGTCGGAGCGCAGGGCGGCTTGCGCTTCTGGAACCAGAGCTCCTCGGCGGACGCAGCCTGGTACAGGGAAGTGTTCGCCCCCACTCTCCGGCCGCTGCTCGAGCACGACATCGACCACGTGCTCGTCACCCATGGGCCCGCGGTCGTCGGAGACGGACGGCGAGTGTTCGAGGAGTGCCTCGCCGCCGAACCCGTCAGGATCTACTGACCCCGTCCCGCGAGCGCGACGTTCGCCGGCTGCTCGTCGCCGACCCGCCGGCCAAGCCTGCGCATTCCTGCCCTCCTCCGCAGCCGGCCGGCTAGAGGACCCTCCCCCCTGCGAGGGCGAGCTCGCCGACTTCCCTCATGTCGATGCGCCCGCCCGTGAGCCAGATGCGTCGCGAGGCCCGGCTCGCCACCCAGGTGTCGTGAGTGACCACGATCAATGTCTGGCCCTGCTCGCGCCAGAGCTTCTCCAGCAGGCCGATGATCTCGTCGCGTGTCTTCTCGTCGAGATTGCCGGTCGGCTCGTCGGCGAAGATGACTCGGGGCTTGCGCACCAGAGCCCGCGCGATCGCCACACGCTGCTGCTCGCCGCCCGAAAGCTCTGAGGGGACGTGCCTGGCACGGTCGGCGAGCCCGACGCCCTCGAGTGCCTCCAGAGCGCGAGTGCGGCGTTCATCGCCCTTGACCCCCCGGGGCACGAGCGCCGTCTCGACGTTCTCGGCGGCCGAGAGCGTGGGGATCAGGTTGAACGCCTGGAAGATGAAGCCGAAGGCGTGGCTCCTCAGTTCCGTCAGCCCACCCTCACCCAGCCGGCCCAGATCGCGGCCGTCGAAGCACACGGTCCCGCCGCTGGGCCGATCCATGGCGCCGAGCATCTGCAGCAGCGTGGTCTTGCCGGAACCGGTCGATCCCTGCACAGCGAGGAACTCACCCTCGCCGATGCTGAGATCGACGCCGGCCAGAGCATCGATCTCCCTGCCGCCCCGCCGATAGCGCTTTCTGACGTCCGTCAGTTCGTACAGCATGTGATCCTCCGCTCCTTCGATGGTCATCGTTCGCACCTCGTCAGTCGAGCCGTCGGAGGGCGTCCGCGGGCCGCAGACCTGCGGCACGCCAACCGCCGAGAGCCCCGGCGATCAAGCCACCGGTCACCGCAAGGCCGACGGCGATCAGTGCCAGCTGGATACTCACCGGCGCCGTCAGTTCCACACTGACTGTGGGAGCTGTGCTGGCGAGGGCCGCCGCCATCCTCCCGGGACCGCCAGGCGGCAGACCGGCCCCCACGGCGCTGCCCACCGTCGCCTGCAGTTCCGGCGAGAACCAGGCGATCAACCGAGCCCCGAGGAGACCGAGTCCGACGCCGAGCAGGCCGCCGATCAGCCCCACGACGAGCGACTCGCCGAGCACCTGCCCGACGATGCGGCGGCCCCGCCAACCGAGGGCTTTCAGAGTGCCGAACTCCCGGACTCTGCGGGAGACAGCCGAGACCGTGAGCAAGCTGGCCACGAGGAACGCGGCGAGGAGCGCCGCGGCAGCCAGCCAGGCGCCGAGCCTGTCGGCGAGCTCCGAGGCGCTCGAGAGCGAACCGCTCACCTGCTCGGCGAGATCGTCGGAGGTCGTCACCGTGGCCGCGGGCAGAGCCGTCAGGATGGCGCTCTTGACCGTCGCGATCTGGTCGGCGCTCTCGGCGCGCACGTAGATCTGATTGACCTTGTCCTCGTTGTCGTCGCTGAGCGTCTGCGCCCAGTGCAGGGGGATGTAGACGTTGGTGGAGGAGGTCCCGCTCATCGAGGTCACGATGCCGACCACCTCGAACTTCTTCTCGGCGGCCTCGATCGAGTCGCCCACCTCAAGGCCCTCCTGCGTCGCGTAAGCCTCGTCGAGGAGAGCCACCTTCTTCTCCGCGTCCGACGATGCGAAGGAGCGACCCGAGACGATCTCACTGGCGGCCAAAGGACCGACCTCAGTGGAGCCGACGTCAGTCCCGGTCAGCAAGAAGGTCGAGATCTGGATGGGCGCCTGGGAGGCGGAGACCTCGGGCGTCGCCCCGGGGGTCCCGCCTTGCCTGAAAGCCTCTGCGAACTCGCCCTCGAGATGGATCGCGTTGAGCACGAGCGCCCCGGCGGCCGCGGAGACCCCGTCGAGCTCGGCGACCTCGCTCACCCTCTTCTCCGCTAGCGACTCCTGGCCGGGAGAGCTGCGCAACCTGTCGCGCGAGAACTTCTGGCCCTCCTGGTCCCGGCTTCCCGGGTCCAGGCGGAACTGCATGGCGCCGCCCTCCTCGAGCTCGGCAGTCTGCGTCACCGAGATGTCGGTGCCAACCCCGTAGAGCGACTCCAGGACCTCGTCCTGCGCTTTGGCGACACCGCCGGCGTAGGCGGTCACGGCGACCACGAGCCCCACGCCGACCGCGAGGCCGAGGGCCGTGAGCAAGGCCTGCCGATGACGGCGACGCAACTCACGCCAGATGTAGGTGAAGAACATGGATCCTCCTCGCTGTCTTGCCGCATGACTCGCCGCACCGGATTCGTCGATCGACCCAGTTCTACGGCGCCACGCTGGGAGAAGGCTGCGCCGCCCCTGTGGAGTCGCTGAGGACGGCGGCCGTACAACTCGGTGAGGCGGCGCTCACGGAAAGGCGGCGCCTCTGGCCGCGACGACGCCGGTCCACCAGCTCTGAAGGCGCGGGCGGAACCCAAGGCCTTCTCACAGACCCTTCACAGCACGCTCACAGCTTCAGCGCGCTAGAATCGCAGCAGCGACCTGAGGAGCGGCGGTGGACAAGTCGGCGGAGGAGCGGACCCGAATCCTGGTGGTAGACGACGAGTCGAGCATCTCCGATCTCGTCGGGATGGCTCTGCGCTACGAGGGCTTCGAACCGTCGGTCGCGCACAACGGTATCGAGGCGCTCAGCAAGACGCAGTCATTCCGCCCGAGTCTCATCGTTCTCGACATCATGCTCCCCGACATCGACGGTTTCGAGGTCGCTCGTCGTCTGCGCGCCGACCGCTCCAGAGTACCGATCCTGTTCCTCACGGCCCGGGACGCGTCCACAGACAAGGTCCGCGGCCTGACCATCGGCGGCGACGACTACGTCACCAAGCCCTTCAGCGTCGAAGAGCTCGTCGCCCGGATCCGCGCCATCCTGCGGCGCAGCGAGGACAGTGAGGCGCGCCAGAGCAGCGTCCTCGCCTTCGCCGACCTCGAGCTCGACGAGGATACCCACGAGGTGCTGCGCGCAGGACGGGCCATCGACCTCACGCCGACCGAGTTCAAGCTGCTGCACTACCTGATGCTGAACCCACGCCGCGTGCTCTCCAAGGCGCAGATCATGGACCGCGTCTGGGCCTACGACTTCGGCGGCCGCGCGAACGTCGTCGAGACGTACATCAGCTACCTGCGAAAGAAGATCGACGCGGAGGGGCCGGCGCTGATCCACACCATCCGCGGTGTCGGCTACAGCCTGCGCCTCCCGACCGCCAAGCCGTGACGCTGCGTCTGCGCCTGCTGCTCTCCCTGGTCGGACTCGTCGCCGCCGGCCTGCTGATCGCCGACGCGGCCACGTACCTCTCTCTGCGCTCCTTCCTCACGGACCGGGTCGACCAGCAACTCCTCGCGGCCCGCAATCCGGTCGCTCTCCAGCTGACGCGCAACGCCCAGCCCTTCCCTCGCGGCCGCGGCGCCGACGCATCAATCCTGCCGCCCGGCACCTACGGCCAGTTGCGCGACGGGACCGGTAGGGTACTGGACACGGTCACCTTCAACTACGGGACCGAGACGCTGCCCGTCCCGGACCTGCCCTCGCCGCTGCCCCAGGTGGACAGCGACCGACAGAACGTGACCTTCACGACCGGCGCTCGCGAGTCGGGCTCCCGATTCCGGGTCCTCGTGCAGGACGTCGACTCACTGTCGTACACACTCGTCGTGGCGATCCCACTGGCCGACATGCAGCGGACACTCGGTCGCCTGGTGCTGATCGAGATCGTCGTCACGGTCATGGTGCTGGCCGGGCTGGCCGCCCTCGCGTGGTGGCTGGTGCGCCGCGATCTGCAGCCGCTGGAGGAGATGGCCGAGGCCGCCGGTCGCATCGCGAGCGGAGATCTCTCCGAGCGCGTCTCACCGGCCGAGAACAAGACCGAGGTAGGACGCCTGGGTCTGGCGCTCAACGGCATGCTCGAGCGCATAGAGGTCGCCTTCGCCGAGAGGACGGCCAGCGAAGAGCGACTGCGTCGCTTCCTTGCCGATGCCTCCCACGAACTGCGCACCCCACTCACCTCCATCCGTGGCTACTCCGAGATGTTCCTCCGCGGCGCCAAGGACAACCCCGAGGATCTGGCCCTCGTGATGCGCCGCACCCAGGAGGAAAGCCAGCGCATGGGTGTCATGGTCGACGAGCTCCTGCTGCTCGCGCGGCTCGACGAGGGCCGCGAGCCAGAGCGCGCCCCAGTGGATCTCTCGCGGATCGTCGCGGACGCGGTCTCCGACGCCCGAGCCGCCGATCCCGATCGCCAGATCGACCTCACGGCCCAGGACCGGCTCTTCGTGCTGGGCGACGAGCTCCAGCTTCGCCAAGTCGTCGCCAACCTCGTGGGCAACGCGCTGCGGCACACGCCGGCGGCGGCCGCTGTGCACGTCGAGGCGGCGGCGGCGGACCGCGCCGCGGTCATCGAGGTCGCCGACGAGGGGCCCGGAATGCCACCCGAGGTAGCCGCCCGGGCCTTTGAGCCGTTCTACCGCGCGGACCCCGCGCGCACGCGTGGGACCGGGGGCGCCGGCCTCGGCTTGGCCATCGTCGCCGCGATCGTGCAGGCGCACGGTGGCTCGGTCGCCCTCGAATCCACTCCGGGCGAGGGGGCAGACATCACTGTGCGCCTGCCGCTGGCGCCGGAGCCGCATGTGTCGCCGCCATCGACCGCGCCGCCGTCTGAGACTTGAGCAAGGTCAATCCGCCGCGTACCGTTCAAAGGTGGTACCATCCCGTCAGCACCTAATCCCAACCAATGGAGTCGGGTATGACCATCACGCCGAAGACCACAGTCCACACCCTGCTCAAGGAGTACCCTTTCCTCCTCGACTTCCTCGCCGGCTACGACCCAGAGTTCGGCAAGCTCACCAACCCCGTCCTGCGTCGCACCATGGCCCGCATGGCCACTCTCGAGAAGGCCGCCGGGCTCGCGAACGTCCCGCTCAACCAGCTCATGAACGACGTCGCGGCGGAGATCGCGGCCCAGACCGGCAGCGACCCCGGCGTGGCCGACACCGCCGCGGCCGGCGGCATCGACCCGGCGCGCCTCGAGGCGCTCAAGCAGATCATCAAGGATCTGCACGCCGGGCATCCCATGGACGAGCTGACGCAGCGTTTCGGAGAACTCATCGAGGACATCGAGGCCGGCGAGATCGCCGCCATGGAGCAGCGCCTCATCGCCGAAGGGATGCCCGAGAGCGAGGTCAAGCGCCTCTGCGACGTCCACGTCCAGGTGTTCGCCGGAGCACTCGAGGGTCACGAGGCGGTGAAGACGCCGGCCGGCCACCCGATCGACAGTTTCCAGCGCGAGAACCAGGCGATGCTGCAGGTGGTCACATCGCTGCGCAAGGTAGCGGGAGCGATTCGCGCGGCCGACGACCCCATGGGTCCCTGGCCGGCCCTCAAGGCCCCCCTGGCCAAGTCGCTCGAGCGGCTGCGTGAGACTGAGCTGCACTACCTGCGCAAGGAGAACCAGCTCTTCCCCTACCTTGAGAGACACGGCGTGGAGGGCCCGAGCAAGGTGATGTGGGCGCTGCACGACGACATCCGGAGAGCGCTCAAGGACGCCCGCGAGTACGTCGAGACCGACAACGCCGAGCAGGCGGCACTCAGCGCCGAATGGCTCGCTCAGACCATGGAGGACATGGTGACCAA
Source organism: uncultured Thermoleophilia bacterium (assembly GCA_963717285.1). Lineage (GTDB taxonomy): Bacteria > Actinomycetota > Thermoleophilia > UBA2241 > UBA2241 > CAIXSE01. The sequence continues at coordinate 258,222 of CAVQVW010000001.1, forward strand.
GGAGGAGAAGATCCTCTTCCCGATGTCGATGGAGATGTTGACCGACGAGGAGTGGGTGGCGATCCGCGCCGGCGAGGGCGAGATAGGCTACGCCTTCATCGCGGATATCGCGCCGTGGCCGGCCGACGGCAACGGCCGGGCGGCGGCCGTGCGGGAAGCCGAAGTGACTGCCTCCGGGGGCCCGTCCGGCCTCCTCGATCTCACCACCGGCGCCCTCACGCGCGCGCAGATCGACCTGATGCTGTCGGCCCTCCCCATTGACTTCAGCTTCATCGACGAGCACGATGAGGTGCGCTACTACAGCGAGGGCGACCGCATCTTCCCGCGCAGCCCCGGCGTCATCGGCCGCAAGGTGCAGAACTGCCATCCCCCGAGCAGCGTCGACAAGGTGCAGCAGATCATCGACGCCTTCCGCTCGGGCGAGAAGAGCACGGCCGACTTCTGGATCCAGCACCAAGGCAGATTCGCCCATATCCGCTACTTCGCCACGCGCGACGACGCCGGCGCCTACAAGGGCACGCTCGAGACCGTTCAGGACGTGACCGCGATTCGCGCCCTCGAAGGGCAGCGCCGACTCGTCGACTGGTGACCGAAAGGAGCGTCATGATCAAGGTCAAGACCTTCGCCACACCGATCAAGATCTTCGCCACCGTACGCGAGCTTCAGGATCTCGACGAGCAAGTCGCCGCGTTCCTGCTCGAGGAGAAGGCCACGGAGGTCTACGCCATGAGTGACACGACCACCTCAGGCGGGGACGGTGAGACGATCGGCCTCATCCGCAGCGTCGCCTATGCGACCGACAACGCCTGAACCGGAGAAGCATGGACACACCGAAGGGGAGCCTGACTCCGGACCAGCTGGAGCTCATTGTCCGCGTGCTCCCGTGTGATCTCAGTTTCGCCGACGAACACGACGTGCTGCGCTTCTGGAAGGGACAGACCTATGGCAGCTGCAAGGAGCACTTCATAGGTCGCGACGTCCGTGACTGTCATCCTGGTCACAGCCTAGCCGTCCTCGAGGAGATCCTCCATGCCTTCCGCAGCGGCGCCAGAGACGTGGCCGAAGGTTGGAGGCAGGCCGATCGGCACTTCAAGTACACGCGATACTGCGCTGTACGTGACGATGAAGGGGCCTACCGGGGCATCCTCGAGATCAACCAGGACCTCACAGACCTCCGCGCCCTCGAAGGCGTCCGGCAGCTTCCCGGCTGGTAGATCACCGGAAACGGCAGCGTGCCCTTGCGCGCGCACTGCCGATGAGCGTATGCTCCGACGTGGGAGAGCACAGACCCCAGCACCCACGGGGCGGCTCTCGTCGAAGACCTGGATAATCCCAGGTCTTCTTTCTGTTTGACGACCGCCCCCACCCCGGCTGTGAGTCAGCGCCCGACGACGATGATGTCGACCGCTACCAGACGCAGTCCCGCGAGCCGCTCGAGATCAGGGGCGATCGTCGCAAAGGCGCGTGCCTGCGTCCCGACAAGATCCGCCACCGGCATATCGGCTTCGACACGCACACGGCACCCCGCGCCGGCCCCGCCGATCGCGACGGATCTCACCCGCAGATCGGGCGGCGCCGCCTCAAGGCGGCGCCGCAGGACCCGTTCCAGCGCAGGTGCGTCGAGGTTGGTCGCCCCGTGCTCGCTCGCGATCGTGACGAAGGCTGCCCTCTTGCGCACCACGCTCCCCTGCCCCGCGGCGAGCAGCAGTAGCCCCGCCGCGACCGCCGCGCAGGCCAGCGCCAAGAGCCCGGTGGCCGTCCACGACGGCTCACCGACGAGCCGCTCCCACCGTCCTGCGAGGGGCCACGCGGGAGAGCGGTCCACGGCCAACATGGCCTGGCGCACGAACGCAGCTGCCGCCAGGACCATGACCACAAGCCCCACGAACACGGCAAGGACCCGGGAGGCCGAGCTCACGGCAGGTACTTCTTGAGCTGGCTCACGCGCAGCACGGTCGGCTTCACAGCGACCTGGGCTGCCTCGCGGCCGATGAGCAGATCGATCGCCGCCCGTACTTCGGCCTCCACATCACGACGAACGCGCGCGGCGTCGGCGAGCGGGCGCGCGTAGAGGCGCATGCTCCCGTACGGGGCGCCGTCGCGGTCGCGCAGGTGGACCTCGGCGCGCACGACATCGGGATCTCCGAGCGCCGTCGCTTCGGCGAGCCGCTGAAGCGCCTTGAGCGGCACCAGCACGCCGCCGCGCTCGCCGCGCAGCCACAGAGATCGCTGCCCACGGCCGATCACGGCCGCGATGAGAGCCGCCAGAACGACGAGGGCCACGCACAGCAGGGCGACCCGCACGGCGTACCCCCACGCCGAGGCCACAGAGTTCAGCGACGACACGTCCCAGCCTGCTGTCGCCGCTACCAGCCGGGCCGCGACCAAGGCGGCGAGGATGCCCCCGATGACCAGCAATGCAGCGGTGGCGAGCCGAACCCTCGCGCCCGGTGCCGCCCCGGCGGGCCGCCTGTCAGGCGTCTGAGCCAGATTGATCCTCCGGGAACACGACGTCGTTCACGAGAACGTTGACCGCCCGGACCTTGAGGCCGGTCGTGCTCTCGATCTGCTCCGTGACGGCGGACCGGCACGCTTCTGCGACCTTCGAGACGTTCGCGCCGAAAACGATGCTCATCGTGATGTCGATGTCGACCTTGTCCTCGTGGAGGTCGATGCTGATGCCCGGCGTGCCCCTGTCACCGCGAAGACCGGCCAGAGCGCGGGAGCCACCGCCTCCCAAGGAGTGGATCCCCTCGATGCCCGAGATGGCCTTGAACGCGAGCTTCGCGACGACGCTGTCGGAGATCGTCACCCCGCTGGTCGGGACAGACTCTTGCGCATTGGTGCTGTCGGTCATCGGATTGGTGCTTTCGGTCATCGGATTCCTCCCCGTTGTCGATGCCAGGCGGCTCCGGTGGGCAACCACCGGCCGCGCCGTCAGTCTACTGTACCCACTGCGCAACGCGTCATCTCAGCACGACACCGATGCGGCCAGGCGCAGGCGGCGATGCGTCTAGCTGCACTTGGAGAACCCGCACAGTCGGCACACCACGCATCCGCCCTCGTGCTCGATGGCGCCGCCACAGTCGGGACACGCCCCTTGAGCCACCTCGACGAGCGACAGCTGGGGCTGAGGCTCGCTGGGCGCCCCGCCGCCGACCACGTACCGTCGCTCGAGCGCCTTGCCTATGGCATCCGCACACGAGAGCGTGGCATTCGACCCGAGACCGTAGGGAACGTGGCAGCGGATCCCCTTGAGCTGCTCCACGATCTCGCCCGCGCCCGCACCCTTCTTGAGCGCCAAGCTGATGAGCCGACCGAGCGCCTCGGTGTTGCTCGAGGCGCAGCCACCCGCCTTGCCCATGTTGGCGAAGACCTCGCGCGGTCCGTACTCATCGTCGTTCATGATGATGAACAGCTTGCCGCAGCCTGTGTCCATGCGCTGCGTCTCGCCGCTCAGGAGCTGCGGACGCGCCGGGCGCGTCGTCGCGATGCCGCCCATCGCCGCCTCACGCTCACGCTTCTTCTTGGTCTGGCCGACGTTGAGCACCTGCTCCTCGCGGCTGCCGTCGCGGTAGATCGTCACTCCCTTGCAGCCGCTCCTGAAGGCCATCAGGTAGACGTTCTCGACATCGTCTGTGGTCGCTTCGTTCGGGAAGTTCACCGTCTTCGAGACGGCGTTGTCGGTGTGCTTCTGGAACGCCGCCTGGAGCTTGATGTGCCACTCCGGCGTGATGTCGTGCGCCGTCGCGAAGATGCGCTGCACGTCGGCGGGAACGCCGTCAAGGTGCCGCACCGAGCCGACGTCGGCGATCTTCTTCATGAGCTCCTCGCTGTGGAAGCCGCGCTCCTTGGCCACGCGCTCGAAGTAGGGGTGCACCTCGAGCATGCTGTCGTTGTCCAGCACGTTGGCTCGCACATAACTGATGGCGAACAGCGGCTCGACGCCGCTCGAACAGGTGGCGATGATGCTGATGGTGCCGGTCGGCGCGATGGTGGTCGTGGTCGCGTTGCGCACCCGCGCCCCGCCGGGCCGGTCGTACACCGACCCCTCGAAGCTGGGGAACACGCCGCGTTCGCCGGCCAGCTCCTCGCTGGCGGCACGCGCCTCCTCGTGGACGAACTTCATCACCTCGCCGGCGATCCGCACGGCGTCCTCGGAGTCGTAGGGCACGTTGAGCAGGAGGAGCATGTCGGCGAACCCCATCACCCCAAGGCCGATCTTGCGGTTCTTCTTGGTCATCTGCTCGATCTCGGGCAAGGGATACCGGTTCACGTCGATGACATCGTCGAGAAAGCGCACTGCCGTCCTCACGATGCGGCCCAGCGAGCCGTAGTCGATGCGCCCGTCTGACACCACCCGCGAGAGATTGACCGAGCCCAGGTTGCAGCTCTCGTGGGGGAGAAGCGGCTGCTCACCGCACGGATTGGTGCTCTCGATCTCGCCCAGATGAGGTGTCGGGTTGTCTGCATTGATGCGGTCGATGAAGACGACGCCCGGGTCGCCGTTCTTCCACGCAAGAGTGACCATACTCCCGAAGACCTTGCGGGCGCTCAGACTGCGGACGACGTCTCCCGAGCGCGGATTGATCAGCGGGTACTCCTCGTCCTCGGCGACGGCGCGCATGAACGCGTCGGTCACGGCGACCGAGATATTGAAGTTATTGAGGCGGTCGTCGTTCTGCTTCGCGCTGATGAAATCGAGGATATCGGGATGGTCGACGCGCATGATCCCCATGTTGGCGCCCCGCCGCGTGCCGCCTTGCTTGATCGTCTCGGTCGCGGCGTCGAACACGCTCATGAACGAGAGCGGGCCCGAAGAAACGCCCTTTGTGCTGAGGACGACGTCGTTGTGCGGGCGCACGCGCGAGAAGCTGAATCCGGTGCCGCCGCCGCTCTTGTGGATGAGCGCGGTGTTCTTGATGGCCTCGAAGATCGACTCCATGGAATCGCCGACAGGGAGCACGAAACACGCCGAGAGCTGCCCGAGATCGCGCCCGGCGTTCATAAGAGTCGGGCTGTTGGGAAGGAACTCGAGCGAGGTCATCAGCTCGTAGAACGTGGCCTCCCACTCCTCGACGGGCGCACTTGGGTTGTAGAGGCGCTCTGCCTTCGCGATGGCCTTCGCGACCCTGTGGAACATCTCCTCCGGCGTCTCGAGGAGCTCGCCGTTCTCGCCCTTCTTCAGATACCGGCGCTGAAGGACCTTGAGCGCGTTGGCGGAGAGCTCGATCACTGCGTTTCCTGCGTCACCCATGCTCCGTGTCCTCCCTGCTCGCGACCACTCCCGGCTGTCGGGTCAGAACTCTCGTCGTGGCGTGCTGCTTCATCCCCTGAGGGTTCGAGACGTGCGAGCTCCTCCTGGAACTCATCGATATCTTCGAACTGGCGGTAGACAGAGGCGAACCGCACGTAGGCCACCTTGTCGATCTCTCGGAGATGCCGCAGCGCGCCCTCCCCCACCATCTGCGTCGTGACCGGCCGGCCAGGCTTGCGCCGCAGGTCGTTCTCGATCTCGTCGACCGCCCTCTCGAGGCGTTCGAGAGGAATGCCTCGTTTCTCCGTGGCGCGCAGCAGCCCGTTGAGCAGCTTCTGGCGCGCGAACACCTCGTCGCTGCCATCGCGCTTCTCGACCATCAGCGGCACTTCCTCGATGCGCTCATAGGTCGTGTAGCGACGCTCACACGTGGAGCATTCGCGGCGCCGACGGATCGCATCGCCAGCTTCAGAGTCGCGCGAATCCACGACTCGGCTCTCTTCGCTGTTGCAGAAGGGACAACGCACGGCTACCATTCACCCACAATATGTAGTGCCTAGAGGAATGAGACCCCCACACTATAGTGTAGTTCTCGGACGCATCAACCTCTCCACGCAGGGACCGCAGGCTCCCGCCGTCCACCAAACACTCAGTCTCATGTATAGGGTTATGGTTACTAGCCGACCCCCCTCCTGCCTCCCGCGAGCCGAGAGCCAGATATACTGCGGTCATGAACGTCGTCATCCTCCCCACGTACAACGAGCGCGAGAATCTGCGGCATGCCATCGCCCGCATCCGCGAGGTCTCCGACGGGCACGGCGTGAGGCTGCACACCCTCATCGTCGACGACAACTCACCCGACGGCACCGGTGAACTCGCCGACCAGCTGGCCGCGACCACCCCCAACGTCTCAGTCATGCACAGAGCAGGCAAGGAGGGTCTTGGACGCGCCTACATTGCCGGCTTCCGCGAGGCTCTGGCACGCGGTGCGCAGCGCATCTTCGAGATGGACGCCGACCTCAGCCACGACGCCACGTATCTGCCCGACTTTCTGCGACTCATCGACGGGGGAGCCGACCTCGTGCTGGGTTCGCGCTACGTGAGGGGCGGCGGCGTCGAGAATTGGGGACTGTCGCGCAAGATCATCAGCCGCGGCGGCTGCCTCTACGCCCAGACGATCCTCGGGCTTCCCTACCGCGACCTCACCGGCGGGTTCAAGTGTTTCCGGCGCCGCGTTCTGGAGGCCATCGATCTCGACGCCGTCGATACGGCCGGCTACGGCTTTCAGATCGAGATGACCTATCGTGCCCACCAGCTCGGCTTCAGGATCGTCGAGCTGCCCATCATCTTCGTCGACCGCCAGGAAGGCGAATCGAAGATGTGCAACGACATCGTGATCGAGGCGATGAAGAACGTCTGGAAGCTCCGCTTCAGCAAGGCGCCGGTCCGCAGGCCGGCGTGAACGGCGCAGCGGCCGACGGCCGCCGACCCGACGGGGGGTCCCCGGAGCGCGTCCTCGCGATCGACGTCGGCGCCGGTACCGCCGACATCCTCCTCACGCGCCCAGGCCAACCCCTTGAGAACGCCGTCAAGCTCGTCGTGCCGTCGCGCACACAGGTCGTTGCGACACAGATCGCCGAGGCGACGGAGCGCGGAAGGACGGTCGTGTTCCACGGACCGACGATGGGCGGCGGAGCCGACGGCGTCGCCATGAAGGCACATGTCGCCGCCGGTCTCCCGTTCATCGCGACCGCGGAGGCTGCGCTCAGCTTCGCCGACGACCTGGACCGGGTCCGCGAGCTCGGAGTCACGGTGATCGAGGAGGCGACCCTGGCCGACCGCCTCCGTGGCCTGTCGCCCGATCGGGTGGTGGTGCAGAGCGGCGACCTCGACACGGGAGGGTTGCGCCGCGCTCTCACGCTGCTCGGTGCCGACCCGAGTTGCGACGCGGTCGCCGTCGCCGTGCAGGACCACGGCTTCAGTCCGCAGGGCTCGAACCGGGTCTTGCGTTTCGCACTCTGGGAAGCGGCCGTCTCCGAGGGCCGCCCACTGCGAGAACTCTTCTACGCGGCGGCCGACGTCCCCTCGCAGCTCACGCGCCTGCGCGCGGCCACTCGGCTGGCGGCCGAGCTGGCCGGCGACGGCCCCGTGCTCGCCGCCGACACCGGCCCGGCGGCGCTCTACGGAGCGCTGCCTGACCACGTTGACGACGCCGTGCTCGTCAACGCCGGCAACGGTCACACGATCTGCGTGATCGCACTGGCCGGGCGACTCGCCGGCGTCTTCGAGCATCACACGGGCCGTCTGGACGGACCCGGTCTCGAGGAGCGTCTGCGGCGCTTCCTGGCCGGTCGGCTGGCAAGCGACGAGGTGCGCGCCGATGGTGGTCATGGCGCCGTACTGTCCTCCGGGGCTGCCGCCCTCGACACGTCGCGACTTCCACTCATCGTCACCGGTCCGCGCCGCGGCCTTCTGGCGGGCAGTGGCCTGCCGCTCGAGTACGCGGCGCCACACGGCGACATGATGCTCACGGGGAGCTTCGGCCTGCTGCGCGCCCTCCGTGAACGCGGCGCCACGGAGGGCGGAGCTGCCTAGAGAGGCAACTCGCGCCCCGCGCCGAGCTCGCGGGCGCGCTCCAGCGCCAGGGCCCCCGCGGCAATGTCCTCGACCGCCATTCCGAGGTTCATGCAGAAGAGTCGTTCATCAACGGTCTGGCGTCCCTTGGCACGACCGGCGGCCAGGTCGCCGAGGTCGGCGGCGATCTCCTCAGGGATGTCCTCCAGCCTGTCGCCCCCAGCCTTGACGGCGAGCACGGTGGCCCTGTCGTCGCAGTAGAATCGCGTACAGGCGGCCATCGCCGGGCCACTCCAGGCGGCGTCGTAGTCGAGAGCGACCGCCAGGGCGCCCGGCTCGAGGAGGCCCGGGCCGAGCGATGGCCGGCGCTTGTCGCTCATGGTGATGGCGGTGATGACGACCCCGGCGCTGCGCGCCGGCTCCGTCGGCCCAAGGCAAGCCGCGAACTCCAGATCGGGCAGCTCCTGCTGCAGCTCATCCACCAGGCCGACGACGGCAGCCGGCGCAGTGTCGTAGCAGCGCACGGCACGGAGCTCCGGCAGCACCGCGGCCAGCGCCCGCACGCTGCTGCGGCCCTGCACACCGCAACCCACCACGGCGATGCAGTCCACGTCGGCGCGCGCCAGATAGCGGGCAGCGACTCCGACGCTGGCCCCGGTGCGCCACGCGGTGACCACTCCCGCATCCATCACGGCGAGCGGTCTGCCGTCCCTCGGATCGCTGAGGACGACGAGTCCGCCGACGAGCGGCAGCCCAGCCGTCTGATTGTCGGGGAACACGGTGACCCACTTGACGCCAAGCTGCCCGCCCTTCGGCGACCACGCCGCCATGGCCTGCGAGAAAGCCCCGTCTCCCCGGTGAAGACTGAGCTTGGGAGGCATGAGGACGTCCCCCTCGCCTTTCGCCCGGCAGGCGGCGTCCACGGCCTCCACGATCTCCCCCATGGCGATTCCCAGTGACTCGAGATCGCGGCGCGACAGATAGAGGAGGGTGTCGCCCATCAGGATCTCATGACCTCACGCGATACGTACCGCCGCAGTGCATCGGGCCGGCGATACCGCATTCACGGACGCTCGATGCCGGTGAGCGCGTGGGTGAACGCCGCCCGCACGGGGCTCGTGTGGGCGCAGAACATGACGAGGCGCAGCTTGGTGGCGGGATGGTCGGTGAGGTAGCGCACCACCGCGGACAGCATCACGCGCGTGCACTCGTAGAGGGGGAGCCCCCCCTCCCCGGCACCGAAGGCCGGCAGCGCCACGGAACGCGCCTTGAGCCGGTCGGCGCACTCCAGCGTGGCGTAGGTCGACGCGGCGATGGCCTCCTCGCTGGTCTGAAGGTCCCGGTCCACGACAGCGGCATGGATGACCCATTTCGACGGCAGGCTGTGGCCGTCTGTAGCGACCACCTCACCGACCTGGATAGGGCCCTTGCCCATGGCCTCGCGCTCGATCTCCCCACCGCCGGTCCTCCTGATGGCCCCGGCGACCCCGGCACCCATCCACAGCTCCGTGTTCGAGGAACCGGCGATCGCATCGACGGCCATTTCGGTGATATCGCCCGCCACGATCTCGAGAGCCGTCCTGCCGACCGTCGTCTTCATGGTCCTCCAATCTGCTGTGGGGCACGGACACGCCCCGGGATTATACTTGGCCCTTGTGTCCACCGCTGGTTTGCAGCGACAATGTGGACGACGTGAGAACCAGCCACAGCAACCTCATCGACGCCCTGCTGATCGCCGTGGTCGTCCTGCTCGGCATCGCGGTGTTCGCCTCGCTCGTGCTGCCGAGCCTCCCTGGGTGGGCGCTCTACCTCTCCCTCGGAGGGCTGGCCGGCGTCGCCATGGCGCTCGCCCTGGCTCGCTGGATCACCCGACCCGACCGTCTGCGCGCCCAGCAGAGTGACGGCATCCTGGAGATCGCCGACGAGAGCCTGGCCCACCTGCGTCGCGGGCTCAGCGAGGAGACGGCCCAAGCTGTCTGCCGCATCGTCCTGGAACGCACCGACGCGGCCGCGATCGCCGTCGCCGACACGAACAGGATCCTCGGGTTTGCGGGAATCGGAGAAGGACATCACACCGCCGGCGAACCGTTCCTCTCTGCGGCCACTCGGGAGGCGCTGGAGCAGAACGAGCTTCGCGTCCTGCGCACGCGGGAGGACATCAACTGCTCGGACCGTACCTGCCTTCTGCGCGCCGGCATCGTGGTCCCCTTACGCGTGAGCAAGCGGCCCGTCGGCACACTCAAGTTCTACTACACCACGCCTCGGCTGCTGAACGAGACGCAGTTCGCCATGGCCGAGGGCCTTGCCCAGCTTCTCTCGACCCAGCTCGAACTCTCCGAGCTCGATCGCCAGACAGCTCTCGCCTGCCGCATGGAGTTGAAGGCCCTGCAGGCCCAGATCAACCCTCACTTCCTCTTCAACACCATCAACACCATCGCGAGCCTCATCCGTACCGACCCGACCCACGCCCGTCTGCTGTTGCGCGAGTTCGCCGCCTTCTACCGACAGACTCTGGAGATGGATGAGGATCTCATCACGCTCGAGCAGGAACTCCACTACGTGCGCTCCTACTTCATGTTCGAGGAGGCGCGCTTTGGCGACCGGGTGCAGCTCCGTGTCGACATCGATCCAGCCCACTTCGACCTGCTGGTGCCGGCGTTCATCCTGCAGCCGATCGTGGAGAACTCGATCCAGCACGGGATGCGCGCGGACGCTCCGCTGCACATCCAGGTGGTCTCCCACATCCACGACGGATTCGCCATCCTCACCGTGACCGACGATGGTGCGGGGATGACCGCGGAGGAGCTCGATCGCATCCTTGAGCCCGGTTTCGGCAAGGGGAGCGGCATCGCGCTCAAGAACGTCCACGACCGGTTGCGCGGCCACTACGGACCAGGGTCCGAGGTGACGGCGACCAGCCGGCCCGGAGAGAACACCACTGTGACCCTGATGATCGTGCGCCCGTCCGGGAGCGAGACGCCGACCGCCTCCGAGGTGACTGCGTGGCCGGTACTGGAGCAGCGTGCCTGATGAGAGGGGAGCGGCCTGGCATGGACCTTCCACCCCTGCCCAAGGCCCTGATCGTCGATGACGAGGCTCCCGCCCGCTCCGAGCTTCGCTACCTTCTCAACGAAACCGGCGGCGTCGAGGTCGTCGGCGAGGCGAGCACGAGCGCAGAGGCGCTCCAGTTGATCGCCGCCATCGAGTACGACATCGTCTTTCTCGACATCGAGATGGCCGGCCTGACCGGCATCGACTTGGCCGCCGCACTCGCCGCCGCCGAGAGTTCACCGGCGATCGTGTTCGTGACCGCGTACGGCGAGCATGCCCTCAAAGCGTTCGAGGTGGCGGCCACCGACTACCTCGTGAAGCCCGTCGGAGTGGACCGCCTCCGGCAGGCACTGGCCCGCTGCGCCGCCGGGCCCTCGGCGCCTCCCGGCCCGGAGAGCGGGTCGACAGCCGGAGTACCACCCCTCCAAGGCGACGCGGGACACTCTCCCTCTGCGACGCCCCCAGCATCGACCGCCGGACCCACGCGCATCGACCGCATCCCCGTCGAGAAGGGCGGCCGCACCCTGTTGATCGCCGCAAATGAGATCCTCTACGTTGAGGCCCACGACGACTACTCGCGTGTGTTCACGGCGGATGGTCGCTACCTCTCGACGCTCTCCCTGGCGGCCCTCGAAGAGCGACTGGAGCCCTCCGGATTCTTCCGCACCCATCGCAGCTATCTCGTCAACCTGGCTCGCGTGCGCGAGGTCCTGCCCATGTATGGCGGCATGCTGGTGCTCACGCTGGGTGGAGAGGCCGAGACGCACATCCCCGTCTCGCGACGACGGGCGACGGCCGTCAAGCGCGCCCTCGGTATGTGAAGAAGCGTCGCGCGCCCGGGCGGTGAGAGGCCCGGCGGCGGCGGCGAACGGCGGTCGTTAGCGGGGAGCGGCGCACTCTTGGACCGCCCTCCTGGCTGGCCGTCCACCCTTGCGACGCCACCTTTCACCGGTCGCCTGCTCCCACCCGCCGAGAGGGCATCGTCAGCCTCTCCCTACCTAAGTAGTGTGCGCTCATGAGCCGGCACTCCCGCCGGTGAACCATATTTGGGGGAGAGGTGGTACGGATGGTAAGAATGGTCGTCTCCGGCGCTGCGGAGGATGTGAATCTCGCCGATCTGGGCGAGATGCAGCATTCCATCCAGCGCATCCTGTTGCCCACGGACGGCTCCGAGCCGGCCGTGCGGGCGACGCAGTACGCTGTGCTGCTCGCGAAGCTGCTCGGCGCGAGCATCAAGGCGATCTACGTCGACACGGGTCAGGAAGACATCGAGGAGCCCATGGAGACCCTCGCGGACGACGCCTACGAGGACGTTCACCCGTCCGCCAAGGGACTCATCATCGCCAAGCGACTGTCCGCAGCCAACGGCGTCGAGTGCACCATCGACATCGTCAGGGGCGGCATCGCCAAGCGCATCGTTCACACCGCCGAAGACGAGGGAGCCGGGATGATCGTGCTCGGCGATACCGGTCGCACGGGACTCAAGCGCATCGCGCTTGGTTCGGTGGCCGAGGCCGTGGTCAAGGCGTCAGTGATCCCGGTTCTCGTCATCAAGGCAGAGCACTAGGAAAGGAGGCAATCGTGATGGAACAACAGGGTCAGCCGCAGGAGTCCGCCGAGGCATCCGCGGTAGCAGAGCACGCCAGACACGGCGAACACACGGACACAATCGAGAACGTCGACGCGGTCTTCCGCCAGCAGCGCAAGCTGAGCTTCACGTTCGGAGCCGTGTTCTTCATCGTCACTCTGATGCTCCCGGTCTTCACCGTCTGGTGGCCTTGGTGGTGGGACGTCGAACTCTGGGGCGGCTTCACGGCGAACTACCTCATCGTGTCCCTCTTCTACTTCATCTTCCTCTGGGTGATGGCGTGGACCTATGCGTCGATGGCCGACAAGCTCGACCTCAAGCTCGCCCACATGGACGACGCGGAAGTGCAGGAGCTCGAGATCCAGCAGATCAGAGAAGCAGCAGACGCAGCCACCACAGGAGAGAAGGAGCCTAGATGAACACTGCCGCCATTTCCCTGGTCGGCATCCTGGTGGCGATCACCATCGGACTGTCGATCTTCTCACAGCGCTTCACCCGCACGACGACCGACTTCTACCTGGCCGGTCGCAAGGTGGGCGCCTTCACCAACGCCTCGGCCATCTCGGGGGACTACCTCTCGGCCGCGTCGTTCCTCGGCGTGGGCGCCGCCGTCTACGCCTCCGGCCTCGACGGCGTGTGGTACGCGGCCGGCTTTGCTGGCGGGTTCATGGTGGTGGTGCTCTTCATCGCCAGCGCCCTGCGGCGCTTCGGTGAGTACACCGTCGCCGACTTCGCCTACGGGCGCTTCGGCAGCAACCGCGTTCGTCTGGTCAGCGTGCTGTGCGTCCTCATGGTGTCGATGTTCTACATGGCCCCACAGATGTACGGCGCCGGCAACACGTGGAAGATCTTGGTAGGCAGAAGCTTCCTCCCCGCGAACGCGGAGGGCATGTTCCTGGGCGTCAACTCCATCTACCTCTCCGGCGTCACTGTGGTGGCGGGCATCATGATGTTCTACGTCGCCATGGGCGGCATGAAGGGCACCACGCTCAACCAGGTGATCCAGTTCTGGTGGCTGTGGCTGGCCATGTTCCTCGTCGTCGCCTTCGCCTTCGGCCAGGGCTTCAACTACCCCAACGACCTCAAGGCAGCCAGCGAGAGCCAGCTCCTCAACGCTTCATCGTTGACGGTCGACGCCCTGCAGACACCAGACCCGGCCACCGGCGTGACGCCCCTCGAGCAAGCCGAAGGGGTCATGACACCGGAGGGCTACGCGAAGGTCGAGGCAGAAGTCGAGGCCGCAGTCGCCGCCGGCGATACCACTGTCAAGGTGGCCGTCCTCCAGCCCGCTCCCAACAAGCTGCACGAGGTCAAGTTGCTCTTCAACGAGCCTGGTCACCGCTACAACGCCCTCGACCAGTTCTCGATGGTGCTGGCGCTCGTACTCGGAACGGCCGGCCTGCCCCACATCCTCAACCGCTACTACACCAACCCGTCCGGTAGGGCGGCTCGCCGCTCGACCTTCTGGGTCCTCGTCTTCATCGGCACCTTCTACATCATGGCGCCGATGGCCGGCCTGTTCGGCCGACTCGAGGTGTTCAAGCAGTTCTTCGCAGGCACCGCGCCCAGCAACGCCACCTACGTCGATGGCTACTTGACGACGCCCTCCCAGCTGATGCCGGCCCTCGGTCAGATGCTCGGCGGCCAGGGCCTCATGGGCATCGTGGCGGCCGGCGCCTTCGCCGCCATGTTCTCCACCGTCGGCGGCCTGCTCATCGCCTCGGCTTCGGCCATCGGCCACGACGTGTACGAGAAGTACGTCAACCCGAACGCCAGCCAGCGTCGCCGTGTGTTTGTCGGCAAGACCGCCGTCATCGTCGTCGCCTTGCTCGGCTGGCTGCTCGGCTGGGGCATCCCCGCCAGCGGCCTGCCGGACGCCTATCCGGCGCTCATCGCCATGATGGTGACGTGGGCCTTCGCCGTCGGAGCCTCCTGCTTCGTGCCGATGCTCCTCACCGGCATCTGGTGGAAGGGCACGACCGAGCGCGGCGCTATCACCGGCATGCTCATCGGTCTCATCAGTGCGGTCGGGATCATCTTCCTGAACATCCTGCGGCAGACGGGCGCGATCGGCTCGGAGGGAGCGCTGGGTACCATCACCTCGCTCACGTTCCCTGTGGTGTTCACCTTCCCGGCCGCCCTGCTGGCCATCATCATCGTCAGCAAGGTCGACGGGAAGTTGCCCAACAACGTCGACTCGATCTGGCTGCGCATTCATGGCACCGCTTCAGAGCGCCATGAGAAGCAGCACGGCCTGGACAAGGTAGGCAGCATCCTGGGCGGCGGCAAGAAGGAGTAGCCCGAAGTACAACACGAACAGCGTCACAGAACGGACGGCGTCGCATCTCCCCCCGCGACGCCGTCCGTTCGCTGTTCGACCAGAAGAAGAGAGAGGGTGGGATCTTGTTCCCCCGCCCCTACTTGGCCTTCCCGAACAGACGCCGGCGCACGGCCGCCCGCTTGAGCCATTGCACGCCTTCGGTGGGGTTCAGGCCCTTCGGACAGGCCTCGGCGCAGTTCGTGATCGTGTGGCAGCGGTAGGAGCCGCGCTCGTTGTCCCAGGACCCCATGCGCAGCGTGCCGGCCTCGTCGCGCGAGTCGACCTCGAAACGGTAGGCCTTGAGGAGCGCGGCCGGCCCGAGGTAGTCGTCGTCCGTCCACACCGAGGGACAGCTACTGTAGCAGGCTCCGCAGAGGATGCAGTCGACAGGCATGTCGAGCTTGCGGCGCTCTTCGGGGGTCTGCAGGATCTCGCGCTCGGGAGCGGCGGAGCTGCGCACGAGCCAGGGCTTGACGTACTCGTACTTGGCGAAGAACTCGCTCATGTCGCAGACGAGGTCCCTGACACGCGGCAGGTGCGGCATAGGCTCCACGGTGATGGAGCCGGTGCGCAGGTGGCGAATGTTCGTCTGGCAGGCGAGGCGGTAGCGCCCGTTGATGTACATGGCGCACGAGCCGCAGACGGCGGCGCGGCAGCAGTAGCGGAAAGCCAGCGAGGGATCCTGGCGTTCCTGGATGGCGAACAGACCCTCGAGCACCGTGAGACTGCTCTCGTACTCGACGACGAACTCGTCGTAGCGCCTCAACCGGCCGTCGTCGCGGACGGGGTCGAAACGTTTGACCCGGAAGCGCACCTCGGGCATCAGTACTTCCTCTCCTCAGGCTCGAACGTACCCAGCGCGACCGCCTTGTCCGCGAGACGCGGCCCCCCCTCGGCCTCGTAGGCCAAGGTGTGCCTCAGCCAGTCCGCGTCGTTGCGGGTGGGGTAGTCGGTGCGGGAGTGCGAGCCGCGGGACTCCTTGCGGCGGATCGCCCCCAAGGCGACCGTGAGCGCAAGGTCGACCATGCCCTCGAGTTCGAGCGTGCGCATCATGTCCAGATTGAAGGCACCGCCACCGTGGCGGAGACCCACGTGGGCACAACGCTCCTTGAGGCTCTCGATCTTGGCGAGCCCGGCGCGCATCTGCGCCTCGTCGCGAAAGACGCCGAAGTGCTCCTTCATCACGGCTTTCATCTCGGCACGGATGGCGTAGGGATCCTCCCCCTCGACACCGCGCGAAGCCAGCCCGGCGACGCGCAGCTCGGTGTGCGCGACGGCGCCGCGGCCGGCCGCGGCGAGCGCATCTGCGCCGCCCGTCGTGCCGTCACCCTCCATCGCGGCGATGTCGACGGCCACCGCCGCTCCCGTCCGGCGCCCGAAGACGATGGTCTCGAGCAGCGAGTTGCCGCCCAGCCGATTGGCGCCGTGCACGCTGACGCAGGCGCACTCGCCGGCGGCGTAGAAGCCCGGGAGCACCGTGCGGCCGTCCACGTCGGTGTCGATGCCGCCCATCGTGTAGTGCTGGCTGGGCACCACGGGCACCGGCTCATCGACCGGGTCGACACCCTCGAAGTGGATCGACAGATCGCGGATGCCGGGCAACCGCTCGAGGATCCTCTCGCGCCCCAGGTGGCGCAGGTCGAGGTGGACGTACTCCTTCCCCTCGATGCCACGCCCCTCGATGATCTCGGTCTGGATCGAGCGCGAGGTGATATCGCGCGGCGCCAGCTCCATCGCCTTGGGGGCGTACCTTTCCATGAACCGCTCACCCAGTCCGTTGACGAGGTAGCCGCCCTCTCCCCGGGCACCCTCGCTCATCAGGATGTTGGTCGTGAGCAGCCCAGTCGGGTGGAACTGGATGAACTCCATGTCCTTGAGAGGCACCCCCGCCCTGTAGGCGATCGAGGCGCCGCCGCCCGTACTGATGATGGCATTCGTGGAGTTGCCGTACACGCGCCCCGCACCACCCGTGGCCATGACCACAGCGTCTGCGGTGAAAGCCTCGAAGCCGCCGCGGAGCATGTCGTAGGCCACCACTCCGCGGCAGACACCGTCGAGCACGATCAGGTCGGTGACGAACACCTCGACGTACATGCGGATCTGACGCTCGTAGGCGCGCTCGACCAGGCAGTGCAGCAGGTAGTGCCCGGTCTTGTCCGCACCGTAGCACGTGCGCGGGTAGCCGGCGCCGCCGAACGGCCGCTGGGCGATCCGCCCGTCGTCGAAGCGGCTGAATGGGCAACCCCAGTGGTCCATCTCGAAGATCACGCCGGGAGCATCGTTCGTCATCTGGATGACGGCGTTCTGGTCGGCGAGGTAGTCCGAGCCTTTCACCGTGTCGAAGGCGTGGCGCGTCGGAGAGTCATCGTGGCCTTCGGGGTGATTGGCCAGCGCCGCGTTGATGCCGCCCTGAGCCGCGCCCGAATGGCTGCGCGCGGGGTGCACCTGGCTGAGCACGGCGACGTCGAGACCCGCGGCCCGCGCCTCGATGGCGGCCCGCAGCCCTGCGAGCCCCCCACCGACCACTACGAGCTGGTGATGAGTCACCGCTTTGCCACCCTCAACCCACCCAGATCCACAGCGCCCAGACCCCGTAGACGGCCGCCGCCAGACCGGCGGCCCAGAGCGCGACGGCCAGGATGAGCCGGCCGGCGGGGCTGGCCAGTCCGTAGTCGAGCACGACCATGCGCACGCCGTTCAACCCGTGGAACACGACCGCCAGAAGCAGCACGATATCGTTGACGAGCACCGCCGTCGTGCCGAGCCGCCCGCCGATGTCGGCGAACGACAGCTCGCCTATGGCGATGTAGTGCGTGAGGATGAGATGTACGGCGATCGTCACGAGCACGAGGACCGCCGTCACCCGCTGGCCGAGCCAGGGCCACATGCCGCCCCGGCTGCGGTCTACATCGCGCGCCCTCAACGGCCCGCCCGCCTCCTGTCGGTCGTCGACATCGTCCTATC
Source organism: uncultured Thermoleophilia bacterium (assembly GCA_963717285.1). Classification (GTDB taxonomy): domain Bacteria; phylum Actinomycetota; class Thermoleophilia; order UBA2241; family UBA2241; genus CAIXSE01. The sequence goes on from CAVQVW010000001.1 coordinate 275,976, forward strand.
CGAGGATGAAGCTCGATGCTCGCGCGGCGAAGACGCCCAGCGCCGCCGCGGCGACCATCATGCACACCCAGAAGACCGCCTTGTGGCGGTGAACGCCGACGCCGACGTCCATGAGGATGATACGCACCCCGTTCAGGGCGTGGTACAGGACCGCCGCCACGAGCATCAGGTCGAGCGACACGAGCAGCGGTCTGTCGAAGAACTCGAACAGCCTGTCGAGCTGCTCAGGCCCCCCGATGCGCCCCTGCGAGATCACCCAGATGTGGACGAACAGGTAGAGGACCAAGACGATCCCGCTGACCCGGAAGAGGATCCAGGCCCACATGCCGAGACCCTTCCACAGTCCGGACCCAGCTGCCCCGGCTGCCCGCTCGCCGGACGTCACGACAGAGGACCCGAAGGGCAAACGGATGGGGGCCGTGACCGGCCCCCATCCGTCGAATCACCAGGCCATCTGCCCGTGGCTGCCAGACTCACTCGATCCCACTCAGAGGAGGAACACCGCCGTGACCACCGCGAAGATCGGAAGAAGCACGACAGCCGAGTAGCCCATATAGGCGAAGAAGTGAGGCATGTGCACGCCCTGCTCTTCGGAGATCGACTTGACCATGAAGTTGGGAGCGTTGCCGATGTAGGAGTTCGCGCCCATGAACACGGCGCCCAGGGAGATCGCCCTGAGGAAGTCAGCGGGAGCGAAGCCTATGCCCTGGACGATCTCCGAGCCCATCAGCCCGGCCGTGGAGTCGATACCGAGGAGACCCTGCGCCGTCGCCGTGAAAGTGAGGTACGTGGGTGCGTTGTCGAGGAAGGACGAGAGGGCGCCTGTGACCCAGAAGTACTGCCAGGGCTTGTCCAATCCCAACTCGCCGCCGTTGGCCTCGAGGATGGCCAGAGCGGGGATCATCGCGGCGAAGATGCCCGCGAAGACGATCGCGACCTCGCCGATGGGGTGCCAGGAGAACCGGTTGCGTTGCCGGGGCTCGCGCGGCGCGACGAAGAGCGAGAGCGCGACCATGGCGATCATGATCACCTCGCGCAGGAACGGGAAGTGGAAGTGCTCACCGATCTCCAACAAGGGGGCGGAGAGCAGGACCGCGGCGATCACTCCTACGAGGAAGAGGATGTTGATCTTGCCGTGAATGCGAAGTGGCTCGTACTCCTCCACGTCGAGCTTCTTGAGGGTCTCCGGCTCCTTCTTGTAGTAGTACCGGTCGAGGAAGTAGAAGAGGGCAAGGACGATGACCAAGGCCATGAGCCACTGGGGAAAGAGACGCACCGTCCAGAAGAAGTCGACGCCGCGCAAGAAACCGAGGAAGAGCGGTGGATCGCCGAGTGGCGTCAGACAGCCCCCGATATTGGCCACGGTGAAGATCATGAAGACGAAGATGTGCTGCCGGTAGACGCGCTCGGAGTTGGCCCGTAGCAGCGGACGCACGAGCAGCATGGCGGCACCTGTGGTGCCCACGAAGTTGGCGAGCACGGAGCCAAACGCCAGGAAGGAAACGTTGTTGCGCGGGCTGCCGAGCACGTCGCCAGAGAGGAAGATCCCCCCCGAGATCGTGAAGAGCGAGAGGAGCAGCACGATGAACGAGATGTACTCCTCGGCGGTGAACAGTATCTGCTCGCGACCGACCTCGCCGAAGTTCAGGGCGAGGTAGACGACGACCGGGACGCCGAAGATGGCGGCGATGATCGCCTTGTTGCGCAGATGCTCGAACCAGACGGGAGTCACGAGTGGCAGGATCGCGATGCAGAGAAGGAGGATCGCGAACGGCGCGATCATCCAGTAGTCCAGCTCGTGCCCCAGCTCGGCGGCCGCGGAGGAGGCCAGGATCAGCATTTGGCCACCTCGGAGGAGGCGGCCGACTCCCCCAGCTGCCCGGCGTCAGGCGTACGAGACGCGGCGCACCCGCGTATGACAGAAACGGTCTTGCCGTCGAGCATCGGACCCCCCTCACTCTCCCCATTGAGTAGTGGCGGGAAGTCTATCTCATTCCGGGATCGGGACGCACACGAATCCGGCACCGAGGCACGCCTGTGGAGTCACGCCGCATTGGCCATGGGCCGCGACCTGCTCGCCGCGGGCCCTCTCGTACCGGTTGCCGGACCTGAACGTCTTCTACGCGGAGTCCGCGGGTCCGCTCCTGGACCGCACGGCCGGCTTGCGTGGCGCGGCCTTGCCGGACTGCCGCTGCGAAGGCCGCGCGGCGGGCTTGGCGGCGGCCTCCACGGATGTACCCTCGTGGGGTGCAGCCTTGCGACGGGCCCGCTCCAGAAGCTCGCTCGCTTCGTCGATGAGGTCACCGGCCTCGATGAGGTCGAGGGTCTTCCCCTCGATATGCAGACCCATGGCCTCCTGCCAGACCTGCTCGACGCGGTCCACCGGCACGAAGCGCATGCCCTGACGCAGTTCCTCGGGCACGTCTTCGAGGTCGGCCTCGTTGCGACTCGGCAAGATGACAGTCGAGATACCCGCCCGCTGCGCCGCGAGCGTCTTCTCCTTGAGGCCACCGATGGGCAGAACCTGCCCCGTGAGCGTCACCTCTCCGGTCATCGCCACCTCACTGCTGACCGGCGTGCCCGTGACGAGCGAACAGATCGCCGTCGCCATGGTGACGCCGGCGCTCGGACCGTCCTTGGGGATGGCGCCGGCGGGGACATGGATGTGGATGTCGTGCGTCTTGAAGTAGTCGTCCTCGAGGTCGAGCTCACGCGAGTGGGCACGCACGTAGCTCATCGCCGCCGTGGCCGACTCCCTCATCACATCGCCGAGCTGGCCGGTGACCGTGACGTGCCCGCCACCCGGCATCGCCGACGCCTCGATGAAGAGAATGTCGCCGCCCACGGGGGTCCAGGCGAGACCCGTGGCAACACCGGGGTCGCTGGTGCGCCGCTTGACCTCGGCATAGACACGCGGCCTGCCCAGTAGCTCGCGGACGCGCTTCACGTCGACGCGGAACCGCTTGCGGGTCGTCGCTTCGTCCTCGGCGACTACTCGCGCCAGCTTGCGGCAGACAGTGCCGATCTCCCGCTCCAGATTCCGCACTCCTGCCTCGTGCGTATACGACTGGATGATCTCGGTCACTGCCTCGTCGCTGAACTTGACCTGGCTCGGCTTGAGACCGTTGGCCTCGATCTGCCTGCCGACGAGGTAGTTGCGCGCGATATGGAGTTTCTCGGCGATCGTGTAGCCCGCAAGCTGAATGATCTCCATGCGGTCGCGCAGGGGTGGTGGGATCGGCTCCAGCTGATTGGCCGTCGTGATGAACATCACCTTGCTGAGATCGAACGGCAGATCCAGATAGTGGTCGCGGAAGGTGGAGTTCTGCTCCGGATCGAGCACCTCGAGCAGGGCGCTGGAGGGGTCGCCGCGCCAGTCGGCCCCGGTCTTGTCGATCTCGTCGATCATGAACAGCGGGTTGTTGGTGCCGGCGTCACGCATCGCTCGGATGATGATGCCGGGCATCGCCCCGACGTAGGTGCGGCGATGCCCGCGCACTTCCGCCTCGTCGCGCACGCCGCCGACGCTGATGCGCTCGAACTCGCGCCCCATGGCGGCGGCGATCGAGTGCCCGAGGCTGGTCTTGCCGACGCCCGGAGGGCCGACGAAACAGAGGATCGGCCCGTGCAGATCGGCCTTCAGCTTGCGCACCGCGAGGAACTCGAGGATACGGTCCTTGACCTTGTCGAGGTCGTAGTGGTCGCGATCGAGGATCTCGCGGGCGTGCTTCACGTCCAGGTTGTCTTCGCTGCTCGCTGTCCAGGGCAGGGTGATGATCCAGTCGAGATACGTGCGGATGATGGGGTACTCGGCGCTCTGCGGCGAGATGCTGGCGAGCCTGTCCAGCTCCCGACGGGCCGCCTTGTCGGCCTCCTCGGGAAGACCCAGCTCGTCGATCTTGGCGCGCAGTTCGTTGACCTCGGCCTCCTCCTCATTGGTCTCACCGAGCTCTTGCTGGATCGCCCGCAATTGCTGGCGGAGGTAGTACTCACGCTGCCCCTTGTCGATCTCGCTGCGGATGTCGTTCTGGATCTTGGAACCCAGCTCGAGCACGTCGAGTTCGCGAGTCAGGATGGTGATGAGCATGCGCATGCGCTTCTCGACCTCGTTCTCCTCGAGCAACGGCTGCTTGTCTTCGACCTTCAGTCGCATGGTGCTGAGGATGAAGAACGTCAGGGGGCCCGGTTCGTCGATGTTCGCCGTGGCTCCGAGCAGCTCTTCGGGAAGATACGGTGCGAGATCAACGACCTTGCTGAACAGACTGATCAGGCCCGAGCGCAGCGCGTCTGCCTCCTTGCCGGTCGGCGCCTCATCCTCCATGGCGGTGACGTCCGCCGTCAGATACGGCGTCTCCTGCGCGTACCTGTCGATGCGGACGCGCCGTGTGCCCTGGACGAGCACCCGCATGGTGCCGTCCGGCAGCTTGACCATCTTGTGCGCCAAGCCGACCGTGCCCACGTCGTAGAGGTCCTCAGGGCCGGGGGTCTCGATCTCCTCGTCCCTGCTGGCGACGAGAGTCAGCATGCGATCGCCCGCCATCACGTCGTCCATGAGCTTGAGGCTGCGCTCTTGCCCGATGGTCAGGGGGACCATGATGTCCGGGTAGACCACGGTGTCCTTCAGCGGCAGGACAGGGAGGGTGCCGGGTATCTCCTGTTCGTGGTCGATCTCGATGGGCCGAGGTTCGCTCATGCCTCGCCTCCACTCTTCTGGATGTCGATCTTGCGGGCGCCGCGGGCGCGCTCCGGAAGCGCCATCCTGACCTCGAGAATGCCGGCTTCGTAGGTGGCCGATGTCGCCTCGGGGTCGACGTCGACCGTGATGCCCACGTGCCGCTCGAACGGCCCGTAGTCCATCTCGACCTGCTGATACACGCGCCCCTCCCCGCTGGCGAACGGCCTCTCACCGCGTACCACGAGTTCGCGCCGGTCGACGAGGAGCTCGATCTCGTCGAAGGAGACCCCCGGCAGCTCGAAGCGCGCCACAAGCTCCTGTGTGTTCTCGTCGAAGAACGCGTCGGCTGCCGGCGAGAAGCGCCCTCTGTAGTAGCGCTGGCGCGTCGCGATCTCGCACGAGTCGGCGAAGGTACGAAGAACATCGTTGTGCAGCCTGTCGTAGTCCAATGCGTGACTCCTTGCGCAGGGCCGAGCGGCCGTGACCAGACGTGTCCGGTGACTCCCCGAGACTCTGCGCAGAGTACTACCCACAGGGAGGAGCCGCCTAACGGCGCCGCACACGCCGCCGGGTGCGTCGCAGCGGCTCAGGGCGGGGTGACCTAGACGGATGTCCCGTCAAGCCCCGACTGCGAGCCGTCGACACAAGCAAGCGACACGGAACACCCGCATGCCCTCGCACTCGCTTGCCGCAGCCATGGACACCCGAGGCGAGCGGGCGGTGCCCCTCAAGCGAGGAAGGGACCGTTTGCAGCGTGACCATCGAAGTCGGAGCGGGCCCATGAGGAGGATCCTCAACGCCTATGGCGGTATGGCCTTGCGGTGGAAGATCATGCTGCCGATCTTCGGCCTCTCGCTGGTCACCTGGATCGTCGCCGCCCAGATTCTCGGAGGCTCGTTCGAGAGCATCATCCGCAATCAGGGCGAAGCTGCATCCCACCAGGCGGCGACTGCTGCGGCGCGTCACCTCGAGCTGGAGGCCGAGACCCTGAGGCGAGAGGTCGGCCTGCTCGCCGTCGAGGGCCAGCTCCTGCTCGGCGATAGGGGGATCAGCGAGGCGCTGAGCGATGTCGGGCCGCACGTGTTGTCCGCGTTCGCCGACACCGACCCGGATGGCCTCGAGATGGACTTCGTCAAGGTGGTGGACGGGCGCGGGAAGACCACGCTCAACCTGCGCCGGGAGGTGTTCGCGACGACCGCCCTTGACGACGCGGCGATCATCGCGGCCGCGCGCGAAGGCTCCGCGGCGGGCGGCCTCGTGTCCACCATCACCGGCTCAGCGGCCTACGTCGTCGGTGCGGCGCCGCTAGACCTGAACGGCAGCCAGGTCGCCGTCCTGCTCGTGGGCCTGAAAGTCAACGGTGAGATGCTCAGGGAGACCGGACTACCCGACGACCAGGAGGTCTTCGTCGTCGGACCCGAGGAGACTATCGCGGCGACCGGCCCCACGTCCACGGACTCACAATGGGATTCGACGCTGGCGAAGGCGTTTGCTGGCGAGGTGTCCATGGGAGGTCAGGAGTACCTGGCGAGCACCGTGCCCGTCAGAGCTGAGTTCGGCCCCTCCCTGAGCGTCGTGGCCGTCCAGCCCGCGGGACCGCTCACCGCCCAGGCTGCGGCAGGCCGCACAAAGGCCTGGCTGGTGCTCGGCTTCGGTCTCCTCGGCTTCATCGCCGTGACGCTTCTGGTGTCGGTCGCGCTCGCACGACCCCTGCGCGCCGTCACTCGCGCCGCGCAGGACCTCGCCGCCGGCGACCTCTCGGCGCGAGCTCCAGTGGCATCCGGCGACGAGATCGGCCAGCTGGCCGTCGCATTCAACTCGATGGGCGACGAGCTCTCGCGCCGGGCGCAGACCCTCGCCGAGGCCTTCGACGAGCTGAAGAGCCTGAGCGAGACGGACGCGCTCACCGGACTCCTCAACCACCGCGCCTTGCACGCCGCACTCGAGGCGGAGCTCGAGCGCGCCAGACGCTACCGCCTGGTGGTCAGCGTCGTCATCATCGACGTCGACCATTTCAAGCTCATCAACGACACCTACGGGCATCCGACCGGAGATCTGGTGCTCCGTCAGGTGGCCGATGTGCTCAAGGCCAACACACGCTCCTCCGACATCGTGGGCCGGCATGGCGGCGACGAGTTCATGGCAATCCTCCCCGAGACGGCCACGGAGCAGGCATCGGCGCTCGCGGACAAGCTGCGCTGGGCGATGTGCGAGCGTCCCCTGGAGATCGACGGACTGCAGATCCCCATCCGCCTCAGCCTGGGGACTGCATCGTTCCCCACCAACTGCGGCAAGATGAGCGAGCTCCTGGGCCGCGCCGACGCCAACCTGTACCTGTCCAAGCGCAGCGGGGGCGACACGGTCACTCATGGCGAGGACGCCGCGGCCTCGAAGCCGACGAGCCCTGGGTTCGATGTGCTCGACGCGCTGGTGACCGCGATCGAGCACAAGGACTGCTACGCGCGACGGCATTCCGACGACGTCACTCGCGTCTCGCTCATGATCGCCGATCAGATCGGGCTCGACGATGAGGACCGCGAGGTCGTTCGCGTCGCGGGTCTTCTGCATGACGTCGGCAAGATCGGCATCCCCGTCACCGTCCTTCGCAAGCCCGGCCGCCTCACGAGGCCGGAGTACGAGATCGTCAAGCAGCATGCGAGGCTGGGAGCGAACCTCATCGCCAGCATCCTCGACGAGAGCGCAGTGCGCGACGCCGTGATCTCGCATCACGAGCACTGGGACGGGCGAGGCTACCCCGACGGGACCAAGCGTCAGGCCATCCCACTGCCGGCGCGCATCCTCGCGATCGCCGACGCCTACGCGGCGATGGTCAGTGACCGTCCGTACCGTAGGGCGCTGAGCGACGAAGAGGCCCTGGGCGCCATCTGCGCCGGCGCCGGCACGCACTTCGACCCCGAGCTGGTGCGCGCCCTGTGCCTGGCCCTGGCCGTCGACGACCCTGATCCGGGCGAGGACGAAGCGGGCACGAGGAACCTGACGGCAAGCCGCAGCGTCTGAGCGAAGCCCACCGGGCTACCGTGCATCCGTCGGCGCGCCGGGTTACGATGACGCCGTGCAGCTTGCATTCACGACCGTCGACGACTTCCACTCACTGCTCGAACGGGCAGGCGAGGCTCTCGACTACCGCGAAGTCTGGCCACGCCTGTTCCCCGTCAGCAACTGCCGGCCCGAGTTGATGCACAGGCTCGTCGCCGACATCGTCGAGAACGACGAGCGGTTCGCCTGGGAGTCGGACGTGCACGTCGGACTTGCCGCGTGGCGGTCGCGAGACCGCGACATCGACGCCGTCGCCTTCACGGTCGTCGACCTCGAGACGACCGGAGCGACCCCGGGCTTCGCCAAGATCACAGAGATCGGCGCAGTGCGCATCGAGGGAGGGCGCGAGGTCGCAGCCTTCTCGGAGCTCGTGAACCCCGGTGTCCCCATCCCGGCCACGATCACCGGTATCACCGGCATCGACGATGCGTCGGTCGCCGCAGCGGAGCCCATCGAGGCGGTCCTGCCACGCTTCGCGGCCTTCGCCGACGACTCCGTGCTGGTCGCCCACAACGCACCGTTCGACCTCGGCTTCCTCGACTACGAGCTGGGTCGCCTGCAGCGGCGCACCTTTCCCCGGCCGGCGCTGGACACGCTGCGCCTTGCCCGCAAGCTCTGCCCTCAGCAGCGTTGCTCGCTGGCCGCCCTCAGCCAGCGCTTCGACACGCGCGTGCAGCCCGTGCATCGCGCCCTGCAGGACGCCCAGGCGACGGGCGAACTGCTCCTCCTGTTCCTGTCGTGGCTGGAGGAGCGCGGCGTCAGCACTCTCGAGGAGGTGGTCCGCTTCTGCGAGCCCGCCTCACGGCGTAACTACCACAAGATCAGCCTGACGGACGACCTGCCGAACACTCCGGGGGTCTACATCATGCGCGATGAAACCGGAGCCCCACTCTACGTCGGCAAGGCCGGGAGCCTGCGCCGCCGCACACGCGACCACTTCCTGCAGCGACAGGCCCATCGCGCCAGGCAGGCGCTGGAGCTGCTGGCACGCATCGATGTCGTCGAGACCGGTTCGGAGTTCGGCGCGCTGCTGCTCGAAGGGCGGCTCATCGCAAGACACAAGCCGCCCTACAACACGCGCGGCACGCACGTCGCAAGCTACCACTACGCGAAGCTCACGGCCGAGGAGTTCCCACGCCTCTACGTCACACCGAACCTGCGCGACGACGGCTCGTACTATGCCGGCCCGTTCCGCAAGGCGAGCCTCGCACGGCACTTCGTCGACTGCATCACGAGCAGCTACCCCCTGCGCACGTGCACCCACCTGGGCGGCGCGCTGCGCGCGCATGCGACAGCCGGCGCGCCCGCCCGCGGCACCGGCCATGCGTGCCCTCGAGCCGGGACGGGTGCCTGCCTAGCGCCCTGCAGCCGTCCGCTCAACGGGGAGTACGAATCAGTGATCGCCGCCGTGCAGCACGTCCTCGAGGGTCACGGCGAAGCCCTGGACGAGCGCCTGAAGGAACGCCAGGCGGCGATGGTCGAGGCGCTGGCTTTCGAGCAGGCGGCCCGCCTGCAGAACCAGCGCGAGGCGCTCGCGCGCGCTCTGCGCAGCATGCGCCGTCTACGCGCCGCCCAGCATGCCGACGCCGTGATCATCTACCCGGCGAAGCGTCCGGGCTGGGTCGCGCTCTGGGGAGTGCGCAGCGGCCGTATCGCCGTGGAGCGCGAAGTCGGCCGTAGCGCGTTCTCCGGGGCGGCTGCGGGCGCCTTCCTCGACGAACTCGCCGCCGCCGACCCGCCGGTCCTTCCGCTGCCGGCGGCCCTCATCGACGAGATGCTGCTCGTGCACACATGGCTGCAGGCACACCGCGAGGCGGTGAACGTGCTCGATCTGGGCGATCTGATGGCTGCGCGCCGGCCACGCGCAGAGGCCGTCGACGCACTCGTCACCCGAGTGCGATTGTGCGCCGCTGTTGGCGGTGTCGCCGACCTGACATCGCCCACCTCCGCGCACTGAGTCTGAGGCCAGCCGCCTGCACCCCTGCGTTTCCGTCCGGCGTTTACACGAACATACGTTCGTGTTACGGTTGTGCTCCCCGCCTGTCAGTCCAGTCCCTCGAGGAGTCCCGCATGGCCCCCGGTGAAGCTCCCTCCAGCACCAGTCCCGGTCGCGACCGCACGCCGGCCGACAAGAGTCGAGGCGTGCCCATCGCCGTGACCTGGAGCGAGAGTCAGCGTCTGCCGGTCGCGTTCACCTGGCGGCGTCGCCACTACCGCATCGAGCGCATCCTCGAGGCCTGGATCATCGAGACAGGCTGGTGGAAGGAGAACGGGCACCTGAGCCACTCCTGCTGGCGGGTACGCGCCGAGGGACGCGTGTTCGACCTGCGCTACGACCGCCTCACCAAGGCCTGGGCCCTCGAGCGAGCGCTCAACTGATCGGCGAGCGTCCACGAACGGAGATCGTGATGACTTTCGTCCATCTGCACGTGCACACCAACTTCTCATTCGGCGATGGTGCCTGCCGGATCCCCGAGCTGGTGACCGCCGCCGCCGACATGGGCATGCCGGCCCTGGCGGCCACCGACCACGAGGGGCTCTACGGCGCCGTGCGCTTCTACCAGGCCTGCAAGACGGCCGGCATCAAGCCCATCGTCGGCGCCGAGCTCACCGTCGAGCCGGCCGTCGGCCGTCACGGACAGGTGTGGCGGCCAAACGAAAGCGAGACACCGGCGAGAGCGCCGATCGCAGAGTCGTCGGCGGACGGGCATATCCGCCGCCTCAGGGCGGCGGCCACCGTGCCGCCGGCCGCCGGTCTGGCTGGTGCCGGCGGCCACCATCTGGTGCTCCTGGCTCGCGACTACGAAGGCTGGAGCAACCTCTGCCGCATCATCAGCACAGCCCACCTCGAGCACCCGGGTGAGCCCCCGGTGGCCCGGCTCGCTACCATTGCCGAGCACAGCGCTCACCTCATCGCACTCAGCGGCTGCCGCCGCGGCGAGATCTGGTCGCGCCTCCTCGCCGACGACCGTCAGGGAGCCCGGCAGGCAGCCTCCGTCTTCCGCGAGATCTTCGGCCGCGACTTCTTCGTCGAGCTGCAGCATGAGCTGCTGCCGGACTCCGGAGCCAGCCTGCGCGCCCTCGATCTGCTGGCCCACGAGCTACGCCTGCCCACAGTGGCGACCAACGACGTCCACTACACCACCAAGGCCGACGCGCCGCTGCACGACGTACTCGCCGCGGAGGCTGCCAATCAGCCGCTGCCCAACCCGCTCGGGCGCAAGAACGCCGAGATCTACCTCAAGAGCCCGGCCCAGATGCGGCGCCTCTTCCAGCGCTACCCCGAGGCGTACGCGAACACCGCACGTATCGCAGAGTGCTGCGACCTGGACCTCGGCCTCGGCCGGCTTCTCTTCCCCGCTTATCCGCTACCCCCCGGCGAGACCGCTTTCTCACTTCTGTGGAAGCGCTGCTTCGCCGGCGCCGAACAGCGCTACCAGCCACTCACCGCCGAAGTCACGGCCCGTCTCGAACGTGAGCTCCGGGTCATCCTGGAGCTCGGCTTCGCCGAGTACTTCCTCGCCGTGCGCGACATCGTCGAGTTCGCCCGCAGTCGCGGCATCTACTACTCCGGCCGCGGCTCGGCCGGCAACAGCATCGTCAGCTACGTGCTGCGCATCTGCGACGCCGACCCCATCGAGCACGAGCTGCTCTTCGAGCGTTTCCTCAACCCGACGCGTCGCGAGATGCCGGACATCGACATCGACTTCTGCTCCGCGCGCCGTGACGAGGTCATCGAGTTCATCTACGAGCGCTTCGGCCACGACAAGGTCGCGATGGTGGCCACCGTCAACACCGTGCGGGCGCCCTCAGCCGTCCGGATCGTGGGCCGCGCCTTTGGATTCACACCGGACGAGATCAACGGCCTGTCCCGGCGTGTCCCGTGGGGCAGCGCCGCCAAGCTCGGGGAGATGCTCGCCGAGCGGCCCGAGCTTGCCACCCACGAGTTCCAGCACCCGCACTACCAGCGGCTCGTCGGTCTGGCCGAGCGCCTGAGCGACTTCCCCGCCCACCTCGGTACGCACCTGGGCGGGTTCATCCTCTCGCGCGAGCCGCTCTCCGACCGTGTGCCGCTGCAGTGGGCCGCCAAGGGCGTCGTGGTGGCCCAGTTCGACAAGGACGACATCGAGACGCTCGGTCTCGTCAAGATGGACATCCTCGCCCTCAAGATGCACTCGGCCATCGCCGAAGCGGTACAGCGTATCGAGGCACGCACAGGCCGGCACCTCGAGGCCTGGAAACTCCCGCGCGACGACCCCAAGGTCTACGAACTCATACGGGCGGCGCGTACGGTCGGCGTGTTCCAGCTCGAGAGCTCCGGACAACGCAACCTGGCCAGCCGCCTGCGGCAACGTGACTTCGAAGACGTCATCGCGGCGATCTCGCTCTTCCGCCCCGGACCGCTGCAGGCCGAAATGATCGGACCGTTCATCAGGCGACGGCACGAGCGCGAAACGGTCGCCGTGCCGCACCCGGCTATGGCGTCGATCCTGCGTCGCACTTACGGTGTCATCGTCTACCAGGAGCAGGTCATCGAAGTAGCGGCGGCGGTCGCCGGCTTCAGCCTCGCCGAAGGCGACATGCTGCGTCGCGCCATGACTCACGAGCGCTCCCTGGAGGAGATGGACGAGATCGGCCGCGCCTTCGTCGAAAAGGCGATGGCGCGCGGCGTCGGGCGGGACGTGGCCGATGAGGTCTTCCGTCAGCTCCGCGGCTTCGCCGCCTACGGCTTCAACAAGGCCCACGCCGCCTGCTTCGCCATCGTCTGCAACGCCAGCGCCTGGCTCAAAGCGTACTACCCGGCCGAGTTCTTCTGCGGCATCCTCAACAACCAGCCCATGGGGTTCTACTCGCCGCGCATCGTGCTCAACGACGCCCGCCGCTTCGGGCTCGAGGTACGCCCGCTCGACGTGAACCTCAGCGGCGATTGGTTCGAGGTCGAGGACGACGGCCGGGCGCTGCGTGTAGGACTTGCCTACGTGAAGGAGATGAGCGTAGTGGCGCGACGAGCGATTGTCGAAGAACGCGGTGGTGGACCAGTCGTTGCGGGCCGCCAGGGGGTCGCTTCGCACGAATCCACGATCGTCGCGCCAGAAGAGCCGCCCGACCCGCCGCGGCCCTACGTCTCGCTCGCCGACTTCGTGACCCGTACACGAGTGAACCACGAGATCGCTGAAAACCTCGTGCGCCTCGGCGCCTTCGACGATCTCGGCGTACGACGCGAGGAGCTTGTCGCCCAGCTGCCGTTGCTCTACGCCGGGTCGAGGCCGCCGTCGGTGGGCGCCGACGGCGGCCTCGACCAGCCACGTCTCGCGATCGCTGAGCAGATCGCGCCGCTCACCTTTCTACCGTCCTGGAGCCTGCAACAGCGCGTCAGCGTCGAACTCGAGCTGCTCGGTCTCACGGTCAGCGCCCACCCATTGCGCTTCATGCATGACCAGATCGAGGCTCTGGGCGTCACCCCGATAGCACTCCTCACGCAGATCCCGCAGGGTCGCCGCGTGCGCCTCGCGGGCGTGCTCGAGCGCGCTCAAATGCCCTGGATACGCTCCGGTCACCGAACGATGTTCCTCACGCTCGAGGACGAGACCGAGCTGGGGCAGGTGGTCGTCTTCAACGACGTCTATCTCAGGTACGGCGGCGTGCTCAAAGATGCCGTCTATCTGCTGGTCGAGGGCGAGTTGCAGAACAGCGAGGAGCACGGGCTGGCGGTGGTGGCGCAGCGGATCAGCGATCTCACGAGCGTGCTCGGTCGCGAGGGCTCGCTGCCAGGCAGCGAGCGCCGCGCCGGCGCAGCCGGCAGCACACTCGTCTACCAGCGTCCCGACGCCTGGGAGCTGCCCGCCGTCAAGCCACGCACGCGCCCAGGTCGCACCGGGTAGTTCTCGCTCACGACATCCCGCCGGTCAGCCGAGCCCACGGACCGCATCGACGCCAAGCACCGCCGCCAGCGTGAGGACCGTCGTCCACAGCATGACACCGGCGGCAAGCCAGAAGATGAGGCGGCCTCTGGGAGCGCCGAGCCCCACCCCAAGAGCGGCCGACAGAGGAGCGCCGAGCAGCAAGGGTCCGATCAGCCCCCAGCCTATCACCCCGTACCTCTCCCAGACCCTCCGCACTCGCCCACCCTCCTTCGCACGGCCGCGCCCCACACGCGACACGAGCCACGTTCGCAGTTGCTCGCCGGCGAGGACGACGACGACGATTCCCAAGATGGCGCCCGTCGCCGTGGCCAGCCAGACCAGGATGGGCGGGAGCCCAACAGCAACGCCGGCAGGCGCCGCCGCCCAGAGTTCGAAAACGCTGAGCGCGGCGACACCGAGGAGCTGGAGCAGAGTCTCCATGCCTAGAGGATGGCCACCTCGATCACCACTTCGTCGCCACGACGCAGGCGCGTCCCGGCGCCCGGATCCTGTCCTGCGACATCGCCGGGCGAGGTGCCCCAACCGATGACGACGTCGATGCTGACGACGAAGCCCTCGGCCTCCAGCCTCGCCACGGCCTCGACGGACGACAGACCGACGACATCCGGCACGTCGATGAGCGGCGGGCCGGTGCTCACCCAGAACGTCACCGTGTCGCCCCGCGCCACCGACTCGCCGGCGGCGGGGCGCTGGCGAAACACCTCTCCCTCCGCCGCGGCGTCGGAGGCCGCCTTGCGCCCCCGCCCCTCGAGAGCCTGCTCCTCGAGTGTGCTCCCAGCGACACTCGCACTCAGGCCGGTGAGATCTGGCGCCGGCACGTGCAGCGGTCCCCGGCTCACCCAGATGTCGACCTTGCTGCCCTCGTCCACCTCCGCACCAGCCCCTGGACGCTGGCGCGCGACATCCCCCGTATCCACGCCGTCCGCCCAGACCCGGTGGACCGCCGGCTTCAGCCCCTTCTGCGTCAGCGTCGCGACCGCGTCGGCTTGAGGGTGCCCGACCAGCGTGGGAACGCTCACGCCCGAGACGAGGACGAAGGTAGCCAGGGCCCAAGCCGCCACCCCGACGCCGATGGTGGCGAGCACGAGGACCATCCAGCGTCGAAAGCGGAGGCCGCGCCGCGGCGACGAAGGCGCCACCTGCTCCTGACCCTGCATGTGACGAGTGGGCCCCACATCGGCCCTCGTGGCGGCATCGGCGGCGACGACGGTCGACGCACGCGGGGGAGCTGGCGAAGGCGGGTGCGTGGCCGCGTCCACCGATGCGGGCGGGGACACCCGATGCAGCGCTGCCGCGAACTCTGACGCGCTCTGGTACCTGTCGGCGGGCTCCTTGCTGAGCGCCTTCGCAACGACCGCGATGAGGTCTTCGGGGAGATTCGGCGCGAGTGATCGCAAGTCAGGCGGCGGCGCCGAGGCATGCTGTACGGCGATCGCGACGTCGCTGTCGCCGCTGAAGGGCAGGCGCCCCGCCAACATCTCGAAGAGCAGGACGCCGAGACTGTAGAGGTCCGAGCGCTCGTCGACCTGACGTCCACGGGCTTGTTCGGGCGAGAGATACGCCGACGTCCCGAGCATGGTCCCGGTCCTCGTGAGAGCGGAGGCGCCGAAACGCGCGATGCCGAAGTCGGCGACCTTGACGCGACCGGCATCGTCGATCAAGACGTTGCACGAGGTGATGTCGCGATGGACGATGTGAAGCCCGTGTGCCGCATCGAGGGCGGCCAGCACGGCAAGTGCCGTGCGGATGGCATCCTCCGGCGCGAAACGACCGATGCGCCGGAGACGCTGCCGAAGCGTCTCCCCACGCACGTACTCCATGACGATATACGCCGAGTTGCCCGCGCTGCCGCGATCGAAGACGGCGACGATGTTGGGGTCGCTCAGTTGGGCGGCAGCCTGCGCCTCGATGCGAAAGCGCTCGACCAGGTGAGGGTCCGTAGCCAGCTCAGCCTTCAGGATCTTGACGGCCACCGGCCGCCGCAAGACGAGGTCCTCGGCAAGGTACACGTCGGCCATGCCCCCGCCGCCAAGCCGTTCCTGCAGCCGGTAGCGACCATCGAGTGGCGAGTCCGCGTGGAGGGAGGCGTCACTCACTGCTCACCCACTCAGTCCACCTGCCGCTCAGTCAGTGCCTGCAACCCCTCGAGCTGGTCCTTGTCGAACCACACCAGGTCGCAGATGGCGCAGCGGTCGATATCGAGAGCGTGCTCGTAGCTGTAGTGCCCACGCATCATCGTCTTGCCGCAGCGTGGGCAAGGGATGAGGCGAGCGCTCCCAGCCCCTCGCGCCGCGCGAGCGGCACGACGCCGACGGTCCCCAGATGCCGCGATCTGTTCGGCCAGGTGCCGCTGATCGTCGGTGAAACCCACCTCCCGCCGAGCAAGGATGCGCCTCAGAGCTCCTGATGCGACGAGGCGACCACCGCACGTGCCACACGCGAGGATTCGCACTCCCTCGTAGTCGGTCTGCCGCAGACTGGTCGCGCAGGCAGGGCAGCTCTCAGCGAAGCCCATGGTCGGCCGGGCGGGGCCGCGCCCCGCCGGGTCCGCCAGATCGGCCGTGCCGGGATCCGACCCGGCGAGCGATCCTGCCGCCGGCACGACCAACGAGGCCTGCGCGGGCGCCACGCCTGGCGCGGATGACCAGTGCTCACGCCGCTCGAGGTTCTCCGCCGCGTCCTCGAACTGCCGCACGAAGTCGGCCACCGACACGTTGGCGAGGGCGAGGAGCATGCTGATGCGCTCGCTGATCGGCGGGTGCGTCCGGCGCCAGCCGGCCAGCGGTCCGTCGAGTCGACCTTGGGTGTCGCGGATGCAGAGTGGCGCCAGGCCCTCGGGGATGTGGCCGGCGCCCCCGGGGTGACGTTCGATGATGCCCAGGGCCTCCGCCAGACTGAGTGGATCCCGTGTGTAGCGCGCCGCCGCAAGATCTGCCTGTCGCTCACGCTCTCGGCTCAGAGCAGCGTCGGTCACCCCTGAGGCCGCCTGCAGCACCCAGAGCCACGTGCGCAGCGGCACGGCGACCAGCGCGAGTGGCGTCGCGCCGGACTCAGCGCCGGCGAACGCAGCGTCCTCCATCTGGTCGTCCAGACTGGAGTAGATACCGAACAGCAGGCACGACACCGTGACCGTGACGTAGTTGCCGGACAGGATGTGGCCGAACTCGTGAGCGACCACCCCCTGGAGCTGCTGACGTGAGAGGCGAGCCAGAGCCCCCTCGGTGACCCCGATCACCCCGCCGCCGCGCAGATCGCTGAACGAGAAGGCGTTGAAGCCCAGTGTCTCGACGGTGTAGCAGTCGATCCGAGGGCTGCCGGTCGCGAGACGGATCTCCTCCACGATGTTGGCCAGCCGCCGGTGATACCTGTCTCCGATGTCGAGAGGGACGCAGTGCATCGACCTCAGCAGACGATCGCGGGCGCCGATACGCGAGAGGAACCAGTACAGGACCGTGGCGGGCAACGCGACCAGGACGATCAGGCCGACGCCACGCGCCGTGAACACCCACCCAAACACATCGGCCACGGGGAACACCACGAAGAGGCACAGAGAGACGATGAGGCACGCCACCCAGACGGAGGCGGACACCATGGCCAGCAGGAGGGCGAACAGGAGCCAGATGCGCCAGCGCTTCTCGCGCTCGATCTCGAAGAGGGGGGAGCGCTCAGGGCGGGCGGCGGTCATCGGGGCAGTCCGCTATTCACGATGTTTAACACTGCAGGGATGGTTTCAATCGTTTCGCCAGTGGTAATACTTCGGGTGCGCGTTGGAGACCCCCTCCGAACAAGCCTCCTCCGCGCTGGTACCCCCCAGTACCATCCCCATGGCTCCTTGCACCAGCCCCCTTCCCCGGGGGGCTGCCCGGAGTCAGGTGATCGCCACAATGAGGCTGCGGAGCCGCTGCCCTCGCCTATCTCACCGGCACCAGACCGCTCGTGGTGACGAAGTTGCTGGTCAGCCTGTGACAGAAGGTCGGGTAGGCCGGGAGCAACTCCTCCGTCTGCTCTCGCAGCGTCTGCACGAAACTGGGCTCGAGGTCTCGATACGCCTTGACGGCATCCTCGACCCAGTGCGGCGCCATGCTTGCATCGATCTCAGGATGGAACTGCGTCCCCCAGGCGCGTCCACCGGCACGAAACACCTGCACCTCTTCGTGCCGCTCCGCCACAAGATGCGCAGTGGCAGGCAGTTTGCAGGAGTGGGAGTGCCAGCAGAAGGCCACGAACGGCGATGGTACGCCCCGCAGCAGCGGATCGTCGATGGCCTTCTCGATGCTCACCCAGCCCAGCTCCGGCTTGCGGCGCTGATAGACCTCGCCGCCGGCCGCGAGCACGAGCAACTCGGCGCCCAGACAGATGCCCCACACCGGACCACCGTGGTGCACGATGCGGCGAAGAAGCTTGATCTCTGCCGCGAGGAAGGGGAACTTGCGCGTCTGCGTCGCCTCCATGGAGCCGCCCAGCGAGATGACGCCGGACGTTTCATCGGGCCAGCTCGGCAGTCCGTCGCCCTTGTCGAGACGACGGGTCTCGAACGGGACGCCGAGATCGTTCAGCGCGTCGATGATGCTGCCGGGCGGGCTGTCAGGATCGTGCTGAAGAACGGTGATGGGATTCATGGCGCACTCCTTCTGGTCTGGCCGGAGTATACCGCGAGCCCAGCGGAAGGGAAGGCGACGACCACGTGGGGATTGCCCGCATCCGGCGACCTCTGCCAGACTGGTCTCATGGCAGGCTCGATCTCCACCCATGGCAGCAGCGACGAACGCACGGGGGCCCCCCTCGTCGAGATCCTGTCGGCGGGCAACGAGGTGCTCATCGGTGACGTACTCGACACCAACACCAACTGGCTGTGCACCGAGGTGACGAGGCGCGGTGGCCTCGTGCGACGCACCGTCATGCTTCGCGACGACGTCGAGGCGATCGGGGCCGAGATCCGCGGTGTGTGTGTGCGCCGACCGGCTATCCTCTTCACCGTCGGCGGACTGGGGCCCACGAGTGACGATCGCACGCTCGAGGGCGTGGCTCGCGGCCTCGGAGTCCAGCTGGAACTGCATCCCGCGGCCGAACGTCTCGTCGCCGCCAAGTATGCGGAGTTCCACGCCCTCGGCCACGTCCCGTTCCCGGAGATGAACGCCAGCCGCCGCAAGATGGCCCGCCTGCCCGCCGGCGCCGAGCCGATCCCCAATCCAGTCGGCGGCGCCCCGGGTGTCCTCTGCAGGTGCGCCGAGACCGTGATCGTCTCTCTGCCCGGCGTGCCCGGCGAGCTCAGAGCGATCTTCGAGCGTTCGTTCGACGCCCTCTTCGGCGACCTGTTCGGTCCGGCCCACTATGAGGAACGCTCCCTCGTCGTGGCGACGCAGGATGAGTCGGCGATCGCCGACGAGCTGGCGAACGCCGAGGACTCCTTTCCAGACATCTACGTCAAGTCCCGCGCAAGGCAGATTGGGAGCGCGCGCGTGATCCGCATCACCCTGTCCGCTCGCGGGCGCGACGCCGCCGCAGTGGCGGCGCTGATCGAGCCCGCGGTCGACCAGCTGATCGCGCAGATCGCCGCCATTGGCTACGCCGTGAGCCTCGCGGACGACGGCGTAGCCAAGTCAGGCGACTGACGACAGGAGTCGGCGGGCGGGTGTGCTGGTGGTCTCGCGCCGTGGATACCGACCACTCGACCTGAGGATGCGGGCGTGATACCTCCGACCCGCGAAGTCACCCCAGATGGTCCTCGATGAAGTGCGTGTTCACGTCACCGGCGACGAACAAGGGGTGATCGAGGACGGTGCGATGGAATGGGATGACGGTCTTCACCCCATCGACCAGGAACTGGTCCAGCGCCCAGTGAGAGCGCGCGAGGCACTCTTCGCGGTCGCGCCCCCAGACGATCAGCTTGCCCAGCAGGCTGTCGTAGAACGGCGGCACCCTGTAGCCCTCGTAGACATGACTGTCGATGCGCACCCACGGACCGCCCGGGGGGACCCACTGCGCGACCAGTCCCGGCGACGGCATGAACTCGTTGTCCGGGTCTTCGGCGTTGATGCGAAACTCGATCGCGTGTCCCTCCACGCAGATGTCTTCCTGCCGAAGGGGCAAGCCCTCGCCGGCGGCGACGCGGATGCCTGTCTTCACGATGTCGATGCCGGTCACCATCTCGGTGACGCAATGCTCGACCTGGACCCGGGTGTTCATCTCCATGAAGTAGAAGGAGCCGTCGCTGTCGAGCAGGAACTCGACCGTCCCGGCGCCTTCGTAATCGGCCGCGAGCGCAGCGGCCACAGCGGCCTCGCCCATCTGCCGGCGCAGTTCAGGGCCCACAGCCGGCGAGGGCGCCTCCTCGATGAGCTTCTGGTGGCGCCGCTGGATGCTGCAGTCGCGCTCGCCGAGGTGAACACCGTGGCCCTTTCCGTCGGCGAGCACCTGGATCTCCACGTGACGAGGAGCGGCGATGTACTTCTCCACGTAGACGGCTCCGTTGCCGAACGCGGCTTCGGCCTCCGCCTGGGACTGGCGCACGGCCGCCGCGAGCTCCGAAGCTTCCGTCACGATGCGGATGCCCTTGCCGCCGCCGCCCGCCGAGGCCTTGACCATGACCGGCAGACCGATCTCGCGGGCGACCGCCGCGGCCTCTGTCGCATCCTCGATGACGCCTGGGGAGCCAGGGGTGATCGGCACGCCGGCCGCCATCATCGTGGCGCGCGCCGAAGCCTTGTCGCCCATGAGGTCGATGGACTCGGGGCTTGGACCGATGAACTTGATGCCGTTGTCGCGGCACAGGGAGCTGAACGCGGCTCGCTCGGCAAGGAAGCCATACCCGGGGTGGATCGCCTCGGCGCCGGTCTGCAGCGCCGTCTGGATCAGGGCCGGCATCACCAGGTAGCTCTGTGCCGCGGCGGCGGGGCCGATGCAGACCGCCTCATCGGCGTACTTGACGTGCAGGCAGGATTCGTCGGCCTCGGAGTAGACGGCGACCGTCGTGACACCCAGCTCTCGGCACGCACGTATCACACGAACAGCGATCTCGCCGCGATTGGCGATGAGGACCTTCCTGAACATGTTGGCTCCTTGAAGAGGGTCGCCGGATTATAGCAACCGACAGAGGTGTTGCCTGCTCCCGCAACGCTTGTGGCCTCTGGCGCCCTCAGATCGTGCAGGGCGCTGCCGATAGCAGGGGCAAGACCGGGAAACGACACCTCACCGGGCTACGGCCCGGCATCTCACCCTCTCTCTCAGCCGGGCCGGTCTCCTTCGATCTCATGCACGAGCAGCCCGCACCGTGCGAAGGCCCCCGCCGGCCCGGCATCTACTTCCCTCGCTCCCCGAGCCGCCCCCCTCCATGCTGAAGCCCTCGGGTGCGTAACCATCACCCATCACCACTCCTCATCGTCCACGGTCGGCGCCCGCAGCGGTGCCCAAGGCGCTGCGCCGATAGGCTAGACTACCGAGGTCTGAGGAGGTCTGAGTGCCGCGCCCCGACACCACGCGCATCGCCATCGTCGGCGACAATCTCGAGTTCCGCGACGAGCTCTCACGTGTCTTCGCAGACGAATTCGAGATCACGGTCGGCTCTGGCGACCCTGTGACCGTGGACGTGCTCCGCCTCAGCCGGCCCACAGCCATCGTGCTCGACCTCGACCTCACCTCGTTCGACGGCTTCGAACTCCTGCGCTTGATCAGCAGCGACCCGCTGCTCCGCAGCGTGCCCATCGTCGCGCTCTCCTCCAGTGGCGATTTCGGCACCTTCGAGAGAGCCCACCGCCACGACATCGCCGAGTTCGTCACTAAGCCTCTCCGTCCGAACGACCTGCGCGCCAAGGTCGTGAACCTGGCGAAGGGCGGCCGTCGACAGGCCGCCGGCGGACGGCTCAAGCTGGGCGCCATGCTCGTCGCCAGCGGCATGCTCACGGCCGATCAGGTCGAACACGCCGTCAAACGGCAGCGCGACACGGGCCAGCGTCTCGGCGAGGTGCTCGTCGGAGACGGCGCGATCGCCGAGCAGGAGATCGTCGCGGCTGTCGCCGGCCAGATGCGCATCGGGGTGGTCGATCTCAGCCACTCGGCGCCTCAAGCCAACGCCATCGGCCTCCTCCCGCGCGATTTCATCGTGCGCAACCGCGTCATGCCTCTGAGCATCGCCGACGACGGCAGTCTCGTGCTCGCCATGACGAACCCCCTCGACGTGGTCACGATCGACGAGGTCAGCATGCGCGTCAAGAGACGCATCGTGCCGGCCATCTGCATGCAGAGCGGCTTCGACGAGGCGGTGGCCATCTACTTCAGCTCGCGCGGCAAGCTCAAGGACGCCCGCGAGGAGAGCGCCGGCGAGGCCGGCGAGGCCGCCACCGACGTCGATGCCAGTGCCATCGAGCTGGTCGACGCGCTGCTGTCCGACGCCACGAGCATGGGAGCCTCCGACATCCACCTCGAACCGCGCGAGGACACTCTCCACGTGCGCTGCCGCATCGACGGGGTACTCCACGAGTTGCGCGAGTTCCCCAAGGAGGCGCAGGCGGGCATCCTCAGCCGGCTCAAGATCATGGGCAACCTCAACATCGCCGAGCGCCGGCTGCCGCAGGACGGCCGCACCACCTTCGCGCTCTCAAGCGGCGGGGCCGTCGACCTCCGGCTGGCCTCGCTGCCCAGCCTCCACGGAGAGAACATCACGGTCCGCATCCTCGAGGTCTCGCCCCTTCCTCCAACGCTGGCGTCACTCGGACTCACCGGCGAGAACCTGGAGCGTTTCGAGCAGACCCTCGAGAAGCCAGAGGGCGGCGTCGCCATCGTCGGCCCGACCGGCTCCGGCAAGTCCACCACGCTCTATACGACGCTGGAGCTCACCAAGTCGCCGGAGCGCAAGGTGTACACGGTCGAGGACCCCGTCGAGCGCAGGATCCCGGGCATAGTGCAGACCGAGATCAAGCCTTCCATCGGTCTGACCTTCGCGCAGGCGCTCCGCTCACTGGTACGCGCCGACCCAGACGTCATCATGGTGGGCGAGATCCGCGATCTCGAGACGGCGAAGATGGCGGCGGATGCCGCCGTCACGGGGCACAAGGTCTTCAGCACCCTTCACACCAACGACGCCTCAGCGGCGGTCAACCGACTCGTCGAGATGGGAGTCCCCCGGTATCTCGTCGCCGCCGCCTGGGACTGCTTCGTCGCACAGCGCTTGACTCGACGCCTGTGCACACACTGCCGCGCGCCCGAGGTGCTGACCGACGCGCAATGGCAAGAGATCGGTCTCGGAGAACCGCCGCAAGAGCAGGCGACCGTCTTTGGCCCGGTCGGCTGCGCCAAGTGCTTCGGCACGGGCTACCGTGGCCGCGTCGGCCTCTACGAAGTCCTCGTGGTCGACGACGAACTGCGCGACCTCATCTCCGCCAGCGGCACCGTGCTGGATATCCAGCGCATGGCGAGATCCAAGGGAGTGGGATCGCTACGTGACGACGGTGTGCGCAAGGTGCTCGAGGGCAGCACCAGCTATCTGGAGCTGCTCCGCGTCACCATCTAGAGCCGAGATCCGCCGCCTCGCATAGACACCCGTTCCATATTCCTCCGGTGGTCAGCACCCGATGATAGAGCCAGGAGACCGGAAGACCGGGAGAGAGTCCGAACGATCGGTCCCACCACTAGCCGGCGGCGCATCGCGGGGGCCTGCGCCGCCGGCAAC
Source organism: uncultured Thermoleophilia bacterium (assembly GCA_963717285.1). Classification (GTDB taxonomy): domain Bacteria; phylum Actinomycetota; class Thermoleophilia; order UBA2241; family UBA2241; genus CAIXSE01. The sequence goes on from CAVQVW010000001.1 coordinate 299,296, forward strand.
CCCCCGTCCACCACAGGCCTGCTGCGGGCGCCGACCGGCCACGCGCCTGGTATCGGATCGCTCGAGTAGCCCCCGACGCGACTTCGCCCTCGCGTCGCATCCCTTGGCGCTGTCTGCCCGGATCGCTGACTTCCCCGCCCCAGCGCGATGGCGAGCAGGGCATAGAGTAGACTGAATCACTCTGGATTGATGAGAGAACACTCCCCCTGAGGAGACATGAGCGAACACAGGGCGACCATAGAGCTGCCGATCACAGGCATGACCTGCGCGAGTTGCGTGGCGCGCAACGAGAGGACACTGCGCAAACTCGATGGTGTCGACCAAGCCGACGTGAACTTCGCCACCGAGAAAGCAACCGTGACCTTCGACCCGACTGTCGTGACCAGCGCTCAGCTCATCGACGCGGTGGAGGCGGCCGGCTACGGTGTGGTGACGGAGACCGAGACCCTGCCGATCCTCGGCATGACCTGCGCGAGTTGTGCCGCCCGAGTGGAGAGAGCCCTCCGCCGGCGACCGGGAGTGCTCATAGCCGATGTGAATCTGGCCACCGAGAAGGCGACAGTGACCTACGTCCCGGGGCAGGACAGCCGCACCGACCTCGTGGCGGCCGTGAAAGTGGCGGGCTACGACGTCATCGAGCCGGACCCCAGCGGCGAGTCGGGCACGGTGCATGCGGGAGGCGTCGACGGCCTGACCGTCGTCGACGCCGCAGAGGCGGCCCGCAGGGCCGCCTATCACACCATGAAGACCAAGGTCGTGATCGGCTTCGCGCTCAGCCTCGTCATCTTCGCGGGGACCATGCAGCCGCACTGGTTCCCGTTCCTGCCGGACTGGCTGCACAACGGCTACGTGCTCTGGGCCCTGGCGACTCCCGTCCAGTTCTGGGTCGGCGGTCAGTTCTACACGACCGCCTGGGCCGCGCTTCGGCACCGCACGACCACCATGAACACGCTCGTCGCGATGGGATCCTCGGCGGCCTACTTCTACAGCGTCCTGGGCGTGCTCTTCCCCAGCTTCTTCGAGCATCGTGGCATCGGCACGCCGCTGTACTTCGACACCGCCGCGCTGATCATCACGCTGATCCTCTTCGGCCGCCTCCTCGAGGCACGCGCCAAGGGCCAGACCGGAGCCGCCATCAGGGCCTTGATCGGCCTGCAGCCCAGGACGGCACGGGTGCTTCGCGCAGACGGAGAGGTCGACATCCCGGTCGCCGATGTGGTCGTCGGGGATCTGGTCGTCGTGCGGCCGGGGGAGAAAGTACCGGTCGACGGCGTCGTCGAGAGCGGTTCATCCGCCGTGGACGAGTCGATGCTCACCGGCGAGCCGATGCCGGTCACCAAGGGCCCCGGCGCAGAGGTCATCGGCGCCACCATGAACACCACCGGGTCCTTCGTCTTCCGGACGGCGAAAGTGGGCGCCGACACCGCCCTGGCCCGCATCATCCGACTCGTGGAACAGGCCCAAGGATCGAAACCGCCGATCGCCCGTCTGGCCGACGTCATCGCCTCCTACTTCGTACCGGTGGTGATAGGCGTCGCGACGCTCACGTTCTTCGTCTGGTGGGCATTCGGCCCATCGCCGTCGCTCAACTACGCGCTGCTCAACTTCGTCGCCGTGCTCGTGATCGCCTGCCCCTGTGCTCTCGGTCTCGCCACCCCCACGGCGATCATGGTCGGGACAGGCAAGGGCGCAGAGAACGGCGTCCTGGTACGCGACGGAGCTGCGCTTGAGACGGCCCACAAGCTCGACACGATCGTGCTCGACAAGACGGGCACAATCACCGAGGGCAAGCCGCGCCTGACTGACCTCGTGACGCTTCGCGGCGAGGGCACCCGGGCCGAGGACGACCTCCTGCGTCTGGTCGCGGCAGCCGAACGAGGCAGTGAGCACGCCCTGGCCTCCGCCATCCTGGAGGCCGCCGGCGAACGCGGCCTGGATCTGCCGCCGGCAGCGGGATTCGAGGCCGTCCCCGGCCAGGGCATCCGGGCGGTGGTCGAAGGCCACACCGTTCTCGCCGGCAACGAGCGACTGACCGGCGCCGACGCAAGCGCTCGATCGCACGCCGCGGCGCTCCTGGCTGAGGGCAAGACGGTGATCCTGGTGAAGATCGACGAGCGCTTCGCCGGCATCGTCGCCGTCGCCGACACGATCAAGCCGGGCTCCGCTGAGGCCGTGCGCCGACTCCGCGTGATGGGCCTCCAGGTGGTCATACTCACCGGCGACGACGAGCGCACTGCCCAAGCGATCGCCGCCGAAGTCGGCATCGAGCGCGTCGTCGCCGACGTGCTGCCCGAGCAGAAGGCTGCCCAGGTGAAGGCGCTGCAGAGCGCGGGCGAAAGAGTGGCCATGGTCGGCGACGGGATCAACGATGCCCCGGCCCTGGCTCAGGCAGACATCGGCATCGCCATCGGCACCGGCACGGACGTGGCCATGGAGGCCAGCGACATCACGCTCATGTCGGGAGAACTCGGTGGCGTGGTGACCGCCATCGCGTTGTCGCGAGCCACGATCCGTGTGGTCAAACAGAACCTGTTCTGGGCTTTCGCCTACAACGTGGCGCTCATCCCGCTGGCGGCAGGTGTGTTCTACCCCGCGTTCGGCCTGCTTCTCGACCCCATCTACGCGGCCGCCGCCATGGGTCTCTCCAGCGTCACGGTGGTCTCGAACAGCCTCCGCCTGCGCCGCTTCCGCGCCAGCTGAGCGGCGGCCGTCGTGTTGCCCGGTGTCAGCGAACGTGCTAGTCTGCTGCTCCTTCTGAAAGTGGTTGTCACTTTCAACAACCGCCGGGGGCAGTCACGTCACCAAGTGCAGATCAGATCGCGCGCGCCCTCGCCGAGCGCGGCCTGCGCCTCACACGTCAGCGCCGGGCGGTACTCGAGACGGTCCTTGCGGCACCATCGACCATGAGCCCGGTGCAAGTCTTCGACGCGGCACGAGCCCGCTGCCCGGAGCTAGGTTTGACGACCGTCTATCGCACGCTCGAGGTCCTGAGCGAGGTGGGCGCCCTGCGCCGCGTGCACGGACCGGATCATTGTGAGGGCTTCGTCCCCGCCGGGGCGGCACACGGCCACACCGTCGTGTGCAGCTCGTGCGGACAGGCCAGCGAGTTCACCGACTGCGACGTGCACACGATCGTCGCCGCGGCGAGCCGCCAGACGGGCTACGTGATAACCGACCACTTCCTGCAGCTCAGCGGACTTTGCGAGAGCTGTATCGCTCACCGAGACGGTCGTGGGCGCTAGAGCCTTGAAGGCGGGTGCTTCTCGTGGGCACGCCCTCGGCGCCGCCATCGCCGTCCTTCTGCTGCTCCTCCCCGCCGCCTGTGGGTCCGACGATCGGCAAAGCGGCGGCGACGGGCTCGTCGTGATCGCTTCGATGAGCTTCCTCGCGGACGTCGCCCAGAACGTCGCCGGCGACCGCTTCGAGGTACGTTCACTGGTCCCGATCGACACCGACCCGCACTCCTTCCAGCCCACACCCTCCGATCTGCGCGAGATCGCGGAAGCGGACATCGTGATACTGAACGGCGGCGGCGTCGAGGGGACCCTCACCGCCACTCTCGTGAACGCCGGCGACGGACCAGTGCAGGTCATCGCCTCCCGCGGCCTCGCGAGCCGCAGGCCACAGCCCGGAGAACCGACGCTCGGCGAAGACGACACCGACCCGCACTTCTGGCTCGACCCCTTGCTCGTCGTCACCTACGTCGAGAACATCCGCGTGGCATTCAGCGAGGCGGATCCTGCCGGGGCGGCGGCCTACGAGGCCAACGCCGCCGCCTACGTCGACCAGCTCGAGGCGCTGGATGCCGAGATCCGGGCCCAGCTCGGCACTCTCCCCGTCGCCCACCGAAAGCTGGTCCTGAATCACGCCAGTCACGGCTACTACGCCGACGCCTACGGCCTCGAGATCGTGGGCACCGTCATCCCGAGCGTGGGCACCGGTGAGAGCCCGACCGCGCGCCAACTCGGCGAGCTCATGCGAGCCATCAGCGAGAGCGGCGCCCAGGCCGTCTTCGTCGAGCTCGGTGAGGACCCGAAGCTCGCGCAGCAGATCGCCGCGGAGACGGGGATCGAGGTCGTAGACGATCTTCTCGACCACTCCCTGACAGACCCGGACGGAGTCGCACCGAGCTACATCGAGATGCTGCGCTTCGACACAGACCGCATCGTCGAGGCCCTGCGATGACATCTGCGGAGCGACAGCGGGACTCGCTCCTCACGCTCGAGGGAGTGACGGCCGGCTACGGCGGCCACCCCGCCCTGAGCGGGCTGACGATGAGCGTCGCTCACGGCGCCCAAGTCGCCATAGTCGGTCCCAACGGAGCCGGGAAGTCGACGCTCTTCAAGGCGATCGTCGGCCTTCTCCCGCTGCAGGCCGGCCGCGTTCTGCTCCACGGCCGGCCACCGGGCGGCCAGCTGGACCCGATCGCCTACGTGCCGCAGCGAGAGGAGGTTGACTGGACCTTCCCGGTCACGGTGAACGACGTCGTGATGATGGGGCGCTACGGTCGGCTGGGATGGCTGCGCCGCCCAAGGTCCGCCGACCATGAGGTCGTGGCGCGGTGCCTCGATGAACTCGACATCGCCGAACTCGCGACTCGGACGATCGGCGAGCTCTCCGGCGGCCAGCAGCAGCGCGTCTTCCTCGCGCGTGCCCTCGCCCAGGAGCCACACGTCCTCCTGCTCGACGAGCCCTTCACCGGCGTGGACGTCGGCGCCCGAGAGTCTCTCCTCAGCCTGCTCGATCGACTGCGAACGCGCGGCATCACCGTGCTCATCAGCACGCACGACATCCAGACGACCGCGCAGCGCTTCGAGTTCATCGCGCTGCTGAACGGCCGGCTGATCGCCTACGGCTCGCCGGCCGAGGTCTTCACCCGTGAGCACATCACAGCCGCCTTCGGCGGCCAGGCGCTGTTCATAGACGGTCTCGTCGTCATCGACCAGTGCTGCCCCGGCCACGTGGGGGATGGCGAGTCTCACCGCCACTCACACGAACCGCACGCGGAGCCGCGCTGATGACCTGGATCAGCGAGCCCTTCACGCTCGAGTTCATGCAGCGCGCCCTGGCGGCGTCCCTGATCGTCGGGGTCCTGTGCTCGGTGATCGGCTGCTTCGTCGTTCTGCGTGCCATGGCGTTCCTCGGCGACGCCCTGGCCCACGCGATCCTGCCGGGAGTCGCCATCGCCTACCTTCTGGGTGTCAATCTGCTCGCGGGCGCACTGTTCGCTGCCGTGCTCGTCGCCGGCGGGATCGGGCTCCTCTCGCGACGCGGCGCCCTGAAGGAAGACACGGCGATCGGCATCCTGTTCTCAGCGGCGCTCGCTCTGGGCGTCGTATTGATCAGCACAGCTCGCTCGTATGCCGTCGACCTCACCCACATCCTGTTCGGTGACGTCCTCGGGGTCACGGAGGGCGATCTCTGGCTCACGGCCATCTTGGCGACGGTCGTGCTCGCCGTGCTCCTGGTCTTCCTCAAGGAGTTCAAGCTCGCCTCGTTCGACCCGGTGCTCGCCCACATGCTTGGCCGGCGACCCGAGCTCCTGCGCTTCGCGATGCTCGTTCTCCTGGCCCTGACCATCGTCGTGAGCCTGCAGACCGTGGGCGTCGGCCTGGTGGCGGCGATGCTCGTGACCCCAGCTGCGACCGCCTACCTGCTCACGCGCCGTCTCGCCACCATGATGCTTCTCGCGGCGCTGATCGGGGCGACAGCGAGCGTCGCGGGCCTCTACGTGAGCTACTACCTCGACGTGGCGTCCGGCGCCGCCGTGGTGCTCACGGCGACGGCGTTCTTCCTGCTGGCGTTCGTGACGGCTCCGCGCCGTGGCTTGCTCGTGCGTCGCTGGAGGAGGCGACCGGCGTAGCCCGGCGAGGCGACCTCGCCGGGTCAGTTCCTCCCCGGCGACGTCGACGGCTTCTCTGCCGGGATCGGCGCGATGCCAGCCAGATCGCCGATCACGTTGACGAGCTGCCCATCGGCCGGGACCACGATCTTGGCGTTCTGCCAGAACGCCTTCTCGACGGTCTCCAGCCGCCGCAGGGTCTGGGCGTTGCCGACGAAGAACTTCTCGGCGGCCTCGTTCACGAGCTGGATCGCCTCCGCCTCGCCCTCCGCGGCGAGGATCTTGCCGCGCTTCACACCCTCGGCCTTCTTGATCTCGGCGCGCCGCAGGCCGTCGGCCTGTGTCTCGGACGCGGTGGCGAAGTCGACCGCCGCGATCTTCTCGTTCTCGGCCTTGACGACCTTGTTCATCGTCTCCTGCACGTCCTGCGGCGGGTCGATCTCCTTGAGTTCGGTGCGCAGGATCTCGATGCCCCAGCTCGCGGTCTCCACCTTCAGGGTCGAGCGAAGCGCGTCGTTGATCTTGCCACGCTCGCTGTTGGCCGACTTCAGCGAGAGCGTACCGATGATGTTGCGCAGCGTCGTACGCGCCAAGTTCACGATCTGGTCCTCGTAGTCCCTGACGTTGTACTGCGAGGCCTTCACGCTCTCCTCGTCGGCCTTGACCTTGAGATAGACCTGCGCGTCGACCCGGGCGTTGAGATTGTCGTTGGTGATGATCTCCTGGGGCTGGGCATCCACCAGCACCTCGCGCACGTCCACCTGGAACATGCGCTCGATGCCCGGAATGATCACGTGAAACCCGGGACTGGAGAAGCGGTTGTACTTCCCCAGTCGCTCCACGAGCCCGCGCCTCGTAGGCCGCACGATGCGGATACCCAGCGCCACGAGGACCCCGATGATGACCAAGAGGACCACGACGACGCTCAAGGTTGCATAGGTCATGCCGTATCTCCCTCGTCTGGGAGCCGCCCGCGTCTCCGGCCGGCGATGCTCCGTTCGCTTCGAACTCGAGTGCAGGGCCGCCTTTCACCGCGGCCGAGTGACCGTGCCACGCGGGAAGCAGCCTCCCAGGAAGAGGCGGAAGAGGCGTATACGCGCGTGGGCGCACCCGTGCAACAGGGGCTTTTCCCTGCGAGCGTCGAATCTGAACGCGTGGACCTGCGTCTTCTCACCACGATAGTGATCATTCTGTACGGGATCAGCGCCGTATTGATCCTGCTGTCCCTCTTCAGGCACCGCCTCCAGGTGCGACGCGAGCGCCGGCACGAGCGTACGGTCGAGTTGCTGAGGGCGCCCGTGGAAGCGTATCTCCTCGACGGCCGACCGCTGCCGCGCAGCGCTCGCAGGCACCGTCTCGCCATTCTCGACCTTGCGCTGCGCTACGCCGGCATGATCCGCGGCAAAGAGGCCGACCGTCTCGTCACTTGTCTGGAAACTGAGGGGATCATCGACGATCTCGTCAAGGACTTGAGTGCCAGAAGTCCGTGGCGGCGTGCGGAGGCGGCCGAGTCGCTCGGGCGGCTTCGCGTCGAGCGCGTCGTCCCCGCGCTGATCGAGACGCTCGAGGATCCCAGCGAGGACGTCCGGACGGTCGCGGCGCGCGCCCTCGCGGCGGTCGGCGACCCGCGAGCCATCCCCCCTCTGGCGCAAGCCCTTCGGGATCCCTCCCGCTGGACCGTCTCGCTTATCGCCGAGAACCTGATGATGATGGGGCCCAGCGTCGTCCCTCCGCTCCTCGGGCTGTTGGCGCACGATGACTACAACGTTAGGGTCTCGGCCGTGCAGATCCTGGGCGAGATCCGCGACCCGACGGCCACGCCCGCCCTTGCCTCGGTCCTCCTCGGCGATGACCGAATGAACCTGCGCGCCCGGGCGGCCGCGGCGCTCGGAAGGCTCGGCGGCCCGGTCGCTGAGGGAGCCCTGCTCGTCGCCATCGATGACGAGCACTGGGAGGTGCGAGCCCAGGCCGCGAAAGGGTTGGGCCGCATCGCGAAACCGGCCTTCGCGCACGTACTCGCGCGGGCCATGCCCGACCCCAGCTGGTGGGTCCGCGCGAACTGCGCCGAGGCCCTGTCGCGCCTCGGAGAACCGGGACGCGCGGAGCTCGAGCGCATGGCGGAGCACCCTGACCCCTACGTCAGGGAGCAGGCGACCGCAGCCCTCGAGACATTCGGGCTGCGGGCGCTCCGGCCGGCCTACGGAGGGTTCACGACCACGACCACTACCGCCTGAATGGACGATCTCCTCCGAGCGTTCAACGTCCTTGTACTCTTCTACTTCGTGTCCATCAACGCGGTGTACACGTTCCTGCTTGGCGTCGCGTTCCTCGAGGCCCGGCGGCACAACCGCCGGCTCGTCTTCGGGGGCTATGACGTGATCCTGCGATCGCCGCTGACGCTGCCCATCTCGGTGCTCATGCCCGCCTACAACGAGGCGGAGACCATCGTGGAGGCGGTGAACGCCATGCGACTGCTGGAGTACGGCGAACTCGAGATCATCGTCATCGACGACGGCTCCAAGGACGCCACGCTGGAACGCCTGATAGCGGCCTTCGCGCTGACCCAGGTGCAGCGCCCGGTCCGTCGCACGATCCCCTGCGCAGACCTGCGCGGCATCTACGCCTCTTCTTCGGTCGCCAACCTCACCGTCGTGAGCAAGGACAACGGCGGCAAGGCCGATGCCCTGAACGCGGGCGTCAACGTCGCTCGCTACCCGCTCTTCTGCGCCGTCGACGCCGACGCGATCCTCGAACGCGATGCCCTGCTGCACGTCGTAAAACCGTTCATGGAGCGCCCGCGGGAGACGATCGCCACGAGCGGCATCGTGCGCGTGGCCAACGGCTGCTCCGTCGTCGACGGGCGCGTGGTCAAGGTGCGCACACCGCCCAGCCGCATCGCCCTGCTGCAGGTCGTCGAGTATCTGCGCGCCTTTCTTGGGAACCGCACGGCATGGAGCCGGCTGCGGGCGCTCTTCGTCATCTCTGGAGCGTTCGGGGTCTTCAAGAAGCAGTGTGTAGTCGACATCGGCGGCTACCGCACAGATACCGTCGGCGAGGATATGGACCTCGTCCTGCGGCTGCACAAGGACTACCGCGAGCGCAGGGAACGCTACCGCATCGTGTTCATCCCCGACCCTGTCGTCTGGACGGAGGTCCCCGAGGAGCTTGGCGTCCTGCGCAGGCAGCGGAATCGCTGGCATCGGGGCCTGCTCGAGTGCCTCGCCCGGAGCAGGAGAATGATAGGCAACCCGGCCTACGGTCCCGTCGGCCTGCTCGGTCTGCCCTACAACCTCATCTTCGAAGCTATCGGCCCCATCATCGAGTTCACGGGGTATGTAGTCCTCGCCGTCTCCATCGCCCTCGGTGTGGTGAGCTTCGACTTCGTCGTCCTGTTCTTCCTGCTCGCCGTCGGCTACGGCGTCCTCCTGTCCATCGGCGCCGTGCTCCTCGACCAGGCGGGCGCAAGCCGCTATCGCAGCGCCCGCGACGTGTCGCGGCTACTGCTCTTCACCGTCGTCGAGAACTTCGGCTACCGGCAGATCCAGGCCTTCTGGCGCGTCAAGGCGACACTCGACTACTGGGGCAAGAAGAAGAGCTGGGGAGAGATGCAACGCAAGGGGTTCACGAAGGCCTGACGGGACAAGGTCGACAGTGTCAGGAACTGCTCGCTCGCCACGGGGTGAGCAGACGTCGGACGCGTGCCCTCAATTCGCTCACGATGAACGGCTTGGTGAGGTAGTCGCTCACCCCCAACTCGAAGCCGGCGACGACGTCGTCCTCGCCGCTCCGGGCGGTGAGCATGAGTACTGGCACGTCCGGCCGACGGCCCCCCTGTGCGTCGAGGTCGCGCAACACCTCGAACCCGCTGCGGCGCGGCATCATGACGTCCAAGACCATGAGATCGGGAGCGAGTTCAAGGTAGAGGTCGAACGCCTCCTGGCCGTCGTCCGCGATGCGCACGGCGTAGCCGTCGCTCTCGAGCGCATGCCGAACGAGGCTCTGAATATCGGTGTCGTCCTCAGCCAGAAGGACGAGCGGATGCGCCCGCTCGGGGCGGGCCGAGCGCGTGAGTTCTTCGGCTCCCATCAAGGTCCATTGTACGGCAATCGCGACTGGAATCCTCTGATTCCTCGGGGAGCCGTCGTCTCCGGCCTCGCAGCGCCTGCGACTCGGCGGATGGTCCATTTCCGTGTCGCCGTGGGCAGAGGAACCCCTCCACGCCGTCCGGAGGGTTCGCGCCCCCGCTCCCCCTCCGTCGACCGCCGCTGGCCGATGCTTCGTTGCAGCGACAATCACATGCCACCTATCGTATTTCTCAGGATTGGTCGGTCGTAGGCAGGAGAACACACCGGGGAGAGGGGACAATCATGGCCGAACCCGTAATGGAGCGGTACGTCGCCTCGCTGAAGAAGAACCTCACCGCCGAAGACGTCGTCAATCTCGAGGCCTGCATCGACTGCAAGCTCTGTGGCGAAGCCTGCGCCTGGTACCTCGGCACTGAGGACGAACAGCTCCATCCCACCTACAAGACCAACTTCGTGCGCGATGTTTACAAGCGCTACCTGACAGCCGAGGGGAAGCTCGCCGGAAGGCTCGGGCTCATACCCACACCGACAGTCGACGACCTGCGCGCTCATCAGGAGTTCTTCTGGAAGTGCACGGCGTGTGGACGCTGCACCCTTGCGTGTCCGGCCGGCCTCAGCACGCGAAGCTTGGTACGTCTGGCGCGAGCGGCATACACCGACTCGGGCCTGAGCAGCGAGAACCCCACGCTGAACTCGATCATCAACAACCTGGAGACTGTCAACCACAGCTTCGGACTCACGATTCCCCAGATCCTGTCGCGGTTCAGCCTCTTCCTCTGCAGCCGCGACATCGAGCTGCCGGTCGACGTCGAGGGCGCCGAGACGTTGTTCGTCTGCCCGTCGGCAGCCAACACCAAGATCCCCGACTACGCGACAAAAGTGATGGAGCTGCTCAACGCCGCCCAGGTGAGCTACACCGTCTCGTCGCAACTGGCCGAGACCGGTACCGAGGCCGACCACATCATCGTCCATCACGGCCTCGCCAAATCGATCCTCGAGGCCTGGGAGGCCGAGGCCGACCGGCTCGACGTCAAGCAAGTCATGGTCGCCGAGTGCGGCTGCGACACCCGCTCGCTCTTCTACGAAGCGCACGAACTCCTCGGCCGTCCCTTCAAGTACCCGGTCGTGCTCTTCGACACGGTCGTCCTCGACGCCATCGACAGCGGCCGGTTGCCGGTCGAGAAGACAGACAAGGCGATCACCCTGCACGATCCCTGCCATTCGACCCGGCTTGCCGGTCAGGGCGAGATGACAAGAGAGCTCCTGGATCGTTGCTGCACGAACTTCGTCGAGATGACGCCGAACCACGAGTACAACTACTGCTGCAACGGCGGCGCCGGCGGCCTGCGCCTGCCCGAGAACACCGAGACACGGCGCAAGGTCTCGAGCCTGAAGGCCAATCAGATCAGGAACACAGGCGCCGACTACGTGACCACCCCGTGCGTCGTCTGCGTGCTCACGCTGAACGACATCTGCACTACCTACGAACTCGGCAAGGCGGCCGACGGTGAGCGCGCCGCGGTGATGGCCTTCGAGGTCGTCTACGAGGCGGTGATGAACGCGCTCGTCGCCCGCGGCGAGACCGACCGCATGCGTACGCCGCTGCCGCTGAGAGGCCGCACCAGGGAGTTCCTGCGCGACCATGCCAGCTCCGGAAAGGTCGTACAGGTCTTGCAGAGCCCGAAGGGCGCTCCTGTGCTCGAGTGGATGGAGAGCGACGACATAGTGAAGCGCTATCTCTCGGGCCATCCAGAGGCGGTCGACAAGCTCGAGGAGTTCAAGGCCGTCAACGCCCTCTGGCAGGAGGACGGCCAAGTCACGCACCTTTGCCCCAACATCGAACGGCGCGTCCCCGACGTGGCTGAGACCGAAGTCGTCTACGGCTGAGGACGAGAGGAGCCTACGTGGAATCCTTCCTGAACGCCTTCGCACCGATCGCCCTCATGATCTTCGCCGTCGGTATCACCCTCCGGCTCGGCCGCTGGGCCAAGGCCGTCGTCATGCGTCGCAATGTCCATAGGCGCAACCCGGGCTTCCCCGTCAACTACCAGCGGCTCAGCCTCGTGAAGGGGGCCAAGGATGTCTTGACCGGCCCCGTCACTCACTTCCACCGCAATGCCAACCGCACGTGGAGCCGCGGCTTCGTGCTCTACCACATCGCCATCCTCACCGAGGTCACCGGCTACACACTGTCGTTCCTCATCCTCTTCGCGCGCATCGCCATCGGCCAGCCCGTGCCCGATGTTGCCCTGCACGCCCAGCAGAGCGCCAACTACGAACCCGCGAACCTGTTGGCCATTGTGTTCGGCAACGGCGAAGCGCTCTCGGCGAACTTCCTGTTCGGCGGCTTCGGTTCGTACTTCATCGCCATCACCTGGGTGGCCGTCGGCTTCGCCGTGCTCGGCAACCTGTACCTGCTCTATACGCTGCTCAGGCGCCGCAACGCCGCAGTACTGGCCGACATCGACAAGGCCTCGGCGGGTGTGCGCATCAAGGGCCGTCTGACCTGGGACCGCCTGACCGTGCGGCTGCTGATCTTCATGATCATCTGGACCGAGTTGCTGGCCCGACTCGACGCCGTGCCCGGCATCGTGTTCGTGCACGCTGCGCTCGGGCTGGCCCTGTTCACGCTCTTCCCGTTCACCTACCTGTTCCACATGGTGTACAACTTCGTCGCTCTGTACTACTCGGCGCGCCGGCGCGCGATTCGCGCGGTGGCGTAGCTGCCGAACGCACGGCGCATGTGAGCAAGTGAGCCGGGGCGCGGACCGCCGCGCCCCGGCTCCTACTGCGTCCGCGCACGCCTGAGTGGCGCACCCCGAGGACCGCGCTCGAGGTGCAGCTCGGCGAGGTCAGCGTGGATCGCTTCGGCGTGCTTCACGATCGTGGCGCGGTCACCCCCGCCGGCCTCGACGCCCCGCAATGCGACCTCGAGCGCCTTGCCGTAGTCGTGCCTGGCGGCATCGACGAGGCTCTTCCAAGGGATGCCGGCGAGTTGCGCGGCGATGACCGGATCGTAGGCAAGCTGACCGCGGGCCAGCACCACGGCGATGATCGGGTAGCCCATCGAACCGTGCCAATACGACGCGTTGTCGTTTGAGGAGTACGTGCGGCCGTCCTCTGACCAGGCAAGGGTGTAGGTACGCTCGCCCGTCGAAGATACGACCTCAGCGTTGGTCGGGCCGAGCAGGCGAACGCGGCCGTCGGCGACCGCGGCAAGCGCCTCGTAGACCTTGACCACGAGTGGCATCGTCCACTCGGTGCTCATTCGTCCTCGCGTCTCTTCTCTCGCTGTGGACCCGGTGCCCGTCTCGCCGGCCAACACGGCACAGGCAGGTCGACTCCGTTCGCTTCTTCTTTCCCTTCAGGGGCAATCCATGAAGCCTCATCAGGGCACCTCCAGGCCTTCCCTTCGTAGTCCAGCCAGGCAACTGTGGAGGGCCGTCGCCGGACGTCCAGGGCCGTGGGTGGAACGATTCGTCGGCGGATTCTCAGGCACTCGATGGCCTCGTCCGGCGCGACACGGAGTCGGGATCGCGCACGATAGACGAACGGGCAGTCAAGTGAGCGCGCTTCCGGGCGCCGATTCCAGCAGGGAGGAGCGTCCGCACACCGCCGGCGCGTTGCAGGGAGGGGCTTTGGTCTCGCAGATCGACTTCGTCGTCGAAGCCCTGCCTCTGTGGGTGGGGGCAGCGATTGCGGCCTTTGTAGCCACCTTCGCCTTCCGCCGGTCTGCCATCCCGGGGGCGATGGCCTTCGCGATCGCGATGCTGGCCCTGCTCGATTGGTCGCTCACATGTGCGCTCTCCATCTCGAGCGTCAGCCCGGCGGCGGAGCTCTTCTGGTACAAGACGAGCTGCGTGGGCATCGCGATCCTGCCCGTCGCGTGGTACGTCTTCGCCGCCGAGTGCACAGGGACGAGGCCACGGTTCTCGATGAGGCACTGGGCGCTGCTGCTGGCCCTACCACTGGTGACGCTCACGATGGTCGCGACCGACTCCTGGCACCACCTCGTGTGGGAGAAGCCCGTCGCAACACCGGGTGCGGGATATCCCGCAGAGGTCCCCGTCTTCAGCACGTGGTTCTGGGTACACACGGTCTACAGCTACGCGCTCCTCTCTCTGGGGGCAGTCCTGCTGCTACGCATGGCCCTGCGTTCCCGACGGATCTACCGGCGGCAGTCGGTGATCATCCTGTCGGGCTCTTGCTCCCGATCACCGCGAACGTCGTCTTCCTCTCTGGCGTCTACCCATATCCGGGGCTGGACCTGATGCCCTTCGTGCTCGCCGTCTCGTCCGCGACGTTCGCCGTGGGACTGTTCCGCCCCCACATGCTCGACCTGTTCCTGGGGCTCGTACCTGTGGCCAGGGATGCCGTCGTCGAGGCCATGGCCGACGGGGTGGCCGTGATCGATGAAGCCGGTCGGGTCGCCGACGTGAACTCGGCCGCCGTGGCAATCCTCGGGATGCCGAAGGCCGTCGCGCTCGGCCGCACGGCGGGCGAGCTCGCAATCGGCTCGGCGAGCCTGAGCGAGCTCCTTGAGCGACCGGACGGCAGCCGGGTCCAGACAGCCGTCGACGACGACGCCGGGCGATCCTACTTCGACCTGCTCGCCTCGCCCGTCGGGCAGCAGCAAGGTGGGGGTCACATCGTCGTCGTGCGCGACATCACCGGACACATGAAGGCGGAGGAGGCGCTGCGCGCCAGCGAGGAACGCTATCGCGCGCTCTTCGAGAACGCCAGAGACATGGTCTTCACCCTGGGACTCGACGGGAGTGTGGAGTCGGTCAACCAGGTGGGTCTGGACATGCTGGAGCACTCACGCGAGGAGATGGAGGGGCTGCGGGTGACGGACTTCGTGGCGCCCGAGCAGGTGGAGGAGACGCTGGAGTGGCTGGCCGGCCACCGCCGCGGCCAATCCGAGGACGTGGGGAACGTCACGCTCACCAGCCGATCCGGAAGGCGAGTGGAAGTGGAGCCCAGTGTCCACGACCTCACCCGCGATGGCGAGGTGGTCGCCCTGCAGGGCATCGCGCGAGACGTGACGGAGCGAAGGATGTGGGAGGACGCTCTCCGCCACTAGGCGCTCCACGACATCCTCACCGACCTTCCCAACAGGACGCTGCTGCTCGAGCGACTGGGCCAGGCGATCGCTGTTGCCCAGCGAACACCCACGACACACGCCCTTCTCGTCCTCGATCTGGACAGCTTCAAGGAGGTCAACGACACGTACGGTCACCACTTCGGCGATGCGGTGCTGCGCGAGGTCAGCGCCCGGTTCCTCGCTGCCACGCGTGAGGCCGACACTGTGGCCCGACTCGGCGGCGACGAGTTCGCGGTGCTCATGCTCGACGTGGACCCCGAAGCGGCGGCGAGCGGGGGACGCAGGATGCTCGCCGCCCTCGAGGAGCCAGTCGTCGTCGAGGGGGTGCAGTTCCGCATCGGCGCGAGTGCGGGCATCGCCTTCTGTCCGGACCACGGCACCGATGCCCACGCCCTGCTCCGCCGGGCCGACGTGGCCATGTACGTAGCGAAGCGCGTGGGCGCGGGCGTGAGCTTCTACTCCCCGGAGGATGACCCCCACAGCTCGTCCCGTGTCACCTTGTTGGCGAAGCTCGATGAGGCACTTCGCACCGATGCGCTCACCCTCCACTACCAGCCGATCGTCGACCTTCAGAGCGGAGCAACGCTCTCCCTCGAAGCGCTTGCACGCTGGCGAGACGCGGATCTGGGAGACGTCAACCCCGACGTCTTCATCCCGCTTCTGGAGGAGACGGGGCTGATCAAGCAGTTCACGTTCTGGGCGCTCGAGGAAGCCCTGCGGCAGAACGCCGCGTGGCAGGCAATGGGGCACGCCGTCTCGGTGGCGGTGAACCTGTCGGCACGCAATCTCCACGACCAGGAGATCCCCGAGATCGTCGAGACGCTGTGTCTGCTCAGCGGCGTGGAGCCATCGACGCTGACGCTGGAGGTGACCGAGAGCACCATCATGGTCGATCGGGAGCGGGCCCTCACGACGCTACGCCGGATCTCCGCTCTCGGCGCAAGAGTGGCCGTGGACGACTTCGGCACGGGCTACTCGTCGATGTCCTACCTGCAGCGTCTGCCCGTCGCTCAGCTGAAGATCGACCGCTCGTTCGTGCAGCGCATGGGGCGCGATGCGGGAGACGCCGCCATCGTACGCTCGACCATCGGCTTGGGGCACGACCTGGGTCTCTCGGTGCTGGCGGAGGGAGTCGAGGACCGGGCGACGTGGAATCTGCTCGGCGGCTTGGGCTGCGATGTGGCCCAAGGGTTCCTCATGGCGCGGCCCATGCCTGCCGAGACGGCAACGGACTGGCTGCGGGGCCGCGAACTGACCTGGGTACGAACCGACCCGTCTGCGGCCCGTTCTGCCCGCTGACAGGCGAGACTGAGGCGCAGGGCACCTCAGGTCCGGCCCGCCATGAAGAAGTGACGCCTATTTGGTGCCGAAGGTGGGAGTCGAACCCACACGCCCCGTGAGGGGCAGAGGATTTTAAGTCCTCGGCGTCTACCACTTCCGCCACTTCGGCTCTCTCGGGAGTATACGCCCGCCCCGTGCAGCTCCAAAGGCGACGAAGGCGGCTCAAGCGCCCAGGTCAGGCCCGAGCGAACCATCGGCCAACGCCAGCGCCGCACCTTCGAGCAAGTCGGCCTCGCTGCACCGCACGTCGGAGAATCCGAACGCCTTGCACGCCTCACGCGCAATCAGGGCGCCGGCCAGGATGACGTCCTCGCGTCCCGGCTGCAGACCCGGAAGGAGGAGGCGCTGCGCGCTTGTCATCGCAGCGAACTGCCCGATGGAACGATCGATCTCGTCGACCGTCAGAACGTACCCGTGCACCAGCTCGGAACGGTACTCTCGAAGTTGAAGCCTGCAAGCCGCGAGTGTCGTGAAGGTGCCAGCGACGCCAACAGCGGCACGCGCGGCGCCGCGGACGGCGGCCGGAAGCTCTCTGCGCAACACGCCGGCCACGTACTGCGCAAGGTCCTCGATCTCCGAGACGCCGGGAGGATCGTGCCCGATGAAGCGCTCCGTCAGACGAACCGCGCCTATATCGAGGCTGAAGACGTGGTCCGGCGGCAGGCCGGGCAGACCGAGCGCGAACTCAGTGCTTCCGCCGCCGATGTCGACGAGCACGAGGGGCCCCGCAAACCGGCCCAACAGCTCCACCGTACCGCCGCGAAAGGCCAGGCGCGCCTCCTCCGCCCCAGTCAGGATCCTTGCAGGCAGCCCGAGGTCGCGCTCGACTGCGGCGAGGAACGCCGCCCCGTCGGCAGCATCCCTGAGGACGCTGGTTGCAGCGAGAAGATGGCGATCTGGGCCGAACGCCGCAAGACGAGATGCATACTCCGCCAGACAGGCGCGTGTGCGCGCCATCGCCTCCGCGTGCAGCCGCCCCGTGGCGCCGACGTCCTGGCCCAGGCGCACGACGGTGGTGATGCGCGCGATACTCTCGAGCGCTTCTCGCCCCTGCACATCGGCGAGGAAGAGCCGGCACGTGTTGGTTCCGAGGTCGATGATCGCGACTCTCACCGGCTTCCCGCCCCCCTCGACAAGCCGACGCTCACTCCCTGAGACCAGCGGCTGGGACGAAGGCGGTGCAACGTCGATCCTCGCACCAGGGATCGGCGACGGACGCGAGGATGGCCGCGCCGAAGACGTACCCGGGATGCGCGAACGCATGTGCGACATGAGCGTGCAGGCACTTGACGCCACCCTTGTCTGCCACGCCCCCCACTCCCGTCATCAATGAGGATCCCGCATCGACCATCGTCAGGCCGTACCGGTCGACGAGGCGTCGCCGCCGGCGTCGTGTGACGTCGACGGCCGCCTCCAGAGAAGCCGCCAGCGTCGATTCCTCGTCCAAGCGCCGGCTCCAGCTCCGTACGCCGCCGGCGCTCTCGAGCTCGCCCACGGCTGCCACGAGAGACGGACAGGTGCAGTAGTAGAGGGTCGGGAAGGGACGACCCCCCTGGTCGGTACGGAAGGTCCTCGACGACCGCAGGAAACCCGAACGGGCAACGAGCGACCACGCGGCTCATTGCCCGCGGGGCACGCTGGACCTGCCCACCGACGACGGCGAGGTCGCGGCCACCCACGACGGCGGCTCCTGAGGGACGCTGGCTCACAGCGGCGTCAGTGCAGCAGGGTACGCCAGAGATCCTCGACGCGGTCCAGCACCGAGAACGAATCGGCAGAGGGGAGTGCCTCGGCACGCGCCGCTTCCTCTTCGGCGCGATCAGGAAGGCCCTTGATGACGAGCAGTTGAGTGTCGGGCGGGACGAGTCCGGAGCGGGAGAGGGCTCGCTGCTCGATATAGGCGTCCGTGTTGAGAAGCTGCAGCTGACGCTTCAGAATAGCTTGCTCGGACCGCGCGGTCTCGAGTGCCGCCACCTCCTTCTGATAGCGGTCCTGCTGGGTGAAGAACTGGCGCAAGGGACCAAGATAGAAGGATGCCGCGATGAGGACGAGAAGGAGGATCGCAAGGCGCCCCAGATGCAGGCGCGGCTTTTGGCTTTCGGCTCCGCCGGAGCGCCGGGCGCGACGGCTCCCGGCGCCCGCAGGCCGCTCGACTGACGTCGCTTGCGCCACGTACCCTCCGCTCCTCTCGCATATGTCGGTCCGCCGCTCACGCGGCAGTCACTACAGATTCGGGGGCCCTTGCATGCCTCCCTGCCTGTGGTGCGCTAGGAGGAGCCCTTCGGGCACGACGCGAGCCTCGATCAGGTTCGTCGCGCCGGCCTCGACCTGAACGCCGGCGGTGACGACCACGCTCTCGCCCGTGTGCACCAGTCCAGCCTCGAACGCGCGGGCCAAGGCCTCGGTCACGACCCCGCCGGCGTCGTCCACCCTGCTGCCCGCCAGGGGTAGGACCCCCCACGTCAGGCAGAGCTGACGCACCGTCCGCGGCGATGGACTCACGGCGACGATGTTCTGCCTCGGCCGGTACTTCGCCACGTTGCGTGCAGTCGCACCGGAAGCGGTCGCGCTGATGATCGCAGCAGCCCCGACCTTGCGCGCGACATCGCAGGCTCCGTAGCTGATCGCACCCGAGATGTCCTCTCGGTCCAGGGACCACGTCTGCGGCGCACGAGTCTCGCGCTCCATGCCCTCCTCGACCGTTTCGGCGATGCGTGCCATCGTGGCCACCGACTCCACGGGGTACGAACCCGCCGCCGTCTCGCCCGAGAGCATGACGGCGCAGGTGGAGTCGTAGATGGCATTGGCGACGTCGCTCACCTCGGCGCGCGTGGGGCGAGGGCTTGTCATCATCGACTGCAGCATCTGCGTGGCGGTGATGACTGGCCTACCGGCCCGCACCGCCGCCCGGATGAGGCGCTTCTGCCAGATCGGCACCTCCGCCTGCGGAATCTCCACGCCGAGATCGCCACGTGCGACCATCACGGCGTCGGCGACCTGCAGGATGTCGTCGATCGCCGCGAGCGCCTCTCGCTTCTCGATCTTGGCGACGACCATCTGGTCGCCGCCGGCGGCGTCTATCAGCTCCGTCAGCCGCACGACATCGGGAGCGCCTCGCACGAAGGACTGCGCGACGAAATCCACATCCTGGGCCAGGCCGAAGGCGAGGTTCTCCTCATCCGCAGCGGTCAGCGTCGGCACGTCGAGAACGGTGTCCGGGAGGTTCACTCCCTTGCCCGAAGTGACGACCCCTCCGTCGACGACCCGCAGCACGGCCCTCGGGGATGTACCCGCAGTCGCCAGGCTTTCGGCCACCAGAGCGATGGCGCCGTCGTCGATCAGCACCTGCTGCCCCGGCAGCAGATGGGCGAGGAGCGACGGATCGCTGAGGGGCAGAGAGGCCCCCTCGCCAAACTCGACACGCTCGCCGGCGACGAGCTCGACGGGCTGAGACAGATGCCCCAGACGCAACTTGGGGCCCGGCAGGTCGATCATGATGGCGACGGGCACGCCCCGGCGAGCACTCACGGTACGCACCCCGGCGATAGTCCGGATGTGCTCGTGCCTCTCGCCGTGAGAGAGGTTGATGCGCACCACATCCGCCCCGGCTTCGATCAGCCTGTCTATCGTGGCTTCGTCCCAGGACGCGGGGCCGAGAGTCGCGACGATCTTCGTGCGACGCCTCATCGCATCACCCTGTTGGACTTGCAGGTCGACAGATGACCCTGCCCTACTTCCGCAGGTTGTAGAAAGCGCCCATCCCCGGGTACGCCGCGACCTCGCCGAGCATCTCCGAGATACGCAGCAGCTGGTTGTACTTCGCCACCCTGTCACTGCGTGCGGGCGCGCCGCTCTTGATCTGCCCGGCGTTGGTGCCCACCGCCAGATCGGCGAGCGTCGTGTCCTCCGTCTCTCCCGAGCGGTGAGAGCAGACCGCCGTCCAGCCGGCGCGCTTGGCCATCTCGATGCAGTCGAGCGTCTCGCTCAGCGTGCCGATCTGATTGAGCTTGATGAGAACGGAGTTGGCGCTACCCTCGGCAATGCCCCGAACCAGTCGTTCGGTGTTGGTGACGAAGAGGTCGTCGCCCACGATCTGGACGCGATCGCCGAGCCTCTCCGTCAGCAGCTTGAAGCCATCCCAATCGTCCTCGGCGAGGCCGTCCTCGATGCTGATGATCGGGTACTTGTCGACGAGCGCGCTGTAGAAGTCGACCATCTCGGCCGAACTCAAGCTCCGGCCCTCTCCGGCGAGCACGTACGTGCCGTCGCTGAAGAAGCTCGAGGCCGCGGGGTCGAGTGCAATGCGCACATCGGCGCCGGGATCGTAGCCGGCGGCGTCGATGGCCTCGATGATCACCCGGATGGCCTCCTCGTTGGACGAGAGGTCGGGGGCGAAACCCCCCTCATCGCCGACGGCTGTGCTGAGGCCCCTCTTCTTGAGGACGTGCTTCAGCCCGTGGTACACCTCGGCGCAGACGCGCACGGCCTCCGGGAAGCTCTCAGCGCCGACCGGCATGATCATGAACTCTTGCAGGTCGACGTTGTTGTCGGCGTGCTGACCGCCGTTCACGATGTTCATCATCGGAACGGGAAGCTGGAACGCGTTGCAGCCGCCGATGTACTGGTACAAGGGCAGCTCGAGCGCCGAAGCCGCGGCGTAGGCAGTAGCGAGCGAGACGCCGAGGATCGCATTGGCGCCGAGGTTCGCCTTGTTCGGCGTCCCGTCGAGCTCGATGAGCAGGCGGTCGACGAGACGCTGATCGGTCGCGTCCAGCCCCATGATTCCCTCGGCGATGTAGCTGTTGACGTTGTCGACGGCCCTGCACACGCCCTTGCCGGAGTACTCACGGCCGTCGTCGCGAAGCTCCACGGCCTCGTATTCGCCCGTCGAGGCCCCCGAGGGCACGGCGGCGCGTCCCACATTGCCTGAATCGAGTTCGACCTCGACCTCGACCGTCGGATTGCCGCGCGAGTCGAGGATCTGCCTGGCTACGACGTCGATGATGGTGGTCATGCTCGTCCCTCCGGTTCACTCCGTGTCGGCGGCCGCGCCGCCTTCGACGGCCTTGGCCAGCTGGTAGTAGGCCTCCTGCTGCGTCAAGTCTAACGCACGCCACTCATGACCCTCGGCCTCCGCCAGCGTTGCCGCTGCGGTGACCCGCCGCTCGAAACGCCGTGACGTCTCCCTCAGGGCCAGATCAGGGTCGATGTGCAGAAGACGCGCCACGTTGACTGTGGCGAAGAGCAGGTCGCCGACCTCGTGCAAGACGCGCGGGTCGTGGCGGTCGGGATCGGCCGGGCCTCCGGGAGAAGAACGCCCCGCCTCCTCGAACAGCTCCGCCAGCTCCTTGTGCTCCTCGGCGATCTTGTGGAACCCCTCGGCGGCTGTGTTCCAGTCGAAGCCGACTGACGAGGCGCGCTGCTGGAGTTTGCGCGCGTGCAGCATGGCGGGCGCCGCGCGCGGCACGTCGTGGAAGATGCCCGCGCGGCCCTCCTGCTCCACCTTTATCCGCTCCCAACGTCCCTTGACGTCGGCCGCCGTCTCGGCGACCGCGTCGGCGAAGATGTGGGGATGGCGCCGGATCAGCTTGGCCTCGATCTCGTGCGCCACGAGGCCGAGATCGCCGGCCGCCTGCTCGTCCAGCATCATCGCCAGCAGAACGACCTGCAGAAGCAGGTCGCCAAGCTCGCCGAGTTCAGCCTCGAGATCTCCGTCGGCGACGGCGTCGGCGAGTTCGTAGACCTCCTCGACGGTGTAGCCGATGATGTCGCCTGGAGTCTGCTCGCGGTCCCAAGGGCACTCCGCGCGCAGCACGTCGACGATGCGCTTCAACGAGACCAGCTCCTGCCCCAGCAGGGCATCGTCGAAGGCCGCACCGAGGGGAATGGTGACCGGCGGCTCGACGCAGCGCGCGCGAAGCTCGCGCGCGAGCTGAGGGCCGCGCACTCCGGCGAGCGCGACCGTGACATCCGCACCAAGGGATCGGTGGGCGAGATCGTCGAGTTCGCCTTCGGCGTCTGCATCGAACGTGACGAGCGTCCCGCCGCCCGCCGCCGTGGCCTCCTCGACGAGGCTCGCCAGATCGCGCGGAAGTCCGGCCGGGACAGAGACGGCGCTGCCGCCGCCCAGCGCCCGCAGCGAAGCTGCGGGCACGAGCTCTGCGGCAGCGCCGACATACACGAGCGCCAGGCTCATCGCGGGCCCGGGCTCTCGCGAGTCGCCGGGCTACTCCTCACTCTCAGGCGATGGAGAAGGCGAGCCCTCGGGGCTCGGGCTCGACGCTGCTCGGAGCTCGTCGGGATCGTATCCTGGGGCGTAGACGATTTCGGCCTCCTCCGTGGCTTCTTCGAGGCACTTCTTCCACGCCTCTTCTTCACCGGCGAACTTGAGCTGCTGTTCGATCATCGGCTTCGCGTCTTCGTAGGACGTAGTGCTGCCCTTCGTGCGCTCGAGCACCTCGATGATATGGAAGCCGAACTGCGTCTTCACCGGGTCCGAGATCTCCCCCACCTTGATGCTGAACGCGACCTCCTCGAACTCAGGAACGAACGATCCCTCGGGACGACTGCCCAGTGCCCCGCCCTCGTTCTTCGATCCGGGGTCGATCGAGTACTCCTTGGCGACCTTCTTCCAGTTGGCGTCGCTGGGATCGGCCACGAGCAGCGCCTGCACCTCTTCGGCCTCTGCCTTGGTCTTCACGAGCAAATGGCGAGAGTCGACTGTCGGGGCGGCCGCGAACTGCTCCTTGTTGGCGGGATCGTCGTAGTAGGCCTTCATCTCCGCCTCGCTGACCTCGACACTCTCGCCGCACTTCGCGCGGACCTTGTCTTGCAGAATCTGGGCCTCGACCTGAGCGCGCAACTCCTCCTCGCTGACACTCTGTTCCTTGAGAAGCGCATCGAGCTTCTTCTGGCCGCCCACCTGCTCCGTGATCTCCTTCATACGCGCATCGAGCTCTTCCTCTGTGACCTCGATGTCCATCTCGGCCGCTTCCTGCTTGATGAGCTCGTTCTGCACGAGGTAGTCCACGATGTTCGCCCGGAGCTGGCTGTACTCCGCGCTCCCCTCCTCGGGAAACGGCGGCGCATCCTCCTGCGTGGCGTACTGCGCCTCGGCCTGCTTGATGATGGCGTCATACTGCTCCTGCGTCACGACACCGCTCTCGCCGACAGCCGCGATGGCGCCCGCCGGGACCTTCTTCTCGCCACAGCCCGCCACCACTACCACGGACACGAGCAGAACGATCAGGATGGCAGCCGCACTGACTCTCTTCATATGTGGTCTCTCCCGGGAATCGAGGGGTGTGCGTCGGGTGAATCGGGCGCCTCTGAGACGCGACTGTCGATTATAGCATCGAGCGTAGACTCGACCCACCCGAGAAGGGGGGTCTCTCCGACAAGATGGGCGCTCAGCGAACGTTGCTGCTTCAGGTACACCACCCGGCTGTCGCCGGCGCGCAGGCGCGCCGCCGCGGCGTCGTCGAGGTCGAGTCCGCCGACCTGAAGGCGATTCCCGCGATAGGTGACGGCGCCTGCCCCGAGCGCCAGAGCCTTGAGCTTGATGGCCTGCAACGTCAGAAGACCCTCGACAGGCTCCGGCGGCGGCCCAAAGCGATCGGCCAGCTCGAGGCGCACGTCGCCCAGCTCCCGCAGGCTGGCGGCGCGTGCGATGTGACGATGGGCGTCGATCTTCGCCGCCTCGTGGGCGATGTACTCCGGCGGCACGTACGCGGTCACCGGAATGTCGACACGCACCGGAGCCACGGGCGGAGCGTGATCACCCTGCATCTCGTGTACGGCCTCTTCCAGCATCTGCGCGTACATCTCGAAGCCGACGGCCGCAACCTGGCCGGACTGCTCGTCGCCGAGCAGACTGCCGGCCCCACGGATCTCCAGATCGGCCATGGCGATCCTGAAGCCCGCCCCCAGCTCGGTGTGGTCGCTCAGCGTCGTCAGGCGGGCGGCCGCCTCGCTGGTCAGCATCTCCTCGCTCGGGTACAGCAGGTAGGCATGGGCGTACGCCTCGCCGCGACCGATGCGGCCCCTGATCTGGTACAGCTGCGCCAAGCCCAGCAGGTCCGCGCGGTCGACGACCAGTGTATTGGCGCTCGGGATGTCGATGCCGCTCTCGATGATCGCCGTCGTGACGAGCAGGTCGGCCTCACCGGCCAGGAAGGCCAGCATGACCTTCTCGAGAGCGCGTTCCTGCATCTGCCCGTGAGCCACGAGCAGTCGCGCCTTCGGAACGAGTTCCCGGACATGCTCGGCGACCTGCTCGATCGTCTCCACGCGGTTGTGCAGGTAGAACGCCTGACCCTCGCGCGCCAGCTCCTTCTCGAGGGCGGAGCGCACCAGGTCGTCGCGGTACTCCCCGATGTAGGTACGGATCTCGTGACGGCCGCGCGGAGGCGTCTCGATCACCGATATGTCCCGGATGCCGGTCAGCGACATCTGCAGCGTGCGCGGGATCGGGGTGGCTGAGAGGCTGAGCACATCCACCTGGAGCCGGAGATTGCGAAGCAGTTCCTTCTGACGCACACCGAAGCGCTGCTCCTCGTCGACGATCACAAGGCCCAGATCGCGTGGCTGCACGTCGGTGCTGAGCAGCCGATGGGTGCCGATCAACACGTCGAGCGTCCCGGCGTTGAAATCGGCCAGGATGCGGCGCTGCTCGGCGGCAGTGCGAAAGCGCGAGACCATCTCGACCTTGACGGGCAGGTCGGCGTAGCGCTCGCGGAACGTCATCAGGTGCTGCTCGGCGAGAATGGTCGTAGGTACCAGGACGAGAGCCTGTTTGCCGGCCTCCGCCGCCTTGAAGGCAGCGCGCAGGGCGACCTCTGTCTTGCCGTACCCGACGTCGCCGCAGATGAGGCGGTCCATGGTATGCGGCGCCTCCATGTCGTTCTTGACCTCGTCGATCGCCTCGGCTTGGTCCTCGGTCTCCTCGAACGGAAAGGCGTCCTCCAGGTGGCGCGTCAGGTCTCCGTCCGCAGGGTAGGCGAAGCCGGGGGTCGCCTGCCGCGTCGCGTACAGTTGCAGGAGTTCACCCGCCATCTCGACGACGGTCCTCCGGGCGCGCGTCTTGACCGTCTGCCAGTGAGTACCACCGAGCTTGTCCAGCACCGGCGTCCCGCCTGAAGAGCCGATGTAGCGGCTGACCTTGCCGATCTGGTCGTGCGGCACGAAGACGCGGTCCTCGCCCTTGAACTGCAGGACAAGGTAGTCGCGCGTGATGCCGCCTACGGTGCGCGTCTCGATGCCGCTGAACTGGGCGATGCCGTGCTCCTCATGCACGACGTAGTCGTCGGGGCGCACGTCGAAGAAGCTCGTCAGCCGGGCGCTGCCTCCGAGGCGCCGCGCGCGCGGCGCAGCGCGCAGGAGAGCTCTCTCGCTGAGAACGGCCAGCTTGAGATCGGCGGAGATGAAGCCGTCGCGCAGGGGCGCCGCCAGGAAGTAGAGGCCCGCGGAGGCCTCGCCGCCACGGGCCAACTGCTCACGCGTGACGACCTCGGCGTCTACCGTGCGCAGCCGGTAGGTGGCGCGCTCCGCCTCCCCAGGGTGGCGAAAGGCTACGAAGACGCGGTAGCCGTCGCGCACCAGGCGCAGAAGGTCGCGCTCGGCTCCGGTGATGTCGCGGGCAGCGAACTGCGGTCGCGAGGCGTTGAACTGGATGGCCTGGTCGCGCTGCACGACGTCGATCTGGAGAGCCCCTCCGAGCAGTGCGCGCACCTCGGGAAGCGGCACGTGGAAGCGCTCCTGTGCGCCCGTGTCACCGACCGCCACCCTCACCTCACCGTCGAACTCGCCGAGCGCCCTGTACGTCTCGTCGGAGTTGAACAGCGCGACCCGCAGCCCGGCCGCAGCGATCTCGTCGGCCACGGTCGTGAACTGCCCGACGAGACCGCCGAGCGCCCGGACGCCGGCACGCCGATACAGCTCGTCGGGCGCCTCTTCCCTGCCCTCGCGCTCCCAGGCCGCGAGAGCCTCATGCAGCGCCCCTTGATACTCCGGCAGGGACCTGTCCGCCTCGAAGGCGGCGTAGGCGATGGCGCTGTCGAGCACCCCCGTGCTTCGCTGGGAGTAGATCGAGAAGGTCCGCAGCGACTCGACCCGGTCGCCCCAGAAATCGATACGCAAGGGGTCGCCGAGAGCTGGGTAGACGTCGATGAGGCCGCCGCGCACGGCGTACTCGCCGCGGCCGCGGACCTGCTCGGCGCGTTCATAGCCAAGCGCCGCAAAGCGCTCGACGACTCCGTCGAACGAGATCTCATCGCCGGGGGCCAAGGAGACTGGGTGCGGCTGCCGGTCAAGCGGCAGGAAGCGCTCCGACAGCGCGACCGCCTCGGCGACTACGACGCCTCCATGGGCGAGCGCCGCGAGCGCCTCCTGGCGCTCGCCGACGACATGCGGAGCGGGAGCCACGTCGGCGCCGTAGAACACGCCGCGGGCGGGAAGCACCGGCACGGATCGATCGAGGTACAGGGCGAGGTCAGCGGCCAGTCTGGCCGCCGACTGTCCGTCGGGCGCGACGACCAGCCACCCGAGGGCGTCGATCGCTGAGAGCGCCCCGGCGAGCAGGTACGGGGCGAAGAAGCTCGGGGCGTACGCAGTCCCACCGCGGCCCAGTCGAGGAACCGCCGCCTCGAACGCCTTGCTCTGCAAGAGGTAGTGCCTGAACACGTTCCCGCCTGACCTCAGGCGGCAACGCCGCCGCTCACCTCAGCGGACAGTCAATGTCGCCTTGCTGAGGCTGGCCTGTCGGTTGCCCGCGACGTCGTAGGCGCGCGCTTCGACCCGGTACGTGCCGCGCGCCAGCTTGATGCCGAAGCGCCAGTTGCGTGTCTCCCCGACCTGGACTGCAGGTACGCGGCTCTTCTTGACAACGCGCCCGCCCGACGTGCGCACCCACAGCTTGACGACGGCGCTGGCGCTCGAGAACGCCGGATCGGTCAGCGTGTAGCGCAAATTGGCGGTGCCCTTCACGCGAGCGACATCGCTCTGGACCGTCACCTTGGGCGGCTTCGTGTCCCTGGCCTGACCCCCGTCGACGAACGCCTTGAGGCAGACGTTCGACTTGGAGTACCCACTCATGGTCGTCAGGTCTCTCCACGCAGCCCCGTTCGCGCTGACGTACGACTGCCCGGCGGCCGCTCGCGGCGATGTGAGGCTGGAAGGATGCTCGATCGCGATAGGCCGCACCCACCCAGGAGTCGTCAGGCGGACGGCGACGACGAAACGTTGACCGGCGGTCACCGCAACGGGCTCCTTGAGCCGCACGGTGCGATAGCCACCGACGCCAAACGACCCGCTGGCCACGATGGGCGCCGCGACCACCGCACCCGTGGTGTCGGCGACACGGACCTCGTACGAGGAGTCGGGCATCGGTGCGTAGAAGGCGACCGCCCGCACCGTGCCGCTTCCCGCGCAGAGGAATCGGTTCGCGAACCACGCCGTGTCGCTCCCGTAGCCCATGGTCCTCGTCCAAGCCATGGGATCGTGCTGGTAGATCGCGTCGTAGTTGCTCCTGGACTCGATCCCGTCGAACACCGCCGCCTCGCTGGCGAATCCGGCGTCGTAGTAGGAGACCCAGAAGTACCCCTTGAGGCCCCACTGCGGCCCCCAGCTGTTCTTGATGAGGAAGGCGCCGTTGCCCGCCGGACGCCTGAGGAACCTGCTCGCCGGGTAGTTGTCGTTCCAGCCGACGACGGACACGTGATGGGTGAGCTTCGTCGAGGTCGTGTAGTGCGCTTTGGTCGCGCGGTTGAGGGACCAGCTCTGGTAGGCCATCGCTGCCGAGACCGCGCCACGCGTCGTGATCGCCCACTTCAGAGGACCGTTGTCGCGGGGCCCGCTCCGCGGCGGCAGGTAGTACACGTTCTGGACATGACGCACAGCCCGCAGCCCCTCCGGCGACTGCCCGGGGCGCGGATAGCGGTCGTCGCGCTCGAGCACCGGGCCTTCCCAGCGTGCGACATAGGCGCTGGAGATACGGTTCGTGGCGCGACCCTGATAGTTGAGGAGTGAGGCCTGGTGATTCGCCAGATGGTTCTCCGAGAGATTGAGGCGGCTACCAGGCAGGGAACAGGACTCGAGAGAGCCCATGGCGGACATCACCCAGCAGGTCGCGTAGCCGCTCTGGTCGCGAACGCCCGTGACGCGTCCCCGATTGCGGAGATCGTAGGACGAGGGGTACTTGCGGGCGGGATCGTCCCAAGGCGCCGCCGAAGCCGGGCCGGCGGCCACCGCCACGGTGCAGAGGGCGACGCCAAGCGCTGCCGCCCACGCGCTCGCCGCGCCCCTCCAGCTGGGTGCTCTCATCCGGCTCACTCCTCCTCCGACCGCGACGCGCGGAATCCGCGCCGAAGCGCTAGCGTACAGGATACGCCCTCCCCGTCGGTAGCCACGACAGGCGATGCACGCGCCAGACACTGCCTGGAATAGAATCGTCGAAGATGATGCCAAAACCCCGACAACGTCGTACCTCGCATCCGCGCCCCAATGCAAGCCGTCTCCCCCTTTGGATCCTCGCGGTTCTTCTAGCCGCGGCCGCTCTCTCCTGGCCGCCGACGGCGACTGCGGACACCTCCTCCGAGATAGGCGCGATCCTCGCGCGGCACCAGATAGACACGTCGGCGACCGGGGTCTTCGTCTGGGACCTCGACGCAGCGCGTCCGGTCTACACGTGGAACGATGACGAGGAGTTCGCGCCGGCGTCCAACATGAAGCTCGTCACCTCAGCGGCCGCACTCATGAATTGGGGCGCCGATCACCGTCTGGCGACCGAGCTCTACCTGCCGGACGTCCGCATCACCGACGGTGTCCTGCCCGGGGACCTCTACCTGCGCGGCCTTGGCGACCCGAGCCTCTCGACGCGCGACTACCAGCGTCAAGACCTGGGGTTCTCGACAGCCTCGCTGGAGGCGTTCGTTCGCGGTCTGCGCGCTCGCGGGGTGCATACCATCAGCGGACGTGTGCTGGGCGACGAGAGTTGGTTTGATGACGAGCGCACCGTCTCCACCTGGAAGCCGGGACTCGAGACGCAGTGCGGACCTCTCTCGGCCCTGTCTGGCAACGGTGGCGTCCACGACGACCAGAGGGTGGACTCTCCGGCCACCTACTCTGCACAACTGCTCACCACAGCGCTGCGCAAGGCCGGCATCACAATCGAGGGCAGACCCGGAACAGGAGAGGCGCCGGCCGAGGCCAAGCTGCTGCAGCAGCAGTCCTCCGCCCCGCTTCGCGTGCTCCTGCGGCACATGAACAAGGAGAGCGACAACCTCTTCGCCGAGGTGCTTCTCAAGGGACTCGGCAGGGACTTCCAGGACTTGGGAGCCACCAGCGTGGGCACACTGCTGTCGGCCGCCACCCTGGCGAGCGTGGGCGCACCGAGCGACACCTATGTAGTGCAGGACGGCTCGGGGCTCAGCTACGGCAACCGTCTAACGCCATACGTTATCGTCCAACTCCTCGGCGCGATGCGACAGCGACCAGACTTCGACGTCTTCTACGACTCCCTTGCGATCGCCGGCAAGGACGGCACGCTCGCGGAGCGCATGCGCGGCACGGCAGCCGCCGAGAACGCGCGAGCCAAGACGGGGACGCTCAATGTCGCCACGAGCCTCTCGGGCTACGTGACGAGCGCCAACGGCCATCTCGTCGCGTTCTCGATACTGATGGCCGGCGACCCGCTCGATTGGGTGAACTCCACCGGAGCGCAGGACAAGATCGTGGCGGCGCTCGCCGAGACCCGCCTCCCGGGCAAGCGCCAGCTGCGCGTCACGCCGGGGCTGCGCCAGGCCGTGGCTTCAAGCGTCACCGCCGGACACACTGCTGGTCGCGCCCTCCGGCCCGGAGTCCAGCCATGACTCCGCTGCGTCCGCGGACGCAGCGACCAGGGCCTCTACCTCGGCTCTCGGCTGGGTGAAGCGGGCGAGAACGTAGGCGGCGACAACGTCCGGGTCGTAGCTCGCGGGGCGGTCCACACCGACGCGCAGACGCGCGTAGTCGGAGCCGATGAGACCTGTGATGCTCTTCAGCCCATTGTGGCCACCGCTGCCGCCGCCCAGCGTCAGCCGCAGGCGGCCGAACGCCAGGTCGATGTGGTCGTGCACGACCAGCACCCTGTCGAGCGGTAGTCCGACACTGCGCAGAGCGGCGGCGACGCTGCGGCCGCTCTCGTTCATGAACGTCGTGGGCTCCAGGAGGAGAACACTGTGCCCACAGATATCACCGACGGCGTAGCGCCCGTGGTAGCCGCGCTTCGCTTTCGCGACGCCGTGGCGGTGCGTCAAGGCATCGATGACCATGTAGCCGATATTGTGGGGTGTCCCCTCGTACGTCGGCCCGGGATTCCCCAGGCCGACGATCAGATGGTCCACAGGCGTACGCGATGGGCCGCGGGCCATGGCTCCCCCCGCCGCGTCGCGAGTGTGCGCCGGCGCTCTACTCGGCTTCCTCTTCGGTACCGACGATCCCGGGCTCCTCTTCCTCCTCGAGGCCTGTCTCGACTTCCTCCTCCTCCACCTTGCGAGGCGGCAGCACCGAGCACATCACCTGATCCAGGTTCCCGGTCAGCACGATGCCGGCAGGGACCACCAGGTCGGCGACCTTGGCCGTGTCGTTGATTTCGAGATCGCTGATATCGAACGAGAGGCTCTCGGGGATAGCGGTGACCAGTCCCTTGACGGTGACCTCGCGCAGCGACTCGTCGAGGACCCCGCCGGCCTTCACACCCGCGGACTCGCCCTCGAAGCGCACGGCGACAGCCGTCTCGATCGTCTCGTCGAGCCTGATCTCCTGCAGGTCGATGTGCGCCGCTGTACTCCTCGTCGGATGCAGATCGACGTCTTTGATGATCACCTTGCGTGAGCCGCGCTGGCCCTCGATGGTGACATCGAGCACGGCGTGACCACCGCCGCTCCTCGAGAGAGCCTCGCGCATGACGTGAGGCTCAACGGCGATCATGGTCGCCTCCTTGCCGTGCCCGTAGATCACGCCGGGGATGAAGCCGGACTTGCGCAGCCGCCTTGCGGCGCGGCTCCCGGTGGCGTCGCGCGACTGTACGACGATGCTGACGTTATCCATTCGTCTCTCCTGCTAGAAAAGCTGGTTCTCGCCGGCGAACAGATCGCTCACCGACT
Organism: uncultured Thermoleophilia bacterium; assembly: GCA_963717285.1. Taxonomy (GTDB): domain Bacteria; phylum Actinomycetota; class Thermoleophilia; order UBA2241; family UBA2241; genus CAIXSE01. The sequence goes on from CAVQVW010000001.1 coordinate 330,808, forward strand.
CGTCATCGAACACGTTCTTTATGGTATTGGCCAGGATATCGGCCACTGTGAGGACCTTGATCTTCGCGTCGTCCGGCCCAAGGTCGATGCGCAGCGTATCGGTGACGACGACCTCCTTGACCGGTGATGAACGAATGCGTTCGCAGGCCGGGTCGCTGAAGACGCCGTGGGTCGCGCATGCGTAGACCTCCCGGGCGCCGTTGGCGACGAGCGTGTCGACGGCGCTGGTGATCGAGCCGGCCGTGTCGATCATGTCGTCGACGAGGATGGCGATCTTGCCGTCGACGTCGCCGATGAAGTGCATGGTCTCGGCACGGTTGTGGTCCGGTCTCACCTTCGTCAGCACCGCGAGGTCGCCGTCGACGCGCGCCGCGAAGCGCTTGGCGAGCTTGACACCTCCCGCATCGGCCGACACTGCGACCAGAGAGGCGTCGCCGAAGTCCTTGAAGCGGAAGTAGTCGGCCAGCATCGACGTGGCCGTCATGTGATCGACTGGGATCTCGAAGAAGCCTTGGACCTGCCCCTGGTGGAGGTCCATGGCGAGCACCCTGTCGACGCCGGACGCTTCGAGCAGCGTGGCCATCAGACGTGCGGAGATCGGCTCGCGGGCGGCGCTCTTCTTGTCCTGGCGCGAGTACGGGAAGTAGGGAACGACGGCCGTCACGCGGCGCGCCGAGGCCAGTTTGGCCGCCTGGATCAGGAGAAGCAGTTCTATGACGTCGTCATTGAGATTGACCGACGGCGACTGGATCACGAAAACGTCGGCGCCGCGGATGCTCTCGTCGTAGCGGCAGTAGATCTCGCCGTTCGCGAACGTCTTGAGCAGCACGCCGCCCAAGACGATGCCGAGCTTCTCCGCGATCTTCTCGCTGAGGGCCGGATTGCTGCGTCCCGACACGAGCATGAGCCGCTTGTGCGACGTGGTCAGGCGGGAGGACGAGTCAGTCAACAGTTCCCCTTCGTGTGTGCGGCGCGCCGACCGATGATTGTATCAGAGCTGGGGGGGCACCCGAGCTGTGTCTACAGATCGTCCTGCTCCGACAGTTCCCTGCGACGGCGTGCCGTCCGCCGCTCGGCGTATCCCTCGATGTTCTGCTGACGGCCGCGCGCCACGCCGAGGGCGCCCGGCGGCACGTCCTCGGTGATCACCGAGCCGGCTGCCGTGAAGGCGCCGTCGCCGACCGTGACCGGAGCCACGATCGTCGTATCGCTCCCCGTCCGCACGTTGTCCCCGATGTACGTGGCGTGCTTGTCGAACCCATCGTAGTTGGCCGTGATGTTGCCGGCCGCGATGTTGCTGTCCTGGCCGATGATGGCGTCGCCGACGTAGCTGAGATGCGGAACTTTGCTGCGCTCGCCGAGGCGACTGTTCTTGATCTCCACGAAGGTGCCGGCCTTTGCCCCCTCGGAGAGCACGGTGTTCGGCCTGATGTACGCGAACGGGCCCACCGAACAGCGCGAGCCGACGACACAATCGTAGAGGCATGAAGTCACGACGCGAGCGTGGTCCCCGACGAAGGAGTCTCGCAGGAACGACCCGGGACCGATCTCGCTCCCGGCGCCCACCGTCGTCCTCCCGAGGAGGTGGGTATTGGCGCGCAGCAGCGAATCGTGGCCGACCTCGACGCCCCAGTCGACGTAGGTGGTCGCCGGGTCCTCGACGGTCACGCCGGCCAGCATGAGCCTCTGCAGAAGTCTGTAGCGCATCGCCGCATTCACGATCGCCAGTTCGATGCGCGAGTTGACGCCCATGCACATCTCTTCGTCGTCGCTCTCGAACGTGGCGACAGTGAGCGCGCCGTCGAGGAACTGATGGACGACGTCCGTCAGGTAGAGCTCACCCTGCGCGTTGTCGCCGCTCAGACGCGCCAGAGCGGGGCGCAGGGCCTCGCCGCGAAACACGTAGAGACCCACATTGATCTCGTCTATCTCTCGCTGATCGTCGACGGCGTCCTTGAACTCGACGATGCACACCATGCCCCCGTCTTCGTCGCGCACGATGCGCCCGTAGTGCGCGGGGTCATCGAGGCGAGCCGTAGTGAGTGTCGCGGTGGCCTCGCTGGCGCGGTGCCGCCCAAGGAGATCCGCCACGAACTCCGCGTGCACCAGAGGTACATCTCCGTAGAGGACCATCACGTCACCATCGAAGCCCTTCAACGCCTCGAGCCCCGAGCGCACGGCGTCGCCCGTGCCGAGGCGCTCCTGCTGGACAGCGCGCTCGCAGCCCACGGGAAGAATGTCGGCGATTGCGTCCTGGTCGGGTCCCGTGACGATCACCAGACGCTCCGGCGACAGAGCCAGGGCGGCGTCTATGACATATGCCAGCATCGGCCGGCCACAGACCTCGTGAAGCACCTTGGGAACATCGGACTTCATGCGGGTGCCGAGGCCCGCGGCCAGAATGATGACGGCCAACGCCGAGGAGCTGGTGGGACGTTTGCTCATGTGACTCACCTTACCGGAGTGATCAATGGTATTGCTGGCTGGGGCGGGAGGATTCGAACCTCCGAATGCCGGGACCAAAACCCGGTGCCTTACCGCTTGGCTACGCCCCAACGCCCGACGGCGAGGGGCGCCTCACGGCGCCCAGCCGGCCGCCACGCGGCGGCAGATTATCCTATCACTGCGTCTCGCGACCCAGTGCTGCGGCGCCGGCACTACCGTCGGCCACCAAGGGCTGCAGGTCGGTGACGTGCCAGGCGCGAAGAGGCGCCAGCGCAGCGTGAGCCTGAGCCGCCGAATCGGCGTCGGGGAAGAGGCCGAAGACGGCGGCGCCGCTGCCCGTCATGGCTGCCGCCAGCGCCCCTTCTGAGCGCAGACGGTCGCACAGCGAGCCCACCTGCGGCCGGCGCGCCACCACGCACTCCTCCAGATCGTTGCGCACCAGAGCGGCGACGGCGGCGACCGTGCGTGCGCTCAGGATTTCTTGCGAGAGGCGGCGGGCGCGTGGCACGAAGGACGCGAGATCCGCGGCCGCGTCCTCGTCGTGCCAGCCGTATACCTCGCTCGTGGCGAGAGAGAGGTCGGGGACGGCGACCACGAGATGCAGCGCCGGCAACTCGACCGGCTTGAGCACCTGACCGCGGCCCATGGCGAGCTGAGGACCGGGCCAGAGGAAGAAGGGCACGTCCGAGCCCACCGCCGCCGCGGCCTCGAAGCGCACCCGCGGCGAAACGTCGAGGTCGAAGAGCCGCTCGAGCCCCGCCAACGTGGCCGCGGCATCCGAGCTGCCACCCCCCAGGCCCCCGCCGGCCGGCACGTTCTTGGCGATCGTGACGCGCACTTCGAAGGCGCGCTCGAGTCGCGCTTCGAGCTCACGCACCATGTGCGCCGCGAGATTGTCTTCTCCCGGCGCCACGTCGCAGATCACAGAGAGCCCCTGACCCGCGGTGTGCTCAACGGCCACCCTGTCGGCGAGCGTCACGGGGACCATCAGGGAGGCGACCTCGTGGAACCCGTCGGGACGTACAGGCCCCACCAGCAGGGCGAGGTTGAGCTTGGCCGGCGCCACCACCGCGACCGCCGCACCCTTGCTGTTGCCGTTCGTCATTGCCTGCCCCCTCTTCCGGATTTCGTCGACGACCTCGTGCGATCGCCAGTCACGTCGTCAGCCAGTCCAGCTGACGCGCGAACGCCACCCATTGGCGCGGAGAGAGCTCCTCCGGGCGGGCAGCCGGGGCGAGGCCGAGAGCATCCAAGCCCGCGCGCACGTCCTCGCGGGTCAACTCGACATGCCCTCGCCTGATTCCCGCCAGCGTGTTCGTCAGGACCTTGCGGCGGTGGCCGAAGGCGCGGCGCACCAGCACCTCCATCGCAGCGTACTCGCCCGAGTTCAGACTGACCTCCTCATCCCCGGATTCCCGACGCCGGAAGGTCACGAAGCTCGAGTCGACCCGCGGCTGCGGTCGAAAGGCCACCGGAGGGACCGGCCGGACCTTCTCCAGCCGACAGGCGATCTGCACGAGCACTGACACCGCGGCGTAGGCTTTCGTCGACGGCGCCGCGAACAGCCTCTCGCCAAGCTCCTTCTGCACCATCACGCCCCAGTGAGCCACGCTCGGCAGCCGGGCGATGCTCGTCATGATCAGAGGGATGGCGATGTTGTAGGCGAGATTGGCCACCAGCGCCGTCGGTGGCGGATCGAGTGCATCGAGCTCGTGCTTGAGGGCGTCTCCGGCGTAGAAGTGCAGATTCGCGTGCTCCGCGGCAAGTCGTTCCAGCCTGACCGCGAAGCGGGAGTCGATCTCGAAGGCGTACACAAGCTGTGCGCTTCGCAGAAGCGGGCGCGTCAGCTGACCGTCCGCGGCCCCTACTTCGAGGACGATGTCATCGGAGCGCACGTCAGCCTGCTCGACGATGGCCCGCAGGATGTTGGCGTCGACCAGGTGATTCTGCCCATAGCGATGGAGCGAGTGCGGCCGGGGGGGCCTCCTGTGGTCCTCCTCCGCCGGCCCGCCGCGAGCGTCGCGCGGCGTCGTCGCTGAAGGCCCGACCCGCGGACGACGCGACCGTGCCTCGCTCGACCCCGACAACGTCAGCCGCCTTCTCGAAGGCCGAAGACGCGCCTGGCGTTCGCCGTCGTGACCTCAGCTCCGCGCTCCGCCGTCCAGCCGCGGCAGTCGGCGATCACCGCGGCCGTGTCCACGACCCGTGCCGGTGTGTTGAGTGCGCCCCGGTGAGGGACAGGGGTCAAGAAGGGGGCGTCCGTCTCGACGAGGAGACGGTCCTCACGGATGCGCGCGGCGGCTGCGCGCAGGTCGCCTGCGTTCTTGTAGGTGACATTCCCTGCGAAGCTGGCGTAGTAGCCCTGAGCGTTGCACTGGTCCACATGCTCCGGAAGGGAGAAGCAGTGCATGATGACCGTCAGATCGGCCGCCTCCCGAGCCAACATCGCCAGGGCTTCGTCGCCGGCCTCGCGCACATGCACGACCAGGGGCAGCCGCACGCGTCGTGCCAGCTCGATCTGCGAGCTGAAGGCGTACCGCTGGGCCTCCCGAGGCGCGAGGTCGCGATAGAAGTCGAGCCCGCACTCGCCGATGGCGACGACCTCCGGCTGCCCCGCCAAGACCTCCAGATCAGCGAGCGCCGCCGCCTCGCACGCACCAGCATCGTGGGGGTGCAATCCTACAGTCGCATACACGCCGGGAAGACGGGCCGCGAACGCGACCGCGAGCCGTGAGGTGGCCACATCGATACCGATCGCCACGACGCTCTCGACTCCTGCAGCCTGAGCCTCGGCGACCACGCTGTCGGCGTCGTCCAGCATCTCGAGGTGGCAATGGGAATCGACGAGCTTCAGGCGTCGGCCTCGATGCGCGGGAAGAGCGGCGGCGCCGTCTCGACCGCGGCTGCCGCAAGGCCACTCCAGACGGCATGCTCGAGCAGAAGGTCGGCCGTATCGTGGGCCTGCCCGAGCCGGCGGAGGATCTCGACGGCCGTGCCGGGGACGACCGGGTAGACAGCGAGTGCGACGAGTCGCAGGCCGGCTGCCAGCGAGTGAAGTACCGTGTCGAGGCGCTCCGCTTGGGATAGGTCCTTGGCGAGCTTCCAGGGCGCCTCTTCCTCGACGAGGCGATTCAGTCGTCGGACGTGCTCCCAGATGCTCTCCACGGCGGCAGTGATCTCCACGGCTTCGAAGTGCGCCGCGGTGGCGCGCACCATCGCCTCGCCCTCAGCCAGTACCTCCGGAAGCATCTCTGCCGAAGGCCCCGCGGGGATGCTCCCGCCGCGGTACTTGCCGATCATGCTCACGACGCGGCTCACGAGATTGCCGAGCTCATTGGCCAGCTCGTTGTTGTAGCGACTCTCGAAGCCGTCCATCGAGATGACGCCGTCCTGCCCGAAGGCCACCTCGCGTAGAAGGTAGTAGCGAAGCGGATCGATGCCATAGCGCTCCATGACCGCGAAGGGATCGAGCACGTTGCCCCGCGTCTTGCTCATCTTCTCTCCGCCCATCAGCAGGTAGCCGTGGATGAACTCCCCCGCCGGCGTGTCGTAGCCGGCGCTCATCAGGAGGGCGGGCCAGATCACCGCGTGGAACTTGAGGATGTCCTTGGCCAGAAGGTGGTGGGCCACGGGCCAGTACGTCGAGGAGAGGTCCTCGCCGGGACGTGCGTAGCTCAGAGCGGACAGGTAGTTGATGAGCGCGTCGACCCACACGTAGATGACCTGGTCCTCGTCCCAGGGCACGGGCACGCCCCAGGTGATGCTCGAGCGGCTGATCGAGATGTCCTCGAGACCCTGCTCGATGAACGACAGGGCCTCGTTGTAGCGCGACTTGGGCCTCACGAGGTCTGGGTTTGAGCGGAAGAGCTCCGAGAGCCTTTCCTGGTACCGGCTCAGCAGGAAGTAGTAGTTCTCCTCCTCGACCCAGGTGAGCGCAACGCCATGGTCGGGACAGAGACCGTCCTTCAGATCGCGCTCGTACCAGAAGCCCTCGCAGGCGGTGCAGTAGAGGCCTCCGTAGGTGCGCTTCTCGATGTCGCCGGCAGCCCTCATCTTCTCCACGAAGTCCTGGACGAAGGCCTCGTGCCCCGCGTCTGTCGTGCGAATGAAGAAGTCGTTGGTCGCATCGACCTGCGCCGCAAGGCGCTGGAACTTCGGCGCCATCTCGTCCACGTGCTCGCGAGGCGTGAGGCCGCGCTCCTCGGCCGCCTGAGCGATCTTCGTGCCGTGTTCGTCGGTGCCGGTGAGGAAGAACACGTCGTCGCCCCGCTGACGATGGTAGCGAGCCAGCACGTCGGCGGCGATCGTCGTGTAGGCATGCCCCAGGTGAGGCTCGCTGTTCACGTAGTAGATCGGTGTGGTGACGTAGTAGCGCATCGAGGCCAAGTGTATCGCACGCCAGCCGCAGGCTTTCTCAGCCCTTGACGGGCGCCTTCGAGGCCCGACCGTAGCTGCCGAGACGCTCGCCGAGAGACCAGTACTCGCCGTCCACGTAGGCTATGGCGGCCAGCTGCTCGGTCCTGAGGTGGCCACGCGCGTCGAGCAACTCCTCGTCGTAGTGGCTGCAGATGATCTCGGCGATGTACAGGTCGTGCGCACCCAGAGCGAGTTGATGCCGGACGACGCATTCGATGTTGATCGGGCATTCGGCGATCCGCGGCGCCGACACATAGGCGGACGGCTGCGCCGTGAAGCCAAGCTCCGCGAACTTCTCGTGTTCGACTCCAGAGCACGTACCGGCGCGATCGACCTGGGAGAGTTGATCTGCGTGAGGGATGTTGACCACGAACTCGCGGGCCGCGTTCACGAGGCCGTAGGAGTAGCGCGTCGGCCGTATGGACACACTCAGCAAGGGAGGCTCCGAGCACACCGTCCCGACCCACGCAAGGGTGATGACGTTGGGCGTCTCGTTCTCTCCGGCCACACTCAGCAGCACCACGGGGGTGGGCAGGAGCGCGGTGGACGCCTTGCGTTCGATCTTCACGGGAGCCTCCTTCGTCGTTGCCCCGGATACTACCCCACCGCCGCGGCGCCCGGCCGCTCGCACGGCGGCCGCGGCGTCCGTAGAATGGCGCGGAGATGCCGAGGCTCGACGAGCCTCGGCGGGCGCAGCGAGCAGACCCGGCACGAGCCACGGGAGGTCGAGATGGACGCAGACGACCGCAGCGACGAGATGCCGTACGCAGGCATCGCAAGCTACTACAAGGCGCCATACCTGCCGCGCCCGGGCGCCGGCGACGCCGACGTCGCAGTCCTCGGCGTCCCCTACGACGGAGGAACATCGGCTCGCTCCGGCGCCAGAATGGGCCCGCGTGCCCTGCGCGACGCTTCCACGAATTGGGCCTTCCAGTACGCCCCCGAAGCCTTCTGGGACGGTGAGGCCGAAGTCCACCTGCTGGGCGGCGTGAGCTGGGTCGATTGCGGCGACGTCGTGCTCGGCCCATCGCCGACCGTTGAGCAGTACCACGGCGCCGTGATCGAGCGTCTGCAGCCCATCGTCGAGGCGGGTCTCTTTCCGTTGACCCTGGGCGGCGATCACTCCGTCGCCTATCCCGCGATGAAGGCGGTGAGCCTCGCCCGGGGCGGCGACCCCTTCCAGCTCGTCCAGTTCGATGCTCACCTCGACTACTGGGACGAGGAGGCCGGACAGCGGTTCACGCATGAGAGTTCGATCATCCGCGCTCATGAGGAACGCCTGGTGAGCGGTCTCACCCAGTACGGTATCCGCGGGCTTCACACCACCTACGACAACATCGACCTGGCGCGCCGACGCGGATCGCATATCGTCTGGTGCGAGCAGGCCAGACGCATGCGCACCGAGGACCTAGTCGCACATCTGGAGCCCGGCGTGGACACGTACATCACCTTCGACGTTGATGCGCTCGATCCGGCGATCGCGCCAGGTACGGGCACCCCCGAGCCCGGCGGCTTCTCGTACTACGAGGCGAAGACCATCCTGCTCGCCGTGTGTGCCCGCTGCAACGTCATCGGCATGGATGTCGTCGAGGTCGCGCCGATGTACGACGGCCCGGGTCAACTCACGGCTCTCCACGCGGCGCGCTTGATCATCGACGCGGTCGGCGCGACGTTCCGTCGACGCGACGAGAGCAAATGACCCAGGCGGCTGCCCCATCCATGTCCCACCCGTGCCGTTTCTTCTCTGGACAGGTTCAGAGTGGCGACGATGGGGCAATCATCATGGGTACGAGTCGTTGAGACCGACGGAGTGCGGGCGAGACGAGGGGCAGAGGGCAATGAGCCGCAGGGTCTGGGTCGTGTTGGGCGCTGGCATCGTGGCCGTCCTCGTCATCCTGTCCGCAGCCGGCGTGCTGGAGCCGCTCGACCAACCGCTCTTCACGGCCGGACCAGCGGTCGACTCCAGGATCGAGGGCTTCTCGCCGCAGCGCCTCTTCGAGGAGACCGCCGACAGCGTCGTCTTGGTACGTGCGACGTTCGGACCCGAAGGGCAGGGCGGGTCGCAGAACCTCGGGTCCGGCTTCATGGCCTCCGAGCGTGGTCACATCATCACCAACGCCCATGTGATCGAGCGGAACGGCGTGCTGGGCCGCGTCGAAGTGACCGCCCGCCGCGACGGCGACGAGTTGTCCCCAGTCGCCGCACGAGTCGTCGGCATCGACATCGGCACCGACACCGCGATTCTGCACGTCGACCCCGAGAAGGTAGCCATCAGAGCGCTTCCCCTCGGCGATTCGGCCGAGGTCTCCGTGGGAGAGCCTGTCGTCGCGATCGGCAACCCGCTCGGGTACAGCTTCTCGCTGACGACCGGGGTCGTCTCGGGCATCGGTCGTGCCCTTCAGGCTCCCAACGGCGCCATGATCCCCAACGGCATCCAAACGGACGCCGCCATCAACCAAGGCAACTCGGGCGGCCCCCTCATCAATGCCGACGGTCGCGTGATCGGCGTGAACGAGCAGATCGCGACGCGGACGGGCGGCTTCAGCGGCCTAGGGTTCGCCGTGCCCATCAACGCCGTCAAGCAGGTCATGGAGCAACTCATCGAGAACGGTGACGTCCGCCACGGGTTCCTCGGAGTCGAGGGACAGAGCATCACGCCAAGCGTCGCCCAGGCGCTCGACCTACCCGCCGACCGTGGCGTGCTCGTGGCCCGGGTCCATCCCGAGTCCGCGGCCGAAAGCGCGGGTCTGCGAGGCGGGGACCGTACCGTCAGCGTCCAGGGGGCGCCCTACACGATTGGCGGCGACATCATCACGAGGCTGGATGGCTCACCGCTGGCAGACATGGGCGACCTGAGCGCCGCCATCTCCGTACGGCGACCGGGCGACCGGGTGGTGCTCAAGGTGATCAGGAACGGCGAAGAGCGGATGATCAGCGTCACGCTCGGCGAGCGGTTCTGACGAACTGCACCCCCCGCCACTCCGCGGTGACCGCCGGGCGCGGGTGCCCGGACGTCTGACCCCGTTGAGCGCGCAACACCCCTCCGCCACCGATCCCCCGTCAAGTCCCCCGAAAGCACCGTCCTAGTGACCGGGAACGGAGTGTCAAGCCCGGGAACGGCCGAGAGCGGCCCGAAGCGCGGCGATGAACGCGGGATCCGTGCCGCAACAGCCCCCGACTATCCCGGCCCCCCGCGAGGGATAGTCGGCGGCGACGGAGGCGAAGTGCTCGGGAGTCTCGTCGTAGACCGTCGCCCCGGCTTCGAGATGCGGCTGCCCAGCGTTCGGCTCGGCATAGGTGACGCCTCCGTTGAGGTCTGCCAGCTGCGGCACCAGGTCGGCCATCTGCTCCGCGTTGATCTCGCAGTTGCAGCCGACGAGCGTCGCGCCGGCCTCGCGAAGCGCCGAGACCGCCGCGGCCGGATCCACTCCCATCATCGTGCGGAAGCCCTTGGCAGCCGGCTTGAAAGCCATGCTGGCCAGGACGGGACGGCCGGCCGCTGCCGCATACGCCGCCTCCACGGCGAGCCGCGCCTCGGTGATGTCGAACATGGTCTCGATGTTGATCAGGTCGACGCCGCCGGCGACCAGGGCCTGAGCCTGCTCCAGAAAGGCGCCCGCGACTTCGGCTGGATCTGCGGCGCCCATGGGCGCCAGCAGGTGGCCGCAAGGACCGATGTCGCCGGCGACCAGACAGTCCGGGAACTCGCGGTCGCGCAGCTCGACCGCCAGGCGCGCGCCTGCCTCGTTCAGCTCGACGGCGTCGTCATCCATCCCGTAGGCGGCAAGCTTGAGAGAGCTGCCGCCAAAGGTATTGGTGTTGACGATGTCGGACCCGGCGGCGTAGTAGGCTCGATGAATGGCAGCGACGTCACCGGGGCGCGTCACGTTCCACGCCTCCGGCGACCCGCCCGGCAGGAACCCACGACGCATGAGTTCGCTCCCCATTCCGCCGTCGAGCAGGAGGGTACGCTGGGCGACGAGGGCGAGCAGGTCCATGCGGGCAGTCTACCAGACTGGTCTCTGAGCCCACCTCAGGATCCGGCGGCCACCTCTCGCGCCAGGCGCTCCGCCTCGCGCCTGGGCAGACCGAGACAGACATGCAGCGACGCGGCGGTATCGCGTCGCGACAGGCCGCGGCCAAGCAGCGACCGGGCGGCCACCTGCGGGTCCGGCGACGCGTTCTCCTGCGCGGTCTGGGTGCCGAGATCGATGACAAGCGTTATCTCGCCGCGCACCGAGACATCCCCACCCTTCACGCCCGGAGACGGGTACCGCTCGCTGAGATCGCGCAGCGTGCCACGCGCTATCTCCTCATGGACTTTGGTCAGCTCCCGGCAGACGGCAGCGGGCCGATCCGGCACCAGCGCGGCCAGAACGGCCAGGCTACGCGGCAGGCGCTGCGCTGTCTCGAAAGCGATCAGGAGACCTCCACACCGCCGCCACCCTCGGAGCTTCTCCTCGAGATCGCGAGAGCGGCGCGGGAGGTAGCCGGCGAAGCAGAACCCGGGGCCCTCGAATCCGGCGGCCACGAGCGCCGTGAGCACCGCCGAGGGGCCCGGAAGCACGGTGAGAGCAAGCTCGTCAGCGATGGCGCCGACGACGAGGCGCATCCCGGGATCGGAGACCCCCGGCATGCCGGCGTCGCTCACCAGGGCGATGTCCTTGCCCTCGCGCAGCAGACGCAGAATCTCCTCGCTCTTCTGCGTCTCGTTGTGCCGGAAGAGGCTCGTGAGCGGCGTGTGGATGTCGAAGTGGCTGAGCAGCTTCCGCGTACGGCGCGTGTCCTCGGCGGCGACCAGATCGGCGGCGCGCAGGGCTTCAAGCAGCCGCGGCGTCACGTCTCCCAGATTGCCGATCGGTGTGGCACAGACGTAGAGCATGTCTCAGGGCCGCCTCATGACTACCATGATCTCCCATTCGTCTAGGTCCACCGGCCGCTTGCCCCAGGCGCCTGCGGTCCCGCCCCAGACATGCTCCACATCGAAACCGGCCATGCGGCACAGGAGCGTGAGTTCGCTTGGCACGTAGCCGCGCTCGCGCACCGGCACGCTGCGGGGCCCGTCCGGCCCTTCCCACTCCATGTCGTACGACAGCGTCAAGGCCATGGGATCGAAGGTGCCCTTCGCGACCTGGTCAACTGTGGCGTCCCTGATCAGACGCATCCCGTTGCTGGCGGTGAGAACGAACGGGGCGCCAGGCCCGAGGACCGCATGCACGTTCCGCAGGATGGATGCGTCGTGCTCGAACGGATCCTCAGCGCCCACCAGAGTGAAGGCGCCCTCGCAGAGACAGACGGCGGCGTCGAAGGTCCGGTCAAGCCGAAAATCGGTGGCGTCCGCCTGAATGAGCTCGACCTCGGCACCGGCGCGCGCGGCGGCTTTGGCAGCCTCGGCGAGCATCCCGGACGACAGGTCGAGCCCAGTGACGACGTAGCCCCGTCGGGCGAGCTCTACGGCGTGACGGCCGGTCCCGCAGCCCACGTCGAGGACGGTGGCGCCACTCGGCAGACGGAGCACCTCCAGCAGGAACTCGGTCTCGCGAACGCTATCGGCCGTGAAAGGCTCCTGCATGTACTGAGATGCGTAGCTATCGAAGAACTCCCGCCACACGTCATCCGCCATCATCGCTCCTCCGGGTCGCCCACTCCCATTTTCTCAAGAGATGCCAAGCCGCACCAGGAAGAGGCGCGCCCGACCGCACGCGCGGGATACACTTGCACACCATGAACCGCATCGTCCTCGGCGACAATCTGCCGGTGCTGCGGACACTGCCCAGCGGTGTCGCGCGACTCATCTACATCGACCCGCCCTTCAACACCGGTGGCGTCCAGCAGCATACGCGCCTGCGTACGACCCGCGACGACAGCGGCGACCGCTCGGGGTTTGCGGGACACCGCTACCGTACCGAAGTGCTCGGCACGAGCCGCTGGGAAGACGCGTTCGACGACTATCTCGGCTTCCTCGCGCCGCGCCTCGTCGAAGCGCGGCGCATCCTGGCAGCGGATGGCTCGCTCTTCTTCCACATCGACTGCCGTGAGGCCCACTACTGCAAGATCCTGCTCGACGACATCTTCGGTCGCGACAGCTTCATGAACGAGATCATCTGGGCATACGACTATGGCGGGCGAACGAGACGTCGCTGGCCCGCCAAACACGACACGATCTTCTGGTACGCCGTCGACCCCAAGAGCTACGTGTACCGCTACGACGACATCGACCGCGTCCCCTACATGGCGCCCGCTCTCGCCGGCCGCGAGAAGGCGCTGCGCGGCAAGACGCCGACGGACGTGTGGTGGAACACCATCGTGAGCCCTACGGGCAAGGAGAGGACGGGGTACCCCACACAGAAGCCACTCCGGATACTGGAGCGCATCGTCAAAGTCCACTCGGACCCCGGCGACCTGGTCATCGACTTCTTCGCGGGCAGCGGCACCACTGGCGACGCTGCAGCACGTCAGGGTCGAGGCTACCTGTTGATCGACTCCAACGCCGAAGCCGTGCGCGTCATGACACGTCGACTCGCCTGGGACAGTCCTGAACTCGCTACCGGCGGGAGTCCGCCGAGCGAGGAGTGACCGGGCGAGTGCGGGAGTCCGCCGAGCACTATGGAGCACTCCCCCGTTCCGAAAGAACAGAGGGCCGGCTCCGTGAGGAGCCGGCCCTCCCACTCATCAGGCGTTGCGGCCCACGTCAGCCAGGGATGATCGCCTCACTCGGGCAAGCATCGACGCAGGTCCCGCAATCGTCGCACTTCTCGGGATCGATCACGTAGATGTCGTCACCCTCGGAGATGGCCTCGTTGGGACATTCATCGACGCAGGCGCCGCACACCAGGCAGTCTTCAGTGATCTTGTAAGCCATGTCGTCCTTATCACCTCCTGTCGGCACGCTGCAAGAGCAGAACGCGCGCGGATTCAGCTGCCATTTAGCGCGAAGACCGCGACGAAGTCAAGACGGCCTGCGGGCGGCTTCGCCAGCTTCGACACACGCCTCTGGGGAGAGTTCCCCGAGGGCCAGCGCCGCGGCGCCAAACAAACCGGCATCGGACCCGAGCAGAGCGGGCAGGATGCGCACCTCGTCGCGCGCCGGCGGAAGACCACGCCGCGCAAGGACGCGGCGTGCCGGTTCGAGCAACAGGTCGCCGGCGGCGGCGGCGCCGCCGCCCACCACGATCAGCTCCGGATTGAAGACGTTGACCAGGGTGGTCAAGCCGGCGCCGAGGTGCTCCCCAAGAAGCGTGAGGACAGCGACGGCGTCAGGGTCGCCATCCATCGCCAGCGTCGACAGGAGACGACTGTCGACGGTCTCTCCGGCAAGCAGGGCGCGGCCCAGGGCAGACGAAGGATGAGCGCGGGCGGCTGCCACAGCAGCCCCGCTCATCGCCGTGCCTGAGGCGTACGCCTCCAGACAGCCGCGGTTGGGGCATTGGCCAGGGCATTGGGGGCCGTTGATATCGACCATGATGTGCCCCAGCTCGCCCGCCGCTCCCCGAAAGCCGCGGTAGGGTCTTCCCTCGCAGATGATGCCGCCCCCCACCCCGGTCCCCAGGGTGAGCATCAACATCTCATGCGCCCCGAAACCGGCGCCGAAAGCGTGTTCGCCGATGCACGCCGCCGTGGCGTCGTTGTCGACCGCGACAGCGACACCGTAGCGTCGCCGCAGGAAGTCACGCACCGGTACGTCGACCAGCGGCAGATGAACGGACCGCACAGCTCGCCCGCGCGCGAAGTCCATCATCGCCGCGATCCCCATGCCGATCCCCTCGAAGCCATCGGGACCCCGGGCCACCAAGGCGATGCAGTCGCTGATGCTCTCCAGACAGGCCCGCTCGGACGATACGTCGGTCGGAATCGTGGCCCTCATGAGGACCTCCGGCCTGAGGGCCTCGGCGGAGCGGCGCACACTGCCGCCCGGCGCGTGAGTACGCAGCAGCGCGGCGGCCACCTTGGTGCCGCCGACATCCACGCCGACGAGAGTCCGAGCCGCGCCCATCACGCCTCGCAGCCTACCATGGTGTAGACTCGGGGGAGAGAAGCCGTCCCCTCGCCAGAGGCACCACGACCACGCGAGAGGAGACACCCCGCCCCGGCGTCCGCCCACCTCCATGCGCGCGTGTGCTCACGGCGGCGAGAGAACGTGCGAAGCAAAGACGAAAGAGACGGGCGCAAGCCCTACAGAACATACGGGTCACGACGTGCGAAGCGCAGCTCGCTCGACGACGAGCTGGCAGATGCAAGCACGCCGCGTCGACCACAGACGCGGGCGGGCGAACGGGCGAACCACAGCTCTCGTCCCACCGACTCGCCCAGCCCATCGCCGATCTACCGGCGTTACAGGTCGAACCAGGCCTACGACGGCGCCGGACCGGGCTCGGGAGCCGTCGGCGGCGCGGCGTCCCCACGCCGCCGTCGCCGCTGGTGGATCATCCCGGTCGGCCTGCTCCTCTTGCTCCTCATCGCCGGCGTTGTCGCCACGGTCCTCGCCTGGCCCGGATACAAGCAGTTCGACCAGGCCGTCGACAGATCCAACCGGCAGATCGATCGCGAGACCCGTGCGCAGCTCACGCCGGACAGCGGCGCCATCTGGCGCAAGGGAACGACGATCCTGCTGCTCGGCGTCGACAGCAAGGCTGGTGAGCCGGCTCGCTCGGACACGATCCTGCTCATGCGCTTCAACCCGGGAAGCCGGACTGTCAACCAGCTCTCTATCCCTCGAGACACGCGCGTCGGGCTCCCGAACGACACCTACGACAAGATCAACGCGGCCATGTTCTGGGGAGGCCCTTCGATGGCGATCCAGACCGTCAAGGAGTACCTCGGCATCGACGTCAATCACGTCATGGTCGTCAACTTCCAAGGCTTCCCGCGACTCGTCAACGCCGTCGGCGGCATCGACATCGACGTACCGAAGACGGTCAGCACGGTTGCCGGCTCCCAAGGTCGCGTCGTCACCTTCGAAGAGGGCAAGAACCACATGGACGGCAAGAACGCCATGCTCTACGTCCGCATCCGCTACGCCGACGACGACACTCACCGCGCCGAGCGTCAACAACAGTTCGTGCAAGCACTTCAGGAGAAGGTCGCGCAACCCTCGAACATCCGGAACCTCCCGGAGATCGGCAAGCGCTTCATGAATGGAGTCGCGACCGATATCACGACCAACGAGATGCTGCAGCTCAGCTTCCTCAAGTGGCGCGCCAACGGAGGCCGGAAGGTGGTGTTGGTGGGCGAGCCAGGCTGGGACGGAGGAATCTCGTACATCTACCCCCCATCCGAAGCTGAGATCCAGAAGCGCGTGCGGCAGTTCCTGACCAAATGACCGCCGTCCCCCACGGCGCCGGCGGTCAGTAGTCCACAGCCACCAAGGCCAGACCTCTTGCCGGCGCCGTCTGCCCCATGTGCCGCCTCTCGCCGAGGGCCAGCCCCGCGACGAACTCCTCGACAGTCATGCGCCCCTGGGCAACGTCGACCATCGATCCGACCGCGACGCGCACCATGTTGTGCAAGAAGCTCCCGGCGCGGATCTCGAAGACCCATTCATCGGCGGTCGCGAACCGCCATTCGGCCGCCGCGACCTCGCGCATGCACGATCGGTAGAGATGAGCCGAAGGCGTCAGGGCGGCGAAGTCGCGGCGCCCCGGCAGGGCGTCCGCAGTCACACCCAGCAACTCCGTATCGAGCGGCCCTCTGGGCTGCCAGACCCAGAGACGTTGGTGCACCGGCCGAACAGAAGACACCAGTAGACGGTAGCGGTACGTGCGGGAGCGCGCTTCGCGCGCGACGAAGCCGCGAGGCGCCGCAGAGACGAGAGTGACTGCCACGTCCGGGGGCAGCAACCCATTCAACGATCGGCGGAGGCGCTCGGCGGAGACATCTCGTCGTTGGGTTGAGAAGGATGCGACCTGAGCCAACGCGTGTACTCCAGAGTCTGTGCGTCCAGCTACACTGAGGCGCACGCGCTCGCGAAGCACGACTGCGAGAGCGTCCTCGAGGACCTCCTGGACGGTACGCTGGCCGGGTTGCCTTGCCCAACCCCGAAACGCCGTGCCCTCGTAGGCGAGGTCGAGCCTCCAGGCCGTGACGCTGTCGTCCTCGGCGCCCGCCGGACCCCGACTCGAACGGGTCGGAGCGATCTGCACGCCGGCTCCGTCCCGCTCCTTCCCCGCCTTCATGCCGACATCCTACACGAGAAGGCCCACAGCGATGACGGCCCCCGTGGCAGCGAGAAGAACGCCGTCCCTCCAGGTAGCTCGCAGCGGATGAAGCCGCGTGCGTATTATGCCCGGCCGGTAGCAGCGAGCCTCCATGGCGAGGGCGAGATCGTCGGCCCGCCGAAAGCTGACGACGAAGAGCGGGACCAGCACGGCTTGGAGGTTGCGCACGCGCTGCCGCAGACCCCCGCTGCGAAAGTCCACACCACGAGCGCGCTGCGCCCGCATGATCGTGTCGAGCTCGGCCAGCAGCGTCGGTATGAAGCGCAAGGCGATCGTGACGATCAGCGCCAGCTCATCAGTCGGCACCCGCAGTCGGCGCAGCGGTCGACCGAGCCAGACCAGACCGTCGGTAAGCGCCATCGGTGGCGTGGTCAGCGTGAGGACCGAGCCCATCAACACGAGCACCACGAGACGCAGACTCAGAAAGGTGGCCGCCTCCAGGCCGCGCCACGAGAAGTGCAGGAACCCGATGCTGAAGACGGGCTCGCCAGGAGCGAACAGGAGCTGCGCCACGAAGGTGAGACCCACCAGCCACAGAAGAGGTCGAAAGGCCCGCCAGAACCAGGAGACCGGCACGCCACTCACCGCGTAGGCCGAAGCCGCAGCAAGAGCGAAGACAGCCAGCCCGAGGAATGAGTCGCGAACGAAGAGGGCCACGGCCAGGGCCGTCACGCTCACGAACTTGGCGCGAGGGTCCAGGCGATGGAGAATTGACGACCCCGGGTAGTACTGGGCGACCGTGGCCCTCATCCGAGAGCCTCCGCCGCCTCCTCGAGCGTCCGCGGGGCTCGGTCGGGAGCGCGTCCCAACCGCCGCCACAACTCCACCAGGAACGGCTCGCGGAGGCAGTTGGTGGCCATGAGCCGCGCGTCGGCCCCCCCGAAGTCCCAAGGACCGGCAGCCGCGACACACCCGTTGTCGAGCACCAGCCTGAGATCGCACAGTCTCCAGGCAAGATCGAGATCGTGCGTGACGAGCAGCAGCGTGGTGCCCGCAACCTTGAGGCGCTCGAGGATGTCCACCAGCTCGCGCCTGCTCCCAGGGTCGAGGCTGACGAAGGGCTCGTCGAGCAGGACGAGTCGCGGGCGCATCGCCAAGACCCCGGCGAGCGCCACGCGGCGTGCCTCGCCGCCCGAGAGACTGTAGGGATGCCGCTCGCCGAAAACCGCCTCCGAGAGGCCCACGAGGTCGAAGGCCGTCGTGACGGCGGCGGCCACCTCCGGCTCGGACCAGCCCAGGCGGCGAGGGCCGAAGGCAACGTCCTCGCGTGCTGTCGCGGCGAAGAGCTGCACCTCGGGCGCCTGGAACACAAGGCCGACCTCGCGCTGTCGCTGGGCGTATGCGGCGGCACCTGGCTCGACTCCGTCGAGCACGACGGCGCCTCTCTCCGGCGCATCGAGTCCGCGGACGACCTGCAGGAGCGTGGACTTGCCCGAGCCCGAGGCGCCGACCAGCGCCATCGAAGCGCCCCTCGGCAAGTCGAACGTCACGTCTCGAAGCGCAGGGACAGCCGCCCCCCCCTCGTCGTAGGTGAAGTCGATCCCCCGGCAGGCCAAGCTCGCGCCTGGCGCCTTGTCAGGGCTCTCCTCGGCCAACGCCGGTGGTGGCGAGCTCACGGCGACCTCGAGATCTGTCCGAGGAGCTCATCGATCGTCAGAGGCAGATGCGAGAAGGTACTTCCTCGGCCCCTAAGCTCCAGAGCGAGCGCACCCGCCGCCGGCAGCCCGAGTCGCAGACGAGCCACGAGGCTGAGGTTCGCGAAGAGCTCAGCGGCCGTCCCCTCAAACACCTTGGTGCCGCTCTCAAGAGCGATGACCCGGTCTGCGCCGACGACCTCTTCCATCTCCTGCGTGATCAGAACGATGGCGAGCCCTCCGTCGTTGAGCTCGTCTATCGCCGCCAGCACCTCACGTCGTCCCGACGGATCCAGCATCGCCGTGGGCTCGTCCAGAACAAGCACACTGCGTGGCACGGCCAGCACCCCGGCCAATGCCGTGCGCTGCTTCTGCCCGCCGGAAAGCAGGTGCGGCTCCCGGCGCCGCAGGGCCTCCAGGCCGAAGCGCGCCAGCATCCGGTCGACCTGTTCCCGCATCGCTTGAGAAGTCCAGCCCAGGTTCTCAAGGCCGAAGGCGATGTCCTCCTCGACACACTCTGCGACAAGCTGGTTCTCGGGGTTCTGAAAGAGTACTCCGATCTCGCGGCGGGCCGCGATCCGACCGTCTTCCGTGAGAAGGTCGTGCCCACAACCCAGCGCACGACCCGCGGCTGCCGGCTTGTCGAGTCCACCGAGCAGTCGCGCCAGAGTGGACTTGCCGCAGCCGTTGGCCCCGACCACAACGATGAACTCACCCTCTCGTACCTGAAGATCGAGGTCCGCAAGAGCGTCCACCCCCGCCCCCGGATATCGAAACCGGAGACCGGCGATGTCGATCACTGTCGCTCCGTAGTCAGCTGTTTGGGGCTGGTTCATCCGCCTCGAAGCCTAGCGTATTGGCATCCGTCGGCCGCGCCGCGTCAACACGGCGACTCGAAAACGGCGAGAGGGGCGGATGGCCCTACGGCCTTCCGCCCCTCCCGTCTCGCGACTTCGCGCTGTATCAGACGAGCTCGATGTACGCCTGCTCGCTGCCGTCACCGGGGCGCGGCCCCAACTTCATGACGCGCGTGTAGCCCCCACGACGGTCGGAGTAGCGGGGAGCGATGTCGTTGAAGAGCTTGTAGACGATCTCCTTGTTGCGCAGCATGGCGATCGCCTGCCGGCGCGCATGTAGATCGCCGCGCTTGCCCAGAGTGATGGCCTGCTCGACAAGCGGCCGCACCTCCTTGGCTCGCACAGCCCCGGTCTTGATCTTCTCGTGTTCCAGCAACTGACAGGCAAGACCCGACAGTAGCGAGCGCCGCTGATCGGGCGCCATATTGAACTTGCGACCTGATTTTTGATGGCGCATTAGTCCTCACTCCGCAGATTCAGCCCACGTTCGGAGAGCTTCTCCTGAACTTCATCGATGCTCTTCTGCCCCAGATTGGGTACGTTGAGCAATTCCGCCTCGGTCTTGGCGAGGAGATCTCCAACGGTCTGGATTCCCTCACGCTTGAGACAGTTGTACGAACGGACGCCCAGCTCCAGTTCCTCGATGAGCACGTCGTCCATGCTGCCGGCCGTAGACGATAGCATACTCCCATCGACGTCCAGATCATCCTCCGAGCGCGCGCGATCGGGATCCGCGAAGATGGAGAGGCGGTCCATCAGGAGCTCGGCGGCCTGGCGCAGCGCCTCTTCGGGCGCGAGCGAACCGTTGGTCGCGATATCGATGATCAGCTTGTCGTAGTCTGTGCGCTGGCCGACACGAGCACTCTCGACATGATACGAGACTCGTTTGACCGGACTGAATATCGAGTCGATCGGAATGACCCCGATCACCGTCTCAGGCGTCTTGTTGCCCTCGGCGGGTACGTAGCCAGTCCCACGGCGGATCGTCAGCATCATCTCGATGGCGCCGCCATCCGCCAAGGTCGCGATGTGGTGGTCGGGGTTCAGGATCTCAAGCTCGGCCGGTATGTCGACGTCCGCTGCGACGACCTTGCCGGGCTTGTCTTTGTACAGCCGCACCTGCACTTCCTCGACATCGCCGTGCAGGCGACAGACAAGCTCCTTCAGGTTGAGGATGACGTCGGTGATGTCCTCCTTCACGCCCTTGATCGCAGTGAACTCGTGCGCGACCCCTTCGAATTTGACGGAGCTGACCGCCGCCCCTTCGATGGACGACAGCAGAACACGGCGCAGCGCGTTGCCGAACGTATGCCCGAAACCGCGGTCGAGCGGTTCGACCTCAAAACGCGCCCGGCTGCCGGCGACCTGCTCCCGAGTGATGTTGGGCATCTGAAACTGTAGCAACTGGCCTCCTGTGAGAGTGTTCGCCGCGGGATAGCTGCTGCAGCGGATTACTTGGAGTAGAGCTCGACCACGAGCTGCTCCTGCACAGGAGCATCGATCTCTTCGCGCTCTGGCGCACGGAGGATCCTGCCCGTGAGGTTGTCGTGGTCGACAAGCAGCCAGGGCGCCACGGAGGAGGTCAGATCGGTGGCGGCGCGCACGGTCTCGACCGCCTTGCTGGTCGGGCGCACCGACACGACATCGTCCGGCCGCAAGCGGTACGACGGGATGTCCACCTTCTTGCCGTTGACCAGGAAGTGGGCGTGCCGCACGAGCTGACGCGCCTGACGGCGGGATACCCCGAAGCCGAGCCGATACACAACGTTATCCAGCCGCATCTCCAGCAGCGTGAGCAGGTTCTCGCCCGTGACACCCTGCTGGCGGTTGGCGACATCGTAGTAGTGACGGAACTGCTTCTCGAGGAGCTGGTAGTAGCGCCGCGCCTTCTGCTTCTCGCGCAACTGCATCAGGTACTCGGACTGCTTGATGCGGCCGCGGCCGTGCTCGCCTGGCGGGTAGGCCCGACGTTCGACTGCGCACTTGTCGGTGAGGCACCGCTCGCCTTTCAGAAACAGCTTCTCAGCCTCCCGGCGGCATTGCTTGCACTGTGGTGTCGTATCTCTGGCCACTTAGACCTTCCTAGACCCGGCGACGCTTGCGTTGACGGCACCCGTTGTGCGCCGCCGGCGTCACGTCCTTGACACTGATGATCTCGAGACCAGCAGCCTGGAGCGAACGCACCGCAGTCTCGCGGCCTGAGCCGGGACCGCGTACAAAGACCTCGACCTTCTGCAGACCGTGTTCCATGCCCTTCTTGGCACAGGACTCGGCCGTGACCTGAGCGGCGAACGGTGTGCTCTTTCGCGAACCCTTGAAGCCGACCGATCCCGCGCTCTCCCACGCGATGACGTTGCCCTCCTTGTCGGTCATCGTCACCATCGTATTGTTGAACGACGTCTTGATGTGTGCCTGGCCGACGGCGATGTTCTTGCGGACCCTGCGCCGCTGACGACCCTTGGCTCTCTGAGGCTTTGCCACTCTCTCTACTCCTCCGGCTTCTCTGCGGTCACTTCTTGCGCTTGCCGCTGATGGTCTTCTTCGGTCCCTTGCGCGCTCGTGCGTTCGTGCGGGTGCGCTGGCCGTTCACCGGCATGCCACGACGATGGCGAATGCCTCTGTAGCAGCCGATGTCCATGAGTCGCTTGATGTTCTGCGAGCGCTCGCGGCGCAAGTCGCCTTCCACGGTCAGATCGCGATCGATAGCTTCGCGCAGGCGCACGATCTCCTCTTCGGTCAGGTCGCGCACCTTGGTCTCGGGATCGATGCCCGCGACGCCGAGAATCTGGTTGGACGTCGAGCGCCCTACGCCGTAGATGTACGTAAGCCCGATCTCAACCCGCTTCTGCGGCGGTATATTGACGCCTGCGATACGTGCCATGGTGACTTACCCCTGCCGTTGGCGATGCCGCGGATTGGAGCAGATCACCTGGACCGTTCCGTGGCGGCGGATGACCTTGCACTTCTCGCACATCGGCTTGACTGATGCTCTTACCTTCATCGATGATCCTCGCTCAAGCACGCGACAGACCTTCGGTCGCCGCGCTTCGCCTGCAAGCGACTCAAGACGAGCCGCTATTTGAACCGGTACGTGATCCTGCCTCTGGTGAGGTCGTATGGAGACAACTCGACCTTCACCTTGTCTCCCGGCAAGATGCGAATGTAGTTCATACGCATCTTTCCGGAGATGTGGGCGAGGACCTCGTGATTGTTGTCGAGATGCACCCGGAACATGGTGTTGGGCAGGGCCTCAACGACCTCGCCCTCGATCTCGATGGCTTCTTCTTTTTGCCCCATGCTCCCTACTCGTCAACGGACAGCGGCCCGCTATGCTACCACATACGAAGGGGTCGGCAAAACAGGCGCCACGAGCAGCCCCCAATTGGCAGGCGCTCCGCGCTACATCGCTGCCTCAGCGCCCACTCGCCCTGCCTCTGAACCGCGGCGGGTCAGCACGCGCGGCTTCTCCTTGCCAATCGCGACCGTGTGTTCACAGTGCGCCGATAGCGCGCCGTCAGCCGTCGAGATCGCCCAGCCATCGTTGGCGAGGTGCACCTCGTGCCCGCCAGCGTTGACCATGGGCTCGATCGCGAACACCATGCCCTCCTCGAGCCGGGGGCCACGCCCTGGCTCTCCGTAGTTGGGAATCTGCGGGTCTTCGTGCAACTCCCTGCCGACACCATGGCCCACGAGGGAACGAACGACACTGAAGCCTGCCGCCTCGACGACCTCCTGCACCGCATGCGAGATGTCGCCGAGCCGCCGGCCCTCGACACACTCGGCAAGACCTGCCTCAAGCGACTCGGCGGTCGCCTTGAGAAGCCTCTCAGCCTCTGCATCGACAGTCCCGATCGGCAGAGTGATCGCCGAATCCGCTACGTACCCGTCCAGCGAGACGCCCACGTCGAGACTCAGCAGATCGCCTTCGGCGATCCTGTACGAACCTGGGATCCCGTGCACGACCATGGCATTGGGTGAAGCGCAAATCGAGCCGGGAAAGCCGCGATACCCCAGGAACGTGGGCGCGGCCCCGTTCTTGCGGATGAAGCGTTCAGCCAGGCGATCCAGCTGGCCGGTGGTCACGCCCGGTCGCGCCTCAGCCGACAGCATGTCGAGGCAGCCCCCCAGAATCGACCCGGCGGCGGCGATCTTCGCCACCTCAGCTGCCGACTTTCGGACGATCACGGAGGTCAGCGCTCAGTGAGAGTCTTGTCGATGGCACCGAAGATCTCGTCCGGCGTCATGCCGCTGCCGACAATCCTCTTCAGTACTCCCCGCGCGTCGTAGTAGTCGATCAGCGGCTCGGTCTGCTCCCTGTAGACGTTGAGGCGGTTGCGCACCGTCGCCTCGTTGTCGTCATCGCGCTGGAAGACCTCATCCCCGCAGGCATTGCAGACGCCCTCGACCGCCGGAGGGTCGAACTGGATGTGGTGGGTCTTCCCGCAGACCCGGCAGAGACGGCGCCCCACGAGGCGTTCGATGAGCTCGCTCTCCGGGACATCGAGAAGGAGGACGTCGCTCACGCTGCGCCCCCCAACGGCCAGCATCGCGTCGAGGCTCTCTGCCTGCTCCGTCGTGCGCGGGAAGCCATCGAGGAGAAAGCCGTCCGTCGCGTCCGCCTCCGCGAGGCGTTCGCGCACGACGCCGATTACGACCTCATCCGGGACGAGACCTCCGGCATCCATGGCCTTCTTCGCCGCCAGGCCCATCTCGGTACCCTGAGCCACTGCAGCGCGCAGCATGTCTCCAGTGGAGATGTGGGGCAACGCGAACCTGGCGCGGATACGCTCCGCCTGCGTGCCCTTGCCGGCGCCGGGAGCGCCGAGAAGGATGACGTTGAGCTGTGATCCGGTCACAGTACCCCCTACTTGAGGAAGCCTTCGTAGTGACGCATCATGAGCTGCGCCTCCATCTGGCGCATCGTGTCGAGCGCCACTCCGACGACGATCAGAAGCGACACCCCGCCGAAGTAGAACGGCACATCGAGCGTGATCGACATGAGCCACGGCAGCACCGCGAGCGCCGCCAGGAACAGGGCGCCGGGAAGGGTGAGCCGAGTGAGGATGCGATCCAGGTACTCAGCCGTTGGCCTGCCAGGACGGACGCCCGGAATGAACCCTCCATACTTCTTGAGGTTGTCGGCCTGGTCGATGGGGTTGAAGGTCACGGCCGTGTAGAAGTACGTGAAGATCACGATGAGGACGGCTTGCATGATGATGAACGGGAACGTGGTCGGCCCGAAGTTGCGAGTGAACCAGCCGGCGATGCCGTCAGGGCCGAAGAACTGCGCGAAGGTCGGGATGATCATCATCACAGAAGAGGCGAAGATCACGGGGATGACGCCCGCCATGTTGACCTTGAGCGGAATGAACGTGCTGGTACCACCCATCATGCGGCGTCCGACCACCCGCTTCGCGTACTGCACCGGAACGCGCCGTTCGCCGCTGGTGATCCAGATGACAGCGACGACCACAGCGAGCGCGATGACGAGGAACAGGATGATGGTGAGCAGATTGAGCGTGAACAGCCGGATCGCACCCGCCGGGATACTCGAGATGATGCTGACGAAGATCATGATGGACATACCGTTCCCGATGCCGCGCGCGGTGATGAGCTCTCCGAGCCACATGACGAACACCGCACCGGCGACCAGGCTGACCACGATCAGCGCCCCGCTCCACCAAGTGAGGTCGATCAGCGCCCCCTGGGTGCTGAACAGCGTGAGGTACCCCACCGCCTGAATGGTGGAGAGGACCACCGTCAGCCAGCGTGTGTACTTGGTGATCTGCTTCTGCCCCTGCTCGCCCTCCTTCGCCAACTCCTCGAGCTTGGGGATGACAACGGTGAGCAGCTGCATGATGATCGATGCCGTGATGTACGGCATGATGCCCAGCGCAAACAGCGCGACGCGCTCCAGGGCTCCGCCGGAGAAGAGATCGAGGAACCCGATCACACCGCCACCGCCCTCGGCGAAGAACTGCTCGAGCGCGTCGATGTCGATGCCGGGCACCGGCACGTGGGCGCCGAACCGGTAGATCGCGATCATCGCCGCCGTGAAGAGCACCTTGGCGCGAAGCTCGGGGAGCTTCCAGGCGTTTACCAGCGACTGCCACAGCTTGTTGTCCACAGTCGCGTACCCCCGTTCTACTAGAGCAGCTCAGCCCTGCCGCCGGCACCCTCGATCTTTGCGACCGCGCTCTTTGAGTACATGTGCATGCGCACGTTGAGCGACATTGAGAGTTCGCCGCCACCGAGTATCTTGATGGGCGTGCGGGTGTTCTTCACGATACCCTTCGCGACCAAGGCCTCCGGTGTGACCTCATCGCCAGCCGAGAAGACCTCGGACAGGCGGCCAACGTTCACCGGAGCCGCATACGTACGAAACGGGCCAATCGGCATGCTCTTCTTCATGTTCGGTCCGCGGGCTTTGCCGACCCGCATATACAGCGGCATCTGGCCGCCCTCATAGCCGGGGCGCACGCCGCCGCCGGAGCGGGAGTTGTAGCCCTTGTGGCCCTTGCCCGAGGTCTTGCCTTGACCGGAGCCCTTGCCTCGGCCGAGACGCTTGGTCTTCTTCGTCGATCCCTCGTTGGGACGCAGGTTGTGGAGTCCTATTTCAGCCATTTCCCGACTTCTTCGTTACCGGACGTACCTCGACGAGGTACGTCACCTTGTTCACCATGCCGCGGATCACGGGTGTGTCTTCCTGCACCACGACGTGACGGATGCGCTTCAGCCCGAGCGCGCGCAGCGTGCCCCGGGCCTGGGGCCGGCGGCCAATCGCGCTCCGAACCTGCGTGATCTCGAGATAGGCGGTCATGCGGTCAGGCCTCCTTGGCCGGAGCCACAGTCGACACGTCGCTCGCAGGAGCATCGCTCTCTTCGAGACCAAGAACCTTGGCCACCGATACGCCGCGCAAGCGGGCGACGCCTTCCGGGGTCTTCAGCGACTGCAGACCCGCGACCGTCGCGCGCACGATGTTGATCGGATTGGTCGTCCCCAACGACTTCGTGAGGATGTCGCGGACGCCGGCTAGCTCGAGGACGGCCCGCACGCCACCCGCGGCGATGACCCCCGTCCCGGGCGCGGCGGGCTTCAGGAGCACGCGAGCGGCGCCGAACCGGCCGATCACCTGGTGGGTCGTCGTGGTGCCGTTGTAACGGGGAACGGTGAAAAGGTTCTTCTTCGCATCCTCGATTGCCTTCTGGATGGCGAGCGGCACTTCACGCGCCTTGCCATACCCGGCACCGACGTGACCGTTCTCATCGCCAACGACGACCAGAGCCGTGAACGAGAAGCGCCGGCCACCCTTGACGACCTTGGCGACGCGGTTGATGTGGACGACGCGCTCCTTGAGCTCGCTGCCTTCGTTGAATGATCCTCTAGCCACGGGTCCTATTCTCCTTCTCAGAAAACCAAGCCGCCCTCGCGGGCGCCCTCGGCGAGAGCCTTCACTCGGCCGTGATACAGGTAGCCCGACCGGTCGAAGACGACCCGTTCGACACCCTTGTCCTTGGCCCGCTGCGCGAGCAGCGCGCCGACCTGCTTGGCCACCTCGGCCTTCTTCAGACCGCTACCCTCGATCTCGGTCGACCGTGCGGCCGCCATGGTGGCGGCGGCCTGATCATCGACTACCTGGGCGTAGATCGCCTTATTGGAGCGAAACACCGACACGCGCGGGCGCTCGGGAGAGCCAGCCATGTGGCCCCGAATGCGCTTCTTGCGCCTCGCGCGGGCTTCCCTGATGCTGCGTACACTCATCTCTCGAAGTTCCTCTTCTCTCTGGCGGCGGACTAGGCCCGCTTGCCGACCTTGCGGTGCACGAATTCACCGGCGTACCGGATGCCCTTACCCTTGTAGGGCTCGGGCGGGCGAGTGGCGCGAACCTTTGCCGCGACCTCGCCAACGACCTGCTTGTCGATGCCCCGCACCACGACGACCGTCGCCTGAGGCGTCTCGAAAGCGACGTGCTCGGGAGGCTCGATCAGCACCGGGTGGCTGTACCCCACCTGCAACTCCAGGGCATCGCCCTTGAGGCCCGCACGGTAGCCGACACCCACGATCTCGAGTCGCTTCTCATATCCGTCCGTCACGCCCGTCACCATGTTCGCGATCAGCGTGCGCGTAAGCCCGTGCAGCGAGCGATGCTGACCGCTGTCGGTCGGTCGCATGACCCGAATGAGCCCTTCGCCGGACTCCACGATCATCTCGCGTGGAACACGCTGCGTGAGCTCGCCCTTGGGCCCCTTCACGGTGACGACAGCGTCATCGTACGCGAACTCGACGCTATCGGGCAAAGAGATGGGTGCTTTTCCGATCCTCGACATGTGCCGTCCTTACCAGATGAAGCAGATCACCTCGCCACCCAGACCTTGCTTCCGCGCCTCAGCGCTGGTCACCAGTCCGCGTGACGTGGAGATGATCGCCGTCCCGAGCCCGCCTAGCACCTTGGGCAACGACTCCTTGTCGGCGTACACACGACGACCGGGCTTGGAGACGCGCTTGATGCCGGAGATGACCCGCTCCCTGTTCTTGCCATACTTGAGCTCCACGACGACGACATCGCCGTGCTCGCCGCGCTTCTTCTCATACCCGACGACGTAGCCAAGCTCCGTCATGAGACGAGCGATCTCGATCTTCATCTTGGACGCGGGAATCTCAACGCTCGCATGTCGGGCTGTGCTGCCGTTGCGGATACGCGTGAGCATGTCGGCGATGGGGTCCGTCATTGACATGGTCCTCGCCTCCTCACCAGCTCGACTTCGTCAGGCCCGGGACAACGCCCTGGTGCGCGACTTCGCGCAGGCAAATGCGACACAGCCCGAACTTCCGATAGTACGCGCGCGGGCGACCGCATCGGTTACAGCGGTTGTACTCGCGCGTCTTGTAGCGCTGCTTGCGCCCGGCCTTCACCACGAGGGATGTCTTCGCCATGCTTCAGATGCTCCTAGTTCGAACGGAACGGCATGCCCAGCTTGTTCAGCAGAGCCCGCCCTTCCTCGTCCGTCTTTGCAGTCGTCGTGATCACGATGTTGAGACCGCGGGTTTGCTCGACCGAGTCATAATCGATCTCGGGGAAGATGGTCTGTTCGCGCACACCCATCGCGAAGTTCCCCCGGCCATCGAACTGGTCGGGCGCAATGCCACGAAAGTCCCGAATGCGTGGCAGCGCAATGGACACGAGGCGGTCGATCATCTCATACATCCGCTCCCCGCGCAGCGTCACGCGACAGCCGATGGACATGCCCTCGCGCAGTTTGAAGCTGGCGATGGACTTGCGAGCCTTGGTGATCGCCGGACGCTGCCCGGCGATGAGCGCCATCTCCTCTACTGCGTCATCGAGAAGCTTCGCATTGGTCTTGGCCTCGCCGACGCCCATGTTGAGAGTCACCTTCTCGACCCGGGGAGCTTCCATCACATTGCGGTAGCCGAACTCGCTCACGAGTGCGGGAACGATCTCTTCGAAGTACTTGTCCTTGAGCCTGGCCATAGTCACGCCCTACGCCTTGTCTATGTCTCTGCCGCAGTCATCGCGACGGCACTTGCGAACCTTCCCGCCACCCTCGAGCAGCCGGTAGCCCACCTTGGTGGGCTGGCCGCAGGCCGGGCATACGAGCATCACATTGGAGGCGTCGATCGGAGCCTCGCGCTCGATCACCCCACCCTGCGGGTTCTTCTTCGGGTTGGGCTTGGTGTGCTTCTTCATCATGTTGAGCTGCTCTATCGTGATGCGACCCGACTCGAAGTCGACGCTCATCACCGAGCCGCTCTTGCCGGCTTCCTTGCCGGTGATGACCTTGACCTCGTCACCCTTCTTGATCTTGCTCTTGCTCATCGTTGCTGTGACTCCCTAGCCTACGCGGCCCTCAGAGGACCTCAGGGGCGAGCGACACGATCTTCATGAAGTTGTTGTCGCGCAACTCGCGGGCCACGGGCCCAAAGATGCGGGTCCCGCGCGGATTGTTCTGGTTGTCGATCAGCACGGCTGCGTTCTCGTCGAACGCGATGTACGTACCGTCCTTGCGACCCAACTCCTTCTTGGTTCGCACCACTACGGCGCGCACGACCTCACCCTTCTTCACGCTACCGCCCGGCGTAGCAGCCTTGACAGTGCCCACGATGACATCGCCCACCGTTCCGTAGCGCCGGCGGGACCCGCCGTGGATCCGGATGCACAGGATCTCGCGCGCGCCCGTGTTGTCGGCAACTCGTAGTCTCGATTCAACCTGGATCATGTGCTTCCTCTGCCGGCTCTCGTCCTACTTGGCCTTCTCAAGAACCTCGAGAAGGCGCCACCTCTTGGTCGCGCTGAGCGGACGCGTCTCCACGACGCGGACCAGATCTCCCTTGCCCGCCGCATTCAGCTCGTCATGTACATGCAGCTTCGTGGAGCGGCGCACCACCTTGCCGTACACGCGGTGCTTGTGAGTGGCATCGATGCGCACCACGATCGTCTTCTCCATGGCGTCGCTCACGACCACACCACGCCGCTCCTTGCGCCCGGGCACCTTCGCAGGCGGCTCGTGCGCCGCTTTCGCCTTCGACCTTCCCTCCGAGAGGGCCGCAGCTTGACGCGACTCCCCTGCCTTGACGGGCTTCTTGGCCGCCGGCTTCTTCGCCGCCGGCTTCTTGGCCGCGGGCTTCTTCGCCGCCGGCTTCTTGGCCGCCGGCTTCTTCGCGACAGTCTTGTCGCCCTCAGTCTTCTTTGTCGTCGCCATCAGGCTTCACCACCGGCTGCATCACGATCGCGGTCACGCTCCGCCTGCATGGTGAGGAGGCGAGCGATCTCGCGGCGTGTTGCGTTCAGATTCTGCGGGTTGTCGAGCTGCCCGGTCGCGTGCTGGAAGCGGAGGTTGAAGAGCTCCTTGCGAGTATCCTTCAGCCTCACGTCCAGCTCGTCATCGGAGAGTTCACGTAGCTTGCTAGCCTTCAAAGACACTCCCCTCCCTCGTCACGAACTTGCACTTGACGGGCAGTTTGTGCATCGCCAGTCGCAAGGCCTCACGGGCCACGGCCTCACTCACGCCGGACACCTCGAACAGGACTCTTCCCGGCTTGACCACAGCGACCCAGGACTCCGGCGATCCCTTGCCGCCGCCCATGCGAGTCTCAGCCGCCTTGCGAGTGACAGGCTTGTGTGGAAACACATTGATCCAGACCTTGCCGCCGCGCTTCATGTAGCGTGTCATGGCGATACGAGCCGCCTCGATCTGGCGGTTCGTCACCCAGCCGCACTGCAAGGCCCGAAGGCCGTACTGACCGAACTCGATCTCGGTGCCGCCCTTGGCCGTGCCGGCCATGCGTCCACGTTGTACTTTTCTGTGCTTGATTCTCTTCGGCAGGAGCATTCCTCTACGTCCTCTCTACCTCAGCTGCTCTGCTCGGGCTCGACCGGCTTCTTGGCTGGAGCTGCCTCGGTCGTGGCCTTCTCCGGCGCCGACTGCTGGGTGGACGGAGCCTGACGCCCAGTCGGTGCCTGCCGACCGGCGGGAGCTTGCCGCCCCGTGGGAGCGGAACGGCCACCGCGGCCACCGGCGCCGCCCCGGCCACCGGCGCCACGACCCTCGCGCCGCTGTCCGGCAGATGGACGACGATCACGCCCGTGATCGTCTCGCCGCTGCTCGTCTCGCTCCTGGCGCAGCTTCGACTCATCCTTCGGATAGCCCTCGGGGAGGATCTCGCCCTTGTTGATCCAGACCTTGACACCGATACGCCCGAACGTCGTACGCGCCTCCTTGAAGCCGTAGTCGATATCGGCGCGAATCGTGTGCAAAGGCACTCGGCCCTCACTGTAGTGCTCGGCGCGAGCCATCTCGCCTCCGCCCAGGCGCCCGCCGCACCGCACCCGCATGCCGGCGGCGCCGGAGCGCATGGCGCTCGTCAGTGCACGCTTCATGGCCCGGCGGAAGCTCACGCGATTCTCCAGCTGCTCGGCGATCGACTGTGCGACCAGGACCGCGTCCAGCTCAGGACGCTTCACCTCGATGATGTTCACCTGGACGTTCTTCTGGGTCATTCCGTGAATCTCTTTGCGTAGCGCATCGACCTCAGAACCACTCTTGCCGATCACGATACCGGGGCGGGCAGTATGGATGTCGATGGTCACATTGGTCTGATCCTTGCGGATCGCGATACGCGACAGACCGGCATGAGACAGCTTGCGCAGAATGTGCATGCGCATGCGCTCGTCCTCGGCGAGGAACTCCTTGAACTCTTTCTCCGTATACCAGTGCGACTTCCAGTCGTGAATGATCCCAACACGGAAGCCGCCCGGATGCACCTTCTGGCCCACTAGGAACGGACCTCCCTCTGCTCCACGGCGATCATGATGTGGCTGCTGCGCTTGCTGATGCGGCTCACTCGACCCATCGCGCGGAACTTCCACCGCTTCAGGGTCGGGCCCTCATCGACGCGAGCCTCCTTGACATACAGCTCGTCGGCCGAGAGCGCGACGTTGTGCTCCGCATTGGCGACCGCCGAATTCAGGACCTTGGCCACGATACGCGCCGCGTTCCTGTTGGTGAGGAAGAGCGTCGAGCGAGCCTCGGCTACGGACTTGCCTCGAATGAGATCTGCAGCCTCTCGCACCTTTCGAGGGGCGACCGGAATGAACTTCGCTTGTGCCTTGACCGACATAGCCTGCTACCTTCTCGCGGAGCGATCGCCCTTGATATGACCGCGGAACGTCCGCGTTAGGGCGAATTCGCCCAGCTTGTGCCCGACCATCGACTCACTGATGAACACGGGTACGTGCTTGTGTCCGTCGTGCACCGCGATCGTGTGACCGACCATGTCGGGGAATACAGTCGAGGCCCGCGACCAGGTCTTGATCATCTTCTTCTGGCCGGCATCGTTCATGTCGGCTATGCGCTTCATGAGGCGCTCGTCGACGAACGGCCCCTTCTTGGCTGATCTGCTCAACGGGTGCCTCCTGCCCTACCCACGCTTGCCACGCTTGCGACCGCGGATGATGAGTTTGTCCGACTGCTTGTGGTTGGCCCGAGTGCGATAGCCCAGCGTCGGCACGCCCCACGGAGTGACCGGGTGGCGGCCTGCCGTGGTCTTGCCCTCGCCCCCGCCGTGCGGGTGGTCTACCGGGTTCATCGCGGTTCCGCGCACCGTCGGGCGAACACCCCGCCAGCGGGTGCGACCAGCCTTGCCGCCAGAGATGTTCGAGTGATCCGGGTTGCCAAGCTCCCCGACGGTCGCGCGACAAGTCAGGCGGATACGCCGCAGCTCGCCAGAGGGCAGGCGCACGACTCCGTAGCCCCCCTCCTTTGCCTGGAGCTGCGCGCTCGTGCCGGCGCTCCGCACCAACTGCCCGCCGCGCCCGGGTTGAAGCTCGATGTTGTGGATCGTGGTACCGGAAGGGATGTTCTCCAGCGGAAGCGCATTGCCCGACTTGATGTCCGCAGCCGGTCCTGACTCGACCACGTCGCCGACCTTGCAGCCTTGCGGAGCCAGGATGTAGCGCTTCTCGCCATCCGCATAGTGGAGCAGCGCGATGCGCGCCGACCGATTGGGATCGTACTCGATATGAGCGACCTTCGCGGGCACGCCGTCCTTGTCGCGCTTGAAATCGATGATCCGATAGCGGCGCTTGTGACCGCCGCCCTGATGACGCGTCGTGATCCGTCCGTAGCTGTTGCGACCGCCGTTCTTCTTGAGAGGCGCCACGAGTGAGCGCTCCGGCTCGCTGCGCGTGATGTCCTCGAACGTCTCGACCGTCATGAACCTGCGGCCGGGCGAGGTTGGCCTGAATCTCTTGATGCCCATTACCTACCCTCGAAGAATTCGATCGTGTCGCCCGGCGCAAGCTGAACCACAGCCTTCTTCCAGCCTGCGACCCTGCCCTTGCTGATGCCTCGCCGCTTCGGCTTGGACGGCATGTTCGCGGTCGAGACGGCGACCACAGTCACGTTGAACAGCTGGGCCACCGCCTGACCGATCATGGTCTTGTGCGCGTCCGGATGGACCTCGAACGTGTAGCGGCTGTGGTCGATCTGCCCGTAGCTCTTCTCGGAGACGATCGGCCGAATGATGATCCTCTCTGCATCTACCATGTCTACGCCTCACTCAAGGCAGCGAGCGCCTTCTCTGTAAGGACCAAAGAGCGTGCACGGAGCACGGTCTCAGTGGATAGCGCTCCTGCCTCCACCGCCTCGGCGTAGGGAAGATTGCGCACCGACTTGGTGACCGTCGGCTCGTCATGAGTGATCACCAACACCGGCGCGGCGATGTCGAGCTTCACGAAGAAGTCGTTCGCGGCCTTGGTGCTGGGGTCATCCATATTCAGATCCGAAGCGACGAACACGTGACCGTTCTCGGCGCGATTGCTCAGGGCCATGGCCAGTGACTGGCGCACGACCTTGCGATTGATCTTGATGTCGAACGCGCGCGGTCGCGGTCCGAAGGCAACGCCGCCACCGACTCGCACGGGCGACTTGACACTGCCGGCGCGAGCGCGCCCGGTGCCCTTCTGCCGGTACAGCTTGGCGGTCGAACCGGCGACCTCGGCCCTCGTCTTCGTCGACGCTGTACCGCGACGTCGCGCGGCTTGCTCGGCACGGACCACGAGATGCAGGGTGTTGATATTGGCGGGCACAGCGAAGAGAGCCTCGGGCAGGTCACGCGTCTCGACCTGAGCACCCGATGCGTCCACGACCGACGCCTTGCCGGGCGCGCCCTGCGGAGCGACGACCGGGCCGTCGACCACTGGCGCCTTCTCGGCGTTCTTGGGAGCCTGCTTGCTCTCGTCGGCAGTCATACTATCTACCTCGGATGACGACAACGGAGTTCTTGGCGCCAGGTACGGCGCCCTTGATGAGCAGCACGTTGTTCTCTGCATCGGCGCGGATGATCTTCAGTCCGCGCTGGGTCACGCCCTGCGAGCCCATATGGCCGCTCATGCGCATGCCCTTGAAGACGCGGCTGGGATACGCGCTGGCTCCGATGGAGCCTGGCGCTCTCACGTTGTGCGAACCGTGAGTCTCCGGGCCGCGACCGAAATGGTGCCGCTTCACGGTTCCCTGGAAGCCCTTGCCCTTGCTGACTCCGGCCACCGTCACAGCCTGGCCGTCCGAGAACGCCTCGACGGTCACGGTGTCGCCGACCTTGAGGCCATCGGCGTTCTCAAACTCGAACAGATGCCGCATCCCGTGCTTCACCCCAGCCTTCTTGAGATGGCCGAGGGTCGGCTTGTTGAGATGCTTGTCCTTGCACTCCTCGAACGCGAGCTGAACAGCCTCGTAGCCGTCGACATCAAGCGTCTTGACCTGGGTCACCGGGCACGGTCCGGCTTGAACCACCGTCACCGCCACCACGTTTCCGTCATCGTCGAAGAGCTGAGTCATGCCCACTTTTGTACCTATGATCCCCGTCATCGCCACTACAGCTTGATCTCGATGTGAACGCCTGCCGGCAGATCGAGACGCATCAGCTGATCGACGGTCTTGGGCGTCGGCTGATGAATGTCGATCAGTCGCTTGTGCGTGCGGATCTCGAAGTGCTCGCGCGAGTCCTTGTCTTTGAACGGGCTCTTGATCACGCAGTACACGTTCTTCTCAGTGGGAAGGGGCACGGGGCCGGAGATGGTCGCGCCGCTTCGCTGCGCCGTCTCCACGATGGACTGCGCGCTGCGTTCGATCAACTCGTGATCGTACGACTTCAACCTGATTCGTATGTTCTGCTGAGCCACTCTGGTGCCTTCTCTGTCCTGTTCACGTAGCCGGGTGTGTCGCGTGGCGGAGCATGCGATACTCGCGCGGCCCGAAGTATTCGACGATATCTACTCGATGATCTTGGTGATCGCCCCAGCGCCGACGGTCCGACCGCCTTCGCGAATGGCGAAGCGGAGACCTTCTTCCATGGCGATGGGAGTGATCAGTTTGACCTCCATCACCGTGTTGTCTCCCGGCATGACCATCTCAACGCCCTCTTCGAGGGTGATGACGCCGGTCACATCGGTGGTACGGAAGTAGAACTGTGGCCGGTAGCCATTGAAGAACGGCGTGTGGCGGCCTCCTTCGTCCTTGGACAGGACGTAGACCTGGGTCAGGAAATGCGTGTGCCCAGTGATGCTGCCGGGCTTGGCGGCCACCATGCCGCGCTGGATCTCCTCACGCTTCGTGCCGCGCAGGAGGAGCCCGATGTTGTCGCCCGCCTGCCCCTCGTCGAGGAGCTTGCGGAACATCTCGACACCTGTGACGGTCGTCTTCATGACCTTGTCGCGCATGCCGATGATCTCGACCTCTTCACCCACCTTGACGATACCGCGCTCCACACGACCGGTCGCGACCGTGCCGCG
Organism: uncultured Thermoleophilia bacterium; assembly: GCA_963717285.1. Lineage (GTDB taxonomy): Bacteria > Actinomycetota > Thermoleophilia > UBA2241 > UBA2241 > CAIXSE01. The sequence continues at coordinate 366,681 of CAVQVW010000001.1, forward strand.
TCCCGTGATCGTGAAGACGTCCTCGACGGGCATCAGAAATGGCTTGTCCACGTCGCGCTCGGGCTGGGGAAGGTAGGTGTCGAGAGCCGTGGTGAGTTCCAGGATAGGCTCGCACGCGGCACATCCGTCCTTGCCGCAACCACACTCAAGCGCCTTCAGAGCCGAGCCCTTGATGACAGGGAGATCGTCCCCGGGGAACTCATACTCGCTGAGGAGCTCGCGAATCTCCATCTCGACGAGCTCGATGAGCTCTGGATCGTCGACCAGGTCGACCTTGTTCATGAAGACGATGATGTTCGGCACGCTCACCTGGTGGGCGAGAAGAATGTGCTCGCGCGTCTGGGGCATGGGACCATCGTCGGCGCCGACAACGAGGATCGCAGCGTCCATCTGAGCAGCGCCCGTGATCATGTTCTTGATGTAGTCGGCATGGCCGGGGCAGTCCACATGAGCGTAGTGGCGGTTCTCGGTCTCGTACTCCACGTGCGCTGTGGCGATGGTGATACCGCGTTCGCGCTCCTCAGGAGCCTTGTCGATCATGTCGAATGGGGTGAACTCGGTCGAACCCCCGCGGTTGTGCAGCGCCAGCGTGATCGCAGCGGTCAGCGTCGTCTTGCCATGGTCGACATGCCCGATGGTCCCCACGTTCATGTGGGGCTTGCTGCGATCAAACTTCTCCTTCGCCATGCTTCCTACTCCTTTTCCTGAAACCCGGAGGTTGAGCTCACACAAAAATCGGCACGGCCAGTCGCCGTACCAAGGGTCGGGAGTATACACGACTCGCACCCCTGGGAGCAAACACGCGACCAGACGACTCTCTCACTCACCACGAGCCCTCGCAATGAGCTCGGTGGCGATCGAAGCCGGCACTTCGGCGTAGTGCTTGAACTGCATCGTGTAGGTGGCCCGGCCCTGAGTTGCCGAGCGGACATCGGTGGCGTACCCGAACATCGTGGAGAGAGGGACGGTCGCCGTAATGACCTGCGCGTTCCCGCGCGGCTCCATGCCGTCGATGTGGCCGCGCCTTGAACTGATATCGCCCATGACGTCGCCCATGAACTCGGCGGGAGTAACGACCTCGACGGCCATCATGGGCTCGAGCAAGACAGGCTTGGCTTTCTGCACGGCGTTCTTGAACGCGAGAGAGCCGGCGATCTTGAACGCCATGTCCGACGAGTCGACTTCATGATAGCTGCCGTCGACGAGAGCCACCTTGATATCGACGACGGGGTAGCCGGCCAGCACGCCAGTGCTCATCGCCTCGCGGACGCCGTCGTCTACCGAGGGAACGTACTCTCGCGGAATCGAGCCGCCGGTGATCCGACTCTCGAACTCGTAGCCGCCGCCGGGCACGTTGGGTTCCATCTCGATGACGACATGACCGAACTGGCCGCGGCCACCGCTCTGGCGAACGAACCTGCCCTCGACCTTCTCGACCTTGTTGCGAATGGTCTCGCGATAGGCGACCTGCGGCCTGCCGACATTGGCGTCGACGCTGAACTCACGCACGAGCCGGTCGACGATGATCTCGAGGTGTAGCTCGCCCATGCCCGCGATGATCGTCTGTCCTGTCTCTTCGTCCGTATGGACTCGGAACGTCGGATCCTCATCGGCGAGGCGCTGCAAGGAGTTGGCCAGCTTCTCCTCGTCGGCCTTGGTCTTGGGTTCGATGGCAACGAAGATGACGGGCTCGGGGAACTCCATGGACTCGAGGATGACCGGTTCGCCGATCTCGCACAGGGACTCGCCCGTCGTCGTGAACTTGAGACCGACTGCAGCGGCCAGCTCCCCAGCGTACACCTCGTCACGGTCCTCGCGATGATTGGCGTGCATCTGGAGGATGCGGCTGATGCGCTCCCTCTTATCCTTGCTGGAGTTCTGCACGTACGAGCCTGCCTTGAGCGTACCCGAGTAGACGCGGAAGTAGGTCAACTTGCCGACGTACGGGTCGACGGCCACCTTGAAGGCAAGGGCTGCGAACGGGGCTTCATCAGAAGCGCTGCGCGTCTGTTCTTCCCCATTCGGCCCCAGGGCCGTCACAGGAGGCACGTCCAGCGGCGAGGGCAGGAAGTCGACGATCGCATCCATGAGCGGCTGTACGCCCTTGTTCTTGAACGCCGAGCCGCAGAGTACCGGCGTGATACTGATGTCGAGAGTCGCCTGTCGGATCACTCCGCGCAAGTGCTCAGGCGTGATCTCCTCCCCCTCGAGGTAGGCCTCCAACAAATGATCGTCATGGTCCGCCACCGACTCGATCAACTTCAAACGGTAGTCGTCGGCCTGCGGGCGCACTTCGTCCGGGATCTCGACGACCTCGAACGCCGTGCCGAGCTCGTCCTCGTAGACGATGGCGTTCATCTCGATGAGATCGACGATACCGCGAAACTCAGCCTCGCGACCGATCGGGATCTGCAGGGCCACGGGGTTCGCGCCCAAGCGCTCGACCATCATGTCGAGACCACGGAAGAAGTCGGCCCCGATACGGTCCATCTTGTTGACGAAGGCAATCCGCGGAATACCGTACTTGTCGGCCTGGCGCCAGACGGTCTCCGACTGTGGCTCCACCCCGCCAACCGAGCAGAACAGGGCGATGGCGCCGTCCAGGACGCGCAGGCTGCGTTCCACCTCCATGGTGAAGTCGACATGCCCAGGCGTGTCGATGATGTTGATCTGCGAGTCGCGCCAGTCGACGGTCGTGGCGGCGGACGTGATGGTGATGCCGCGCTCCTGCTCCTGGGCCATCCAGTCCATCACGGCCGCGCCCTCGTGGACTTCCCCGATCTTGTGCGTCTTGCCCGCGTAGTACAAGATGCGTTCGGTGGTCGTCGTCTTGCCGGCGTCGATGTGAGCCATGATGCCGATGTTGCGTGTTTTCTCGAGACTGTACTGTCGCATGATGCCTTGTCGTGTTCCTTCCATGCGAAAGCCCCTCACCGACGGCCGTCAGTGAGGGGCCTCCGGGGAACTACCAGCGGTAGTGGGCGAACGCCTTGTTGGCCTGTGCCATACGGAAGATGTCATCCTTCTTCTTGAAGGCGCCACCCTGGGCGGCAAGGGAGTCGATCATCTCTCCTGCCAGACGCTCGGACATGACCTTCTCGCGGCGCTCACGCGCGAAGGCGACCAGCCAGCGGATCGCCAGAGTCCGGGCGCGACGGCCGGGCACCTCGACAGGAACCTGATAGGTGGCACCGCCGACACGACGGCTCCGCACTTCGAGGTGTGGCGTGAGCGCCTGGATGGACTCCTGCAGGACCTCGACGGGATCCCGACCAGACCGTTCGCGCACCAATTCGAGCGCGCCATAGACGATTTGCTCTGCCGTGGACTTCTTGCCATCGAGCAGCACCTTGCTGATGACCTGAGTCACCAGCTTGCTGTTGTAGACGGGATCTGGGAGGATCTCCCGGCGCGTGATCGTGCCTCTGCGCGGCATTACTTCCCTCCCTTGCCCTTCGCACCGTAGTGCGAACGACCTTGCTTGCGGTCGCTGACGCCGGCGGCGTCCAAGGTGCCACGAATGACCTTGTAGCGCACACCTGGGAGGTCCTTGACGCGCCCGCCGCGCACGAGCACCACCGAGTGCTCTTGCAGGTTGTGCCCGATTCCGGGGATGTAGCTGGTGACTTCCATGCCGTTCACAAGCCTGACGCGAGCGACCTTGCGCAGAGCGGAGTTCGGCTTCTTGGGAGTGGTGGTGTAGACGCGCGTGCAGACGCCGCGCTTCTGGGGCGAACCTTTGAGCGCGGGCGTCGTGGAACGCTTGGTCTTGCTTTCGCGTCCCTTGCGGATGAGCTGGCTAATGGTTGTCATCTGACCTCTCTGGTGGGCTGCTTCAGACAGCAGTCGTATAGTCTAGCGAAGCGGGGCTGCGGCCGCAAGATGACGCAGCAGGCCGCAGCCCCGCCGATGTCTACGCTCAGGCGTCGAAGTCGTCGCCATCTCCCGTGAGCCAGGCGGCGGCGTCGTCGCCTCCGCTCATGAGGCGATCGGCCTCGGCGAGTGCTTCTGTCCGACCCGCGGGATGGATCTCGACCCCGCGATAGCGGCGCAGGCCAGTCCCGGCCGGGATGAGCTTGCCGATGATCACGTTCTCCTTCAGGCCCTGCAAGGTGTCGATCTTGCCTTCGATGGCCGCGTCGGTAAGGACCTTCGTGGTCTCCTGGAACGAGGCCGCGGAGAGGAAGCTCTCCGTGGCGAGCGATGCCTTGGTGATGCCGAGGATGATCTGCTCGGCTTCGGCCGCCTGCCCACCCTCGCTGCTCATGCGCTCGTTCTCGACCCGGAACGCCGCCCGGTCGACCAACTGGCCAGGCAGGAACTGAGTGTCGCCTGCCGTCAGGATGCGCACCTTCTTCATCATCTGGCGCACGATCAGCTCGATGTGCTTGTCGTTGATCTCGACACCTTGCGAGCGGTACACCTCCTGCACCTCGTTCACCAGGTAGCGCTCGGTAGCGGTCTCGCCCGCATACTTGAGAACGTCCGCCGGGTACATGGAGCCAGGCGTGATCTGCGTGCCCTCCGCGACCCAGTCGCCGTCCTCGACCAGCATGCGCGTGCGACGCGTGAAGGCGTACTCCTTGGCCGCCCCATCCTCCGGCATGATGGTGAGCTTGGAGCCACGCTCCGTGTCGTCGATGGCCACACGGCCGGAGACCTCGGCGATACGCGCCACGCCCTTGGGCTTGCGCGCCTCGAAGAGCTCGACGACGCGCGGCAGGCCATGGGTGATGTCGGCGCCTGCCACTCCGCCGGTGTGGAACGTCCTCATGGTCAGCTGAGTGCCGGGCTCACCGATCGATTGCGCCGCAATATGGCCGACCGCGTCCCCGATCTCGGCCGGCACGTTGTTGGCCAGCGCGAAGCCGTAGCACTTCTGGCAGATACCGGTCGCGGCGTCGCACTTGAGCACGCTGCGCACCGGGACCACCGGATCGGTCTGAGAGCCGAGCGCGAGAGTCCTGAGGATCTGGGCGCGGGTCTCCAAGCCGATGTGCGCGTCCCGCTCGAAGAGGACTTCACCGGTCGTCTCGTCGACGATCGGCGCGCCCAAGTGACGTCCGATCAGGTTCTCGTTGGGTTCGTGCGACCACACGGCCACTTGGTCGGCTTTGGACCCGCGGCCGCGCGCGACACTGACCTTGGCGTTCGGCAGATCGGAGTACACCTCACGCAGCAGACCGACCTGAGCAGGACCGATCGTCTCGCCCTTCTTGAGAACCACCCGATCGCTGCGCGGACGTTGGACATCAGCGGCGAGCACTGCGCCCTCGAGTTCAGGGTTCTCTTCACGACGGCGCGACCAAGGAGACATCGGGACCCACTCGGTCGTCCCGCAGTCGATCTCGCTCACCGTTACGTCCTGGCACACATCCACCAGACGACGGGTGAGGTACCCGGAGTCGGCCGTGCGCAGCGCCGTATCGGCGAGCCCCTTGCGCGCACCGTGCGTCGAGATGAAGAACTCGAGCACGCTGAGCCCCTCGATGAAGCTCGACTTCACCGGCTGTTCCACGATCTCGCCCTTCGGGTTCGACATCTGACCGCGCCAGCCGGCGAGCTGACGGATCTGCTTGATGTCGCCGCGAGCGCCGGACGTCGCCATCATGTAGATGGGGTTGAGGGGATTGAAGTTCGCCTTGGTGGCCGCCGTGATCTGCACGTCGGCTTCTCTCCAGATCTCCTCCACCTTGTTGCGGCGCTCCTCCTCTGTGAGGAACCCGTTGTCGTACTGCTCCCGCACGTCGATGACCATGCTCTCGTGGGCTGTCAGGATGGCCGCTTTTTCCTTCTCGGGGATGACCACATCGTTCTTCGAGACCGTGATCGCGGCCCGCGTGGCGAAGTGGAACCCGACGTCCTTGAAGACGTCGAGGATGCGCGCCACCTTGTTCGCACCGTAGCGAGCCACGAGCCCATTGATGAAAGCTGCGAGGCCCTTCTTGGTCATCGTGTAGTTGATGTAGGTGTAGTCGCCCTGATAGTCGGGTCCGAGGACCTCCCGCAGACCACCCTCGACGCGCATGTTGAAGAGTGCGCGCCCCACAGTAGTCACGACGCGGTCGCCCTGCGGCAGGCGCAGCACGATCGGTCGCTGCGTGAAGTCGGCGATACCCTGAGAGCGCTGTGTTGGCACCTCGCGCTGATCGAAGATGCGCTGCTCCCAGGCGCGTTGCACCTCGTCGTATCCACTGAACACCGACAGCTGGTCGTCGAAATCGTCGGGCTGCGCGTGATCCAGGTCGTCACTGGGGTGATACGTGAGGTAGTACATGCCGATGACCATGTCCTGGCTGGGCACGGCGATTGGCTTGCCGTGCGCCGGCGACAGGATGTTGTTCGTGCTCAGCATGAGCACGCGCGCCTCGGCCTGGGCCTCCCAGCTGAGCGGCAGGTGAACCGCCATCTGGTCGCCGTCGAAGTCGGCGTTGAAGGCGGCGCACACCAGGGGATGGATCTGAATGGCCTTGCCCTCGACGAGGAGGGGCTCGAAAGCCTGGATCCCCAGCCGATGCAGGGTGGGAGCGCGGTTGAGCATCACCGGATGCTCGGTGATGACCTCCTCAAGGATGTCCCACACCTCGGGCACCATCGACTCGACCATCTTCTTCGCGGCCTTGATGTTCTGCACCATCTTGCGGCCGACAAGGCGACTCATGATGAACGGCTTGAAGAGCTCGAGGGCCATCATCTTCGGCAGGCCGCACTGATGCATCTTGAGATGCGGCCCGGCGACGATCACTGAGCGCCCCGAGTAGTCGACACGCTTGCCCAGCAGGTTCTGGCGGAAACGGCCCTGCTTGCCCTTCAGCATGTCGCTGAGCGACTTGAGCGGGCGATTCCCGGGACCCGTCACCGCGCGGCCGCGACGGCCGTTGTCGAACAGGGCGTCCACGGCTTCCTGCAACATGCGCTTCTCATTGTTGACGATGATGTCTGGAGCCTGCAGATCGAGCAGCCTCTTGAGACGGTTGTTGCGGTTGATGACGCGCCGATAGAGATCGTTGAGATCGCTGGTCGCAAACCGCCCGCCGTCGAGCTGGACCATGGGGCGAAGCTCGGGAGGGATGACCGGGACCACATCGAGGATCATGGACTCCGGGTGGTTGCCACTGCGCAGGAAAGCCGAGGCCACCTTGAGGCGCTTCACGGCCCGCGCCTGGCGCTGGCCCTTGGCCGTGCGGATCGTCTCCCGCAGTTCGGCCTCCTCGGCGGCAAGGTCGACGCGCTTCAGCAGTTCGCGCACCGCCTCGGCCCCTGTTCCGCCAGTGAAGTACACCCCGAAGCTCTCCGGCTCATAGCCAGGTTCGCGGCCGAACATCCGTTCCATCTGCTGGTACAGGGTCTCATCGCCGATGACGTTGCGCGGCGCGATGGTCTTGAATTGATCCCACGCGCGGTCGATCTGCTCCTTGGCCTCCTCGACGTTCTTGAAGCCTCGGTCGATGTAGTCGTCGCGGAGCTTCAGGGCCTTGGTGCGCCGGAGCTTCACCTCGTCGGGACCGAGAGCCGCGGCGTCGATCGTGATGCGACGATACGACTCGTAGATGTCGAAGTAGTTGAAGTGTCCGAACTCGTCCTCAGGGTCCGCCTCACGATGGAAGTCGTCAGCCTCGCGCTTGCCGTCGAGGATCAGGCTGAGCTCATCGTGCATGTCGCGAATCGCCTGCGAGCGAATCTCGGCGTAGGCGTCGTAGCGCGCCTTCATCTCGTCGATCTTCTCTTGCAGCATCATGAGATCGTTGTCTCGACGCTCGACGTCGACAGAGATGATGACGTAGCTGCCACCGAAGTACAGGACCTTCTCGAGCTCCTTTGGGGCGATGTCGAGCAGGTATCCCATGCGCGATGGGACGCCCTTGAAGAACCAGATGTGGCTGACGGGGGCCGCAAGCTTGATGTGGCCCATGCGCTCGCGACGGACCTTGGCGCGCGTGACCTCTACGCCGCAGCGTTCGCAGATGATGCCCTTGTACCGCACGCGCTTGTACTTGCCGCAGTAGCATTCCCAGTCCTTCGTGGGGCCGAAAATGCGCTCGCAGAACAAGCCATCGCGCTCCGGCTTGAGTGTGCGGTAGTTGATCGTCTCGGGCTTGGTGACCTCGCCCTTTGACCACGCCTCTATCTGCTTCGGAGACGCAAGCCCGATGCGGATGGAGTCGAAGTTGTTGATATCTAGCACAGTCACTCCCCTCTGCCTTCGCCGGGCGCGTCATCATCTGGGTCGATCTCGGGGCCAGGATCCTCGGCGGCGCCGAGGATCTCGCCGAGTGCTTCGGCGGGGAGACCGAGGACATCGGCGGCTTCCAGCACCTCGTCCTCCACTGCCGACAGGCCGGCCTTAGTGCTCAGGATCTCATCCGCCGCAGCCGGCTCCGCGCTGTCATCGCCTGAGGGCTCGTTGCCGGCGGCGATGACGTCCTGCAGGTCCGAGCCATGAACGCCGGCGTGGGCGAGCTCTCCCTCGTCCGCCTGCTGGCGCCGCAAGCCGGCCGTCAGGTCGATGCCCAGCTCCTCGGCGGCACGCAGCAGATCGTCGTCCTCGTCGCGCACCTCGAGAGCGACACCCTCTTCGCTCTGCACGGAGATGTCGAGGCCGAGACTCTGGATCTCCTTCATGAGGACCTTGAAAGACTCCGGGATGTTGGGCCTCGCGATGTTCTCGCCCTTGACGATCGCCTCGTAGGCCTTCACTCGGCCGACCGTGTCGTCCGACTTGATCGTAAGCATCTCCTGCAGCACGTACGCAGCCCCATAGGCCTCGAGCGCCCAGACTTCCATCTCCCCGAAGCGCTGGCCGCCGAACTGTGCCTTGCCGCCCAGAGGTTGCTGAGTAACGAGTGAGTAGGGACCGGTGCTCCGGGCATGGATCTTGTCGTCCACGAGGTGCAGCAGCTTCAGGATGTACATGTAGCCGATGGTCACCTTGTTGTCGAACCGCTCACCGGTGCGACCGTCGTGCAGCCAGACCTTGCCGGAGCAACGGCGACCGGCCGGGTCGTTCTCGTTGACCTTGAACTGCACGGGGTCATCAGGATTCTCGCGCGAGCTGCGGATGAGGAGATCGTCGATCTCCTGCAGAGTGGCACCATCGAACACTGGTGATGCCAGGAGTGCGGGCGGCTGGCATCGTTCGCCGTCAGCCTGGAACCCCTTCTTCGCGGCCCACCCAAGATGGGTCTCGAGCACCTGTCCGATGTTCATGCGGCTTGGCACACCGAGCGGGTTGAGGATGATCTCCACGGGGGTGCCGTCTTCAAGGTGAGGCATGTCCTCTTCGGGGACGATCTTCGAGATGACACCCTTGTTGCCGTGGCGACCGGCGAGCTTGTCGCCCTCCGCGATCTTGCGCTTCTTGGCGACGTACACGCGCACCAACTCGTTGACGCTGGGCGGCAGCTCGTCGTTGTTCTCGCGACTGAAGGTCTTCACGTCGATGACCTTGCCGCCCTCGCCGTGCGGCACCTTCAGGCTGGTGTCGCGCACCTCGCGAGCCTTCTCCTTGAAGATGGCGCGGATGAGCTTCTCCTCCGCGGTGAGCTCTGTCTCGCCCTTGGGCGTGACCTTGCCCACGAGCAAGTCACCCGACTTGACCTCGGCACCGATACGCACAATGCCACGCTCGTCGAGGTCCTTGAGTGACTCCTCGGAGCGATTCGGGATGTCGCGTGTGATCTCTTCGTCGCCGAGTTTCGTCGTGCGCGCATCGACCTCGTACTCCTCGATGTGGATCGATGAGAGGAGGTCGTCCTTGACGACCCGTTCGCTGAGGATGATGGCGTCCTCGAAGTTGAAGCCCTCCCAGCTCATGAATGCGACCAGGAGATTGCGACCCAAGGCCAGCTCGCCCTGATCCGTCGAGGAGCCGTCGGCGAGCACATCGCCGGCCACGACCTTGTCGCCCATGCCGACCAGCGGTCGCTGATGGATGAGCGTCCCCTGATTGGAGCGCGTGAACTTCACGAGACCGTAGGTGTCGACGGAGCCCTTGCCGACATCGACCTCGATGTGCTCGGCGTCGAGGTAGCTCACCTTGCCGCCCCGCGTGGCGACCACCACATCTCCCGTGTCGACCGCCGCACGGAACTCCATCCCGGTGCCCACGAACGGCGCTTCGGGGTCGATCAGCGGCACGGCCTGACGCATCATGTTGGAGCCCATGAGGGCGCGATTGGCGTCATCGTGTTCAAGGAATGGGATGAGCGCCGTTGCCACCGAGACCAGCTGGGTCGGGCTCACGTCCATGAAATCGATCAGGCTCGGTGGCACCTCGACGATCTCGGCGCCCGCGCGGGTGCGCGCCAGGACGAGATCGTCTTCGAACTCACCGGTCACGGAGTCGAATGGTGCGTTCGCTTGGGCGATCGTGACGTAGCGGATCTCTTTTGTCTTCGGGTCGATCACCTCCGCTTCTTCCTCAGAGGCGTCGAGATAGACGATCTCGTCCGTGACCTTGCCCTTGACGACCTTGCGGTATGGGGAGCGGATGAAGCCGAACTCATCGACCGTCGCCATCGACGCCAGCGAGCCGATCAGCCCGATGTTCGGACCTTCCGGTGTCTCGATGGGGCACATGCGACCGTAGTGTGTAGGGTGTACGTCTCGGACCTCGATCGGCGCGCGTTCACGGGTAAGACCTCCGGCGCCCAACGCGCTGAGACGACGGCGGTGCGTCAGTCCAGACAGCGAGTTCGTCTGATCCATGAACTGGGACAGCTGCGACGAGCCGAAGAACTCCTTGAGGGCGGCGACGACCGGCCGAATGTTGACCAGGGTCGCAGGCACGATGGTATCCGGGTCTTCGGTCGTGAGGCGTTCCCGGATGACGCGCTCCATGCGCGACAGGCCGATGCGGAACGCGTCCTGCACGAGCTCGCCAACGGTGCGCAGACGGCGATTCCCGAAATGCTCGTACTCGTCTATTTCGTGCGCGATCTCCTCGCGCCTGGTCGGGAGAAGCTGCATCGTCTCGGTCGCGTAGTCCTTGACCTCGACTGGATTGCCGTCAGTGTCGACACCGACTCCGAGCTTGCCGGGCAGGGAGATGAGCCTCCCGATGAGCTCGACGATGTCTTCGTTCACCAGCACGCGCACGTCGGCGTCCGGGCGCTCGGCAGGCTTCATGTGGTTGTGCAGGCGCACGTTGAGCTTGTGGCGCCCGACCCGCGAGAGGTCGTAGCGCTTCGGGTCGAAGAAGAGACCCTTGAGCATGGCCGTCGCGCCGTCAAGTGTCGGCGGTTCGCCTGGACGCTGCTTGCGGAACAGCTCGATGAGCGCCTCTTCCTGAGAACGGGTGGTGTCGCGCTCGACCGTGTTCTTGATGAAGACAGAATCGCCGAACAGTTCGCGAAGCTCATCGTCGTCACCGTAGCCCATCGCGCGCAGAAGCACGGTCACGGGGAACTTCCTCTTTCGGTCGATCCGTACGTTGACTGTGCCCTTCTTGTCGATCTCAAGCTCAAGCCAGGAGCCGCGCTGCGGCATGAGATTGGCGACCAGCACCTGCTTCTCGCGCTCCGCCTGCTTCGGCTCCATGATGTAGGCGCCAGGCGCACGGACCAGCTGCGTGACGACCACGCGCTCGGTCCCGTGGATGATGAACGTGCCGCGGTCGGTCATCATCGGGAAATCGCCCATGAACACCGTCTGTTCACGAATCTCGCCGGTCTCTTCATTGATGAAGGACACCTTCATCGTGAGCGGCGCCGAGAAGGTCATATCCTTGTCGCAGCACTCCGCGATGGACTTCGTAGGGTCGCCGAACTGATGTTCGCCGAAATGGACGAGCAGCTTCTCGGAGTAGTCCTTGATGGGGTTGATGTCGGAGATGGTCTCGCTCAGGCCATCGCTGAGAAACCACTCCCAAGACTTCTTCTGGATGTCGATGAGGTCAGGGAGAGCGAGTGGCTGATCGAGCTTGGCGAAGGACGTACGCACGCGGGCAGCCTTGGGCTCGTTCAAGCGAGTCTCCTCTATCTGGCGTGGATGGAGAACGGAGCACACCATGCCAGAGGACGCGTGGCATGGCCGCGATTCTTACGGCCTAATAGTGTACCAAGAGGATCAGGGCATCGCAAGGTGCCCCTGCTGGGTGCCCGCCCTGGTCGGCTGCGGGGCGGCGGCGGGCCTCGCCACGTCAAGGGCCGGGAGCACCACTGGTGCTCCCGGCCCTTGACGTATGGAACAGGCGCCTCGCGCTTTGCGAGGGACGAGCAAGCTACTTGATCTCGACGCTGGCGCCAGCCTCTTCGAGCTGCTTCTTGGCCTCCTCGGCCTCGTCCTTGGTCACGCCTTCCTTCAACGCGCTCGGCACGCCTTCGACCACGTCCTTGGCCTCCTTGAGCCCGAGGCCGGTGAGGGCACGGACCACCTTGATGACCTGGATCTTCTGGTCGCCGAACGCGGTCAGCACGACGTCGAACGCGGTCTTCTCCTCCTCCGGGGCGGCCTCGGCGGAACCTGCAGCCGGAGCGGCGGCCACAGCGGCCGGAGCGGCGGCGCTCACTCCGAACGTCTCTTCGAGAGCCTTGACGAGCTCAGACAGGTCGAGCACGCTCATGACCTTGATGGCCTCGATGAGCTCGTCCTTTGAAAGGGTCTTGTCTGCCATTCTCACTTCACCTCGCCGTAGAGCTTGAGATCCTTGCTGGACATTGTAGGTACCGGAGGCTTCAAGCCTCGCCGGCCGCGGCCCGTTGCTCGGCCACCTGATTCAGTGCGCGAACGAAACCGCTGATCGTGCCCTGCAACACCGTTACCAGACCGGTGAGCGGCGCCGCCATGGTGCCGACCACCTGGGCAACGAGAACATCGCGTGGCGGCATGCTGGCCAGAGCCTTGACGCCGCCGGCGTCGATGAGGCTCGACTCCAGAAGGCCGCCACGCACCTCGAGCTGCGGGTGCGTCCGCGCGAAGTCGGCCAGAGCCTTGGCGGCGGCGACCAGGTCGTCACCACAGAGAGTGACTGCGGTGGGACCGTCGAGCATCTCCCCGATGACGCCGCGACCGGCGCGTTCGGCGGCGATGCTGCCGAGTGTGTTCTTGACTACCCTGAAGCGCGCGCCGCTGTCACGTAGCTTGGCGCGCAGCTCGCTGAGCTCGGCCACCGTGAGACCGCGGTAGTCGCTGACCAACACGTTCTCAGTGTCGGTCAGGAGCTGCGCCACCTCGGCGACAACAGCGTCTTTTTCGTTTCTGAGCATCTCGACCTCTCAGTCGCAAACAAAAAGCCCGCTCCCGAAGCGGAAGCGGGCCCAATGCAACTCTGGCTCGTCTCGCCTCGGGAGGCGGATCCTGGTGGATCCCTTCGGCCCTGATGGGCACCGACCGTCATCGGCAGCAGCGCCGAGGCGCTGCGATACGGCAGTATATGCTGAGGCGACCGCGGACGCAACTCCCACCGCTGTGACCCCCCGTGCTGGCTACTCCAGCAAGTCGCGCGTGCGAGCCCCGTCGAACTCGATGCTGGGGCCCATGGTCGAGGCAACGTTCACGCTCTTGATGTACTTGCCCTTGGCGGCAGCCGGCTTGGCGCGCACGATCTCATCGAGAACGGCGGCGTAGTTCTCCACGAGCTGGTCCTCGCTGAAGGACTTCTTGCCGATGCTCAGGTGGATGATGCCGGATCGATCGGTCCGGTACTCCACCTTGCCGCCTTTCGCGTCCCGGACTGCCTTGGCCACGTCGAAGGTGACGGTGCCCGACTTCGGGTTCGGCATGAGGCCTCGAGGGCCGAGCACGCGCCCGAGCTTGCCCACGGTACCCATCATGTCCGGCGTCGCGATGGCGATGTCGAAGTCGAACACGCCCGCCTGGACCTGCTTGGCGAGGTCGTCCGTGCCGACGAGATCGGCACCGGCCTCCTGTGCCTCCCGCGCCTTGTCACCCTCCGCGAACACCGCGACTCGGACCTCTTTGCCGGTACCGTGCGGCAGCACTGTCGTCCCGCGCACGATCTGATCGGCGTGACGCACATCGACGCCGAGACGGAAGTGGGCCTCGACGGTCTCATCGAACTTGGCGTCGGGAAGAGACTTGAGGAGGCGGATGCCCTCCAACGGCGCATAGAGGCGCCCCTGTTCGACTGCGCCCTTTGCGGCGACGTACCTGCGCCCAGCTTTCCTACCCATTCACGTACCTCCTGTGGTGCTGACGGCGACCCTAGATCGCCTCCCACTGCGGCGGCCGGACGGAACTCGGCCTCGCTTGACTGCCCGTCGCGAGTCGGCAGCGCCGACTTCGATGGGACTCAGCGGCAGCCTAGTCGGCTACCTCCACACCCATACTGCGCGCGGTACCTTCGACGACTCGCATTGCGGCTTCGATGTCGACCGCGTTGAGGTCGGGCATCTTGATCTCCGCGATCTCGCGCACCTGGGCGCGGGACACTGTTCCCACCTTCGTGCGATTAGGCTCACCAGAGCCCTTGTCGATGCCGAGCGCTTCGCGCAGCAGGACCGCGGCCGGCGGCGTCTTCGTGATGAAGGTGAACGAGCGATCCTCGTACACGGTGATCTCGACCGGCACGATGGTGCTGCCCTGGCTCTGCGTCTTCGCGTTGAACGCCTTACAGAACTCCATGATATTGACGCCGTGCTGGCCGAGCGCGGGGCCGACGGGCGGCGCCGGGCTGGCGGCCCCAGCGGTGATCTGCAACTTGATCTTCGTGAGCACCTTTTTCGCCACTGCTTGCCTCGCTTACTGCCTGATTAGGATGTCTTCTTGACCTGGTCGAAGGCGAGCTCGACCGGCGTCTCACGACCGAAGATCGACACCATCACCTTCAGTCGGCTCTGCTCGATGTTGACCTCGACGACCTCGCCTGAGAAATCGCTGAGCGGACCGGACGTGACACGCACGTCTTCGCCGATGGCGAACTCGGCCCTCTGCTTCGGCCGCTCCACGGAAGCCGTGTGCATGATGCGGTCCACCTCGGCGCGCGTGAGTGGGACCGGCTTGTTCTGAGCGCCGACGAAGCCGGTCACGCCTGGGGTGTTCTTGACCAGCGACCACGTATCGTCCGTCAGCTCCATCTGCACCAGCACATAGCCGGGGAACACGCGACGCTCAGTCGTGACCTTCTGTCCGTCCTTGGTCTCGACGACCTGCTCTGTGGGCACGACGATCTGGTGGATGCCCTCCTCTTGATGCATCGACGAACGCCGATGCTCAAGGTTGGCCCTGACCTTGTTCTCGTGTCCCGAGTATGTGTTGACGACGTACCAGCTATACAAGCAGATCTCCGATCACGTGATGACCCTGAGGACAAGGTCCACGAAGCGCGAAAAGGCGGTATCAAGCACGAATGTGTAGACAGTCGCGATCGAGACTGCGACAAGGACGACGATGGTGGACTGCAGGAGGTCCTTGCGAGTCGGCCATGTGACCTTGCGCAACTCGATCCGCACCTCGCGCAGGAACTTGCCCAGAGACTTCCTCTCGCCCGACTTGCCCGAGCTCGCCCGAGCTTTCGCCTGGGCTTGCGTCTTGCCGCGTGCGGGCTTGCTGCCCGCGCGCTTGCTCGCCGCTCCGGTGTTGCGGGCAGGCTTTCCGGCGGGCGTACCTCTCCCCGGCTGGGCCTTGCCGTTATCGACAGCCTTCGCCACTCATTCGCTCCGATGATCATTGGCAGGGCTGGAGGGACTCGAACCCCCGACCCCCGGTTTTGGAGACCGGTGCTCTACCAATTGAGCTACAGCCCTAGCGACACAGAGGGAAACGCCTAGCGGGTTTCCCTGTGTACTGTATGCGTCCCACACCAGCGGCAGTGCTTCTTCAGCTCGATGCGGTCTGGATCGTTCTTCTTGTTCTTGTTCGTGTGGTAATTGCGACGCTTGCACTCTTGGCAAGCGAGCGTGACAAGTTGACGCACGTCTACATCCTTTCAGACAGCAGCACGTAAGGATACCAACCGTCCGCCGTGAGGGTCAACGTGCACTCGCAGCGGCCGACGCGGGGCATCCACCGCGCCGTCCACGGTCGCGGAGTATAGCAGAGTGCAAGGGGCAGTGAAACGCGACGGGGCCCAGCTTCCCGCGAGCCTGCGCGCGCTTATCTTGATACGCTTGCCGGGAAGGCGGGCACAGCCCCGCACGCGGAAGGAGCATGGGATAGACGGGCAGCAGCGCGTGAGCGAAGGAGACGGCGAGCTACGTGGGCGCATCCCCGCCGCGTCGGTGCCTCCACCATTCGCGGGCCCCCGTGCGCCACGGCCCACAGGTCCTCGGCCAGGTGCGGACGGCTCTTCGGCGCCAGAAGCCAAAACGGGCAGCCAAGGCGCACCCCGACAGGGGCTGCTGCCCGACGCCAGCTGGGACTGGCGACACGCGCTGGCCGGACTGCTCGTCGGCTTCGGCCCGGCTGTGGCCTTCTACCTTCTGGCGCTGACCTCGGACGCGTCCGTGGAGCCCGCCGGCGAGGCTACGATAGGCACTGCGATCGCCCTGCTCGTCAGCTCCGTCGTGACGTACGTCTGGCAGTCCGGAGCCGCTTGGTTCTTCTCGCTGCGCCTCGCGGGTGAGAGACTGTCGTCCTGGGGATTCCGGCGACCCACGACGGCGTACTTCTGGACGATCCCGCTCGCCCTCCTGTCCGTGTACGCGATCACGTACTTCCACGACCTGCTGATACACCCAGAGTCGCAGGATATCCTGAGCCGCTTCCCACGCTCCTCTGTCGGCGTCGCCATGTTCGCCCTGTTGGCTGTGGTGCTGGCTCCCCTTTTCGAGGAGCTCTTCTTCAGGGGCTTCCTGTTCCGCGGTCTGGCTCGCTCGTGGGGATGGTTCCCTGGGGCCATCGTGTCGGCGGCGGCCTTCGGCATCGCCCATGTGCAGCTCAGTGTCTTCGTGCCCCTGTTCGCCCTCGGCTTCGCCCTTGCATGGGTGTACAAGCGCACGGGCTCCCTTTGGACTTCCATCTCCCTCCACGCCCTCTTCAACGGCATCTCCCTAGTCGCCTGGGTCCTGACCGGGTAGCCGGAGCCCTGCGGAGATCTTTCAGCGCAGGAGGGTGGGCTTGCGCAGCTCGCGACAGCGACAGCGGGGATCCTCGGGGAGATCCGCTAGGGCGGCCAGGAGGACGCGACCGATCAGATCGGCGTCCTCGTGGAATATCCGGGTGAGAACGTCATGCTCCCACTCACGGACCACGCCCTCCCCATAGTTCACGACAACGTAGATCCCCGCGTAGCAGGCTCCGATGTCGCGCGCCAGCCACACTTCTGGCGAGAGACTCTGGCCAATGATGTCCCCCATGGCCTGGAGATGGCGGATCTCCGCCGGGGACTCGAAGCGAGGACCTTCCGTCACAACGTAGGTGCCCCTAGTGAACAGCCGGCGTTCCGGAGCGAGCCGCCGGGCGGCGGCGGTGAGAGCCTCCCGCCCATCGGAACAGATGGGGTCACGCATGATCAGGAGCTGCCCACCGACCACCATCCCCTCACCATCGCGATCGGTCGTCTGGTCCACGAAATCGTCAGCGACGATGAGGTCCCCGGGATCCAACAGGCGGGCGAGAGTACCGACGCCGGCGTCGGAGACGATCCTCCTCACGCCGGCGCGATGCAGTACGCTGAACACTTGGCGTGACGCGCGGCCGCGCGCCACACCATCGCGCCAGCCGTGCAGCCGCACATGCAGGACCCTCTTCTCGCCGAGTTCAAAGAGCACAAAGGGCGGGCTGTCGCCCCACGGAGTCGCGAAGACCATGTCACGGTCGAGCACCCGGACATCCGGATGAAGACGACCCGGGAAGTCCGCGGAATGGGTGCCTGAGCCACCGACGACGGCCCCAGTCGCCGCAGGCACGGTCGCACGCGCGGCAGCCGGCACGGCCTAGACGCCCCCGAGTTCGGGAGTGACACGAAGCACCATGAGCTGCACGTGGTCGCCGTTGTCGGACGTGTACCGACTCAGCGCCTGATCGAGACTGTCGGGAAAGCCCCGAACCTCGCCCAGGAGCGTTTCGCCGCCGGCGACCGCATCGCCGATCGCGATCTGGGGACCAGCCAGATGCGTGATCGCCAGCAGCAAGGATGGGTCGCGGGCCAGCTGGATGTGCACCTCGACGTCGTCATAGCGCCCAAGAACCTTGAATCTCCTGACGGCGACGACCCTGCCGTCGACCGGACTGACGACAGGCGACCCCGGTACGGCACCGACATCGAGACCGGCCGTTGAAGAGGACTCACCCGAGTCGGCCTCGGCCGTGATGTAGTACTGCAGCCCTCCACCGCCGGCGAAGACATCGGCAAGCTTCTGACCCAAGCTGCCGCCGTCGACCCGCTCGCCATTGGGCTGCAGCGTCACCGAGTCGCTGTTGTCCACTGGATGGAAGGCGACGGCGGTCGTCACGTCGCGGGCGACGGGAAGCAGGACCTCCGTTCCCTCGACACGGGCGACGATCACGCCTTCCGCGACCTCGGGCGTCTTCTCGGTGAAGACGGGAGCGGCCACGTTCTCGGGGACGGCCGCCGGGCTCTGACCCGGAATCGCGTAGGCCGCCCAGACAGCGAGCGCGCCAAGGGCCACGACGATGGCCAATGCGATCGCGCGCCGGCGCCTGAGCTGGTCACGGCGCAGAGCCTTGGCTCGCTGCCGATGGTGGGCCGGGGTCGTCTGCATGTCTCATCCAAACTACAGGGCGACTGGCACGGCCGCAAGCGCCCACAGCTGATCCACCTCGATGGGTGAACGGCCACCTCGCCTCTCTGCGCCGCCTGCGCGTGGCGGGCCTCTCTCAATGCCCCCCACGTGGGTCCTCACGCCCGCCACCAGATAGGATCGTGGGATGAGTGCCGAACTGGCCATCGCCGCCACCCGGAAGCGGCTTCGCGGGCTCTTTCGCGAGGGCGGCCACGAACAGGTCGTCGCGGTCGCCCACGAGGCTGCACGGCGCGGCCGCGCGACTGAACTCCCCGAGGGCTTGCCGGCGGCGCTCCGCGAAGCGCTGCAGGCCGCCGGCATCGAAAATCTCCACGGCCACCAACACACCACGTACGACTTGCTGCAAGGCGGCGAGAACGTGGTGGTCAGCACGGGCACCGCCAGCGGCAAGAGCCTCTGCTACCAGCTCTCCGTTCTCGAGCGGCATCTGCTCGATCCGCAGAGCCGCGCGCTCTTCCTCTTCCCGACCAAGGCGCTGGCTCAGGACCAGGCGCGCCAGTTGGCCGCCTTCGGGCTAGGGAGCGCCGTACCGGCCATCTACGACGGCGACACCCCACCTGAGGCGAGAGCCTTTCTGAGGCGCACGGCCACGATCCTGTTGAGCAACCCCGACATGCTGCACCTGGGCATCCTGCCGAACCATGAGCGCTGGGCCGAGTACCTGCACCACCTGCGCTACGTCGTGCTCGATGAGGCGCACGTCTACCGCGGCGTGTTCGGCTCGCACGTCGCCCAAGTCGTGCGCCGCCTGCGACGTCTCTGCGAGCAGTACGGAGCCTCTCCCCAGTTCATCCTCACGTCGGCTACCATCGCCGACCCCCAAGCGTTCGCCGAGAAGCTCGTCGGGATGCCGTTCACACCGGTGGACGAGGACCAGGCACCGCGACCCGAGCGCACCATCGTCTTCTGGGAGCCGCCCCTCGTGGACGCCGCCCGGGGAGAGCGCAGGAGCTCCCTGGTTGAGGCGGCCTACGTGACCGCGGAGAGCGTGCTCGCCGGCGCACGCGCGATCACCTTCGCTCCCACGCGCAAAGCAGCCGAGTTGGTGTACGGGCATGTGCGGCGGCGGCTCGAGGATCGCGACCCGGCGGGCGCAGCGCAGCGCGTCCAGCCATATCGCGCCGGGTACACCTCACAACAGCGTCGCGATATCGAGCGGCGCCTCTTCGCCCGCGAACTCGATGCCGTGGTCGCCACCCAGGCTCTGGAGCTGGGCATCGACGTCGGCGCCTTGGACGTCTCGGTGGTCACAGGCTTCCCCGGCACGGTGACCAGCCTGCGCCAGCGCTGGGGCAGAGCGGGCCGGCAGGGGCACGGATGGGCCGTATTGGTGGCCGGCCAGGATGCGCTCGACCAGTACTTCATGCGCGAGCCTGAGCGCCTGCTGAGCCGCAGCGTAGAGGAGGCGATCATCGACCTTCACAACCCGCAGATCTCGTGCGCCCATCTCGAGGCCGCCGCCTACGAACTGCCCATCACGGCGCGTGACGAGGCCTACTTCGGCGAACGGGGCCTCGAGGCCGCCGAGAGACTCGTCGACGCCGGACGACTGCGCCAGAGCCACCGCGGCATGGCGTGGGCCAAGTCTCACTCCCCCGCGGCCGACACGAGCCTTCGCACGGCCTCGAACGATATCTGCGCCATCGTCGAGTCACGCACGGGCGAGATGATCGGCCACCTGGAGCACGAGCGCGTCTTCCGCTTCGCTCACCCCGGCGCCGTGTACCTGCACCTCGGCAACAGCTATCTGGTGAAGCGCCTTGACCTGCCGAACAGCGTCATCCTCGTCGACGAGTTCGAGGGCGGCTTCTACACGCAGGCGAAGACCGACAAGAACATCCTCGTGGCTGGACAGGCCGGCCTGCGTGCATTGCCCGGCGCATCGCTCTTCCGCGGAGACATCGAGGTCACCGAGCGGGTCATCGCCTACCAGAGGCGCGACATCACCGACCAGCACGTCATCGACACGATCAGCCTGGACCTGCCCGAGCAGGTCTTCACGACCCAGGCACTCTGGCTCGCCATTCCTCAGGCGACCATCGACGCGTCACTCGCCGGGCTCATCGCCGGCGACGACTTGGCGACACCGGGAGCACTGCATGCCGCCGAGCATGCACTGATCGCCCTGCTGCCGCTCTACGCGATGTGCGACCGCTGGGACATCGGCGGTCTCAGCACTCCTTGGCACTGTCAGACCGATTCTCCATCCATCTTCATCTACGACGGCTATCCCGGGGGCATCGGCCTCACGCGGCGAGGCTACGACGCGTTCGAGGACCTCGCTGCCGATGCCTTGGCGCTGATCGCCGATTGCCCCTGCGCCCAAGGTTGCCCAAGTTGTGTGCAGAGCCCGAAATGCGGCAACCTCAACGAGCCGCTCAGCAAGGACGGCGCCGTGCGACTGTTGCAGGCCATCGCCTGCCCGCCCGGTGGGCCGCTCGATCCGTCGCGAGCCGCCGGTACGCCGTCCTCTCGAGAACGATGAGGCTCGACGGGTTCGTCGCGCTGGGACGCCGTGCAAGGCGTTCTATGCACGCCGCCGTCCGGTCCGGTATTGTGCCGGATACGCTGGCGCTTTCCCGGCTGTCCCTCTTCACCGGCGCGTCCAGAGCCGGCGAAGCGCTGTCGGCGACGGAAAGATGTTCGACGCAACACCGTTCTCTCCGGCCGGCGATGGTCGCCAGCCTCCAGCCGGACCATGGGCACGACAACGGCGTCGACGTCGAGACGCTCGGACACATGGAGACGAAGATGACGGATGAGATCACCCCAGGCGCGAGACTTCGCCGCGCTGTCGAAGAAGAGCATCCGCTGCAGGTCGTCGGGGCTGTCAACGCCTACCACGCGATCATGGCGGAGCGAGTCGGCTACCGTGCGCTCTACCTCTCCGGCGGAGGGGTGGCGGCCGCCTCCTACGGACGGCCTGACCTCGGCATGACGAGCCTCAACGATGTTCTCGAGGACGTGCGCCGCATCACCCACGCCACTGAGTTGCCCTTGTTGGTCGACGCCGACACCGGGTGGGGCAATGCTTCCAGCATCGCACGCACCGTGAAGAGCATGATCCGCGCCGGCGCCGCCGGTGTGCACATAGAGGACCAGGTCCAGGCCAAGCGCTGCGGCCACCGCCCGGGCAAGGCCATCGTCTCCACGGAGGAGATGGTCGACCGCATCAGGGCCGCGGTCGATGCCCGCGCACAGGACTTCGTCGTCATGGCTCGCACCGACGCGCTGGCCGTCGAGGGCATGGAGGCGGCGATCGAACGCGCGGCCGCCTACGTCGAAGCAGGTGCCGATATGGTCTTCCCGGAGGCGGTGCACGAGCTGTCCCAGTACGAGGAGTTCGTGAATGTCGTCGGCGTCCCGGTGCTCGCCAACATCACGGAGTTCGGGAGCACCCCGTTGTTCACCGTACAGCAGCTGTCGAGCGTCGGCGTTGACCTCGTCCTGTACCCACTGTCGGCCTTTCGCGCCATGAACAAGGCGGCCCTCGCGGTGTACGAGGCGGTTCGCCAAGACGGTAGCCAGCGGAGCGTCGTCGATTCCATGCAGACCCGTATGGAGCTCTACGACTTCCTTGGCTACCATGCCTACGAGCAGAGGCTGGATGACCTGTTCTCAACGGAGGGACGGTGACATGTCAGGCCGTGAAAGCGACACTCCGGTCCTTCCCAGTGGCAAGAAATCCGTTGCGTTGTCCGGAGCTGCCGTGGGCAGCACCGCCGTGTGCACCGTAGGCCGAACCGGCAGCGACCTCCTCTACAGAGGCTACGATATCCTCGACTTCGCCGATGTCGCGGAGTTCGAGGAGATCGCGTTTCTTCTGATCCACGAGCGCCTGCCGACACGAGCCGAGCTTGCCATGTACAAGCTCAAGCTCAGCGAGATGCGAGGCTTGCCTGCGGCACTGTGCACGGCGCTGGAGACCCTCCCCGCCTCCGCCCACCCTATGGACGTGATGAGAACAGGCGTATCCGTCCTCGGCACCCTCAACCCGGAGAACGCCCCTTTCAGCGTAGCCGAAGCGCGCGAGATCGGCGACCGCCTGATCGCAAGCTTCGGCTCGATGCTGCTCTACTGGTACCACTACACTCACTACGGCAGGCGCATCGACACGAACGGCGAAAGCGGCTCGGTGGGAGAGCATTTCCTCCACCTGCTGCATGGCCGCGAGCCATCGGCTACCTTCGTACGCGCCATGCACACCTCTCTCACCCTCTACGCCGAGCACGAGTTCAATGCATCCACGTTCACCGCACGAGTCGTAGCCGGGACGAACGCCGACATGTATTCGGCGGTGTGCAGCGCCGTCGGGGCTCTGAGCGGCCCCAAACACGGTGGGGCCAACGAGGCGGCCTGTCGCATCCAGCAGCGCTACGCGACGCCGGATGAGGCCGAAGCCGACATCCGCGAGCGAGTGGGGCGAAAAGAGATCGTGATCGGCTTCGGGCATCCCGTGTACACGTCGACCGACCCGCGCAGCAACGTGATCAAGGAGGTGGCACGACGCTTGTCCGTTGCGGCCGGCGACATGCGCATGTTCGACGTCGCCGACCGGCTTGAGTCGGTGATGGGAGAGGTCAAGGGGATGTTCCCGAACCTCGACTGGTACTCAGCGGTCTGCTACCACATGATGGGCATCCCCACCCCGATGTTCACGCCGATCTTCACCGTCGCGCGCACCGCAGGATGGGTCGCTCACGTGATCGAGCAGCGCCTCGACGGCAAGATCATCCGGCCAAGCGCCATGTATGTCGGACCCGAGGCGACGAGGTGGGTGCCCATCGAGCAAAGGGGCTGACGCCCCGCAGGAGGAAGGAATGGACGGCCACAACGCCGACCTCAACGTCCGCCCCGACCCCGACCAGGAACTGATAGACATCGCGGACTACGTCTACGACTACGGGGTCGAGAGCGCGGACGCCTACGACACGGCGCGCAACTGCCTGATGGACAGCATCGGGTGTGCGCTCCTCGCCCTTCAGTTCCCCGAGTGCACGAAACACCTCGGCCCCATCGTCGGCGGCACGGTCGTGCCCAACGGGGCACGTGTCCCCGGCACATCCTTCCAGCTCGACCCGGTCAAGGCGGCCTGGGACATCGGCGCCATGGTGCGGTGGCTGGATTTCAACGACACCTGGCTGGCGGCGGAATGGGGGCACCCATCCGACAATCTCGGCGCGATACTTGCTGTCGCCGATTGGCTGTCCCGCAAGGCAGTCGCCGAGAACAAGTCACCTCTGACCATGCATGACGTTCTCACCGCCATGATCAAGGCGCACGAGATCCAAGGCTGCCTGGCGCTGGAGAACGCCTTCAACCGTGTCGGCCTCGACCACGTGGTCCTCGTGAAGGTGGCGTCCACGGCAGTAGCGGCCCGGCTGTTGGGCGCAAGCCGGGAGCAGGTCGTCGATGCGCTCTCACACGCATGGATCGACGGTCAGTCACTGCGCACGTATCGCCACGCACCCAACACCAGCTCCCGAAAGTCCTGGGCAGCCGGTGACGCGTCATCGCGCGGCGTACGCCTTGCGATGATGGTGATGCGCGGTGAGGCAGGATTGGCGTCGGCGTTGAGCGCGCCGAAGTGGGGGCTCTACGACGTGCTGCTCGGGGGCGACAGCCTTGCCTTCCAGCGCCCCTACGGCAGCTACGTCATGGAGCACGTCCTCTTCAAGATCAGCTTCCCGGCGGAGTTCCATGCCCAGACCGCTGTGGAATGCGCTCTGCAGCTTCACCCGGAAGTGAGAGACCGCCTCGCCGACATAGAGCACATCGAGCTCCGCACGCAGGAGTCCGCCATCCGCATCATCAGCAAGGATGGTCCTTTGCACAATCCTGCCGACCGCGACCACTGCCTGCAGTACATGGTGGCCGTGCCGCTGCTCTTCGGCGAACTGACCGCGGCACACTACGAGGAGGCGATCGCCGGGGACCCACGCATCGACGTGCTGCGCGCGAAGATGAGCGTGGCAGAGGATCCGCGCTATTCGAAGGAGTACCATGACCCCGACAAGCGCTCGATCGCGAATTCCGTCCAGGTCTTCTTCAGCGACGGGACGAGCACCAGGAGGGTGGAGATCGAGTATCCGATCGGCCACCGTCGCCGTCGCGCGGAGGGCATTCCGCTCCTCGAGCAGAAGTTCCTCGCCGCCCTGAAGACGCGCTTTCCCCAGAGCCAAGCGAAGCGCATACACGATCTCTGTCTCGATGAGGACCAGCTGCAGTCCATGTCCGTCAATGGCTTCATGGATCTGCTCGTGATCTGACACGCACGTTCGGGCCAGCCGCCTGCAGACGAGTCCGCGAAAGCGACCAGGGGCTGCGCCAAGGTGCTAGACGACAGCCTCACGACATAGAATACGCCGATGGCTGTTCACTACGTCAGCGTCATCGGCGCCAGCCTCTGCACGTCACGATTGGCGGCGCTGGCCGAGGAACTCGGCGAACGCCTCGCGCAGCACGGCCTCGTCGTGGTCTGCGGCGGCCGGGACGGGGTGATGGAGGCCGTCGCGCGCGGCGCCGGACACAGCGGCGGCGTCACGATCGGCATCCTCCCGGACGCCGATCGCGCGAGCGCCGCCGCCGATCTCACCTTCAGCGTCTGCAGTGCCATGGGCCACGCCCGCAACCTGAGCGTGGTGGCCAGCGGCGACGTCGTGATCGCCGTCGGGGGTGCCTGGGGAACGCTCAGCGAGATCGCCTTGGCGCGCACCGTCGGCCGGCCGGTCATCCTCCTCGACTCATGGTCCTTGGCTCCGCCCGAGGGCGGCGTGCTCGACGGCCTGAGTCAGGCCCACTCGCCAGCCGAGGCGGTGGAACTGGCGCTGCGGTATCTGAGGTGACCTCGCGGGCGATACGGCGGCTCGTCAACCCCCTGCCATCAGTCGGCCGCCGCCATGAGGACTCCCCACAGCGGCGGCCCCTGCGCCCACATCAACGACGCTTGGCTGATGGCTCACGGCCTACGCGTGAATCGCGTGATGCTGCGCGAATCGTCGGGCTTCGCCTAGTCCCCGGCGGCAGACTCGGCCGGTACGACCAACACAGGGATCTTCGCGTTCTTCAGGACCTTGTGGGCAATACTGCCACCGCCGAACAGTCCGGCAAGAGCTCCGATGCCACGCGCCCCGATGACGATCAGCCCCGCATCCTTCTCTTCCGCGAAACTCAGGATCTGAACGGTCTCATTGCCATTCAGCACCGCGTACTCGGCGCCCTCCGCCGGATAGGCCTCACGCAGCTTCTCGACGGCGCCTCCCGGCTCGCCGCCGCCAGCTCCCGGCACCACATGGAGGACGAAGAGGGTCGCGCCCAAAGCCGACGCCACCTTCACTGCCTCCGTATAGGCATGGTTTGCGTTCTTCGAGAAGTCCGAGCAGAAGACTATGTTCCTGTACTCCGACATGCCGCACCCCCTCCGTTCTGGGTCAGAGCCGAGTCGCAACGCGTCTGCGGGCCTCTCGCGTCCTGTTCGACGACTCGACGGTCACTTGATGTCTTCCCATCTGCCTGAGGACGACACTACGAAAACCGTTTGGTGAGCTTGGGAGGACCGGGCGCCTGCCGGCGCATGACCGGCGAGGGGACCCGGGATCCCGAGCCCCCTCGTCGCCGCCCACCACGGCCGTGTTCACGCCCTCGCCGAATGTGCTCGCCGGCGCCTGCCCGCCAAGGTCAGGCGGGAACGACCAACACGGGCACCTTCGCGTTCTTGACGACCTTGTCGGCGATGCTCCCGCCACCGAAGAAGCCGACGACCCAGCCCATGCCGCGCGCGCCGATCACGATGAGATCGGCACCCACCTCTTCGGCGTAGTCGACGATCCTGTGAGCCTGGGCACCATACCTCACAGCAGCCTCGGTCTGGACGCCGGCTGCAACGTATGTCTCCTCAAGCTTGGCGAGGATCGCGTCCTCGTCGGGAAGCCACGCGGGAGCCTGAGCGCCCGGGGACACCAACTCGTCCCCCGCGGGTACCACATTGAGAATGAAGAGCTTGGCGTCCCTGAACTTCGCGATATCGACCGCCTCTGCGAACGCTTTGCCCGCGTTCTCAGAGAAGTCGGTGGCGAACAGAACTGTCTTGAAGCCCGGCATGATCTCCCCCTTGCATTGACCGCGTGACCCATCGCCACGCCGACCGCCACAGCTTGGACCCTTCACCCTGACTCAGGGGCCGACTGCCAAGCCGCCTATTTATTCAATACCCGCACATGCGAGGGCGATAACACTCCCGCCGTAGGAGCCGCGGACCGCCTGCAAACAGGACGAATCGGGCGCAGAGGCAGTCTCGCGAGCGTAGCTCAGGCCTCTCAACCTAGTAGGCGCATGCCGCACGAATGTCATCCCCTTCGAGCGGCGCCGCCACCCATCTGCCTGCATCCGCCCTGTATAGTCTTCGTCTCAGCCTTCGTCCACAGACGCCAAGAGGCCGAAAGCCCTCAGGAGCCACGCATGACCGAGTGGGAACCCAGACTCGGACCGATCGCCGCCAAGCTGATTCATCCGCGCTCTGAGCAAGCTTGGCTGCGTCCGGAGACCCTGGCTTTCGTGGAACGCGGCTGCCAGCGCCGGCTCATGCTTGTCTGCGCACCGGCGGGGTACGGCAAGACCACGGCCGTCGCTGCGGCTCTGCAGCAGCTCCAGATCGAATCCGTGTGGTACAAGCTGGACGTCCTCGACCACGATCCGATGGTCTTCATCGCCTCGCTCGTCGAGGCCTTCCGCCGCCACTTTGCGGACTTCGGCCAGGCGATCCTCGAGAGACTCCGCTACGCTCACGAGTCCCCCGTCTCCCTTGAGCAACTCGCATCGCTCTTCGTGATGGAGTGCGGGGAGTGCGTGAACACGGACATGCAAGTCGTGATCGACGACTACCATGAGGCGGCTGACTCCCCGGACCTGAATCGCGCTCTCGACTGCCTGCTGGCGAACTCACCCGAGCACCTGAGGTTCATTGTGCTGTCACGCTACGATCCCGCCTTCTCCACTGGGAGGATGCGATTGGCAGGCGAAGTGAGCGCGCTTGGGGTCGAGTTGCTGCGCTTCGACGCCGAGCAGGCCGGCCTCGTCCTCGAAGCGCGGGCGGGCCGGCGGTTCGATCAAGAGCACGTCGAACGCCTGGTCCAGCTGACAGAGGGATGGCCGGCGAGCGTCGTCCTCGCCGGCCTGGCGCTGGATTGGCTCGATTTGGACTCCCTTGAACAAGCGCTCGCGGACCCGCGCATGAAGCAGGACATCTACTCGTATCTCGCAGAACAGGTGTACCGGAACGAGGGCAGCCCGACACAGCACTTCCTCGACCGAACCTGTTGCCTCGAGCATGTCACAGAGGAGCTCGCAAATCGTCTCGTCGGCATTGACGACGCCCACAGACACCTCCATCACCTCACCACCAACCGGGTCTTCACCTTCGCGGACGAGCCAGGCGCATACCGCTACCACAACCTGTTCCGCGAGTACCTCAGACACAACTACGTGCACGAGCACGGCGAAACGGCGCTCCGCACCCTCCAACGCGAGTCGGCAGCCGCCCTCGAGAACTCGGGAAGCAGGGAGATGGCGATCGAGCTCTTGTTCAACGCCAACGACCAGCCCGCAGCGCTTGAGGCCCTAGCTCGCGCAGGAGAGCCCGGTCTCGACAATTTCCGCACGGAGTCGCTCATCTCGTGGCTACAGCGCCTGTCGTGGGAGATGCGCGCCGATGAACCCTGGGCACGGCTGCTCTCCTCACAGATCCACGTGCGGGCCGGAGACCTTGACGCCGCGCTCGTGGACATCGACGCGGCCATCTCGACGTGCGAAGCAGAAGACGACGAATGGGGTCTCTACCACGCCCTCTCCGCGAAGGAGTGTGTTCTGTTCTGGAGCGGAGACCTAGAGGAGGCAGTGACAACATGCGAAGCGGCTCTTTCGCACGCGTCCTCAGGCGCGCAGAGGCTCCACTCCTACCTCAGCATGGGCTCAGCATCGCTTGACAGGCGGGACTGGGCCACAGCCAGGACCGCGTTCTCGGCCGCAGAGGGACTCAGCAGGCATGCGTCCGCGGCGGAGTTGGCGAGAGCACGGGCCCTACGCGCCCACGCGAACTACTTCCGCGGAGACTACCAAAGGGCGCTCTCCGAGTCGCCAGCAGTCGATTGGGGCAGCATCGCTCCGACGCTTGCTTCGGGAATCCTGAACACAAGGGGGCTTGTGGAGACTGGTCTCGCCAACTACGCGGCCGCATTGGCACACTTCGGCGAAGCCCAGGCAATCGCACAACGGTTCGGTCTGGCACTCACCGCGGCCATACTTGAGGCCAACACCGGAGTCGCAATGAGCGGTCAGGGTCGCATTGAGGAAGGATTGGCGACCGTGCGACAGGCTGTGGCCCTTAGTCGGGCGTCCGAGGCCGACCCCATTCTCATCGCATATGCCATGAGCGACGAAGGCACCATCCATCGCAGATGTGGCCAGCAAGGAGAGGCACTGGCACTCTACCGACGAGCGGAGAGCCTCGTTTCGCTGCGCCGCGATCCGTCTCTCGCTCTCAGTCTGACGGCGAACCTCATCTTCTCCAGCGCCCTCGCCGGTGAGAGCGCTGGAGACGGTCTGCCAGAGGTAGCCGAGGCGGCACAGGCTGCGGGTCTTGACTATGTGTCGCTGGCCGCCGAGTTCTACGGCGGCATTCTGACCGCCGACAATCGTCCCGACCACTGCATGCAGGTCTTCGGCCGCTGTCTGCCACGGCAGTTGCGGCTCGGGCACATCGACCTCCTGGCCCAGGAGCTGTCTCCGCGCCCAACCACGGCGATGTTGGCTCTGAGAGCCCTGGCCGAGCCCCAGCAGCAGGCCGCCCTTCTCTCGGCACTCGCCCGACACTGGCGTTTCGCGGGTGTCTTCGAGTCCCTCGTCGAGGAGGACTCACCACTCCTCGGAGAAGCGCTCACGGCGGCGGTCCGCTGCGGCGAGGACTCGGTGCTGCGCGAGGTGCTTGGACTTGCTGGGTCAGTTCAGGGCATCCATCTTGACGCCGCGATCGAACTGGCCGCGGCGCGGCGTAGCGAGCATCTGCACCCGCCTGCTCCCCGCGTTCCGGACTTGACCAAGCGTGAACGCGAGGTGCTGTCCCTGATGGCCCAGGGACTCCGCAACCCCGAGATCGCCGCACGGCTCTTCCTATCCAACGCGACGGTGAAGACTCACATCAATCACATCTTCGCCAAACTGGAGGTGGGCACGAGGGTCCAGGCCATCCTGAAGTACCGCGAGTTCGAGTTGAGAGACCGCGAGGAGCTCAGCGCGCGCCCGAGGCAATTCAACCCGACGATCTCCGGGAATCCAGCCTAGGTATGATTCGCCGGGGCCCCAACCTCCGTACCCTGTTCCCAGTCACGGGAACTGCGAGGAGGTCACCATGGAACCACCGGCATCAGTCGTCCACATCGAGTCCGCTAGCATGAGCGACCGCAAGAAGACGGTGATTGATATCCTGCGCGAGAGCTCCGACTTCGTCTCCGGCGAGGCCATGAGCGCCACGCTCGGTGTCTCCCGCAATGCCGTTCACAAGCACATCAACTCACTCCGCAAGCGCGGCTACCGGATCCTGGGCATCTCGCGGCGAGGGTACAAGCTGGAGCAGGAGCCGAGCGTCCTGTCCATGTCTTTGGTCGCCGAACTCACTCGCGAGTGCGCCCTCGGCCGCTCATTCCGCCACTATGATGAGATCGCGTCCACCAACGCAGAAGCCAAGGCCCTGGCTCGCGAGGGAGCTCCCGAGGGCACCGTGGTCATCTCCGAACGCCAGTCGGCCGGGCGTGGCCGCCGCGGACGGCACTGGACCTCTCCGGCCGGAAAGGGCCTGCTCTTCTCGGTGACGCTGCGGCCGGACATGGCGATGAGCGACGCCCACATGCTCACGCTGGTGACAGCCGTAGCGGCCGCTGAGGCCATCGAGGCGCAGACCAGGGTTCCTGTGAGCATCAAATGGCCCAACGACCTCTTCGTCGCCGACAGGAAGGTGGGCGGGATCCTGATGGAGGTGGCCGGCGAACAGGACGAAGTGGACTGGGTCGTCCTCGGCATCGGCATCAACGTGAACACCGAGTTCATCGAGCTTCCCGTGGCTCTGAGGCGTACGGCGACCTCACTCCGGATCGCCGGCGAACAGCTCGTCGACCGCAGCAGCCTCCTCGCGGCCCTGCTCCTCGCTCTGGAGAGGCACTACGTCGATGCGGTTGCAGACGGGTTCGAGAGCACCGTCAGCGCGTTCCGCCAGAGGGACTACCTCCTGCGCAGAAGCGTGAGCGTCGAGACGCGCGAGGGAGCGGTGCTGGGTAGGGCGTCGGGCATCGACGAACGCGGCGCACTGCTCGTCGAGTTGCCTCAGCGCCGCATGCGACGCTTCCACTCCGGAGATGTCACGCTCCGCATGTGAGCCGACTGCCGTGAATCCTCAGTCATCTCGACCGGCCCCTGACATACCTGGGCCGGTCGCTCTACATTGTCAACCCCTTGGACCGAAGCAAGAGGTTGACGATTGTCGAGGATCTGGACTCGTGAGATCAGCTACATGGTCCTATTCACCGCGCTCATCGCGGTGGGGGCCTTCGTCGCCATCCCGCTCGGACCCGTACCTTTTCACTCTCCAGCCACTCTTCGTACTGCTGGCCGGGCTCACACTGGGGGCCAGGCTCGGCGCCCTGAGCGTCGTCGCCTATCTCATCCTCGGCCTCATGGCGCCTGTGTTCCACAGCGGCACGTCCGGTCTCGGCGTCCTTCTCGGGCCTACCGGCGGCTACTTGCTGGGCTTCGTTCTGGGCGCAATGGTGGCAGGATGGGTCGGTCGAGCCCGCGACGCCTCTACCGCCCGGCTCGTCGTGGGGGGAATAGCCGGCCTGATCCCCATCTACGTGCTCGGCGCGGCCTGATTGGCGTGGAGCTTGAGGACGAGGGACTTGAGCGTGGTGCTGATCGGAGGAGTGCTCCAGTTCCTGCCATTGGACATCGTCAAGGCGGTCGCGGCAGGCCTGATAGCGCACCGACTGCTCAAGTCGCAGCTGGGTCTTCCCGCAGCCCAGAGACGCCACTGAGGTCTGCGAGCGTCTGGCCGCGCAGGCGCAGGTTGATGCGCCCGCGCTCAAACTCCTCCATGAAGTCGGTCGAGCTGCCGTCACGATAGGCGAGGCTCTTGTCGCAGAGAACCCGGGCCAGCGCCTCCACGTATCTCTCCTCGAGGCTCACCCCCGCAATCGCACGCAACTCTCGGAGCGCCTCGAACGAGCTCAGCGCCAAGCGGTACGGCCGGTCGGAGGTCATGGCGTGGTACGTATCGGCCACCGCCAGTATCTTGCTGAGCTCGGGGATCCTCTCCGCCTTGACACCCCTTGGATACCCGCTGCCGTCCAGCCGCTCGTGGTGGTAGAGCACGATGTCCGCGATACCCTGATAGGCGGCGAGATGAGACAGGACCTCTGCCCCTTTCGCGGGATGCTGTCGGAGGAGCACCCACTCCTCCCGAGTCAGCTTTGATGGCTTGCGCAAGACGGCATCCGGCACGCCCACCTTGCCGAGATCGTGGAGCAGGCCGGCGAAGTGGACCGTGTTCTTCTGGTCCTCAGATAGGTCCAAGCTGGTGGCGATGTCGCGACAGTACATGGCGACGGCGGCGGAGTGCTGCGCCGTGTACTGGTCCTTGCTGTCCAGCAGCACGACCATGGCCGCTGCCAGGCCGACGTTCATGTCCAGATACTTGTCGCTCAAGTCCCGCTGCACGACGACATGCTCCTTCTCGCGCACCAGGAGCTTGAACATGTACTGCGCGGCGAACAGGGGGACGAACAGGAGCACGACAGAGCCCACCCCCGCTCTGGCGTACACCGCCGCCACCGTGAGGCCCAGCGCCGTGAGGATCGCCAGTGAGCGGACGAACGGCATGGCCTCGACTCTCCAGAAGGCGCCGATGGCCGTGCCGTAGCGCCATCTTGCGCCGAGGCTCACGACGCCCAAGCTCGCAAAT
Organism: uncultured Thermoleophilia bacterium; assembly: GCA_963717285.1. Classification (GTDB taxonomy): domain Bacteria; phylum Actinomycetota; class Thermoleophilia; order UBA2241; family UBA2241; genus CAIXSE01. The sequence continues at coordinate 399,348 of CAVQVW010000001.1, forward strand.
TCGTGTACCGCGTTGGCGAGCCCGCCGGCGACAAGCAGGCCCCAAGAGAACTGGCCGCTAGGGAAGCCGATCGCGTTCTGCACGCTGGCGAACACGGCCCACGCCAAGAACGCAGAGCACAGAGCGTTGGCGGCGTTGAACAACACGATATCGGCAGAGTCTTCGCGCCAGAAGCCCCACAGGCCGACGACGGCGGCCACTAGCAGGGCCGGCCACAGACCAAGCAGCATGATCGCCAGGAGGACGGGCAGATTGCTCGCCGCGAGTGTCAGTCGCCGAGAGAACGGAACACTGAGCTCCTCGGCGACGACGGCAAGGATTACCAGAACGAGAGCGTTCGCAAGTGCCTCTTGGCCCGGGATCGCAGTCGGCACAGTAACAGAGTACGCGACAGCGGCCGCAGAGCACACGACTCCCACGGCTGCCGCGCCCACGAACGCCTGAGGGTACTTCGCCAAGGTCCAGCCCAACCAAGTTGAGTAGCGTGGCCTGTTTCGGCACCACGCCGCCAACCCTTGAGCGACCGGCTGCGCCGGTGCGGTCGGCCTAGTGGATTGGCCTAGTGTATCTTGCCGCTACCGCCAGCCACAACGAGGGCCACCAGCAGCGACGCGAACACCGTCCCTACCTTCTTCATCGCTCCCAGTCCCGTTTCCATCAGGCTGTCAGGCTATCGCTCCGCCCGCAAGCGGTGTTCAGTGAATCTTGGCGCCCTTGCGCATCTCGTCCTCCTCATGTTCCACGGCCAACATGCCGATGCACCGTGGTTGACGATTGACGTGAGGCGCACCCTACTGAGAGCCGGCCAGCTACGTCGCGCCGCCCGCATGGACAAATGGTTGAAACCTCCATGCGCTCGTTGCCGTCTTGGACAACACTTGCCCGAAGTACGCACAGGGGGCTCTCCTTCCCTGTCGTGATGGCGTAGGCTGTGACTTAGGGAAGGCCGCATCTGACCGGCGCTGAGGGCAGTCCCGCATCACCGGCGTGCGTGGGAGGAACGGCATCGAGACAGAAGCAACGGCCACGGCCACGGATGAGCCGACGCCCGTTGCGCCGCTGGGCCGCAACCGCAACTACCTCCTGCTTTGGACGGGTCAGTTCGTCTCACAAATGGGCGATCGCCTCGCCATGGTCGCCTTCCCGTGGCTCATCTACTCGCGCACCGGCTCAGAGGTCGGCACGGGAGCTATCTTCGCCCTCTACACCCTGCCCTACGTGCTCTTCGGCGTCTTCGCCGGCGTCGTCATCGACCGAGTCAACAAGCGCCGCCTCATGGTCTCGACCGATGTGCTCCGCGCCGGACTGATCGCCCTCGTACCGGTAGCTGCGGCTTGGTCGTTGCCGGCTGTGTATGTGCTTAGCTTCCTCACCGCCAGCGCCTCCGTCTTCTTCGAGCCCACGAAGCTCGCCATCCTGCCGGAGATCCTCCCCCGGGACAAACTGCTAAGGGCCAATTCGCTGCTCGCCACGGGCGACAATCTCACGGAAGTCCTCGGCTACGGCCTGGCCGGCGTCATCGTGGCCGTGTTCGGCACGCGTGCCTTTCATATCGACGCGGCAACGTTCCTCATTTCGGCCTTCGCACTCCTGCTGATGCGCTACCATGCGCCGTCACGCGCCATGCGGCGAGTCGCTCGCTCCTTGGATCGCGACATTCGTGAAGGCATGAGCTACTTGCGCCGCCACCGGGGCCTGCGGGCCAATACGCTCATGGTGCTGGCGGCGGCGGTCGGTCTCGGCGCCGCCTGGTCGCTCACCTTCTTCCTTGCCTTCCAGGTGTTCGACGGCGGCCCAGAGGTCTTCGGCATCTTCGAGGCGACCATCGGCGCCGGGTATCTTGCCGGATCGATCGGGGTGGCGATGGCGGCCACGCGCCTTCCCAAAGGAGTCGCCATGTCGGTGGGCCTGGCCATCATGGGGGCCGCGATGGTGACAGTCGCCGTCGCACCGACCGTCTGGCTGGCAACCATGCCGTTCCTCATCGTCGGCGTGGCGAACGCCGTCGTGCTGATCGCGATAGACACCTACGTTCAGGAGGTCGTTCCGCAGGACGTGCTCGGCCGTGTGCTGGGGGCGCGCTTCGCACTGACCCAAGGCACATTCGCAGTCTCCGTGCTCGTCGGAGGGGCGCTCGCGGGCGTCTTCGAGGTGCGGGCCCTCTTCATCGTCGCGGGCGTACTCGTCGCCGTGCCGGGCATCATCGCCTTGTTCGTGCACGAGATCCGCGACGCCTGACCCCCACCGCCAGCCTCTTCCCACAGGACGGTGCGAACGCCCCGAGCCGGGTGATAGCCTTGCGGCGTTACGGTCACAGCGCGACCTCCCCCGGCGAGAGCATCACGCCCCCCAGAGACACACCGCCGACTCCCCCAGCCCAAGGGCCTGAGGATCAGATCAGCACGAGCTGGCTGCAGCTTGGGGTGGTCTGCGCCGCCAGCTTCGTGGTCTGGACGGGGTTCGGCGCCATCCTCCCCTACCTCCCCATCTTCCTGAGGGAACAGGCGCACAGCTCAATGCTGATGATCGGCGTCGTGGCCAGCATGTTCTACGTGGGCACGCTCCTCTTCTCTTCACCCCTCGGCTGGCTCAGCGATACCCTGGGCCGCAAGCCCGTCATGGCGTCGGGAGTCGCTCTGTACGCCGTGGCCATGCTCCTCTTCACGACCACGCTCGAGCCGATGTGGTTCATCGTATTCCGCCTCCTCGAGGGCATCGGCGCTGCCGCCGTGGGTCCGGCGGGTCAGGCCTTCATCGCCGACATCACGCCGGAGCGCCACCGCAGCAGGGCGTACGGCATCCTGACGACGGCGCAGTTCGGGGGGCTCATCGTAGGTCCAGCCCTCGCCTGGCCCGTCTACCACGCGTTCGGCGAGGGCACAGACGGCTTCTACGCGATCTTCGTCGCCGGCGCCATGGGGGCGGCCGGCGCGACCCTGGCGCTGCTCACCCTCGTCCATGAACCTCCACCGATCGGCCGACGCAGCGCCTACCGCCGAGTACATGGATCCATGCGCCCGCCATACCGGGAGATCCTCACGCCAGCCGTGCTCGCCTTCTTCCTCATCGCATTCACGAACCACTTCACGATGGGCGCTTTCGAGGTCGTGTGGAGCATTCGGCTGAAGGACCTCGGCGCCTCGCTCTCCTTCATCTCACTCACATTCATCGTGTTCGCGGCGCCGATGCTGCTCTCATTCGTAGGAGGGATCCTCGCCGACAGGCACAGCCGGTTCGTCCTGATGTTCGCCGGCTTCACGATCGCCGCAGGCGCCTGGATCGTCTACGGCACGACGACGGACTTCCGGGTCATCCTCGTCGCCAGTGCGATCGAGGGCCTGGCGATCGCCTTCTCCTTTCCCGCCAAACAGGCGTTTCTCATTCAGGTGAGCCCCATGCAGTGGAGGGGGACCGTGGTGGGGATGGAGAACACGTCGATGCAGCTGGCCGGCCTCATCGGCACGCTCGCGGCACCGATAGTGTACGGGTGGGTCTCGGGCTATGTCCTCGCACTCGCCGGCTGTGTCAGCCTGCTCGGACTGGCGATCGCGGCACCGGTGCTGCGCAACGAATGGCGACGACTCAACGAAGCCGTCGACGCCGGCTCGAGAGATCAGCTCGCGGCAGGCCAGGAGCGCCGGACTTCGCGGTAGAGCGTATCGCGCTGGACCGGCGTGCGCCCGGCGCCGCGTATCAGGCGCACCATCTCGTCGACACCGCACTGGTGGCGCACGCCGGCGGCGGCGACGACGTTCTCCTCAATCATGGTGGAACCCATGTCGTTGGCACCGAACGCCAGAGCGACCTGCCCCACCCGAAGCCCTTGCGTCACCCAGGATGCTTGGATGCTCGGTACGTTGTCGAGGTAGATACGGCTCACGGCGAGCAGGCGCAGGTAGTCGAAGCCGGTCGACGCCGCATGACCGGCGGCAAGCTCGGTGTTGCCGGCCTGGAAGGTCCAGGGGATGAAGGCCGTGAAGCCACCCGTCTCATCCTGTAGATCGCGGATGCGGCGCAGATGCTCGATCCGCTCTGCGAGAGTATCGAGTGAGCCGAACATCATCGTCGCCGTGGTACTCATGCCGAGACGATGTGCGATGCGCATCACTTCGAGCCACGCATCAGTGCCGATCTTGCGGGGGCTGATAGCGCTGCGCACGCGGTCCACGAGAACCTCGGCTCCGCCCCCGGGCAGCGAGTCGAGACCCGCCGCCTGCAGTCTCCCCAGCGTGTCCTCCACGCTCAAGCCACTCACCTGAGCGATGTGCGCGATCTCCGGCGGCGAGAGAGAGTGGATGTGAATCGGATAGCGGGCCTTGATGCCTTCGAACAGGCGCTCGAACCAGCAGATGTCGAGATCTGGGTGCAGGCCGCCTTGCATCATGATCGCAGTGCCACCGAGGGCCAGCGTCTCTTCCACCTTGCGATGGACCTCGCCCTCGGACAGCAGGTAGCCCTCCCCGCCGCCTGGTCGCTTGTAGAAGGCGCAGAATCTGCAGGCCGAGACGCAGTAGTCGGTGTAGTTGATGTTGCGGTCGACAACAAAGGTGACCTCGCCCTCAGAGTGCATACGGCGGCGCACCTCGTCGGCCCATGCGCCGAGCATCAACAGATCCCCAGACTCAAGCATGCCGAGGGCCTCCCCATCTCTGAGACGACCTGCTCGCGACCGGCCGGAAGGTGGCAAGGGATCCCCGCTGTCGGGCGAGGCTGAAGCAGTCACCGGGTGCGCCTCGCGTCGAGGCGCCGCACCCCGCGCGCACGGTCGAAGCCGGTCCGGCTGCGATCCCTCTCTGCGGCTGCGAAGCGCCAGGGCACCTCGCGGCCCGAGTTGCCACGGCGACGATCCGGGCACGCGCCGTGGACCATTCGGCGACCGGGCCACCACTCTTCGATAGTGAAGGCGATAGCGACAACGTCTCGCGGCTGAGCCCCTCGCCAGTCGAGCCACGAGAGCGGGCGACGACAGGCGGGCGCGTCGTGCTGAGTGCCCGGGGTAGGACCGCTCAAGGCCCTGCCCTCCCGGGAGCGACTGTCCACGGAGCCTGGCCCGCCCCGGCACCCGAGAGATCGGGCACACCTTCGAGCTCTCCAATCGCGACAGCCTGACGGTAGAACTCTGCCAGGCCTTCGCGGTACTCGGGGGCAAAACCGAACTTGAGCTTGTCGAAGTACTCGACCAGGAACTGCTGGCTGAACTCGTAGCGCAACGCGGCGGCGGCGGCCGTCTCGAGAGGATAGGCGGCGCAGTCGTCGCGGGACGAGACGAAGGCCGCGCCCACGGCGGCGGCCGCTTCTGGCCGGCTGGCCACGAAATCGCGTCGCGCAGCACACACGGCGAAGACCATGGGCAGGCCCGTCAGGCTGTGCCACTCCTGTCCGAGGTCGTAGTGGTGCGGAAAGACCTCGGCACGCAGCACGTGCAGGGCCTCATCTCCGATAAGCAGCAACCCGTCGAAGTCCGCCAACACGTCGGCCAGAGAGCCACGGCGCACCTCGAAAGCCGGCGAGATGCCCCAAGCCCGGCAGAGAATGCGCAACAGGCACACGGACGTGGCGCTCTTCGCGGTGACGGCGACCCGGCGCACCCTATGCCGGGGCACGCGCGCGAACAACTGGACCGAATCGACGGCTCCGTACGAGCTGATGGAGACCTGAGGCAGAAGAGTGAGCTGAGCTGCATGGCGAGCGAAGGCGATGGAGGACGGCAGGGCCACGTCGATCGTCGCCGTGGCGAGCATCTCGTTGAGGGTGGTCGGGGGACCCTCGACCACCTCCGCGTCCTGCCCACGCTTGGCCAACTCGCGTTCAAGATGATGGTACAGAGGGAAGCAGTTGACGAACTCGATGCGCCCCACGCGCACGGCAAGCACGCCGGCGCCGTCAGGCGGCGCTACCGTCGTCACCATAGCGCCGCACAACTCCGTAGAGGGTGTCGCGTTCCACCGGGACGCGGCCGGCGCCACGGATGACTCGTACGAGTTCGTCCTTGGTCAGCTCCTGCCCCGTGCCGACACCCGCCGCGTGACTGATCCTCTCTTCCACGACGGTGCCGTCAAGATCGTTGACGCCGAAAGCCAGAGAGACTTGCGCCAGCTTGAGACCGATGTTGATCCAGAAGGCCTTGACGTGCCGGAAATTGTCGAGCACAAGGCGACCGACCGCGAGCACTTTGAGATCGTCGAAACCGGTCGGTCCCGGAAGCTCACTGAGGCCCGTGTTCGCCGGCTGGAAGGACAGCGGGATGAAGGCGTTGAACCCACCCGTCTCGTCCTGCAGCCCGCGAAGCTGCAACAGGTGATCGACCAGCTCGTGTGGAGTCTCGACGTGACCATACAGCAGCGTCGCGTTGGACTTGAGACCCACACCGTGTGCGGCGCGCATGACATCGAGCCACTCCCGACCACTGATCTTGCTCTCGCAGATCATGCTGCGCACCCGGCCGCTGAACACCTCGGCGCCACCGCCAGGCAACGAGCCCAGCCCGGCGTCCTGAAGCTCCGCGAGGACCCCCGTCACCGGCTTGCCGCTCAGCCGTGCGAAGTGGGCGATCTCACTGGCAGTGAAAGCTTGGACGTGGACGTGTGGCGCCAGATCCTTGATCGCGCGCACCATGTTCACGAAGTACTCGAGCGGCAGCTCTGGGTGCTCGCCGCCGACGATGTGGATCTCGCTGATGGTGCCTGTCGCCAGGGTCTCGCGAGCCTTGTCGATGACCTCGTCGATCGAGAGCGTGTAGGCAGCGGGATCGCCTTCGTCGTGGCTGAAGGCACAGAACAGGCAGCGGTTGCGGCACACGTTCGTGTGGTTGATGTGACGGTTGCTGATGAAGTAGACGTCGTCGCCGACGGCGCGCCGGCGGGCATAGTCGGCCATGGCCCCGATGGCGATGAGGTCGTCACTGCCGAGCAGCATGAGTGCGTGATCCGCTTCCAAGCGTTGGCCAGCCTCGACGCGAGACCACACGGCGTCGAGGCCGGCACGTGTCGCGAGGACTGCGATGTCGGAGAGCATCACGGAATCGACTCCAGACCTGCTAGCTGTAGCGAGCGACGACCCGTGCCGCGATCTGCGCGAGTAACTCCCGCTCAACCGGGCCCGTGCACGAGTCGAGGACTTCGCGGGCTTCCTCAATGTACCTCATTGCAGCCCCTCGGGCACGCTCGAGGGCCCCGCTCCGAGCCACCTCCCGCAGAACGATAGCGACTTCGTCGGCACCAAGGTCGGCACGGGAAACGAGCGCCGCGAGCCCTGGCTCCACCTCCATGGCGAACATGAGAGGAAGTGTGATGGTCCCGTCCCGCACGTCTGCGCCAGGGCGCTTGCCTGTGTCGCCCTCGTCGCCACTGTAGTCGAGGATATCGTCGAAGACCTGGAAGGCGAGGCCCATCAGTCGCCCGTACTCCGAGAGGGCCATCGCAGTCTCGCTCCCGGCGCCCGAAAGCCGAGCGCCCAACCAGCAAGACGCCGCGAAGAGGTCGGCTGTCTTGCGCTCGCAGCGCCGCTCGTACTCCGCTTGTTCGAGCGCGACGACGCGAGTCTGGTCGCGCTGCAAGACCTCTCCCTCCGAGAGCCCGACGGCCGCGATGCTGAGTGCCGCGACAGCCTCGCCGTCTCCCGTCCCCGCAAGCTCATTGAAGGCACGGGCCAGGAGGTAGTTGCCCGTGGAGACGGCGATGTCGGTGCCGAACTCACGTGCCACTGTGGGACGTCCGCGCCGCAGATCGGCGTGATCGAGCACGTCGTCGTGGACCAGCGTGGCCATATGGAGAAGCTCCGCTCCAGCGGCCGCGCGCAGGACCGGCTCACACAGCTCCCGATCTGTGCGCGCACAGAGCAAGGTGAGCAGCGGCCGCACCCGCTTGCCGCCGGCGTTCAGCGTTGCGCCACAGGCCGCGCCGAGGGGGCCAGGCGGATCTGAGGCAGCGGCAACGAGTCGCTGCTCGACCAACTCCATGCCACACTTGTAGCGTCGCCTCTGGGCGGGAGATCGAATCGCGAGCAGGGGCTTGGACATCACGGTTGGTGGGTATCAGCAGCACCGGGGACCTCTCCCACATGGATCGCGACACCATCGAAGCCGAAACGCCGGAATCGGATGCCCGTGAGTCCTGCGTGCCCCATGATTGCCGCCAGTTCCTCAACGCCGGGGAATGACTCGACAGAGGCCGGCAGGTAGGCATACGCTTCGGCCTCTCCAGCTATGAGACGGCCAAGGGCCGGGACAACGTGGCCCATCCACACGCGATGGAACCGGCCGGCCAAGCCCACCCGCACCGGCGTGGATTCGAGACAGACCACGCGCCCGCCGGGACGCGTGACGCGGGCCATCTCGCCAAAGGCGCGCCGGACGTCCGGAACGTTGCGCACGCCCCAGCCCACGGTGACGGCAGAGAACTCACCATCTGAGAAGGGGAGGTCGAGAAGGTCGCCCCGGACGAAACGCGGCGCTGCAGTCCGGCCGCGGCGGCTTCGGGCCGCGGACTTCTCCTCCGCCCTGGCGAGCATCGCGCCAGAGAAATCAAGGCCGACGACGGCACAGCCAGGGTACATGTCGGTCAAAGTGAACGTGAGATCGCCGGTGCCGCAGCAGGTGTCCAAGACGGTGCCCCCGCGTGCCAGACTCGCCTGCGTCGCCGCGATTCGTCGCCAGCGACGGTCGAGTCCCAGGGTCATGAGCCGATTCAGGATGTCGTACCGCGGCACGATGTGGCCGAACATCCCCTCGATGCGAGCGGGGTCGCGGTCGATCAAGTCCTCGCTCAGCGCCCGCCTCCGTCCCATGGCGGAAACAGAGTCTGCTCGAGACCGAGCGCGCCGAGCACCTTGCCGACGACGTGGTCGACGAGGTCCTGCAAGGTCTCGGGGAGGAAGTAGAACGCCGGCATGGCGGGGAGCACAACCGCTCCCGCCTGGGCGAGCTCGACCAGCCGGCGCAGGTGGATCTCGGTCAGTGGGGTCTCACGCGGCACGACGACCAACGTCCGACGCTCCTTCAGCGTCACGTCGGCGACACGATGGATGAGCGTACGCGTCGTCCCCAGCGCAACGTGAGCGGCGGTCGACACGGAGCATGGGCAGATGACAGTCGCATCGGGGGCGCTGCTGCCGCTCGCCGGAGGAGCCGAGAGGTCGTCGACCTCGTACACTACGGCCTCCACCGCCGCCTTGCTCAGGAATGCGCCGGTCACGGCCTCGCGACCCTCGCCCGGCAGGCTCAGCTCGTGCTGCAGCACGAGGATACCGCTGTCGGATATGCACAGCTGCAGGTGGCAACCAACAGCAGCCAGCGCCTGGATGAGCCGGAGTGCGTATTGCGCCCCGCTGGCGCCGCTGACGCCGACGAACACGCTGCCGGGCGCGTTCATGAGAACGAACGCTCGACCGGCAGAGATCTCGACTTGTCGGGGCGATAGTCGGTCAAACGAACGAAACCTCCGGGAGCGCTCTCAATGCGGTGACGAGGACCGCAGGAATCGGCTGCTCAGTCCGCTCTGCAGCGCCGCCATTGTACCACCCGCGGGCAGCCACAGACCGCCGACGGTCACAGGAGCACGGCAGCGATGACCACGGCGCCGTAGAGGAGCCCGACGGCGCCGTTGACGGTCATGAAACTCATGCCGACCTCCTGCAACCCACGCCGGGCAATGTCGAGGTGAGGCCAGGCCAGCAGTGCAGCCACTGCGGCGAGACCCACCCAGTAGACGGCGCCGAGATGTGAGAGCACACCCACGCCGGCGAGCAGGATGATGGTCCCGACGTGAGAGATGGCGGCGACCCGAAGAGAGCGGCGCTCTCCGAAGGGCACAGCTACTGAGTGCACACCGTGGGCGCGGTCGAACTCGACGTCGAAGATGCCGTAGATCACGTCGAAGCCACCGACCCAGAGGCCCACGGCGAAGAAGAGCAGCCACGCCTGCGGCGCGAGCGAGCCGGTGACGGCCACCCAGGCCGCCGCGGGCGCCAGTCCCAGCGTCAGCCCAAGCGCGAAGTGGCAGAACCACGTGAAACGCTTCGTGTAGGGGTACAGGATGAAGGCTGCCAGCGGGATCGGCCAGAGATAGCGGCAGGGCTCGGACAGGTTGAACGATGCGAGGACCAGCAAAGCCACCGAGACGACGGTGAACACCCAGACCTCGCCGTGCCGCAGCCGGCCGGTCGGCAGCTCGCGCGCCGCGGTCCGGGGATTGCGGGCGTCCAGTTCGGCGTCGATGAGCCGATTGAGCGCCATCGCGGCGCTTCGCGCGCCCACCATCGCGACGGTGATCCACATGAGGTCGAGCCATGACGGCATGCCCGCGACGCCGAGGAAGGCGCCCGCGTAGGCGAAGGGCAGTGCGTAGACACTGTGCTCGACCTTGACCAGCCGGGCGAAGAGGGCGGGCTTGGAGGTGCCGCGGCCCGGGGCCGATGCACCTGGCCCAAATGGTGCCGCACCGACCGGCCTCACGAGAACGGCAGCCCGAACTCGGCCCAGCGCCTGGTGACCCTCTCCTTCACCACAGGGTCCATGGCGATCTCATCCGGCCACTCGCGGCAGTGGCCCTCCTCACGCCAAGTCCTGGTCGCGTCGATTCCCATCTTGGCGCCGTATCGAGCCACTGGGCTCGAGTGGTCGAGGACGTCAAGGGGGCCGGCGACCACGACGCAGTCACGAGCCGGGTCGACGTTGTTGAACACACGCCAGGTGACCTCGCTGTAGTCGTGCACATCGACGTGTTCGTCCACGATCACGACGAACTTCGTGAACATCATCTGCCCCATCCCCCAGACCGCGTTCATGACCTTGCGCGCCTGCCCGGGATACTCCTTCCTGATGCTGACGATGGCGCAGTCGTGGAAGACGCCTTCGATCGGCAGATCCATGTCTACGATCTCCGGCTGGACGAGCCGCAGCAACGGCAGGAAGAGACGCTCCGTCGCCTTGCCCATGTATGCATCCTCCATGGGTGGCCGGCCGACGATCGTCGCTGGGTAGATCGCGTCCCGGCGATGGCTCATTGCCGTGACGTGGAGCACGGGATAGTCGTCTGCCAGCGAGTAGTAGCCGGTGTGATCCCCGAACGGGCCCTCCCGGCGCACCTCGCCCTTCTCAACGTATCCCTCGAGGACGATCTCGGCGTCGGCGGGGACCTCGAGATCGACGGTATCGCACTTGGCCAGCTCGACCGGCGCACCGCGAAGAAAGCCCGCGAACATGAACTCGTCGATTCCGGGGGGTAGAGGCGCAGTCGCTGCGTAGGTGACGACAGGGTCTGTTCCGAGCGCAACGGCCACCTCGAGACGATCGCCCGCCTCGCGGAAGTTGGCGGCGCCGTCGTGGTGCAGATGCCAGTGCATGCCAGTGGACTGAGGACCGTAGACCTGCAGTCGATACATGCCCGCGTTGCGACGGCCCTGCGAGTCCTTCGTGACCACGATCGGGAGGGTGATGAAAGGACCCCCGTCGCCGGGCCACGTCGTGAGGACTGGCAACCGACCCAGGTCGGGCGGATCGACACAGACGTCTCGCCAGCCGGCCCTCTTGACCAGGGACGGGGTGAACGACGCCAGCTCGCGCAGTTGGCCCAGAGCCTTCACCTTGCCGATCAGCCCCGTCGGTACCTGGAGCTCGACCAGCCCCGCGATTCGCGCGGCCAGCTCATCGAGCGGTGCCCCGAACGCCAGCTCCATGCGTCGCGCGGACCCGAACTGGTTCATCAATACCGGGAGGGCAGGGTCGACCGTACCTTCCGCCGGCACGGGCCTCTCGAACAGCAGCGCCGGGCCACGTGCCTTGCTGGCCCGATCGGCGATCTCAGCCATCTCAAGATGAGGATCGACCTCGCTGTGCACGCGGACGAGCTCGCCTTCGCGCTCGAGGAGCGAGATGAACGCTCGCAGGTCCATGCTAGGGAGTGGCGGTGGCCGCCTGCGGCGCACCAGTCGGGTCGGATGGCGACAGAGGTCCCTCCAGTTCGGCGATCAGCGGGACTGGATCTGAGAGAGCCAAAGCGGAACAAGATGCCCGAGCCAAGGCCCGGACGTCGGGGATGGCGACGTCGGCCACGGCTCCGTCGAGCTCGCGGAACAGTTCGGCCACCGTGTCCGAGCCGACGCCCTGATGCAGCGCGGCAAGTCCGCCGACAGTGTAGGCCCAGAGGGCATCGTCGGCCGAGAACGGAGCCCCCACACTGCGCAGGTACGAACACGCCGCCATCAGTCGGGCCAGCAGATCCACGGCCGCCACATCGCCGCGGGCGGCGATCACGCGCAGGCCAGCCGCGTACAGGTAGTCGCCGGCGAGCAGCGCCGTCTCGTGCTCGCCCTCCGCCATGTCGCTCACGCGGCTCTCGCGATAGTGGAACAGGTACCCTTCATAGATGAGCTCGATGGCCGTTAGGTACTCCTCGTCGAAAGCATCGTCCAGACCAGCCAGGAACTGACCCCAACGCAGGACTGGAGCGACCGTCGACCGGAGGCCGAACGGCTCTCCGGCGGCGTGCAGTCCGCGAGCTAGCACGTCGGCGTCAAACACGTCACTCCTCTCCCTGATGCAGGTAGTACGTCAACGACATGAGCTCACTGGAAAGATCGACCTGACGCACGAGGATGCCCTCTGGCGACTGGACCTTGACCGGCGCGAAGTTGAGGATCGCACGCACGCCGGCGGAGCCCAGGCGGGCCACGATGGCGTCGGCCTCCGACCCAGGCACAGTCACCATGGCGATGTCGACCCTCTCGTCGCGACACAGGCTCTCGATGTCGTCAATGCTCCGGACCACTCCACCGCCGTAGCTGGTCCCGATCACGGCATCCGAGCTGTCGAAGATGCCGACAAGGCGAAAACCCTCGTCGACGAACCCGCGATAGCGGGCAAGTGCGGTGCCGAGCAGGCCCGCCCCGACGATCACTACGTTCCAAGCGCGGTCGAGCCCAAGGCACCGGTCGATCTCCTCAACAAGCCGCGCAACTTCGTACCCGACACCGCGCGTGCCGAACTCGCCGAGATAGGAGAGGTCCTTGCGGATCTGGGCGGCGTTGAAACCGGTCATGGCCGCCAAGTCGCTCGAAGATACGCGCATGATGCCTTGAGTGTCCAGCTCGCGCAGCTTGCGCAGGTACAGGGTGAGGCGCGGCACAGCGACCGCAGGGACGTCCCTTCTCTCGAAGCAGAGGCTCATTGCTCAGGCCGCGAGGCACGTGCGGGTCGCGACGCTCGCATCCCGCATATGGTGGCGGCCGAGCGCCGCGACGTGTTTCGTCTTGCGCCGCGAACGATGCATGTTCAAACCATCTCCTCGGGAGTGAGGTTCACACCATCAACATGATACATACTACGGGCAGCCCATGACGGCGCCGCACCGGCAGTGCCGACCAACAGGAGGTGGCTTGTTGTGACCGTGACCATCCGCCACGCCGGACCGGGGGACGAGCCGGCCATCGTCGATCTCGTCGGGGAGCTGGCCGTCGCCATCGACGAGCAGAGCCCCGCGGATCACCACTACGTGCGACGCTACCTGGCCTCGCCGGACACGACGACCCTGCTCGCGATCGACGAACGCGACGTCGTCGGCATGCTCAGCTACTCGACCCGCCCCGGGCTCCTTCTCGCCGGGGATTCCGGGGAGATCGAGATCCTGTTCGTGCCTGCCAACCGGCGCAGAGAGGGCGTCGGAACCAAGCTGCTACGTACGGCCATGCGGCTCATGCAGGACGCCGGGTGTGTCGAGACCTCCGCGAGCATGAACGCCGACAATGAGCTGGCCCAGAAGATCTACGTCGATGCAGGGCTGGCGGACGCGTCGATCCGGCTGGAGAAACACTTCGGACGCTGACCACCGCGCGGCGCTGCGCCGCTAGGAGAGCCAGCGGGCGATATCTCGGGCGTGGTAGGTCACGATGAGATCGGCGCCCGCTCGCCTGATCGCCGTGGCTGCCTCCATGACGGCTGTCTGTTCGTCGAGCCAACCGCTCGCGGCCGCCGCCTTGATCATCGCGAACTCGCCGCTCGCGCAGAAGGCGGCCAGCGGGAACTTCGTCTCCTGCTTCACCGTCCGTACGATATCGAGGCACGGAAGAGCTGGCTTGACCATGACGATGTCGGCTCCCTCCTCGATGTCGAGGAGGACCTCCCGTACCGCCTCCTCTCCGTTGGCGCAGTCCAGCTGGTAGGTCCGCCTGTCCCCGAGCACCGGACCTGAGTGGACCGCCGCGTCAAATGGAGCGTAGAACGCCGACGCAAACTTCGCAGAAGCAGACATGATCGCCGTGTCGATGAGGCCCTCGTCGTCCAGCGCATTGCGGATCGCGGCCACGCGGCCGTCCATCATGTCGCTGGGCGCCACGACGTCCGCGCCGCTCTCCGCATGCGTCACGGCCATCTTGGTGAGCAACTCGATGGTCACGTCGTTGACGATCTCGCCGTCCTGAACTACGCCACACTGGCCGTGGTCCATGTACTCGCAGAGGCAGACATCGGTGATCACAAGGAGGTCGGGCAGCTCGTCCTTGATGGCGCGCACCGCCATCTGGATCACGCCCTCAGCATCGTAGGCTCCCGTCGCCGCCGAATCCTTGTGCGACGGGATACCGAAGAGCAGCACCGCCGGGATGCCGAGCCGAGCGACCTCGCGCACCTCGGCCAGGAGGCTGCCGATCGACAGCTGGAAACAGCCCGGCATCGACGCGACCGGCCGCCTGATGTTCTCGCCGGCGGTCACGAACAGCGGACAGATGAGGTCGTCGACCCGCAGCGTGGTCTCACGCACCATATCGCGCATCGCCGGGGTGCGCCGCAAACGCCTCATGCGGTAGCTAGGGTAGTACATACCGTCGTGTCCTTTCCCGGAGGCGACGCACAGCGCCTATGTGCCAGTATCTATCAATCCTCCCCCCAGCAAGGACCATTGACAAGCCGGTGGCAGCGCTCGCCGTGCAGACTTAGGACACGGCTACCGATGCCAAGGCGCTTCTCACGACTGCCGCCACCGAGTCCCGGTCGCGCAGGTGGCAGGGGATGACGGGAATGTCGGCCCCGAGACCGAGGACCGCCGCCACCTGTTCCCGGCTGACCTCCTCGTTGGCCATTGACACATACGTACCGACGACGAGAGGCACGTCGCCGAGCCCCCGCACGAAGTCGAGATCGAGCCGCGTCGAGCGCAGGCTGTCCAAGTCGTTGGCGTTGGCCAGGACGACCCAGGCGGAACTCTCCCCGGCGACCCGCATCCACGCCTGATCAGACGCCGAGGCGGGTGCGGTGAACACGAGGACGTCGCTCTCTCCCCCATCACCGCCATGCGCCATCTGGCCTGCGCTGACGGGTATCTCCACCTCCCTATCGTCGATGAGTTCCACTCGCATCTGCTTGACCAGGTCGCCATCTGTCAGCGTCGTGAGAAACACCTCGTTGTAGATGTCGATGGGGCCCCTGACCGCCACGCTGAGCGTCTTGCCGATGCTCTGGATCACGGGCTCACCCGCCGCAATGAGACCCTTGGAGTAGAGGCTGTACATGACCTTGGCGCCGTGAAAACGATCGAGGCCTGACTCGTGCAAGACGGTATTGATGTCGGCACGCCCGTCGATGTGCACGACGGCGCGCCACTCCTCTGCGGTCAACACGATCTCTCCGAGCTCCACCACACGCTCCCCGCACGTCAGGCGAGGGATGCGCTCCATGGAGCCGACGTGTTCCACGAAGAGCTCCCACTCATCGATGCGGCGGCAGCCCTCCATGATGACGTTCTCGACATGCATCTCGACGAGGATGTCCTCATCGGTCACCTGCTCGTCCACGCCGAACTCGAACTCCCCATCCGCCCAGCTGAAGAAGTCGAAGGCGGTGTCCTGGATCTGGTCCTGCACCGCCTGTTCGAGCGTCGGCCGATCGAGAGCCCCGTGAGCCAGCAGGATCGCGCCGATACGCACACTCTCCGCACCCTTCTCCTGCTCCGCGAGCGCCTGTCGAAGCTGAGCCGTGGTGATCGCGCCCCTCCTCACGAGCCGCTCGCCGAGCGGCAGATGCTGCGGCACTGAGAATGCGTAGCAGATCAACCCGCTGCGGAAGAACATCCTGCCCCATTCCTCCTCGCGCCGAATCGTCAACGCCCCGCTCTTGGCGCTCATATTCACGAGTTGGAGGATGTTGGGGAGACTGAACTCCTTCAGACTGCCCCGAAGAAGCACGCCACACCTCTCTCCATGGTGGTCCGCACGCGACTGCGGCCATCCGTGTCTCTATCGGCAGCAGCCGGCGTTCCTCAACCAGGCGCCCTGAAGGGCGAGAAGTGCTCTCATGCGGAGTACAATCGCCTGAACCGAGCGGCGGGCACGCCCGACAGCCTGGGGCCCGCACCGCTCAGCGCCAAACCGGGCGGCAAGCCGTCCGCACCTCGCCACAAGAGGCCGGCCCATGACGGTCAAGAACAGAGAGCTGCTGCCGATGTTCCTGCAGGTCAAGCGCCTGCTCGAGCCCTACGAAGGGCGCTTCGTGGCGCGACGGGATGAGCCCGGCTACTACGACCTCTGGACGCAACGGCCCGTCGTCATCGATGGTCGCCGACGCAAAGACGTCTTCTTCGCCGGCCTCATCGTGCAGAAGAGCTACGTCGGCTTCTACTTCATGCCGCTGTACGCCGACCAGCAGCTCAGCCGGGTCTTCGGCTCCGATTTGCTGCCGCGGCTGAAGGGCAAGTCGTGCTTCCATCTCAAGGAACTCACCCCCGCGCTGGCGACACAGATAGAGGACGCCTTGAGTGCCGGCTTCGAGCTCTACGTGGAACGCGATTGGGTCTGACGTCGGCGAGTCGACTCCCGACGATCTGCGCTTTCGGTAGGCTCGGTCGCCGGCGGGTGAAGCTCCAGCAGGATCGCCGCGCGTGACTCCCGTCGCCCGCACCCGACAGCCGAGCCTCGTCCCCCCTAGATGCGACGAAGGACCTGCATGGCGACGAAGAGCACGATAAGAGCGACCAGCACGCTCCAGTCCACCGTTCCCCGATTGAACTTGGGCACGATCCGCCGGAATATCATCAGATAAGGCTCGGTGAGGCTGGAGATCGCCCTGTAGATGCTGTACACAGCCGTTCCCGGACGAGGCTGGACCAGCAATAGCAGTGAACGGATCACGATCAGCCAAGCGTAGATCACGAGTGCCATGTAGATGTAGTAGACGGTATTGCTCAAAGGAGGCTCCTTGGCCAGCGTGTCGGTGATGCGATTCTACAGAATGAGAGACGAGGGCGCGTGGTCGTACACGATCTGCCGCCAGGCGGGCCCGCCTGGCGGAACGACGACGGGCCGCCAGAAGCGGCCCGTCGGAAGGGTCTCGTCTGCCGCGCCGCTCAGCGCTTGCTGAACTGCGGCTTCTTGCGCGCCTTGTGGAAGCCAGCCTTCTTGCGCTCGACCTTGCGATCGTCGCGCACCAGAAAACCCGCCCTCTTGAGTGGTGTCCGCAGGGTCTCGTCGGCTTCGCAGAGGGCGCGAGCGATGCCATGCCGCACCGCGCCGGCTTGACTGCTGATGCCTCCACCGAACACGTTCGCCGAGACGTCGAACCTGCCGTCGGTGTGCGTCGTCTCGAACGGCATCAGAGCGATCGTCTCGAGCACCTTGCGGCCGAAGTAGGCGTCGATACCACGTCCATTGACGACGACCTCCCCGGCGCCGGGAGTGAGAATCACCCGGGCGACGCTGGTCTTTCGCTTCCCGGTCGCACGGTAGGTCACTGCTTCAGACACGCCTTACTCCTTGATCTCGAGCACTTCGGGCACTTGCGCCTCGTGAGGATGCTCCGCACCGGCGTAGATCTTGAGCTTGCGGATCTGGGCACGCCCAAGCTTGCTGTGCGGCAGCATGCCGCGCACGGCATGGCGCAGGACTTCCTCCGGCCGACGGGCCAGAAGGGAAGCGTAGGACTCGGCCTTGATCCCGCCCGGATACCCGGTGTGGTGGTAGTAGATCTTCTGCTCGGGCTTGTGGCCGGTTACGACGATCTTGTCGGCGTTGATGACGACGACGAAGTCGCCCGTGTCGATGTTGGGAGTGTAGGTGACCTTGCGCTTGCCGCGCAGGCAGTCTGCGACGACCGTGGCGAGGCGACCGAGCGTGTGGCCCTTCGCATCGACGATATACCACTTCTTCTCGATAGTGGATGGTTTGGCGACGTAAGTCTTCATGTGCTCACTTGTGTCGATGACGGAACGCGCCGCAGCGCGGACGCGCGAACGCGAACTATAGCCAATCACGATGGCCGATGCAAGACGACGGTGATCACCGGAGCGATGCGTCACCGGCCGGACGGCCCAGCCACACCTCGACACCGTTCGTGAGGTGGAGGCGTTCGGCTGCGGAGCCTCCGTGCACGGCGACGGCCGCCTGGCCGCAGCCGTCCACGAGGACCACGAGCTCACCGTCAGCCACCTCGCTGAAGGTGCCCGCGATGCGCGCCAGACCCGATGCCCGCTCGCCGACCACTTGGATGGCTTCGCCGGGCGTCATCCCCTCTAGCTCTGCGCCATCGAGGTTGAGCGCTGCATTGCCGAAGCTGTCGACGAGGACCACAGTCGCGACGACTCCCTCCCCCGTCCGGCGCGGCGCCGGCAGCGAGAGTCGCACCAGGCTGGCGGGGTCAAGGGACTCGCCGGCGGCATGAGTAGCCCGTTGTCTGGGCCAACGAACAGGCGACCATCGGCGCTGCGCAGCACCACTGCTCGTCGCTGCGAGCCCACCCCCGGATCGACGACGGCAAGATGGACAGCTCCGTCGGGCATGTACGGCAGGGTGTTGAGAAGGACGACGGCACCGCCGCGCACATCACGCTGCCTGAGGCCGTGGGTGATGTCGATGACACGGACGTCGGGCGCCAATCGGGCGATCACCGCCCGACAGGTGCCCGCGAAGTCGTCGATGGAGCCGAAATCCGAGAGAAGCAGATCGGTCGCACGGAACCTAGACGTAGGGCGCGCGCGCCGAATCGCCTCCGGGCACGGCGCAGTCACCGCCCAAGTCGAGCAGCTTCTCGACCGCATGCGGGAGAGCCTGCGCAATCATTCCGAACTGCTCGCGACAAGCTCGCGGACTACCGGGCATGTTCACCATCAGCGTCCTCCCCCGGATTCCGCTCACGGCCCGCGACAAGACCGCGTGCGGCGTCTTGGCGGCCGACCCCGCCCGCATCGCCTCGGCGAGGCCGGGTGCGAGGCGCTCGACCACCGCGAGCGTCGCCTCAGGCGTGACGTCGCGGCTCGACATGCCGGTACCGCCGGTCGTGAGGACCAGGTTCACCGGCGTCTCGTCGGCCCATCGCCTGAGCTCGTCGGCGATTCGGGCTTGCTCATCTGGAACGAGGGCGCGCCGCACCTCCGTCACGCCATACTCGCGCAGGGCGTCCTCGAGAGCTGCGCCGCTCTCGTCCTCGCGCTCCCCGCGTGAGCCCTTGTCGCTCACGGTGAGCACCGCCGCCCGAACGAGGGTCCACTTCTCGATCGTGACAGAGTCGCCCGGCCTCGTCGCGCCACCCTCCAGAACCCGCACGAAGATCCCCTCACGAGGCATCACACAGTCGCCAACGCGCGCGTAGACCGCGCAGTGCTCGTGGCACTCCTTGCCGATCTGCGTGACCTCGACGAGCGCGGACCCAAGATGAAGCCGGGTCCCGACAGGAAGCTCATGCACGAGAAGCCCCTCCGTCGTCACGTTCTCTGCGAAGGAACCCGGGTCGACCTCGGCCCCCAGTGCGCGCATCTTGTCGACGCTCTCGTTGGCGAGTACGCTGACCTGACGGTGCCAGGGACCGGCGTGCGCGTCCCCCTCGATTCCGTGGCCAGCGACCAGCGTCACGGACGGCTGGGGGTCCTTGGGCACCCCCTTCTGGCGAGAGACGTTCACCGCGATGACTCGGCCGTCCGGCGCGGGGCTCACTCGCTCTCCTCCACCGCGTCACCGGGCCGCGCATCGCCACCGGCAGCCGAGCGACGCCATTCCCCGCTGCGACCCCCGCCCTTCTCGAGCAAGCGGACCGCGGTCACTTCCATGCGTCTGTCGATGGCCTTGCACATGTCGTAGATCGTGAGCGCCGCGACCGAGACCGCCACCAGCGCCTCCATCTCCACACCGGTGCGGCCTGTCGACTTGGCCTCGGCCACGATGCGGAGTCCGGGCAGCACGGTGTCCGGGGCGATCTGCACGGCCACGGAGTTCAAGTTCAGCTGATGGCACAGGGGGATGAGTTCGTCGGTGCGCTTGGCCGCCATGATGCCCGCCAGCCGAGCCACGGCCATCACGTCCCCCTTGGGGGCCGCGTCATCCTCGATGACAGCGAGGGTCTCGCGGGCCATGGTCACGCTGGCCTCGGCCCGCGCCACGCGCTCCGTCTCGTCCTTGGCGCCGACGTCGACCATGCGCGCCCGCCCGCGAGCGTCCATGTGACTGAGCTCCCTCATTCGCGTCTCGACCACCAAGCCCTCATCCGCCGATCTCCGACATGGCCCTCTGATTGGCGAGCGCTTCCCGGCAGCGATCATAGCGCTTGCCCGCCACGGCAGTCTCGATGACCCTACGCAGCTCGACCGGCCGATCGACGAACGGACGTATGTTCACCTCGTCGCCCGAGAACAAACACGTGCGCAGACGGCCGTCAGCGGTGAGCCTCAGGCGATTGCAGGCCTCGCAGAAGTGATCGGATACGCCCGCGACGAAGCCGATACTGCCCAGCGCGCCCGGCACGCGCCAGTACTGCGCCGGACCGTGCCCGTAGGGTCCAGGGTCGGGAACGAGCTCGTGTGCCTCCTTGAGCCTCTGCAACACGCGCGGGGCCGGGACGAGACGACCGTGGTCCCCGTCGCTCGCGCTCGCCAGCCGCTGGTCGAGAGGCATGAACTCGATGAAGCGCACGTGGACCTCGCGCTCGCGCGTGAGATCGACGAAGGCATCGAGCTCGTCGACGATCCCTTCGAGAAGGAGCGCGTTCACTTTGACCGGGCCGAACCCGACTTCGAGTGCGCTGTCGAGACCCGCCAGGGCCGCGTCGAGCCGCCCTCCGCGCGTGAGGCGCGCGAAACGATCGGGATCGAGGCTGTCCAGGCTGATGTTGACCCGGTCCAGCCCTTCGTGCCGCAGCGCGGACGCGTGCTCCGGCAGCAGCATCCCATTGGTCGTCAAGGACATGTCGCGGATGCCGCTCGTCCTCGCCAGCATGCCCACCAGTTCCACGCAGCCGCGACGCACCAACGGCTCTCCACCGGTGATGCGCACCTTGCCGATACCGCACGCCGCGGCGACTCGCGCGAACGCCGCAAGCTCCTCAAGGCTGAGGATCTCCTCGTGCTTCCGCGGCGGGACGCCCTCGGGCGGCATGCAGTAGACACACCGCAGGTTGCAGCGATCGGTGATGGACAGGCGCAGGTAGTCGACCGTCATTTCTCGAGGAGCACCTCTGTAGCCTTGATCACTGCCGTCACAGTATCACCGGCCCGTATGCCCATGCTCTCCACGGAACGCCGGGTGATCACCGAGACGACGTCATGGCCATCTACGTCCACGACGACCTCGGCCATCACCGTTCCCAGCACGATGCTCTTGACCGTGCCTGTCAGTTGATTGCGTGCGCTGAGTGCCACGACAAGCCTCCTCTATTGGACGACACCGGCCGGCCGGCGCTGCTGCCGCGGGATCGGATGGACCGCGGCCGCCTTGAACGCTGCCACGATGGGGGCGCCGACGGTGAGCCCCAGATCGTCGGCCGCCGCCCGCGTGACGAGCGATGCCACCTCGAGACAGTCCGACTCGACCACGATATGCAGCAGTCGCCCGGCAGGGATAACCATCTTCACCATTCCCGGCAGGACGTTGCGCAAACTGGTGCTGCCCACAGCCGGAGGACTTCTGAAGAGCACGACATCCTCGGGCGGCAGGCACGCTACCGCGGGACCTTCCGAGGCCTCGCCACAGGCGATCTCCACGTCACAACTGCTCAGACGCAGGCGCATCGATCCATCCACACTCCTGATGATGACCCCCTCCAAGTACGTGTCAAGCCCGAGGAACTCGGCGAACGACGTCGTGGCGGGATGGGCGAAGACATCCGTGACCTCGCCCGACTGCACGACCTGTCCGCCCTCGAGGAAGCTCACCCGATCGCCGACGGCCAGCGCCTCGTCGCGGTCGTGAGTGACCCAGACGACCGCCATGGCTCGCCGCGCGAAGATGCCAAGCAGATCGGCGACCAACGCCCGGCGGGTCGGAGGATCGAGCGAGACGAGGGGCTCATCCAGGAACAGAACGGCCGGCTCGACCGCGAGAGCTCGGGCGATGCTCGCACGCTGCGCCTCGCCGCCGGAGAGCTTGTCGGGCTTTCGTCCGGCGAGGTGTGGAATGCCCAGCAGGTCGATCGCCTCGGTGACCCGCCGCCGCGACGCGTCGCTCGGCAGTCCCCGCAGACGCAGCCCGCTGGCGACGTTGTTGGCCACGCTGGTCGCGAGCAGGTAGGGCTTCTGGAACACGGCCGCCGTCCCGCGCCGCAAGGCAAGCCTCCCGGCGGAGGAATCCACTGCACGCCCTTGGAACTCCAGGAGGCCCTCGGCTGGCTCAAGGCCATTGAGCGCCTTGAGTAGCGTGCTCTTGCCTGCGCCGTTCGCCCCCAGGAGCACATGCACTTCGCCGGGCGCGAGGGCGAGATGCTCCACCTGCGCTAGGGATCGTCCGCCGCGTACCACACGCAGATCACGGGCGACGAGTACGGGAGCGTCTGTGGGCTTGACGCTCAGACCTGCCGCCTTCCGTGCTGCTGAATGAACGTCAGCGCCAGGTTGGAGCCGAACGCCAGCACCATCAGGATGAAGGCGAGCGCGATGGCCACCGAGAGGCGGCCCATGCGGGTCTCCTGCACGATCGCAGTCGTGAGCACCTGGGTCTGCCCCGCGATATTCCCGCCCACCATCATCACCGCACCGACCTCGCTGATGATCGCGCCAAACGCCGCCATCACCGTCGCCAGGAGTGCGACCCTGATCTCCCGCAACTGCATCAGGAAGCTCTGCCGGCGGCTGGCGCCGAGCGCCGCGATCTGCTGCCGCAGGCCTGCATCCAGTTGCTGCAGAGCCGCCAGCGACAGCCCCGCGACGATCGGAAGAGCGATCACGAGCTGGGCGATGATCATCGCCCAGCTCGTGTACAGCAGACGAAAGGAGCCCAGTGGCCCATTCCTCGTCAGGAACAGCACCACGAGCAGCCCGACGACGACGGGCGGAGCCGCCATGCCGGTATTGATGACGGTGACCACGAGACGTCGTCCGCGGAACTCGTTGAGAGCGACGACGCCGCCGAGCGGCACTCCCACCACGACGGCGATGACCAGAGCCACGCACGAGACCCAGAGAGACCGCAGGACGATCTCGTAGATCTCCGCGTCACCCCCGAAGATCAGACGCAGCGCCTCGCCCAGCCCGTCCCAGATGACTTGCACGTCGCCTCGCCGCGCCCCTAGTAGTTGCCGAGGTTGCCTGCAAACGGATGGAACAAGGGCTCTCCGAACTGCTCCACGCCGTAGCTGTCGATCATCTCCTGACCATCCGCCCCGACCAGCACGCCGGCGAACTGCTCGGCGGCGGCCGCGTTGACCGCCGGGAATTCGTTCTGGTTCACGATGATGACGTCGTACACGTTCTTCAGGTCGTCGCTCTCCGGCGAAGGGGCGACCAGGTCGAGCGAGGACTTCTGGGAGAGGAAGGTCCCGATGTCAGTGAGCGTGTAGCCCCCCTGCTCGTGAGCGATGCGTAGAGTCTCACCCATCCCTTGCCCGGTGCTCACGTACCAAGCGCCCTCGGGCATGATGCCTGCCGCGTCCCACAGCTTCAGTTCCTTCTTGTGCGTACCAGACTCGTCACCGCGCGAGATGAACGTGGCGGAGTCCTCGGCGATCCTCCCGAACGCCGCCGCTGCGGTATCGGCCTCGCCGACCTGCGCCGGATCGTCGGCTGGCCCGACGATCACGAAGAAGTTGTGAGCGAACGGCAGGCGCAGCGTCCCGTGGCCATCGGCCATGAACTGCTCCTCATCAGCCGGCGAGTGCACGAGCAGCACGTCGGCCTCGCCCTTCGATCCCATCGCCATGGCCTGTCCCGACCCGACGGCCACGACCTTGACTGTGAGATCTGGATGAGTCTCTGCGAATGCGGGCAGGATGGCATCTTCGAGCAGCCCCGAGTCGTTGAGACTCGTGGTGGTCGCAACGACGAGCTGGTCGCGCTGGACGCTCGGCTCGTCACTCGAACCGCAGGCGCCCACCCCAACGACCGCGGACACCAGCACGGCAAGCGCCGCGACGCGTACGATCAGCCTTGGTTTCATCCTCCTGATCCCCCTCCGAACGGATTATGGACTCTTCTCCGTGCGCGGGGAGTCACCATGAGCGACAAGCGGACGCGGCCGGACAGAAGGACCCCTCTGTGTGCGCCGCTCCGCCGTGTCTGCATACGGCCATCGCGCACATTGCCCAACCACAATCGGCTCTCCTTTCCGCACTGGGAGGCGCGGCCGTTTCCCGCCGCACCCTGCCGGCTTCGGTTCCCTAGGCTCTACCGCCCGTAGGACTCCGCCGCTCGGAGAAGCTCGTGGATTCTATCTGTGCGACGGGCGGTTGGAAACCGTCGCCCACGGTGCCTTCGCGGCGCGCTGCGAGACCGTACGCAAGAGGGGCGGCGGACCCGAAGATCCGCCGCCCCGATTCTTGATGCGGCACTTGGACGCACCGCGCACGGGGCGTCTAGCGCGCCGCACCTCGTAAGCTACTCACGTGTCGCAAACCTCCTTTCGTCGCGGCTCCCGGCCGTAGCGCCTCACCCCAGACGCGTGTGACGCCCCGACCGCTTGCCCGCCCGAGCCTCACCGATGGGTGGCGCAGCTCGCCCGGGCAAGCGTCCCGACTACGGTCGATGGGAGATCCGATGATCGTTCTGCGAACGGGTCGCCATGACTACGTGTGTTCCCTCGATGGCGACATTCAATCCGGATCGCCCGTGCGAAGAGCACACCCTCGCCGAGTGCCGAGACGTCGAGTCAGAAGCACCCGAGCTGGCAGCTGGTCACTCTGATACCCAGCTCGTTGCAGGTGCTGCCGACGACCGCCGGGGGCACGTCGAGGTCGCGGGCGATCTTGAACGCCTCGGCGCAGCTCAGGCGCAGATCGTCGCCAGCCTTGGATCTCAGCGTCTCGATCAACCGGGGGATGTTGCCTGGGGTCATGGCCGCGAGTGTAGCACGGGTCCCGCTTGCAGATGGGTGGGCTTCGCGCGGAGATCGATGAGCCAGACGTCGCGTGAGCCTGGCGATGCCATGACGGAGGCGGGCGGTATTGCCAGCTCGGCGACGTTGCCAGGTGCCGGCGCCCTGGTCCTAGCCCCCGCCCAGCGGGGGGAAGAGCGACACTTCATCGCCGGCACTCAGCAACTGGTCGTCACGGGCGTGGACCCCGTTCACGAGGACCAGCCCGGCGACCCCCGGACTGAGACCGAGATGGGCGGTCAGCGCAGCTACCGTCGGCGAGACGGCGAGCGAAAGATGATACTCCGAGCGACGTTCGTTCGCTTGCCTCTCCAAGCCAGCGAACAGCCTCACAGTGATGATGTCCGACCTGTCGACCATGCGGTGACTGTACCACTCATGTTGTCGGCGCCGAGTGCCGATACGGCAGCCGAAGCAGGACGGCGCAGAGGACAGGCATGAGCCAAGAGAGCACGACCCCCGAACCGGCGGCCACGCAGTCGCAACCTTTGGCGCCGTGCCCAGGCGACGAGGCGTTGCGCGCCATCCAGGAAGAACTCGTCGGGGAGATCGACGGATCCATCGACAGGCTCGAGTTCGTCCATACTGACGACGCCCTCCGTGAGCACCTCGACGTGCTGCGCGCCACTCTCAAAGCGCACGTGAGCGCTTACCTGGGGCATCTCATGGCTCGACGGGCTACCCTGACTCCTCACACGTCTGTCATGTACGCAGAGGCCGTCGGTGCGCCGGGCGTGGTGGCGACGACCTTCCGCGGACTGCTCGACGCAGGCGCGCTGTCCGCCGAGCAAGGCGCACGCCTCATGCAGTTCATCCGCGACCATCGCACGATGCTGATCTTCGGCGACCGCCGCGCCGGCAAGTCGACGCTCCTGAACGCGCTCTTCGAGTTCGCCAGCGTAGATGAGCGCTTCGTGGCCATCGAGAACGGGCCAGACCTGCCGGCGCTCCGGGACAGGTCGTTCTGCGTACGTCTCGCCGTCGACGCCGATACCGATCTGCCCGCCCTGTTCTCCAAGGCGCGACGCATGAACCCGAGCCGCCTCGTGATAGGCGAACTCCGGGCCGCCGAGGTGCGCGACTTCTTCGGCCTGCTGACAGGGCCTGCGCGCATCGCGGGCATGAGCACGCTCCGCGCCGCCACAGTGAGCAAGGCACTCGAGGCCATCGCGGTCGGCTTCGGAGGCGACGCGCAGTACGCTCGCGAGCTCGTCGCCGAGGCGCGACCGGTCTTCGTGCAGATGCATCGGGACGGGGGCGATCTACCGAGATTGATGGCAATATGGAGCGTCGAGGGCCTGGCGGACGGCGAGCTCGTGCTGAGGGAGATAGAGAGCGCGATCCCCCTCGGAAGAGGACTGCTCGCCGAGGTCTGATCAGGCGCCCGCTGCCCACGGGGTCCCGTGCGACGATGGTCGCGGATTCCTCGCGGACCCCGCGACCCGGTTTGCGCAGGATTGGCGCAATGTCAACGTGGTCCTGCCCTCATCACCCTCCACGCACCCGGCGCGACGAGCTACGCTTTGTTTGCGACCCCGAGGCTGGTATAGTGCCCGTTCACGTTGCCGCGAGGCAGCGTGTCACCCCTGCTCCAGCATCCGAGGCTGGGGCCGTGCAGACCACAGGAGGTGATCGCGATCAACAAGTACGAGCTCATGCTCATCGTGGACCCGAACGCTGACGAGGAGCGCCAGAAGGAGATCGTGGAGCGTCTTCGCGCCACCGTTGAAGGTGGCGGCGGCCAGATCGTCGGCCTCGACGAGCAAGGCAAGAAGAAGATGCAGTACGAGATCAAGAAGCAGCCGGAGGGGATCTACAGCGTCATCACCTTCACGGCCGAACCCGCTACCCTCACCGAGGTCGAACGCGTGCTGGGCATCACCGACGAGGTCCTGCGAATCATGACCTTGCGGCTGAAGGCCTAGCGCTCCAGCGAGCGAAGGGAGTCACCGTGGCCGGTTCAGTCAACGTCGTCGTTCTCGTCGGCAATCTCACGCGAGACCCTGAGCTCCGCGCCACACCCGGCGGTACGAGCGTGTGCCGTCTCGGTCTGGCAGTCAACGAGCGCACCAAGGACCCGAACTCAGGTGAGTGGGGCGAGCGGCCCAACTTCTTCGACATCGACGTGTTCGGCGCCCAGGGCGAGAACTGCGCCCAGTACCTTCACAAGGGTCGCCAGGTCGCCATCGAGGGTCGCCTCCGTTGGCGGTCGTGGGAGACGCAGGACGGGCAGAAGCGGTCGGCCGTGAGCGTCGTCGCCAACACGGTGCAGTTCATCGGCCCCCGCGAGACCGGAGGCGGGCCGCGCGGCGGCCAGAGCAGCCGACCTGAGAACGCTGGCGGGCATGGCGGCGGCACGGAGGGTGGCGCGCCCTTCCCCCGCGGCAGCGAGCCCGCCAAGACCGACTATGCGGAGTCGTCGGACGACGACATTCCATTCTAGGAAGCGAGCCAAGTCGCTCTGCGGAGCGGCAGCGAGCCCACGAGGCGACGCTTCTGCCCTACGTCAACAGCTGAGGAGAGCTATATGGAGATCATCCTGCTCCAAGACGTCGACACCCTCGGCGGCAAAGGGTCCTTGGTGAATGTCGCTCGCGGCTACGCGCGCAACTACCTGATCCCGCGCAAGCTGGCCGAAGTGGCGACGCCCGGGAAGATCGTCGAGTTCCAGCGCCGCGAAGAAGAGCGCAAGGCACGCGACTCCCGCCTCGCAGCCCAGGCGGAGGAGCACACCGAGACCCTCAACAAGACCGTGCTCACGCTGACCGAGAAAGTCGGTGAAGGCGACCGGCTGTTCGGCTCGATCACGGCCGCGGACATCGCCGACTCCATCAAGGCTGCCCGTGGCTTCGCCATCGACAAGCGCAAAGTGCAGCTCGAAGAGCCCATCAAGGAACTCGGCACGTTCATGGTCGACGTCGAGGTCGGCGACGGGTTCGTAGCCACGGTCAAGGTGATCGTCGTCCCCGAGTGACCGCCCGTTCCAGACTGCTCTTCCGCTGCGGGCGGGAGCGGCTGAGCCGCGCCCGCCCGCAGCGCTTCTGCGCTGCGCTCTCCCCCTGAGGCGACTATCATGGGCGGTGCGAGTGCCTTAGACTGCGGTACTCGAAGTGCCCCTCGACCCCGCGGGAGGATCCGTGGCAGCAGAGCTCAGCGGTCCCTTTCCATCACTACTGCCCCCGCACGATCTCGAGGCAGAGCAGTCGGTGCTTGGGGCGATGCTGGTCAACCCCAACGCCATCGCCGCCGTAGCTGAGCTGCTGACCGCTGACGACTTCTATCGAGACACCCATCGCCTGATCTACCGAGCCGTGGTCACGCTCTACGACCGTGGCCAAGAGGTCGACGTGGTCACGCTGAGTGCGCAGCTCGAACGCGATAGCGTGCTCGATCGAGCGGGCGGGCGCGAGTTCGTCCATACGTTGGCCGAATTCGTGCCGGCTGCCGCCAACGCCGCTCACTACGCCGGCATCGTGCGCGAGCAGAGCGTCTTGCGCGCCTTCATCCGGGTCGGCAACGAGATCGCCGAGATGGGCTATCAGCATCCTGGCGACCTCCCAACCCTGCTCGACCTCTGTGAGCAGAAAGTCTTCGCCATCCAGCAACAGCGTCGAGTCGCCGAGTTCCAGCACATCAGGGACGTCCTCGTACGGAACTTCGAGTACCTCGATGAGATGGAGAAGGAACGCGGCATCAGCGGCGTGGCCAGCGGCTTCGAGGGCATCGACCGGTTGACCGGCGGCTTCCAGAAGGCGAACCTCATCGTGCTCGCAGCCCGGCCCGGCATGGGCAAGACCTCTCTGGCGCTCAACATCGCTCAGAACATCGCCGTCCAAGGTCAGGCCCCCGTGGCCATCTTCAGCCTCGAGATGAGTGCCCGCGAGCTTGGAGAACGCATGATGTGCTCGTCGGCGCGCGTGAGTTCGCACCGGGTGCGCACCGGCACGCTCTCGGGCGACGACTATGCCAAACTGGTGCAGGCCGCCGGCGAGCTCGAGAAGGCCGATATCTTCATCGACGACACCGCCGGCCTCAACATGTTCGAGCTGCGCGCCAAGGCCCGCCGGCTGCAGACGAAACATCCGCTGTCGCTCGTCATCGTCGACTACCTGCAACTCATGTCCGGCGACACGCGCGCGGAGAATCGCCAGCAGGAGGTCTCCAATATCTCACGGGCGATGAAGCAACTCGCCCGGGAGCTCGAGGTACCGGTAATCGCCGTGTCGCAGCTCAATCGCTCCCCGGAGGCTCGCGCCGACCGCGAGCCCCAGCTCGCCGACCTCCGCGAGTCTGGCGCCATCGAGCAAGACGCAGACATGGTGATGTTCATCTATGAGGATCCGAGCGATCCCTCGTCCAAGGGCATCGTCAAGCTGAAGATCGCCAAGAACCGCAACGGGCCCACGGACACCATCCGTCTCGGCTTCGTGAAGGACTACACCAAGTTCCGTACGCTGACGAGGGACGACTACTCGGACATAGAGAAGTAGCGTGCCCGCCGCATCCGCTCAAGAAAGCGCCCGCCTCGCGAGCTTCAGCTTTCCCGCCGTCGACCCCGTAGCACTCGTACGGGCCCTGGGCCTCGAGGGGAAGGCGCCGCTGGTGCTCCTCGACTCGGCCGGCGGCTCCGATCAGCTCGCCCGCCGACACTATCTGGCTTGGGATCCAGTCTTCAGGCTGCGGGTGCGCCGAGGCGTGGCGGTCGTCCTGCCGGGACCCGGCGTCGCGGAAGCCGGCGCGGCGGCACGCTCCCTCGCGCAGCGAGCCCACTCGCTCCAGCTGTTGCCGCCTTTCGAAGCGCTGCGAGCCGCCGCTCTCATGGCGGCCCTCGACTCAGAGGCCGACCCTCGCGATCACCCGGAGAGCGAAGCGTTGTTCGGTCTCGTCGCCTACGACGCCGTGCGCTATCTGGAGACCCTCCCCGACGCGACCTGCGACGACCTGGGACTCCCCGAAATAGACGTCTTCCTGCCCGGCAAGGTCGTGAAGTACGAAATCGCCTCCGGGGAGGCGCTCTTCATCGACAGGATGAGTGCCGACCACTTGACGGCCGACCGCGAACGGTCTCGCGTGAGGGCAGCACTGGTGCGCGCCCAGCGGCCTGCCCCGGTTCGCCTCCACAACAGCGACCTCCCGGTGTTCCGCGCCAACTTCCGGCGCCGGGAGTATGAGGCTGCAGTCGAACGAACCCGGGAGTATGTGTTCGCCGGCGACATCTTCCAGGCCAACCTGTCGCAGCGCCTCGACCTCTGCTACTCGTTGCCGAGTCTGCATCTGTACGAAACGCTGCGCGCTGTGAACCCGTCGCCCTTCGCAGGCTACCTTCACCTCGGCGACTGCGAACTCATCTCTTCTTCGCCCGAACGTCTCGTGGCACTCGGCAGTGACGGCTGGGCCGAGACGCGGCCCATCGCCGGGACCCGCCCTCGCGGCAGGCGGCGGCCCGATGACGACGAGTTGACCGACGAACTCAACCTCGACCCGAAAGAGCGGGCTGAGCACATCATGCTCGTCGATCTCGAACGGAACGACCTGGGCAGGGTGTGTGCGTACGGCACGGTGGAAGTCTCCGAACTCATGGTGAACGAGTACTACTCTCACGTCATCCACATAGTCAGCAACGTCCGCGGCCGCCTGCATCCTGCCCGTGACGCGATCGACCTGGCGAAGGCGATGTTCCCCGGCGGCACCATCACGGGATGCCCCAAGGTGCGATGCATGGAGATCATCGAGGAACTCGAGAACGTGCGCCGGGGCCCCTACACCGGATCCTTCGGATGGATCGCACCACGTGCCCTCGACCTCAACATCGTCATTCGGACCTTGGTCCGCGTGGGAGATCGTCTCTTCCTCCAGGTGGGAGGCGGCATCGTCGCCGGCTCAGCGCCGGCTCTCGAGTATCGCGAGACACTGCATAAGGCGGCGGGCATGCTGCGGGCGGTCGGCGCCAGCATCGCCGACTGCACCGGATGAGCTCGCCCCGTCCGCGCTGGGCGACTCGTACCGCGTCACGGTAGAGTGGGCGCATGGTGGTTCTGATGTTGAATGGAGTGCTGAAGAAGGCCGACGAGGCGTACATCAGCGTGACCGACCGCGGCCTCACGCACGGACTGGGCCTCTACGAGACGTTGAAGCTCGTCGGAGGGTACCCCGTGTTCTTCGACGAGCACATGGCTCGTCTCGACCTCGGTCTGGCCGAGCTCGGCCTCGAACGTCCCTGCGGGCACGCCGAGATGGCAGACCAGATCCGCAGACTGTCTGCTGCCGCCGAGATCCCCGACGGCGCCTGCCGCGTGCTGGTGACGGCCGGTCCGCCGGAGGGCGAGCCCTCGCTCCTCATCCAAGCCGATGTCCGGGTCTTCCCGGCTCGGCCGCTGCGCGTCATCTCATACCGCGGCGTACGCGTGCGCGCCCAGCTCAAAGCGATGACGGTCATGCAATCCTACCTGGCGCAGCGGGCCGCCAAGGCGGCGGGCGCAGACGACGCCATCCTCGTTGACGACGAGGGTCACATCTTCGAAGGCTCCACCTCCAACATGCTCCTCGTGCGCGGCGGCGGCCTCGTGACTCCACCCGCCGAAGGGGCGATCCTCCCCGGCGTGCTGCGCGCGAAGTTGGCGGATCTCGCCGAGACGCACGGCATCCCTTTCGTGGAGGCGCTCGTGCGGGTGCCCGACCTGCGACCCGATGACGGCATGCTACTGACGAGCAGCGTGCGCGGGATCGTAGCTGTCGCCAGCGTCGACGGCCAGGACCTCCAGACCCCCCTCCTGCTGCTCCAGCAACTGCTCTCGCTGGTCGAGGCGGCCGAAGCCAGGAGCATCCTCGCCTTCCGCGCCACCTTTGGCTAGCGGCCCGTGGCCCTCCGGACTACACGCGACAGGTGAACGCGGCGCCGAGTCGTGCTGTCGCGAGATCGCGACCGACTCGCCGCCCTGGCGGGGTCCTTTCTACCGCGCGGGACTGAGACTCGCCGCTCACGGCATCTCCGCCCTCACCGAGAACGACCGGGTGACGCACGAAGACGCGGCGCGAGCGACTAGCGCCGACGACCTTCGAAGAACCAGCTGGCGTGACGATGAACGCCTCCGTTGGCTGTGCCCTCCTCGTAGCTGCGCTCCTCGAGGTCGAGCACGTCGAAGGCGGCGAAGTCGGCCGTCAGTTCCTCGGCCGTGCAGAAGTGCAGGTAGATGTGCTCGATCCAGCTACGCTTCTCCCCTGAGACCTGCCGGCCGACCGCGTAGTGCTGGGGGTCCCGAGGAGACAGTGTGCTGATAAAGAGCAGGCCGCCGGGACGAGCGAGGGCAGCGAGAGCCTCGACGAACTCTCGCCGGCCGGCCGGCCCGAGGAGCGCATAGACCTGGCCGGCGAAGACGACGTCGTAACGGCCGGCCTCTCCCGCCCGCCCCGCGAACGTCACGGCGTCGTCCACCAGGTAGTCCACAGCAATGCCGTGGCTGCGCACGGAGCGCGCCGCGACAACGGCCGCTGGCGAAGGATCGATGCCGACGACCTGGCAGCGCAACTCCGCCGCCAGGTAGCGGCTGTCGCGACCGTAGCCACAGCCCACGTCGAGGAGTGTGAAGGCGCTCTCGCCAGTCGACGAGCCGTTGGCCGGCCGCAGCCGCGCGACGGCGAGCCGCGCCAGCTCGCTCGGGCTCTCCCCCCAGGGCCGCTCTCCGGAGTCGTACAGCCTCTCCCAGTGGCGGGCGGCTTGTGGGACAGAGGCGGATCGGCCACGCCCTCCGCCCGGCTCCCCCGCTCTCGTCACGCCTGAGTCAGACGTCGCCACGCCTCCCGGTATTTCTCGGACGTCCTGGCAACCACGTCGGCGGGCAGTTCCGGCCCGGGCGCCTCCTTGCCCCAGTCGAGCGTCTCGAGGTAGTCGCGTACGAACTGCTTGTCATAGCTGGGCTGGCTCCTGCCCGCTTCGTATCCGTCAGCCGGCCAGAATCGCGAGGAGTCCGGCGTGAGGACTTCGTCGATGAGGATGAGTTCCCCGTCAAGTATGCCAAACTCGAACTTGGTGTCGGCGATGATGATGCCGCGTTCGAGGGCGTAGGCCGCCCCGAACGCGTACAGCTCCAGCGAGATATCGCGGACCCTCGCTGCCAGGTCGCTGCCCACGAGATCGGCCATCGTGTCGAATGAGATGTTCTCGTCGTGCGTCCCGAGCTCGCCCTTGGTCGAGGGCGTGAACAACGGCTCTGGCAGGCGGCTGGCCTCGACCAGGCCGGCCGGCAGTGCGATGCCACAGACCATGCCCGTTCTCTCGTAGTCCTTGCGCCCCGAACCGGTGAGGTATCCCCGCACGATCGCCTCGACGGGCAAAGCCTGAGCCTCGCGGGCAACGATCGATCGCCCGGCAAGATGCCTGCGCGCAGTGTCGGCACTGAACGGCTCAGGATCGATGATGTGATTGGCGATGATCGGACTGGTCTTGTCGAACCAGAAGTTGGCGATCTGCGTGAGAACGACGCCCTTGTCTGGAATAGGCGTGGGCAGCACGACATCGAAGGCCGATAGACGGTCGCTCGTGACGATCAGCATCTCGTTGAGTCCGTACTGGTAGACATCCCGGACCTTGCCGCGACCCAAGAGCTTCCAGGCTGTCTCGTTCGATTCATACAGCGCTGACATCACCGTCAGCCCCCTTTCTCGCGCAGCGGCGCGTTGATTCCGCGGGGCAACTCCTGCGACTCCTCAGGACTCAGGCGACGGCTTCGTCGCTCTGCTCGGACGCGCAGTACGCGCACTTGCGCGCCGGCCGAGGGATCTCGCTGAGGCACTCAGGACACTGCTTGGTTGTGGCCTCGGCCGCTGCCTCCGCACCCGCGCGCCTCTCGGCCAGCTTGTTCATCGGCACCACCACGACGAAGTAGACAGCAAGGGCGATGAGGAAGAACGCGAGCAGGGCGTTGATGAAGGCGCCGTAGAGGAACTCGCTGTTGTTGATCGTGAAGGTGAGAGCCGAGAAGTCCGGCTGGCCAAAGATGGCGGCGATGAGCGGCGTGAGGATATCCGCCACGAACGACGTGATGACGGCGCCGAAGGCCGCGCCGATGACGACCGCGACAGCCAAGTCGACGACGTTGCCCCGCATGATGAAGTCCCGGAACCCCTTCAGCATGGTCTCCCCTCGTCCTCGGCCGCGCGAAGCACGAGTCCTGTCGCGTTCAGCTGGACCCCGATACTACCTCCTGCCCCGACCCGCGAAAAGTCGCGGTAGGAGCGCGGACGGACACAGTATGACGGCCGTGCCCGAAGCCTGGGCACGGAACGGCGGGCATGGACCGGCGGGCGAGACCCACCGGTCCATGCCTCCCGCCTACTTGGCGGCGGCCAGGTTCTCCGCCGCGAAGTCCCAGTTCACGAGATCACCGAAGAACGTCTCCAGGTAGCGTGGTCGGAGGTTCTGGTAGTCGAGGTAGTAGGCGTGCTCCCAGACGTCGACCACCAGCAAGGGCGTCACGCCTGGGCCCGTCGGCTGCTCGGCGTTCGGGGTACTCAGGACCTTCAGATCGCCGTTGTCGCTGACCAGCCACGCCCAGCCACTGCCGAAACGCGTGGCTCCCGCGGTCCTCAGTGCCTGAACGGCCTGCTCGACGCCGCCAAAGGAGGCGACGAGCTTGTCGCTCAGCTCGCCGCCGGGCTCGCCGCCGCCGCCCGGCTTCATGCTGTTCCAGAAGAACGTGTGATTCCAGACCTGGGCGGCGTTGTTGAAGACCGCCTGCTTGTCGGACTTCCCCTGGACGGCACGTATGACATCCTCGAGACTCATGCCCTCGAGCTCCGATCCCTCGATCAGCTTGTTGAGTGTGTCCACGTAGGTCCTGTGATGCTTGCCGTAGTGGAAACTCAGGGTGCGAGCGGTGTAGTGGGGCTCAAGCGCATCCTGCGCGTACGGCAGAGGTGGGAGTTCGAACGGCATGCTGCCTCCTTCTGGATGGTGGACGGTCAGACTGCCTCAGGCAGATCGACCTCGACTGATCCGGCGTGGATCCTTACGTCATAGGTGTGCAGCCCGTGGA
The DNA here is from genome assembly GCA_963717285.1 of uncultured Thermoleophilia bacterium. Classification (GTDB taxonomy): domain Bacteria; phylum Actinomycetota; class Thermoleophilia; order UBA2241; family UBA2241; genus CAIXSE01. Next base: position 434,642 of record CAVQVW010000001.1, read on the forward strand.
CCCGGATCCTCCGTCGCAGCCGCTTCTCCAGCTCGAAGAAGCGCTCAACAGGCTCGGGCAGTGGAGAGTTCCCCAGATGATGGTCGATCGGCCAGCTCAGGTTCCTCCCGCTGCGGATGTCGAACTGTGAGTGGTGGAGCGGGCAGGTGAGCACCCAGCCTTCGAGCGCACCCCGGTCGAGCGGAGCGTTCTGGTGGCCGCATCGGCGGCTCACCGCGTAGACCGTGCCGTCGTACTCACAGAGGCAGATCTCGCGCTCACCGACGATGACGTGCTTCATCCCGCCGGGGGCGAGATCGTCGAGCTTCGCGAGTTCCTGCCACATGCCCGCCTCGCCTCACACTTCGTCCGGAGCCAGCTGCGGCAGGGCGTCCGGGTCGGTGACATCCTCATGGACGAAGAGCCCGCACCAGCAGCGCTTCATGGCATCGAAATGCTTGCGGTGGAAAGGGATGCAAGGGCAGACGATGAGCATGTCCTGAGGCCTCTTGCCCGTCCGCAACTGGCACGGGCAGAGCGGAGACCCGTGCTCCTGCTCCAGATCGACCTCGTGCTCCAGAAGGAAGTCCACCAACTCCTCGTCGGGAGTGAACTTGTATCCGAGCGGCTCGATGACGCGCTGGAAGAGGTAGCGGAATGACTCCTTGCGGTCGGCCTTGTCCAATCCCTAGTCCTCACCCGCGACGCTGTCGCGGTTCATTCGCTGCTCGAACTCCTCGGGCTTGAAGCCCACGATGACGTCCCCGTCGATGACGATGACGGGGAAGCGGCGACCGCCGCTCACCCTATCTACTTCGTCGGCCATGGCCTTGGCCTCACCGCCGTGCAGAGAATCGACGTCGACGTGCTTGAACGGGATCCCCGCGTCTTCGAACCAGAGCTTCGTCTTGCTGCACCATCGGCAGGTACTGAGCGCGTAGATCATCACCTCGTGCTGCGTCATCGTCATCCACCTCTCAATCGGACGTGAACCTTGCCGTCCTCGATCCTCGTCGGGTAAGTCTCGATGCGGAGCTCAGGAGCCGTCACGAACCTCCCGTCACGCACGTCGAAGCGCCAGTCATGACACGGGCAGGTAAGTATCGTCCCTCGGAGCTTGCCACCTTCCAGCGGGCAACCCATGTGAAAGCACTTGTTGGCCACTGCGTACAACTCGCCCTCCACCCTGGCAACGAGGACGCCAAGGCCCTTCGGATAGACCACCGAGTAGCCGCCCTCAGGAACTTCGCCCTCATCGAGGGTTGGAATCCACACGGACACCGTTCGACCCTTCGCTCTGGGTACCACCAGATCTCGACGACCCGCGGGGGCGGAGCCTATCTCACCGGCGCCTAGCCGACGGGCGGCGCCCGCCACGTCGCGGGTCGCTAGCGGAAGTACCCGCAGACCTGTGAGGACAAACAGTGACTCACCTGCACCCCGGCGGGGCCGCGAGTCTCGTCGCGCGACCTGACCCGCGGGGCGTTGTCACGACTCCGGCGCACGGCTATCATCTTGGGAAGGGATCCTCAGTGCCGCCCTTCCTGCAACTCCCCCGGCTTCTCAATGGACGCTGCACGCGATCATCACGATGTCATCGTCGTCGGTGCCGGGCCCGCCGGCATCTTCGCCGCGCTTGAGCTGGTGCGGCACGGCGCCGTCCGGGTCCTCCTCGTCGAACAGGGTCCGGATATCGCACGCAGGCGGTGTCCTGCACGCACGACCGGGATCTGCAGCGGATGTTCGCCGTGCGACATCACCTGCGGCTGGGGCGGAGCGGGCGCCTTCAGCGACGGCAAGCTGACGCTGTCACCCGAGGTCGGTGGCTGGTTGGACCAGTTCGTGTCCAGGGCGCGGCTGCGCGAACTCATCAGCTACGTGGACGACATCTGGCTTCAGCACGGCGCGCCGACAGAGATCCATGGCGGCGGGCCGGAGGTCGAGGAGATCCGCCAGAGAGCGGCGGCATGGCGCATGACCCTCGTGGCGTCGCCGGTGCGCCACATGGGGACCGAACGGTCCTACGACATCCTGACACGCTTGCGCGACGAGCTCGAACCCAGTATCAGCGTGCGCACCGGTGCGCGTGCGGAGCGCATTCTCACCTCTGAGACGTCGACAGGCCGCAGGCGAGTCACAGGCATCGCCCTGGCAGACGGCAATCGACCATCTGCCGACGCTGTCGTCGTCGCGCCTGGGCGCGAGGGCACCGGATGGCTCGTCGGGGAGTGCCGGCGACTGGGCATCAGGGTGCGCTCCAACCCCGTCGACATCGGGGCTCGCATCGAAGTCCCGGCGACTGTGATGGAGCCGCTCACCACCGCCCTCTACGAGAGCAAGCTCGTCTACCGCACGCCGACGTTCAACGATCCGGTGCGGACCTTCTGCATGAATCCGTACGGCGCGGTCTCGCTCGAGAACTACGGCGACGTGGTCACGGTGAACGGTCACAGCTACGCGGCCGACAAGACAGACCGCACGAACTTCGCCCTGCTCGTCTCCACCCAGTTCACGGAGCCGTTCAACGACCCCATCGCCTATGGCAAGAGCATCGCCCGCCTCGCCAATCTGCTCGGCGAGCAGATAATCGTCCAGCGCCTCGGCGATCTGCACAAGGGCCGTCGCAGCACGACTGACCGAATGGCGCGAGGCGCCGTGCAACCAACGCTGAGCGGAGCCACCGCCGGAGATCTCGCCTTCGTGCTGCCCTACCGTCACCTCCGCGGAATCCTCGACATGCTCGCGGCGATGGACCACCTGGTCCCCGGCGTCAACGGAGCCGATACGCTACTGTACGGAGTCGAGGTCAAGTTCTACTCGGCTCGACCCGAACTGGATGAAGGCCTCCAGACCCCCATCCAGAACCTCTACGCCGTAGGCGACGGCGCCGGCATCACCCGGGGTCTGGTCCAAGCCTCTGTGGCCGGAGTCATCGCTGCGCGGAGCATACTGAACGGCGGCCGGCCGGTCGCCTGACGAACTACACGGCGGCCGACCAGCCGCCGCGACGAACGGAGGGGACCGTGCCCGGTACCGTCGTAGTCGGCGCCCAGTGGGGCGACGAGGGCAAAGGCAAGATCACCGACATGCTGGCCGAGAAGGCCGACGTAGTGGCGCGCTTCCAGGGCGGCAACAACGCCGGTCACACGATCGTGCGTGACGGCGAGGAGTTCAAGCTGCACCTCATCCCATCGGGGATCCTGTACGAGGCCAAGACCTGCGTGATCGGCAACGGAGTCGTGATCGACCCGCACATCCTCTTCGGCGAGATAGAGGCGCTGCGTGCCCGCGGCATCAGCGGCGAAAACCTGCGCATCAGCGGCAACGCCCACCTGATCATGCCGTACCATCTGCTCCTCGACGGCGCCAATGAGCAGCAGTTGGGCAAGTTCAAGATCGGCACCACCGGGCGCGGCATCGGCCCCTGCTACGTCGACAAGTACACGCGCATCGGCATCCGCGTGCAGGACCTCCTCGACGAGCGGATCCTGCTCCGCAAGGTCAAGACGGCGCTGCAGGAGAAGAACTTCCTGCTGCAGCGCTACGATATCGGCGTCCTCGACGCCGACCAGGTGACGGATGAACTCCTCGCCTATCGCGCCCGCATGGAGCCCTACATCTGCGATGCGAGCCTCCTGGTGAACGCGGCGCTGGACCAAGGCAAGCACGTGCTCTTCGAAGGAGCCCAGGGAGCGCTGCTCGACATCGACTTCGGCACGTACCCCTTCGTGACGAGCTCGAACCCCATCGCCGGTGCGTGCTGCACAGGCATCGGTGTCGGCCCGACGCGCATCGACCACGTGATCGGTGTGGCGAAGACATACACGACGCGAGTGGGCGAGGGGCCCTTCCCCACGGAGCTCCACGACGAGATCGGTGCCGCCATGTGTGAAGTCGGTCAGGAGTTCGGCACGACCACCGGCCGCCAGCGGCGCTGCGGCTGGCTCGATCTGGTCGCCCTCAAGTACGCGGTGCGCCTCAATGGCATCACGCACCTGGCACTCACCAAGCTGGACGTTCTCTCGGGACTGCCGACCCTCAAGGTCTGCACGGGCTACAAGGCGAGCCACCAGCTCCTCGACGAGTTCCCCTTGCGTCAGACCGACTTCCACCATGCCGAACCCGCCTACGAGGAGTTGCCGGGGTGGACCGACGACATCCGCGAGTGCGAGACCTGGCAGGATCTTCCCGAGGCGGCTCGTGACTACGTCCAGTACATCGCGGAGTTCACGCGTACGCGCGTGAAGTTCATCGCCGTCGGCCCGGGGCGCGATGAGACGATCGTCTTGCCGCGCAGTATCGGTCTGGGCGGCGCGATCTAGGGGTCACAGCCAAGTCTCAGGTTCGTCACAGGGCGCATCCAGCCGCGCCCGGTAGCCTCGCTCCACCGTCGTCCACAGACGAAGGCATATGCGACGAAACGGAGGAGACATGGCTCGCAGGAGCAAGATCGCGCTCTTGGTGACGGCGCTGGCGGCCACCGCCTTGGCTGCCGTCTCCGTCGTCGCCGACGCCGATGCCCGCTCAGCCTCAACCAGCAGGGGAGCCGAGTCGACTGTCTTCGCCGCCGACAGCTCCCAGAATCACGGGACCTCGCTGTCGGCCGATCGCTCGCGCAACGGCGAAAGCTGGCAGAGGGGCCCGGGCCAGCGGATGGCCCCGCCGCCGGACGGATTCGGCGAGCGCGACTCCTGGTCGGTCGCCGAGACCGCACAGTGGGTCGCCATCGCGGCGCTCGCCGGCTTCGCCGTGGCTCTCCTGATCTGGCGACCCTGGCGGCCCAAGCGCGGTCCGCAGGAGGCGGCGTGGCAGGCCACCAATTCAGACATCCCCATGGCCTCAGCCGCCGCCAGTCCCGCGGCCGAGACCCAGCCCACCGTCGCGTCCCCCAGCATCGACTCGCCGGACCAGGACACGGAGCCCAAGACGTAGGCTACGGAACGCGCGGCCCGAGACGAGCCGGCCACTCGCAGACTCGTCTCGGGCCGTGGCGAGCTCTCGTTGCCGCCGGCGTGTCGCCGCGAGTAGACTCACGGGGAAACTCCAACCATCTGGAGGCCTCATGCGAGTGCTCGTGGTCGGCGGCGGCGGCAGGGAACACGCCCTCATCAGCTCGTTCACCCGGTCCAGGCTAGCCGACGACATCTTCTGCGCTCCGGGCAACGCCGGCACGGGCGCCGAGGCGCATAACGTCGACATCGGCGCCGAGGACCTCCCCGCCCTGCTCTCGTTCGCCCGTCGCAACCGCATCGACCTGACGGTTATCGGCCCGGAAGCCCCCTTGGTCGCGGGCCTCGCGGACCTCTTTCGCGAACATGGTCTTGCCGTGTTCGGACCGTCAGGGAGAGCCGCTCGACTCGAAGGCAGCAAGTCCTTCGCCAAGGAGATCATGATGGAGGGCGGCGTCCCCACCGGACGCTACGAGCAGCATCGGAGTGTCGAGACCGCGCTGGCTGCGCTGACGCGACAGGAGAGCTGGCCGCTCGTCGTCAAGGCCGACGGCCTCGCCGCGGGCAAGGGCGTGATGATCTGCGCAGACCACGGCGAGGCGAGAGACGCAATCGAGAGCTGCTTCTTGGAGCGCGCCTTCGGCGAGGCCGGCGAAGTCGTCATCACCGAGGAGTACCTGAGCGGACCAGAGGTCTCGCTGCTCGTGCTCTGTGACGGGCGGACCGCGGTGCCGCTCGCTCCGGCCCAGGACTACAAGCGCATCTTCGCGGGCGACCAAGGCCCGAACACCGGCGGCATGGGCAGCTACTGCCCGGTGCCGGGGTTCGAGGAGAGGGCCATCGACGCGGCGATGGAGCGGGTCGTCGAACCGGTCGTGACTACTCTGCGCAGACGCGGTATCGACTATCGCGGCGTGCTGTACGCCGGCCTCATGGTCACCCCCGACGGCATGAAGGTGCTCGAATTCAACTGCCGGTTCGGTGACCCCGAGACCCAGGCGGTGCTCCCGCGCCTGCGCAGCGACCTGCTGGAACTATGCGCCGCCACGGCCGGCGGCGAACTGGCGGGAGTGAAGACCGAGTGGTCTCCCGAGGACTGCGTGACCGTGGTCATGGCCTCGGCCGGATACCCCGCCAGCAGCCACAAGGGAGACAGGATCGCAGGACTCGAGGCCGCGGCAGCGCTCGACGGCGTGAGCGTGTTTCACGCCGGGACTGCATTGGAGGGCGATGAGGTGGTCACCGCCGGCGGCCGGGTGCTCGCCGTGAGCGCTCTCGGCGACGGATTCGCCGGAGCGCGCGAGCGCGCCTACGAAGCCGTCGGCCGTATCCAGTTCGACGGCCAGCAGATCCGGCCAGACATCGCGGAGCGCGCCGTCAGGGCACAGAGCGGCGAGATCGACCTGTTCCCGACCGGCGTCGCCGGATGACGAGAGGAGCGTACCGTGGAGCAGGCACAAACTGAGACAGAGCTCATCCTGGAGGGGATAGACCTGAATCCCGTGCTGGTCGGCATCATCATGGGCAGCGAAAGCGACCGCGAGGTCATGAACGCAGCGTGCGCCGAGCTCGACTCGCGCAAGATCAGATACGAGCTGAGCGTCATGTCTGCGCACCGCGACCCGGACAAGGTCGCCCACTACTCGAAGACGGCGCAGTCGCGCGGCATCAAGGTACTCATCGCCGGCGCCGGCAAGGCGGCCGCCCTGCCCGGCGTCGTCGCGGCATACACCAATCTGCCCGTGATCGGCGTGCCGATCAAGACGAGTGACCTCGGAGGGCTCGACTCGCTGCTGAGCATCGTACAGATGCCGCCTGGTGTACCGGTCGCTTGCGTGGCCATCAACGGCGCCCGCAACGCGGCCGTTCTGGCCGCAAGGATCCTGGACGTCTGAGGAGGGCCCGTGGACAAGCACGCCTACGCAGCAGCCGAAGGCGCCCCGGCAGCCGGCCCCTACTCTCCGGCGTTGGCCGCAGGCGATCTCGTCTTCGTCTCGGGGCAGATCGCGCTGGCCCCAGACGGCTCCGTCGTCGGTGCGACAGCCGCGGACCAGACGCGCAGGGCTCTCGAGAACATGAAGTCCACGCTCGCCGCGGCAGGGCTGCAGATGGACGATGTCGTCAAGACCACCCTCTTCCTGCAGGACATGGACGATTTCGCCGCGGTGAACGAAGTCTACGGGCAGTTCTTCCGTGAGCCCTATCCGGCACGCTCCGGTGCGCAGGTCAGCCGCTTGCCGAAGGACGTGAAGGTCGAGATCGACGCGATCGCCGTCAGATGAGCCGGCTCACAACCGGCCGGACGACGCCTCCCACACGAGATGCGGCCTCCTGGACCAACGCCGCACGGCCCGACCGGCTTCGCTATGCGTCGCCGTGAGAGGCCCCTGGAGACCTTCGCAGGCCGGTCGCCTTGGCGTCGTGTGAGAGAATCGCGAGTGGAGTGATCATGGACCGGCCCCACGGAGCCGGCACACGCGGAGGGGACCGATGATCGAGCGCTACACCTTGCCCGAGATGGGCGCCGTCTGGACCGAGGAAGCCAAGATGCAGGCTTGGCTCGACGTCGAGATCGCCGCGGTCCGGGCGTGGGCGGAGCTGGGCAAGGTACCCGCCGAGGCCGTCGCCGAGATCGAAGCAAGGGCAGCGTTCGACGTCGCCCGCGTGGCCGAAATCGAGCGGACCACCAACCACGACGTCATCGCCTTTCTCACGGACGTAGCCGAGCATGTCGGCGAGGCGAGCAAGTACGTGCACTACGGCATGACCTCGAGCGACATGCTGGACACGGGCCTCGCCTTGCAGATCAAGCGCTCAGGCCGGCTCCTCGAGCATGACCTCGAAGCACTGGGCGAGGTGCTCAAGCGGCGCGCCTTGGAGTTCCGGGACACGGTCCAGGTCGGGCGCACGCACGGCATCCATGCCGAGCCCATCACCTTCGGCATGAAGCTCGGCATCTGGGCCTTTGAGGTGAGTCGCCATGTCAAGCGCATGCGCGTGGCGACCGTTGGCGCGGCGGTCGGCAAGATCAGCGGCGCGGTGGGCGCCTACAACAACATCGACCCCCGCGTCGAAGACCTGGTCTGCGAGGAGCTGGAGCTGGGACGCGAGCCGATCAGCAATCAGGTGGTGCAGCGCGATCGCCATGCGGCCTTCCTGAACTGCATCGCGATCGTCGGCTCCAGCCTGGAGAAGTTCGCCACAGAGATACGCCACCTGCAGCGGACCGAGGTGCGAGAGGTCGAGGAGGCTTTCGGCGAGGGCCAGAAGGGATCCTCGGCCATGCCCCACAAGCGCAACCCCATCCTCAGCGAGCGAATGGCCGGATGCGCGCGCGTGCTGCGCGCCAACGCCATGGTCGGCATGGAGAACATGGCCCTCTGGCACGAGCGCGACATCAGCCACAGCTCCGCCGAGCGCATCGTTCTGCCCGACAGCTGCATCCTGCTCGATTACATGCTGCAGAGATTCACTGCCATGATGGACACCCTCGTCGTCGACGAGGAGCGCATGCTGCTGAACCTGGGCCAGAGCTACGGCCTCGTCTTCAGCGGGGCGGTCCTCCTGGCCCTGGTCGACGGAGGCATGCTGCGCGAAGACGCCTACCGGGTCGTCCAGGAATGCGCCATGCAGGCGTGGCGCGAGGGCATCGACTTCGGCGCGCTCATCAAGCAGAGCGGTGAGGCGATGGCCGTGCTCGGCTCCGACGAGCTCGATGCCGCCATGGACCCCGGCCAGTACGAGGCCGGCCGCGAGGTGATCTTCAGCCGGCTCGAGACCCTGGAGTTCTGAGCCACCCCGCGGTCAGCGGGCGTTGATCAGCCGGCAAGCCAGCGTCTCGCCGAGCCCTGCGAGGTCCTCGGCCGCCAGATAGTGGCCCGCGGCGGCGTCGAAGAGGACGTGCGCCTCTGCCGGGAAGTCCTCGTCGCCCTCCCAGAGCAGCGCCGCCAGCCGCAGCCGCGGCAGCGCCGCAAAGGCGAAGCCCGCGTCGGCAAGGTCGAGTTCCTCGCCGCCGACGGAGGCGGCCGCGGCGCGAAACTCCCCCAGCTCCTTCATGGGCGCGCGCGCGCCGCCGGAGGCGCCGCCAAAGGCCGCCGCAATCGGAGCCTCAGCCCGGCTGGCGAACGACGGCGAGTAGAAGAGGCCATCCGGCAGATCGCGAAAGGTCAGCCACTCGCCAGCTACGGGCGCACCGTCGGCATGTGTCAGGTAGTGCAGCACAAGGATGGCCACGGCGGCGTGGACAGGCGCCGCCTCAGCGCTGACGATGCCCGACGGGTGCGCAACGAGGTGAGGTCTGCCGAAGAAGGGAACGAGAACACCGTCCGCCGTGGACTCGCAGCCAGCCTGCCGAGCCTGCCGGCCGGGATCGGCTGAGGCCCAGTCTGCCCGCGCCCGATCGGACGCGTCTCGGAAGCGACGCGGCGCGCCACCGGTCTGCTCCCTTGGCGTGCCGCTCATGAGCGAGGTCCTGGCAATGCGCCACACCTCCGCCCCCAAACGCACATTCCACTACTCCCGCACGCTGAAGGAGCCCGTGCCCCACGGAGAAGCCGCAACGGCGGTGGCAACGGCCTGCCCGTCGTCTCCAGAGCGCAAGGCGGCCAGGATGCCACCGTAGAACCCGTTGTTGATGGTGATGACGCTCGCCTTGAGACCCTGCGACCAGCTCTTGTAAGCCTTGACGCCCACCGAATTGAAGATCGTCGCGCCCGCCATGGGCTGGGTCGTGTTGAGCGGATTGTAGTAGGCGGTGTTGTACCAGTGCCCGCCCTCCGCCATCTCCCAGGCGACGACGGCCGCCACGTTCTCGACCGTGAGGCGCATGCCCAGGCTCTTGAGGAAGGCCTGCGCCCAGGTCACCTGCGTGACCTTGCCCCCAGACTTCAGAAGGAGCTCCGGCGCGGCGAGGATCTTCTTGATCTGCGCCACGACGTCCTTGAGGAGCGCCTCGCGCTCGGCGATCTTCTGGTCCATGCCAGCCCGGCGGGCGTCGATGTCGGCCTGCGCGATGATCGCCTCCTCGCGCTCCGTCTCCACCTGCCGCTCCAGGCGGAGTGCCTCTCCCATGAGCCGCTGGAGCTCGGCCTCTTCGCGGCTGTCCAGCTCGGAGATGCGGCGCATGACGTCGACCGCCGTCTCGGCATCGGCGACGCTCGCTGACCCCACGACGATGTCGAACCACGAATACTCACCCGATTTGTACATCGTGGTCACTCGCACCGCGACGAGCCGACGCTGCCGCTCAAGCTCGATCTCCGCGCTCCTGAGCTCGCGACCTGCCGTCACGAGCCGTGCATTGACCTCTTCCAGATGCTGCCGGGCAGCGTGCCACTGCAGGGTGAGCGCCTCCATCTCGCTCTCAAGGCGCTTCATGGTGGCGCGCACGACCCTCGCCTGATCCTGAAGCTCCTGCAGCGAGGACTGGGGACTGGCGAGCACCACCCCGACGCCTCGGGCGCCTTCACTTGGGGCGGCATGCACCGGTCGCGACAGCACGAGGCAGGCGAACGCGGTCGCCAGAAGGAGAGCGACTGCCACTCCAGACCTCATGAGACCCGCTCTCTTCAGCGCCATCACCCTCCGCCACGTCGCCGCTCGCAGTGATTGTATCGGCTCCTGACGCCGTCTCAGTAGTCCCGCGCACGCATTTGCACTACACTCACGGGGAATACCGACCGTAGCGGTTGGGTATCTACCCCGTCCAGAAGGAGATGTCGTGCCAGAGGAGACGATTCCAGCACAGACGCTTGACTGCATCGGGCTCTATTGCCCGGAGCCGCTCTTCCAGACGCGGGAGAGCATCGACGCGATCGAGGTCGGCGAGATCCTCGAGGTGTTCGCGGACGACCCCGCGGCAGAAGAGGATCTCACCCGCTTCGCGAAGCGCGCGGGCCACGAGGTGGTCGCGGCAGAGACGGATGGCGGTCAGCTCCGAATGCTCATCCGGCGTCTCAAATGACAAGGGGGTCACAGCGATGAAGAACGACAACTCCATACTCTACGTGCAGACCAGCAATGCCCCAGAGCGTCAGTACTCGCCTCTCGTTCTCGCTCAGAGCGCGAAGGCGATGAGCCTTGAGCCGGCCGTCTACTACCTGGGCATGGGACTGACGGTGCTGCGCCCGGGTGAGGCCGAGAAGATGCAGGTCGGCTCCTTCCCAAGCGTCGCCGACATGCTGCGCAAGACGATCGACATGGGCATCACCGTCTACGTGTGCGAAGCCTCGAAGCAGATGCTGGGCTGGGAGACCGTCGAACTCATCGAGGGCGTCACGATCGTCGGAGCGGCGACGCTCAACGACCTCGCTCTCGATGCCGGCGCCACCATGTGGTTCTGAGGCGACACCATGACACTCATCAACCCCGAGGACGGGGTCGTCTACGCCGACTACCAAGCCTCGAAGCCCGTCGATCCACGCGTCGTCGAGGCCATGCTGCCCTACTTGACCAAGACATTCGGGAACGCCGCGTCGCTGCATGCCGTGGGCGACGACGCCACCGCGGCACTCGCGGATGCGCGCTCTCGCGTGGCGAGCGCCTTCGGTGCGCAGCCATCCGAGATCATCTTCACCTCCGGCGCCACCGAGGCGAACAACCTCGGGATCATCGGCTACATGCAGCGCAGCCGGCGCAAGGGCGATCACGTGGTGATCACGGAGGCCGAGCACATCTCGGTACTGAACATCGCCAAGTACCTAGAGAAGAACGGCTTTCGTGTGACCCGCTGCCCGATCGACCTCTACGGGCGCGTGTCACCGAAGAAGCTCCGGGCGCGCATCACCGACGACACCGTGCTCGTCTCGGTGGGCTGGGCAAGCAATGAGATCGGCACGATCCAGCCGATCGAGGAGATCGCCGACATGCTCGTCGGCACCGGCGTGGCACTGCATACCGACGCCGTCGCCGCCGAAGGCCTCGTGCCGATCGACACGAGCGCCGTGCCGGTGAGTCTCATGAGCCTCTCGGCCAACGACATCTACGGGCCGCGCGGACTCGGCGTCCTCTACGTGCGGAAGGGCGTCCAAGTGGCGCCCGTGATGTTCGGCGGCGGCCAGGAGCGTGGCCTGCGCTCGGGGACCGAGGATGTGGCGGCGATAGTCGGCATGGCGACCGCGGCCGAGACCATGGCGGCCGAGATGCCCGCCGAGGTCGAGCGTATTCGGGCGATTCGGGACCGGCTCGTGAGCCGCGTTCTGGACGAGATTCCCGATGCGCACCTCAACGGGGCTCCGGCGAACGAGCCGGGCCGGCGCCTTCCCAACAACGCCCACTTCCGATTCGAGGGAGTGGAGGGCGAGGCCATGGTCCTGTCGCTGCGCGACAAGGGCGTGGCGGCCGCCACCGGCTCAGCCTGCAGCTCCAAGACGCTCGAGCCGTCGCATACACTCATCTCCTGCGGGCTGTTGCACGAAGAGGCGCACGGTTCGCTTGAGTTCACCTTTGGGCGCTTCAGCAGAGACGACGATGTGGAGCGCATCATGGCCGTTCTCCCAGAGGTGATCGCTCGCCTGCGGGCGCTCTCACCCCTCTACGAGCCGGCGAGCCCCGTGTGAGCGAGACCTACCCCGCGACCAGAACCGAGAGGCAGAAGTCATGAAATCGACCCAGTACAGCGAGAAGACCCTCGAGCACTTCCGCAACCCACGCAACGTGGGTACTCTCGAAGGTCCGAACGTCGCCGTCGGACGCGTCGGCAACCCGGTGTGCGGCGACATGATGGACATCTACATAAGGGTGACAGACGACGACCGTATCGAGGACATCAGCTTCCAGACCTTTGGCTGCGGATCGGCGGTCGCCACCTCCAGCATGGTCACCGAGCTGGTCAAAGGGATGCCCCTCGACGACGCCCTCAAGGTGTCGCGCGGCGACGTCGCCGACGCGCTGGACGGCCTGCCGCCCATCAAGATGCACTGCAGCAACCTGGCGGCCGACGCCCTTCACGAGGCGATCAAGAACTGGCGCGCCAACGTGAAGCCCGAGGACGCGACCCAGACCCGCGTCGACAAATCCTGCCATCCGCGCCCGGCCACAGTCGTCGAGGTGGATATCTCGAACCTCGACGACTACCGCGGAAAGGGCGTGTACACCGCTCTTGGGGACCAGAGCGAGCTCGCCGACCAGCGGGTGGTGGTTCTCGACACCGGCGACGCCTCGGCGCAGCTCGCCATCGACCTCACCGACCACACCAGCCGTGTCGTACTCATGACCACCGGCAAGGAGCCGAGCGTGACGAGTGCCCTACGCTCGGCCCTGCGCCTCTCCGACGTGAAGCTGCTGACCGAGGCGCAGCCTCTGGATCTCAAGGGAGAGGGCGAGCTGGAACGCATACGCGTGCACGACCTCAACGAGGATGAGGACTACGAGCTGACTGCCGACGCGCTCGTCGTCATCGAGTGACCCTACGACACCGCCAGCGGATAGCTCATGCGCGCACGCGGGATCGCGATGCTGGCGCGACCCGTCTCGTCCACCGGATTGCGCTCGATCCGTGTCAGTTCGCATCCGCCGAGGGCGAGGCGCGCCTTGCCGCTGTCCGGCACGTAGAAGGTGATGCCCTGTAGAGCCTCGACCGGGGGTACGTGGCGTCCCGTGAGCGGGTCGCCGACGCCGCGGATGTGGATCACCGTTTCGCCGGCTTCGCTGGTCTCGTGCGACCAGATCAAGCACTTGTGGTTCACGTGATAGGTCAGCAGGCGCGAGGTAGTGGTGACGAGGATACGCCCGGCGCCATGGGCCGCGGCGAGGCGTCGGAGCGCACTGCGCGTCTCGTGCTGCAAGTACGGAGGCTCCTTCGGACCCACGCCGAGATGAGTGTACGCGACCATCGTGCCCCCGGACCTGACGAGCGCCTCCAAGACCTCGGGACGCAGGGCGTAGGCCAGCCCGCCACTATTGGCTCCGAGAGCTCCACTCCAGTGAGCGTTGCAGCGCTGGAACTCGCAGACCCTCCGGCCGTCGATCAACGTGTGCACGCGCATGAACCGGTTGTCGGCGTGGAGGGCGAAACGCTCCACGCCGGCGCGGCCCAGCACCGTCTTGCCGGCCTCCCTGACCAGGTTCTGGGCAGCCCCTCGCGGGTGGCGACGGTCGGCGATACCCGCGAAGCCCCGCACCGAGAGAGGAATGCCCTGCCCCACGATGGCGCTGCCGCGGCCCATCCACGCAAACCGCACACCATAGGCCAACGTAGCGTCGGAGTGGTAGAAGGGGGATCCTTCGACGTCGCCGACGCCGGCCGTCGTGTCCTTGCCGAAGTTCGTCGGTGCGCGCGAGTGGTCGACCCACACCTGCACCCGACACCCGCTGCGCTCCAGTTCCTCCAGCCCGCGCAGGACCTGCTCGCGACGCGTCCTCGTACTGTGACCCCAGGAGTGCATGCAGTCTATGTACCCGGAGTCGATCATCGCCTCGATGACTTCCCGATCCCGCCGACGGCTGCAGAAGAAGCCGAACTCGTCGTTCTCAGGATAGGGAAAGAAACTGTTGCCGATCTCCAGCCCCAGACCCGGCCCCATCGGAGTCTCCTCCGTCGAGTTGAGGAACTCCTGGATGGCAAGGAAGCGCTCGACCGTCCTGGTCGCGTCGATGTCGCTGCATATGGTGGCGGCCGCGCAGTAGGGATACGGAAAGCGCCGCAGAGCGACCCGGTCGCCTGAACGGGGACTGCCCCCCCGGTGCACGGCTCGGATCCCGCTCCACATCACAGACTCGCCTCCCGCCCTCAGCGAACGCACGCCCGCCCGCATTGTAGCCCCGCGGAGCCTCGCGCCGCACCCGCCGGCCCCGACCGCGCGGTACCTGCAGACATGGCGAACGGCCGTGATGAGTCGCGAAGTCCGCCTACGAGCAGACGGGGCCCCGACGGCAGACTGGACACGCCTGCATGCCGAGGGGACGCTCGAGACCGGCGGCCGCGAGAAGTGCGTCGTCGCTGAAGATGCGGCCGGTAGGTCCATCGGAGGCGACGACACCGTCGCTCAGCACGATCGTGCGCTCGCAGAGCGCGGCCGCCATGTCGAGATCGTGCGTGGCAAGAATGCGCGTGTGCTCGAAAGAGGCGAGCAGCCGGATAAGGCGGCGTCGGGCGCGCGGATCGAGGCCACTCGACGGTTCATCCATCACGAGGATGCTGGGCTCCATGGCGAGCACGGTGGCGATAGCGACGGCGCGCTTCTCCCCACCGGAGAGACGGTACGGGGGACGCTCCTTGAGGTGCAGTGCCTCGACCCGCGCGAGCGCACCGTCGACGCGAGCCGCCACGTCGTCGGGAGGAAGGCCGAGGTTCATGGGACCGAAGCCGACGTCTTCGCCCACCGTGGGCATGAAGAGCTGGTCTTCGGGGTCCTGAAAGACCATGCCGACCGTGCGACGGATGTCGGCCAACGTCTCCTTGACGACCGGAGTCCCGCCGATGTTCACAGCGCCCTCCGAGGGCGACAGCAATCCGTTGAGATGAAGCAGGAGGGTGGACTTGCCGGCGCCGTTGGCGCCGACCACCGCGATCGCTTCGCCGTGCCCCACCTCGAATGAGACACCACTCAGTGCGTGCGTGCCATCGGGATACGCGAAGCCAAGATCGCGCACCGAGATGGTGTGATGGCTCACGAAGCCAGCTCGGTCACTCTGCCGAGCACCAGCGGGATGTTGACGACTCGGAAGAGCACGAAGACAGCCGACCAGCCCAGCACGAACACCAGGTCGGCCGTGCCGAAGTGCAAACGCCGGGCCACTCGGATCTCGCCATCGAAGCCCCGGCACTTCATCGCCAGGTAGACGCGCTGGGCGCGGGCGAACGTGCGCAGCAGCAGCTGGCCCAGCATCTGGCCGTAGATGCGCAGGCCCATCCCGCGGCGCCCGAAGCTGCGCAGGCGGCGCGCCTGCCCCATGCGAAGAACCTCCTCGCCGAGCACGAAGATGTAGCGGTACATGAGGAGGAGCTGGACCACGAACACGTCTGGCACGCGCAGCTTCTGCAGAGCGAGGCAGACGCCGTAGAAACTCGTCGTGCCGGTGAGTACGAGAGCCGCCGATGCCGTGAGCAGAAAACGCAGCAGGATGGACGCGTACCAGACCCACCCACCCGTGACCGTGAAGCCGCCGACCTGCGCCACGAAAGACCGGTCGAACCATGGGTTGAAGGCACCGAGCAGAAGGGCGAACGGGGAGACGACGAGGAGAATGCGAGCAAGGAACCCGAATGGGAGGTCGCCCTCAGCGGCGATCACGACGGGGAAGATCACGAACGGCAGCAGCGCGAGTACCTCGTACTTGCCGAACGAGACCACGCAGACGATGAACACCGCCGTGGCGAGGACCTTGGCGCGAGGGTCTATGCGACTCACCGCCGTGTCCCGACGCGCCAGACGATCGAGACGATCCAGGGTGGAGAGACCTGCGTAGACCGAGGACACGCGACCCCCCGTCAGGCGATGTCGCCGGTCGTTGTGGCCACGAACTTGCCATGCTGTACGCCCTTCGTGCCGATGAGCTCGTCGGCGATGCGCTTGATATCACGCGCCGCCCCCATCACCACCACGACCTCGAGGCAGTGGTGAACGTCGAGGTGCACATGCAGGGTGGAGACGATCTCCTGATGGTGGCTATGCTGGTGCTCCGTGAGCTTGTCGGCCAAATCGCTCGCGTGGTGGTCGTACACCAGTGTGACCGTTCCGATAGCCCGCTCCGTCCCCGCCTCCCATTGCTCGTTCACCAGCGCCGCGCGGATGAGGTCGCGGATGGCCTCGGAGCGGTTCACGTATGACTTCTCGGCGATCAGCGCATCGTAGCGCTCCAGCAGGCGCTCCTCGATGGAGACACCGAACCGGACTACATTGGTCATGGCGTGCCTTTCCGTCCTGAATCGTGCTACACGGCACCGGGGAATATAGCACGGAGCGTGCCACAGATGCCGATCGGGTGGCACTCCTTTCGGACCCTTGACGATGAGGCGATGCTGGCCTACAGTACGGTCAGCAGTGGCACGAGTCGCCCGATGGTAGCACCGTGGCACGCCGCAAGAAGGAGTCCCCGATGCACATGGCCGACGCATTGCTGTCCCCGGCTGTGGGTGGAGCCATGTGGGCGGCCACGGGCGTCACCATCGCCTACAGTGCCCGCAAGGTGCGCAACGAGCTAGACGAGAGCAAGATCCCGCTCATGGGCGTCGCAGGCGCCTTCGTGTTCGCCGCACAGATGCTCACGTTCGCCATCCCCGGCACCGGGTCGAGCGGGCATCTCGGAGGAGCGCTGATCCTCGCCATCCTCCTCGGACCTGAGGCGGCTTTCTTAGTAATGGCCTCGATCCTCGCGGTCCAAGCTCTGTTCTTCGCCGACGGCGGGCTCCTCGCGCTCGGAGCCAACATCTTCAATCTCGGGTTCTTCCCGGCCTTCATCGCCTACCCGCTCATCTACCGCAGAATCGTCGGCAACGCTTGGCCTCCGAGCCGGTCACGCATCTTCGTGGGCAGCACCCTCGCCGCCGTAGTCGGCCTTCAGCTCGGTTCCCTCGCGGTGGTACTCGAGACGACCGCCTCGGGGGTCACGGAGCTGCCCTTCGCGGCCTTTCTGCTCCTCATGCAGCCGATCCATCTCGCCATCGGCGTCGCTGAGGGCCTCGTGACGGCCGCGGTCGTCCTCTTCGTACTCGAGGCGCAGCCCGAACTGCTGGCGCGCAGCGCCCATCGCAAGCCGCTCACGGGTCTGAAGCTCAAGCCGGTGCTGGTCGGACTCGCCGTCGCCGCCCTCGTCACCGGTAGCGCCCTGGCTTGGTTCGCCTCCTCGAACGCCGATGGTCTGGAGTGGTCCATCTCTCGAGTGATGGGCGGTGAGGAGAAGCTTCAGGGGGACTCCGCAGCCCACGACGCGGCCGCCGGAGTCCAGGCACGAACGGCACTCCTCCCCTACTACACGTTCAGGGAGGATGACCCAGCGGGAGAGCCGCTGGGGACCGCGTCGGCCGCACAGGCATCCTCGAACGATGACGACGACCGCGCTTGGCCGGCGATCGACGCAGGCACGAGCGCCTCCGGCGTGGTCGGCGCTCTCATCACGCTGGCCGTGGCGATCGGTCTGGGCCTCGCGTTGCGGCGCCGCGCGGCTGCGCGCGCGAAGACCGGCACATAGGTTCGCGCCCAGGAAGCAGCCCCCGACCCGGCATCGCGCGGTGGCTGTACCCCCGCAACCCCTCGCGCGGAACCCCGGGGAGATGGAACTGGCCCTGAAGTCACCCCCACAGTTGACCTCAGACTACTCCACAGGGGTGACGACGCGGAGCGCGCTTGGCTCTACGCTGATTCCAGCAAGGAATCACATGGAACAGGAGGAGTCATGAGCACCATCGCAGCCACGGGAACCATCACTCGCCAGGCGCTGGACGTGGGAGGCGCCATCAAGCAAGCATGGCGGCTGTTCGTCAAGGACCTCGGCCCCTTGCTCATCGCCGGACTCATCACCGTGGCGCTGAGCGTGCTCACTCTGGGCGTCCTCGCCGGACCGCTCACGGCAGGCCTCTACGGCATGGTCGCCGGCCGTGTCCGGGAGGGCCGCCAGCCCGAGGTCGGCCAGGTGTTCGACGAGCTCGACCGCTTCTGGTCGTTCTTCGGAGCGGCCCTCGTCCTCGTCGTCCTCATCGGCCTGGCCATGCTGACGATCGTGGGCGGCTTCCTACTGGCCACGATCTGGCTCTACGTCTTCCCCCTCATGGTCGATCGCGGCATGGGCCTCGGCGAAGCGATGAAGGCCAGCAAAGACATGGTGCTGGAGAACGGCTTCTGGGAGCACCTTGCGCTGGTTCTGATCCTGGCGGTCATCGCCTCCATCGCCAATGGCGCCCTGGCAATCATCGCCACCCCGTTCGTGGTCGTCACGATCGCCGCAAGCTACTTCCTGGCGGAAGGAAGCGAGGAGGCGCTCGAGAGCGCCTGATGCCAGCGGGAGCACGACCGCCGAGAGAGCCGAGCCAGAGGAGGACAGCTCGGCTCTCTCGGCCCGTTGTGGCTGAGCCCATGCCGTCAGCGCTCAGCCGGCCTTGGCCGTCAGATCGCCGAGGCGTCGCGCCAGAGCGACGAGACGCGCCGCATACCCCCACTCGTTGTCGTACCAGGCGAGCACCTTGACCGTGTTCCCATCGAGTACGCCGGTGCTCCTCGCGTCGACCACGCTGGAATGCGTGTCTCCGACGATGTCCTGCGACACGAGCTCATCGTCGGCGACCGCCAGCACCGGGCCCATCGCCGGCCGCGCCGCCGCGGCCCTCAGGGCATCGTTCACCTCGCCGGGCGTGACCTCGCGTCCGACCCGAGCCACCACGTCGACGACGGAGCCGCTCGGGACCGGCACGCGCATGGCCATGCCCGTCACACGCCCCGCGAGGTGAGGCAGCACCTTCACGACCGCCTTGGCGGCGCCCGTCGTGGTCGGGATGATGTTGAGCGCCGCAGCGCGGCCGCGGCGTCGGTGCCGGGCCGCCTTGTCGACCACCGTCTGGCTCGCCGTGTAGGCATGCACCGTCGTGAAGTACGCGTTCTCGATCCCGAAGGCTCCGTCCAGGGCCTGGAGCACCGGAGCCAACGCATTGGTCGTACAGGACGCCATCGAGACGAAGGTGTGGTGCTCCGGATCGAGGTCGTCGTCGTTCACACCCGGCACGATGACGACGTCCGCGTCGTCGGAATCGGCGGAGAGGATCACGTGGTGAGCGCCGGCTTCGAAGTGGCCGGCGGCGTCGGCTTTGCTGCGGTAAGCACCCGTCGACTCGACCACTATCCCGGCGCCCACGGTGCTCCAGGGGATAGCGGCCGGGCTCGACTCACGAGACGCCGGGATGTCACCGCCGGCCACCCGCAACCTGCCGCCCTCGGCGCCTTCGAAGCGGGTGTCACGCCCATACACCGAGTCGTAGCGCAGCAGGTAGGCGAGTCCATCCGGATCGTCGAGATCGTTGACGCCGGCGACCGTCAGGCGCCGATCGTCGAGGGCCTGCCGGAGTACCGCGCGACCGATGCGGCCCAAGCCGTTGATGCCTATGCGATGGGTCGTCAAGAGGACCTCCAGTTCCGTTGACGTTGCTCAGCGAGCGTTCATCTGGAGACTGCATACCCGCCGCAACGGCGCTCCAGACCGCACGCAGGGACAGCGCGTCGGCGCGGCCAAGTCGCGACCCCGGGTTGCATCTCGTGCCGGCCTCAGGTTGAATCGTCGACGGATCTACACAGAAAAGGCGCTTCCCCGCGCCCCACAGCGCTGCAGATTCGTCCCCTCTCTTCTTTCCTCTCTTCTCCCCGACGCTTTTGCCGTCGCTGTGGGTGCGCGCGGACGCGACAGCCCCAAGGCGTGGGACTACCCCTCGCCCGACGGGACACAGCAGTCGAAAGGACCACGTGCGCAGAACACACACCGTAATCCTCCTCATCCTCCCACTCCTCGTCGCAGCCGCCCTGCTCCCAGCCGCAGCTTCGGCTCAGCACCCGCCTCTGAAGCAGCTCGAGGCCCAGCTCTCGAAGGCGAAGAAGCACCGTCGGCAAGCTGTCGCCAAAGCGCAGATCGCCAAGGTCGATCTCGCCGGCGCTCTGGCGCTCCAGGCTGCATCCAGCGACGAGCCGACTCCCGAAGCGGCAGAGAACGACGTTGCCGCGAGCCCCGAGAGCAAGATGCGGGCGACGCTGGCCACCAGCCTGCTTGCCGACGGCGTGGTGACGGACGCAGAAATCGGCGCCCTGCGCAAGAACGCGGTGGCGAAGAAGGCCATCGTGGCGCGCTGGACGAAGAAGGTCACACAGCTGCAGAAGCGCGTCCAGCGGCGCAAGCGAATCGCGCGCTGGAACCGCACCGGGAATTGGTGGCCGCTCATCAAGATCGCCGCCAACAGGTACGGAGTGAGCGCGACCGGCCTGCAGCGACTCATGAACCTCG
Organism: uncultured Thermoleophilia bacterium; assembly: GCA_963717285.1. Taxonomy (GTDB): domain Bacteria; phylum Actinomycetota; class Thermoleophilia; order UBA2241; family UBA2241; genus CAIXSE01. Next base: position 455,485 of record CAVQVW010000001.1, read on the forward strand.
AATCCGGCGGTCGCCGCTACGCGGGCACCACCTACAAGGGCCTGTTCCAGTACCACCCGGGGACCTGGCGCGGCACGTGGAACCCTTGGCGGAGACTGAGCATCTACAACGGCTGGGCGCAGATCCGCGCCACGGCCCACGCGCTGCACAGGGGTATGGGCCCCGGACACTGGCCCAACACCTACCCGAGGGCGTTCTAGGAGAGCGAGGGGGGCGTCTCGGCGCGTGCCCGAGATTGCAGGCAGAGGCACCTCAAGGGGGTCATCCCGGTGAGCTCACGCTCGTCCGGGATGACCCCCTTGCTCTTTCAGGAGCCGCAGCAGATCGCCGAGCGTCCTAGGATCTCAGCGGCCGGACTCCCTCGTCAGCCTTGATCTTGGCGAAGAGGCGCTCGGTCTCGTCCCTCTCCGAGAGCCCAGGACCAGATCTGCCGAGCGCGGAGCCGGCCGCCGCCACCGCGAAGGTGACGGAGTCGCGCAAGTCGCGCCCGTGGGAAATCGAGAGGACGAGAGCCCCGAGGAAGCTGTCGCCGGCGCCGACCTCGCTCCTCAGCTGGATGGGGGGCGCCTCTGCATACCAGCACTCGGTGGCCGACGTCACGAGCGACCCCTCCGGGCCGAACGTGGCCGCGATCACTTCTGCCGCCCCCTCGCGCACCAGGCGATCCACGACCTCGCGCCGCTCCTCGAACGTCGAGGTCTCTCGGCCGGCCAGGGTCTCGAGCTCATTGCGATTCGGCTTGGCCAGCCAGACGCCCTCCGCCAGCGCCGCGGCGAGCGGCGGGCCCGAGGTATCGACGGCGACCCGACAGCCGCCTCGTTTGGCGACGGCGGCTGCCCGAGCGTAGAAGTCGTCGGGCGCCCCGGGCGGGAGGCTGCCGCTGAGGACGAGGTACGCATCGGGATGCGAAAGCTCCCCGACGAGGTCCAAGGCGGCCAACCATTCCGCTTCCTGGATCATCGCGCCCTCGATGATGATGTGGTAGCGCCGCTTGCTCTCGCGGTCGAAGATCACGTAGGTGTCGCGTGTCTCGCCCTGGACCCAGATCTCGCGGTGGGGCACGTCGCGCTCGTCGAGCATCGACAACAGACAACCGCCGCACGACCCCCCGACGGTCAGCACAGCCTCCGCGATCCCTCCCAGCTTGCGGATCGCCCGGGCGACGTTCACGCCGCCTCCACCTGGACCTGACCCGGTAACGGAGCAGCGGATCTTCGACGCACGAAACGAGTCTCCCGCAAGGTACGTGTCGACGGCGGGGTTCATCGTCAATGTGATGATGTCCGGCATGCGTGCCCCCTCGACTTGCCGTTGTGAGCACGATAGTACCTGACGCCGGGCAAAGCGACAGCGACAAGCGTCGCGTCGGTGCCGCCGTCCACAGCTCTACGCCACGGCAGATCGACGACCGGGGTCACACGAGTGCGTCAGTGGCTTCCGCCGCCCTTGTCTCCGGCGGCCGCCACCTGCTGCGCATCATCTCCCGCCCCACCCGCAGCTGCCTTCTCAGCGGGCGATCCGGAGACGGTCGTGGCCTGTCGAGGTCCGTTCATGCCTGCCGCATCCGCGAGGCGCGCTGCGACACGGTCGGAGCCGGCCTTCGAGTCGGGAGGCGCTCCGTCCTGTCGAGAGCGCGCCTGCGTACCCTCGCCGCTCCCCGTGCCGGACTCCTTCGACCCCCCGGAGCCCGCCGCCGTTGGCCCTGAGACGCCGTCTCGTGCGTGGGCTCGCCGCGCAGCATGCTGCCGCAACGGTAGGCGCGTCTCGCCGGGGTCGAGCAAAGCAGTCCCCTGCCCCACCTTCGCGACGGCGGCAGCGGGAGCGGGCCCTTCGTCGGCTCTCAGACCGTCGCCGCCGGCCAGATGACCGGCAGTCATGCCGCCGGTGGTGACGGCGGTGGCCGCGATCACGATGACGGCTCCCTTCACACCCAGGCCGCCCCCGATCTTGGCCACAAAGCCGGCCAACGGGGGCACAGGGGCGAACGCGAGCGGCGCAGCCGGAACGGGGGCGGAGGCGACGGGCAGCACCTGCAGCGAAGCGGGAAGCGGTAGTTCGGGAAGGAAAGCGGCCAAGCCGAATGCGGACGCAGCTCCGGACCCGGCGGGCGCGACGCCGCGGAAAGCGCGTCGAAAGGCCGAGCGCGCGCGGTGCAGCACCACGCGCGCGTTCGTGCTGCTGACGCCCATGACGTCGGCGATCTCGGAGGTCCCAAGCCCGTGAAGATCCTTGAGAACGAGCGCCGTTCGATATCGTGGACTGATCATCGCCAGGGCCGCCTCGACGGCCTGTCTCATCTCTGACGAGGCGAAGTCGTCGGTGGGCGACGGTATCTCCCCTGCGTCCTCCAGGGGCGTCGTGGCGCGCGCAGAGCGGCGCCGAAGGTGATCGTAGCAGGCGTTCACGGCGACTCTGTAGAGCCAGGGGTCCGGGTTCTGCTGAGCGCGCGCGTCAGGTTGGTGCGTGAGGGCCCGGAGGAACACCTCCTGGGTGAGATCCGCCGCTTCGTCCCGGTCGCCGAGAATGCGCGCGCAGAGATTGTAGATGCGACCGCGAGACTCGCAGTAGACGCGCTCGAACCACTCAGGCTGGTGACCTGGGAAGGTCCCGGCCTCGGTATCGCTCTTTGAGGCTTGCGGAGCGTACACGCCACGCCTCTCGCCGTCGTGTTCATGATTCCCGGACAAGTGTACCGCGCTTGGGCGGCCTATGTGCCGATGGCACACAGACCGCCCAAGCCTCCGGCATCCGTCAGTTCTTGCCCTGGCAACCGGCGCCATCCGCCCCGTTGCCGTTCGAGCCGTTGCCGTCGCACTCCCCGCTGCCGCCCACTGCCGCAGCCGAGCGCGCCTGCGTCCGCTGGCGGGTCTGATCGCAGTCGTCAGCCTGCTGGCTCTGCTGCGTCTCACTCACCGTCTGCACCCGAGCACGCGTCTGCGTGCGGGTCTGCACCTGCGGCTCCGCAGCCAGCTGATCGCAGTCGCGGTCCTGCTCGCGCTCCTGCACGCGATTCTGCTTCGGCGTCCCAGGCACATCCTTCGTCCCGTCGCAGTCCCGCTCGCGGTCCTGAGCCCGCACTTGGTCGCAGGACGGATCGGCGCTCGGCGTGCAGTCCTGCTGCGGCGTCTGTACGCGGTCCCGGTCCCCGTCGCGCTGCATCGTCTTCGTCCCGGCGACGGCTACGGTGCTCACGGCCAGCACTGCCACGGCGGCGATCGCCACGATCTTCAAGAATCTCACATCGTCCTCCTACTAGTGGATCGGCATTGCCTTCTGCTCCTATAACGCAGGCGAACGCCGAGCGTTACACCTCCTCAGGGGAATCGATCCCTACAGCTCCGAGTCGTCCCCGTACACCTCGATGAGGCGAATGACGACGTCCTCCGGCACCGAGCGGCGCACATCCTCGGTGAGAGACTCCCGTGAGGGCGGGTTGCCGGGACCGACCACAGTGATGACGATCTCGTCGTGCTCCAGGCCGACGGACTCGACCTTCCAGCGCGTGCCGTCCACCCAGCGATCCACAGACGCATGTGTCGCTGAGGTCCATTGGTGATACCGGTAGGTGCGCAGGGATGCGCCTCCAAGGGGGATGATCAAGGCGACCAGGAAGGCGGCGACAAGCCGGCGAGCACGACGGCTCCCGTGCGGCGTGAGCTCGGCCGCCACCTCCTGGTACCTCGCCGCCCCGAACACGGCCATGCCGGCTACGAGAATCGCGGCGACGTTCGTGAGAAACAGAAGAAGGGCGCCGGCGGCAAGATCGAGTCGTCCGGCGCCGAGCGTGATGCCGACCACCGCCAGCACAGGGACCAGCGAGATGGCGATGGCCACCCCGGCGACGATGTTGGAGACATCGCGACGCGTCAACGCGAACGCCCCCGCGAGGCCGGTAGCGAGGGCGACCGCAAGGTCGAGCAGCTGGGGAGCCGTGCGCCCCGTGATCTGCGGGTTGGCCGCGATCGGCAGGCGCTCCGGCGCGAGCACGGAGACCAGTACCCCGATGATGATGTTGACGGCGATGCCGGCGACCAGCAGCAGCGCGCTGCTCTGAAATCCCCTGACCGAGCCGATGGTCGTCGCCAAGGCGACGCCGTAGATCGGAGTGGCCAGCGGCGCGATGATCATCGCGCCGATCACGGCCGGCGTGGAATCGAACATCACGCCGCCCGCCGCGATGAAGCTGGAGAGCGCGAGCAGCATCCAGAACTGCGTCAGCTTCGCCGGCTTGTCGCCTTCGCCGATGAACAGACCGTCGCGGACCTCGGCGAGCTCGTAGCGGTGCGCTCTGCCCGCGTCGATGATTCGGCCCAGAAGACTCACGGGCCGTCCTCTTCCGAGCGCAGGACGTCGACCCACTGAGGTCGTTCTCTCGGGTCGGCGAACCATTCTCTCTCGTCCAGGCCGCCGTGCGAGATCTCCTCGAGCCGCATCTTCAGGTACTTCCCTGCGGCCTCGACAGCGACGCTCCCATCGGCCAGCACGATCTCGCCCGTGCCCTCGAACAGGCGACGCGTATCGCGCGAGATGCGGCCGATGACGCGGACCTCGGCGTCGAGCGGCACAGGCTTCCGGTAGCGAAGCGTGAGCTCGGCGGTGACCCCCCAGATTCCGGGGTGAGCGATGGTGATGGCACGGCCGATGGTCTCATCGAGGATCGCCGACGAGATGCCGCCGTGCAGTCGGCCCGGGTAGCTCTGGTGCTCCTCCCGCGGGGTGAAGACGCCAAGGAGTTCGGGACCGTCGCCGGCGTCGCCTTCTGGCCCGCTGGCTTGCCCGCTCACCCCAGGCGCCAGCTCGTAGAACCGGGCGCGCAGGCCGGCGACGTTCTCGGCGCCGCAGACCAGGCACATGCGGCTGATGTTCTGGGCCGCGACGACCCTGCGACTGCTTCGTTGCGTGATGACTCCCGGGGGCGAGGCCAGCGTACGGCACCATCATAGTCGAGGCGCGGTAGACTGGCCTACCAGCCGGCTACCACCACGATAGGAAGGGGCCGTCATGTCGAAGAGATCGTCGTCGGCGCTCGTCCTCGGCGCCGTAGGGGCGAGCGCGTGGGCTATCCACCGCGTCGGGCGACGCTCGGGAGTGAGCAACGAGGAAGCCGTCCGTTCACTCCCCGGCGACCACATCGTCGCAGACCCGCTCTGGGGCTCCACCAGGGCGATCACGGTAGACGCGCCGCCCAGCTTCGTCTGGCCCTGGATCGTACAGATGGGCAGCCCGGCGTTCCGCGCCGGATGGTACACGCCGCATTGGCTGGACGAGCTGATCTGGGGCGAGCGGCGGCGGAGCGCCGACCAGATCGTCCCCGGTTTCCAGGACCTCAAGGTGGGTGACCGCGTTCCCGACAGCGTCGACTGGTCGGTCTACTACGTGGTCGAGGAGCTCGAGGCGGAGCGTCACCTCGTCCTGCGCTCCAGGAGCCACGTCTTCGCGCCAGTCACGGAATCCGACTTCTCGTGGGCCTTCGCGCTGATCCCCCATGGCACCGACCGAACGCGCCTGTTCATCCGCGCCCGCGTCAGCTACAGACCGCTCTGGCTGTTCCCGATCGTCGAGACCGCCCTCGGCGTCGGCGATAGCGTCAACGCCACAGCGATGCTGCGCGGCATCAAGATTCGAGCCGAGAAGGAATACCTGGCGTAGGCGCGCGGCAGCACGCGACAAGAACCGCCTCGTTGCCTGGATTGGCAACGCGACCTCTATCCCGACTGCGCAGAGCTCCGGTCTCGCTCGGACGACCCCACACGGACCCCACGAGACACGCGAGGCCGCGGTGCGCTACCATCTCGCCATGAACCATGACCTCATAGGCGCCTTCGAAGAGCTGTCCGTCTCTCCGTCGCGCACAGCTGTGTGGGACACGGTGCGCATCGGCAAGGCCCGCCATCACGTTCCCGTGCTGTTCGACGTGGACGTGACGGCGGCGCGCGCCGCGATGAGCGAGCGAAAGCGCGGGGAGGCAGGCTACGTCTCGCTCTCGGGCTGGGCGCTCAAGTGCGTGGCGCAAGCGGCGAGCGAACACGGGCGCGTTCACGCCCTGCGGCGCGGGCGACGCAGTATCGTGGTGTTCAAGGATGTCGACGTCAGCGTGGCGCTGTACCGCCGCCTCAACGGTGGGGCACACGACGAGCGGCTGCCCATGCCCTACGTCCTCCGCAAGTCGAACGAGAAGAGCGTCGAGCAGATCAGCGGCGAGATCCGCGACGCGCAATCGGTACGGCTCGCTCCCGGGGAGCAGTGGCTGGACCCCTCCGGACAGGTGCCCCCACCGTGGCTGCTGCGACTGGCCTTCACCCTTCCCCACCACGTACGACGCGCGGTCTACTGGGACCGCCTGCTCGCAGACCCCTGGCGGGTCAAGCGCACGATGGGCACCGTGATGGTCACGTCCGTGCCGGTCACGAGCAAGTCGAGCCACGGAGGCTGGGCCATCCCCATGGGCATCCACCCACTGATCGTGGTCATCGGCGGCGTCAGCCGAAAGCCGTGGGTGGTCGAGGACCGCGTCGAGGCACGGGAGGTGCTCAGCATCACGGTCCTCTTCGATCACGATGTGGTGGACGGAGTGCCCGTCGCGCTCTTTCTCAGACGCCTGACCGAGTTGATGGAGGGGGCGTTCGGGCTGTCGCCGGCGCCGGGGACCGAGTAGCGTCTCCGCACGAGGCGTCAGCCTCCCGCGGCGTTGGCTCGCCGCTCCGCTACTTCCGCCCCTGCACGACCCTCAGGTTCAGCACGCCTGTGTCGGTCGCACCCCACAACCTCGCCCACAGCGGCAGGTACATCTCGAGGGCCCGCGATCCGGTGATGTCGCCCAGATCGATCACCCGCTTCCAGCCGAGCCAATCCTTGAGGAGATCCTCGGTGACCCACGCCTTGGCGACGGCATCGTCGCCCGCCACGAACATGTCGGTCTCCTCCGCCAAGTCCTGGGGCGCGATCATCACGTTCACGTTCACCGTGTTCAGCGTCTTCACGACCCGAGCTTCCGGATAGGCCTGCTGGATGCGCTCGCCGAGCGACTCGGTGTTGCAGAACGCCAGCGTGAGCTGCCCACCCGAGAAGTCGAGCGGATTGGCGAGGTCGATGACGATCTTGCCCTCGATGTCGCCCCCTTCGGCGGCGCCCAGCGCATCCAGCGACCACTTGCCTGCGGTGGCGTTGATGAGCACCTCGCCGAAGGCGGCGGCGTCGGCGAAGCCTCCCGCCGCCGCCCCGCTGAGGCCCAGCTCATGGTTCGCCGACACCCAATCGTCGGCGGAGGGGATGGCGCGTTCGTCGCCCTCGTGCTTGCCGGCGCTTGGGTCTCGCGAGCTGATCATGACCTCGTTGCCGAACTCGAGCAGCCTGCCGCCGAAGACTTGAGCGACGTGCCCCGAACCGATGATGCCGATGTACATCGTTCTCCCCCTGACCCGGCAGTCGGATGAGCCCGTACGGGGCGTGTGCTCGTCTTATCCCCGCTGGAGCGACGGCCCAGACCTGGAACCCACGCCGAAGGCGACTGGGCTCAGACCAGCTGCGGTCAGGGGCGCCCCGCCGACGGAGGCGGCGCCTGCCCGTCGGCCACGACCAGGTTTCTCCCCGCGCGCTTGGCCTCGTAGAGCGCCGCGTCGCTGCGGGCGATCAGGTCTTGGAGCGAATCGCCCTTCGGCAGGCGCTCGGCAACGCCAAAACTCGCGGTCACCGACACACTCCGGCCGCCGCCCTCGATCCGGAGAGCCGCGATCGCACTCCGCAGGCGCTCGGCGATCATCACCGCCTCCTCGGGGCCGGTCTCTGGCAGGAGAAAGCAGAACTCCTCGCCGCCGAAGCGAGCAAGCAGGTCGGTGACGCGAGTGCCGCGCGTGCAGGCAGCGGCCACCTCGACCAGCACGGCGTCTCCGGCCGCGTGGCCGTGAGCGTCGTTCACGTCCTTGAAATGATCGAGATCCATCATGACCGCAGAGAGCCTGAGATGGTATCTCTCGCTGCGCGCGAACTCCATGTCGGCGGCGGCGTCGAAGTGCCGTCGATTGTGCAGGCGAGTGAGCGGGTCGACCGTGGACAGCCTCTCCACTTCCTGGAAGAGCCGGGCGTTCTCGAGTGCCATAGCGGCCTCGTTCGCCAGAGCTTGGACGAACCGGGCCGCCGCGTCGTCAAACTCGCTGGCGGAACCGGTCCACAGGATCAGACAGCCGCCGGCGCGATCGTGAGCCGAGAGTCGCACCACCATGCACGCCGCTCCGGCGCACGTGATGCCCCACTGACGCACTCGCGGGTCGCCGGCCGCATCCAGGACGACGATGGGGTCGCTCGCCCGCAGCACGTCGGCGAGGAAGCTGGGTGCAGGCACCCCCTCGGCGCCGGCGGCGGTGTGCAGGCGACCCTTGCCACTGTGCGGAAACAGCTCGTCCCCGCGCAGCACGTAGACGACGCTGCTGTCGTGGGGCACGAGGAGGTCGAGGAACTCCAGGAGGTCGCCAATGATCTCGTCGGGGTCGAGCCGCGAAGTGAAGACCTCGAACGCGTCGCGCAGCGTCTCTGCTTCGCGACGCGCCTTGCGCTCCGCCACGGCCAGACGCTCGAGCTCCTGACTCTTGGTGAAGAGCTCGCGGCTCTTCTGCTCGATGATCGCCTCGGCCTCCTGACGGGCGAGACGTTCGCGCTCGAGGCGGCGCCGCAGCAGCGCGTCGTCGTCCATCCCGGAATCCTACTTGGGCGCGATGGTGAACACCGTCTTGGGTGGATCACCTTGGCCGGTCTCGCGACTGACCTCCAGTGGATCTCCGAAGTGGTCGATGCACTCGAGGATGAGGCCCTCCGCCAGGTCGGGAACGTTGGTCGCAGATCGGTAGGTCATGACTACGGTCTCGGGTGAGGGCGTCTCGCAGGAGAAGGTAGGCAGCTCCGCGTCCGAGTAGAGCTTGCGAACCTCGAGGTGCACGTAGTCGTTCACGCGGGGAAGGAACTCCGTGGCCGACCCGATGCCCTCGAAGAACTCGGGGAAGGCCGCCACGAAACGCCGAAAGAGATGCCGCCCGAACTCATTGAGGAGGGAGGACACCGGCACGCCCGTGAGATCGGAGAGCGTTGTGACCAACGCCATCATCTCCTGTGCGTCGTAGGTGCCGACGGAGGTGTAGACGCCCCCGGACGGCAGGTCGCACATCTCGATGACGCGCTCGCTGGTCTCGAGCGAGAACTTCTCGTCGACCAAGTCGATGAACTCGGTGAACACCAGGCCCTTCATCTGCGTGCCCCTCCATCCATAGCGTGTGCGTGCCCCGACCCAGTATCGGCGCACGGACCCGGAAGCTGGAGGCATGGCTTCACGCTTGCGTCGGCGCCTCCCAGAGCGAGCGGACGCTCGCGCGGATGGAGGCGGTGGTGACGCGCTCGAGAGCCCCCTCGTCGCCCAACTGCGGCTCGGCCCCGGTCTGCACCTGCTCGAAGTGCTCGAGCACCGCCGCCGTGAGAAAGCGTGAACGCTGCGCGTACCCGTGCGTGTCGGCCTTGGCCCACGGCTGTGTGTAGTAGCGCAAGGGGTGGGTGACGTAGAGCTGCTCGCGGGCGCGCGTGCAGGCGACGTAGAAGAGGCGCCGCTCCTCCTCGATCTCGGCGGCGCTGCCGGTAGCCATGTCCGAGGGGATGTTGCCATCGGCGGCGTGGATGACGTACACGACGTCGAACTCAAGCCCCTTGGCCGAGTGCATCGTCGAGAGGATGAGGTAGTCCTCGTCGAGGAGCGGCGGACCGGAGAGCTCCTGCGTGTACGCCGGTGGGTCGAGCACCAGCTCTGCAAGGAACTGCGAACGACTCTGGGCACGGGCAGCCAACGCCTCGATCTGCTCGAGGTCTCGCAGACGCGCCTGCACGTTCTCGTAGCGCCGCTCGAGCAGCGGCCCGTACACGCTCCGCACGGCGTGCACCTGAGCCGACACCTCGCCGGGACCCGCGGCGACAAGCGTCGCGAAGAGCTCGGCGACGGCGGGCCACACCCCGCGCGCAGGCTCCGGCACGCGGGCACCCCCCCACGCGGAGAAGTCGCCGCCGGAGCCGGTGAGCGTGTCGAGGAGAGTCGCCGCCGTCTTCGGTCCGACTCCGGGCACCAGGCCGAGCACGCGCAGGCCGGCCATGGCGTCGCGCGGGTTCTCGGCGAGGCGCAGGAAGGACACGAGGTCCTTGACGTGCGCCATCTCCACGAACCGCAGTCCCCCGTACTTGTGGAAGGGTATGTTGCGCCGCGAAAGCTCAATCTCGAGAGCCATCGAGTGATGCTGGGCGCGGAACAACACCGCCTGGCGCTTGAGCTCGGTACCTTGCTCGCGATGCTGGAGGAGGCGCTCGCAGAGCCACTGGGTCTGCTCGTCGTCGTCGCGGCAGGTGGCGAGCACCGGGCGGCCGCCATCGTGGCGCTCGGTCCATAGGTCCTTCTCGCGGCGCTCAGTAGCCTCCGCGATGAGGGCGTTGGTGGCCGCGACGATGGCGGCCGTGGAGCGGTAGTTGCGGGTGAGCGTGCGCACTTCGGCGCCGGGGAACCGCTCCTCGAAATCGAGGATGTTGCGCACCGTGGCGGCGCGGAAGCCGTAGATCGCCTGCGCGTCGTCGCCGACGCACGTGACGCCGGTACCGTTCGGCCGCAGCAACGAGACGATGTCGGCCTGCAGCGCGTTGGTGTCCTGGAATTCATCGACCAGCACGTGGTCGAAACGTTCGCGCACGCGCGAGCCGCCCGCAGCGTCGGCGAGGAGCCCGCGCCAGAACAGCAGCAGGTCGTCGTAGTCGAGTACCTGCTGCTCCTCTTTGGAGTCTGTGTAGCGGGCGAAGAGCTGCGCCAGACCTTCTTCGGCCGGCAGGCACCAGGGAAACGCGCCGTGGAGCACCTCGTTCAGCGGCAGCTGGGCGTTGACGCAACGCGAGTACACATCGAGGCAGGTCGACTTCTGGGGGAAGCGGGAGCCGCCGCGGCCGAGACCGAGGGCCGTGCGGGCGACGTGCATGAGGTCTTCGGCGTCGCCCCTGTCGAGGATCGTGAAATCGGGCTCCATGCCGATGTCGCGGGCGTGGATGCGCAGCAGGCGCGCGGCCATGGCGTGGAAGGTGCCGCCCCAGACCCGCTCGGAGGCGGCCCGGCCGTTCCCCGTCGCCGCAAGCACCGCCTCGACGCGTCGCAGCATCTCGCCCGCGGCCCGTCGCGTGAACGTGAGCAGCAGGATGCGCCGTGGTTCGGCGCCCTGCCCGATGAGGTGCGCCACTCGATGCACGAGCGTCGCCGTCTTGCCCGTGCCAGCACCGGCGACGATGAGCAGCGGCCCGTCGCCGTGCTGCGCGGCAACGAGCTGTTCGGGGTTGAGCTCGTCGAGCATCAAGAAGACCCCTCCTGAGGCAGTTGCCGAAGGCTAGCACCGATCGAGGACAGATGCGAACACACGTTCGTGCCGCGCAGCTGCAACCCTTCCCACCCCGCGGCCTTGGACGTATGTCCTATTTCCAGGTGACTCGCATGCGGCGATACTCCCACCGGAACCAGCCACACCGCCCCGCGACGGACAGGCACCTCGGGAGGGGATCATGCAAATCCTCATCGCACACAAGGACACAGCTGCAAGAGCCGCACTCGCCAAGGCGATCGCCGGCATCGAGGACAACGACTTCGAGGTCATCGAGTCCGGTGAGGGAGAGGAGACGCTGGAGCTGCTCCTCGACGACCACTCGCCGAGTCTCGCCGTGATCGATTGGGACCTGCCTGGTCTGGATGGGCCTGAGATCTGCCGCCTCGTTCGAGACTTCAGTACGGGCGGCCCGACCTACGTGGTGTTGCTGGCCGGCAGCCGACATCCCGACATTGAGACAGGGCTCGAAGCTGGGGCGAACGATTGCATCCGCACCCCGGCGCGTGCTTCAGAGATCCGTGAACGCGTCCACGCCGGCCTGCGCTTCGTGCAGATCCCGTGGGGGCAGGCCACTCGCAGCGCCGTACTCGAGGCCGTGCGCAACCCCGATGAAGACGATGACTCGCGGGGCGCCGCCGAAGGCGACGCAAGGAACGCCGACAACGACGACGACGCCGACGCCCCCTCGCACGGCAGAATCGAACTCGAGGCGGTCCTGAGCGCGAGCTAGCCGCCTGGCGACGCCGAGCTTGGAGGGCACTCCGCAGAAGACGGCTGCCCCGCCGCCGCGAGCACCTGCAGCGCCCGCAGCGTGATCCATCTGCTCGGCTGCCCCTTGACTTCGATGGGCACGACGAACCGGTCGTTGAAGGTGCTCTCGAGTTTCCATCGGCCCAGCGCATCCCGCTTCGCGCTCACCACCCCAAGCGCTTCATCCATCCGCTCGTCCCGCACGCCGAGCTTGGTCAGGATCCTCAGAACCTCGAGAATGTCCGTCTGGTACATGAGCGGGAAGCCGAAGCGCCGCCAGCCGGGCTTGGAGACCTTGCCGAGGTCGTGGCTACGCCTGTGCACGTGGTGGCGCAGCATGAACTCCGCACCGGCGCCGATCGTCCTCTCAACGGCCGGCGTGCGGCGCTCGGTCGGTACCTCCGCGAGCGCCTTGAGCGCCTTCACGACGCCCATGTGGCAGGTGTGGCGGCCCCAACACATCTCCCACTTGTCGTAGGGCCAGCCGGTCGGCGCCTCGCCCTCGGCGTCGTCGAAGCGCTGGTAGGCCGTGATCCAGTCGACGGCACGCTGAACGCGCGGGTCGTCCAGGCAGCCGAGCCGGATGAGGCTGAAGACCAGGTTGCCGGTGAGGCAGGGGACGACGGAGCTCGGCAGACCACCGCTGGCCGCCTTGGCGCGCTTCATCGAGAAGCCGCCCGACTCCGCGTCCTGCGCATCACGCAGAATCGCCTCACACGCCAGTCGCACGCGCTCGTCGCTGCCGTCGGCCCCGAGCTCGGCAAGGATGATGAGCTGCCACACCGTGCCGGCGTACTTGGCGGTGTAGAACCGATCGCGGTCGCCCCAGTGCCCGTCATCGCCCTGGGCCGAGAGGATGCGCGGCACGACGCCCGTCATCATGATCGCGCGCCGCGCTTCTTCGACCTCGGCGTCGCCGGCGGCCCTGCCGAGCAGACCCGTGAGGGCCAGGTGGCGCGCCGATGGGTCGTCTCGGCTGAGGAGCCATGCGACGGTGTCGGCGGTCGGAGCGAAGGCTTGGTCGCCCATAACTCGTATTCTCTCACCAGTCGCGCCGCGCGAGGCATCCCTTTCGGGCTGGGCCTATCTCTTTGAGTCGGCTCGGCCACAAACGATACGGGATAGCCGAGGGCGCCGCATCCGCACAAGGGGACAGATGAAGCAGTCGGCAAGTCCCGGGCACTGGGACCTGACGAGCATTGCTGCGTGGGGCGGCGTCGAGACAGCATCCATGTGCAGATTGGCGGGCAGCTCTCGGTGCCGTTGATACTATCTTCGGCAGAAGGTCAGGGGAGCCCAGCCTCGCGGCGCCCCGGCATTTGAATGGGAGGAACGATGGCCTCGCGCGCGGTCGACAACGAACGGATTCTGCGCTTCGGTCTGTGGGGCGAACTACAGGCGAAAGCTGGGCCTGATGCTGTAGCGCCTATCGCTCTCCAGCAGTTGCGCCTCTACAGAGGCCAACGAGGTATTTGGGTCGACAAGGAGAGGACGCGGGACATCACTGACGATGGCTTCGGGGTGACGGTGACGATCGTTCACACCGGAACCGTGTACGACGATGACATCGCCGATGATGGAATCATCTATCGGTATCCACAGACGGGAATGCCCGGCCGCGACCGGAACGAGATAGCCGCCACGAAGAACGCCGCTCGTCTTCGGATTCCCATCTTCATCGTCGCTTCCTCTGCCACGACCCCATCACTCCGTAGAGTTCGACTCGGGTGGGTAGCAGAATGGGATGATCGCGCCGGTCAATTCCTGGTCGTCTTCGGGGAAGAGCCACCTCTGATGACACTATCTCAGAACGATGAAGCACCGTTCTCGGCAGTTGAGGCACAGCCGAGCCGAATGGCCCTGACAGCCCAAAGGACTGGGCAAACCCGCTTCCATTTCGGCGTATTCATGCGGTACGGGCCGGAGTGCGCGCTGTGCAGCATCGACGTCCGAGAGGTTCTTGACACTCCCCACCTGGTGCCAGTCGCGAACCGCGGGACCAATGACCCGCGCAACGGCCTGGTGATGTGTGCCACACACCATCGCGCATTCGACGCCCACCTCTTCGGAATTGAACCGGGTTCGCTGCGGGTGCGATTCGCCACGCACGGTCCTGACGCACGCAGACTCGGCATCCTCGCGAGTGATCTCGCCGACCTCAGTAGAAAGCCCCACCCAGAAGCGCTCATCTGGCGCTGGGACTACTGGCAGAGAAACGCTCGGATCTGACGAGAGCATCCGCTCACTTGCTGGCGTCAGGATGTGACTGGTGTCGTTGGCCTCCCAACGATCCCACCTCGATCGTGGCGCACTCTTCATGTCGGTGCGGGATCTGGCTGTCGGGTGCCCGACCCCTACCCGCCCAGCAGCACCCCAAGCTCCCTCGGCGCCGTCACCGGCCGCTCACAAGCGAACTGCCGGCACAGGTAGGCCGTGGCCTCGCCGCCGACGGCCTCCCGGCCCTCAAGCAGGGCGATTCCCCACATCCTCGCCAGACGTCCCTGCGGCCACCACCAGATTCGGCCTGAAGCGCGCCCGCACTACGTCGAGCAGCGGACCTGGGTCGTCGCCGACGACGGCGAGGCCCTGTGGCGGGGCGAGCATCACGTCGAGTGCGGCGAGCCAGTGGGCGAGACCCAGCGCCGCGCGAGCCATCATCGGCTGGAGCGGCGCCAGCGCCCCTTCGGCCGCGTCGGCGTACCTGCCCTCGCCGGTGTACTCGGCGAGCCGCAGCAGCACGGTGGCCGCCATGGCGCCGCCGGAGGGGACGGCGCCGTCCTGCACTCCCTTCGGCCGCAGGAGCAGCGTCTCGTGGTCGTCGCTCGTGTCGAAGAACCCGCCGGCGGGGTCCGCGAAGTGCTCGAGGATGGCGTCGCCGAGCTCCCGGGCGGCGTGGAACCAGCGGGGCTCGAAAGTCGACTGGTAGAGCTCCAGCAGCCCGTCGGCGTAGTGCGCGTAGTCCTCGAGGTAGCCGTTGAGCTTGGCGCGACCGCCCTTCCACGTGCGCAGCAGGCGGCCGTCGGGAGCGCGCATCTGCGCGAGCACGAACTCGGCGTTCTGTCGTGCGACGGACAGGTAGTCGTCACGATCCAGCACCCGCCCAGCCTCGGCGAAGGCCGCGAGCATGAGGCCGTTCCAGCTCGCCAGCACCTTGTCGTCGAGACCAGGTCTCGACGCGCTGGTCGCGCTGCTCGAGGAGCGCCCCACGGAGATTCTCCAGACGAGCGTCCGCCTCAGCGAGGCTCATGCCGTGCAGCCGCGCGACCTCAGCGCGGTCCTCGCGCGACATGCAGGATGGACTTGCCCTCGAAGTTGCCGCCCGGCGCGACCCCGAAGGCCGCCATGAACAGCGCCGTGTCCCCGCCCGGGTCCGCACAGGCGCGATCGGCGACGGCCCGTATCTCGGCGGGCGTCCAGACGAAGAAGGCGCCCTCCTCGCCCTCGGTGTCGGCATCCTGGGCGGAGTAGAAGCCGCCGCCCTCGTCGCGCATCTCTCGGGCGACGTAGTCGAGCGTCTCGGTCGCGATGCGCCGGTAGGACTCGTCGCCGGTGACCTGCCACGCGTGCAGATAGAGCCGGGCGAGCTGCGCGTTGTCGTAGAGCATCTTCTCGAAGTGCGGCACGAGCCAGACGGCGTCGGTCGCGTAGCGGTGGAACCCGCCGCCGAGCTGATCGTAGATCCCGCCTCGCGCCATCGCGTCCAGAGTCTTCGTGACCATCGTCAGCAGGCCCTCGTCGCCTGTGTCCAGATAGCGCCTGAGCACGAACTCGACCATCGTGGGCTGGGGGAACTTGGGCGCGCCGCCCCAGCCGCCGTTGTCTGCGTCGAAGGACCGGAGGAGAGTGCGCCCGGCCTCGTCGAGCGTGTCCGACCCCGGCCGTCACGCGCCCCGGACTCGCAACGGCCGCGTTCTCGCGCCGCAGCGCGGCCGTCAGCCCGGCCCCCGCCTCGAGGATCTCGTTGCGGCTGGTCTCCCATAGCTCGGCGATCCGCATCAGCACCTCGGAGAACGAGGACATCCCGTAGCGAGCCTTGTCGGGGAAGTACGTGCCGCCGTAGAACGGCACTCCCTCAGGTGTGAGGAAGACGCTCATCGGCCAGCCGCCGTGCTGAGTCAGAGCCTGCACCGCCTCCATGTAGATGGCGTCGATGTCCGGGCGCTCCTCGCGATCGACCTTGACCGAGACGAAGTGGCGGTTCATCAGGGCCGCAGTCTCGTCGTCTTCGAAGCTCTCGTGCTCCATCACGTGGCACCAGTGACAGGCCGAGTAGCCCACGCTCAAGAAGACCGGCTTGTCCTCGCTCCGAGCCTTCTCGAACGCCTCCGTCCCCCAGGGGAACCAGTCGACCGGGTTCTCCGCGTGCTGCAGCAGATAGGGGCTGGTCTCGCTGATGAGCCGATTCGACACAGGGCACCTCGTGGTGGCTGGACGGACTGCGCGCGGCTGCCGGAGCCTCTCGCACACAGTACTTCGGCTCTCTCGATACCCGCTCCGGCGCGCCGCCTACCCTCCACACAGGATGTCGCCGGTGCGGCGCCGAACACCGATGGACATGCGCCTCATACCACCCACCATCGCCGAGAGCACGGAGAGCGGCGGCGAGCGAGCCGTCTTCGATGCGCTCGCCGCCCCGTCCGCCGCCCGCCTGCCCAGAAGCTCGGCGCCCGCGCCGGACACGACATCCTGGACCGTCCTCCATTCCTTCGACATCGTCCGACCACCGGAGGCGACTCGCCGGAGAGATCGACTTTCTCTGCATCGTGCCGGGCAAAGGCGTCCTCGTCATCGAGGTCAAGGGCTGCCCGTCGCTGCGACGCCACGACGGCGACTGGTACTACGGGCGCAGCACCGAGCCAGATCATCGTGGGCCCTTCCGTCAGGCCTCCGACGCCATGCACAGCCTGCGCCGCCGGCTGACCAAGTCGCACCCCGAGCTTTCCGGCGTCCCGTTCTGGTCGGCAGTCTGCTTCCCCTTCATCGAGTTCGCCGAGACCTCACCGGAGTGGCACTCCTGGCAGGTCATCGACCGCCGCGCGCTGCGCACCCAGCCGATAGCACGACTCATCGAAGCAGTGCTTGACCAGGCACGCAGGCTCCTGGCCGAGCGCGGGACGGGCTGGTATCACCCCGAACGGGGAGAACCCACGACCACCCAGAGCGACACGCTGGTCAGCGTACTGCGCCCCGACTTCGAGTTCTTCGAGAGCCCCAAGTCGCGCCGCCTGCGACTCGACGAGGAGGTGCGTCACTACACCGAGGAGCAGTTCGAGGCTCTCGAGGCGATCGACGCGAACCCCCGCTTGGTCTTCGACGGGCCGGCCGGCACCGGCAAGACGTTCCTCGCTGTCGAGGCGGCGCGGCGCGCCGTCGCCCGCGGGAGACGTGTCTTGCTGCTCTGCTTCAACCGGCCGCTGGGCAGATGGCTCCAGGACGAGACGGTCGACCTCGGGCGCGGCGTCACGGCGCGCACCCTGCACGAGCACTTCCGCGTGCTGGCCGGTATCACGCCGACGCACGCTCAGCGCTGCCGGCAGGAGTTCTGGCAGGAGGAGTTGCCCGGGATGGCCCTCGAGGCGCTGCTCGATGGTGACCACCAGCCCTACGACGAGATCATCCTCGACGAGGCCCAGGATGTGCTCCGCCGCAGCTACCTCGACGTCCTCGACCTGAGCCTGCAAGACGGGCTCTCCGGCGGCCACTGGCGCTTCTTCGGCGACTTCACCTGGCAGCGCATCTACGACGTCGGAGCGCTGACCGTCGAAGAACTCCTCAGCCCCTCCGGGGAGGCGCGCGCGGCCGGCGCGGCGCCGATCTCAGCGATGCGCTACGCCCTGCGCATCAACTGCCGCAATACGCCGCGCGTAGCCGAGTTCGCCGTGGCCGCGGGCCGCGTGACCCCCGGCTACAAACGCGTGCGGCGACCCGACGACAACCTCGAACCCGAGGTGAGGTGGTATGGGAGAGATCAGCAGCTGCCGCTGCTGCGCACCGCGCTCACGGCGCTGCGCGACGAGGGCTTCGACGGCCCGAGCGTCGCCGTGCTCAGCCCCCTGGGCAACGAGCACTGCGCCGCCGCCCAGCTCACCGAGCAGCCTTGGCACGACCGTCTCGCCCCGCTCGTCAGAGAGCCGGGAGAAGAGGACGAGGAAGAGGAGGTCGGGGACTGGCTGGCCGCCTGCATCCCCAGCGACCTCGACGCTGTCGACCTGCGCTCGAGGAGGATCAAGTACTCCTCGATCTACCGCTTCAAGGGTCTCGAGGCGCCGGCCGTGGTGATCACCGACATCGAGGCCCTCGACACGCCGACCCAACGCTCGCTCCTGTACGTCGGCTGCACCCGCGCTCTGCACCGGCTGGTGATCCTGGCCGACTGGAGACTCCGAAAGCAGCTGCAGGGCTGATCGGCCGGCGCTCCGCCTGCCGAGCGCCGGCACAGCACAACTCACGGTCGCCGAACCTACCCTCGTGGCGGCCGCGCGACGCCGGCGCCGCCCTTCGAGCTGCCCAGCGAGAGCACATCGACGGCGGCGATCTCATCCGCCAGCACATCCACACGGCGGAGGACCGTGCAGACCCGTGCGGTCGCCCAAGCCGAGGGTCGCTTCTTCTGCCCGAAGGAGAACGACTCAAAGCCCTTGCGGATCGAACGCGGCGTCACGGTGCCGTCGGGCGCGACGTTGTAGGCGATCAGACAGGCGGCCAGCTCGGCGACGGCGCGGCGGTCGTCGGGAGCCGCGCCGGGACCGCGCCACAGCTCCGGGACGCGCCCGACTGCGTCGAGCACCAGGAACACGCCGTACCAGGTCGGTGGCCACTTCACCGTCTTGAACTGGCGCCCGTGGCCGAACATGTAGGGCTTCTCGGCGCCGCGCTCTCGCCAGGCGCGGAGCAGGACGCGGCCGGCGTCAGGGTACCAGGCCGGCCGCTCGTCCGCTGGCAGCCGCGAGAACAGACGCAGCCCCTCGAGGAGGACCATCGGGCAACAGTCGGCCTTGCGGCCAGGGCCGCGGAAGCCGGTCGCTGAGTCGGGGCGGCAGGGCCAGGCGCGGCCTTGCGGCGTGTCGGCGATGTCGACGTCGATGCAGGCGAGGGCGCGGCGCACGCGGGCGTCCTCGCCGCGCCCGAACCGGACCAGGGCATCCGTGATCGCGAAGGTGTCGCACTGCAACACGGACCAGGCCGGCTCGCCTCGGCCTCTCGGCGCGACGAACGAGGCGAAGCGGCCGTCCTCGTCGGCATGCTCCAGCATCTGTTCCAGGATGCGCGCGATGCGAGGATCGTCCTCCGCGCCGATCCCCAAGTCGCCGAGCAGGTGCAGGAGATTGGGCGCGAAGGCGGGAGAATCGTGTCCGCTGATCGGCTGCGGATCTTCCCAGTCGAGAAGACGCCCGAGCAGGTCGCGCGTGCCCTCGTCGGCGAGCACCGCGGCGTGCGCTGCCTGCACTTCGGGGTCGTCGGCGGGCCGGTCGAGCAGCTCGATGAGCGTCACCCAGCGAGCGGCGGGCTCGCCGCTCTCCAGCAGCCTTGGCAGAGGATCGACCGGAAACGCCTCCCGCCAGGGCCCGGTCATCGCGCCTGCCCCCCGGTACTGCCGATGACTCTCCCCACGTCCACCCCGAAGCTCTCGAAGCGCACGCCCATGCGCTGCAGATCGCCCAGCAGTCGCGCTGGTTCGACCGCCAGGGCCTGCAGGTGGACACCCGGCATCCGCAGCGAGCCGTCGAGGTACTGCAGCAGGCAGGCCGCCGCGGTCGCGGCGGTCAGCCAGTAGCCGTCTTCGTGTAGCAGACGCAAGCCGGCGCGCGCCCTTTCCTCATCCGCCCCGGCGGCCCCTCCCTGCATCTCGACCTGCCAGACCGTGCGGTACGGCGGCCGGCTGGACCTCCGCAGCGCCCACGTCAGAAGCCGTGCGTAGGGCCGACCAAGAACGTCCGGGGCAAGCTTCAGCGCCGCGTAGCCGAGCGGCATGACGACATCGTCGACAACGGGGCCGAAGCCCGACACGTAGAAGGCGCAATCGCGCAACGAGGGGATGAGCTCGGGCAACCGGCGGAGTTCCTCCATCGACATCACGGCACAGCGCTCCCGGCCGAACGGCGCTCCGAAGTCGAACGTGCGCGTTGCGTCGCGCCACGGTAGCTTGGTCCAGATGCCACCGCGCAGCGCCTCCCTGCGGTACTCCATCAGCTCGTCGGCGAACTCCTCGATCGTACTCACGGAGAACTGGTAGGCGCCCCAGTCGACGCGCATCAGAGCCCCTACGTCGACGCGCTCGGGCTGCTCGAAGACCGGCGCGAGCGCGCGGATCACGGGTGCCGACAACCCGGGGTGGATGCCGCCGTCGGTGATGAAGCAACGCCCGTCGCCCTCGATCCGCGGGAGCAGCCGCTCCAGCGCGGCGTGCTTGCCCTCGCCCGGCAGCAGCAGATCGTAGTAGTCGCAGCC
The DNA here is from genome assembly GCA_963717285.1 of uncultured Thermoleophilia bacterium. Lineage (GTDB taxonomy): Bacteria > Actinomycetota > Thermoleophilia > UBA2241 > UBA2241 > CAIXSE01. The sequence continues at coordinate 476,061 of CAVQVW010000001.1, forward strand.
GGATCGCAAGGCCGCCTCGATCACCACCTCGGCATGTGCCAGGACGCTGGCGGCCACGGCGACAAGATCCACGCCGGCCAGAGCCCGATCGAGCGACGCCGCGTCGGCGGCATCGGCGACACGCGCCGTGACTCGCTCCGGGTATCTGGCGGCGAGCTCACCCGCGGCCCGCTCGGCCCTGCCGACGTTGCGTCCGGCAACCACCACCCGCGCATCACTCCAGGCGAGCAGCAGCTCGCTCAGCATGCGCCCCGTCGTGCCGTACCCGCCGAGGACCAGTACAGTCCGGGCCATGGCCGATCCCCCCTCCCGCTCAACGTACGTGGATTCCACCTCCTCCACTTCAGCGTCCATCCGGACACCTGTCAAGCGTGGCAAGACGCGAGCCACGCACCGACCGGCGCGGTATCATCGCGCCATGACCGACGCGATCAGACCCTCTTCACAGACCGACTTCGTCGCCATACTCCGAATCATCAATGCGGCCGCCCGCGCGTACGCCGGCGTCATCCCCTCCGACCGGTATCACGTCCCGTACATGACACCGCAGGAGCTACGCACGGAGACCGGTGCGGGAGTCCGCTTCTGGGGCTGGTTCGACGACGTACCGGCGGCCACCGCAGGCAGGGCCGGCGAGATCGACGACGGTCGGCTCATCGGCGTCATGGGCATCCAGGACGTCGCCGACGTCACCCTCATCCGGCACGCCTTCGTCCTGCCGGCCGAGCAGCGCCGCGGCATCGGCGGTCGGCTGCTTGCACATCTCGGCGGGCGCGCCGCCAAACCGCTGCTCGTCGGCACCTGGGCCTCCGCAGACTGGGCCATCCGCTTCTACGAGAGGCACGGCTTCGAGCTGGTCACGCACCAGCAGAAGGACGACCTTCTGCGCCGGTACTGGTCGATCCCGGAGAGGCAGGTGGAGACCTCCGTGGTGCTCCGTCGGCCAGGATCTGGGGTGTCGTCGCCGTGACCTTCCGCCAATCATGCCCTGCGGAGAGCAAGACCCTGGATGATCGCCGAGATGCCGAAGAGGACCGCACTCACGCCGACGAGCACCATCAGTACAGCGACAGAGGGCCCCGGCCAGACGCTGACGATCGCCCCGATCGCGGCGAGGATCGCGCCGAAGACGGCCCCCACGGTGGAGCCGTGGGCGCGATCGCGCAACGAAGCCAGAGCCATGACCACTCCCCCGATGACAAAGCTGATGCCGACGAGCACCGCCAGCGTCTTGAGCGATCCCTCCGGCCACAGGACGACGACGATGCCTGCGGTGAGGGTCACGAGAGCGGCCAGGAGGCGGCCGCCGCGACGCCGCGCACCGATAGCCGCAGCGAACTGCACGATCCCAGCGAATACGAGGAACAGCCCGGCGAAGATGGTCACGAGTGCCAGGCTGGCCCAGATGTTGGCCAGCACGAGGACGCCGAAGATGACGGCGATCACGCCCGCCGCGAACAACGGGCCCCAGGCCCGTCGCACTGAACCGGGGGAGATGATGACCGTCTCGCTGACCACGACCGGCCCCCGCGTGTCGGCATCCTCCCGACCATCACCAGGACTCATCCGTTCGTCCACGCCGCTCCTCCTCGCGACCAAGCCCGACCCGCCGACTATACTGGATACCTCGCGATTCCAAACGTCCATCGCACGCTGCGGCACGACCCCTGAAGCGCTGCATGACCCGAGCTGGCGGACTATCGGCCCATGAGCTCCTTCGACGCCTACCTACAGCACGTTCTTCACCTCGACACGTACCTCGTCCAACTCGTCGAGCAACTCGGCCCGTGGGTGTACGCAGCCCTGTTCGCTACCATCTTCGCCGAGACGGGCCTCGTCATCATGCCGTTCCTGCCGGGGGAGTCACTGCTCCTCACAAGCGGCACACTGGCAGGCAGCGGAGTCCTCAACATCCTCATTCTCGCGCCGCTTCTCTTCCTGGCCGCGTTTCTCGGCGATGTCTGCAACTACCTGATCGGCCGCTTCCTCGGCCGGCGACTCATGGCCAAGCCCCGGCGCTACCTGAAGCCCGAGCACGTCGAGGCAGCTCAGACTTTCTACGAGCGGCACGGCGGCATGGCCATCGTGCTCGCGCGGTTCCTGCCCGTGGTCCGCACGCTGGCGCCGTTCGTGGCCGGCGCCGCGGGGATGCCGATCCGGCGCCTGATGTTCTTCGCCGCCGTGGCCTCCGCTCTCTGGGTGACCATCTTCCTGGGCGCGGGCTACTGGTTCGGCACGATTCCGTGGGTGCAGGACAGCCTCGCTCTGGTGCTGGCCGGTCTTGCCCTGGCGTCCATGCTTCCCGGGATTGTGACGTACCTGGTACGCCGCTTCAAGGCAGCGAGAGCGAGCGATCAGGGCAGCACGTAGGAGCCATGCGGCGGCGACGTCGGTCGGCCTGGGTGGCCTCGTGCCACCCGGCTGCTCGGCTGTGTTTGGCTCCTTGTCCCGTGGGCATCACTGAGTCATCCGAGCCCTGAGCGGGAGGAGCTTGCGTGAGTGTACGTCCGCACTCAAGTGGTGGCTGCCGCTGCGGTTCCCTGGCCCTTGCCGCAATCATGGTCGCTGCACTCATCGCCTTCTTCCTGCCGGTTCCAGTGGCCAGCGCGGAGAGCCCCTTCAGAGTCGGATCGCAGATAGAGGACCGGGCCGGTGTCCTCGGCGACCGTACGGGCGAAGTCGAGGCGGCTATGAAGGAGCTGCAGCAGAACGCAAGCCTGCAGCTCTGGATGGTCTACGTGGACACCTTCTCAGGGACGAGTGCAACCGACTGGGCCAGGCAGACCGCCGAGAAGAGCGACCTGGGCCTGCGCGACATCCTGATCGCTGTGGCAGTCGAGGACCGAGCCTACGCGTACTCCGTGGATCAGGACTTCCCGCTGACCAATGCGGAGCTCAACGACGTCATGACGACGAGCGTGGAGCCAGCACTCACCGAGGACGATTGGGCAGGAGCTGCCGTCGGGGCCGCTGCGGGCTTGGAGCAGGCATCGAGCGGCGTGCCGGTGGCCCCAGCCGACCAGCCAGCAGAATCTGGGAGTTCCGGCGGCAGCTATCTCGTCGTCTGGGTCGTGGTCCTCGCGATCCTTGCGTTCATAGGCTTCTTCGTGGTGAGAGGCCTCAGGAGGGCGTCCCGAGCCCGCGGCACCCCGGCAGCGTCTTCCGGCGGACCGGGCGCCGATCAAGTACAGGCAGCCCTGCCCCTGGACGACCTGCGCAAGCAGGCCAACCTTCAGCTCGTCGGGACCGACGATGCCATCAAGACGAGCGAGGAGGAGCTGGGCTTCGCCATCGCCGAATTCGGCGAGGCGGCCGCCGCGCCGTTCGAAGAGGCGCTGGGCGAGGCTCGTCGCGACCTGAGCAAGGCGTTCGAGCTGCGCAGAGAACTGGACGACGCGACTGACGAGTCGACCCAGCGCCGTCTGTTGTCGGCCATCCTGCAGCACACCGCGAAGGCAAACGAGCGGCTCGACGCGGAGGCGGAGCGTTTCGACACGCTGCGCGACCTCGAAGACAACGTGCCCCAGATGCTCGCCGGCCTCGAGGAACGTCTCATCGGACTCGAGGCCCTCCTCCCCCAGGCGTCGCGGACGCTCGAGGAACTGGCGGCGGTCTATGCCGAGGCGGCCCTGTCGTCCGCGACCGCCAGTCCGAAGGAGGCGAAGGAACGCATCGCGTTCGCCCGAGAGTTGGTGGGCGACGCTCACACGGATCTCGGCGCCGGCCGGCAAGGCGAAGCCGTGGTGACGGCCCTCGCGGCCGAGGAGGCTGCAGGGCAGGCGCAGCGTCTCCTCGATGCTGTGGAACGCCTGCGCGAGGATCTCGACGCAGCCGCCGCCACCATCTCCGAGACGATCGCCGAGACACAGCGCGACATCGCCGAGGCACAGGCGCTCGGCGGACAGGCGCAGCTCGCTCCGCTCGTCGCCACGGCACGCGCGGCCGTGGACGCGGCGGCCGCGGCGGCGGCCCCCCCGGGCGGTCGCGACCCCCTCGCGGCGCTCCTCCGCTTGAGAGAGTCCGACGACGCGCTGGAGCGCGCTTTGCAGAAGGTGCGCGACGCGCGGACGCAGCAGGCCAAGGCCGCCGCCTCGCTTCAACGCGCACTACTCGCGGCGCGCTCCGAGACGTCGTCTGCCGCCGACTACGTGACGACACACCGCGGGGCCATCGGCAGCGGCCCTCGCACCCGGCTTGCCGAAGCACAGCAGAACCTCCAGGAGGCCCTCGCACTCGGCGAGACCGACCCGGCCACTGCGGCGCAGCATGCCGCGCGAGCCCAGGAGCTGGCCGGCAGAGCCCTCGTCGAAGCGCAGGCGGAGGTGACCAGAGCTCAAGCCGCGACCTACCCGCAAGCCACGGGCAGGACCGGCGGAGGCATGGGCGGCTTCGCCGGCGCCGTCATCGGCGGCATCCTGATCAACACGGTACTCGGAGGAGGAGGCTTCGGCGGAGGCGGTCGTCGCGGCGGCGGCGGTGGCTTCGGCCCGGCCAGCTTCGGCGGCGGAGGTACTCGCATGCGCCGCGGCGGCGGCGGTCGATTCTAGCAGACCGGCACGTAGACAAGACGGCAAGGGAGAGGGACATGGCACAGCAATCCATCCTCGGGCGCATCGCTCAGCTCACACGCGCCAACATCAACGCGCTCATCGACTCCGCCGAGGATCCGGAGCGGATGCTCGATCAGATGATCCGCGACTACACAGGCAGCATCTCCGAGGCCGAAGATGCCGTCGCGCAGAGCATCGGCAACCTGCGCATGATGGAGGACGACGAGCGCGAGGCGATCGCGACTGCCGGAGATTGGGGCGCCAAGGCCTCGGCGGCGGCGGCCAAAGCCAGGCAGTTGCGAGGTGGAAACCCAGTGGAAGCGGATCGGTTCGAGAACCTGGCGCGCATCGCCCTGAAGCGTCAGATCGAATACGAGGACCAGGCCAAGGACCTGCGACCGACCATCGACCAACAGACTGAGGTCGCCGGCAGACTCAAGAACGGCCTGACATCGATGAGAGGGAAGCTGGAGGAGCTGCGCACCAAACGGGACGAGTTGGTCTCGAGGGCGAAGATAGCCGAGGCCCAGACACAGGTGCACGACGCTCTGAGAAGCGTCGACATCGCCGACCCGACGAGCGAGATCAGTCGCTTCGAAGAGAAGATCCGCCGGGAGGAGGCCAGGGTAGCCGGTCAATCGGAGTTGGCGGCCTCGTCACTCGACGCTCAGTTTGGAAGCCTCGACGACGTCGTGCTCGATGCTGAGGTCGAGGCGCGCCTCGCCGAGCTCAACGACCCGACCAGCGGAGCCTGACCTCGAGGCCTACCAGCGCTCGTACCTGACGAGCTCGTCTAGCGGCATGCGGTCGGTGCGAGCGGAGACCTTGTCGGGATAGCCCAGCGGCGTGAACGCCACAGGCTCCACGTCGTCGGGCAGACCAAGCACGTCACGAGTCGCGGCCATATCGAAGGCCGCGATCCAACAGGTCCCCAGACCCAGGGCGGTTGCAGCCAGGATGAGATGGTCCATCGCGATCGTGGCGTCCACATCGGCGTAGGACTTGCCGTCGGCGCTCCGCCACGCCTCACCCGGTAGGGCCACGACGGCCAGAATGAGCGGCGCCTGGGTGAACCAGCGACGGCCGTAGATGCGAGCGAGTTCCTCCTCCCGGCCGCGAGTGTGGATGACGATGATCCGAAAGGGCTGCCGATTCGCGGCAGTCGGTGCCCGGCGCGCCGCCTCGAGCACGCGCGCCAGAGCATCGTCCTCCACGGGATCGGCTCGGTAGCCGCGCACGCTGTAGCGATCGGCGATGGCCTCAAAGACGTCCATGATGCCTCCTGGTCGGTTTCCTGAAGACGAGCGCACGGCCTTCGCTCGCTCGAGTGACTCACTCCCCGACGGAGCGGATCTCCGAGGAGCCGGCCGTCTCGATCTCCCGCAGGCTCGGGCTTCCTCGCAAGCGAAGGATCGAGGCGCCGCTGAGGTCCGCATCGAGCGTTCCCGCGACGTCGAGCGTTGCGGTGCTGGACCCGGACAGGTGCACGCCAGCACTCTCGAGCGCGAGATCCCCAAGCTGCAGACTGCTGGCTCCGGACGCCTCAAGGGACGCCTCGGCGCCAGACCCAGCGAGATCCACAGTGCTGGCGCCACTCACATCCATCTGGACATCACCAACCCCGACGGCGCCGTTCACCTTGCTCGCCCCGGAGACGTCCAACTTCGCATCCCCGGCGGCCACATCCGTGAGCACGAGTGAGCTGGCTCCCGAGAGCACCAGTTCCAGGTCGCCGCTCGAGCTGAAACCCTGGACGGACGCCTTCGACGCGCCGGACAGCACGACCTCGGCAAGCTCCGGGAGTGTTATCTTCGCCCTCTGTGTCGTGCGCTCGTAGGCGGTCGTGCCCTTCAGGTCGATGCTCAGCGTCTCGCCCTCGACCCGGACGTCGACCTCGTCGACGAGATTGTCATCCAAGGTCAGTTCGACGCTCTGGGGATCGCTGCGCGTCACTTCGACTTCAAAGGAGTCTGAGACGTCGAGCCGCGTGAAGCCTTCGAGATCGTAGCCCTTGGTCACCAGATGCCCGGAACCGACAACGACGCCGCCGCAGCCGACGCCGAGCAAGGCAGCGCCGAGTATCGCCACTGCGGCCACAACCGCCACCGCCATCCATCGCATCATCGCAGCCTCGCCACTCGGGAACTCCGCTTCAAGATTCCCGCATCATCGCACCATGGCGGCCGGGTTCCAAGTCAGCCTGCATCGCCGTCGCGATCGCGGCTTGCTGAGCTGGTCGGTTGCGTCGCAGGTGGTCGTCGTTCCGGCGAGGGGCACTCCAACGAGGTCCGCTGGCACCACAGACGACACGCGGGCGCACAACTGGCACGGCGCCGTGACCTCCCGATCGAGAGGCCACGTCGCCGTCCGCTGCTATCTCTAGTAGGCCACTCTCGCCGACGACCCGGACCGGCGATCCCGGTTGCCCCAAGCTCCGCCGAACCAGAAGGAGAGGTCTAGGAAGAGGCCGAGCGCTATCCAGATCCAGTCGAGCGAGTGGACCCCGTTAGAGGCTACGAGGACGTAGGCCATGGTGGTCCAGGGGGCGAAGAGGAAGCCCACGACGGGCCAGATCCATGTGCTGAACGCGAGATCCCACCGCGCTGGTTGCCAGATCCACCACACGAGTATGGCGGCACGCGGGCCAAGCAGACCCAAGACGGTGACGAAGCAGCACATATTCCCCCCTAGGAATCGTGACTCGCGACCACGGCTTCGCGCACTCGCGGGCCTGAAGCCGAATCGAGACGGCACCCAGCCAAGGCGCCTCCGTCCCAGCATACCGCGAAGCGCCCCCTCGGAAGAAGTAGGGCTCGCCGTTGCGCGGCGGGCACCCGACCGGATGCGACCCGCATCGGGAGTGAGCGTCGTCGGTCACGTCGGATGGCCCTCGGCCGGCGAGTCGGCGCGGTCGATCGGCAGCCAGCATGGACCCCGGTGCGTCCATGTGTTCAGGCCGTGTCATGACGACGGGCTCGTCGCCGCGCTCGACCGTCGTCTGCGGCTTGGCGAACAGCGTCGCGCCGCCACGCCGCACGCTGAGGACGAGCGTGTCCGCGGGCCAGGCGATCCTGGCGACCATGTCGCGCAGGCGCGTTCCGCACGGGTGCGCGGCCTCACGCACGGCTGTCTGCTCCCACAGCCACGTAGCGGCGCACCGCGACCAATGCCCAGATGGCCTCGACGACCCCGAAGGGCCAAGCTCCAGAGAGGAAGCCGTAGCGCTCGACAGGAGGCACCCCGCCGCGAAGGCGAGGACGAAGCCGCGAGCGCGTGCCTCGAGTGCGTACATCAGCATCATGAATGTCACAGCGACGACACCGAAAAGCGTCACCGTACTCATGAGACCTCCCAGTCGGAGGAGCTAGAGGAGCGCGAGCATCCGCATCGCGACAAACAGGACGACCAGCCCCACGACAGGGCTCAGGTCGATCGCGCCCCCTCCGATGCGAGCCATCGGCAGCAGACGGCGGAAGACCGCGAGATAGGGCTCAGTCGCCGTGTAGAGCACCTCATGGACGCGAGAGAGGACCCCACCGGATCGTTGGGGAAACCAAGAGAGCACGGCCCTGGCGATGATCAGCCACGAGTAGATGGAGAGCGATAGGTAGATGACGTTGACGAAGCTCTTCATGCGACTTCCTTGGAGCCCGCTGGCTCGCTGTCGGCTACGTGGCACCCGGGCGACCGTCGCGGTGTCCGGGAGGCCCGGAGAAGCGACGGCCGCGGGCCTCCACGATCTCGGCCTGCCCCGCCCGTCCTGGTCTGCTACTGGACGTCGACCGTCAGGGCCGGACTCGAGTTGGCCAGTAGTTGATCCCCGGCGGGGACCCGGACCTTGAACGACCACGCCCCGCTCTCAGCGGTCCAGGGGATCTCGTAGCTGCCGTCGGCGGCGACCGTACCCTCCGCGGCTTTCAGCCAGACACCCCCGCTGAGGTACTTCAGCTCGACCGTGGCACCGGCCTTGGTCAGAGGCAGCACCGTGCCCGTGAAGGAGATCGTGTCGCCGGCCTGCGCCGTCACGGCGCTCGCGGCGATCGTGAGCGCCGGTCGCACCCTCACGATCGTCTTCGGCGAGCGCGACTTGCCGTAGGCGAAGTAGTAGGTGGTGGTGCGCCCGGGCCCGGCAGCGAAGGAGTAGGAGGTGTAGCTGCCGGACTTGGCGCTGCCGCTGACGGTGTAGGTGAAGGTCTTCTTCACGGTGCGCGACAACGGGACCATCGTGGTTCTCCACACTCCGTCCCGGTAGTAGTGCAGCGTGACACGCTTGCCGGCACCGATCGCCGGATAGGTGCGCCCGCTCAACGTCGCCTTCTCCCCGTGGACGATCGTCGTGCGGTCGGCACTCGTCGGTGAGACGCTCATGCTGCGGACCCAGAACCAGCTGTCGCGCAGCCCGAGCTTGTTGCGCAGCGTCCAGCCACTGGCCGCGCTGGCGCCGCTCGTACCCAGGACACTGGCCTTGACGACGCGCGGCGAGCGGCCGCGCTTCGTCACATACACCGCACGCGGCCTCCCGCGCACGAGACTGCCGAGCTTCTTCGTGATCGTGGTCTCCGAGTAGCGGTAGGGGCCATCCTTCCACGTGTGGTACTTCGAGTACGTGTCGTAGGGATCGCTGACGCTCTTGAGGTAGGGAACGGCGCTGCCGCCCCAGACGTTCTCGATGTTCTCGGTGCGTCCGCCGGAGGTCGAGAAGAAGTAGGCCACGATGGCCCTGCCACCGTAGGTGGGCACGACGCCGGCCGTGGCCGCGACGGCGGCGTTGGTGGAGGCAGCCTCTCCGTCGTAGCCGTTGTAGACCTGGCTGGCGGCGGTACAGAAGAGATCGTAGGTGTCGCCGCCCTTGATGCCGCGAACAGCGTAGGAGCGAGCCGCCACGGCCTGCGCCCTGAGGGCTTCTCTCGGCCACGAAGACGGCGACTCGCGCGGTACCACTCCGCGCAAGTACCCCTCGAGCTTGACGTGATTGACGATGCGGAAGGCCCCGCTGTAGCGAACGACGCGGAGGTTGCCACGATAGCGGGCTCCGCTCGTTCCCGAAGGCCAGCCGTTCTGGTTGCGGTTGTAGAGACGCAGGATACGAGAGCCGGGCTTGAACGTGACAGGACCCGTGAAGACCCAGGAGCGGCCACCGGCGGTGACGCGATAGGCGCTGTTCGACCAGGTGAGGGTCGCGACCTTGCCGGCGGGGAGACTCACACTGCGCCCAGCGCCGCTCGCCTTGAAGGCACGACTCGAGCTCACGCGCGCGCTCGCCTGGCCGCTGGCCAGCAACACCCGCACGGTGCGGTTGCTCGTCTTGCCGAAACTGATGCCGGTGTAGTAGTGGCGCAAGATGGGCTTGTACGTCCAGCCGTGCTTGGCATAGCCGTAGGCGCCGTACTGGCTCATACCGATGCCGTGGCCCCACCCGCGACCACCAACGTTGAAGAGCGTCGATTCGCCGGCTCCGGCCGAGGGGGGGGCGGCCGCCAGCAGCAGCGCCACAAGTGCGCCCGCCACGAAGCCGTAGACAAGAGCATGCCTGCCGCCGCTCCTGGGGCGAAGGACGCGCTCCGAGGAGGAGGGAAAACTGATTGACGGAACGCCGGTCATGAGAGGTACCTTCGAGTCACGCACTGAGGATACGCGTCCGGCACGATGCGGGCAAGACGGGTCGCGGCGGCGCTTCCGCCCTCGCATGACTACGTAGCGGCATAGGTACGGCCCCGCCGCCGTGGTCTGCGGCGACGTCGTCCTGCGCTCCTTGGGCAGCGCAGCCACGCGAGGGGTTCGCGCGGCCGAGCGGCAGAAGGGGTGCCGCCAAGACCGACAACGGAAGTCCCTCAGGAGGAAACCGACCGGCGCCGATGGTCACTCTGTACGGGGTACGAGCAGCACGGACTGACCCCCATCGTACCGGCACCGGCTGTGGCGTACCGCCGCTGCGAGCGACACATGGAGGCGCCCATGAAGAAGACTCTCACCCTCGCCCTGCTGGCCACGATGCTGGCCTTCCTGATTCCCGCCGTAGCCCAAGCGGCGACCACGCCCACCTCGACCGAGAAGCAGGTCATCAAGCTGGTGAACAAGGAGCGTACCAAGCGCGGGCTCGCCCCCGTGAAGTTCAAGAGCAGCCTCACCTACGCCGCCCGTGCTCACTCCAGCGAGATGGCCCGCCGCGGCAAGCTCACTCATACAAGTGCCAACGGCAACTCCTTTGCGCGGCGCCTCATGAAGCACGGCTACACGCGCAGCGGCTACCGCTCCTGGAGCGCCGGCGAGGACATCGCCCGGGCCAAGAAGGGCTCCCTCTACGCAACACCGACCGTCATCGTCTCCTCCTGGATGAAGAGCAGCGCCCACCGCGCCGTCATCCTCAGGAGCAAGTTCCGCGACGTCGGCGTCGGCATCCGCACCTCCCGCAGCGGCATGCGCTACTTCACGCTCGACATGGGCCGCCGCATCCGCTGAGCTTGCGTCTTCCAGATCGAGTCGCAGGGATCAGCCTGAAGCTTCCAGCGTCGGGAGGTCGACGGCCACTCGACGGTGCCACCCAAGCGGCCACTGCCTCCCGGCGCGACGAAACGCAGACCCCGGCGATGCCGCAGGCGGCGAACCTGACCAGCGTGGCTCCTAGGTACTTCGTCTAGAGCGGTCTTCAGGCCGCTCCACGGGTGTCGATACCTCTCATGTGGACGCATTCCCGCTGAAACGGACCCTCGTGCAACAGGGCTCCAAGGACCCACTGAACCGCGCCTGGCCCCAGAGGAGGAACACGCCGACTTCGGACTCTCGAAGCTCCTCGTCGGCCGAGCGGCAGCCGTTCTCTTCTTCGTCTGCGGAGCCCTGGCTCTCGGCAGCCTCGCACTGCCTCAGGTCGGTGCGGCGAACACGACCGGCATGCTCGTGTCCGGCTGTGCCGCGGCCGTAGCAGGACTCATCACCTGGTACCTACCGCGGGCCGCCTGGCCGCGATGGGCAGCCCACTTCCTCGTGCCTGTGGCATTCGCACTCATCTCCGCGGGCATCACGTTCAGCAGCGAAGACCCCTACCTGAGCGCCATCTTCTGCTGTGCCGTCTTCACCACGACGAGATGGCGCTCGCCACAGGTCTCGGCGAGCTGGCCGGCGAAGCCGTGCACAGCGCCAAGCTGGCCCGCAAGCTGCGGCGCCTCAGCGAGACTGATCCGCTGACCGGACTCGCCAACCACCGCCACGTTCTAGGCGTCCTCACCGCGGAGGTGGCTCGAGCAGAACGCGGCGACACGCAGTTCAGCGTGGTCATGCTCGACATCGACGGGTTCAAGTCGTTCAACGACACCTACGGCCACCCCATCGGAGATGTCATCCTACGCCAGGTGGCGGACCTGCTCGATGAGAACACGCGAACCTGCGACGTCGTGGGTCGCTACGTCGGCGATGAGTTCGTGCTCGTTCTCCCCGAGACCTCGCTCGCCGGAGCCGGCGCGTTGGTCGAGAAGATGCACTCGAAACTCGGCGAGACGCCCTACGTCACGCCGACAGGTGAGAGGATCCCAATCCACGCCAGCTTCGGCATCGCGGTCTATCCCAACGACGGGCTCCAGGTCAACGAGCTGGTCGTCGTCGCCGACGCCAATCTCTATGCCTCGAAGCACCGGGGCGGCGATGCGGTCACCGGCACGCCGGAGGACCACCCTGATCAAGAACACGAGCAGGGCAGCTTCGGCATCTTGGAGTCGTTGGTGGCCGCACTCGACAACAAGGACAGCTACACGCGACACCACAGCGACGAAGTCACCGTGTAGGCCCTGGCAGTGGCCGATGCTCTCGGGCTCTCGGATAGCAGCCAGCGTGTCGTCCGTGTCGCCGGGATGCTTCACGATGTGGGCAAGATCGGCATCCCCGACCGCATCCTGCGCAAGCCTGCCGGCCTGACGCCGGCCGAGTACGAGATAGTCAAGGGGCGCTCAGCGCTAGGCGAGGCGCTGATCGCCGCGATGCCCGACCTCGAGGAGATCCACGCCGCCGTCGTCTCGCATCACGAGCGCTACGACGGCGCAGGCTATCCTCACGGCCTGGCCAACGTCGAGATCCCCCTGCTCGGTCGCATCCTGGCCGTGGCCGACGCCTGTTCGGCCATGACGACGGATCGTCCGTACCGCAAGCGGCTCGCCCCCGAAGAGGCCATCGTCGAGCTCCGCGCGGGCTCGGGATCCCAGTTCGATCCCGAGATCGTCGATGCGTTCCTCAGATGCCTTGGCGCTCCGACCGCGAGCCCGGATCAGGCGGCTGTGGCCTTCGCACCACCCTCCTGGCGAGCCGATTCTGCCCCACCACGTGCGACCCTGATGCCGACCGAGGCCAGCTGCGACCGTCAGCTCGTCGATCGTTCCGCCGTGTCTGGATCATCCACGGCGGGCCAACGAGTGAAGGCCAGCCAGACGATGAGGAACAGCTGGCCGGCGACTGGCACGAACACGAGAAAGGCCAGCCAGGGCGCCTGTCCCGCCTTCTCGAGGATCCGCCAGAAGCAGAACGTGAGGAACCCTCCCAGCAGAAGCCAGCCGACGATGGTCAGGCTCATGAAGCTCCCTTCCACGGCAGCATCGGGAAGACCGGCGCGCCACCCGATGCGCAATGGTCTCCGAGGCGCCGTTTCGCCACGATCAAGATCCCAAGAGTACCGCGCCCCGCGGCGTCAAGCCGCTGCAGTCTTGGGGTTGGGACCGAACCTGTTCTCGCCGGGCTGACTGCCCAACAGCATGAACACGTGGAGGGCGATCCACATCGCTATCGTCATCAGGCTGATGGGCGCCGGCAGGAATGGCGCGAAGACCGGCGCCAGGCCGAGAAGCGCCCACCATCCGCTCCGTCCAACGTCGTGCAGTCTCCTGACCGTGACTGACACCCACGGAAGGAGTATCGCCAGCGGGTAGAGCGAGGCAAGGAGGGTCAGTACGAAGGCGTCCGTCCTGTTCAGCAGCAGGCCGAGGAGACTCATGATGAGGAAGTTCACCAGAATGAACATCCAGTATTCCTTCCGGCGAGCCCGACCTCTGAACACCGCGTACTGCTTGAGGACGCCGACGTACCAGGTCACGCGATCAGCCTCTGTCCTCGGACGGGAGCCACGATAGCTTAACGGGACGGTCGTCCTCGAATGTGGCCGGTCGCGACCCGAAGGCCGCCGCGGGCGCCCCTGTCTGCCGCCGCTGCCGGGCTTTTCGCCGACGACGCACGACGGCGCGACGGCGCTGAACGACGAGCGCCACGCCCAGCAGCAGTACCGCGGAGCCGAACGGCCACAGGAGGCGCGAGCGGACACCGGATGCGAACCGCCCCAGAGCGCCCACGAATCCCTCCCCGCCCGCAATCGCATCAGGCTCGAGTAGCACGAGGGTCTCGTCCGCGAGCAATCCCTGGAACTTCGGCCAGCCCGAATCGACGAGATGGTTCAGGTCGAAGAAATCCTCGTCCTTGAGCTGCGCGGCGTCCACGAAGTCGATGAAGCGGATACCGTGCTTCGCGGCGACTGTCCGGCACCCTTGCTGATACTCCTCGATCGGCGCGTCGAAAGCGTCGCCGATCGCCTCCATATTCCGCGGCAGGCCGAGTACCACGGGCTGGTAGCCTCGCTCCTTGCACGCGGCGATGAGCGTGTCGAGCTGCGCCATGTTGCCGGCGATTCTCCTTGCGAAAACGGGGTGGCGCTCACGCATCCAGGCGCGCACTTCCTCCTGCTTGCGCTCGGGCGTGAGGCTGGGACGGCCGACGTAGTGGTGCTGACCATGACTGGCGGCCTTCGTGGCCTCAGGCTTGGTCGATGTGGTGTTCGTGGAGTATCCAGCGAAGCGACCGCGGTTGACGCCGATGAAGATGAGCATCGGGATCTTGGGAAGCGCCTTGACCAGCGCTACATCCTGCTCGAAGGTCTGGTTCTTGGACCCCAGGTTGTAGGCAGCTATCGAGGGGCCGCCACGCAGCAGCACGTCGGTGGCCCACCTGCTGTCGCTGACCGTCGCCTCTCGGGCGGCCGAGCCGCCGATCAGAAGGACCACGGGCGTTCCCGGCGGACTGGTGCGAAGGTCCTCGGCGACCTGCAGCGCGTGATGCCAGTCGGACTCCTCGGCCGCTTGCGCCGTCGTCGCGAGGAGCGATGCACCGAGAACAGTGCAGACGCCGGTGATGCAGATGAAGAGAGTCCGGAGATGTCGTTCGCGCACTCAGCGTCCTCCGGATTCGCCACACATGGGCCTGATCGTATCATTGTGCTCCGGCCGGACGGAGAGATCCCGGCCTCGCACGCATCGACGCCGGCGAACCTGCGAGATGAGCGCCTCCCGTCCAGCTCCCACCCCTTTCGACGCGAACACGCCGACCCCCTTCGGAGCGTGATCGCCAAACCGCCCTACCAGGGAGATCGGCAGGATTGGTATGGTATCGGCCACACCCGCCGCAGGAGCGTGGCTACGTGCGGCCGCTGCATCGGTGCCGCGTCGAGCATCGTCCGGACACAATGCCATCGAGTGAGGAGCAAGATGTCGCACTACCCGAACGTCCTCTTCTGCACGGACTTCTCAAGGAACGCGGATCACGCCTTCGAGGTGGCCTCAGACTTCGCTTCAGCGCCGGGCGCCCATCTCTCCGTGATACACGTGATCCCTCGCGACCGCGGCGAATCATCGCACCCTCAGCCCGGCGAGCAGGAAGCCACACGAGAGTCGGAGATAAGGAGACTGCTCGAGCGAACGTATGGCTCCGGAGCCGTGGTGCCGACACAGATGACTGTGAGACAAGGCCATGTCGTGGCGGAGATCCTGCGATTCGCGGCGGAGACAAACGCGAGGCTCATCGTCGTGGGAGCCCGGGGACTCGGCCGCCTGGCGGGACTCATCGGCGGCGGCAGCGTCGCAGATCGTGTCGTGAAGAACGCGAGGGTGCCGGTGCTCGTCGTGCCGTGGCCAGAAGACCCCACCGAGAAGGCTCTGGAGGACGTCGCGCGCAGAAGGGCGATCCCGCTGGGGAGAACCGATGTCGGGCGCGTGCTCAAAGAGATACGAGCGGCGCAAGCCCGGAAGGAGAGCGGGGCGTGACCGCGACGGCGATCAGGAGGCAGGCCCGACCTGCTACCCAGACTGTGAGGCACGAACATGCTCATTGACCTCTTGCGTACCAGAAGGAGCATCCGCAAGTTCACCGACCAACCCATCGAACAGGAGAAGCTCGACCTCCTGATGGAAGCCGTGCTGCGCGCACCCTCATCGAAGGGCCGCGTCCCCTGGGAGTTCATCGTCGTCACCGACAAGGAGACGATCCAGAAGCTGTCGAGGGCGAAGCCCCACGGCGCCGCATTTCTGAGCGAGGCTCCGTTGGTCGTTGTGGTCTGCGTCGATCCGGAGAGGTCGGACGTGTGGATCGAGGATGCGGCGATCACGTCTCTCCTCCTGCACATGGAGGCGATCGACCTTGGCCTAGGGAGCTGCTGGGTGCAGGTCCGTCTGCGCGACCACGACGCGCAGCGCAGCTCGGAGGAGTACGTCGCAGAGGTCGTCGGACTCGACCCCGCCATGGTCGTCGAGGCCATGATCGTCGTCGGGTACCCGGCTGAATCGAAACCCGGCCACCCCGAGTCTTCGCTGCCGAGCGACAAGGTCAGCTACGAGTCGTACGGCCGGAGGTCACCGGGAACGGGCTAGCGGCACTTCTCCCAGCCGATTCACAGCTCCCGCCAAGGTACAGCCCAGAATCGCCGGCCATACTTGAGTGTCAAGAGGCGAAGGACCGCTGCAGGGGCTCCATCCCCAGGCACACAGAGCTATAGGAGTCGATCATGAGCAGCCGGAGATTTGCCATCCTGGCAGGCATCGGCGTCGCCGCCATCGCCCTGACGCTGGGAGCCGTGCTCACGAGCGGCACGGACCAAGGCACTGCGAACGCCGCTGCCCTCGCCGACATGACGTCGTACGTCGCGACAACCAGCGGCTCCGATGATGGCACCCGGGCCGACATGCGTTCGCAGATCAGCGACCTCATGGCCAACGACGACTTCCGCGACGGCGTGCGCGCCCTGCGAGACAAGCAGCGGGACGCCATGGAAGAGTGGTGGGACAGGTACGGCGAAGACCGCGACAGCGAAGCTGCACATGAGGCGAAGCAGACGCTGCGCGAGGAGCAGCGCACCGAAATGAATGAGCTGCTCTCGAAGTACGGCGTGGACACTACCGCCATGGAACAGGCTCGTGAGGCCGCGCAGCAAGCCCGCGAGAAGATCAGAGAGCTCATGAGCGACGATGCTTTCCGGGCTGATCTTAGCGCCCTGCAGGACAAGCAGCGGGATGCCATGGACGCGTGGTGGGAGAAGTACGGCGAGGACCGCGACAGCGACGCCGCGCATGAGGCGAAGCGGACGCTGCGCGAGAACGCCGTGAGCGACGTGGAGGAGCTGGCTGAGAAGTACGGCGTCGAGCTGCCCGACGGCCTCCGCGGGTTCCTCGGCAAGCGCGGTGGATCGATGGGTGGCGGCGGCCACATGGGACCCGGGGGTCACAGGGGCGGCGGCTTCATGCCTCCCGCCGAAGGGCCGTATCCCGGCGCTGAGGAGAGCGCCGCGAACCTCTCCATCTGACTCGCGGTCGCATCGTCGCCCCGCCCGCGGCGCACCAGCGACGACTCGCATCCCAGCGCACTACGCAGAGCGGACCGACGCGCCCGGCGCTTCGGCGACATCGTGGCGGTGCGCGAGCTCGACCTCGAGGTCGCGGGCGGCGGTGTCCTCGGCCTCGTAGGACCCAACGGCTCCGGCAAGTCGACCCTCATCCGCCTGCTGCTCGGCCTCATCCGCCCGACCAGCGGCAGCGCCCGGGTCTTCGACGCGCCGATCTCCCGTCCGCGCGCCTACGCGGCGCGCATCGGTGCCCTGATCGAGAGCCCCGCCTTCGTGCCCGCGATCTCGGCGCGATCCAACCTGCCCTCCCTGGCGCGTCTGCGCGGCATCTCCGACCGGCGCGTCGATGAGGTGCTCGAGGCGGTCGGGCTGCTGGAGCGCAGCCGGGAACCGGCCAAGCGCTTCTCGCTCGGTATGAAGCAGCGCCTCGGTATCGCCGCGGCCCTGCTGCCCGACCCCGAGCTGCTGGTCCTCGACGAGCCCACCAACGGCCTCGACCCGGCCGGCATGGTCGAGATCCGCGCCCTGCTGCGCCGCTTGGGGGACGAGGGCCGCACGGTCGTCGTCTCCTCGCACCTGCTGAGCGAGATCGAGGCGGCCTGCGACACTCTCGCCGTGATCCGCTACGGCGAGCTGCTCTACTCGGGACCGCTGGAGACACTGGTCACCCAAGCCGGTGAGTGCATCGAGGCCGCCCCCGAGCAGCCCGGCGACCTCGGGCGCCTCACAGAGCTGCTCAGCGCCCGCGGCTGGCAGGCCACCCTGCGCGAGGAGGACGTGCACGTCGGTGCACCGGCCTCGCAGGCGGCGGCGGTCAACCGGGCCGCCGCCGAGGCCGGCATCACCCTGCGCGCCCTGCGCCCCCGTGAGGCCAGCCTCGAGGAGGTCTTCCTGCGCATGACCGGCGAGAGCGCGGGCGACAACGGGCGCCGGGTGGAGGCTGAGACTCCGGAGACGACGGGGGTGCCCTCATGATGCGCATCATCCGCAGCGAGCTGGTGCGGCTGAAGAACCCGAATCTGATCCTCGGCGGCATCGGGTTGATGGCTTTCTTCGGGCTCATGTCGACCGCGGTCGTCTTCTTCACGGCGAGCAGTGGCTCGAGCGCCCTGCCGAACACGGAGGACATCACCAGCGCCATGATCGAGACCCCGGACGGCATGGTCGCCGGCCTGCGCTACTTCGTCGGTATGCTCGGCGTGGTCGCGTTCGTCGTCTGGGCGATGGCCGCCACCTCCGATGTCTCGAGCGGTCTGATCCGTCTCCTGGTGCAGGCCGAGCCCAACCGGCTGCGCCTGCTCGCCGGCAAGGTGGTGGCGCTCACCCTGTTCACCTGTGTCGCGACCCTCGTCACGACGGCGATGGTGCTGCCCATCGCGCCGGGTCTGGCCAGCGGCCCCGCCGGCTATCTGCAACTGACCCTGTCCGTGCTCCTCTGGGGTGTCGTCGGCCTCTTCGTCGGCGTCGTGACGCGCAGTGCCGGTATCTCGATCGCCATCGGCATCGGCTACCTGATGGTCTTCGAGGGCCTCATGGCGATGCTCCTCGAGAGCGCCTCCAAGTGGCTGCCAGGGGCCACCTTCGCGGCCCTTGCCATGGGAGGGACCCCAAACATGGCCTACGCCACGGCCCTGTTCATGTCCGCCGCCTACGCCGGCGCGGCGCTCGTGGCAGCAGCGCTCGTCTTCACTCGTCGAGACATCACGGCGTAGGACTCGGCCCAAAGGCCCTCGCCGACAACGTCAGTCTCCTTCAGTTCCGCATCGCGCCGTTCCGCAGCCTGCCTCACGTCCGCGATCCTCGGAGTGTGCCGTCTACGAACGGGAGCATCCCTGAGGGCCCGAATCGAAGCCCTTCATGTGCAGCGTGGTCGAGTTGCTGGCGGTGAGGATGTGCCTGACGGTCTCCAGACGCGCCTCCAAATCGATGCCCGCGCCCACGATGACCACGTCCGCGGACCTGTCAGCGCATGCGGTGCGAACGTCATCGACGGAGTGCCGCCGAGAAGCGTGACGTCTTGAACAGAGAGCTCCGGCAGCACATCGTCAAGCACTGTCCCTTTGCGGCCCAGAAGCAGGACGGTCGATCCCGTTCTCGGTCCTTCCTCCCCAGCTGCTCGGGGCATTGACCACGGCCGGCGCAACAGCTCAGCCGCCACTCCCGGGCGTCCGCTCGGGAGCCTCGCCGTTAGCCTCGACTCGATAGACGGTCATGCCGCGCGCTTCGTAGTTGTGCAGCGCGCCCGGATGATCGAGGGTGCACGTATGGACCCATACCCGTTTGGTACCCTCCCACCGCCAGGCTGATGTGAGGGCGTGGGTCAGGAGGTAGCTGCCGAAGCCCTGGCCGACGAACCGGGGAGCCATGCCGAGATACGCGATCTCCACATCGCCGCCGTTCTGCCGCTGGAGCTCGTAGTACCCAGCGACAGAGCCCCTGTAGTAGGCGATCCACGTGCGAAGATCGTTGCTCTCGACGTAGTCCCTCCATCGCTCGTCCTTCCAGGTGAGCTTCTCTACCCAGTCCCAGTCCGCCCCCACGAACTGGTACAGGAACTTGTTGACTTGAAACTGCCCGATCTCACACTCGCGTATCTCAAGGCCCTTCGACTCGTACCTGCCTCTGAGCGAAGAGACCGACTTCATCTCCAGGTAGTAGATGGCCACTTCATTCATGGACAACCTCTCGACGGACCGCCAGCGGTACTGACTGGCAGATGACCCGGGTCCAGTCCAGAAGATGCCCCATGCGCCTGCGCGATGACGAAGGTCCGCCTGAACGGGAACAGCACACGTTCATCGACCTGCGGCGCGTACCGGTCTGCGAACCGCACGGTGAGCATCTCCACGAAACGCCGCTTCTGCCCGTCCGATTCAAGGGCCTCGAGGAAGGGCCGCGGACCGGTGCTCGAGACCCAGCCTACGATAGCTGACGCCGACTCCATCACATGGCGGTACTCCGTCTCCCACATCTCGACGGAGCTCGCCTGCGGCGCAAGAGCATCGTCGTAGAAGGACGGGGCTTCCGTGGTGAGAGCCGCTCGAGCTCCCTCCATCCGGGAAGCCCATGCTTGGTCTCGCGAGGTCTCGTGCACGCAAGAACGCACCGCCGAATAGTCGCCGCTGCGGATCTGGAAGGCCAGCGCCCCACCCGGCGCGACCTTCGAGAAGAAGCGCCCGATGAGGGAGGCATGATCGTGGGCCCACTGCAGTGCAGCGTTTGAGAACACGACATCGCAGGGAGCGCCTGCTTCCCAGCTCGCCAAGTCGCCCAGGACCCATTCCTGATCTGGATAGGACCGTCGGGCACGGGCGATCATCGGCGCAGAGCTGTCCAGTCCGCTGATGCGGGCCCGGGGCGATCGCCGGCGCAGCACCTGCGTACTGTTGCCGGGCCCACAGCCTAGGTCGATCACCGCCCGTGGAGACTCGACCGCGATGCGGGACGCGAGGTCGACCGCAGGTCGAGTACGTTCATCGCCGAACCTCAGATACTCGCCCGGATCCCAGGGGATGGCTGTCTCCCTTCGGCCGCCGATGGTAGTGCGCCTGCTACGTGCCACGACACCGACCACGCTCCTCCACGGCGAGACACTATCAGCCTCCCGCCGACTAGCCTGCGAATGCCGACCGTCCCGCCACCCGGCTCGACCCACCTCTTCCTGCTCCTGGCCCGACCGCAAGAGCTCTCCAGGCGACCATGTGACCTCCGGGTGCGGGCCATGCCAGTACCGTCGACAGTGCGCTCTGTCCGATGTGTCTGGAGTAACCCGGTGTGGTATGGTATACCCCACAGGGTATGTGGCCCAAGAGGAGCGGCACCAGCCGTGAATCCTGAGCCGAGTGCCCGACGTACACCCTGATCCGCCGCACGTTCTCCCTCGTCCGAGGGAACAGGCGCCACCTGAACGGCCTCAGGCGATAATCGCCCGAGAGTTCTGTAGCGAACCAGAGAGGAGCATGACCAGTGGCACTCTACGACTTCGTCTGCAACCAATGCGACCACGACTTCGAGGTGTTCTCGACCGGCTTCATCAAGGACGACCAGAAGAAGTGCCCGCAGTGCGGCTCGACCGATGCTCAGCAGAGGTTCCGGAGCTTCCTGCGCACCAACTCGTCATCGTCGACAGGCTGCGCGCCGGTCGCAAGCAGCGGCTTCGGCTGAGGCTGAGCCACCGGCTCCGCGGTCGCGGCGCGCCTCACTGATACACGGTCCAGAATCGAGCGGTGAACCAGTCGAGCTGGGGATCCCCGATTCCAGCTACCGTCCCTGCCCATTCAGCGCGGAGCAATCCCGAGGTCACAGGGCCGCCGCAGGCCGCCCTGCTCGGCGACCCGGCGGATGATCAGCCGGAGCCGGCAGGCGGTACAGCGCATGGACAGGAGCGCACTGCTTCCATACACTTCGGTACTCGCTCAGCGGCAAGTCGTCCACAGACACGAGGGGTTCTTCCTTGTCCAACGGCTGGCAGCACCAGGCACTCGAGGTCATTCGCTACGGGGATCTGGGCGCATCGGTCTACCCCTCGGGCGTGCCTACCCGCGTCGCCGACGAGCTCGTCACCCAGTACCGCACCTTTCGCGCCACCATCGACTGCTTTCTTCTCTGGGATGGAGTCCAGCCCACGGGGGTCTGCATTCTGGAAGAGCCGCACCACCTGCTGGTCTTTCATGCTTGGTGGTCCGACACCCTTGAGATCCTCAACAAGGGCATCGAGATCGAGCCTGCCGCCGTGAGCCACGCCTGCAGGGCGCTCTTCCGGGCCTTGCCAGCCGTGCGCGAGATCCGAGTCGAGGTCCCCTTCCAAGCGCGCGAACTCGATCTCCCGACGATCGTGGGCGGCGAGACCGAGTACATGATCGCGGAGCTGCCCGCGACCTTCGATGAGTACCTCTCCTCCCTCGGCACAAGCACCCGCCGCAATCTTCGCCTCTACGAGAACCGGCTCTCGCGAGCCTTCCCGGGGTTCACTTCCGACACGTTGGTCCGGGGGGATGCCATCCCGGAGACCGCCGATCTCTTCCTCGGCTGGAAGAACGTCCGCTTCGAGAAGCACGGGCGCAGCACGTACTGGCAGACCGATCCTCACAAGTACCCTAACTTCGTCGAACTGGTCCACCGGTGCGGGGAAGCACGTCGCCAATCAGGGGCGCAAGACCGTCGTGCGCCGCCTGCGCGGGCCGAGGGTCCCGTAGATCCCGGGCCGAAGCCGACCGGCGACGCCTTGCGAGGCGCTTCACCCTCCCGGATAGCTGGCCTCTGGAAGGTGCTCTTCGCGTACGAGCAGTCGCAGCCCTCAATCGATCATTGAGGTCGGCAGCGCTCGTGCCCATTCCCTGATCGCCTGCCAGTTCCTGCCGTCGCCCGGCGCCGCACCGACGACGAGAAGCACGAACAGCTTGTCGAGGAATCCCATCGTCGTCAGATCAAGAGACCCTGCGAAGAACGCCGCGAGGCGAGGACGGAGGGGGGCGACCTTGGCGAGGATGTCGCCGAGGTAGTGGCTCGGCAGCGCGTACCGCTCCTTCCGCCCGAGCTTGGCATGGTCTCGCGGTCGTTTCGCGAGCCATGGGTCCTTGACGATCGGCACGCCCTTCACCTCGTCTTCACCAGTGTCGGTGAGAGATGCGGCGGTGATGAAGAGAGCGGTGGGACGAGCTGCCAGCTCCACGCGATGCTTCACGACGAACTTGAGCGCGTCCTTGTGCCAGCCGCGGATCATCGGACCGCCGACCACAACAGCGTCATACCGCGAGGGTTCCGACGTCTCCGAGGCCAGCCGCACATCCACCTCCTGACCAACGGCGCTCAACTCCTTCGCGATCGCCTCGGCGACACCCTTCGTCGAGCCATGCCGCGTCGCGTACACGACGAGAAAGCGACGTCCCCGGACCGGCGGCGGTGTATCAGCGGTGTCGGAACTCGTTTCAGCCTGCATGACTCCTTCTCCCTTGGTCGCCACTCGACGTGAGCCGACGCGTGAATCGTACCCACGGCAGCGCCCCGGCAAAGCCTGAGTCCTCGAGGGCCTGGCGCCCTCTGCGCGGCCGCCGCGCCCTCTCCCCCGCGCCAACCTGAGAGAGCGCCTACAGATGGCAACCCTCCCGGCGCAGACAGAGCGCGAGATGCGCATCGGCGATGGCTTCAGAAGACCTCGGTCGCATTGAGGCGGCAGGAGCGGCCCGACCCATGGCCGAACGCCGGCGTTCGTTGTCTATCCTGACTACGCGTCTTCCCTGACTGCCGGGGCTGCCAAGCACCCTGGAGGGCTAACGTTCCACCCCTGTCTGCCGACCTCACCTGGGTCATGGCAATGAGACAACAGAAGGGGAATGCTGTGCAGCGCACATCCTTCAGGTTCATGGGGCTCGGCTTCCTGGTCGTCGCCCTGGGGATCGTCGTCCTTGTGCCCGCCTCGGCCTCGGCGACGAAGGTGATCAAGAACAAGACCTTCACGAACTACCGGCTGCCGGCCGGAGCCCACGACCGCATCTACGAGAACTGCGTCTTCAAGGGCGGCAGCCGCACACGGGCCGTGCTCACCATCGACCGGGCGGCGCGCAACATCGTCTTCCGCGACTGCGTCATCGCACGCGGCGGCGGCTGGAACGGGGTCAGCATCAACGACCGCCTCGGCAACATCCGCCACATCCGCTTCAACCGCCTCAAGATCAAGACCCAGGGACGGATGGGCATGGAGATCACCTCGCGGCCGGCCTCGAACAGCCGCGGCTACCGGGCCATCAGCATCGTCAACTCGACGATCGAGCCGCAGGGCAGCCAGGCGGTCTCCTTCGACGGCGGCGCCGGCGCCCGCGACTGCACCTTCCGCAACAACACCGTGAAGGGCGCCGGTATCAACCCCCGGCAGCAGTGGGGCCACGGCTTCGAGCTCAACGGGCCCAGCCGCTTCAAGGTCATCGACAACCGCTTCTACCAGTGCCGCGACTCGATCCTCAACCTGCAACGCCACACGACGGCGCGCAGCGGCTGGGTCTTCAAGTACAATCGCTTCGACGCCTCGCGTCACGTGCAGAAGGTGCGCATGGACCGCAACGAGCAGGTCGTCATCGGCAACAACCTCTACGGCGGCTACTTCCTCGCCAACAAGGTCATCGCCGACGCCCCGGGCGGCGGCGTCGCCTGGTTCGGCAACAGCCACCACATGAACTGGAGCACGACCGTCTGGCGCGATGCGCGCGGCGGCGGCTACAAGCGGCCGATGGCCCAGGAAGGCAGCTCCAACAACCGCTTCTGAGGCGGCGTCTGGGGCGGCCGGACCACCTACGGCCGCTCCAGCGATCCGTCGGAGGGCATGGCGCCGCTGGCTCCTGAGTCGCCCTCGCCGCTACGTGCGGCTCGACTCGGGTCCGCTGCCGGCTATTCAGGCGCCTCCGCCATGAGCTGCGCCCGAGCCTCCTGCAGCTCCTCGCGCGCAGTCGGGCTGATGCTCGGATACTGCGGGTCGATCTCGACCAGCGTGTGGGCGAGGATCGCAGACACGCAGATACGCGCGAACCACTTGTGGTCCGCCGGAATGACGTACCAGGGCGCCCATTCCGTACTCGTGTTGGAGAGCATCGCGGAGAAGGCGGTCTGATACTCGTCCCAGTACAAGCGCTCCCTGGCGTCGTTGGCCGAGAACTTCCAGTTCTTGTCGGGCTCGTCGATCCGCGCCAGGAATCGCCGCCGTTGCTCCTCCCGGGAGATGTTGAGGAGGAGCTTCACCACCTTGTAGCCGTTGCCGGCCAGGTGACGCTCCCACGCATTGATGTCGCGGTACCGGTGCTCCCACACGTCCTCCCCTCGCGCCTGTTTGGGGAGCCGCTGCCGCGCGAGGTTCTTCGGGTGGACCCTGACGACGAGGACCTCCTCGTAGTGGGAACGGTTGAAGATCCCGATGTCGCCTCGCCGAGGCAACCTCTTGGCGTAGCGCCACAGGTAGTCGTGATCGAGTTCCTCGGCGGAGGGGACCTTGAAGCTGTGAACAGAGACGCCCTGCGGGTTCACGCCGCTCATGACGTGCCGGATCGTGCCGTCCTTCCCGGCAGCGTCAAGCGCCTGGATGCAGACGAGCACGCCCCACGTGTCCTGGGCAGCGAGACGGGACTGGTACTCGGCGAGTAACTCGACTCCCTCCTGGAGGAACTTGACGCCGTCCTTCTTCTTGATGAAGGTCGCCTTGTGGCTGGGGTCGAAGTCCTTCGCCAGCTTCACCTTCGCACCGGGCTTGACGCGAAACGACGCAATGAACTCCGCGATGCGCCGCTGTCTCTCCTCGAGCATGCTCGCCTCCCTCTTCGCGGCGAACGCTCAGTGCTCGGCGCAACGCGCTGCGAACACCGGCGCCACCAGCGGCCGTTTCGCGATGCGCCACGGCCTGCCGCCCTGCCTCAGGCCCCGTGAGCGCCCGCGTGTGCTTCGGGAACGGTCCGAGGTTCTCAGGGCCCGTTCGTCCTCAAGCCGGAGTATCCGCGAGGAGGCGCCCGAAGTCGAGATGCCGTGCGGTGCACGGTCCTCGAACCCCTCCCGCGAGCCGCCTCCGGTGACGCTGTGCCGGTGACCGCAGGTCTCCTGCCGCCAATGGTCGAGCGCACTCCGATCGTCGACAACGGCAACGGCCCGCAGCCACCCTGCTATTCTGAGCAACGCGCTTGCACGTTCGCTCACAAAGTCGGACAATAACACTCCGGGAATGATTCGCGAACAGCCAGAACGCCACTGGAAGGGGGGCAGCCATGGCTGAAGAGAAGGTCATCAGCGATGCCAAGACCCGCTACTCGGCGGGCGTCCTCAAGTACACCCAGATGGGCTACTTTGACTCCGACTACGAGCCAAAGGACACAGACGTACTCGCAGTCTTCCGCGTCACCCCGCAGGAAGGCGTCGATTGGGTCGAGGCCGCCGCGGCCGTAGCCGGTGAATCCTCGACCGCGACGTGGACTGTGGTCTGGACCGATCGACTCACGGCCGCCGATCACTACCGCGCCAAGGCGTATCGGGTCGAACCCGTGCCCGGTCGCCCCGACCAGTTCTTCGCCTACATCGCCTACGACCACGAGCTGTTCGAGCCCGGGTCGATCGCCAACATGACGGCATCGATCATCGGCAACGTCTTCGGCTTCAAGCCGGTCAAGGCGCTGCGCCTGGAGGACATGCGCATTCCTCACGCGCTCGTGACGACGTTCCCCGGTCCGCCGGCCGGCATCGTCGTCGAGCGTGAACGGCTCGACAAGTTCGGCCGGCCGCTGCTCGGCGCGACAATCAAGCCGAAGCTCGGATTGTCCGGCAAGAACTACGGCCGCGTCGTCTACGAGGCGTTGCGCGGCGGTCTGGACTTCACGAAGGACGACGAGAACATCAACTCGCAGCCTTTCATGCACTGGCGCGATCGCTTCCTCTATTGCACGGAGGGCGTGAACCATGCGCAGGCCGATAGCGGCGAGGTCAAGGGCCACTACCTCAACGTCACCGCGGCGACCATGGAAGAGATGTACGAGCGTGCCGAGTTCGCGCGCGAGCTCGGCAGCAGCATCGTGATGGTCGACCTCGTGATCGGCTGGACCGCCATCCAGTCGATGTCGTACTGGGCCCGCCGCAACGACATGCTCCTGCACATGCATCGCGCCGGCCACTCGACCTACACGCGGCAGAAGGACCATGGCATCTCGTTCCGCGTCATCTCGAAATGGCTTCGCCTCTCCGGAGTCGATCACCTGCACGCGGGCACAGTCGTGGGCAAGCTCGAGGGTGACCGCAACTCCGTGCTTGGCTACTACGACGTGCTGCGCGAGTCCCGCAACGAGGCCGACCCTGCGCGCGGCCTGTTCTTCGAGCAGGACTGGGCGGGACTGCGCAAGGTCATGCCCGTCGCATCCGGCGGCATCCATGCGGGCCAGATGCACCAGCTGCTCGACCTGTTCGGCGACGATGTCATCCTGCAGTTCGGCGGCGGGACCATCGGCCATCCCGAAGGCGTGGCCGCCGGCGCCACAGCCAACCGAGTCGCGCTCGAGGCCATGGTCAAGGCGCGCAACGAAGGCCGCGACATCCTCGCCGAGGGCGCACAGATCCTCGTCAAGGCCGCCGAGTGGTGCCGCCCCCTGAGGGCCGCGCTCGACACCTGGGGAGAGGTCACTTTCGAGTACGCCAGCACCGACACACTCGACGTCGTTCCGACCCCGACGTCGTCATAGGCGAAGGAGGCGTTCACCCGATGCGCATCACACAAGGAGCGTTCTCGTTCCTCCCCGATCTCACCGACGAGGAGATCCGCGCCCAGATCGAGTACTGCCTCGACCAGGAATGGGCGGTGTCTATCGAGTCCACGGATGACCCCCACCCCCGCAACACGTACTGGAGCATGTGGGGGCAGCCCATGTTCGATCTGAAGGATGCGGCCGGGATCATGGGAGAGCTCGCCGAGTGCCGCGAGGCGAATCCGAACTGCTACATCCGCATCAACGCGTTCGACGCGACGCACGGCGTCGAGACGGTCGCCCTGTCGTTCATCGCCCAGCGACCTGCCACGGAGCCGGGCTTCCGGCTGGATCGCGCGGAGGGCCCGGGCCGCAACCAGCGCTTCACGACAGTGTCCTACGCCGTGGACCGCGACGCCCAGGGCGAGCGCTACGGCGCCTAGGGTAGCTGGGCGAGTCTTGGAGAGAGCAGCGATGGACGAGACCACGGCACCTGACGAGCAGACCACGTCTGTCGAGCAGGCGACGCCTGCTATCGATCTCGAGCGCGAGTACGAGGCAGCGGGCATCGGGGCGGTCCTCGATGCACTCGACCGCGAGCTCGTCGGACTCGTGCCGGTCAAGCAACGCGTACGCGAGATCGCCGCGCTGCTCCTCGTCGAGCGCGTGCGCTCGACCCACGGCCTGTCCGCGTCGCCGCCATCGCTGCACATGTCGTTCACGGGGAACCCCGGCACCGGCAAGACGACGGTCGCCATGCGCATGGCCGCCGTCCTGCACCGCCTCGGCTACGTCCGCAAGGGTCATGTCGTCGCCGTGACGCGCGACGACCTCGTCGGCCAGTACATCGGGCACACTGCGCCGAAGACGAAGGAGGTGCTCAAGAAGGCGATGGGCGGGGTGCTCTTCATCGACGAGGCGTACTATCTGCATCGCCCCGAGAACGAGAAGGACTACGGGCAAGAGGCCATCGAGATCCTGCTTCAGGTCATGGAGAACCAGCGCGACGACCTCGTCGTCATCATGGCCGGCTATCAGGACCGCATGGAGAAGTTCTTCTCGTCAAACCCGGGCATCTCCTCACGCATCGCCCACCACATCGACTTCCCGGACTACACAGACCAGGAACTGCTGCAGATCGCCGAACTCACGCTCGCCGAGTGGAACTACCACTTCGAGCCGAGGGCGCGGCAGACGTTCGCGGAGTACCTCGCGATCCGCCGGACACGCCCACACTTCGCCAACGCGCGCTCGGTGCGCAACGCGCTCGACCGTATCCGGCTGCGCCAGGCACTGCGGCTGTTCGAGGCTCGGGCGACGACCCTCACCCCTGAGGACCTCACGACCATCTGCGAAGATGAGGTGCGCGCAAGCCGGCTGTTCGACGATGAAACCGCCACAGAGGAAGCTCCCCGATGAGCATCCACATAGCCCCAAGCCTGCTGTCGGCTGACTTCGCGCGGCTCGGCGAAGAGGCGCGAGCGGTCCAGGACGCCGGCGCCGACCTCCTGCACTTCGACGTGATGGACAACCACTACGTCCCGACCCTCACGGTAGGTCCGCTAGTGTGTGCGGCGCTTGAGCCGCACTCAAGCGTCCCGATCGACGTCCACCTGATGGTCACGCCCGTCGACTCCCTCATCGGCGCATTCGCGGAGGCCGGCGCGGACTGGATCAGCTTCCACCCGGAGGCCACGGAGCACGTCGACCGCTCGCTCACGCTCGTGCGCGACTGCGGCGCCAAGGCCGGCCTGGCGCTCAACCCGGCATCCCCGCTCTCCTGGCTCGACCACGTGCTCGATCGCCTCGATTTCGTGCTGCTCATGTCGGTCAACCCCGGCTTCGGCGGGCAGAGCTTCATCGACTCCGCGCTGCCGAAGGCCCGGGCCTGTCGCGAGCTGCTCGACCGCTACGAGTCCAAGGCCGGTCGCCGCATCCACCTGGAGATCGACGGCGGCGTCAAACCAGACAATGCCGCAGCGATCGGAGAGGCCGGCGCCGAAGTACTGGTCGCAGGCAGCGCCGTGTTCTCTCAGAAAGACTACACGGCGGCGATCACGGCGATTCGCGCGAACGCCGAGACAGGCGCTGCCCGCCGGACCATCGCGGGACGCTAGGGGCGAACGATGCTCCTCACGAACCGCACCACGCTCACTCAGTACCTTATCGAGTACCGGCGCCACGTGCCGCACGCGACCGGCGACTTCAACGAGCTCATGCTCCAGGTCGCGCTGGCATGCAAGGGTATCGCTCGCAAGGTCGCCCAAGGCTCCCTGCGGGGCGAGCTCGGCCGCGAAGAGGGCATCAACATCCAGGGCGAGGGACAGACCACTATCGACATCTACGCCAACGACGTCTTCGTGCGCACGACCGAGTGGACCGGCGTGATCGCGGGCATGGCGTCCGAGGAGATGGAGAAGCCCTACGTGGTGCCCGAGGAGCACCCCCACGGCAAGTACCTCCTGTTGTTCGACCCGCTCGACGGCTCGAGCAACATCGACACGAACGTCGCCGTCGGGTCCATCTTCTCGGTCCTTCGTCAGTCGGAGCACGACACCGTCGCTACGGAGGCCGGCTTTCTCCAGTCGGGCGCGGAGCAGGTGGCTGCCGGCTACGCGATCTACGGACCCTCGACGATGCTCGTGATCACCGTCGGCCAAGGCGTCGCGGGATTCACGCTCGATCCTGAGACCGGTGAGTTCTTCCTGACCCATCCCGACATGCACGTTCCCGAGGCGACCAGCGAGTTCGCGATCAACGCTTCGAACAGCCGCTTCTGGGAGCCGCCCGTACTGCGCTACGTCGAGGAGTGCCTGGCCGGCCGAACGGGTCCGCGCGAGAAGGACTTCAACATGCGCTGGATCGCGTCTCTCGTCGCCGAGACGCACCGCATCCTCATGCGCGGCGGGGTGTTCCTCTACCCGCGCGACACCAAGAACCTTGCGAGGCCCGGACGCCTGCGCCTGCTGTATGAGTGCAACCCGATCGGCATGGTCGTCGAGCAGGCGGGCGGCCGCGCGAGCACCGGCGAATGCCCGATCCTCGATGTGGTACCGGAATCGCTGCACCAGCGCATCGGGCTCGTGTTCGGATCGCGTGAGGAAGTCGAGCGCATCGAGGGCTACCACCGCTCGCCGAGCAAGCCCAAGTACGATACGCCGCTGTTCAACGCACGCGGGCTGTTCCGAGACGACTGAGAGAGAGGCGCACCGCCATGTCTGAGAGATACCCGATCATCGCGGTCACCGGCTCGTCCGGAGCGGGAACGACGACGGTACAGGAGACGTTCGAGCAGATCTTCCGCCGAGAGGGGCTCACGCCCGCCATCGTCGAGGGCGACAGCTTCCACCGCTACGACCGTGCCAACATCAAGGTCCTCATGGCCGAGGATGAGAAGAAAGGCGGCCACCTTTCGCACTTCGGCCCGGAGGCGAACCTGTTCTCCGAGCTCGAAGACACGTTCCGCACGTATGCCGACACCGGAACGTGCAAGGTGCGCAAGTACCTCCACAGCATGGAGGAGGCGGAGCCCTACGGCCAGGAACCGGGGACCTTCACTCCGTGGACGGACACCCCCGAGGACTCCGACCTGCTGTTCTATGAGGGCTTGCACGGCGCCGTGGTGACCGACGACGTGAATGTCGCCGAGTACCCCGATCTGCTTATCGGCGTGGTCCCCGTCATCAACCTCGAGTGGATCCAGAAGAGCAACCGCGACACCCGCTATCGCGGCTACTCGGTCGAAGCCGTGACGGACGTCATCCTCCGCCGCATGCACGACTACGTGTACTACATCACGCCCCAGTTCAGCCGCACCCACGTGAACTTCCAGCGCGTGCCGATCGTGGACACCTCCAACCCGTTCATGTCGCGCACGATCCCCACGTCCGACGAGTCGATGCTCGTCATCCGCTTCGCCAACCCGAAGGGCATCGATTTTCCCTACCTGCTGTCGATGCTGCACGACTCGTTCATGTCGAGGGCCAACACGATCGTCGTACCCGGCGGCAAGATGGACCTTGCGATGCAGCTGATCTTCACCCCGTTCATCTGGCGGATCGCCGATAGGCGCGCGAAGATGCTCGCCAGGTGAGCGCTCGTCAGAACCCATGAGGAGGAGACAATCGCACTCGTCACGGTAAGACAACTGCTCGACCACGCCGCCGAGAACGGCTACGGCATCCCGGGATTCAACGTCAACAACATGGAGCAGATCCAGGCGATCATGGAGGCGGCCGCCGCCACCGACAGCCCGGTCATCCTCCAAGGCTCGGCAGGTGCACGGAAGTACGCTGGCGAGGCGTTCCTGCGAGGGCTCGTCGCCGCCGCCGCCGAGACATGGCCGAGCATTCCGATCGCGTTCCATCTCGATCACGGCTCGAGCCCCACCGTCTGCCAATCGGCGATCGACTCCGGTTTCACGAGCGTGATGATGGACGGCTCCCTCATGGAAGACGCCAAGACGCCCGCGCCGTTCGAGTACAACGTCGAGGCAACGCGTGCCGTCGTCGAGGCCGCGCATGCGGTCGGTGTCAGCGTGGAGGGAGAGCTTGGTGTCCTGGGGTCGCTGGAGACCGGCGAGGCCGGCGAGGAGGACGGCGTCGGCGCCGAGGGGAAGCTGACCCGCGATCAGATGCTCACCGACCCTGACCAAGCCGCCGAGTTCGTCGCCGCGACCGGCGTCGACTCGCTCGCCGTGGCCATCGGCACGAGCCATGGAGCGTACAAGTTCACGAAGCGGCCGACGGGCGAGGTTCTGGCGATCGACCGCATCAAGGAGATCCATGCGCGGCTTCCGAACACGCATCTCGTGATGCACGGCTCGTCGAGCGTGCCCCAGAGGTGGCTCGCGCTCATCCGCGAGTACGGCGGCCAGATGAGGGAGACCTACGGCGTGCCGGTCGAAGAGATCCAGGAGGGCATCCGGCACGGAGTCCGCAAAGTCAACATCGACACCGACATCCGGCTCGCCATGACCGGCGCCATGCGCCGCGCCATGGCGACCGACCCGTCAGCCTTCGATCCTCGCGTCTTCCTCAGAGAAGCTCGCGCAGCCGCCAAGGACCTCTGCGCGGAGCGCTACGAGCAGTTTGGGGCGGCCGGCAATGCATCCCAGATCACCGCCGCTCCGCTGGGCGAGATGGCGGCCCGCTACACAAGTGGTGCGATCGCCTAGCCTCACGGCTCACAGGCGCTGATCGCGGAGCTCGCGCGCAGGCGTCCTTCGGGCCGCGACCTCGCTGGGCGACCACCGAGGCGCCCGCATCAGAAGTCGCATCAGCGGTGGGCGAAGCGTGCGACGCGCGGCGCACGCCAGACACACTCAGGACGGTCAAAAGGCTCAGATGCCCGGGGTCGAGGTGCGAGACGATCACGAGCGCCATGCCCGTGTCGCTGGGCAGAGACTCGAGCAGCTCGGCGAACGCCGCCGAGCTGCCGATGCCCACGACCGCGGAGGGGGCTCGGCCATCGTCCTCAGACAGGTCTGCGGCCACTTCGCTGGATCGCTCCTGCATCTTTGCGTCGCCAGCGCTCACGCGCTGGGAGGGGCAGTTGGCTCGAACACCATAGGTCTTCTTCCCCCTCGCCCTCGACCGGGCCTATGTACCCTGCTGTCCCCGGAGAAACTCACCTGGTGGCTACGGGGTGGTTTGTGGGTAGACCCCCTACACAAGGCAGGTCTTTCCGGTCCTGCCGTCGAGAGGAGGGCAGATGATCGACGGCCCCACAGATCAGCTCCGTCAGGAGCACGAGCTCGTCCTGATGGTCGTTGAGGCGATGGAGCGTGAGGTCGTCGACATCGAGAAGACAGGCCACGTGCACCGAGAGCGGGTCGCTCAGATGATCGACTTCACCAGGAACTTCACCGACGGCAACCACCACACCAAGGAGGAGGAGCTGCTGTTCCCGCTCCTGGAGGAGCGCAGCCCGTCCGCGGGCGGAACGGTGAGCGTTCTCCTCAGCGAGCACGAGGCGGCCAGAGACTGCATCCGCGCGATCGACGCAGCGTTGCCGGAGGCGGGCCGAACCGAAGCGGCCGCGGCCGTCGTCGCAGAGAACCTCAAGCTGTACGCCTTCCTGCTTCACCTCCACATAGGCAAGGAAGACACCGTCCTCTTTCCTCTCACCGAACGCCTTCTGAGCACCCAGGAGCAGGAGATGCTCGCGGCCGAGTTCCAACGCATCGAGGAGGAGGACGAACAGGCTGGAGCCGGCGAGCGCTACCGCACGCTGGCACACACGCTGGCGGCGGCACCAGCGGAGTGAGGCGAAGCAACCCGGAGTTGGAGACGCGGCGGCGAGCGCTCGGTTGCCCACCCCATTGGCCCACAGTCACTCAGGGAGTCGCAGACGCATCACGACAGCGTCGGCGCAGTCGCCCGGGCCGTAGGTTTCCGTCAGCTGTTCCGGACTCAGAGGCAGCCGTCTGAAGCCTGCCTTCTCGTACGCTTTGACGGCTCTCGTGTTGCGCGCGGACGGTCGGAGGATGAATTCGCGGACGCCGTAGGCCTCAGCGAGTGAGCGGGTCAGGGACGTCAGGGCGTCCGGCCCGTAGCCCCGCCCACAGTCGCCTTCGGATCGCAGCCAGATGTCGAGCTCAGCGGTCCTCGGAGCCGAGCCCCTCACTTCGTAGTTCACCTGGCCGACCGGCACATCATCGACCTCGATGATGTAGGACATCTCGACCTCCGGTCTCGTCCCGGCGCGGAAGTGCTCCCCGTAGTCGGCGCGGAACTCCTCCCACGTCGGTGCCGGGACATCGGGAAACAACGGAGGTCCCATCATCGCCTGCGTCACGTCTGACTGGGCCAACCACTCGTACACGGCGCGGCGATCCGACTCCTGAGCGGGCCGAAGCGACACGACAGATCCCCAAATCAGCGCCACGCGCGGTCACCAGCCGGCGCCCGTTGCCCTCTCCAGCCCATCACTTCGCCCTTCCTCCCTGCCACTGACCTGACTCGCGCCTACAGCGCCCGAAGAACGGCAACGGCCTGAGCCATGAGAAGGACCAGCCCATTCAACGCATTGCCGCCGAGCTCGCACAGTCGCGACCCGGTTCACCGCTATCGTCAACTCCCAGGGCACCTACCCTTGCCGCCTGCCGAAGTCCCAACCAGCACGCCATACTGAGCATATGCTCACTCTATCATCTCGCGACGGGGATGCTGGTCGACCAGTCTGTGCGGACCGATGCGCCAGGCAGCTTGCTCAGAGTGCATCGCTGTCGTCAAACATCCGCCCGCGCTTGCAGACAGGAAGGACTCGGCGAGCGAGAGCGCGGCGCACGAGTCTGTGAAAAGGGAGTGATGACGTCCATCGTCCTTCTGGGTGGCAGCTTCGCCGGCGTCAACGCGGCCTTCGAGCTCGAGCTCGAACTGGGGAGTGCTGCGGAGATCACCGTCGTCGCGCGAGACCCCCGCTTCATCTTCGTGCCCTCGCTGATCTGGATGGTCCCCGGGTGGCGCAAGCCCGGGCAGATCAGCATGCAGCTCGAGCCGATCCTCTACCGGCGCGGCATCAAGTTCCGGCATGCGACGGTCGAGCGCATCGACCCCGCGCAGAACAAGGTGTTCACCGACAAAGGTGAGATCCCCTACGACTACCTGCTGATCGGGACCGGGGCCAAGTACAACTTCTCCGTCGTCCCCGGCCTCGGCCCTGAGGAGGGCACCTCGCACTCCGTCTGCAGCCTCAAACACGCGATGGACTCCGCCGAGGCGTGGCTCGAGTTCGTCCAGGACCCGGGGCCGGTCGTCATCGGCTCGGCCCAGGGCGCCAGCTGCTTCGGCGCCGCCTACGAGGTGGTCTTCAATATCGACAAGGCGCTGCGCGAGGCGAAGATCCGCAAGCAGGTCCCCTTGGCCTTCGTGACCTCCGAGCCCTTCCTCGGCCACTTCGGTCTCGGCGGCATGCGCGGCGGCGAGAGCATGCTCAAGGCCTATTTCAGGATGCTCGGCATCAAGCCCTTCGTCAATGTCGGCATGGCATCGGCCAGCAAGGGCTCCATCACGCTCTCCGACGGACGCGTGCTGAACCACAAGTACGCCATCGTCATCCCGCCGTTCACCGGCGTCCCGGCCATCTTCGACTCGCCCGGCCTGGGGGACGAGAAGGGCTTCATCCCCACCGACGACTGCTACAAGCACCGCGACTTCGACAACATCTACGCCGCCGGTATCGCCGTCCAGATCAAGCCGCAGATACCGACGGAGGTGCCCACCGGGGTGCCCAAGACGGGCTGGATGTCGGAGGTCATGGGCAAGGTCGCGGCGCACAACATCGTGGCGGCCATCCAGGGCAGTGAGCCGCGACCGATGCCCTTCGCCGACATCAAGCCGCTGTGCATCATGGACGCCGGCAACCAGGGCATGATCATCGTACTCGATCGTGTCTTCAAGCCGCGCCGCTACGAGATCATGATCCCCGGTCCCTGGTCGCACTGGGCCAAGCTCGCCTTCGAGAAGTACTACATGGCGAGGATCAAGCACGGGTTGGTGTACCTGCCCTGAGGGTCCGGGCTCCTCCGGGCACCCGCCCTCGGGGAGTGGAGACGGCAAAACGCCCCGGCGGGAGAGTCCGCCGAGGCTGGCATGGCAAACCGTGCCAGTAGGGCTTGGCGCCGTCGTCGGCATCCGGCGGCGGACCAGGAGAAGGACCCCTGACCACTGTGAGCTCTCTCCGCAGGAACGACCGTGGAACTGCTCTGCGCTGCGGCATTCGCCAACACGGGCAAGTTGCCTGTCGAAGATCTCGCGGGGGGCACACCGCTGCTCGACGTCCAGCCTGAGTGAAGCGCTTCGATCTTCGGGTCGGCGCCCGTGGCGGATGGACCGACCGCGGGAGCCACGGCACGTTCCTGCACCGCGGCGACGCGGCTCGGCCAAGCGCCATGTCGTCTGGACGGACGGGTTCCGCCAATATGTTTCCTTCCCAGTCAATCGGTGCTATAGTGGGCATATGCTCATTACATACACTCCGGCAAGCCGAGTGCCGGACGGCGACAAAGGAGAGATCATGCCAGGAACAGACGGTACAGGACCGATGGGCTACGGCCCTATGACGGGTGGCCGGCGCGGCTCGTGTGCCGGTGCCACGGCAGATGTCGGCTTCGGAGCAAACACTGGGAGGGGCACCGGAATGGGTCGTGGCCGGGGCGGCGGCGGCCGCGGTCGCCGCAACCAGTTCTACGCCACCGGACTCACCGGCTGGCAGCGTGCCGAGCAGGCCGACTCGCGGGCGCTGGCATGCGCTTGGCCGGACCCGTTCGCACGCTTGGAGAGCAGGCTGGGGGAGATCGTCGAGCGCCTCGACCGCCTCGAGGCGGGGCGGAAGTGAGGCGCGGCAGAGACAGAGGTCGGGGCACCGGTAACCGCCAGAGAGACGGCGTCCGGCAGCGCCGCCGTGACGGTTCCGGGCGCGGCGCGGCTCCCGAGGCCTGCGGCGGGAGCGGCCTCGGAGCGCAGGGAGGCCCCGCTGCCACCGCGCCCACACCGCGCGCGAGCACTTCCTCCAAGGCCCCGGCCGTCGTTGCCCGTCCGCGCCCCGTGGCGCTCGTCGCCCATCCCGACCGCTGCACCCTGTGCGGCGCCTGCCTCGACGCCTGCGCCCGTGGCGCGCTGAGCCTGCTCGCAACGGGAGTGGTGGTGGATGCCACGCTGTGCACCGGTTGCGGTGCCTGCCTGAGCGCCTGCCCCGACGGCGTGCTCGAGCTGGAGGTCTGAGGCCATGCGCATCGCCATCGCCAGCGGCAAGGGCGGCACCGGGAAGACGATGCTCGCCACCAACCTCGCGGCGCTGCTTTCCGCG
The DNA here is from genome assembly GCA_963717285.1 of uncultured Thermoleophilia bacterium. GTDB lineage: Bacteria > Actinomycetota > Thermoleophilia > UBA2241 > UBA2241 > CAIXSE01. The sequence continues at coordinate 513,254 of CAVQVW010000001.1, forward strand.
CGTGGCATGGCCGTGCAGCTCCTCGACGCCGATGTCGAGGAGCCGGACTGCCACCTCTTCCTGCATCCCGAGATCGAACGCCGCGAGCCGGTACGCGTCCTCGTGCCCGAGGTGGACGAGGCGCGCTGCAACGGCTGCGGGGTGTGTGCCGAGGTCTGCGCTTTCAAGGCCATCGCCGTCGTCGGCTCCACGGTTCTCGTGTTCCCCGAGCTCTGCCACGCCTGTGGCGCCTGTGCGTTGCTGTGTCCGCAGAACGCCATCCGTGAGGAAGAGCGCGAGACCGGGGTGGTCGAGCACGGCATGGCCACTCCCCCGCGCCGGCCTGTCTTCCCGCTGGTGAGCGGGGTGCTCGCAGTCGGCGAAGCTATGGCCGTGCCGACGACCAAAGCCACCTTGGCAGCTGCCGACGATGACAGCGTCGACGTCGTACTGATCGACGCGCCGCCGGGCACCTCCTGCCCCGTGATCGAGTCGGTACGCGGCTCTGATCTGGTAGTCCTGGTCACCGAGCCGACGCCCTTCGGTCTGCACGATCTCGAGCTCGCGGTAGAGATGGTACACGCGCTCGGTCTGCGCTGCGTCGTTGCCGTCAACCGCGCCGGCCTCGGAGACGACCGAGTGTACTCGTACTGCGCCGACGAGGGCATCGAGATCGTTCTCGAGCTGCCATACGACCGGTGCATCGCCGAGGCCTACGCCCAGGGCCATCTGCTGCTCGACGCGGTCGAGGGGCTGGGAGAGAAGCTGAGCGCTGCCTGGAAGCGCATCGAAGCCGCCGCCCGAGCAGCAGAGGTGGCGTCATGAGCCCGCCACGCGAGCTGGTCGTGATCAGCGGCAAGGGCGGCACTGGCAAGACGAGCATCGTGGCCGCCTTCGCGGCACTGACCGGCGGCGCCGTGCTCGCCGACTGCGACGTCGATGCCGCCGACCTGCATTTGGTCCTGGGCCCCGAGCTCGGGAAAGAACATGAGTTCAGCGGCCGACGAGGGGCTATCATCGACCCCGAGGCCTGCACCGCCTGCGGGCGCTGCGCCGAGGTCTGCCGCTTCGCGGCCGTGCGCAGCGGCGGCGGATACTCGATTGACGCCCTCGCCTGTGAAGGCTGCGAGCTCTGCCGGCGCGTATGCCCCGCCGACGCCATCCACATGGAGCCCGTCATCAACGGTGCCTGGATGGTCTCCGAAACGCGCTTCGGGCCGCTCGTCCACGCCCGTCTCGGGGTCGCCGAGGACAACTCCGGCAAGCTCGTGACCCTCGTGCGCAACGAGGCCCGCAGCGTGGCCGAGCAGCGCGGACTGCCGCTCGTCATCGTCGACGGTTCGCCGGGCATCGGCTGCCCCGTGATCGCCTCACTGGCCGGCGCCGACCTGGTGCTTGTCGTCACCGAGCCGACGGTCTCGGGTCGCCACGACCTGGACCGTGTGCTGCAGGTGGTGCGGGAGTTCCGGCGGCCTTTCGCCGTCTGCATCAACAAGGCAGATCTCAACCCGGAGCTCGGCGCGCGCATCTCCAGCGAAGCGTCCGACGCCGGCGCAGAGTTCGTCGTCACCGTCGACTATGACCCCGCGGTGACGCATGCCCAGACGGCGGGCACCAACGTCATCGAGCATGGCGGCCGCGCCGCGGAAGAGGTCAGGATGCTCTGGGACGCCGTGAGCACTTCGCTCTCCCCATCCCCGCATGGAGAGGTGCTCAATGCCTGAAGACCATGTGACCCGCAAGGCAGGACTCGAGGGGCACGATGGGGGCCGCACCCATGTTGCAGGTGATCCCCGCCGACGACAGGACGAGCTCCATTTCCAAATGCTGCGCATCCGCCAGAAGCTGCTTGTGTTGTCGGGCAAGGGCGGAGTGGGCAAGAGCACCGTCGCGGTGAACCTGGCCACGGCGCTGGCGGACGCCGGGAGGCGCGTCGGTCTGCTCGATTGCTCGATGTCGACCTCTACCGCCCCAGCGTCCCGGGTCTCCTGGGGCTCGACTATGCGCCTCGGCCGGGCACGTGCAGCGACGTCGCCCGAGCCAAGGCGAGCCGAGATCCTGTGGGCCATGTCGATCCAGTTCTTCCTGCCCGAGGAGGACGCCGTCATCATCTGGCGTGGTCCACGCAAGCACTCCGCTATCCGTCAGATGCTGGCAGGGGTCGACTGGGGCCACATCGACTGCCTCGTGGTCGACGCTCCTCCCGGTACTGGGGACGAGGCACTGGCGCTGGTCGAGATGCTGGGCGCAGGAGCGGGAGCCGTAGTCGTCTCCACCCCACAGTGCGTGGCGGTCAGCGACGTGCGCAAGGCGTTGGCCTTCTGCAGGACGCTAGACCTGCCGGTGCTGGGAGTGATCGAGAACATGAGCGGCTTCGTCTGCCCACACTGTGGCGAAACCACCGACATCTTCCTGAGCGGCGGCGCAGAGACCATGGCCACAGTTGCCGGGGTGCCGTTCCTCGGCCGCATCCCCATGGATCCGACGGTCGTGCAGGCAGGACAGTGCGGCGTGCCTCTCGTGCAGGCGTTCTCCGGATCGCCGGCGACCGCGGCGTTCTCGGCCGCCATCGAGCCGCTACTCACACCGACCGAGCGCCCTGCTCACAGTCGGACGGAGTAGAGGATGTCCTCCGCCGTCAGCGCAGAACAGCTCGTCTACGGGCCGGTGCCCTCCCGCCGCTTGGGGCGCTCCCTCGGCGTGGACCTCGTGCCCCTCGAAGACGTGCACCTACGACTGCGTCTACTGCCAGCTCGGCCGTACTACGTGCAAGACGGTGCGCAGGCAGCGTTGGGTCGACCCACCAGACGTGGTCGCTCAGGTGCGCGCCAAGCTCGATTCGGAGCCTGACGTCATCACTCTCGCCGGATCGGGTGAACCGACCCTGCATGCGGGGATCGGCGAAGTGATCGCCGGCATCAAGGGGCTCACGGACGTGCCGGTGGCGGTGGTCACCAACGGGTCGCTCCTCAGCCACCCGACGGTGCGCCGAGGACTGGCGGCCGCCGACATCGTGTTGCCGTCACTCGACGCCCCAGATGGCGGCCTGTTCCAGCTCATCAACCGCCCTCACACGGCACTGCGCTTCGACGAGGTGGTCGGCGGCATGATCGCCTTCCGCCGGGACTACCCCGGGCAGCTGTGGCTCGAGGTCATGTTGCTCGCCGGCGTCACCGGGCTGCTGTCCGAGGTGCAGCGACTCGCGGCATTGGCAACGCGCATCGCTCCCGACCGGATCCAGCTGAACACGGCGGTGCGCCCCCCGGCGGAGTCGTTCGTGACGCCAGTCACGAGGGACTCTCTGCAGCAGTTCGCCGGTCTGTTCACCCCGCACGCCGAGGTGATCGCCAACACCCTGCCCGCCGATGGCAGCCGAGCCGCCCATAGTGCCGACATCCTGGCACTGCTCTCGCGGCGCCCGTGCACCACGGCCGACATCGCCGCTGGCTTGGGCCTTCACCACGGCGAGGCGCTCAAGGCGGCCACCGCCCTGGTGGCTCAGGGCGTCGTTGAGCTGTACACGCACGAGAGCGAATCGTTCTACCTGGCGGCGCCTGCCGCCACTGAGCATCCGAAAGAGGAGAAGCCATGAGAGTAGCCATCAGCACACAGGGCAACGACATCGATTCCCTGGTAGACCCCAGGTTCGGCCGCGCCCGTTGGTTCATCGTCGCCGACACCGAGACCGGCGAGTGGCAGGCACGCGAGAACGCAGTCGCCAGCGGCGGCGCCGGCATCCAGACGGGCAACGCCGTGGCGTCGCACGGTGCGGAAGCCGTGATCACCGGCCATGTTGGACCCAATGCGCACAAGGTCCTCGCCGCAGCCAGCATCGCCATCTACACGATCGGCAACGGCGTGACCGCGCACGACGCTCTCGCCGCTCTCGAGCGCGGCAAACTCGAGGCCGTCGAGGCTCCCACCGTCAGCGGTCATTGGACCTGAGGAGGAAGGAGGCAGTCATGAACGCAGACGGAAGGCCCAGGTACCGTCGGCAGCGACGCGGAGGCTCTCCGTGCAACGGCGGCGGGCCGGGCCGCAACGGTCGCAAGGGCACTTCCCGGAGTAGCGAAGGCGGGCTGGGTGGACGCACCGCGACCCGAGCCCTGGTAGCGGTCGGCGCCTACGTCGTGCAAGACGTTCGCGACGCCGAGGGACTGACGCGGCCCTTGCTGCGTCGGACCGCGCTGCGCCTGGCGCTCAGCCGGCGTGAACCGGTCCGGCGCCTGGGCGGGGTCTACCTGCGACTGGATCCGCCGACGCCCAGCGAGGTGCCGGCGCAAGGGGAGACGATCGAGGTAGGCGGGCCTCCACCTGCGCCCCGGACTATCCCGCCACCGCGCAGCACGGCGGGCCGCTCAGCTGACAGCGAGAAGCCAGCGTGTTGAAGCCGGACCTCGCCCCCTCTAGGATGAGCATATGCTAGGAACCACAGGAGACGAGCATGCCCCGCCCGCCGATTGAACGCGCCGTCGGCGGCTTGCCGCGGGCGACGCTGTTCAAGCCGGCGGGCGTGCCAGCGCGCGAGCTGGAACAGCTGCAGCTGACGGTCGACGAGCTCGAGGCCATTCGCCTCGTCGACCTCGACGGACTGAGCCACGAACAGGCCGCCGAAGCCATGGGCGTCTCTCGCCAGACCGTCGGCCGCGTGCTCGAACGGGGCAGGGCCAAGGTCGCAGAGGCGCTGGTCGCGGGCAAGGCGATCCTCATCGGCGGGGGTCAGTACCGCGTCGAACCGCGGCAGCTCTGCTGCGCCTCGTGCGGCGCCATTTGGGGCGCCCCGCCAGATGATCCACCTCCAGCCGCCTGCCCATCCTGCGGCTCTGCCGACGTAGGAACCTGCTGGGATCCGACAGGGCACTGCGGGATGCGTCATGGAGCTCAGGGCCTCGGCGAAGGCGCCGGCTCCGGTCACCAGAAGCGAGGCCGCGGAGAGGGTCACGGCAGAGCCTGACGGCATCTTCCGCGGCCGCCACGATCTAGCGATGTCGATTCACCAACCAGGAACGGAGCCTGATTCACATGAGTGACACCAACCAGACGACTGTGCGCATAGCGATTCCTTCGGAGGCCCCCGGCGGTCTCACGGCACGACGGTCAGGGCACTTCGGCCGCTGCGACTGCTTCACCGTCGTCGAGGTCGTCGACGGCGATGTGGCCGGCGTCGAGGTCGTGCAGAACACTCCACATGAGGAGGGCGGCTGCATGCGGCCGGTGCTTCTCCTCGCCGAGAACACGGTCGACGCCATCGTCGTCGACGGCATCGGCGGCCGGCCACTCATGGGCTTCGGCCAGGTCGGCATCGCGGTACACGCCGGGACTGGGCCGGACGTGCAGACGGCCGCGGCAGCCTTCGTGAGGGGAGACCTGCCGATGGTCGGGCTGGAGGGAGCCTGCCGGCACTGAGAAGAGCAGCACGTTCGCCCGTCACGCCGATCGCGACGCAGCCCGACGGTGGCTGCGTCGCCGGCAATCGTCTAGGCTACCCCATACGTCTGTCGGCTGACGTCGGGCTCGAACGGGGCCGGGAGTCGACCGAGGCCCGCGTCGTCGCTGCGCGGCCGCCAGCAACCGCGTGGCAAGCTTGTCCGGGGGAGTCGAGTTGGGCACAACCGAGTGGATCGTGGTCGGGCTGGTCGTGGGCGCGCGCCTGCTGCTTCCTCTGGCCATCCCGTACTACCCGCTCGTCGGCGTCATCGTGTGCCTGGTCCTCGACGCCATCGACCAGAGCATCTTCCAGCAGTTCCCGGCGATCCCTCTGGAGGGATACCAGTCCTACGACAAGGCGCTCGACATCTACTATCTCTCCCTCACCTATCTGGCCACACTGCGCAACTGGACCAGCCAGCCGGGCTTCAGGACGAGCCAGTTCCTTTGGTACTACCGCCTCGTCGGCGTCGTCGCCTTCGAGCTCACCCACGTGCGCGCCCTGCTCCTCATCTTCGCCAACACCTTCGAGTACTTCTTCATCTTCTACGAGGCCGTGCGCCTGCGCTGGAAGGCCTCCCACGTCGGCTGGGGAACGGCGATCGTCGCGGCTGCCATGATCTGGGTGTTCATCAAGCTGCCTCAGGAGTGGTGGATCCACATCGCCCAGCTGGACATGACGGACTTCATCAAGGAGACGCTGTTCGGCGTGAGCAAGGACGCCTCGTGGACGGAGGCGATCAGCGCCAACCCGCTGGTCCTCGTTGCGGCGATCGCGGTCCTGGCCCTGCTGATCCTCGTGGCCTGGTGGATCGTCACACGCAAGGCGCCGCCCGGCGACCGTCGGCCCAGCATCAAGACCGACCCACTGCCGCCCGAGCTGCAGGGCGCCGAGCTGTACCGCACGGTCCGCGCCAGCGCCCGCGTCTTCGACTGGGCCCTGGTCGAAAAGGTCGTCCTGCTCGGGCTCATCAGCGTCATCTTCGCCCAGATCATCAACGTACGGGTGGGCAGCATCGGCGTGATCGTCTTCGTGGCCATCTTCGTGGCCATCAACGCGATGGTCAGCCAGTGGATCGCACGCCGCGGCCGCACCTACGGCACCGTCGCGATCGAGCTGGTCGCCATGGCGCTGGTCAACCTCACTATCGTGCTCACCCTCCAGATCCTCCAACGCGTGCTGGGCCTCATCGACTCCTTCGCCCCCGTCAGCACGACACTGTTCATCATCTTCCTGGTGACCGTGATCACCGTCCTCTTCGACCGCTACCGCACCATCTACATGGCGCGCCGCGTACTTGAGCGCGGTGGCGGCGCGGGCGTGCCTCGCGAGGGCCGCCCCGCGTAGGAGGGAGAGCTCCGTGATGAACGGTGACAGCGCGCGCAACGCGCCCCATGCCTTCCACGTGATGGCGAAGCCCACGGGAGCTCGCTGCAACCTGCGCTGCGACTACTGCTTCTTCCTCGAGAAGGCCAGTCTCTACCCCGGCAGCGACTTCCGCATGACCGACGATGTCATGAGCTCGTACGTGCGGCAGTCGATCGAAGGCCAGCGCGTCCCCCATGCCACGATCGCATGGCAGGGCGGCGAACCGACGCTCATGGGCCTCGACTTCTTCCGGCGCGCGGCGGAGGTCGAGCGAGCTGCCACACCACCCGGGGTGACGGTGGAGCGCACGCTGCAGACCAACGGCGTGCTCCTCGACGATGGATGGGCGAGCTTCCTCCACGAGCACGGCTATCTGGTGGGGCTCAGTCTGGATGGGCCGCGAGAGATGCACGACGCATTCCGCCATGACGGAGCCGGTCGATCCGTCTTCGACCAAGTCGTGGACGCGGCGCGACTCCTCCAGCGCCACGGGGTGGACTTCAACGTCATGTGCGCCGTCCATGCCGTGAACAGCGAGCACCCCCTGGACGTCTACCGTTTCTTCCGCGATGAGCTCGGGGCACGGTTCATCCAGCTGATCCCGATCGTGGAGATCGAGACGGCTCCGGTCGGAGACCAGCCCGGCACGGCGACAAATCGCAGTGTCCCACCCGAGGCCTACGGGCGGTTTCTCAATGCCATCTTCGACGAGTGGGTGCGCCACGACGTCGGCGAGGTGTTCGTGCAGACGTTCGACGGCGTGCTCGCGTCGTATGTTCGCGGGTACTCCTCACTGTGCATCTTCCGCCCGACCTGCGGTGAGGGTGTCGCGCTCGAGCACAACGGCGACCTCTACTCGTGCGATCACTTCGTCGACCCGGGCTACCTCCTCGGCAACATCACCGAGACGCCACTCCGCGCGCTGGTGGATTCCCAGAAGCAGAGGGCATTCGGCGGCGCCAAGCACGACACGCTCCCTCGCTATTGCAGAGACTGCGAGTTCCTGTTCACCTGTGGCGGCGAGTGCCCCAAGAACCGCATCCTCCTGACGCCGGAAGGCGAGCCGGGGCTCAACTGGCTGTGCGCCGGCCTCAAGCTGTTCTTCGCGCACACCTCACGGCGGATGCGCTTGATGGCCGAGATCCTGCAACGTGGCGGTGAGGCGCGCGAGATCATGCCGATGCTCGCCAAGGAAGCCGCGCGGACCGGCCGCAACGACCCCTGCCCCTGCGGGAGTCGGAAGAAGTACAAGCAGTGTTGCGGTGTGTAGCAGGCCCCTGCACTGATCCGCGACCAGCTGTCCGCCAGACCGAGGGCCTCCCTACGACGATGCTCCGGGTGTTTCCGCCAGCTTCTCCATCACACGATCGAGGTTGAAGCTCGCCGGCTTCTGGCGTGGCGGGAACTCCGCGAACTCCTTGAGCGCCTCCGCGACCACTGCCTGCGCGGGAACCAGCATGAACACATGGTCCAGGAACCACTCCCAGTACGAGTTCGAGCCCTCCAAGGCGCGCTCGAACGGGTCGCGCCGCAAGTTGGTGATCCGAGGTATCCTGAGATCCACGAAAGGCTCCGCCCACAAGGCCATCTGGTGTGAGCGCTGCTCCTTGAAGGTGATCTTCCAATCGTCGACCCTCAGCGCAACCAGTTCTGCATCATCGTTCACGTAGAAGAATCTATCGCGCGGACTTGTTGCCACTTCTCCGGCGAAGTACGCGTTCATGTCCTTGCCGTCCAGCACCACGTTGAACGTGGCGTCTCCCGCCCTGTGTCCGGCCTTGCATTTCGCGACGATGTCCGGCTCGCCGGCGGCAGAGAGGAATGTCGTCAGCATGTCCTGGAGAGCCGCTATGCCGTTGAGTGTCACGCCGGCCTTCCACTTGCCCGGCCAGCGCAGGAAGCACGGCACGCGATAGGCTCCCTCCCAGTTGGTGTTCTTCTCCTCGCGGAACGGGGTGATCGCCGCATCCGGCCACGTGTTGTAGTGCGGACCGTTGTCGGTCGAGTACATGACGATCGTGTCTTCCGCAAGACCGAGCTCGTCGAGCTTGTCGAGGATCGCCCCCACGTGCCGATCGTGCTCGACCATGCCGTCGTTGTACTCGCCCTGCCCGCTGATGCCACGCAGCTCGTCCTTCACATGCGTGCGCAGATGCATGCGCGTCGCGTTCCACCAAACGAAGAACGGCTTGTCCCCGGAGGCCGCTTCCTCGAGATACTCGATGGTGCGCGCGCTGGTCTCGTCGTCGATCGTCTCCATCCGTTTCTTCGTGAGCGGGCCGGTGTCCTCGATCCTCTGGTTACCATCCGGCATCGCCCAACTGTGGATCACGCCGCGCGGCCCAAACCGCTTCCTGAACGCCGGGTCCTTGGGGTAGTCCTCGAGCTCGGGTTCCTCCTCGGCATTGAGGTGGTACAGATTGCCGAAGAACTCATCGAAGCCATGATTGGTGGGCAGATGCTCGTCGAGATCCCGAGGTGGTTCATGCCGAACTGCGCCGTCGCGTAGCCGAGCGGCTTGAGCAACTCGGCGATCGTGGGGTCTTCCGGCCTGATTCCGAAGTCGGCGCCTGGCAACCCGACCTTCGTCATCGCGGTGCGCAGGGGATTCTGCCCCGTGATGAATGCCGCACGACCCGCTGTGCAGCTCTGCTGGCCATAGAAGTCAGTGAACGCGACTCCTTCGTTTGCCAGCCGGTCGATGTTGGGCGTGGTGTAGCCCATCATCCCCTTGTTGTTGGCGCTGATGTTCCAGTAGCCGATGTCGTCTCCCCACAGAACGAGGATATTCGGCTTCCCGTTCGGCATCTGAAGTCACCGACCTTCCCTATTGGACGCTCCTGCAAAGGAGGAGCGCTCTCCTTCCATGATGCTCAGAGCTCGATGAGCGATGCACAGCGGGATGCTGCGCCGTCAACGAGGTCCAAAGGTCATCTCACCGACTCCTGCTCTGCGCCGCTGCCTCCGGCGAGAACCGCCACGGCCGCAAGTCGCCAAGCTTCCTCTAAGGGGCTCCTCTCGGTCCTGGGCCTTCTGGCCCGTTCATAGGGGACGCCGGGAGCGCAGCTCGTGCGGCGCGTCCCGACAGTCAGGGTTCGTGCGGCTCAGGCCTTCTCGCCGCTGAACGTCTCGCGAGGTTGGCTTCCTGCCCTCGCTCAGGGTGCGGATGACCTTCGCCTTGGTGCCGGCGAGCTCCTCGAGGACGCGGTCGCGGTCGAGGAACGCACGCAGCGGAACCGGCGATCTGGCCGGCTTATGGCGTGCCGATCTCCTCCGGACCTGCTGTCGAGGCCCAGTCACCGGCTTCCTGCAGAGGGCCGGCCGAAGGCGGCACCGATCGCCAAGCGAGCGCAGCGGCATCAGGAAGATGAGGGCCGATGAGCATGCCCCAGAAGGCGCCGCCCATGCGCGGCGCCGACCAGGGCTGTGGCTCAATGCGGCTTCCTGCTCGTCGAGGGTCCACCTGCGCCGTCTCGAGGACAGAAACCAGTCCTGCGGCCTCCGACTTGTCGCCGAAGACGCACGCCTCGGCCTCGTCGAAGCCGAGGATGAAGGCTGCTCACGGGTTCCTCCTTGTGGTCGGTGGGCTGGTAGCGGTTGTGTCCGCGGCCACCGCGACTCGAACGGGGCCCCAAGCCCCGCCTTGCGGGCACGTACGAGGCTACGCTATCCCACCGGTTTCCAGATGGCAACGTTCAGCATTCGGGGATACCGGGGTCGCTCTGGGGCGCCGCACCTCCCGCGTCGGAGCCGAGATCGTCGCGCGTCCCATCATGCGGATCACCAGGTCCACGAGGGCCTCGAGCACGTCTTCCTCGCCCAGGTCCTCGGGCCAGTCGCTTCAAGGAGCACCTCTTGGAGGACGCTCCACCCGAAGCAAGGCAGCCATGGCCGCAGCCACCACGAGCGGATCGACGGCAGTCTCGCCGGCGTCGCCTCGCCGCTCCCCCATGAATCTCTCAATGAAGACGCCCCATCGCTGGCGAGAACCCGCCTACTCCTCGGACGAGCGACCCTCCAACGCCGCATACATCGTGGTCCTCAGCTGCTCACGGCTGCGGCAGGACAGACCCGGGTGGTCTCCCTGCGAGGCCTCTCGATCGCTCGACACTGGGAGAGCTCGCCCGGCGAACCGATCGTCGCGTGCGCCGATCACGACGCGCACGAGTTCCTCTTGGTGCCGAAGTGCTTGTGCACGAGCGTATGGCTGACTCCGCGCAAGCCGCGATCCGGCGGACCGAGACAGCCTCCGTGCCGATGCTCGGAGAAGAGCTGTCCGGCGGCTTCGGCTATCGAGGCCTCGGTCGAGGCGCGCCGCTGCGGCCGCGGCTCGGGCGAAACGTCATGTCCGCCACCGACGTGCTCAATCACCTGAACTCCCTTGCGCTCTGATTCTGTCAGCACTAGCATCGATGCTATGTGACCATGTGTAAACGTCAGGGGCAACTGCGAGACACTCGCGAATTCGACCAGGCGGACTGCGAGGAGAACGATGACCAACGGGACCGTGAGCCAAGGCTCGGGCAAGAAGTGGGTGTGGGTCGTCGCCGCCGTCGTGGTCGTCGCTGCCATCGCCGGCGGCTGGTGGCTGCTGGCCGGCCAGAAGGTCACGGTGCCTGACGTGGCCGGCAAGAGCCAGGCGGAGGCCACGCAGGCGCTCCAGGATGCCGGCCTCAAACTGGGCGCCGTGAGCGAGGTCGCCGATGCCGAGGCCCAGGCTGGCACCGTCCTCAAGCAGGAGCCTGCTGCCGGCGCCAGCGTCGATGAGGCGTCGAGCGTCGATCTCACCGTGTCGCAGGGCCGAGAGGCGGCCGCTGTGCCAGACGTCACCGGCATGAAGGCGGCTGAGGCCGAGAGCGCCCTCGTCGCCGCAGGCTTCGTGCCGCAGTCAACCCTCGAGTACGATCTGGAGACGCCGACAGGCCTCGTCATGGCGCAACTGCCGGCGGCGGGCGAGCAGGCCTACGCATCGTCGAGCGTCGGCATCCTCGTCTCCAAGGGATCACCCAACGTCGACGTGAGCGTGCCTGACGTCACGGGCATGTCCGAATCCGAGGCGACCACGGCGCTGGCCAACGTCTCCCTGCACGCGGTCCCGGTCAGCGCGCATGACGCCACCGTGCCGAAGGGCGTCGTCGCCGCCCAGGAGCCGGCTGCCGGCACCTCCCTGCCCGCCCTCTCCCAGGTGGCCATCCTCGTCTCGCTCGGCGACGGGACGATGACCGTGACGGTGCCTGACGTCGTCGGCCAGACGCAGACAGCGGCGACGAGTGCTCTCAAGGCCGCCGGCCTCGGTGCCAAGACGGCCGCGACCTACAGCCCTTCGGTGCCGAAGGGCCAAGTCATGGGTCAGACGCCAGCCGCCGGAGCGAAGGTCAAGTCAGGCACGGCCGTCGGCTTGGCCGTCTCCCTCGGCAAGGCCCCGAGCACCCAGGCGCCGGCGCCGACACCACCCCCGGGCGGAGGCGTGAAGCCGCCGACCGAGCCAGCCGTGCCGCTCGTCAAGGTCCCGAACGTGACCGGCCAGACTTCCAGCGCGGCTTCCGCCGCACTGCAGAAGATCGGCCTGGAACCCGTGCCACTCGACTTCCCGAGCGACGAGGTCGCCAAGGGCGTCGTGATCGCACAGCTGCCCGAGGCAGGCGAGATGGTACCAGCGACGTTCCCCGTGCTCCTGCTCGTCTCCACCGGGCCGCCCGCGGCCACGCAGCTGCCGACCGAGGAGTGAGCGCGATCGGAGTCCATGCAACCGGCGCTGGCAGGGATGCGACCTACCGCACGTGCATAAGCCCATTGGAGGACCGTGATTCCGTCAGACACTGACGAGACCGGAAGCCACGACGACAGACTGCCGAGCTGGCGGCAGCCCGAGCGGATCCGCGTCTGGGGCATCGTCAGCTGGTCCTTTCTCGGCCTGCTGTTGCTGGCTCTGGCGTCGCTGTGGCTGCTCGGCACGCTGAGCGGCTTCATCGTCCCGGCGCTGATCGGGACCGTCCTGGCCATCGCGCTCAACCCTCTCGTCGGGCTCCTGTTGCGCGGGCACATACCCCGGTCGATAGGATCGCTGCTCGTCGCACTGGGAGCTCTCGGGGTCATCGGAATCATCGCCTGGTCCATCCTGACCGTGCTCGTCGACAAGGCTCCCGAGTTCATCGATGCTTTCTACGACGGACTCGTCGAGTTGGCCAGCGCGACGGGCTCCAGCAGCGCCGGCGAATGGGCCGCCGAGAGCGCGAAGCAGGCCGAGTCTGAGATCCAGGACTTCCTCATCACTGGCGTGCTGCCGCTCGTCGGCGAGGGCGTCATGGCAGGAGCAGGCCTGGTCTTCTCCGTCTTCACCATGTTCCTCTTCGCCTACTTCCTCATGTGGGACGGACCCCTCGTGAGGCGCTGGGTGGAGAAGCTCAGCGGGCTCTCCCCGGATGCGGCCCACGAGCTCACCGGCACGATGATCTCCACGACCCGCCGCTACCTGCTGGGCATGACGATCGTGGCTGTCATCAACGCCGTGATCGGCGCAGTGTTCTCGATCGGTGCCGGAGTCGACCTCTGGCTGGGTATCGCCGTCATCTTGTTCCTGGGCACGTACGTGCCGTATCTCGGCGGAGTCGTGTCCGGTGTGGTCGCCGTGCTGGTCGCGATCGGGTTGGGGGGGCTCGACGCCGGATTGATCGTCTTCGTCGGCGTGCTGCTGATCAACCTCCTCGTGCAGCCCAACGTCCAGACCTTCGCGGTCGGCGCCACCCTGCGACTTCGACCCCTAGCCGTCTTCTCCCTCGCCATGCTCGGCATCCTCATCGGCGGGGCGATCGGCGGGGCGGCAGCCGCCCCGCTGGCTCGTCTCGTGATGGACGGGAGGGTGATCGTTCGAGACGATCGGAAGACCAACGCAGACGAGTCTAGCGACGCAGTCGGGGCGAGCGACGCACAGAGCACGTGAGCCCATGGGACCCGAGAGTCCACTGAACGAGGAAGCTCGTGGGGCCTGAGCCGCCGGCCAAGGGCCGGTCGTTCGAGTGGTGGATGACCTCGAACTTCGCCGCCGGAGCCGGGTTCTCGGCGTTCGTCGCGCTGCTCATCCCACCGTACGTGACGGGTCTCAGCAGCGCCGCCGACGCCGGCGTCGTCATGGCCGTGATCAGTCTCGGCGCTGTGCTCGGACCGGCCTTGGGCGGCTTCGCCGACAAGTACAAGGCCCATCGTCTGGTGCTCACCCTCGGAGTGCTCGGCATGGGACTGGCCTTCGCGATGTACGCGGTCTCGTCCGGCAGTTCTTCGATCCTGGTGCTGGACGCCCTTGTCATGGGCGTCGCGGTCGCCGCACAGGGCGCCGTGGCCCCTGTGTTCGTGGTCGCCGCAGGCCTGTCCCAGGGCCTCCAGGCCAAACGGCTGACCACCCTGAGTCTCACGTGGCCGCTCGGGCAGGTCGCCGGGGGGATCCTCATGGCCGCCGCCATCAAGGCGGGCTGGGACTACCCGGCACGCTTCTGGATGGCGGCTATCGTCATGCTCGCAGCGGGCGTCATCACCTGGCTCGGCAGCGCCGCCGCTGCGCGACGCATCGAGTCGGTGCCGGCCAGAGCCGACGGCGACAGCAGCGGCGCCAAGTCGAGCTTGCGCACGATCTTCGCCTCCGCGTTCGGCACCTTCCTCCTCGTCGGCATCCTGATCTCGGTCTGCAACAACGGCATCAACTCCCAGATCGCCAACATCCTCCCCAACGTCTACGGAATCGACGCGGCCACCACATCGGGCCTTATGTCCCTGGCCGGGCTCATCAACATCCCGCTGTTCCTCGTCGCCGGGGTCTGGATGGCCCGCTCGGGAGCGATGCCGGTGTACACCGCGGCCGTGCTCATCCGGGTGGTGGGCGCCCTCGGCCTGGCGGTACTCGGTCTCTGGACCAACTCGCCGATCATCCTGGTCGCCGCCGCCATGCAGGCGCTCTACCAGGGGACACCGTTCGCGCGGATCGCACAGCCGGCAGTGGCGGTGCGCTTCTCGCCCATACCGGCCGGAGCGGCGAACGGCTTCGTGCTCGGTGCATCCGCGATCGGTTCGTTCATCGGCAGCTTGATCGGCGGCTACCTCGCGGCGAACGTCGGCTTCAACGCCATCAACTGGATGGGGGCCACGCGGGCGCCGGCGCGCTGGCGCTCTGCGTCTTCTACCTCTGGCCGGCGGAACGTCGCAAGCGAGCCGCGGAAGGACCGCAGGCGAAGGCCGGCAAGCCCCTTCCGTCCGAGGCCGGGACGACGCCGTAGCGCCGCAGGGCCCATGCAGTCCGTAGGAGACCTGGGCGGCTCTGAGTCCTGGTTTGGGTCCGACCCGGAGGGAGCAAGGTCCGTAGGATGACGTCGCTCAACCAGCTGTCCGCCTGGGCCCTTCGCCGCGGCTTTCTCCGCAAGGACTACTCGCCCGTGGAGGCACTGGAGGCGGCAGCATCTCGCCTCGAGCAGACCCGCCACTTCAACGCCTTCATCACGCCCTTGCTGGGTGTTGCCCTCGAGAGGGCGCGAGAGGCGGAGAGGCTCTACCTCCGCGGCGAGGCAGGGTCGCAGCCTCTCCTCGGAATCCCGGTCGCCGTCAAGGACAACTACGACATGGAGCAGGTCAGGACGACGTACGGCTCTTCGATGTTCGCCCACCATCTCCCGAGGGAGACTGCTGACTGCGTTCGACGCGTCGAGGCGGCCGGAGCGCTCGTCGTCGGCAAGACCAACCTCCACGAGTTCGCCTGGGGGATCACCGGGGAGAACCCGCACTACGGGCCGTGCCACAATCCTTGGGACCATGCAAGGATCGCCGGCGGGTCGAGCAGTGGCTCCGCCGCCGCCGTGGCACTGAGGGTGGCTCCCTTGGCGCTCGGGAGCGATACGGCAGGCTCGATCCGCATCCCGGCCGGTTTGTGCGGCATCATCGGCATGAAGCCAAGCTTCGACCGGCTGCCGCGATCGGGGCTGTTTCCCTTGGCGCCAACGCTCGATCACATCGGCCTGATGTCGCGGGACCCGGACGACCTTGCCATGCTGTTCGAGGTCGTGCAGGACGCACCCCACACCCTCGCTGCCGGGAATCTCGATGAGGGCGCCCCCCTCGAGTGCGACGACCACCTGAACGGCGTGCGCGTGGGAGTTCCGCAGTCGGACCCAAGCGATCAGCTGGACGATGATGTCTCACTCGTCGTCCGCATGGCCCGCGACGTGATGGTCTCCCTGGGCGCCGAGATCGTCGAGCTCGACTCGGCGGTCCTTGCAGACTCCCTCAGGATCTTCGCGCCGATCCAGCAGGCTGAGGCGTTCTTCGTCCACCATTCCAAGGGTCTCTTCCCGGCACGCGGAGCCGAGTACGGAGATGACGTGCGCCGGCGTCTCCGGTCGTCCCGATCCGTCACACTCGCGGACTACCTGGCTGCCGCGACCGCCCGTGACAGCCTCGTCGCGAACCTGCGACGCGTCTTCGAGACGGTCGAGGTTCTACTCACCCCGCTTGGCGCAGCTCGCACGCCGACTCTTGCAGGCCTTTCCGACGACGCTGCCGCGTCGGTGTTCAGGAGACGGGTGCTCCCGCACACCGTTCCTCAATCGCTCGCTGGGATACCATGCTGCGCCGTCCGTGGGGGGTTCGATCGAGACGGGCTTCCGGTGGGGGTTCAGTTCTCCGCGCCTCGAGGCGCGGACCACCGTCTTCTGCGCATAGTCAACGCCTTCCACCAAGCCACGCGGACGATCCAGGAGAAGTGGCCAGACTAACTGGCGCCTGTCGCGGGCTCCCCGGCACTTGAGCTACCAGACGGGGTCTGCTGCGACATGGCCATGCCTCAGTGCGTGGTCAATCATATGTCTAGTTGCCGCCGTTTCTCTCAATCCAAGCCCAGGCCAAGCCGATCCCAATCGTTGGCGGGGGACTGAACGGCTGCAGCCACGGGAGAGACTCAGATGCAGACGATGCAGGGCCCAGATGGCATGGTGGGAAGCCAGGCGGAGGGGTCCGATCTTCTGGAGCACAGCACCGACCTGGTTCAGATCGTGGCTTCCGACGGACGCTTCCTCTACGTCAAGGGGGGCTGGCTCAACGCTCTCGGCTATGAACGCCGAGAAGTCGCCGGCCTGACGGTCTTCGACATCATCCACCCCGAATGCAGCTCCCAATGCGCAGCGATGATGAAAGCTGTCTCGGCCGGCAAGGACATCGAAGAGATCGAGACGACACTCGTCTCCAAGACGCGGCAGGAGATCCGGGTCGAGGGAAGCATCGACTGTCGCTTCAAGGACGGAGTGCCCGCTGCCACGCGCCGTGTCTTCCGCGAGGTCAGCGAGCGCAAAGCAGCCGAAGAGGCGTTGCGCGAGGGCGAGCTGCGCCTGCGCACGATCATGGTCGCGGTCCAGGACGGGATCGTCCTCCTCGACGCCGAGACGCACGTCGTAGTCGAGGCCAACGACACCGCCATCTAGACGAACGACGGGCCGCGCGAGGACATCATCGGCAGGTCGTGCTACGTAGCCATCTGCCCCCGCCGCGAGGGTGAGAGCCCGATCACCGATGAGCACCGCGATCTGGCGCGCTCGGAGGCTCTTCTGCGCAGGGTCTCGGGCGAATTCGTGCCGGCGCTCAAGACGGCCGAGACCGTAACGCTCGGCGGCCGAGAGCACCTTGTCGAGAGCTTCGTGGACATCAGCGAGCTCAAGGAGGCCGAGGAGGCGCTGCGCAAGAGCGAGCTGCGCCTGCGGAAGACCGTCAGCGAACAGGAACTGCACGCGCGGCGACTGGCGTCGCTGCTGGAGTCCAGCCGTACGATCGCCAAGCACCAAGAGCATGGAGGAGGCGCTGGAGATCGTCACACGCGGCGCCGTCGAGCTCTTCGAGCTGACCAGCGGCATCGCCTACGAGTACGATTCAGAGCTCGACGTCATCGTGGCCCGCGCGATGTGGGAGAGGACCCGCAGTGGGTGGAACGAGCTGGGCGAGCCGAGGTCGCCGGCCGAGGGCTCGGTCGAGCGGGGGCTTCTGTCCCTGGGAGGCGTACGTCTCGAGCGACTGTCGGAACCCGGACTCAGCCCCGTCAGCCGGGCAGCGATGGAACAGGAGGGTGAGAAGACACGCCTGACCGTCTCCATGCGCTCGGCAGATGGACAGATTGGCCCGCTGTCGCTCTGGGACTCGACCCGCGAACGCTGCTTCCGCGAGGACGAGCTGGCACTGGCCAACTCGCTGGCCGAGCTGGCCGGCGAGGCGGTGCGCGGCACCAAGCTGCTGCGCCGCCTGCGAAGCCTCAGCGAGACCGACTCCCTGACCGGACTGGCCGACCATGGGCTACCCCTACGGCCTCGCCCAAGATGACATCCCCCTGCCGGGCCGCATCCTCGCGGTCGCCGACACGTACTCCGCCACAACGACCGATCGCCCCTACCGCAAGGCGCTCTCCCGCGATGAGGCGATCGCCGAGATACGCACCTGTTCGGGGGCGCAGTTCGACCCCGACATCGTCACGGCGTTCACTTGCATCATAGGCGAACGCGCTCTGGCGGCGCCGGGCGCCTGAGTTCCTTCGCGGGACCATGCCCGTGGGGATTCCTGCAGCCAGGGCCTGCCGGAACGCGCCCTCCGTTCAGCACGACGCCCCGCGATCCAGCGGCCGGACGAACGGGCCGACCTCCGGAGCTAGGGCACGCGAACCGTGATCGTCTTCGACAGTCCAGAGGCGCAGATGTCTCCATTGTAGAAGCGGACACGCACCTTGTGCGTCCCGCGCCCCAGAGTGAACAGCACCGACTTGTTCGTCGCCTTGGTCTTCGAGTTGCGCACGACCCACCGGCCGCCGATGCGACGCTCCAGACGGACCTTCCCTGCGGCGGCCGTTGGGCGCACCCTGACAGAGATCCTGGCGCTGCTGCGGGTCTTCGTGACATGCAGCCCGACGAGGGCTTTGACCTTGACCCCCACGCTATCACTGCCAGGCAGATACGCCGTTGTGGCATGCGTGCGCGCGACGATACGGGTCGTTCTCTTGAGACCGCCGACCGTCGTCCTGAAGAAGGCTTGGCCCCCGTCTGCAAACGCAGTCACCGTCTTGACATAGGTCTCGCCTGTCTTGCCGGCGTCTCGGCGGAAGATGTCGAGCTTGACGTTGTCCTGCACCCCAAGCACGAAGCCAGCCAGGCTCACGGAGCCTTCGAAGGGGACGGTCGAGCGGCTGGCGCGAACCGTGACACGCGCCGTGGAGCGATAGAACTCGCCCCGGAAGACGTAGGGGGTGGAGATCCGCGCTTCGGCCACGTCAGACGGGCTCCTGGCGTCGCGCGGCTCGAAGGCGACGAGGAGGTCGTTGTTCGCGACTGAGCTGTTCAACTCGTCGACGACCTCTGCCAAGGTCTTTGGAGGATCGAGATCGGCCTGGCCCTCGTAGTCGTAGTCGTAGTCGTCGTACCAGCTGCCCCAGGATCCTGGCACGACCGAGATCCAGCCACTGGTCGACATGCCCTTGGGCAGCGTCAGCGTCCCCGGGATCTCCTCGACCTCGCCGGAACCATACGGATAGCACTCGATGATGATCTGGTTCTCGCCAGTGCGCAGGCCGTTGGGCAGCACGACGTCGGCGAAGCGCGCCGACTTGCGTGTGGGCAGAACGCTGGCCTCGACGTCGATGGACTCGACCCGTGGGTGCAGCACTCCGTCCGGATTCGCGGTCAGCGCCGCCATGATCGTGTCGACGTCCCAAGCTGCTTCCCAGGCGACATCGTCGCCAGTGTCCCAGAGATTGTCGCGCTCGATCGTATAGGACCCAGTCTCGTCAGAGACGCGCACAGTCGTCGTCGTCTGGGCGCTCCCAGGGTAGTACTCGGCATCGTTGGCGGCAGTGAGCGCGTTCATGGTGACGTAGGCGGGGATGTCGTAGTACGAAGGCTGCGTGACGAACCACTGCGACACACTTGAGCTGTCGGTGGCCTCACGGCCCTCCGTGGGATAGATAGCGTGCGTCCTCACCGGGAACATGTCGGGCTGCTGGCCGAGCCGGCCGAGCACGCCCCAGTAGCGGTCCTGGGTGACGGCGCCCTTGGCATCGCGCGGCGCGATCATCTTGTACGGGGCGAGAGCACTCGGCCAGACACCAGAGACGTAGCCCGCGTTCAGCGAGGCCTCGGTGGAACCCACCCACCAAGCCGGATGGCCGAACATGAGCGCCGTGCCGCCGTCGACGTACGTGACTGTCCCGGCGCCCCCGAACCAGACGCCGCCGGTCGAGAACATCACGACGCAAGGCGATCCCGCGACGAGTGGCGGCGCCGGGTCGCCCGTCCACGCGCCGGAGCCACTTGCCGCGCGTACGTTCAGGCCGCTCCTCTCGAGCTGGGCTGCCAACTCCTTGAACGCGCGGCTCTGGGGCCGCAAGCCACCGATCTCCATCAAGGCGAGAGGCGCCATGACCGTCTGGCCGGCGGCGGCATCGACACGAGCGGCCGCCTTGGCGTTGCGCGCGATGACCACGCTGGAGACGCGCCCGTTCTCAGTCTTGAGCGGCTGCGCCAGCCGATAGGTGCCGACCTTCGGCTTCCCGACGCTGGCATGGGTGTCCTGTATGGCGCTCATGTACTCGATGGGCGTCGCCATGCCCATGCCGCCGAGCGTGAACGAGTCGCCGTAGGAGACCGCACCGACGAGCTTGAAGACGCCACCGTCGCTCACGTAGACAGGGCTGCCGCTCATGCCGAGAGCGACGCCACCGATGCGCTCGATCGCCTCGCCGGTGGCCTCGAAGAGGATCAGGGTCCCCCAAGAGTCCTCCACGAGCCCTTCCACCGTGAGCGGGATCTCCTCCACGGCGTAGCCCTTCATGGTCGTCTTCATGTGACCGACCACAGGGGTCCCGGACTCCAGACGCGCGCGCAGCTCGTCGAGGCTGAGGGTGGGATCGGGCGGTCCGGCGAATGCAGCCGGCGAGAAAGCCAGCAGGACCAGGAAGAGAACGAGGAGGAAGCCGGTCCTCCCGAGAACACGGACAGCACCGCATGAACGCCTCATCGCCCCTCCGTCATCGTCGCCCCGGTCCTCCCCTGAGGCCAGGATCGCACCCAATCTCTGCCTCGAAGCGGGCTTGGCGAACGAGGCAATGGTGGTTTCGATGGCGAGCAGCGAAGACCTGCCACCTCAGGGTCCCACACGTCCGGGCGCCAGCTCGCGGCAGCGCCTCAGCATATCACGCGTGCTGCACGGCCAGCCAAGTCCGCGACCGCCGGTGCGCCGCTCGACTTGGACGAAGCCTCAGACCGGCCGAGCGCGGGGGCGAAGCGAGGTCACGGCGGCGAGCCCTCGCCCTGCCGTCCCACGCCTATCTCGAGCGAGTCCGCTTGCCTCTGGTCTCGCTCCTTGAGCTGCCGCCCGAGCGCGTGCAGGGATCCCCCCAATGGGCTGGCCGCTGAGTCACCGCCGCTCGGCGGCCGTGAGGGCGCCGTGCTCCGTCCACCCCGGCGCCCCCGGAGCTGGAGCACGACCTCGCTTCGGCTGGCGCCGCCGAACGCGCTCGGCGCTGGCCACCCGAGGGGCCACAGGCGCGCCGTGAGCGCTCCCGCGTCCATGAGTCCGACCCATCGTCCGGCCCCGGCGATGGCGGAGCGGCATCCTTCGCCGGCTTCGTCGGAGGGCTGTCCGTCTTCTCTTCCTTGCCGCTGGAGGTCCTCGCCGTGGTGGCGACCTTGGCCGCGGATCGCGCGACCTCGCCCGTACGGGGCCGCCAAACGACGTAGGCAGCCGAGGCGGCGCTGGCCGCGGGAGTGCTCACGCCATGCCGCCCCCTGGTGTCGATCCTCACGATGATCTTCCGCGTCGTCTCGACGTTGCCGGCGGCGTCTCGCGAGCGGAAGCGCACCGTGTGCTTGCCGTCCCACCGATGGTTCCTGGGGGCCTTGACGATCGCCTTGGTGCCGTTCTTCCAGACCTTCCTGTCGATCCTGTACTGCGTCACGGCGATGCCCGCCCCACCCCGATCGGCGGCGTTGAAGGTGAGAGCCACGGGACTGCGATGCCAAAGCGCGTCGTGCCCGCTCACCGTCGTGACCGGGGCTCGCGTGTCGATCTTCACGACGCGGCTCTTCGGCTTCTCTCGATTGCCGACCGCGTCTTCAGAGTAGTAGGTCAGGGTGTGTATGCCGTCGTTGCTGTGGTCGCGTTCGGCGGCCAGCGTGGCGAACGTTCCGCTGACGTAGTCGGGGGCGTTCCAGCTGTAGTAGGTGCCGGCGACGCCACTGGCCTGGTCGGTCGCTCGTAGCATCACGCTGACATCGGTCGAGTGCCACAGACCGTCGTAGTCGTCCGTGGTGACCGGCGGTGTCGTGTCACCGATGGCGGCCACCGACAGGGCCACGACGCCGAGGACGACGACGACCAAGGTGGTGACGAAGAACAGGCTGCGTCTTCCGTAGGTGCTCATGGCATCCCCTCCCCGGCCCGATGAAGAGCGACGGCTCGTCCTCAGAGATCGGCCCACCGACAGCCGCTTGCCCGCAGATCGGTGACGCCGCCATGATACCAGTGATCGCGGTCGAAGATGGCGCGAGGGCAGTCACGCCACACAGCTCGAGGACGACGCCCGGAGCCGCGGACGAGAAGACCTCACGCACGAGGCGCGGGAAGGCCAAGGGCGGCTGCACGCGCCTCAAGGCCGAGGAGCGCGCTGGACGGCCATGGTGGCCCTAGGACAGTCGGCCGTCTTCGAGGCTGCAGCGCCCCTCGATGAATCGATCGCATTCGTCGGCCGGGAGCGGCGGCGAGAAGAGGAACGCCTGGATCTCGTCGACGCCGAGCTCTCGCAGCAGAGCGAGCTGTTCCTGAGTCGCCACGCCCTCGGCGACCACGGTCATGCCGACCGCATGCGCAAGCCCGATGATCGCCCCCGTGAGAGCTCGCCCCTTGGAGCCATCGAACAGGCGATGCGCGAAGGAGCGACTGATCTTCACAGTGTCGAACGGATAGTCGGCGAGCATGCGCAACGAGGCGTAGCCGGTGCCGAAGTCGTCCAGCGTGATGCGAACGCCCAGTCGCTTGAGTACCTCCAGCGCCTCGACCGTCAGCGCCTGCTCGGCGATCGCCGTCCGCTCGGTGATCTCCACCTCCAGCTGACCCGCCGCGATCCCGTGCTCATCGAGCGCGAAGGCGACAAGGTCCAGCAGCGCCTCGTCGGCCAGCTGCTCGGCGGCGAGATTGACGGCGACGCGCAGATCGAGGTGCCCGGCTGCGCGCCAAGTGGCGAGCTGACGGCATGCCTCCTCGATCGCCCACCCACCGATCCGCTGGATGAGTCCGGTCTCCGCAGCCAGTGGGACGAACTCCCCCGGCAGGATGATCCCACGTTCAGGATGGCGCCAGCGCAGCAGCGCCTCGAAGCCACAGGTACAGCCGCTCGCGGCGCTCACCTGGGGCTGGAAGAAGAGACAGAGTTCGTCGCGCTCGAGGGCGCGGCGCAGATCTGCCTCGAGCGCGATCCGGTCGCGCGCCTGCCCCTGCCATTCGGGATCGGCGAGATACGGACCTTGGTCGCCGGCCGCGACGGCACGATGGGCGGCGGCGATGGCATGGGCGATCAGTTCGCCCGCTTCCTCACCACTCTCGGGATAGTAGGCGACGCCGATCGCGGGAGTCAGGTGCAGCGTCTGGCCGCCGATCTGCCAACAGCCGTCGAAGAGCCGCAGGAGGCGCGAGCTGAGACCCAGGATCTCCGGCAGATCGCGCACGCGCGGCATGACGATCGCGAAGAGGTCGTTGCCGATGTAGGCGAGGGTGTCGGACTTGCGCGCGAGTGCCCGCAGACGGTCGCTGCCGACACGCGTCAGCTCATCACCCCCGACGAGCCCAAGCGCGGCGCGTGTCTCGGTCGTCGTATTGAGGTCGATGACGACAACGGCTACGCGGTGCCCTCGGCGTCGTGCCTGAGCGACCGCGACCCCGAGACGATCGTCCAGCAGCACACGGTTCGGAAGGCCCGTCTGGGGATCGTGGGTCGCCTGTCTGGTCGCCTCTTCCGCCGTCTCGGCCGCTGCGCTCCTTGATGCCATCGTCTGGATCCGCTCCTCCCGAGAGCCGCACGTACCTTGCCCGCCATGTATCGGCACGAGCGCGACGCCTCTGAAGGCCTCACTCGCTTTCGAGGAACCTTCGCCCGCGCATTCGCGAGGCTTCGCTCAGGACTCCTGCCTGCCCAAGTCGCCTCGCGCAGCGTGCCTCGCGCGCCGCCAGCTGAACGACTCCGACGAGAGCAGCGTGCCGGCCCGAAAGACGCGCGCGCCGAGCACGACGAACAAGTAGGCGGTGAGCGCGAGTCCGGCCAGCGCGATGAGGGGCTGCCAGAGAGGCACATAGCCAGCCGCAAGCCGCGTGGTCATCGCCACCGGAGCCGTCAGCGGGAACAGGCTCAAGGCCACCGGCAAGGCTCCTTCCGGATCCTCGATCAGTGCGAAGTTGAGCCAGAGCGGCACCATCAGAGGCACCAGTACGACGAACATGAGCAGCGACCCCTCACGCTGACTGGGGACCAGCGCGCCCAGGGCGGTCAGGATGCTCCCGTACGCGACGTAGCCCAGGATGACGAACGTCACGAGCCAAAGCAGAAGCGAAGCCGTGAGTCCGACGCTCGCCAGATCGGGAATCCCGACGACACGCCAGAGCACCAGCAAGGATCCCCCCATCCACACCACGATCTGCACGAGCGCGGCTCCGCCCAAGCCAATGAGCTTCCCGAGCATCACGTCCCGCGGCCGGACCGAGACGAGCAGGACCTCGGCCGTGCGGTTCTCCTTCTCTCGCGTGACGCTCTGGAACAGGAAGCTGCTGCTCGTCACGATCACGAAGAAGAGCACGAAGGCCACACCGATCGGTACGTAGTCGGCGACGGTGCTGACGGACGCTCGCGTCGGTTCGTCCTCACTCGGTTGTGCGCCCTTTGTTTCCGCAGCGGCGCCGGCGACCCTCACCTCGACTTCGGGCGCGGGATCCACCAGGGCGGCGGCCACGCGCACGTCCGCCGTAAGAGCGTAGTCGAGCACGTACTCGATCAGTGGGCCACCGGCGCTTGGCGAGAGGGGCTGGAACTCCTCCTGGACGAGCACGAGTGCACCCGTGTCGACGTAGTCCTGAGGAATGACGTAGTACCCGGAGATGTCGCCGCGCTCCAGCGCCGCCGCCGCCGCTTCCAAGGAGGCGAATCCGACGAGCGCTTGCGGCGGAACGTCGGGAGGCAGCTCCTCAATGAGCCCCGCTTGGTCCACGTATCCCTGCGCAGCAGATGCCGCCGGGGCGAGAGCATCCTCGAGGCCCCCCTCTCCCAGATCGCCGAACAAGGTGTTTCCGAAGCTCAGGACCAAGATGAGCAGCGGGAAGAGGAAGGTCATCAGCCAGAACGAACGGCGAGCCACCGTGCTCTTGAACTCGAAGCCGGCGACGAGACGCGTGACTCTCATCTGGCGCCCCGAGAGCGAAGGGCCTGCCACGCACCCTGCAGCGTCAGCCGCTGGCCGTAGCGCAGCATACCCGCCCTGAAGATCCGGGGTGCAGCCCACATCACCAGCGCGGCGCTGACCGTCAGCAGGACCCATGCGAGACCGACCTGCCAGAGAGGGACGACGGTCGCCGACCAGCGGATAAGAACGGTCAGGAAGGACGTCGTCGGGAACAAGCTCAGGAACACGGCGAGCGACCCATTCGGGTCCGAGAGGATGAGCGTGACGAAGAAGAGCGGTATCAGGAAGAGGATGTTGACCACGCCGACCAGTTGCTGGCTCTGCCGATACTCCGGAAAGGCTCCGCCCAGACAGACCATGATCCCCGAGAGCAGCAGGTAGGCGGGCACGAAGAAGGCGACGGTGACGCCCAGCATGAGCCAGGGCACCTCCATCTGCGCCAGAGCCTCGCTGAACTGCGCGCCGATCAGAGCGGCCACGGCCAGACCGGCGATCCAGATGCCGAGCTGCGTCCCCACCACGCCGGTGAGGCCCAGCGCCTTGCCCACGATGAGCTCAGATGGCGAGACCGAGGTGATGAGGATCTCGGCGGTGCGGTTCTCCTTCTCGTCGGTCACGGCTTGCAGCAGGTAGCCCGCCGAGATGACGGCCGCCATGATGAAGAGGAAGCCTGCCGCGAACGGCAGGGCGTAGTGCAGGAAGGCCGACGAGGACCCGCCCACCTCGCGCGATCCCGCAGCATCCCTCACGGTGACGTCGGGCGCCCGCGACAGCCGCTTCGCGGTCGGCGGCTCGTAGGACGCCGCCAAGCTGGCTACGATGTGGTCACCGAAGGCCTTCGTGGCCCCGGGCGCCAGGCCGGTCTCGCCCGTGTAGGCCAGCAGCGAGCGGTCCTTCAGATAGTCCACCGGCAGGATGTAGAGCGCGTCTATCTCGCCCGCCTCCACGGCCGTCCGTCCGGATTCGACGAATGGGAACGACCGCATCGCCGCCGGCTCCTCGTTCCCGGCCGAGTCGAGAACCGTGGGCCGGAGCAATCCGGCTTCGTCGACGTAGCCGATGAGGGGTCCCTCGTCCTGCGCCGCCAGCGCGCTCACGATGACGATCAGGATGAGGATCAGCGGCAAGCTGAAGACGGCGAGCACGAAGCTCTTTCGGCGCACGAATCGCAGGTACTCATGACGGGCGACCAGAAGAAGCCTGCCCACGTCACGTCACCTTGAGGTCAGACGAGCCCTCCGAGACGACCGACACGAAGATGTCCTCCAGAGACGCCTCGGCGACCTCGAAGCGTTCCACGCGCACTCCATCCCGCCGAGCCAGCGCCCGGAAGACGGCTTGCGGATCTGCCTCACCGCGCAGCGCCAGGTGCCACGACCCATCCCGCCGGCGCGCCTCGACGACACCCGGCAGTTCTGCGAACGGTCCCTCGCCCTCCACCACCACGGCGTTGCCGGCGTAGCGGCGTCGGATATCCTCCACCTCTCCGTAGAGCACGACCTCGCCTCTGTTGATGAGGGCGATGCGCGTGCAGAGCGCCTCCACCTCATACATCTGATGCGTGGACATGATGATCGTCCTGCCCGCCCGACGCTGCTCAGCAAAGACCTCCTTGATGAGCCGCGTGTTGATCGGGTCGAGCCCGGAGAAGGGCTCGTCGACGACGATCAGGTCGGGTTCGTGGACGAGGGTC
Source organism: uncultured Thermoleophilia bacterium (assembly GCA_963717285.1). Taxonomy (GTDB): domain Bacteria; phylum Actinomycetota; class Thermoleophilia; order UBA2241; family UBA2241; genus CAIXSE01. Next base: position 540,168 of record CAVQVW010000001.1, read on the forward strand.
GCGATCAGCTGGGCCTTCTGCTGCATACCTTTCGACAGCTCCTGGACCTTCTTCTCGCGGTGCTCCCAGAGATCGAGACGCTCGAGCCAGCTCCGCAGACGCTCGCGCGCCCGAGGGGCATCCATTCCCTTGAGCGTGGCGAGGTACACGAGCACCGCCTCGAGCTTGGCGTCCCGGTACAAGCCCCGCTCTTCGGGCAGATACCCGATCCTGTCCTTGCGCTCGTCGGTGAGCTCCCCGCCCAGCACCTGGACCGTCCCCGCATCCGGCTGGAAGATGTCGAGCACCACGCGCAGGGTCGTGGTCTTGCCGGAACCGTTGGGACCGAGCAGGCCGAAGATCTCGCCCGGGTACACTTCAAAAGAGACGTCTGTGACCGCCTGCACTTCACCGAAACTCTTGCGCAGGTGGGACACCATCACGCTCGGCTCTACCGTGCTCAGCACCAGCTCCTTCGTCGCTCACACCTGTTCGCGCAACTTGCTGGATCGATTCTACGCCCACCGCGCCTGCCGAGCCTCAAGTGGCATCTGCGCGCCAGACGGCGTCGGGCTCCGCGTCGTCGACGGGCTCCCCAGACTTGGCATACTCGCGGTCCCTCCCGATGTATTATGCGTGAACCGTCGTCTGCCGTGGCGCGCCGTGCATTGCGCAGACGACCTCCAGTCAAGAGACAACGAGACGACCTCAGGAGTGTCCCCGGGTGAAGCCGAAGTTCCTGCCGATCTCTCGTACCCTCGGACGCCGTGCAGGGGGTTGCCGCCGATTAGTCCGCAGAGCCGCGAAACAGCATTCGCCCTTGCCTCCCGTGATCCTCATGGGAGGAGCGATGGGGAACGCCCTGTCGGTCGCGAGAAGTCTCGGCCAGAGGGGCGTGAGGGTCTACCTGCTCGGCGACGCCGGCTCGCCGGAGGCCTCTTCGAGATACGCTCGCCTGATCGCCGTGCCGCAGGATCGCCCTCCAAGAGAAGCCTGGATTCGATACCTGCTGGGTCCGGAATCGGACTCCCTGCGGGGTGCAGTGCTTCTGTCCTGCAGCGACGCAGGCATCGAGACCATCCTCGAGCACCGCCAGAGGCTCGCCGACAGGTTCGTCCTCGACATCTCCAGTCCGGATGCCCAGCGCTGCTTCCTCAGCAAGCTCTCGACCTACTCGAAGGCGCGCGAGGCAGGCATCCCGACGCCGCTGTTCTGGACCGTTGAGAGCATGGAACAGGTGGAGGCCCAGAGGGAGGACTACGTCTACCCACTCCTCGTCAAACCGCTGTACTCGCACAGGTTCGTGGAGGTCTTCGGCGAGAAGTTCTTCAGAGCCACCGACTACGACGAGCTGGCGGCAGCATACCGCCTCGCCCACGACCACGACCTCGACGTCATGCTGCTCGAGGAGATACCCGGACCGGACGATCGGCTGTGCAGCCTCTTCACGTACCTTGACGAGTCGGGGGAGCCACTCTTCGCCTACACGAAGCGCGTCATCCGCCGGTTCCCGGTGAACCGCGGCATGGGCTGCTACCACGTGACCGATTGGATCCCCGAGGTCCGCGACCTTGGGATGCACCTCCTCCGTCACGCCGGCCTTCTCGGACTTGGGAACGTGGAGTTCAAGCTCGATCGCCGGGATGGCCTGCTGAAGATCATCGAGTGCAACGCGCGCTTCACCGCCGCCAACCCGCTACTGGTGGCCAGCGGGTATGACTTGGCGCCGTTCGTGTACGGCCGGCTGCTGGGTTTGCCGAACGAATCGCTCGACGGCAAGCCCTATGTCCAAGGGCTGCACCTCTGGTGGGCTGGTGCGGACCTCCGTGCCTTCCTGGAGTTGCGCGCACGCGGGGAGCTGACCTTCACCGCTTGGCTGGGAAGCCTTGCCCATCGTCAGGTCCTGCCCTACTACCGGTGGGACGACCCGGTTCCGTCCGTCGTCAACTCCTGGCGTTTCGCGGAGCGCGCAGCAGCCTTCGGGCTGCGGCGTCTGAAGGGCCGCACGGCCCAGTCGCGCCGACCCTCCCAGAGCGATTCGGACGGGAGACCGCAGCGCGGCATCGGTACACCACTCGAGACCAGCTAGCTCTCGCACCCGCCAGGGCCGTCGGCAGTGCCAGTGGGCCGATCGCCATCCAGATCGCGCGGAAGCGGGGAGAGTTCCTCCACCAGCTCGAGCTGCTCGCCGAGCGCAACCAGCTCGTCGTACAGACTGGCGTGTAGCCGTATCCCCGACGACTCAGCCGCTTGTGCATTGCGATGTGCACGCTCTCCCGGCACGAGCATCTCCTGCGAGGAGTCGCGCAGCGGCGAGGACTTGATGGTCGCGCAGTACTCGGCCATACGCTCGCGCATCTCCCCCCGATCCATGATGCAGTCCACATTGATGGCGATCATCATGTGAGCGGTCTCGCTCCGCGAGGAGGGGTCGGAGTACTGGCTCTTCACGCCTGGTCCGAACGCCCCTCCCGTTATCAAGCCGCAGAGGATGTCCACGGCGTAGGCCAACCCAAGGCCTTTCACGCCACCAGCCGGCAACCAGCCCCCCGCGAAGGCCTCGACAGGATCGTCCGTGGGCCGACCCCGCTTGTCGGTGGCCCAGTCCGGTGGGATCTTCTCGCCCTTGCCAGCCGCCAGCAACAACCGGCCGCCAGCCACTGCGGAGAGCGACATGTCGAGTACGAACGGGTACTCCCCTGTACGTGGGGACTGCGATGGCGATCGGGTTGCTGCCGACGATGGGCTTGGTGCCGCCGGGCGCGATCATCTTGGGAACCGAGTTCGTCATCGCCACGCCGACCATCCCTCGCTCGGCGGCGAGCCGGGCGTAGATCGCGGCGGCCCCGAAGTGATTGCTCTCGATCACCCCGACCGCGCCGATGCCACTCTTCTCCGCGAGCGTGACTGCGCGCAACATGGCGTCCCGGCCCACGAGATACCCCGGCCCGTTGTCCCCGTCCATGACTTCGAAAGCGCCGCCTCCGCGCACGATCTGCGTCGTCGGCCTCGGGTTCACTTCCCGGGACGTGAGGCGCTGCAGGTAGTGGGGCACGCGCATGACGCCGTGAGAGTCCTTGCCCCAGAGATTCGTCTGAACAAGGGACCGCGCGAAGAACAGCGCGTCGTCGTCGCGAAGTCCAGCCTTGCCCAGGAGCGCGGCGATGTAGCTCTCGAGGGCCTTGGCGTCGACGCTGACTTCGAGGACGTCCACTGCAGCCTGCCTTATGGTAGTGGCGTGAATGTGTGCGCTTCGCTCAGAAGCGAGGGCCTCGCCCGGTCATTCCACGAGAATCCCCAGAGCAGGTCGCCGAGAGCACTCGCGTAGCCACACTACCACAGCGACCTATCGAGGCCCGAGAGCCGCACGCATGCAGCACATGACGGTCTCACGGACGTTGGCTGTCGGTCGCGTTTCCGCGTACAAAGGGCCGCACCACGCGGCCCTCTGCAGTCGAACGTCTCGACGACGATCTGCGGTCAAGCGGCCTTCTCCGCCGTGGTGGCGACGTTGAAGCGGCGCGCCGCGGACTCACCCTCGTCGAACTGCACGATGATGCTCGGCTGGTCACCTACGACCCAGGCATCGTGGCCCGCCGGTATGGCAAACACGCTCCCGGGGCCGAACTCCAGCTGCGATCCTTCACCGAAGTCCACGATCATGCGCCCCGACAGTGCATAGCCAACGTGCGTGTCAAGGCACTTGGGCACTCCCATGTCCCTCGAGAACTTCCATCCCGACGGGTAGGTCATGCGCTTCGCCTTCATGTCGCCGATCTGCACGACATCGATTTCCACTCCACCCTTGACGACGTGGGCGTCTGGTCTGTCGAACGATCTCGTTGTGCCACTGATGGGGGGGTGCCATGACGACTCCTTAGTCCCGGCCTCAGCCGAGGTACCGCCGGGTCTCCGGAGCCAGTACCAGAAAAGATACCCCTACCGCAGCAGTGTCAACCTCTCGCGACTCGCTGAGGCCGTACGATCTGCGAGTGTCGTCGATGACATAGCTGGGGAAGCCTGAAGTAGGCGGGCCGAATCCCTGAGCCTCGCGCCCGCCCGGCCATCTGAGGGACGCGGGAGGGGTGTCGTCATGGACGATTTGTGGCTGGCTCTATTCTGGACGGGACCTGTGGGCATTGGGGCGTTCCTAGCCGGGCTGGGAGTTCTCTTCTGGGGCATCGGCCAAGCGAAGGGCAGGAAGGGCTAGCGCGTTCGCCTCGTTCGCTGGCGGCTTGCGGGTCGATGCGGTCATGGCGTAGCCGCCACCGCGCCGTCCACCGCCGCTCGTGCTGCTCTGGGAGCGCAGACTCAGATTCGAGTGTCGTGCTCTGCGATGAGACGCCTCTGGAGGTCCTCGTCGCCCAGTTCCCGACAGACCTCATTCAGTTCAGGCTTGGCGCCTCGCCACTCGAGATCGGCCAGCGCCGTGTGAAGCGGAACATCCTCACGGAGAGTCGCCAAACGGCGGTAGAGGAGCGCCTCCTGTCGGTGGGACCGCAGGCCCTCCGCGAGGCGGGTCGCGCGCCCAAGAGGAAGGCCCAGCTGAAGGGGGTCCTCCGGGATCCGGTCGAGATGATCGTAGCGCGCTAGCACTGCGGCGGCGGACTTGGCTCCCCGGCCGGAAATCCCCGGATAGCCGTCGGCGGTGTCCCCCACCAGGGCCGGCCAGTCTGGCATGGAGTGTGGGCGGACGCCGAACTTCCTCATCACCCCCTCCTCATCCAGGACGCTATCGCGGCATCGGTCCCAGCAAACGACACTCGAACCAGACACGCACTGAGCAAGAATCCTTGTCGGGCGAGCAGATCACGACCTGCCCGACTCCCGGCTGCTCCTTCAGGTGAGCCGCGGCCGTCGCCAAGGCATCGTCGGCCTCGAACTCCACCATGGGCCAGACCGCGATGCCATGCGCAGCTACCGCCCGCTCTGCGCGGGGGAACTGGTCCAGCAGATCCTCCTCGACCCCCTCCCCGGTCTTGTAGCCCGTAGAAGAGGTCGTTGCGGAAGGACTCGATGACGTGGTGAAAGCGCATGCGACATGTGTCGTGCCCGGCTGAGAGACGAGCGCGAAGAGGCTCCTCAGGAGGCCGACGGTGGCGCCGACATCACTGCCGTCAGGGTCCTTCCTCGCAGGAGCTCCGAAGTGGCTGCGGAAGAGTTCGTAGGTGCCGTCCACGAGATGGATCTTCAGCGTTGCCTCCCGAGCTTGACGAATCGATGCGCGTCACGTGCCGTAGGTGCGCGATTGGCCGGCCCCACGCGCTGCGCCCGGCCCACCCCCCTCGGCGACCCAAGCTGCGCGGGCGTGCCCTATTGGCGCCGGGGAGCATCTTCGATGATGGCGACCCGCTCACGCTGGGCTGGATCGTAGCGTACCTGGACCCTTGCGCCGGGCTCCAGCCTCAGCAGGTAGCCCTCGGTCAGGAACTGCGTGAGACGGGTGCTGTACGGTGTCCCATCCCGGGGTCGGACCTCGAGCTCACAGTGGACCTGGCGATACGTTCCATCAGACGTTGTACTCCGCTCTCCCGTCTGCTTGATGCTCACCACAGTGGCCCGCGCCGGGACGCCATTCTCAAGCGCCTGCCGAACTCCGCGGCCTTGGATGAGAACGATGAGCGCCGCTGCGGCGGCGATGAAGACGACCGCCATGCCGAACGCCAGGAGCATGGCGCCCAGCCCACCTCCAGGCGACAATGGCCACTCAGCGCCCCTGCTCCACCCCATGGCATGGCCGAGCCAGTAGCCGAGCCATGCGCCGATCAAACCGCCGACAATGACCACCGCGATGTTGAGCGGCCTTCGCATGATTCGCTCCCTGCTTTCTGCTGCCGAGTCGTCCGACGAGCGCTAGCGCCGCACCCACCCTGCTCCACAGCGCGTCGGTCCTGGCCGCCAGAATACCCGTTCGTCTGCGCGAGGTGGTAGCGACGCTCGCACAGCCGGCTCTTCCTTGAGCGAGCACCCGGCAGCGACTAGTGTTGCCGAAACCAGAGGGATTCCGGTTCGCGCTGTCGTTCTGCCCGGGCCGCGCTCGCCAGACACGTCACGACACCGGGAGTCGAGCAGATGAGCGACGAGAAGCGACCGCGTCCGACCATCAAGCCGCGGCCCTCACTCGTGGAGGTCATCAGCGACCCTGAGCTTGCTTGACGCGCGGAGGGGACGCCCGGCCGCCTACCGCGCCGACGCCCCCGGAGTGACCCCTCTCGTAGGAAAGGCAGACATCACGGCGCCACAGACAAGAACAGAAGTGAGGGAAACGGCGCCAAGGCGGCGCCCCGCCGAGCGCCGGCTCGGTTCGACCGGTCTTGGCGACGAGGGCGATGTGCCTGCCATCTCCCCCAGGGGGGCGGACCTCTGAGCGCCGCCAGCGCCCCGAAGCGCACGCAGGATCTCGGGCTACCTGTTGTCGCAGCCGACGCCATCCCCTGGCTGACGACAGCCCAGATGGCGGCTGCCGATGCTCTGGCCATGGGAGAGTTCGGCATCGACCTGCTGCAGATGATGGAGCATGCCGGTGCGGCTCTCGCCGAGACGGTCATGCGAGCCGCCCCGGTGGGCCCAGTGACGATCCTCGCCGGCGGGGGCAACAACGGCGGCGGGGGCCTGTGCGCGGCGCGACACCTGGCGAACCGCGCTCGAGAGGTGACAGTCGTGCTGTCGACGCCAGCCAACGCCGCCGCAACACATCACCTGAGAACGCTGGCGACCATGGGCATCGTGCCGTCGGATCGGGCAGCGGACGCGGGCCCCGTCGTGGACGCCCTGGTCGGCTACGGAATCAGGGGGCCTCTGCGTGGCCGCGCCGCCGAGCTGGCACAGGCCATGCGAGGGCGCGACGTCATCTCGCTCGACCTGCCCTCGGGCCTCGGGGACCGCGGTGCCCTGAAGGCGCTGGTCACGGTCACATTGGCTCTGCCGAAAGAGCGACTGCGCGGCATTCGGCCGCTGGTCCTGGCCGACATCGGACTGCCCAGAGCGCTGTGGGCGCGGCTCGGGCTCGACGTCGCGCCTGTCTTCACTGCCGGCCGGCTTGTGGAGATCGCGCATTCCCCGCCTCGGCAGGCGAGCGAGATCGAGAAGCCGCCCAGATGCGGCGAGGGGGTGGATGAGTGAGGCACGATGAGCGCGTTCTGCGGAACATCAGGAGGCGACGTGGGCAGCTATGAAGTGGGCGAGGGCCGGCGCGTCGTGGCGCGTCTGCCGCGCGACGTGGATCTGGTCGAGGAGATCCTCTCCGTGGCACGCGAACACGGGATCGACACCGGACAGGTATGGGCGATCGGAGCTGTGCGGCGGGCGCGCATCGCGTACTACGATCAGGACGGCAGGACCTACCAGGAGCTAGACCTCGACCAGCCACTGGAGATCGCCTCGCTCATCGGGAACGTCTCGCTGCGGAACGGTGAGACGGCCCTTCATGCGCACGCCGTCTTCGCGGACAGACAGGGACGCACTCATGGCGGGCACGTCGTGTCGGGCTGTGTCGTCTACGCGTGTGAGCTGCTCCTGAGCGAGTTCTCCGGAAAGGTGCTCGAGCGCGTCCACGACGAGGCGACAGGGCTGCCGCTCTGGCGGGAGTCGTAGGAAAACGGCTGGGAGCTGCTGAGCAGACCCCGGATTGGTCCGCGTGGCACGAATGATCCGTCACAGCTGGTTCCTTATGGGCGCGCTCACGGAAGCGGGTCCTTCCCCGAGAGCGCGCTCAGGCAACTGGCCGGCGGTCGCACTCATGGCCAACTCCCCGCCGCTTCTGAGACTCAACGCGTAGGAGCACTCGACAGCCACCGTTGACAGGCCAGACAACCCCTCTCGTCTGGCAGCCCTAAACATCCTCGTCGGCATGCCGACCTCTCGGGTGACAACGCGCTAGAGGGTCCCGCGCACATCACCTGATTCGAGCGTCGACGGCGCGGCACACCTCCCAGGCATGAGAGCCCGACTATCGGGCCTCATGAATCGCAAGGAGCAGGGATGCCGAAGGCAAGGGTACTTCTCGGAGCGGCGATCGTGCTGATGCTCTTCGTCTTCCCGGCCGCGGCTCAAGCGACGGCCCCGACGGCCCCCCACGACGCCACTCTCGCGCTGTCGAAGTCGAAGATCTTCGTCAACGACACGGTCAAGTTCAGTGGCAAGGTGCTGACGGCAGCGGGCAAGCCCGCCTCCGGGACCGTGACCATCCAGAAGCGGCGCGCCTCCGGCGGATCCTGGCTGAACTGGCGCACCGACGGCCTTGACTCGACGGGCTACTTCACGAAGAGCGTGAGGATGACCAGCGAGCAGACCTGGGAGTTCCGCGCCAAGATGCCGGGCAACGCGGCCAACGCCCCCGGCTACAGCCCGCTGCAAGGCCTGCAGGTAGTTCGCGGCGCCTACGACGCCACTCTCGCGCTGTCGAAGTCGAAGATCTTCGTCAGCGACACGGTCAAGTTCAGTGGCAAGGTGCTGACGGCAGCGGGCAAGCCCGCCTCCGGGACCGTGACCATCCAGAAGCGGCGCGCCTCCGGCGGATCCTGGGTGAACTGGCGCACCGACGGCCTTGACTCGACGGGCTACTTCACGAAGAGCGTGAGGATGACCAGCGAGCAGACCTGGGAGTTCCGCGCCAAGATGCCGGGCAACGCGGCCAACGCCCCCGGCTACAGCCCGCTGCAAGGCCTGCAGGTAGTTCGCGGCGCCTACGACGCCACTCTCGCGCTGTCGAAGTCGAAGATCTTCGTCAGCGACACGGTCAAGTTCAGTGGCAAGGTGCTGACGGCAGCGGGCAAGCCCGCCTCCGGGACCGTGACCATCCAGAAGCGGCGCGCCTCCGGCGGATCCTGGGTGAACTGGCGCACCGACGGCCTTGACTCGACGGGCTACTTCACGAAGAGCGTGAGGATGACCAGCGAGCAGACCTGGGAGTTCCGCGCCAAGATGCCGGGCAACGCGGCCAACGCCCCCGGCTACAGCCCGCTGCGCAAGCTGGAGGTCCGTGCACCCACGCCGATACCGACCTCTCTACTGACTCTGGACGCCCCAGATCCCGGCGTCGTCGCGTCCACGGGCTACACTCTCGTGCAGAACAAGACCATCCACAACCTCGACACCAACGGCCTCAGCTACCGCTACTACTACAACTGCACCTTCACCGGTGGCAGCGCGAGCGAGGCTGTCCTGTCCTTCAAGGGAACCTCATCGCACCTCCTCTTCGACAGCTGTACGATCGCCAAAGGCGGCGGCTGGAACGGCATCACGATCAACGACTCCTACAGGCGCATCCACGACATCACCTTCAAGCGCTGCCTCATCAAGACGCAGGGCCGAATGGGTTTCGAGTGCACGAGCCGACCCACCTCGGCGGCGACGCAGTACCAGCGCATCGACATCATCGACTCCACCTTCGAGCCACAAGGCAATCAGGCCGTCTCATACGATGGAGGACGGCAGGCAGGCAAGTGCACGTTCAGTGGCAACGTCGTCAAGGGCGCCGGCGTCAACCCCAAGCAGCCCTACGGAGCAGGCTTCGAGATCAACGGCCCCAGCGACATGACCGTGACAGACAACCGTATCTACCAGTGTCGCGACTCCATCCTCAATCTGAAGAGGCACACCAGCAGCGCCTCCGGTTGGGTCTTCGCCAACAACGTCTTTGACGCCTCGACCCACATCCAGCAGACGCAGATGGACCGCTTCTCGCAGGTGGTGCTGGCCTTCAACGTGCGCGGCGGCCGATTCGCCGGCAACACGATAGTCTCCGACGCAGCGGGGGGCAGCGTCGCCTACATGTCGGGTTGCAGGAACATGGACTGGCGCACGTCGACTTGGCGCGATGCGAAGAACCGGAAGGGCTACGCGACTCCGACGCGCGTCAACGGCTGCTCCGGCAACCTCTGGTGACGACCGACGTGCCGACACACGGCGGGCACGGAACGCCAGAACGAGTGGAGCGTCCCGAGCGGAGTCCGGTACGACGTCACCGGCAATCACCGCGGCAGCTCGCTCAAACGGCGCCTGCGCCTAGCAGCAGCCGCTCAGGCAGCCCGATGTGGCTGGCGGTCGGCTTCTCTGCGAGTGCGATGCCAAAGCCGATCCCCACGCACGGTTTGCCCCGCAGCGACCTCGGAGACCGGCACCGGCAACTAGCTCACAATGCCGCCACCGTGAGGCTCTTCACCGGGCTGAAGCCGGTCTGGTTGGCACTGTTGGCCGGCATCCTGGTGCGGAACTCCCAGTCGCGGTCGGCGGTGGTCATGGCGACGCTCACGGCGTACTTGCCCGAGGAGAGCGTCTTGGTGCGCCAGTTGCTCCAGCTGGTGGTGCCGGCGCGGCGCTTCTGCAGGGTGACCGTGCCCGAGCCGTCGGCGCCGCCGGCGGTCTTCACGCTGCCGGAGTAGGTGACGGTCTCACCGGCTGTGATCTCATCGTCGGAGAGGGTCAGGGTGACGACCCAGGGGGAGGGGGGCAGCACGGTGAGCGTCTTCGTGGAGCTGAAGCCGGTCTGGTTGGCACTGTTGGCCGGCATCCTGGTGCGGAACTCCCACTCGCGGTCGGCGGTGGTCATGGCGACGCTCACGGCGTACTTGCCCGAGGAGAGCGTCTTGGTGCGCCAGTTGCTCCAGCTGGTGGTGCCGGCGCGGCGCTTCTGCAGGGTGACCTTGCCTGTGCCGTTGGCGCCGCCGGCGCTCTTCACGCTGCCCGAGTAGGTGACGGTCTCACCGGCTGTGATCTCATCGTCGGAGAGGGTCAGGGTGACGACCCAGGGGGAGGGGGGCAGCACGGTGAGGCTCTTCGTCGGGCTGAAGCCCTTCAGGTTGGTGCCGCTGGCCAGCATCCTGGTGCGGAACTCCCAGTCGCGGTCGGCGGTGGTCATGGCGACGTTGATCGCGTACTCGCCGCTTGAATTGAGCGTCTTGGTGCGCCAGTTGCTCCAGCTGCTGCCGAGGCGGCGCTTCTGCAGGGTGACCTTGCCTGTGCCGTTGGCGCCGGCGGCGGTCTTCACGCTGCCGGAGTAGGTGACGGTCTCACCGGCTGAGATCTCATCGTCGGAGAGGGTCGAGGGTGACGACCCAGGGCTGCGGGGGCAGCACGGTGAGCGTCTTCGTGGGGCTGAAGCCGGTCGCGTTGCTGGCATCGCCGGGCATCCTGGTGCGGAACTCCCACTCGCGGTCGGCGGTGGTCATGGCGACGTTCACCGAGTACTCGCCGCTCGCGTTGAGCGTCTTGGTGCGCCAGTTGCTCCAGCTGGTGGTGCCGGCGCGGCGCTTCTGCACGGTGACCGTGCCGCTGCCGTCGGCGCCGCCGTCGGTCTTCACGCTGCCCGAGTAGGTGACCGTCTCGCCGGGGGCGACCTCGGTGTCGGAGAGGTTGAGGGTGACGACCCAGGGAGTCGTCGGTAGAGGCAGATGGAGGCGGCCGAACCCGTAGAGCAAGTCGCTGCCGGGGGCTCCGAGGTCGACCGCCCGGGAGCGGAGGTACGTCTCGAGCTCGGCGGCGGTCCAGGATGGCGACAGCCCGCGCACCAGTGCGGCGGCACCGGCAAGATGCGGACTCGAGGCCGACGTGCCGCCGAACGGAGCGTAGGGAGAGGTAGAAACATTCGCCGGTGCGGCGATCTCCGGAGCCACCCGCAGATCGCGCGTCGGACCCTCGGCACTATAGGACTCCTGAGTGTAGTCGGGTGCCCGACCCACTGCCGCCGCCGCCATGAAGCCGTCGGAGGCATTGTCGGCCGGAGGGCTCAGGCTCCTTGAGTGATCGTACCAGTACGGATTGGGGTTGCCCGGGTCATCCAACAGGCCGTCCTTCATGTTCAGATCAAAGGACACGGCGGTCTCGGTAGCGTCGTATCGATAGATCGTCCAGCCGTAGACGCCAGTTTCCGCCGCCTCGGTCAGCACCTCCTCGAACGGCCTGTCCTCCGGCTCGCCATCCTGGACGCTCTGCCCGAAAGCTACCGGCACCCAGGCGTCACCCGTCCAACGGTGGAGACCAAGGTCGTAGTCCTGGTCGGCAAACCCCCACGAGTCCTGCCAGCGCAGGACGCCGAGGATGGGAGCACCCTGCGCAGCCCAGAACGTGTTGACCTCCCACGGCGATGAGTCAACGACACCCCAGTCCATGAAGTCGTTGCCGTTGGTATCTGCGAAGTCTCCCTTCCAGTGCCCGAGCCGGTCGTTGCCGACCGAGTTCGCCCAGAACACGCCGGCGCTCACGGCGCCCGTCACGATCTCGTTCACCTGCCCGGTGCCATCGCCAAGACCCCAGGCGGGCCAGCCCAACGACATGTTGACGACGTCCACGCCCTGGCCCAGGAGCCACTGGACGGCGTTCCCTATGTCGACCTCGTCCTCGACTCTGGCCAGATACAGCGTAGCGCCAGGGGCCACGTCGTGGACGATCTCCGCCACAGCCGTGCCGTGCGGTCCGCCGCCGTCTTCGGGGTAGCCGGACCCGCCCCAGGTCAGTACCTGACCTGCAGGGGGAAGTTCGCTGCCGAGTCCGGCCGCATAGCCCCGAAAGCCGACGTCGACGATGCCCACCTTCGTGCCGGCTCCCCTCCACCCCTCCGAGTGCCAGTCCGATGCGCCGATCTCGCCGACCCCCTCACTCTGTATGTCGTGGTGGGGTGTCATCGGGCGCCGCACCAGCATGACGCCCGGGGCGGCGGCCAGCTTGCCGATACGGCCGACGGGAACGTAGGCACGGATGAGTGAGTCATAGGAGCTGTCGATCTGGGCATCGAGCGCCTCAAGCGAGGCGCGAGCGGCACTCAGACCGCCCACCTGCGCCTCGACGACGACACAGAGCCTCCCGCCACGCACACGCATCGACCGCTTCTGCGCGGCGACGAGCGCTGCCGGCTTGCCGCGCACTGCGTACGCCTTCCGCACGGCATCCACATTCGAATCGATGCCCTCGGGTGGCTTGCCGGCTTCGGCTGGGGCAGCCTTCACAACGGCGGCCCTCTGCGAGAGTTGCGGGACACCCGAATGACTGGAGGGAGGCTTGTCCGGCGGCGGCGCCGCCGCCGCCGCCGAGACGACGGTCAACGTAGCCAACATCGCCAGCACCGCCGAGCCTACGCCGCGTTTCATCAGCCCCTCCGCTCCTAGAGAACTCGCGCGTCGCGCGGACTAGCCGCCTGGCCAGATCCGAGGACACCGGGCCGAAGTCTATCAGCCGTGCCGGCCAATACCGCCGACGCGGCTCGGGCTTAGGGAGTCGGAGGGCTCGGGTGGTGGCAGGTGCTGCACTGATGCCGAGCGCCTGAGTCCAGTCCTCGAGGCTGCCTTTGATGGAGATCAGGGCCCAGTGTCCACCCCGGTCGGGTGGTATTCCGGGTCGACCTATGCGTACACTCTTGGCGGTCGTAGCCGGACGGCGCACATCGTCCGCAGAGAGAACCGGCTCGCGACGCCCCTCCCACAACCCCCCATACCTGGACCGGCTGTGGCGTGCCGCGCCAGAGCAAGCGACATCGGAAAGACACTCGCGAGGAGGCCCCCAGATCGCGATGCAGACGGGTGGCGGTGTTTGACTCCCGTCTCGCTGGCCCCCAGACCCGCAAACGACCCAAGGATGTGCATGACTGTTCTGAGACACACACTGAACATACTCATTGTAGGAGTCGCGGCGACCACGATCGGCATGGTCACCGCTGATAGCGCGCATGCCAGCTGGAAGGACTGGGCGCAGCAGTGGCAGAAGCTCGAGGCGAAGGAGCATGCGCGGGTCATCCGAGCTGAGAAAGCCCTCGACCGCCGCGTCCACAAGGCAGCGAAGCCTCGCAGTTCATTTGGCACCTGGGAGAACTATGGGAGATACGTCAAGAGCCGCACGCTGAACTGGCGCGACAACTGGTGGCCGTATCTGCGCGGGAAGATGGTCAGGCCCTCCGGCTCCGGCGCAGCACGCTGGTGGCCGCTCGCGCGCTACGTGAAGTGGCCGGAGGCGCAGCGCGGCAACCTCATCAGGTGCATTCGTGGCGAGAGCGGCGGCAATCCGTATGCAACGAACGGCCCGTATCATGGGCTCATGCAGATCACTCGCGGCAGCTACGACCCGATGCAGAACCTCAGCCAGGGCCTCCGCATGTGGCGCTCGAGAGCCTGGCAGCCGTGGGGCGTGATGCACTGACACTACCCCTTAGGGAATCCTTGACACGGCACGCGACCTTCGACTACCGTAGTGATACCCTACGGGGTATGAAATCCTTGGAGGAGCGAACATGATCGTCGTGGACGACCGTTTCTGCCCGCAGAACCATGGCTGCCCGGCCGTCTCACGCTGCCCCGAAGGAGCCATCCTCCAAGAGAGCAGCCACTCCGCCCCACGGGTCGACCATGAGCTCTGCACCGAGTGCGGAGACTGCACCCAGATCTGCCGCACCTTCTCCCTCGTGCGTGAGGAAGCGGCCGCAAGGTGAACGACATCCCCAGCCCATCCACCGATCGCCTGACGACTCCGGCGGCGACCGAGAGGAGCGTGACGCGTGTCCCTGTTTAACTTCGTCTGCCAGGAGTGCAATCACACCTTCGAGGTGTTCTCGCCCAGCTTCCTCAGGAAGAAGCAGAAGAAATGCCAGTCGTGCGGTTCGACCAATGTGCGACAGACGTTGCGCAGCTACCTTCGCAACGGCTCCGCCGCCTCGGCGGAGTGCGGGGCGCCCACCAACAGCGGCTTCGGCTGAGGCTGAGGCAACGCCGCGGTCGCGGCGCATCTGTACTTGACGCTCCTGCTCCGGCGTCGTAGGCGCATCGGTGTCCTCCACTTCCGTGATGGGGCCCAGGTCTTCCGCAGTATGGTCGGCGACGACGCTCCGCGCCGGCGCCTCTTCCCGCCACGCGCCAGATCCCTTGGGAAGCCGCGGAGTCGGCGCGTGGCGGTGCCTCTGGCCCCACGTTGGGCCGCCTCGCGGCGGCAGCCCCTGCCGAAGCATGTTGACGGGCGCCTGCGGCAGCTCGCGGTGAGGAGGACCCGGATGCTCTCGATCTCGGCGACAGAGGATTGGCATGCGTCTCATCCCGGAGCATCGATCGGGGTGCTGGAGCTGTCCGGCTTGGAGAACGAAGGCGCTTGCCCCCAGCTGGAAGAACGCAAGCGAGCGGCGGAAGGCGACCTGAGGGGACGCTACCGGGGCTTCTCCCGGCAAGACTTCCTGACGCTTCCCATACTGTCGGCGTATGGCGAGTACTACCGACGGTTCAAGAAGACCTACCACGTGCAACTCCAAGTCGAGTCGATCGCGCTCAAGGGCAAGAGGCTGCCGAGCGTGTCTCCTGCAGTCGACGCCAACTTCATGGCGGAGATGGACACCCTCGTGCTCACGGCGGGGCACGACGTGGCCAAGCTCAGCGGCTCCATCGTGATAGACGCCTCACGGGTGAGCGATCACATCGTGCAGATGGGTGGCACGTTCAAGGACCTGCGCCCAGGCGACATGGTCATGCGAGACGCGCAGGGCGTGTGCTGCTCGATCATCTACGGACAGGACGATCGCTCTCCCATCTCTCGTCAGAGTTCACACGTGCTCTACGTTGCCTACGCCCCTGCCGGGGTCCCGGCGGAGCGGGTGGATCTCCAGTTGCGGAGCATCCTCGAGAACGTCAGGCTGTGCTCACCGACGACCGTTGTCGAGCAGCGCCGACTGATCTCATCGACAGGCGGTGCGCCCGAGGGCTAGGCTGATCCCTCGCGATGGGCCGGGGTCCGTGGACCGTGGGCCGGCACCCCGGGGAGCTGCGGAAGAGCCGACTGGGCTCCATCATCCGTCAGTGATCGGTCGGCGGTTCGCCCCTGGCGGCATGCGCGATCACCGAGGGGGTTCGGCAACCGGCGATCGCCGCCTCCTCTTGTATTAGCTCGCTCATCTTGCCCTCCGAGCGCCGACTGGGCCGACGTCCGGCAGACGCCTGCTGCTCAACGCAGTCTCTCCGCCCGCCAGAGCTCCGGGAGGCCTGCCGCAGCTCCGCCGCAACCGGGCCCCCTGCATCACGTGACGATTGCGGGGCCCTCGTTCGCGGGAATGGTCGCAGAGTGCCGCGCTTTCGCCACGCTGCGGGCGAAGCGCGCGTCGAGGAGTATCGGGAAGAGCCCGGATGCTGCCGCCCGCTGAAGGCCAGCGAACCGCGGCCGCCGCCCGAAGACCGACCAGCGAGACGAAAGGTGGATTCGCAGTCATGAGGACCGGCGCTGCCAGCCGCAGTCTCACTGGCCTCGCTGCGGGCGCTTCTCTCGCCGCGGCACTGCTGGGGGTCCTCGCCCTCGGCTCTCTCGTCGGGCTACCGAACGTGGCCTTCGGGCTCTTCGAATGGCTGGTGCGCGTCCTGCCGGGTCGCGTCGTGGTGCTCGGCTTGGAGACTACCCTTCGCCTGCTCGAAGGTCTTGGGTTCAACATCAAGGACACCGCCAAGGCAGTGGAGGCAGCCTTGGCGTTCATGGGCTTGTTCGTCCCAATCGCGATCGCCGGGCTCCTGTTCTTCCTGTTCACCGAACCCTCGAGGGCATCTCATGTCCAGCGTCGAGGCGCGATCCTTGGCGCCGGTCTGGGAGTCTTGCTCGTTGTCGTCATTGACACGGAGGACTCCTGGGCCTCCTTTCAGACGATGGTGGATGCGGCCTGGGTCGTGGGCGTCTTTCTGGCTTGGGGATGGGGCCTTGGGCGCTTGTACGCCGCTGCCTATCAGGATTCTCTGGCGACGCTCCCGGGGCGGGAGAGCGCCCGCGACGTCGGGGCGCACGCCGAGGCGCGACCCGGCGGGGATGAGGCGGCGCCATCGGACGTCGCCCCATCGAGCAGCTCCACTGTGGACTCGGTCGGAGTGGTGGACGTCGAGCGCCTCGATCGCCGACACTTCATCATCCGCATGAGTGGCCTCGTCGCGACTCTCGTCGTGCTAGGCGCCGAGGTGGCGCAGGTCTTGCGCGTCAAGGACGGCCCTCCACCGTCCCCGCCGCTCGACGCGCCGATCCCCTTCCCCAACGCCGATTCGCCCGTGAGGCCCGTTCCGGGCACGCGACCGGAGTACACACCCGTCGCCGACCACTTCCAGGTAGACATCGACCTGACGCCTCGGCAAATCGATGCCTCCTCGTGGCGACTGCGCCTCAGCGGACTGGTCGCGCATACGATGGCCCTGACCTACGATCAGATCCTCGAGGACTACGCCTCACGCGATCAGTTCGTCACGCTGGCGTGCGTCTCAAACCCCGTGGGAGGACCACTCATTGGCACGACTCTGTGGAGTGGCCCATCCCTCCGAGATGTCCTTGCTGACGCACAGCCTCTCCCTGCGGCGCGCTATGCGCACCTCATGTCGGATGACGGTTTCGACGAGGTCATCGACCTGTCCGCGATTCAGGCGGATGCGCGCATCCTGCTGGCACACGCGTGGGACGGGCAGCCGCTGACGGCCTCCCACGGGTTTCCGCTGCGCGTGTTCGTGCCGGACGCGTACGGCATGAAGCAGCCCAAGTGGATCACCGAGATCGTGCTCGTGTCGCAGTTCGTTCCGGGCTACTGGGTCGAGCGCGGCTGGGACGAGCGGGCTCAGGTGCGTACGACCTCGGTCATCGACACGGTGGCTACGAGCGACCTGACCACGAGAGGCGGAAAGACGTATGTGCCCATCGGGGGAATCGCCAACGCCGGCGCGCGCGGTGTGTCGAAGGTCGAGGTGCGGGTAGACGACGGACCGTGGGAGGCGGCCGAGCTGCGTCAGCCGCTGTCACAGCTGGCCTGGACCCTGTGGAGATACGAGTGGCCCTGGAGCGAGGGCCGGCATGTCTTCTCGGTCCGCGCCTACGACGGCCAGGGGCATGTGCAGGATGAGGAACAGAACCCCACGTTCCCGGCTGGCTCAACGGGCTTCGACACCGAGACGACCGTCATTCTGCCCGCCTGAGGTGGAAGAGCCGGGCCGATGCGGCGTCGCCTAGTCCAACGGCTTGGTCCGGCGCAGCGCAAGAATCTCGAGGTCGTCCCTGAGCGTGCCGGCGTAGGCGAGCACGGCCTCACGAAGATGCTCGATCAGCGCCCGGGGCGCGCGATCAGGGGCTCCGCACGCAGCATCGAGCAGCCGCCTTTCACCAAAGAGCTCCGCGCCGCAGCGCGCCTCGGTGAGGCCGTCGGTGTAGAGGACGAGCGTCTCGCCGGTTGAGAAGTCGAGTTCGCGGGCGACGAAGACAGACTCGAACGTTCCAAGCGGGGGGCCGTAGCGCGGCTCGACGAGGTGAGCCTCGCCGCCGGAGACGATGATCGGAGGCGGATGGCCGGCGCTCGCAAGCAGACAGCGACCGGTCGTGGGGTCAAGCAGCAGCACGAGGGCGCTCACAAACTGCTCGTACTCCTCGGCCAGCAGTAGGTGATTCATGTGGTGCAGGATCTTCTCCGGCGAATCGGTCACGAGGGCGAGGGCGCGCACGGCGCTGTGCACGGTCTCGGTCAGGCCGGCCGCCTTCACGCCCTTGCCCACGACGTCGCCGATCAGCACGACGACGCGGTTGTCGGCCACCTTGAAGACGTCGTGGAAATCGCCACCGAGCAGCTCGGGGCGGTGGGCGGGCAGAGAAAGGACAGCTAGATCGAGACCGGCTATCGTGGGCAGCGGGTGAACGAGATTCTCCTGCAGTGTCGCGGCTATGCGCTGCTTGGCCTCGTAGAGGGCCCGCAACTCCTCATCGGCTCGCTTGCGCTCGGTGACATCCTCGAAGATGGTAGCGAAGCGCCCGGGGGCGAGCGGGACGGCAGTGACGTGGAAGCTCCTGTTGAGAGGCTGGAAGTGCGTCTCAAACGAGAGTGCTTGGCCACTCTCGGCGACGCGCGCGAAGTCGGCCAGATAGGGGGCCTCCCCGGCACCGTACAGCTCGCTCGCCAAGCTCCCGCGCGCCTGCTCTCGCGAGAGTCCGGTCTGCCGCTCGAACGCAGGATTGCTCTCGAGGATGCGGTAGTCGACCGCCCGGCCTTCGACGTAGACGAGCTCGTGAAGTACGACCCCCTCGAGCATGCTGTCGAAGAGGGAGCCGAACTGCCGTTCGCTCTCTCTCAGGGCCAGTAGCAACTCCTCGCGCTCGAACTCCTCGCTCTTGCGATCGGAGACGTCGGCTTGAAGCACGCTGATCCCGAAGGACGTGGGGTAGATGCGCGCCACGAACCAGCGATCCGGGCCAGGCTTTGACTCGTACTCGACGACGGCGGGAGTGCCCAGCTGCATGGCTTGCTTCGCAGCTTCGCCGACAGGACCAGAAGCAGCGGGCAGAAGATCCTGGAAGCTGCGCCCGACCAGCTCCTCGGGCGGCTTGCCCGTGTATCGACAGGTAGCTGCATTGGCGTGGATCAGACGATACTCCCAGTCGAAAGCGAGGAACTGGTCCTCGATCTCGTCGAGCAGCGCCCGCTGCCGAGCTTCCCGATGAGCCTGAGCGCCGGGGACGGCGAGATCCGAACGGACGGAGCCCGGTGTCTGCGCAGTGCCGAGCACATTCCGCTTGACGGCGCGCACGGCGAGCCCACCGTCGCTGAAGAGGGAGAGCTCGTCCGTCAACTGGGCGACCAGGTAGAGGCCGCGCCCCGAGGAGACGAGGGGGTCGGGACGTCTGGTCGGATCGAAGCTGTCAACGTCGAAGCCGACACCGCGGTCCTCGACTTCGGCGATCAAGTCGGATCCATTGAAGAAGAGGTGGATCACGATGTCCTCTCGCGCCCCGCTGTGGCGCACAGCGTTGCTCATCGCTTCCTCGACAGCCAGAACGACGTCCTCGACGACGGTGTGTTCAAGACCCTGCTCGTGCAGGTAGTCGCGGATGCGCTGGCGGGCGCGCCACAGGCGAGCAGGGTCGAGGGGGAGATGGAAACGGAGGCGGGGCCGCGTCACCTCTCCGGCGACCAAGTCATGCACTGAATCGCTCCTCACGAGAGTGGGTCGGGCGTTCATTGTAGCGGCTCTACCGAAGGGGGCACAGGCCAGACGCGATGGACGGCTGAGCCAGCCGAGCTGCCGGCACGGGATCCAATAGGCAAGCACGTCATGGCCTGCCCACACTCGCTCTCGCCGTACCGGCCCGGATCGCGGCGATGCTTGGCCTGCCGAGCCCGGCCGGGCGGCCTGCACGCTTGGGACACGGGCGGGTGGTTCTTCACAATACTTCACAACAGGGTCCACCAACCGCGCCCATCGTCTGATGGAGGTCGAATCTCCTCCTGCATATCGTAGGTTTCCCGGCTTCTCCGGTGTCGCGCTCCCCGCGACGCTCCAGTGTGGGTCCTGCAGCCGCGAAGGAGTCGGGAGTTGCGACCGAGGCCGACGCCCCGTAGGTTCTGGCCGCCGAGGCCGGTTCCGGCAATGCAGCGACACCCACGGAGAACCGGCACCCCACAACCCCCCATAGGTGACAGGCTGCGGCGTGCGGCGCCACAGCGAGCTACACGTAGGAGGCGCCCGTGAAGAAGGCCCTCACCCTCTCCCTGCTGGCAGCTGTGCTGGTCCTGCTCTTGCTCCCGGCCACGGCCCCGGCCCTCACCCCGACCTCGACCGAGAAGCAGGTCATCAACCTCATCAACAAGGAGCGCACCAAGCGCGGGCTGGCGAAGGTGAAGTTCAAGAGCAGCCTCACCTCGGCCGCCCGCTCGCACTCCACCGAGATGGCCAAGCGCAAGAAGCTCACGCACTACAGCGCCAACGGCAACTCGGTCGCCACGCGACTGCGCAAGAAGGGCTACACGAGCAGCGGCTGCAGCTACTGGTGCGTCGCCGAGAACATCGCCCGCGCCAAGAAGGGCACCCTTGCGGCGACGCCCACGGTCATCGTGGCCAAGTGGATGGGCAGCAGCGCCCACCGCAAGAACATCCTCAAGAGCACCTTCCGCGACATCGGTGTCGGTATCCGCACGTGCAGCAACGGCTACTGGTACTACACGGTCGACCTGGGTCGGCGGAAGGGCTGAGGGGCAGAGGCCGGACAGACCCCCTCACGGCGGCCGGCCCAATATGGGCCTGAGGCCTCTTAGGACGGCGGGGACTATCGGGCTCCCCAAAAGCGGTGGTCGTTCTCACTATCTTGGCGACGTCGTTGTCAGACCCGGCAACACGCCACGCCGGGGAGACATCCCTCCAACCCATCGACCCATCGTCCGCCGGGCTCGGCCCCCGCCCGCGCGGCGAGCGTCGGCTCCGGGGACGCCGGTCGCTGCAGCTGATGGCGGACTCGCCGGTCCGGTCGGAGCACGCGATGGATCGACGTCACGGCTGTGCCAAGGACCTCATGAGGATGCTCCCGCCCTTCCTGTTGGGGCAGAGGGCGATAGACCCAGGGAGCGGCCTTCCTTCCTGCACCCAATCCGGGCCCTGCCGGGCGAGCGCCTCGTAGGCCAGGGCGAACCGCGAGGCGTTGGCCAGACTGATGAGAACACCCCGCATCAGGGTCGGCGCCCGGTCCAAGCCGATGAGAATCGAGCGCATGAAGCTCGGGTAGTGGCGATTGCGTTCCGTGATCGCCAGAAGGCACATGGTCTCGCCGCAGTGGGCGTGCTCGACGAGAGTCTCCGAGCGGTTCTCGCTCCCAATGACGAACAGCCCGACGCCGTTCTCCTCTGCCGCTTGCATCAGCTCGCGCAACTCCAGTTCGACGCCAGTCTCATCGGTGAGCCACCCCTCACTGCCGAAGGTAGCCAGAAGATGCACGATCGCCGGCTTCTGCAGGGCGATACGGGCGGTGATGTCGGCGATGGTCCTGGCTTCGTAGGAGATGGTGAAGACGTCCACGCCCTCGTATATCGCGACATCCTCTGCGAGCAGAGGCTGCAGCTCATCTGCCCCGAAGAGCACCAAGAGGGCACCCACGTTGGGCGGTGCAGAACGACCCTGCTTCGCCCGCCGATCACCCCAGAAGCTCATCGTGCCTCAACGTCGATGTCCGCGAGATAATGGTTGTTTGGCCGAAGACATGACGCATGCCCGCCCAGAACTCAGGCAGCGAACAGCACGATCGCGATCGTCCCCACCGCTAGCGCCAGGCTGACGGCAGTGACCAGACTGACCGCCCACCAGTCCGGGACGACCGGGCCGTTTGCCTCGAGGGCGGTGGTCACCCGCCGAAGTCGCCACATCGCGTAGGCGATCATGAAAGCCCCCAGCACGCCGTAGCCGGTGCCCAGCGCCGCGTACGCGACGCTCGATCCCCCTATCAGCGCGGGGATAAGACGGCCGACCGCAAGAGCGACGCCGACCGCCCCAAGCCCGGCGCGCAACCAGGCCAGATAGGTCCGCTCAGCGGCCAGCCACGTGCGGCGTGGTCCGCTGTTGCCCTGGTAGGTCTCCTGATCTCCCCGCTGGCCAGCGTCGTTTGGCAGCTGCTCGACGGTCCACCTCCTCGAACCCCCGTTCGGCGCGACGGCGCCGGGTCACGGCTGACGAGCCTATCATCTGCACGATCGACTCCACACCGCCTCGACCGCCTTGAACACCTCCACACAGACGGGCGGGCCGCTCGCCTCGTAGCCGAGCCAGCGATGCGTGCTAGCATCAGAACCGCCCGTGACGAGACCCCTGCTTGAGACAGTGATCGCCAGCACCCGACCGGGGCGCATCGGTCTGCCGGTCAGCGACTGGATCCATGAACGCGCCCTGGCCCACGGGGCGTTCGCGGTAGAGGTCGTCGATCTGGCCGTTGTCGCCTTGCCGCCCATGGATGAACCGAACCACCCGCGGCTGCACCAGTACACGCACGAGCACACGAAGGACTGGAGCGCGATGATCGAGCGCGCCGACGCATTCGTCTTCGTCATGCCGGAGTACAACCATGGTTGCAACGCGCCCCTCAAGAACTCACTCGACTACCTCCACGCGGAATGGGCCTTCGAGCCCGTCGGGTTCGTGAGCCACGGTGGGCCGGTCGGCGGAACACGGGCCACCCAGATGCTGAAGCCGGTGCTCCTCTCACTGAAGATGGCGCCCCTCATGGAGGCGGTGAGCATCCCCTTCGTCCGCCGGTTCCTCGACGAGCAGAAGCGCCTGCGATCAGACGAGACCATCGAGAGAGCAGCCGCGACGATGCTCGATGAGCTGGCGCGCTGGACCGGCGCTCTGGCGCCCTTGCGGTAGCCTCGCGTCCCACCGCTCGGCGACGCGAAGCGTGGAGCTGAGGTCTGCAGGGAGGTGACTACCAGCCACGCCAGCCACGGATGCCGATACTCGGGAAGCAGAGCTGAGCGCGTGGCGGGCGCGATGGCTCACGCCCGGGCGAACGTCCGCGGCAACACGATGCTGACGGTAGTGCCGAGACCCGGCCCGCCGGAGAGGTCGACGCGGCCGCCGTGCGCCTTTGCCACGGCGTCGGCGACCGTCAGCCCGAGGCCGGCGCCAGGCGACGCCTGCGCTTCACGGCCTCGATAGAACTCCTCGAAAACGTGCTTCTGCTCCCTCATCGGGATGCCGGCCCCGGTGTCCCGGACCCAGAAGCGCGCTTCACCCCCTTCGATGACGAAGCCGACCCCGATCTCGTCATCCTCCTTCGTATGCTGTACGGCGTTTAGCACGAGATGCACGAGCGCCTGGGAGAGGCGACGCCGGTCGGCCACGATCGGGCCGCCTTCACCGGTATCAAGATGCCAGCGCCGATCTGCGAGCGCCGATGCCTGCGCCATCACTTCGTCGACGAGGTCCTCCACCGCGAACTTCTGGGGCACAAGGAAGCCGCGCTGCTCCGCCTGTGCCAGGGTCGAGAGGGCCTCGGCAGTCCGCGCAGCCGCGTCAAGTCCCTCCACGGCGGCGGCGCGAGCGCGACCAGCCTCGTCCTCCGCAGCCACGGTGTCGGGTGCTTGCTGCTCCCGCGGCACCGACTCGAGACGCCGCAGCGCATCGTCGAACGTCGCCGCAAGCGCGTCGAGCCCTTCCCGATCGGCAATCCCGCGGTCCGTGCCAGAGCTCGGTGCGACCGACGGAGGGATTCTGCGCACGAGATACCAGGCCAGCGCCGAACCGGCGAGGAGCATCCCGGCCGCGACGCCGATCGCAGCCCAGAGTGACTCATCGACCTGCCTGGCTGCCACATCCCGAAAGACCGCGGCGACGAACACTCCCCTCACCTCGGCGCCCTCCTTGAACGGCACGGCGACATACTCTATCCAGCCTTCCGGCGTCTGGGCGCCGCCGCGATCGGTCGCCTGGACGGTGCCCCAGCGAGCGACCAGCGCCGCGTCCTTGTCGAGGCGGTATGGGGGGGTGTCCGGGCTGAAAGCGGTGGGAGCGCCGTCCACGAAGGTCACGAACGCCTCATTCCTCGATGGAGGACTGTACTCGAGGTAGACTTCGAAGATGCGTTGCGTAAGTACGCCGAATGGAAGCCCTGTCACCGGATCAGGCCGGGAGGCCAGCTGCTCCAGGTTCTTTGACTCCTGCGTCAGCAGAGCATCGATCCTCTGATCGAGCCGACGCTCGAGGATCTCGCTCGTAGCGACCACCAAGACGACGGCCACGGCGATGAGGAACGCGATGGCACCGACGAGCAGGTGCGCGCGCGAACGCTTCTGCATACTGCGAACACGATCAAGAGGACCCACTGGTCATCCCACCCTGTGATGATGCCTCCGCGATTCCCACTCTCGTCAGCATACCAAGGACGCAGCCAGACTCTTCCCACACCTTCTCCGGCCCAACCCGAGGGCTTGCCTCGTACCGGTGTTGAGGAGTACCTTGGTGTCATGCGATCGGCCTCTTCCTTCCGTCACCCTGGAGTCACCACGAGAGCGTCGGCTTGAACAGCTTGAAGGACCCAAGGTCGCGTAGATGGATAGCACTCGTCGTTGCGTTGACGATTGTGGTCTTCGGCATAGGGGGCTTCGCTACCGCGGTGCGCGGCGGAGCCTCCGGGAGCCTCGGCAGCCTTCCGGAGGCCATATGGGTCGGGGAAGTCGTCGGCAGGGACGTGGATGCTGGGGCCGCGACGGAGTTGGTCCCGATGGCCCAGAGCGGTCCCGGCAAGAGCAGCCAGAAGCGCGTCGCGAGCCGCAACCGTGACGGCGGTGGCGGCTTCACGCCGAGCGGCAGTCTGAGTGCAGCGGAGTGGAATCGCTCGCCTGCGCCGGCGAGCGGCTACGCCGAGGATCGCAGTGACCCCCGGCGGCCACCGGCTCCGGCGAAGCCCAAGCCCACGCCCAAACCCACCCCGAAGCCCACCCCACCGCCCGAACCGCCGCCGCCTGAGCCGAAGCCCGAGCCACCACCGCCCGAGCCACCACCGCCCGAGCCACCACCGCCCGAGCCGACGCCCGAGCCACCACCGCCCGAGCCGACGCCCGAGCCACCACCGCCGGATCCCCCACCGCCGGAGCCCAGCCCGTAGCCACGACCTCGCCCGCGCGAGGGCAGCAGCATCGCTCCCCACGATTCTCGGAAGGCAAACGGCGCGGCGATCGCTTCATGGAATGCACCGCGCGCCGCCAGGCAGGCATCGGGGTCGCTGCTGTCGCGAAAGCGGAGGCGTGCATCCGAGCGAAGCGGGGGAGAAAGTGAAGCCCCTGGACCGGCGCTCGCATGGCGAGACGCCCCGACTGCGAAGCGCCTGGAGACGCCGCTGCCTTCAGGCTCCAGGCACTGCTACCTGCTACCGCACGAGCCTCTCCACAAGTACGACGAAGGGCGCCAAGGTCAACGGCAGTGCGACATCTCGCTTCCGCGATTGCCTTCGTACCTCGGAAGCCCAGTCGTCGAGCTGGCGACTCTGTCTGCGAAACGCAGGGTCGCTCCACCTCTGCCACTTCTTGAAGGCAGCCCACTCCGCCCTACCGGACTTGCGGACGACTGCGTCGAAACGCCTCCAGCGGCGCGCCTCCGTGCGGACCGCCCGCACCAACCTGGCGTGGTCGCTGCGCAGCACCCTCGGCGCTTCGATCGACGCCAGGTCTCTGCCCTCCTTCGCAAGGCGTCTCGCCAGCCGCCTGATGTAGCTGGGCGAGTCCGGCCACACGCGCGATCCGCCTGACTGGTAGACGACCGCCGCGCGCGGTCCGAAGAGCGCACCGCGGTGAATCCCACCGCCCTCCCACTCCCATGTGACCCACTCCGTGTGAGACTCGACCGCCTCTCCTACGTCGTCGAAGTAGGCCTCAAGCGGGTGGACGACGCTCGGTGTCGACACGCCGGGCAACTCCTGGATGTCGGTGGCCTCGACCAAGGGTGTCTGCGGCGACTGCGGTGACGGTTCAACAGCCTCGTCGTTCAGAATGGCCAGGGCGAAGGCCACAATAGCAGCCACGGCCGCAAGCGCAGCCGCCACGGCGAGGAGCAGGCGAACCGTGCCCAGCCCTCGCCCCCCGGGAACCGCCCTGAGCGCCACTGCCACACCTCCTCGAGTCGACTCATGTCCGTGAGATCCATCGCGCTAGACCAGCGTTTCCAAGCAGGAGCCGAACGCGTCATATGGTGCCTGCGCCGACCTACAACGGGGTGCCGCCGTTCGCGGTGCCAGGTCATCATAGCCCAGCTGCTTCTCGAGCAGAATGCGTCGCTCTCTGGTGGGGCTACGCCGCCCCAGCGGCTTCAGAGCCGGACGCTCCGGCGCTCGGCTCGACCTGTGCACCGCAGCGCTCGCAGTACTGGGCACCTGCGCGAAAAGAATGTCCGCAGTCGTTGCACGTCCGTCGGGGGGCTCGGCCTGATCGCCGCTGTGGCTGTCGCCGGCAAGTGCGGACACAGGACCACGCAAGGATCTTCCTGACCTGCGCCCGGAACGAGCCACTCCCCACGCCATGGCGATGGCTGCACCAACCTCGAAGAACACGAACCCGTAGAGCGCCGCGTCCCACGCTGTGGCGTACGCGGCCTCGCCCAGCGCGAGACTGACGACGATCTCGACTGCGTAGTGCACGACGAGATAGAAGACGACCGCCAGGGCAGCGTACCCGAGCCAGCGCGGGGCGAACTGCATGTTCCTTCCCCTCTCTCAGTCGGAAGGCCACTACGCTCGATTCTAGCGCGCCAACCCCATCCCGGAGGGCTCTCCAGCCGTTACCGCAAGACCAGTTGCTGGTTGCCGTATACAATCCTGTAGACGCCTCTCGGGTGACGGCCCGAGCCCACAGCGAGGCTCAGTCGCCCGATCGGTGGCGCTTGTTCGCTGCATGCGCGCGACTCTCCCACGCGGGGGGGCTGCAGACCTCGCGGGCTGCCGTCCTGCGAGGCGCTCACGGGATGCGTCCGGGGCAGGAAGGAGCGAGCACAAGGAGTACGAAGCGAGACGGACAGCCGCGATGGAGAGAAGAGGAGACAGATGGCCAGGTTCGAGCACGACGAGACCAAGAGTCACCCCGCCGTGGTTCAGTTCGGTGTCGGCACCTACTACTGGTGCCAGTGCGGCAAGACCAAGACAGTCCCATACTGCGACGCATCGCACGTCGGTAGCGGCGTGGAGCCACTGGAGTTCGAGATCACCGAGCCGATCACGACGGTCATCTGCAGCTGCGGGCTGACGACGAGCCCGCCCTACTGCTCGGGTGCGCACGTGGACATCAGATAGTGGTGATGACCTTGGGACTAGACGAGCTTCTTCGACGAGAAGGCTAGGGGAGACTACCTTCCGCCTGGCGACGCTCGTAGGTGTCCTCACTCCGGCATCGGTTGACGATGAACGTCTTCCGCAGCGGCGCGCCCATCGTCCAGTACACGAGTCCCGATTCTTCGTAGTAAGTGACGACCTTCTCGTAGAACGGCCCCTCAGCCCCGTGCTCGCGGATGTGGATGACGAGTCGCTCGAACAGTCGTTCGTCCACTCGGTCCCGGACGATGTACTCGTGGGGCCACTCGGGCATCGTCTTGGCGAACGTCCACTCCTCCTCCTCGACGAAGGTCCGCAGGTCGAGTGGCATCTGCCCCCTGAGAGCCTCCGGATGGATGGAGGCTTCGCACTCCAGACACTGCCATGACGGATCGAAGCCCGATATGCAGCAACCGCCCAGGGCGACCTTGCCGCGCTCCGCGTCCCGCAAGAGCCCGGGATCCGGATAGCCATACACGATCCTGACCACTGCCCGCGAGCCGCAGGCCGGGCACTTGGCGGGTTTGCGCTTGGAGAAGTACAGATGCTCGTCCGCCACGGCCGCGTCCTTCCATCAACGATTCGCCGTACTGCGAGAGGAGGCTCTCTACCAGCCCCCTTCGCGACACGACGATACCACCGAGTGCGGACGGCGAAACTGGGCGGTCTCGAGAACCGCCCCGCACGACGCCTCGCGAGCCCCGAGGCATGACGATGCCGATCAGTGCAACGCCGTGTTGTCCCGGGCCGGAATCGAGCGGGCG
This sequence comes from uncultured Thermoleophilia bacterium, assembly GCA_963717285.1. Classification (GTDB taxonomy): domain Bacteria; phylum Actinomycetota; class Thermoleophilia; order UBA2241; family UBA2241; genus CAIXSE01. Next base: position 568,424 of record CAVQVW010000001.1, read on the forward strand.
ACACCGAGCTTGGTGGCTCGGGTCAGACCGTCAGAACTCGCCCCCGTAGAGCGACCGGGAGAGGCCAGCTGCGGACAAGAGCGCGAGTGCGGCCAGAGCGACGCCGACGAGCGCAAGGCCGCGGCCGGGCCCCACCCTCCCCGCCCTCTGCCAGGCGACGAGCGAGACAAGCAGGCCGGGCAACGTCACCGCGAAGGCAAGAAGGGCCCAGGCACCGAGAGTCGGAAGCGAGAACGACGCCGCGGGTGCAGTCGACTCCGCGACGGAGTTCATCATGTCGTAGGTCCGCGTGAAGAGCCCGACCACGACGAGCAGCGGCGCGACCAGCAGGCTGACGGCGGAGAGGACGACGCCGACCGTCGCCAGGGCGCAAGCCGGAACAGTCCTCGGTTGAATGCTCAGCATCTCCGCTCCCTCCGCGAGTCTCTGCGCAAGCTCTCTTATCCACCGTATCGGTCGTCCCGGTCGATTGCCCAAGGGCGCCGGCAGGCGCTATGAACGGGCCATGGTGGCTGGTCCGGCTCGCACATCGTTGATGCCGGGCCGGAGCCCCGGCCCGCCGAGGTCGTTGCGACGCTCGACCTAGGACGCCCCCCGTCTCCCATCCTGGATACGCCTTCACCCTCCCCCGACCCGCCCTTCGCTGCTAGGGTGACGGCCACGGGCACCACCCGCACAGCGGGCAGCAGGCAGGTGGAGGATCGTCGTGGAGAGAGCGGCAGACTTCCTGGAGAGCCACGCCCCGGAGAGCGCCTCGGGCCTGTTCGTCGTGAACACGCTCGGGTTCGCGGCCACCGTCTTCGGTGTGTCGTACTCCTTGGCGCTGCCCCGCGGCTGGCAGATGCTCGACGCCTGGGTCCTCACCCAACTGCTCATCGGCTGCGTCTTCGCCACTCTCGGCCTCGCGGCAGCGTACGTGTGCTCGGAGAACCTCTGGAACAAGGTCATCTCGAGCCACTACTACTGGCGCGGCCCGGGGGTCGTCTACTGTCTCGTGACCATGCCCCTGATGATGTTCATCGGTGTGCTGGCGGCCCTGGGGGGCGTCTGGATCGCCGTGACTCTGGTCGTTCTCAAGATAAGTTCACTCTTCGCATAGGCTGTGCCGGTTGCTCGTGGCGCCCCCGGCTGGCATCGAACCGACCACACCAGGTTCGGGAAGCCTGGGGAAGGCAACACGGGCCACGGTCGCCCGTGGGTGATTGTGTCGCACAATCCAAGGTGCTGGCCGACTCCCGGTGACGCACTGTGTTCAGCCCATGCTGCACCGTCACTGACTAACGGTGGTAGTGCGGACCAACGGCTGGCCGTTGTCACCACGACCATTTCGAAGTACCTTCGTGTTCATCCCTAGGTGAATGGAGGTGCTCCAACATGTCGCACACCACGGATTTCACTCAATCCGGCGTCTCCCGCTTCCCCGATCGCGACCTCGGCGTCACGAGGTTCCACTGTGAGGTGGGCGTTCCGCTCGCTGATCAGAAGCATCTCGGGCACAACCGCTGGCACCCTGACATCCCGCCGCTCCATGAGGTCGGCCTCGGCGACGAGGTGATTCTTGAGGCCGGCGGCTACGACGACTACCAGCTGAAAGACGTCGACGATGACCAGGACGTCCACGACTTCGATCTCACCCGGACCCACCCCATGACCGGGCCGATCAGTGTCGACGGCGTCAAGGCCGGCGACCTCTTGGTCGTCGACGTGCTCGACATCCAGCCCCTCTCGGGCATCGGCTACTCCAACATCCTCCCCGGCATGGGTGGCCCGCTGGCGAGTTGGTTCCCGAAGGGCTACAAGACGGTCTGGGACCTGCACGGCACCTCCGCGACAAGCCGACAGATACCCGGTGTCGAGATCCCGGCGCTGAGTCACCCCGGCGTCATCGGCGTGGCCCCCTCTCACGAGCTCCTCGAGCAGTGGAACAGCCGGGAGGACCCACTGATCGAGCAAGGACTTGCGGCGCCGCGGAGCGACGCCACGTCGACCGCGGTGTTGCGGACTCTCGAGGGCGACGACTGGGCCCGTGTGGCCGAGACGGCAGCCCGCACGGTGCCCCCACGCGAGAACGGCGGCAACCTCGACATCAAGAACCTCTCACGGGGCTCACGCGTGTACTTCCCGGTGTTCGTCGACGGCGGCCTCCTCTCGACCGGCGACTTCCACTTCGCCGAGGGTGATGGTGAGATCACCTGGAACGCCATCGAGATGGACGGCGTAGGCTGGTACCGTTTCGACGTCATCAAGGGCGGCATGGCCAAGTACGGCGTCAAGACGCCGATGCTCAAGCCGTCGCCGATCGATCCGAACTTCGGCACCCGCTACCTCACCTTCACCGGCCTGAGCGCCTCCGGCACCGAGCAGAAGTACCTCGACGCCACTATGGCCGCCGTGCAGGCGGTCGAGCAGGCGATCGAGTACCTCGGCAAGTTCGGCTACACGCCCGAGCAAGCCTACACGATCATCAGCGTGGCGCCCTGCGAGATGCACATCGGCGGCATCGTCGACATCCCCAATGCGGCCGTCACGCTGAAGGTGCCACTCGACATCTTCGACCAGGACATCCTTGCCGCGGTAGCGGTTCGGGCAGGCCAGACGGAGGGCCGGTGGGTGTGTTCATCCACCGGCCCCGGTAGACCGAGGAACGTCTCGTCGGCAGAATGTCGGCTCATGGCAGAAGCCCGGCCGTTGCGCGCTGCCGGCAGCAAGGGGTAACGGCATATGCAGGACCTTCCGGCGCCCCGGCCGGAACCGAGCCAGCGCCACCAGTCTGGAGACCTGCCGAAGGCGTGACGGTCCGTGGTCACTGGACGACCGCACTCCCCCTCGGGAAGCCGCCAATCGTCCCTGGGTGGGTCCCCGCGCATAACGGGTAGCTTGGACGGTATCTGTGTCGGTCGTTGGGAGAGAGACAGTGACCACAAGGGATGCTTCAGGCGAGGTCGAGCTGCCCAACGGAGTCCGCATGCCCTACGTCGAGCGGGGTGGCCCGGCGGGCAGGACGCTCTTGCTCGTGCACGCCGTCGGCGACTCCGGACGCGCCTTCGACACGCTGTGCGCACACCTGCCCGATTCCGTCCACGCCCTAGCCCCGACCCTGCGAGGCCACGGCAACGCCAGCCGGCCGGAATCCGGCTATCGGTCAAGCGACTTCGCCGACGACCTCGCCGCGCTCATGAACGCGCTTCGCATCGAAGCGGCTGTCGTTGTCGGGGCCTCGAGCGGCGGTCAGGTCGCCCTCCGGATGGCCCTGGACCACCCCCGGCAGATCTCCGGCCTCGTGCTCCTTGGCTCACCGTTGAGGTTGGGTGACAAGCCTCGCGTCCGTGAGGCGTGGGATTCAACGCTCTCGAGGCTGGAAGATCCCATCGATCCCGACTTCGTGCGCGGCTTCCTCGACTCGATCGTCGTGCGGCCGCTACCGGAGGCGGTGCGCGAGACCCTTGTCCGCGAGAGCTTGAAGACGCCGGCGTTCGTTTGGAGGGAGACGATGGCAGGGCTGCTCGAAGACGACGTCTCCGCGGAGCTCGCCCACGTGGCGGCGCCAACGCTCGTGGTCTGGGGCGACCAGGACACGATTCTGTCGCGCGAGGAACAGAAGACGCTCGCCACGAGTATCCCAGAGGCACGGCTGCTGGTCTACGAGGGCGGCGGCCATGCCTTCTACTGGGAAGACCCGGCGCAGGTCGCCGCTGACCTCGTAGAGTTCGTGGGGTCAATTCCGCGATCTGGAGTCGCGCCTCCTGGCGTGGGCCGACAAGGGCGCTGCAGGTCTTGAAGATCTGCCAGGCCACCCGAGAGTGCCGTGTTTGCAGCAGGAATCCATCGACGGCCGACGTAGAACCGACGTCACGTCGCCACAAGGCGACTGCAGAGCCTACTGGCCGCCAACAGATGCCGGCATTGGCACCGACGCATCACCGATTGACCGCACAAGTCCCCGAGGGAGCGAGGCATGCACCACAGAGGCTTCCTCGAGCCGCTCCAGACTACGCCGCCTTTGACGGCACAATATCCAGCGGGAGCTTCTGAGTGCCGCGGATCACGGTCAGCGTGGCGCGCCTCCCGATCTCGTCCTCTGAGAGCGCTCTCTGAAGCGCGTCGATATCCGGCAGGTCCACGCTGTTGTAGGCCGTGATGAGGTCGCCCTCACGCAGCCCCGCCCGCGCCGCCGGGCTGTCGGGCTCGACACCCGCGACGAGCACGGCCGTCTCCACCTCCAGGTGGAAGAAACGCACGAGGCGACGGTTTCGGCGGGCATACCAACGGGCGATCAGGGGAATCGACCGTCGCCGGGTGATTGATGCCTGCGGGGCCCGACAAGGGGAGAGGGCCGTGAAGCGAAGAAACGCGACCAGCCCGGCCGGCGACGGGGCAATGGCTCTCTCTCACGCGACGAGGTAGCGACTGTTGGCTTGCGGGGAGAGGGGCCCAGGCGCCCCTGGCTAGGTGAGCGTCACTGGGGGAATCTCATGCCGATCATCCGTACCGACAAGCTCACCCGCCGCTTCGGCGACATCGTAGCTGTGCGCGAGCTCGATCTCGAGATCGAGGGCGGCGGAGTCATCGGCTTGGTGGGCCCCAACGGCTCGGGCAAATCGACGCTGATCCGGCTCTTGCTCGGTCTCATCAGGCCGACGAGCGGCACGGCCCAGGTGTTCGATGCGCCGATCTCACGTCCGCGCGCCTACGCCGCCCGCATCGGCGCCTTGATCGAGGGCCCCGCCTTCGCGCCTTCCCTCTCGGCGCGTGCCAACCTGCGCTCCCTGGCGCGCCTGCGCGGCATCACCAACGCGCGCGTCGACGAAGTGCCTGACACAGTCGGACTGCGGGAACGAAGCCGGGAGCCAGCGAGGCGCTTCTCGCTCGGCATGAAGCAGCGCCTTGGCATCGCCGCAGCCCTGCTGCCCGACCCCGAGCTGCTCGTCCTCGACGAGCCCACGAACGGCCTCGACCCGGCCGGTGTCGTTGAGGTCCGCACCTTCCTGCGCCGCCTGGGAGACGAGGGACGCACGGTCGTCGTCTCGTCTCATCTGCTGAGTGAGATCGAGGCGGCCTGCGACACTCTCGCCGTCGTCCGATACGGCGAGCTGCTGTTCTCGGGACCGCTGGCCGAGCTGGTCGGCCAGGCCGGTGAGTGCATCGAGGCCGTGCCGGAGCATCCGCAGGATCTCGCCCGCCTAGCTGAGACCCTAGCGGCACACGGCTGGCAGGCATCCGCGCGCACGGAGGACGTGCGCGTGGCAGCACCGGTCTCGCAGGCAGCCGATGTCAACCGTGCCGCGACGGAGGCCGGCCTTACCCTGCGCGCGCTGCGCCCGATCGAGGCCAGCCTCGAGGAGGTCTTCCTGCGCCTGACCGGTGAGGGCTCAGGTGCCAACGACCGGCCGCATAGCGATGAGCGTGAGAACGCAACTCGCCCCTTCCTAGCCGGCGAGGGCGAGAAGCCGGAGGTGCCGTCGTGATCCGTGCCATCCGCTGTGAGCTTGTACGACTCGCAAACCCGTACCTCATCCTCGGCGGCATCGGCCTCATGGCCGCTCTGGGCCTCATGGCGACGACCATCATGTTCGTGACCGCCGGCGAGAGGGCCATGGGTCCGGGCAGTCAGTCGGTGACGGTGGCGATGCTCGAGGCCGCCGACGGTATGTTTGTCGGCGTACGCAATGCTTTCACCATGCTGGGCATCGTCGCGCTCGCTGTCTGGGCCACCGTCGTGACCTCCGACTACGCAAGCGGCCTCATCCGCCTGCTCGTGCAGGCCGAGCCCAGCCGTCTGCGCCTGCTCGGCGGCAAGGTCGTTGCCCTGGCCGCCTTCACCTGCCTGGCCACCCTGGTGACCGTCGTCGTCGTCCTCGCCGCCTCGCCAGGCATCGCCGGCCTGGCGGGGATCTCCACCAGCGCCTGGTACGACGATCTGCCGCGCTCAGTAGCCGAGGGCTACCTCAATCTCACTCTGGCCGCCCTTCTCTGGGGCGTGGCCGGGCTGTTCGTCGGCGTGATGACGCGCAGCACCGGCGTCGCGATCGCCGTGGGCATCGGCTACCTGATGGTCTTCGAGGGCCTCCTCGGTCTGCTCCTGGAAGACGCCGCCAAGTGGCTGCCGGGCTCCTCGTTCTCAGCCATCGCCGGTGGAGGGACGTCCGCCATGACGTATAGCACAGCACTACTGGTAGGCCTCGCCTATGCCTCGGTGGCGATCGCGGTCGCAGCCTTGTTGTTCCACCGCCGCGACATCACGGCATGAAGCTGGCCTCGGTCCATTCGTCAGCCCACCCCGAGATCCATGCCGGGCCTACCTCTCGTGGGCGCAGATTGGCCCCAGGGGCTGCAGGGGCGTGCAGCGAGACTGTCCGGATGTGAGGCTCGCTGGAGGTCTTCTTGTTCTGGACGCGGATGGAAAGACCGCCGTCTGCAGCCGATTCGGCGAGGCCACCGACATGATGCCGACGCGCCCAAGCCTCAGGTCAGCCAGCCGGCACCTCGGGAACGAGCAGCCAGCATTCACCGCACTGCGGGTCGTCGAAACTACGCCGAGGGGCGAACCCGACCTTCTCATGGGCTCGAATTGCGGCCTCGTTGTCAACGGAGGTCGCGAGCATGATCATGTGGCTGAGGCTGTCTCCGAGAAGCTCCTCCGCGAGCCGTCGGAGCGCCCGCGGCCCGACGCCGAGGCCGACGTAGTCCGGCTCTCCGATGGCGATGTCGATGTCCATCGTTCCATCGGGGACCTCCCTCAGACCGGCTGCATCCAGTGCTGCGCGCGTCGGTATCTGCCAGCGGATGTATCCGACCGGGACCCCGTCCGCGACGACGAGCGCATCGCCGCCTCCGCTCAGCCGCTCTAGCACTTCACCAAGCGCCTGCTCCGAGTCACCCCACCACCGTGTGACGTGAGGCGCGCGCATCCAGGCGGCTACGAGATCGGCGTCGCGTGCAGGGTCGAACGGATCGAGTCGAACCTCCCCGACATTCCTGGGCACGACTCGCCTCCCCTGCCACCTAGTCCAACCAGGATCCTCCCGCAGCCTGCCTGGTACTCTGCCGCGCCAGATTCTGCCATACGGAGCAACGCCAACCGGTCAACGACCGGTCAGCCGCGCACGAGATCCAGGAAGACCGCGGCATCGACATGCAACGCCAGCTGTCGACGCGCCGGCAGGCTCGAGCGCTCGAAGCGCGGCTTGCCGCTCAGGGAACTCATCTCGACGATGGCCTGCATGGAGCGCGCCCCGTGGATGTACTCGTCGACAGCCAGGAAGGCGCGAAGGACGCCGTCGTCGATGTCGAGCCGCGGCGCCCCAGTAGCGGCACGCATCATCTGTGGCGCCCGGCGCGAGATCAGCGAACGCAGGAGCAGCGCCCGGCGCAGCGGCCAGGCGACGTCGGCGGCGTCCTGCCGGTTGGGGCCCGGGACATCGACGTAGCCGCGCAGCCGACTGACGAAGTCGGGCTTCTTGGCGGCGCGCTCAGCGCGTTCGTCGGCGTACGAGGCGAAGTCGTCGAAGTGCGAGGCTGTACCGCCCGCGAAGACGAAGATCGCGCCGCCCAAGGGATGGAGACTCGCCCCGTCACGGAAGCACCCGTCCTCCATGGGAGCCAGGAAATGCTGCAGCCAGCCCAAAGGAACACCGTCGAGGGGGGCGTCGAACTCGTCCCAGAAGACCAGCGGCAGGTCACCTCCGAGGGCGATATCGCGCAACTCGTGGAAGGCGATCCCCAAGTCGGCCACTGCGCGCAGCTGTGAGAGGTTGAACTCCAGGGTGCGCAGCTGTCCCGGCAGCAGGACCGTGGCCAGCTGCCGCACGGCGAAGGTCTTGCCCGCCCCTGGAGGGCCAAACACGGCCACGGGAAGGGGTCGGTCGACGGATCCGCCGTGCAGCCTCTGCTGGATGTACTCCTCGAGGATGTTGCGGACGCTCCTCAGACCCTGGATCTCGATCCTGTCGATCGAGGCCCAGGCGCCAGCGGTCTCTACGGGGATGCCCGCTGGCAGGCTCGCGATGCCATGCACGCAGTGGCCGCGGCGACTGCGGTGAGCTCTTCCTCGGCGTAGGTCTGGGCGAGAATCGAGGCGCCCGCGGTGGGCCGGTAGGCGACACTGGTGAACTGGTCGGTGTCGCTGATGAGCGCTCCAGCGACCTCGTGGAGCGGAAAGGGCTCGGCGCGCACGCTGAGGTCGAGGTCGACCACGAAGCCTGCAAGGTGAGCGACGCGGCCGGCGACGAGGCCGCGCTTGACGGAGTCGACCAACGCAGCCTCGTCGCCGTCCGTCAACCCCAGAGCGACGGCGGCGTCGATGCAGGGCCCATGCGCGGTGCCGACACCTGGGTGGCGCCTGCCCCAATCACCTTCCTGAGCGCGGCCGTCGAAGACGAGGACGTCCTCCCCGCCACGTTCGACGATGACGGCGCCGGAGGCACCGATGACAACGATGACGCGGAGCGCTCGCGAGACTGGACTGGCGCGCACCGCTACCAGGATCTCCTCGGTGAGTTGCTCCCAGGAGAGGGCGTAGCTGACTTGCTCACCGGTCTTGCGCAACTCATCGGATGAGGTGATGACGGTCAGCTCGTCGGCGTGCTCACCGAGCAGCACCTCGGCGAGCACCGACCCTGCGAGCGGAGCGCCCGTCTGCCAGACGATGGCGTGAGGGCGCGCCGCCAACAGTTCGGGCAGACCGACGGGGTCATGACGGAAGCCCAGGGCGTGGTCGACGATCATCAGCGTGTCGACCGCTTGCGACGCCGGCACGCCTGCGACGACCGGCGCCTCGCGCGCCGGATTCGTGCCCAGGAACTGGGCGATGCGCCAAGGGAGTCGCTCGCCGGCCTCCCCAGCCTCCCGCGCGAACCGCCGGATGCTCGCGAAGGTGTGCGTGTACCCCGGATGGAACGGCGAAGCCAGCGCCTCTACCGGCACCGTGGGTCCCACCACGAGCACATCCTCGAGCCCCGCTCGCGACGCCGCCGCGCGCAGAATCTCGGCGTGCAGGGCGGCGCCGCCCCGACTCGACAGCGCGCGGCAGGTGTAGTCGCGACCCCACATCCAGATGAAGTCAACAGCTTCGCGGCCCTCGCCCGCGGAGGAGAGCAGCAACCAGTCGATGCTGAGGTCGCCGGTGACGGCTATGGTGCGCGTCTCCCCAGGCATGGCATCGTCTCCTGTCATCGGGGCTGGGTCCCTAGCAGTCTACCCACTGCAATCGGGGCCACAACTCGGGGCGTGGTGGACCGCGCGTCGAGACCGTGGTCGACGAAGTCAACACCCGCACGACGAACGGCTCTCGCACCCTCATCAAGAGCGGACCACGACTGGAGTCGGGTCGGGGGCTACGGTGAGGTCTCTGCCGACACGTGGGGCACACAGGTTCTGGAGTCATGTCCGACCGGAGGAATTGCTTGTTATCCAGGCCATCTTCCCCGCCCACCGACGCGAAGCCGACCAGCCATCTTCACATGCCGAGAAAGCTCTGTCGCCGGCGCACGACCTATGGAAGAGGTCCGGTGATGGGGGTCCTCAGCGTGGAGGTGGAGCTAGCTTGACCCAGCCGGGTCTCACAGGCATCCAGTGTCCACCCGCAACTGCAGGGTCATGGTGTTGAGCTCCCCACAATCCTGCCCGCGGACGAAGTCCTTCGGCCCGAGCTACCCGTCACTGGGCAGGTATGAACGCTCCAGCACCTGGCAGGCCAGTTCCGTCTTGCCGTCGTCGATGGCATCGGCAGCAAGCAGCAGAATGGACCGGAAGACCTTCAGATGATTCATCCTCGCTTGGTCAGTAGGACCGGTTCCGTCGATGGTTCCCGCCGCGACGGACGCGTCAAAGAAGGCCAGTCTGTCTTCAATGGTCACAGATGGCTGCACGAACACTCCAACTCCACCGAAAGAGACCGTCTGAATCGGATTCGACCAGTCGGTGCTTTCGATCTCGAGCGCCGCTGAAACGTACCCGTCGGCGGAAGGAGTGAAGGCGACTTCGACTTCGGCCCCTTCACCAGGTATGAGGCTAAACGGGACGTCCGGAGCATTCGCCACGCTGAAGTCCGCGCTGCCTCCCGCCTGGAACTCGATGCGCTCGACGGTGACAGCTGATCCATTGATGTTCGTCATGATGATGATCGTCGTCACCGTCGTCCCTACCTCCACGTCTCCGAAGTCGTGATCCGTGGGCAGGACTTCGAGTCTGTCGGCATAGGCTGGAGCGGAGAAGGCCAACAACGACACGGAGGCAAGGACGACAACTAGTGCAAAGAGTAGGCTGGACTTCATGGGTCTCATGGCACACGCACCCCCTCCTCGGGAAGGCTGGTTCGCCAAGAGAGAGACGCGCAGACCTCAACACGGCCGCGGAACCCACGGCGATGGCCTTTCCGAGACATCGGCGTATTCCCTACTTGCTCCCCCTGTGAGTCTGTTGCTCCCCGGGGGCGCAGGACCTCGCACGCCGTCCGTTGACATCCTGAGAGGAAGCGTGCGGATCCCGAGCGCCCAAAGCCCGCTCGCCCGTACGGGCGAGCACGACGACCCGCTGATGTCACCCCCCGCGTTCCGTGCGGCTTCGAAACGAAGTGACCTGACCTCCCGGAACCGGCCTCCAAGCAGATTGCGCTGTTGACCGATCAAGGAGGAGCAGGCCGGAGCCAGTTGCGATGGGATCGTGGGGTCAGCCGTTCCGACGTACACGGGCACGGGAAGACAGACTTCGAGACCCCGAGTAGAGAGGCCGCGATGATGCGATCGGTGTTCATGCTGGTCACAGGCGCAATGGCGATGCTCGGCGTCGCCCTGCTGGCCAGCGGCTGCGGCGGCGGCGATGTCGTCGGCTCCGGCGATCCGGCGACCAAGGACTACGATCTCGACGGCTTCACGCGGCTCGACGTCAGCCACGCCTTCAAGGTCGGGGTCACGCGCGGCGACGCCTACGAGGTGAAGGTCACCGTGGACGACGATCTCCTCGAGAGCCTCGACGTGTCGCTCAAGGGAGACACACTACGCATCGGCTTGGAGGGCGTGCCGCCCAACGAGCATACGACGCGGATTGCAGCGGTCACTCTGCCGGGACTCACGGCAGTCGAGCTGTCCGGTGCCTCAGAGGCTTCCGTCGAGGGCTTCAGCTCGAGCGGCGACCTGGATCTGGTGCTAGAGGGAGCCAGCTCGCTCGTGTTCACGGATGTGCGCGCCGGAGATGCCAGGTTCGACCTCTCCGGAGCGAGCAAGATGACCGGCGTCGTTTGGGTGGGCGACACCTGGATGGATCTCAGGGGAGCCAGTAGCGTCGATCTCGAGGGCTCGGGCGCGGCCGCGTCTCTCGATGCGTCGGGAGCCAGCCATCTCCGGCTCGGGGACTTCGCGTTCAAGAGTGCGGAGGTGACGCTGTCCGGGGCCAGCACCGCCACCCTCGACGTCACAGGAGCGCTCGATGCGGACCTGAGCGGCGCCTCGACCCTCAGCTACTACAGCGGGAGCCCGAAGCTGGGGAAGATCGAGACTACCGGCGCCTCTCAGATCACGCCCTGTCTCACGCCGGCGCCGCCCGGCGGCCCCGTCCCCGTCACCTATCCATCGATTCAGAAGGGCTCCTCCCCGCCCGATGCGAAGATGAAAGGGCCGCCTATGAGCCCGGTGGCCCCCTTCACCCCCAGCTCTGGCGATGAGCCAGGCGTACATACCCAGGAGTAGTGTCCGCCGTCGTCATGCGCGTTGTCACAAGTCTGCGCGACCTCCATCGCGCCGAGAAGCGCTGCTCACGAGCTCGGCGCCGACATCCCTCCGCCGATGCAACCCGGGAGTGCGAAGCTCGAAGCCGGCACGTTCGAGGGCGATCGTCGTGCTTTGCTCGTGCGTCAGGTTCTGCGGCAGCAGGCGCACTGGCAGTCGCGCTGGTGGTGCCATCCTTCGCTCGGGGCGCTCTCCACCGGGACGGGCGTCGCCATCGCACAGCCCCGCCACAGCGTCACGCCGTCGAAGAAGTACTGCTTGGACTGGTGATCGACCCAGGCGGCTTGCCCGCTCTGAAGGACCTGGTCGCGCGTCAGTAGACGCCGGCTCATCGCATCCTCCCGCCCGGTTCATGGACAGGGACTGCCTCAAGCGCCTGCCAGCCGCGCTGCGGCAGCCGCTTCTCGTTCGTGACCAGCGTCGCGATGCCCCGCTCGGGATCAGCCCGAAGACCGTGGTCGCCGTTCCATTCGAAGGTGACGTCCTCATCGCCGTCATGCCGTGCTCTGAGGCCAAGCTCGACGACCTCGCCAAGGGTGTAGCTCGTTGCCGTGTCCATCACCCCTCCCGTCGAGTCGCTTCAAGTGTCCTACGACAGTATTCGTCTCCAGAGCGCGACAGACAATGGGACATCCGACCATAGCCAACGGGTGGACCCCGCTCAGGAGAACCACGGTTGGTCCTAGAACGGGGCAACAAGAGCCGCCTGCGCCGTGACCAGGGGCGCGGTCCGGTCAGCTCAGCAGGCCTTCGATGATCAGGTCGGTGGCCTGGTCTTCGTTGAGGCCACGCGTCATGAGCGTCTGCAACTGCTTGGAGTCGACCGAACCGATCGCGGCTTCGTGGGTGATGTGCGCCAACGGATGGTTGACCTCGACCACCGGTACCGCCTTGGCGAGGGCACGGCCTTGCACGATCTCCTTGCAGTCGACGTGGCCGCGGGCGTACGGCGCCGAAGCCGTCAGGGTGTTGTAGACCTCGGCTCGCGCGTCATCGCGCAACGCCAGATAGCTGTTCAGCACGGCCCGCGCACCCTCGCCGTTGAGGCGTCCGGTCTCGCGGATCGTCACGGTGTCGTGGCCACGAGCGATGATGCGAGTGACCATCTCGAGCGTGCTGTGCGCGTCGCAGTCGGCGTCGTAGTCGAAGTCGATGACGCCGGCTTGTCCCTTGATGAGCTCGAACTCGGTCCTGAAGCGGGCACCTTCGCCGAGCTGCACGCGGGTCTTGGGCACGACGAGCACTCCGCCCGTGCGACCGTGCAGGTGGCGTTCGAAGTACTCATAGGTCGCTCCGGGAGCGATGTGGACCACGGCATCCATGGTGTGTGTGATGTCGATAGCGTTGGGGAACGTGCAGTGGGCCTGCACCGAGGCGAACGAGCCGGCCTCCACATCGACCCTCATGACGATGTGCTGCCGCCCCTCAGTGGGCAGCATGCCGAAGCAGAGATGCACCGGGTTGGCGATCCTCACGCCCTCCTTCAGGCGTATGTGAGCCTCGATGCCGTCGTCGCGCTCCTCGACGTCGACGTCGAGACCGGGGACGAGACGTGAGCCCACCACCTCGTTGCCATGGACCTCGAGGTGGGCGATATCGTCGCCCATGGCGTGCGCACCGAAGTCCCCGAGCGACGCGAGCAGCGCCCTGGCCGTCTCGACGTCGCTCATGTCGGCATCGTCTCCTCGTCGGGTCCCGGCACATTCTCGTGATCACAGGGGATGCAGTGATCAGCGAAGTAGCCGCTGATCTTCTCGACCCTACCTTTGTCGAGGATGCGGCCGTTGCACAGCAGGAAGGCGTGCTCGGCGTGTTCGAGCACCGTCAGGCTGTGGGTGATCATGATCACGGTCGTGCCCATCACCCTGAAGTCGCCGAGCACGTCGAAGATGCGCTGCAGGGCATCGACATCGATACCGGAGTCTGGCTCATCCATGAGCACGAGACGCGGCTCCATGGCGAGGATCGAGGCCAGCTCCACGCGTTTGCGTTCGCCGCCCGAGAGCGTCTTGTCGACCTTCCGCCCTAGGTAGTGTCCGGGTTCGAGACCCACGCGGCTCAGCACCTCAGAAACCTTCTCGCGGGTCTTCTCCTTGGCGCCGGCGACGATGAAGCGGTCCACGCGCAGACCCTCGAAACGCGCCGGCTCCTGCCAAGTGAGGGTGATGCCGCGACGCGCCCGTTCGTCGACAGACACGCCCCGCAGGGAGCTGCCATCGAACACGATGTCGCCGCCGTGGGCTGTGTAGCCCGGTAGGCCCATGACGGCGCTGGCTAGCGTTGACTTGCCGGCCCCGTTCGGGCCGACTAGGGCGTGGACGCGTCCTTCCCAGAACTCGGCGTTGAGGCCGTTGAGGATGGGGTTGCCGCCGAGCTCCAGTGTGACGTCGTGCAGTTCCAGGATCGCCATCGGGGCTTCGACCTTTCCGACTGGGTGCGGCTGATCTCCAGCCCTTCCATTGTACAAGTGACCTGCACCCCAGGAGTCGGTCCAGGTTGAAGTATGGTCTTGCGATCGATGAGGGAGGCAGATCATGCCTCAGAAGCACTGCCGCCCCGCGGAGATCATCGCCAAGCTGCGCCAGGATGAGCATGCCCTGACCGCGGCCGTGATCGGCCTGGCGCGCAGCTTCGGCCGCTACGGCTACAAGCGCATCACCGGCCTCCTGCAGATGGCCGGCTGGAACGTCAACGCCAAGAGAGTGCCAGCGCCTCTGGCGAGCCGAGGGGCTCAAGGTGCCCTCGAAGCAGCCCAAGCGAGGCCGGCTGTGGCTCAATGACGGCTCCTGCATCCGCCTGCGGCCCGAGCACCGCAACCACGTCTGGGCCTACGACTTCGTCGCCGAACGCACCCACGACGGCAGACCGCCGAAGCTGCTGACGGTGGTCGACGAGCACAGCCGCGAGTGTCTGACGATCGGGGTGGCCAGAAGGATCACCAGCCACGAGGTGCTGATGACCCTCGCCGACCTCTTCCTTCAGGACGGCATCCCCGAGCACATCAGGAGTGACATTCAAGCTAGCTGAAGCGTCGGAGGAGCGGTTCGGAGTGGCCATCCGGGTAGGCTGACGACGCTGCCGGTTCTCGTTCGCCCTGCTGAGACTCCGAGCGGAGCGATGCATCGACTCCTTGCCTGTTGATCGCGGGGCGAACGAGGCCACTGCTGGAGAGAACGGTCCTATTGGGAACCCGGTGACCGGCGTGCCTTTGTGCGCCGGATCCCTGTTAGCGAATGTCTGGAGCCGACTCGCCTGCGCGCGGTGGATCCCCGGCGGGAGAAGGGCAAGCAGCGAGAGGGAGGTCATGATGCGTATCACGATCGGCATCGACATCGCCTGCCGGGCAGCGCACCAAGCGTCCTGCGCCGACGAGAGCGGCCGGCTGATCTGGTCGGGGGTGCGCTTCCGCACTGAGGCGGCCGAGCTGGACGAGTTCTGGTCGCGCGTTCCCGAGGGTGCGGAGGTCACTGTGGTCATGGAACCGACGCGCAACGCCTGGGTACCACTCGCGGCCTGGTTCCGGCGCCGCGGAGCCGGCGTGGTCCTGGTCCCCTCCGAGCGCTCCGCCGACCTGCGCGCCTACTACGCCAAGCACGCCAAGACCGACCGCCTGGACTCGCGCGTGCTTGCCCGCCTGCCGCTGTTGCACCCCGAGGGCCTGCACCGGGAACACGGTCTCGGGCCCGGCGACGCCCTGCGGCGCGCCGTGAAGCTGCGCTCCAATCTGGTGCGTCGCCGCACCGCGGGCCTGCATCGCCTCGACGCCCTGCTCGAGATCCTCGGGCCGGCGTGGATCGAGGTCCTGCACAGCGCCATGGACAAGACCGCTCTGCGCTTCCTTGCGAGCTACGCCGACCCGCATGACGTGCTGCGCCTCGGCCGCGCCCGCCTGGGGCGCTTCTGCTACCGGCACAGCCGCGGCGCCTGGGGCGAGGCCCAGGCGGACGGGCTCCTGGCTGCAGCTCGTGCCACGCTCGCGCTCTGGGGCGATGGCGGGCTCGACTACCCCTCGCTGGCCGAGGACATCGCCCTCGAGGCGCGCCTCGCCCTGCAGCTCACGGACGAGATCCACGAGATCGGTGAGCGCATCGCCGTCGTCTACCGCGAGCTCGACCCCGATGGCATCGTGCGCTCGGCCCCCGGGGTAGGAGCGATCCTGGCGGCGCAGATCCTGGGACGGCTCGGAGACGCCGGCCGCTTCGCGAGCCTGGCCGGGGTACGTTCGTACGCCGGCCTCGTGCCGCGTGAGGACTCCTCCGGCGCCAGCCTGCGCACCGGCGGCCCCACAAAAGCCGGCGATGCTTGCCTACGTGAGGCGCTCTACCTGGCCGCCAACACGGCCCGCAAGAGCGACCCCACCTTGGCGGCGCGGTACCACCGGCTGATGGTGGAGGGCGGCAAGCACCACAGCTCGGCGCTCTGCACGGTGGCCGCCGTGCTGCTCACGCGCATCGCCACCTGCCTACGCAGCGGCCAGCTCTATGAGCTGCGCGACCTCGACGGACGCTTAATCGAGGTCGCCGAAGGGCGCAGCATCTGTGCCGAACGCTACACCGTACCGCCTGAGGTGAGAGCCGCGCGCCGATCCGTACGGCGCCCGCAGCTGCACAAGGGCAGGGACGAGCGGGTCATGAGAGGAGTCGCTGGGCGCTCCGGGACCGCGCTCGTCCCCGTGACAGCATGAACCTCAGCCGAGGCCGCCTCAAGGGTTGACAACGCTTAGGAACTCAACGGACCCGAGTTCGTCGCCAAGGCGGTGCGCGAGTGGCTCAGTGACCTCGGCGTCACGACGCTGTTCATCGAAGCGGCCTCGCGCTTCAGGAATATGGGTACAACAGCACCGAGAGCGTCCACGCAGGCCGGCGGCGCATCGCCGGGGAATATCCAGGCCCGAGGGGGGTCGAACATGGTCATGCCGGGGACAGCCGCCTTGGCGACGCTTCGCGGCGTTTCCAAGACCTACGCGATGGGCGACGTGGTCGTCAACGCTCTTGACGGCGTGGACCTCGACATCGGGCGCGGGGAGTTCGTAGCCGTACTCGGTCCCTCGGGTTCCGGCAAGACTACCCTGCTCAACTTGCTCGGCGGCCTTGATTCGCCGACGAGCGGGAGTATCGTCGTCGACGGTGAGGACATCACTCACCGCGCGGCCAAGCAGCTCGCGTACTATCGTCGCGAGAAGGTCGGCTTCATCTTCCAGTTCTTCAACCTGATTCCCACACTGACCGCGGAGGAGAACGTCCGCTACGCCTACGAACTGGCGGCACGTGACCGACACGCCCCGGCCACCGACCCACATAGGCTTCTCGAAGCGGTTGGGCTCGGCGAGCGGTCCCACCACTTCCCGAGCCAGCTCTCCGGCGGCGAGCAGCAGCGCGTTGCGGTTGCCCGCGCGCTGGCCAAGGATCCGCCCCTGATCCTCGGCGACGAGCCCACGGGCAACCTCGACTTCGACACGGGCAAGCTTGTACTGAGCACACTCAAGGAGCTCAATGAGCAGGGCCGCAGCGTCGTCCTGGTCACGCACAACTCGCCTGTGGCCCAGGTCGCCGACCGCATCGTCCGCCTGCGCGACGGCAGGATCTTGTCGGAGGAGCGCAACCCTCACCCGGTCGACCCGATCGACGTTGCCTGGTGAGCTCGGTGGACATGCTGACCCTCAAGATCTGGCGTGACATCAAGGCCCGCAAGGGCCAGTTCGCCGGGCTGATTCTCCTCGTGACGCTTGGAGTTGCGATCTACATGGCTTTCGTCGGGGCGGCGATGGACCTGCGGTCGTCAGCCGATCTTGCCAACGAGACGTTCCGTCTCGCCGACTTCGAGACGAAGGTCGTCGGCGCGCCGGCGTCTGTCGTCGATGAACTCGAGCTGGTCGACGGCGTCGCGGCAGTGCAGGGACGCCTGATCGTCGACACTGGGCTCACCGTCGGCGACGAGGAGGTCGCGATGCGCGTGATCGGCGTTCCCGCCGGTGCGCATCCCGCCGTCGACGATGTCAGCGTCCTCGATGGCTCCTACCTCGACCCGAGTGACCCCGACGGCGTGCTGCTTCACGCCGCGTTCGCCGAGGAACGCGGCCTGGACGTCGACGACAACCTGACAATGCGGGTAGGCGATACGGCTCGGGAGTTCCGTGTGCGAGGGATAGTCACGACCGCCGAGTACTTCTTCCTGCGCCGCACCAAGGATGAGTTCCCGAATCCAGCCGAGTTCGCCGTGGTGTTTGCGCCGCAGCCGAGCGTCGAGGCGGCGAGTGGCCAGCCAGGGCGCATGAACTCCTTCGCCATCCTTGTTGACGAGGGCGGCGACCGGGCGGCGGTGATTGCCGGCGTCGAGGACGTGTTGGCCAGCTACTACGTACTGAGCTCGACCACGCAGGAGGACCAGCCCTCCAACTTCGGCCTGCTGGAGGAGATTCGGCAGAACGAGACAATGGCCGGGATCGTGCCCGTGCTCATCCTGGCGGTCAGCGCCATGGCTCTCGGCATCGCCATGGCACGCCTCGTTCAGAGCCAGCGCGGTGAGATCGGCCTGTCCAAGGCGCTCGGCTACACCAATGCGCAGATCCTAAGGCAGTACCTCGGCTTCTCGTTGACCGTGGGTCTGGCTGGTTCTGCCGTAGGCATGGCCTTGGGGCTGGCCATGGCCTACGGCATCGGAGAGATGTATCGCGGTTTGCTCAATCTGCCGCTGCTCAAGACGTCGTTCCACTGGGAGGTGGCCGCCTCAGCGGTGGCGATTAGCGTCCTCGTCTGTTTGCTGGCGGGCCTCGGTCCGGCCTTGCGCAGCGCGCGCATGCGACCAGCCCAGGCTATGCACAGCGACCCCAATCTCTCGCAGACCAGAGGCAGCATCCCGATCGTGGAGCGAGCCCTCGGCCGGGTGCTGCCCCACTCGACCTTCTTCCGCATGCCGCTGCGCAACGTCTTCCGCTCGCGACGGCGCAGCATCTACACGATCATCGGCACCGTCTTCGCGCTGGTCCTGATCGTCTCGACCTGGGCTATGAACGACTCATTCGGCTACCTGGTCAGCCACCAGTTCGAGGACATCGACACGTGGGATGCGGTCGTCGCGTACACCGAGAACGTGCCGGCGGACAGCATTGACCAGATCGCAGACATCGACGGTGTGACCTCAGCCGAGGCAGCCCTCGTCGTGCCCGTGAAGCTCCGCGCAGGCGACCAGACACGCGAGCTGATGGTTACGGCGATCACGCCGGATGCGAGCTTCCACGGCTTCACGGTGGCGGAGGGATCCCCGGTCGCCGAAGCGCTGCATGGCGGCGGCCTCGTGTTCCCCGAAGGGTTGGCCGAGCGTCTTGGCGTGAGCGTCGGCGACACTGTCGAACTCGAGAGTCCGTTCATCGATCGGCCGGTGCAGATTGAGATCGCGACCCTGTCGAAGGAGATGTTCGGCTTCCCGCTGTTTGTGAACGACGCGGTTGGCCAGGAACTCGCCGGGTCGCAGGTCCCCGTGATGAACGCGGCGTATGTCGACTACGCAGACGTCGACGCCGATGCTCTCGAGCGGGATCTGTACGCCACACCGGGGGTGGCCAGCGTCACGATCAAGCAGGCGCTGGTCGCCATGCTGGACTCTGCGATGGCTTTTGCCCGCTATTTCGTCGGTCTGCTTTTCGCCTTTGCCTTTGCGGTCGCCTTCGTCGTCGTCTACAACACGTTCACGACCAATGTCATTGAACGCACGCGCGAGATCGCCACCATGCGGACGATCGGGGAGGATCGCCCGCACCTCGTCTGGATGATCACTGCAGAGAACCTGCTCCTCGCTGTGGTGAGCGTGCCCATAGGGGTGTGGGCAGGCAGGCTGGCCGCGGAGGCGATGTTCCGCGCGATGTCCACGGAGGCATACACCATGCCCACCTACATCAACCCCCTGAGCTACGTCTGGATAGTGATCTCGGTGATCGCCATTCTGTTGCTCTCCGAGGTACCTGCGCTACGCCGCATCTTCCGCCTAGACCTCGCTGAGGCGACCAAGGTCATGGAGTAGCCAGGGAGTGCATGGATGTAGACCGCGGTCGTATCACCATGATTGGCTGGAATGGCCAGGCGGGGAGGTTTCGATGAGACAAGGCGTGTTCATGGTCGTGGGAGCCGCGGCGGTGGTGCTCGGTGCCATAGGACCCTCGGGAAGGCAAGGCTCCAACGGCCGCACGAAGAGCCGCGAGGTCAACTGGCGAAGCAGTGGTCCCACATCTGGTGATCAGCCCATTACACGACAGGGATGGGGCACACGGGTCTTGTCGACGTGTCCTGCCCGCTGAAGTTGGCGTTGTGCAGGCTCTCTTCCCCGGCTTCCGGCAGGGAGGCGGCGCGCCAGAAGACGGCGTTCTCAGACTCCGGCGTGCCGCCCTTCTGTCGTGGCTCAGTCCAGGTGGACACATGCCAAAGGCACAGGACGCTGTCAGAACGCCGTGCGTGGCCGACGATCCTTCGCGAACTCCTCGATGATCCTGGCGGTGAAGGCCGGAAGATCACGCGGCCGCCGGCTCGAGACCAGACCGTCGTCGTCGCGAACCTCCTCATCGACGCAGCGGGCTCCGGCATTCTCGAGGTCCGTGAGCGGCGTCGGGTACGAGGTCAGGCTGCGGCCACGCAGAAGCCCCGTCCCAATGAGGATCCAGGCACCGTGACAGGTCACGCCGATAGCGCCTCCATTCTCGACAAGCTCATCCTCCAGGAGGCGGCGCGGGGAAACTTCTGAGCCCCTCGCGTCGGCGCAGATGCGTCGAGGCGTCAGGCCGACGTCCTGCTCGGTGAGGGCAAGAATGTCGCCGAGGTCGTCAAGGCCCTCGGCATCCATGAGGTCACCTACTACCGCTGGCGCAAGGAGTACGGCGGCATGAACGTCAGCCAGGCCAAGCGTCTCAAGGAGCTGGTGCCATACGTGTCCGGATCCCTGCCCTCAGGCGTGTCTCGCCGAAAGTCGCACGTGATGTCGAAATCTGTGCGCACTTGGCCTCCGAGCCGGGTATCCACAGAAATGCGTCGCCGCTTCGCACGCGCTCGCCTAGCGCACCGCGGATAGCCAGCAGCGCCCCGCGCGGCTGGAGTTCGAGCATACCCCACTCGGCGCGGTGTCTGTGTTGATCCGCTTGTTCGACGGTGGCTACCAAGGATACGTCCCCGTCACACCGTGAATGTCCGTGCGCAGCTTCGCATCCAAGCGAGTCGCCAACGTGTTGAAGACCGCCAGCTGGTTGACAAGCAGCTGCTTGCGCGCCTGTTCGCTCGCAGCAAGGACGATACGATTCCGGAGCGTGTTGAAGTCCTGAAGCTTCTTGCGCAGCGCGGGGTTGCCCATGCCGTGCCACGACAGTCCATCCAGGATGTCCTCAAGGCCCAACGTACTGAAGACCTTCTTGATGTTCTGAGGATTGGGGTTGCCGCGCGTGTTGGCAGCAGACGTCACGGCCGCCACGCTTGGGACATGGCCGGCTAGCATGGCGGCTGCCGACTCCTGACAGATATGCGCCATCCCGCGATCCTGGAGGAGGCGGCGCCGTTGATCGCAGCGCTAGAGTCTCGACGAGGCGTTCGCGAAGGCCGACCGGGGTATGAAGGGGCGAGCGCACACCACGCCCATCAATCGAGACGACCGTCCGCGACGGCGAGAAGAGGAGACGCGATGCCCAGATTCGAGCACGACGAAGCCTGGAGTCACCCAGCGATGGTCCAGCTCGATGCCGGCACCTACTACTGGTGCCGGTGCGGCAAGACGAAGACGGTCCCCTACTGTGACGCATCGCACGCCGGCAGCGACGTGTTGCCGCTCTCGTTCGAGATCACCGAGCCGACCACGACTGCCATCTGCAACTGCGGGCTGACGACGAAGCCGCCCAAGTGCTCAGGTGCGCACTTCCTGATCAGATAGGAGCCACGACCTCATGCCGGTCCCGCGTTCGTTCCGGTGTGGCTCGTGCCGGTCGATGCGCGGTTGGCGAAAACGCAGGTCCACGTGTTGCCCCGTGTTCCACTGTTGCCGCTCGTGACGTGACGTCTCGTCGGCAGAATGTCGGCGTTCGGCAGCAATCCGGGGAGTCGAGCGCCGATGGCGTCAATGGAAAGCGTCATATACAGGAACTTCTGGCGCCCCCGGCTGGAATCGAACCAGCGACACCAGGTTTAGGAAACATGGGGAAGGCGTGACGGGGCGTAGTCCGCCGTGTGCGATTGTGCTGCACAGTCCAAGGTTCTGGCCAAGCCCAGTCACGACAGTACATGAGCGGCCAGTTCGTCTCGCGGGCGTGCCACAGATCTTGAAGACGGGTGTGGCCGGAGGAGCTGCGCGTTATGCAAGCCATCTTCCCCAGTCGCCGGCGCGAGGCCGACCGGCCACCTCCGCATGCGGCAGAGACTCTATCGCCGTCGCTGGACCAACAGATGGGGGTCAGATCAATCGTCTGGCCGGGCGTGGTGAGCACGGCGACCCCTACTACGGCAACCGCTACGAGAGCGTCTTCGACCGCGCTGAGGCGCTCGGCCTCGCCTTCGTCGGGCCGAAGCACCCCCACGGCGGCCGCCAGGCCGATCCCTGGCCGGATGAGCTGCCAGCGAACAGCACCTGCGTGCCCGGCTACTACCGCACGGGTCAGACCCCCGCGACGGCCACGCGGCAGCTTGACTTCGTCTTCGCGTCGGCCTCCATCGCGGGCCGCGTTCATGCCACCGCCGTCAACGACCCCGCCGACTGCGGGCCCAGCGACCACTGCCGCGTCCTCATCGACGTCGACCTCTGAGGCGGGCGAACACGCATCACAGGTCACCCCGACGTGTGTGCCGCGCGAATAGGCGCCCAGTGCGGCACATCCTCCCACTGTGCCGACGTCAAGCCGACCACTCAGGAGAGGTTGAGTAGCGCGGCGCGCCCTTCGTAGTCAGGCCGGGGCAGCCGGCACCGTGGAGCTGGAGTTGACCCGCTGTGGTTGACACCGGAGTATGGCAGGCGTTCGCCATCAGAATGAGAATACGCAGAGAGGAGCCGACGTGAAGCAGTCGCTTGGCGCCAAGACCCTGCTCTACCCGACCCCGGTGCTCGTCGTCGGCAGCTACCACGCGGACGGACGGCCCAACGTGATGACGGCGGCCTGGGGCGGTATCGCCTGCTCGAAGCCGCCCTGCGTCGCAGTGTCCTTGCGGGCCGCGACCGCGACGCACGGCAACATCATCGCGCGCAAGGCCTTCACGATCAGCCTGCCGAGCGGCGAGCAAGCGGCCGTCGCCGACTACTTCGGTCTGGTCTCAGGGCGCAAGGCGGACAAGTTCGCCGTGACGGGACTCACGCCGGTGAGCTCCGAGCTCGTCGATGCACCCTACGTGGCGGAGTTCCCGCTCGTCCTCGAGTGCGAGGTCGTAGCGGTGCACGAGCTCGGCCTGCACACCCAGTTCATCGGCGAGGTCAAGGACGTCAAGATCGACGAAGCCTGCCTCGATGAGGATGGGCACATCGACGTGGGCAAGCTCGATCCGCTCGCCTTCGCACCCGAGACCCGTGCGTACTTCGTCCTCGGCGCGCTGGTCGGCCGCGCCTTCTCGCTCGGCAAGACCTTCGCCGCCGAGGGGAGCTCCTGATCGGCGCTCCGGGCGCTCGCCGCCACGACCGAGAGAGAGGATGAACGAGATGGAACCCCTGCGGATGACTCTTCGCCGCGCCAAGGAGACCAAGAACACGGTGCGCTACGAGGAGCCGAGAGCGACCAGCCAATCGTCATCGGTACGCTCTACCTGCAGAAGTGGGCTCTGCGCCGGCTCGGCGATCCGGAGACGGTCTCGGTGGCCATCGAGCGAGCCGAACCGTGAGCGCGCGCGACTCGGCGGGCGAGAGCCAGGTCGGCCTGCAGTTCTCCGTCTACCCACTGCGCCAAGAGCACCTTCACCCCGCGATCGAGGCCGCCGTGCAGGCCGCGGCCCAGGAGGGTGTGGAGGTCACGGTCGGCCGGCTCAGCACCTTCGCGCCGGGCGATGAAGAGTCGGTCTTCGCCGCACTTCGGGCTGCCTTTGACGCGGCGAGGTCTCTCGGGCCAACCGTCATGGTCGTGACGCTGTCGAGCGGCTTGCCGAGCGAGGAGGCCGTCGCCGAGATCCAGGGCGTCAGCAACGACTGATCCTCGAGTCACAGGTCTTCCAATCATGTCTTCCCCACCATGCCCCTGCACCTGGCCTGAACGCCGACGGCACGCCGACGCCGGCTGGGCGCGCAAGGGGACGCGGGTGGTCTCTAGTTCGCGCCGCTGGCGAGGGCGTACTTCGCGTCTTCAACGTGATCGCGCAGCACTTCGACCTGTCGCTCGAGGTCGCGCTGGGTCGTCTCCATCTCCTTGATGATGTTGCGACCGGCGTTCTCTACGGTCTGACCCCAGGTGCGCACCTGGTCGGCTCTCTCGGCTCGCTTGGCCACGGCCTCGATGGCCTTCTCGACGGCGTCGAAGTCCACCACAGCCTTGGGCACAGCCGAGCGCTTGCCCTCAAGCACCAGCCCTTTGGCAAGCATGATGGCCGCATCCAGCCACACGTCGCTTGCGGAGTCCTCGCTGTCCCACACGACGACGATGTCCCGCCCGTAGCGTCGCAGCCGCTCCGTACCAGCGGGGGCACAGCGCGCCGACCAAACGAAGACGCCGACCTGCGCCTGACGGTTGCGCCGCCCCTTGTCGATCTCATCGAGCGCCGCCGACAGCGTGTAGCTCGCGTCTTCCTTGGCCTCGAAGACGATCTTCTCGCCACCGGAGGCGTGGTCGGGCCCTAGCTCGAGCACGCAGTCACCGATCTTGCAGTTCTTGATGACGCCGGTCGAGGCGCCGGTCGACTCGGCGATGTCGCCGACGCCGCTTGCGTGGCTCTCGAGATAGCGGGCCAGCGCGTCCTCGAACTCAAGGCCGTGCAGCGTGCCCCGAGTCTCGGCCTCTTTGCGGACCGCCATCTCGCGAAGGGCGCCGGTCACGTGCTCACGGAACTCGGCGTTCACCTTCTCGTGCTCGGTCAATGTCACCTTGAGTTGGGCCAGTAGACGAGAGAGCGCCGAGCCCTCGACATCGAGAGAGAACTCACTGCGCACCGAGTCCTGGGATCGCTTCACGTAGGTCACGAGCCGCGACAGAGGCGAGCTCTCGTCGTCGAGACTGAACGCGGCGAGGACCTTGCCGCCCTGCGCCTCGAGCTCCTCCTCGACGGCCTCCTGCAGCTGCGAGACCAAGCCGTCGGCGTGCTTCGGGTCGAGTGTCTTCATGAGGCTACTCTCTGGACCGACCATCGTGTTCATCGCATCCGTCACGTGGCGCTCGATGTCGCTCGTCAGCTGCTTGCCCTCGTCTTTGATCGCTTGCCGATCGATGAATCCTGCTGCCTGACGCAACGCCAGGACACCTATACGCAGGGCGGTGGCGACCTTGGCCGGACGATCCACCTCCTCGAACTCGCTCAGCCAGGCAAGCACCTCGGGATCATCTATGGTGAGTTCGATGCGCAGCGCCTCATCCGACATGATCGACCCTCCTCTTGGGAACTCTCGAGATCGCTCAAGCGAGCAAGGCAAGCGCCAGATCCGCGTGCTTCCGCTGAGCGTGAACGTGTGGCTCTAGGGAGAGTATGGCATGCCCGCTGGCCAGTGCGTCGCAGCGAGTCCTGACGCTGCGGCCCGGGAGCGCATCCAACATCAGCGCGACTCGCAGGACACATCCGGAGCAAACTTGGCTCGACCCGAGAGCGCCGGGAATCGCATGGACTCCGCGGGCGCCGGGACCACCTGCTAGCCATCTTCGAAGCGCCGCACGAGGCTGACCATGACCTCGGTGTCGCGCTCGCAGTAGGCGAGCAGCTTCTGCCGCAGATCCTCACGGCGCTCCGCAGAGGTCTCGGGCCGGATGGCCTCTGCGAAGGCGACCTGCGCGCCGGTGCCCTCGTGGACCTCGTCGAGGTCGTCGTAGGAGAGCTCCGGACAGACGGTGGGGACGACGGCCTTGATCGACCACGAGCCACGCATCTCCGGATGGTAGTAGTGCAGCTGGATCGGCGGATGCAGGTCGACGAGCCTCTCGATGATGGCCAGCAGCGCCGGGGCGAGGTCGGGATAGGCGGTCGCCATCCACCTCAGGCGCTGCTCCTCGAAGCCAGTGTAGACGAGCACGGGGCCCTCGTCGCCGAGTGCCGCCACGAGAGCCTCGGCGCAGGCGCGCATCGGCGGCTCGCCGCTCAGGTTCAAGAACTCGGAGTGCTCAAGAGTGCGGTCAGACGCCTCGACGTGACAGGAGAACTGCACCGGCAGGACCTCGTAGGGACGGGTCCCCTCCCAGATCGGCACCGCGAAGCCGATGGTCTCGAAGTCGAGGTAGTAGCGGGGGAAGGGGAGGGCTCGCATGAGCTCCCCGAGAGCGGCGTCGACTTCGGCCTCGCCCCTGCAGGTGTCGCGCCAGACGCGCAGATGGTCGGCCTTCGTCAGCCTCCCGGCGGGGACGTCACGCAGGTCGAAGCAGCCCTCCCCCTGCAGGGCCGGGATGAGTCTGCCGCCGTGGGGCAGGCAGGCGACGTGGTACTCGGCGGTCTCGCCGCGGCAGTGGTCCTTCAAGGGGCAGGCGTTCGGCGTGCCGCAGTGTGGCCCGACGATCGGCGGCGGCGCGTCTCTCTCGAGCATCGCCCGGAGCGCGGCGACGTGGCCGGGGATCTCCGGAACGATCACCTCCACGTCAGCCGTGATGTCGGCTTCGGCGAGCAGTCCCGCGTAGTCGCCGTCGCCGCCGTAGGTGAACGCGGAGTCGATGTGGGCCAGACCCACCCGCTCCACCGGCACGGCGCACTCGCGCATTACCCACGTCTGGATGGCCGCGTCCATGGCGTAGTGGGGCTTGACCTTGGTGCTCGCCTTGACCTCCGTGAAGCGGTAGCGACCGCTGTCTCGGAAGAACAGATCGGTGCGCACAAGGACCCCATCGTGCGAGAACGTCGCCTCGTAGATGGTGAGGTCGCCGGAGGCGGCCAGCAGGCGCTCGGTCTCGGCCCTCGCCTGGCGCAGATCGCTGCCGGTGAGTGGACCGTCGTGCCGAGGCCCAATCATGACGCCGCCGGGAGTCAGCTCCTGCGCGATGCGCCCGACCTCGTGTCCCATCGCGAAGATGCGCTCCATGCTCGGTGAGTAGCGAATGAGCTCTGGACGGTGCACCTTCAGCCACAGCAGCCTAGGACACTGTATCCCGTCCATGATCTTCGACTTGGAGAGCCCGCGCATGCCATCTGCTCCGGAGTTCGGCCCGCTTTCCGCACGCACAGTATCCCACTGCGCTCGGACGGCAATCTTCCCCTGAGGCCTCTGGGCATGGCCGATCGGCGTGACGTTGTCGCCGCCTTGTGCAGAGCACCGCACCAGACAGGTCCTTCGTCGGCAGAGAGATCCAGTGCTTCCGGTGCGTACCTTCGCCTTGCTGTTCCCCGGCTTCAGAGCGAAGCTGCCGTACAAGGTGGGCGCGTCAAGGAAGGTGAGCGTGCGCGGTCACGTGAGGAAGCGGGGTAGCCCCGGCTCCTGCGGATACAGCGTCGATGTCGGCCCGGCGGCGGCGCGGCGCTGTCAGAGCTGCGGCACGCGCTTCTGGATCGAGCGCCGCCCCAGGGGCGCCTGCCCCGCCTGCGGTGGACCGCTGAAGACCACCGAGGAACGTCGCCGTCAGACCAAGGCCGGCTTCTCAATCCGCAAGGCCTGTCTCGCCGAGATGAACACCCTGCTGGTCGCCGTCGAGAAGCAGAGCTACACGGCGCCGACAAAGGCGAGCGTGCGCGAGTACCTGACCGGCGAGTGGCTGCCGGCCGTGAAGGCGACGATCCGCCCCTCGACCTACAACTCCTGCGTGCAGCACGTCGAGTGCCACGTCGCACCGCACATCGGCTCGGTGAAGCTGCAGAAGCTCAGTGGCAGTCAGGTGAACGCCCTCTACGCGACTCTCGCGGAGAGCGGCAAGAAGGATGGCAAGGGCGGTCTCTCGCCGCAGACCATCCACCACGTCCATGCCTGCCTGCACAAGGCCTGTCGGGACGCGGTCCTATTGGGACCGATCACGAGGAACCCGCTTGATGCCGCCGACCTGTCGCGCAAGATGAGCGACGGCACGAAGGAGATGAGGACCTGGAGCGCCGAACAGCTCGGGGCGTTCCTGGCCTCGGTGGAGGATGACCGCCTTCATCCACTGTGGCTCACGATCGCCATGACCGGCATGCGCCGAGGAGAGGCACTCGGCCTACGCTGGAGCGACGTCGATCTCGAGAACGGAAGACTCAGCGTGCGCCGCGCCCTGATTCCGACGAACCGCGACGTCTTCGTCAGTGAGCCGAAGACGGCCAAGGGTAGACGGGTCATCGACCTCGACCCGGCCACCGTCGAGGTCCTCAAGGGACAAGCCGCCCGCCAGCTCGAGGAGCAGCGGCAGTGGAGTGACGCGTGGACCGACAACGGCCTCGCCTTCACGCAAGAGAGCGGCGCGGCCCTCGACCCGGAGACGATCTCGCGCCGCTGGCGTCAGGCGGTGAAGAGGTCGATGCTGCCGCCGATCCGTCTGCACGACCTACGCCACACTCATGCCACCCTCGCCCTCCAGGCTGGCATTCATCCCAAGGTCGTCAATGAGCGCCTCGGGCACGCCACCGTCTCGAGCACCCTGGACACCTACTCGCACGCCATCCCGGCGATGCAGGAGGAGGAGGCGGAAAGGATCGCCGGGCTGGTGTTCGCGGAGAAGGCGATCGTCGGCGTGCCGGGCTTTCACTGCGAGCCGAAGGGGAACACCAGAAGGTAGAGGCAGGGAGCCCTGATGTCGCATCGCACCTCTTTCCTGATCGTGCTCGCCGTGATCACAGCGTTGGCGTTGGGCGTTGCCGGCTGTGGTGCAGGTGAGTCAGATGGTCCCACGAGCGGCCCGACGAGCAGCCCCACCACCGAGCCGACGAGTGGCGAGACGATTACCGTACTCGCCTTCTTCCTTCACGGAGGGAAGCTCGCCAGCGCCGAGCGTCGCGTCCCGGCGACCCAGGCGGTCGCACGGGCGGCGCTGGACGCGCTCTGCGGCGGCGTGAACGACTTCGAACGGGCCGCTGGCCTCACGAGCTCGGTGCCCGTGGACACCACGGTGCGGGGTATCGCCCTGGACGAGGGAACCGCGACCGTCGATCTCTCACGGGAGTTCGCCTCCGGCGGCGGCACGTTGTCGATTACCTCGCGCGTGGTACAGGTCGTCTACACGTTGACGCAGTTTCGGACGATAGCTGCGGTGGAGTTCGAGCTCGAAGGCGAACCGCTCGACGTGCTGGGCGGTGAGGGCCTCTTGCTCGAGACGCCCCAGCGCCGCAGCCACTGGGAGAGCTTCGAGCCGCCCATCTTCGTCGAGCGGCCCGGCCTCGGTGCTGACCTGTCAAGCCCCTTCGAGATCGAGGGTCGTGCCACCATATTCGAGGGAACCGTGCAGATCGAGTTGCTCGATGAGCAGAACGAGGTTCTCGTGCGCACCTACGCGACGGCGACGCGCGGCGCCCCCGAGCGCGGCACCTTTCGCAAGCGCCTCACCTTCACGACGAGCGCCAGCGAGGGCCTTCTCGTGGCCTACGAGCAGTCCCTGAAGGACGGCTCGCGCCTGGACAAGGTTCGCATCCCCGTCAGGTTCTCAGAGTAGCGCACCTGGCGTCGATCCGGCCGCACCATCCAAGCCACACCCTCGCCACCTTGGCACTCCAGGCCGGGGTCCACCCGAAGGTCGTCTCGGAGCGCCTCGGACACGCCACCGTGTCAATTACCCTCGATACCTACTCACACGCCATTCCGGCGATGCAGGAGGAGGCGGCGGCGCTGATTGCGGGGCTGGTACTGGCGGCAAGCGGGAGAGCCTCGGGGGAGCCAGCTAGTCCAGTTCCTGCGTCCGTCGCAGCGCCAGGATCTCGAGGTCGTCCCTGAGCGTGCCGGTGTAGGCCAGAACGGCCTCGCGAAGACCATCGATCAGCGTCTGAGGGGCGCAGTCCGGGGCTCTGCGGGCGGCATCGAGCAGCCGCCGCTCACCGAAGAGCTCCCCGTCGCGGCGGGCGTCGGTCAGACCGTCGGTGTAGAGAAGGAGCGCCTCGCCGGGCATGAGGTCGAACTCCCGGACGTCGTAGGTCGACTCGAAGGTGCCGAGCGGGGGGCCGTAGCGCGGCTCGACAAGGTTGGCCTTGTCCTCAGACACGACGATCGGGGGCGGATGGCCGGCGCTGGCAAGACGGCAGCGGCCAGTGGTACGGTCGAGCAGCAGCACCAAGGCGCTCACGAACTGCTCGTACTCCTCGGCCAGCAGCAGGCGGTTCACGTGACGCAGTATCTCGGCCGGCGAAGCCGTAACGAGAGCGAGGGCGCGAACGGCGCTGTGCACCGTCTCCGTCAACCCCGCCGCCTTCACACCCCTGCCCATGACGTCGCCGATCAGCAAGACGACCCGGTCATCGGCGGCGCTACAGACGTCATGGAAGTCGCCGCCGAGCAGCTCCGGCCTCCGGGCGGGCAGTGAGAGAAAGGCCAGCTCCAGGCCGGCCATCGCGGGCAAGGGGTGCACGAGGTTCTCTTGGAGTGTGGTGGCAATGCGCTCCTGGGCCTCGTAGAGGATGCACAACTCCTCCTCGACAAGCCTGCGCTCGGTGATGTCCTGAGTCGTGCCAAAGCCGCCGCGCAGCTCACCCGACTCGGCGCATTCAAGGAACGCCTTCTCGCGTACCCACCTGACCTCCCCGTCCACGACAATGCGGTGCTCGATGTCGTAGGGTTCACCCCGCAGGGAGGCAGCGGGGAGAATCGCGGGGCTGGTGTTCGACGGGGGAGTGGCATCCACGAGCAGGTCTGCTGCAGGCGACGGAGCCTCAGACTCCAGCCTGGACCCGGCTGAACGGCCGCCATCTCGCCGGTCATCGTCGTTGCGTCCGTGCTAGCAGCAGTATCGCCGCGGCGATGAACGCACATGAGGCGAGGATCGGCTGCCAGACAGGACCCCACCAGGGGCTCGGCACAAGGAACATCAAGTCGCGGTGGCGAGCGACGCCGGCCAGTCAAGGATCATCTTGAGAGCGACGTAGTAGGCGATGTCCCACAAGCCGAACATGAACAGGAAGTAGGCAAGCCTCTGCCACCAGCCGCGGCCCGCTAGGTAGGCGACCGCAAGGAGCATCACGATCGTGGCGATCTCGCGAGTTTGTTCATACCTCAGGTAGGCAGGCGGGAAGTGGAACCCGTCGGTGAAGACCGCGGCGTACTGCAGCGCGAACAGCTTGCGCAGATAGTAGACCACGGTTGCCTCGACGACTGCCATCGCCGTCGCGTAGATCGCCGCCACGCCGAGATGAGTCCACAGTTGCCGGTAAGCACGCACGACCGCATTATGCCCGCTGGCCAACGGCTAGGCGAGGTGCGCCCTGCGGGAAGAGTCGTCGTTGTTGTGACTCGGCCCTTGGGGCACCGGACCTGTGATGCACCGTTTCGTGTCTTGCCTCAGCAGACCGGGCATGCCAAAGGTGAGGAGAAGAAGGAGAGGAGTGGTAGCCGTGGCCCAGTTGCCGTCCCGGCTGTGCGCCCAATGCAGGCACCTCCACGTCCCCTGGGTGGTCGTCAAGGCGCCTGGGAGCCCGCTTCCCGATGTCGTAGAGTGGACCACCCACACCTGTGATGCCTTCCCGGAGGGCATCCCGCTGCCGATCCAGTGGGGCGAGGTCGAACACCGGGGACCGTATCCCGGCGAACATGGGCGCAGCTACGAGCCCCGTCCCGACCTCAAGGAGCTGCTGCAGTAGGCGGACGCCTCTCTCCGGCACGCGCCCATGGACCAGAATCGTCGGGCTCCGGCCAAGGACGGATCACGAGCGGACGTGGCTCTGCAACCTGCCAACTCCTGCGGGCATCAGACCCGGCGTGGGTCGCTTCACGCGTGTACGGATTGACGGGCCACGGCCCTCCGCCCTCGACGTCGACCATCTCGGTCTGCAGCCAACGGCCGAACGGCGAGTCCTTCTCCAGTTCCGCGGTCGCCTCGCACGCCATCCCGGCGATGCAGGAGGAGGAGGCGGAGAGGATCGCCGGGCTGGTGTTCGCCGCATCAGAGTGACGGTGTGCCGACAGGGCTGTCGGCGAGAACCTCGGCATCGACCCCGGCCTGCTGAGCGAGCTCGTTCCGCACCCGCCTATACTCCGCATCCTTCCGGCGCAGGGAGAGATGATGCGCCTCTCCTCACTCACTCCTGCGGCCTGCAAGCCGACTGACGATGGCCAGCACGATGAGGCCGCCGCCGACGACCGCAAGAGAAGCTGAGCTGTTCAGTCCCGCGATCACAAGCGCGAGTCCCACCAGGAAGAACAGGCCCTGCATGGCGCTACTGCGCATCCGACTAGATCATGCGGCTCTGGCCGAAACCCAGTGCCTTCAGGCAGTGCGGACAGAAGTAGATGACGTTCCTGCCCTCGACGAACCCGGTGCCCTTGGTCTTCATGTAGACCTGGGCAAGCTCGCCTCCACAGTGAGGGCAGAGAGGCACGAGGTCATCGCGCTTCACGACGCTGAACGGCACATCCGGCATGTCGCCTCCTCGGGGCCGCCCAGTGGCCCATCGTCCCTGCAGGTGCGTAGCCGCAGCAGTCACTACGTCGAGCTTGACTCGCAGGACCATGTCAGCGTGCCCTACTCCGCCAGCTCCCGCCTCAACATGAACAGAACATGAGAAGTGAACCCCATCGACCCTCTGATGTTGACGACCTGGTGTACTTCCCAGCCGTCGTTCTGCAGCTGTTCCAGTCCGGAAAGGCCCTTCTCGGAAAGCCTGCTCCAGACACCGACCGACGGCTCGGTCTTGAGCTGCAGGTTTCTGTGCTCCCATCTGGCCATCGGCCTCCCTTCTTCGGTTGCCGGCGACAGGCCCATGCCACGGCCGTCACAGGCAGACACGGTGGTTCCCTCCCTACCTCACTCACCGCCCGACCGACCGGCCCCTGCCCGCACACGATCCCCGCCATGCAGGCGGAGGCGGCGCAAGGGATCGCCGGGCTGGTATCTTCGCGCTAGCTCCGCCGGAGCAGTGCTCTCAGTACTTCGATGGCCGCGGCGAACTGAAGCTTGCGGTCAGGACACTCTCGAGGTTGCGGCCGGAGCACTTCGGACAGACCGCCTTCTCGTCGCGCTCGTCCATGTGGCAGTCGACCTCGAACTCCTCGCCGCAGTCTGTGCACCTGAACTGATAGGTCACCATGACGCCCTCCCAGCGGACGGTGGATCGTGGGCACTCTCAATTATACGTCGAGGCGCTAGCCGAAGAAGGCGTTGTAGGTGTCTTCGTCGACGACGTCGACGAGCCCTGCGAGCTCCGCGCTCGGCGGTGCCGGCCGGTAGGCGTGCCACTTCAGATCGGCGCGCATCCAGTAGAGGGTCCAGAGGCCGGTGGTACGCACGAAACGCAGCTTGGCGAAGGGATGCTGTCGGCGCTCGGCGGGATCCCGCCAGTCGGGGCGCTCCTCGAAGAGGGTGACGCTTTGACCCTTGACCGCGTAGCCGATGCGCAGCTGCTCGGCGAGCTCCGGGCGGGTGCGGCGCCGGCAGAAGCCGCCGGCCAGCTTGTCGATGCGCTTCAACTCGAGCTCGCTGAAGGCCATCTTCGTGGCCTCCTTCCTCGAGCCAGGCAATACTCACGACCTACACCGGGCCGCCGCAGAAGCGGCGTTCGTGCTGGCTCGTGCTCGCGCGTTCGTGCCCGTGACGTGCGTTCTCGTCGGCAGATTGTCGGCGTATGGCAGCAATCCGGGCAATTGTGCGACGTGAGCGGCTCAGCAAGAGACTATATGCAGGAACTTCTGGTGCCCCCGGCTGGAATCGAACCAGCGACCCCAGGTTTAGGAAACCTGAGGAAGACGTGACGGGCTGTGGCGGCTGATGGGCGATCGTGCTGCACAGGGCGAGGTTCTGGCGGGCCTTCGTGTTGGCCTATGCTCAGCCGTGTTGAGGCGTGAGGAGGCGGCTCGTCGGCGGACTGGCTGCAGGTAGACCACCCTACTTCCGCGACAATAGACTGCTTGGGGACCCGCCTGTTGGACTCGGCGCCACTGGCGGCCGCTGCCCTACCGGCTCCAAGACCGACTCTCCCGCCGAGTGCTGGAGATTCAGCCCTCGTCGTCCTGGCGCTCCAATCCTCGAACCACCGGCCGCCTGCCCATGATCCAGATAGCGATCCAAACAGATCCAATGGCTAGGAGAGTAAGTATGGCCACGTGGTAGTTTGCGAGGACGCCGGCGATGCCTGACGTCTCGGCACGAGTGGCACGCCCCGGGTTTGACGGAGGCTCCGTTTCTTGGAGGATCGGATCCTCAGAGAAGGGAGACCGCGTCTCATGGCCAGACCATCGAAGTACTCACCGGAGTTCCGGCAGCGCAGTGTGCGCATCGCCCGCGAGTCGGAGCGTCCGATCGCCGCGGTCGCGCGTGACCTCGGCATCCACCGCGAGACCCTGCGCGTCTGGGTGCGCCAGGACGAGGCCGACGACGGCACCCGCGCCGACCGGCTAGCGAGCGCCGAGCGCGAGGAGCTGGCGACGCTGCGCCGCGAGGTCCGTGACCTGCGCCGCGCCAACGAGATCCTCAAGGCGGCGAGCGTGTTTTTCGCCCGCGAGCTCGACCAGCCCCGTCCGAGGTGAGCGCCTTCGTCGATGCGAACCGCGCCCGCCTCGGGGTCGAGCCGATCTGTCGGGAGCTCGAGGTCTCGGTGAGCGCCTACCGCGCCCGCAGGACCAGGCCACCCTCGGCCCGCGCCCTGCGTGACGTCTGGCTGCTCGCCCAGATACGCCGCGTGCACGCAGGCAGCGGCGGCGTCTACGGCCAGCTCAAGATCTGGGACGAGCTGAACGAGACCGGCGTCCGGGTCGCCCGCTGCACCGTCGAGCGCCTGATGCGCGGGAACGACCTCGTCGGCGTGGGGCCGGTCGAGAGCAAGAAGACGACCCTGCCGGGCCTCGCCCCGCTGGCCGCCCCGGACCTCGTGCGCCGGGACTTCACGGCCACCCGCCCGACGCCGTGTGGCTCTCCGACTTCACCTACGTGCGCACCTGGCAGGGCTGGGCCTACCTCGCCCTCGTGCTCGACGTCCATACGCGGCGCATCGTCGGCTGGCAGCTGGCACCGCACATGCGCCAGAGTCTCGTCACGGACGCCTTCGAGATGGCTCTCGCCGCCCGTCAGGAGCATGAAGGTGGCCTCGTGGCTCACAGCGATAACGGCTCCCAGTACACATCCTACGAGTACACCGAGCGGCTGAAGAGAGCCGGCATCGCCCCGAGCCGCGGGCGCACCGGCACGGCGCTCGACAACGCCATGGCCGAGAGCGTGATCTCGACGCTCAAGCGCGAGCTCATCAGCCGCTACCGCTGGCCGACACGCCTCGACCTCGAGCTGGCTCTCGTCACCTACGTCGGCTGGTACAACTCACGACGCCGGCACCGCTCGCTGAGGCACCGGGGAGAGACGCGGATGCGACGACTCACGCCGCAGCAGATGCTCGGAGCTCTACAACCAGAAGACCGCAGCAGATAGCATGGTTCCCAAGTAACTCAGCCGCCGCGGAACCCGGGGCGTGCCAGACCGCCTCTCGCTCGTATTCCTCTACCAGAACATGGTGCTCTTCTTCGGTGTTCGCGTGTTGCGTCATGGCACCCCTCTCCCTAGTCCGCTTCCCTTGTGCGCGCGGTTCCAGATTCAGAGAGCGGCGATGGAACCAAGCGCCAACGTGCGAGAGCGCCCCACTCTCGAAGAGAACGTACCATCGGGCCACGTCGCCAAGTATCAGGGATTGCCTGATTCGCGAGTCAGGGAAACCCGGATTCTGCCAAGAAGCATTGACAGACAGTCGCTCACCTCAGTACATTGTCAACTGGGTATGAGGCGAGAGGTTGACAATTGAAGCGTCCCACCACACGCGAGCTCAGCTTCGCGGCGCTGTGCACTGCCATGATCGCCGCTGGGGCGTTCATTGCGATTCCCCTGGGACCCGTACCGTTCACGCTGCAGCCGCTGTTCGTGATACTGACCGGACTCGTGCTGGGAGCTCGACTCGGCGCTCTGAGCGTCATCGCCTACCTGATCCTTGGCCTGATGGCGCCAGTCTACGCCGGCGGCACGTCAGGACTCGGGGTGCTGCTCGGACCAACAGGAGGCTACCTTGTCGGCTTCGTCTTCGCAGCGCTTGTCGCCGGCGCGGTCGTGCACTCCGGCAAGATGGGCACGCTTCGCTACGTCTCGGGCGGGCTTCTCGCACTACTGCCCATCTACGTTCTGGGCGCGTCCTGGCTTGCCGTCAGCCTCCGCCTTGAGAGCCTCTCGGCAGTGCTCGCCGCTGGAGTCCTGCCGTTCCTGCCGTTCGACGCCATCAAGGCAGTCGTGGCGGGTCTCGCTGCGTACAGTCTGCAGCAGTCACCCCTCGGCCTTCCGGTACCGTCGAGGAGCCCTTGAGAGATCACCAACACCCCCACTCGCCGGTCGTCCTCTCGCGGTAGCGCGAGAGCCGGCTCTCGGATTGTCCACGTGCCAACAGGCGGCGGGGAGTCCCCCCCCCCCCCCATGGTGAGCGCGAGAAGTCATTCGCAGCCTAGGACCTGTCGGTCGGCGTCGTCTTGTTTCGACCCCAGCAGACCGCGGTATCGTGCGGGACAGACCCAACGCGCATCAGCCCCGAGGAGCACTGTGACATCGTCGTCCACCGAGTTCCCGAGCGACAACTCCGGCACGGTCCGTGGGACCCTCAAGATCGTCCTGCGCAAGATCGGCGCCGGCTTCCAGAGCTACATGGACACTCGCCGAAAGTGTCCCTGAGGGTGACCACCGCGGCGCGGTCGCGCCGCTCGGTCGGTGAAGCCTCACCACGTGGCACGCAGCCACCTTCTGCGGCGGCGTGTGCAATCGCGCAAAGCGCTCAGGCCAGATGCAGGCTCAATGACGATTCCGTCGGATGCGTACAGGCGACTTGATCGCTGTTCGGCCGCAGTCCGAAGCCCACTGTCGCCACTCCTCAGAGCAACTCGTGAGACAACGCGCCGGTGATCACGCGTGCGGCGCGGGGAACCCGAACGCGCAGCCGTCGGTGATCTTGACGCGGTCTTCCCAGGGCACTCGGTACTCGCCGGCGCAGAGATCCCGCATGTAGGTATAGGGGCAGTCGGAGGCGCCACCTGTTCTAGCCACGTAGCCGCGGTGACCGAGCATCCACATATTGTTCTCCACGACCCAGCTCTGGCGGGCCTCGTCACAGCGCTTGGGCACGACCTCGCCCATGATGACCTCGTTGGGGTGACTGGTCGTGCCGTGGGCGATGATCTCACCCTCGAAGTCGCAGATGATGCCTTCCCCCATCGAGCGGTACATGCCGTCACGCCCGCAAAGGGCGACGGAAGCCGTGTAGGACTGATTGGCGAAGGCCATGAAAGCGGCGCTGGTGCGCCAGTTGGTGCGTAGACCCGCAGTGTAGCCGGCGGTGCGCAGGATGACGTTGGCGCCCTTGTAGGCGGCCTCGCGCCACATCTCCGGAAACATGCCGTCGTGGCAGATGATGAGCGCGATCTTGGAGCCTGCAGGGCCGTCACAGACGGGGATACCGAGATCGCCAGGCTCCCAAGCCTCGAGCGCGCACCAGGGATGAAGCTTCCGGTAGTAGAGGGCGATCTCGCCCGCTGCGTCGACAATGATGCCGCTGTTGAAGGGATTGCCTCGGGGATTGGACTCCATGATCGAGAAGCATCCCCAGACGTTCATCTCCTTGCAGACATCCCTGAACGACTGCACTTCCGCGCCGTCCAGAGTGCACATCATGTCGAGATCTGTCGACATGCTGAGACCGTGGATCGTGTACTCCGGGAAGACGATGAGGTCGACGTTGGGGTTGCCCGTCTTGACTTTGCGCACGAGGTCGACGACCTTGGCCGCCTCTCGCCGCACGTCCGCGCGCGACGTGACGACCGGTAGTTGCCACTGCACGAGACCTATGACCATGCCGTCGGCGGACTTGTTCAAGCCATTGAGTCCAGCGCCCATCGGAACCTCCTCGGAGACGTAGTGAACAACGGCGGGTCTGGTAGCAGCAGACGCCTCGCCCTCTCGCTCCAGCCCTTGCTTCACTGAGATGGCTGCCCGGAACATGCCTCCTTGTTGTCATGGCGCTCCTGCTGCGAGGATAGAGCATGAGGAGACTGAAGCACCGACAAGGACTGCTGTGCGAGCACCGTCCAACGGATTCGCCTCAGCCCGGGGAGACCCGACTCAATAGTGTCAGGTCAGGGATGCCTTGGACGCTTTCTCGCACTCACAAAGGGCAACCCCAACGTTGTCTGTCACATCATGACGAAGGTTCCGATTCAGCCGGAACGCCAAGTGTGCAGCACCTTCGGCCCACTGCATAGATTCCCGTCTGCCGCGTAGGTACGCCACAAGGCTTCTCTTGGGCGCCGCCTTCTTGTAGTACCCGAACGTCCTTGCCCCGTCTCGTGGCCGCAGCGCTGCAGTCGCGAACGCAACTACCTGTAGGTATGGACTCGAATCCTTGAGTTCTTCGAGCTTGTCGAAGGTACCGCTGTCGATGGGATCTCCCTGGAGCTTGATCATCAAGATGGCCAAAGTGGCGCCAATCTGCGCGTCGGGACCCCCTACCCGAAGTTGCCGCGACAATCCGGGCAGGGAGGCCGGCCCGATCTTGGCAAGCGCGGCCGGGACTCCGGGATGCCCTTCATCGAGAGCGGACACGAGAGCGGGTACAGCGGCTGGTCCCAGCCTCTCAAGAGCATCGACGATGCCGAAGCAGTTCACTCCCCCGAGGCGGCCCTCACTCTCCACAAGGCGCTTCACGAGTCTCTTGCAGTTCCCACTTCGCTCCAGCTTCTTCACGCTGTCATCACGAGGACTCATGTGAGCCTCCATCGGGCATTGCCTCGGGTGCGTCAGCGGCAGGCAAGGCCGGATGATCCGCACCTCTGCCGGCAGCTGCACGGAAGGCGCTAGCACTCACCGACGGTTCATACGGACACGGTGGTCTGGCTGACGACATATCCCCCTCCTCGGAAACGAGCGTCTCCAGTCATCCAACGCTCACCAAAGCGTGTCCAGTCCACAGCACACCTCAAGAAGGGCTGGCGGCTCCCCAGCCCTTCTTCGCCGCCGCCAGTCGGACCACGGGGGATCGAAGGACGACGTGTCCTTGAGATTAGCAGGATGAGCCCGGGTCGCAATCAGGAAAACCCTGGTTTGGCCTAGCGGATTCCCTGATTTGCCTGCAGGCCGCTCTCCCCCCGGAGAAATGTCCTTGCAGCACGCGGCCCGCAGTCGGCCAGCGAAGAGCCCGGGAAGACGACCGCCTCGGGTGCCGGCGGCCGTTGCCCCAGTGAGCTGCGCGGGCGCAGGCCGTTGTAGACGTCACCAGTTGGCGATCAGGATCTACGCCTCCCGCAGCGTGGAGAAGAGCTCGCCGCTCAGGCCTCGTCGCGTAGCACGGCATTGAAGCACTCGAGTGAAGTCACCTGCCCTGAGGCCCTTCGAAGCCCAGCCTTGCGGTCACAAGTCTTGAAGACGTGTCCCGCGCCCGAAACACGCCCCGCTGCAGGTATCCCTTGCCGCCCACCGACACGAGTCCGACGCGGCGCCTTCGGCCGCCTGGCGCATCCTCAGACGAATGGGTCTTCGCTGAAGCCGGAGCGCTTCAGAACCTAGGGGGTCCGTCTCCTTCGCATGACCGTCGCCGCCATCTCATGAAGCCTGCCCCTCCAACCACAAGGGGCGGGGCCGGGATGCCCGGCCCCGCCCGCAGGCTCTCTCAGATGACTAGGTCGGGCTCCTGGCTGACGACACCAGCGGCCCGCATCAAGCGCCCTACTTGCTCTTCGCGTGGATGACGATGCCGCCGCCGATAGCTTGGAACACGCCGTTGTCGTAGACGACGGTCTCTGTGCCAGCCTCGTCCTCGCTCCAGATCTTGATGCGGCAGGTGTCGGTGTCGTCATCACCGGCCCACAGCTGGAACTTGTACGCGCCCATGCCGTTGATGGTGCCGACGCCCTTGAACTTGGCGTAGTTGCTGCCCGTGCGGTTCGATCCGACGTGGGACGAGAGCAGGGGCAGGGGAAGGTCGGGGCAGCTGTAGCCGAGGAATCGGCGGGGGCGCCGACAACGACTCAGGTTGCGGAGCTGTCCGCAGTGCGTGGAAGACGCTCAGTGCGGCAGGTCCGGTGGACGAACCGGCGCGTGGCCAACGCGCACGCCCAGTCGCCGTCTTCCCACACGCACGTCGGAGATTCACGCTCGTCGAGTGGTCGAGAGCGAAGTGGTCGCTCATGTGGGTCGATCGATCGTGACGCCGCGAGCCGTCGGTCTGCAATCCGGCGAAGCAGGCCGAAAGTAGTCAGGCGCATGTGGATCGCGCATGCTCATCCAGCCAAGCGACCGTGTCCTTCAGCGTTTCGTGCAACGATCGTGGACTGTAGCCAAGCTCGCGAGCCGCCTTGGTATTGCTCACCAGGCGACAGTGGCGCACAGCCTCCAGCGCCTCGGGGGTGAAGGGCGTCACTCTGCCTAGTAGCCCGACCGCGTGCGAATAGGGATAGGCCAGAGCCTGCGCCCAGCCCAACGGGATCGTGACGTAGCGTGGAGCCCGGCCGGTGGCCTCGCCCAAGATGGCGGCCATCTCCGGAAGCGAACACCAGTGACCGGAGAGCAGGTAGCGCTCACCCGTCCGGCCACGCCTCGCTGCAGCCAACGCCCCTGCCGCCACGTCGCGCGCGTCGACCCAGTCGAAGCCGCCGCTCAGCAGCACTGGCTGGCGGCCGTGGGCCATCCGGGCGATCAGTTGGCCCATCCAAGAGGGCCTGAAGTCATGAGGTCCGATGATCGCCGTAGGGTTGACGATCACGGCGTCGAGTCCCTGCCTGACCGCCTCGAGCACAGCGCGCTCCGCCGAGGCCTTCGACCAGTCGTAGACCGAGCAGAGCCGAGGATCCGCCCACAGAGGGCGCTCCTCGTCGACCGGGAGATCGTCCGGCCGGTGATCGAGGGCGTGAATCGAGCTGCAGTGGATCATCCGCTTCACGCCTCGCCGCCGACAGGCTTGGACAACGTTCTCCGTGCCACCGACATTGACGGCGCGCACGTGCTGCGCAGAAAGCTGACCGACGCTGATGGAGCCCGCCAGGTGGTAGACGACCTCGGCTCCGGCGACAGCCTCAGATACGGCCCGGGCATCCCTGATGTCGCACGGCACTCGTTCGACCGGGAGCCCCTCCAGGGCCCGGCTGTCGGTGTGCACCAGAGCGCGGACCTGCCTTCCGGCCTGGACCAAGGCTCGCACCAAGTTGGCCCCCACAAGCCCGGAGCCGCCCGTGACTGCGACGTGCGACACGCAGCCCTCCCCTGCTTCGCCCTGCCAGCCCTTGCGTAAGTCAGTGTATGGCGCCACGCCCGGGCTTCACACTGATACACCAGGACCGGGCTCAGTCAGCCGATCGTGGGTCCTTCGTCGTCTCTAGCGGCGAAGTCGGCGATGACGCGGCCACATGGACGTCGCCTTCAGCCCCGTTGCACGTTCCACGGCGGCTG
Organism: uncultured Thermoleophilia bacterium; assembly: GCA_963717285.1. Lineage (GTDB taxonomy): Bacteria > Actinomycetota > Thermoleophilia > UBA2241 > UBA2241 > CAIXSE01. Next base: position 609,749 of record CAVQVW010000001.1, read on the forward strand.
ATAGGCCCTCAAGAGGTTGCTCTCTTCCCGCACGATCTCGGCCAGGGAATCCATGGGGCACATCCATAGCATGACCTCCTCCGCCACCTTGGCGATCTCTGCGTTCAGATGGCAGTTGGTCGCCTGGCCATCGAGGCAGCAGTTCTTCGGATGGATCTTGCCGTAGCCCTGGTTGACCCGCTTCCGCATCGAGTCACGGCAGCGGTCGACGTATTTGAGGTCGTCCCCGACGACGTAGGCGTAGAGGCCGGTCAAGTCAAGACACCAAGGGTCGGCAATCCAGAACGTGCAGTACGTGAGGTCCCCGTAGTCATTGAGGGACTTCGTGTAGAAGCGATCGCCGTTCGTCTTGAGCTCAAGCAGAAGAGTCCCGAGAGGCTGCCCGGTCGCTCCCGGTGGAGGGCAGTCGCTTTCCTCGCCAGCCGAGCGTAGCGGGGATGTTGGAGCGTCTCCGCGACCGTCTTGCTGTTATTCCGCCCGAACACGTCGCTGGACAGTTCGGCCCGAACTCAAGGCGGACGGACCTCAATGCTCCAACGAACTCCGAATACGCAGACTTCAGCCGGAGTGCCCCTGACTGCTCGCTGCGGCGCACCGGAGAAGCCGCGACCACGGCCTCGAGCGGCATGACGGGCTCATCGACGCTTTCTTGACTCTCAGCCCCAGCGGATTGCCCTGCAGCTGCTCTTTCGCCCAAGACGCGAGAGTCGTTCAGGGTCACCCAGATGTGAGCTGATCCCTGGACCACATCCCTGACCTGGCCGGGGGCCTTGACCGGCCAGAGCTTGAGCACCTTGGCGAACTCGCCCTTCGACAGGTTGCGGTTCGTGCGGCTGGTATGCAACACGTTGCCGGATGCGGTGTACGTGAACGGCAGGCCGCTCCTCGTCTTGAACTCCTTGCCGGCCTGCTTCCGAATGCGGCCCCAAACGGGGTCAATCGACGGCTGAGCACTCATCCCACCGCCCGGTCCCAGAACCAGAAGTCGCCCCGCAGGCGCGACAAACGAGCGTGAACTCACCCGGCCGCGGTCCGGAACCCTCTCAGTGTGACATACCCCGTGGACAGTACAACGCTGCCGTGCTTGGCCCTCACCACAATCGGCGTTGATCACAGGTTATGGAGACGTGTCCAACCGGCTCAAAAGCTCCATTTGCAGGACTTCTTCTCAATCGCCCTCTCCTGCTTGTCCACCTGCAATGTTGGGCTTCGCGACCGATGAAGGGTTCGGATCACGCCGAAGAAGACCTGCGGCCCGACCAGATCATCGCCAAACTGCGTCAGGCAGAGGTACTGCCCATCCAAGGCATGCAGGTTCCGGAGGTTGTGAAGACACTCGGCTTCCGCGAGGTCACCTACCACCGTTGGCGCAAGGAGTACGGCGGCCGGAGCATCGTCCAGGTCAGGCGCCTCAAGGAGCTGGAGCGCGAGAACGCGCATCTGTGCCGCACAGTCTCCGACCTCACTCTCAACAAGCTCTTCCTCCCAGGAGGGCGCCACGGAGAGACTTCTGAGCCCCTCGGCTCGACGTCTCTGCGTCGGGGCCGTACGATAGGGGCTCAATGTCAGGGTACACTGATGTCTGTCCCAGACGGGCGGAGGAAGCCGGTCGCGACGTCCCGGACGATTCCCGGGACACTCCATGACCGGCAGCTGAGGAGGACGCGCATGTGTGGTCAAGAGTTCGCCGGCATGGTCGCCCTCGTCACCGGCGGCGCTTCCGGCATCGGTGAAGCCTGCGTGAAGACGTTCGCGCTTGGCGGCGCCCGGGTCGTGATCGTCGACCGCAACGAGGAGCTCGGCGAGAAGACGGTCGCCGCGGTGGAAAGGGCCGGCGGCGAGGCTCGCTTCCTGCGCGTCGATGTCGCCGACGCGCCGGCGGTCGAACGGATGGTCGCCGACATCGTCGCGACAGATGGACGCCTGGACATCGCCGTCAACAACGCCGGGATCGGCGACGAGCCGAATCCGACCGGCAGCCACAGCATCTCGGGCTGGCACAGAGTGATCGACGTCAACCTCAACGGCGTCTTCTACTGCATGCGCTACGAGATCCCGCAGATGCTCGAGCAGGGAAGCGGAGCGATCGTGAACATGTCCTCCATCCTCGGCTCGGTGGGCTACCCTATGGCGCCCGCCTACGTCGCAGCCAAGCACGCTCTCGTGGGACTGACGAAGACCGCAGCGCTCGAGTACGGCCAGCAGGGGCTGCGCATCAACTCGGTTGGGCCCGGGTTCATCAAGACGCCGCTGCTCGCCGGAGCCCTGGATGAGGACGCGCAGACGCATATCAGCGGACTGCACGCGATGGGGCGGATGGGGGAGGCGCAGGAAGTCGCGGACCTGGTCGCCTATCTCTGCTCGGAGAAGGCGTCGTTCCTGACCGGCGGCTACTACCTCGTCGACGGAGGCTACACGGCGCAGTAGGGGTCGGCAGTGCAGGGCTTCGCGCAGGCGGGCACGGAGGCGAAGGGGTCGGTCGGTGGACACGGAATCCTCGAGGCTGAAGCGGCCACGACACCCGCGGACTTCGGCGTCACCCCCTGCGTCTTCTCTCCCTCACACCTCGCGCCGCACACGTAGCAGGCGGCGAGAGGAATCGATGAGGGGCTGAGGCAGGCACTCGCGGGCTAGTCCCTGGCACCTCGCCTCCGCCCAAGGGTGATGTACACGATTGCCCCGATGATGCTGACGAGGGCCAGCGCTCTCTACACCCGCTTCGGGCCGTTCACCTAATCTGCGGGGCGGCGCTTTGGATCGACGAGCGTGGCCAGCAGCAGCGTGGCGCTCATGAATCCGAGATGACGGTCGGCCTGCGGCTGCTGAGCTCGCTCCACTGCTTCCTCTCCGCCATGGCACCATCCGAGCAGGTGGCAAGTCATGTGCTTGGGCCTTCGCGTCGCGCCTCATTCCTGATCGTGCTCGCCGTGGTCACAGCGTTGGCGTTGGGCGTTGCCGGCTGCGGTGCAGGTGAGTCAGATGACCCGACGAGCAGCCCCACAGCCGAGCCGACGAGTGGCGAGATGACTACCGCACTCGCCTTCTTCCTTCACGGAGAGAAGGTCGCCAGCGCCGAGCGTCGCGTCCCGGCGACTCAGGCGGTCGCACGTGCGGCGATGGAAGCACTCTGCGGCGGTGTGGACGACTTCGAACGAGCCGCTGGCCTCACCATCTTGGTGCCCATGGGCACCAAGATGGTGGGTAGCGCCCTGGACAAGGGAACCGCGACCGTCGATCTCTCACGGGACTCTGCCTCCCGCGGTGGCACATTGTCGATGACCTCGCGCGTGTCACAGGTCGTCTACACGTTGACGCAGTTTCGGACGATAGACTGCGGTGGAGTTCAAGTGGGCGCTCATGCCCCGCACGACCTGCTCGATCAGCCTGTGTTCGACCATAGGTGGACCACGCAGCTGCATGACCGCCTTCATTCCCGCACGGCACGCGACCTAGGCACGCAGTCGCCGACGGTACTGCACTGCGGTCGACCGGAATGTACCTTCATCCACACAGGCGCGCGCAGGCGCTCCATGACTCAGACCAGGCCAGCGATCACCGTTCGCACCTCTGCCCCGACATCGACAGCGTCCGGCTCGTACGACGCGAAGCTCTCCCCGAATAGCGGCAGCTCGCGGACCGCCATGACGCCGAGCGCCACAGGTCCATCGGACATGTAGTCCCATTCGCGAATCTTGGCAAGGGCCTGCCCCTCGTCACGCGCATCGTGCCCCTCGAGCTCGTAGACGCGCTCGTTGTACGACTGATACATGTTGCGGAAGGTGGCACAGACTTGCAGGGTGTCGACAACACTGAAGCCGGGATGCAGGATGGCCTCCCGAAAGAGGCGCTTGAGCAACTCGATGCCGTGCGTGTATCCACGTCCAAGCCATGATGCCCCAGCCGTCCAAAGGAGCTCCAACGGATTGAACGGCGTCGTGACGCTGCCGTACGGCGTTGAGCGGCCCGCATGCCCCGGCGGGGTCATGGGGCCTGCCTGGCCAATGGTCAGACCGTAGACGCCGTTGTTGTGGACGATCACCGTGACGTCCACGTTTCGCTTGGCCGCAAACACCATGTGCTCCAGCCCCTCCGCGTAGGCGCCGCCGTCGCCGATATGCACAACCGCCTTGAGACCTGGATTGGCGAGCTTGATGCCCTGCGCCGTGGCGACCGCGCGGCCGTGCAGGGAGTCGAAGCTGTTGACGCCAACGTAGTCCATGATCTTGCCAGAGCAGCCAATATCGGAGACGAGGACGAAATCCTCGCGCCGCGCGCCCTCCTCTATGAACTGGCGGAATACGCCTTTGATCGCGTTGAGGATGGCGAAGTTGCCGCATCCCGGGCACCAGGTGTTGTCGGCATATGTGTCGAGCATCCTCACGCGAGCACCTCCTCCACACGCCGCCGCAGTTCTCCGACAGACCAGGGCCTGCCGTCGTACCGGTTGATGCGCGCGTCCACCCTGAAGCCGTGACGCTCCATCAGGTTCGCCCACTGGCCCGTCGCGTTGACCTCGGCAACGGCGACTAGCCCACACCCGACGAGCGCTTCCGTGAGCCGCCTCGTCGGGAAAGGCCACAGGACGACCGGCTGGACGACGCGGATACCGGCCAGCTCGCCGATCTCGCGCAACGCGCCCGTCGGCGAGCCCCAGGTGACGACGGCAGCTGTCGCCCTCGGGTCGCCGTACACGTTCACCGTCGGCAGGCCCTCGAGCTCCCGGGCCATGGCGGCGCCCTTTCGCAACCACTTCTCCTGCATACGCCGCGTCATGTCGGGATCCTCGGTCGTGACGCCCCACTCGTCGTGGGCATAGCTGTTCCCTTTGACGACGGCTCCACTACGGCCGGGAAAGGCCAGCGGCGAGATCCCATCATCCGTGATCAGATAGCGCTTGTAGGCCTGATCAACCTCCTCGTCCATCGGCGCTCCGTCCCAGTCGGTTTCCTTCATGCGCGGCAGCGTCGGGACTTCCTCGTCGTAGAAGCTGCGGGTGTTGTCGTTGAGCGTTCTGTCACCAAGCACAATCACCGGGACCTGATAGCGCCACGCGAGATCGAGGCTCAGCGTGCTCCACGCGTAGGCCTGCTCGGCATCGGCCGGTGCGACTACAGCTCGGGGAAACTCCCCCTGCCCTGCGCTAATCGCGAAATCGAGGTCGCTCTGTGCCGTATACGTGGGCAGCCCTGTGCTCGGTCCGGCACGTTGACCCAGAACGACGACAACCGGAAGCTCAGCCTGACCCGTCAGGCTCAATCCCTCGACCATGAGTGAGAATCCGCCGCCCGACGTGCCCACGGCCACACGCTCACCGGCGAAGGCGTGACCCAATGCCATGAGCATCACCGCTATCTCACCTTCCGGCTGATACACCTTGAGCCGAAACCGTGGCGCGTGCTCGGCAAGGAAGTGCAGGAGTCCAGATGAGGGTGTCATGGGGTACGCCGTGTACGCCCGCAGACCCGCCTCAACCAGGCCGAGACCGACCGCCTCAAGACCAGCCATGATCGGCCGAGGCCGGCCATGTTGAGGACGAAGCGTCAGTCTCTCGCCTGCCTGATCATAGCCACGTCTCGCGACTCTGAGATTGAGCTCGGTTGCCTTCGGCTGATGCCGAATGACGACCTCCTCGAGCGCTTCCCACGGGATGGCCACCGCCCTGCAAAACGCGCCCAGAATGACTGAGTTGCGCATGACCGGCAAGGCGCCTTCTTCGCGCAGGATAGCCCCGATGGGGATTGCCGTACGGAGAGCGCCCCGCGGGAGATCATCGCCGTCGATCGCCTCGGTGTCGTAGACGACGACAGCCCCCTCCTCGAGACGCCATGAATGTCGATCCACAGTCTCCCGGTTGAGTGCAATCAGGATGTTGATGTGGTCGCGGTGAGCACCGATGCGACGCGAATCGGCGCGGACGATGACGAAGTTGTGCCCGCCACGGATGAGCGACGGCGAATCAATGTGCTCGTAGAGCGAGTACCCGAGCTGATTGAGGACATACGCGAGCATCCTGCCCGCCTCAGCGATTCCGTCGCCCGCTTTGCCGCCAACGAGCACCGAAAGAGAATCCACCCAGGCCTCCCCACAGCTGCCTTGACCGCTGCCGCCGGGATCTCATCCCCGCGGTCTCCAGCAATAATACCCTCTAGGCCGCAGGCCGAACGGGCTGCATCAGCCGGAGCAGCAGAACCTCTTCTTGACTGACCTTGCCCGAATCGTCGGTCCACTCGCCCATAGTACCGGTGCGAGATCTCGAAGTGTCGGCCGATGCTGCCGAACGCGTCCGACGGCAGAGCGGGGTCAGTCCATCGGCTGACGTTCACACGAAGTCGCCGATGCCTGACAATCGGTGCGCGCACCGGTTATAGAGACCTCGCCTGCCGCAACAAGGCCTCCCGGTGCAGGAAATCTCGCAGAGCACCACCAGCAGGCCGACGTCGCCGACCCGCTTCACTCAAACTCAGAGAGCGTCGGAGGGGCCCATGCGCGGACCGTTCGAGCGCTGCATGGCAGAGACGTGTGCGGCGAGCAGATGACAGCATGCTGCCGCCATTCTCCCCTCGCCAGGCCGCCGGATCACGGTAGCACCGCGAGCTCGAGCGCCGCATCGGCATTCTCCCGAACGTGGGCGGCGAGGCTTCTCGCCAACTCGGAATCGGCCTGCATTGACGCCATGAGCGGCGCCGAGCGCTCCTGGATCGCGCCGAGCAACCCGACGAGGTGCTCCACGTTGTCGCGCACAGTGCGTCGCCCCATGCCGCCCCGGTGCTCCCGTCCCGGTCGCACAACCACCCGCTCTTGAGAGTATCCTGTCGTGGAGATGAAGCCAGATGATGGACGAGCCTCCGCAATGCTCGACGCATCCAGACTGCATGTGACGTTCGCGGAAGGGGCGCGGCCCGACGGCCCGCTCACTCCGCGAAGGTACACGCTCACGCACTCGGACTTGACCGGTGACCTCTTCCTCACCATCGGCCCGGACTACGATCACCACGCTCTTCATGCGCTGCAGGTGCGGCTGGAGCGTGATGAGGTGCTCGGGGAATGGGTGCTCGACGCCGATGGGCCGCGACTCGACCTGTACATGGCGGCGCAAGGAGGGCTCCCGGTCTTCGGCACGGGCGCGATGCGCTGCAACATCTTCCGCCGCTACCGGCCGATGGTGCTCGAAGCGCTGCGCTGCGGCGACAGCCTGTTAGCTGAGGCTCACCCCGAGATCGACGGCGCCCCTGTGGTCGCCCGGTTTCGGTGGCGGCGCGGACGCGTGGAGAGCGAGCCATGGGGCCGGTGGGGTTGCATAGAACGCTGACTGCAGCCTATTCCCCGCGTGCAGCGAGTCACCACTGCGAGCTCAAGGATGGCCGGCCGGAGTGGACATGGTCACGCATGCTCGCCTGTGCCGTGCCGTGAGTGTGCGTCTTGTCGGCAGAATGTCGGCATCTGGCAGCAATCCGGGCAATCGTGCGCCGATGGCGGCTCGGTATGATGCCATATGCAGGAACTTCTGGTGCCCCCGGCTGGAATCGAACCAGCGACACCAGGTTCAGGAAACCTGAGGAAGGCGTGACGGGCCGTGGTCGACCGTATGCGATTGCGCTGCAGAGTCCAAGGTTCTGGCGAGGCTTTGTGCTGGCCTGTGCTGCCGCGGGTAGGGCCGTGGGGAGGCGTCTCGTCGGCGGTTGAGCGGCAACACGGTACTGGGACTTGACAACGGCTACTGAGACTTGACAACGGGTGCTGGGGCTCAACAGCCGCGATCACTCCGCGAAGACGCCCTGCCCCCCTTCGTCAAGCGCCACGCAGGATGATGCCCTGCCCCACGCCGACGAAGAGGACCGTGAGACCAGTGACCAGGGTCGTCTCACTACTGATGACTGCAGCTACTGCCGAGCCATGTGCGCCCGGACCTCCGCCTCTGGGTCGTGCAACAACTCGCCGCTGACGTCCACCGTCACCCTCTCGGGGTAGTGATTGAAGTGCTTGGTCCGCCGATCTCGTCGATGACCCTGAGGCTCTCTTCGACGGGTTCCTGCGCGTTGTTGAAGAACTGTGCCTCGTTGGTGGTGCCGGTCGGACCGCCCTCGGCGCTGGCGCCGTTGTCCGAGATCACCATGACGATCGTGTTGTCGAGCTCTCCCTGCTCACGCAGGAAGTCGAGCAGGCGCCCGAGGTGGTGGTCGGTATGGCTGAGGAAGCCGGCGAAGACCTCCATCATGCGGCTGTAGAGCTTGCGCTCCTCCGGCGGCAGCGACTCCCATCCGGGCACGTCGGGGTCGTGACGCGACAGCTCGGCGTCGGCAGCCATGATGCCGAGCTCCTTCTGGCGAGCGAAGACCCGCTCCCGATAGGCGCTCCAGCCGTCATCGAACTGGCCTGCGCACCGGTCGGCCCACTCCTTGGCAACGTGGTGCGGCGCGTGCGTGGCCCCGAAGCACAGGTGCAGGTAGAAGGGCTTGTCGGGGTCGATCTGCTTGGCGTCGGCGATGAACTCGATCGACTTGTCGACGAGGTCCTCGGTAAGGTGGTAGCCCTCCTCGGGCGTGCGTGGCGGCTCGACCTGGTGGTTGTCATACACGAGATCGGGATACCACTGGCTCGTGTCGCCACCGAGGAACCCGTAGAAACGCTCGAAGCCCCGCGCGAGCGGCCAGCGGTCGTAGGGTCCCGCAGCGGAGAAGTCCTGGCGCTGGTCCGGCGACGGCGCGAGTATGAGCCCGAGCCCACCATCCGCTTCCATGCCCAGGACTACGAGAAGCCGCTGGACGAACCGGAGGAGTCCTTCGACCTGCTCGTCTCCCAGTACGCCGGCTTCGTGTCGCGCGCCGGCAAACGGTTCCTGCGCGTGGGCGGCCACCTGGTCGCCGACAACAGCCACGGCGATGCCAGCATGGCCGCCCTCGACCCGGACTTCGAGCTGGTCGGTGTCTACACGCGTCGCGGCGAGCGGTTCTCGTTCTCGTCGAGAGACCTCGACTCGCGCATGATCCCGAAGAAGGGTGCTCCACCTACGCGCGAGGAGCTCGAGCGCACGACTGCGAGGTCCCGGCTTCACGCGCCCGGCGGCGGGCTACGTGTTTCGGCGGGTGCGGTAGTGCGCTCGGAGACCCAGGCGGAGCATCGGCCGCTGGACCGCTCGCGTTGTACCCCAGCGATGACGCACTTCACCCTCCAGCGCGCGCCACCGGGGCGCTGCCGGAGGAGGAGGCGGAGGCGGAGAGGATCGCGGGGCTGGTGTTCGCGGGGTAGCTGTCGGTTCACTCGACCGGTGCACGCTGGCACTGACACCGCGCCGGCCCTCGCACTGTCGCACCAAGTGGGCGGACGAGTAGGGTCAGGTGAGTGGCTCGAGGTCTCTGATCGCCCCGGAATCTCGGCAGGATGTTCCATGGAGCGACAGTGAAACGGCAGTCCCGTCGTCGCCTGCGGACTCCCGTGGTATACATGAACGCAGGTGGATGTACTCAGTCTGCGGGCGATCGGGGGAGCCAGACATGCGGAGACTATCCTTCTACGTGACGGCCCTTGTGCTGCTGGTGTCCGCAGGCGCGCTCGCAGCATGTGACGACAAGTCGGAGTCGCCGGGGACGGATCCGACGCCGACCGGGCAGACGCAGCCGGCCGAGCGGGAGTACGACCTCGATGAGAGCGGCAAGGCGGCGGCGGAACTGCTGGGCGGAGAGGGCACGGCTGCCTACGCGGTCCTCAAGGCCCTCGACAGCGGCTACTCTCCCTACCAGATCGCCCAGGCCATCGACGCGGGGCTCATCGATGAGTCGGGTGTCATCGAGGGCGTGACCCCGACGGCTTCGCCGAGCGGCACTACCCTCTCGAGCGGCGACGACGGTACCCGGCTCGTGGTTGCCTCCGTCGCTCTCGGCGGCTCCCTGCCGGCGACCCTCGCCGACACGAACGACGGCTCCTCCAGCCGCAGCGACTTCGAGCAGATGTTCGAGGAGCTCAAGGATCACGAGCAATCTGTGGACTGGCTGGTCTGGCTGCTCGGTGCGACCGGGACCGGCTACAGCGCCGGGCAGATCACGCAGTACCTCGACGAGAACCAGCCGCTCACGGACCTCTCGCCGCCTAGCGCCTTCGACGTGTCGATCATCGTCGACGGCGATGGCCACTGGGTCGAGCCCGAACTCCCGTCCGACTGGGCGTGGGCGGGCAGGAATGCCCTCCTCGATCTGCAACAAGACGAGGGCTTCGACGACACCTACACGTGGCTCGTCATCGGGATGGTGAACGCTGGCTATTCAGAAGAACAGATCAAGGAAGCCTGGCCGCTTGGGATCGGGCTGTGCTCCACCCAAGGCGACTCGTCCGGTGGCGACGCGGCGTTCGCGCCCTGCTCTGTCTCAGGTGGAACGATAGTGCAACCGGCCAAGACGACCCCGTTCAGCCCGGCAGAGATCGTGATCGAGGATGTGATCCCGACATGGCCGCCGAAGAGCATAGCCAGCCTAGGAAGCCTGGGCAACGTCAGCAAGCTGAAGAGCGGCGAGAAGGTCAGCCTCAAGCTGACCCCGTATTTTCCAGGCACCAATAACACCCTGAAGATCACATCCCACGATGTAGTCTTGGAGATAGAGCCGGATGAGACGAGCACCGCCTCCGTCTACAACATCACTGGCAGTTGGAAGATAGAGGCCATCGAAACGGAGACCGACGAGACCCTATACGGAAAGTCCGTCAAGGGGCAGACCTTCGTCTTCGAGGGGGAGTTCGACAGCGACGGCTCGACATCGCTCAGCAACCGGCACCTACGCGGCAAGTGGTCCTACACTGCCTACACGCCCAGCGGCCAAGTCGACTACGCAAACAGAAGTGAAAAGGCACACTATGAAGGCGGTGTGGACGTGAGCGACCCCGAGGTCTTCTACCTCAACCTCGACGAGGACCTTGAGGGTGATGGCTTCTTGGTAACGGGCCTCTCCAGCGTGAACTGGGACACCTTCCCGGGAGTCGAAGAATGAAGCCCGCCCCGACGGCCGGCGGCTACGGACAGTAGGTGGAGGGGTTCCAAGCCATGAGCCCGACAGACTGACCCGCTCCGAACAGCGGCGCTGCCCTCGATGATGGCGGTCGCCTTTGACGAGGCACGATCGGGCACCTTGGCGGATTGGGCGCTCACCGCTTGCAGGATCGCAGACACACCCATACAGCGGAGCGGGCATCCATCCCAAGGTGGTCTCCGAACGTCCTGGACATGCCACTGTCTCGATCACGCTCGACACCTACTCGCGCGCCATTCCGGCGATGCAGGAGGAGGCGGCGGAGAGGATCGCGGGGTTGGTGTTCGCAGGCCGCTGATGAGTCCGGCGTGACGTCGGGCGGAAGAGAACGTCAGAAGCGCCGGTGCTGCACTTCAAGCTCGAACTCACGCGGGAGATCACTCACAGTGGATCACGCCGTCGACGAGGCCCCGCGCAAAGTTGCCGCGCTCGGCATCGAGGTACGACACCCAGAAGGACAGCAACGTGTTGGTGGCGGCGCAGGAGGCGGCCATCCGGTAGACGGGCCGGTCGCCGTCCTGCTCGGTCAGGATCTCGCAGGCGCCCAGCCAACCATGGCCCTCGATACGCTCCTGGGAGCCAGTATCGCCGAGCATCTGTGCGGCGGTAGCAGGTGTGCCGTCAGCAAGACCTGCGGCCTCGACGATCTGCACGTCGAGAGCCCAGTCGCGGCCCCAGGCCGACCATGAGCCGTCGGCATTGCGGTCGTAACAGGCAGGTGGCAACTCGACCGACCACCCGGCCCACAGATCGACGGTCCCGCCGTTCTCGAGTACCTCAGGCATTCGGCCTCCCCGTACGACACGTCTTCTGCAGTCTGCGCAAGACGCATGCTGCAGCCCCTCGCTTCTGTAGAAGACCCTACCACCAGCCTCGTGAGCGCCATACATGGGCCGCGTATGCGTATGGGGAGACGAGCACCGAGGTCGGCGAGGGTTCCGCAATTCCGGCCCGTGCTGCCTTGTGCTGGGTGCTGACGGTGCTTCTCGTCGGCAGAATGTCGGCATCTGGCAGCAATCCGGGCCAGTTTGCGCCGAAGGCAACTCAGGAACACGCCAGATGCAGGCACTTCTGGCGCCCCCGGCTGGAATCGAACCAGCGACACCAGGTTCAGGAAACCTGAGGAAGGCGTGACGGTCCGTGGTCGACCGTATGCGATGGTGCTGCACAGTCCAAGGTTCTGGGCGACCGCGGTGCTGGTCTATGTTCAGGCGTGTTGGGCCGTGACGAGGCGTCTCGTCGGCAAGTTGGCGGCAACGGTAGGCAAATGCAGAACTCCCCGTGGCGCCGCATCACCGGCCACGATGTGCTGATAGCGCTCTCCGACCCCTTTCTCGAGAACGGCGACCCGGAGCACATCAGAGCCGAGAGTGAGAAGCCATGGCCTGACGAGCTGGAATGCCGGGGATTCAGGTCATAGGCCGAGCACGCGCTGCCACGGGCCGAGTAGAGGCACACTGAGCGCAGCGAGCGACAAAGCCACTCCGGTTGTCCGCTTGGACGAACTCCATGAGCTCCGTTCGCCGGGGTGGCCAGCTATCTTGGTGGCGGCTGTGGGCGCGTGCGGCGCGCCCAGAGCACGCCGCCAGAACAAGCATACCCTCCTCTTTCACTCCCCTAACAGCAGAGAGGTGCCTGCAGACAACCCCCGAGACCTGGCCGAGAATGGCCTCAGAGGAGGTCTAATCCGCTGACCGCGTGGCCTTCTGGCCAAGCCCGCATGAGGATCTCCAGTACAACCCACAAGCAGGGGCGATGCTCCGGCACCCGCGGGGCGAGCCTGGATCACCCGGTGAGGCCGTACGGTCCGGCGAGCGACTCCTCCGGGCGAGGCGGCGTCGGACTTCGCGTGGATCCACTGGCCGGGCAAGTGGCCGAACCCGGCGGCCTTCCGCCACCCTAGATCGTAGGCAGTCACGGTCTCGGGCGCGACCATTCTCAAGCGCTTCCCGGGCGAGATGCCTTCGACGCCTGCTCCCCGCTGACACGATGTGGCAAACGACGAGGGGGGCCCAGCGGAATGCTGAGCCCCCTCGTATCGCTCCTTGGGCGCCTTGAGTGGGCGCATTCTGTCCGGTCAGGTCAGCCCTTCAGCCCTTGACCAGCAGGCGACAGGCGATGAAGCCTCTGTTGGTGGGTTTGGTGTTGTAGCAGTAGCCGCTGACGACGACCGCATCCTCGACAGTGATCTCGGCGCAGGTGATCGTCGTAGTCACTGCGTCAATGCGCTCGCGAGACGTGGTCGCATCGGTGGTCTGCAGCGTCACCTCATCACCGACGTAGCCTTCATGGCGCGCATCGATGGGCTGGAAAGTGTCGACTGGGACCCGCTGTCGCTCGTCGTGACGGTCGACACGTTGCGGATACCCATAGCTATCGTCGGACGGCTGCTCTACTCAAGGGATGCACGTCACCATGAGAGGCAACGAGGAACCCGTCCTCAGCGCTTACGCCGACCCAGGTCGACCGTGTAGTACCAGTAGCCGTTGCTGCACGTGCGGATACCGACACCGACATCGCGGAAGGTGCTCTTGAGGATGTTCTTGCGGTGGGCGCTGCTGCCCATCCACTTGGCCACGATGACCGTGGGCGTCGCCGCAAGGGTGCCCTTCTTGGCGCGGGCGATGTTCTCGGCGACGCACCAGTAGCTGCAGCCGCTGCTCGTGTAGCCCTTCTTGCGCAGTCGCGTGGCGACCGACCAGCCGTTGGCGCTGTAGTGCGTGAGCTTCTTGCGCTTGGCCATCTCGGTGGAGTGCGAGCGGGCGGCCGAGGTGAGGCTGCTCTTGAACTTCACCTTCGCGAGCCCGCGCTTGGTGCGCTCCTTGTTGATGAGGTTGATGACCTGCTTCTCGGTCGAGGTCGGGGTGAGGGCCGGGGCCGTGGCCGGGAGCAAGAGCAGGACCAGTACAGCCGCCAGCAGGGAGAGGGTGAGGGCCTTCTTCACGGGCGCCTCCTACGTGTAGCTCGCTGTGGCGCCGCACGCCGCAGCCTGTCACCTATGGGGGGTTGTGGGGTGCCGGTTCTCCGTGGGTGTCGCTGCATCGCCGGAACCGGCCTCGGCGGCCAGAACCTACGGGGCGTCGACGTCGGTCGCAACCGCACGACTCCCTGAGCGGTCGCAAAAGCAGAACGCCTGCGCCGTACCGAGGACATCGTCGAACCGGCCTGGAACCCGGGATATGCAGGACGCTATCCGACCCCAGCAGACACCGAGCGCCGCGGTCGGCCCTGGTTGTGAAGCATTGTGAAGAACCTCACCGCACGTCCCGGGCGCGCAAGCCGTCCGGCCGGGACTTGACGGAGCCACACATCGTCCCGGTCTGGCAGGAGACGAGCGTGCGGTTGGCGATCTCGACGACGGGTGCGGCCACATCGCGCCACGCCTCGTCCGACCATCCACCGGTGAGTCTCTCAAGGCTCGCGTCGACCTCCTCGCGAACGTCCGGCCGCAGCGAGCCCGGGCGGCCCAGCTCACCGCCCGGGCGCGATTATGCTGCACAGTCCAAGGTTCTGGCGAGCCTCGGGGGCGTTGCCGCCCCTACGGCGCTGCCACCCCTAACCTACCGCGCCTAGACCTGGTTGAAGAACCGGGAGCTGGCGCCCGCAGTTCCGCCTGCGAGTTCGACGCCCGGCGGGGCAAGCAGCACGACGCTCTTCCCGACGTATTCGAGGCTGGCCTCAAGGGCGTAGGTGAGCCCACTGCAGAAGTCGAGCAGGCGCCGTGCGAGATCGTCTCCGCAGTTCCCCACGTCCATGATGACCGGTGTGTCGGCCTTCAAGCGGTGGGCGATCTGCTGGGCGTCGTCGAAGCCAGCCGGAGTGATGAGGAAGAAGCTCCGGCGCTCGCGGGTCTCGGCTAGGCTGTGCCGCTTCTCGTCAACGGCGTGCAGACGCCGCCCTTGCCGTGCCTCGTCGCCCTGCGGCCACGATTCCTGGGCGGCAACATCGTCGTAGTCCTCGTCCTCGGCGCCCCCGTAGGGGTCGATGAGGGCGCGTAACATCTCACCTAGGCCCATGTTCCTCCCGGCCCTGCTCCTTGTGGAGTGCGAAGAAGCACGCGAACTCACTTCGCGCCGACCTACCTGGAGAATCCTTCGCCACCGTGGTCACGCTCACCTGCACAAGAACGTCGAAGACTCGTCTCAAGGACGACAGGTCCCGGCAACGCCGAGTCTGCTGGAGGCGCTTGTTAGACGGCGTTCTCCCATCCTCAACGGAGCTTGTCCTCATAGTCGTACCTGACGTTCTGGTTGGCGCTTGGCGCCGGCCACCTGAGCGAGTAGGAGCGCGCCGCGAGGCCGTAGGAGAGCGGGGCTTTGCGCCAGTAGGTGCGGTAGTGCGTCCAGCCGTACCGGGGCTGCTGCTCGCGAACACGGATCTTCAGGTAGCCGCCTGAGTCGTCGCGCACGCGGATGCGCGCGTTGATCAAGGTCTGCGCAACGATGCCACCGGTGCTCTTGAAGCTCAGCCAGCAGCGCTCCTTCGCAACGACGGCGTAGATGCGCGGCTTCACGATCAGGGTGTTCACACCGACGCGCCGCTGCTTGTTGCCGGCCAGATCGCGGGCATAGATGTAGTAGCGATAGGTCTTCGGTGAGAAGCTGCACTTGAGGCATGCAAACGCGGGCCCCGGGGCTCAGGATTCCAGCCCGTTCGCATGGGCTGTCGTCCCTGACGACCTGAGCGTTGTCCCGTGCAGGCCCGCGTTGTACTATCAGTATTTCCCCTCCGTCAGCGCTCTGTCAAGCGGACTCTCAACTGTTGCCTGAGTCATTCGAGACGAAGAGCACCGCGCCGTGCATGTGCGGCCGGAGACGAAGATCGAGCGCGAGAGCCGAGCGATGCTCACGAGAATCTGATCGTCCGCGCGCCTCGACCGCTGGCCGGCCCAGATAGGACCTTCTCCACCCCCACCGCTCGCGGCAGTGCGCTTCAAACGTCGCGTGCGTATCCAAGCATAGGCGGCGGTCGCGAATCGGCATCGCGCCCCGGTCTTCATTCAACGTGCGAGCAATCTCGCGAGCCTCGGCTTCGCATGGTAGTGCGCCGGGCCCCCTCGGCGGCCAGGTCTCAAGCGCGACAATCACCTCCTGCACGAGGGCGGCCAACTGCGCGGCCGCCGGGCAGGGGCGAAGGGACGGATTCCGAAGAGCACGCGGGGTCGAGGTCGAAGGACAGCGGCGGCTGATTCCCGTCCCAGCAAGGCGGCGGAGACTAGCCCTTCACACAGACGAGAGGCTCGAGCCTCGTCACCTTGCGTGCGAGCCCTGCGTCGTCGGCGGCATCGACCACGGCGGCGACGTCCTTGTAGGCGCCCGGCGCCTCTTCGGCCACGCCGCGAGAGGATGCGCTGCGGATCAGGATCCCGCGCGTCGCGAGCTCGTCGACCACCTGCCGCCCCTTCCAGGTGCGATGGGCCTGGTGACGGCTCATGGCACGGCCGGCGCCGTGGCAAGCCGAACTGAAGGAGCGTGCCTCGCCTTCCTTGGTACCGACCAAGGCATAGGAGGCCGTGCCCATGGAGCCGCCGATCAGGACCGGCTGCCCCACGGACCGCAGGGAGCTCGGGACATCAGGATGGCCGGGTCCGAAGGCGCACGTCGCGCCCTTGCGATGCACGTAGAGTGTGCGTGGCTTGCCGTCGATGCCGTGTTCCTCGACCTTGCAGGTGTTGTGTGAGACGTCGTAGAGGAGAGAAAGGCGCGCCTCGGGCAGCACGCGTGAGAACGCCTCGCGCACCAGATGGGTGATGATCTGGCGGTTGGCGAGCGCACAGTTGATTGCGGCACCCATCGCGCCGAGGTACTCATGGCCAACGTCGGAGCTAATCGGCGCGCAGGCCAGTTCGCGGTCGGGCAGGGTGATGCCGTGGCTCGCGGCGGTGATCGCCATGTGCTTCAGGAACTCCGTGCCGATCTGGTGGCCGAGGCCTCGCGAGCCACAGTGGATGCTCAACACCACGTCGTTCTCGCGCAGGCCGAAGGCCTCGGCAGCTTCTGCATCGAACACCCTCGCGACCCTCTGCACCTCGAGGTAGTGGTTGCCCGAGCCGAGGGTGCCCATCTCGTCGCGCTGGCGCCTCTTGGCGCGTTCGGAGACGTTGCCGGGCTTGGCATGCTTCATCTGCCCGTGCTCCTCGACGCGCTCAAGATCCTCGGCCGTTCCCCAGCCCTGATCGACTGCCCACCTCGCACCACCGGTCAGCATGGCGTCCATCTGCTCGGGGTCCAAGCGGATCGCGCCGGTGCTGCCGAGGCCAGCCGGTATCTTCTGGTAGAGAACGTCAGCGAGCGCTTTCTGCACCGGCAAGACGTCAGCGAGCGTGAGACCAGTGTGCAGGCAGCGAACGCCGCAGGAGATGTCGAAGCCGACACCGCCCGCCGAGACCACGCCACCCTCGTCGGGATCGAACGCAGCCACGCCCCCGATCGGGAAACCATAGCCCCAGTGCGCGTCCGGCATCGCGTAGGAGGCCTTCACGATGCCGGGGAGGGTGGCCACGTTCACCACCTGCTCGTAGACCTTGTGATCCATCGCGCGCACGAGTTCCTCGCTCGCGTAGATGACTCCGGGCACGCGCATGGCGCCATGGGGGGCGATTTCCCACGCGTAGTCGGAGCGTCGTTCGAGGAGGCCTAAGTCCATCGGGATCTCACTGACGAGCCACCCTCCGAACGCTCATACGTCGACCACAGTCTGGGCGATCCAACGACCGTCCTCCTGCACGACTCGCAGCGCGGTGTAGGTCGCGCCCTTGATCTCGACGGCCAGCTGGTGACGCTCCCGGTCGATCGGCTCTCCCCAAGCCGTGCCAGACAGCCGGTGGTGGTCGATCTTCACCTCGAAGCGTCCGAACAGCCACTTGCGCGTCGCCATCTCGAAGACTAGCGCGTTGAGCCAGTCGACCAGGAGCAGCTCATCGTCCGGTGCTTCGCAGCGCACCTCGACTGCTTCGCGCGCTTCGATGGTCACAGGATCCGTCACCATCGCGCTCAGGGCGAACGCGGCCCGCTCGAAGGCCTCACTCTTCGTCGGCGCGATCCCGCGCACGCCCATGTCGGCCTCATGCGGAAAGTGCTCCCAGAGCGGCGTGCTCACGAAGGCGCCGCCGGGTGAAAGGTCGCAAGGATCGCGCGCGCGGTCTCCTCGGCGACGTCCGACCACTCCTGGTAGGCATCCGCCACCGCGAAACGGGGACCCGCTCGCAGGTTCGCGCAGTAGAACGCTTCGACCGAGGCGGCGATCGCCCTGGCGGAGGACTCGTGAGCCGTCGGCACCGCGACGCTGATCGTCGCCGCGCCAGTCGCCCGCAGGGCGGCGATCGCGGCCCGTAGCGTGAAACCCGAGGCGAGTCCGTCATCGACCAGCACCACGTGCGAGCCCCTCACGCTCGCATAGCTGCGGTTCCCCCGCAGTGTGGCGTTGCGGCGCGCGACCTTCTCGCGCGTGCGGGCGAGCCCCGCCTCGATCTCCGCCTCGCCCAAACCGATCTCGCGGACCAGCGGGTCGTTCAGGTACGCGCTGCCGTCGAACGCGACTGCGCCGTAGCCTGATTCGGTGTTCCAAGGAAGTGTGATCTTGCTGACTACAGCGACGTCGAGAGGCAGGGAGAGACGGTGCGCGATCGGAACGGCCACAGGTACGCCTCCCGCCGGGATCGCCAGCAGAAGGGCGTGCGCGCGGCGATCGAATCGTTCAGCGAGCAGCTCGGCGAGCACCGTCCCGGCGTGCGCGCGGTCGCGGAACACCCGGGTGCGGTTGCGCAGCTCCCTGCGCTCGATGATCACTGGGGCAGTCTCGGACATGTAGTGCGTCTACCCCGAGACGACGGCCTTCATCTCGCCCCGGGCGCGAAGTCCGCCAGCCGCACCGGCTGGCGACGGGCGCCCCAGTCACCGGGCTGTGCTTCGAACACGCCGACACAAGCCGTGCCGCATTCCTCGCAGGCGCCATCGGGGTCAAGGTGCCAGGCTGTGATGGTGTATCCGGAGCGCCCGACTAGCTTCGCTCCACAATGATGACAAGAGGTACTCTGACCGGCGTCGCCGCGAACGTTGCCCGCGTAGGCGTAGCGCACGCCATTGTCGATGGCGATGCGGCGCGCGCGCATCAGCGTCTCGGGCGGAGTGGGCGGCACGTCGCGCATCTTCCAGTCCGCATGGAAGGCACTGAGGTGCAGCGGCACATCGGGCCCTAGATGGGAGACGATCCACGTGGTCAGCTCTTCGAGCTCTTGGTCCGAGTCGTTGTGCCCGGGGATGATCAACGTGGTCACCTCCAACCACACATCGGTCTCGTGCTTCAGGTACTCGAGCGTTTCGAGCACCGGCGCCAGGCGGGCACCGGTGAGCTTCCGGTAGAACTCCTCGGTGAAGCCCTTGAGGTCGACGTTGACCGCATCCATGTGCTCGAAGAACTCGCGCCGTGGGGCCTCGTTGATGTAGCCGGCCGTCACCGCCACCGATCTGATGCCCCGTTCACGGCAGGCTTCGGCTACGTCGATCGCGTACTCCATGAAGATCACGGGATCGTTGTAGGTGCAGGCCACGCTCCTGCAGCCGAGACGGCGCGCGGCGCGCGCGATGGTCTCGGGACTGGCCCGGTCCATGAGAGTGTCCGTCTCGCGCGACTTCGTGATGTCCCAGTTCTGGCAGAACTTGCAGGCGAGGTTGCAGCCAGCGGTGCCGAACGACAACACCGATGTGCCGGGCAGGAAGTGGTTGAGCGGCTTCTTCTCGATCGGATCGACGCAGAAGCCGCTCGAACGTCCGTAGGTGGTCAGCACGACGGCGCCGTGGTGATTGGCCCGCACGAAGCAGAAGCCGCGCTGCCCCTCGTGCAACTTGCAGAAGCGCGGGCAGAGATCGCACTGCACACGCCCGTCCTCAAGCGTGTGCCAGTAGTGTGTGGGCGCTAGGGAACTCGGATCGAGCATCTCTCTCTCACTGGTCATCGGCTTGGCGCCTCCCGACAGTGGTCGGCGGTGGGTTGACCGCCGAGTCGTTTGGTCGCTGGCGTATGCGTCCGCGGGCGTTCCCGTTCGGTGTTGCGCCTGTCGCGAGTCGCTGAAGACCCTTTCATCACGCTCCATCCATTCCTCGGCAGCATCGCTCGCCGTACCCTGCACCTCCGTGCCGCAGCCGAACGGGTGCCCCGCTTGCGGCGGGGCACCCGTGCTCTGGCCACCCTGTCGACAGCCCTACTCGTTCTCGCCCGACCCGATCGCGACGCGATGGGTCGCCGGCTTCACGGCCTGCGCCCCCTTGGGGACGTGCACCTCGAGCACACCTTCCTCGTAGTCGGCCGTGACCTTGTCGGGGTCGACACCCTCAGGGAGGGCGAGCGAGCGCTCGAACGACCCGTAGCTGCGCTCCTGGATCAGCCAGCCCTCCTCGCTCTTCTCGGTCTCGGACTTGCGCTCACCCCTGATCGTGAGCATGCCCTCGCTGACATCGACTTCGATGTCCTCGCGGTCGAGACCGGGGATCTCGGCGAAGACGACCATGTCCTCGCCGCTCGTCTTCACGTCGACGCGCGGCATCCATGTGGTCGCGGCCGTGCGGCTCTCGCCGAGGCCGAGCCGGCCGAACAGCCTTTCCATCTCGCGCCGCATGCTCGTCAGTTCGCCGAACGGGTCCCAACGTGTGATCGCCATTCTTCCCACCTCCGAAAGCGCCCTCCCATCAATCTTGATATTCCGCACGCTCTCTCGCCCATAACGGCCGCCCGTTGGCGACGCGCTCTTGGCTGCGGACGATTGCAGCCTGGCTCTCGTGGAGTCGGGTTGAGGGACCGCTAGGAGATCCGCAGGGTGCGGTTGCGCGCGTGGACTGACAGCGTGTGCGCCGCCGCCAGCGGTTCCGGCCGGCGGCGCTCACTGGACCAAGCCAGCGCGAGATCAATCGAGCTGTCCAGATCGACGAGGTGTCCAGGCGAGACGTAGACGGGCTTGACGCCAGTCTTCAAGCGAAGCGATGCGCCCTCTGCGCCCCACTCCTTGGTGAGGATGTAGTAGTCGCCACGCTGTGGCCCCGGCAGGTGGTCGATCGCGTGAAACGGCGCCTTCGCCACACCGATCGTCGGCAGCCCGAGGAGCACGCCGACGTGCGAGGCGAGCCCACAACCGCGGGCATGCACGACGCCGTGGCCGTCGAGGAAGACGACGTCAGGCTCGACATCGAGAGCACGGAGCGCCTCGAGGGTGAAGCGACCTTCTCGGAAGGCGAGGTAGCCTGGTACGTACTCGAGATCCGGTTCCCCCTCAACGACGGCGGAGGCGACCACGCGGAAACGAGCGTCCATGACCACGACGGCCGCCCACACGTGCGAGCGGTCTTTCGTGTAGGCCGCGTCGACACCGGCCGCCAGCTTCGGAGCGCGCGGGCCATCGCTTGCCAAAGGGCGCAGCTCCACCTCGGCGGCGAGGCGCGACTGAATCGCCGCCGCCTCACCGAGCGACACGTTCCACGGGTGTTCGAGCTCTTCTCGACCGTGCGGCACGTCGGTCCGGTCTGCCGTGCGCTTCCGACCGTTGGCGCAGTGTCTCCGCGCCTCCGCTGGAGGCGTTCCTTCTCAAGCCTGTCGCCACAAGCCTACCTCAGCGGCTTGAGGGAGTCCGGAGAGGCGGCGGCCACATGGCGACTCGTATGGAGCACACGTGCGCCGGCGTTTGGAGCACCGGCGCCGCGACGGGGACGGTTGGCGCTACGCCCCGCCGCTCGAAATCCACCTAGACGAGGCTGGAGTCCGGTCATCGCGCTACTGGCGCCAAGCGGTGAAGATGTCGATGCTGCCGCCTATCCGCCTGCACGACCTGAGGCACACCCTCGCGACTCTCGCCCTCCAAGCCGGGATCCACCCGAAGGTTGTCAGTGAACGCCTGGGGCACGCCACCGTCTCCATCACGCTCGACACCTACTCGCACGCCATCCCGGCGATGCAGGAGGAGGCGGCGGCATCTGATTGCGGGGCTGGTGGTCTCCTCGCCTGCCAGCTAGCCAGCCTCACAGCCAACCTGGACAGCGTCAGCAAGCTGAGGAGCGGCAAGGCGGTCAGCCTCAAGCTGACCCCGTACTTCCGCGATGATGCGAGCGCCCTGAGAATCGCATCGCACGACATCGTCATGGAGATCAAGCCGGCGGGCGGCGACAATCCTTTCTACAACACCACCGGCAAATGGGAGATCAAGATCATCCGCACGAAGACGGAGACCGAGTGGTACTACGATTCCCAACGTACCTACGAGAAGGGGGAAACCTACGTCCTCACGGGGGAGTTCTACAGCGACGACCCGACGTCGCTCGGTCACTTCGGGCTGTCCACCGAGTACACCTGGACCCACTATGCACCTGACGGTGAGGTCAAGGCCGGGGGCGGAGATGTCGCGAAATACAGGCCCGGTGCCTCCAAACCTTTCGAGGGCTCTCTCGACGAGGATCTCGAGGGTGATGGCCAGTTCAACACCGGCCCCTGGTGGATGGGCTGGGACACCTCGGTATTGGTCGAAGGATGAAGCCCGCTCCCCCGGCAGGCGGCCACGAGCAGCCCGGTCGATGGAGGGGTTCCGGGCCATAGCCCAACAAGTGGACTCCTTCCCGAACGACCTCGATCACCTCGCCCTCACGCCCTAGGCGTCTTGCGCCCGCACGCGCCCTGCCATCCATCCCAAAGCCGACGTCTCGGCCACGCCACCGCCTCGATCACGCTCAACACCTCCCCACACGCCATTCCGGCGATGCAGGAGGAGGCGGCGGCGCTGATTGCCGGGCTGGTGTATGCGGGAGAGCAACAGCCGCCGGCATCCTCAGCTGCGCCGAAGGGTACGGTCAGTAGCGATGATGATCCTCGTCTTGAGTGCACTGGGCTTCACCCTGGGAGCGCTGCCCTTCTCCTACTGGCTGGGACGCGCCTTTCTCCGCGTCGATGTGCGCGACTACGGCACCGACCGCAACCCGGGCGCCGGCAACGCCTGGCGAGCCGGCGGCTGGCGCCTCGGCCTGTCGGCAAGCTTCCTCGATGTGGGCAAGGCCAGTGCTGCGGTGCTGCTGGCGCGTGGCTCTGGCATCGATGGCTGGGGCCTGGTGCCGATCGCCCTCGCGCCGCTACTCGGCCACGCCTTCTCGCCGTTCCTTGGCTTTCACGGCGGCAAGAGCGTGGCCGCCACCTTCGGCGTCTGGCTGGCGCTCTCAGGGCTGCTAGGGGTGCTGTCGCTGGCGGTGTGCTTCGGTGTTGTCTATGCGGTGCAGCGCACCGACGCCTGGACCAGCCTGATCGGCTCCAGCCTCTTCTTTGCGGGGCTGCTGCTGTACGGTGCCTCGGCGTCGCTGCTCACCATCTCACTCGCCAACGTGTTCCTCCTCGCCTGGACGAACCGCCGCGAGCTGCGCGTGCCACCGCACTGGCGACAGACGCGCTTCCTGGGGCGCGAAGCCTAGCCATACGTCTTCACGAAGGAGGATGGCGACGCCCTACCACCCCAAGGTCGCCAGCCGCTTCTTCGGCCAGGCAGCCGAGAAGGTCATGCTGCCGCCGATCCGCCTGCATGACGTGCGCCATACCCGCGCCACCGTCTCGATCACGCTCGACACCTACTCGCACGCGATTCCGGCGATGCAGCAGGCGGCGGCGCTGATCGCTGGGCTGGTGTTCGCTGAGGACTGAGCCGCGGTGGCGTTCCATGACCGACGTGCGGCAAGCAGTTCAATGCTGGGAATTGAGCCATGCCACAATGGTTGAATTCAGAGCGCCGAGAGCCTCCTTGTTTCGCTTCACCCAGTCGAGCCCTTGCTGAAGCAGCCCTACCTTTGCCTCGCCCGACGCTCCGGGCAGTTCGTCCATGACTGTCGCGAGCTCGTTGCGGCTCCTCTGGTCGATGCCCAGCCGTTTCAACTCTGTATGGACACTGGAGAAGCTGCTGATGTCGAGGTTCTCCGCTTGGACGGATCCGCCGACAACGCCGGTCACGCTCTGGATGTTGTAGACGACAGACGCAGCGTTCTCCTTCTCCCCACGAGAGAAGGTCATGCCATCCCCAAGAACCCCCTCTTTCTCCAGTCTGAGGCTCCAGTCGAGTATCAGATAGCGAACCCTCTCGATGATGCCAAGGAGGGCCGTGCGGCTGATGATGAGTGTCGGCACAAGCCCCATCTGCATGAAGTCCTTGTCAGCCCACTGGTGGAGCAGTTCTGGAGGAAATGCCACTTGCAGCACGCCAGCGTCATTCCCGCCGCCGAGAAGATCCTCAAGCTCCCCCACGGACTGCTTGACGTATACCTCCGAGAGTCGCCGCGCGGACTCCGGGTCTTCGACAGGGAGAGGCTGCCATCCGTGATACGGACTGTGAGCCTTGACCTCTCCCCGTACCTTCCTGTACTCGGGCGGCTGTGCCTCGCCGTACCCGCCCAGCTCTCGTTCACAAAGCGAGTAGAACTCTGGAACGTCGAGCTTGGCCGCCACGGCGAGCGCCGTGCGAAGTACAACCGAGAGGGAGGCTGTCGGGTCAACCGCGTCCCTCTGTAGCTCAAGAACGAGTGATGGCATGCACGTCCTCCTGCTCTCACGCTGAAGCCGGGTCTCACCCAGCTGGTGTCGTGTGAGCATGGCTGCAGACCCCTTGGAGGGCACCCGCTGGCCCACAGAGGCGCAAGAGTCGTGCTGAGGCAATCGAACGTGTCGGCCTGTGCTCGCGCGTCACATCCCATGATGGTCATTCTCGTCGGCAGAATGTCGGCATCTGGCAGCAATCCGGGCCGTTGCACGCCGAGGACGGCTCAACGAGACGCTATATGCAGGCACTTCTGGCGCTCCCGGCTGGAATCGAACCACCGACACCAGGTTTAGGAAACCTGCCGAAGGCGTGACGGGGCGTCGTGGCTCGTGTGCAATCGTGCTGCACGGTCCAAGGTTCTGACGAGTGTTGGTGCTGGGCTGTGCTCAGGCGTGTAGGGCCGTGGTGTCGCGTCTCGTCGGCAAGTTGGCGGCAGCCTGACGCTCGCAAGTTGTGCGACTCCGGTACATCCTTGACAGAGTGGCTCCGGCAGCTGCGTGACAGTTCCGAGACGCGGCTTCAGTCGCCGGGCGACAGTGGCTTCGGCTCCTGGGCGACGGTGGCTTCGGTAGCTGTGCGACAGTCAGGCCAGCGGACGGGCGCCACTCTCCTCGAAGAGACGACCGGCAACGGTCGTTCGACGGGGAGGCTCAGGTCATGCTCATCGAGCTGGGAGTCGTGGAACAGCGCCACAAGGCAGTCCTTGAGGTCCTCGCGGGCAACAGCGTGGTCGAGGTGGCGGGGCGCTATGGAGTCAGCCGCCAGACGCTGCACCGCTGGCTGCGACGCTACGCGCGCAGCGGCATCGGCGGTCTGGCCGACGCCTCTGCGCGACCAGCACGCTGCCCGCACCGCACGCCGCCGGCGGTCGAGGCGCGCATCGTCGAGATGCGCCTCGCCCACCCGCGCTGGGGCCCGCGCACGATCGCCCACTACCTGGCGCGGGAGGAGCTCGAGCGCCAACCCTCGCGCTCCTCGATCTATCGCTGCCTGGTGCGCCATCGCCTGATCGATCCCAAGAAGCGCCGTCGCAAGCGCGAGGACTACCGCCGCTGGGAACGCCTGAAGGCCATGGAGCTCTGGCAGATGGACGTCATGGGCGGCGTGCAGCTCAGCGACGGGCGCGAGCTCAAGCTCGTCTCCGGCATCGACGACCACTCCCGCTTCTGCATCTCAGCCAAGCTGGTCGAGCGCGCCACCACGCGGCCGGTCTGCGAGGCGCTGCTTGCGGCGATGCGTCGTCACGGCGTCCCCGAGCAGATCCTGACCGACAACGGCAAGGTGTTCACGGGGCGCTTCGGGGCCCACCGACGCGAGGTGCTCTTCGACCGCCTCTGTCGCAAGCATGGCGTGCGTCACCTGCTCACCGCCCCCTACAGCCCGACGACCACCGGCAAGGTCGAGCGCTTCCACAAGACGCTCCGGAGCGAGTTCCTCGAAGGGCGCGTCTTCGCCTCCCTTGAACAGGCGCAGGCCGAGCTCGACGAGTGGGTAGACCACTACAACACGAATCGCCCGCACCAGGGCATCGGCATGGTGGCCCCGATCAAGCGCTTCGAGCTGGCGGCGAGGGGACAGCAGCAAGTGGCGCAGCAGCCCGAAGCCGAAGCGGTCGAGGCCAAGGCCACCGGCGAGCAGCTCCCCGCCGAGGGTGAGGTGGTCACCCGGCGCGTGCGTGAGGGCGGTCGCATCAGTCTCGACGGCTTCGACTACTACGTCGGCGCCTACCTGGAGGGCGAGACGGTGGAGATACTGACCAGGGCCCACGGACTCGTAGATATCCAGCACCGCGGCGTCTTTCTCGCCTGCCACGCCCGTCGCCGAGCGCACGAGACCAAGCGGCTGCAGCGCTCAGCGGGCCAGGTGCGACCCACTGCCGGGCGCTTCGTGCTGCGCAGCGTCGACCCCAAGGGCACCATCAGCTTCGCCGGCGGTACCTACACCGTCTCCAAGCGCCTCAGCGGCCAGCAGGTCGAGGTGCGCATCGCCAGGGGCAAGGTACGCATCTCACACGACGGCACCCTTCTCTGCACGCATGCGATCCACCACGATCGCGCCAAGGAGCTCGGCGCCTTCGTCGATCCCAAGGGCAGACCTCGTCAGCACCAGACGACGGAGAACTCAGACACGACTACTGTCGCAGAGGAACTGGAGCCAATCCGTAGCACGGGTACCGACACTTGACACTGACGCTCGCAAGTGGCAGTCGAGGAGGAGAAGCCGCGGCAGCCGTCTCCGCCCGGGACCCATTCGACTGAAGACCTACTGGACGTCGACCGTCAGGACCGGACTCGAGTTGGCCAGCATCTGGTCCCCGGCGGCGGCCCGGACCTTGAACGACCAGGCGCCGCCTTCAGCTGCCCAGGGGATCTCGTAGCTGCCGTCGGCGGCGACCGTACCCTCCGCGGCTTTCAGCCAGACACCCCCGCTGAGGTACTTCAGCTCGACCGTGGCACCGGCCTTGGTCAGAGGCAGCACCGTGCCCGTGAAGGAGATCGTGTCGCCGGCCTGCGCCGTCACGGCGCTCGCGGCGATCGTGAGCGCCGGTCGCACCCTCACGATCGTCTTCGGCGAGCGCGACTTGCCGTAGGCGAAGTAGTAGGTGGTGGTGCGCCCGGGCCCGGCAGCGAAGGAGTAGGAGGTGTAGCTGCCGGACTTGGCGCTGCCGCTGACGGTGTAGGTGAAGGTCTTCTTCACGGTGCGCGACAACGGGACCATCGTGGTTCTCCACACTCCGTCCCGGTAGTAGTGCAGCGTGACACGCTTGCCGGCACCGATCGCCGGATAGGTGCGCCCGCTCAACGTCGCCTTCTCCCCGTGGACGATCGTCGTGCGGTCGGCACTCGTCGGTGAGACGCTCATGCTGCGGACCCAGAACCAGCTGTCGCGCAGCCCGAGCTTGTTGCGCAGCGTCCAGCCACTGGCCGCGCTGGCGCCGCTCGTACCCAGGACACTGGCCTTGACGACGCGCGGCGAGCGGCCGCGCTTCGTCACATACACCGCACGCGGCCTCCCGCGCACGAGACTGCCGAGCTTCTTCGTGATCGTGGTCTCCGAGTAGCGGTAGGGGCCATCCTTCCACGTGTGGTACTTCGAGTACGTGTCGTAGGGATCGCTGACGCTCTTGAGGTAGGGAACGGCGCTGCCGCCCCAGACGTTCTCGATGTTCTCGGTGCGTCCGCCGGAGGTCGAGAAGAAGTAGGCCACGATGGCCCTGCCACCGTAGGTGGGCACGACGCCGGCCGTGGCCGCGACGGCGGCGTTGGTGGAGGCAGCCTCTCCGTCGTAGCCGTTGTAGACCTGGCTGGCGGCGGTACAGAAGAGATCGTAGGTGTCGCCGCCCTTGATGCCGCGAACAGCGTAGGAGCGAGCCGCCACGGCCTGCGCCCTGAGGGCTTCTCTCGGCCACGAAGACGGCGACTCGCGCGGTACCACTCCGCGCAAGTACCCCTCGAGCTTGACGTGATTGACGATGCGGAAGGCCCCGCTGTAGCGAACGACGCGGAGGTTGCCACGATAGCGGGCTCCGCTCGTTCCCGAAGGCCAGCCGTTCTGGTTGCGGTTGTAGAGACGCAGGATACGAGAGCCGGGCTTGAACGTGACAGGACCCGTGAAGACCCAGGAGCGGCCACCGGCGGTGACGCGATAGGCGCTGTTCGACCAGGTGAGGGTCGCGACCTTGCCGGCGGGGAGACTCACACTGCGCCCAGCGCCGCTCGCCTTGAAGGCACGACTCGAGCTCACGCGCGCGCTCGCCTGGCCGCTGGCCAGCAACACCCGCACGGTGCGGTTGCTCGTCTTGCCGAAACTGATGCCGGTGTAGTAGTGGCGCAAGATGGGCTTGTACGTCCAGCCGTGCTTGGCATAGCCGTAGGCGCCGTACTGGCTCATACCGATGCCGTGGCCCCACCCGCGACCACCGACGTTGAAGAGCGTCGATTCGCTTGCCCCGGCGCGCGATGGCACAGCAGTGAGCAGCAGAAGAGCGAGTCCGAGCACCGCAAGGCCGCCGATCATCGTGATGCCTCGTCGCATCGCCTCCACTCCCCTTCGTCGTCATCAGTGCTCGCTGCTTCACTCTACGTCGTCAGCAAGCTCCATCGCCTTAAGGCTCCCCGCGACAGAGAAAGCGCACGAGGACCCCTGCAGGGCAGCTGGCTAGCACCTGACCGAGCAGGAAGGTGACCGGTCACGTCGTTCGAGATGGGGCTGCAGCGCACCGTGGACTGGTATCGAGGCAATTCCTCGTGGTGGCGCATCATCAAGACCGGTGAATGGCGCGAGTACTACGCGAGCCAGTACTTCGAGCTCGGCTGAGGCGGCCTAGCGGTAGTTGCGCACGGGCGTGCCCTTGGGGCAGCGGTAGTAGAGCCAGAGCGCCTCTGAGTTGTACATGCGCGCGCAGCCGTGAGAGAAGGGGCGCGGGAAGCGCTTGAGCAGGTAGGGCTGGTTCGTCCCATGGATCGCGATGCCCCCCGCGCGCCGGTAGAACATCACGCAACTGCCCAGCGCGGCTCCTCCGCCGGGCTTGCGCTTGTGGTAGATGCTGTAGAGGCCGATGGGGGTGGGATAGCCTGGCTTGCCCAGGGCGACCTTGAAGCTGCGCACCATCTTGCCGCGCTCGTAGTAGTAGAGCTTGTACTCGTGCCGGACGATGACGATGTAGTGCGCGTACTTGTGCGGCACCATGTGCTCGTTCTTCCGGTTGATGACGACCTTGCGGGGAGCCGAGAAGCCGGAGGCGTGCTCCGCATCGAACGCCATGCGGGCGCGGAGGCGGACGGTCCCGAACCTGCGGGGCGCCCAGCTGAAGGAGAAGCGGGAATCCGCGCCCAGCGTCGTGCTCGCGGCCTGGACCCAGGTGCCGTCGCTCAGTCGGCGATCGATGAGGACCGTGCCGCCGGGGTGGGCCGGATCGACGCTGCCGCTGAGGCGGAAGGTCCCGCCGGGCGGGATCCACACCGTCTTCGCGACGTTCAGGTAGACACGTGGGCGGACCCTCACCCGTACGACGGCGGTCGCCGCAGCGTGCTCCGCGTCGCCGGCGAAGGAGGCGCGGTACTCGGTCGTCGATTCCGGGGCCGGCAGAGCCGCGAAGGCGAAGCTCCCGTCGGGCGCGGCGACAACGCCGCCGACCTCTGTCCAGTCGGCGTCGAGGGCCGCCTTGCTGGTCAGCGTCACGGTGGCGGAGGGTACGGAGATCGTGCCGCTGAACCTGACTTCGGTCACGCTGCCATACCTGAATACGGTGGGCGAGGACGATGCCGACAGGGTGGTCGGGGCTGGCTCAGCAGGAGACGCAGACGGCGACGGCGAAGAAGGAGGCTCGGCGCCGTCCGCGGCTGAGGCTACGGCCGGCAGCAGGCCGAGGAGCACCAGCAGCGGCAGCAGCCAGATCGAGCGGGATGTGAAGCGACGGACTCCCATCGGACTACATATCGGCACCAGCGACTCGAGTCTTGAAGGTGGCACTTGGACGAGACGAAGTATGCCCACCGGGACATGTCTTGTTGCCCTGTCCCCGAGTCGCAAGTCGCGCCACATCCAGTGTCTCCCGGAAGCCAACCGGCGGGATACCGACGCGCCCGAGCCTCAGGTCAGCCGGGTGGCATCTCCAGAACGAGCAGCCAGCATTCGCCGCACTGCGGGTCGTCGAACCAGCGCCGAGGGACGAACCCGGCCTTCTCATAGGCTCGGATCGCCGCCTCGTTCTCGACGGAGGTCGCGAGCATGATCATGAGGACGCGGCTGTCCTCTATGAGTTCCTCTACGAGTTGCCTGAGCGCCCGTGGCCCCACGCCCAAGCCAAGGTAGTCCGGCTCTCCGATGGCGATGTCGATGTCCATGGCACCGTCGGGGACCTCACGCAGGCCGGCGGCATCCAGCTCTGCGCGCGTGGGTGTCTGCCAGCGGATGTACCCGACCGGGACCCCGTCCGCCATGACGAGCGCGTCACCGCCTCTGCTCGGCCGCTCAAACACTTCAGCTAGCGCCTGCTCGGGGTCACCCCACCAGCGTGAGACGTGCGGCGCATGCATCCAGATCGCTGCAAGGTCGGCGTCGCGCGCAGGATCGAACGGCACGAGTCGGACCTCCCCGACGCTCCTCGGCATGACCCTCCTTGCCGCCTTGCCCAACGATGGTCCTGCGACCTGCCTGGCATTCTGCCACATGGAGTGACAACGGCACGCGATGGTCGCCGACGGCCTGGGTGGATGATCCCCCAGGGGAGGGAGTCTCGACCACCGGCTTGCACACAGGTTTTGAAGTGCTGTCGGCGGGGAGTACATGGGCCACACGCAGCATCTTCAAGAGGCCGGCCGACGAGACACCGACGCGCGCAGGCCTCACTCCGCCCCAGGCACATGCCACAGGTAGGCATCGAGGCTCTTGACGCTGACGGCAAGACCCGCATCGCGACAGGCCTCGTAGAGGTGGAAGAAGCGCACGCAGAAGTCCTGATACTCGCCATCGGCAGAGGGCGACTCCTGAAAGCGCGATTCGCATTCGCGCCATGGCACGCATCTCACGAGCCCCGCCGAGGCATAGCTGTCGCAGATCGGCACCACCGGGCTGTGGAAGTGCAGGTACTTGGCGGCGAAGGAGCGCGGTGCCTTGCCGTCGGTGGCGACCTTCTGGAGTAGCGTCGTGAGCTCGCCGTGTCCGCGCACTAGTGACCGGTCCCCATTCGTCGGTCCACTTCTACGCAGATGGATGTACTCAGGGCCAAGCTTGGGATTCGCCGGTGACCAGAAAGTCCGGACCGGGCCTGCCGCAGACTGGGGGTCGAGGACAAGCCGCTGAGCCGGGGCGGCCGAGGTATGAGTGCAGTCGCTGAACGCCTCCTAGCGCATTCCCTCCGGCATCGGCACGCTCGGATCGCTCTGGAACAACCCGACCTTGTTGCCCTCTGTGTCTTCGAAGAAGGCCGACCAGCCGACAGTCGGGATCGGCATGCGGGCAGTCAGTCGTCTGCCGCCTGCACCCTCGATTGCCGCAAGGGCAGCCTCGATGTCGTCGACCGCGATGTAGAAGACGAGCGCCGGAACGTCTTCGCTGCGCTTCGTCAACGCCCCGCCGATGCCCTCGCCCTCGCCAGCCTCAGTCGTCCAGTATTCCATCGGGCCCCACTGCGCGATATCCCAGCCAAACGCCTCCCGATAGAACGCGAGGGCGCGCTCGCTCTCATCGATCGGGATCTCGAAATGCACCACTTTGCCGCTCATGTCATCCTCCCGGTCGACGCCACCTCATCTTCCAGCGAACACTCACGTGATACCCGATGCAGCTGAGAGTGAGGCAGGCGCACCCGTCGCGCACATGACGCACCTGCTTCCCGAGCAGGCCAAGACCGCCAGGCCCATGACGTTGAAGTAGACGACCGACAGGACTCTGAGGTTCCAGAGGTATCCGATCATCTCCAGCAGGAGACAACGGCGATCCCAAGGAGTCGGTATCAGGCGCCCAGAAAGAGGACCGCCACAAGCACGACGAACGGGATCAACCCCATGACCAGAAAGACCAATGGTCCGCCGCGGCCGCCACCCTTGAGACCATAGATCCCGCCCACGATGAACACAGCGCCCGCGAGGAGGAGGAACCCCCACATGGCAGTCTCGAGCAGCGTGCCGGTCACCCCCAGGAGAAGGGCGTAGGCGCTCACGGCGCAGTAGATCAGGCGGATGCATGGTCACTCAGGTTCTAGGGAGAACACTGGGGGCGCTACTCCTTGATGGGGAAGAAGATCTCCGTCTGCAGTTCTTCCGGCGGGCATGACCCCGGATCGTTCAGGTAGAACTCGTAGCTGAAAGGGCCCATCTCCAGCCCGTTCTCTCTCACAAACGCCATGAGGGCGTCATACGACTCCCCGATGGTCTCGTACGGTCCCGTGTGCATGCCGACGGCTGCCCTGCCCCCCGGGATCGTCCCCGGCGCGAGATCGCCGCGCCCCTCCACCGGCGAGGGGACGAGTATGCCTATCTCGACATCCAGGGCGGTCATGTCCATGTTGTGATACACGGCGAAGGGGGGTCCAGATGGCTGGATGCCCACTGAGCCGAGATACTCCATGATTCGACCATACGTCGACCCCATGGCTTCGGATAGCCTCTCCACCGGAGTGACCAGCCGAACAGCGACGGTGTCCTGCTCATCCACCATCCTCAGCTCCACGTTCCACCTCCTTGGTAGTGCCGGGCGAACAGGTCTACCTGGTGATCGCCGGCGCTTCCCGTCGTTCCCGAGAGCCTAGACTGCTCTCATGCGATTGTTGCGTGAGTTGTGTTCGAGTTCGGCCAGCCCAAGCGCCTCGAGGAGGGGCGGCAGGTACATCCCGAACCGGCCGCGCAGCCCTTTCTTCAGCCCGTACCAGCCTCCGACCGGGTTGTCCGCCGAGCGGCCCCACGCTTCCACCGTGCCCGGTGCCGCCGGCTTCTTCTCGTCTGCCGCGCCGAGAGGCACCCAGTCTCCGCGCTCCTTCAGCCAGGCGTGCAGGTCCTCGATGGCGCGCAACTGATACCCAAGGGTGGTCTTGCCGACGACACAGACGAGGGCGGGAGGCTCCGCCGTCTCGTCACGGTACATCACGTACTCCGACGAGCCGGGTGGCGTCCTGAGCACCCAGGGGTCGTCCTTCGTCCCGGTCCCGATTACTTGCGAATCCGCCATGGTTCGCTCCTTCGCATCGCATCCACTGCACCGGGAGCCTTCCCCAGCGCCGACAGACGAACCATCCGACGACTCTGCACCGTCAGTTCAGGGAACGCTGATCACGATGCCGCTCTTGCCGTGGCCATCGAGAGTGAACGCATCGCCGCCGCCGATGAGCGTGTAGGTGTAGTTGCCCGTCGTACCAGTGTTGGCCATGGCCGTGCCGCTCTACCACGGGTCTTCCGGCCAGGGGTCGACCAGCACCCCGACGGCACCGCCCGCGTCCACCTCGACCGCCGGCGGATACCGGTCGTCGTGCTCAGTCGCCCAAGTCATCACACCGACCTGGATGCCCCGCACGTTTGCCTTGACGGCGGCCTCCATGGCCCTCTCGCGGCTGCCGAGGTACATGGGGACCGCGCGATCGCGGCCAGGATGGATCTCGCGCTCCTCGCGCAGCACGCGGTTCTCGCGGCGCAGACGGCGTAGCTCCCCGCGCTCCTCGCTGGTCAGGCCCTCGGCCTCACCGGCATCGACCTCGGCCTGACGGACCCACTTGCGCAGCGTCTCGTGGCAGACGCCGAGGTCCCTGGCGGTGCGGTTGATCGACTGGCCCGAAGAACGCACGAGGCGCACCGTGGCACGCCCCGGGTTTGACGGAGGCTCCGTTTCTTGGAGGATCGTATCCTCAGAGAAGGGAGACCGCGTCTCATGGCCAGACCATCGAAGTACTCACCGGAGTTCCGGCAGCGCAGTGTGCGCATCGCCCGCGAGTCGGAGCGTCCGATCGCCGCGGTCGCGCGTGACCTCGGCATCCACCACGAGACCCTGCGCGTCTGGGTGCGCCAGGACGAGGCCGACGACGGCACCCGCGCCGACCGGCTAGCGAGCGCCGAGCGCGAGGAGCTGGCGACGCTGCGCCGCGAGGTCCGTGACCTGCGCCGCGCCAACGAGATCCTCAAGGCGGCGAGCGTGTTTTTCGCCCGCGAGCTCGACCAGCCCCGTCCGAGGTGAGCGCCTTCGTCGATGCGAACCGCGCCCGCCTCGGGGTCGAGCCGATCTGTCGGGAGCTCGAGGTCTCGGTGAGCGCCTACCGCGCCCGCAGGACCAGGCCACCCTCGGCCCGCGCCCTGCGTGACGTCTGGCTGCTCGCCCAGATACGCCGCGTGCACGCAGGCAGCGGCGGCGTCTACGGCCAGCTCAAGATCTGGGACGAGCTGAACGAGACCGGCGTCCGGGTCGCCCGCTGCACCGTCGAGCGCCTGATGCGCGGGAACGGCCTCGTCGGCGTGGGGCCGGTCGAGAGCAAGAAGACGACCCTGCCGGGCCTCGCCCCGCTGGCCGCCCCGGACCTCGTGCGCCGGGACTTCACGGCCACCCGCCCCGACGCCGTGTGGCTCTCCGACTTCACCTACGTGCGCACCTGGCAGGGCTGGGCCTACCTCGCCCTCGTGCTCGACGTCCATACGCGGCGCATCGTCGGCTGGCAGCTGGCACCGCACATGCGCCAGAGTCTCGTCACGGACGCCTTCGAGATGGCTCTCGCCGCCCGTCAGGAGCATGAAGGTGGCCTCGTGGCTCACAGCGATAACGGCTCCCAGTACACATCCTACGAGTACACCGAGCGGCTGAAGAGAGCCGGCATCGCCCCGAGCCGCGGGCGCACCGGCACGGCGCTCGACAACGCCATGGCCGAGAGCGTGATCTCGACGCTCAAGCGCGAGCTCATCAGCCGCTACCGCTGGCCGACACGCCTCGACCTCGAGCTGGCTCTCGTCACCTACGTCGGCTGGTACAACTCACGACGCCGGCACCGCTCGCTGAGGCACCGGGGAGAGACGCGGATGCGACGACTCACGCCGCAGCAGATGCTCGAGCTCTACAACCAGAAGACCGCAGCAGATAGCATGGTTCCCAAGTAACTCAGCCGCCGCGGAACCCGGGGCGTGCCACCGCCTCGGTGCGGAACTCAAGCGGGTAGGGCGGTCTGGTGGGTGGCAGCGGGACTCCCTCCTTGGAGACGAACGTCTCCCATCGTCAGGTGTCCACGAAAGCGGGTCAATTCCAACTCCCCATTCCGGCCTAGGTTTGGCCCTCCTCGGCCCTGCCTTCGATGGCCTGCGCGAACTTTTCGGGCTGCCAGCCGACGATGACCTGCCCATCGATCACCGTCACGGGCATGTTGCGGCCGCCGCTCACGCGTTCAACCTCCTCGAACATGGCCTCGGCCTCCTCTCCCTCGAGGGCATCGACGTTCACGTGATCGAAGGGGACGTCCTTCTCCTCGAACCAGCGCTTGGTCTTGGCGCACCAGCGGCAGCTCTTGAGTGCGTAGATCATCACGTCATGCTCAGCCATGGTCTCCCGACCTTCCGGTTGACATCAGTTGGGGAGCTGCATCTGGAATCGTTCCACCCATCCGGGTAGTTGTCGCGACCTACCCGCTTGCGCGTCAAGACAACCGCGAGCAGCAACGGCCACGCGCGCCGGTAACCCGCGTCCCTGATGACCGGGCCTGTTCCTCGGTTCTCTTTCCATCGGTAGCGCTAGCTGGCGCTCGCGTGACCACGGCAGCGGGTGGTCTCAGCGAGGGCTTCGAGGAAGGGCACCACCTTCGGCCATCGGCGGGCGCTCACCAGAGAGAGCTGTGCGGGCGAAGCCCCTTCAGAGACGCCGCCAGTCAGCCACCAGGGTCTACGCCTCCTTGAGCGTGGAGAAGATCTCGCCGTTCAGGAGCTCGTCACGCAGCTCGCCGACGAACGACCCGATGGAGTCGTTCTCCCAGGGTGAAGCTAGCTCGATGAAGAACGTCGTGACGCGGAGATTGGCGAGGCAGTCCTTCACCGCCTCTCCGCCCGCTTCACCAAGCTTGGATGTCACTTCTGATGTGCTCGGGGACGCCGTACTGGAGGAAGCGGTCGTCAGGGGTAGGCCATCAGCCCTCGAGCGAGATCGCCTCGTCCGGGCACGACTCGGCGGCTTCTTCGCAGCACCCCGCCGCATCGCAGTCGGAGCCGGCGATGACGTGCGCCAGCCCATCATCGCCGAGCTCGAAGACCGCGGGGCAGAGCTCCTCGCACACGCCACAGCCCGTGCAGAGGTCGGGGTCGATCAGAGGAACAGCCACAGTCTGTCTCCTCTACGCCTTGCGGGTGAGCGGCCTGCCGCAGCAGGTGAAGGGCTCCGAACAGGAGCAACCTCCCTTGTCTGCGCACGCAGCTGCGACCGTGAGTTCCAGGCCGCAGCTCTCGCACTCATAGGTCTCACCCGTCTTCATCTCGTTGCAGGTCGGCATCACTCCTCGCTTTCACCTCGGCTGCCGCCCTCGGGCCTTCGACGGAGCGGAGGACTCTATCTACCCAAGAGCGCGACCGGACATGCAGGAGGCAGAGTACGGCCTTCTCACGGGCAGAACCGCTCCCTGGTTTCCCCTACGGGCAGAAGGGAAACTATTGAGGGCACTCACTGATTCGAGCAAGGATGTGCATGATGGCAGGCTTGGGTGACTACCCCGTAGGCGCGGTGCTGCGAGCCGAGGATCTCGCCCGCGCGACCAAGTTCTACACCGAGGTGCTGGGGCTCAAGCCCAATGCCGCCGGCGGTCCCTCCGGTGAAGGGATGTTCAGCGCTGGCGACGGCACCGGCGTAATGATCTACGAGCGGCCCGGCATGCCGGCGCCGCAGAACACGACTTTGGGGTTCGGCGTGCCCCGCGAGCGCTTCGACAAGGTGGTCGCCGAGCTGCGCGCCAAGGGCGTCACCTTCGAGGAGTACCACCTGCCCGAGATCGGCCTGAAGACCGTCGACGGCAGCGCCGAGATCGAAGGCGTCAGGCTCGCCTGGTTCAAGGACAGCGAGGGCAACATCGTCAACATCGGCACGATGTGACGGCAGACGGGGAGCGATTGGGCCGTCTAGCACGCGATAGGGGTTGAGCAGGCGACGTGTAGATCTGGCTCACGGGGGCGCTGCCTCAAGAGAGGACGGTGCTCTCCCATAGTAGAAGGGACGACTCCTGCCACTCCGAAAGGAGAGAAGTGCCGTGCTCTTCCACGTGACCATGACCCACACCGAAGATAGCTGTCCGGCGTACCACCGCGAGACCATGCCCGCGGTCCTCGATGCCATCCAGAACCTCGAGACGCTCGGCAAGGACCTGAACGTCAAGCTCCACTTCTTCACGTGGTGTCCGCCCAAGCACGTTGTCTTTGCTTTGCTCGAAGCCGATGAGCTCTCTGCGATATCGCGGTTCGTCTTCTCGATCCCCATGTTGCAGAAGAGCGACATAGTCCCCGTCGAGCACGTGCGCGACGCCATGCCCACGTTCAGAGCGATGGCGGCATCAGCGTAGGACTACGAGGCAGTCGCCGGGGCACTCGGGGATCGGCGTCACCTGGCCGACGAGCGCCGTGGCCAGGACAAGAGGGATGCCGGAACCGTACTGGCGCAGCGGGAACTGGGACGACGAACTCACTCCCGAGCTCGTGCCGCCCGACTGCATTCCCGAGCTCCATCGCAACTCGGGCGAGGACTCGCAGATGAGGCGACTCCCCCTCCCGGTAATGCTCCCTATGTTGTAACCGAACGAGAAGGCGGGCGGAGGTAGCTGATGGCAGAGAAACAGCCGAGGGACCGCTACGACGTGGTCATCATCCGCGGTGGCCCCGCTGGCATGGCCGCGGCTATCTACACGGTCCGTCAGGGCCTCTCGACAGCCATCATCGCGAGAGAGCTCGGCGGTCAGGCGCAATGGGTGCGGTCGTGGTTCGAGCTCCGCCGGCAGCGACGTCCGGTCGCCTACATCTCGGCGCGATGCGGGAGACTGAGAGGACTACGTTGATCTACGTGAGCGGTGTGCCGGGGAACGTCGGCACCGAACTCGTGCGGTGCCTCTCGTCCCGCGGCCAGAAGCTGCGTCTGCTGGTCCATTCCGCGGACGCTGCCGACCGTCTGAGAGCTCCCGGCATCGAGGTGGTGGTCGGTGACCTGGCTGACCCGGCATCGTTCGAGAACACGCTCGATGGCATCGACAGCGTCTTCGTGAACTCCTCGGCGGGGCCGGTCGTTCGGGCTCAGAGGAACCTCATCGACGCCGCCAAGCGTGCCGCGGCGAGCCACATCGTCAATCTCTCGTGGATGGGCGTTTCGGCGGGTGAGGACAGGCTGTCAAGTGCGCACTGGCACGCCGAGGCGGAACGCCATCTCGTCGGCTCAGGAGTCCCCTACGCGATCCTGCGGGCCAACACCTTCATGCAGAACTACCTCTACTGCCTCACCTACGCCAACGTGGACGCACTCATCGGCACCGCCAGCACGGGCAGATGCAGCTTGGTCGATGCGCGCGACGTGGCCGCCGTGGCGGCGGGCGTGCTTCTCGATGGCGACCTGTACGCGGAAGGTCTACGACGTTACCGGACCCGAAGCGCTGACGCCCGCGCAGATAGCCGCAACGATCTCCCAGGTCACTGGGAGACACATGCGCTACATCGCCATGAGCGTCGAGGAGCTAGCAGCAAGCTACCAGTACGGCGGGTCTTCGGGTCGACTGGCTGACGACCTCGCAACCGCAGACGAGCTCCGGGCGGAAGGGTACCTCTCCAAAGTGACCGACGTAGTCGAGCGATGACCGGCAGGAGACCCGTGGCCTTCGAGGAGTTCGTCCGCGAGTTCGCACGGCCAGTGACCTGACCGCCTGAGGACCGGACCGATGATCCTGGTCCATCCCGGCAAGCCGACGGGACGTATACTGACTAGGATGACTGCAGAGATCTCTCCCGGGAATCGCGGGTCTGGTTCGCCATTGTAGCCCGACCCGCCTCAGGAAGAACACCCCGACGCGACGATGTTCGAGATTCAGCTCGAGGACGCGCTTCTGTTCCCCGCATCCAGTCCGGGCGCAACTCGTCCCCCAAGCCATCGTTCCCACGGTCGCCGCGAGACGATGCGGCCCTGCCACCGTCTCGATCACCCTGGACACCTACTCGCACGCCATCCCGGCGATGCAGGAGGAGGCGGCGGAGAGGATCGTCGGGTCGGTGTTCGCGGGGCAGCAGGCAACTACTTGACCCTCTCGCTGGTCCAGGCCAAGCGGCGGACGTGAGTGCGGTTCCCAAGTGGACTGCCCGGGAACAACATGACATGCACAAGCTACTGAGGGTTGCGAAACCCCGCCGAGGAGGCAGCTCATGTCACGGTCATTGCTCGCCTTCCCCGTGCTTCCGGGGAAGACCGACGACGACGCCAGGCTCACCGCCAACGAGTTCCGGGCCCGGCCCCGCGAGTACGAAGCCTCGCGCCGGCGTGCTGGCATTACGCTGGAACGAGCCTACCTACAGAAGACCCCGACGGGCGACTTCGTGGTCGCCTACATCGAGTCCAGCCTCGACCTTGCCGCCAGCGCGCGGCTGATGGCGGAGTCCGACCTCGCGATCGATGCTTTCTTCGCGCGCACGACTAGGGACGTCCACGGCATCGACATGACGCAGATGCTTGATGATCCGCCGCCGGAGACCGTCGCGGTCTGGTCCGACCACCACGCTACGAGCAGAGGCAGGGGTTTGGCCTTCTGCGCTCCGCTGGTTCCCGGCGCGGCCGAGACGGCGAAGACGACGCTCGAGCAAGAGATGACTTGGAAGGAGTTCGGTCAATCCAGGCGAGCGAAGGACCAGAACGTTGAGGTGGCGGGTCTGCTCGTCACGCCGCGCGGCACCATGGGGACGTTCTATCTCGAGGGCGCCGACCCCGTGGACGCCATTCGGCGCTTCGCCCTGTCCACGCGTCCCTACGATCTGAGGTTCAAGGGCCTCCTGAAGAAGATATTCCTGCCGATCGACGACTTCTCCCAGGCCCTCGCGGGCATCGAGGAGATCTTCGATTCGACGCAGGCCGCCGAGTTGACTGTGAGCGGCGCGAAGCGCGGAGTCGCGTAGAGCAGGCGGGAATCCTCTCGGCCCCTGACGGGCAGGGGGCATGCCGGCTCGCTCTCGCTCAACCCGTGCTCGCACGACATCTCTGCGCTTCGTGGTGATCTGCGAGGAGCAGCAGGAGTGGGACGAGGTCTGGACCGACTCAGTGCTGCCGAGGATTTCACCGGCGGCCTCGTACAGGTCAACGAAGCGGGCGAGATAGAGGTGGATCGCGATTTCATGATCGAAAAGGCAACCTACTCCCTCGAACGATACAGACCGTAGTCGACCATGCTGTCCGGCGGCCCGTACTTGTCGCACACACCATTGAGCAGCACGTTCGCGATCTTGGGCCCATCGTTGGTCATGGTGACCCAGAAGAAGTGGTCGATTGCCCCGGCGCGCGGGAACTGCAGCGCACCGGTGCAGGCGCCCGTGATGTAGTCACGACCTTCCCGCTCTGTGTAGTCGTAGAGATGTGTATGGGCGGCGAAGAAGGTGTAGGGGCGGCCCTGGAGCAGCGCCTCAATCTGCAGGAAGTTGCCCGGGTCTTTGTCGCCGAGCCACGCCGGCGAGTGCACCATACAGAACGTCCACCGCACATCTGGGCTCTCTTCGATGGCCCGTTTGAAGTACGCGACCTGTTCGTCGCTGATGTTGATCTCGCCGGCCCACGCCTCGACCGGCTCGATTAGCTGCATCGCCTGCGCAAGCTGATCAGGGGTGATGGGCCCGTCGCCCTCCTCGAGTTTCTTCACCGCCGCGTACCCCTCGGCGATAGCTCGATACCGATCTGGCGAGAGCTTGCCCAGGTCAGCGG
This sequence comes from uncultured Thermoleophilia bacterium, assembly GCA_963717285.1. GTDB lineage: Bacteria > Actinomycetota > Thermoleophilia > UBA2241 > UBA2241 > CAIXSE01. The sequence goes on from CAVQVW010000001.1 coordinate 650,684, forward strand.
GGTCCTTGGGTGGGTCCTCGGTGCTGAGCATCAGGAAGAGCACGTTCTTGTACACGAAGTGGTAGTAGCTGCGCTCGCTGCCGAAGCGCTCCTTCCACGCCTTCTTGGAAGCCTGGGTGTTGAGATCGTGATTGCCCGCCAGGAAGAAGAAGGGCATCTCGAGCTTGGCGACGTTCTCGTCGACTTCGTCCCACCATCTCCGATACGCCTCTTCGTCGTTCTCATAGCCCCCGATGAGGTCGCCGAGACATGCCACGAACTCGGGCTGCATCAGATTCACCGTATCCATGGCAGCCGAGAAGACACCCGGTCGAGCTCCGCCGGCATCATCGACGACGATCGCGAACTGGAAGTCATCAGGGTCGTTCCTGAAGTCGAGGTGCGAGTAGGGGGTGAAGCCGTCCTCGATGCCGATGAACTCGCGTCAGTCGCTCATCCCTCGATGCCTCCCTTGAAGACCGTGCTCCAGGCATTCTTCATGCTCACCATCGTCCAGCCGTTGCGTTCCCCGGCCTCGAGCAGCTTCTCTGCTGCCGCACAGGTAGCGTACTCGCGCTCTTCATCGTCGTGGACGACCACCAGACTGAAGTCGGCGACCTCGAGCATCTCGAGGTCGACATCGCCGTTGCCCGCCGCGAAGCGCGGAAGCCTGCCGGTTCGCGCGAAGATGGCCTCTGGCTTCCCCGGGCCGAGGGTGACATCGCCGTGCAGCTCGTTGCGGCGCACCAGCTTGCCATTCTCGTATGCATGCTCCGGTGACGTCCCGATGACGTTCTCCTGCAGTACGCCCAAAGCGTCTTCCGAGAAGACGCGCATGAAGTCACGTCCGCCGCCGGAACAGACGTACACGCGCCAGTCGTTCGCACGCAGCAGGTCGAACAGCTCGAGCATCGGCTGGTAGACGAGATCGGTCCACGGGCGGCTCCAGCGCGGGTGCAAGGAAGCAGCCAGATAGGCTCGGACCTCGGCCTCGTACTCGTCAGGTGAGGTGCCCTCCCACGCCTTGCCCACGGCACCGAGGAAGGACAGCACCGCCTCCGGAACCTTGTTGGGCGAGCGCGGTCATGAACGCCGGATCCTGCGTGATGATTCCTTCGTAGGGGTCCTGCTCGGCGAGTGACGGGTCGGACTTGACCCGTTCGATCAGCTCGCCAAGCAGCATCCCGACCTGCGCGGGCGCGGGCTGCTCGACCCAGAGCGTCCCGTCGTTGTCGAAGGCGGCTATGCGGTCGTTCGGCGGGATGAAGTTGGAGGCAGCCGCGTCGCTTGACGCCTCCAGGAAGTCGAGAATCGCCTGTCGTGCCGGCGTATCCTTCCACGCCGGCACTCAGGCCCAGTCGCGGTTGCGGTTGCGGCCACGACTACATGACGCACGACCCCCGCCCCGGCTGTGAGTTGCTTGAGCCATGGTTGATCCGGCGCTGGCGCTGGAATCGGCGGCGTGGCTTTGCGAACGGCCTGGCCCCGGCCAGCAGGCAGCAGGTGCCATCGGCGGTCCGTGGAGCAGGCCGAGAGGGGGAGCAGCCAGCACCGACACACGGCCTGCGATGCCGATCGGTGCCATGCCGTGTTGCCGCGTCACTGTGAGTCTCGTCGGCAGAATGTCGGCATTCGGCAGCAATCTGGGCGAAATGGCCACTACTGCGGAGTCCAAACGCGCCATATGCAGGAACTTCTGGCGCCCCCGGCTGGAATCGAACCAGCGACACCAGGTTCTGGAAACCTGGGGAAAGCGTGACGGAGCTTACTCGCCCATAGTAGATCATGCTGCACGGTCCAAAGTTCTGGCGAAGCTCTGTGATGGCCTGTGCTACCGCGTGTCATGCCGTGACGAGGCGTCTTGTCGGCAAGCTGGCGGCGATACGGGTACTGGCTCATGACAACGGATCCTAGCTCATGACAGGGCCGGCACGACAGGCCGCAAACCAACGGCGTCGCCGCGGGCTGGCGCCATGCGAGGCCTTTTCGGCGGCAGCGTCGCCGAGAGGGTCGTCAAGAACTCGCCCGTGCCGGTGCTCGGCGTGCCCAAGTGATCAGGACACGCGCTGGGCGCCACTGCCCAACGGTCTCACGCCCCAGGTCCGCGACGCTGCCGACGAGGGGAAGCCGGGCCCCACGTTCGCCGCGCTTCGCCGCTGAGACAGTCCGAATCGGCCGCAAAGCGTATGATACTGCTCAGAACCCCGGTGCCCCGCATCTGAAGCACGCAGCAGGAGAGGAGAAGAACGTGTATCATTCAGCTCTGGTCGCGCTCCAAGCAGAGGCCAGGAACGAGGCCGTCTCGGAGATGGCCATCGATTTGGCTGCGCGCCAGCACCTGCAGCTGAGCGCGATCGTCGTGATCGATCCCGCCGAGATCGCCACCGCAGAGCCTGTGCCTCTCGGGGCTGGTGCTGCCAAAGCCCGTCGCGACGAAGCGATGAAGCGGCGGGCCCATGAGGGAGCGAAGAAGGAGCTCGATGCCTTCGCGCGACGCTGCGACGAACACAGCGTCAGCTGCACGACGACGCTTCGCGAGGGCCCGTTGGAGAGTGAGTTGCCCCTCGCCCTCGAGAGCGCAGACATGCTCGTGGTCGGCCACGGGGACGACACCGAAGCCTGCTCGGAGGTGCGTGGAAACGTCTCTCGGCTGGACAAGATGCTGAGGTCCAGCGCGCGTGCCTGCCTCGTCGTGCCCTGCCTCCAGGGAGAGGTGCAGCGAGTAGTCGTTGCCTACGATGGCAGCCTTCAGGCAGCTGCCGCCCTGCACGACTTCGCCGCCAGTGGCCTCTGGCAGGAGTGCCCTGTCGATGTCGTCTCGCTGGCGGCCGACGGCCAGGAAGCGGCGGAGACCGCCGAGCGCGCCGCCGGCTACCTGAGGATGCACGACTACGCCGTTGAAGCTCACCCGCTAGTCGCCAAGTCCGGCGTGGCAGACCATGTCCTCGGCTTCGTCAGTCAGTCCGGCGCTGGAGCACTTGTGATGGGCGCCTACGGAAAACCACGCTGGCACGAGTTCGTCTTCGGTACGGTCACGCGCTCTGTCTTGCGGGCGACCATGGTGCCGGTCTTCGTGTCGCGCTGAGCTGGATCGAGCTGCCCTCCCACTGCCTCCGACACGGCGTTTGAAGTGAAGCGCGGCGATTGGAGCGTTTCTCTCGGTCGCCGGAGGCTGGATGGCGGCTATGGTGCGAGGAGCTTCGCGGCTCGACCTCGCGTTGGGCCTCGTCGGTCTCTGCCGAAGCCTATGCGGGAGGTGGCTCTGGGACTAACATGAGAAGTGGACCGACGAATGGGGTCCGGTCAGGGGTGCATGAGTGCTCGTTCCCCGTTTGGTCGACCAGTCCTCGGGGCAGATAATCCACTACCGACTTCAGAGGGAGGGCGACGTGGCCAGCTTCAGAAGGATCCTCCATCCCACGGACTTCTCCGCGAACTCAGACGCGGCCTACGAGGTAGCGCAAAGACTGGCAGAGGATCTGAATGCCACCCTGTACATCCTCAACGTGGTGTCGGGCAGCGAGGAGATCGCCGCGTCGGCCACAAGCGGATGGCTTGCCTTCATGGAGAACCTCAAGGGCACTGTGAGTGCCAAGTACTGCTCGGGATTGACCTGCCCTTCCCAAGTCATGATCCGCCGCGGCGCACCAGCCACGACCATTGTGGACGTGGCCGAACAGGAGAGCATCGACCTGGTAGTGATCGGAGCCCGCGGCGCCGGCACCCTCGGGCGGCTACTCGGGGAGGGCAGCGTCGCCGACAAGCTGCTCAAGACCTCGCCGCTGCCCGTCGTCGTTGTGCCGCGGCCGTAGCTGCGCCGACTCCTGACTCCGGCACGCTGAAGGGTGCCAAAACGCCGATTCCTCATGCCGCAGCCGAGTAGTACTCGTGGATCAGGCCTCCGAGGAGATCGCGCCGCTTGATCTTCGGCACGACCCCCACCGGGTCGACGTGGCTCTGCCGGTCAGGCACTCGAAGCTCGATCCCGCGGTGGGGTCGCTCGGCGTTGTAGTGGCGGACGTAGTTCGCGAGAACGCGGTCGAGATGACGGCGACCGAATATCAGGGTCCAGTCGAGGACCTCGTGGCGGAGCGTCTTCACGGCGCGCTCAGCGAAGGCGTTGGCTTTGGGTGATCTGATGGGCGTGCGGATGACGCGGATGCCCTCGCTCCGAAGCACCTCGTCAAACGAGCGCGAGAACTTGGCGTCGCGGTCGCGGATGAGGAAGCGCAGCGGCGCATCGCGCTCACCGAGCTCGAAGCAGACGTTGCGCGCTTGCTGGGTGACGAAGGTGCCGTTGGGGTTGCGCGTTGCCGCCGTGACGTGCAGCCGGCGGGAACCGACCTCGATGAAGAAGAGCACGTAGAGCGTCTTCAGGAAAGCGGTCTCCACGGTGAAGAAGTCGCAGGCCAAGATGCCATCGGCCTGGCTACGCAGGAACTCGCCCCAGGTCGGACCCCGACGAGGGGCAGGGCCGAGGCCTTCGCGGCGCAGGAGCCGCTTGATGGAGCTCGCCCCGACGCGAATGCCAAGCTTGCGCAGCTCGCCCTGAATCCTGACGTACCCCCAGCGGGGGTTGTCATTGGCCAGGCGCACGATGAGCCGGCAGACCTCGCGGTCAAGCGCGGGACGCCCGGTCTTTCTGCGCCGATAGCTCCACTTCTTCTTCACGAGTTCGCGATGCCAGGCAAGGAGGGTGGCCGGAGTGACAATGAACGACGACCAGCGCTCTCGGGGCAGCAGGTGTGCCGCGGCGGCAAGCAGCAGCCGATCGCGGCGGCGCAGCTTGGGGCAAGCGGCCTTGCGCTGCAGGACCTGAACTTGCTGGCGAAGAACGAGGATCTCGACCTCCCGGTCGCGCTGATCGCCTGCGGGCGCCAGACGAAAGACGGCGCGCAAGACCATGTAGAGGAGGGAGAAGACCATGCGAGCATCCTAGAGAACCGCTGGTCAGATGGCGAATCGGAGTATTGGCACCCTTCAAGGAGACTAGTCCGCCGCTCGAAGCGCCATCCGGCGCGCAGGCCGTGCCGGGCCGCAGCCTCCTTGCGGATCTGACCGAGTGTACCGCGGCCTCACGGCCCATGGAAGCATCGCGGGGCACTGGAGCCTGTTACGTTTGGGCCTCGAACGGAGCGCGACGCTCGGCCCAGCGCCGGTACGCCTTCTCCAGCCCCATCACCACGTAGATGGTCAGACCCACGGCGGTGATGGGAAGCCAGTAGAAGGCATCGATCGGAGCTGTGTGGAACAGCCTATTCATGAGCGGCACGTAGACGAACGCAAGTTGCGCGAGCATCATGACGGCTATGCCGACCCAGACCCACCTGTTGCTCAGCAGTCCCAGGTGGAACATGGACACGCGCAGTGAGCGACAATTGAGCAGGTAGAAGGACTGCCCAACTGCGAAGACGCTGACTGCGATGGTGCGCGCCTGGTCCTCGCCAGCACCGCGGGTCAAAGCCCACTCGAACAAACCGAAAGAGCCGATCAGGAGCATTACACCGACCATGATGATCCGTGTCACGAGTTCGCCGCTCAAGATCGACAGGCCAGGAAGGCGTGGCGGGCGCCTCATCAGGCCCGGCTCCTTGGGCTCGAAGGCCAGAGTCAAACCAAGAAAGACCGCGGTGGTCATGTTGATCCACAGGGCTTGGAGCGGCAGCACAGGTAGCGACTCGGCGAGCACGACAGCCACCATAATCACCAGACCCTGACCAGCGTTGGTCGGCAGGATCCATGTGATGAACTTGATCAGGTTGTCGAAGACGCCGCGGCCCTCCTCAACGGCAGCCTCGATAGTGGCGAAGTCATCATCAGTGAGGACCATGTCCGCAGCCTCCTTGGCGACCTCAGTACCGGTCACTCCCATGGCCACACCGATGTCAGCCCGGCGCAGGGCCGGCGCGTCGTTGACCCCGTCCCCGGTCATCGCCACTACCTCACCACGCGCCTGCAGGGCCTGCACCAACCGGAGCTTCTGCTTGGGCGTGACGCGAGCGAACACCGCCGCGTCGTGCGCCGCGTCGATCAACTCGACTTCGGAGAGGGCGGCAAGCTGCTGCCCGTTCAGCGCCGCCGGAGCGTCACCCGTGTGGCCAGGATCGCCCAAACCGATCCCACCGGCAATGGCGGCAGCTGTGGCGGCGTGGTCGCCAGTGATCATCTTCACCCGTATCCCAGCATCGTGACAGGCGGCGATGGCCTGGATGGCTTCCTCGCGTGGAGGGTCGATCATAGCTTGCAGACCGACAAACGTGAGGCCCTCAGACAATTCCGAGTGATGCAGGGCCCTCTTGTCCGCATCCGTCATGAGTTGGGCGAAGGCGAGCACCCGCAGTCCCGACTCTGCCAGTACCTGAACCTGCCCATATACTTCGCCTGCATCGAGAGGCCCAACTTCCCCTTGAGCGCCGAGTGCGCCGCTGCAGCGCGGCAGCACACTCTCCACCGAGCCCTTCATGTAGACGATCGGTGACGCCCCTCCATGAAGAGTCGCCATGTACTGGTGCTCGGATTCGAAGGGGACGGAATCGAGCCGGGGGGCGGCAGTCTGCATCTCCTCCATATCCAGTCCCGCCTTGCGCGCCGCCACCAGTAGCGCTCCCTCGGTGGGGTCGCCCTCGACATGCCACGTACCCTCCTTCTGGCGCAGAACCGAGTCGTTGCAGAGCAGCCCGGCGCGAAGCAGCGCCAAGTGCGCCAGGTGGTCACCAGCATCCACTGTCTGCCCACGATGACGCAGCTCGCCTTCGGGGCTGTAGCCCACTCCGGCCAGGTCGAGCCGGGCACCTCCCGCCCAGAGCCGCTGCACGGTCATCTCATTGCGTGTCAGAGTACCGGTCTTGTCCGAGCAGATCACCGTGGTGCTGCCCAGCGTTTCCACGGCCGGCAGACGACGGATGATGGCATTGCGCCGAGCCATGCGCCCGACCCCGATCGCCAGAGTCACGGTGAGCACCGCCGGCAGACCCTCGGGAATCATGCCCACGGCCAGAGCAACCGCCGCATCGAACATGTGGATCCAGGACTCCCCGTGCACCAGGCCGATCAAGAACGTGAGGATTGCCAAGGCCAGGATGGCGTACAACAGGTAGCGGCTGAAGCGCGCGACCTGTTGGGTGAGCGGGGTATCGAGCTGCTCAGCGCTGCCAATCAGCTCGGAGATGCTTCCAACCTCGGTCGAATCGCCGATGGCGGTCACCACCCCAGTCGCTGTGCCGTAGGTCACCAGAGAAGACGTGTAGGCCATGTTGCTGCGATCAGCCAGCGTCGTGTCGTGAGCTAGCTGGCCGGCCACCTTGGCGACCGGCACCGACTCCCCGGTCAGAGCCGACTCGTCCACCTGCAGGTCACGCACTTCCAGCAGGCGCAGGTCTGCCGGGACCTTGTCGCCGGAGGCCAACAAGACCAGGTCCCCCGGCACTAGGTCGCGGGCGTCGATGAGCTGCTTGTCCCCGCCGCGGAGAACGGTGGCCTCTGTGGTCAGCGCCTGCGACAGTGCAGCCAGGGCGGTCAGGGCTTTGCGCTCCTGGACGAACCCGATGATCGCGTTGAGCAGGACCACAGCGAAGATGACAGCGGCGTCCACGTAGCTGCCCATGACGACCTTGACCAGGATAGCCGCCAGCAGGATATAGACCAGGGCCTGCTGGAACTGCTCCAAGAAGCGCAGCAGCGCACTCTTGCCTTCGGGCGGCGTCAGGGAGTTGGAGCCGAACCGCTTCTGGCGCTCAGCGACCTCGAAGCAATCGAGGCCGAGCTCGCCGTCGGCATCGAGCAGGTCAAGCACCTCCGCGGCGGGGAGATGATGCCAGTGTCCTTCCATGATACTCGGCATGGGCTTCACCGCTCCTCTAGATGGCTGGACCCTGCGGTGGCCGCTCCATTCGACCCCAAGTGCCAACGACGCCAAGGAACTCCACGGTAGCGCGTTCGACAGACTACAAAACTACCATGACTACGCGCTACTGGCGGCAGGCGGTCAAGAAGTCGATGTTGCCGCAGATCCGCTTGCACGACCTACGGCACACCCACGCCACCCTGGCGCTGCAGGCCGGCATCCATCCCAAGGTCGTCAGTGAGCGCCTCGGGCATGCCACCGTCTCGATCACGTTGGACACCTACTCGCATGCCATCCCGGCGCTGCAGGAGGAGGCGGCGGAGCTGATCGCCGCACTGGTGCTCAGGAAGGGTCACCCATGCGAGCTCTAGGTGGTGCATTCGCGGCTCCTTGAGAGCTCCTGACGGCCCCGAGAGGGCTCCGAGGCGTGACAAACCCCCCGTTATGTGAGCCGAGATCCGCGCCTTTTCGCCCCTGAGTCGACAGATCTCCCTGCGTCTTCCTGCTTTCCTCGCCAGCAGGGGAACTCGTTTCAGCTCACATAGGCTCACATAACCGTAGGCGGCGCCGTCAAACTGCTCGGCCACGTCCGTCAAGGTGGTGTACGAGGGTCTCCGCTCCATCCGCTTTCCTGATGCTCAGCTCGCCATGAGCTGAGGCGTCACCTCCTCGCGCTCCTCGAGCTCGACGAGAGTCGTCGGTGTGAGCTTGGCCAGCGAGCCGGCGCTCATGTAGCGGCGCGCGACCGCCCACTCGTCGTGCTGTTCGGCGAGCACCATACCCACGAGCCGCACGACGGCCTCGCGGTTCGGGAAGATGCCGACCACGTCGCTGCGTCGGCGGATCTCGCGGTTGAGCCGCTCCCGCGGGTTGTTGGACCAGGTCTGCCGCCAGTGCTCGACCGGGAAGGCGGCGAAGGCGGTCACGTCGGGCGCCGCGTCCTCGAGCATCTCGGCGACCTGCGGGAAGCGGCCCCGCAGCTGTTCGACGACGCGGGCGAGCTGCGCGGCGACCTCCTCGGCCGAGGGCTGCGCGAAGACGGTGCGCACCAGGGTGGCCACGAAGGGCTGGGCGCTCCTGGGCACGCGCGTCAACAGGTTGCGCATGAAGTGGGTCCTGCAGCGTTGCCAGCCCGCCCCCGGCAGGAGTGCGTCGATCGCCTTCGTGAGGCCGCGGTGGTCGTCGCTGACGACCAGGTGCACGTCGCCAAGGCCGCGCTCTGTGAGGCCCGAGAGGAAGACCCGCCAGGCAGCCTCATCCTCGCTCGTGAAGGTGTCGAGCCCGAGGATCTCGCGGAAGCCGTCTGCGTTCACAGCCGTGGCCACGACGCAGGCGGTTCGCACGATGCGCCCCTGCTCGCGTACCTTGATCGCCAGTGCGTCGAGCCACAGGTAGGGGTAGGGGCCCGCGTCCAGAGGGCGGGCGCGGAAGGCCGCCACCTCCTCGTCGAGGCTCTTGGCCATCTCGGAGACCTGGCTCTTCGAGAGGTGCTCGATGCCGAGCGTCTTCACGAGGCCGTCGACGCGGCGCGTGGAGACGCCCCTCACGTAGCACTCGGCGACCACCGCGACCAGGGCACGTTCGGCGCGCCTGCGGCGCTCGAGCAGCCAGTCGGGGAAGTAGCTGCCGCTTCTCAGCTTGGGCACCCCGAGGGCGATCGTGCCGGCGCGCGTATCGAAGGGCCGCTCCCGATAACCGTTGCGGCGGTTCGCGCGCTCGCCTGAGCGCTCACGGAAGGCGGCGCCGCAGAGCGCGTCAGCCTCGGCGCCCATCAGGCTCTCAGCGAACGTGCGCACCATCTCACGCAGCAGATCGGGCTCGGCTTCGGCCAGCTGCTTGCGCAGCCAACCGAGAAGGTCCATGTTGTCCTTGGCCACTGTCTCCTCCTCGTCCTGGGCTTCGTCACCCTCGAGGATGGAGCAGTGGTCACCTCTTCATCAAGGCGACCACTCTGGATCTGTTCGTACACCACGTCCTGGGACACTAGCAACTGCTCTAGGTTCAGGTGTGGCTGGCGGACACGTCGGCGAGATGTCGGCATCCGGCAGCAATGCGGGCGCAGCGGCGGCGAGACGCTCTGGGGAAGTTGCCCTGTGCAGCGAGAACCTGGCGCCCCCGGCTGGAATCGAACCAGCGACACCAGGTTTAGGAAACCTGCGGAAGGTGTGACGAGGCGTCGTGTCCCGTGCGCACTAGTGCTGCACAGTCCAGGGTTCTGGCGAGGCGACGTGCCGGTCTGTGCTGGCGCGTGTTGAGCCGTGGTGTGCCGTCTCGTCGGCAACGTGGCGGCAACTCGCTTCACGGTGGCTGTGCGACTCCGGTACATCCTTGACAGAGTGGCTCCGGCAGCTGCGTGACAGTTCCGAGACGCGGCTTCAGTCGCCGGGCGACAGTGGCTTCGGCTCCTGGGCGACGGTGGCTTCGGTAGCTGTGCGACAGTCAGGCCAGCGGACGGGCGCCACTCTCCTCGAAGAGACGACCGGCAACGGTCGTTCGACGGGGAGGCTCAGGTCATGCTCATCGAGCTGGGAGTCGTGGAACAGCGCCACAAGGCAGTCCTTGAGGTCCTCGCGGGCAACAGCGTGGTCGAGGTGGCGGGGCGCTATGGAGTCAGCCGCCAGACGCTGCACCGCTGGCTGCGACGCTACGCGCGCAGCGGCATCGGCGGTCTGGCCGACGCCTCTGCGCGACCAGCACGCTGCCCGCACCGCACGCCGCCGGCGGTCGAGGCGCGCATCGTCGAGATGCGCCTCGCCCACCCGCGCTGGGGCCCGCGCACGATCGCCCACTACCTGGCGCGGGAGGAGCTCGAGCGCCAACCCTCGCGCTCCTCGATCTATCGCTGCCTGGTGCGCCATCGCCTGATCGATCCCAAGAAGCGCCGTCGCAAGCGCGAGGACTACCGCCGCTGGGAACGCCTGAAGGCCATGGAGCTCTGGCAGATGGACGTCATGGGCGGCGTGCAGCTCAGCGACGGGCGCGAGCTCAAGCTCGTCTCCGGCATCGACGACCACTCCCGCTTCTGCATCTCAGCCAAGCTGGTCGAGCGCGCCACCACGCGGCCGGTCTGCGAGGCGCTGCTTGCGGCGATGCGTCGTCACGGCGTCCCCGAGCAGATCCTGACCGACAACGGCAAGGTGTTCACGGGGCGCTTCGGGGCCCACCGACGCGAGGTGCTCTTCGACCGCCTCTGTCGCAGAGCATGGCGTGCGTCACCTGCTCACCGCCCCCTACAGCCCGACGACCACCGGCAAGGTCGAGCGCTTCCACAAGACGCTCCGGAGCGAGTTCCTCGAAGGGCGCGTCTTCGCCTCCCTTGAACAGGCGCAGGCCGAGCTCGACGAGTGGGTAGACCACTACAACACGAATCGCCCGCACCAGGGCATCGGCATGGTGGCCCCGATCAAGCGCTTCGAGCTGGCGGCGAGGGGACAGCAGCAAGTGGCGCAGCAGCCCGAAGCCGAAGCGGTCGAGGCCAAGGCCACCGGCGAGCAGCTCCCCGCCGAGGGTGAGGTGGTCACCCGGCGCGTGCGTGAGGGCGGTCGCATCAGTCTCGACGGCTTCGACTACTACGTCGGCGCCTACCTGGAGGGCGAGACGGTGGAGATACTGACCAGGGCCCACGGACTCGTAGATATCCAGCACCGCGGCGTCTTTCTCGCCTGCCACGCCCGTCGCCGAGCGCACGAGACCAAGCGGCTGCAGCGCTCAGCGGGCCAGGTGCGACCCACTGCCGGGCGCTTCGTGCTGCGCAGCGTCGACCCCAAGGGCACCATCAGCTTCGCCGGCGGTACCTACACCGTCTCCAAGCGCCTCAGCGGCCAGCAGGTCGAGGTGCGCATCGCCAGGGGCAAGGTACGCATCTCACACGACGGCACCCTTCTCTGCACGCATGCGATCCACCACGATCGCGCCAAGGAGCTCGGCGCCTTCGCGATCCCCAAGGGCAGACCTCGTCAGCACCAGACGACGGAGAACTCAGACACGACTACTGTCGCAGAGGAACTGGAGCCAATCCGTAGCACGGGTACCGACACTTGACATCGCTTCACGGTGGCCCCGCAACCGGGCAGGGCAGCAAGCTACGTCCCCATGCTCGCGCCCTCCCCGCAACGCAGCTCAGTTCGCGGTCGCAGCAGACGGGGCATAGCGTAGCCATGGGATGGTGCGGCTGCGCGGCTTGCGCGGCTTGACTGAGGGGTGCGAGATGGAGGCTGGACCCACACCGCCTGCGCCACAGCAAAGCAGTCGCCGGAGTCTGCTCTGGGGCGTGATCGTAGCCGTCATCCTGGTAGCGGCGACGGTGGCCGGCTGCTCCAGTGAAGAGCGCGTCACCGTCCCCGACTTGGTCGGCCTGGGTCAGGAAGAAGCAGAGGACGCACTGACCGACGCAGCACTCAAGCTCGGCGAGGTCGAGCGCGAGATCGTCCTAGCCTCATCGGAGAGGCTGAACGAGGTGCTTTCGCAGGATCCCTCCCCCGGCACCGAGGTCGACTCTGGTACGGAGGTCGCGCTGGTGGTTGCTGCAACGAGCGAGGATGGGACAGCGTCGCCTGCTGCCGGGTCCGGCGGTGGGTCGGGATCAGGGGGCGGATCCGGTCCGGGGACATCGCCCACGCCGACGGTAGCTGCGCCGACGGTAGCTCCGACTCCCAAGGGAAGCTGGCACATCTTGGCATCGGACACAGGCACAGGTTTCTACGTGACTCCGCCCATGCACCATGCTTCGACGAAGTTCAAGCTGGGCGTCAACATCTCCTCCCCTGGGAGCGGTGATTTCGACTTCTACCTATCTGACACGAACAAGTATCCGGATGTCGCGGGTAGCTTCGTGCCCGGCGTCGTGCAGTCGAAGCCCAGTTCCACGCAGCACATCTTTGAGGCGGTCTTTCCTTCCCTGGCCTCGGCGTCGTCCTGCCGCCTGCGCATTCATGCCCCGGCAAACGGCAAGTGGGCGTTCGTGCTGGCCGAGTGGCGCAGCGTGAAGCCGCAGCCCGCACCGGACAAGCCGCTCGTGCCCACCAACTGATCCACACGGCGCCCACCACCGGGACTCGAGCGCCCGAGCGCCAGCTGGTCCGACCCAACGCGGCCCCCACCCTCTGGCGAGGCTAGCGCACCTACCGGCGAGTGTCACAACCCGTGTGCCTACTCGAGGTCCTCAACGTGGCGACGCGCTTCCACCTCGTCCGCGCAGACGCGCTCATGGAGGGCGAGCGCGGCGAGCGAGGGGTGGGCCGTTCGGGTTCTTGGGGTCGTTGCGACGATTCCGCCCTGCCGGTTTCCTCCGAGACGGTGGCACGAATGGGCAGGACCGACCCTTGTGCCTCGCGCCGACGATCTCTGTCGCCTGCCTGGTATGCGCGAAAGGGCGCTGTTGGGAGGGTAGCAGGCTCTTTTCGGTGGACACGGGCGGAGGGGAGTCGATAGGCTGCCTAGGGCAACGGGCCGTTCCCACGGCTCGCCTCGAACTCCCCATATCTCCCGTGGTCTGAATGGCTGTGACGCACTCGTCACAGCAAGCGACAGAGAGGGAGGCAGTTCGTGCGATTCACTCCCACCTCCGCAACCGCCGCCGGCACACGCGCCCACCTCCCTGCCCGCGCGACCGGTGCGCACCCGGCCCGAGGCGGACCCGCCTCGCTGAGACGGGGAGTCCTCAAGGATTGCAGGCTGTCGTCGACAGTGATCCGAAGAGGAGTGTTTCGGTAGCCAGGGCTGGCGCCGAACGCTGAAAGCCGCGTAGAAGTCCCCTAGCCCACCCCACACCGAACAGAGACCGGCTGCGGCGTGCCTTCTGCCCCGCGGCAAACGACCTCCGGGAGGTGCCCGTGAGAAGAGCCCTCGCCCTCACCGTCCTACTCCCCGCCCTAGCGCTGCTCGTGACCGCCACGGTCGCCGCGCCAGCGCAAGCGGCGGCCCCCTACGACGTCAGCCTCACGCTCTCGAAGTCGACGGCGTTCGTCAACGAGCGCGTCAAGTTCCGTGGCCGCGTGCACACGGCCTCCGGCAGAGACGCCTCCGGGACCGTGATCATCCAGAAGCGACGCGCCTCTGGTGGTTCTTGGGTCAACTGGCGAACGGACAAGCTCGACGACAGCGGCGTCTTCGTCAAGCGAGTGCGCATGACGAGTGCCAACCGCACCTGGGAGTTCCGCGCCAAGATGCCGGGAAAGGGGGCCGACGCGACCGGCTACAGTCCCCTCCGCCAGCTCAAGGTGAAGGGCCCGACCGACACCGAGGCCAAGGTCATCGGCCTCGTCAACAAGCAGCGCAGTAGGCGCGGCCTGCGTCCCGTGCGCGTCAGGTACGACCTGACCCGCGCCGCCCGCGCTCACTCCCGTGATATGGCGGAGTGCAGAAGACTCACTCACCGCAGCTCGAACGGCTGCTCGGTCGCACGGCGGATACGCTACTTCGGCTACACGCGCAGCGGCTATCGCTACTGGACAGTCGGCGAGAACATCGCCCGGGCGAGGAAGGGGACGCTCTCCGCCACCCCGACGGCCATCGTCTCCGCCTGGATGCGCAGCGACGCTCACCGCCGGGTCATCCTCAGAGGGGCCTTGCGCGACGTCGGCGTCGGTATCCGCACGTGCAGCAACGGCTACTGGTACTACACCTTCGACGTGGGACGGCGCAAGCGCTGAGTCAGACAAGGTCCTTGCAGGAGATACTCACTATGTGTTCTGCAACAATCGGTCGACATTTCCTCTTGCTCTTGGCCCTCGTGGCGCTGTCGACTGCGCCCTGGGGGGCCCGTATGGGCAGGCGCCGTGACCGAGGGGAGCGGCGATCGTTACCGCGTGCTTGCCGGAGTCGGAGTCGGCGCAGCTACGGCCGCGGCACAACGACGACGGGCAGCGGCGAGGTCTTGAGCAGCTTGTCGGCGACGCTGCCCTCCCCGAGTAGCCGCCCGAGGGTGCCGGCGCCGCGGGCTCCGATCACTACCAGGTCGATGCTCTCCTGTTCGGCCACGTCCACAATGGTCGTGGCTGGTGCGCCGCGGCGGATCATGACTTGGGAAGGGCAGGTCAATCCCGAGCAGTACTTGGCACTCACAGTGCCCTTGAGGTTCTCGATGAAGGCAAGCCATCCGCTGGTGGCCGAGGCGGCGATCTCCTCGCTGCCCGACACCACGTTGAGGATGTACAGGGTGGCATTCAGATCCTCTGCCAGTCTTTGCGCTACCTCGTAGGCCGCGTCTGAGTTCGCGGAGAAGTCCGTGGGATGGAGGATCCTTCTGAAGCTGGCCACGTCGCCCTCCCTCTGAAGTCGGTAGTGGATTATCTGCCCCGAGGACTGGTCGACCAAACGGGGAACGAGCACTCATGCACCCCTGACCGGACCCCATTCGTCGGTCCACTTCTCATGTTAGTCCCAGAGCCACCTCCCGCATAGGCTTCGGCAGAGACCGACGAGGCCCAACGCGAGGTCGAGCCGCGAAGCTCCTCGCACCATAGCCGCCATCCAGCCTCCGGCGACCGAGAGAAACGCTCCAATCGCCGCGCTTCACTTCAAACGCCGTGTCGGAGGCAGTGGGAGGGCAGCTCGATCCAGCTCAGCGCGACACGAAGACCGGCACCATGGTCGCCCGCAAGACAGAGCGCGTGACCGTACCGAAGACGAACTCGTGCCAGCGTGGTTTTCCGTAGGCGCCCATCACAAGTGCTCCAGCGCCGGACTGACTGACGAAGCCGAGGATATGGTCTGCCACGCCGGACTTGGCGACTAGCGGGTGAGCTTCAACGGCGTAGTCGTGCATCCTCAGGTAGCCGGCGGCGCGCTCGGCGGTCTCCGCCGCTTCCTGGCCGTCGGCCGCCAGCGAGACGACATCGACAGGGCACTCCTGCCAGAGGCCACTGGCGGCGAAGTCGTGCAGGGCGGCAGCTGCCTGAAGGCTGCCATCGTAGGCAACGACTACTCGCTGCACCTCTCCCTGGAGGCAGGGCACGACGAGGCAGGCACGCGCGCTGGACCTCAGCATCTTGTCCAGCCGAGAGACGTTTCCACGCACCTCCGAGCAGGCTTCGGTGTCGTCCCCGTGGCCGACCACGAGCATGTCTGCGCTCTCGAGGGCGAGGGGCAACTCACTCTCCAACGGGCCCTCGCGAAGCGTCGTCGTGCAGCTGACGCTGTGTTCGTCGCAGCGTCGCGCGAAGGCATCGAGCTCCTTCTTCGCTCCCTCATGGGCCCGCCGCTTCATCGCTTCGTCGCGACGGGCTTTGGCAGCACCAGCCCCGAGAGGCACAGGCTCTGCGGTGGCGATCTCGGCGGGATCGATCACGACGATCGCGCTCAGCTGCAGGTGCTGGCGCGCAGCCAAATCGATGGCCATCTCCGAGGCGGCCTCGTTCCTGCCCTCTGCTTGGAGCGCGACCAGCGCTGAGCGATACATGTCCTTCTCCTCTCCTGCGCGAACGCCGGTCGAAAACGTCAACACTGGGGCGCTATCCTAGCTGCTTCTCTCTCCTTCCTCCAGGGCCCCGCGGCGGGGCCCTGTGTGGTTGCCTGAGCCGGCACTGTCTCCGGCGATGCTCTTGGGCAGCTTGGCCTTGGCGTCACTCAGGCGGTATCTCTCGCCTTTGGTCTCGATGATCTCGCAGCGGTGCGTGAGCCGGTCGAGGGTGGCGCCGGTGAGGCGCTCCGAGCCCAGCACCTCGGTCTAGGACTCAAGGGGCAGGTTGGTGGTCAGCAGGATCAGACTGCTGCGTCTGTAAACGCCGGTCGAAACGGCGAACACCTCTGACCTGAAAAGGTGGCCGGAACCCATTGATCGATCCACTTTCTATGATAGTCCCATGGACGGCTCCGGTGTGAGAGTCGGGGGACCCCAGTCGGCCAGGGCGAAGCCCTGCCAGACGATCGTCTCCGGCGCCGGCGGTCTGTTGCCGAGCTGTGCGGGCGCAAGCCGTTGTAGAGCCGTCGCCAGTCGGCGATCAGGATCTGCGCCTCCCGCAGCGTGGAGAAGATCTCACCGTTGAGCAGTTCGTCGCGTGACCTGCACCCCTGAAATCGGTCCACCCACAGGTTATGGTTTCTGGACCGAAGGAGGAGGCAGATCATGCCGCAGAAGCGCTACCGCCCCGAAGAGATCATCGCCAAACTGCGTGAGGCCGAGGTCCTGCTCGGCCAGGGCAAGAAGGTGCCCGAGGTCATCAAGGCGATCGGCATCAGCGAGGTTTCCTACTACCGCTGGCGCAAGGAGTACGGTGGCTTGAACGTCTCGCAGGCCAAGCGCCTCAAGGACCTGGAACGCGAGAACGCCCACCTGCGCCGAGCGGTCTCCGACCTGACCCTCGACAAGCTCATCCTCAAGGAGGCGGCGCGGGGAAACTTCTGAGCCCCTCGCGCCGACGCCGCTGCGTCGAAGCCGTGTGTGAGGGGCTGCAGATCTCCGAACGTCGGGCCTGCCGTGTTCTCGGTCAGCAGCGCTCGAGTCAACGTCGTACGGCCAGTCCGCGCGCCGACGAGGACGCCCTCACGGCGGCCGTCGTCGGTCTGGCGCGCAGCTTCGGCCGCTACGGCTACCGGCGCATCACCGACCTCCTGCAGATGGCCGGCTGGAAGGTGAACGCCAAGCGGGTGCAGCGCATCTGGCGGGCCGAGGGCCTCAAGGTGCCCTCCAGGCAGCCCAAACGAGGCCGCCTCTGGTTCACCGACGGCTCCTGCATCCGCCTGCGGCCGGAGCGCAGGAATCACGTCTGGGCGTATGACTTCGTCTCCGAGACCACCCAGGACGGTCGCAAGCTACGTCTGCTGACCGTGATCGACGAGTACACGCGGGAGTGCCTCGCGATCCGCGTGGGAAGGAGGTTCACCAATCACGACGTGCTCTACACGCTCTCCGAGCTCTTCCTCGAGTACGGCATCCCGCAGCACATCAGATCGGATAACGGACCCGAGTTCGTGGCCAAAGCGGTACGCGGCTGGCTCTCCGATCTCGGCGTCACCACCCTCTTCATCGAGCCGGCTTCGCCCTGGGAGAACGGCTACATCGAGTCGTTCAACGGCAAGCTCAGAGACGAGCTCCTCAACGGTGAGATCTTCTCCACGCTCAAGGAGGCGCAGACACTGATCGAACAGTGGCGCCGGGAGTACAACCATCTGCGACCCCACAGCTCACTCGGCGGACGACCGCCGGCCCTGAAGGTAGTCGCCTTCCCGGGGTTCCCGCTGAAAGACTACGCGCCGCCGGTACTCACGCGAGAGCCGGCTCTGGCACTATCATAGGAAGTGGACCACTCAATGGGGTCAGGTCACGACGCACTACGTACATATGACGTAGCAGGTTGCTCTTCTGTATCGACGAGGGGGGAAGCGATGAGACCGATCGGCGTGACCATCATAGGGATCCTACAGATCCTCGCGGGCATCCTACGCATCCTGGGCGCTCTGGCGCTCTTCGGACTGGTCGGTTTGGGTTTGGCCGGGAACCTTGAGGGGAGTGTAGGGTTCCTTGGCATCGTGATCGGCGTTCTCATGCTGATCATCGGTCTCGCCTACTTCTATCTTGGCTGGTCCATGCTGGCCCTGCGCCCCTGGGCCTGGACTGCCACCCTGTTCCTCAACGCCATCGCCATCGCGGCGGCGGTCGGCCAGTTCTTCGTCGGGGGCTTTGATTGGAACGCGACCCTGAGCGCGATCATCCCACTGATCATCATCGCCTATCTCTTCTCATCGCGCGTGCGCAGCGCCTTTCGCGTCTGAGGCGCTCTCCCTCAGCGCTTCCTCTCGGCGAGCCAGTCGGATGCGATAGCGTCCATGACCGACGCCGCGAGACGTTCGCCGCCGACGCGCGTCAGGTGCAGCCCGTCGGACTCACGCACCTGCAGTGTGCGGCCACTCTCGTCAGCGAGGTACTGAGTGTAGGCACCACCCTTGCCGAGAATGTCGGCCGAGTCGATGAACCGCACCCACTCCCGCTTCCTTGCCTCGTCACGGTAGATGTCGTTCATCACGCGGAGCTGGCGGGTGAACGCCGGCGCGGCAGGCTCAGACACCGAACTCCGCTATGAGCCGGCCAGCGTCCACCGCCTCGCGCAACTCCTCGTAGTCTCGCCGGTTCTGCTCGGCGTACGCCGCGGCGAAGTCGGCAATGGCGCGGTCGAAGACGTCGCTGGTCCCCATGTAGGCGGCGATGGCGATGCGGTCTCCCGTGCGAGCATGGGCACGAGCGAGGGTCCACGCGCACAGACGAGCGTAGTCGTGCCAAGCTCTCTCAGCCAAGGTCTCAACGCTGAACGAGCCCTTGCCGTCCCACAGATGGCGCACATAGAAGTCGTAGGGGTGCCCATCGAAGCCGTGCACCTGGTACCAACCCAGCAGGAAGTCGCTTGACGCCTGCATGAGGCGCTGGCCTTCGACTACCCGCCGCCCGGCACGCAGATAGCGGCTGCGGCCGACGAAGCGCTCCAGCACCGAGGCCTGGGCCTGCTTGGCCTGCAGGAACAGCGGGTCATTCTCGTCGCGGCCAAAGAACAGCATCACCCAGGCGCGTGTGCCGACACTGCCGACGCCGACCACCTTGCGCGCCATGTCGCGGAATCGGTAGTGATCGTAGAGCGGCTGACGATCGTGTGGCAGGCTGTCGCGGTAGCCGCGCAGGGCATCCTCGACGGAGTGCGCAAAGCGCGCCCGCTCGTCCTCGACGAGGAGCTCGCGCACGGGGACGAGCAGAGGCGGCGTGCTGCGCAGCCGGATGCTCCCGTCCACCTCCTCTGTCAGGCGCGACAGCGCACGCATGTCGTCTCTGGCCGTCGCGCGAGCGAGGTCTCGCTCGATGCGCAAGGCATCCCTCTTGCGCAAGGCGCGGTTGTGGGCGCGGATGAGCTCGGCGTCGGCGCTCGCGTGCCAGACGTTGATGGCCCGTGTCTCGGCCATCTCCAGCATCGCCTCGTGGTAGGCGCGCGCGCACGTGAGCACGATGGCTCGCCTCTTGGCGGCGTCGAAGCCGCGGTCGACGCCGGCCACCTCGAAGCTTGCCGTCAGGCGCTTGACGTCCCACTCCCAGGGCCCCGGCAATGTCTCGTCGAAGTCGTTGATGTCGAAGATGAGCCTCCGCTCGGGCGATTCGAAGAGGCCGAAGTTCATCAGGTGAGCGTCGCCGCAGATCTGGCAGATCTGTCCTGAAACGGGGGTGCGTGCGAGGTCGGCGGCCATGAGCAGGGCGCCGCCGCGATAGAAGGTGCCCTCCGAGGCGAGCATGCGTCCGTAGCGGATAGGCAACAGCTCCGCGGCGCGCGTGGCGGCCTGCTCCTCGAGTAGCGCTACCGGATCGGGCCGATCGGCGGGCGCCTGCCAGGCCGCGTGCGACGAGCGCGGCGCCCTCTTGCGCGCCTCCTTGCCGCGGGCGGCGCGTTCTTGGGGTGTGCCTTTGCGTCTCTGGACGATCTCCGGTAGCTGATCGGACACGTCTGGTGGCTCCCTGGATTCGTTCAGCCCGGGGTGGAGCTTCTCGCGAACGTCGAGGCCCGCGAGGTACTCGAGAAGGTGGTGCATGGCAGAATCGGAGTCAAATACCCCGCATCTGGCGAACGACCTCCGGGATGACGCGCTCAGACTCGATGTCAGAACTGAGGGGCGTCCTCTCGTGCGTCAAAGGCTCCTTGTGACGCAGCCTGCACGCTTGACAGGCTGCACGCCACGTCAGAGCAGAGTCGCTCCCGGACTGTGTGGTTGGGCCACCACGCCCGGACCTCGGCGGCCTCGGGCGCCGACGCCACGGACGGTCCCGCATCTCCGCCGTCGCCCCGGCGCCTCGCGAGCCTCTGTCTCGCTGCCCTCAGCAAGACCGAGCCTGTGCAGGCGCTCCGCCCTCTCCTGCAGCGCGAGGAAGTCACTGCCCGCCCCCAGCGACACCAGGTTCAGGAATCATGTGGAAGGCGTGACGAGGCGTCGTGTCCCGTGTGCCACTAGTGCTGCACAGTCCAAGGTTCCGGCCGCCTCCCGTGTCGCGCCGTGCTCAGGCGTGTTGGGGCGTGGGGTTGCGTCTCGTCGGCAAGTTGGCGGCGGCGGATCCCGCGGCGTCGGCGAACTCCGCAACGCCCAAGATACCGGGATGTAGTCGAAGAGCCCCGGCTTCCACTCAGGCACGAGGCGACCCATTCGCCCCAACCCTGACCCGTCAGAGTTGACTCAGAAGCCGCTCGGCAGCGTGCGCCATCTTCGTGCGATCGCCCTCTCGCACATCCTCGTACTGGATGAGTCTCATGTAGGTCGGCAGCTCGGCGGTGTAGGCATAGACGGGAAGCAAGACCCCGTCCTCCGTCTCCCGATGCCGCATCAAGCCGACGTTGAACTCCTCCTGACACACCTTCGACGCCAGGTAGTCGGGGGAGTAGATGCAGATGACCCTGTGCGAGGCGTCGAGCGCCTCGAAGATGTGCTGCTGCCAGGAGGCTCCGAGGCGCAGTTCAAGGCGATCGAGGAAGACGCGCAGAGAGGGCCGGAGAGCGCGCATCTGCGCGACGAGAACATCGACCGCTACAACGTTGCTATGGGAGTAGCTGACGAAGACATCGTAGCGGGAGTCTGAGCGCGGCCCACCCAGCTTGGCCTCTTGCTGCCGCTGCCGGGCGCAGGCAAAGGTGTCACGCAACCGCGGCAGATCGGCCGAATCTTGCGCGACGATCTTGAGGCGATCCACCGGCAGGCCCGCGGACAACCAGTGAATGGACGCCTCAATCAGTGCCTTGAGCATCACGGCATCCGATTCCCCCTGGTCCCCAGATGCGAGCAGAGGCATAGCCACCTGGCGAATCGGCGGGTCACTCGTCACGAGCGGGACGAGACTGCGGAAGACGTCGCCCACGACCTCAGGCGCTCGGCCGCGAAAACTGGGCTCGAAGCACAGAATGCGCCGGAAGTGCAGATCAGGCCGCCCGATCAGGCGCGAGAGCCAGCAGCTGGAGAAGCGCCGAAGGTCGACCTCCTTGTCGGCGGCCAAACCGGCGACCGACACGCCGGTGCGAGCAAGCGCCCCGATGAGACTGCTGGAGGTTGGCGCGTAGTCGTCGGGGAACGCGGATACGACCAGGAGATCGACGGCCTCTTGTTCCGGCAGGGCGGCAAGGTCACCCACGAACAGCATGATGTGCCGCTCGTCGCCCTGGTACCAGACTCTGATGGTGTCGACGAGCTTCACGTGGCCCCCAGTGCTCTTGGCGTCGGTGTGTGAGCGCTCGCCCCCGAAGAAACTGCTCGGTGCCGTCGTCAAGCTTGAGTGACCAGCCCAGCAACGACGGTGCTCCGCCCACACAGCCCTCGAAGTCGAAGTAGATGGCGCTCGCGGCCTGCGCCTTCGTCAGAAGTCTCGGCACACGCTCTCCTCTTCCGACCGGAGCATCCAACCGAGCGCATGCCGTCCGAGCCTCCTGTCAAGGAGTGTGCCGCGCGTAGCGATGCGACGCGACGTCACGCCTTGCACACGTTGATCGCCTTCATCTTGCCGCTCGCGCCCTGGGTGACTTCGAACGTGAACTTCTGGCCTTGGTACAAGGTCTTGAACCCGTCGTCCTGCATCTCGCGGAAATGGACGAACAGGTCGTCCCCATCCTCGCGCGATATGAAGCCGTAGCCCTGGGCCTTGCTGAACCACTTGACGATGCCTGTGGCTGCTGACGCGGCAGCTGTCACAGGACAGGCTCCTGATGAATCTCGTCCTTCTGGCGCCGACGTCCCTGCGCAACGCGCTCTTCGACTGGCTGACCGCCCACCGGCCGTCGTACTCCCTGCGCCAGCGGCGGTTGCCGACCTCGCTGATGCCAATCGCCTTCACGACCTCGGGCACCTTCCTACCTGCGCCGAGCAGCACCTCGGCCTGACGCAGCCTACCGATGGTCTGCTCGGGACGGTAGGGATTGCGGGGCATGGTCTGCCTCCGCCTTCTTCGTCCGAACCACAACCTGCATCGGGACCAATCTCAGGGGCAAGATGCATTGACCTCCAAGGGCCACACAGTCAGCGGAAGCAGATGCTCGGTCACGCACTACTGCCTGACCGCTCTGGCGAACGTCATCTTCTTCGCGTGGCAGACGGCGATCTCACGGAAGCCGACCTCATTCAGCAGGGCGCAGAGCTCCGCGTCCGTCCAGGCCGGCAGTCCCCATTGCTCCTCGGCTAGCCTCGCGGTCTCCTCGTCCGGGCAGTGGTCGATGCTGAGCGCGATCCGTCCTCCCGATCGCAGGACGCGGCACATCTCCCGCAGCGACCGCTCTGGCTCCGAGAGGCAACTGATGCAGTTACAGGCTACCGCGCCGAAGGTGGCATCGTCCCAGGGGATCGCCGCTGCGTCGCCCTCCACGATCTCCGCGGTCCCAGCTGCGACCCGGTCGCGCAGTCGCCGGCGTGCCATCCTGATCTGGATCTGCGAGTGGTCGATCCCGGCGATGTTCCGCACGTGCCGCGCACGCTTCTCGAGGAACAGGCCCGCCCCGCACGCGACCTCGAGCAGGTCGTCCTCGGGCCGCAGGTCAAGCGCCCCGGCGAGGTTGCCGCAGCAGGCGTCGGAGAACGCCGGCATGATCGACGCCGTGACCCAGCCGAGTGGCCCGTGCGGGCCGGCAGCCTGAGATACCACCGCTTGTCTGATGCCCACCGAGCACCCCCCAGCCGGAGTCCCCTCGACTCCTTTGTACCCCTCTGGCGAGCGATGACAGGCGTTGGGGGCCGGCCGCAGGTGCACCATTCCCCTGCCGACGTTTCGTCGCCGAGGCGCCTCATGCGCAAGCCCCGACGGTGACTCTCCAGGCAGTCCGGGGAAGAACTCCTCATGAACCGATGGGGAGGTACCACGTGGGGCAATCCGTCACTGAGGGCAGCTTCCGCAACGGCGTCCCCTACCTTCGCCTCGGAGTCGGTCCTCCGCTCATCGCCGTCAGGCTGGTGACGACCGAGCACAGGAACCCGACCGGCCTTGAACGGCGCATGGTGCTCTCCGGAGTCACTGCGTTCGCCGAGCACTTCACCGTGTACGTCGCGAACGGCCCGCCTGGTCTGCCATCGGACTCCACGATGTCCGACATCGCGAAGTACTACGCAACGGCGATAGAGCACGACATCGGCCAGCCGGTGTTCGTCCACGGCGTCTCCACGGGCGGCTCAGTTGCCCTGCAGCTGGCCATCGACCACCCGCAGCTCGTCAGGCGCATGGTCCTGGCCGGAGCCGCCTGCAGGTTCTCTCCCTATGGGCGCAAGGTGAGCGCCGAGACGGCCCGCCTGATCGCGGCCGGCGACCATCGCCGGGCCATGGCGGTGGCGGTAGGCCCGATGGTGCCTCGCCGGGTCCGGTACCCGGTGCAGGGTCTCGCTTGGGCGCTCGCACCGCTCATGACGACCGGCGACCCCTCCGACATGCTCGTCGTCGCTGCAGCCGAGGACGGATTCGACGCCGAGCCGGGTCTCGGCCGAGTGACGGCGCCGACGCTGGTCATAGGCGGAAGCGCAGATCCCTACTACTCCCCCGACCTCCTTCGCCGCACGGCCGAGGGCATCCCCGAAGGAACTCTCGTCCTGTTCCCCGGCAAGAGCCACTCCTATGCGATCGGTTCGAAGGCTGCCATTCACACCGCCCTCGGATTCCTCCTGGCCAATCGTTCGCCAGTCGATTCGTCCTCCGTGAAGGGAGAATGACTCCGTTCGGTCGCTGAGTGGCGAGCGCAGACCGCCGAAGACCGACGAGCACCGGTGAGTGGGGCTTGAACGACATAGGTCTTGAAGATGTGTCCTGCCGCAAGAAGTAGTGCCTGTGCAGCCACTTCGCCCGGGCCGCCGACACCGTGCCGACGACACTCGGGACTCATGTCAGACTGATGGTCAGGCCGCCTCGGTCAGGGCTGACGCTGTGCTCACTCCCTCAGCGTCCCGGCTCACCGCTCCCGTGCCGCCCTACCTTTCGAATGATGCCGGCCAGATGACAGCATCCAACACCAGCGTGTGCAGGGTGAAGACCAGGCACCCCGTCTCCGCCAGCCAGTACGCAAGGCGCGGCCGGCGCGGACGAAGGTTGAAGAGCACCGCTGTGAGCGCTAGGGAACCCAGGGCGACGGCCCACAGCACGGCGCGGATCGCCAACCACACGGCCTCGCTGGGCCGCACCAGCATCACCAACGTCAGCGGCATCCACATCGCTGAGGGAACCAGGATGAGTGCGTAGAGCACACTGAAGATCCAGTAGGCGCTACGCCCTGCCACCGTGGCTTCGGTCGGGTGCACGCGGACAACGATGAAGTATGTGTAGGCGAAGTACCCAGCTGCGGCCAGGAGCATCGAGACGGTGTACTCCGGCCGCAGATCGAAGGGCACGCCGCCCCATAGCGCATCGCGCAGCGCTGGCTGCGTGCCTAGTCCCCACGCATAGCTCGCAAGCACTGCCGTGCCTCCCACGACGATCACACCAACCAGTGAGCGTCGCTGTCGGTTCGTGCTCGGGCCTCCGTGGCCGGCCGCGCCACATCCCTGATCAGCTGACTCATGCACGTCAGCCTGGCCTCTCTGCCTTGCCGGACGCCGAGCTGTCAGCGACACACGCCCGGACACGCAGGTCGCGGACAAGGGCGGCAGATGTCGGAGAGGCAGCGTCCCAGAGGCGGTCGAAACCCTGAGCGTCCGCCAGGTTGCCTCGAGCCGCCGGCGCAAGGAGCTGGGGCGGCATCAACGTGTGCCAGGCCAGACTCCTCAGAGAGGTGGAGCGAGACAACGTGAGACTGCGCCAGACGGTCTCCGACGTTGACTGCAACAAGGCCATCCTCACGTGAGAAACCATGTGCAGAAGGCGGCGTTCCACCGCCCGACGGCAGCCCGCCGCGAAGTTTCTGAGCGCGAGCATCTTCCCTCGGCAAGCCGTCGCCTCTGCCGAGGCCGAAACTCCGTCTGCGCTTGATCGGTGACGCAGCAGGATCGCCACCGGTCTAGATCGAATCCGGAACCGTGGCACACATCTCAGTGCCTCCGTCCAGTTCGCGCATGGGGTAGGGAAGCGCCGCGTGCGCAGGGATTTGGTCGACGTAGCGCTCGCGGAACCGCGCCGACTGCATACGGCAAGCGTTGCTGTGACGGCGGAACGCCGGGTGATCGCAGGTCTGACGCCAGAGATCAGCCACAGGCGTCTCAAATACGTTTCCCATGGTGATCGGCATGAAGTCGCAAGGCTGGAACTCACCGTGGGCTGTGACGTGAAACTGGCAGTGGCCGGCGAGGCAACCGACGAAACGCGCGAAGCCGATCCCACAGTTGGTCCACGTTTGACTGATGACTCGCGGTCGCCGCTGCGCGCCGCGGTTCGCACGCCGGACTTGCAGCAGAAGTCGGAGGCGTTCGCCGTCACTCAGAACGACTCCAGTCTCGGCAAGCAAGCGTCCCGTCGGAATGGCGTCGAATACGGTCAGCTCAGAGGCGCCCCAGCGCTGGGCGAGTCGGGCCAAAGCGATGACGTCACCGCACCGTACCGAATCCCCGGTCGCGTAGGACGAGACTCCGACGAGGAGGCCGGCACGGCGTGCAGCGGCGACGGCGCGCTGCGCCGCCACGAAGGCACCGGCCGTGCCCCGCAACCGGTCATGTTCCGCGGGAACCGGCGAGTCGATGCTGACCTGGATCGAGTGCAGCCCCGCCCTCGCCAGCGAAGTCGCTCGCTCCACCGTCAGATCGCGGCCGTTGGTGAATACTTGCGTCACGGCGCAGTCTCGAGGCACGTGCGCAATGAGCACCTCGAGATCGGGCAGAAGGAGCGGCTCACCGCCCGTGAAGGTTATGTTGCCGCAGCCGGCGGCGATGCTCTCGTCGATGACCCGCTTCAGCTCAGCCAGCGTCATGGACCGGCGGGGGTGCCTAGCTCGCCCCTTGCCGCTGTCGCCGCGCGACGCGCTGCAATGCCAGCAGGCATACTGACAGGATTCGGTCACTGCGATCGTAGCGGCCGCAGGCGTCTGGCGCCGTACGAGGAAAGTGGTGAGGTAGGATTCCAGCACGGCCTTGTGTGCAGTGCTCGGCACGGGCGGGAAGTACAGCGACCAGATACCCTCGCGCCCATCTATGCGCAACGGCTTGATGCGATTCAGCCAGGCGAAGTACGCGGAGACCAGACGTGAGCGAAACGGGCCCCAAGGTCCCTGGAAACGGACGCGCACCCGTTCGTGCTCCCGCTCGACCTCTAGTGAGAGCCCGGTCAGTTCTGGCGTGCGTACGAATTCGTACAGCATCTCGCTCGATCCTCGGCCCCATCTCGGCATCGGCGTGCCTGTGCGGCCCTACTACGAAGCTCTTCGACGAACCCTGGGCCTTCCTCGATTGCGCTCAGGCCGTAGTGACTCGAACCCCTGCCCGTCAGGCTGCTCACCCGGCCAGCGTCGCCGAGAACACCTGCCAGGCCAGCGCGGCCTTCGCGGTCAGGCTCAGCAAGATGTAGACCTTCTCCCCGACGAGATAGTTGCGCCACGGCCCGACCTTCTTGTACTGCAGCCACATGTTGATCGCGAACACGTTGAAGAACGCGAACAGGCTGAAGATGATGCCGTAGACGAAGTTGGGCGGTCCCGGGCCGTCCAGCCCCGGGCTCGCCACGTAGATCAGCACGATGATCCAGGGGATGACGCCGGCGAAGCAGCCGAACCAGAACGACAGCATGCTCGGCCTGCCGGGCGTCTCGTACTTCTCGACCAGTAGGCCGAAGAGGATCATGGAGGCGTTGACGCCGAAGATGGCAAGGAGCGCCGCGATGTCACTGACCCCCGTGATCATGACGATGAGCACGATCATGAGAGAGGAGCTGAAGAAGTACTCGATCCAGCGCCCATAGTTGCGATCCTGCAGCAGGTTGCGCTTGTACCACTCGAAGACTCCCGGCGAGGCAATGACGAGCAGCGCCCCCGCCGAAATCGCCATGAAGGCGAACACGCCCCAGCCGAGCGGGATCTCGAAGAGCTCGCGGAGCTCTGGCGGAGTACCGGGCGGACCGGCCATGTAGGTCGATGTGACGGGCAGTGAGAAGTCGTTCGCCAGTAGCGCGATGGCGGCCGCCTGAACTGCCAGGATGAGACCGACAACGATGTTCCAAATGCGCAGACGCTGCAGACGACGGTCGTCAGTCAAAACGTTCGCCATGAGGCACCTCGTTGGTGTGGTTTTCGAGTCAACCTACCCGGACCGGGCATGTGCGACTCGCCGCGGCGTTCCCGGCGTCGGCGGCCGGGTTCTCCCAGCTTGCCACGGCGGCAAAGGGCAGTCCTAGACCGCTCAGGTGACTCACACCCCTGAGATTGGTCCACCCTGACGGTCAGGATACGCGACCGACCAGAAGGGACCGATGCCACGCAAGACCTGCCGTCCCGAGGAGATCATCACAAGGCTGAGGAAGGCCGACGTGCTCCTCGTCGGCGGCGCCGACGGCCTAGCCCGCAGCGACCGACCCAAACGCCCGGCCAGTCGCAGAGAGAAGGAGCTCGAGGAGCAGGTCGAGGACCTACGTCGAGTTGCGCGTCTGGCGTGAAGGGGGGGCTCTACCCCCGTACGCGCAGATCGAGGCCCTGAGGCGCAAGGCCGGTGTGCCGGTAACGCGCCTCCTGCGACGCTTGGGCATCATCCCCTCCTCGACCTGGTACTACTGGCGCGAACGTGAGCTCTGCCCAGCGGCCGGAGTGCGCGGCGCCGTCAACCCTGCAGTCCTGCAAGGATGTGGTCCCGACGCGACTCACAGCCCGTGCGTACGCATCTGTGCTGTGCCGTGCGGTCCCGTCGGCTCCAGTCTCGTCGGCAGAATGTCGGCATGTGGCAGCAATCGGGGCAATTGCGCGCCGTGGTCAGCCCAGGCAAGCGCCATATGCAGGCACTCCTGGCGCCCCCGGCTGGAATCGAACCAGCGACACCAGGTTTAGGAAACCTGAGGAAGGCGTGTCGGGCTGTAGTGGTCCATGTGCGATTGTGCTGCACGGTCCAAGGTTCTGGCAGGGCTCGGTGCTGGGCTGTGGTCACGCACGTTGGGCCGTAGGGAGGCGTCTCGTCGGCAGGTTGGCGGCAGCCGCATCCACAGCGTTGTGTGCGACTCCGGTACATGCTTGACAGAGTGGCTCCGGCAGCTGTGTGACAGTTCCGAGACGCGGCTTCAGTCGCCGGGCGACAGTGGCTTCGGCTCCTGGGCGACGGTGGCTTCGGTAGCTGTGCGACAGTCAGGCCAGCGGACGGGCGCCACTCTCCTCGAAGAGACGACCGGCAACGGTCGTTCGACGGGGAGGCTCAGGTCATGCTCATCGAGCTGGGAGTCGTGGAACAGCGCCACAAGGCAGTCCTTGAGGTCCTCGCGGGCAACAGCGTGGTCGAGGTGGCGGGGCGCTATGGAGTCAGCCGCCAGACGCTGCACCGCTGGCTGCGACGCTACGCGCGCAGCGGCATCGGCGGTCTGGCCGACGCCTCTGCGCGACCAGCACGCTGCCCGCACCGCACGCCGCCGGCGGTCGAGGCGCGCATCGTCGAGATGCGCCTCGCCCACCCGCGCTGGGGCCCGCGCACGATCGCCCACTACCTGGCGCGGGAGGAGCTCGAGCGCCAACCCTCGCGCTCCTCGATCTATCGCTGCCTGGTGCGCCATCGCCTGATCGATCCCAAGAAGCGCCGTCGCAAGCGCGAGGACTACCGCCGCTGGGAACGCCTGAAGGCCATGGAGCTCTGGCAGATGGACGTCATGGGCGGCGTGCAGCTCAGCGACGGGCGCGAGCTCAAGCTCGTCTCCGGCATCGACGACCACTCCCGCTTCTGCATCTCAGCCAAGCTGGTCGAGCGCGCCACCACGCGGCCGGTCTGCGAGGCGCTGCTTGCGGCGATGCGTCGTCACGGCGTCCCCGAGCAGATCCTGACCGACAACGGCAAGGTGTTCACGGGGCGCTTCGGGGCCCACCGTCGCGAGGTGCTCTTCGACCGCCTCTGCCAAGAGCAGGGCGTGCGTCATCTGCTCACCGCCCCCTACAGCCCGACCACGACCGGCAAGGTCGAGCGCTTCCACAAGACGCTGAGGAGTGAGTTCTTCGAAGGTCGTACCTTCGCCTCGCTAGAGGCCGCCCAAGCCGAGCTCGACGCCTGGGTGGCCCACTACAACTGGCGAGCGGCCCCATCAGGGCATCGGCATGGTGGCCCCGATCAAGCGCTTCGAGCTGGCGGCGCAAGGACAGCAGCCCGCAGCGCAGCAGCTTGAACCGATCGATGGCGAGACCGACGGCCAGCAGCTCCCCGCCGAGGGCGAGGTGGTCACGCGGCGCGTGCGCGAGGGTGGGCGCATCAGCCTCGAGGGCTTCGACTACTACGTCGGCGCCTACCTGGAGGGCGAGACGGTGGAGGTACTGACGCGGGGCAACGGCCTCGTCGACATTCAGCACCACGGCGTCTTCCTCGCCTGCCACGCCCGTCGCCGGCCGCACGAGACCAAGCGCCTGCAGCGCTCACTCGGCCACGTGAACCGCAGTGGCGGTCGTTTCGTGCTGCGCAGCGTCGACCCAAAGGGCACCATCAGCTTCGCCGGGGCAGCGTACACGGTCGCCAAGCGTCTCAGCGGCCAGCAGGTCGAGGTGCGCATCAGCAGGGGCAAGGTGCGAATCTCACACGACGGCACCCTTCTCTGCACGCATGCGATCCGCCACGATCGAGCCAAGGAGCTCGGCGCCTTCGCGATCCCCAAGGGCAGACCTCGTCAGCACCAGAAGACGGGGAACTCAGACACGACTACTGTCGCAGAGGAACTGGAGCCAATCCGTAGCACGGGTACCGACACTTGACAGCATCCACAGCGTTGTGTGCGACTCCGGTACATCCTTGACAGAGTGGCTCCGGCAGCTGCGTGACAGTTCCGAGACGCGGCTTCAGTCGCCGGGCGACAGTGGCTTCGGCTCCTGGGCGACGGTGGCTTCGGTAGCTGTGCGACAGTCAGGCCAGCGGACGGGCGCCACTCTCCTCGAAGAGACGACCGGCAACGGTCGTTCGACGGGGAGGCTCAGGTCATGCTCATCGAGCTGGGAGTCGTGGAACAGCGCCACAAGGCAGTCCTTGAGGTCCTCGCGGGCAACAGCGTGGTCGAGGTGGCGGGGCGCTATGGAGTCAGCCGCCAGACGCTGCACCGCTGGCTGCGACGCTACGCGCGCAGCGGCATCGGCGGTCTGGCCGACGCCTCTGCGCGACCAGCACGCTGCCCGCACCGCACGCCGCCGGCGGTCGAGGCGCGCATCGTCGAGATGCGCCTCGCCCACCCGCGCTGGGGCCCGCGCACGATCGCCCACTACCTGGCGCGGGAGGAGCTCGAGCGCCAACCCTCGCGCTCCTCGATCTATCGCTGCCTGGTGCGCCATCGCCTGATCGATCCCAAGAAGCGCCGTCGCAAGCGCGAGGACTACCGCCGCTGGGAACGCCTGAAGGCCATGGAGCTCTGGCAGATGGACGTCATGGGCGGCGTGCAGCTCAGCGACGGGCGCGAGCTCAAGCTCGTCTCCGGCATCGACGACCACTCCCGCTTCTGCATCTCAGCCAAGCTGGTCGAGCGCGCCACCACGCGGCCGGTCTGCGAGGCGCTGCTTGCGGCGATGCGTCGTCACGGCGTCCCCGAGCAGATCCTGACCGACATTCAAGCTAGCTGAAGCGTCGGAGGAGCGGTTCGGAGTGGCCATCCGGGTAGGCTGACGACGCTGCCGGTTCTCGTTCGCCCTGCTGAGACTCCGAGCGGAGCGATGCATCGACTCCTTGCCTGTTGATCGCGGGGCGAACGAGGCCACTGCTGGAGAGAACGGTCCTATTGGGAACCCGGTGACCGGCGTGCCTTTGTGCGCCGGATCCCTGTTAGCGAATGTCTGGAGCCGACTCGCCTGCGCGCGGTGGATCCCCGGCGGGAGAAGGGCAAGCAGCGAGAGGGAGGTCATGATGCGTATCACGATCGGCATCGACATCGCCTGCCGGGCAGCGCACCAAGCGTCCTGCGCCGACGAGAGCGGCCGGCTGATCTGGTCGGGGGTGCGCTTCCGCACTGAGGCGGCCGAGCTGGACGAGTTCTGGTCGCGCGTTCCCGAGGGTGCGGAGGTCACTGTGGTCATGGAACCGACGCGCAACGCCTGGGTACCACCAACGGCAAGGTGTTCACGGGGCGCTTCGGGGCCCACCGACGCGAGGTGCTCTTCGACCGCCTCTGTCGCAAGCATGGCGTGCGTCACCTGCTCACCGCCCCCTACAGCCCGACGACCACCGGCAAGGTCGAGCGCTTCCACAAGACGCTCCGGAGCGAGTTCCTCGAAGGGCGCGTCTTCGCCTCCCTTGAACAGGCGCAGGCCGAGCTCGACGAGTGGGTAGACCACTACAACACGAATCGCCCGCACCAGGGCATCGGCATGGTGGCCCCGATCAAGCGCTTCGAGCTGGCGGCGAGGGGACAGCAGCAAGTGGCGCAGCAGCCCGAAGCCGAAGCGGTCGAGGCCAAGGCCACCGGCGAGCAGCTCCCCGCCGAGGGTGAGGTGGTCACCCGGCGCGTGCGTGAGGGCGGTCGCATCAGTCTCGACGGCTTCGACTACTACGTCGGCGCCTACCTGGAGGGCGAGACGGTGGAGATACTGACCAGGGCCCACGGACTCGTAGATATCCAGCACCGCGGCGTCTTTCTCGCCTGCCACGCCCGTCGCCGAGCGCACGAGACCAAGCGGCTGCAGCGCTCAGCGGGCCAGGTGCGACCCACTGCCGGGCGCTTCGTGCTGCGCAGCGTCGACCCCAAGGGCACCATCAGCTTCGCCGGCGGTACCTACACCGTCTCCAAGCGCCTCAGCGGCCAGCAGGTCGAGGTGCGCATCGCCAGGGGCAAGGTACGCATCTCACACGACGGCACCCTTCTCTGCACGCATGCGATCCACCACGATCGCGCCAAGGAGCTCGGCGCCTTCGCGATCCCCAAGGGCAGACCTCGTCAGCACCAGACGACGGAGAACTCAGACACGACTACTGTCGCAGAGGAACTGGAGCCAATCCGTAGCACGGGTACCGACACTTGACACTGACGCTCGCAAGTGGCAGTCGAGGAGGAGAAGCCGCGGCAGCCGTCTCCGCCCGGGACCCATTCGACTGAAGACCTACTGGACGTCGACCGTCAGGACCGGACTCGAGTTGGCCAGCATCTGGTCCCCGGCGGCGGCCCGGACCTTGAACGACCAGGCGCCGCCTTCAGCTGCCCAGGGGATCTCGTAGCTGCCGTCGGCGGCGACCGTACCCTCCGCGGCTTTCAGCCAGACACCCCCGCTGAGGTACTTCAGCTCGACCGTGGCACCGGCCTTGGTCAGAGGCAGCACCGTGCCCGTGAAGGAGATCGTGTCGCCGGCCTGCGCCGTCACGGCGCTCGCGGCGATCGTGAGCGCCGGTCGCACCCTCACGATCGTCTTCGGCGAGCGCGACTTGCCGTAGGCGAAGTAGTAGGTGGTGGTGCGCCCGGGCCCGGCAGCGAAGGAGTAGGAGGTGTAGCTGCCGGACTTGGCGCTGCCGCTGACGGTGTAGGTGAAGGTCTTCTTCACGGTGCGCGACAACGGGACCATCGTGGTTCTCCACACTCCGTCGCGGTAGTAGTGCAGCGTGACACGCTTGCCGGCACCGATCGCCGGATAGGTGCGCCCGCTCAACGTCGCCTTCTCCCCGTGGACGATCGTCGTGCGGTCGGCACTCGTCGGTGAGACGCTCATGCTGCGGACCCAGAACCAGCTGTCGCGCAGCCCGAGCTTGTTGCGCAGCGTCCAGCCACTGGCCGCGCTGGCGCCGCTCGTACCCAGGACACTGGCCTTGACGACGCGCGGCGAGCGGCCGCGCTTCGTCACATACACCGCACGCGGCCTCCCGCGCACGAGACTGCCGAGCTTCTTCGTGATCGTGGTCTCCGAGTAGCGGTAGGGGCCATCCTTCCACGTGTGGTACTTCGAGTACGTGTCGTAGGGATCGCTGACGCTCTTGAGGTAGGGAACGGCGCTGCCGCCCCAGACGTTCTCGATGTTCTCGGTGCGTCCGCCGGAGGTCGAGAAGAAGTAGGCCACGATGGCCCTGCCACCGTAGGTGGGCACGACGCCGGCCGTGGCCGCGACGGCGGCGTTGGTGGAGGCAGCCTCTCCGTCGTAGCCGTTGTAGACCTGGCTGGCGGCGGTACAGAAGAGATCGTAGGTGTCGCCGCCCTTGATGCCGCGAACAGCGTAGGAGCGAGCCGCCACGGCCTGCGCCCTGAGGGCTTCTCTCGGCCACGAAGACGGCGACTCGCGCGGTACCACTCCGCGCAAGTACCCCTCGAGCTTGACGTGATTGACGATGCGGAAGGCCCCGCTGTAGCGAACGACGCGGAGGTTGCCACGATAGCGGGCTCCGCTCGTTCCCGAAGGCCAGCCGTTCTGGTTGCGGTTGTAGAGACGCAGGATACGAGAGCCGGGCTTGAACGTGACAGGACCCGTGAAGACCCAGGAGCGGCCACCGGCGGTGACGCGATAGGCGCTGTTCGACCAGGTGAGGGTCGCGACCTTGCCGGCGGGGAGACTCACACTGCGCCCAGCGCCGCTCGCCTTGAAGGCACGACTCGAGCTCACGCGCGCGCTCGCCTGGCCGCTGGCCAGCAACACCCGCACGGTGCGGTTGCTTGGAATTGACCCGCTTTCGTGGACACCTGACGATGGGAGACGTTCGTCTCCGAGGAGGGAGTCCCGATGCCACCCACCAGACCGCCGTACCCACTTGAGTTCCGCAGCGAGGCGGTGCGCCTCGTGCGTTCTTCGGGCCAGTCGATCAACCGCACCGCCAGGGACCTCGGCGTCTGCCACGAGACGCTGCGCAAGTGGGTCCGCCAGGCCGAGGTCGATGCCGGTGAGGGCGAGGGCCTGACCAGCGAGGAGCGCGAGGAGCTACGCCGTCTGCGCCGCGAGAACCGCGTGCTGCGTGAGGAGCGCGAGATCCTCAAGAAGGCCGCGGCTTTCTTCGCGCGGGAGACCGATCAGCCGCGATGAGGTACCGTCTGATCGATGCGGAGAAGCCACACCACGCCGTCTCCCGGCTGGCCCGCGCGCTCGGTGTGTCGCGCTCGGGATACCACGCCTGGCGCAGCCGCCGGCCGTCTGCCAGATCTGTGGCCGACGCCGCCCTCGCCGAGCGTATCGAGGCGATCCACGAGGCCACCGACGGCATCTACGGGGCGCCGCGCATCCAGGCCGAGCTGGCCAAGGCCCACGCCATCCGCGTAGGCCGCAAGCGCGTGGCGCGCCTCATGCGCGAGCTCGGCATCGAGGGCGTCGCCGCCGAGCGGCGTCCGAACGGCAAGCCCAGCGGCGCTGAGGCGCCGGCCGCTCCCGACCTCGTGCGCCGCGACTTCACCGCCACCGCCCCGAACCAGCTCTGGGTCGCCGACATCACCTACGTGCCGACCTGGGAGGGCTGGCTCTTCCTCGCCGTCGTGATCGACGCCTTCTCCCGCCGCTGTGTGGGCTGGTCGATGCGCAACGACCTGCAGGCCGAGCTGGTCATCGACGCCCTCGGCATGGCGGTGACAAGGCGCAAGCCCACGGGCGGCGTCGTGCACCACTCAGATCGCGGCAGCCAGTACGCCTCGCTCGCCTTCGGCGCCACGCTGCGAGACTCGGGCGTCATGGCCTCGATGGGCTCCCGCGGAGATGCCTACGACAACGCCGCCGCCGAGAGCTTCATGGCGACGATCAAGAAGGAGCTCATCCACCGCCGACGCTTCAAGACCAAAGACGCGGCGAGGCTCGCCATCTTCAGCTATGTCGAGCGCTTCTACAACCCCGTCCGGCGGCACTCGAGGCTCGGCCAGATGAGCCCGGTAGACTACGAACTGGCCGCCGCCACGGCGACCTCATGAGGACTAGCAGTTGCTAGCCGAGAACTGTCTGCGAAAGCGGGGCAACTCCAGCTCGTCTTGCCGAAACTGATGCCGGTGTAGTAGTGGCGCAAGATGGGCTTGTACGTCCAGCCGTGCTTGGCATAGCCGTAGGCGCCGTACTGGCTCATACCGATGCCGTGGCCCCACCCGCGACCACCGACGTTGAAGAGCGTCGATTCGCTTGCCCCGGCGCGCGATGGCACAGCAGTGAGCAGCAGAAGAGCGAGTCCGAGCACCGCAAGGCCGCCGATCATCGTGATGCCTCGTCGCATCGCCTCCACTCCCCTTCGTCGTCATCAGTGCTCGCTGCTTCACTCTACGTCGTCAGCAAGCTCCATCGCCTTAAGGCTCCCCGCGACAGAGAAAGCGCACGAGGACCCCTGCAGGGCAGCTGGCTAGCACCTGACCGAGCAGGAAGGTGACCGGTCACGTCGTTCGAGATGGGGCTGCAGCGCACCGTGGACTGGTATCGAGGCAATTCCTCGTGGTGGCGCATCATCAAGACCGGTGAATGGCGCGAGTACTACGCGAGCCAGTACTTCGAGCTCGGCTGAGGCGGCCTAGCGGTAGTTGCGCACGGGCGTGCCCTTGGGGCAGCGGTAGTAGAGCCAGAGCGCCTCTGAGTTGTACATGCGCGCGCAGCCGTGAGAGAAGGGGCGCGGGAAGCGCTTGAGCAGGTAGGGCTGGTTCGTCCCATGGATCGCGATGCCCCCCGCGCGCCGGTAGAACATCACGCAACTGCCCAGCGCGGCTCCTCCGCCGGGCTTGCGCTTGTGGTAGATGCTGTAGAGGCCGATGGGGGTGGGATAGCCTGGCCTACCCAGGGCGACCTTGAAGCTGCGCACCATCTTGCCGCGCTCGTAGTAGTAGAGCTTGTACTCGTGCCGGACGATGACGATGTAGTGCGCGTACTTGTGCGGCACCATGTGCTCGTTCTTCCGGTTGATGACGACCTTGCGGGGAGCCGAGAAGCCGGAGGCGTGCTCCGCATCGAACGCCATGCGGGCGCGGAGGCGGACGGTCCCGAACCTGCGGGGCGCCCAGCTGAAGGAGAAGCGGGAATCCGCGCCCAGCGTCGTGCTCGCGGCCTGGACCCAGGTGCCGTCGCTCAGTCGGCGATCGATGAGGACCGTGCCGCCGGGGTGGGCCGGATCGACGCTGCCGCTGAGGCGGAAGGTCCCGCCGGGCGGGATCCACACCGTCTTCGCGACGTTCAGGTAGACACGTGGGCGGACCCTCACCCGTACGACGGCGGTCGCCGCAGCGTGCTCCGCGTCGCCGGCGAAGGAGGCGCGGTACTCGGTCGTCGATTCCGGGGCCGGCAGAGCCGCGAAGGCGAAGCTCCCGTCGGGCGCGGCGACAACGCCGCCGACCTCTGTCCCAGTCGGCGTCGAGGGCCGCCTTGCTGGTCAGCGTCACGGTGGCGGAGGGTACGGAGATCGTGCCGCTGAACCTGACTTCGGTCACGCTGCCATACCTGAATACGGTGGGCGAGGACGATGCCGACAGGGTGGTCGGGGCTGGCTCAGCAGGAGACGCAGACGGCGACGGCGAAGAAGGAGGCTCGGCGCCGTCCGCGGCTGAGGCTACGGCCGGCAGCAGGCCGAGGAGCACCAGCAGCGGCAGCAGCCAGATCGAGCGGGATGTGAAGCGACGGACTCCCATCGGACTACATATCGGCACCAGCGACTCGAGTCTTGAAGGTGGCACTTGGACGAGACGAAGTATGCCCACCGGGACATGTCTTGTTGCCCTGTCCCCGAGTCGCAAGTCGCGCCACATCCAGTGTCTCCCGGAAGCCAACCGGCGGGATACCGACGCGCCCGAGCCTCAGGTCAGCCGGGTGGCATCTCCAGAACGAGCAGCCAGCATTCGCCGCACTGCGGGTCGTCGAACCAGCGCCGAGGGACGAACCCGGCCTTCTCATAGGCTCGGATCGCCGCCTCGTTCTCGACGGAGGTCGCGAGCATGATCATGAGGACGCGGCTGTCCTCTATGAGTTCCTCTACGAGTTGCCTGAGCGCCCGTGGCCCCACGCCCAAGCCAAGGTAGTCCGGCTCTCCGATGGCGATGTCGATGTCCATGGCACCGTCGGGGACCTCGCAGGCAGGCGGCATCCAGCTCTGCGCGCGTGGGTGTCTGCCAGCGGATGTACCCGACCGGGACCCCGTCCGCCATGACGAGCGCGTCACCGCCTCTGCTCGGCCGCTCAAACACTTCAGCTAGCGCCTGCTCGGGGTCACCCCACCAGCGTGAGACGTGCGGCGCATGCATCCAGATCGCTGCAAGGTCGGCGTCGCGCGCAGGATCGAACGGCACGAGTCGGACCTCCCCGACGCTCCTCGGCATGACCCTCCTTGCCGCCTTGCCCAACGATGGTCCTGCGACCTGCCTGGCATTCTGCCACATGGAGTGACAACGGCACGCGATGGTCGCCGACGGCCTGGGTGGATGATCCCCGAGGGGAGGGAGTCTCGACCACCGGCTTGCACACAGGTTTTGAAGTGCTGTCGGCGGGGAGTACATGGGCCACACGCAGCATCTTCAAGAGGCCGGCCGACGAGACACCGACGCGCGCAGGCCTCACTCCGCCCCAGGCACATGCCACAGGTAGGCATCGAGGCTCTTGACGCTGACGGCAAGACCCGCATCGCGACAGGCCTCGTAGAGGTGGAAGAAGCGCACGCAGAAGTCCTGATACTCGCCATCGGCAGAGGGCGACTCCTGAAAGCGCGATTCGCATTCGCGCCATGGCACGCATCTCACGAGCCCCGCCGAGGCATAGCTGTCGCAGATCGGCACCACCGGGCTGTGGAAGTGCAGGTACTTGGCGGCGAAGGAGCGCGGTGCCTTGCCGTCGGTCGCGACCTTCTGGAGTAGCGTCGTGAGCTCGCCGTGTCCGCGCACTAGTGACCGGTCCCCATTCGTCGGTCCACTTCTACGCAGATGGATGTACTCAGGGCCAAGCTTGGGATTCGCCGGTGACCAGAAAGTCCGGACCGGGCCTGCCGCAGACTGGGGGTCGAGGACAAGCCGCTGACCAGGGGCGGCCGAGGTATGAGTGCAGTCGCTGAACGCCTCCTAGCGCATTCCCTCCGGCATCGGCACGCTCGGATCGCTCTGGAACAACCCGACCTTGTTGCCCTCTGTGTCTTCGAAGAAGGCCGACCAGCCGACAGTCGGGATCGGCATGCGGGCAGTCAGTCGTCTGCCGCCTGCACCCTCGATTGCCGCAAGGGCAGCCTCGATGTCGTCGACCGCGATGTAGAAGACGAGCGCCGGAACGTCTTCGCTGCGCTTCGTCAACGCCCCGCCGATGCCCTCGCCCTCGCCAGCCTCAGTCGTCCAGTATTCCATCGGGCCCCACTGCGCGATATCCCAGCCAAACGCCTCCCGATAGAACGCGAGGGCGCGCTCGCTCTCATGGATCGGGATCTCGAAATGCACCA
>CAVQVW010000002.1:0-871685 GCA_963717285.1 uncultured Thermoleophilia bacterium
ACGATCAAGCGCGGACGGCGGGAGCAGTGTCACATAGCCAAGTGCGATGGGGTGCTCAGACCGACAGATCGTGGTGACCTTTTCCGTGCCTGAGGAGACCGAAGCCGCCCTCGAGACGGCATTGGCCGAGTTCAGCCGTGTGTCCACTACCTCGACGAGGAGTCGATCGATGGGCGATGCCGCCTGTTGGGCGAGTGCGAGGTGCTTCTTGGGTGGCATCTGCAGGATGAGTTGATCGATGAGGAGTGGGACTGCCTGAAGGGAGTCCGGCTGATCCAGCTACTCGACGCTGGGGTCGATGGGGCACCGTTCGTCCACATGCCGTCGACAGCGCTGGTCGCGGGCAACGCGGGTGCGTATGCTGACGCTGTTGCCGAACATGCCCTCGCACTCGTCCTCGCCTTGGCGAAGCGCTTGCCGCTCCGTCACGACCAGCTGTCACGCGGCCAGTTCGACTCGGACGCCTTGTCGCTTGGTCTGCGGGGCAGGCCTGCACTATCTTGGGCTATGGCAGCATCGGACGATCGGTCGCCCGCATGGTTCGGGCATTAGGTATGCGAGTCTTCGCGGTGAACCGTTCCGGGGTCTCGTCGAACCCGTCGACTTCGTGGGGACACTCACCGAGCTTGACTATGTGTTGTCCGAGGCGGCTGTCGTCATCGTCTCGCTACCTCTCACCACGCGTACGAGGAACCTCATCGGCGCGCGAACTCCAGCTGATGAAGCCCGACGCCATCCTCGTGAATGTGGCTCGAGCGGGAATCCTGCAGCAGGAGCCGTTGTACGAGCATCTGCGTCATCGCCCCCGATTCATGGTGGGGCTTGACGTCTGGTGGGGAGAGCCGTACAAGAACGCTCGGTTCGACTGCGAGCATCCGCTGCTTCGCCTCCCCAATGTGCTTGGCTCAGCGCACGTAGCCTCCAACGTCGAAGGGTGGTTCGAGGCCGGAGTCGCTCAGGCTGCCCGCAACGTGCGCCGCTATCTTATGGGGGAGTCGCTCACGGGGGTGGTGCACCGGGAGGAGTACGAGACGTGAAGGCGGGCCGATCGTCGCGACTAGGCGCTCCTGGGCGTAGGGTCGGCAAGTCCGACTGACACCCAGCAGCCCGTCCTCGCAACTGGCTCTGGCGTTGCAGCGCATCTCCCGGTTTGCCCGGCTGGGCTTGTTCTGGAGACTGTTGCCGCCAATCTGCCGACGAGACGCCTCGTCACGGCCCAACACGCCTGAACACAGACCAGCACCGCGGTCGCCCAGAACCTTGGACCGTGCAGCACAATCGCCCACGGGCGACCACAGCCCGTCACACCTTCCACATCATTCCTAAACCTGTGCGTCGACAGCCAGCACTTGGTGCTCGCCGCTTACCCGGTGGCATCCTGCTCTGCGTTCGACAGCCTCGGCGCGAGCAAGGCATGAAGGCAGCGGTCGGACCGGCACCGTCCGCCGTTCAGGTGCCTCTAGCGCCTTGAGCGACTGCGCCACAGGGCCCGCACAACGATCACGGCGCCGGCGACGCCCATGAACACCATACCGGCAAACCACAGTTGCACCAGCATATCGGCCTCTCTTCATCCAGCGACTCGCGATCCAGAGCGTTCTCCGCGAGGCGAGGCGGTCGAGCGTTCCGCTCCCGCACTGCGGTGTATTCCGCGAGAGCCTGCCCTTCACGCATGGGCGCATCCGCTGCTGTTTGGACCTCGCCACTCACGAGCCAATCACATGAGCGAAGTTGTTCAGGGGCCCCGTGGCCGGACCCGTCAAGCGGTACCCGCACCCTGACGATGTGACCTTCCGCGACCTCGACCGACTGCGGCCCACGATGCCATCTTCTCCTTCAGGATCTCGTAGAGACTGCGGCTGCCAAGCCGTGAATGCGGGCGCTGGTCGCTGCAGGACTCATCCCAGGTTCCGAGCTTCTCCTCAAGACCCATGTCGACCGCGTGGGTGAGCAGTGGGTAGAACGAAGTCCTCGGCGCAGCTCAGGGGGCCAAGCTCCCCTCCGTCCACCACCTCGTTGGCGCTCAAGACCGGGCGGTTTGCGTGCGCGCTGGCAGGCCCCCCGTTTGTACTCCATTTGTACTCCCAACCTGAGCCGAGACGCCCGGAAGCGCCCCGATGCGGTCGGACGATGTGTGCCTGTTGTTCCTGCAAAGGGCCGGTTTCTGCCGATGGGAGCCGAGAGGGTCGGACGTGCGCGAACGATTCTTCAGGTCGCAGGTTCGAATCCTGCCGGGCGCGCCAACAACAGCCTGCAGACCCAGGGGTGACGTGCCATCCCGCAGGCGAGACACTCGCTGCTTGAGTGGCGACAGATGGGGCGCTCGGGTAGGCGAAGGTGGCAGGGAACCTCTCCTCACTACCAGCCGCTCGCACTGGCCGGCCTCCCGCCAGGGGTGCTGCTCCGATAGAACCGGGTACGGCGCGAATGCTCGAGGTCGCTGCCGCAAGGACGCCGCTTGGGATGACCACGCGGCGGGTATGGCACCCACGTGATCGAGGGTTCGGGATGGCGCACGAGGCTGGCGCGCCTCGCATCGGGGGATCGACTCCCCTTGCGATTGCGTCCTGCGAAGCTTACGAGACCGGACGATAGCCTGTGGCGACGACGACCTACTACATCAAGTTGTATGCGACCTGCCTGGTCGCCTTCCTGATCATCGATGGGGCGTGGCTCGGTCTGATGTGGCCCACCTTCTACCGCTCCCGCATTGGCTCCGTGATGGCCGCCGACCCGGTGTGGGTGGCGGCGGCCGTGTTCTACCTGCTGTTCGTCGCCGGACTGCTGGTCTTCGTGGTAGTGCCGAGCCTGCCAGCGGGCCCGTTGCGACCAGCGCTTGCGCGCGCAGCGCTCTTCGGTCTCGTCGCGTACGGCACCTACGATCTGACCAATCTGGCGACGGTCGAGGACTGGCCGCTCAGTGTCACTGCCGTCGACATGGTCTGGGGTGCGACTCTCAGCGTACTTGTGGCCTCGGTCGGAGTGATGGTCGGCAGGCGAGGAGGTGGCACATGAGGTGCCTCCTCCGGCCACCCCTCGACCCACGACTGATACGAAGAGGGCGTCTGGCCGGTGGAGCCTTGGATGCGGTGTGGGAGGACAGCGCAAGGAAGCGCCCTTTGCACTCTGGGCGGCTCTCCTCACTCAACTGGCGAAGCGCCGGCGGCTCTCCCCCGATTCCCGGTGTCATCAGCTGGCTCCCCGCATGCCGGCAATGCTGCCTCGAGTGCTCTCGAAAGCGCCCTCACCATCGCGTTGGCCGTGAGCGTGTCGCGTTGCACGCTGCCGTCCGGAATGCCCGCGCGCATGCTGCCGTCGATGCTGCAGCGCAGAAGCCGATAGTCGCTCGAGAGGCGCGGTGTGCCGGAGCGCACGCGCGGAGAGAACACCGCTGCTGCCCTGTGACCGTGTCCGTGTCGTTCCAGCTTCGTTCAGGAGGAGAAGATGATTCTGGGCCCCAAGAAACAGATTGACGACTACACGCAGCGTGGCTGGTGGGGGGAGAAGACCCTCATCGACTTGTTCATCGAGAACGCCTCGCGGTCGGCGGATTCGCTGGCGGTGGTAGACCCGCCCAACCGTGCCGCCCTGGGGCTGGGCGAACCCCAGCGTCTGACGTATGCGCAGCTGAAGACGGCCACTGACCGGCTGGCGAAGGTGCTGCTAGATTCGGGCATCGGCAAGGACGACGTCGTCATGGTGCAGTTGCCGAACATCGTCGAGCTGGTAGTCGTGTACCTGGCCAGTGCGCGCATCGGCGCGATCCTGAGCCCCTTGCCGACACAGTTCCGGACGCACGAACTCCGCCACGTGATGGGCCTGACCGAGCCGAAGGTCCTTGTCACCACGGGGAGCTTCGGCGGTCACGACCATGCGGCGATGGCGCTGGGGCTTCTGCCTGAGTTCTCCACCGTGGAGCTCCTCATTGCGGTGGGGGACGACCTCCCCGCGGGCGTCCGGTCACTGACCGAGATCTTGACTGCGGATGCCGATACGAGTCGCGTCGAGACCTACGTCGCCGAGCACCCGTCCTCAGCCAACGACGTCTACACTGTCTGCTGGACCTCTGGGACGGCGGCCGAACCGAAGGGGGTGCCGCGCAGCCACAACCTGTGGATCGCAATCGCTTGGGCGACCGTGGACGCGGCTGATCTGGAGGACGGCGACGCCCTCCTCAACCCCTTCCCCCTGGTCAACATGTCGGCCATCGGCGGCATGCTGGTGCCCTGGCTTCTGACTCGCGGGAGGCTGGTCCTGCATCAGCCGTTCGACCTGCCAGTCTTCCTAGCCCAAATCGGGAGTGAGGAGATCGCCTACACGGTCGCGCCGCCACTCCTACTCAACGTCTTGCTGTTGAGGCCGGGACTCCTGGAGAGCGCCGACCTGAGCTCAATCCGCTCCATCGGCTCCGGCTCCGCCCCCCTCTCGCCCTGGATGGTGGCACAGTGGCAGGAGCGGCACGACATCCCGATCCTGAACCTGTTCGGCGCCAACGAGGGGACCGCGCTGGTGAGCGACGCTTGGGACATCCCCGACGCGGAGGAACGGGCGCTGTACTTCCCGCGCTTCGGTGTGCCGGGCTTCACGTGGCGCAACCGCGTGGCCGGCATGATCGAGACGAGGCTGCTTGACCCCGTCACGCGAGAAGCCGTGAGCGAACCGGGCACGCCGGGGGAACTCGCCATCCGCGGCGCGACGGTCTTCTCCGGCTACTGGAAGCGGCCCAAGTTGACCGAGGAGTCGTTCGACGCCGATGGCTACTTCCTGAC
The DNA here is from genome assembly GCA_963717285.1 of uncultured Thermoleophilia bacterium. GTDB lineage: Bacteria > Actinomycetota > Thermoleophilia > UBA2241 > UBA2241 > CAIXSE01. The sequence goes on from CAVQVW010000002.1 coordinate 4,770, forward strand.
GGGCGACCTGTTCGCCATCGACGGCGAGGACGGAGACCGGTATCGCTTCGTGGGCCGCTTGAAGGACCTCATCATCCGCGGTGGGATGAACATCGCGCCTGAGGAGATCGAGTACCTCCTGGCCGATCATCCCAAGGTTGCCGAGGTGGCGGTGGTGGGCGTGCCGGACGGCCGCAAGCTTGGCGAAGAGGTCGTCACGGCCGTCGTCGTGCCCAAGGAGGGTGAGAAGCTCAAGGTCGGTGACCTCGTTGACTACCTGAAGGAGAAGGACATCGCTGCCTACAAGCTGCCCAGGAGACTCGTCGCCGTCCAGAGTCTGCCGCGCAACGCCGTCGGCAAGGTGCTGAAGCGTGAGATCCGGCAACAACTGGGAGTGGAGGAAAGCCCGCTGCGCTGATCTTTGGGGGACGGCCGCCCGTCTACGGCGCAGAGGGCCGATGGGCGCCGGGACATCCTTGCCTCAGTGCGAGTGTGAGGTCGCCCCAGCGTCGCCTGTGTCCGTCGGCAGCGCCGATCCGAGGATGTGGTAGCCGGCGTCCACGTAGACGACCTCGCCCGTCACCGCCCGCGCCCAGTCCGAGCAGAGCCAGACTGCGGCGCGGCCGACGTCCTCTTGGGTTGCCATCGTCCGTAGAGGGTTGGCCTTCTCGATGTGCCGGTAGGCCGCGCGGAAGCCCGGGACGCCGGTCGCGGCCCGGGTCCTGATGGCGCCGGGCGACAGGGCGTTGACGCGGATCCCGTCGGCGCCGAGGTCGTCGGCGAGGTAGCGGACGCAGGCCTCGAGCGCAGCCTTGGCGACGCCCATGACGTTGTAGTGCGGCAGCACGGCGACGCTGCCGTGCGCAGTGAGGGTGAGGATGGCGCCGCCGGCGGGCATGAGTGGCGCGGCGCGGCGGGCTAGCGCAACGAGCGAATAGGCGCTGACGTCGAGCGCGGCGGTGAAGCCGTCGCGGCTGGTATCCACGAAGCGTCCGACGAGATCCTCCCGCTGCGCGTAGGCGACGGCGTGCACCAGAACGTCCAGCGATCCGAAGACGCGGCTCACCTTCTCGAAGAGGCGATCGATCGCCTCGTCGTCGGTCACGTCGCACTCCGCTGTCAGATCGGCGCCGACGCTCTCGGCCAGGGGCCTGACGCGGCGCTCCAGGTCGGGCGCGGCGTATGAGAAGCTGAGTCGTGCCCCTTCCGCGTGGAGCGCCTGTGCGATGCCCCAGGCGATCGAGCTCTCGTTGGCCACGCCTGCGACCAGCGCGGTCTTGCCATCAAACAGTCCCACTGCCCAGCCTCTCCCTCCGGCGCAGCAACGGAGCGCGAACGTCGTCTCCGTCCCGTCGACCTCAGTTCCTCGTGCGGACTGCGTCCCATTCTAGCTGGCCGCGAAGGGCTCGTGAATGGCAGAGGAGTGAAGCCAACGCGATCCCGCCCGATGCTAGACTCCCGGCATGGACTCCTCGCCCCCGCCACGAAGACGTTTCACGACTGCCATACGGGTTCGATACGCGGACGCAGACGCCTCGGGGACTGCGCATCACAGCTCCTATCTTGCGTACTTCGAGGTCGCCCGCGTCGAGGCGCTTCGCGGGCTTGGCTTTCCCGTTGGAGGGCTGGAGGGCAGCGGCGTGTTCATGCCGGTCGTCGAGGCGCGTGTGAAGTACCTGCGGCCGGCCCGTCTCGATGAACTGCTCGAGGTGTCCGTGCTGCTCGACAGGGTCGGGCCGGCCTCGTTCGCGTTCACCTACGAAGTGACGCACGATGGGCTGCTGCTCACCACGGGCTGGACGCGCATCGCCGTGGTCGATCCCGAAACGGGCCGGCCTCTGCAGTTGCCGGGCTGGGTGCGCGATCTTCTGGGGGCATCGGAGGGTAGCAGCGCGTGACTCAGCAGGAGGCCGTGGCCGAACGGCTCACTGCGTGAAGCGACGGAACACCAGCGAGACGTCGTGGCCGCCGAAGCCGAAAGAGTTCGACATCGCCGTGCTCACCGCCAGGCGACGTGCTACGTTTGGCACGTAGTCGAGGTCGCAGTCCGGGTCGGGGTCGGTGAGATTGACCGTCGGCGGGACCACGCCGGTGGTGATGGTGCGCACGCAGAAGGCCGCCTCGATGGCGCCGCCGGCGCCCAAGAGGTGACCGGTCATGGACTTCGTCGATGAAATGGGCATCTTCCGGTCGTGTGTGCCGAAAGCGATTTTGAGCGCGCGCGTTTCGGCGACGTCGCCGGCGGGTGTAGAGGTGCCGTGGGCGTTCACGTAGTCGATGTCGTCGGGCGACAGGCCCGCCTCGCGCAGCGCCGCCGCCATGGCGCGCGCCTGTGAGGCACCGGTCTCGTCGGGCAGGGCCACGTGAAAGGCCTCCGAACTCATGCCGTAGCCGGCGACCTCAGCGAGGATGCGAGCGCCACGGGTACGGGCGTGCTCGGACTCCTCGAGCACGAGGATGCCCGCACCCTCCCCGATCACGAACCCGTCGCGGCCGGCGTCGAAGGGGCGCGACGCCTCTTGAGGCGCCTCGTTGCGGGTGCTCAGTGCACGCATGGCGTCGAAGGCGCCGACGCCCGTCTCGCAGATGGGCGCTTCGGCGCCGCCGGCCAGCACTGCCACAGCGGCTCCGCGGCGGACGATCTCGAAGGCGTCGCCGATGGCATTGGCCCCGGCCGAGCAGGCGGTGCAGACCGCGCTGAGCGGGCCCTTGAGCCCAAGTTCGAGCGACACCTGCGCCGCGGCCATGTTCGGGATCATCATCGTGGCGAAGAATGGGCTCATGCGCCGTGGTCCGTGCTCGAGCAGTACGCGAGACTGCTGCTCGAAGGTCGACAGCCCGCCGCCGCCGCTGGCCACCACCGCGCCGATGTCCTCCGCCTCGCCGGTCGCGTCGAGTCCGGAGTCGTCCAGCGCCTGTCGCGCTGCCGCCACCGCGTAGTGGGAGTAGGGATCCATGCGGCGTGCCGCGCGCCGATCGACGTAGTCCTCCGGTCTGAAGTCCTTGACTTCTCCGGCGATGCGCGAGGTCAGGCGTGCGGCGTCGAACCTGGTGATGGGGCCTATCCCGCTCGCGCCGGCCACGAGTCGGCTCCAGGAGGTCTCGATGTCGTTGCCCAGAGGGCACACGACGCCGATCCCGGTCACGACGACACGCCGCTGCCGGTCAGTCATGTGCCTGCTCGCTCGTCGCTCGCCGCACGTTCATGCCCGTGCCTCGCCGATCGACGTCGCCCTTCTCATGGCCGAGGTGACCTCGGCCTCCGGCCTCGGCGCCAGCAAGTAGTGCGATACCCCGTACTCCTGCCCACCCCCATACGCCCACGTTTCGGCACAGACGAGGAAGAAGAGCCGCCAGTCGACCCACCACTTCGTAGCCGCCTCCTCACCGTACGTCTGAGCGAGAATGGGGCGGATCGCCTCTTCATGGTCATCGTAGCGGCGCAGCCAGTCCTCGAGCGTGCGGGCGTAGTGCTCGCCGCTCAGCCACCACCGCTCCTGGGTCACGAGGTCTTCGTCGAACTGCATCAAGAGATCGTGCGCCGGCATCTGGCCGCCGCTGAAGAAGTGCGAACCCATCCAGTCGTTCGGATCCTCGGAGAACGTGTAGGCAAACCGGGCGTGGCTGAACACGTGGACGAAGACGCGCCCCTCACGCTCCAGCCAGGGGCGCAAGCGGGCGAAAAGCGCGCGGTAGTTGCGCACGTGTTCGAACATCTCGACGGAGATGATGCGATCGAAGCGCTGACGGGGATCGAAGTCGGCGATATCGGCGGTGATCGTGGTCACCGCCTCTGTGCCGGCGGCATCGCAGGCGGCGCCAATACGCCTGGCCTGCGGGCGCGAGTTCGACATCGCCGTCACTCGGCAGTGCGGGTAGCGCTGGGCGATGAACAGGGCGAGCGCTCCCCAGCCGCAGCCCAGGTCGAGGACGTTCATGCCGTCCTCGAGGCCAGCACGCTCGCAGGTGAGCGCCAGCATCGCTTCTTCAGCCGCCGCCAGGTCGTCGACACCGGGCGGCCAGAGGCAGCAACTGTACTTGAGCCGCGGCCCCAGAAACTGCTCGAAGAACGCCGTGGGCAACTCGTAGTGCTGCCGGTTGGCGGCGTCCTGGTGGATCGCCAGCGGGCCGGCGGCCATTTCGGCGGCGTGCCTGCGCAGCGCCGCCGGGCCGTCGCCGCCGGCCTCGAGCCGCTGCAGGCTCTCGCCAAGCCGCCGTCTGATCAGGCGGCGCACCAGCGCGTCGGGCACACGGCCCGTCGCGAAGAAGTCGTGGTAGTCCACGGGCGTGCCTCCTCGGGGTGATGCTACGATTCTATCGCAGGCGAGGCGGCGCGCCGCTGTCCCGCGAGAGCGGTTCACGACGGCGGCCCGCCGCCAAGCTGCGGGAACCGCAGTTGCGTGGTGCTCGACTGAGAGGTCAGACATGATCAGCGATAGTCCGGGTAGTCAGGAGCGCTTCTTCCCGTACCGATTCGACAACCGATGGAAATGTCTGTTCATCCTGCTTCGCGTCAAGCACACAGACGGAGTTACAATCGCCGCTGACGGGATGCTGCGAGCCACCTATGGTCGCTGGAGCATCGAGACCTCGATCTCGAACATCGACCACACCGAGGTCACCGGCCCCCACCGCTGGTACACGGCCGTCGGACTCCGGCTCGAGCGGAGCCGACGACGGGATCACCTTCGGCACCAACCACACGGCCGGCCTGGCGATCAGCTTCGCCAGGAAGGTGCCGAGCGTGATCGGCCCGAGAGACCACTCTTCTCTCTGGGTCAGCGTCGCGGAGCCGAAGCAGCTGGCTGCCTTCATCGGGAGGTAGCGGCGTGACCCAAGGTCAGACCCGGCTGGGCGGACTCCCGCTGCCAGAGTAGAGTCCTCAAGCCTCACGCCTGCAGGCATGCGTAACCGACGCCTGACCGCTTCAGCCTGGATCAGGTCGTCCCGGTATCCTCCTCAGCCTCGCGGGTTTGCGCTCCACTGTCCCGTCAGGTCTGCGGCTGCGGAGCCAGGTCCGTCACGTCGTATTCCTTCCGCCCGCAAAGGCACATCGCGGCCCACAACGTCGTGGGACTCGGACCGGGTTCGGCGCGTCGTCAGATGAAGCCCGCAGGCGACTTCGAACACATGAGCGGACTTGGGGGTCTCGAGTCCGGGCGCCCTGGCGCTACACCTTGGAGCGACGTACCGCTGGCGCCCGGAGCGCCCCCGTCGAGGAACACGATCCCGGAGAGCGGTTTCGGGTGTCTGAAGCTTGGGCATATGGAGGCGGGCTCATCAACGGCAGCCGGGGCGCTTAATCGTGTCGGGTGTCGTATGCTTAAGAGGTAGTCAAAGAAGGCACGAGTATCTATGGAGGAATCGGTATGAAGCGATGGTTGTTTGTTCTGGCGATTGTGGCGCTCTTGGCGCTGCCGCTTACAGTGGCGGCCTGCGGCGGTGACGACGAAGAAGAGACGAGCCCCACTCCGGCGCCGTCCCCCTCGATGCTGGCCGACATCGTTGACACGGCTGTCGAAGCGGGCAGCTTCACTACTCTCGTGGGCGCTGTTCAGTCGGCTGAACTTGAGGACACCCTCAGGGGTGAGGGACCGTTCACTGTCTTCGCACCGACGGACGATGCCTTCGCGGCTGTTCCCCAGGAGACCATGGACGCTCTCTTGGCCGACCCGACGGGCGCCCTGGCCGACGTTCTCACGTATCACGTCGTGCCCGGCAAGGTCATGGCCGCCGACCTGAGCGACGGCATGATGGTCGAGACCGTGAACGGCGCCACGCTGGAAGTGAAGATCAGCGACGACGGCACGGTCATGATCAACGACGCTACGGTGGTCACTGCCGACGTCGAAGCCGGCAATGGCGTGATTCACGTGATCGACGGGGTTCTGATTCCGCCGAGCAAGTAGAGGCGGACCAGCCGAATTGCTGCCGGGCGGCCGGGGAAGCCTCGACGAGGCTTCCCCGGCCGCCCTCTCGTTGGCTTCCGCACCGCCCGCAGGCTCGTCGATGATGACGTGGCGCGGCCATAAGGTCACGACGAGCCCATCCTCCAGGCGGTCGCCTGGGCACCTTCGATAGCTCCTCGCGCCGACTTCGCTGCATGGAAGCAGTGCCGATTCGTCACGAAGGCTGAACGAGCTCTGCGATGTGCGGGCGTACGGGCTTGCGGGCGTCCGAGTGTTGTAGCCGTGCGCTCCAGTCGGGCTGTCTGACCGTCTGGCTCGAGGACTCACCGGAGAATCACGGATCCTCTTCGGTCGCTCCCGCAACGGACGTGGCTTTCGCCGGTCCCCGTTCCTAGGCGCTACCCGGCCAGCGTCGCCGAGAACACCTGCCAGGCGAGCAGCGCCTTCGCCGTCAGGCTGAGGACGATGTAGACCTTCTCCCCGACGAGGTAGTTGCGCCACGGCCCGATCTTCTTGTACTGCAGCCACATGTTGACCGCGAACACGTTGAAGAAGAGGAACAGACTGACGATGATGCCGTAGACGAAGGTCGGAGGGCCGGGGCCGTCCAAGCCGGGGCTCAGGACGTAGATGAGCACGATGAGCCATGGGATGGCGCCGGCGAAGCAGCCGAACCAGAAGGCGATCATGTTCGGGCTCCCCGGCGTCTCGTACTTCTCGACGAGCAGCCCGAAGAGGATCATCGCAGCGTTCACGCCGAAGATCGCCAAAAGCGCGGCGATCTCGCTCACGCCGGTGATCATGCTGATGAGCACGATCATGATGGAGGAGCTGAAGAAGTACTCGATCCAGCGCCCGTAGTTGCGATCCTGCAGCAGGTTGCGCTTGTACCACTCGAAGACGCCGGGCGAGGCGATGATCAGCAACGCCCCGGCGGAGATGGCCATGAAGGCGAAGACCCCCCAGCCGAGAGGGATCTCAAAGAGTTCGCGCAACTCAGCGGGCGTGCCGGGCGGCCCCGTCATGTAGGTGGACGTGACCGGCAGCGAGAAGTCGTTCGCAAGCACCGCGATGGCCGCCGCCTGAACGGCGAGAATCAGGCCGACGAGGATGTTCCAGGCGCGCAGGCGCCCCAGGCGCCGGTCGTCGGTGAGCGTATCCTTCATGCGAACCCCCCCTTTTTATCCTGATGCTCGGTCAAGCTACCCGGTGACAACGCGTGGCACACGCGCCGCGGCGGGATGCTCTGCAGCGACTTCGAGCTACGCCGCGCCAACGAGAGTTCGGGTCCGGCCCATCTACAGCATACCGGCTATCGCCTCATCGACCTACTACGCGGCAAGGACGCGGTCGCCTTCATCCCGGCGCTCCGTGCCGAGCGTCTCCTTGCCGAGATCCGCCGAGAGACACGACGGCCAGTCGTTCTGAGAGCTCCGAACATCGATCTCACGGACTGCCGCATCACGCGCCACAGGCCAGCCCTTCAAGCGCGTGTTCGAGCGCAGCGGTCTGCTCCGCGTCGGCTGGGCCTTCACCCCGCCAGACGATGGTCCCGTCCGGATCCAGAAGCAGCAGGTAGATGGTCTCGAGCGACGGCAGGTCGAGCGCGCGAGCGAGAGCCTTGAGGTCGGTGTACGCGGTCAGCGTGTGGCTTCGGGCCTCCGGATCGACGATACCCGAGCGCATCCCCCCGTCGATGAAGCCGCGGGCGGGCAAGTAGAGCCGGGAGAGGGCAGGCACCTCCCAGACCGAGACCTCTCTGCAGCGAGCCTCCAGCGCCTTCAGCGTAGGCTCCCAGGTCTCGATGAGGTCAGTGTGCCAGCGCTGGAAGGCGAGCACGACGAGGCGGGGTCCTGAAGGCAGGTCCTCAGGAAGTCGGATCCTCTTGCCCTCCAGGCTGCGTGCGAGAATGGAAGGGAACTCGGACATGCCGTCTCCTTTGCCGATGTGCGAGGTGCCGTTCGTACGTTCTTCCCTTCCTGCGACCACCTACTCGAGGAGACCGAGCGGCCACTGTGCTGGACCTGCCGCCGCCGTTGGCGGCATCGAGGCACTGTTCGGCGATGCCGCGGAGCGTGCCGTTGAAGACGAGGTGGTGCAACGGCGCGGCCGCGTACCAGTAGAGGCGCCCGGAGAGGCCCTTCGGGTCGAAGATAGCCGTCTGGCGTACGATCGTGCCGTCGCCGTCGGGCGTGAACTCATACTGGAGCCAGCCGCGTCCGGGCATGACCATCTCGGCACGAAGTCGCAGGCGGCGCGGCGGGTCGACCTGCTCGACGCGCCACCATTCGAGATGGTCGCCCTCCATGAGCACGAACGGGTCACGCCGTCCCCGGCATCGCCCCGGCCCGCCGAGCAGGACGTCCACGAGTCCGCGCAGGCCCCACAGCGTGTCGAAGGCATACCAGCCGTGCCGACCGCCGATACGGGCGACGGGTTCGAACGCCGCCTCGGGCGGGCACGCGGTGCGGACGCAGCGTGAAACGACGTAGCGACCCTCCCGCTGAAACGCGCTTGGTCCCTTGACTCCGCCAAGCTCCTCGGACCAGAGCATGCGGTCGAAGGCGGCATCCTCATCCGCGAAGGCCCTGTCGAACGCCGCCTCGGCGCCCAGCGGGACGATGGAGGGAAAGCCTCGGCGAGCCCTGTCGTCGGTGACGGTCGTGGGGAGGCGCAGAGATTCGGCGAGCTGGCGGCCCACCGTCGCTTGCCGCGGTGTGAACAGATGCAGCCACCAGCCCGAGAGGCCTGGTGACAGGAAGGGGACCGGGATCACGATCCGCCTGAGCCCTCGGCGACGGGCGTAGAGCGCGAGCAGCTCGCCGTAGCTGGCGGTGTCGGCACCGCCGACTCCGTAGACGCAGTGGAGCTCACCGGGGGGCAGCTCCATCTCCACGGCTGCGAGCAGATAGGCGACGACGTCGCCGACGGCGATCGGCTGGGCTTTCACGCGCACCCACCGTGGTGTCGTCATCATCGGCAGCTTCTCCACCAGGTTGCGGATCATCTCGAACGAGGTGGAGCCGCTGCCGATGACGATCGATGCCCGGAACTCCACTACGGGGACGCCTTCGTCGGCGAGCACCCGGCCGACCTCCTGTCTGCTGGCAAGGTGCTCGGACAGTGCCGAGTCCTCAGCTCCGAGTCCGCCCAGGTAGACGATGCGCCGCACGCCCGCCTGCCGGGCGGCCCGTCCGAACAGGCGCGCCGCGGTCCGGTCGCGCTCGGCGTAGTCGGCGCCCGCGGCGAGGGTGTGCACGAGGTAGAAGGCGGTGTCGACGCCCTCGAGCGCGGCACGTACCGCGGCCGCGTCCGCCGCGTCCGCAGCGACGACCTCGACACCGTCGGGCGCGCGCACTCGCCGCGGGTCGCGCGCGGCGGCGCGGACCCGATACCCTGCCTCGGTGAGGGGCGTGAGGATGTGGGAGCCGATGTAGCCGGTGGCCCCGGTGACGAGCACAGTGCGCCCAGGCGACGTCGCTGTCACGGTGCTGCCTCGCTCGCTTGAACGAATCGAGTCACGAGCACGCTCCTCTCCGAGTCTCTTTGGCTGGGCTACCGATAGTGTACCCTCCTCGCGAGGGCTAGTGCTGTGGAATCAGGCGTCTTCGCCGGAGAAGCGGATATCCGTTCAACCAGCGTCTCTCGCGAAGAGGAGTGGGCGCGACAGCCCGCGGGTACGCTGGCCGTGCCGTCGCCGTCAGGAAGGGGGGGCGTGAGCTCGATGCGCAGGAGTGCAACAGGGACTTCGACGCCGTGACCATGAAGAAGGCAGACCGCAATGCGCTGTTCGCCCTGCCCGTCGTCGTCCTGATCGGTGTCGGGATAGCCGCCGCCGGCAGCCAAGGCGGCTCATCTTGGCACGGCGTGCCGGTCTTCGCGCTGGCGGTCGGGCTGGCCTTTCTCCTCCAGTGGCTGGCGTTCGTCCCGGCCTACGTGCTGCAGAGCGAGCGGTTTTTCGACATCACCGGCAGCCTCACGTACATCTCCGTCACCGCGATCGCGGTGCTGCTCGCCCCGACCGTCGACGGCCGGTCGATCGTGCTACTCGCCCTGGTGGCCATCTGGGCGGCGCGTCTGGGTGCCTACCTGTCTCGGCGTATCCACAAGGCGGGCAAGGATGTGCGTTTCGCCGAGATCAAGCCATCCTTCATCCGCTTCCTCAACGCCTGGACCTTGCAGGGGCTGTGGGTGAGCTTGACGCTGGCCGCAGCGCTCGCCGCCATCACCGCCGTGCTGCGAGAAGACCTCGGGGTCCTTGCGCTCTTCGGTACGCTCGTCTGGGTAGCGGGGTTCGCGGTCGAGGTCGCGGCAGACCTGCAGAAGAGCCGATTCCGGCGCGACCCGGCCAACAAGGGCAGGTTCATCCACGCGGGTCTGTGGGCCTGGTCGCGCCATCCCAACTACTTCGGCGAGATCGTGCTCTGGATCGGCGTGGCGCTGATAGCGCTGCCCGTGTTGCGCGGCTGGCAGTTGGTGACGCTGATCTCGCCCGTGTTCGTGATCCTTCTGCTCACGCGCGTCAGCGGCGTGCCCATGCTCGAGAAGAAGGCCGAGGCGACCTGGGGCGGTCAGGACGACTACGAGGCCTACAGGCGAAGCACCCCGGTGCTGGTGCTTCGGCCCCCCGGGAGGACACGCGACGGTAGTCGTTAGCACTGACCCTATTCGATGTCGCAGACTCCGTCGAAGAGGCCATTCGGGGCATGCTCTCCGATTCAGGCTACGGGGTCGGTGCGTCCGTTGCGGTGAGGTAGGCTGTGCGCATGGATGACACGCTCAGTACGCTCGACGGCTCGACGTTCTCTCGCATGGTGCGAGGCGGCGCTCTGGCCGTCGCTCGTGGACAGGAGAGGCTGGACCAGATCAATGTGTTCCCGGTGCGCGACGCCGACACGGGCGCCAATCTGGCGGCGACGCTCAAGGCAGCCGCGTCCCGTCTCGGGAGCGTCGAGCCCGGGGAAGTCAGCGTCGCCGCCCAGGTGGCGGCCGACGGTGCTCTGGACGGCGCCCGGGGCAACTCCGGCGCCATACTGGCGCAGTTCCTGCACGGACTGGCGAGTGGCATGGAGCGTCGGAGCGAGGTGGACGGTGCGCAGTTCGCCGCGGCCGCCGCCACGGGAATGGAATCCGCCTATGCGGCAATCGCGGTCCCACGCGAGGGGACGATCCTCTCCGTTCTGAAGGCTTGGGCGCGCGAGCTCGTGAACGTGGCTCAGGAGGACGACCTGGGGACCATGTTGCCGAAGGGGCTGGCCGCTGCGCGCTCGGCCCTCGCGGAGACGCCACGCCAGCTCGAGGTGCTGGCCCGGCACCACGTGGTGGATGCCGGAGGTCAGGGCTTCGTCTACTTCCTCGAGGGCATCCTCGAGGCTCTGCGCGGCGGCGAAGCTCACTGGGAGCCGGTCGTCGCGCCGCCTCACGGGCTGCCCACGCCGGCGGCGGACCATCCAGTCGATGACGCCTACCGGTACTGTACGGAGGCGCTTCTCGTGGCCCGCGAGGGCTCGGCGCTGACGGCGCCCGCGGTGACCGCCGCCGTGAAGAACCTCGGCGAATCGCTCGTCGTTGCCGGAGGAGAGCGTCGCCTGCGCGTCCACCTGCACACCAATGAGCCGCAACGCTTTCTGGCCACGGTCGCAGAGATCGGGGCGATCGAGCGCAGCAAGATCGATGACATGGTACTGCAGCAGCTTGAGGGCCGCAGGTCGACGTTGGCCATCGTCACGGATTCCACGACGGACCTGCCGGAGGACGAGGCGTTTCGGCTCGGCGTCGTCACGGTGCCGCTGACGTTGTCGCTGGGCAGGCAGGACTACCTCGATGGTGTCGATATCACGCTCGACGAGTTCGTGCGCCGCGTCGTCGCTGGCAGCGAAGTGCCGCGCTCGTCCCAGCCGGCGGCCGCCGATTTCGCCGAGGTCTACCGCCGCCTGCTCGAGTACCGCGAGGCCGTCGTGTCCGTGCACATCGCGGGTGCGATGTCGGGGACCGTGCAATCGGCGACGACGGCTGCACGCGAGGTCGACGCGCGGCGCATCCGCGTCATCGACGCGTGCGCCGTGTCCGTCGGGACCGGCCTGGTCGTGGAGGCGGTCGGCGAAGCCATCGCCGCCGGTGCCGACCTCGACGAGGTCGCAAACATTGCGGAACAAGTGAAACGCGAGATCCGCATCTTCGGCACCGTTGCCTCACTCGACTTTGCGGTGCGGGGTGGCCGTCTCGGTCCGCGGCTGGCGCGCACGATCGACCTTCTGAACCTGGCGCCGATCATCGTGTTCGACGATACCGGCAAGGCCGGCAAGGGCGGTGTGGCGCTCGGGTTTGGGCGCGCTCTTCAGGCATTGGTGCGGCGGACGCTGCGGTTCATCGGCGACGGTCCGGCGCGGGCCATGGTGGTTCACAGCGGCGACCGCCAGAGTGCGGATCTCGTCGCCGAGCGTCTGCGTGAGCATCTCGGAGTTGACGTGCCCGTGGTGCTGGCGGGCGCCGTCCTGACCACGCACGTCGGGATCGGCTCGGTGTCGGTCGCGGTCCGGCGGCTGGGTAGCGGGGGTCACTAGGAGGATTCGTGGGGCAGTCGTTCCCAGGGCTCTGAGGAAGGCAGTACTACCTCTGCGGCATCACTTGTCCCTGTCGATTGCCGAAGAACCTCACACTGCGGGTGGACTGATCTCGGGGGTGCAGGCCACAAGCAGCAGTTCCACCCGAGGGGACACGGTCGGATCACGCCGCTCCGCTGAAGTCCCACTGAGCCCTACAGCACTCGCCCCCGGAACGCTACTCTGCACTGCTGGAGAACGCGTGTGGACATGGGGCGATCAGGTAGGGGCAGGTGCGAGAACCACTCCACTGTGGCGGAGGCTCGGTGCAGGCTCAGCCGTCCAGCGCCTCGCGGATCTTGCCGTCCTCGTCGTCGATCTGCTTCTGCTCGACCTTGCTGGCCTGCTTCAGGATGCGCCCGACGGCAACGTCCGGAGTGGCCTCGCAGACCAGGATGACGCCCCACTCACCGGCGTCGAGGGCCTCGCCCAGGTCCTTGATGTCGCCGTGGCCCCAACCCTTGGCGATGTCGCCGACCAGAGTGCCGCCGAGGGCGCCGACGATGGCGCCACCGAGGATGGCCGGCGGGAAGAGAAGGCCGACGACACCGCCGACGACGGCGCCCCAACCGGCGCCCTTGAGGCGTGAGGTCGAATCGGTGTTCTTCACCTTGACCTTGCCGTCCTGCTCCTTGGTGAACAGGGCCGAGTCGTACTTGCCGATGAGGCGCTGGGCGTGGGCGTCCTTGATCGCCTGGAAGTCCTTCTCCGCGTCCTCCCGGCGGTCGTAGGCTCCCGCGCACGCGACGATCGGGTTGTTGTTGTCTGCCACGGTGCTGTTCCTTCCCCTCGTTGGACTTCTGACAGCCCGCCGGCCACGCGGGCCGAGGGCCGTCAGGCTCCTACCCAGCTGCCTCGGCGCTCCAAACTCGGCGCTGACGGCCGCCTGTCCGTGCCCGTTCTGCACGCGGTCCGTGATGCCGGAAAGTACGAGCCACGGAGACTCTCAGCGTGTCTCGCTTTCGCTTCGCTGTCGCTCCGCCCTGCGCGCCATCGGTCGCCACACGCCGAACCAGAAGATGACCCAGGTGGCGATCACGCTGACCCCACGCTCCACGAGCGGTGGCCATATCCAGCCGACCCTGGGGAGGATGGTCCAGAGGGCGATCGTGACGAGCACGAGGATCACCAGGAAGACCGCCCCGTAGCCGAGTATCCTGCCGAGCTGCTGCATCGCACCTCCTGTCCGCTCAGCGATTCTGCGGAGCCCATCTTCTCACGTTGGACCCCGGTATGCTGGGTTCGGGCTCCGACCTTTGGTGCTTCTCCTGATGCGATGACCTTGGCGTCGACCACGGGAGGGAGCGTCTTTGACAAGCGAGCCCCCGAGTCCGACACTTGGGGGCATCGGCTCCGCGGGCACGCAGCGCCGGAACGACAGGGGGGGGCAGGTGGCAGATCAGCAGGGGTCCGGCGCGGCTCCGGAGGCCGTCCAGCTCGTGGTTCTGAACATCACCGAGGCGGCCGCGCTCTGGCGGGGCATCACCGGCGAGGACCTGACGCCGGAGGCCTACGAGAGCAGGTGCGCCTCCGGCGAGCTCGAGTCGCTGGGGGTGGCGGTCACACTCGCGTCCGGCACCACCTGGCTCACCGACCTGGACAGTCTCCTGGCGCACCTCGATCGAACGATCTCGCAGCAGTACGAGAGGGTGAAAGAGGTCCTGGAGGAGCGCCGCATCGAGCTCGAGGGCGTCTGAACCAGCGCGGCGGGCGCCTGCCGCCCGCTCAACCGTCGTGTATGCTACCGACGGGGCCGCCGGAGGCGACTTCGGCATGGCCGCCAGGTCAGTGCGCGCCGAAGAACAGCGACGAACAGGTTGCCGATCGATGAACGACGAACCTGAGACCGAGGGAGCGGAGGACCTTGCGGATGCTCTCTCCGGCGGCGAGACCGGCGCAGGTGCCGCCGGCCCGGAAGAAGGCGAGGGGCAGGCAGCCCCCGTGAGCCCGGGCGAGGACGCCGAGCCGCCGGCGCCGGCCGACACGGTCGGTCGCGAGGACTCGCCTGACGACGAGCTCTGGGCGGACGGTCTCGTGGACGACATTCAGGATACGGGACCCTCTCAGACCGCTCTCGAGCTTCTCGATGAGCTCGGCCGGTGCATCTACCAGCGAGACAAGGCCAGCTTCGTACGTACTGCGGTCGAAGCCGTGACCTCCGAGCGGCTCAGCATCCCCGAGCTCTACGGCGACGTCCTCGCTCCGCTGCTGATCCAGATGGGGGCCGAGTGGCAGCGTGGCCGGGTGACGGTCTGGGAGGAGCATCTGGCGACCGCGATGGTGCGGACGGTCGTCGAGATCCTCTATCCGGGCGTGCTCAAGATCAAGGCGGCGGCGCCGTCCGCGGAGCGCAGCGTCCTGCTCGCTTCGCCACCGGAGGAGGCGCACGACCTTGGGTTGCGCATGCTCAGCGACCGTTTCGACATGGCGGGGTGGACCACGTACTTCCTGGGCGCCGACTCGCCCGTCGATGCGATCGTCGACGCGGCCCGCAAGCTCAACGTCGACGCGGTCGTCCTCAGCTCGGCGACGCACTTCCATCGTCTCGCGCTGCGCGCCTTCGTCGACCGCCTCCGGAATGAGCTTGCGCACGTGCACGTCTGGGTCGGTGGTTCGGCTTTCGCCCACGACGCCGAGGGCTGGGCCTCGTACGAGGTCCGCGACGTCGAGGCCCTGCTCGCCGAGTTCCCGGCGCCCCCAGAGGGTCCGGGGAGCGAGTGATGCTGAGCTTCTCGATCGCCGCGCGCTTCCTGCGCAAGAACCTCGTGCAATCTGCCTTCATCGCCGGCGGCATCGCCGTCGGCATCGGCGTGCAGGTGTTCCTGGGGTCGCTGATCATCAGCCTGCAGGACAGTCTGGTCGACCAGACGATCGGCAGCAGGTCGCAGGTCACCGTCGAGTCGGCGCAGCAGGGCGGACCGCTGGACTACTCGGCGGAGGTGAAGCGCACCATCTCCGGCCAGGCCGGGATCACCACCCAGGTCCCCGTGCGCGAGTTCTCGGCCATCCTGCGCCTCGGCGAGCAGAGCATCCCGGTGCAGTTCACGGGCGGCGAGCTGACCGCCCTCGACACCATCTACGGTCTCAGCGACCGGACGGTGACCGGTACTCCCAGCCTGACGGGCACGGGCATGATCGTCGGCAAGGATCTGGCGGACGAGTACAAGCTGGAGCCTGGCGCGACCGTGACTGTCGTCCTGCCCGACGGCGAGACCGTCGAGGAGACGGTCAGCGCCGTCGTCGATCTGGGCTCGTCGGCCGCCAATCTCAGCCTCGGCTTCGCCTCGCCCGCGGTCTCGCGAACCGTCCTCGACTACGAGGCGAACCAGTACTCGGCCGTGCAGACCCAGGTCGACGACGTCTTCGACTCCGTGGCGATCGCCGAGGGCCTGCGCGGCGAATCGGCGTTGGCCGGTCTCCAGGTGACCGAGTGGCAGGGCGAGAATCAGGACCTGCTCGACGCCCTGCAGGCCCAGAGCAGCTCCAGCTACACCATCCAGTTCTTCGTGCTGGTCGCGGTCGCGCTCGGCATCGCCTCGACGCTGGCCATCTCGGCCGTCCAGAAGACCCGCCAGATCGGCATCCTCAAGGCGATGGGTATGCGCGACCGCCAGGCCGGACGTATCTTCCTCTGGCAAGCGGCGATTCTCGGCGTCATCGGCGCCGCCGTGGGTGTCGCTCTCGGCGTCGGTCTCATCGTCGTCTTCTCGTCGCTGGGGTCGACTTTCTCGATCACCCCGCAGCTGGGTTTCACGGCGATCTCCTTCGGTGTCGGTGTGCTCGTCGCCCTGCTGTCGTCGCTGATCCCGTCGAGGCGCACCTCGAGGCTCGACCCGATCGAGGTGATCCAGGGTGGCTGACGAGCTGCTGCGGATCGAGGGTCTGGGGAAGACCTACGGCGACGGTGGCGCCGACTGTCGCTCTTGCGGACGTGTCGTTCGACCTGAGCGGCGGCGAGTTCGTCTCCATCATCGGGCAGTCTGGTTCGGGCAAGTCGACCCTTCTGAATCTCGTCGGGCTGCTCGACACGCCCACCACCGGCCACGTGCTGTTCAACGGCCACGACGCCGGTGCCGCCAGTCGCGGGCAGCGCGCCGCGCTGCGCAACGACCTCATCGGTTTCGTGTTCCAGTTCCACTACCTTCTGCCCGAGTTCAGCGTGCTCGAGAACGTCCTGATGCCGGGGCGCATCGCCGGCGTGAGCGTCGCCGATCTGCGGCCGCGGGCCAGGAGGTGCTCGATCTGCTCGGCCTCGGAGGGCTCGAGGTCAAGAACGCCAACGAGCTGTCCGGCGGCCAGAAGCAGCGCGTCGCCATCGCGCGCGCTCTCATGAACCGGCCGGCGCTGGTGCTCGCCGACGAGCCCACGGGCAACCTCGATACGGCCAACGCGAAGGCGGTCTACAGCTCTTCCGCGACCTCAATGCCGCGCTGGGGACGGCCTTCCTGATCGTCACTCACGACCGCAGCGTCGCGCAGCAGACCGACCGCATCCTCGAGGTCCAGGACGGCCGGCTGATCCAGGACGTCCGCAACAGCCACCTGGAGCCGCACCCCGACGTGTGACGCTCGCCCGGGGCCGTGGTATCCTGTGCCCTCGTGCATCTGCCCGCACGGCCGCGCGGAGGGCTTCGGCCTGTGCGACTTGGGCGGTGCGGACGAGTGGTGGAAGTAGCTCAGCTGGTAGAGCTCCAGGTTGTGGTCCTGGCGGTCGCGGGTTCGAGTCCCGTCTTCCACCCCAACTCGGGATCTCACCGGCCGACACGCAAGCCGGCCGTCGAATGCAACGACGTGCGGGTGTGGCGGAACTGGTAGACGCGCTAGACTTAGGATCTGGTGAGCTCCTGCTCGTGGAGGTTCAAGTCCTCTCACCCGCACCACGGGCTTCAGCGTATCCCCCACAGACAACACGGCGAACGACAGTGCCCGCAGCGTCGGCGGCACTCGCCAGCGACAGACGGAGAATCAACAGTGAAGACGAAGGTCGAGCCAGCAGCCGAGAACGAGGTCGAGCTCAGTGTCGAGATCCCAGCGGACGCCGTCAACAGGGTGTACGAGCGAACTGTCTCGGCATTCCGTCACGAGCTCCAGATCCCCGGCTTCCGCAAGGGCCATGTGCCGCGGGGCATGGTCGTCGCGCACGTCGGCGAGCAGGTGATCCGCGAGCAGGCGCTGGAGGACGCGATACCTGACTGGGGCGACGCTGCCCTTCGCGACGCCGGGCTTCATGAGAAGGTCGTCGGCACGTCCGACCTCAAGGCCGACCCGCTCGACGAGAGGGCCGACTACCGTTTCTCCATCAAGGTCCAGCTGATGCCGACTCCCACCCTGGGTGAGTACAAGGGGCTCGAGGTGCCCAAGCGCAAGGTGGAGGTCTCCGAGGAGCAGGTCGATGCCCAACTGGCGCAGCTGCAGGAGCGTCTTGCGACGCTGCAGCCTGTCGAGGACCGTCCGGTGCAGAGCGGCGACTTCGTCCTCATGGACGTGGATGGCTCGCATGACGGCAAGCCCATCCCGGACGCCCAGGGCAAGAACCAGATGTTCGAGGTCGGCAACGCCCAGCTGATCCCCGGGTTCGAGGAGGAGATCATAGGCGTCGCGCCCGGCGAGCAGAAGACCTTCGAGCTCACGTTCCCAGACGACTACCAGGCCCAGGACCTGGCCGGCACGAAGGCGACGTTCACAGTCGAGATCAAAGAGATCAAGGCCAAGGTCGTCCCCGAGTTCGACGATGCCTTCGCCGCCGACATCAGCGAGTTCCAGACGCTCGCCGAGCTGCGCGCCGACTTGCGCAAGCGGATGGAGGCCGCGGCCGCCGACACCAGCGACAGCGACTTCCGCACCGCTGCCGTCGACAGGGCTGTCGACAACGCCACGGTGAGCTTGCCGAAGGTCCTGGTCGACCGCGAGGCGCACCGTCTGTACCACGATCTCGAGAAGAGCATCAGCGAACGCGGCATCACCATGGAGGCCTACCTCGGCGTGCTCGAGAAGACCGAGCAGGAGGCCGAGGACGGGATGCGTCCCCAGGCCGAGCGCATCCTCAAGCGGCGTCTCGTGCTCGACGCCATCGCCGCCGCCGAGCACCTCTCGGCGACCGACGACGATATCGCCGCGGCCGTGAAGCACGATGCCGAGGCCATGGGCAGCGACTACCTGAAGCTGCTCGAGCGATATCCGCAAGTCCGGAAGGCAAGAGCAGTTGCGTGCCGAACTCCTAGTGGTCAAGACGGTCGACTACCTCGCCGAGATCGCCGTGGAGGTGGAGATGACCGAGGCCGACGCAGCCGCCGCGGAGGAGGTCGAGGCCGACGAGGCCGCGGTCGAGGCGCTCGAGGATGTGGTCGACGAGGCGGCCGAGGCCGACGCGGCGCCTCTCGCATAGGGTCTCGGCGGGCAAAGAGCAGCGATGATCGTGCGCATCCCGAGAGAAGGGTGAAGAAGTGAGTGTACTGGTTCCATACGTGATCGAGCAGACGAGTCGCGGCGAGCGCTCGTTCGACATCTTCTCGCGGCTCCTCAACGAGCGCGTCGTATTCCTCGGCACGCCGGTGAACGACGATGTCGCGAACCTCATCGTCGCCCAGCTCATCCATCTCGAGTCTGACGACCCGGACAAGGACATCAGCCTCTACGTGAACAGCCCGGGCGGGTCGGTGTACGCCGGGTTGGCCATCTACGACACGATGCAGTTCATCAAGCCGGACGTGAGCACGATCTGCGTCGGCAGCGCCATGAGCATGGGAGCGCTGCTGCTGGCCGGTGGGGCGAAGGGCAAGCGGTTCGCGCTGCCCAACGCACGCATTCTGATCCACCAGGTCGCCGGTGGCTACGAGGGACAGGCCACCGACATCGAGATCCATGCAAGAGAAGTGCTCAATCTGCGTCACAGGCTGGACGAGATCATCGCCGAGCACACCAGTCAGCCTGTCGAGCGCGTGCGTCAGGATACCGAGCGGGACTATTTCATGTCGGCCGACGAGGCGAAGACATACGGCATCATCGATGACGTGATCGCCCAGCGCTAGCGGGCCCACGGGCATCTGAACGAGGAGGACCGGGAAGTTGGCGGGAACGAGTGAGAACAACGACCAGCTGCTGTGCAGCTTCTGCGGCAAGTCGCAGCGCCAGGTCAAAAAGCTCATTGCTGGCCCTGGCGTCTACATCTGCGACGAGTGCATCGACCTCTGCAACGAGATCATCGACGAGGAGCTCTCCGCGCCGGCCATCCTCAGTCTCGACGAACTGCCCAAGCCGCGCGACATCAACGAGATCCTGAACGACTACGTGGTCGGCCAGACAGAGGCCAAGCGTTCGCTGGCCGTGGCCGTGTACAACCACTACAAGCGCGTGCAGGCCACCGCTTCGAGCGAGACGGACGTCGAGCTCGCCAAGAGCAACATCCTCTTGCTCGGCCCCACCGGCTGCGGCAAGACGTTGCTCGCGCAGACGCTGGCACGCATCCTCAACGTGCCGTTCGCGATCGCCGACGCCACGGTGCTGACCGAGGCGGGCTATGTGGGCGAGGATGTCGAGAACATCCTGCTGAAGCTCATCCAGGCGGCCGACTTCGACGTCAAGCGTGCCGAGACCGGCATCATCTACATCGACGAGATCGACAAGATCGCGCGCAAGGCCGAGAACCCGTCCATCACCCGCGACGTGTCGGGCGAGGGCGTGCAGCAGGCGCTCCTCAAGATCCTCGAGGGAACTCAGGCCAGCGTGCCTCCCCAGGGCGGACGCAAGCACCCGCACCAGGAGTTCCTCACGATAGACACGACCAACGTGCTGTTCATCTGCGGGGGTGCCTTCTCCGGCCTCGAGAAGATCATCGAGCGTCGCATGGGCCGCCAAGGCGTGGGGTTCATGGCCGACGTCATCAGCAAGGCCGAGAAGGACCCGGGCACCGTCTTCGCGCACGCGCTGCCCGAAGACCTGCTCGACTTCGGGTTGATCCCCGAGTTCATCGGTCGCCTGCCGGTCGTCTCGGCCGTGCACAACCTGGACCAGACGGACCTGGTGCGCATCCTCACGGAGCCCAAGAACGCGCTGACGCGCCAGTACAAGAAGTTCTTCGAGCTGGACGGCGTCGAGCTGTCGTTCGCCGACGAGGCGCTCGAGGCGATCGCCGCCAAGGCGACGCTGCGCGGCACCGGAGCCCGCGGGCTGCGATCGATCATCGAGGAATCGCTGATGGGCGTCATGTTCGATCTTCCCTCCCGGGCGGACGTGCGCAAGTGCGTGATCACGCGCGAGAGCATCGAACGTGGCATCGACCCGACGCTCGTCACCGAGGCGGAGAAGGCGACGCCACAACGTGACGCAAAGTCCGCCTGAGGCCGCAGCGGCCTCCGTTGCGGAGGGAGAGACCGGCGCGCTTCCGCTTCTGCCGACCCGGGAGCTCGTCGTCTTTCCCAGGATGGTCGCTCCGATCTACGTCGGGCGCGAGAAGTCGATCAAGGCGATCGAGAGCGCGTTCAGCGACAAGACGCCGATCATCCTCAGCGCCCAGCGCCAGCCCTCGGTCGAAGACCCCGTGGTCGCCGACATCATGCCCGTGGGCACCCGGGCCATGGTCCTGCAGCTCTTCAAGCTGCCCGACGGCAGCATCAAGGCTCTGGTCGAGGGTCAGGAGCGCGTGCGCATCGAGAACTACGAATCGACCTCCCCCCACTTCGTCGTGAACTACACGCCGCTGCAGCCAGGGGACCGGGAGCTGGCGCGCTGCCGGTCGCTGGCGCGCCGTGTGACGAACGAGTTCGCGACCTACGTGCAGCTCAATCCACAGGTGGCCGACGAGGTGCAGTACGTCGTCAGCCAGGCTGAGGACCCTGAGGCCGTCGCCGACCTCGTGGCTGCGCACCTGCAGATCGCCAGCGAGGAGAAGCAGGCGCTCCTTGAGACCGTGTCGACTCAGGAGCGTCTCACCGCCCTCCTCGAAGCGCTGCTCGAAGAGACGGCCGTGCTTGGCATGGAGCAGGACATCATGAACAAGGTCCAGCAGCGCATCGAGAACGCGCAGCGTCAGCTGCTCCTGCACGAGAAGATGAAGGTCATCCGCGACGAGATCAAGGAGGCCGGCGAGGCGCCGGACGAGGAGACAGCGGAGTACGCACGGCGACTCGAGGAGACGGAGCTGTCTGCGTCGGCGCACAAGCTCGCGGAGCGCGAGCTGCGCAAGCTCGTGCAGGCTCCGCCGATGAGTCCGGAAGTGGCGGTCATCCGCGGGCTTCTCGACACGATGTTCGATCTGCCCTGGGGCAAGATGGCGCCCGCCGAGGTCGACGTGACCGCGGTGGCGCGCGCATCTGGAGCGCACCCACTTCGGACTGAAGGACGTGAAGGACCGCATCCTCGAGTACCTCGCCGTCTGCCGGATGCGCTCGGCGGCGGCCCGGTCGGGAGGGCGTAGCGCCCCGGACGGCGCCGGACCAGCCGGCGACGATCCTCTGCCTGGCCGGCCCTCCGGGGACCGGCAAGAGCAGCGTCGCGCATAGCATCGCCGAAGCGCTCGGTCGGCCTTTCGCGCGCATCGCCCTCGGCGGTGTCCGCGACGAGGCCGAGATCCGCGGGCATCGGCGTACCTACGTCGGAGCCATGCCGGGCCGTATCATCGAAGGGCTGACCAAGGCCGGGGTCGACAACCCGGTCATGCTCCTCGACGAGATCGACAAACTCGACAGCGACTGGCGCGGCAACCCCGCCGCGGCGCTCATGGAAGTGCTCGACCCTGCGCACAACACGAGCTTCCGAGACAACTACCTGGAGTGCGAGTACGACCTCAGCAAGGTCTTCTTCATCGCCACCGCGAACGACGTGGACGGGATCCCCGCGACGCTCTACGACCGGCTCGAGGTGATCCACCTCAGCGGCTACTCGCTGGCCGAGAAGCTCGCCATCGCGAGGCGGCATCTGATGCCGCGGACCGCCGTCGAGACCGGGCTGCGGCGCGCCGATATCAGGTTCGGCCGCGGCGCTCTGGCCGCCATCGTCCGTGGCTACACGCGCGAGGCGGGGGTGCGCGAGCTCGAGCGAGCCTTGCGACGCGTCGCTCGCAAGGTTGCTCGCGGGCACGTCGAAGGCGAGCTCGAGCTGCCGGTCACGGTCACTGCGGGGGATCTCAGGGGCTACCTTGGTGAGGCGATCTGGCTGGACACCGATCTCGGCCGCGTGGCCCGCGTGGGCGAGAGCCTCGGCCTCGCCTACACGTCAGACGGCGGCGAGGTGCTCACAGTCGAGGCGACTCTTGCGCGCGGTCGCGGGCGAGCTGGTACTGACCGGGCAACTCGGAGAGGTCATGCAGGAGTCGGCCTCGGCCGCCTGGGGCTACGTGCTCGCCAACGTCGAGCGATCGCCCGATGCTGAAGACACTGATGCGGCGCTCACCGCATCTCACCAGAGAGGGCCTCGATCTGGCGAGCCAGGACGTGCGCGTGCACGTGCCCGAGGGGGCCGTTCCCAAGGACGGCCCATCGGCGGGCCTCGCCCTCGCCGTCGCGATGCTCTCGGCGCTCAGCCGCGTGCCGGTCAGGCCGCGCGTCGCGATGACCGGCGAAATCACGCTCGGCGGTCGCATCCTGCGCATCGGCGGCCTCAAAGAGAAGCTCCTGGCCGCCTCGCGCAGCGGAGTCCGCACGGTGCTGCTGCCGTCCGCCAATCTGGGCACCGTCGAGGAGCTTCCGGCCGAGATCGCGGCGAAGCTGCAGCTCGTCTACGTCGACAGCTTCGAGGAGGCGCTGCCCCACGTGCTCGCCGGACGTCGTGCTGCCGCCGGCCGAGTGCGGCCGCCGACCGTCCACGCTGGATAAGAACGCACCCATTCCGGGTACACTCGCGGCACGTCGCCCGGACAGCGTGGACAGAGGAGCTCTCTGAGATGAACGACAGCCACGATCACAGTCACGAGCACGATCATCAGACGCCCGGCTCGCCGCTCGAGCCGGCGGTGGACGCAGCGACCGGCAGGCTCGAGGTGCATTGCTCGCGGTGCGGCGTCGACATCGGCGCCGGTGAGGATTTTTGCCAGGTCTGTGCGATCGAGGCCAGTGGCGGCGAGCTGCCGCCGGAGGACGAGGCGGCCGAGTCCGGCTCCTAGCCGTCGATCCTCTCCAGGTAGATGTGTTCGCCCCGTCGGCGTACCTTGAGGGGAGCGCCGCTCGCCTTGATCGCGCCGGCCAGGCCGGCTGCGATGTTGGCCGTCTTGTGACCCGGGGCGTCAATACGGCCGGACTGGATGCCCTTCTCCAGGAAGTCCGCCACGATCTCGCTGTAGAGGCTTGATCTTCCGGGCCGGACGCTAGGCGGGACGTCGCACGCCGTGATCTGGTACTTGCGCGCCTTCATCTGACCTTCTCCTCTCGGCTCACCAGCAGGCACGCCGTCACCCTACCACCGCGGGCCGCTGAATGAGAACGCAGAGGCCTGCGGCTCTCAGCGAGTGGGCGCGCCGGGCAGATATACTCAGTGTTCGGCTCGGGGCGGCGCCACGTCGTCCAGGCCGTGCCATGACGTCCCGATGAGCATCGAGGCACCGTGACCGACGCACAGAACGCCAACGACCATCTGCGCGAGACCACGCGCTTCGAGCCCGCCGCCGTCGAGGCGCGCTGGACCGAGCGCTGGCTCGGCGCGCGGCTCTTCCATGCCGAGCCCGACCTGACGCGGACGCCCTACTCCATCGTCATCCCGCCGCCCAACATCACCGGCAGTCTGCACATGGGGCATGCGCTCAACGGGACCATCCAGGATGTCCTCACGCGGTACCACCGGATGCTGGGGGAGAACGCGTGCTGGCTGGTCGGCACGGACCACGCCGGCATCGCCACGCAGAACGTCGTCGAGAAGATGCTGCGCAAGGAGGGCCTGAGCAAGGAGGACCTCGGGCGCGAGGAGTTCGGCCGCCGGGTCTGGACGTGGCGCGAGGAGTACGGCCACACGATCATCAATCAGCTCAAGAGGCTGGGCTGTGCCTGCGACTACGAGCGCGAGCGCTTCACGTTCGACGAGGGGTACGTGGAGGCGGTCCTCAAGGTTTTCGTCACCCTCTTCCACCGCGGGCTCATCTACAAGGACAGCTATCTCGTGAACTGGTGCCCGCGCTGCGGCACGGCGATCAGTGATCTCGAAGTCGCGTACAGGGAGACGCCCGGGACGCTCAACCACATCCGCTACCCGATCGTCGGCGGCGGCAGCGTGACGATCGCGACGACGCGGCCGGAGACGATGCTCGGCGACACGGCCGTGGCTGTGAATCCCGACCGATGCGCGCTACGCGGACATCGTCGGCAAGACCGCCATCCTGCCGCTGCTCGGGCGCGAACTGAAGATCGTCGCCGACGAGCGCGTCGACCCGGCGTTCGGCACGGGTGCGCTCAAGATCACGCCCGCTCACGACCTCACCGACTTCGAGATCGGCCGCGACCACGGGCTCGAGTCCGTGCAGGCGATCGGCCAGGACGGCCGCATCACCGCGGCCGGCGGCCCCTACGCCGGCCTGGACGTCGAGACCGCCGCGGAGCGCATCCTCGCCGATCTCGAGATGGCGGGTGCGCTCGTCAGGATCGAGGATTACGCGCACAGCGTTGCCACCTGCGACCGCTGCAGCACACCCGTCGAGCCTCTCATCAGCGAGCAGTGGTTCATGCACATGGACGAGCTCAAGGAGCCCGCCATCGAGGCCGTGCGCGACGGCAGCGTGCGGTTCACGCCGGAGCGCTGGGGCCACGTCTACCTCGACTGGATGGAGAACCTGCGCCCGTGGTGTATCAGCCGGCAGCTCTGGTGGGGCCACCAACTCCCGGTGTGGTACTGCGACGACTGCGGAGAGATCGTCGTCGCCGAGACCGAGCCGCCTGCCTGCACGCGCTGCGCCGGGACGAAGCTGACACGCGAGACGGACGTCCTCGACACCTGGTTCAGCTCGGCGCTCTGGCCGTTCGCCACCTGGGGGTGGCCGGAGCGACTCGGCGGATCTGGAGTACTTCTATCCCACCAGCCTGCTGAGTACGGCGCGCGAGATCGTCTTTCTCTGGGTCGCGCGCATGGTCATGATGGGTCTCGAGTTCGCCGGCGACGTCCCTTTCCGCGACGTCTACATCCACTCCGTGATCCAGGCTACCGACGGCCGCCGGATGAGCAAGAGTCTGGGCACGGGCATCGACCCTCTCGAGTCTGATCGACAAGTACGGCGCCGACGCGACGCGCTTCGGCCTCCTGCTCGATGAGCAGCACCCAGGACGTGCGCTTCAGCGAGGAGAAGATCGCCATGGGCCGCGGCTTCGCCAACAAGCTCTGGAACGCGTCGCGGCTCGTGCTGCTGGCCAGCGAGGGCACGACGCGGCGCGCAGCGACGCCGACCAGGTCGATCGCTGGATCACGAGTCGCTTCCAGCGACTGCCTGGCGGAGGTCGAGGCGGCCGTCACGGGGTACGACTTCGCGGCCGCCGTCGACACGCTCTACCATTTCGTCTGGAACGAGTTCTGCGACTGGTATCTGGAGCTCGCCAAGGTGCGGCTCTACGGCGACGACGAGGCCGCCAAGGCCGCCGCAGCCGGTCATGCCCGCTGGCTGCTCGGGCAGATGGTGCGTCTCCTTCATCCGTTCCTGCCGTTCGTGACCGAGGAGATCGCGGCGCAGTACGGGGAGGCGCCGCTCATCGACCAGGCGCATCCGCTGCACGACGCGGCGCTCTCGGCCCCGGACGACGAGGCGACCGTGGGCGCCCTGCAGGCTGCGGTCAACGCTCTGCGCCAGTTCCGCGCCGAGACCAAGGTCCCACCCGGACAGGTGCTCAACGCCGTCTTCGTCGGCGACGGGGAGGCCGCCGCGGACTACGCCCCGTACGTTCGAGCCTTGCGAGTCTTGGCGCGCACCGACGTCGAGCTGCGTGGCGTGCCGGAGGCGGGCGCCACCGTCGTGCTCGTGCCCGGCGGCCATCTGGAGGTCGCCGCCAGTGTCGACCGGCCGGCGGAGATCGGCGCGTCTCGAGCAGCAGCTCGTCAAGGCTGAGGCCGAGGTCGAGCGCTCGCGGGCCAGGCTTGCGAACGAGGGCTTCGTCAGTCGCGCTCCCGAGGCCGTGGTACACAAGGAGCGCGACAATCTCGCGGCCCGCGTCTCCGACCGGGACGAGCTGGCCGCACGTCTGGACCGGCTGCGCCAGGGGTGAGCACTCCCGGTTGGGTCGCCTACCTCCGGGGCGCTGGCCGACGTTCGGCATGCGCCCGGGTCTCGAGCGGGTGAGTCTCTTGCTCGACTGGCTGGGCCGGCCGCAGGGCGCGTATCGGGTCATCCAGGTGGTCGGCACCAACGGCAAGTCCTCCACCGCTCGTTACTGCGAGGCCTTGCTCCGTGCACACGGGTGGCGCTCCGGCGCCTACCTCTCACCGCATATCTTCGGGTGGAACGAGCGTGTGCTCATCGACGGTCGCCCGATCGCGGCCGAGCAGCTTGGGCGCTGTGTCGAGCGAGTGCGCTCTCTGGTCTCGCGGCTGCCCGCCGCGAATGGGCAGGCCACCCAGTTCGAGGTGCTCACGGTGGCCGCTCTGCTGGCGCTGGCCGAGAGTGGGGCGCAGGCCGTCGCGCTCGAAGCGGGGCTCGGGGGGCGCCTGGACGCGACCAACGTCGTCACGGCGCCGGTGGTCGTGCTCACCAACGTGGGACTCGAGCACACACACGTGCTGGGCGGCACGCGGGAACTGATCTTCGCCGAGAAGGCGGCCGTCATCAAGGGCGGCGACGCGGTGTTCGGCGAGCTCGGCGACCTGGACGGACAGGCCCGGCGGGTCTGTGAGGCCGCGGGCGGTCGCGCTCACCTGCTGGGTGTCGACTACACGGTAGAGGGCACGCCGGCCGACTTCACGGTGCGCATGCCTGCGGAGGGAGGGCGCTGGACGGGGCTGGCGCTGCCGACGCCGGCCCTCTATCAGGTCGTGAACGCCGGCTCGGCCGTGGCCGCCGTACGGCTGCTCCTCGGCGAGCTCGACGAGGCAGCCGCCCGCGAGGCGCTCAAGGGCGCAGTCGTCCCTGGGCGCTTTCAGCAGTTGGGCGAGCGGCCGCTCGTGATCGCCGACGGTGCGCACAACCCGGACGGAGTCCGCACGCTGGCCCGCAGTCTGGCCGCGCGCACGATGCCCGCGCCCACCGTCGGGGTGCTGGCCATGATGCGAGACAAGGGGTACGGGGAGATGCTGGCGACCCTCCTGCCCCTCCTCCGCGGCGTGGTGTGTACGCAGGCCGCTGAAGCGCGTAGCTTGACTGCCGACGAATTGGCGGGGGCTGTGCGCACCGCAGGCTCAGATGGCGACGGGTTCGCCGTCACCGTCGAACCTGACCCGTGGGCGGCGCTGGCCCTGGCTCGCGAGCGTGCCGGGGCGGGCGGAAGCGTCCTGATCACCGGTTCTCTGTTCCTCCTCGAGGACCTGCGCGAGGCTCTCGCCCCTTCTGTATACTTACGCGAAACTCGGGAGGGGTGAATGGCACAGAAGACCGCTTACCCGGCTGTTCGGTTCCTGGTGGCGCTCCTCATCGTGGTCGCCGTCGCCCTGATCGCCTTCTACGTCGGGTATGTCCTCGGCATGCGTCTGGCCGTGGCGCCGGGCGTTCTCCCGGGGCTCATCTAGGCGATTCTCGCTCGTCTGCCCCGCAGTCTGTCCATCGGGCGATCTTCTCGGGTATGATTGCCCGGCTGGCTGCTGAGGCCAGTCGTCGGCCGGGGGCGCGCCGGGGGACCTTCCGTCGTTGAGCCCGTGACCGGCCGCAATTCGGGCGGGGTGCCTCGTGCAGCCCGACGACGCTCTCCCGAGGAGGATGAGGGTGCCTCACGTGATCATCGTTGCCGCGAACGACACGACCGACTCGAACCCATTCCAGGCGTTCACCGACTTCTTCTCGACGCCCGCCTGGCAGTTCATCGTCTACCTGTTCTTCTTCGTCGTCGTCGCCGTCTGGCTGGCGGCCGCGTACTGGATCTACAAGGACGCCCGGCGGCGCATCGAAGACAAGGTCGTGATCGGCGTCTGTGTAGCGGCCGGCCTGGTGTTCGGTCCCATCGGCTGGATCGTCTACGCTATCGCCCGGCCGTCCGAGTACCTCGACGAACGCCGGGTGCGCGATCTCGACCTGCAGATGATGGAGCAGCGCCTCAGCGAGGACCCGCGTTGCGCCTTCTGTGGAACACCGGCGCGCGACGACTACCTCGTCTGCCCATCGTGCCACCGGCGCCTGCGCCAGCCGTGCCAGTCGTGTGGCCGGCCGCTCGAGCCGACTTGGAGCGTCTGTCCGTACTGCGAGACCGAGACACCGTCCGCCTCGGTAGCCTCGCGCGATCGCCTGCGGTAGCGCGCCCGTACGACAAGGTCACGACTTCGTCCGCGGCCCCGGGTCGCGTCTTCAGGCCCAAGGAGGTCACTCGTGGAACGCACTTTCGTCATGGTCAAGCCTGACGGCGTCGAGCGTGGCGTGGTCGGGGAGGTCGTCACCCGCTTCGAGCGGCGCGGCTTCAGGCTGTGCGGCCTGAAGGCCATGCGCATCGATCGCGCACTCGCCGAGCGGCACTACGCGGAGCACGTCGAGAAGCCGTTCTTTCCTTCGCTCTCGGCCTTCATCACGAGAGGACCTGTGGTCGCCATGGTCTGGGAGGGCCAGGAGGCGATCACCGTGGCGCGGACGATGCTGGGCGCTACCGACGCCGCCCAGGCTGCGCCCGGAACGATCCGCGGCGATCTCTCGCTGTCCAAGGAGGAGAATATCGTGCACGGCTCCGATGGTGCGGAGAGCGCCGCACGTGAGATCGCGTTGTTCTTCGCCGCAGACGAACTCGTCTGAGCGGACCGAGGGCCCGGCCTTCTCTCCGTGAAGCTCGTCCTCGCGTCACGCTCGCCCCAGAGGAGCTCGCTCCTGACGCAGCTCGCCATCCCGTATCGCGTCGCCGTGAGCCGGCACGACGAGTCCCTGCACCAGGGCCGACCGACGCACACGGTCGAGAGCAACGCGCGCGGCAAGGCCAAGGAGGTCCTGGCTCGCCTGCGCCCGCCGCGCGGCGAACTGGTGCTCGGCGTCGACACGGTCGTCGTCGTCGACGGGCGGGTGCTCGGCAAGGCATCCTGCGAGCAGGATGCGGCCGCGTTTCTCCGCCTTCTGGCCGGACGCACCCACGAAGTCCACAGCGGGCTCCACCTGTGCTCGTCCGAGCAGGCGGTCACCGGCAGCGCGCTCACGGCCGTGACCTTTCGCTCCCTCGACGAGGCGGCGATCGCGGCCTACCTCGCCTGCGGCGAGTGGCGCGAGCGCGCCGGCGCCTACGCCATCCAGGGCATCGGTTCGGCCCTGGTCGAGCGCGTCGACGGCGACTACTTCAATGTCGTCGGCCTGCCCGTGGCGGCCCTGCTGGAGGCTCTCGCACAGTTCGATGTGCAGCCGTTTTCGTGGTTGCCGGACCCCGCCGGCGAGAACTGAGGCGGCCACCGCCTCGGTTGGCTGGGTCGCGGGCAGCGTATACAATCACCTTCGGTCTCTCCCCGAAAGGACCTCGGCATCAGCTTCCTCGGACTCATCACCGGCTTCGGCGCCCGCGATATGGCTGTCGACCTCGGCACCGCCAACACCCTCATCTACCTTCGCGGGCGCGGCATCGTGCTGTCCGAGCCGTCGGTGGTCGCCATCGACCATCGCACGGGTGAGGTGCATGCCGTCGGCATGGAGGCCAAACGGATGCTGGGCCGTACGCCGGCGACCATCAGCGCGGTGCGGCCTCTCAAGGACGGCGTGATCGCCGACTTCGACGTGACCGAGCAGATGCTGCGGCACTTCATCCGCCGGGTCATGCAGAACCGCTGGGCTCACCCGCGCGTCGTCATCTGCGTGCCGTCCGGAGTGACAGGCGTCGAGAAGCGCGCCGTCGAAGAGGCGACCTACTCAGCCGGAGCCCGTTGGGCGACATTGATCGAGGAGCCCATGGCTGCGGCCATCGGCGCCGGCCTTCCGGTGGCGGAGCCGACCGGCAGCATGATCGTCGACATCGGCGGCGGCACCAGCGAGGTCGCCGTCATCTCGCTCGGCGGGATCGTCGTCAGCCAGTCCATCCGTGTCGGCGGCGACGAGCTGGACGAGGCGATCATCAGCTACGTGAAGAAGGACTACAAGCTGCTCATCGGCAGTCAGACTTCGGAGGAGATCAAGCTGGAGATCGGTTCCGCCTCCCCGCTACAGCAGGAGGAGCAGGCCGAGATTCGTGGCCGCGACCTCGTCACCGGCATGCCGAAGACCATCGTCTTGACGTCCGAGGAGATTCGCACTGCTCTCGACGAGCCGGTGATGGCGATCATCGACGCGATCAAGGCGACACTCGACAAGACGCCGCCGGAGCTCGCCAGCGACATCATGGATCGCGGTATCATGCTGGCCGGAGGCGGGTCGCTGCTGCAGGGTCTCGCAGAGCGCCTCCGCGCCGAGACCCAGATGCCGGTGCATGTCGCCGAGTCGCCGCTCACCAGTGTCGCCGTGGGCTCTGGCAAGTACCTTGAGGAGTTCGATGTCCTGGTCAAGAGCAAGAGCCACTCCCGGCCGCGCGGGCGGTAGCTCGATCTTCAACTGACCTGTGAAGCGCCGGCACGTACTCCGGCGGCGGATCGTTGTCGCAGCTCTGCTGCTCCTCTCCGTCGCCATGCTCACACTCTACTTTCGTGAGTCCGACGACGGACTTGCCCACAGCTTGCAGGACGGCGTCTTGCAGGTCGTCGCCCCCCTTCAGAGGGGCACGGCCGTGGCCACGAAGCCGTTGCGTGACTCCTGGAACTGGGCGGCCGGCACATTCAGCGCCAGCTCCGAGAACGCCGAGCTGCGCAGTGAGGTCGAGCAGCTGCGCGCCGGCCTGGCCAACGAGCTGGCCACCCAAGCCGAGAACGAGGAGTTGCGTGGACTGGTCGACCTACAGGATGACGAGATCTTCCCCAAGGGGGTCGAACTGGTCACCAGCCGTGTCGTCGCCCGCTCCACGGCGGCCTGGTATTCGACAGTGACGATCGATGCGGGCAGCGATCGTGGTGTGGGCATCTACGATGCCGTTGTGAACGGCTCGGGCCTGGTCGGCCGCGTCACCAGCGTGACCGGCGATGCGGCCCAGGTCACGCTCATCTCCGACCAGCAGAGCTATGCCGACGCCGTGGTCCTGCCGGGAGGAGCGCAGGGTATCGTCACGGGCAGCGTCACGGGCGACGTCACGCTCGGCTACGTGGACAAGAGCGAGCGCGTCAAGGCTGGTCAGCACGTCGTCACCTCGGGCCGCAAGGGATCGATCTTCGTACGCGGTATCCCCATAGGCGTGGTGGAGAGCGTGGGTTCGCAGGAGGTCGAGCTCTACCAGAGCATCTCGATCAGGCCCTTCGTCGATTTTCGCAAGCTCGATCTCGTCCAGGTGGTGGTGCGGTGAGGTTCACGCGCACCAAAGCAGACGAGCAGAGCTCTCCCTGGCCGGCGCCGGCGGACATCGCACGGCTGGGCATGGCCCTGTTGGTGGCGGGACTGCTGCAGACGACCATCGCCCCCAACATCCGCATCCTGGGCGCCAACCCGGACTTCGCGCTGCTCATCGTCGTCTCCGTGGCGTTGTTGCGCGGTGCCGAGGTCGGAGCGATCTTCGGGTTCCTCACCGGCAGCCTGGTGGCCATCGCGCTGATGGAGCCCGTCGGCCTCGGAGCCTTCATCTTCGTCCTCGTGGGCTACTTCGTGGGCCGCTACGCCGAGACCGCCGACCTCTCGGCTGGCTTCGCGCCACTGGTGAGCGCCTTCGCGGCCACGATCGTCGCCTCGGTGCTCTTTGCGATAGCCCAGGCTCTGCTGGAGCGTCAGATGCCGTTCGGGTTCTTCCTCGTGCGCGTCCTGGTGCCGTCGCTGGTCCTCAACACACTACTCGCCGGACCCGTCTACGTGGTCGTGCGGTTCTGGCTGCGAGGGGCAGGTGATCTGCGTGTGGCTCGTGCCCGGTAGTGAATCGGGTCGTCGCAATCGGCCGATCCGCACCGGCCGCCGCGACAAGCCCGTCATCCAGCTGCCGTCCATCGCACTGCGCGTCGCCATCCTTCTCGGCCTCGCGGTCCTCCTCTTCGGCATCATTCTGTTCCGCCTGTGGTACCTGCAGATATTGAGCGGCGAGGACTTCGCCGCGCAGGCCAACGACAACCGCCTGCGCTCTGTCAAGGTCGTGGCGCCGCGCGGGACGATCCAGGACCGCAGCGGCAAGGCGATCGTCGAGAACCGTGCCGGCCTTGCGGTCGGGATCCGCTTGATGGACGTGCCGCCGGGCGAGGTCGCGGCGACGACCAAGCGGCTGGCCCGCGTGCTGAACGTCAAGGAACGGCGCATCCGCAAGAAGCTCGCGGCGCACGCGGGGGTCGCGTTCGCGCAGCTCGACGAGCAGGGCGGCCCCGGCGGTATCGATCTCGTCGTCGTCAAGGAGGACGTCGACCGCAAGGTGGTCTCCTACCTGCTGGAGCACAAGCAGTCCTTCCCCGGCGTCGAGATCAGGAAGACCTACCTGCGGGACTTC
Organism: uncultured Thermoleophilia bacterium; assembly: GCA_963717285.1. Taxonomy (GTDB): domain Bacteria; phylum Actinomycetota; class Thermoleophilia; order UBA2241; family UBA2241; genus CAIXSE01. The sequence continues at coordinate 37,799 of CAVQVW010000002.1, forward strand.
CCGCAGGGCGCGCTCGCCGCGCACCTGCTGGGCAGCATCGGCGAGATCTCGCCCGAACAGCTCAAGGAGCCGCGCTACAAGGGCTACGGCGCAGGCGACGTGATCGGTCAGGGCGGGCTGGAGTCGTCCTACGATCAGTGGTTGCGGGGCCGCGACGGCAGCGCCAAGGTGGAGGTCGACGCCCATGGCCGGCCCAAGTCTGGCTCGGTGGCGTCCGGCGGCCGCCTGCCGCAGCCGGGCGCCTCGCTGACGACGACGATCGACTCCCGGGTGCAGGCCGAGACGGAGAGCGCGTTGCGCTATGCGATCAGCCTGGCGCACAGCACAGGGAGCTACGCGGCCAACGGCGGGGCCGCTCTCGTGCTCGACGCGCGCAATGGGGAGGTGCTGGCGATGGCCAGCTATCCGACGTACGACCCGGGCGTCTGGGTGGGCGGCATCAGCACCAAGGACTTCGAGAGGCTCTCCGATCCGTCCGCCAATCGGCCCTTGCTCAACCGCGCCACCCAATCGGCGAAGGCCGTGGGCTCCACGTTCAAGGTCGTCGACGCCGTCGCCGCTCTTGAGGAGGGGGTGATCGACGCCGGCACGGGATTCTACTGCGACGGCGGCTACCAGGTCCCCATCGACACGGAGGAGAGGGTCTTCGGCTGCTGGGCCAAGGATGGGCACGGGACGCTCGATCTCGTCGGCGCACTCACGCAGTCGTGCGACGTCTACTTCTACAACGTCGGCTACCGGTTCTACGCCCGTCAGGGAACGGAGCTTGCGGACTGGGCCGGACGGCTGGGCATGGGCGAGCCGACGGGTATCGACATCCCCGGCGAAGTCGCGGGTCGCATCCCGACGCCGGAGTGGCGCCAGGAGTACTTCGAGGGCGCGATCGACAAGATCTGGACGCCGGGCCACTCGGTCAACCTGGCCATCGGTCAGGGCGATCTGGAGGCGACGCCGCTGCAGCTCGCCGTGACGTATGCGGCCATCGCCAACGGCGGCACGATCGTGACGCCACACTTGGGACGCAAGATCGTCGACACCCGGGGCGAGATGGTCCGCGAACCTCGACCCGGGCAAGGCCGGCAAGATCGACGTCTCCAGGAGCACGCTCGACGTCGTGCGGCGCGGGCTGCGCGAGGCGGCCTCCTCGTCGACGGGTACGTCGGCGGCCGTGTTCGCCGGCTACCCGGTGGCGGTGGCCGGCAAGACCGGCACCGCCGAGGTGTGGGACAACGGCCGCTACGTGGACTACGCGTGGTACGCGAGCTACGCGCCGTTCGACGATCCCAAGTACGTGACCGTGGTGATGGTCGAGAAGGGTGGCCACGGCGGCGCCGTCGCCGCCCCGGCCACGCGGCTCATCTACGACGCCCTCTTCAAGGAGAAGAGCGGCAAGGCGACCGGCACGGCGAGGAGTGACTGACGGTGGGCTGGCGCGACTACGTGCGGCACATCGACTACCTGCTCCTGGCGGCGAGTCTGGGACTCGTCGCCTACGGGGTGACGATGATCTACCACGCGACCCGGCCGGACGTGAGCGGCGAACCCTTGTACTTCGTGCAGCAGCAGGTCATCGCGGCGGTGCTCGGGCTCGTCATCGCAGGGGTGATCACCGTGGTGGACTACGAGATCTACCGGCGCTTCCAGTGGCTGTTCTACGGTCTTGCGGTCGTCATGCTCATCGCCGTCATCCCCCTCGGGCAGGAGGTGAATGGCGCCCGGCGCTGGATCGACCTGGGCGTCACGCGGTTCCAGCCGTCGGCGGTTGCCATGTTGTTCATTGCGCTGGCGCTCGGCGCATTCCTCGCCGACCGCATGGAACTGCTCGGGTCTCGCCGCGTGACCGCCACGGTTCTGGCCCTGGTCGCGCTGCCGGCGCTCCTCGTCTACCGCGAGCCGGACTTCGGGTCGGCCGTGGTCGTGGTGATGCTGGCTCTGGCCATGCTCTACTTCTACGGTGCGCCGTGGACCCACTTCGCGGCTCTCTTCGGCGCCGCGGCGATCGCGTTCGCCGTCGCACTCGAAGTACTCCCGCAGGTGGGCATCCATCTCATCAAGTCGTACCAGGTCGATCGACTCCTCGTGTTCGTCGACGCGAGCCGCGACCCGGATGGCTCCGGGTACAACATCATCCAGTCGATGATCGCCGTCGGAGCCGGCTCGATGACAGGGAGAGGCAGCGCCGCCACGCAAACCACCCTCGACTTCCTGCCCGAACACCACACCGACTTCATCTTCGCCGTGATCAGCGAGCGCAACGGCTTCGTCGGCGCGACGGTGCTGCTGATCCTCTACTGCAGTGGTGATCTGGCGCGCCTTGCGCATCGCCATCCTGTCGCGCGACATGTACGGCAGCATCCTCGCCGGCGGCATCGGTGCGGTCATCCTCTTCCAGGTCTTCGTGAACATCGGCATGACGATTGGTATCATGCCGGTGACGGGTATCCCGCTGCCGTTCGTCAGCTATGGAGGGACGCACATGATCGCGTTCCTCATGCTCGTCGGCCTGTTGCAGGCGATTCATCTGCGGGCCACCATCACGCCCAGCAAAGGGGGTCGTCTTGCCCAGTAGTCTGAGTTTCTCCAAGATCTTCAAGGCTTTCAAGGAAGCGCGCGAGGGAGGGCAGGGTCTGCCTCGGCTGTGTATCATCGGAACGGGCCCGGAGCACACGCGCGTGGTCGATTTCCTGTCCGCGGGCGCCGACGAGGCCCGCGGCGGTGCGCGCGTCGTCCTGGACGCCGTTCAGCCGGCGGAGTTCGCGCGTCCGCCACGCACATCGGATCCCTGGGACATCGTGGTATTCGTGACCGCCGGGTCATCGCCCGTGGACATGTCGCCGCTCCTCGGACGGCCCGCAATCGCGGCTACCGCGTGATCGTTCTGCTCGAGGGACGGGACTCCGGCGCCTGGGCGCGGCCGCCGCGTATGCCGCCGAAGACGAGATCGCGCGCGGCTCGGCCGGAGACGGCTGCCGACCGACTCTCGAGAGCCGCATCGTCCATGCGGCCGATCACGCCGCGGGAGCGCTGGCGGCCCACCTGCCGGCGATCCGCCGGGCCTACTGCGACCACGTGATCCTCACCAACGCCAAGCAGAACGGTGTGATCGGCGGCCGTCGTCATCATCCCCGGCGCCGACATGCCCGCCATGACCGCCAATCAGATCCGCATGGTCCTCCAGATCGCCGCCGCCTACGGCGAGGAGATCGGCGTCGACCGTGCCGTCGAGATCCTCTCCGTCGTGGGCAGCGCCTTTGCCTTCCGCACGCTGGCGCGTCAAGCTCTGAGCTTCGTGCCCGGCTTCGGGTGGGTCCTCAAGGGCGCCGTCGGGTTCTCGGCGACCATGGCGCTGGGCCGGGCGACGATCGCCTACTTCGATGCCGGGGCTCCGCTCCAGGTCTCTCACATGAAAAGGAGTCGATCATCAGGTCGAACGAGTGCGAACCAAGACTTCCCGGCATCGTACAGCGAGACATGGCCGGGCGATGAGATCGCGCAGGCTCCTGGCTCGCGTCAAGCGCCCGGGCCGCTACACCGGCGGTGAGTTCAACGTCCGCCTGCAAGCCCGGGGCCGGCCCGCGCATCGTGCTGTCGTACCCGGACGTGTACGAGATCGGGATCTCCAACCCGGCGCTGCAGATCCTCTACACGCATCTGAACGACGCGACGGCGGCAGCCGCCGAGCGCGCCTACTGTCCGTGGCCGGACATGGCGAGCGAGATGCGCTCCTCCGGCGTGCCTCTCTGGACGCTCGAGACGCTGAGCCCTGTGGCCGAGTGCGACCTCTGGGGCTTCACACTGCCCCACGAGCTGGCCTTCACGAACGTGCTCGAGATGCTCGACCTCGCCGGCGTTCCTCTGCACGCCGGCGAGCGTGACGAACGCAGATCCGATCGTCCTTGGCGGCGGGCCGGCGGTGGCCGACCCCTGGCCGCTGGCCGCCGTTCTTCGACGCCTTCTTCGTGGGCGAGGTCGAGGATCACCTCGACGCGATCGTGGCGGCGCTGGGCGCATGGTCGCGTGGCGAGCGGCTTTCGAGGCTCGCAGCGGTGCCGGGCGTCTGGCGCCCGGCCTGAGCCAGCGGCCTGCCGCACGCCAGGTCTTCATGGGGTTCTCGAGCACGCCGCCCGTGGTGCGTCCGGTGGTGCCCGTTCTCGAGGCGGTGCACGACCGGGCCGTCGTCGAGGTGATGCGCGGCTGCAGTGCCGGCTGCCGCTTCTGTCAGGCGGGCATGTGGTACCGGCCCGTGCGCGAGCGTCCGGTCGACCTGGTGGTCAAGGCCGCCGACCGCCTGCTCGACGAGACCGGCTGCGATGAGGTGTCGCTGCTGTCGCTGAGCTCGAGCGACTACTCCGGCATCGAGGCGGCGCTGACGCGCATCCGCGGGCTGCGCCCCGGCCTGCGCGTCTCTCTGCCCTCGCTGCGCATCGACACGGCCGCCGACAATCTGGCACGGTTCGCCGGCCGAGCAGCGTGGCTCGGTGACGCTCGCGCCAGAGGCGGGCACGCAGCGGCTGCGCGATGCGATCAACAAGGGCGTCGACGAGCAGCAGTTCGAGGCTCGCCGTGCGCGCCGCCTTCAGCCGGCGGCTTCACCGGGCTCAAGCTCTACTTCATGATCGGCCTGCCGGATGAGACCGACGACGATGTGCGCGGCATCGCCGTCGATGGCCGAGACCGCCGCTTCGGCTGGCGAAGGAGATCGGCCGCGGCGGATCCGGCTCTCGGTCTCCGGTCTCGTCGTACGTGCCCAAGCCGCATACACCGTTCGAGACTGGAACCGTTCGCCGGGGAGGAGACTCTGCTCCGGCGACAGCGGCTCTCTGCGCGAGCGCGCTACCGCGTGCCGTGCGCGTCTCCTTCCACGATGTCGCCGCGTCGCTCGTCGAGGCGTCGCTTGCCCGTGGCGGACGCGGCAGCGACGCGCTCGTGGAGCGGCGTGGCGCCGCGGCGCGCGCTTCGACGGCTGGAGCGAGCACTTCGACTTCTCGCGCTGGCGGGCGCGGCCGCAGAGGCTGGCGTCGACGCTGGGGCAGCCCGCCTTCCTTACTGGGGCGAGCCGGAGTGGGGATGGCGGTCGACGCCGGCTCGGCGCCGGGTTCCTCGCCGACGAGCTCGACCGCAGCCGAGCGGGTGAGCTGACGCCCGATTGTCGTGACGATCCTGCGCGGCTTGCGGCGTCTGCGGCGGCGGTGTGGAGATGGAGATCGTGTCATGACGTGGTGTCTGCTCACCTTCTCTCGCGGCGGGTCCGCCAGCTATCTGTCGCATCTCGACACGACCCGGGCCCTGCAGCGCAGTTTCGCGCGCGCCGGGGTCACGATCGCCCTGTCTCAAGGCATGCGGCCGAAGCCGTGCTCTCGCTGCCGTTGCCGCTGCCCGTCGGCGCCGCGGGACATCGCGAGATCGCGATCGTCGAGGTCGTCGCCGCAGAGCTGGCGTCGGCCGCGGCGCGTCGCAGGCCTGCGCGCCGCCGCGCCGCCCGGTCTCGAACCCATGGCCATCGCCATCGTCGGTGAACGTCATCCGCGCCCTCAGCCGCGGAGGGCGGAGTACACTTGTGTCGTCCAAGGCGACGCAGGCGCACTGGCCACTGCCGTCGAACGCTACGCCAGTGAGGACAGGTCACCCACGAACGCGTATCGCCCAAGGGCAGGCGCACGCTCGATCTCAAGGAGTACGTCGTGGATACCAGCGCACGGACCGTGGCCGGAGGAGCGATGCTCGACTTCGCCATCCGCTATGGGGCTGCTGGAGCCGCACGGCCGCAGGACTACGTCGACCTCATCGCCGAGTGGGCGGGGGTCGAGCCGGTGATGCGCAGCCTCGAGCGCGTGTGCATCAGCTGGAAAGACTTGCCCCAGACACGAGCCCAGGGGCGGAAGGAGTGGATCCACGTGACAACCCCCAAGAAGGCGACGACCGGCGAGGAGTCGCCCGGGTCGGCCCCGGACGTCCCGCCTGAGTCGCAGGCCGCATCCGATGGGCGCCCGGGCGATGATCCGCGCCAGGAGCCTGCTGGAGCCCCCGCTCGCAGCCGTTCGCCGCGTGGCGGCGGACGCCGCCGGCCGGCGAAGGCCGCGGCGAGCACCGACGGTGCGAGTCGATCCGTGGAGGTGACCGGTCCGCAAGGCGAGGAGCCTGCGGGTCCGCCTCCCGAGGCACGACGGCGTCGCAGACGCCGGTCGGCGGGAACAGGCACGACCGACGGTCCGGCAGCACGAGCTGCGGATCCGGGAGCCATTGCGACCGCGGACGAACCCGGATCGCCGGGCGAGCGACCTGAGGCAGGCGGCCCCGCGAAGGGGCGGTCGGCACGGGCGCCGGGCTCTTCTCAGACGGATGCTTCTGGTCAGGGCAATGCCGCGGCGCCCAAGCGCTCCAGGCGGCGGCCGGCAGCGAAGTCAGGCGATCGAGCGCCCTCGGACTCATCTCCGGGCGCCGCTTCCGCCTCTCCGTCGTCTCCTTCGACGGCTTCCGCTCGAGAGAGCGAGCAGCCCGTCGCCGTATCGGCAAGTCCGTCGGCCGAAGATGCGCGGCCGGGCGAGGAGCCGGCTGCGCCGAAGCGCCGGCGCCGCGGGCAGCGAGGAGGCCGCCGGCGGTCGAAGGCGACCGCCGCGCCGACCGTGGCCGGAGAGGCGGGCGCGGGCACGTCGGGGGCATCTGATGCGCCGGGCTCCGCGCCGGGCTCCGCGCCGGCCCAGGACTCCCAGGCGGCGGATCCGGCGGCCGAAGCGGCGAAGCCAGCCATCGCGAGCGGCTCCACGCGGCGAAGGCGACCGCGCCGCCCGCGCACGTCGCCGAGCGCCACACCGACAGAGGCCGGAGCCGACGCGACTGCGACCGAGCAGCCGGCGGGAGGCGCTGCTGCGACGGTGGGGGATGAGTCGCCGCCGACGGGAGGGACCGCGCCCACGGGGCAGCCCGAAACTACCGGGCAGTCGTCGCGCCGCCGGCGGGGGACACGCGGTGGCCGTCGCGCCCGGGGTCGCCGTGAGGGCGCCGCCGGGGCGTCGCAGAACGAAGCATCGGCAGAGACGGCCGCCGGTCCGGCTGCCGAGCAGCCCGCCGGCCGCGAAGGCAGCGCGCCTGAGACCGCTCCGTCGAGCAAGTCCCGGACGCCGGTGGACGGGCCGCTGGCGAGAGCGCGACCGCGACCGTTGATGCGAAGCCGGAGGCCAAGAGCAGGCCGGCGAGCCGTCGCCGTCGGAAGAGCGGCGAGGGGGGCAAGCCGACCGCCGCCACCGACGGGGACACCCAGTCGCGCCGCCGGGATGTGCGTCGGCCCAAAGCCATCGTGCGCCAGGACGAGGGCAGCGGCGCGGGCATGGTCGCGAGCATGGAGCCTTCGGCCCGCGTCTCGGCATCGTCGCCGAGCAGCCCGAGCGCAAGGCTCATCCTCGTGTCCGACGACGGTCGCGAGCTGCGCGTGGCGCTCATCGAGGACGGACGCCTGGCGGAGATCTACATCGAGCGTCCGGAGAAGAAGTCGTACCTCGGCGACATCTACCAGGGCAAGGTCGAGAGCGTGCTCAACGGCATCGACGCCGCTTTCGTCGACTTCGGTCTCGAGAAGAACGGCTTCCTCTACGTCGACGACGTCGTCAACGAGGAGGGCGAGAAGCGTGCCCGTCGCATCGCCGATGCACTCAAGCCCGGGCGAGAGGTGCTGGTCCAGGTCACCAAGGACCCGATGGGCAGCAAGGGCGCCCGGCTGAGCACCAAGATCTCGCTGGCCGGGCGCTACCTCGTGTACGTCCCCGGCGGCACCGGCGTAGGCGTCTCGCGACGCCTGCGCCAGACGCGAGCGCGATCGCCTGCGCGAGATCAGCAAGGAGCTCAAGCCCAAGAACGCGGGGCTCATCGTGCGGACCATCGCGGAGGGACACGGGCTGGAGGATCTCAAGCGCGATCTGCGGTTTCTCTCGCGCTCTGGACGACGACTCAAGAAGAAGGCCGAGACCGGTGAGCGCCCCCGGACTCGTCCACAAGGAGGCCGACGTCTCGCTCGAGGTGGCCCGCGACCTGTTCAACGACACGGTCGAGAGGCGCTGATCGTCGACGATGCCAAGCGTCACAAGGCGCTTGCTCGCCTTCCTCACAAGGTCGGCCCCGAGCTGACTGCCGCAGGTGCGAGCTGTACGACGGCGAGGAGCCGCTCTTCGAAGCGCACGGCGTCGAGGAGCAGATCGCCCGCGCTCTGGAGCGGCGCGTGCCGCTGCCCAGCGGCGGCAACCTGGTCATCGATCACGCCGAGGCGCTCACCGTCATCGACGTGAACACCGGCCGATTCACGCGCGGCAAGGGGCTCGAGGACACGATCACCAAGACCAACCTCGAGGCGGCCCGCGAGGCGGTGCGCCAGCTCCGCCTGCGCGACATCGGCGGCATCATCATCATCGACTTCATCGACATGGCGCACGCCAGGAACCGCGAGACCGTGCTCGAGACGCTCGAGGCCGAGCTCGAGACGGACCGCACCAAGACCTACGTGGTCGAGCTCTCGCCACTCGGTCTCGTCGAGATGACGCGCCAGAACACGACGGATGGCGCACGCGGCATCCTCACGCGCTCCTGCCCGCACTGCTCCGGCAAGGCGCGCATTCTCTCGGAGGAGACGATGGCGCTGAACACCGAGCGGCGTCATCCGCGACCTGGCGCGCCAAGTCGCAGGCCAAGGCCTGGCTGATCGAGGTCAACGGCGGCGTCGCCGAGCGCCTCGACCGGCGATCGCCTCAAGCGTCTCGAGAAGCAGATGGGCCGGCGCGTCTTCTTCGAGGGCGGCAGCGGCTTGCCGGTCGATATCTTCCGCGTCCTGGCCGAAGGCACGCTGCAGCAGGTCCAGGCGCAGCGCGTGCCTGTGCGCGAGGGGCAGGAGGTCGACGTCGAGCTCGAGTTCAGCCTGAGCTACAGCCCGCGAGACGCGGTCGGCTACGTCGATGGCTACATGGTCGTCGTCGAGGGCGGGCCGCCAGTTCCTCGGGCCAGACGCGCAAGGTTCGGATTACCGCTACGGCGCGCACCGGTGGGCAGGGGACTGTCGTGAAAGAGCAGGGGGGACCCAGCAAAGAGCAGGGGACCGTCGAAGGATCGGCGAGTGCGGCAAGGAGCGGGGACAGTAAGCTGAATTGACGGTCCCTCACGAGTGGGCTATCATACGCAGCCGTTGTCTTGTGGGGAGTTGAAATGACAGAAGTCCGATATCGCCTACGCGGTCATCCGTGTCGGCGGACAGCAGTTCAAGGTGAGCACCGGCGACAGCATCGTCGTCGACCGCGTCGACGCGGAAGCCGGCGACGAGCCGTCGACGTACGACACCCTCGCGGTGCGCACGGGCACCGGTGATTACGAGGGTGCGGCGACGGCGACTGTCACGGGCGACCGTCGACGAGCACCTGCTCGGCAAGAAGATCAAGGTCTTCACGTACAAGCCGAAGTCGACGTTCAAGAAGACCAAAGGGCATCGCAGCCGCCTGACCAAGTTGACGATCGACTCGATCGCCCTCAACGAGCAGAAGGAGGCGCAGGGTGGCGCATAAGAAGGGCGCCGGCACCAGCCGCAACGGCCGCGACTCCGCAGCACAGCGCCTCGGAGTCAAGGCGTTCGCCGGCCAGGTCGTCCCGGCAGGATCGATCATCGTGCGTCAGCGTGGAACCAGGTTCCGCCCCGGCGAGAACGCCGGTATGGGCGTCGACCACACCATCTTCGCCAAGGTCACGGGCGAGATCGCCTTCACCCAGAAGGCCGCCGGCCGCTTCATCTCGGTCATTCCCGAGGCCTGATCCGGGCCGGCGCTCGCCGGCCCTCGCGACGTGCTCGATAGAGCCAGCATCAGCGTGCGCGCAGGTCGCGGCGGCAACGGATCCACCAGCTTCCGGCAGGGAGAAGCACGTGCCGAAGGGCGGTCCCGACGGCGGCGACGGCGCCCCCGGCGGCGATGTCGTCGCTCGTCGCGACCCGCCAGTTGCACGATCTCAGCCACTTCCGCCACCAGCACCACTTTCCGGGCGGCTCACGGCGGCCACGGGCGCGGCGGCAACAGGCGCGGTGCGGACGGCCCCGAGCTCCTCGTCGACGTCCCTGTCGGCACCGAGGTGCGCGACGCCGATGGAGATCTGCTCGGCGATCTCGTGCACGAAGGACAGCGTCTCGTCGTCGCGCGCGGCGGCGAAGGCGGCCGCGGCAACGTGTGCTTCAAGAGTTCCACTCGTCAGGCGCCGAGGTTCGCGGAGAAGGGGCTCGACGGCGAGGAGCGCTGGCTGACCCTGTCGCTGAAGCTCCTGGCCGACGTCGGTCTCGTCGGGCTGCCGAACGCGGGCAAGTCATCGCTGTTGGCGGCGCTCACCCGGGCGCACCCCAAGATCGCCGCGTATCCCTTCACCACGATCGAGCCGAACCTCGGCGTACTCGAGGTCGACGGGGAGCGACGTCGTTCTCGCCGACATCCCCGGCCTGATCGAGGGCGCCAGCGAGGGGGCAGGGCTGGGCCATCGGTTCCTCGCGCACATCGAACGCACCGCTGCCCTGGTCTACGTGCTCGACGGCGAACAGAGCCCGGCATCCTGGCCGGAGGCCCTCGCCGTCGTCCGCGCCGAGCTCGGGGCGTTTCGGCCCGGATTGCTGGCGCGTCCGGCACTCGTCGTCGTGAACAAGGCCGACCTGCTGGACGTCGCGCAGAGAGGGGAGGCTGAGCGGTTCGTCGCCGGCCTCGGCTGGCCGGCGGCCGGGTTGCTCGTCTCGGCTGTGGACGGCGAGGGCCGCGAGGCGCTCGTCACCGCCCTGGCAGCGGTCATGGAGCGAGCCCGGGCGCTTGCGGAGGCGCAGGCGGCGGCGGACGCGGAGGGCGCCTCGGCGACCGTCCTGCGGCCTGGCGACGAGCGCCTCTCGGCGTTCACCGTCGCTCGCGAGGGAGACTGTTTCGTCGTCCGCGGCAGCCAGCTCCAGCGCCTGTTCGCCAAGGCCGACCTCGACAACCAGGACGCTGTTCGCTACCTGCAGGAGGTCGTCGAACGCGCCGGCCTCAACGAGGCGTTGCGACGCGCCGGCGCACAGCCCGGTGACACGGTCATGCTCGGAGACTCGGAGTTCGAGTTCTCCTGAGGTCCGCGGCGCGCTTTGCTACAATCGGCAGCGTGAAGACCATCGTCGTCAAAGTCGGGTCGAGTACCGTGGCCGACGACCATCTCCGCCTCCGCCGCCGACTGCTTGCCGGCCTCGTCGCCGAGGTGGCGGGTCTGGTGCACCAGGGCCAGCGCGTCGTGCTCGTCTCGAGCGGGGCCATCGCCTGCGGCCAGCACGTGCTGGGAGTCAAGGAACGGCCGCGTCAGATCCCCGCCCTGCAGGCTGCCTCGGCCGTCGGGCAGGGCCGGCTGTTCGCGAGCTACGAGAGGCAGTTCGCCGACCACGAACTGGTCGCCGGTCAAGTGCTTCTCACGAGCGAGGATTTTGCGCGCCGGGCCAGCTATGTGAACGCGCGCAACACGCTTCGGCGGTTGCTGACCTGGGGCATCGTGCCCGTTGTCAACGAGAACGACACGACCGCCACCGACGAGATTCGCTTCGGCGACAACGACGTGCTCGCCGCCCAGGTCGCCATCATGCTGCGCGCCGATACGCTGCTGCTGCTCACCGACCAGGATGGGCTCTACACGAGCGATCCGCGCACCAACGCCGAAGCCAGGCTGGTCGAGCTCGTCGAGCGGCCGGAGGACCTCGTGGAGCTCGAGGTCGGTGAGGTCACGAGGCGCGGCGCCGGCGGCATGCGCGGCAAGGTCGCCGCGGCGCTCATGGCCGCGGCGGCGGATGTACGCACGGTCATCGCCAACGGATCCTCAGCTGGCGTGATCGCGGCCGTTGCGGGCGGCGCCGCCATGGGTACCGTCGTGGCGCCGCGGTCGTCCGGCGCGTCCTCCTTCAAGCTGTGGCTGCGCTACGCCAAACCGGTGCGTGGTAGGCTTCAGGTCGACGATGGTGCTGCACGCGCCCTCGCCAGGCGCGGCGGGAGCCTTCTGCCCGTCGGCATCGCCGCCGTTCACGGTGGATTCGTCGCCGGTGACGCCGTGTCCATCGTCGATGCCGCCGGCACCGAGATCGCGCGCGGGCTCTCGACCATGAGCGCTCGCGATGTGCGGCGGGTGTGTGGCCTGCGCAGCGACGAAGTGCGCGCTCTCAACCCGCAGCTGAGCGACGAGGTCGTGCACAGGGATTGCCTGGTGCTGGTCGGCGAGGAGGTCGTGTGAAGGTCGAACAGGTGTGTGCCGCGTCGCAGGCCGCTTCGAGGGCGATGGCTACCCTCATGCGGGAGCGCAAGGACGGGGCCCTCGCCGCTGTGGCCGAGGCGATAGAGCGCCGCGCTGACGAGATCCTTGCCGAGAACCGCGAGGATGTGACGCTGGCCCGCGCGAATCGCCTGCCGGACGCTCTGATCGATCGCCTCCTGCTGGACGAGGACCGCCTGAGTGAGAGCGCCGCCGGCGTCCGGGCCCTGGCGGCCTTTCCCGACCCTGTGGGCCGGATCGTCGACGGCTGGCGTCTCGAGAACGGGATAGGGCTGCAGAAGGTACGAGTGCCGCTCGGCGTCGTCGCCGTCGTGTACGAGGCGCGGCCGCTCGTGACCGTCGACGCGGCGTGCCTCTGTCTCAAGACCGGCAACGCCGCCATCCTGAGGGGCGGCACGGCCGCCAAGCACTCCAATCGCATCCTGGCCGAAGTCCTGCAGGGCGCGATCCTCGAGGCAGGGCTGCCCCGGGACGCCGTGTCGTACCTGAGCCCCGACCGGCGCGAGCTGGCCGAGCTTCTCGAGCAGCGCCGCTACGTCGACCTGATCATCCCGCGTGGTGGCGAGCAGCTCAAGGACTACCTGCTCGAGCACAGCAAGGTGCCCGTCGTTTACGCGGCCGGGGGCAACTGCCACGTGTACGTCGACGCGGCGGCCGACCTCGACAAGGCGGTGGCTATCATCGTCAATGCCAAGTGTCAGCGCCCCGGGGTGTGCAACGCGGCCGAGACGCTCCTGGTGCACGAGGCCGTCGCCACGGCCTTCTTGCCCCGCGCCGCGGAGGAGCTCAAACGATGCGACGTCGAACTGATCGTCGACGAGGCCGCCGCCGGCATTGTCGGCGACGTATCGCTGCGGCGCGCCGGCGAGACCGACTACGCAACCGAGTTCCTCGCTCTGAAGCTCGCCGTGCATGTTGTCGCCTCCGCCGATGAGGCGATGGACCACATCGCGCTCTACGGCACGCGTCACTCCGAGGTCATCGTCACGGACGATCTCGTCGCTGCCCGGCGCTTCACCGCCGAGGTCGATGCGGCATGCGTCTTCGTGAACGCCTCGACCCGCTTCACCGACGGGGGGCAGTTCGGTCTCGGTGCGGAGATGGGCATCTCCACCCAGAAGCTCCACGTCCGCGGCCCGATCGCGCTCGACGAACTCACCTGCGTCAAGTACGTGCTCTGGGGCGACGGGCAGGTGAGGGAATAGGGTCTTGGACGAGGCCCGTCCTCGCCTGGGTGTGCTCGGTGGGAGCTTCGATCCGCCGCACCTGGGTCATCTGGTCATCGCCTCCGAGGCGTGCGCCCGGCGTGGGCTCGAGCGTGTCCTCTTCACCCCCGCTGCGGCACCGCCGCACAAGATCGCCGAACAGAGCACGCCCGCGGCAGTACGCCTCGAGATGACTGCTCTGGCCATCGCCGACGACCGGCGTTTCGCGATCTCGGAGGTCGAGGTCGAGCGCGGCCTGGTCTACACCTGCGACACGATGGCGGCCGTCGCCGCTGACTACCCCGGACACGACCTGGTGTTCATCATGGGATCCGACTCGCTGCTGCAGCTCGCCACGTGGCACGACCCTGATGGCATCCTCGCTCTCTGTTCGCTGGCTGTGGCGCTGCGGCCCGGCGACGACCCGGCCGCGGTCGCCCTTGCGGCGGCGCGCTGGGGCGCAGGCAGGGTGTCTGTGCTCGAGGCTCCCCTGATCGGCGTGTCCTCGAGTGGTGTGCGGGCACGTGTCGCGGCGGGCCAGCCGATTCGCTATCTGGTCCCGCCGGCCGTGGAGACGCTGGTACGGGAGCACGGCCTCTACGGGTCGTCATGATCGATCGCGCCGCGGCAGAAGGACTCATGGAAGGACGACTCTCAAGACGGCGCGCGGCGCACTCCCGCCGCGTCGCGGCCACTGCGGCCGTGCTCGCCATGCGCTGGGGTGCTTCGCCGGAGGCGGCCGAAGTCGCCGGGTTGCTGCACGACCTCCGGCGGGAGGAGTCGGACGAGGAAATCCTGGCCTCCGCCTCACGCTACAACATCGAGGTCGGTCCGATCGAGGCCCAGCGGCCGGTCGGCCTGCTGCACGGCCCCGTGGCCGGCGCCGAGCTTGAGGCGGCCGGGCTGGACGGCCAGGTGGCCGCGGCGATCTCACGGCACACTGTGGGCGGCGCCGACATGACGGTGCTCGAGAAGTGCCTCTACCTGGCCGACCTCTGTGAGCCGGGGCGGGATCTGACCGGCCTCGACGAGATCCTCCGGTTGGCCGAGGACTCGCTCGACGCGGCAGTGGCCGCGGCCGCGCGCCGGACCCTGCTCGATCTCATCGAGCGGGAGCGCCCCGTCGTGCCCGCGGCCCTCGAACTCTACAACGAGTACCATGTCTCCGGCTGACGATTCGAGGATGGAGCGGCATCGCCGCCGCCGTCCCCGTCGTGCGAAGGCGGAAGAGCCGCGTCCGGACGGCGCGAGGACCGATCGTCTGCGCCGCCGCCGGCGCAGTGCGGTGGAGCGGCGCCAGGCTCTGGTCGTCTACGCGCTCGCCGCCGTGGTCGCCTTCGCGGCGGTGGTCGGCGCCTGGTATTTCGCCTCACAGCTTCTGGACGATGGGGAGGCGGTGAAGGGTCCGGGCCACCTCACACTACTGACCCTCACCGCTCCGGACACCGGCGAAGCTGTGGCGGCTGCACTCGTCGTGAGAGACGCGCAGGCTCCGCGCTACGCCCTGTACGTGATCCCGCCGGACCTCCTGCTCTACGGGCCCAACGATGAGTACGTGTTCGCGGCCGACTCTATGGCGACCGGCACCTTGCAGGAGGACCTCGAGCGCGTCGTCGGTACGCCGGTCGATGCCGCCTACGTCCTGCCCGCGAGTGCTCTCGGGGATCTCGCTCCGGCAGACGAGCTCCGGGTCGAACTGGAGCGCCCCGTCACGCTCGAGATCGACGGGGTCGAGCGGACCTCCGAGGACGAGATGGTCGTCGGGGCGGGCGACCTCGCGGAGCTGTTCGCGGCCACGCGATCGGGCGGCTACGACGGCACGACCGTCCAGGAAGGTGTCTGGGCAGCCGTTCTCAGAGCCGCTGCGCTGCGCCCTGCTGCGGCCCGACCCCAGGTCGCGGCCTCGATCGCCGCCGCGGCGTCGGGGACGGCCGACCTCTGGTACCTGGATGACGCGCTCAAGGGGCTCTCGGCCGGGGATGTCACGGTGGCCCATGTGCCCTCGACGTCGCGTGTCGCGGAGGGGCAGTTCGCGTTCGTCCCCGACAAGGAAGGCATCATGGCGGAGATCACCCGCAAGGGGCCGGGGTACAACTCCCAGTTCACGGTGATCGTACGCAACGGCAGCGGGAAGGTCGGCATCGGCAGTGCCGTCGTCCAGCGGCTGTCCGTGCTCGACGTGAACCTGCCGTCACCGCTGAACGCCGACGACTTCGACCACCGTCAGACCCGCATCTTCGCGGGGAGTGGAGCCCTCCCTCTGGCCGAGGACATCCGTGCTATACTCGGCCGCGGCGTCGTGCTCAACGGCGCCGATCTGCCGTCCGACACCGTCCTCGTGATCATCGGCGACGACCTCAAGACTCGGGACCTCAAACCAAAGGATCAGCCGTAGCATCCGAAGCTGAGCTCGAGAAGGGCAGGGAGCTGGTCAGCGCGATCGCCGTGCACGCCGCCGACAAGAAGGCGCAGGACGTCGTCGTGCTCACCATGGGCGATGCCGTCAGCTACACCGACTTCTTCGTGATCGCCACTGCCGCCAATCCGCGCCAGGCGAAGGCGATCGCCGAGGAGATCGTCCTCAAGCTGAAGCCGCAGCACCGGCCCGCCCGGGTCGAGGGCGAGCGGGAGGGGGAGTGGATCCTGCTGGATTATCTCGACGTGATCGTTCACGTCTTCACCCCGGCGGCGCGCGACTTCTACCGTCTCGAGACGTTGTGGGGCGACGTACCCCGCTTCGAGGTCGCCGCGCCGGTCTGAGTCCGTGTCGCCGCCGTGTCGGCCCCTCGCGAGTCCCCAACGATTGACCGGGAGACGCCGCGGGGCTAGGATACGAACGTATGTTCGAGCGCGCAATCCTTCATCTCGACATGGACGCCTTCTTCGCCTCGGTCGAGCAGGCGCGATGTTCCAGGCTGCGCGGTCTGCCGGTGATCGTCGGCGGCGAGCGTGGCGGTCGCGGCGTGGTCTCGACCTGTTCGTACGAGGCGCGCGACTTCGGCGTCCATAGCGCCATGCCGATCTTTCAGGCCGAGCGTCTGTGCCCGCACGGCGTGTTTCTGCCCGTCGACATGAAGGCGTACTTGGACGTGCACCACGCCGTGCTCGAACTACTGTGCCGCTACACCGACCTCGTGGAGGTCGCCTCCATCGACGAGGCCTACCTCGACGTCACGGGCAGCCGGCGACTGTTCGGGCCGCCGCGGACGATCGCCCTGCGCATCCAGGAGCAGGTGTACGACGTTCATGGCGTCACCTGCTCCGTCGGTATCGGTCCCACCAAGCTGCTGGCCAAACTGGCGGCCGGGCTCAACAAGCCCGCGGGCGTCGGCGAGCTCACTGCCGCCGATGTGCAAGGTCGTCTGCGCGATCTGCCTGTGGGCGAGATCTGCGGTATCGGTCCCGTCACTCAAGAGCGGCTCGCCGCCCTCGGTCTCACCACGGTCGGGATGCTGCAGGACATGCCGTTTCCGCTGCTCGCCGCCTCTTTCGGGAGCGGTGCTCACGGCCTGCGTCAACTCGCCCTGGGGCGCGGCTTCTCGCCGGTCCGCAGCCAGCGGCCGCTGCCCAAGTCAGTCAGCCGCGAGATCACCTTTCGCGACGATACCAACGACCTGGAGCTGCTGCAGGCGACCCTGCTCTCGCTCGCCGAACACGTCGTCGCCGAGCTGCGCGGCAAGGGTATGGCCGCGCGAACCGTGGCCATCAAGGTGCGGTTCAACACCTTCCACACGGTCAGCCGGCGGCGCACTCTGGCGCGGCCGGTTGCGGCGACCCGGCCTCTCTACGAGACGGCGACGGCGCTGCTCGATGAGCTGGATGTGGGCGTCCGTTGGGTGCGCCTCGTCGGCATCCACGCCGGCAGCCTCAGTCACGGTGCCTTTCAATTGACCCTCGATGACGGCTGGCGAGAGGAAGCACTCGGCGCGGCCGTCGATCGTGTGCGCGCTAAGTATGGCTTCGGGGCGCTCACTTTGGCCGGGGGTGTACCGGCGCGCGACTACCTGCATCGGGCAGGCGGCGGCTCGGCGTGAAGCGGGGGCGCTGTGCTAGAATCCATCCTTCCGAACGGACGCGGAAGACGTAAGTGCGCACGTACGTCGGCAGCCTGCGAGACGACACACGAGGAGAGCCCGGATGAAGGACCCAGGCAAGATCAGGAACATCGCGCTCGTCGGCCATCGCGGTACCGGCAAGACCTCGTTGCTCGAGGGTCTCCTGTACAAGGCCGCCGTGGTCAATCGCCTGGGCCGTGTGGTGGACGGCACGACCGTCTCCGACTACGACGACGACGAGAAGCGTCGCCAGCTCAGCATGTCGGCCGGGCTTGCGCACATCGAGCGCGACGGTCTCGCCTTCAACTTCATCGACACGCCCGGCGACTCGAGCTTCCTGGCCGACACCATCGCCGCGCTGCGCATCGTCGAGACGGCGCTCGTCGTCGTCAACACGGTGCTGGGCGTCGAGGTCCAGACGGAGCGTCTGTGGAACCGGGCCGCGGATCTCGGCTTGGCGCGTATCCTGTTCTGCAACATGCTCGACCGCGAGCGGGCCGACTTCAGCGCCGCGGTCGTCACCCTGCGCGAGGCCTTCGGATCGCAGGTGGTCGCCGTCGAGATGCCGATCGGCAGCGAGCACGAGCTGAAGGGTGTCGTCGATCTGCTCACGATGAAGGCCTTCATCTACGACGGCGACGAGGCGACGGAGGGCGAGATACCACCCGATCTCGTCGATGCCGCAGCGGAGGCTCGCGAGAAGCTTGTCGAGGCCATCGCCGAGACCGACGACGGGCTCCTCGAGAAGTTCTTCGCCGAGGAGGAGATCACGCCCAAGGAGCTCGAGACGGCGTTCGCAGCGGCCGTCGCGCAGGCCAGGATCTTCCCGGTGGCCGCCGGCGCCGCCACCCACCTCGTCGGCATCGACCGCCTGTTCGATCTTCTCGCACTGGCTCCCGCGCCAGACGCCGTCCCCGCAACCGTCGTGCAGGATGCAGAGGGCGCCGACGTCCGAGCTCGAATGCGACCCAGACAAGCCGGTCGTGGCCTTCGCGTTCAAGACGATGGCCGACCAGTTCAGCGGTCGGATCAACGTCTTCCGGGTCTTCCAGGGGACCATGCAGAGCGACGCCAGCATCGTCGCCGGGCAGGACGCTCACAAAGAGCGTGTCGGCCAACTGCTCAAGAACCAGGGCAAGGAGACCAAGCCGGTCGACGCTCTCGTCGCCGGCGACATCGGTGCGGTGGCGAAGCTCAAGTCGGTCGTCACCGGCGATACCCTCGCCGCCGAGGGCACTCAGGTCGGCTTCCCCGCCATCGACTTCCCCTCGCCGCTCATGAGCTTCGCCATCGAGGCCAAGACCAAAGGCGACGAGGACAAGGTCATCCAGGCGCTGCGTCGCCTGAGCGAAGAGGACCCGATGATGGACGTCCATCGCGACCCGCAGACGGGCGAGACCATCGTGGCCGGCATGAGTCAGGTGCACGTCGAGGTCATCTGCGAGCGCATGAAGCGCCGCTTCGGTGCCGAGGTCAATCTTCATCCCCCGCGGGTGCCGTACCGCGAGACGATCAAGAAGACCGCCAAGGCCCAGGGTCGCCACAAGAAGCAGACGGGGGGCCGCGGCCAGTTCGGCGACACGTGGGTCGAGGTCGAGCCGCTGCCGCGAGGCGGGGGCTTCGAGTTCGTCAACCGGATCGTGGGCGGCGTGATCCCGCGCAACTACATCCCGGCGGTGGAGAAGGGCGTCCTCGAGGCGACGCACGAGGGCTTCCTCGCCGGATACCCGGTGGTCGATGTGCGGGTCATCCTCTATGACGGTTCGCACCACCCTGTCGACTCATCGGAGATGGCATTCAAGATCGCCGGATCCATCGGCTTCAAGGCGGCCGCGCAGAAGGCCCAGCCCACGTTGATCGAGCCCATCATGCACGTGGAGGTCACCGTCCCGGAGGACCACGTCGGCGACATCATCGGCGACCTGAACTCGCGCCGTGGCCGCGTCCTCGGCATGGTGCCTCGCGCCCACGCGGCCGTGGTCTCCGCCGAGGTCCCGGTCGCCGAGATGCTGAGCTATGCGCCCGACCTCACGTCCATGACCGGCGGGCGCGGCGACTACCACATGGAGATGCTGCGCTACGAGGAAGTCCCCGCGCACCTCGCCCAGAAGATCGTCGAGCAGGCCAAGCTCGACAAGGAAGAAGCGCACAAGAGCTGATACGGCAGTAGGATTGGGTCGGAAGGACTAACGGAGGTCTTCGTGTCAGACATCGGCACCATGCGTGTGAAGAGTGGTCTCGCCGACATGCTCAAGGGTGGCGTCATCATGGACGTCACGAATGCCGAGCAGGCGAAGATCGCCGAGGACGCCGGCGCCTGCGCCGTCATGGCGCTGGAGCGCGTGCCGAGCGACATTCGCGCCCAGGGTGGCGTGGCCCGCATGGCCGACCCCACGAAGATCCGCGAGATCCAGGAGTGTGTCTCCATTCCGGTGATGGCCAAGGCGCGCATCGGTCATTTCGTCGAGGCGCAGATCCTCGAGTCCCTCGAGGTCGACTACGTCGACGAGAGCGAGGTGCTCACGCCGGCCGACGAGGCGAACCACATCAACAAGTGGAAGTTCAACGTGCCCTTCGTCTGCGGCGCGGTCAACCTGGGCGAGGCGCTCCGCCGCATCAGCGAGGGCGCCGCCATGATCCGCACCAAAGGCGAAGCCGGCACCGGCGACGTCGTCGAGGCGGTCCGTCACATGCGCACGATCACCGGCGAGATCCGCCGAATGCAGACGCTCGACGAGGACGAACTCTTCGTCGCCGCCAAACAGCTGCCGGCCCCCTACGAGCTTGTGCGCTGGGTGGCTCAGAACGGACGGCTCCCGGTCGTGAACTTCAGCGCCGGCGGCCTGGCAACGCCCGCCGACGCAGCCCTCATGATGCAGCTCGGCGCCGAGGGGGTGTTCGTCGGCTCGGGCATCTTCAAGAGCTCCGACCCCCAGCGGCGGGCGCTGGCGATCGTCAAGGCGACGACCGGCTATCGCGATGCCGGCCTCCTGGCCGACGTGTCGAGGGGCCTCGGGGAGGCCATGGCCGGCGTAGAGGCCGTGCGCCTGCCGGAAGAGGCCAAGATCCAGCATCGCGGCTGGTGAGTCCGGCGTCGCCGTGAGCTTCAGCAACGGTAGCCTCCGACTCGACTCGATCCTGTCGCCCGAACCGGTGCGCAGCGCCGAAGGTGCGGGCGTCGGCCTAGCGGTGGGCGTTCTCGCGCTCCAGGGCGACTTCCGAGAGCATCGCGTCATGCTCGAGCGTCTCGGCGCCCGTACCCTCGAAGTGCGTCGCGCGGACGATCTGGCCGGCCTCGACGGTCTCGTCATCCCCGGCGGAGAGAGCACGACCATGAGCAGGCTCATGGGCGCCTCCGGACTCGATGAGCCGATCGTCGCCTTCCACGCCGCCGGCGGCGCCGTGTTCGGCACGTGTGCCGGCCTCATCATGGTCGCGCGAGCGACCGTCGAGGGTTTTCCGCCGACCCTCGGGCTCATCGACATCGAGGTCCGCCGTATCGCGTTCGGGCGGCAGGTCCGGAGCTTCGAGGCCGATGTGCGCGTCGCGCACCTCGGCGGCGATCCGGTCCGCGCCGTGTTCATCCGGGCTCCTTGGATCGAGCGCGCCGGCCCGGAGGTCGAGGTGCTGGCCGCCTGGGAGGGGCATGCCGTCGCCGCTCGTCAACGAAGGGTGCTGGTCACCGCGTTTCACCCCGAGCTCACGGACGACACCCGCCTGCACGAGCTGTTTCTGCACACGATCCGCGGCGCCGATAGCGCTGCGGCCAGAGCGGAGGATGCAGCGGGAGGTGTCACCGCGCCGACCCGTGTCGGCCCCGCTGTGTGCGCCGATCGATCGCTGAGAGAGGAGGTGGTGTCGCATGTCCGGGCACTCCAAGTGGGCTACGATCAAGCACAAGAAGGGCAAGGAAGACGCCAAGCGCGGGAAGCTGTTCTCCAAGCTCTCGCGCGCCATCACTGTGGCGGCGAGGGAGGGCGGTGCCGACCCAGCGATGAACATGGCGCTGGCCAACGCCGTCGAGAAGGCGAAGGGCTACTCGATGCCCAAGGAGAACATCGAACGCGCGATCCAGCGCGGCGCCGGCGGCGCTGACGGTACGTCCTACGAGAACATCATGTACGAGGGCTATGGGCCAGCTGGTGTGGCGATCATCGTCGAGGTACTGACCGACAACAAGAACCGCTCGGCCGCGGAGGTCCGCAACATCTTCAGCAAGCGGGGCGGCCAGCTCGCGCAGCCGGGCGCCGTTGCTTGGGTCTTCGAGCGGCGCGGCTCCATCCTGATCGACGCCGCCAAGCACGGCGAGGACGAAGTCATGTCTGCGGCCATCGAAGCCGGCGCGGACGACGTCGTGCCCGACGGCGGGCAGTACCAGATCCTCACGCAGCCAGCCGACTTCGCGGTGGTGCGCGACGCGCTCACGGCGTCGGGCATCGAGTTCGAGCAGGCGGAGCTCACGATGATCCCGAAGAACACCGTCAAGCTCGAGGAGAGTGACGCCCGCAAGACCATGAAGATCGTCGACGCGCTCGAGGACAGCGACGACGTCCAGGAGGTCTTCGCGAACTTCGACATCGCCGAGGACGTGCTCGAAAGCCTCGCCGACTAGCGCGTGCTGCCTATCGTAGGGCCCACACAGGGGCACAAGCGAGGTGTGAAGGCGGAGCCGCTGATCGTGCTCGGCTTCGATCCCGGCACCGCCCACACCGGGTGGGGGGTCGTCGAGCGTCGGGGAAGCCGCCTCACGTCTCTCGGATTCGGGTGTATCGTCACGTCGGCCAAGTGCGAGACCCACGTGCGGCTGCGCCAGATCTACGACGAATCGTGCCTGCTGATCGAGCGCTTCCGTCCAGACGTGGTCGCGCTGGAGGAGCTCTTCGTGAACGTCAACGTGAGGACGGCGCTGGCGGTGGGTCAGGCCAAAGGCGTGCTCTATCTGGCCGCTTCGGATCTGAGTGCCGCGCCGTGCGAATACTCGCCGCTGCAGGTGAAGCGGGCCGTCACGGGCTACGGCCGAGCCAGCAAGATCCAGGTGCAGGAGATGACCAAGGTCATCCTGGGCCTCACCTGCATCCCGCGCCCCGACCATGCCGCCGACGCCTTGGCCGTCGCCATCACGCATTCCCACCACTGCGGGAACGGGGTCGCGAACGGCCCCGGAGGAAGGCCGCCGTCATGATCGCGTCGGTCCGGGGCAGACTGCAGCTCGTCGACGTCGATCATGCCGTCATCGAGGTCGGGGGTCTGGGCGTCGAGGTGCTGGCCGCCTCCCGCACCCTGGGAGGTCTCGCCGGCGACGTGGGGCAGGAGGTACGGCTGCTCACCTATCTTCTCGTGCGCGCCGACGCGCTGCAGCTCTACGGCTTCGCCGGCGCGCGGGAGCGCACCTTCTTCCTTTGGCTGATCACGGTCAGCGGGGTGGGGCCCAAAGTGGCTCTGGCCGTGCTCTCGGGGTACCCGGTCGAGGAACTCGAGCTGGCCGTCGCTCGCGACGACGTCAAGAAGTTCGAGAGCATCCCGGGCATCGGCAAGAGGATCGCCCAGCGGCTGGTCGTGGAGCTCAAGGACAAGGTCGGGGAGCTTTCGTCTGTCACCGGCAGTGGGGGCACGGTGGGGCCGTCGCCGACGGCATCGTTCGTGGAGGCGAGGTCGGCGTTGCAGAACCTCGGCCTCAGCCTCCGCGAGGCCGAGGATGCCCTGCGCGGCGCGCCCGAGGGCGCGTCTGTCGAGGAGCTGGTGCGCTTCGCGCTCGATCGGGAGCGGGGTACGGGATGAGTCCTCGCCCGGAGCGCATCGCCGATCCCAGTGAGCGCGCCGATGAGCGCGATGTCGAGCTCTCCCTGCGGCCGCGCCGCTTCGCCGAGTTCGTGGGTCAGGCGGCGGCCAAGGAGCAGCTCGAGATCTTCGTGCAGGCTGCGAGGAACCGCGGCGAGACGCTCGACCACGTGCTCCTCGCCGGACCGCCTGGGCTCGGAAAGACGACGCTGGCGGGCATCATCGCCACCGAGCTGGGAGTGGCGATGCACACGACCTCCGGGCCGGCTCTGGACCGCAAGGTCGACGTCGCCGGCCTGCTGACCAACCTGCAGGAGGGCGACGTCCTCTTCGTCGACGAGATCCACCGCCTCAACGCGGCCGTCGAGGAGGTCCTCTATCCCGCCATGGAGGACTACGAGATCGACATCATGATCGGCGAGGGTCCGGCGGCGCGCAGCATCCGTATGCAGGTGCAGCCATTCACGCTGATCGGGGCGACGACACGCACCGGACTCCTCACGACCCCGCTGCGCGACCGGTTCGGAGTGTGGCAGCGCCTCGAGTACTACGACATCGAGCAGCTCACGCGCATCGTGCGGCGCTCCGCCGGCATCCTCCCCGTGACCGCCGACGACGCCGCGGCTCTCGAGATCGCGGGCCGTTCGCGGGGAACGCCGCGCGTCGCGAATCGTCTCCTGCGGCGCGTGCGCGACTACGCCGAGGTCCGACACGAGGGCACCATCGACCACGGCATCTGCCTCGCCGCGCTGGAGCTCTTTCAGGTCGACGCCGAGGGGCTCGACAAACTCGACCGGGACATCCTCTGCACGATCGCCCAGAAGTTCGACGGGGGCCCTGTCGGTCTCGAGACTCTGGCCGTGGCGATGGGCGAGGAGGCGGACACGCTCATGGACGTATACGAGCCATACCTCATCATGCAGGGCTTCCTCAAGCGCACGCCGCGCGGTCGCGTGCTGACGCGCTCGGGCTTTCGGCACTGCGGGCTGACTCCCCCGACCGATGAGGGGACGCTGTTCCCGGGGAGCTGAGGCCGGCCCGCCGGCCGGCGGGCTATACTCACTAGGTGGACGATCTTCTTCTGCACACCTGTTGCGGCCCTTGCTCCACTGTCGCAGTGCCGGCCTGGCGCGCCCGCGGATTCGAACCGCTCGGCTGGTTCGCCAACGCCAATATCCAGCCGGTCGCGGAGCTGGAGCGCCGCCTCGAGAGCATGCGGCGCTACAGCCGGGCGGCCGGACTCGAACTCATGGTCGCCGAGGAGTCGGCGCTGGAGGACGCTTGGCAGGTCTGGGCCGCCACGCTGTCGACGCTCCCTGCCGAGCAGCGCTGCCGGAGCTGCCTGGGTCTGCGGCTCGACGAGGCGGGCGCCGCCGCCGCACGGCTCGGTGTGGAGAGGTTCTCGACGACCCTCAGCGTCAGTCCCTACCAGCGTCACGACCTCATCGAGGCCGCCGGCGAGGCGGCCGCCCGGAGGCATGGGGCCACCTTCGTCCCCTTCGATCTGCGGCCGCGCTTTCGCGAGAGCTACGCCGAGAGTCGCCGCCTCGGGCTCTATCGTCAGCCGTACTGTGGCTGCGCGGCGAGCAAGTGGGAGGCATGGCACGAACGCCGGCAGCGGCGGCGGATGGGATGAGCCAGGAGCGTGGCGGCCCCCCCGCCGCAGCCGACCCTTCGATGGAGGAGGGGGCGGGGCAGGAGTCGCTGCTCGAGGACCTCGGCTACGAGTTGCCGCCGGAGCTCATCGCCCAGCAGCCCATCGAGCCGCGCGACGCATCCCGCCTGCTCGTCTTCCACCGTCTCACGGGAGCCGTCGAGGACCGCACCATTCGCGAGCTGCCCGCGCTGTTGCGCGCCGGCGATGTGCTCGTGCGCAACGACACCCGCGTGTTCCCGGCGCGCAGCTTCTTCCGGCGCGCCAGCGGTGGACGCCTCGAGGTGCTGTTCCTGCGGCCCACGGGAGAAGCGGATCAGCCTGAGTCCTGGGAGGCGCTGCTGCGTGGCCGTCCGCGTTCCGGGGAGGTGCTGGCCTGCGAGCACGAGGCGGCCGAGTGGTCCCTGCGCTGCGAGCAGGCGCTGGGCGACGGGCGCTGGGTGGTCACGAACCTCTCTCCGGTGCCGGTGCTCGAGCTTCTTGAGACGGCCGGCGTCACGCCGCTGCCGCCCTACATCCGCTCGCCCCTCGAGGATGCGGAGCGGTACCAGACGAGCTACTCGCGCGCGGTCGGCTCGGCTGCCGCGCCCACCGCCGGGCTGCACTTCACACCACGCCTGGACGCCGAGCTGGCAGCGGCCGGCGTCCTGATCGAGACGCTGACGCTGCACGTCGGCCTCGGGACCTTCATGCCGCTGCGGGCCGAGGCGTTGGCCGGCGACCGCCTGCACAGCGAGTCCTACGAGGTCGACGCGGCGGTCTGGGAGCGCTTGCTCTGCGCGCGCGCCGAGGGCAGGCGGGTGATCGCCGTGGGCACGACCTCGATGCGGGTACTGGAGCACCTGGCAGGCGCCCCGCCGGCGCAGCGGTCGCCCGCGGCCGTTGGCTTGGCGGTGGCTGACTCCGGCGTGCTGCGCGGCGACACGTCTCTCTTCATCAGGCCGGGGTTCGAGGCGCGTCTCGTCGGGGGGCTGATCACCAACTTCCATCTGCCGCGTACCAGCCTGCTCGCTCTGGTGATGGCCTTCTGCGGGGTCGCCGAGACGCAGCGCCTCTACGAGCACGCCGTTCGCGAACGCTACCGCTTCTACAGCTTCGGCGATGGGATGCTGGCCGTATGACTTCCGCCGCCGGCATCGCTGCGGACGGATTCGAGTTTCGCGTCGAGGCGCGCGACGGACGTGCCCGGGCGGGACGCCTGCAGACCCCGCACGGGGAGGTCGAGACCCCCTGCTTCATGCCCGTGGGCACCAAAGCGGCGGTCAAGGCGGTGGGCCCACGCGAGCTGCAGGAAGTCGGCGCGCGCATCGTGCTCGCAAACACCTACCACCTGTTCTTCCGTCCGGGCGTCGAGATCGTCGCGGAGCATGGGGGGCTGCACGACTTCATGGGCTGGGACGGGCCCATCCTCACGGACTCTGGCGGCTTCCAGGTGTTCAGCCTGGCCGGTACGCGGGTCATGCGCGACGACGGAGTCGAGTTCGCCTCCGTGTACGACGGCTCGCGACACGTCTTCACGCCCAAGCTCGCGATGCGGGCTCAGGAGGCTTTGGGCGCCGACATCGTCATGGCGTTCGACCAGTGCGCGCCGAGCAGCCTGCCGCGGGCCGAACTGGAGGCTGCCGTGGAGCGCACCACGCGCTGGGCGGCAGCCTGCAAGGAGGCCCACGAGCGCCGCGACCAGCTCCTCGTCGGCATCGTCCAGGGCGGCGTCGACGAAGCGCTGCGCGGCCGGTCGGCCGCCGAGATCATGGGCGTCGGGTTCGACGCCTATGCCGTCGGCGGCCTCTCCGTCGGTGAGCGCGGCGAGGAGATGCTCTCCACGGTCGAGCTCCTGGATGGACTCCTGCCGGCCGATCGTCTTCGCTACTTCATGGGCATCGGCGATCCCCTCAGCATCCTCGAGGTGGTCCGGCGCGGCATCGACGTCTTCGATTGCGTATTGCCGACGCGCATGGCGCGGACGGGCACGGCGTTCTCGTCCAAGGGGCGGCTGAATCTGCGCAACGCGCGCTTCGCCCACGACATGCGGCCACTCGAGGAGACCTGCGACTGCTACGCCTGCCGTACGTTCACGCGCGCCTACCTCCGCCACCTGGTGCTGCAGAAGGAGATCCTGGGAGCGCAGTTGCTGAGCCATCACAATCTGAGGGTTCTGATAGGATTCGCTACAGAGGCCCGCGCCGCCATTCGCGCCGGGCGATTCTCGGATCACGCCAACAGCGTCGTGGAGAAGTACTCCGCAGGAGGGTAGCCGAATGAACTTGGGTTCAGGCGGGGCGATCATCATCTGGATCCTGGTCTTCTTCGGGATCTTCTACTTCCTGGCCATCCGGCCGCAGCGTCGCCAGAAGCAGGCGCATGCCCAGATGGAGCGCATGCTCAAGAAGGGTGATGAAGTGGTCACCATCGGTGGCCAGTTCGGCACCGTGTCCCGCATCGGCGACGATTGGGTCGAGCTCGAGGTGGCGAAGCGCACCAAGGTCCGCTTCATGAAGCGCGCCATCTCCTCGATCACCGATATCGCCGAGGACGTCGAGGACGAGGACGAGGAAGAGTACATCGAGGTCGAGGACGAGGACGTCGAAGAGGTCGACGAGTCCGACGACGAGGTCGATGAGATGGTCTACGACGAGGACGACGTCGAGGAAGACGACGACCAGGACGTCGACGAAGAGGACGAGGAGGCGCCCGAGGGTCCGGCCGCGCCGGAGGCCCCGAAGCTCTGACGCGACCTGTCGGCGAACAGACGATGACGTTCTGCTTGGCGAGCCCTGCGTGTTCTGCGGGGCTCGCCTCGTGCAGGGAAGCGAGCCCGCGACGCGAACTGCGTTCTGACGTGGTGTCGACACAGAGGTAGCACACACATGGCGCATGTCATCGCCTTGGCGAATCAGAAGGGCGGCGTCGCCAAGACGACGTCGACGGTGAATCTTGGGGCCGCCCTGCGCGAGCACGACCTGCGCGTCCTGGCAGTCGACATGGACCCACAGGGCAACCTCAGCATGAGCCAGGGGATCGACACTGAGGTCCTCGACAAGAGCATGTATGACGTGCTCGTGCACCGCGCGCCGATCGACGAGGTCATCTATGAGTGCGAGTACGACGTCGCGGCGTCGGCCATCGACCTCGCGGGGGCGGAGATGGCGCTCTCGGCGATGATCGGCCGCGAACGGGCCCTGCAGCGCGCCCTCGAGCCCGTCAAGCGCCGCTACGACTACATCCTGATCGACACGCCGCCCTCGCTCGGGCTTCTCACGATCAACGCTTTCACGGCCGCACAGAGCGTCATCGTGCCGGTCCAGTGCGAGTACCTGTCATTGCGCGGGTTGCTGCAGCTCGAGCGGACGCTCGAGATGATCCGCGAGAACCTCAATCCGGAGGTCAAGATCAGCGGCATCCTGCCGACCATGTACGACGCGCGGACCAGTCACGGAAGAGAGTCCATCGAGGTGTTGCGCGACAACTTCGGCCCGCTGGTCTTCGACACCGTGGTGAACAAGACGATCAAGTTCGCCGAGGCGCCCGTGATCGGCAAGTCGCTGCTCAAGTATCAGCCCAGGGGGAGAGGGGCCGAATCGTACCGCGCCCTTGCGCGGGAGGTGCTGAATGGCAGATCGTCCTAGCATGCGAGATGGGCTGAACGAGCTCTTCCGCCGTACCGAGGGCGCCGGGCAGCCGGCCGACGTCGCCCAGGAGGCTGTGGTGAAGGGCCGACCCTACGTCACGAGCATCAGGGTCGTCGGCATCGGCGGCGCGGGCACCAACGCGGTGAACCGCATGGTCGATTCCGGCGTCAAAGGTGTGGAGTTCATCGCCGTCAACACCGATGTCCAGCAGCTTGAAGCCTGCGACGCCGACGTCAAGATCCATATCGGCCAGGAGATCACCCATGGCCTGGGTGGCGGCGCCGATCCCGAGGTGGGCCGCGAGGCCATGGAGGTCTCGCGCGACCAGATCAAGGCCGCGCTGAGAGGCGCCGACCTCGTGTTCGTCACCGCTGGTGAAGGCGCCGGGACCGGCACCGGCGGAGCCCCCGTGGTCGCCACGGTCGCGCGCGAGCTCGGAGCCGTGACGATCGCCATCGTGACCAGGCCGTTCCGCTTCGAGGGGAACCGCCGTCAGCGTCAGGCGGAAGAGGGCATCGATGTGCTGCGCGATGCCGCCGACACGGTGATCGCCATCCCGAACGATCGTCTCCTCGACGTCGTCGAGCGCAACACGAGCGTCGTCGACGCCTTCCAGCACGCCGACGACATCCTGCGCCAGGGTGTCCAGGGCATCACCGACCTGATCACCGTCCCCGGGCTCATCAATCTCGACTTCGCCGACGTGCGCACGATCGTCAAGGATGCCGGGACGGCGCTTCTGGGCATCGGCATGGCCGACGGCGAGGATCGCGCCCAGGTGGCGGCCGACATGGCGATCCACTCGCCGCTCCTCGAGACCTCCATCGACGGCGCTCGCGGTCTGCTCCTCAACATCACCGGCGGCAGCGATCTCACCCTCTGGGAGGTCAACGAGGCGGCCGAAGTGATCGCCCAAGCGGCCGACGACGACGCCAATATCATCTTCGGAGCGGTCGTGGACGAGCGGCTTGAGGGAAGCATCAGCATCACCGTCGTAGCTACCGGGTTCGGCGACGCGAGACCATCCCGGGAGCGGCCGAAGCCGGCCCTGCAGCCGTTCCGGCCGGAGCCGCGCCGCGAGCGCACACCGGCACGTGCTCCGCGGCCCGACTCGGCATCGTCGGCCGGCGGCGACTTCGACATCCCGTCCTTCGTCCACCAGCCCGAAGACTAGCCGGACAGGTGGGAGGCCGAGACGATCGTGCCGGGTCTGGGATCTGTAGTGGCCGCTGAGGCCGGCGTCGCGCACGCTCCCGAGGTCTCCTTCGACCTCGATCTCGACGTCTTCGACGGGCCGTTCGATCTCCTCGTCACGCTGATCCTCAGGGACGAGATCGACATCTGGGAGGTCCGCGTCTCGCGCATCATCGCCGAGTACGTCCTCAAGCTGGCCGACAGCGGCGAGTTCGACATCGACGCGACCTCGCACTTCGTGGTCCTGGTCGCGGCGCTCCTGGAGATGAAGTCACGCCTGTTGCTCGAGGAGCCCCTGGAGGACGACCTTGAGGACCTCGACCCCCTTGAGGCGGCCGAGCAGCTCATCGAGCGGCTCGTGCGCTTCGGCCAGTTCAAGAACGCCGGCGCGTCGCTGCGCGAGCGCTGGGACGAATACGCCGGTCGCCTGTATCGCGCCGCGCCCGTGCCGCAGGCGCTGCGCTGTCAGCCTCCCGCGGCCGGGGCGCTGTCGCCCACGGCGCTGGTGGCGGGTCTCACGCCGCTACTGCGTGAGCCGCCCCGTCCGGACACCGATCATCTCGCCGATCTCGCCGTCTCGCTGATCCACGAGCTGCGCCGCCTGCGGGAGCTCCTCGGGGGCGAGGGTCGCTTCACGTTCGCCGCGGTCGCCTCCGCTGATCGCATCGAGCGCGCCGTCACCTTCTTCGCACTGCTCGAGCTGCACTCCAGCGGCGAGGTCGTCTTGCGCCAATCACGTCATCTCGGCGACATTCACGTCGCGAGGGCCGCCGGCCGGGAGGCGCTGCTGCTCGCCGCCTCGCCTGCGGGGGCAGGGTGACGCCGGCTGCCCGTCTGCGGTAGCATCGGGTCGAATCCTCCATCCGATCGGTCGACCGCATGCTCGCACTCGCGCGGCGCCTCGAGGCGCTCCTGTTCATATCTTCCCGACCTCTGTCGCCGGGCGACATGGCAGCCGCGTGCGAGTGCGCCGAGGATGAGGTCGAGGAGGGACTCGCCGTGCTTCGCGCGGAGTACGAGGCGGGTCCGCCACGGACTCGCGGTGCAAGAGGTGGCGGGCGGCTTCACCTTCACCGTCGCCGAGGATTGCGCCGACGCCGTGCGTCGCCTGACGGGAGCCGAGCGACCCGACGATATCTCGCCGGCGCTCATGGAGACGCTCGCCGTGGTCGCCTACCTGCAGCCCGTGACGCGCGCCGAGATAGCCGATGTACGTGGGGTCTCATCCGAGTGGACGCTCGCTTCTCTGGAGCAGCGCGGCCTCGTGGAGCAGCAGGGTCGCGCGGACACGGCTGGCGCGCCGCTCCTCTACGTCACCGGCGAGCGCTTCCTCAAGCTCTTCGGCCTGCGCGACCTCGGCGAGCTGCCGGCCCTCGAGGAGTTCGCGTTGGCGGCCTCGGATGTCGAGGAGATCCGCGCCCGCCTCCTGGCCAACGCCCAGGGCCGGCGCGCGTGAGCCGCCAGATGAGTCTCGTGGTCTTCCTCGCCAGGGCGGGGCTGGGGTCGCGGCGCTCCTGCGACGAGCTCATCCGCAGCGGCGCCGTGACCGTCAACTCAGAGGTCGTCGACTTCCCGCGGCAGAAGGTGGCCCCGACGGACGTGGTCGCCGTGAGCGGCGAGCCGGTCGTCGGCCCGGGAGTTGCGCTTCGTGCTGGTGAACAAGCCTCGGGGGGTGGCCAGCACCCGCCGGGACCCTCACGCGGACCGTGTCATCGTCGATCTCGTCCCGAACGGGAGGGCGCTGTTCCCCGTCGGCCGGCTCGATGTGGAGACCACAGGCATCATCATCCTCACCAACGACGGGGTGCTCGCCAACCATCTGATGCACCCCCGCTACGGCGTGCCCAAGACCTACGTGGCCCGTGTGCGCGGCAAGGTGAGCCGGCGGGCGCTGGGGATGCTGCGACAGGGCATCGACCTCGAGGACGGCAAGACCTCGCCGGCCGAGGTGAACCTCAAGAAGCAGAGCGCCAAGACCGCCCTCGTCGAGATCACCATCCACGAGGGGCGCAAGCGTCAGGTGCGCCGGATGTTCGATGCCGTCGGTCTTCCGGTCGAGGAGTCTGCACCGGCGGCGTTACGGTCCGCTCAGCGACAAGGGTCTCGAGCCCGGGGGACACCGCGAACTGACCGAGGACGAGGTCGAGTCACTGCGCCGGGCGGGAGAGCAGGTGATCGAGACGCTGGGCGACGAGGCCGAAGGTGAACCTGTCTATCTTTCTGCGGTCAAGGACTCGCTCGAGACCGAGCCGGCCATCATCGTCACGGTGTCGGACCGGCCTGACCCTCTACCTGAGCCTGATACTTCGCAGGCGGATTCCTCAGCTTTCACCGAGGGCCTCGCCGGTCCTGAGTCAGCATGACTGACTGAGGCTCCCGGGAGAGGCAGCGGCGGCGGCATGGCCGGCGGACACGTGTCGCCTGTACGCTCATCCGTGGAGCGCACGAGCGTCGACGCCGACGTGAGCGTGGCCATCGCGGCGCGCACCGCCGAGCTGATCGAGACCATCCTGGAGCGCAACGACATCGCCGTGGAGGACATCGTCAGCGTACTCTTCACGGCTACGCCAGATCTGCGCGCCGACTTCCCGGCGGCCGCGGCGCGCGACCTCGGTCTTTCGCGCACGCCGCTCATCTGTTGTCAGGAGATCCCCGTGGATGGTGCCTTGGCGCGCTGTATCCGGGTTCTCATGCACGTCTACATGCCGCCGGGGCATGCCTCTCGTCACGTCTACCTACACGAAGCCAGTCAGCTTCGTCTCGACCTACCGGAGTAGTCCATGCGCTTCATTCCCGCACTTGACAGGATGGTGCCCTACGAGCCGGGCAAGCCGCTCGAGCTCGTGATGCGGAGATTCGGCCTCAGCGAGGTCGTCAAGCTGGCCTCCAATGAGTTCCCGCTGCCCCCGTTCGACGAAGTGAAGCAGGCGATCGTCGGAGCGCTCGACGAGCTCAATCGCTATCCCGACGGGCACGCCACCGACCTGCGTGCCGCGCTTGCCCTGCACTACGATCGCGACCCAGGCCAGGTGGCGGTCGGCAACGGTTCCTGCGAGTTGCTCATGCTGCTCGGCGACGCGCTTCTCGAACAGGGCGACGAGGTGGTCTTCGCCGACCCCTCGTTCGTCGTCTACAACGACGTCTGCGTGCGCCACGAGGCGAAGGCCGTGGCCGTGCCGCTGATCGACTTCACCCACGATCTCGACGCCATGGCTCGCCGCCGTGACGGCGCGTACCAAGATGCTCATCGTCTGCAACCCGAACAACCCGACCGGCACCTACGTGCCCGTGGCCGATATCGCGCGCCTCGTGGCGTCTGTGCCCAAAGATGTGCTGGTCGTCATCGACGAGGCGTACAACGAGTTCGTGACGGCCGCCGACAGCCAGGACTCCCTGGCGCTGCAGGCGGCTCACGAGAACGTCGTCGTGCTGCGCACCTTCTCGAAGATCTACGGACTGTGCGGCCTGCGGGTCGGATTCGGACTGGGCTCCCCGGAGCTCAAGACCGCGCTCGACAAGGTGCGTCAGCCCTTCAACGTCAATCGGCTGGCGCAGATCGCCGCCATCGAGGCGCTGAAGCACCAGGACCAGGTGGCTTGGCGTCGCGAGACCAACGGCGGACTGCGCGCCGCGATGGTGGCACGGCTGGCTCGACGCGGGCGCGCGACCGTACCCAGCCAGGCGAACTTCATGCTCGTCTCCACGGAGGATCTCTGCCATCCTCAGGACGAGGTGTGCGAGGTGCTGCTCTCGATGGGGGCGATCGTTCGCGACGGGAACGCCTTGGGCTGCCCAGGATGGGCGCGTGTCAGCGTCGGTACCGAGAGCGAGATAGAGTTCTTCATGGGCAAGATGGATACACTCGAGATCGACGCACGGGTGGAAATCGAGGGGGGGCCGAGCTGAGCATGATGGTCATCATGGTTGAGGCCGCGACGGAGGACCAGATCGCGGGGGTCGTCACGCGGGTCGAGGAGGTCGGCGCCAGCGCCCACGTCTCGCGCGGCGAACGCGTTACCGTCATCGGGGTGATCGGCGACCGTGAGGACATCACCGCGCTCCCCTTGGAGGCGATGCCCGGTGTGGACCGCGTCGTCGCCATCCTGAAGCCATACAAACTGGTCAGTCGCGAGTTCCAGCAGCACGACACCGTGGTCGATGTGCGTGGCGTCAAGATCGGCGGCGGTCACTTCACGATCATCGCCGGACCTTGCTCTGTTGAGACGCCGGATCAGGTGCTGGCCGCCGCGCGCGCCGTCAAGGCGGCAGGGGGCCACATGATGCGCGGCGGCGCCTTCAAGCCACGCACGTCCCCGTACGCCTTCCAGGGCCTCGGCGAGGATGGTCTGCGCATGCTCGCCGCCGCCCGCGACGAGACCGGCCTGCCGATCGTCACGGAAGTGATGGACCCGCGCGACCTCGACGTAGTGTGCGATTACGCGGACGTGCTTCAGGTCGGCGCCCGTAACACCCAGAACTTCCTCCTTCTGGCCGAGCTCGGCAAGCTGGGGAGGCCCGTGCTGCTCAAGCGCGGTCCTTCGACCACCATCGAGGAACTCCTCATGGCCGCCGAGTACATGGTGAAGGAGGGCAACCGCGACGTGATCCTCTGCGAGCGCGGCATCCGCACCTTCGAGCCGGCCACACGCAACACCTTCGACGTCAGCGCCGTGCCGGTGATCAAGTTGGCCAGCCATCTTCCCGTGGTCGTCGACCCCAGCCACTCGGCCGGGCGCCTCGACCTCGTGATGCCGTTGTCGCTGGCGGGCGTCGCGGCGGGGGCGGACGGGGTACTCGTGGAGACCCATCCCAATCCCGAACATGCGCTCTGCGACGGCCCTCAGTCTTTGCCGACCGCGGTCTTCGGCGAGTACGCCGAGCGCGTGCTCGATCTGGCTCGCTGGACCGGCAAGACCGTCACCTGATGCGATGAGCGCGGCCGTTGGTAGCACCGTCGTCGCTCTCGTCGGCGTCGGCCTCATGGGTGGTTCTCTCGGGCTGGCCGCCCGCGAACGCGTCGGGGTCGTCGAGGTGCGGGGCTACAGCCAGACGCGGGCCACGCTCGACCTGGCGCTCGAGCGCGGCGCCATCACGCGCGCCTGCGACAGCTTGGCGGAGAGCGTGGCCGGCGCCGATCTCGTCTTCGTCTGCACGCCTGTGCGGCTCGTCGCGGAGCATGCGAAGGAGGCGCTTGCCGCGTCTCCGCCACATGCGGTGATCAGCGACGTGGGCAGCACCAAGGGGCCTCTGATGCGCTCCCTCAGCGCGCGCGAGCAGGAGCGCTGCATCGGCGGACATCCTCTGTGTGGATCGGAGACCGCGGGCGTGGGCAACGCTCGCGCTTCGCTCTACGAGGGGGCGACCTACTTTCTCACTCCAGGCGCGCACGCCGACGCCGACGCCTACCGGCGCCTCTGTGGCTTCCTCGCGCAGATCGGGGCACGACCGGTGGCGGTCGACGCGGACGAGCACGATCGCCTCATGGCCGTCGTGAGCCATCTGCCGCACGTCCTCGCCAACGTGCTGATGACACAGGCCGGACAGCACGCAGGGTCGCGCGACGCCCTGCTGTCGGCGGGGCCGAGCTTCCGCGACTTCACGCGCATCGCCGGCAGCAACCGGCGCGTCTGGACAGACATCTTCCTCGACAATCGCGCGGCACTTCTGGCCGCCCTCGCCACGTTTCAGGAGGGGCTGCAGGAGGTGCTCGAGGCGCTGGCCGCGAACGACGCCTCGCGCCTCGAGGACGCCATCACCAGGGCGGCCGATCAGCGCCAGCGCATGCTGGCGTTCGAGGATCTGCGCCCGGGAGACCTGTACCGGCTGGTGATCCCGATCGAGGACCGGACGGGCGTTCTCCAGGAGATCACTGTCGGGCTCGGGGACGCCAACATCAACATCGAAGACATGAGCCTGCACCACAAGAGCGCGGAGCTGGGCGGCACGCTCACCGTGTACGTCCTCGGAGAGGACGTTGCCAGGCGCGCGGCCCACGTGCTCGGCGGTCTGGACTACGAGGTGATCGTCGGAGGTCCCGCGGAATGACGGTCGTGGCTCTCGACGGGCCGACCGCCTCGGGCAAGAGCACCGTCGCGCGCGCCGTGGCCGTTCAGCTCGGCTACGTCTATCTCGACACCGGCGCCATGTACCGGGCGATCGGGCTGCTCGCCACGGAGGCCGGGGCGCCGCTCGACGACGCGGAGTCGGTGATGGCTGTGGCGCGCAGCGCGGGGCTGCGTTTCGAAGCCGAAGGCCGCCTCTTCGTCGGCGGACGCGACGTGAGTGAGGCGATCCGCACGCTGGACGCCGCCTCGGCGGCCTCGCAGGTGTCGGCCATACCTGAGGTCAGGAAGCAACTCGTGGAGCAGCAGCGCGCGCTCGCCGGCGACACCGACATCGTGATGGAGGGTCGTGACATCGGCACCAACGTCTTTCCCGAGGCGGAGGTGAAGGTCTTCCTGACCGCCTGCCCGGACGTGCGCAGCGCGCGCCGGGCGGCGGAGTTCCGCAGCCGAGGCCAGGAAGTCGAGGACTCCGAGGTGCTGGCCGCCCTTCTGGAGCGGGATCGGCGCGACTCCACGCGCAAGGTCGCGCCGCTGCGCAAAGCCGCCGACGCCGTCGAGATCGATACATCGGAGATGACGCTGGACGAGGTCGTTCGCGCGGTCCTCTCACTCGTCGATGAGAAGGTCAGAGTGAGGGGATGAGACCCTGGGGTCTCCCGCTCCGCGGGCACGGTGACAGCGGGTTCTACACGTTCTGCCGCTGGCTCGCCGTACCCTTGTTCGGCGGTCTGTATCGATGCCGCCTGCGTGGCATGGAGAACCTCCCCGTCCGTGGGCCCGTGATCGTCATCACGAATCACAAGTCCAACATCGATCCGGTCATCGTCGGCATGCTCTGCGATCGTCCGCTGCGGTACATGGCCAAGAAGGAGCTCTTCCGCAATCCAGCCCTCAGCAGACTGATCTCCACGCTGGGTGCGTTCCCGGTCGACCGCGGGTCGGGCGACCGGGAGGCCCTCGCGACCTCGCTCGAGGTCCTGGCGGAGGGCGGGGCGCTGCTCATGTTCCCCGAGGGGCACCGGCAGAGCGACGACGAGGTCCACGAGTTTCTGCCGGGGGTCGCCATGATCGCCCTGCGCAGCGGCGCTCCTGTCGTTCCCCTGGCGATGAGGGGGACGCAGCACATTCTGCATGGGGGGCGGCCGGGATTGCCTGCCTTGCGGGCCGAGATCGGGCCGCCGATCTCCTTCGCCGGCCTGCAGGGGCGCAACAGCAAGACCTACCACGAGGCGGCGCGTCGCATGCGGGCGGCGGTCGCCGAGCTCTATGGCCGGCTCTGAGCCCTCGGCGGGTGCGGGAGGCGCCGAACGCCCGCGGTGTGACGATGAGCTCGATCGCGGACTTCGCTGGCTGACGCGCCCCGACGGCGTCCAGATCGTCGTCGCCCGCAACGCGGGCTACTGCTACGGGGTCGAGCGCGCCCTCGGCATCACCGCCGAGGCGCTTGACCACGCTCGCAAGCCTGTCGCGAGTCTCGGGCCCATCATCCACAATCCCAGCGTCGTGGGAGAGCTCGGCAGACGCGGGGTCGAGGTCGTCGAGGAGGTCGGTGCCGCCCAGGGCGGGACGCTCATCGTGCGCACGCACGGCGTCGCTCCGGATGTGCTCGCGGCGGCCGAAGCCCGCGGCATCGACGTGATCGACGCGACCTGCCCGTTCGTGGCCGTCGCGCAACGCAAGGCCTCGGACCTGCAGGATGCCGGGTACACCGTCGTCATCCTCGGCGAGCA
The DNA here is from genome assembly GCA_963717285.1 of uncultured Thermoleophilia bacterium. Classification (GTDB taxonomy): domain Bacteria; phylum Actinomycetota; class Thermoleophilia; order UBA2241; family UBA2241; genus CAIXSE01. The sequence goes on from CAVQVW010000002.1 coordinate 75,385, forward strand.
CGACCACCCCGAGGTGGCCGGGCTCGCGGGGTTCGCCGGCCCCGGGGCGGTGGTCGTGGAGGATGCGGCCGATCTGCCCTGCGACCACCTGCGCCGCCGGCGCGTCGGCGTCGTCGTTCAGACGACCCAGACCCGGGACAATCTGGCCAAGGTCGCCTCGACCCTGGCTCCGGTCGCTCGCGAGCTGCTCATCCACAACACCATCTGCGACGCCACCGAGAAGCGGCAGAGCGCCGCCTGCGATCTGGCCGCCGGGGTCGACGCTGTGGTCGTCGTGGGCGGACGCAACAGCGCCAACACGGCGCGGCTGGCGCAGCTTTGTCGCGCGATCGAGGAGCGTACCCACCACGTCGAGTCGGCGGCCGAACTGCGCGCCGAGTGGTTCTCGGGGGCGCGTCGCATCGGCGTCACGGCCGGCGCCTCGACGCCAGACGCCGAGATCGAGGCGACGGTGCAGAAGCTCTGGGGGTTCGGTGACGGCTAGAGGGCTCGGCCGAACGGTGGAGCCGGTGCCGCTGCCGATCGAAGACGTGCGCGAGGCTGCCGCGCGCGCCGGCCTGCGGGCCGGCGACTGCATCGCCCGGCTGAACGGCGTCGCCCCCATCGACGTGCTCGATCTCGAGATGGCGGCCGCCGACGGGACCTTCTCGGTCGCCGTGTTGCGCGACGGGCATCCGCTCGACCTCGTGGTCGCGCCCCGGCGTGGGGAGTGGCACGGGATCTCGCTGGGACACGGCGGGATCGGCACGCCGACCGCCGTGTGTCGCAACCGCTGTCGCTTCTGCTTCGTCGACCAGGTGCCGCGGGGCCTGCGAGAGGCGCTCTACGTCAAGGACGACGACTACCGGCTGTCGTTCCTGCACGGGAACTTCATGACGCTCACCAATCTGGAGGAGGCGGACCTCGAACGCATCGAGGAGCTGCGCCTCGAGCCGTTGTACGTCTCTCTGCACGGCTGGGACGACGAAGCACGCGTGCGGCTGATGGGGGAGGCCGCGAGGTCCTCCAGGCGGAGCCTGGAGCGGCTCGCGGCGGCCGGCCTCGAGCTTCACCTGCAGGTCGTCCTCTGCCCGGGCTGGAACGACGGAGAGGTCCTCACCGAGACGGTAGCCAGGACGGCGGCACTGCCCGCCGTCGCCGATATCGGCATCGTCCCGGTGTCGCTGGCCGTCGAGGGTGATCTGCGACGCGTCACGGCGACCGACGCCGCCGCTGTGTGCGACGCCGTCGCCGAGTGGCAGGCGCTGCAAGGGAGGCGTCGCGGGATCGACTTCGTGCACGCCGCCGACGAGTTCCACCTGCTTCACGGCGAGTTCCCTCCGGCCAGCGACGCTCCCTACCAGTACGAGAACGGCATCGGCATCGCCGCGGCACTGCTTGCGGAGGCCGAGGAGCTGGGCGCGGGGCCTCGCGGGCCGGCCGCCGTGCGCGTGCTCTGCGGGACGCTCGCGGTACCGCTCATCGAGAGAGCCGCCGAAATGCTCTCCGGCGGCGCCCCCCTGCGCCCGTTCGCGGTGACGAACCGCCTCTTCGGAGAGCATGTGACGGTCACGGGCCTGCTGGGCGGCGAGGAAGTCGTCGACGCGCTGCGCGCCGCGCCACTGGCAGAGGGCGAGTGGCTGCTCGCGCCGCGCGTCTTCCTCCCTGCGGAGTCCGGGCGCACGCTCGACGGTGTCGGCGAGGACGAGCTTGCCGCCGTTTGTGGCGGCAAGCTCGTCCTCGCAGAGTCCCTCGCGGAGGGGTTTGCTAGAATGCGCGGATGATCGCCTCCCCCCTGATCGCCGTAGTCGGCTCGCCGAACGCCGGCAAGTCCACCCTTGTGAACCGCCTCAGCGCAACGCGCCAAGCTGTGGTGCACGAGACAGCCGGCGTCACGCGCGACCGCAAGGAGGTCGAGGTCGAGTGGGGCGGGCGAGTCCTTCGGATGATCGACACCGGGGGCTACGACACGGGCGAGGAGTCGCCGTTCGCCGGCCCCATCAGGGAGCAGGTCGAGCTGGCGGTCGGCGCCGCCGACGTTGTCCTCTTCGTGGTGGACGGACGCACCGGCCCGCTCGTCGACGACCACGAGATAGCGGCGGTGCTGCGCCGCTCGCGCGTGCCCGTGCTCCTCGTCGCGAACAAGCTCGACGATCCGGCGGCGGTCGTCGCGGCCCCGGAGATATACGAGCTGGGGCTGGGCGAGCCCCTCATCGTCTCTGCGCTGCACGGCCTGAGGACGGGCGACCTGCTCGACCGCCTCGTCGACCTGGCCGGCGCCGAACGAGCCGAGGAAGACGTCGAACCGACGGGTCCCGCCGAGATCCCGGTGGTCATCGTCGGTCGCCCGAACGCCGGCAAGTCGAGTCTTTTCAACGCCATCATCGGCGAGCCGCGCACCATCGTCAGCGAGATCGCCGGCACGACGCGCGACGCCATCGATACCGCGGTGACGACCGAAGAAGGCACGTTTCGCTTCGTCGACACCGCCGGTATGCGCAAGGCGAGCAAGGTCACCGGTGTCGAGTACTACTCGTACTTGCGCAGCGTACAGAGCCTCGACAGCGCCCACGTCGCCGTGATCGTCGTCGACGGGACGGTACGTTTCGGCGAGCTCGACCTCTCCATCGCGACGGAGGCGACACGGAACGACTGCGCCACGGTCATCGCCGTCAACAAGACAGACCTGGGCGAAGACGCCATGGCCTCCGACCTCGAGGATATCGCCGGCACCGCTCGACGCAAGCTGCGGCAGCGGCCTCTCGTCATCCCGGTCTCGGCGCAGACACGCCGCGGCATCCGCCAACTCCTCGGCGTGGTCGCGGACCTGCACGAGAAGTACGAGGCGCACATCTCGACCCGCGAGCTCAATCGCGCGCTGGCGGCGCTGGCCACCGAGCGCCCGCTGCCGATGAAGCGCGGCAAGCGGCTCAAGACGTACTACATCGCCCAGTTCGGGACGTCGCCGCCGCGCTTCGCGATCGAAGTCAACGACCGCACGCTGGTGACGCGCGACTACGGTTTCTTCGTCGAGAACCGTCTGCGGGAGCGCTTCGGGCTCGAGGGCGTCCCGCTGGTCATCGACTTCAAGGGGAAGCGCCGATGAGTTTCCAGGTCCTCGGTTTCGCGGTGCTCCTCGTGCTCGCCTACCTCGCCGGGTCGATCCCCTGGGGTCTGATCGTCGGCAAGGTCTTCTACGGCGTCGACGTGCGGCGGCTCGGGTCGGGCAATGTGGGCACCACGAACGTGTTCCGGGTCCTCGGCAAGAAGGCGGGGATCGCGGTGCTCATCGCCGACATGCTGAAGGGCTTCATCCCCGCCGCGCTGGCCGTCGCGCTCTTCGACCCCTGGTGGGCGATCTTCATCGCCGCGGCCCCTGAGGTGGGGCACATGTACTCGATCTTCCTCAGGGGTTCGGGCGGCAAGGGCGTCGCCACCGGGGCCGGGATCGTCCTCGCGCTCGTGCCGGTCATCTTCCTCATCGTCCTGCTCGCCTGGATCGCGGTCTTCCTGACCACCCGCTACGTCAGTCTGGCCTCTTTGGTCGCGGCGGTGCTGGTCCCTGTGCTCACATTCCTTCTGCCTGCGCCCACCCCCTACAGGATCGCCGCCGTGCTCGTCATGGTCATCGTCTTCTGGGCCCACCGCGGCAACATCCGCAGGCTGCTGAACGGCAGCGAGAACCGTGCGAAGCTGCCGCGGATGCAGCAAGGTCCGGCGACGTCCGGCCGGTCGGGGACGTACAAGCTATGAACATCACGGTCGTGGGATCCGGAAGCTGGGGCAGCGCCTTCGCCCGTCTGCTCGTCAAGGGCGGCCACGTGGTGCAGGTGCTCACCCTCACGCCCGAGGAGGCGGCGCAACTGCAGGCGACGCGCGAGAACCCCCATTTCCTGCCCGGCGTCTCCCTCCCCGCAGAGATCACGTTCGTGGCCATGGACGACGCGGATATCAGCGCCGCGGAACTCCTCGTCTACGCGGTACCGACCCAGGCCGTCCGTCAGGTAGCGCGTTGGGTGGCGCCGTCGCGTGCCCCGGGCTCGCTGCAGCTGTCGCTCGCCAAGGGCTACGAGCTGGGCACGCTCAAGCGGCCGAGCCAGGTCGTCCACGAGGAGACGGGCGGGGTGGTCGCCGCCTTGTCGGGGCCGAACCACGCCGAGGAGGTGGGACGCGACATGCCGTCGGCGACGGTCATCGCCTGCGACGACGAGGGAGTCGCCGATGTACTGCAACGCGCCGTCACCAGCGACACGTTTCGCGTCTACACGAACGACGACATCGTCGGCGTCGAGTACTGCGGGGCCGTCAAGAACCCGATCGCCGTGGCCGTCGGCATGTCGGACGGCCTCGGCTTCGGCGACAACTCGCGGGCCAGCCTCATCACGCGCAGCATCGCGGAGATGACGCGGCTCGGAGTGGTCCAGGGGGCCCACCTCGCCACCTTCACCGGTCTGGCCGGCATCGGCGACCTGATCGCCACCTGCACGTCGCGTCACAGCCGCAACCGGCGCGCCGGAGAGCTGCTGGCCACGGGCGCGACAGCCACCGAGGTGGCTACTGAGATCGGCCAGGTGGTGGAGGGTATCCCGACCGCCTACGCACTCCACGATCTCGCCGGCCGGCTGGGCATCGACATGCCGGTCACCCAGAGCGTCTATCACGTGCTCGAGGGGGAGCGCACGCCGCGAGAGTGCGTCGCGGACCTCATGGCGCGCGCCCCCAAGCGCGAGCGCGACGCCGGCTAGGCCCGTTCGGGCGGCATGCGCGACGACGGACATCGGCCGAAGCTGGTCTCCGTGCGGGATCTCATGCAGGAGGACTACGAGTATGTGCTCCTGGAGCCGCAAGGTGTCGGCTTCGACTCTCGCTTCAGGCCCGAACTCACGCCGCGAGACATGCTGCGCCTGGGTGTGTTCGGCGGCAGATACCTCACGGACTGCCGCGACGAGTTCCCTGACTCCTAGTACGAGGGCGCCAAGCTCTGCCACGAGCGGCACGCCGCGGAACGCAACTACTTCGGCGTCAACGCCGGTCTGCCGCTTTCTGAGTGGCGTCGGCGTGGATGGATTCATCCGGAGGACCCGCGCGGCTGGTTCCAGTGGTACTGCCGATGCTGGATGGGTCGCAGGCTGCCAGGTGAGAACGATCGGCAGATCGGGCGATGGCGGGCCTTCCGCCGGCACGCGGGCCAGGTGCGCGTACACTGCCTGCCGGGTGACCACACGCGTCGGCCGAAGCAGCGTCAGGCGTTGCCGAACTGTGCATACGACAGTCGGTCGCTCTGAGAGCCCCGACCATCGGTTCGGTGCCCACTGCAGTGACAGAGCGCGCATGCACGCGCGTTCGTTCGGGCGTCGGCAAGGTATGAGCTGGCGGGGTTCTGTCCCGCTGGTGAGGTCACCACCACCGCAAGCCCATCGGGAGGAAGCGCATGCACCAGGCCAAGCGTCTGATCGTGATCCCTCGCTGAGGCGGCACGTCTGCGGATGACTGGTACCCATGGCTCCTCTCCAGACTGGAGCCGTCTGGCCTCTTCGCCTCGGTCCTCTTCGCCTCGATGCCAGATCCGGAGACGCCCACGATCGCGGGCTGGACAGCCGCCCTTTCCCGCGCGGTGGGCGACGCCCCCGGACGACATCCGCGCCTCGGTGCTCGTCGGTCACAGCGTGGGCTGCCAGGCGGTGCTTCACTACCTGCAGTCGCTGCCGCTGGGCATGCACGTGGCCTCTACCGTCTGCGTGGCCGGCTGGTGGACCGTGGACGAACCCTGGGGAAGCATCGAGCCGTGGATCCACTGCGGGCACGACGACGGCCGCATCGCGGCAGCAGCCGGCACGATCCATGTGCTGCTGTCCGACAACGACCCGTTCACGGCGGACTCGGTCGCCAACGCGGCCCAGTGGAGGGCTCGCCTGGGCGCGCAGGTGCGCCTCGTCCCTGGGGCGAGGCACTTCAACGGCGCGCAAGAAGCCGCGATCTACGATGTGCTGCGTGCCGTCGCGATGGAGACAGGACGCCGTGTGGTCGTGCCGGATGGGCAGGAGTCGTGACACGCCCGAGACGTCATGGGCCGGCTCGCACGCGAGTCGGGCAGCATTGGGTACGGCGGCGCGCAGGGCGCGCCTCTGCCGAAGCGCCGGCGCGTTCGGCCTCCGAAGCGTGCGCACGGAAGTCGAGACGCGGACAGCGCGCCGTCCTGGGATCTCCGCTGCGAGAGGACCACATGATCTCTGCTGATGCGATGCGATCGGGCCTGGCTCAAGGGGAGTTCTTCCTGGAATACCTGCCCATCGTCTCCCTGGCTGACGGTCGGTGCATCGGCGCTGGCGCTCTCATCCGGTGGAGGCGCTCCTCGGGCGTCGTCCCCCCCATGGAGTTCATCTCGGTCGCGGAGAACACTGTGCTCTCGGGGCTGATCACCTACTGGGTGGTCGAGACCATGGCGGTCGAGCTCGGGGACTGGCTGCGCGCCAACTCCGGCGCGCAGGTCAACATCAACGTGCCTCCGGAGGTCCTGGGCCGGGGCGGCATGCTCTATGCGGCGGAACGAGCCGGGCTGGCCGACCTGTTCCCCCAGATCGTCTTGGAGGTCACCGAGCGGGGGCTACCAGACTTGCTCGGAGTCGAAACGCTGAACCGCGTCAAGGACTTCGGTCTCCGTGTCGCTCTGGACGATGTCGCCCTCGTCGGCGGGGCCAGCGTCGCCGTGCTGGCGCGAGCCGACCTCGACGTCATCAAGATCGACAAGTCCTTGGTATCGGAGCTAGAGCCAGATCGTCCCTATCCGGATTGGCCCAACGAGATCGCGGCACTGGTGTCATCGTCGCGGGTGGTGGTGATCGCCGAAGGGGTGGAGACGGAGCGCCAGCTTCTGGCCCTTCGGGAGGCCGGCATCCAAGCTGCGCAAGGGTTCCACTTCTCACGGCCGCTTCCCGCTGCCGGTCTCATGGCATATCATCGCGAAGCCCATGGCTCTGGTTCGAATCGAACGTCGCAATAGAGCAGGCCGACACGGCGATTCTCCGCGACATGAGTGAGGTGGAGTACAGCGTTCGTGTTGCCACGGGAGCGGACTTGCCGGCCATCCAGGCGGCGCTCGCATGCGCTGTCGACTGGCGTGGTGAGGGTGGCTGGGATGCTCCGGCTGCGTTCATCGAATCGATCGGCCTCGCCTATCTCCTCGCTGATTGGGGCAGGCCGGGCGACGCGGCCGTCGTCGCCCTCGTTGGAGATCTCGCCGTGGGCGCCGCATGGTACCGCCAATGGAGTGAGTCGGTGCCCTCCTACGGCTACGTCGACGATGCCACGCCGGAAATCGGTCTGGGCGTGGATCCGGGCTACCGAGGGCAGGGGATCGGCACGGCGCTCCTGATAGCGCTCCAGGCGCTGGCGGTGGAGCGCGGCGTCTCCTCTCTCTCGCTGAGCGTGGATCGCGACAACCCTGCGATTGGGCTCTATCGTCGGTTCGGCTTCGAGCACTACGCCGATGTGGATGCCGCATCGACCATGCTCAGGCGACTCGTCTCGTAGCCCGCGTGCGTCATGCGCCGAGCGTTCGGCCAGGGCCGACTTCGGGCACTGCGAAACAGACGGTGCTGGCTACCGAGGAGGTTCCCATGAGCGGCATGCGAAGCGCGCTCGTGGGAGTTCTGCCGTCGGAGCCACCAGGCCTGAAGCAGACCGAGACGCGAGAGGCCGTCGTCTCCCGTCTGCCGGAGGGCCTGTTTCCCGGCGGCGCCAAGGCCGGCTGGTGGGCGAAGACGGTTCAACTCGATCTCGAGGCGAAAGTGTGGTCGTCCGGGAGCAGTCCAAGCCGCTTCGCTGGCACAAGGCCTGAGCGGACGACCGGGCAACCGGACCGAACGGACGCTCGCTCGAAGGGCACTCTTCTGCCGTGGATTCGGTCCAGCGCTCGCTCGAGACAGAATGGCAGTGGGCGAAAGGGAGGTGGTGAGTGGCATATCAGATGGATGCCGAGAACGTCAGTCTCGACGATCTTCGAAGGCGAATCGATGAGACCGACCTCGTGCCCAGCCGAGCGTCACTGCTGGGCGGGATCGAGACGAAGCCGGGGGCGCTTGAACGGCAGGGAGGGTCACCTCGCTCGCCGGTCTGCGGTACGAACTCAGAAACCCCAAGCGCCCGGAATCGCTATCGAGCGCGACCGGAGTGGACAAGCAGTACATAGTCTTGCTCAGGCGGGAGATAGAAGGCTACTTCCCAAAGCCATCCGCATTGAAAGCGTTCGACTGGCTGCCAGAAGGGGAGATCGCGAAGCTCGAAGCGGCGGGGATGCGCGATACCGCGGCGCTGCACGAAGCAGCATGCGGCCGACCTGACGAGGGTGCAGTGGGTGAGCCCGACGGCGGCGAGGATGCCTGTTGAGGCGGCTACGACAGCGCCTCCAAGGTGGCGGCGGCCGATGGCGGGGACCTGAGCGAAGCCTTGGCGCGCGTCAATGAAAGGGGCAGGTTCTTCAAGGGGAAGATCGGCCTGCGCGACGTGAGAAGACTCGTTCGAGCCGCTGGGTATGCTCCAGGCGAAGCGCCGACCTGGCGGCGAAGGAGGCTGAGGGCCCTGGAGACGTTCACCGAGACAAGGGAGTTCGTGGAGAGCGCCCACTACGCGAAGGACCGGCAGGACGCCCTGGAGGCGCTCGACCTGAAGTCCATCGACGCGCTCATCGTGGACGTCGTCGCCGGTTTCTCGACGTTCCCCCAGTGCTTCACGCTGCAGTGCTGCTGTGGGCACTTCGTCTGCGCTCCGGGTCAGAGCCCGCGCAGTCTCGAACCCATCGCGCCTGGCTGTCGCGGCGCCGTCACCTACAGGATCGCCTACCTCGCGTTGTGCCTTGAGAACAGTCCCCGAGGGTGGGCGCTTCGCGAGGCGTTGGCGCGCATCCCGGAGATCGCCCCGGGGTATGTCCAGTTCGGCTCTGCGGACTGGTTCTGGGAGCGGTGGGTCAACTCGTGCGTCCTTCAAGTCGAGCCCGCCGTTCACAGGCTGAAGCATGAGGTCGTCCTGGGGCCCATTGAGCCGCTTCGTACGCAGCGGGCAAGGACCTCGTGTTCCGCGAGGTCAGGACGCTTCTGGTCGCCGAAGCGAGCCGGCATCTGGTGGACTGACAGGCGAATCGAGCAGAACCTCAGTGGGTAGAGTGACGCACGGGCGTATTCGCCGCCCGAGCACGCGCAACGCGCCGCCTATCCAGCTGGCCCGTGGGCCCTTGAGATCATCCGCCGACAGAGAGGGAGACATGAAGAGGTTCATGTTCCTGCACATCGGATTCGAAGAGCCGACCCCGGAGATCATGGAAGCGTGGAAGGCCTGGTTCGACGCGATCTCCGAGAAGCAGGTCGACCAAGGTGGATTCAGCGGTGGTCGAGAGATCTCGAAGAGTGGCACAAGGGATCTGCCATGGAGCACGGACTCGATCACCGGCTACAACATCATCGAGGCGGAGAGCCTCGATGCCGCGGAAGAGCTCGCGCAGGGCAACCCATTCATCGCGAGCATTCGGATCTACGAAGTGAGGTCGACGTAGGTGCGCTGGCTTCGGCGAGGATGGCGCAGGGGAGAGCAACCCAGATGAAGACGCGCTGTGAATGGTGTGGGAGCGATCCCCTGTACGTCGCCTATCACGACGACCAATGGGGGGTGCCCGTCCACGACGATCGGCTCCTGTTCGAGATGCTGAACCTGGAGGGCGCTCAGGCAGGCCTCAGTTGGCGGACGATCCTGGGGAAGAAAGACGGCTATCGGAACGCGTTCGATGGTTTCGACTTCGCGAGGATCGCGACGTACACCTCAGCCGACGTCGAGCGCCTGCTCGGCGATCCGGGTATCGTGCGCAACCGCCAGAAGATTGAAGCGACGATCAAGAACGCACGCGCTGCCCTGGCGATGGCCGAGGAGTTCGGATCCTTGGACTCGTGCCTGTGGAGCCACGTCGGCGGCACACCTGTCCAGAACTCGTGGAGCACCCTGAGTGAGATCGCACCGCGGACGGTGCAGTCAGACGCCATGAGCAAAGGTCTCAAGCGACGAGGGTTCGGCTTCGTGGGTTCGACCATCTGCTACGCGTTCATGCAGGCAGTCGGCATGGTGAACGACCACACCACGGATTGCTTTCGGCACCAGGAGGTCAAAGAGCTGGCACGAGAGGGCATGGGGGGAAGACGGCCATGAGCAGGAAGCTCGAGAACGCCAGGGATCTGTGCTTGCGGGGCGTCCGGGACGGCCAGTAGGCCCGCGCTCGACGCCGCCCGGTCCACCCAGCGGTCGAGCGGACTCGGTGTTCCAAGGGTGGACTACCGGTCGGGTACCGCTACTCGACGCAGTAGGGGAAGATGCGGGTGGAAGCGTGCAGGCTTCCGCTTGGAGTTGAGGCATCAACGACGCCGGGGCGGGTCCGATCCTGAGGCCCGCCCCGCCAGAACAGGGAGAGAGAATGCGCGCCCTCATCTGTGGCTCATTCGCATACGACCACATCATGGTGTTCGAAGACCGCTTCAAGAACCACATCCTTCCGGACAAGGTCCACATGCTGAATGTGTCCTTCCTCGTGCCCGAGATGCGGCGGGAGTTCGGCGGCTGCTCGGGCAACATCGCCTACAGCCTCAAGCTGCTCGGAGGCAGCCCCGTGCCCATGGGGACGGTCGGCGAGGACTTCGGCCCCTACGCGCGGTGGATGGACGAGTGCGGCATAGACCGTACCCACGTGACCGTCGTCGACGACACGTTCACGGGTCAGGCCTTCGTCACTACCGACCTTGACGACAACCAGATCACCGCGTTCCATCCGGGTGCGATGAACTTCTCGCATCGCAACGACGTGGGCGACGTCGAGGGGATAGGCATTGGAATCGTCTCTCCCGACGGCCGAGAGGGGATGATCGAGCACGCGCGCCAGTTCTCGGCCGCCGGCGTCCCGTTCGTTCTCGATCCCGGCCAGGGCCTGCCGCTGTTCGGCGCCGATGATCTGCGCCGGTTCATCGACCAGGCGACCTGGCTCGCCACGAACGACTATGAGTGGGAGATGATCGCCGAGCGCACCGGCATGACCGTCGATGAGGCCCTGGAGCAGCTCGAGGCCGTCGTCATCACCCGCGGGAGAGAAGGCTCCATCATCCACTCGCGCGACGGACGCATCGACATCCCGGTCGTGTCGGTCGACGAGGCCAAGGACCCGACCGGCTGCGGCGACGCCTACCGGGCCGGCCTCCTCTACGGGCTGGCCAATGAACTCGATTGGCAGACGACCGGGAGGATCGCCTCGCTCATGGGCGCCCTGAAGATGGCCGAGGCTGGGACCCAGAACCATCGGTTCACGATCGAGCAGTTCCGCAGCCGCTATCGCGACGAGTTCGGGAACGACTTCGAGTGAGCGCGTCTCTCGCCTGGATGCTTCGTCCGTGACGACTGCCGAGCAGCGGGAGGATCGTGCGCTGTCGCCTGCGAGTCGTCCGCCTCGGCATTCCTCCTGAGGATGAGGCCCGGCAGTACCTCGTCGTGGGACGGCGAGAGACGGGACATGCCTGAGGGCGGCGAGCGGCGAGCCTGTCGCGAGCCCATTCAAGCGATGGCGCCAAGTCGGCAATGCGTGTACCTTACGCCACGATGAACGGCGATCCCCTCCACGACCTCGAGCTCCTGATCCGCTCCCGATACGGCGCTCTGCTGCTCGACACTTCGGAGGAGGACCGTGCCGAAGCGCTCGCGGAGCGCGCCGCCGAACGGATGCAGCTGGCTGTGTTCGTCTGGCGGCGCGCCACGGGTCTCAAGCGCCTGGGCGCGCCGTCGGGAGTCTACGGCACGCAGGATCCGCGCACGGCTCTGGCTCACGTCATCGAATCCGGTCTGCCCGCCCTGCACGTGTTTCACGGCCTCGGGACGGATCTGCAGACGCCGGAGGTGGCCGATCTCCTTCGCGAGGCGGCGAAGCAGCTCGCCAATCGCTCGGGCTCCGTCGTCCTGTCGGGCACCGCCGTGGACCTGCCCGAGTCCTTGCGGACCGTGGTGGGGCTGGTGCGCATCCCCGTCCCGACGCGAGCGGAGTACGATGATCTGCTGCGCCGCGTGGTGCGCGATATCTCCACGACGATGAAGATCGGCGTGTCGCTGACTCCGCCGGACCGGGACCGTCTGCTCGCCAATCTGCAGGGTCTCACCCTTGCCGAGGCCGAGAAGCTGCTGACCAGGGCGATCATCGAGGACGGGCGCCTGGGTGTGGACGATGTCGGGCGAGTCGTCGAGGCGAAGCGCGACCTGGTCGAGCGTGACGGGCTTCTGGAGTACTGCCCGACGGTCGAGTCTCTGGACGACATCGCGGGATTGGCACGACTCAAGGGGTGGCTTGGGAAGCGGCGCATGTTCATCGACGACCCGCAGCGGGCCGCACAGTTCGGCCTCGAGTTCCCCCGCGGAGTGCTGCTCGTGGGCGTGCCGGGCTGTGGCAAGAGCCTCTGCGCCAAAGCGGTCGCCGCGGCATGGGCGCTGCCCTTGGTGAGACTCGATCCGGGAGTGCTGTACAACAAGTACATAGGCGAGACCGAGCGCAATCTGCGCAAGGTGCTCACCGCTGCGAGGCGGTTTGCGCCTATGGTCCTGTGGGTCGACGAGATCGAGAAGGCCTTCGCCGCCGGCGGCGACGGAGACGGGGGGACGTCCCAGCGCGTGCTCGGCACCTTCCTCTCGTGGCTGCAGGAGCATCGTGGCGACGTGTTCCTCGTCGCGACGGCCAACGACGTCCAGCGGCTGCCGCCCGAACTGTTGCGCAAGGGGCGTTTCGACGAGATCTTCTTCGTCGACTTGCCGGACGAGGCGTCCAGGGCCGTCATCTTCGGCATCCACTTGCGCAAGCGCAAGCAGGAGCCGGACGACTTCGATCTGGCGCTGCTGGCGCGCGAGTGCGAGGGCTACAGCGGTTCGGAGCTGGAGCAGATCGTCGTCTCGGCGCTGTACACCGCGTATGCGGCGAACGTGCCGCTGACGGACGATCTGCTGCTCCAGGAGGCGCGGCAGACGCCGCCGATCGTCTCGACAGCCCGCGAGAAGATCGCGTTTCTGCGCGAGTGGGCCGAAGGCCGGACGGTCCCGGCCGACTGATCGCCCCTGCTCGGCGGCGGCCACCGATCAACGGCGCAACGGGGAGCGCACGTCGGGGCAGACCCGCAGAAGGAGGCTCGGTGTTCCACGACATGCCTGAGACGATCGCAGCGCGGATGGCGTTCCTCGAGGAGATGGACGCCCGCGACCGTGTCGATGGCACGGCACGGCTTCAACGTCTGCGCCAGGTTCCTCCGGATGCCGGCAGGTTCGTCGCGTTGCTCGCGGCCGCAGCGCCGCCGGGCCGCTGCATCGAGATCGGCACCAGCGCCGGCTACTCGACGCTCTGGCTCGCCCTCGCCTGTCGCCTCGCAGGCCGCCGATTGACCACCTTCGAGGTCCTGGACGAGAAGGCGAAGCTGGCACGCGAGACGTTCGCGCTCACGGGTGTGGACGACGTCGTGGAGTTCGTCCACGGCGACGCCCGCGAGCATCTCCCGAAACTGAGCGACATCGCCTTCTGCTTTCTCGACGCCGAGAAGGAGGTCTACGGTGAGTGCTACGAGGCGGTGGTCCCGCGCATGAAGCCCGGCGGACTCCTCGTCGCCGACAACGCCATCAATCACGAAGCTATCCTGCGCCCCATGCTCGACCGCGCGCTCTCCGATGAGCGGGTGGACGCGATGATCGTGCCTATTGCCAAGGGCGAGCTCATCTGCAGGAAGCGGTAGGCATGCGCCCATCACGTCTGCGCGAGAGCGTCGACCTGGGCCTCCGGGAGTGGGGACGCTCACCTGTGGGCACACTTTGACGAACCCGCAGCGACGTTGGGACTTCACTGACATGGAGAGACTCCAGAAGATCGCGGTCCTCGAGAACGAGGTCCAAGCCGGGCTGCTTGCGGTCGTTCTTGAAGACCGGGGCATACCGCACCTGATACAGAGCTACCGCAGCGCCGCCTACGACGGTCTGTTCCAGCTCTCCTCCGGCTGGGGTCACGTTGAAGCTCCGGCAAGCCAACGGGGGGAGGTACTCGCGGCCATCCAGGATATCCGCGAAGTGCCACCGCTCCCCGAAGACCAAGAGGGACCGCCTGAGGAGGCGTAGGGAACCGGCACTCACACCGCAGACCAAAGGAGCAAGCCATGGAACTCGGCGCGTTCTCGATCAGCTTGGCCGTCAAGGATCTTCAGGCCTCGAAAGCGTTCTACGAGAAGTTCGGCTTCACCGTCTTCGCGGGAGACGCTTCCCAGAACTGGTTGATCGTCAGGAACGGCGAGCACACCATCGGCCTCTTCCAGGACATGCTCGAGAGGAACAGTCTGACGTTCAACCCGGGCTGGGACAGCAACGCGAAGAAGCGCGAGACCTTCACCGACGTGCGCGAACTCCAGCGCCGCGTGAAGGCGGCGGGCGTGCAGCTGGTAGCCGAGGCCGACGAGGCCACCACCGGACCCGCCAGCTTCGTCGCAGTCGATCCGGACGGGAACCCGGTCCTCGTCGACCAGCATGTCTGAGGACGACCCCGGCGCAGCGCGCGCTCCAGCTGCGGGTACCGTGGGAGTCCGCACGGTGCGGGGCTTCGAGCCCATCGCAGGTGCCGATGCCTGCGTGCTCATCCTCGGCACCGCGCCCAGCGTGCGGTCTCTCGAGCTCCAGCAGTACTACGGGCATCCCCGCAACGCCTTCTGGCCCATCATGCGCGCTCTGTTCGCCGACGGGGAGGAGCTTGACTACCCTGCGCAGGTCGAACTGCTCGTCTCTGCGCACGTCGCGCTCTGGGACGTCCTGCGCGCCGCCGAACGTCCAGGCAGCCTGGATTCCAGCATCGCGGCCGCCTCCGCGGTGCCGAACGACATCGGGCGCTTCCTTGCCGGATACCTCGACATCGTTCACGTCTTCTTCAACGGCGTTGCGGCGCAGGCCCTCTTCGAGCGCCACCTGTCGTCGGTGCAGGCGACCGATCCGGCGCTGGTGTTCCAACGGCTGCCGTCGACGAGCCCCGCCAATGCCGGGGTATCGTTCAAGGCCAAGCTCAGGGCCTGGGGCGCGGTCAAGGAGGCTGCCCTGGCGGGCCGGCAGACGCATCGGACTGAGCTCAGCTAGCGCTCAGGCACACTGGGACGGAGGCGTCGCCCGCTGTATCCTTGCATGGCGACTTGAACGGAGGATGCGCAGTGACCTGCCCCACCCGCGCGGAGGGCGTCTGTACGAGTGACTCCCACTTTCGGCTTCCGGCCGACGGGACGCCACGCAGATAGGGGAAGCCACAGTCGGCGATTGCAGAAGGGATCTGGCCCATCTTCCACGCGGTCATCGCTGCCGGCGAGACGTACGCCTATCCTCGCGGCACACCGAAGGATGAGGCCGAGAGGATCTGGATGCTGCTGCCTCGCAAGACGTTCGTGGCCGAAGAGGCCGGCCAGGTACTCGGGACGTACTGCATCAAGACGAACCACGACGGTCCGGGGCTGTCTGCAACTGCGGCTATGTGGTCTCTTCAAGAGCCAGGGGGAGAGGCCTCGCTACGTCGATGTGCGTGCATTCTCAGAGAACGGCAGTCGCGTTGGGCTACAAGGCGATGCAGTTCAACCTGGCAGCCACGAGCACCGATGGAGCCGTCAGGCTCTGGCAGAGGTTGGGGTTCGACGTCGTCGGACGTCTGCCTCGGGCCTTCGAGCATCCCACGCAAGGCTACGTCGACGCGCTGGTCATGTACAAATGGCTGGGGATCCGGCAAGACGGTGCACGGCCCGAGGATCGCGCCTCCTGATACACAGGGCGTGCGGCTGCGCCGTGAGCGGGCGACCCGCGCGCGCCGTTACTCGCTCTTGGCGGAACTCCCGGGGATCTTGTCTTTGACGTCTTCGGCGACGTCCTTCGCCTTGCCGAGCGCGCCCTCGGCAGTCTCCTTGGCCTTCTCTCCGAGTTCTCCGGCCTTCTCACCGAGGTCCTCAGCGGCCTCCGTGGCCTTCGCTTTTGCCTTGTCGAACGTGTCGCCGTACTTGCTCATGGTCGGCCTCCCGGGGGTAGTGGCTCCATCTCCTGATCCCTATACCCAGCTGCACCGTTGGTCACGCGGCACCGTTGCGCTGGGACCGCTGCGAGCGTAGGTTGTGCCTACCATGCGTGCCAGGGAGACGAAGTACCCGGAGTCACTCCATCCGGCGCTGGTCGCGCCGTGCGGAATGGACTGCGGTCTCTGCGTCGCCCATCTCAGAGAGAAGAACCCGTGCGGCGGCTGCAACAGCAGCGACAGCAGCAAGTCGAAACACTGCGTCTCCTGTCGGATCAAGCTCTGCGATGAGCTCGTCGCGGCCGAGACGGGCTTCTGCTATGCGTGCTCCAGATACCCGTGCGCCCGGCTGCGACAGCTCGACGAACGCTACCGCGCCAGGTACGGGATGAGCATGGTGGAGAATCTCGGGCGCATTCGGGATCTCGGGATCGACGGGTTCGTCGCCACCGAGAGGCAGCGCTGGAGATGCGCGGCATGCGGCGCAGTGGTGTGCGTCCACGGGCAGGAGTGCATCTACTGCGGGCACGCGCGGAGCTAGATCGTCAAGCTGCCGGCCGACGAGACACGGCGCCGGCGAGAGAGTGGACCGACTCCCCCGGAGAAAAGGAACGCGCCATGCGCATAGCCATCGCCTCCGATCACGCCGGCCTTCGGTACAAGACGCTCATCGCCGAGCACCTGACGGCGGGGGGGCACGACGTCGTCGACTTCGGTACCTCCTCGGCTGAGGCGGTCGACTACCCAGACTTGGTGCATCCGGCAGCCTCCGCGGTCGCCGGCGGCGACTGCGAGCGCGGTATCGTGCTCGGCGGTTCGGGCAACGGCGAGGCGATCACCGCAAACCGACATCGTGGCGTGCGCTGCGCGCTCTGCTGGAGCGAGGAGTCCGCGCGACTCGGCCGAGCTCACAACGATGCGAACATGATCTCTCTCGGCGAGCGCATGATCTCGGCGGAGCTTGCCATCCTCATCGTCGACAGGTGGCTCTCCACTCCTTTCGAGGGGGGACGTCACGCCCGCAGGATCCAGGCCATCGACGCGCCTCAGGCGTAGGTGTTGCCCGGGCCGCCCGCGGGGCGCGAGGGAGGAGGCACGAGGAGCGTCCTGGTCGAGTCTGACCGTCTGCTGATTCGGCGCCTCGAAGAGGGAGACAGCCGAGATCTCGAGCGCGTCTACTGCGACCCGGTGATGATGGCCTATCTTGGTGGTGTATGGACTCCGCCAAAGGTGGCTGAAGCCCTCCGCGAGTGGCGCCGGGAATGGGGCACGAACGATCGATGGCATGGCCTCCTCCTCCGGAGGGACACCGGGGCGCCGATCGGCACTGCTGGATTCACGCAGAACATGATCCCCGGCGAGCCAGGCCTCGAGCTCTCATGGTTCGTTCTTGCCGAGTACCAGAGGCAAGGCTTTGCGACCGAGATCACGATCGAACTGCTGCGCCGCGCATTTGATGGTTTTGGGGCGAAGCGGGTGCTCGCGGAGACTCATCCGGACAACCCTGCAGCCAACGGACTGCTCGCGCGACTGCGCTTCGAGTGTCTCGGGAAGAGGCGGTCCAGGTACGAGTGCTTGCCCGGATTCGAGACACAGGCCCTCTGGGAGATGACCCGAGAGGACTGGCGACGCGGAGCTCCTTGACGCCCGTGTTCGGCTAGGCAGGAAGATGCTGCGCCAGGATAGCCTCAAGATGAGGGAACTCGACGCGCCCGCCGTCGAGCTCGAAGAAGACGGGAACGATGCGGATCTGCTCGAGTAGCTCGAGCTCCGGGCTCTGCGACTCGCTCGACGGCAGCACGGCGAAGCGTGGCGGCAGCCCCTCGACCCACGATCCCTGGTACATCCGGTCGCACGCCTCGGCGGCGGTGGGCATGAACTCGAACAGGCCCTGGGCCAGGTCGCCATCGCCCACGATGTAGAGGTCGCGTCGCAACCCATGGCTGTCGCTGGCCACGTCGTAGCCGAGCTTCCCGAGACGCTCCCGCAGGCGCTCGCGGACGGAGTCCATTGCGTCACCCTTCCATCGCGGATCGATCCTGGGACGGCCGCAGCAGACGCGGCCGATGCGGGGCGCGTGGCGAGCGGTCTGACCGCTGTGGCAAACTAGCAGACGCCGCAGGGAGCGACAATCCGATGGCCGGTCGAGAGCAGGCAGGCGGTTCGATAGCCGACGTGAGCAAGTGGTACGTCGGCGGGTACGACCTGCCGGGAGGTGAGCGACATCACGGACAGGTCGACAGCCCACTCCGTGGAGGCCTATATGGCGGGCTTTCCCCAGGAGACCCAGATAGCACTGGAGGAGCTGAGGGGGCCGATCCGGGCGGCAGCGCCCGGCGCGACGGAATCGATCAGCTACACCATCCCCACGTTCGATCTGAACGGGAGGCACCTCGTCCACTTCGCGGGCTACAAGAACCACATCGGTTTCTACCCGACGCCAAACGGCGTCGATGCGTTCAGCGACGAGCTGGCGCCCTACGAGAGCGGCAAGGGCTCCGTGCGCTTCCCCCTCGGCCAGCCGCTGCCCGTGGACCTGATCTGACGGATCGTCGACTACAGAGTGGGGCAGAGTGCCGGTGCGGACGCCGAGTAGGCGCAGAGGCTCGCGGCCTTCGACGTGGATGATGGGGTGGGTGAGCGCCCTCGACCTGGAGCTGGTTGCGGCCACGGTCCCCCGGGGTCCGATGCTCGAGTGTCCCCGCTTCGGGGAATACTGCGAGAGTTCGTCATGCGAGGAGACGGAGGTCGACCATGCGGAACCCTGAGGTGGATGAGTGGTTTGCCAGCTACGACAACCCGCAGAAGGACGTGCTGCTGGCCATGCGCACCGCCATTCTGGACTCGGACGAGCGTATCCAGGAGTCCATCAAGTGGAAGAGCCCGACCTTCTCGTACAAGGGCAACATCGCGAGCTTCAATCCTCGCTCCAAGCAGCACGCGAGCCTGATGTTTCACACCGGGGCGAGTATCCCCGGCGATTTCCCGCATCTGGAGGGCACGGGTAACGTGGCGCGCTACCTGAAGGTCGACGACATGGCCCAGGCGCAGGAACTCGAGCCGGAGCTCGCGTCCATCTTCCGGGCGTGGTGTGCGATGAAGGACGCGGACGGGAGCGGTCGATAGTGACTCGACGCGACGGGAAGGCTGGTGGCGGCATGGAGAAGCCCTCGTGCCCGCTCTGAACGACAAGACCGATGAGGGCGCGATCCGGCAGGCCGTCGACACACTCGCGCTTCCGTGGCCGGATGTCGCGACCAGCATGATGTTCGGTTCACGAGCCTACCGTGCCAGGGGTGTGTTGTTCGCCATGATCGGCGGCCGAGGTCTCATCCTGACGAAGCTCGATCCCCGGCAGCGTAGCGCCGCAGCCGAGGCCCATGACGCGCGCCCCTTCGTCGGGCGCGGCAAGGTGATCCCGGGGTGGACCGAGTTTCGGCTCGTCGCGGCCTCGGACCTCGACCCGCTGGCCGCACTGGTCCGGGACGCCTACGAGAACGCCCTGGGCGAGGCCGCCAAGTGACGTGCGAATGAGAGATGTGCTCCTCTGCCTCACGACTTCTCTGGACGGTTTCATCGCAGACCGGGACGGAGAGGTCGCTTGGCTGTTGCCCCAGCCGGAGGACGTGCCGGTGGACTACGTCGACCTCATGGCCACGGTCGACACCCTCGTCATGGGGCGCGCGACCTACGAGGCGTCTCTGGCGCTGGAGGGCGGCCTTGCCGCCTTTGAGGGCAGACAGGTCTACGTGTTCACCTCACGCGGCGATCTCCCGCAGACTCCGGGAGTGTCGTTCGTCCACGAACGCCCGGAGGTCTTCGTCGAACGGCTGAAGCGGGAAGACGGCGGTACGATCTGGCTCTTCGGTGGCGGGCGACTCGCGACCGCACTCTCCGACGCCGGCCTGGTCGATGAGTACTTGATCGCGGTCCAGCCGATCCTGCTCGGCGACGGTATCCCTCTGTGGCGCTCGCCGCATGCATCCACGCGGCTCAAGCGCGCGAGCGCACGGGTCTGGGCCGACGGCCTGGTGGAGTTGCGCTACCGACGAGCCCCCGCGGCACCAGCGCCGACGGGACAAGAGCCCTCGGGACGTGAAGAGGGCATCCGTTGACGCGGTGGCGTCGTTGAAGCACGCCTTCGCCGTCTGCTAGACTGGCGCGGGCCGCGCGCCGTGCGCCCGTGTCCAGCGGGCTCGAAGCGGCGTCGGCGGCCGAGACCCCGACCCGACTCACGCCGGCCCCAACCGTGCCGCGTGTGCAGCCTCAGGAGGTACAGTGGACGGCAAGGACTACTTGTTCACATCGGAATCGGTCACCGAGGGCCATCCGGACAAGCTGGCGGATCAGATCTCGGACTCCATTCTCGACGCCATCCTGACGGACGACCCCTACGGCCGTGTGGCCTGCGAGACCCTGGTCACCACCGGTCTCGCGTTCATCGCCGGCGAGATCACGACCGAGACCTATGTCGACATCCCCAAGATCGTACGGCGGACGGTCAAGGACGTGGGCTACACCGACGCGTTGTACGGCTACGACTACGAGACCTGCGGCGTGATGGTGGCGATCGACGAGCAGTCTCCGGACATCGGCCAGGGCGTCTCCCAGGCTCTCGAGGTCCGCACCGACGTGAACGACGACGACATCCTCGACCTTCAGGGCGCCGGAGATCAGGGCATGATGTTCGGCTTCGCCTGCAACGAGACGCCGGAACTCATGCCGTTGCCCATATCGCTGGCCCACAAGCTGTCGCGGCGGCTCGCCGAAGTGCGCCGGGCCGACATCCTGCCGTACCTTCGCCCGGACGGGAAGTCGCAGGTCACGGTGCGCTACGAGGGCGGCAAGCCGGTCGAGATCGCCAAGGTGGTGCTTGCCGCACAGCACGCAGACAGCGCCGATCTGGAGAGCATCATCTACCCGGACCTTCTCGAGCACGTCGTCGAACCGATCCTCCCGAAGAACCTCTACGACGTCGCCAAGCTCCAGGACCTGACGGTCATCAATGCGACCGGCAAGTTCGTGATCGGCGGTCCCATGGGCGATTGTGGGCTCACCGGTCGCAAGATCGTCGTCGACACCTACGGGGGCAGCGCGCCGCACGGCGGCGGTGCCTTCTCGGGCAAGGATCCGAGCAAGGTCGACCGATCCGGAGCCTACGCGGCGCGCTACGTGGCCAAGAACGTGGTCGCTTCGGGACTCGCCGAGCGCTGCCAGATCCAGGTCGCCTACGCCATCGGCGTCGCGCACCCCGTCTCTGTGAACGTCGACTGCGAAGGCACGGAGAAGGTCGACCTGTCGGTGATCGAGCGGGCCATCGGCGAGACCTTCGACCTGCGCCCGGCGGCGATCCTGCGCGACCTCGACCTGCGTCGGCCGATCTACAGGAAGACCGCGTCCTACGGCCACTTCGGCCGCAAGGATCACGACTTCACATGGGAGCGCACAGACAAGGCCGAGGCGCTGCGCACTGCTGCCGGACTCGCGGCCGGGGCCACAGCCAAGGACTGAAGGGCGAGGGCGTAGCATGAGCTACGCCGCGGTCTTCCCGCTGGTCCGCACGCGCGCCTTCTCGGGCGCTTTCGACTACGGCGTCCCAGACGAGCTCGAGGGGCGCTTGGGCGTGGGCGCCCTGGTCGCCGTGCCTCTGGGGGCGCAGACGATCATCGGCGTCGTCCTCGAGCTGCGCTCCGGGACGATCCATGAGGGCCGCGTGCTGCCGGTCGGCGATGTGCTGGACGTGCCCGCCATCCCCGCGGACCTCCTGGATCTGGCGCGGCGGATCGAGCAGTACTACCTGACGTCGTTCGGGGCCGCTCTGACCCTCGTCTGCCCGCCGGCCGGCGCTCTCAAGATCGTGCGCCAGTACGAACTGACTGCCGGGGGGCACGCGGCCCTCGGCGCGGGCGAGAAGGGTCTTGGCCACATCGCGGGCCTCAAGCTGCCGGCCCGCGGTCTTGCCAGCCTCGCGGATCGCTATCGGCGCAAAGGCTGGCTTCGCATCGCCTACCGCGTGCACGTGGTCGGCGCGGCGGTCACCGGAGGCCGGTCTCTGCGCCGCGGCTCCGAGACCCCGGCGCGCCTGGGTCCCCGTCAGCGCGCCGCGCTGACGCTCGTCGAGGAGGCCGGCGTGCTGGACGAACAGTCCCTGAAGAGCGCCTGCGGCGTCTCCCTGCCGGCCCTGAAGAGCCTGATCGACTCCGGGGCGCTGGCTGAGGTGCTCGCCTCAGATGCGCCCGTCCCTCGCCCGTCCCTCGGCCTCGCCCCGGACCTGCTTCCGGAGCAGCGCGCCGCACTGCATACGATCCTCTGTGAGGCGCGCCCCGGCGACGAGGTGCTCGTGCATGGCGTGACGGGCAGCGGCAAGACCGAAGTGTACCTGCAGGCCGCCCAGGCGTCGCTGGAGGCTGGCAAGTCGGTGCTCATGCTCGTGCCGGAGATCGGGCTTACGGGGCAGACGGTGACTCGTGTGCGAGAGCGTTTCGGCGGCGAGCGTGTCGCCGTCCTGCACTCCGGGCTTTCGGCCGGCGAGCGGCTTCTGGCCTATCGTGAGGTCGCCTGCGGCGAGACGCGCATCGTCGTCGGCGCGCGCTCGGCCGTGTTCGCGCCGCTCGTCGACCTGGGGCTCATCGTCATCGACGAGGAACACGACGTCTCCTACAAGCAGGAGAACGAGCCGGCCTACGATGCGCGCACCGTGGCCCGCTGGAGGGCGCGGGCCAGCGGCGCGGTCGTGGTCCTCGGATCCGCGACCCCGAGCGTGGAGAGCTTCGCCCGCGCGCCGCTCCACGTCGACTTGCCACGCCGGGTCGACGGGTCTCAGCCCCCGGCCCTCGAGATCGTCGACATGCGCGATCATCACGGCGTCTTCTCGACCCAGCTCGCGAAGGCGATGACCGCGGCCATCGACGGCGGACACAAGGTGATCCTCTTCCTGAACCGGAGGGGGTTCGCCTCCTACCTCCTCTGCGAGCACTGCGGTCACGCGTGGGAGTGCCCTCGCTGCGACGTCACGCTGACGCTCTTCGCCGGCGGCGGTCTGCGCTGTCGCACCTGCGGGTTCGCCGCGCCGGCGCCCGACGTGTGTCCGTCCTGCGGTGGACTCGATCTCGTCCGTCACGGGTTCGGCACCGAGCGCGTCGAGCGCGAGGTGCGCGGCCTCCTTCCCGGCGTGGAGCTGCTGCGTCTGGACTCCGACGTGGCGGGCTCCCACGCGCGCCTGCGGGCGGTGCTCGAGCGCTTCGCCCAGCCGGGAGCGAAGGTCCTCGTGGGCACGCAACTGATCGCCAAGGGCCACCACTTCCCCGACGTCACGTTGGTCGGCGTGGTCAACGCCGACCTCACTCTGCACTTCCCGGACTTCCGCGCCGAGGAGCGTACCTTCGCGATGTTGGTGCAGGTGGGAGGGCGCAGCGGCCGCGGTGAGCACCCCGGTCGGGTGGTCGTGCAGACACTGAATCCAGAGGCTCGACCGATCGCCCAGGCGGCGGAAGGGGAGGACGAGCGTTTTTACGCCGAGGAAGCCGAGCGTCGTCGGGAGCTGGGTTACCCCCCGCCGGCCACGCTCGTCGCGCTCGAGGTGTCGGGCACCGACGAGCGCAAGGTGACGCTCGCCGGTCGCTTCACGGCCGAGAGGCTCGCCGCGCGCCTCGATCGCGGCGAGCAGGTCCTCGGTCCGAGCCCTCTCTGGCGCAGTCACGGGCGGCATGCCTGCCGCGTCGTGGTTAAGTCTACGCAAACAGGGGAAACTCTGGATACGCTGCGCCACTGGCTCGAGTGGAGTCGCCCCCGATTCGCGGAGCGCGGGGTCAGGCTTGTCCCTGACGTCGACCCTCAGTGGCTGTAGACCATCTGAGGTACGATACGACCATGAGCGACACGAGAGTACAGAACGAGGTATCCCAGTCCGAACTCGAGAAGCGGCGCCGCGAGGCGCAGCGGGACATACGCGTCATCGGCGACCCCGTGCTGCGCGAGCGGGCCGCCGAGGTCACCGGTTTCGACCGGGGCCTGCGCAAGCTGGTCAAGCGTATGGTCAGGACCATGCGGGATGCCCCTGGGATTGGCTTGGCGGCGCCGCAGGTGGGTGTGTTGCAGCGCTTGCTGGTCTACGACCTCGAAGACGAGTCCCACGTGCTTGTGAACCCCGTGCTCACCGATTTCGCCGATGAGGTCGAGGAGCTGGACGAGGGATGCCTGAGCGTGCCGGGTCTCACCATGCCCATCAGCCGCCCTGTGAGGGTCCGTGTCGTCGCCGTCGACGCCTACGGTGAGCCTCTGACCTTCGTCGCCGAGGGTATCGAGGCGCGCGTCATCCAACATGAGTTCGACCATCTTGAGGGCGTGCTCATCGTCGACCGTACTTCGCCCAGCGCCCGCGCCGCGGCGTTGCGCGAGATGGCGGAGCGCCGCGGCGCGGGCGAGTTGCACGTCGTCGGCGGCGGCCTCTGACGCAGATGCGCATCGCTTTCGCGGGCACCGCCCCGTTCGCCGAGCCGGTGCTCGCCGGACTCGTCGACACGGGGCAGCGCCCGGTGGTCGTGGTCACCAATCCCGACCGGCCCAAGGGGCGTCACGGCACGCCCGTCGCCCCACCGATCAAGCTTCAGGCCGAGCGCCACGGCTTGCCGGTGCTGCAGCCGGAGCGCATCTCCGCCGAAGAGAACGTGACGCGGCTGCTCGCCTATGAGCCACAGGTCTTCGTCGTCTGCGCCTATGGGCAGATCCTCAGGCAGAACGTGCTCGACGCCGTACTCACGATGGTCGTGCATCCGTCGCTGGTCCCACGCTGGCGTGGGGCGGCCCCCGTGGAGCGTGCCCTCATGGCGGGGGAGACGGAGCTCGGCGTGACGACGCTGCGGATGACGGCCGGCGTCGATGAGGGCCCCATCGGTGCGACGCGGCGCGTCCACGTGCCCGCCGACGCCGACGCCGGCGACGCCTACGAGTTGCTCGCGCCGGCCGCCGTCGACGGCGTGGTCGCCACCCTCGAGGCCGTCGATGACGGCAACGTCGAGTGGCGCGAGCAGGTCGGAGAGCCGACGTTCGCGCACAAGATCGGGCCGGACGACAGGCGCATCGACCAGTCACGTCCGGCGAAGGCGATCGTCGATCAGATCCGGGCGCTCGCCCCGCACATCGGAGCCGTGACTGAGCTCCTCGGGCGGCGCACGCTGCTCTGGCGTGCCGCTCTCGGCGTGGGGCCGATGCCAGACCCCCGCGGCGGCCGGCTGGGCCTCCCCGCCGGCGATGGCTGGGTGGAAGTGCTGGAGCTGCAGCAGGAGGGCCGGAACCGGATGGCGGCGGCCGAGTTCCTGCGCGGCGCCGGGCGCGCCCTGGCTCGGCCGTGAGCGGCCATTCGGCGTTCGCTCCGCGATGGTGAGCCCCGCGCGCGACGCCGCCTGGCGGGCGCTCCTGCGTCTGCGGGCAGGCGGCCGTCTCGACGAATCGCTGGCTGGCATCCCCGAGCTCGAGGGGCTGGGTCCTCGCGACCGGGGTTTGGCCAACGAACTCGTCAGCGGCACGGTGAAGCGCCGCCTCTCGCTCGATGCCGTCATCGGAGCGTTCACGAAGGCGCCGGTGGAGAGCACCGAGGGCGACGTTCTCGAAGCTCTGCGCCTGGCGGCCTTCCAGATCCTGTTCCTGGACCGGGTGCCCGCGCATGCGGCCGTGGACGATTCGGTCGCGCTCCTCGCCGGCAAGGGGAAGCGCACCCAGGGATTCGCCAACGCAGTCCTCCGCAAAGTCGCGGCACGAGGGCCCGCTACATTCGCGGAGATGGCGGCCGGTGACGGCCAGCGGGCATGGATGCTGCGCCATTCCTGCCCGCGCTGGATCGTCCGGCTACTGCGCGAGGATCTCGGCGACGTCGCCGCGGAGCGCTTTCTGGTCGCGGCCAATATGGCTCCCGAGCGTTGTCTGCGCGTCAACACGCTGCGCGCCGGCGTCGCGGACGCGATCGAGGCGCTCGCCGGCGACGGTCTCGCGACGAGCGCCATGCCAGGACTCCGCGAAGCGCTGCTCTTCAGCGGCCCGGCCCTGGAGCGCTCCGCACCGTTTCGCGAGGGCCTCGTCACGCCTCAGTCACGCGGGTCGCAGCTCGTCGGGCACGTCGTGGCCGAGGGCCTCGCCGGCGGCGTCGAAGGCCGGGCGCCTCTCGTGCTCGATCTGTGCGCCGCGCCAGGCACCAAGACGAGCCAGCTCGTGGCGAGCCTCCCGGGCGCGCGGGTCACCGCCCTCGACCTCGATGCTGCGCGGCTGGCCGCCCTGCGGGAGAACATGGCGCGACTCGGCGTGAGGGGGATCGAAGTGGTTCAGGGAGACGTCTTGTCCTTGCCTGCGGCCTATCAGGGCGCCTTCGACGCCGTGCTCCTCGACGCTCCGTGCAGCGGTCTTGGGACGCTGTCGTCGCGCTCCGACCTGCGCTGGCGGCGGCGCGCCGCCGACGTGCCGCGGCTGGCCGATCTGCAGCGCCGCATGATGGCGCAAGCGGCGCGCTGCGTGCGTCCGGGCGGTACGCTGACCTACGCGGTCTGCACCCTGTCCAGGGTCGAGACGGCGGATGTCGTGACGACGCTGCTGGACGGTGGGGAGTGGTCGCCGGACGATCTCGGCGCCGAGCGGGCAAGCATGGCGCACCCGGGTCTTGGCGGCGCTCTCCTCATCCTGCCGCCGGCTCACGGAGCATCGGGGTTCTTCATCTCTCGTCTCCGCCGCGCGACCATCCCCGCGGACTAGGGCGGCATGGGCCGGCGGGCGTGGACGACGGCGGCACGCGCCGGCGCGCTGGCGGAAGTCGCCGTCGAGGCCGTATAATCGCCGCGTAGGATCAAGCTGCTTCAGGGCGGGGTGGAATCCCCCACCGGCGGTCACAGCCCGCGACCCTCATACGAGGTTGACCAGGTGGAACTCCTGGGCCGACGGTCAGAGTCCGGACGAGAGAAGCACCCTACGACGCCTCCGGCGTCGTCCGCCCTGGGCACCGTACAGGGGCGCGAGTGGACGACGAGAGATACATCGAAGAGGCGTTCGCACTGGCCGAGTCTGGTCGTGGCCGTACGCACCCCAATCCCTTGGTCGGCGCTGTGCTCGTCCACGGCGACGAGGTCGTGGGCCGCGGTAGTCACGAGGGGCCGGGTGAGGATCACGCCGAGGCCGTGGCGCTGGCGGAGGCCGGCCCGCGGGCTCGCGGGGCGACCCTCTTCTGCACTCTCGAACCCTGCAGTCACCACGGGCGGACCCCGCCTTGCGCCGACGCGCTGATCGCGGCGGGGGTCGCACGGGTAGTCGTCGCGTTGCCCGACCCAGACCCTCGCGTGAACGGTCGCGGCTTGACGCTCCTGCGGGAAGCGGGTGTGCGGGTCGAGCTTCTCGACGCGCCTTGGGGGGCGCGGGCGCGCCGGCAGAACGCGGCCTTCCTGAAGTACCACGCGACGGGCCTCCCACTGGTCACGTACAAGGCCGCGGTCACGCTCGACGGCAAGGTCGCGTCGGCGCGCGGCGATGCGCGCTGGATCAGCGGCCTCGAGAGCCGGCGTATCGTGCACGGTCTGCGCGCCGCCGGAGACGCGGTCATGATCGGAGCGGGGACCATGCGTCGGGACGACCCGGAGCTCACCGTGCGCATGGCCGAGGGTCGCGACCCCGTGCGGGTGATCGTCACGCGCAGCGGCGTGCTGCCGCCCGCCGCCAAGCTCTTGGCCACGGCGCGCTCGGTTCCGACCATCGTCATCGCCGAGTCCGCCGACGACGGCGCCAAGCGTCTGCTCGACGCACGCGGCGCGGAACTCATCGAGGTCGGGGAGGCTGGCCTGCGCGACGGTCTGGCGGCTCTCGCGGCGCGAGGTCTTCTCGACGTGCTCTGCGAGGGCGGCCCCGGACTCGCCGGCAGCCTGCTTTCTCAAGGCCTGATCGATCGCGTGCTTCTCTTTCTGGCGCCGCTGATCGTCGGGCGCGGGGCGCCCGACGTGCTGGCGGCGCCGGCTGTGGACGTGCTTGCCGAGGCGTGGCGCCTGCAGGACGTGGAGTGGCGCTCCGTCGGCGACGACATGCTGGTCAGCGGGACGCTGGCCAGGTTGGGGAGCTGACGCCGGCATGTTCACGGGCATCGTCGAGGAGGTCGGGACACTACGCAGCCTCCACGTCGGCGAGCGCAGCGCGACGCTCGACGTCGCCGCCGCCGCGGTGCTCGAGGGGACCGCCGTCGGCGACAGTCTGCTCACCGACGGTGTGTGCCTCACCGTGATCGGTCTCGGCCCGAGCGGCTTCACCGCCGACGTCATGCCCGAGACCGTGCGCCGCACGACGCTCGCCGAGCGGCGGCCGGGCGACCGCCTCAACCTCGAGCGCGCCATGACCCTGAGCTCCCGCCTGGGGGGCCATCTGGTCAGTGGGCACGTCGATGGGGTGGGAACGGTCCTGGCCGTGCGCAGGGAGGAGAACGCCATCGTCCTCGAGCTCGAGGCGCCGGAGGCGGTGAGCAGGGTAAGCGTCGCCCAGGGTTCGGTCGCTCTCGATGGCGTGAGTCTCACCATCGCCGCCGTCGACGCCGCGGGTCTGAGCGTCGGCTTGATCCCTCACACGGCTGCGGCCACGACGCTGGCGCGGCTGGCTCGCGGCGCGCACGTCAATCTGGAGGCCGATCTGATCGCGAAGTACGTCTACGCGTTCGTCGCAGGGCGCAAGCCCGGCGCCGGACTGACTTGGGAGATGCTGGCGGAAGCGGGGTTCTGATGGACGCAGACGAGACTGGCAGCGAGGTGACCACGGGAAGGCGCGACGGCGACGCCGCCGGGGAGGCCGCGCGGCCGTTCGCCGCGATCGAGGAAGCCCTCGAGGAGTTGCGCGAGGGCAGGATGATCATCGTCTGCGACGACGAGGACCGCGAGAACGAGGGTGATCTCACGCTGGCCGCGCAGTTCGCGACCGCGGAGCACATCAACTTCATGGCCAAGGAGGGTCGTGGCCTGGTCTGTCTCGCGCTGACGTCGTTGCGCTGCGCCGAACTGGAACTGCCCCCGATGACGAGCAAGAACCAGACGCGGCTGCAGACGGCCTTCACCGTGTCGATCGAGGCCCGCGAAGGCGTGACGACGGGCATCTCGGCCGCCGACCGGGCGCACACCATCCAGGTGGCGATCGCCGCCGAATCCGGGCCGGAGGACCTCGTACAACCAGGTCACGTGTTTCCGCTCTCGGCGCGCCCCGGCGGCGTGCTCGAGCGCGCCGGGCAGACCGAGGCTGGGGTCGACCTGGCTCATTTGGCCGGCCTGAATCCGGCGGCTGTGATCTGCGAGATCATGAACGACGACGGCACCATGGCGCGGGTGCCGGACCTGATCACGTATGCCTCTCGCCACGACCTCAAGATCGTGACCGTGGCAGACCTCATCAAGTACCGGCGGCGCAACGAGAAGCTCGTGCGGCGCGCGGCGACGGTGGCGATGCCCACCAGATACGGCGACTTCAAGGCCGTCGGCTACGAGTCGGTGATCGACGGCGGGCACCACGTCGCCATCATCAAGGGAGACGTGGCCGGCAAGCACGACGTGCTCGTGCGCGTGCACTCCGAGTGTCTCACGGGCGACGTGTTCGGCTCCCAGCGCTGCGACTGCGGCGAGCAGCTCGCCGAAGCGCTGAGGAGGATCGATTCAGAGGGTCTCGGCGTGGTGCTGTACATGCGCCAGGAGGGGCGCGGTATCGGGCTCATCAACAAGCTCAAGGCCTACGCCTTGCAGGAGCAGGGGCGCGATACCGTCGAGGCCAACATCGAACTGGGCTTCGACGCCGACCTGCGCGACTACGGGATCGGCGCCCAGGTCCTCGCCGATCTTGGCCTCTCCACGATCCGCATCATGACCAACAACCCGAAGAAGATCGTCGCCCTCGAGGGATACGGCCTGCAGGTCACCGGCCGTGAGCGTATCGAGGCCACCCCGCAAGAGGACAACATGGACTACCTGCGCACCAAGCGCGCGAAGATGGGTCATCTGCTCGAGCACGAGGACCTGTTCGGTACGGACGAAGGCATCGAGGGCTAGGAAAGGAACCGCGCGATGACGATCTACGAAGGCATGCTCAACGGCAAGGGGTTGAAGTTCGCGCTCGTGGTGGGGCGCTTCAACGAGCTGATCTCATCGCGTCTTCACGAAGGTGCGCTCGACTGTCTGCGCCGCCACGACGTCGCCGAGGGCGATGTCGACGTGGCCTGGGTCCCGGGAGCCTTCGAGATGCCCCTGATCGCCCAGAAGCTGGCCGTCAGCGGCAGGTACGACGCGGTCGTCTGCCTGGGGGCCGTCATCCGCGGCGGCACGCCGCACTTCGACTACGTCGCCGGCGAGGCGGCGAAGGGCATCGCCAAAGTGAGTCTCGACAGCGGCGTGCCGGTCATCTTCGGCGTGCTCACCACCGACACCATCGAGCAGGCTGTGGAGCGCGCCGGGACGAAGGCCGGCAACAAGGGCTGGGCGGCGGCCTCCACGGCGCTCGAGATGGCGAACTTGGCGAAGACGATGCCCTGATGCCCGACGGCGCGCCGCTCGCGGCGCCGGATGTGCGCTCGGCCCGTCGAGCGTGGATAGTCCTGGCCACCGCGAGCCTGGCGGTGTTCGCCGCGCTCGGTCTCGGGCGCTTCGGCTACGCGGCGCTGCTTCCGCCGATGCAGGCCGATCTGGGCCTGTCGAACACCGAGGCCGGCGCCCTGGCGAGCTGGAATCTGGGCGCCTACGTCGTCGTGGCCGTCGCGGCCGGCCTGTTGTCGACCCGCGTCGGCGCGCGAAGATTGGTGCCGGTCGGACTGCTCGTCGCCGGCGCAGCCATGGTGGCCACCGGACTGGCCGGCAGCATGGTCTCGGCTTCCGCCGCGCGCGCCGCGACCGGCATCGGGGCGGGCATGACCAACGTGCCCGCCGTGGCGCTCGCGGCAGGCTGGTTCGGGGCCCGGCGCCGCGGGATGGCGACCGGGGTCGTCGTCTCGGGCTCGTCGCTCGCCCTGGTCCTCGTCGGACCTCTCGTGCCGCGTGTCATCGCGAGGCTGGGAGACGATGCATGGCGCATCTGCTGGTATGGGTTCGGCGTCGTGGCTCTGGTCATCGCGGTGGTCGCCTGGCTGCTGCTGCGGGATCCGCCTCCCGACTGGGGCGGCGCGACGACCAGGCCGCACGGGAAGGACCACGGGCTGAGCGTCGTCTTCCGTTCGGGCTTCGCGTGGCGGCTGGGGATCGTGTACTTCGCCTTCGGCTTCTCCTACGTGATCTACATGACCTTCTTCGTCAAGCGGCTGACCGGCGGTCTCGGCATGACCGCCGAGGGGGCCGGGACGCTCTTCATGACCCTGGGCTGGGCGAGTCTGCTCTGTGGTGTGATCTGGGGGCATGTGTCCGACGTCATCGGTCGCAAGTACGCTCTGGCCATCGTCTGCGGCATCCACGGAGTCTCCTACGCCGCTTTCGCCCTTTGGACGAGCACTCCGGGGCTCGCCGTCTCGGCCGTGCTGTTCGGGCTCACGGCGTGGAGTGTGCCAGGGATCGTCGGCGCGGCGTGCGGTGACGCCTTCGGTCCCTCTCTGGTCGCCGCCGCGCTGGGTTTCGTGACGCTCTTCCTCGGGGTGGGCCAGGCCCTTGGTCCGCTGGTCGGCGGATTCCTCGCCGACACCTACCCCTCGTTCGCCCCCTCGTACCTGCTCGCCTCAGCCGTCGCCCTCGCCGGGGCGATTGCGGCGCTCCTGTTGCCCGAGATGCGCTTGGCGCCTCCGTCCGCGGCCGCTCCGCCGAAGCCTGTCTCGGGAGTGGCGACCGAGCGCTGAAGGCGCCTGCGCGTGAACGGCGCGGACTCAGGCGCCAAGAGGTAGGCTTGGGTACGTGGACGCTCTTCGGGGAGTCCCGCGCGACGGGAGCCATGGTCGCCTCGCGCCGGGCGCGCCGGGCCGCAGGGAGGCTGTCTTGAGCAGGAAAGACGATCATGCAGTCGCCGCTCGTGTTCGTTCTTCTTCTTGCGCCTCCCATGGCCTTCTACCTGATCATGCTGCTCGGCTCCGACAGCATAGCCGCACTGACGAGAGAAGACGGCTACGTCGAGACCTTCTGCGCACGCTGCCTCCTCGCTTCGCTGCTCGCTCTTCTCATGAGCTTCCGGGCGCGGCACAACGTCTTCTGTCTCCTGACATGGCAGGCGCACACCCTCCTGAGCATGCGGTGGTCAGCGCCCACGCACGGGGGCTAGTCGTTCCATGAGTGGAGTGATCTTCAGATGGGCCGCCCCGCTGTTTGCGCGAGCCGCCCGGCGCTGGAGTGAGGACGACGCCGAAGCGTTCGCGCGACTCCTCCATCCGTCTCTTCAGCCGGGTGGGCGTCTCCTCGACCTGGGTGGTGGTACCGGCGCCCTGGCTGCGCTGCTGGCGCGCGTCGTGCCGTGCGCCGTGACCGTCGTGGACACCAGCCGGCAGATGCTGGGCTACGCCGCCGGCCGCCCCGGTGTGGAGCCCGTTCTCGGTGACGCCGCCGCGCTGCCTTTCGCCGATGGCACCTTCGATGCCGCGCTGGTCTGCGATGCGCTGCACCACATCGCCGAGCGTGAGGCGGCTGTCCGCGAACTGGTGCGCGTGGTGCGGGTGGGGGGAGCCGTCGTCATCGCCGAGGCCGACGCGAACGCCCACAGTACGCGCATGATCGGCTTCGGCGAGCGGCTGCTCGGTGAGCCGGCAGCCTTCATGCGGCCGAGCGACCTGCAGGGACTGATGGCGGCTGTCGGCGTGCCGGGCTCGACGCAACGTCGTGGTGATGCGTCGTATGTCTTCGTCGGTAGCGTGGCTCCGCGAGTCTAGGCACAGCGGAGCGTTGCGGCGCTGCCGCACGACACTCAAGAGGACGATGACAGGACGATGATACGAACGATCTCCATGGGGCCGGCGCCGCTGATGCGTCGTGTTCCACAAGCATTGGCCACAGCCCTCGTCGTCGCGGTCTCAGTGCTCGTGTTGCCGGGGTGCTCCGCGGACGCCCAGCTCGACGAGACGCGATGGGGGCTCGTGGGCTGGACCGCGAGTTCACTCGACCCGGCGGGGTTCGCGATTACCGCCGTCTTCAGTGACGGGCAGGTCTCGGGCAGCAGCGGGGTCAACAGCTACTCCGGGTCGTACGCGGCCGGTCCCGGCGATGCCTTCGAGGCCCGGGAACTCGCAGGCACGCTCATGGCCGGACCAGAAGAGGCGATGCGCGCGGAGTCGATCTACCTGACGCTGCTCGAAGAAGCCCGGTCCTTCGAGGTGATCGACGAACGACTGACGCTCTACAGCGGCCAGGGAAGCGCATCGCTCGTCTTCGAAGCTCTCGATGAATAGCGCGCATCTTGTGTGGCTGCTGGACCCCGGGGAGTCGCCGGTGCCGCCCGATGGTGCTCTATCGAGAAGCGGACCCTCTAGAGGGCTTTGGCCACGCGCCCGGACTTGAGACAGCGCGTGCACACGTAGGCCTGCTGCGGGTGTGCGTTGACGAGGATGCGCACACGCTGCAGATTGGGCTCGAAACGGCGCTTGGTATGGCGGTGCGAGTGGCTGACGTTGTTTCCAACAGCCGGCGCCTTGCCGCAGCTGTGACAGACTTTGGACATGACGTTCCCTCAGCTTGATTGGCGGATGGTCGCGCTAGTATGCTGCACGAGACCGGGCAACGCAAACGCGTGTGTCCCTTGCGCTGGACCCGCTCAACGTCCCATTGAGGCGTGATGGCCCGCTTCCACAAGGACATGTCGATCTTCGAGGCGCTCCAGGTCTCGTCCGAGGCCCGCATGGTGTTCGAGAGTCACGGCATGGCCTGTTGTCTGTGCATCGGCGCGCAGTCCGAGTCCATCGAGGCAGGCTCGATCCTGCATCAGGTCGATCCATCCCTCATCGTGCAAGAGCTCAACGGTCTCGACGACGTGGCCTCGTGACCGGGACGGCATGGTGAGTTCGTCCGATCTCAGGATCCCTCTCGGGCCGCTCGAGGTCGCGAGCGGCGTGACGGTCGCTCACCGGGCGATAGCGAGGCTTGCCGCCAAGGCCGCCTATGCCACCTACGGTGTGGTCGGTATGCAGACGCACCCGATCCGCAGACTGGCCAGGTTCTTTCAGGGTTCCGTCGTGGAGGGCGTCGAGATCGACGTGGAGGGTGGGCGCGCCAACATCGGCCTGCACGTCGTCCTGGAGCGCGGCGTCAATCTCGCCCAGGTGACGGAGAACCTGCGGGAGCAGGTGCAGTACCAGCTGGGGCAGGTCGCGGGCCTGCCGCTGGGCGAGATCAGCATTCGCGTCGAGGACCTCAGGGATTGAACGTCAGACTCGCCGCCATCAGAGTGATCGAGGCGGCCTTGGCCGCCCTCGAGGCCGAGCGCAGCGTCATCAACGATCTCAACGTCTATCCGGTGCCGGACGGCGACACCGGCACGAACCTGGCTCTGACGGTGCGCGCCGTGCTCGAGGAGCTCGAGGAGAGCACCGTCGAGAGCATCCCTGATGTCGCGGCGGCGGTCACCAAGGGGTCACTGATGGGCGCCCGGGGCAACTCGGGCGTCATCCTTTCGCAGATCGTGCGTGGGGTCTGCGACGTCTGGGGCCGCTCTCACGAGCTTGCGACGGCCGACTTCAAGCGGGGGCTGGGGGAGGCGTCCGCCAGCGCGTACCGAGCCGTGAGGGAGCCGGTGGAGGGCACGATGCTCACGGTCATCCGCGAGATGGCTGCCGCGGCTGCGGGCGTCCCCGACGCGCTCGGACTGAACGGTCTGGTCGCTGCCGTCGAGGTGGCCGGCGGGATCGCCGTGGAGAAGACGACGGCCCAGCTGCCCGAGTTGCAGAAGGCCGGGGTCGTCGATGCCGGCGGCTACGGTCTCCTTGTGATCTTCCGTGGCTTGGCGGCCGGGATCGCCGAGATGCAGGACAGTGGCCTGAAGCTGACGCCCACGAGAGTGGCGCTGTATGGGGGCCGCCCGGGCCATATCGCGGAGGCGCCGCTGCCCGGCCATTCGAGCCTCTCCGAGTTTCGCTACTGCACGACCCTTCTGATCAGCGGCGAGGAGATCGACAAGGAGGCGATGGAGGCCTACCTGACGACGGTGGGGGACAGCAGTCTGGCGGTCGGAGATGCGCGCATGCTCAAGATCCACGTGCACACGAACGACCCCGGGGTCGTGCTCAGCACGGCGATCCGCCACGGGGTGATCAGCGAGGTCGAGATCGCCGACATGCACGCCCAGACCCAAGCGCGCGAGGAGCGTCTCGAGCGACGCACGCGGGTGGCCGGCGGCACCGCCGTGGTCGCCGTGGTCGCCGGCGACGGCAACAGGAAGCTCTTCC
This sequence comes from uncultured Thermoleophilia bacterium, assembly GCA_963717285.1. Lineage (GTDB taxonomy): Bacteria > Actinomycetota > Thermoleophilia > UBA2241 > UBA2241 > CAIXSE01. Next base: position 110,751 of record CAVQVW010000002.1, read on the forward strand.
AGGATCTCGGCTGCCAGGCTGTCGTCGACGGCGGCCAGAGCATGAACCCGAGCGCCGCCCAGCTCCTGGAGGCGATCGATCGGCTCGACGCGGAGGAGGTGGTGATCCTCCCGAACAACAGCAACATCATCCTGACCGCCGAACAGGCGGCGGGCATGAGCAGCCGGCATGTGGCGGTGGTGCCCTCGGTCTCTCTGCCGATCGGCCTTGCGGCCATGGTGGCGTACGACCCGGACGCGGACGCGGTCGCCAATGCGCAGGCCATGGAGGAGGCGCTCGCGGGGATGCACTCGGGGGAGGTCACCGTGGCGGTTCGCGATTCCGAGCTTGACGGCGTGGCCGTGTCCGGCGGGCAGGCGATGGGCCTCGTCGACGGACGTCTGGTCGCCGCCGCCGACGACATCGAGACCGCCTTCGTCGTGATGCTCGAGGAGTTCGCGCGCCAGGACGCCGACTACGTGACCGTGCTCACCTCTTTGGACGAGTGCCGCATGAGCCACGAGAGACTGGAGGATCTGGCCGCAAGCGCCCTGCCCGACGCAGAAGTCCACTTCCATGAGGGCGGACAGCCCCTCTACCCGATCCTAGCGAGCGCCGAATGACAGAGATGCTGACACTGCAGAACACCGCCATCGTCCTCGATTCCACGAGCGATGCTCCCGACGGCTTCTTCGACCGCGAGGGCCTGTACATGGTGCCCCTCAAGGTGCACTTCGGCGACGAGGCCTATCGCGACGGCGTCGATATGACGCACGACGAGTTCTACGCCAAGCTGGCGTCATCGACCTCGCTGCCAACCACATCGCAACCGACGGTCGGTGAGTTCGCCGCGCTCTACGAGACGCTCGCCGGGAAGTACGAACACGTCTTCTCCCTGCACCTCTCGAGCGAGATGAGCGGCACGGTGCGGGCCGCCCAGCAGGCCGCCGAGGGCCTTCCCGGGGTCGAGGTCTACGACATGCGCACGGTCACGACGGCCATGTCGATGTGCGCCGAGCGTCTCCGGGCGCGTCTCGAACGGGGCAGCAGCCTGGAGGAGATCCGCGCCTACATCGCCCACACGATCGAGCATTCGCGGCTGCTCTTTCACGCAGCCACCCTCGAGTACCTGCGTCGCGGAGGGCGCATCGGCCGCGCCGCCTCGCTGGTCGGGGGAGTGCTCGACATCAAGCCGCTCATCCAGAACGCCGACGGCACGCTGGCAGCCTACGCGAAGGTCCGCGGCCAGAAGAAGGCACTGGCGGCCATGGAGCGCTTCATCGAGGAGCACACGAAGCCGGACGACGACCTCTACTACTCCCTGATCGACGCCCTCAACGACGAGGAGCCGCAGCTGATCAAGGAGCTCTTCGAGCGCGTCCGCCCCGACGCCAAGCTTGTCCTGTACGGCAAGGTCGGCGCCGTGGTCGGTACGCACATCGGGCCTGGCACGGCGGGGTTCGCGCTGATCGCAGAGTGACCGAGCCGTCGCTTCCGCTCCGTTTCGGCGGCGGCCACTATGAAGACCGGCCGCCGCAGCCGAGGCTGTTCTTCGACCCGGGTTCACTGGCGCGCCCGCTCGCCGACCTCGACGGCGTCGGCCGGTCGGTGGCGCAGCGCCTCGCGCACTTCGGTCTCGAGACCGTCGGTGACCTGATCGGGCATTTCCCGCGGCGCTACGCGGACTTCCGCGAACGCAAGCTCATCCGAGACCTCAAGGTGGGTGAGGAGGCCACGGTACGCGGTTGTGTCGAGGGCGTGCGCGCGGAGCGCACGACGCGCCGTCGAGTCACGCTCGTGCGCGCTCTGCTTCGTGACGAGTCGGGTGTCGTCGAGGCTATCTGGTTCAATCAGCGCTATCTCGTCAAGGTGCTGCGCGACGGGACGCGTGTGAGCGTGCGTGGCGTCTTTCGGCCCCAGGGCGGCCGCGCGTCGTTCACCGTCAGAAGCCACGAGGTCATCGAGGAAGACGCTCAGGACGGAGTGCACACGGAGGGGACCGTGCCCGTGTACCCGGCCGGCGAGCAGGTCTCGGCGCGTCTCCTGCGCGACCTGCTGCGCGGCGTGCGCCCGGTCATGCGGCGATTGCCGGACCCGCTTCCCTCGGCGCTGCGCACGCGGGAGGGGCTGCCGTCTCGGGCCGATGCAGTCCTCGCCGTCCATACGCCCAGCGACGTTGCGGAGGCGGGAGTCGCGCGAGACCGCCTCGTGCTCGAGGAGCTGCTGCTTATGCAGCTGGGTCTGCAGCTCCACAGGGCCGAGCAGCAGCGCCGTGTCCAGGCAGCGGAGCTGCCCCTGCCCGGCGACCTCACTCGGGCGTTTCTCGAGGCGTTGCCGTTCGAGCTCACCGTGCACCAGAGACGGGCTATCGAGGAACTCGATGCCGACTTGCGAGCTCGCGTGCCGATGCGGCGCCTTCTGCAGGGCGACGTGGGGTCAGGGAAGACCGTCGTGGCTCTGTACTGTCTTGTGCGCGCCGCGGAGGCCGGCCACCAGGGGGCGCTGATCGTGCCGACCGAGACGCTGGCCATGCAACACGCCGCCACCGCGGCGCAGCTCGTCGGGACTCTCGTGCCGACCGAAGTGCTGACGGCGTCACTGGGCGCCGGTGAGCGCCGGTCCGCGCTCGAGAGGATTGGGAGCGGCGCAGCCCAGCTCGTGATCGGTACGCACGCCGTGCTGCAGGAGGACGTCGCGTTCGCCGATCTCGGCGTTCTCGTGGTGGACGAGCAGCATCGCTTCGGGGTCGAGCAGCGCGACGCGCTGGTGCGGCGCGTGGAACGCCACGGACGCGCGCCGCACGTCCTGCACATGACCGCCACTCCGATACCTCGCACGCTGGCGCTCACCGCCTACGGCGATCTCGATGTGACCACGATCGCCGGGTCGCCGGCCGGGCGGCCGGAGGTCGTCACGAGGCTGCTCGGAGAGGAGCAGCGCGAACAGGGCTACGAGTTCGTGCGTGCGCAGATCGTCAAGGGAGGTCAGGTGTACGTCGTGTGTCCGGCGATCGACGAGTCTGAGGCGATCTCCGCCGCCACGGCGATCGCCGAGGCCGAACGTCTGCGTCTGGGACCGCTGCGCTCCGTACGCGTCGCCGTGGTGCACGGTCAGCTCAAGTCGGCGGAGCGCGACGAGGTGATGCGGGCCTTTCAGGCGGGGGAGATCGACGTTCTCGTGACGACCAGTCTCGTCGAAGTGGGAATCGACGTGAGCGGCGCGACGGTCATGATCGTCGAGGGCGCTGAGCACTTCGGACTGGCCCAGCTCCACCAGCTGCGCGGACGTGTTGGCAGGGGCACCACGAAATCGTACTGCCTGCTGTTCTCGCAGTCCGAGGCGGGGACGGCGCAGCAGCGCCTTTCGGCGCTGCTCGACACGACAGACGGGTTCGTCCTCGCCGAGCGCGATCTCGAGATCCGCGGCGAGGGCCAGGTGATGGGCGCGCGCCAGGCTGGCCTGCCCGATCTCAAGCTAGCCCGCCTTGCGCACGATCGCGAGGCGCTGTCGAGAGCCCGCCGGCTGGCCATCCAGGTCCTCGCCGACGACCCGGGGCTGCGCAGTGACGCCAACACGCCCTTGCGCGCCGCCGTCGAGGACGCCTTCGGGAACGAGCTCGCCTGGCTGCTCAAGGCCTGACGGGGAGCCCCGTCGGCGCTCCCTTATACTGGCTGGGATGCGCACTCCCGAACTGATCGCCACACACACGAATACCGACTTCGACGCTTTCGCCGCCATGGTGGCGGTGCGCAAGCTGTACCCGGAGGCACACGTCTGTCTGGGCGGCGCGGTGAACCGCAACGTGCGCGAGTTCCAGGCTCTCTACGCCGATCTGGTCCCGGTGGTGGACCCCGTCGACGTCGAGCACGACAGCGTGCGGCGCCTCATCCTTGTCGACACGGTGTACCCCAGCCGTCTCGGCGACTTGGCAGACCTGTGCGGGTCGCCGCAGGTCCAGGTCGTGGCCTTCGACCATCACACGCATCAGCCCGAGATCCCGTCGTGTCTCTCCTCGGACTCGCTGGTGACATCGACCGACGGGTCCCTTGTCACCCTGCTCGTGCACATCATCGCCGAGCGGAACGTCCGCATCACGCCCTTCGAGGCCACCGTGTTCGCCCTCGGCATCCATGAGGACACCGGGTCGCTCACCTTTTCCACGACCGGGCTGAGGGACGTACAGGCCCTGGCCCTCTGCATGGAGAGCGGCGCCGACACGCTGCTGCTCGAGAAGTGGCTCACCGACGTGCTCACGCCCGGGCAGCGTCACGTGCTCGCCGCCGCCCTCGAGGCCGCTGAGGAGCTGCCGCTGGAGGAGGCGACCGTGCTCGTCGCTGCGCTGCGGCGGGATGAGTACGTGGAGGGCGTCAGCGTGGTCGCCCACAGGATGATGGATCTCACCGGCTGCGACGCGTGCTTCCTGCTCGTGGAGATGGAGAGCCGCATATTCGTCACGGGGCGCAGCCGCGGCGGGCGCGTCGACGTCGCCCAGGTGCTGGCGATGGTGGGCGGCGGCGGGCATCGGGCGGCCGCCTCGGCTGTGATCAGGACGCAGTCGCTGGGTGAGGCGGCCGCCGACATTGCGGCGGCAGTACCCGTCGCGGTCGCACCAGTCCGTCGGGCCAGAGACGTGTTGACGCCGGGATTCCCCATGGTCGACGTGGCCACTCCGGTCGACACGGCCGCGTTCCGCTGCCGTCGCGACGGGCTGGGGGGCGTCGCCGTCGCCGAGGCCGGCGGGCTCGTCGGGCGAGTGACCCTGACCGATCTGGCGCGCGCCTCGGCTCACGGTCTGGGGCACGCGCCGGTGAAGGCTGTCATGACCTCCCAGGTCACGGTCGTGGACGCCGCGACGCCTGTCGAACGGGTCGCCGAGCGCATCGCTCAGGACGAGGTCGGCTGGGCCCTCGTCGTCGACCATGACGACGGTCGCGGGGTGAGGACGGAGGACGTCCTCGGCACGGTAGCGCGCCGGGCTGTCGCCGGAGGACCGGGGGAGGGCGGAGTACCGGAGCCGCCGGCCCCGGTGGTCGCCAATCTCGCCGGGCGCCTCGGCGAACTCGGCCTCGACGACCTGCTCCGTCAGATCCAGGCCGTGGCTGCCGGGGCGCGCGGTGTCTATCTGGTCGGCGGCGCCGTCCGCGACCTGCTGCTCGGCGAGCCGGGCTTCGACATCGACGTCGCCGTGGAGGGTGACGGCATTGCGTTCGCCGAGGATCTCGCCGCGCGGCTGAAGGGGCACGTGCGGACGCATCACAAGTTCGGCACCGCGGTCGTGGTGTTCGACGACGCCGCCGGGAATCGGCGGCACGTCGACGTAGCCTCCACGCGCCGCGAGTCCTACGCGCACCCGGCGGCGCTGCCCAAGGTCGAGCACGCGGGCATCCGCAGCGATCTGGCGCGCCGCGACTTCACGGTGAACGCTCTCGCAGTCTCACTCAAGTCCGCGACCTACGGCGATCTGCTCGACTACTTTGGAGGCGTCGCCGATCTCGAGCAACGGCGGATCGTCGTTCTGCACAATCTCAGCTTCATCGAGGATCCCACCCGGATCCTGCGCGCCGTCCGCTACGAGAACCGCTACGGGCTGCGCATGGACGAGCACACGCTCAATCTGGCGCGTGCCTGTTGTGCGATGGACCTGGTGGGCGACCTCTCCTCGGCGCGTCTGCGCGAGGAGCTCGTCGCCCTCCTCGACGAGCGTCGGGTCGACTTCTCGCTGGAGCGCCTCGAGGAGTTGCCGCTGGCGCCGTCCATACACGCTCGACTGAGGTCGGGCTCTGGTGAACGCGAGGCCGTGCGCGCTTCGGACGCGCTGCGCGAGAGGCATGGTCTGCAGGAGGAGGTCCCGGACTGGCGACTGCGTCTCGTCTGGCTGCTGCGCGATCTGGACCCGGAGGAGATCGCCGATTGGGCCTCTCGTATGCGCTTCCGGGGCAGCGACCGCGCCGTCCTTGAGCGTGCCTACGTCGTGGCGTCGCGACTGCTCGAAAGGGTGAGTCGCGGTCAGAGCGAAGCCGATCTGCGCGAGATCGCGCACGGTGAACCGCTCGAGGCCATCCTCGTCGCCATGGTGCTGGACGAGACTGGGATCGCAGCCGGCAGGTTGGGCCACTACCTAGACGTCACGCGGCACATACGGCTTGAGGTCACCGGTGAGGACCTTATCGCCATGGGGTTCGTCGCCTCCCCACAGATGGGCGACGTCCTGCGCAGCATCCTCTCCCTCAAGGTCAACGGCGTCGTCGTGTCGCGCGAGGACGAGCTCGCCGCCGCCGCCAACATGCTCGCCGACCATTGAGCGACGGCGATCTGCTGCTGCGCTTCCTGGTCACTCTGCCGCTGCTGCTCGTCAGTCTGGCCGTCCACGAACTCGCTCACGGGTACGTCGCCGTGCGCCTCGGCGACCCGACCCCGCGACAGCAGGGCAGGCTGACGCTCAATCCGCTCGCCCATCTCGACACGTGGGGCACCGTAGCCCTTGTCGTGACCTTCATCGGCTCGGGCGGCAGCTTCTTCTTCGGTTGGGCCAAGCCCGTCACGGTGAGCCCCCAGTACTTTCGCGACTCGCAGCGGGCCATGATGCTGGTCGGTGCGGCAGGACCATCGGCCAACTTCTGTCTCGCTCTGGTCGCCGCGGGTCTCGTCTGGCTCTCGTACTCCTGGAGCCTGTTCGTCGCCGAAGCTCTGGCTCTCGCCTTTCTGCTGAACGTGGTTCTCGGCGTCATCAATCTGCTGCCCGTCCCTCCGCTGGACGGGTCGCGCGTGGTCGGCGGTCTACTGCCGCGCGACCTCTATGCGTCCTGGGTCGGTCTCGACCGCTACGGCAACTACGTTCTCATGGGCCTCTTCGTGCTCATTCTGGCCTCGCCCCAGGTGCTCTCGGCCACCATCGGCGCCATCCTCGACTGGTCCTTCTTTCTGCTGCCGGGGGGTGGGGGTTGAGCGAGCGCTTCCTGCTGGAGTGGCGCGAGGCGGCCGGGCTGCGCTGGCTCGCGTGGGAAGGCGCCGGCGTGGCCGCCGTGTTCCCTACCAGGGAGGGCGGCGTGTCGCCGGCTCCCTGGGAGACGCTCGATCTGGGGTTTCTGGTCGGCGACGAATCCGGTCGTGTGCTCGAGAACCGCCGGCGTCTCTGCGCGGCGGTCGGCCTGCCGTTGGAGCGCTTGGTTGTTCCGCATCAGGTCCACGGTACGCATCTCCGCTGGGTCGGGGGACCCGCGGCGGGCCGCGGCGCCTTCGATCAGGCGACGGCAGTGAGCTCTTGCGACGGGCTCGTGACCGTGACGCCTCGCCTTGGGCTGGCGGTGAGCACCGCGGACTGCCTCCCGGTAGTCATCGCCGCCAGAGAGGCGCGTGGAGTCGCAGTGGCGGCGGTGCATGCGGGGTGGCGTGGGGTGATCGAGGGCATCGCCGGGCAGGCGGCCGCCTGCTTGGCGCGGCGCGGCCCTCTGCTGGGGGCTGTCGTCGGGCCCAGCATCGGCCCCTGCTGCTTCAACGTGGACGAGGCTCTCCGGGCTCGCTTCGCCAGGCGCTTCCCGGGCGTCGTTCGCGGTTCCGCCATCGACTTGTGGAAAGCTGTGGTGGACGATCTGAGGGCGTCCGGCGTGCCCCGCGGGGGCATCGAGGTGGCGGGCGTCTGCACCGCGAGCGACGCCAGCTTCTTCTCGCACCGTCGCGACCGAGGGTTGACAGGGCGCCATCTGGCGATAGCTTGGCGACAGGAACCATGAGCCGACCGTGGTCGCTGCCGCCGGGAGGATGACGTGAAGCAGTTCAAGGGCACTGCGGCGAGCGTTCGCGAGCGCTTCCGCGAGGTCGAGGAGCGGGTCGCCGGCGCCGCTACGCCCGCCGGGCGCGATCCGGCGGACGTGGCGATCCTGGTGGCGACCAAGTACGTCGCCGCCGAGGACATGGGCGTGCTGCTCGACGCCGGTGTCTCCCTTGTGGGTGAGAATCGGGCACAGGACCTCGTGGCGAAGCACGACCTCTACGGCGACTCCTTCGAGTACCACTTCATCGGCCATCTGCAGAGCCGCAAGACGCGTCTCGTCTTGCCCATCGTGACGCTCATCCACTCGGTGAGCAGCATGAGCGTGGTGCAGGAGATAGAGGCGCGCGTCACGAAAGCCACGAATGTGCTGCTCGAGGTCAATATCGCGGAGGAGCCCAGCAAGAGCGGCCTGGCGCCGCAGCGTGTCGACGCCTTTCTCGAGGAGGCGAGTGCCTGCAGGCGCGTGCGCTTCACAGGCCTGATGTGCATGCCTCCGCTCACCGAGCGAGCCGACGAGGCGCGTCGCCACTTCTCACGCGCGCGGGAGCTTGCCGAGCGGCTTTCGGCGGAGTGCGCTGGAACGTATACTTTCAATCAGCTTTCGATGGGGACGAGCGCCGACTACGAGATCGCCGTTGCGGAAGGGGCGACCATCGTGCGAGTCGGCAGCGTACTCTTCTGACCTGCGGGGAGGAACAGCATGGGCGTGGGAGATTCGTGGCACAAGGTTGCGGTCTACTTCGGCGTCGCTGACGACGAGGACGACTACGACGACGACGAGACCCTGGCGCCGCAGGATGAGCTGGAGCGCTCGTACAAGGAACGTCCCAATGTCCGCAAGCTGGACAGCGCCCGAGGCCGCTCGGAGTACGACGAGATCTTCGCCGAGGAGCCGCGGCGGCGTTCGTCCGCGCCGGCGGTCCGCGCCGTCGAGCCCGCGAAGCCCTCGCGGGTCGAAGTCCACCTGGTCATCCCCCGCAGCTTCAACGATGCCCAACAGGTGGCCGACAAGTTCAAGGTCGAGGTCCCGGTGATCCTCAACCTGCAGAACGCCGACACGGAGCTGGCCAAGAGGCTCATCGACTTCTGCAGCGGCCTGACCTACGCCTTCGACGGCGGCATGCAGCGCATCGGCGACAAGATCTTCCTGTTGACTCCCAGAAACGTCGAGGTCTCCGCCGAGGAGCGCGCGCGCCTCATCGAGAAGGGCTTCTTCAATCAGTTCTGACGCGTCTCGCCGGTCGTGAACGTCGGTCTCATCGGATCTGGGCACATCGCCGGCGCCATGGCCAAGGGCTGGCATGCGTCGCGCGACGCGGAGGCCCCCGATCTCCTGCTCTACGATATCGTGCCCGGGCGAGCGGCTGAGGTAGCCGAGGCCTGCGGGGGCAAGGCGCTCTCCACGCTCGCCGCCCTGGTCGCGGCGAGCGACGTACTGATCGTCGCGGTGAGGCCGCAGGATGTGGCCGGAGTCCTCAAGACGATCGGCCCGCAGCTGGACGGACAGGCCGTCGTGTCGGTCGCCGCCGGCGTGACCGTGGAGCGGTTGCGCGCGGGTCTTCCCGACCATGCCCGGGTCGCACGGCTGATGCCGAACATCGCCGCCGAGCTGGGCCTGGGCGTGTTCCTCTTCGTGCCGGGGACGATCGGCGAGCTCGCCGTGCCTCTGCGACGGGCCCTCGACGCCATTGGGGTGACCGTGGAGCTGGACGAGTCCCGGTTCGACGTGGCGACGGCCGTCGCCGGCTGCATGCCCGGGTTCATGGCGTTCATCGTCGAAGCCTTCGCCGCGGCCGGTCGCCGTGAGGGCCTCGACGACGATACGGCGCGGCGTCTGGCCGTGGCTGCGGCGCACGGAGCCTCCGCCGCGGTCGCCGCGAACGGCGATCCGTTGGCCGTCATGGCGGCCACGGCGACGCCGGGCGGCATGACGAGTGCGGGCCTCGCCGAGCTGCGCGAGCTGGCTCTCGAGGCTGCGATCCAGGCCGCGGTCGGAGCCGCGACGGCGCGCGCCAGAGAACTCGCCTGACGAGGCGCCGGAATGGTGAGAGAATGGCATTTGGCGACGCGGGTCAGGCGCGCGAAGGGGGAGACCGGATGAAGATCACACCACTGGATATTCGCCACAAGGAGTTCAAGCGTGGCTTGCGGGGCTACTCCGACGTCGAGGTCGACGAGTTCCTCGACCAGGTCGCGGAGGAGTTCGAGCGTCTCTTCAAGGAGAACATCGATCTGAAGGACCGCGCCGAGGCCCTGAGTGAGAAGGTGTCGGGCTACAAGCGTATCGAGGAAGCTCTGCAGAAGACGCTCGTGACGGCGCAGGCAAGCGCGGAGGAGGTCAAGCAGAACGCAGCGACGGCGGCGCAGCTCGTGCTGCACGAGGCCGAACTCAAGGCGCGCCAGATGATGAACGCCGCCTACGGGGAGAAGCAGGCGGTCGAGCAGGCCACGGCCCGACTGGCCAGCCTCGAGGAGGACTTCCGCTTCAAGTTCCGGGAGATGCTGCAGGGCTACCTCAAGCGAGCCGAGCACACCCCCAGGGTCGAACCCGAGCCGGCGGTCGGTGTGTCCGAAGCGCAGTCCGATCTGGCCCGTCACGCCGATGCCATTCGAGAAGCGATCTCCCGCGAGGAGACCGCCATGCAGCCGTCTGAGGCCCAGCCTGCGCCAGGGTCCGCCGAGGAGACTGCCGTGCTGGAACCCCAGCCCTCGCCGCTGCAGGAGACGGAGGTGGCCCCGGCCGAGGAGCCATCAGGGGAGGATACCGTGGTGGATCCCGTCGCCCCGGTCGCGCCTGTCGCCCCGCTTCAGCCAGCCGATCCGGGGCCGAAGGCACCTGAGGACGAGCCATCCGAGACGAGCGGCGACCCTGAGCGTCGATCCGGGGAGGGAGGCCGCATCCTGTTCGGTGATCGCGATGGCCTGCTGGCCGACGTCGATAGCGGGGTGAACGACAACGAGTTCAAGTGGTGAACCCGGCCCCCTGCGTGCCGCGGACGATGGGGTGGATCTGGCCGTCTGGGTGAGCCCGCGGGCCTCGCGGACCGAGGTCATCGGCGTCGCCGGCGGGCGCTTGCGGGTGCGTCTCGCGGCTCCTCCTCACGACGGTCGTGCCAATACTGCGTTGGCTCGCTACATCGCGGGCCTCATGGACGTCGCTCCCAGCGACGTGTGTATCAGGAGTGGAGGCGCCGCACGACGGAAGCTGCTCCGCGTGCGGGGTGTGACGCTTGATGATGCACGTCGACTGCTGCGACTGGAGAGGAGGTGAGCGTATGGCCAAGCTCGCGTACTGCAAGGTCTGCAAGGCGACCTATCCGTTGAGCGTCGTCCGCTCCGACGGCGGGCGTTCCGGCAAGGTCAAGGAGGCCGCGTGTCCCATGGGGCACGCTGAGGTCGAGGAGATCGACACGCCGGGCAAGCCGCGTGCCAAGAAGTAGGGCACGCGGGGCTCTGGCTCCGGCGCTGGCGCTCGCCGCCCTGGTGCTGGCCGCCGATCAGATCACGAAGTGGATCGTTCTCCAGGAATGGGCCGGGCTGCCGTTGCGTGCCGCGGCTTGGCTGCGCCTGGACATCACCTACAACTCCGGTATCTCCTTCAGCCAGTTGCGGGATACCGGGTCGCTCGTCGTGGTCCTTGTGGCGGCGGTCGTCGGCGGCGTGACGATAGCTCTCTTTCTGGCTCCGCAACGCTATCGTCTGGCGCTCGGGGTGATCCTCGGCGGAGCTCTCGGCAACCTCGTCGACCGCCTGCGCTACGATGGCGCGGTCCTCGACTTCGTAGGGGTCTCCCGGTACCCGTCATTCAACGTCGCCGACATCGCCATTGCCGTCGGGACGGCGTGGCTCGTCGTGCAGATGATCCGTGGCGCCCGAGCCTGAACAGCGCCACGGACGCTTCGTGGTGTCGGCCGCCGAGGCAGGTGCCCGGCTGGACATCGTCCTCGCATCGCGCAGCGGCCTCTCGCGGTCTGCGGTCCAGCGCCTGATCGACGGGGGCCAGGTGACCATCGACGAGGAGCGCGTCCGCAAGCGCCACGAGCTGCGCAGCGGCGAAGAGGTCGTCTGGAGGCTGCCGCCGACGGGTCCGCCGGCGCTCGCGCAGGAAGCGGTAGCCTATGAGATCGTGTACGAGGACGACTGGCTGCTCGTGGTCGACAAGCCCGCCGGCGTGGTCGTCCACCCAGCCCCGGGACACGAACACGGGACACTGGCACAAGGTCTCGTGGGCCACGGGGCGCGCGGTGGCCACGAGTTGCGCCCGGGCATCGTCCACCGTCTCGACAAGGACACGTCGGGCTTGCTCATCGTGGCCCGCAGCGACGACGCGTATGGGCGCCTCGTCGCGGCCATGGAGCGCCGCGACGTCAAGCGCGTGTACCTCGCGCTCGTGCACGGCGGTCTTCGTGACACCGTCGGCACGATCGATGCGCCCATCGGTCGGCACTTCCGCGACCGCAAGCGGATGTCGCTTCACTCGAGCGCGCCGCGGCCCGCAGTGACCCACTTTCGGGTCCTCGGCCGCGCCGCCGGCTACAGCCTCGTGCGCGTGCAGCTCGAGACCGGCCGCACGCACCAGATCCGGGTCCACTTCGCGGCGCTCGGGCATCCGGTGGCGGGCGACGTGCAGTACGGCGGGCGCCCGCGGCCCGACGGCCTCGAACGCCAGTTCCTGCATGCCGCCCGGCTGAGTCTCCCGCATCCGGCGGACGGCCGGCCGCTCGAGTTCGCGAGTCCGCTGCCGCCCGACCTCGCGGGTTTCGCGGAAGACCTCGGCTTGCCCTCTCAGCCCGCTCTCTGAGGCGCCGCACCACTTGCCGCGGCGCGTTGCGTCTGCTATCTTCCAAGTCGTCCTTTAACCACGTCCGGAGAGACGGAAAGGGGGTGCGGCGCTGTCGTACGCTACCGAGGCCACGACGGCGCCTTTCTATGCCTGAACCCAGACCTGCAAACGAGGTCGTCATCGTGACGGCCGAGCAGATGTCGCGCACACTCACGCGTATCGCTCACGAGATCCTCGAGAAGAACCCCGGGGTCCAGAACCTCGCGGTGGTGGGGATCCACACCCGCGGCGCCTTCCTGGCAGCACGCATCCACGACCTGCTCTGCGTTGTCGACGCCTGCCAGTTCGCAGCCGGCAACATCGACATCTCGTTCTACCGCGACGACGTCGCGGCGCGCGGCACGGGCGGCGCTCGTGCCGAGCACTTCGCAGCCCGTCGTCAAAGACACCGACCTGCCCTTCGACATCGACGGCTCGACTGTGGTCCTCGTCGACGATGTGCTCTTCACGGGGCGGACGATCCGCGCCGCCGTCGACGCACTGCTCGACTACGGACGACCGGCGCGGGTCCAGCTGGCGGTCCTCGTCGACCGTGGTCACCGCGAACTGCCCATCCGGCCGGACTACGTCGGCAAGAACCTGCCGACGTCCCGCAACGAGCGCATCCGCGTGCGGGTCAGCGAGTTCGACGGGGTCGACGAGGTCGTCCTCGTGCGAGCGGAAGGGGAGTGAGATGTCGAAACGCGACCTGATCTCTATCGAGGACCTCTCGCGCGCCGACGTCGAACTGCTGCTCGACACGGCCGAGAGCTTCTTGCCCGTTCTCGAGCGCGACATCAAGAAGGTGCCGACCTTGAGGGGCCGTACCATCATCAACCTGTTCTGGGAGGCCTCGACGCGCACCTCCTCGAGTTTCGACCTGGCGGCCAAGCGGCTCTCGGCCGACACACTGGGCTTGAAGGCCAAGGGGTCCGCGGTCGAGAAGGGTGAGACGCTCAAAGACACGGCGATCACGTTGTCGGCCTACTCACCCGACATCATCGTCATGCGCCATCCGTCCGCCGGAGCCTGTCAGACCCTCTCGGCCAACACCGAGGCCAGCGTCATCAACGCCGGCGATGGCAAGCACCAACATCCCACGCAATGCCTGCTCGATCTCTTCAGCATGCGGCAGAACCTGGGCCGCGACCTCGAGGGCCTGCGCGTGTTCATCATCGGCGACGTGCTGCACAGCCGTGTCGCGCGCAGCGACATCATGGGCTTCAAGATGCTCGGCATGGAAGTCACCCTGGTCGCGCCTCCGACCCTCATGCCCCGCGGCATCGAGGAGATGGGCGTGAACGTCGAGTACGACCTCGCGAACCTCAAGGACGCCGACGTGATCTACCTGCTGCGCATCCAGAGGGAGCGCATCAAGGCGGGCGCCAACTACCTGCCGTCGCTGCGCGAGTACAGCAATCTCTACGGCATCTCGCAGGCGCGGCTGCGGCCGGGTCAGAGGGTCATGCACCCCGGCCCCATCAACCGTGGCGTCGAGATCGCGTCGGACATCGCCGACGACGACGAGAACCTGATCGCCCATCAGGTCTTCAGCGGTCTCGCGGTGCGCATGGCGATCTTGTACAGGACGATCGACGGCTACAGCGATCGCACCGCGACCGGGGAGGAGCTGTGATGGAGCGCACATGGTTGAGGCGTGGTCCGGCAGCGGAGCTGCTGATCAAGGGCGGTCGTGTCGTCGATCCCGAGTCCCGAACCGACGCCGTCCTCGATGTCCTGGTCCGCGACGGCAGAGTGGCCAAGGTCGCTCAGGGCATTGCGGCGACACAGGGGGTACGCGTCGTCGACGCGCAGGGGATGCTGGTGCTTCCGGGGTTCGTCGACCTGCACGCTCATCTGCGCACCCCGGGACACGAAGACGCGGAGGATCTGGTCAGCGGCTCGCGTGCCGCCGCCGCCGGTGGCTACGTGGCGATCTTCGCGATGGCAAACACGGATCCGGTCATCGACAATGCCATGCTGCTGCGCGGCCTCATCGAGAAGGCGGCAGCAGAGGCCGTGGTACCGGTAGGGTTCTTCGCCTCAGTGACGCTCGGCCTCGAGGGTGAGCAGCTCACCGAGATGGGTGAGCTCGGCGCCGCCGGCGCCGTGGGTTTCAGCGAGGACGGTCGCCCGCTGGCGACGGCGGCTCTCACGCGCCGTGCGCTCCAGTACGTCAAGGTCAGCGGACGGTTCGTGGCGATCCACGCACAAGACGACTCCCTCATGAAGGGCGGGCAGATGCATGAGTCGCCGGTCTCGGCCCGTCTCGGTCTGACCGGTATCCCGTCGCTGTGCGAGAGCCTCGACGTGTCGCGCACACTGGACATCGCCGAGTACGAGGACGCCACCGTGCACATCTGTCACGTCAGCGCCGCCGCCTCCCTGCTCGCGATCGAGCGCGCCAAGGCGGCGGGTGTGAAGGTCACCGCCGAGGTCACGCCGCACCACCTGACGCTCACCGACACAGCCATCGAGTCGCTCGACCCGAACCTCAAGATGAACCCCCCGCTGCGCGCCGAGAGCGATCGTCAGGCCCTCGTCGCGGCCCTCAAGAGCGGGCTGCTGGATTGCGTGGCCACAGATCACGCGCCGCACGTCGCGGAGGACGAGGAGGTGCCCTACGAAGAAGCTCCGTTCGGCACGATCGGCCTCGAGACCGCGTTCAGCGCCCTCTACGGTGGGCTCGTGCAAGGCGGCGAAGTCGACCTTGCGACCTTGGTCACCCGGATGAGCAGCGCCCCGGCGCGGATCGCGGGTCTGCCCGTGCCGAGCATCGCCGAGGGCGAGGCCGCCAGTCTCTGCGTCATCGACCCCGAGGCGCGCTGGACGGTCACCAAGGAGACTCTGCAGTCGCGCTCCTTCAACTCCGCGTGGCTGGGAGAGGAGCTTCCGGCCAGGGTCCGACTCACCGTGGCCGCCGGTCAGGTCGCATGGGAGGACCTTGGCTAGCCCCACGGCGTCCTGGCCGGTGTGGTCGTCATGAGCGGATCTGGCGCGGGCCGCCGGGAGCATGCGGAGCAGTGGGCCGAGACGTCGCACTGCCGCGTGGTGGGCGTGCGCCGTTTCGGGACGTTCGTGGCCCTCGAGTTGGTCGCTCCGCGGCTCGCCGCGAAGGCCTCCCCGGGGCAGTTCGTCATGGTCACCGTTCCGGGTGGCGGCTTCCTCCTGCGGAGGCCGCTGTCCCTGTTCGCCGTGCGCGAGCGATCGCGTCGGACTCCTCGTCGAGGTCCGCGGCGAAGGGACCGAGCGGCTGGCGCATCTGGCGGTGGGCGACTCGATCGACCTCGCGGGACCCCTGGGCAGCGACTTCCCGATCGCCGGTGTCGACGAGGCCCTGCTGGTCGGCGGTGGCATCGGCTGTGCTCCGTTGCAGTACCTGGGCGACGCCCTCGTCGCACGCGGCGCTGCGATCAGGGCCATCTTCGGCTTCCGCGATTTCCGCGCGGCTCGCGCCGTCGGGGCCTTCTCCCTCGAGCAGCTTCTCGTCGCCAGCGAAGACGGGAGCGTCGGCCTCAAAGGAACGGTCATCGACGTCCTTGACACTCTGGGTGTGGAGCCCGGGACGGTCGTCTACGCCTGTGGTCCATCCGGGATGATCGCCGCCGTGCGGCGCTGGAGTCTCGGGCTGGGTCTGCGCGGTCACGCTTCGCTGGAGGCGCACATGGCCTGCGGTACCGGCTCCTGCCACGGCTGCGTGGTCGACACCGCGCGTGGCCGCCTGAGGGTCTGCAGCGATGGCCCTGTGTTCACGCTCGAGGACGTGCTGGCATGAGCCAGGCCCTGGCGTTGGAGCAGGTCGATCTGGGCGTCGAGCTCGGGGCGATCCGGCTCGGGCACCCCATCCTCGACGCCTCGGGGACGTTCGATCTGCTGGAATGTGCGCAACGCTACGAGGGCGACTACTTCGCGCACTTCCCGTTCGCCGCGTACGTGCCGAAGACGATCACGCTGGAGGCGCGCGGCGGCAACCCCGGCCCCCGGGTCACCGAGACGCCGGCCGGGATGATCAACGCCATCGGCCTCGAGAACGCAGGAGTCGCGGCGTTCCTGAACGGGCTCTCCGATTGGGCACGTCTGCGACAGCCGGTGATCGTCAGCGTCGGAGGCAACACCGCCGATGAGTACGCGCGGGTGGTCCGCCACGTCGAGACGCACCTGGCCGAAGCTTCCAGCGAGGCGCCCCGGATCGAGGGCTACGAGCTGAACGTCTCGTGCCCCAACGTGACGACCGGGCTGCAGATCGGCGCCGATCCGGCGGCGACGGCGGCCGTCGTCGGCGCCGTCCGGCGAGAGACCTCGCGCTTCCTCCTCGTCAAGCTCACGCCGAACGTGAGCGACGTGACGATCTCGGCGCGATCGGCGGTCGAGGCCGGCGCCGACGGGCTGTCGCTGGTCAACACGTTCAAGGCCATGGTGCTCGATCGCCAGACCCTGCGGCCGTTCCTCGGAAATCGTACCGGCGGTCTCTGTGGCCCCGCGATCAAACCTATCGCCCTGCGCATGGTGAGCGAGGTGGCGGAAGCTCTGCCGCACATCCCCATCGTCGGAATGGGCGGGATCATGAGCGGGATCGATGCTCTCGAATTCATCGCTTGCGGGGCATCCGCCGTGGCCGTGGGAGCCGCCAACTTCGGGGGCCTCGAGGTCCCGGCGCGCATCGGCGCCGAGCTGCGCGCCGAGCTGGCCGCGCACGGACTGGCGACGCCGACGGCCGCGCGTGGCCTTGCCCTCGGCGACGGCTCGTCGCGCGCCACCGGCGCCACCTCAGAAAACCCCAGCAAGTGAGGGGCTTTTTGGGTGCGTCCATTGTTGAACTGCCGCGGGGCAATCGTATAGACTCTCGCGCTATGGCTACCACGACCCGGCAATTCAACTCGGCACCCGAGCGCTCTCTCGACCAGAGGCTCGATGCTCTGGCGCGCGCCAACCAGGTCCGTAGTCGTCGCGCCGCGCTCAAGGCCGAGCTGAAGCGCGGCGAGGTGAGCGTCAGAGAGGTTCTCGTCGCTCCGCCGGACTACATGCTCACCGCCAAGGTGATCGACCTGCTCATGGCCGCTCCCAAACGCGGGCGTGTCAAGGCGACCCGCATCATGGAAGAGTGCCGCATCAGCCCGAGCAAGACCGTCGGAGGGCTCTCCGAGCGTCAGCGGACGACACTGGTCGACTGCCTGGGTGGGTGACGCCATCGCCTCGGTCTTCGTGGTCTCGGGGCCTTCCGGCGCCGGGAAGGGGACCGTCATGGCGCTTGTGCAGGCGCGGGTCGGACGGCTCGTCAAAGCGGTGTCCGCCACGACGCGCGCGCCGCGTCCGGGCGAGGAGGACGGACGCGAGTATCACTTCGTCGATCGTGCAGCGTTCGCGCGGGCCGTTGCCGCCGGCGAGTTCCTGGAATGGGTACACTACACCTGCGAGATGTACGGGACGCTGCGTTCCGAAGTCAGCGACAAGCTGGCGGCAGGCGACGACGTGATCCTGGAGATCGAGCTGGCCGGCGCTCGAGCGGTACGGGCGGCGCTGCCTGAGTCGGTGACCTTGTTCATGGCGCCGCCGAGCATGGCCGAGCTCTCCGACCGGCTGCGTGGCCGGGGCACGGAGGACGACGCCGCGATCGCGCGACGCCTGCACATCGCAGAGATCGAAGTGGCGGCGGCACACGAGTTCGACCACGTCATCGTCAACGACGACGCAGAACGGGCGGCTGCCGAAGTGGCCGCCATCATTGAAGAACGGAGAAGGGGGAGCTAGTGGACAAGCCACGCATCGACGAGCTGCTGCCGTACGCGGGCGGGTCGCGCTACGCACTGGTGATGATCGCGGCCAAGCGGGCGCGTCAGATCAACAGCTACTACCACAGCCTCGGCGAGAACCTGTTGGGCATCGAGGAGCTCACGCCGCCGCTCATCGACACGCGCAGCACCAATCTGCTCACCATCGCTTTCGAGGAGATCGTCGACAGCAAGATCGAGTACGAGACCCCGAGCTGATAGCACGTGGGCGTTCCCCCGTCAGACGCCCTCACGGATCGCACGGTCCTGGTGGGCGTCACCGGAGGTATTGCGGCGTACAAGGCCGTGGAACTGGTGCGCGGTCTTGTCAAGGATGGCCTCCAGCCGCGCGTGGTGATGACGGCGGCGGCCCAGCGATTCGTCACGCCGCTCACCTTTGCGGCCATCTCCCAAGCGACGGTTCTGGACGACGACAGCGCCTGGCAGGCAGGCGGCGGATGGTTCGAGCACATCGAGGCGGCGCGCGCGACTCGGGTCATGGTCGTCGCTCCGGCGACGGCCAACACGGTCGCCAAGCTCGCCGCAGGGATGGCCGACAATCTGCTCTGCGCCATCGCCCTGGCTTTCCGTGGCCCGCTGGTCGTCGCGCCGGCCATGAACTGGGCCATGTACGAGCATCCAGCCACCATGGATAATCTGCGTGTCCTGAGAGAGCGCGGCGCTGAGGTCGTGCGGGCCGAGACTGGCGAACTCGCCTGCGGCGAGGCGGGCGCGGGGCGCATGGCGGAGCCCGCGGCTCTGCGCCTGGCGGTGCGCCGGGCCATGGCGAGCACGGCGGCCGGGCCGCTCGCCGGCAAGAGGGTGGTCGTCACGTCCGGGGGGACGCGTGAGGCTGTCGACGAAGTGCGCTTCGTGGGCAATCGCTCGAGCGGCAAGATGGGGCGCGCTCTGGCAGTCGAGGCCTATTTGCGCGGCGCCGACGTGGTGCTCGTGACGACCCAGCCCCAGGCCGGCGAACCGTACACCGTCGTGGATGTCGAGAGCGCCGACGAGATGGCGGCGGCGGTGCGTGAGCACTGCGCCGCGGCGCACGTCCTCGTCATGGCGGCGGCGGTCGCCGATTTCAAGCCGCGCGAGGCGGCTGCAGGCAAGATCGAGCGCGCCGGGCGCGAGACGCTGACCCTCGACATGGTGCGCACCGTCGACATCCTGCGGGAGACCGTCGATGCTGGCTTGTTCCGGGTGGCTTTCGCCGCAGAAGCCGGTCCCCGCCTGCAGCGGGCTCGCGACAAGCGGATCGCCAAGGACGTCGACCTGCTGGTGTTCAACGACGCCCTGGCGGACGGCGTCGGCATCGGCGCCGACGACAACGAGGTCACGATCATCGGTCCATCGAGGGAAGTCCATGTGCCGCGCGCGAGCAAGGCAGTCTGCGCGAGCGGCATCGTCGATGAGATCGAGGCGGGGCTCGAGGGACGATGAGCCCGCAGCCCCGCGCGGAGGTGCTGGCGGCCGTGGAGGCCCGCGTGGCCAACGAGAATCTGCGGCGCCACATGCTGGCTACGGAGGCGATCATGCGCGGCCTGGCCGCCCGGCTGGGAGAGGATCCGGAACTCTGGGGCCTGGCCGGCCTGGCTCACGACCTCGACGCCGAGGAGACCACCGGGGACTTCGCGCGGCATGGCGCCGTTGCGGCGGAGGCCCTGCGTGCGATGGGTGTGCCCGAAGACGCGGTCCATGCGGTGGCGGCCCACAACTCGCTGACGGGGGTCCCCGTGGAATCCCGTCTGGATGTGGCGCTCCTGTCCGCCGACCAGCTCAGCGGTCTCATCACCGCTGCGGCGCTCGTGCGGCCCGAGAAGGATCTGGGCGGAGTCAAGCTCAAGTCGCTGCGCAAGCGCTTTCGCGAGAGCGCCTTCGCGCGCGGCGTCGACCGCGAGGCGATAGCCCGCTCGGCGGAACTCGACCTCGAGCTCGACGAGTTCCTGAGCATTGGGCTTGAGGCCATGCAGAGCGTCTCCGACGAACTAGGTCTCTAGGGTCGGCGGTGGAGGCGGGGCAGGCACGAGAGCCGGCTTTCGAGGCCGAGAGTCAGGCGTACACCCTGTTCCAGCGTGGGATGCGGCTGCTTGAGGATGAGCACCCCGGCCAGGCCGCCATGCTGCTCGCCGGGGCACTGCGCCTTGAACCAGGAAAGAACTCGATCCGCGAGGGGCTGGCCCGAGCGGAGTTCGCCCTCGGGCGCTACCGGCAGGCGGTCGAGCACTTCGAGTCGATCGTCGCGAGCGCGCCCGACAACGACTACGCGCGGTACTGCCTCGGGCGCTGCCTGCTGGCCTTGCGTGAGGGGGAGAAGGCAAGGGCGCACCTGCGTCTCGCGTGCGCCCTCAAGCCTCAGTCGGCCCTGTATCGGAGGGCGCTGGACGACGCCAGGTAGGCGCTCCCCTACGTGGTCGTGGTCTGGGGCTGAGGCGGTGGACCCTCTGGCCCTGCGCTGAGCGCCTCTGGCCCGACGTGCGCCATGGCGAGCAGCAACGCGATACGTCGTCCGATGGGCGGGTGCGTGTCGAACGCGTTGCTCCTCTCCTTGCTCTTCTTCCTCTTCAGCGGATTCGCGATGTAGAGATGGGCCGTGGCGCGGTTGGCGTGGAGCAACGGCTGGTTGTCGACGGCGATCTTGTTCAGCGCTCTCGCGAGTCCGAGGGGGTTGCGCGTGAGCTCGACGGCCGAGGCATCGGCGAGGAATTCGCGGCGGCGCGCGATGGCGAACTGCACCGTGTAGGCCGCCAGCGGGGCCAGTATGGCGAGCATGATCGCGAGGCCGAACATGATGATGTTGCCGCCGGAGTCCCCTCCGCGACGCCGGCCGAAACCGCCGAATATGGCGGAGCGCAGGAAGAAGTCGGCGACGAGTGCGATCATGCCCACGAGGATGCCGACGAGGGTCGCGAAGCGTATGTCGTAGTTGCGAACGTGCGAGAGTTCGTGGGCGATCACACCCTGCAACTCCTCGCGGTTCAGCCGGCGCATGAGGCCGCGGGTCACGGCGATGGAGGCATGCTGCGGGTCACGACCGGTGGCGAACGCGTTGGGCGCATCCTCCTCGATGACGAAGACTCTCGGAGGCTGCGGCAGTCCGGCGGCGATCGTCATCTCCTCGACGACGTTGTAGAGCTGTGGCTCATCGTCGTGCGCCACCTGGTGCGCTCCGCTCACCGCCAGCACCATCTTGTCGCCGGAGTAGTAGCCGATGAGGCTCCAGACGATGGCGACCACGCCGAACACACCGAGGAGGCCCAGGCCTCCGGTCGTGCCGCCCCAGTAGGCGGCGCCGATCACATAGCCGAGCGTCGCCAGAAGCGCGATGACGAGCCCCATGAGCAGCCATGAGGCTCGTCGATTCCTGCTGATCTGTTCATACATGCGTGGCGCCCGCCGCCGGGATCACTCAGCGCAGGTCGACCTTGGGCACCGCGCGGTCGCTGTCGGGCGCCTCGAAGAACTGGCGCGGCGTGAAGTTGAACATCCCGGCGATGATGTTGCTGGGGACGGTCTGAGTCTTGTTGTTGTAGGAGAGGACGCTGTCGTTGTAGAACTGGCGCGCGAAGGCGATCTTGTTCTCGGTCGCGGTGAGTTCCTCCTGAAGGCTCATGACGTTCTGATTCGCCTTCAGGTCGGGGTAGCTCTCGACGACCGCGAACAGCGACTTCAAGGTGTCGGTGAGCATGCCCTCCGCCTTGGCCTGGGCCTGGGGCCCACTTGCACCGGCGTTGATGGCTGCGGCTCGCGCCTCGGTGACTCGACTCAGCGTCTCCTGCTCGTAGGCCATGTAGTCCTTCACGGCCTCGACCAGGTTGGGGATGAGGTCGTAGCGCCGCTTCAGCTGCACGTCGATCTGGCTCCACGAGTTGTCCACGCGATTGCGCCGGGTCACCAGGCCGTTGTAGAGCACGGCGAAGATGATGCCGAGGGCTGCGAGCAGCAAGAGCACGACGATGATGGTAACGGTCACCCGAGGACTCCTTTCGTTGGCACCGGTCCAATCTGTAGTGTACGGTATCGACCTTCGCGTGGGGAGACCGTAGCCCGGTGTACAGGATGCGTGTCCTCGCCTATCCTTGAGAGGCATGAAGCCCTCGTATAGCAGTCTCGGGATGCTGGTGCTGGCCCTCGCCGTCGTGCTTGGCGCCGGGCTGGCGGGGTACGCCGTCGTGCAGGCGCGCGCCCAGGGCGGCGAATCGCGTCAGTACCTGGCGCCGGTCCAGCCACCCAAGTCGAGCAGCGCCCCGCAGGCCACATACAAGCGCTGGTCGGTCGGAAAGGCCATCGGCCCGGTGACCGTCTTCTCGCGGCCCGACGAGAACGCCCCCGTGAAGGCCAAGCTCGGCAAGACGACAGAGAGCGGCTATCCGACCCTGGTGCTCGTGGACACGGTACGCACGGTCGAGGAAGTGACCTGGTATCGGGTCTGGCTGGCCGTTCTTCCGAACGGCAGTCGCGGATGGGTCCGCGAGGGCCAGCTGGGCTTCTTCACGACCTCGTCGAAGATCGTCATCGATCTCTCGGAGCGTTCGCTCACGGTGTATCGTCGCGGGCGCGATATCGATACGTTCGCGGTGGCCGTGGGACGTCCCGGCCTGGAGACGCCGACCGGCTTCTACTTCATCAACCAGAAGCTTCGGCCGCCGTCGCCCGGTGGCCCCTACGGCGTGCTGGCTCTCGGCATCAGCGCCTTCCAGCCGAAGCTCCCGGACTGGCCTCAAGGAGGCCCGGTCGCCATCCATGGCACGAACGAGGACCGTCTGATCGGCAAGGCTGTGAGCCACGGATGCGTGCGCATGCACGACAAGGACGTTCTCGAGGTGAGCCGGCTGGTGCCGGCGGGTAGCCCGGTGGTGATCGAGAGGTAGGTCGTCCAACTTGTCCGGTCAACACTCGAGGTGCTATAATCCCCGGGTTGGACAACACAACCACGAGGGGACTCTTGCGCGAAAAGTCGGTGGGAACCGACTTTTGTCTTGTCAGGGGTCGAGTATGAGGGAGAGCAGAGAAGAACTGGAAGCGACGATCCAGGCCACGCTCGGCGCGCACTTTCCTGAGGTCGAGTTCGTCGATCTGGAGATGCGAGGGTCACCGGCGGGCACACTGACCGTGTTCATCGACCGGCCGGGCGGCGTCGATCTGGACCTCTGTTCGGCGGTGAGCCGGGCGCTCGACGAGTTGCGCGAGCGCTACAACCTCGAAGTCTCCTCGCCGGGCCTGGACCGGCGCCTGCGAAGGCCGGAGCACTTCGCCGCAGCTCTTGGGCGAGAGGTGGTCGTGAGGCTGACGACGGCGCACGAGGGTCGCCGCAACTTCCGGGGTGTCCTGGTCGCGGCCGGACCCGACTCCATCACGGTGGAGTCGGACGGCGGTGGGAGCGACGCGCTTCCTCTGGCGAACCTGGGCAAGGCCCACGTGGTGTACGACTTTTCAGATGACGGAGGCCATCGTGAGTAGAGAGATCATTGAGGCTCTACGACAGATAGAGAAGGAGAAGGGCATCGCGTTCGAGGCCCTCGTGGAGGCCCTCGAGGACGCGTTGCTCTCCGCCTACAAGAAGACGACCAACGCCGTCGAGCACGCCAAGGTCGAGATCGACGTCGAGACGGGCGACATGCGCGTCTACGAGCTCATCTTCCCTGAGCACGTCGACGTCGATGCCCTCAGGGTCCACGACGAGGAGGGCGAGGAGATCGGACTCGACCTCTCAGGTGTGGACATGAGCGAGGTCGAGCGCATCGAAGTCACGCCGGACAACTTCGGCCGCATTGCGGCGCAGACCGCGAAGCAAGTCATCCTTCAGCGCATCCGCGAGGCCGAGCGCGATCTTATGTACGAGGAGTACGTCGGCCGCGTGGGCGAGCTGGTCACGGGCATCGTGCAGCAGAGCGATCCGCGACACAGCATGCTGGTCGAGCTGGGCCGCGTCGAGGCCGAACTCTCCCGCTCGGAGCAGATCGAGACTGAGCACTACGAGCACGGTGCGCGCATCAAGGCCGTGATCATTCGTGTGGAGGAATCGGGCAAAGGGCCACAGGTCAAGCTGTCGCGGCGCAACGAGGAGTTCGTGCGCACGCTGTTCGAGCTCGAAGTGCCGGAGATCGCCGACGGTCTCATCGAGATCAAGTACGTGGCGCGCGAGACCGGCTATCGCGGCAGGGACGGCAAGCCTACCCCGGGTCGCTGCAAGATCGCCGTCGTCTCGCACGCCGATGGGGTCGACCCCGTGGGCGCCTGCGTGGGCCCGCGCGGCTCGCGCGTGCGCATGGTCGTCAGCGAGCTGCGCGGCGAGCGTATCGACATCATTCCCTACAATGACGATCCGGCGCGGTTCGTGGCCAAGGCGCTCTCGCCGGCCCGCGTGCGCGAGGTCATCGTCGACGACGAGGAGCGTGCGGCGACGATCGTCGTGCCTGACGACCAGCTGTCGCTGGCGATCGGCAAGGAGGGCCAGAACGCACGTCTGGCGAGCAAGCTCACGGGCTGGCGCATCGACATCAAGAGCCAGCAGCAGATGGCTGATGCCGAGAGCGCCAGTGAGTTCACCGAAGATGAGGGCATCGACGGGCAGTGCATGGCCGTTATGCGCACTGGCAAGCGCTGCCCCAATCAGGCCGAGCCGGCGTCGCGCTACTGCAGCATCCACGTCGACTACGTCGAGTCCGAGTCACCGGCTGAGGCGACGTCTGAGCCTGTGGAAGAGAGCGTGGTCGACGCAGTGGACACGGAGCCTCCAGAGGAGTGACTCGGGTTGGCGGCTCCCGAGCGTAGCTGTGTCGGTTGTCGCCGCAGGCGCGGCCAGGCGGAACTGGTACGATTCAAGGTCGAGGGCGGGCTCGTGAAGCCGGCTCTTCCCGGTACGCCGGGCAGGAGCGCATACCTGTGCCCTGAGACGAAGTGTCTCGAAGCGGCGGAGCGGCGGCGCGCGTTCGCGCGGGCCTTCCGGGCGCCCGTGGCTCTCGACCCCACGGTGCAGCGCGCTGTGGTACGGCACGCAAGCGATGAAAGGCGGTGAGGTGAATGGCGAACAAGCGCAAGGTCTCGGACATCGCGACTCAGCGAAAGACGAGCGTAGACGACGTTCTCGCCCACCTCAAGAAGGCGGGTATCGAAGTCACCGACGGCGAGATCGACGTCGCGGATGAAGTGCTGGACAAGGCTATCGCTGCGCCGGCGGGAGGCGTGCGTCGCCGCGCTGCCGGTCCGGGGGGGAAGCGTCGGCGTGTGATCATCGATGCCGGCGCGTCGCGTCGAGGCGGTGGCCGGCAGAAGGGCCGAGATCGGCGTCGCGGTCGCGGTCGCGGCCCTGGTCGCGACGATCAGCCGGCTCCGATGGTCGTTCCCACAGGCCTGGTCAAGGTGCCTTCCGGCTCGACCGTCAAGGACATCTCTCAGCTTCTCGGCGTCGCGGCACCCGAGATCATCAAGGTGCTCATGGGGTACGGGGAGATGGTGACCATCGCTCAGACCCTGAGCGACGAGGCCATCGAGGTGCTGGCCACCGACTTCAGCCGCGAGATCGAGATCGTGCACGCCGCCGACGAGGAGGCCGCGCTCGAGGCTGAGGCCGTGGATGACCCGGCGGATCTGAGTTCACGAGCTGCCGTGATCACGGTCATGGGTCACGTCGACCATGGCAAGACGAGCCTTCTGGACGCGATCCGCCACACGACGGTGGCCACCGGTGAGGCGGGCGGTATCACGCAGCACATCGGCGCCTACCAGGTGAACCACAACGGCGAACGCATCACGTTCATCGATACCCCGGGTCACGCGGCATTCACGGCGATGCGCGCCCGCGGCGCCAGGATCACCGACATCGCGGCGATCGTGGTGGCGGCCGACGACGGCGTCATGCCACAGACGGTCGAGGCCATCGCCCACGCCAAGGCTGCCCAGGTGCCGATCCTCATCGTGGTCAACAAGATCGACAAGCCCGGGGCCAACATCGACCTCATCAAGCAGCAACTCGCGGATCATGGCGTCGTGCCCGAGGGCTGGGGCGGCGACAACGTCTTCGTCGAAGTGTCTGCGAAGAAGCGCCTCGGTCTCGACCACTTCCTCGACATGCTCCTGCTCGTCGCGGAGGTGGGCGATCTCAAGGCGAACCCCGACGCTGCGGCGAGTGGCTACGTCATCGAGTCGCGGGTCGATCCTGGTCGCGGTGTGGCGGCGACCATTCTCGTCAATCGGGGAACGCTCCATGTGAGCGACGCGGTCGTGGCCGGTGAGGCGAGTGGTCGCGTGCGCGCCATGCGTGATTTCAGGGGCGAGCCGCTGAAGGGCGCCGGGCCCTCGACCCCGGTCGAGATCATCGGCTTCGACGATCTGCCGGTGGCGGGCGAGTTCTGCCGGGTGGTCAAGGATGAGCGGACGGCACGTTCGTTGGCGCAGCGCAGGGCCAACCGGCTCAAGACCGAGGCGCTTGCCAGGCAGCACGCGCTGACCTTGGACGATGTGTTTGCCAGGATCGCCGCCGGCAAGGTCCTGGACCTGAACCTCGTGCTCAAGGCCGACGTCCAGGGCAGCATCGAGGCGTTGAGCGATGCGTTGCTGAAGATCCAGCACCCCGAAGTGAAGGTGCGCATCATCCACTCGGGCGTCGGCGGCATCAACGAGAACGACGTCATGCTGGCCAGCGCATCCTCGGCGATCATCATCGGGTTCAACGTGCGCCCCAGCCCCGCGGCCACGGCCCAGGCCGAGAGTGAGGGCGTGGACGTGCGCACGTACCGCGTCATCTACAAGGTCACGGAAGACATCACGGCCGCCTTGGTGGGCATGCTCAAGCCCACCTACACCGAATTCGTGTTGGGGCAGGCCGAGGTGCGGACCACGTTCAAGGCGTCGAAGCTCGGGACCATCGCTGGCTGCATGGTCACGCACGGCGCCGTCTCGCGCAACGCCAGCGTGCGCGTGCTGCGCGACGATGTCGTCGTCCACGACGGCAAGATCGGCTCTCTGAAGCGCTTCAAGGAAGACGCGCGGGAGGTGCTGGAGGGCTTCGAGTGCGGCATCCTCGTGGACGGCTTCAACGACGTCAAGGAGGGCGACGTCCTGGAGGCGTACGAGACCAGGGAGGTGGCCCGTGACGCGTGACGCGGGCATCGGTGTACTGCTCGCGGAGCTGCACTTCCCGGCCAGTCGTTCGCTCAAGGACAAGCGGGCCCCGCTCGCGTCCCTGCGCGATGTCCTTCACGGTCGCTTCCGTGTCTCGTTCAGTGAGGTCGGTCTGCAGGAGGCGTGGCAACGCGCGCTAGTCCTGATCGTCTTCGCTGCGTCCTCGATCGCCCGGGCTCGCGAGCGTCTCGACGACGTCGACCGCTATCTGCATGGGCAGGAGTTCGAGGTGTCGCGCGTCCTGCTGAAGAGAGTCGACCCCGTGGATGCGCTGTGGGACTTCGACGGCTGAGGGTCAACGAGGCGATCAAGGAGACCCTGTCGACGGTGATCGCGGCCGAGGGCCTCAAGGATCCGCGCGTCGGTTTCGTCACCGTGACGGGCGTCGAGGCGACCGCCGACGTGCGCCAGGCGAAGGTCTTCGTCAGCGTGCTGGGCAACCAGGCTGAGCGCGAGGCGACGATGGAGGCGCTGACGCGCTCGCGCGGCTACCTGCAGTCATGCCTGGGGGAGTCCCTGCGCATGAAGCGCACGCCTCAACTGCAGTTCGTCTACGATGACACGCTGGACAACGCGTTGCACATCGAAAAGCTCCTCAAGCGCGAGGAGGAGGTCCTGGGCAGCGAGCCTCCGGAGGTCATCGTCGGCGGTGAGGCACCGTCCGTCCCGAAGGCCGAGGAGGAAGACCCCGGGGACGCACGGGCGTGAGGGTCGTGCCAGCCGATCTCGCCGCCGTCTGCAGACGTATGCGGGCCGAGGCCAGTGCCGCGCTGGCGGTTCACGAGAACCCCGACACGGACGCGCTCGGCGCCGCCGCGGGGATGCTGGACCTCTTCGCGCAGCTCGGCATCGAGGCGCGCCTGCACGTGGCCGAGGGGGTGTCACTGCCCCTCGAGGAGTACCTGCTGCCGTCCGGCAGTGTCGAGCGCGGGCTCCCCGACGCCGGGGCCTCGCTCTACGCCCTCGACTGCGGGAGTCGCGCCCGTGTGGAGCTCGCTCTGGATGACTGGGAGGGATTCGTCGTCAACATCGACCATCACCGCGACAACAGCGGCTTCGGCGATCTCATCCTTCTGAGGACTGAGGCGAGCAGCACCTGCGAGATGGTCTGCGAGCTCGCCCATGCACTGGAGCTCGTGCCTGGAGCGTCGGCCGCGACGGCTCTATACGCGGGCATCTCATTCGACTCGGGTCACTTCCGGCACTCGAACACCGGCGCGCAGACCTTCTCGTGCGCCGCCTGGCTCAGGGGTCTCGGCGTCGACGTCACGGCTGTCTACGAGCGCCTCTACGAGCAGCGTTCGCGCGCGGCCCTTCTTCTGTGGGCGCGCGCCGTGGCATCCGCCGAACCGACGGCGGAGGGCCGGGTCCTGCTTGCCACGGTGACGCCGCGCGACTACGCGGCGACGGGCACGCGCGAAGAGGACGCCGAGGGCATCGTCGAGACGCTGCGCAGTGTGGCCGGCGTCGAGGTCGCGGCGGTGGTGAAGGAGCAGAGCGCGGGGACTCGGGTGCGCGTGAGCATGCGCTCGGACGCTCTGGATGTGAGCGCCGTGGCGGCTCTCATGGGCGGCGGAGGGCACCGTCTTGCGGCTGGCTTCTCGAGCGACGAGAGTCCGGAGGAGGTGACCGCGTGGCTCAGTTCCGAACTCGCAAGGCGCCTGTCGATGGAGTCCTGCTGATCGACAAGCCCGTCGGTCCCACTTCCCACGACGTTGTCGCCCGTGTGCGCCGGCGACTGCGCCCTACGGTGAAGAAGGTGGGGCACGCCGGCACGCTCGACCCGTTCGCCACTGGGTTGCTGGTCGTGCTCGTCGGAAGAGCCACGAAGCTGGCGCGCTTCTTCGTCGATCTTCCCAAGGAGTACGTCTGCACGGTCAGGTTCGGCGTACGTTCAGACAGCGGCGATCTCACCGGGGAGCTGACGACGACCGGCTTGACGACGACGCGGGAGGCTGTCGAGTCGGCCTTGTCGCGGTTCCTCGGGTCCGTGCAGCAGCGCGTGCCCATGACGTCCGCCGTCAAGGTCGACGGCGAGCGCCTCTACAAGAAGGCGCATCGCGGCGAGATCGTCGAGACGCCGATCAAGCAGGTGGAGATCACCGCCATCGAGGTGCTCTCCTTCGACGAGACATCTCAGATCATGCGCTGCCGCATCGCGTGCTCCAAGGGCACGTACGTGCGGCAGCTCGCCATCGACCTGGGTGAGGCGGTCGGTGCCGGGGCCCACCTCACGGAACTGTCGCGGACGGCGGTCGGCGACCTGACCCTCGAGGACGCCCTGGGTCTCGCCGCCTTCGAGGAGGCTGTAGAGGAGCGAGAGTCCGGTGACGACTGCATCCCGGGACTGCTTCCCTCCGCCGGCGCCTTGCAGTTCATGCCGGCCGTCCAGTTGTCGGCCGCGCAGGTCACGGCGGTGCGCAACGGCGCGCAGTTGCCCGGGGGCCCCCAGGAGCCGGTGCGAGTGACGTACCGCGGCGAGCTCATCGCCATCTACGGGCCATGGGAGGGGGGCCACGCCCTCAAGCTGCTCGTGAAGCTGTGATGGAGATCATCACGGGTCTCAACGGCTTGGCGGACCGTCCGCGAGCCCTCGCCATCGGGACCTTCGACGGCGTGCACGCCGGCCATCGTGCCACCATCGAGCGCGCCGTCGAGATGGCCCGGCAGCGGGGCATCACGAGCGCCGTCCTCAGCTTCAATCGTCACCCCCTGTCTGTCGTCGACCCCCAGCGTGTGCCGCAACTCCTCACGCCGCTGGCCGAGAGGATCCGCCTTATCGGCGAGATCGGGCCGGACGAACTCATCCTGCTGCCCTTCGATACCGGCCTGTCGGCGTTGAGCGCTGAGGAGTTCTGCGCCGATCTGCTTGCCGGGGAGCTCCAGGCGCGAGCCGTCGTCGTCGGAGAGAACTTCCACTTCGGGGCCGGAGGCGTCGGGGACGCAGCTCTGCTGCGCGCCGGAGGCGCCGAGCACGGCTACGAGACGGTCGTGCTGCGACTCATGACGAGCCACGGAGAGTCGATCAGCTCGACCCGGGCCCGTCTTCTTCTCGGCGCCGGCCAGATCGAGGAGGTGCGCGAGATCCTCGGGAGGCCACCGTCGGTGACCGGCGTCGTCGGACGGGGGGAGGGGCGTGGCAAGGCTCTGGGGGTCCCGACTGCGAACCTGGTCGTGGCTTCGGGCACCATCAGCCCCGGCTGCGGCGTGTACGTGGCGCGAGTCCTGGCTCGCGGCACGTGGTATCGGGCGGCGGTGAGCATCGGCCGCAACCCGACGTTCCACGAGGAGCGGGAACCGGCCGCCCCTGTCGCGACTGAGGCGTTCCTGCTCGGCTTCGACGGCGATCTCTATGGAGTCGAGATGCGGGTCGATGTCCTGCACAGGATCCGCGGCGAGCGCCGGTTCGGATCCGCCGACGAACTCGTGGCACAGATGCGTCGCGACATCGCCATCGCCGCGGCGTTCGCGGACGCCGCTTTCGACGCGGTCGACTTGGCCGGCGTCGCGATCTCCTGAGCCGCCGCGTCGCTCTGGCCCAGGTTCTCCGTAGACCTGCCCTGTGTTAGCCTACCCGCGACCGACTACTCGGTTGCGGGTGGCCTACCCGCTACTGGGTTTCCGGATACTCCTGTAGGGGAGGTGATTCTCATGGCAACCACCAAAGACGTCAAAGAAACCATCATCGCCAAGCACGCCCAGCACGACGGCGACACCGGCTCACCCGAGGTTCAGATCGCACTGCTGACGGCGCGCATCGCGACCCTCACCGAGCACCTCAAGGCCCACAAGAAGGACCACCACAGCCGTCGCGGCCTGCTGAAGATGGTCGGTCAGCGTCGTCGTCTGCTCAAATACCTCCAGGCGCGCGACCTCGAGCGCTATCGCTCGCTCATCAAGGAGCTCGAGCTCCGCAAGTAGTATCGACAGACCGGCCCTATGCCGGCTGTGCCGTCCCCTGCATCGTGCGTGCGGACGGTGGGAGTGCCCGTGCGCAATGGGGTGCCGGGCCCAGAGACGAAGGAACAGATGAACACAGTCGAAGTTGAGATCGGCGGCAAGACCATCACGCTCGAGACCGGGCGTCTGGCACAGCAGGCCAACGGCGCCGTCCTCGTGCGCTGCGGAGACACCGTCGTGCTGGTCACGGCGGTCGGACGCACGGAGGCACGCGAGGGCCAGGAGTTCTTCCCGCTGACAGTCGATGTGGAGGAGCGGCACTACGCCGCCGGCAAGATCCCCGGCGGCTTCATCAAGCGCGAGTCCCGACCGAGCGAGAAGGCCATTCTGGCGGCCCGCCAGATCGACCGACCAATCAGGCCGCTGTTCCTGAAGGGCTACATGAACGAGGTCCATGTCGTGGCCACGGTGCTGTCCGTGGACCTGGAGAACGCTCACGACCTCCTGGCGACCATCGGGGCGTCGGCGGCGCTGACTCTCAGCGAGATCCCGTTCCAGGGGCCGGTGGGATCGGTGCGCGTCGGCCGCGTTGAAGACGAGTTCGTCATCAACCCGACCTTGACACAGATCCAGGAGGAGTCCGAGCTCGACCTCGTCGTCACCGGGACCAGGGACGCCATCGTCATGGTCGAGGCCGGCGCCCAGCAGATCCCCGAGCCGCTGATCGTCGAGGCTCTTCGCCTGGCGCACGACGAGATCAAGAAGCTCGTCGACGCTCAGCTCGAGTTGCAGCGTCAGTGCGGCAAAGCCAAGTGGGTTGTGCCGGAGTGGACCGTCGACGAGAGCATTCTCGCGGAGGTTCGCGGAGGGTACGCTGCCGATCTCGAAGCCGCGACGCAGGTGGCGGACAAGCAGGAGAGGCGCGACGCCGTGGCCGACGTCAAACGGCGGGCGATCGAGACGCTGCTCGACGACAGCTCGCCGGCGGAGCGCGCGGTGCAGGTCCGGCGTGCTCTCGCGAAGATCGAGAAGGACATCATCCGCGATCGCATCGCCGTGCAGAAGATCCGTCCGGACGGTCGCGGGACCGACGAGATCCGGTCCATCAGCAGTGAGGTGGGTGTGGTCCCGCGCACCCACGGCAGCGCGCTCTTCACGCGCGGCCAGACACAGGCGATGAGTCTGCTCACTCTCGGGGGTACGGGAGAGTTCCAGCGCATCGACGGTCTCGGCATCGAGGACAAGAAGCGCTACATCCATCACTACAACTTCCCGCCGTACTCCGTCGGCGAGACCGGTTTCATGCGCGGCCCCAAGCGGCGCGACATCGGCCATGGAGCCCTTGCCGAGCGGGCGCTCCTGCCGGTGCTCCCCGACGAGGTCGACTTCCCGTACACGATCCGCATCGTCTCCGAGATCCTCGAAAGCAACGGATCGTCGTCGATGGCCAGCGTCTGCGGCTCGACACTCTCCCTGATGGACGCTGGCGTGAAGATCAGCGACCCGGTCGCCGGCATCGCGATGGGGCTCATCAAGGAGGGCGACGACTACGTCATCCTCACCGATATCGCGGGCGTCGAGGACCATCTCGGCGATATGGACTTCAAGGTGGCGGGCACCGCGGCCGGCATCACGGCGCTGCAGATGGACATCAAGATCACGGGCGTGACATTCGAGATCCTGACCGAGGCGCTGGAGCAGGCCCGCAGGGCCCGACTGTTCATTCTGGAGCGCATGCGGGAGACCCTTCCCGAGCCCCGCAGCGAGCTGTCGCAGTGGGCGCCGCGCATCTTCTCGATCCAGATCAACCCGGACCAGATCGGGCTCGTCATCGGCAAGGGCGGAGAGACGATCCGTGGTCTGACCGACGAGTTCGGCGCCGATATCGATATCCAGGAGGATGGCACGATCTTCATCTGTGCGCCCGATCAGGAGGCGGCTGAGGGTGTGATCAACCGTATCCAATCGATGACCAAGGAGGTCGAGGTCGGTGACGTGTTCACGGGGCGCGTCGTGAAGACGACGGACTTCGGCGCCTTCGTCGAGCTCAAGAAGGGCACCGACGGGCTGCTCCACATCTCGCGCCTCGGCAAGAAAGGCGAGCGTGTGAAGTCCGTCGAGGACGTCGTGAAGCGCGGCGACACGGTGACCGTCGAGGTCGTCGAGATCGACAAGGCCCGCAACCGTATCGGGCTGTCCCTGCTCAAGGCGTCCGATTCTGGGTGAATCCGGACAGACGATGAGACCCGCGGCGGCGCATCGCCTCTCGACGCTGGACAACGGGCTGCGAGTGGCCACCGAGCACATGGACAGTGTGCGCTCGGTGGCCCTCGGGGTCTGGATCGCGGCCGGTTCGCGGCTGGAGCCGCCCGAGCAAGCCGGCGTGTCGCACTTCATCGAACACCTTCTGTTCAAGGGTACTGAGCGATACAGCGCGCTGGACATCGCGCGGATCTTCGACGACATCGGCGGTGAGCCGAACGCGTCGACCTCGAAGGAGAACACGCTGGTCGACGCGCGCTTCCTCGATGAGGACCTCGACATCGCGTTCGAGACGATCGCAGAGATGGTGGCGCGTCCCGCGTTCGTCGATCTGGATCACGAACGCGCCGTGGTGCTCGAAGAAGTCGCGATGTACGAGGACTCGCCGCCCGAGCTGATCCACGACGACCTCTCCGAGGTCGTCTTCGGTGCACATCCTCTGGGGCGACCGATCATCGGCCGCAGCGAGACGCTCGCGCAGCTCGATGCGGCCGCCGTCCGCGGCTACCACGACGCGCACTACGTCAATCCCGGTGTCGTCGTGGCGGCCTGCGGCCGGGTCGATCACGAGCACCTCTGCAGGCTGGCCGGCGAGCACTTCCGACCGGAGCCTGGTGCGGTCGTGCCCCGGCCGGAGCTGAGCGCACCGGGCTTCCGCCACGTGGCCCAGTTCTCGCACAAGGACACCGAGCAGTACCACGTCTGCCTGGGCGGCCCCGGGCCGCGTCGCAGCGACCCGGACCGCTTCGCCGTGTTCGTCGTCGACACCATCCTCGGGTCGTCGTGGAGTTCGGTACTCTTCCAGGAGGTCCGCGAGAAGCGAGGCCTGGCCTACTCCGTCTACTCGTACACGTCGCAGTATTCGGACGCGGGCCTTACCGCCATCTACTTCGGGTCGCGTGCGGAAGCCGTCACGGAGGCGATGACCGTGATCCTCGGGGTGCTAGGCGATCTTCAGCAGAGGATCGACGACGACGCCGTCCGGCGCGCCAAGAATCACATCAGGGGACAGGTCGTGCTGGGTATGGAGAGCCCCACGAGCCGCATGCATGCTCTGGGGCGTGCCGTGATCATGGAGATGCCGGTGCTCACCGTCGACGAGTTGCTGGCCCGCATCGACGCGGTCACGACCAATGACGTCAGAGCAGCGGTGCAGCGCTACTACGACCCGCAGAAATGGTCGACCACCTGCATCGGCCCGCGAGCGGAGCCTTTCCGGGCCGTCACCGGGGAGTTCGCCTGGGAGGAACGATGATCGACGTCCTGATCAGTGGTGCGGCCGGGAAGATGGGGAGCGTGAGCGCCACGACGATAGCCGCCCAGGACGACCTGCGCGTCGTGGCGCTCGTCGATCCCAAGCCTGGGGCGAGCGCTGGAGGCGCGCCCAGCTTCGCGAGCGTAGGCGAGGCGCTCGCCGCGACTTCTCCAGTGGCCGCGCTCGAGTTCAGCGTGCCAGCTTCAGTCTACGAGAACACGAGAGCGCTTCTGGAGGCCGGCGTCGCGACCGTGGTCGGGGCCACCGGCCTTTCGGACGGCCAGGTCGGCGCGTTGGGCGCGATCGCCAGTGCGCGCGACACCGGTCTCGTCATCGTTCCC
This sequence comes from uncultured Thermoleophilia bacterium, assembly GCA_963717285.1. Classification (GTDB taxonomy): domain Bacteria; phylum Actinomycetota; class Thermoleophilia; order UBA2241; family UBA2241; genus CAIXSE01. Next base: position 145,972 of record CAVQVW010000002.1, read on the forward strand.
AACTTCGCGCTTGGCGCCGTGCTGCTCATGCAGTTCGCCCGCCAGGCGGCGAAGTACTTCGATCACGCCGAGATCATCGAGATGCACAGCGCGGACAAGATCGACGCGCCCTCAGGCACCAGCCTGCGCACCGCACGGCTCATGGACGTGACTCCCCAGTCCGCCCCTGAGGCGGCCGCTGTGGCGCCGCCGGCCCGCGGCGTGGTCGCCGATCACGTCCACATCCACAGCGTGCGACTGCCCGGGCTGGTGGCTCATCAGGAGGTGCTCCTCGGCGGCGAGGACGAGCTTCTCACGCTGCGGCACGATTCCCTCTCGCGGCGTTCGTTCATGGGCGGCGTGGTGCTGGCCATGCGGCGGGTCACGGGGGTCAAGGGGACTGTCATCGGGCTGGAGAACCTCCTAGACTAGAGAGAGCGTGTGCAGACCGCCGAGACCCAGATCTGAGGAGAGGTGCCATGAACGACAGTTTGGGGACCATTCTCACCGCCATGGTCACACCCTTCGACGCCGACCTGCGGGTCGACCATCGGCGACTTGCGGATCTGGCCCGCTTCCTGATCGGCAATGGCTCTGACGGCCTCGTCGTGGCCGGCACGACGGGCGAGTCGCCGACGCTCACCGACGACGAGAAGATCGCGATGGCGAGCTCCGTGCTCGAGGCGGTCGGCGATCGGTGTCCGGTCGTCGTAGGCACAGGGTCGAACGACACCGCCCACAGCATCCGCCTCACTCAGCTCGCCGAGCGGGCCGGCGCGCACGCGGCTCTGGTCGTGACCCCCTACTACAATAAGCCGCCCGAGCGCGGGATCATCGAGCACTTTCGCGCCGTAGCGAGTGAGACCAGCCTGCCGATCATCATCTACAACATCCCCGGAAGATGTGTCGTCAATCTGTCGCCGGAGGCGCTGGCCACGCTCTCGGAGGTCGAGAACATCGTCGCGGTCAAGCAGGCGAATCCCGACCTCGACGAGACACGCCGGCTGCGGGAGCTCTGCGAGATGGGCGTCTATGCGGGAAACGACGACATGCTGCTCGATGTGCTGCGCCTGGGAGGGTGGGGCGGCATCTGCGTCGCCAGTCACGTCGTCGGCGCTCGCATGGCCGAGATGGCCAGGCTCATGCGGGCCGGCGACGAGGAGGCTGCCGGCGCCATCGATGCGGACCTTCAGCCTCTCTACGAGACCCTGTTCGTCACCGCGAATCCGATTCCGGTCAAGACGGCGATGAACCTCCTCGGACATGAGGTGGGAGGCTTGCGGCTGCCACTCCTGCCGGCCACCGCGGCCGAGTCGGCCATCGTGGCCGCCGAGTTGCTCCGACTCGGACTCCGGGCTTGAGATGAGCGGGGCGACGATGGACGACGAGGTCAGGATCATCCCGCTCGGCGGGATGGGCGAGATCGGCAAGAACATGACGGCGGTCGAGTATCGCGGCAAGATCGTGGTGCTTGACTGCGGCGTCGAGTTCCCGCACGACGACATGCTCGGGATCGATCTCGTGATACCGGATATCCGCTGGCTGCTCGAGCGTAGGGACGACGTGCTGGCCTTCCTCATCACGCACGGTCACGAGGATCACCAGGGCGCCCTGCCCTTCGTGCTCAAGCAGCTCAACAGGCCCGTCTACGGCAGTCGATTCACACTGGCCCTCATCAAGTCGAAGCTCGACGAACACGGTCTCCTCAAGACGGTCGAGCTCAACGAGGTGAACGACGCCTCGAAGGTCCGGCTCGGGCCGTTCGGCGTGTCTTTCGTCGCCGTGAGCCACAGCGTTCCCGACGCTCTGTCGATCGTCCTCGAGACCGATCTCGGTGCCGTTGTCCTGACGGGGGACTACAGATTCGACCACACGCCGATCGACGGTCGCATCACGGATGTGAACAGGTTCGCCCAGCTCGGCAAGCAAGGGGTGCTCGCCCTTCTCGGCGACTCGACGAACGTCGAGGCCCCGGGGTCCACCGCCTCCGAGAGCACGATCGGCGAGACCTTCCACCACATCTTCGCGGAGGCGGAGGGACGCATCATCGTGGCGAGTTTCGCCTCGCACATCCACCGCGTTCAGCAGGCCATCAACATCGGACACCTGCACGGCCGCAAGTTCGCCGTCTCGGGGCGCTCGATGCAGAAGAACGTCAACATCGCGCGCAACCTCGGCTACCTCGACGTGCCGGACGGCGCGATGATCAAGCTCGCCGACATCGACGACTACCGCCCCGAGGAGATCCTCATACTCTCAACGGGGAGTCAGGGGGAGCCTCTCTCGGCGCTCACACGCATGGCGTTCGGCGGTCATTCTCAAGTGGAACTACGCGAGGGCGATACCGTGGTGATCTCGGCGAAAGCGATCCCGGGCAACGAGGTCAGCGTCATGACGACCGTCAACCGGCTGCTCAGGGCCGGCGCCAGAGTGATTTATGGAGAGGGCAGCGGAGTCCACGTCAGCGGTCACGCCGCGCGTGAGGATCTGCGCATGATGCTCAACCTCCTGCGCCCGCAGTACCTGGTTCCGGTCCACGGAGAGTACCGGCACCAGCACCTGCACGCCGAACTGGCGCGCCAGGTCGGCTTGCAGGACGAGGACATCTTCATCCTTGAGAACGGCGACGTTCTGGCGATGGATGCCGAGAACGCCGAGATCATCGACAAGGTACCGGCCGGCATGGTCTTCGTCGACGGCTTCGAGCTCGGCGACGAGGAAGGGATCGTGTTGCGGGACCGGCAGCAGCTGGCCGGTGACGGTATCCTGATCGCCGTCGTCACTGTCGACGGGCAGGATGGCGCTTCCGTGGCCCCACCCGAGCTCGTGGCTCGCGGCTTCCTGCACAACGACGATCGTCTGAAGGATGTGCTCGACGAGTGCCGGACCGCCCTCGACGAGCTGATGGAGAAGCTGGGCGAGGTCCACGTCACAGGTCGCCGTCTGATCCAGGACGACATCAAAGAGAAGCTGGCCGAGATCGTGTACACGCGCACCAGACAGCGCCCCCTCATCCTCCCGGTGGTCGTCGAGGTCTGATCGTGGTCGGCCGCGGCCTCGTGTCCGGCGAGGGATTCGCACCCCTCTGTTGAATACTCCCCTATGGCGACAGCCCGCTCCAAGCACGCTCGGCAACGCGCCGGCGGCGCGTCCGCTGCTCGCCCCTCGGCTGCCCGTACTCCCTCCGTCGGGAAGCGATCGTCGGTGGGGCGCGGGCGCGAGCTGGCGGCGATCGCCTGCGTCGCCGTCGCCGTGTTCCTCGCCTTCGTGCTCTACTTGGGGTGGGACGGCGGATCGCTCGGCCGCTGGCTGGGCGATGCGGCGCGCTGGACGTTGGGCCTGCTGGCGTTCGCCTTGCCCTTCCTGCTCTGCTTCTTCGCCTACCTCCTCGTCGCGCCCGATGACCGGCGGCCACGCCGGGGTGTGAGCTGGGGCGTGGCGCTGCTCATCGTCGCGTTCCTTCTGGCGGCGTCGGCGGATGCGCTGGGCTTGTTCAGCGGCGAGCGTCCGCAGCGGCTGTTCAGGGACGCCTACATGAGCGCCCACGGTGGGTTCGCCGGGGAGATCATGTGGGGCGGACTGAACCCCGTCGTCGGCCGCATCGGTGTCGAGGTCCTGTGTGTCGCTCTGTTGGTGGCCGGCCTTCTGCTCGTCACCGGATCCTCTCTGCGGCACTGGGCGGCCGGTTCGGGCCGACACGTGGCCTCGGCGGGCCGGCTCGCACGCGGCCAGGCCGAGGCGCTTGGTGTGCGGCGGCGCGAGGCGGCGACCGTGCAGCTCGCCGGCGCGGATCAGTCGGTCACAGGGGATGCCTCCGACCTCGCGTACACCGCGATGCTGCCGGCTGTCGACGACGAAACCGAGCCGGAGGGCCCTCCTCCGCGGCTCATGGACGGCGCTGAGGACGCGTGGGACGTCTTCGGCGAGCCGGCGGTGATGCCAGACCACGCGACGTCGGCGACCATCGGGGCGACCCGGTCGCCAGCCGCCGGCGACGAGGTCACCGAACAGATGTCGCTCGCAGACGAGGCGGTCGATGTGCCGGGGGGGGAGGAGACGGCGCTGGCTCTCATGGGCGTCGAGCGACGTGAGTGGACCCTGCCTGAGCCCGGACTCCTCCAATGCCTCGGCGAAGGGCTGAGCGAGGCGCCGGAGACGATCAGCAAGGTCGCTCAGCGGCTCGTGGAGACCTTGGGCCATTTTGGGGTGCAGGCGCACGTCATCGGCACCGTCTCCGGACCGCGCGTCACGCGCTACGAGCTGCAGCTGGCGCCGGGCATCAAGGTGAGCCGGGTGGCCGGTCTCAAGGACGACATTGCCTACGCGCTGGCAGCCACCGACGTACGCGTGCAGGCGCCCATCCCAGGCAAGACGGCGGTAGGCGTCGAGGTGCCGAACATCCAGGCCAACTACGTCTCCCTGGGCGACATCCACGGACCCCTGCCCGCGCAGGCGTCGCCGATGTCGTTCTGGCTCGGCAAGGACGTCACCGGCAAGGCCGTCCCCGCCGACCTGGTCAAGATGGTCCATCTGCTCGTCGCGGGGACCACCGGCTCGGGCAAGAGCGGCTGCCTCAACGCGCTGATCAGCTCGATCATGCTGCGCGCCACTCCGGACCAGGTCCGGATGATCATGATCGATCCCAAGAAAGTCGAGCTCTCCACCTTCGACGGGATCCCTCATCTGCTCGCTCCGGTCGTCACGAACATGAAGCAGGCGACGTACGTGCTGGACAACATCTGTCGCGAGATGGACCGCCGCTACGAGGTGCTGTCGCGACAGGGCTGCCAGGACGTTCGCGCGCTCAACAAGAAGCTCGTGCGCAAGGGCGAGGAGTCGTTGCCCTACATCATGGTCATCATCGACGAACTCGCCGACCTCATGATGGTGGCCCCGTCTGAGGTCGAGGAATCGATCATCCGTCTCGGCCAGCTCGGCCGCAGCTGCGGCATCCACCTCGTGGTGGCCACCCAGCGGCCGTCGGTCGACGTCGTCACCGGCATGATCAAGACCAACATCCCGTCGCGCATCGCCTTCGCCGTCAGTTCCCAGACCGACTCCCGTATCATCCTGGACCAAGGCGGGGCCGAGAGCCTCCTGGGTATGGGTGACATGCTGTTCAGCCCCATGGGCAGCAATCGCTTGTTGCGCGTGCAGGGGGCTCTCATCACGGCTCACGAGATGAAGCTCATCACAGAGCACTGGAAGCATCAGGCGAAGCCCGACTTCCGTGAGGATCTGCTCGAGAGTCCCGCCGCCGCCGATGGGACCCAGCAGCAGGGTGTCCCGGCGGGCGACGAGTTGCTCGCGGAGGCCATCAAGACGGTGGTGCTCACCGGGGCCGCCTCGGTCGCACTTCTCCAACGCCGGCTGCGCGTCGGCTACGCACGCGCCGGGCGCCTCATCGACATCATGGAGGAGATGGGCATCGTCTCCGGATACGACGGCAGCAAGGCGCGCTCTGTCCTGATCAGCGAAGATGGCCTGCGCGCCACACTGGCGCGCCTGCGTGGGGAGGAGATGACGGCCGAAGTCGATGAAGAGGACGTCGAGCCGCAGCTTGGTGAGACCTGATGTGGCGCTGCACCTGCATCGCCAGACTAGCTCGCGCCATTTGTCTTCGAGTTGCCTGCTGAATAGACTGTGTGTCTTGGCGCTCGCCTTCCAGAGACCGCCCCGGGCGACGGAGGAGACAGTCATCCACTGTGTTTGAGATCGGCAACACGCTGCGCGAGGCGCGTGTGCGTCGCAAGCTCACACTCCAGCAGGTCGAGGAGGACACGAAGATCCGTGTCAAGTACGTCCAGGCCATGGAGAACGAGGATTTCGACATCATGCCCGGGACGACGTACGTCAAGGGCTTTCTGCGCACATATGCCACCTATCTCGGCCTCGACCCCGAGGTCATCATCGATGAATACGGTTCTCGTGACGTAGGGAACGTCGAGCATCAAGAGTCGTTCGGCGGAACGTCGGTGATCGGCGCCCCCCGCGGCCACAGGAGGCGGAACACCGTGCTCTTCGTGGCAGTGGTCAGCCTGCTCGTGCTCGGGGTCGTCTACGCGCTGAGCCGCAGCGACGGCGCCAATCAGCCCCCTCCTCCAACGCAGCCGGGCCCACTGGGGATCACGACCAGTCCCTCGGCCAGCGCGAAGCCGTCGCCGACGCCCTCTCCGACTGCTCCTGCGGTCGTGCCCGGAGAGTTGCGCATCAGCGCCGTGGCCGACGCGTGGGTGGAGGTCCGCAAGGGCAGCGCCACGGGAGACGTGGTCTTCTCGGGAACGATGAAGAAAGGCAAGACCAGGGTCTTCGTCGCCGACGTGCTGTGGCTCCGGCTGGGGAGTCCGCCCAACGTGCGCCTGCGCGTGGAGGGGCGTCGCATCAAGCCGATCGAGGAGCCCGGCCCGATCGACTACCTAATCCAGAACGGCAAGCTAGACAAGCAGGGGTGACATGGCCAAGGAAGCATCGTTCGACGTAGTCTCGCGCGCCGACATGGACGAGGTGCGCAACGCAGTGAACATGACGCACAAGGAGATCTCGACGCGCTACGACTTCAAGAAGAGCGTGAGTTCGGTCACCCTGGACGGTGAGGCCCTCGTCCTCGTCTCGGATGACCAGGGCAAACTCAAGCAGGTCGTCGAGGTGCTCGAGGGGAAGCTCGTGCGGCGCAAGGTGCCGTTGAAGGCCATTCAGTACGGCAAGGTCGAGGATGCTCTCGGAGGCACGGTCCGTCAGCGAGCGCCGATCGCTCAAGGCATCTCCGACGAGAAGGCCAAGGCCATCAGCAAGTTCGTGCGTCAGAACTACAAGAAGGTCAAGGTCCAGATCCAGGGCGACACGCTGCGCGTGTCCTCGTCCAGCAAGGACGAGCTCCAAGCCGTCATGGCCGCCCTTCGCGAAGAGGATTGGGGGATCCCCTTGCAGTTCGTGAACTATCGCTGAGGCGGCGACGGTCGCCAGCTTCTTCATACAGACACTGGGCTGTCCGAAGAACGAGGCCGATTCCGACGCGCTCGCCCGGCGCTTGAGAGCGGCGGGGTATCGGGAAGGCGCCCCCGGCGACGCCGGCCTGGTGGTCGTCAACACGTGTGGGTTCATCGACGCCGCGAAGGAGGAGTCGATCGCTGCGATTCTCGACGCCGCGGAGGTCGCGCATGCGCGCGGCGCCCGCGTCGCGGCGGTCGGCTGCCTCGTCGAGCGGCACGGCGAGGAGCTCGCGGCGGAGATCCCTGAGGTCGAGCTGTGGTGCGGGCTCGATACGGCTCCGCTGCTGGATGCGCTCTCCGACATCGCCACGACGGGGGCCGTGGATCGCACCTCTACACCACGCAAGACACGGCCCGTGCACGCCTTCGTGAAGATCTCGGACGGCTGCGATCGCGCCTGCGCCTTCTGCGCCATCCCGCTGATCAAGGGCGACTATGGGACCCTTGAGCCCGAGGCCATCCTGGAGAGTGCGCGCGCCGCCCTGGGCGCGGGCGCGCGCGAACTCGTCCTGGTCGGGCAGGATACTTCGCGCTGGGAGCAGCCCGGATGGGGCGGGCTGGGGCGACTCCTTGCGGAGCTGACTGCGCTGGAACCCGCTCCGCTGTGGCTCCGCCTCCTCTATCTGCAGCCCGAAGGTATCGACGATGCGCTGCTCGAGGCGATGGCGAGGTACGCGGTCCACTACGTCGATATTCCGCTGCAGCACGCCTCCGGTGCGGTACTGCGGCGGATGAGACGCGCCGGCGACGGAAACGGCTTCCTGAGGCTCCTGGAGCGCATTCGGGCCGCGATGCCCGGCGCGGCGATCCGGTCGACGTTCATCGCCGGATCCCCGGGGGAGACCGACGAGGAGTTCGCGGAGCTGCTCGAGTTCGTGCGCGCCGCCGGACTGGCAGCTGCCGGGGTCTTCGTCTTCGACCCGCAGGAGGGTACACCGGCGGCCGGCATGGGCGACCAGATCGCTGCGGACGTGGCCCTCCATCGAGCCGCCGAGCTGGGCGAGGTCATCGACGAGGTCGCCGCCGAGTACTGGCTAGCTCTGGTGGGACAGTCGATCGACGTGCTCGTCGAGAGAGGCACGAACCGGGAGGACGGTGTCGCCGTCGGTCGCTGTGCCCACCAGGCCCCCGACATCGACGGTCGCGTGCTGCTCAGTGGTCGCCGCACCAGGCGGGGCGAGCTGGTGGATGCTACCGTTGTCGGCGCGGTTGGCTATGATGTGGAGGCTATCTCCGGGAGCCGCACGCCATGACCAGCCAGTGGAATCTCGCCAACGCCATCACCATCGCGCGGATTCTCCTGATCCCGGTCTTCCTCGTCGTCTTGCTTTCGGGATTGCCGGAGCCCTACGCCGATATCGTGGCCGCCGCCATCTTCATCCTCGCCGCCGGAACCGACAAGCTGGACGGGTATGTCGCTCGCCGGCAGCAGTCCATCACGACGCTCGGCCAGTTCCTCGACCCCCTCGCCGACAAGCTGCTGATCGCGGCGGCGCTGCTCGCCCTGGTCTCCCAGGGGCGCGTCGCGGCGTGGGTCGCCATGGTCATCATCGGCCGCGAGGTCGCCGTGAGCGTGCTGCGCATCGTCGGACTGTCTCAGGGGGTCTCCATCCCCGCGGACCGCTACGGCAAGCTCAAGACCGTGCTGCAGATCGGCTACGTCCTCTACGTTCTCCTGCCGAGCGCCGATCTCGCCGAGATGATCGGCCTGTCCGCCGGCTTCGCGACCGCTGTCCAGTGGGTCCTGACAGCCTTGGTGGTGGTCGTCACCTTGGTCAGCGGCATCAACTACTTCCGCAACGCGCGTGGGCTCATCCGCATGCCTCGGGGACCAGCTCGGTGACGGAGGGAGTGCCCTCGGCGGTCGTCGTGCTCAGCGGCGACGAGCTGCTCGATGGGTCCGTGGCCGACGAGAACGGACCACACTTGGCCGCCGAGCTGAGTCGCCTCGGCGTGAGGATCACGAGCATCCTGGCGGTGGCCGACGATGCGGAGCGTCTCGGCGCGTCACTGCGATTCCTGCTGGACTCCGAACCGGATCTGCTCATCGTGAGCGGGGGGCTGGGTACGACCCATGACGACCTCACCGCGCTCGCGCTGGCCGACGCGCTCGGCGTCGGTCTCGACGAGGACGCGGTCGCGCTGGCCATGCTGGAAGACGCACTGTGGGGCATCGCCAAGCGTCGCGGCATGACGGTCCGGGAGTTGCTTCCCCAAACGCGTCGTCAGGCACGGATTCCCGCCGGCAGCGTTCCCTTGCCTCCGGCCGGCGTCGCGCCCGGCATCAGCGCGAGGCGCGGGCGCACGCGTATCTTCGCGCTTCCGGGCGTCCCGTGGGAGTTCCGGACGATGTGGGAGCAGGTCGCTCGCGGCTTGTCCGCGGAGGGCTTCTTCCCAAACGTCGTCCGGCGGGTCGTGCGCGTCTACGGCAGTGGCGAACCAGCCGTGGCGGCAGTGCTCGAGGGCGTCCCGAGAGATCTGCTGGAGACAGGTATCACCGCGGGCGGGGGTGAGGTGGGCGTGAGACTTCGGTATGTACCCACGGTCGAAGCGTCGGCGCAGGCCGATGCCATCGTCGCCGGGTTGGAGCGGGCGGTCTCCGTGTTCAGTGTCGACGGCCGGACCATCGACGACATGGTGGCCGATCAGCTGGCCGGTCGCGGAGCGTCGCTCGCCGTCGCCGAGTCGTGCACGGGAGGCGCTCTCGGCGGCCGGATCACGGGCCGCCCAGGCAGCTCCAGGTACTTCCGTGGCGGCGTGATCGGCTATGCGGACGACGTCAAGGAGGAACTCCTCGGCGTACCGTCCTCCATGCTTGCCCGGCATGGTGGGGTCTCCGCGGAGGTCGCGGCCGCCATGGCCGAGGGCGTCAGGGCGGCTTGTCGAGCCACGTACGGGTTGAGTGTGACAGGCGTGGCCGGGCCAGAGGGCGGCACTCCTGAGAAGCCGGTGGGACTCGTGTATCTGGGTTGCAGCGGGCCTGCCGGGACGAGGGTCTCTCGCGAGAGCCTCCCGGGGGACCGCGGCGGAGTGCGAGCCCACAGCACGACACGGGCCCTGCACCTGCTGCGCGAGGAGATGGCCCTGGGCGCGACCATTGGCTGAGGGCGAACGCGCCGGCGCCGGCGCCTTGCGTCTCTTTGTCGCCTGTGACCTGCCGGACCACACGAAGGAGGCTATCGGCGACTGGCAGAGGCGCGTCCTTGAGCCGCGCCCCGAGCTCCGCCTGAACCACGCGCTGCATCTGACGCTGTGCTTCCTCGGACCCACCGATCCCGGCCACGTCGGGCGACTCGTCGACGCGCTCTCGAGCGTCTGCTGGGCTCCTGCCGAGGTCCGCGTCGACGGGCCGCTGTTCCTGCCTGCGCGAGGGCCCCGGCGGGTCGTCGCGCTGTCGCTGAGCGACTCGCGCGGTGGCCTGCACCTGTTACAGTCCAGAGTGAGCGCCGCCCTGGCCGAGCAGGCTGGCCTTGAGCCCGGGAAGCGGCCCTGGAGGCCGCATGTCACGGTCGCGCGGTTCCGTCGCCCTGGTCAACCGTTTCCCCTGCAAAACGTCAACATCCCGGGGTTTTGTGTCGTCCGCATGGCCCTGTATAGTAGCCTTCTGAAGAGGGCCGGAGCCGTGCACACTCCACTTGCGGTGTTTCCCGCGTCCTGAGCGAGAGAGGAGCGCCACCTTGGACAAGGACAAAGCCCTCGAGGCAGCCGTCACTCAGATCGAGCGTCAGTTCGGCAAGGGAAGCCTCATGCGCCTTGGTGATCACTCCGTCAACGATGAGATCCAGTGCGTCCCCACCGGATCCCTGGCGCTCGACATCGCCCTCGGCGTGGGGGGCATCCCGCGCGGGCGCATCGTCGAGATCTACGGCCCTGAGTCGGCGGGCAAGACCACACTCGTCTACCACCTGATCGCCGAGGCCCAGCGGCTCGGCGGGCAGGCGGCCTTCATCGACGCCGAGCACGCCATGGATCCCACGTACGCCAGGGAGATCGGAGTCGACACCGACAACCTGCTGATCTCGCAGCCGGACTACGGCGAGCAGGCGCTGGAGATCGCCGAGATGCTGGTACGCAGCGGCGCCCTCGACATCGTCGCGATCGACTCGGTGGCGGCGCTCACGCCCAAGGCCGAGATCGAGGGTGAGATGGGCGACAGTTTCGTCGGACTGCAGGCCAGACTCATGAGCCAGGCGCTTCGCAAGCTGGCCGGCACGCTGAACCGCTCGGGCACGATCTGCTGTTTCACGAACCAACTGCGCGAGAAGATCGGCGTCATGTTCGGCAATCCCGAGGTCACGACCGGCGGCAAGGCCCTCAAGTTCTACGCGACCATCCGCCTAGACATCCGCCGCATCGAGACGCTCAAGGATGGCACCGAGGCGGTCGGCAACCGAGTCCGCGTCAAGGTCGCCAAGAACAAGGTGGCCCCGCCGTTCAAGACGGCCGAGTTCGACATCATGTACGGGCAGGGTATCTCTCGTGAGGGGACTCTCCTCGATCTCGGCGTGGTTCACGACGTCGTCGCCAAGAGCGGCGCCTTCTTCAGCTACAACGACGACCGGCTCGGGCAAGGTCGCGCCAACGCCCGCACCTTCTTGAAGGCCAACCCGGATATGGCTGCCGCCATCGAGACGGAGATCCGTCGGAGGGCCGGCTTGCCGGTGGCCCCCGGGGCGGCAGCCGCCGGTGGCGGCGCTGTGGCTGTCGATGCGGTGACGGGCGAGGTCCTCTAGGGCGCGCGTGAGCACCGTCACGGCTCTTCGGGCGGCGCGAGGTGGGCATGTCGCCGTCCACGTCGACGGGTTCTGTGTCTGTACCGTCAGCGAGTCTTTCGTCGCCCGTTGGAGTCTTCACGAGGGGCGGGTGCTCGACGGTGACACGCTGGACCGGATGCGGGCCCAGGCTGCCGCTGAGCGGGCTCTCGCGGATGGGCAACGTCTCCTCGGCCATCGTGCCCGCAGTCGCCGCGAACTGGAGACGCGGTTGCTCGAGAAGGGGCACGACGAGGAAGCCGTCGCAGCAGCTCTGGACGGGATCGCGAGCGCCGGCTTGCTCGACGATGCCGACTTCGCTCGGCGCTATGTCGCCGACAAGCAAGGCCTCAACGGGTGGGGCGTCGTTCGCATCCGTCGTGGTCTGGCGCAGCTTGGCGTGTCCGCCGACCTTGTCGACGCGGCGCTCACCGGCGAGCGGTCGGGAAGTGACGAGGCCGAGCATGAGCGAGCCTTGCGGATGCTGAGCCAGAAGGGCGCGCCTCAGCATCCCTTGGAGACGTCGCGGCGGCGAGCCTACCAGGCGCTGCTGCGCAGGGGTTTCTCTGCGCCCGTGGCCTACTCCGCGGTTCGCTCCTGGAGCGGCGGGATGGACTGACGGTTCGGCGCCGCGCCGCCGCGCGCGGTGGGCCGCGAAGAATTGACTTCGTCCCTGCGAATCCCCTACTATCCGAGAGCGCGACCTGTGTGCGTGTTCTGTGTATCTATCTCGCTCTGGCGATACTACGACGTCTTGCGTCGACTGGCTGGAAGCTCTGACAGGGGAATGAGTGTGGACATCTCAGCAGGAGGCTCCGTAGGTTCGTCGTTGTCCTGACCCCTGGACGTTGCATGGCCGAAGACGAGTATCCCTGACGCTTCGCCTTGAGCGAGCCGGACACCGGCCGGGCGCGTGCCCGGCCTTTTTCGTGCCGTGAAGGGATTGAACGATGACTCTTGTGTACGTGTTGCTGATAGCCGCGGCGCTGGCAGTGGGCATCGCGGTGGGATACATCATCCGACGCTCGTTCGCGGGCGGCAAGGTGGCCGCCGCGGAGCGCGAGGCGGAAGGCCTCGTGCGCGACGCCAAGCGCGAGGCGGAGTCGCTCAAGAAGGAGGCGCGCCTTGAGGCCAAGGAAGAGGCCCACAAGGTCCGCAGCGAAGGCGAAGCAGAGCTGCGCGACCGCCGCGACGAGATCAACAAGGTCGAGCAGCGCCTGCTGCAACGTGAGGAGCAGCTCGACACGCGGGCTATCGAACAAGATCGGCGCGAGCAGACACTGAGCGATCGCGAGGGGGCGTGCACGCAGGCGGCTGAGGACGTCAAGGCGGCGCGAGAGGAGGCCGTGGCCAGGCTGGAGAGTATCTCCGGGCTGAGCACGGCTGAGGCCCGCGAACTCATACTGACGCGGACGGAAGAGGAGGCTCGCCACGACATGGCGAAGCTGGTCCGCCATGTCGAGGAGGATGCGCGCCGCGAAGCCGACAGGCGCGCCCGCAACATCCTCTCTCTCAGCATCCAGCGAACGGCGGCCGACCATGTCGCTGAGACGACCGTCTCGGTCGTGCATCTGCCGTCGGACGACATGAAGGGCCGCATAATCGGCCGCGAGGGACGCAATATCCGGACGCTCGAGAACGCCACCGGTATCGACTTCATCATCGATGACACCCCGGAGGCCGTCGTCCTCTCAGGCTTCGACGGCGTGCGCCGCGAGACTGCGCGCCTCACCCTCACCAAGCTGATCGCGGACGGCCGCATTCATCCGGCGCGCATCGAGGAGATGCACGAGCAGGCGAAGGCCGAGGTCGAGGCGGCGATGGAAGAGGCCGGCGAACAGGCCTGCTTCGACACCAACGTGCACGGTCTGGCGCCGGAGATCGTCAAGGTCCTCGGCCGCCTCAAGTACCGTACGAGCTACGGCCAGAACGTGCTGAACCACTCCATGGAAGTCGCCCACCTGGCCGGACTGATGGCCGCTGAGCTTGGCGCCAACGTGAAGATCGCAAAGCGTGCCGGATTGCTGCACGACGTGGGCAAGGCTGTCGATCACGAGGTCGACGGATCGCATGCCGTGATATCCCAGCAGCTTGCGAAGCGCTACCGGGAGTCGGAGAGCGTGCAGCACGCCATCCTGGCTCATCACCGGGACGTCGAGCCGCAGACCGTTGAGGCGGTGCTCGTGCAGGCGGCGGATGCGATCTCCGCGGCCCGTCCGGGGGCGCGCCGCGAGTCGCTCGAGAACTACGTCAAGCGGCTCGAGTCCCTGGAGCGCATCGCAGAGAGCAAGAAGGGCGTCGAGCGGTGCTTCGCCATGCAGGCTGGGCGTGAGGTCCGGGTCATGGTCAAGCCCACCGAGATCGACGATGACGCCACGGCTTTGCTGGCTCGCGAGATCGCCAGGGACATAGAGGACCAACTCGACTACCCGGGCCAGATCAGGGTGACCGTGATCCGCGAGAGCCGCGCTGTCGATATCGCCAAGTAGCGACGGCCGGCGTCGCGTGGCACGCATGCGCACCTACTACCTGCGCTCGTTCGGGTGTCAGATGAATGCGCACGACGCAGAGCGTATTCGTGCGCTGCTGGAGGCGGACGGACTGCGGGCCGTCCCGGAGCCAGAGGCGGCCGACGTTCTCGTCTACAACACCTGCACCGTACGGCAGAGCGCGGACGACAGGCTTGCCGGGCACCTCGGAGATGCGGCGCGGCTGAAGAAGGAAGACCCGCGGCGTCGCGTGCTCGTGACCGGATGCCTGCCGCAGGCCGAGCAGGAGGCCTTCTTTCGGCGGTTCCCCCATGTGGACGGCGCACTGGGTCCGCAGAACCTGCACCGCCTTCCCGGGCTGCTGGCCGCGGTCGAGGCGGCGGACGAGACCTCTCAGTCGCCCTCAGGCTACTTCGAGGACGGCCCGAACTTGAGTGGCGAGCTCGCGGGTCGCCGCGAGCGCCCCTTCCAGGCGTGGGTACAGATCATGTCCGGCTGCACGAACTGCTGCTCCTACTGCATCGTTCCCCGAGCGCGTGGACCAGAGCGCAGCCGGAACCTGGATGCCATCGTCGCGGAAGTCCGAGGGCTCGTGGACGACGGGGTCCGCGAAGTCACCTTGCTTGGCCAGAACGTCAATGCCTTCGGGCACGATCTGCGGCGCGGGGGGTGGGAGGATGCTCCGGACTTCCCGGCGCTGCTGCAAGCTCTCGACGAGATTTCCGGTCTCTGCCGGATCCGCTTCATGACCTCGCATCCCAAAGATCTTTCGGACGATCTGGTGCGGGCGCTCGCCGAGCTTTCGAGTGTCTGTGAACACGTCCACCTGCCGGCTCAGGCGGGGTCGGACCGGGTGCTCTCTGCCATGAATCGTGGCTACAGCTCCGCCTCCTATCTTGAGCGGGTCCGTGCTCTTCGTGATGCCATCCCCGGGGTCAGCATCACGACCGACCTGATCGCAGGCTTCCCCGGCGAGACCGAGGAGGAGTTCGCGGAGACGCTCGACCTGGTGCGGCAGGCCGAGTTCGACGGCGCCTTCACCTTCCTGTTCTCGCCGCGCCCCGGCACGACGGCCGCGGAGATGCCCGGTCAGGTGCCTGCGGAGGTCAGGAGTGAGCGGGTGCAGCGGCTTGTGGCAGTGACCCAGGAGTGCGCGCGGGCGAGCCACGAGCGACTCGTTGGACAGACCGCCGAGGTCCTCATCGAGGGGACCAGTCGCGACGGGCGGCGTCTGCGCGGCCGCACGCGACAGAACGTGACGGTCAATGCCATCGGAGCCGCCCGGGCTGGTGCTATAGTGACTGTAGAGGTCACCGAGGCGACTTCGACCACGCTTCGCGGAAGGCTCTGACCGGACGCAAAGGAGGTGCCGACCATGCAAGGCTGCGTTTGCCCTCATCCACCTCTGCTCATCCCCGAGATCGGCGGTGCGTCTCTGGACAAGGTGGACGCCACGGTGCGGGCGATGCGGCGTCTCGCCGGCGCCGTGGGAGAGCCTGAGACCGTGGTCGTCGTCTCGCCGCACACGAACGGGTTCAGCGACACTCATGTCGTGAAGACGGCCCCGCGACTTGGTGGCGACTTCGGCCGCTTCCGGTGCCCTGAGGCGGCATTCAGATTCGACAACGATCAGCCCTTCGCCGAGCTTCTGCTGGCCCTGGCCGGGGACTACCGGCGGCTGCGGTTCGCGCCCGAGGACGACGATACCCTCGACTGGGGCGTCCTTGTGCCGCTGAGCTTCCTGAGGCCTCGCCGGGTCGTCTCGCTGTCGATTGTCAGCTCGTACAAGGAGCATCGCACGATGGGTCAGCTCGTTCGCCGCTGCGCCGAGGAGCTTGGTCGCGACACGGTCTTCCTCGCATCCGGAGACCTTTCTCATGCCCTCTCACGCTCGGCCCCGGTGCCCTACGACCCGCGCGGCGCGCTCTTCGACGAAGAGGTCGTTCGTCTTCTGGAGATCGGTGACTTCATCGCCTTGAGCGAGATCGACTCCTCGCTCGTGGAGGGAGCCGCGGAGTGCGGCCTGCGCAGCATCATCGCTCTCGGGGGCTTTCTCGGCGACGACGCGACCGTCGATCCCCAGGTGCTGAGCTATGAGGGACCCTTCGGCGTCGGCTACATGGTCGCCCTCTTCGGCGCGCCGGACCCTCGAAGGTTGCCGGTTCCGACGTGAGCGACGGCGAACTGCCGGCCCGGGAGCCTCTGGGACCGGCGGACTACGCACGGTCCTGCGTCGAGTCCCTGGTTCGCGGCGAGCGGCTTCCGCAGCCGCCCCGGCATCCGCTGTATGGGCACGCGGCCGCGTGCTTCGTGTCGATCAAGAAGGATGGCGAGTTGCGCGGCTGCATCGGTACCCTGACGCCGGCGGAGCCGGACCTGGGACGCGAGATCATGCGCAACGCGCGTTCTGCCTCGCTCAAGGACCCTCGTTTCGCGCCCGTGCGCGAGGAGGAGCTCTCGGCGCTCGCGCTCTCG
Source organism: uncultured Thermoleophilia bacterium (assembly GCA_963717285.1). GTDB lineage: Bacteria > Actinomycetota > Thermoleophilia > UBA2241 > UBA2241 > CAIXSE01. The sequence goes on from CAVQVW010000002.1 coordinate 162,655, forward strand.
GTCGACATCCTCAGCCCCAGCCAGCCCTGCACCTACGCCGATCTGGATCCGGCGCACTACGGCGTCATCGTGAGAGCCGGCTGGCGGCGCGGTGTTCTCCTGCCGGATCTCAAGGGCGTGGACAGTGTGGAGGTCCAAGTAGGCATCGCCCGGCAGAAGGCGGGCATTCCCGACCGAGAGCCCTTCGATCTGGAGCGTTTCCGGGTCACGCGCTGCGTGGAGGGGGAGTCGGCCGATGCCGTCTACGCGGCCGACTCGGCGATGGGCGACCGGGGGACCGCCGCCGAGGGTGAGGTCGATGCCTGAGCCGCCGCTGGTCGCGCTGTTTGGGGCGACCGCGCTGGGCAAGACGGAGGTCGCGATCGGGCTGGCCGAGCGGCTCGGCGCGGAGATCGTCGTCGCCGACTCGATGCAGGTGTACTCGGGGCTGACGATCATCACCAATCAGCCGAACGAGGCCCAGCGCGCCAGAGCGCGCCACCACCTCGTCGGGTTCGTGCCGCCGCAGCGAGACTTCACCGTCGCCGAATACGCAAGAGAGGCCCACGTGGTGATCGACCGTCTGCGGGCTGCCGGCCGGCCCGTCGTCCTGGAGGGCGGGTCTGGTCTCTACTTGCGGGCCGCCCTCGGCGATCTCGACTTCGCGCCGGCGTCCGACCCCGAGATGCGCGCCGAGCTCGAGGAGTGGTGGCGACACGATCCAGAGGCGGTCGCGGACGAGCTGCGTCGCCTTGACCCAGACGCGTTCACGCGTGTCGACAGCCGCAACCCTCGGCGCGTCATCCGCGCGCTCGAGGCGGTGCGCTCTAGCGGCCGCGCTCTCTCGGGAGCGGAGCGTGACCAGCTCTGGGGGTCGCGCGAGCGCTACCCCCATCTTCTGGTCGCGCTGCACCCCGAGGACGATCGCGAGGCGCTGAGGCGCCGCATCGATGAGCGTGTGGAGTGGATGCTCGATGCCGGCGCGCCGGCCGAAGTCGAGGCGGCGCGGCAAGCAGGTCCTCTCAGCCGCACAGCCCTGCAGGCCATCGGCGCGCGAGAGATGAGCGCGTATCTGGACGGAGAGATCACGCTGGGCGCCGCCGGCGTCGCGATGAAGTCCCGCACGAATGCACTCGTACGTCGCCAGCTCACCTGGATGCGCAAGCTGCCCGGGGCAGCTCGTGTCGCGACGTCGGCAAGACCGGAGGCGGCGGTGGAGTCAGTCATGGCTCTCGCGGATCCCGGTGCGTGGTAAGATGCACGCTCATCTGAAGATGAGCTCGTCACCAAACAAAGGGAATGTCTCGTGCAGAAGCACTGGCAGGGACTGGGCAGGGTCCAGTTCTCCAAGTGGCAAGGCTTGGGCAACAACTACATCATCTTTCATCATGAGCAGATCCCGTTCGAGCTCACGCCGGAGCGCGTACGCCTCCTTTGCGACCGCAATCTCGGCATCGGCGGAGACGGCATCCTCGTGATCGGCGCCCGGACCGGTGAGAACCGTTTCGACCTGCGCATCCTCAACCCGGACGGCAGCGAGGCCGAGATGTGCGGGAACGGTGTGCGCATGGTGGCGCGTAAGCTGCAGATGGAGGGAAGCATCACGGGCGATTCGGTGGTGCTCGACACCGCCGCCGGTCCAATCGTCCCCCAGCTTTGCGAAGGCTACATGGTGACCGTCGACATGGGCGTCGCGCGCTTCGGAGGCGAGAAGCTGGCGGGTGTCGAGGGCGAGGCCGTCGAGGCTTCTCTGCACGCCGCCGGTCGCAGCTTCGCCTTCACGTTCGTGGACGTCGGCAATCCGCACGCGGTCATCCAGTCGCCCTGGCCGCTCGAGCTCGTGCCGCTGCACGAAGTCGGACCGATGATCGAGGAGCACGCCTATTTTCCTCGTAGGACGAATGTGGAGTTCGTGAAGGTCGTGAACGAGCACGAGGTCAAGGTGCGTGTGTGGGAGCGGGGCGTGGGGGAGACGCGCGCCTGTGGCACGGGTGCCACCGCCACTGCCGCCGCCCTCGTGCGCGCCGGCCAGTGCGTCTCACCGGTCACTGTCGAGCTTCCGGGCGGCAGGCTGGAGATCCAGGTCCAGCCGGACTGGCGCGTGATCATGACCGGCCCTGCGGAAGAGATCTACCACGGTGACCTGTCGTCGGAGTTCCTTGACCACCTCGAGTGACACGCACATGAAGTTCTCGCAGCGCGTGCTCGATCTGCCGCCGTATCTGTTCGCGGGCATCGAGCGCCGCATCGCCGAGCGCCGTGCCGCAGGGGCGGACGTCATCAGTCTCGGCATCGGCGACCCCGATCTGCCCACGCCGACACACATCGTCGAGGCGCTGACGTGTGCAGCATACGATCCGGCGACGCACCAGTACCCGAGCAATCAGGGAGAGCTCGGCTTCCGCGAGGCGGTCGCCGGGTACTATCGGCGACGCTTCGGTGTGCAGCTCGATGTCGCTACCGAGGTGGTGCCCCTGCTCGGAGCCAAGGAAGGCATCGCTCACATCTGCCTGGCCCTTCTCGACCCGGGCGATGTCGCCTTGGCGGCGGACCCGGGGTACCCGGTCTACACCACCGGGCCGCTGATCGCGGGCGGGGTCCCGGTACCTCTGCCGCTGGTGCCCTCGCTCGGGTTCCAGCCGGATCTCGAGGCGATCGACCCGGACATGCTCGCGAAGGCGCGCATGATCTTCGTGAACTACCCCAACAACCCGACGGGTGCGGTGATCGAGGACGACTTCTTCGCCCGCCTCGTCGCCTTTGCGAAGGCCAACGATGTCATCGTGGTGCACGACAACGCCTACGGCGACATCACGTTCGACGGGTACGTCGCGCCCAGCTTCCTCGAGACTCCCGGTGCGAAGGAAGTCGGCGTCGAGGTGTTCAGCCTCTCCAAGAGCTACAACATGACCGGGTGGCGTGTCGGCGCGATGGTCGGCAACAAGGACGTCATCGACGCCTACTGGCGCCTCAAGACGAACATGGACTCGGGGATGTTCGCCGTCGTGCAGCGGGCCGCCGCTACCGCGCTCTCGTCGCCGCAGGAGTGCGTGCGCGAGATGTGCGACCTCTACCAGCGACGTCGCGACATCCTGGTCGAGGCCCTCACCGGGCTGGGTATGACGGTGAACGCTCCCAAGGCCACGATCTACCTCTGGGTCGCGGTACCGGATGGTCACACCTCTGCCAGTTTCACAGAGCTGATGCTCGATCAGGCGGACGTCGTCGTGACTCCGGGCGCTGCCTACGGCGACTCCGGTGAAGGTTACGTGCGTCTTTCGCTCACCGTGCCCGACGAGCTTTTGCAGGAAGCGGTGAGCCGCATCGAGGAGCGTGTACGGATCTAGCGGCCTCCGGCAGTCTGCGAGCCTCGTCGTGAGCCCCGGCTCGCGGCTCGTCGAGACCGAGGCTACGCTCCGGCGTCCACGCGCCGTCGTCTTCGCCGTCATGCCCGGTGGCTCTCGCGCGCCTGGAGCGGAGGATCCGCTCGCTGAGATCAAGGAACTCCTGCGCTCGGCGGACATGGATTGGGTCGCGGACGTGATCCAGCGCAAGGAGAGACCTCACCCTCAGACATACCTGGGCAAAGGCAAGCTCAATGATCTCAAGCAGGCGATGAAGGATACCGGCGCCACCGTCGCCGTGTGCGAGGACGATCTGACGCCGGCCCAGGTGGCAGCCATCCTGGATGTTGTGGACGTGGACGTGCTCGATCGCACCGAGCTGATCCTCACCGTCTTCAGCAGGCACGCACGCACTCTTGAGGGGACGCTGCAGGTGCATCTCGCCCAACTCGAGTACGAATTGACGCGCATGCGGGGCAAGGGTCTGATCCTCTCGCGGCTGGGCGCCGGCGTCGACATGCGTGGGCCGGGCGAGACCAAGATGGAAGTGGATCGGCGCGTCGTCCGCAAGCGCATCCAGACGCTGCGGGGACGCATCGAGCAGATGGCCGGGGCGCGCCGGACTCAGCGCGCCCGCCGTTTGCGTGCGGCCGTGCCGCTCATCGCGCTGGCGGGCTACACGAACGCCGGCAAGTCGACACTGCTGAACGCACTCACCGACGCCACGGTGCCAGCCCGCGACCGGCTGTTCGAGACGCTCGATCCGACGTCGCGGTCCTATCGCTACCGCGACCGCGACTACGTCCTCACCGACACGGTGGGGTTCATCCGCAAGCTACCACATAGTCTGGTCGACGCCTTCGCCTCGACGCTCGAGGAGACTACTCTTGCCGATCTCGTGCTGGTCGTTGCGGACGCGGCGCTCGAGCCGGACGAGATCGCCGCTCGCGAGCAGACAGTGTCCGAGGTGCTCGACATGCTCGGTTCGCGAGCCCCTCGCGTCGTGGTGTTCAACAAGATCGACCACCTCGAGGAAAGAAGGATGGTGCGGCTGCGGGCGCTTCACCCCGAGGCGGTCTTCATCTCCGCGATTCAGGGCCGGGGTCTGGACGCCCTGCAAGAGCGCTTGGCGGAGTTCTTCGATCGGACGCTGCGACGGGTCCGGCTGTTGTTCCCGTACGCTGCCGCCGCCGAGATGCACCGCCTCAGGGGCGTCGCCAGCGACGTCTACGAGGAACACACGGCGGAGGGCATCGTCTTCGAGGGGAGTCTCCCCGTCGCCGAGGTCGGCCGCTGCGCACGTTACCGTATCGCTGCCTCGTGGGACGACGGACGGGCAGGTGAGCGGCCGGGTCTGTCGGTCGGCGGGGATGCCCGCGACGCTGATGGCGCCTGACACGACGCATCTCAGTGCTCCGGATGGACTGTGCGTCCCGGTCAAGCTCCTCCGTCCGTCGGCGCGCATGCCTGAGCGCGCCTACGAACACGATGCCGCCTACGACCTCTGCGCCGCCGAGGAGGCGCTGCTCAAGCCGCTGGCGCGCATCGTGGTAAGCACGGGGATCGCCCTGGGGCTTCCGCCTACCCTCGCTGCTCTCACGTTGCCGCGTTCTGGGCTGGCTGCGCGGCACGGGATCACCCTTGTCAATGCACCTGGGCTGATCGACCCCGGCTATCGCGGCGAGCTTTCCATCATCCTGCTGAACACCGATCATCAGACCTCGTTTGCGGTTCGCATCGGCGATCGCATCGCGCAGCTTCTGTTCCTTCCCGTCACGGCGGTCTCTCTGGCGGCCAGCGACACTCTCGACGCGACGCAGCGCGGCGAGCATGGGTTCGGGTCAAGCGGGCGCGAGGGTCTGTCGTGACGCCGGCTCTCGGCGGAACCTCGTCCGGAGGCGAACAGGTGTTCGTGCCAGACAAGCCGACGTTGCGGGTGGCCGGCCTGCTCGTTGAAGACGGGCGCGTCCTCATGGTCGAGCAGGGTCGCGGCGATGAGCGCTACTGGCTCGTGCCGGGCGGCGGCGTGGAGTTTGGCGAAACGTTGTCGGAGGCGCTGCGGCGCGAGTTCCTTGAGGAGCTCGGGTTGCGCGTGGCTGTCGGTCGGCTACTGGCGATTGTCGAGTCGATCTCGCCGGATCCGGACTACGCCAAACACGTCGTGCACTTGCTGTTCGAGATCTCGGCCGCCAAGGAGATCCCGCCGACTCGGCAGGACGACGCGATCCTCGGCGTTGCCTTCTTGGATGAGGTGCAGTTGCGCAACGCCGACGTGCGGCCGCCGATCAGCGAGTTCCTGAGCTCCTGCGCTCGCGAGATCCCTTTGGCGCCGCAGTTCCTCGGCAGACGCTGGTAGCTGTCACGACCGTCGGCCGACCCTGGGCGGTATGGCGGGCAGCCGCGATGCCGCCGTGAGGCGAATCCGTGCGTCGAGCAATGCACGATAATGACCGTTATGTAAAGCTAGCGAATTGATGAGCCAGTCTGGACCAGGCAGCCGTCGTGCTGCTCTGCCCCTCCACCGCTCCGGCAGTCCCGCTGCCCCCATTGTTCTCTCGGCCGCCATTCTCGCGCTGCCGACTGTGCCGCGGCGGATCGGCGCGTCGTTCCGCGGAGGTCACTCGCGCCGAGGAGGACCTCAGTACTTGATCAGGCTGAAGACGTCGTGGTCACCGATCTTGCGGCGTCCCTCCAGTGACTCCAGCTCGACCACGAATGCACAGCCGACGACGTTGCCGCCGAGCCTCTCGATGAGCTCGATCTTGGCCTTGGCGGTGCCGCCGGTGGCCAGCAGGTCGTCGTGCACGAGGACGTTCTGGCCAGGCTTGATGGCGTCCGAGTGGATCTCGAGTGCGTCCGTGCCGTACTCGAGATCGTACTCGGCCGCGATCGTCGTGAAGGGCAGCTTGCCCGGCTTGCGGGCACACACGAAGCCGGCCCCGAGTCCGTAGGCTACCGCGGGGCCGAGGATGAACCCGCGCGCCTCCGCCCCGAGCACCATGTCGATGTGCTTGCCGGTCCCGTACTCCATGATGCGATCGACGGCCTCGCGCAGCGCGACGGGGTCCTGCAGGAGCGGCATGATGTCGCGGAAGAGGATGCCGTCCTTGGGGAAATCGGGAATGCCGCGCACGAGCATGCTCAAGTCGATGGATGAGTCTGTCAACGAAGCCTCCTGGAAGTCCGGCTGGGCGCCGCCCGCTGTCGGGACGCCCAGGCCTCAGCGAGCGCTGCGGTTCGCCGTCAGCTCGCGCAGCCCGCGAGCCAGCAGCAGCTGACGGAGTTGTGAAGTCGCTTGGACGATGTCGTCGATCTGATCGAGCCCTTCACGGCGTCGTTCAGGACGGCTCGACTTGAGGGCCGGCAGCAGAACCTGCTCGATGAGGCCGATCTCTCGATCGACGGCGCTCTTCAGCAGGCGCAGGTTCTTCGGCCGCAGCCCCATCTGGGCGAGCTGGACCGCCGCGCCGACGATGCCCGCTTCCGTCTCGCGGTAGCGGCGCACCCCGCCCACCTGCTGGGAGTGCACCAGCTCGTATTCCTCGAGCTCCGAGAGCAGTGAGACGTCGGCTCCGGTAAGCGATTGGATCTCCTCCGACGCGTAGTCGCGTTCTTCCGACGCGAGTAGGTCCGTCTTTCTCAGCCCTTGCCGTGTGGACGGCAGCGGGCTGGCCGGATTGCGCTCCAGTTCCCGCCGGATCACCTTGAGCGGAAGATACTCGTCGCGCTGCAGGGCGAGGACACGCACGAGGCGGCCGAAGTCCTCCTGCGAGTAGAGCCGGTAGCCGGACTTGGTGCGACGCGGAGTGACCAGCCCCTGCTCCTCCAGATAGCGCAGCTTGCTGACGCTGATGTCGGGGAACTCACGTCGCAGGGCATCGACCAGAGCTCCGATCGTGAGCAGTCTCTCGCCGCCGACATCGAAGAGGAGTTCGCTGTCGCTCACGAGGCCACCGGCGCGGAAGTGTACGTCACGGCACGATGAACGTGAGCTTGTACTTGCCGATCTGGATCTCGTCGCCATCTCTGAGCACTGTCCGTTCGCGACGATGGCGGTTGACGAACGTGCCGTTGAGGCTGTCTTGGTCGATGATCACGTAGTCATCGCCCTCTCGGGTCATGACCGCGTGGTTGCGGGACACGGTGACGTCATCGAGGAAGATGGCCGCCTTGGTGTGGCGCCCTATCGTGACGCGTCCGCCGACCAAGGCATAGGTCTCACCGGCGCGGCCGCCGCCGCTGCGGATGACGAGACAGGCCTCCGTGCCGGAGATGGCGGCCATGGGGATGGTCTCACCGCTCTCCCCACTCGACTCGTAGCTGAGCGTGGTCTCGGGATGGTCGGCGATGAGAGCCGCGCCACAGCGCACGCAGTAGTCGGCGCCTTCGGAGTTGCGGCTGCCGCACTCGGGGCAGAACAACGTCAGACCTTCCCGGGATCCTCGGGGTCCTGCGTGTCTGAGGCGAGCGCCGACGGCTCGGCCTTCCGCCCAGCCAGGATGCGCGACAGGCCCTCCAGGTCCTCGACGGAGATCACCGGTTCGCCTTCATTGTGCTTTCGTTGAAGGCGCATGACGAGCTCCGCATGCAGGATGTCAAGCTTGCCTTGAAGGACACGGCGACGGCGGGAGATATCCTTCTCCTCGATCTCGAGCTCGGCGATGAGGGCGCGCAGATCCTCGTCGGACCGTGAGACCAGATCGACGATATCGTCCATGGCGCGTCTCCTCTCCGTGGGTCTGGGATGGCTGAGCCGATCGTACCTGACGAGACCTCAACGTTCAAGTTCAGCTTGAGACGTTCCCTGGAGGTCGGTCTCCAAGGTCCCTCTCTCAAGGAGGCGCTCGAGGGCTGAGAAAACATCATACTCACCGACGGCGCCAGAATCGAGCATCTGGTCGAGGAGCGCGTCGATCTCGGCGCTCGCGGAGCCGAGATGCGCAAGGACGGCAGATTCGACGGGGTCGGCGGGTTCCTCCTGGTGAACGGCGACGACGCGGGCGCCGCCGGGAAGTCGCTGCCGCATCCGCCCGGTCTCATCCAGTCGCCGCATCCCCTCCATGAGAAGCGAGGGCGTTGCCAAGCCTGACATCGCCACCGGGGGCTCGAAGTCGGAGTCGACGCTGAACGATCCCTCCGAGAGGGCGAGGAGCGCGTAGAAGGCCTTCGCGCCCACGAGTGGGCCGCACTTCGCGTCGACGAGCAGTCCGTCGGCGAAGGCCATCTCGCCCGCCGAGACGTCTCGCTCGTCGTACAGGGTGAGGAGGCCGGTCTTGTTGCCCAGAGACATCATCTCGACGAGGTCCACAAGCTGAAGCTCCGACAGGCTGCCTCTGAGGCTCACGCAGACCTCCTCCCCCGTGACCGCGGCGGATCCGCGGAGAATCCCGGTTCATTGCTGAATCCTTCGCAGCAGGCTTGGGTCTTCCTGCACCGTCGCGGACGTGAGCACGGCTTCGAGGCTTGGTCTGCGCTGGTGTATACTTCGCTGGCCGCCGGTGGTCCGTGGGCCGGCAGCGTCGACCGGAGGCCGTCACCCTGATCTGGAGGACTGCGTGACAAGGCGCAAGGGACTCGTGATCAACGATCGCCAGCTCGATCGGTGCGACGAACTTCTGAGGAAGCTCAAGGAGGTCTCCGGGTCCAGCTTCCTCGCCCTCATCAGCACCTCGGGGCAGCCCATCACCACCGCCTCGGAGGAGTACCATCCCGAGACGTTGTCACTTGCCTCGCTGGCGGCCAGTTCCTTCGCCGCCACACAGCAGCTCGCCAGGATCCTCGACGAGAACGAGTTCACGCTGCTCTTCCACGAGGGCCGGGGACTCAACCTGCACGTCTCGCAAGTCACCGACCAGGTGCTCCTCATCGTCACCTTCGGACGCGAGACACAGGTCGGCAAGGTGCGTCTCTACTCGCAGCGTGCCATCGAGGTGCTGCGACAGATCTTCGAGGGACCGGACGACAGCGTCACGCCGCAGATGGACGCCGAGTTCGAGAGTGCTGCCGCCACCGCCATGGATGACCTCTTCAGAGACGTGTGAGGCCCCGCCTATGCCGCTGATCAACTTCGCCGCGCGCGAGATCAACTACAAGATCGTCTACTACGGCTGCGGCCTGTGTGGCAAGACGACCAACCTCCAGTACATCCACCGCAAGATCAACCCGCAGGCCCGCGGCAAGCTGGTGAGCATCGCCACGGAGGAGGAACGCACGCTGTACTTCGACTTCCTGCCGCTGACGCTCGGCAAAGTCAAGGGCATGCAGACACGCTTCCATCTCTACACCGTCCCGGGTCAGAGCTACTACAACGCGAGCCGCAAACTGGTGCTCCAGGGCATCGACGGCATCATCTTCGTCGCCGACTCACAGATCACGCGGCTCGATGAGAACGTCGAGAGCTACCTCAACCTCTGGGACAACCTGCTCGGTCAGGGCGACGACCTGAGCAAGCTGGGGTTCGTCATCCAGATGAACAAGCGCGATCTCGGCGACATCTTCTCGGTCGAGGACCTCAACGAGCTGCTCAACCACACGGGATCGGCGGTCACCGAGGCGAGCGCCATCACGGGTCAGGGTGTCTTCGAGACCCTCAAGGTCGTGTGCAAGCAGGTGATCGCCAAGACGGGCTGAGAGGCCCCGCCGCCGATCAGCTCGTCCCTATCCGCTTCACCCAGTCGAGCGGCTCGTAGCGCGAGACGTAGCTGTCGCGGAACAGCACCTTGCCGTCGGCTCCCCTCACGGTGCGCCGGACCTTCACGCTGCGACCGTCCACCCCCCTCTCCCAGCGCACGACGCCGGGGCCGAGATCGGCATCATGGATCACGCGAGGGTCGGATCTGCCGTGAGCAGGCTTACGAATATCATAGAACTCGCTCGTGGTGAAGCCGACCTTGCGCCCCGTCCTCCCCACGATGGCCACCCTGAGGGAGCCTCCCTCGACCCAGCTTCGGATCAGGAGCGAGTGCGGCGTGTCGTTGCGGAACTTGAAGTCGATGGCTCCCCAGGCGACGGTCGCGTCTCGGCCGATGGGGTAGTGCGAGATGTACAGCGAGTGGGGGCGGCGGTCGACCACCGGCAGGCCGGCGACGAGCACGGCGTTGAAGAGCGTCGTCGCGTACTGGCAGATGCCGCCGCCGACGCCCTGGCGAAGCACGCCGTCGGCAGCGATCACCGGAGCGAAATCGAACCCGCGGTTGACTGTGCGAGGGCCCATCGTGTCGTTCAACGAGAAGGTCTCGCCAGACTCGACCACGGTTCCATCGACAAGCTTCGCGGCCAAGGCGATGTTGCCGGCGCGTGCCTTGTTGCTCGGCTCGAAGTACGTCGTGAACTGGGATCCGAGCGACGACAGGCCCATGCTGCGCACGTCCTCGCTGGAGAGCTTGGGCAGGGTCGGCGACGTCGACACCATGACGGTGCGAAGGCCGCCGCCGACAGCCGCCGCGTCGAGGTCCTCGAGGAGGAAGTCCATATCGAGCGTCTCGCCGTCCTTGCTCTCCCTCACCGTTATGCCACCTTTGGAGTGGACGATGATCTTGGCGTCGACAGGGGGGCGTTCGGCCCAGGCGAGGAGCTTGCGCAGCTTGGCGCGGGCTTGGTCGTTACGGAACGTCAACGGATACGCGCCGGCGTCGGCACCGGTGTTGACGCTGAGCAGGCCGGCGATCACTCTCGGCTCGAGTACGATCGTGCGCGACCCATGGCGTAGCTTGATCGGTCGTTCCAGGTAGGAGGCGGCAGCGCCGGCTTGCGCCTCGGCGGCGGCGGTGCTCACCCGTGGCGGCACCGCAGTCTGCGGCACCGGGCCCGAGTAAGTCGACCCCGTCGCCGCACTGGCGGCGATCAGCCGGCTGAGAGCGGCGGCATCCACAGCGCGACCGTCGCGACCGGGAACCACCGCGACGGAGCCCTTGCGGATGGTCAGGCGGGCGTCGCGCGCCGCCTGATCGACGGCCTTGCGGACCGCGGCCAGGCCTTGCTCGAACTCGGTCGCGTCGATTTTGAGAATGGGCGCCACGTCTCCGCCGCCGCCGGGCAGCCACACGCGAAGGCCGAGCAGTGGGACGTCATGCCGACCCTGTGACGCGGCCGCCGCCGCGGTGGCGGCCGCGTCGAGGCTGACCCCGAGCTGCGTCAGCGAGAGCGTCAGTGGCTCTTCCCCGTCTGCCGCCTGCAGCTGGACTATCGAGATGCGGGGCCAGAGCTCGCGCTCGAGCATCTCGGCGGCCGCGGCTGTACTCTGGCCCTCGAGCTCGACGTTCGCGACGCCGACGCTGGCGGCGACGCGGTCGCCCATGGCGAGCTGCAGTACGACGAACGCGCCGAGGCCCGCCACCAGCAGGAGGGCGGCCGCGGTGCTCCACGGGTGGCGCCGGTACCAGGCTCTCCTGTGCATCCTACCGGCCATGCTCGCGGACGGATTCGCGCACAGATTCTGCGAGCGTCTCCGCAAGATCCTCTGACTGAGCCCGGTCGGTGCCCTCGGCGTACACGTGGAAGATCGGTTCGTCGGCGTCGGGCAGGAGGTGTATCCAGGTGCCCTCGCGGGCGACACGGACGCCGTCCACGAGGCTGAGCTCGCCGCCGTCCCTCTCTGTCTCGCGCTGCAGCGTCTCGGTGGCAGTGCGCATCACGCCGCCCTTGAGCGCCCAGGGGCAGCCGACGGTCCTGTGGACGAGAGAGCTGTCCGGGATCTCGGCGACGTGCTCGCTGAGGGGTCTGGCGTCCAGAGCCAGCAGCTCGAGCAGGCGCCCGATGCTCATGACGGCGTCGAACGCTGGCAGGAACTGCGGGAAGATGTAGCCGCCGCCGAGAGAGCCGGCGAACACGACATCGTCGTCCGATCCGGCGCGGGCGACTGCCGGGAGCGAGACCTCTGTGCGGACGATCTCGACGCCGGCCTCTGCGGCCAGTCGCTCCGCGAGCTGCGTGACGGTGAGCGGCAGGACGATCTTCTGTCCCGGTGCCGCCTGTCGCGCCACGAGCCGAACGAAGAGCAGGAGGGCCTTCTCGAATGGGACCTCAACGCCCCTGTCGTCGACGATGTACAGGCGCTCGGCGCCCGGGTCGATGACGAGCCCGAGGTCGGCCTCCATCGTGCGCACAAGACGCTGCGTCTCCTTGATGTTGGCGTCGAGCTCGTCTGGCCGGGGGCTTGTCTGGCGCTGGTCGGTGTAGGCCCGCAGGGCCAGTACCTCCGCGTCCATGTCGCCGAAGACGTGTGGCAACGTGAGCGACGCCGGCGACCAGGAGTAGTCGACGACGAGCCGATAGGCTCGGCTGCGGATACGCTCCATATCCCAGCAGCTCTTGAGGCCGCGCACGTAGGTCTCCATGGCGCGGTCCGGGAATACGGTCTCGCCGAACTCGCTGTAGGAGGCGCGCCGGAAATCCTGCCGGCTGTACTGTTTCTCGATGTCCCTCTGCCGGCGCTCGCTGATATCGAATCCCGGCTCCTCGAATACCTGGATCTGGATGCCCTCCGGGTCCCAGCTCGAGATGCGCACGTGCAGGCCCCCCTGGGCCTCGCCGTGCTTCACGTCGAAGCGGTTGGTGGCGCTGCTCGCAACGCGCAGGTCGCGCACCACGACTCCAGTGCTGTTGAGACCGGCGATGAGGGCTCGCTTGATGACTCGCGAGGCGGGATGTGAGTCGCGGCTCGTGGTGACGCGCGCGCCCTTCGGCAGCAGCGTCCCGTATGCCATCGCCAGATTCAGCGCCAGCTCGACGGTGATGTCGACGTTGATCAAACCGCTGACGCCTTCCTTGCCGAAGAGCCGCGAGCTGCCGCGCGACTCCCAGATGATGCTCGAGTTGACCTGGGCGCCGGCGTCGACGGTCTTGTACGGGTAGATCTTGACATCCGGTGCGATGAACGCCTGCTCGCCGATGACGCATTCGTCTCCCACGGCCACACCTTCGCTGCATCTGACTCCAGCCTTGACATCGCAGTGCTTGCCGATGATGCTGCCGTGGATCCTGGCTGAGGCGCCGACGTACGTGTTCGACCCGATGACGCTGTGTCGCGTCTCGGCGTGGCCCTTGACGACGACGTTGCTGCCGAGCACCGAGTAGGCGCCGACCGAGGCGGTCGCATCGATCCGCGAGAAGTTGCCGACGAAGGCCGGGCCGGTCATGTTCTCCAGGGAATCGAGGTTGACGCCGTCGCCGAGGAAGATACGATGCTGCAGCTCGACGCCCGGGAGGGTCGCTTGGACCTTGCCGTCGAGAAGATCGCAGTTGGCCGAGCGATACTGCGAAAGGCTGCCGATGTCTTGCCAGTATCCGTCGGCGACGCAGCCGTAGAGCGGCGCTCCCGTGGCGAGGAGTCTGGGGAAGAGATCGCGGCTGAAGTCGAAGGACTCGCCATTGGGGATGTGGTCGAAGACACTCGGGTCAAGGACGTAGACGCCCGTGTTGACCGCGTCGCTGAACACCTGACCCCAGGTGGGCTTCTCCAGGAAACGCCTGATGCGTCCCTCATCGTCGGTGACGACGACACCGAACTCGAGAGGGTTCGCCACGCGCTTGAGGGCGATCGTGACCATCGCGCCATGTCGCTGGTGAAACGCGACGATCTCGGCGAGGTCAAAGTCGGTGAGCGCATCCCCGCTGATGACGATGAAGGCTTCATCCCGCAGATGATCCTCCGCGAGCTTGACGCTGCCGGCGGTCCCGGCCGGCGACATCTCCACCGAGTAGTCGATGTTGAGCCCGAGGGACGATCCATCCCCGAAGTAGTCACGGAGGGCTTTCGGCATGAACATGAGGGTGACGACCGTGTCGCGGATGCCATGCTTGGCGAGCAGTTCCATGACGTACTCCATGCAGGGCTTGCCGCACAACGACACCATGGGCTTCGGCTGGTTGCTGGTGAGGGGGCGCAGGCGAGTGCCCTCGCCCCCGGCCATGACGACTGCTCTCACGGGCCTCACCTCCCTGCTCGTGCGACCGAGACGCTGGCTGGCTCCCCGTCTGCCTATGGTACCAGAGCCGCAGAGGGCGACCCCGCGGACCAGCCGCCCTCTCACGGGGCTGTGCTAGAATCTGCAGTACGGTCGGCGTGTGGCGCAGTCTGGTTAGCGCACTAGTCTGGGGGACTAGGGGTCGGAGGTTCAAATCCTCTCACGCCGACCATTTGCTCTGCAGGGCTTTGGTCCTCTCCCCCACTTCCTACGATAATCCCCGTATCCCAATCCTGCCGCCCGTCTGCCGCCCATCGTTTCCCGCCGCCGCCTCTCTTGCTCGCTATCAGGTCTGCCACGCGCAACGCCGTCGTGTCCTGTACGCGGCGCACGGTGTGTGTGTAGGTGCGGTCTGTGACCGCTGTATCGGCATGTCCGAGGTGATCCGCGACCGCTCGCAGGTGCTCGCCCGCCTCGAGAGGGCCGCCGTGGCCCAGGAGTGCCGTAGTCCGTGCAGGTGCAGAGTCGGCAGGCCGCTCTCTTCGACAACTCGCACGAAGGCGCTCGTCACCCACCGGGGATGGACCGGGACGCCATAGCGCACTGGCTTGGTGAAGAGCACGCTCTGAGTGAAGACGTGGCCTTCTGTGTCCTCCCACTGCTGCCCGTATCGGAGCCGATCGCGGCGCTGCCAGTCGCGCAGCACGTAGACCGTGCCGGCGTCGAGTGCGAGCGTTCGCAGGCCACGCGTCGTCATCCTGCATGCCCGCCATCCGAGCATACCCCGCAGGCGCCCTGTGAGACAGAAGCGCCGTCCGGCGTCAGCGCCGGCCAGCGATCGCTCCGTTTGCTCGCCCAGCAACTCCGCCGACATGCACTCGACGTCGGCGAGGGTCCACGTCTCGCCACCTTCGCGGCTTAGGGCAAACGCCTCCCTCTCCCCCCGCTGTCAGCGACGGCTCAGGCTCGAGCAGACCGCCTTCGCCGCAGGGCACGAGCGACTGCACGTGGGGCAGACCCTCACGGCACCCCACTTGGCTGTTTGTACTCCATTTGTACTCCGGACTGGAGCCGATGCTACCCAAACCCCACCGAAGGGAGCCGACTGGTACCGTATGTTGTGCCTGCAAAGAGACGGTTTCTGACGGAGTCAGCCGACGCCGCCGGATGTGCCTGAGCGAATCCCCGGTTCGATTCCGGACGTCGGCTTCAGCGGGGGCTGCGAGGGTGTCGAAGTGTCAGAAGGCGTCAGAAGACCGCACCGGCGGGGTGCGGCCGGGCTCGGAGGGGCGCTGTGTCAGCAGTGCGCACGAGCCCGGCCGGGCAAGGGCACCGCCTGACGACACGTCGCCGCTCACGGGTCTCTGCCGCCCGTCTGCCGCCCAGAATCGCCACAAGGGCCGAATACGGCGGCAGACGGGATGTACGAGCCGTCACGGCCATGGCGACAAAGTGCCTGCACAGACGGTCTTTCGCGGCACATCCCGTCAGCAGCTATCACGGTCTCAGTTCGTCTGGGGGACTAGGGGTCGGATGTTCAATTCTCTCACGCCGACCATTTGATCTGCAGGGGCTTCCGCCTCTCCCCCATCCCTCTCGCAGAAGTACGGCATCTCCCGCCGTTGCCCGCGATGCTTCGGACCTCGTCGCGAAGCAGTCTGCGAAGGACTCCCCCGACTCCCACGATGCCTCCCACTCGTTCCGGAGACTCCGGCGCCAGCTCTCGGTTCCGACGGGGAGTTGAGTGGACAGGGCGAACGACGTGTGGCGATGCCTGAGCGTGACGCTGAGGCCGAAATCCCCTGGCGCAACCAGAAGCTCGGCACCGCTGCGCCACCACATGGCTTGCGGGTCGCCGGCTGCCAGCAACTTGAGGAGTTCCCGGGTGCGTCCGAGGGACCTTATGCGGGCGAGGTATGGCTTGCGGCCGGCGTGTTCCTCGTCATACTCTGTGATAGGGTGCCAGAAGCAGTTGTCCCTGCCGTCTGCTGCCTTCCCCTCGCCTCCACGCACCGGCTGTCCCCAAAGATGGATGTCCGCATCCTGCACGATCGCCAGATACTGCCACTCAGCGCGCTGGAGGAGTTGGTCGCACCCGATCCCGGCGATCGAGTCTGCGTCGGCCGCCTGCCGCCCAGATGCGCCAGAGGGTCCGACTTCGGGGGCAGTCGGGGCCTAGGAAGAGGTCACGGGAATGGTAGCTCCGCACCGAGGGCACTTCCTGGCGAATCGCGTGAGTGGCCATCATTCCTGCCTTTCGTCTGGGGGCCGGATATCGGTCGGAGGTCACGGCCCCTCACGTTGCTCAGATCCCGTGGCTAGCGCGCCGCATCGCCGTCCGCGATGGTGAGGATGGTACCGCCGAAGCCCACCACCCACCCGCTGCCGCTCCCGCTGAAGGCCACATCTGAGAGCTGCGTGGAGACCCCGGAGCGCCGCTTGGTCCACTCGTCTCCGCCGTCTGCCGTTGAGAGAATGACCCCGCCGAGGCCGACCGCCCAGCCGCTATCGGCGTCGATGAAGGCGATGGCGGAGAGTGTCTCCCGAGTTCCCGAGCGCCGCTTGCTCCAGTTGCGGCCGCCGTCCGTCGTCGCCAGGATGGTGCCGCCAAAGCCGACGGCCCAGCCGTGACTGGCGTCGGTGAAGGCGACGTCGGCGAGCCATGCATGCGTCGGGACTCCTCTGAGGCCGCTCCCATCCTCGCCGGTCTCGTTCGTCCCAGAGCGCCGCTTGGTCCAGCTCTCTCCGCCGTTCTCGGTCGCGAGGATCGTGCCGTTCCAGCCAACCGCGAGCCCGTGATCGGGGTCGATGAAGGCAAGGGCGTAGAGGGCTGCCTCAGTCCCCGAAGGACGCCGGCTCCAAGTCGTTCCGCCGTCCCTGGTCGCGAGGATCGTGCCGTGCCAGCCCACCGCCCAGCCGTGATCGGGATCGACGAAAGTGACGTCGGAGAGGGCCTCGCCGGGCGCCGACCTCTGCTTGCGCCACGTCTTTCCGCCATCCTGGGTCGCGAGGATGATGCTCGCGTCGCTGTTCACCGGGTGCCCTACCGCCCAGCCGTGACTGGGGTCGGTGAAGGCGACACCCGAGAGGGTCTCGCCGCTGTCTGAGCGCTGCCTGGTCCAGGTTGCGCCGCCGTCTTTGGTGGCGAGGATCGTACCGCGGGAGCCGACCGCCCAGGCATGTCTGGCGTCAGCGACGGCGACGGCCGAGAGCCGCGCGCTGCTCCCCGAGCCTTGCGTGCTCCAGGTGTGTTCCTCGCTCGGAGGTGCCGCCGACGTCGCAGCGGTCGTCTGAATGCCGCAGGCCGTCGCCGACAATGAGACGACGATGGCCACGAGCGCGGTTGTGATGGTCTTGTACATGCACCCCCTGAAGGCGGCTCTGGGTGTCCGCAGACCGCGGTCCACACACCTGTGTGTATCGTCAGGGGAGTCGTGCAGCTGAAGCAGTCGTCGACTCCTGGTCGTGAGCGGAGGCCCAGCAACGGGTCGCGCCCGGCCCCCAACGACTCGGCGATGCTAGACGAAGTGCTCCATGAAGGCGTACTCGGGCGTGAACTTCCCGTGATGCAGGATGAGTGCGCGCTCAAGCTCCGGCGGCAGTGCCAGCTCGTCGTGCGGCGCTCCGAAGTCTGCCGCCGCCAGGCCCGGGATGAAGGGCGCGAGGGCCGCGCTGAACGCTTCTGAGGCCTCCCCGGGCAGCTCGCACGGGAGATTGCCCACGGCCATCACCACCGGGCCGTGGCCTTCGACCCCGTCGCGGGTCGTGTCCTGCCTGGGGTCGTAGACGTACACGGGCGCGTCGATGGCGGTCTCTCTGGAGGTGAACTCGATCGAGCCCCCGATATCGCAGCTCACGTCACCGATCACGCGCAAAAGCGGAGGGTCGCCGCCGAAGAGCTTTCGCGCGGCGGCCTTCGTCACCAGACGGGGGTAGGGCGTGTCCCAGTAGATGCAGTTGATCAGGGCGGTGAGTCGTGGCAGCCAGTGCTCGAACTGCCCGCGGTACAGCTCCGGATGCTCGAAGTACGTGCGCAGGTCGAAGGAGTCGGACGGGGCACGAGGAGCGACCATCTCGCGCTCCGTGAAGACGACGAAGTGTGCCCCGCGGGACGCCTCCCGGCCGACGAAGAGGCCGGCGAGATCGACGGGTGCGACGGCGGTCGCGCCGAGCGCCGTCAGGACCTCCTGCGCTCCCTTGGAGACGTTCCCGTAGCCGCTCACCCCGATGACGAACGGCTGGAGCTCGGGGGGCAGTCCGTCGGCATTAATGAGTCGCCCCACGGCGCGAACGGCCGCCAGCGCGTCCTCGAGCGTCGCGTACCGGTAGGTTTGTTCGAGATGGGCGAACGGGTTGGGCGTCAGTCCCTCCCAGGCGAGGCGCCGGCCGAGCGCCCACAGGGTGTCGATCGCCCCGGCAAGACCCGCAAACCGCGAGAAGTAGATGAGGCGCGCCCCACGCTCGTCGCGGACGCGCTCGTAGTCGACGAGCTGGCACTCGAGCTCGACGAGTCGTCGCAGCATGTCCATGTTGTGCGGCTGACCCTTGAAGGTGTGCGAGAAGAACACGTACGTCTTCCGCGGCAGCAGCAGCTCGGGCGGGATCTCCTTGACGGCCAGGATGATGTCGCAAGCCCTCAGATCGTCGCTGATCTGGGCCCCGGTCGCCGCGTACTGCTCGTCTGTGAACGCGCGCAGTGCTGAGGGCTGGACGACGAAATGCACCTGCTCGGAGGCCATGATGCGGCCCACATCCTCCGGGAGCAGCGGAACCCGCGCCTCCCACTGGTCCTTGTCTTCTCTGCGGATCCCGATGTAGCGCACGCGAAGCGGCCCCGATCGGAGTGTCGTGTGGCCTGCGGACGCCGTCGCGCCCACTGAGCAGCACCATGATAGCGCAGACGCCCGGCTCCGGGGGCGACGGAACGAGCCGGGGCTGTGGAGCGTCGAGAAGCTAGAAGCCGACGGCGGCGGTGTGCGAGCGGCCGTTGCCGTTGCCGCCGTTGCCGTTGCCGCCGCGCGGCTTGGTCAGGGCGTCGCCGATATCGTCTGGGACGGGCTGACTGCGCAGCAGGATGCCGTAGAGCTTGTCGGTGAGCGTCGGCGCGCCGTCGAGGACGGCCACGAGCTGACGCAGGCGGTACTCGATGAAGAAGTCAGGCTCTACGCACAGAGCCTCGGCGATCACCGCGACGACCGGATCGGCGGGGACCGGCCGTGTCGCCTTCGTGAGGTGGTTGAGATACCCGGCCGAGAGCTTCGTCTTGTAGGCGAGCTGTCGGTAGCTCAGGCGCCGCTCGTCCATCAGGCCTTTGAGTGCCTGCGGGAATCGCTCCTGCGAGAACCTGTTCTTGGCGATTGGTGTCGTGTACCCAGCGGTCATCTCAGGAGCAGGTATCGCCCGATGTCGCGGGATACTTGAGCGCTTCCAGGTCGCCCTGTCGTCAGATCTGGCGACGATTCGAGACTGCCGGTCGCCTAGCGAAGCCGAGATGCTTCGCCCAGGGCGGCAGCGAGCTCCTGGGCTGCGACGTCCCGGCGCTCGCTGGAACTGCGCCTCTTGAGTTCCACGATGCCCTCCGCTGCCCTCTTCCCGACGACGACTTGAGCAGGGCAGCCGAGCAGATCGGCATCCTTGAACTTCACTCCGGGGCTCATGTCACGGTCGTCGAAGAGGACGTCGAACCCCGCCTCGGCCAGTTCGCGGTAGAGCCTCTCCGCGAGCTCGCGCTGGGTATCGTCCTTGACTCGCACCAGCACGAGGTGGACGTCGAACGGTGCGATGCTGTCCGGCCAGACGATACCGTTCTCGTCGTGGTGCTGCTCGATGGCCGCGGCGGCGATGCGCGCCAGGCCGATGCCGTAGCTCCCCATGACGATGGGCTGCTCCTTGCCGGCTTCGTCGAGGAACGTCGCGTCCATGGCCACCGAGTACTTGGTGCCGAGCTGGAAGATGTTGCCGACCTCGATGACCCGAGCGCCCTCAAGGCCGGCGCCACACCTGTGACAGGGGTCGGAGGTCTGGGCGGCCCGCAGGTCGGTGGAACGCGGTCTGGGGCACCATGTCGAGCGTGATGCCCGTGCGGTGGTGGCCGGTCTGGTTGGCGCCGGCGACGTAGGAGCCTCGGCGCAGCACCTGGTCGGCCAGCACCGGCAGCGACGTGGGGACGGGGCCGACGGAGCCTGGCTCGACGCCCTGGGCGGCGAGCACCTCATCGGGTGTCGCCAGGCGGAACGGTGCCCCGAGCGCTCCGCGAAGCTTCGGTTCGCTGAGCTCGTGGTCACCGCGCAGGAGGACCATGACGGGGCCTGACCGCCCCTCCTCCCCGCCTTCGGCCACGACGATGAGAGCCTTGATGAAGGCGCGCGGCGGCAGTTCGAGGAAGGCCGCCACCTGCTCGATGGTCTTGGCGCCCGGCGTGGGCAGGACTGCCTCGACCGCGACGTCGGTCGACGGTGGCTCGGTCTCCGGGCGCGGATCCTCGCCGTCGTCTCCGGCTACCGCGGTCTCCGCGTTGGCTGCGTAGCCGCATGCCGGGCAGAACACGATCTCGTCCTCACCGGACTCGGCATATGCCATGTACTCGTGACTCACGGAGCCGCCCATCATGCCGGAGTCGCCCTCCACCATCATGCAGTCGACCCCGCAGCGAGCGAAGATGCGGTCGTAGGCGCCGATGTGTCGGGCGTAGCTCTCCTGCAGGCCCTCCTGGCTGACGTCGAGGCTGTAGGAGTCCTTCATGATGAACTCGCGGGTGCGCAGGACGCCGCTCCGGGGACGTGCCTCGTCGCGCTCCTTGGTCTGGATGTGGTACCAGAGCTGGGGCAGCTGGCGGTAGCTGTGCACCTCTCGAGCCGCCAGCCAGGTGACCACCTCCTCGTGGGTCATGGCGAGTGCCATGTCCGTGCCCTTGCGGTCCTTGAGGCGAAAGAGCTCGTCTCCGATAGCGCTCCAGCGGCCTGACTGCTCCCAGATCTCCGCCGGGTTGATGACCGGCATGAGCAGCTCCTGGCAGCCGATGCCGTCCATCTCCTCGCGTATGATGGCGGCGACTCTCTGCATGACGCGCCAGCCGACCGGCAGGTACACGTAGATGCCCGCGGCGAGCTGGCGCACGAGCCCGGCGCGCACCATCAGCTTGTGGCTGACGGCCTCAGCGCCGGCTGGATCCTCTTTCACTGTGGGCAGCAAGAGCTGACTGGCGCGCATGTGACCTCGCGATGGGGTGAGTGGCGGACGAGGGCCAATGCTACCAAGCTGACGCCTGCGGTGCAGGGCGTTAGGAGAGTGGCGGCCGATCAGGTGTGCTGCGGCACGCCGTGCCGCGACGGCGCTCGGTGTCTACTCCCGGTGGGCCTTGACGCTGAAGCCGCCCTGCAGACTGAGCTCGTCGCGGCGGGCCTCCTCGAGGTCGGCGGCCACCATCTCTCGCACGAGCTGGTCGAAGCCGATCGTCGTCTGCCAGTCCAGCTGTTCGCGAGCCTTGGTGGGGTCGCCGAGGAGGCTCGCCACTTCAGTCGGTCGGTAGTAGCGGGGGTCGACCTTGACGAGCGCTTCGCCGGCCTGGATCGCTCCCTCACCGGCGGGCGGTCCGTAGCTGTCGCGGGCTCGCTGGAGCAGGCCGGCATCGATCGAGTCGACGACGCCCACCTGATCGACACCGGTCCCCTCGAAGCGGAGGCCGACGCCGACCTCGGCGAACGCCGCCTGGACGAATTCGCGCACGCTGTGCTGTTCGCCGGTCGCGATCACGTAGTCGTCCGGTTCATCCTGCTGCAGCATGAGTTGCATGGCGCGTACGTAGTCGCGGGCGTGCCCCCAGTCGCGCAACGAATCCAGGTTCCCGAGCCACAGCGCGGCGTCGAGCCCCAGGGTGATGCGGGCGACGGCACGGGTGATCTTGCGCGTCACGAAGGTCTCTCCACGAATGGGGCTCTCGTGATTGAAGAGGATGCCGTTGCTGGCGTGCAGGCCGTAGGCCTCACGGTAGTTGACGGTGATCCAGTAGGCGTAGACCTTGGCGGCGCCGTAGGGGCTGCGAGGGTAGAAGGGCGTCGTCTCCCGCTGCGGGACCTCCTGCACGAGGCCGAACATCTCGCTCGTCGAAGCCTGATAGAAGCGAACGCGATCCTCGAGCTTCAGGATGCGTATGGCCTCGAGAAGCCGCAACGTGCCGATTGCATCCGCGTTCGCCGTGTACTCGGGAGTCTCGAAGCTCACCTGGACATGGCTCTGGGCAGCCAGGTTGTAGATCTCGTCCGGCTGCGTCTCCTGCACGATACGGATGAGGTTGGTGGCGTCGGTCATGTCGCCGTGGTGCATGAAGAAGCGGCCGCCGGGCACGTGGGGGTCCTGGTAGAGGTGGTCAACGCGGTCGGTGTTGAAGAGACTCGAGCGGCGCTTGATGCCGTGGACGACGTAGCCCATGTCGAGCAGATGCTCGGCCAGGTAGGCGCCGTCCTGCCCGGTGATCCCCGTGATGAGGGCTGTCTTGCTCATGTGGCGCTCCTCCTCGAGGTCTGGCCGCCGCCGTTCGCCAGGTACCAGTGGTAGGTGGTGCGCAAGCCCTGTTCAAGGTCCACGGTGGGCCGCCACCCAAGAGCACGCAGCCGGCTCACGTCCATCAGCTTGCGTGGCGTGCCGTCTGGCCGCGTGGAATCCCACTCGATGGATCCTTCGTGGCCGACGACGCGCTGCACCATGGCCGCGAGGTCGCGGATCGTGAGGTCCTCGCCGCAGCCCACGTTGATCATGCCGTCCGGCACCGAGGCGGCCTCGACGTTCTGCAGACAGAACACCACCGCGCGGCCGACATCGTCGACGTAGAGGAACTCACGCAGTGCCGAGCCCGTTCCCCAGAGGCGGACCGGCTCGTGACCGGATACCTTGCCCTCGTGGAACTTGCGGATGAGGGCCGGGAGTACGTGACTCGTCGCTAGGTCGAAGTTGTCGCCGGGTCCGTAGAGGTTTGTGGGCATCAGCGAGAGGTAGTCCGTGCCGTACTCACGATTGAGGCTGCGGCACATCTCGATGCCGGCGATCTTGGCGATCGCATAGGGTCGGTTGGTCTCTTCGAGCGGGCCGGTGAGGAGATCCGCCTCGGTCATCGGCTGCGGGGCCTCGCGCGGGTAGATGCAGGAACTGCCCAGGAAGATGAGCCGGCGCACGCCTGTCGCGTGGGCCTCGCCGATGACATTGGTCTCGATCTGCAGGTTCTGATAGACGAACTCCCAGGGCTGCTCCCAGTTGGCGAGAATGCCGCCGACCTTGGCGGCGGCGACGATCACGACGTCTGGTCGCTGCTCGGCCATGAAGCGTCGTGTCGCCTGCTGGTCCGTGAGATCGAGCTCGTCGATGTCTCGCGCCACGATGTCTGTGTATCCGGCGGAGTGAAGCGCCCTGAGGATGGCGCTGCCGACGAGACCGGTGTGTCCGGCCACGTAGATACGTGACTGGAGTGAGCTTGATGGGGACGTCTGTGCCACGGCCGGAGTCTATCAGTCGGAACGCCGTTGTGGAGGTGTCGCCGCCCCGGTGCCGAACTGGAATACGAGTTGTCTGACTACGGTCTTCCGGTTGGGGGTAGGATGAGGCCGAGCTCCCCTCTGGGGGGTCAGTTCGTGTCAATACCCGGCGGCAGGAGCCGGCGGTGTGAGCGAGGGGGTGGACGATGAGGACCAAGCTTCTGACGATCGTGGCGCTGGCCGTGGTGCTCGTCCTTGCATTCGCGGTCGTCGCACAGGCGGCCGTCTCGCAGGCGACGATCGACGCGATCATCAAGGACGCGGCCGACGGGCAGATCGACGGCGACTGGACGGCGGCCGAGATCGATGCGGCGCTCGCCTACCTGGAGAACGATCCGGCGAGCACACAGTACTCGGACGTGAAGGGCGAGCTCGAGGACTACCTCGCCAGTCTGCAGGAGCCGGCGGCGCAGAGCGGTGAGCTCGCCTTCACCGGTGCCCCACTGCTGTTGCTGCTGGCCGGCGGTGCCGGTCTGATCGGCGGCGGAGCGTTGCTGCGCAGGCGCGGCTAGCAGAGCCATCAGGCGTGACGTGTGTCGGGGCGCCCCTCGGGGCGCCCCTTCTCATGTCCCGGTGGCAGCGCTGTCGGGAGGCTCGGAGGACGAATACGAGCCGATCAGCGCGAGGAGCGCGTCGACGAGCCGCTCTTCAGGCAGCGCCTCGACGCGCTCACCGTGGTCGAAGAGAACGCCCTCTCCCCCACCGGCCGCGATGCCGAAGTCGGCGTGGCGAGCTTCCTCCGGGCCGTTGACGCGACAGCCCATGACGGCCACCGTGATCGTCTGAGCCGCAAGCGCGGGGTCTCTGCTCAGACGTCTCTCGACTTCTTCAGCCAGACCGACGATGTCGATCTCCGTGCGGCCGCAGGTCGGGCAACTGATGACCTCCGGGCCGCGCCGGCGGAGCTGGAGCGCGGCGAGGATCTTCCAGGCTACCCGCACCTCCTCGATGGGGTCTCCCGTCAGGCTCACGCGGATCGTGTCGCCGATGCCATCGGCGAGCAACGCGCCGATGCCGACGGCGCTCTTGATGGTGCCTCCCCACACCGTGCCGGCCTCCGTGACACCGACGTGCAGAGGGGCGTCGGTACGGGCGGCGAGGAGACGATAGGCCGCCAGGGTGGTCGGCACGCTCGAGCTCTTCACGCTGAGCTTGTAGGCCGGGAACTCCCACTCGTCGAACTGGTCCGCCCAGCGGAGGGCGGCCTCGACGAGCGCCTGCGCCGGATCGGCCTGCGCCATTCCTCGCAGATCGCGCGGCAGCGAGCCGGCGTTGACGCCGATGCGGACGGCGACCGGCCACGGGCCTGCCGCCGCCGCACGGACAATCTCGTGAACGTGCTTCGTCGCCATCGTCCCCGGGTTGATCCGTACTCCGGCTGCTCCGGCGGCGATAGCCGCGATGGCCAGCTTCCACTCGTAGTGGATGTCGGCGATGATCGGCACGGGCGAAGCGCTGACTACCTTCGCGAAGGCGGCGGCGTCGTCGGCGCGCGGCAGCGTCACCCGTACCAACTCGCAGCCTGCGGCGGCGAGCGCACGAACCTGTGAGAGGGTGGCTTGAGCGTCGCCGGTCTGCGTGCAGGTCATCGACTGCACCAGTATGGGTGCCCCACCGCCCACCGGCAGGCCTCCGACGCTGATCTGGCGGCGGCTAGTCATCAGAGATGTCAGGGTGGCGACGTCGCCTGTGCCACTGCCAGGTCTGGGAGAGCCCGTCGGAGAACTCGGTCGCGGCTCGCCAGCCGAGAACCCAGGCTGCGCGACCTGTGTCGGCACACGAGTCCCGGATGTCGCCCGCGCGAGGCGGCGCGAAGCCCCGCTCGATGGGCCGGCCCGAGAGTTCCTCCAGGCGGCCGAGGATGTCCAGCAAGCTTGTCTGAGTGCTCGAGCCGACGTTGGACACCGAACACCCCAAGAGGGGCCTGAGAAGAGCCTGCGTGAGGGCCTGGGCTACATCTCCGACGTAGACGAAGTCGCGCGTCTGGCGTCCGTCCCCGTAGATCGTGACGGCCTCGCCGGACGCTGCGGCGCTCATGAAGCGGCTGATGACGCCTGAGTACTCCGAGGTGGGGTCCTGGCGCGGCCCGTAGACATTGAAGAAGCGCAGGCAGACCGCCGTGACCTCTTCGGCATCGGCGGCCGCGGCGCAGACTTCTTCGGAGGCCAGCTTCGCCGTCGCGTACGGGCTCAGTGGCCGCAGCGGGGAGGTCTCCGCCACCGGCAGATGGGCGGCGTCGCCGTACACCGCGCAGCTCGAGGCGAGGACGACGCGCGGCACCCCAGCCTCCACCGCGCGGCGCACGACGTTCACGGTGCCCCCGTGGGTCACGCTGTTGGCACCCACGGGGTCCTCGACTGAGAGGGTGACAGAGGCCACGGCGGCGAGGTGCGCGACGGCGCCGCATCCGTCGAGTGCGTCGCGCACCCGGAAGTCGTCACGCACGTCGCAGTGCATGAGCTGGAAGTGAGCGCCGTGAGCCGCGGCAAGGGCCTCCGCCCCCTCGAGGTTCTCGCGCTTGCCCGTACTGAAGTCGTCCAGCACCCGAACGCTGTGGCCCCTGTCCAGCAGGGTGTGGACGAGGTGGGATCCGATAAACCCCGCCCCCCCGGTGACGAGGATCAGCTCCTTCGCAGGGTGATTCCCGCGAAGAAGGCGGCTGTCACCCGCCAACGATCCTCTGGATGTCATTGAACGAGAGGAAGACGAACAGCGCGATCATCAGCAGCGTGCCCACGGCCACGATACGCTCGAAGACCTTGGCATCGAGGCGCTTGCCGCGCACGCGCTCGAGCAGGTTGAAGGCGATGTGTCCTCCGTCGAAGGGGAGGATCGGCAGGAGGTTGATGACTCCGAGGTTGATGCTCAGGAAGGCGAGCAGCACGGGGTACCAGTTCTGCTCGACTGCCTGGCGACTCACGTCGAGGATACCGATCGGTCCCGCCACGCCATCCTTGCCGGTGGCGCTGATCTGACCGGTCACCAGCCACGAAAGACCGACGAAGAGGGCCACGATGAGGTCTCGGGTCCCGGTGATGCCAAGCCACACGGTCTCCAGGGGGCCCGGCCGTTCGGTCACGACCGCGGCGCGAACGCCCATGTAGCCGCTGCCCGGCAGCTGCGGGTTCTCGATGAGCTTCACCTGCGTGGTGCGAGGTTCCGCTGCGGTCTCACCGGCCACTCCCGCGTCTGTTCCCCGGAGATAGGCGAGCTCGATCGTCTCGTCGGGGCGCGCGCGAAAGTACGCGGAGGCTTCGTCCCACGACGCGAACACCACACCGTCGGCGCCCACGAACACGTCTCCGACCCGAATCCCGGCTTGCGCCGCCGGCCCATCGGCCAAGACGTCGTCGATGGCCAGGGTCGCCGACGGCACTCCCTGAATGCCGATGAAGACGATGAGGATCACGGCCGCCGCCACGAAGTTCATCAGTGGACCGGCGAGAATGGCGAGGTTGCGCTGCCAGATGGGCTTGCGGAAGTAGGCCCGATCGCCGGTGCCCTCGGGGACCTCCTCCTCGGGGGTCATGCCGCTGATCTTGCAGAAGCCGCCCAGCGGGATGATGCCTATGCCGTACTCGGTCTCACCCCATGTGTGCCTCGCGGCGGCCGGCGGAAAGCCAACGTAGAACTTCTCGACGCGCATGCCGAAAGCCTTGGCGGCGATGAAGTGACCGAATTCGTGTACGGTGATGAGCAGAGCCAGTCCGAGGATGCCGACGAGCCAGACCCACTGACCCGTCGCCAGCGTCGCCAGCACGGCGATGCCCAAGAGAAGCGACCACGGGCTCACCGGGCGGGATGGTCCGGCCTCAGTCGTCGTCTTCACGGGCGCCTTGGCGCTCGGCTTCTGGTCGAGGTCGGGCATGACATGAGGATACCACGGAGGTAGGCACGGGCTCGTCGCTGAGGACGCGCGCCGGCGTAGGCTCACGTCGGCTGGCTGGTCGCCTCTCGCGCGAACTTGCGGGCCTCAGTGTCACAGGCGTAGACGTCATCCAGGCTCGAGACGGACTCGTCGCCGAGCCAGGTCAGGCATCGCTCGACCACCTCGGGGATCGCTTGAAAGGCGATGTGTCCCTTGAGGAAGGAGTCCACGGCCACCTCGTTGGCCGCGTTGAGCACGATCGGTGCCGCGACAGTGCGCACGGGGGCGGCAGGACGCTCTTCGCCCATAAGGGGTGAGGGGGCTGGTCTGGCCTCGGCCGCCGCTGCCAGCTTGCCGGCCTCCACCGCCAGATCGAGGCAGCGGAACGTGCCTGTGTCTGGGCTCTCGAAGGCCAGCTGGTCCGCAAGCAGGTCCAGCCGCCGCACCATAGGCAACACCGGGCGCCGTGGGTACGCCAGCGCGTAGGCGATCGGCGTGCGCATGTCCGGTGCGCCGAGGTGGGCAAGCACGGCACCGTCGGCGAAACGCACCATGCTGTGCACGATGCTCTGTGGGTTGAGCAGTACGGTGATGCGCTCGTAGGCCACGCCGAACAGGCGATGCGCCTCGATGACCTCCAGACCCTTGTTCATGAGTGTCGCCGAGTCGACACTGATCTTGGGTCCCATGGCCCAGGTGGGGTGAGCCAGCGCTTCGGTCGGCGTCACGTGGGCCAGCTCGTGTGTCTTGCGGCCGCGAAACGGGCCTCCCGATCCAGTGAGGAGGAGTTCCTCGACGGTCGACGGCTCGCGCGGCTCTGGACCGTCGGCCGCGAGGCACTGGAAGAGCGCGCTGTGCTCGCTGTCGACCGGCAGGATCAGCGATCCGCCGCGTCGCGCGGCCTCCAGCACGAAAGGACCTCCCGCGACCATGCTCTCCTTGTTCGCCAACGCGAGGGTAGCGCCGAGCTGAAGCGTGGCCATGGTGGCGCGCAGGCCGGCGGCTCCTACGATGCCGTTCAGCACGGTGAGGGGCGCGTCGGCCTCGGCGGCGGCGCCGGCCGCGCAGCTGATCAGATCGGCCAGGCCGGCGTCTCCCGAGCGGACCACGAGCTCGGGTCTGCGCGCCGCTGCCGCCTCAGCGGAGACGGTGTCGCGCAGGCACACGTCGCGGACGCCGTGCTCAACTGCTTGTTCGACGAGCAGTTCGGAGCTCGAGTGGGCGGCGAGACCGGCGACGACGGTCTGCGGCATCTGACCGAGCACCTCGAGGGCTTGGCGTCCGATGGAACCCGTCGATCCGAGTACGAGAACATGCCTCGGCTGCGTGTCGGGGGGCCCCGTCGTCATGCCGGAAGCGTACCACGGGCTGTCGGGGCGGTCGCTACCGGGGGAGCCGGTCAAGGACGTCGTCGACCGTCTCCGACTCGGGCATCCGGTGGACGACGTACGTGGGGCGAACCAGCACCGGCGCGTAGTCAAGGCCCCCACAGGCGGCGCTCAACTCCTCCGGTTCGAGCCCGGCAGTGGCGAGGAAGTGCACGACCAGCGTGGGCACGTCCTCGTGGCGCCTGTAGTAGTCGATGGTCGACTGGGGCAGCGCACTCGCAGAACCCTGCTCGGGCGTCCGTATCCAGTATGAATTGGTGGCCACACCGCCACTCCAGTAGAGGTACAGGCCAGAACCGCCGTAGAAGACAAGGAGCTTGTCGCCCATCCTCTCGTGGGCGGCGAGGTCTGTGGAGAGTCGTGTGACGTAGGCGTGCTCCGACTCAGGGACACGGACGCCCCACCAGGGTCCGTCCCCGAAGCGCGTCGTCGCCTTCGCCGATACCGGGCCAGCCTGCTGTCGGAATTGGAAGCTCACTGCCACACCGAGAACGGCGAGGAGGACCGCCAGCGACAGCCAGGGCAGCCGCACGCCGGGCCTTGGCACCGCCTCCAACGCCCAGGCGAGAAACAGGGCGCTTGCCAGGATCGCGGGAAAGAGCCCCATGGCGGCATGGACGTAGCCCAGTGAGCTCGTGTAGGCGGCCATCGCTCCGGCGAACAGGGCGGGAACCCAGATCCATATGAGGATTCGGGCTCCGTCGGGCCGCCGCTCGCGCGGGATGAAGAGGTAGAGGTAGGGCGCTGCAGCCGCGTACATCAGCACGAAGCCCGCTGTACCGAGTGCGGGGCGCTGTCCGGCGAGCCATAGCGCCACGGGCAGCCCGGCGAGGAGCGAGCGCCCCAACGGCGGCCACCGTCTGTACGCGACGTAGATGAGAACGGCGATGACGACGAGATAGGGGCGCGACCAGAGGAAGCTCCACGACCCCGAGACGATCTCGTAGGCCTTCGTGGCCCCGCCCAGCTGGCCGAGTTGATGGCCTGTCTCGAGCGTGTAGTGCCAGCAGCGCTCGAGATTCTCGGCGCCGAAGCTGAGGACGACGAGGCTGATCGGAACGAGCGCGAGAGCGCCGCCCAGCGCCCACGCGCTCAGGACCTGCCATGCCATGCGCCCGGTCGGTGGTCCCTGCGGGTCGGGGGGGTACTCGAAAGCGCCCTCCGCGAGCAGCGCGACGCCGCCGCGCCCCAACGCGAAGGCGAGAAAGACCGAATAGAACGGGAGCACGAAGAGCAGTGTCGGATACGCGACCACTGCGAGCCCCAGAACAACGCCCGAGGCGAGCGCCCAGGCTCTCGATGGGGGCTCGATCACGGCGCGCAGGCCAAGGATCGAGCCCAGAGTCAGCAACGCCGCCCCCATGGTGCTGGAGCTGACCTGTGGCGTGTCCCACGAAAGAGAGGCGACGCAGAGCGCAGCGACCAGGAGTGCCAGCTCCCACCGCAGGAGCCGGCGCAGAACCATGAACGCTCCCAGCGCCACGCCGACAGCCAGGAGCAGGTACAGGTGTCGCCCATAGAGGATGAGGCCGGTCACGTCGTAGTCACGCAGGACCGCGAACAGCTTGAAGAGCGGATAGACGAGGAGGCTCGGGATCTGGGAGAGATCCTCCTCGTTCACGAAGGGCATGTCGCCAAGCGCCCAGCGCCAGGGCACGACGAGAGACCCGCTCTCATCCGCGAAATCGAGACTCTGGAAGAGCTGGTACCAGGCAAGCCCCAGCGCGAGGACGGCACTGCCAAGCGCCAAGCCACCAAACGCCTTGGTCGCGGAGTTCCGTCTGCTCAGGCGCTGGGCGCCGGGACCGTCTCCCACCAGCCGGCGCCCGCGATCAGTAGCCGAGCCCGACGGTGAGCAGGTAGTAGGACGCGACCGACGCCCAGATGAGCGCGTCGAAGCGGTCGAGTACGCCGCCGTGGCCCGGCAGCCCCCGGCCCGAGTCCTTGATCTGCACGTCGCGCTTCAGCAAGCTCTCGAACAGATCGCCGAGCGGTCCGAAGACGGCGATGACCATTCCGAGCAGCAGCGAATCGATCGGCGTAGCGTCCGTGTACAGCCCGATGACGACGACGAGCAGGATCGTTCCGGCCACGCCCCCAGCGAAGCCCTCCCATGTCTTCTTGGGGGAGAGCTTGGGCACCATCGGCGTGGAGCCGAAGTACTTGCCCGTGAAATAGGCGACAGTGTCGCCGGCCCACGTTCCGAAGACGACTGTGAGGACGATCGCCAAGCCGTCGTCGAGCTGACGCAGGAGCAGGAGATGAGAGAACCCCAACCCCAGATAGAGGATGCCGAGGAGGGTGATGGCCATCCGGACACTCACACCGGGTCTGGGTCCGATCAGGAGGCCCGAGAGCGAGACAAGCAGCGCGCCCAAAGCGACCGCCCCGAGTATTCCAAATGGCGTGTGGAACCATGCCATGTACATCATGGCCGCGACTGCGAGGAATCCCCCGAGAGGCAGAGGGCGGTACCGCTTCATGACGCGGAAGAACTCGTTGAGGCCTATCAAGGCCAGCGCCAGCATCACGAAGAAGAAGACCAGCCCTCCGTTCGCGATGACGACGATCGTCAGCAGGGCGAGGACGGCGCCGGTGATGATGCGCGTGATCATGAGGCCTGAGACTCCATCGCTCGGCCTCCGAAGCGGCGTTGCCGCCGCCCGTACTCCGCGAGCGCCTCATCGAGAGCCGACTCGTCGAAGTCCGGCCACAGCGTATCTGTGAAGCTGAACTCGGAGTAGGCGCACTGCCAGAGCAGGAAGTTGCTGACGCGCAGCTCGCCCGAGGTGCGTATGAGCATCTCCGGGTCATGCATCTCGGGGGCGTAAAGGTGGCGGCGGAAGTTCTCCGGGGTCGCCTCCTCTCCGGCCGCGGCGAGGGCCGCAGCTGCGTCCAGGAGCTCCTGCCGTCCGCCGTAGTTGAAAGCGATGTAGACGGTCATGCCGGCATTCGCGGCGGTCAGCGCCTCGGCCTCCTCCATGCGCTGAAGGAGCTGCTGCTGAACGCCGTCTCGGCGGCCGACGAAGCGCACGCGGGCACCTCGCTCGTGCATGTCTGGTACTTGGGTGTCGATCATCTCGACGAACAGATCCATGAGCGCGGCGACCTCATCCGGAGGCCGATTCCAGTTCTCGGTCGAGAACGAGTACACGGTCACCTCCCGGATGTCGCGCCTCATGGCATGCTCGAGTATGCGCCGCAGCGCCTTTGCTCCAGCCCGATGGCCTGCGACCACGGGCAGACGCCTGCGCTGCGCCCAGCGTCCGTTGCCGTCCATGATGATCGCGAGGTACCGGCAGCGGGCCCCGCCGGCGGCTGGGGCAGCCTGGTCGCCCATGCGTCGCATGCGCCAGCGGGCCATCCAGGTCCGCCAAGGTGACGACCTTCCTCCCCGCGCCGCCGGATTTCTCCCGGATGGGGGTTCAGACATCCAGGATCTCGGCCTCTTTGTGCTTCAACAGCTCGTCGATGGCGTGCACATGCTCGTCGGTCAGCTTCTGCAAGTCGTGCTCGGCGCGCTTCTCGGCATCCTCGCCGACCTCCCCCTCGTGCGCGAGCTCCTTGAGGTCCTTCATGCAATCCCGGCGGACGTTGCGCACGGCGACGCGCCCGTCCTCGGCCAGTCGATGAACGAGCCTCACCAGCTCCTTGCGGCGCTCCTCAGTCAGCGTCGGGACGGGCAGCCGGATGAGGATGCCGTCGTTGCTGGGGTTGAGGCCGAGATCGGACTCCATGATGGCCTTCTCGATGCTCTTCATGGCCGTCTTGTCGTACGGCTGGACGGTCAGCATCCGCGGCTCGGGGGCTGCTACGTTGGCCAGCTGCTTCAGCGGCGTCGAGGTCCCGTAGTAGTCGACGTGGACCCGGTCCAGCAAGCCGACGCTGGCGCGCCCGCTGCGCACGGTCGTGAACTCCGTCCTAACGGCTTCGACTGCCTTGTCCATGCGGCGCTTGGCGTCCGCCAGCAGTTCCTTCTCCACCGATCCTCCCCTCCGGGTCAGTTCCTGACGGGCGTGTGCACGAGGGTGCCCACGCGCTCGCCCGAAAGCACGCGCACGATGTTGTCGCCGGTCATCCTGAACACGCAGATAGGCATGAGGTTGTCCATGCACAGACTCAGCGCCGTCGTGTCCATCACCTTGAGGCCGCGTTCGATCGCCTGGAGGTGCGTCAGTTGCGGGATGAACACCGCTCCTTCCTCCTGCTCCGGGTCGGCGGAGTACACGCCGTCGTACTCGCGCTTGGCCATGAGGATCGTCTCGGCCTCGAGTTCGAGAGCCCGGAGCGCCGCCGCGGAATCTGTGCTGAAGTACGGGTTGCCGGTGCCGGCGGCGCAGATGACGACGCGGCCCTTTTCGAGGTGCCTGATGGCGCGGCGCCGGATGTATGGCTCGCAGACGTCGCGGATCTCGAAGGCGCTCATGACGCGAGTGTCGACGCCCTCGTCCTCGAGCGCATCCTGCAGGGCGAGCGCGTTCTGCACCGTCGCGATCATGCCGATATAGTCGCCGGTGGCGCGGTCCATGCCGGCTACATGAGCCGACATGCCCCGGAAGATGTTGCCGCCACCGACCACGATCGCGATCTGGACGTCGAGGGTGCGCGCCACCTTGATGTAGCGAGCGATCTCCCTTGTCGTCGAGGGGTCGATCGTCTTCGTCTTGCTGCCTAGCGCCTGGCCGCTCAGCTTGAGAAGAACGCGGTGGAAGGCGCTGCTTGGGGAATCGCCTTCCATGCTCGCTAGCTCTGTTCGGAGGTCTCGCCGAGCTGGAAGCGCACGAAGCGACGGACCTCGACGTTCTCGCCGATGACGCCCACGAGATCCGTGCGGAGCTGCTCGATGGTGCGGTCCGGGTCCTTGATGAAGGCCTGCTCCATGAGGCAAGTCTCGGCGAAGAACTTCTCGAGCTTCCCCGCGACGATCTTGTCGAGGATGTTCTCGGGCTTGCCCTTGACCTGCTCGGCGTAGATCGCCTTCTCGCGGTCTACGACATCGGCGGGGACTTCGTCGCGCGACACCCACTGCGGAGCCGCGGCGGCGACATGCATGGCGAGGTCGTGGGTGAACTGCCTGAACGAGTCGCTGCGTGAGACGAAGTCGGTCTCAACGCCCACCTCGACGAGAACGCCGATCTTTCCGCCGGCGTGGACGTACGAATCGACGGCGCCTTCCTTGGTGGCGCGAGCGCTCCTCTTCTGGGCGCTCGCGAGACCCTGCTTGCGCAGTTCGTCCATGGCCCTCTCCTTGTCGCCATCGGTGGCGGCAAGGGCCTTCTTGCAGTCCATCATTCCCGCTCCGCTCTTTTCGCGAAGCTCCTTGACTAGCGCAGCAGTGATCTCAGCCACAGCACGATCCTCTCGTAGGGTCGGCGGTTGTTGTGCGGGGGTCGGTCACGACTCCTTGTCGCCTGATTCGGCGGCTGGCTTGGCCTCGGCGGCCGGGGCAGCTTCCTTCTCGGTCTTGGCGGAGGATGCCTCCGACTTCGCCTCGGAAGCTGCTGCCGTTGCGGGAGCGTCGGCCTTCTTGGCGGCCGGCTTCGCGACGCGCTTGGTCGCGCTTGCCTTCTTGGCAGGCTTCTCCGTCCCCGACTTGGGGGCGGTCTCCCCGCCGGTCGCCTTCGCGGCAGCGGGGGCCTCGGCTTCTGCTGCCGCAGCTTCGGCGTCGTCGGCGGTCGCCGCCGCAGCTTCGGCCTCAGCGACCTTGACGGCCTCTGCGACGGCAGCATCTTCAGCCGCCTTGCGCTCGCTGGCCGCCTTCATCTCGGCCTCGGTGAGGAGTTGACGTCCTTGGGCCACCGCGTCGGCCATGACGCTGATGATCAGGGTGCAGCTGCGGATGGCATCGTCGTTGCCCGGGATGATGTAGTCGATCTCGTCCGGGTCACAGTTGGTGTCGACGAGGCCGATGATGGGGATCTTGAGCTTGCGCGCCTCCTTGACGACAATGGCTTCCTTGCGCGGATCGACGACGAGGACGGCGGCGGGAAGACGCTCCATGGTGCCCACGCCACCGAGGTTCTGCTCGAGCTTGCGCAGGTCGGCGCGAAGCTGCATCGCCTCGCGCGTCGGCAGGAGGTCCAGGGAGCCGTCCTGCTCGAGGCGCCTCAACTCGTGCATACGCTTGATGCGCTTGCTCAGTGTGGCGAAGTTGGTGAGCAGTCCGCCCAGCCATCGATTGCAGACATACGGCATGCCGACTCGCTCGGCCTGCTCCTTGATCTGTTCCTGACACTGCTTCTTGGTACCTACGAAGAGGACGGAGCCCCCGCGTTCGGACGTGTTCTTGAGGAACGCGTATGCCTCATCGATGAGGACGGTGCTCTTCTGGAGGTCGATGATGTAGATGCCGCCGCGCTCGCCGAAGATGAACTGCTTCATCTTGGGGTTCCAGCGACGCGTCTGGTGGCCGAAATGGACGCCGTTTGTGAGCAGATCCTTCATGCTCACGGTGTGCTGCGGTGCAGGCAAGATGCCCTCCCTCTGAAGCGGTTGCGGGACGGAGCGAGCCGGCGCGTCTGCGCCGGAACTGGCCGCCCACTCTGGTGCCGGCGGGAGATCTGTGGAATCGAGAACTGGTGCTCATGGCACCTTCTGCTCGACACCGCCACAGACCGGGAATCCGCCGGGTCGACATGGACATAACGACCCAGAATCATACCAGACGGGTACCTCGGCCGCCATTGCGCGCTGCGCGGTAGCCTGACCGTCAGATGATGGCGGCGGGCTCGATCTCGTCGCGCAGACGGCCCTTCAGTCGGAGGACCGCCTTGGTGTGCAACTGCGAGATGCGGGACTCGGTGACCCCCAGAACCTCGCCGATCTCCCTGAGCGTCAGGTTTTCGTAGTAGTAGAGAGCGATGACCGTCTTCTCGCGCTGAGGCAGGGCGTCGATGGCCGCGGCCAGGCGCGTGCGGATCTCACTGAGATCGAGCATGCGCGAGGGGTCGTTGCTCTTCGGGTCTTCGATCGTGTCGATGAGCGCCGTTCGGTCGCCATCTGACCCAGATACCGGCCAGAGTTCGTCGAGCGCAACGACGGACGTAGTGGAGATCTGCGTCAGGGACTGGCGGAACTCGGCGACGGTGATGTGCAGCTCATCGGCGATCTCCTCGTCGGTCGGCGCCCGGTGCAACCGGTTCTCGAGGAGCGCACAGACGGCTTCGATATCGCGCGCCTTGCTGCGCACCGAGCGGGGGACCCAATCGAGTGAGCGCAGCTCATCGATGATGGATCCCTTGATGCGGGAGATCGCGTAGGTCTCGAACTTGATCTGCCGCTCAGGGTCGAACCGCTTGAGGGCACTGATGAGACCGAGCAGGCCGTAGCTGATGAGGTCGGCCTCGTCTATGTGGGCAGGCAGGCCGTTGCTCATCCGCCCAGCCACATACTTGACCAAGGGTGCATACGAGAGGATCAGGCGGTCGCGCGCAGCCTGGTCGCCGTGATGCTTGTAGCGCGCCCAGAGCTCGCGGACCTTCTGTTCATCTAGTTTCGTCGTCGCGCTCATTCAGGCCCTCGGGTGGTGAAGGTCGTACATGCGCCGCAGGTGCGCTCCCCCAACGTGCGCGTACACCTGCGTCGTGGATACCGACGCATGACCGAGCAACTCTTGAATCACTCGCAGATCTGCCCCTCGCTCAAGCATGTGTGTCGCGTAGGCGTGGCGAAGCATGTGCGGTGAGGCTTCGACTACGCCGGCCCGTCTGCAGTACTTTACAACGAGTCGGCGAATGTCCGAAGTCGAGAGGCGCCGGCCGTTGTGGGAGACCAGCAGTGGCGAGCCTCGCTCCGAGCTCGGCGTGGACAGCGATGACTCGCCTGCTACGAGTGGCGCGCGGCCGCGCGCGAGGTAGCGATGGAGGGCCGCCCCTGTCTCGGCTCCCATCGGCACGACTCGCATCCTGCCACCCTTGCCTCTTACGCGGAGCTGCTCCTGGGCTTGCTGCACGTCGTCAAGTGAGAGGTCGACGGTCTCCTGGCTGCGCAATCCACAGCCGTAGAGGAGCTCCAGGGCCAGGCGGTCCCGCAACGAGAGAGGCTCCACGCCACCGGCCGCCGTCAGGACGGAGTCGACCTCGGACACCGTGAGGGTCCGGGGCAGGCGACGTCGGCGCCTGGGTCCAGGCAGCGTCCGTGACGGATCGGCTTGGAGCACGCCGTTCTCGGTGAGGTAGCGCAGCAGGCCGCGCAGCGTCGAGAGCTTGCGCGAGAGGGTCGCCGGCGCATAGCCTCGCCGACCAAGGTCGGCAGAGAAGGCGCGCACAGAACGGCGATCGAGTTCTTCCACGGTGGCGCCGCGGGCCGCGAGCCAATCGAGAAGCTGGGCGAGATCGGCTCCGTAGGAGCGGCGAGTGGACAGGCTGGCCCCACGGACCTCGAGGTCGCGGAGGTAGCCGGCGCAGCGCCGGTTCGGGTCGGCAGCGACGTGCGACTCGTTCTGCATGGCGCGCTGCGGCGGTGTGGTCAATGGGCACCCTTTCGTGGCGCCCTAGGCTTCAACGCCGGGCTCTCCCACTCCTGCACCGGCTCCGCCAGGATTCGACGACGTCACATGGTCTGAACGTGATCAGCTCTGGCGTAAGCGGTACACGCCGCCGTCGACCGGATACACGAGGCCTTCGACCTCAAGCTCACTGAGAGCGGCGCCGGCAGTGTGGACAGGGATGGCGCAGCGTCGCGAGACCTGGTCGGCACTCATCGGGCCTGCCCGGAGAGCCGTCAGTACGCTGGTGACGACGCCCGAGCCGTCGTCGAACTCCTGCTGCGGGTGGCTGAGCCGCCCCTCGCTCAGCGACATCGCGGCCGGCGGCTCCATGCCCAGGGGGGTGATCGCGGCGAGTACATCGTCGGCTGACTCGCACAGCGCGGCGCCTTGCCTGAGCAACGCGTGCGGCGCCGCCGTCAGCCTCCTCCCCGCCTCTCCGGGCACGGCGAGGACGTCGCGGCCGAGATCGAGGGCGAAGTCGGCCGTGAGGCGCGCGCCGCTCCGGTCGGCGCCTTCGACCACGACGACTGCTCGCGCGAGTCCCGCCATCACTCGATTCCTCGCGGGAAAGCGCCAGGCTCGGGCGGGTACTCCCCAGGCGAACTCCGAGATGAGCAGGCCGGTGCGTCTGACCGCATCGAAGAGCTTGCGATTGACACGTGGATACACGACGTCGGCGCCGCATCCGAGGACCCCTGCGGTCGTCGGCACGCGCAGCGTCAGCGCCGCGTCGATGGCTGCGGACTGGGCTGTCGCATCGATGCCCATGGCCAGGCCACTGATGACGAGGACGCCGCGCGAAGTCAGGTCGCGGCCGAGGCGGGCCGCTATCTCCTCTCCGTAGATCGAGGGCGCCCGGGTGCCGACGACCGCGACGGCCGGGCGAACACAGAGAGCTTGCAGCCTGTGGGTGAGCTCCTCGTCCGGGCAGTCGTGTCGCACGAAGAGGCACAGCGGCGGGTCGGCGAGCTGTCTGAGAGCCGGCGGGTAGAGCGGGTCGCACCAGGCGACGAGCGCGCGACCCTCCCCCGCTGAGGCGATCGCGTCCAGGTACTGTCGCGGGGACAGCTCGAGAACCGACTCGAAGCGGGATCTGGCGCGCTCGTCGTCGCCGGTCGGTCGCGCTCCGGCGGCTTCAGATCCCAGCGGGCCGTCGGCGCCGCCGAGCGCCATCTGCCTCCCTCTCGCCGACGCTCGCAACGCTTCGGCGAGGTCCCCTGGGTCCATGTCGATGACCTCCGGGATGCTTCCGCGGACCTTGACGAGGCGCCTGATCAGCCCTGGACGCCACGAAGCCAACCCGCCCAGCCACACACAGATCGCGCGCCGATTCGCGGGAACCCTGCGAGGCTTGGCCCGGCCGGCCGAGGATCCGCTTCGGCCTCCACGGCGTTCACCCCCCACGATCGCTCCTCGGGCGGTAGGAGAGACTTTCGGCGACATGGTTCGGCTGGATGACCGCGGCGCCCTCGAGGTCGGCGATAGTCTGCGCGACCCTGACCACCCGATCGCAGGCGCGGGCGCTCAGCCGCAGACGCTCATAGGCTCGATCGATCAGGGCACTCGCATCCGGATGGAGAGTGCATAGACGATGCAGGTGACGCGCGTCCATGTGCGCGTTCGCGTAGGACCCGGTGTCCGTGAGGCGATGAAGCTGGCGCTGCCTCGCAGCGCCGACACGCCCGCGAATGATCGCCGAGGTCTCGCCGCGTGCGGTGCCCGCCCGGTCCCTGGCGGGCACCCTGGGTACCTCGAGATGCAGATCGATGCGGTCGAGCAGCGGGCCGCTCAGTTTGGAGGAGTACTGCCGCACGCGGAAGCTCGGGCACATGCACTCGCGGGATCGGTCGCCGCGATACCCACAGGGGCAGGGGTTCATCGCCGCGACCAGCATGATACGCGCGGGAAACGTCATCGACGTGAGCCTGCGGCTGATGGTGAGCCGGCCATCCTCGAGTGGCTGCCGCAGGCCTTCGAGGGCGGAGAGCCGGAACTCCGGGAACTCGTCGAGGAAGAGAACCCCGAGATGGGCGAGGCTGATCTCTCCCGGGCGCGGAGTCGTTCCGCCACCGACCAACCCGGGCGAGGAGATCGTGTGATGCGGACAGCGCAGGGGCCTTCGAGTGATGAGGGGGACGCCCGCGGGCAGAAGACCGGCGACGCTGTAGATGCGGGTGATCTCGATGGCCTCGTCGATGGTGAGCGCCGGCATGATGCTCGGTAGGCGTCGGGCGAGCATGGTCTTGCCAGCGCCGGGCGAGCCGCACATGAGTACGTTGTGGGCTCCTGCGACGGCGATCTCAAGGGCACGCTTGACCTGTGCCTGGCCGCTGATGTCGGCGAAGTCGGCATCGCTTGGCGGAGCGTCGTTGAGCAAGCTGTCGAGGTCGGCGGCAGGCGCCGCCTCCCCGCCCCCCGCGGCCAGCTGACTAACCGCCTGCCCAAGGCTTTCCGCTGGGTAGACTTCGAGCCCGGGCACGAGGGATGCTTCGGCCGCGTTCGCTGACGGTAAGAGCAGGCCTCGCACCCCGCGCCGACGCAGGCTCTCGGCCAGAGCGAGAGCGCCCGCCACCGGGCGCACGCTGCCGTCCAGGCCGAGCTCACCGACGGCGGCCAGCGGGCCGCGCTCGCCGCAACCGTCGGTCGCCTGGCCGGTCGCCACGAGAAGGGCGAGGGCTATGGGCAGATCGAACGATGGCCCCTCCTTGCGAAGGGAGGCAGGGGCCAGGTTCACTGTGATGCGTCGCGACGGGAACTCGAAAGCAGAGTTGACGATCGCGGCGCGTACCCGTTCGCGGCTCTCCTGGACTGCGGCATCGGGGAGGCCGACGATGCTGAATGCGGGCACGGCGGCCACGACATCGGCCTCGACTTCCACAGGGTGGCCTTGGAGGCCGCTCAGGGCTTCGCTGGCGATGTGGGCGAGCACAGACCCGCGCTACCCGTCGGCCGTGAACGCGGCCGCGAGATGACGGATCGCGGCAGGTGACCTGCTGGCATCGACGGCGACTATGTCGAAGCGCACTTCGTCGACCTCGTGCAGGGCCCATGGACGGCTCGCCAGCCACATCTCGGCCAAGCGAGCCACTTGGTGTCGCTTTCGGCGGTCGACGGCGTCCTCAGGCGAGCCGCAGCTGCCGCTGCGTCTCGCCTTCACCTCGACGAAGGCGAGGACGCGGCCACGGCGCGCGATGATGTCGAGCTCGCCGCGGCCGACGCGGACGTTGCGGCCGAGACAGCACCACCCTGAGCGGCGGAGATGCTCGGCGGCGGCTTGCTCGGCAGCTCGGCCGAGTGTCTGGCGAGTGTTCACCCCCAGACAGTAGTGGAGCGAGACTCGCCCGCACACGTTGCCGATCAGCTTGGCGAGGTGACGTTTCTCATCGTCGAGGCGGACGTGACCGGCGTGGTCGGGCGACGGGCCCTAGAGCCCCAGGTCAAGCTGGCCGTACGCGACACTGGCGAACGACAGGCGATGGAGTTCGCAGACACCGTGCTCGGCGATGGCGTCGTGATGGACGCGCGTCGCGTAGCCGACGTGGCGGTCGAAGCCATACTGCGGGTAGCGATCATGGAGGCCGATCATCAACCGATCACGCGTCACCTTGGCGACGATGGAGGCGGCGGCGATCGCCGCGGAGCGTCCGTCGCCGCCGCCGAGGGCTTCGTGGGCCACCGTGAGGCCCGGCAGTCGGAATCCGTCGACAAGAATGACGTCCGGCACGGGCAGGACTGCCCGGAGGGCAGCTTCGAGAGCGGCGAGATTGCTGCGATGGAGGCCGTCGCGATCGATGGTGTGCTGAGAGCAGCACACGATGGCGACCTGCTTGGCGCGGTGCAGGATCTCACCGTAGAGAAGGGCGCGCTCCGGCTTGCCGAGCTTCTTCGAGTCGTCGAGAGCGGCCAGCGCCGCGAAGTCGGCGGGTCCGAGGTCGGCGTAGTCGAGGCAGACTGCGGCGGCGACCAGCGGGCCGGCAAGGGAGCCACGGCCTGCCTCGTCGGCGCCGGCCAGGGTGCGGCCGGCACATACGTCGATGTCGAAGGCGAAGCGCGTGTTGCCGGCGGGCTCCGGGCTGCCCCCCGGGACCGCACCGCTGGGCGTGTCGGCACTCCTCTGCGGCCGCTGGACTCCGATCCGCCTGCTAGTCGTCGACCCCTCCGATGCGAGCGAGAGGCCAGTAGCGTCCGAAGGTCAGCCCTACGAGCTGCTCGCGGGGCACCGGTCCGAACTCGCGGCTGTCGCCGCTGTTGATGCGATTGTCGCCCATCATGAAGTAGCTGTGGGCGGGCACGACAAAAGGCTCCTCGAGCCCCCAAGGCATACCGTTCGCGAACGGCTCAGTCGGGACCGGACCCTCCGCCGTCTGAAGCACGTACGACTCGCTCTGCGCCTCCCCGTTGACGTAGAGAACGCCTTCGCTCACGGACAGCTCGTCCCCAGGCATGCCGACGATCCTCTTGATCAGGACGGGCCCATCAAAAGGGGGATGGAAGACGACGACGTCACCTTGCTGGGGGTCCGAGAAGCGCCAGGAGATGCGGTCCACGAGCACACGGTCGCCCACGAGCAGCGTATCCTGCATCGACTCCGAAGGAATGCGATACGGCTTCACGAGGAACGCCTGGACGAGCAGCGCCACGCCGATGGCCACGAGGGCAAGGACGGCGTACTCGGCGAGCGTCCGCTTGCGCGAGGACGGCTTGCGCCCGCCATGGGACTCGCCACTCGCATATGCGTCCTGGGTCACTCTCCCCCCTCTGCGGTTTCGCGGCAGGAGTGTATCAGAGCCTCCGGCCCGCTCAGATGACCGACGGACTGAGGGCGGAATCGATCGGCAGACGACTCCGTCTTCGTGGGTCGTCTGGACACTGTCCGATGCGACCGTCGCGAGGCCGTCGAACACAGCGCACGGCGGGCGTGGAGCGGGCTGAGGGCGTGGCCATCGCAGGCGCGTGGCCTGGAGAAGCGCCGGCTCCGGTGAAGGAAATCGTCGATACGGAGCGCCGCTCCGGGGCGGATAGCCCTCTAGCGCTGCTTCTCGCGCACCCGGGCCTGCTTGCCCACCTTGTCGCGCAGGTAATACAGCTTCGCGCGCCGCACGTCGCCGATCGAGAGCACGTCGATCTTCTCGATCTTGGGGGAGTGCACGGGGAACGTGCGCTCGACGCCGACACCGAAGGACTGCTTGCGCACCGTGAAGGTCTCACGTGCGCCCGCTCCCTGCCGCTTGATGACGATGCCCTGGAAGACCTGGATACGGTGGCGCGTGCCCTCAACTACCTTGAAATGGACCTTGACTGTGTCGCCGGCCTTGAACTGCGGGATGCCGTCGCGCAGCTGCTGGCGTTCGATGTTCTCAATGATGTTCACGGATCCTCTTTCCGAGC
This sequence comes from uncultured Thermoleophilia bacterium, assembly GCA_963717285.1. Taxonomy (GTDB): domain Bacteria; phylum Actinomycetota; class Thermoleophilia; order UBA2241; family UBA2241; genus CAIXSE01. The sequence continues at coordinate 205,538 of CAVQVW010000002.1, forward strand.
TCAACCCAGCGTTGCGAGCGCAAGCCGACGGATAGTGTAACAGGCACGTAGACGCGGCGCAAAGCGTGGCCGGTCGGCGCGGTGGGCTGGCGGTGGCCCCGCTCCGCTACGCCCTCCGCTCGCTCTCGAGATCTTCATGGGCCACCCGCTCCTTTCGCCAGGCGGCGATCGCGCCGTGGTGCCCGCTGAGAAGCACCGGAGGCACTGACCAGCCCCGGAATTCGGCGGGCCGTGTGTATTGAGGGTACTCGCCACCGCCTTCGAGCTCGGGTGAGTGAGACTCGCTCAGGATGCTCTCGGGGTTGCTGATCACACCCGGCAGCTTTCGAGTGACCGCATCGAGCAGCGCCATGGCGGCGATCTCGCCGCCGCACAGGACGTACGGACCGATGGAGATGCGATCGCTGACGACGTGGCCGACACGCTCGTCGATACCCTCGTAGCGGCCGCAGAGAAGGACGAGATCGTCGGCGGCCAGTTCACGAGCCAAGGCGTCGGTGAGCGGGATGCCTTTGGGCGTCAGCTCGACGACGCGTCGCGTCTCGCGCAGGCGCTGAGCGGGAACGTCGAACACCGCCTCGAGGGCCGCACAGACGACATCGATGCGCAGGACCATGCCCGCGCCGCCGCCATACGGCGTGTCGTCGACCTGCAGGTGACTGAGGGGCGTGTGGTCGCGGAAGTTGGTCAGGCCGAAACGATGTCCGAGGCGCTCAGCATGGCGGACATGGACCTGAGACAGGTACCAGTCGAACGCTTCGGGGAAGAGCGTGAAGACGTCGCAGCGCACCGTCAGCCCGCAGTCTTGTCTTCGTCGAGCAGGCCATCGACCACGCGCGCGATGCGGCCGACATCGTCCACTGACACGAGCTCCTCGACGAGAGGCACGAGCAGCTCGGCGCCGGCTGGTGTTCGGACGACGAGCACCTCGTGGGCGGGGCTCTGGATCACGTCATGGATCGTTCCGAGGAAGTGGCCGCCGACGGTCTCCACCCGCAGGCCGACCAGTCCGCCGATCGTGTAGTGGGGCAGTGCGTCGAGTTCACCGCCGGTGGCCAGCAGCTCGCCACCCTGCAGCGCGATGGCCTCCTCCCTGCTTCCCGCGAGATCGAGCAGGACGAGGGGCCGGCGATCGGTGCCGCCGACACGCTCGGCCGTGCACGGCAAGAGCCGGCAGGCACCATCGGGTGTATCGCGGTCGGGTCCCGCGACGTAGAAGTGGGCTCCGACCCTCAGGTACTCGAGACCGTTCGGGGAGAGGTTCAGATACAGCTCGCCGCGCAGTCCATGGACCTTTCCCAGGATGCCGCAGACCCAGAGACCGGAGGCGCTCATGGCAGGGGAGCAGATCGCGTCGTCGACGGTGCGGGTTCCAAGCCGCCTAGTCGACGATCTCGACGACGACTCGCTTGCCGTCGCGGACGGCGGAGGCCTTGATGATGGTACGCAAGGCACGGGCGATGCGCCCCTGCTTGCCGATCACCTTGCCGACGTCGTCCTTGTCCACGGAGAGTTCGAGCAGGACCGTGGTATCCGTCTCGGTGACCAAGACACGAACCTCGGCGGGGTTGTCGACGAGAGACTTGGCTAGGTACTCGAGCAGGTCCTTCAACATGCCGCTCCTCCGTCGGACCGGGGTGGACTGCCTTGCCTACTTGCCGATCCCCTTGATGGCGAGCAGCTTCTGCACGGTGCGGCTTGGCTGTACCCCTTCCGCCAGCCACTTCTTGGCCTTCTCGGCGTCGATCTCGATGAACGAAGGCTCGGTGCGGGGGTTGTACTGGCCTATCGTCTCGATGGCGCGGCCGTCGCGGCGGGCTCTGGAGTCGACGACGACGATGCGGTAGATGGGCTTCTTGGTGCTCCCGACCCGGCTCAATCTCATTCGTGCTGCCAACTTGCTTCCCCTCCTTGGGGTGAGAGAACGTCGCTGCGACCACGACGGCGACAGCGGATTACGCGTCCTTCGCGGCTCAAGCGAGCCGCCCGACTCACTATTCTACTCGCTCAGGCCCGGCAGACGAAACCCCTTCTGTCGTCCGCTGGCCAGACCCTTCATCATCTTCTGCATCTCGCGGTACTGCTTGAGCAGCTGGTTGACCTGCTGGACGCTCGTCCCGCTGCCCCGCGCGATCCGCCGCCGCCGGCTGCCGTCGATGAGATCCGGTTGACGACGTTCCAGGGCGGTCATGGAGAAGATCATGGCCTCGATGTGGTCGAGCTGACGGTCGTCGACCTGCACGTTCTTGAGCTCCTTGATGCCGGGCACGCCCGGCAGCATGCCGATGATACTGGAGAGAGACCCCATCTTGCGTATCTGCTTGAGCTGCTCGAGGAAGTCTTCGAAGGTGAACTCGGCGCGCCGCAGGCGCGCCTCCATCGCCGCCGCCTGCTTCTCGTCGAGCGACAGCTCAGCCTTTTCGATGAGCGAGATCACATCGCCCATGCCCAGAATGCGGCTGGCCATGCGGTCGGGGTGGAAGACGTCGAAGTCACCGAGCTTCTCGCCACTGCTCGCGAACTTGATGGGCTTGCCCGTGACGGCGCGCACGCTGAGTGCGGCGCCGCCCCTGGCGTCGCCGTCCAGTTTGGTCAGCACGACGCCGTCAAGGTCGATGTGCTGTCGGAACTCCTCCGCGGCGTTGACGGCGTCCTGGCCCGTCATGGCGTCGACGACCAGCAGGATGTTGTGCGGCTTCACGGTGCGGCGAATGCGCACGAGCTCGTCCATGAGCTCCTCGTCGATGTGCAGCCGTCCTGCGGTGTCGATGATCGCCACATCGCCGTGCTGGCGCGCGTACGCCACGCCGTCGCGGGCGATGTCGACGGGGTCGAAGTCTGGCCCCGGTGCGTAGATCGGAACGTCGACGCGCTCGGCGAGCGTTTGCAGCTGGTCGATGGCCGCCGGCCTGTACACATCGGCGGCGATCAGGACAGGCTGTTTGCCCTCCTTCTTGAGGAGCTGGGCGAGCTTGGCGCAGGTCGTCGTCTTGCCCGATCCCTGGAGGCCTGCGAGCAGAACGATCGTCGGGGCGTGACCGCTGATGGCGAGCTTGGAGTCGCCCCCGCCCATGAGAGCGACGAGCTCCTCGTTCACGATCTTCACGACCTGTTGCGCCGGCGTGAGACTCTCCATCACCTCGGCGCCAAGGGAACGCTCCTTCACGTGCGCGACGAAGTCGCGCACCACCTGGAAGTTGACATCGGCCTCCAGCAGCGCCAGGCGGATCTCGCGCATCGCCGCGTCGACCTCCTGGGCGCCGAGCTTGCCGTGTCCCTTGAGGCTCTGCATGACGCCCTGAAGACGGTCTGTGAGTGCATCGAACACTGTCGGCCCTCGGCTCGGTTCCGCGGATGGCCACTATGGTAGCACGAGAGGTCCGGGCTCACTGCGCGGGGGAAGGGCACCCCAGGCGGCATCGCCGGGGACGCCTCGCGATCCGTTGCGTGCCCTCTCCCCCACCGCTCTCCGGTTTGGCGTCGGGCAGAGGACGGTCAGGTGCGCGGCTTCGACGCCCCGTGCGACCCCTGGGCGCACGGCCGGGCGACGCGACGCCAGGTCGGCGGCGGACAGATCAGTCGTCGGCCTCTGACTCGTCGGCGCTCCCGAAGATGGCTCGCGCGAACACCTCGGGCTCGAAGGGGCGCAGATCCTCGAGCCGTTCTCCGACTCCGATGAGCTTGATCGGGATGCCGAGCGTCTCGTGGATGGCGACGACAATGCCGCCCTTGGCCGTGCCGTCGAGCTTGGTGAGTACGACCCCGCTCACGTCCACCGCCTGCTGGAACTCCTGGGCCTGTCGCAGGCCGTTCTGACCTGTGGTCGCGTCGATCACGAGCAGGGTCTCGTGCGGTGCTCCGGGCATCTGCCTCTCAACGACCCGGCGCGTCTTCTCGAGCTCCCGCATGAGGTTCACCTGAGTGTGCAGGCGCCCCGCCGTGTCGACGAGCACGACGTCGGACCCGCGTGAGCGGGCGGCGACCAGTCCGTCGTACACGACAGCGGAGGGGTCGCCTCCCTCATCCTGCTTGACGATGTCGCAACCGACACGCGAGGACCACTCCGTGAGTTGCTGCACGGCGGCGGCACGAAACGTGTCGCCGGCGACCATCATCGGAGTCTTGCCAAGCTCGCTGAGGCGCCAGGCCATCTTGCCGATGGTGGTCGTCTTGCCGGCACCGTTGACGCCCACCATGAGGATCACCGACGGCGTGGCCCTGACGTCGATCCTCTGGCGCTCGGGGTCGTCTGGTCGCAGGATGTCGGCGATTACGGATGAGAGCTCGTCCAAGCACGCGTCGCGGTCGCTGATCCCCTTCCGAATGCAGCGCTCCTCAAGCTGGTCGACGATCCGCAGCGTGCCCGCCATGCCCACGTCGGCGACGATTAGCATCTCCTCGATCTGTTCGTAGAGCTGTTTGTCGACGCCGACGTAGACGGTCGCCAGCAGTTGGTCGCGAACCACGGAGCGCGCTCTGCTGAGATTCTTGCGGAAGCGGGCGACCAGACCCTCTCGCTCGCGCTCCTCTTGGGCGAAGACGGCCTCCGGGACCTGTTCGACCGGCACACCCATGAAGACATCGTGCCACTCCACTTGCTTCTCCCCTGCGTCGGTTCGCCGGCCGCCTGCCTGCGCCGCTGACTCCGGCTAGTTCGCCTCACGGTCGATGGCCTTCTCGGCCATGCGCGCGCTCACGACCTGCGAAGCGCCGTCCGGTCCCATGGTGACGCCGTACAGCACGTCGGCGGCGTCCATCGTCCGCTTCTGGTGTGTGATCACGACGAACTGTGTGCGTTCGCGGTAGTCGCGCAACAGCTGCACGAGGCGGCCGATGTTGACGTCATCGAGGGCGGCCTCGATCTCGTCGAGGACGTACAGGGGGCTTGGCCGGGCCAGCACGAGAGCCATGAGGAAGGCGATCGCCACGAGGGCGCGCTCGCCGCCGGAGAGAAGCTGCAGCCTCTGTCCGAGCTTCTTCGCCGGCTTGACCTGGACGCTGACCCCGCCCGCGCCGTCCTGCTCACTCGGTTCCACGAGCTCGAGCGAGCCGCGTCCGCCGGGGAAGAGCACTGAGACCATGTGCACGAACTGCTCTTGCACGGCGGCGAAGGTCTCCGCGAACTCTGAGTCGACTTGGCCGGTGAGCTGCTTGATGAGCTCCTCGAGGTCGGCTACGGAGCGCTCCAGATCCCGGCGTTGGTCGCGCAGGAAGACAGCGCGCTCTTCAAGCTCCGCGCACTCGGCCGCGGCGAGCGGGTTCACCGGGCCGATGCGTTCGCGGCGGCGCGTGAAGAGCTCGAGGCGCTTGCGCAGCGTCTGCTCCTCGGCGTCATCAGCCGGGGCTGCGAAGCCAGCCCGGTCGATCTGCTCGCTGATCTCATCGAGAGCGGCGGCCAGCTCCCGACGTCGGTCCTCGTGGCGAGACGCCGCTACCTGCACGGCGAGTCGCCGCTCGTTCGCGCCTTCGAGCTCGCGGCGCAGAGCGGCCTCTCGCTCGGCGAGCGCGCGAAGCTCGCTGCGATCCAGAGCCGCATCGTCGCGAGCGCTGGGCTCGACGCCTGCCGCGACGCGCTGGGCATGTCCACGAACTGCCGCGATGCGTGCGGCGAGCGCCTCGCAGATGTCTCTCACGGCCGGCAGCTCGACGAGTCGCCCATCGAGCTCCTCGAGGCGGGCGCGCCCGGCGGCGGCGCGCTCACGGGCGGCCGCCCGCTGCGCCCTGGCGCGGTCTTCCGCTGCGCGCCGCTCCTCGAGCTCGACGCGACGCCGTGTCACGCGTGTCTGCGCGGCAGCGTAGTCGGCCTCGATGGCGTCTACCTCCGTCTCGGCGGTATCGAGAGCCGGGCGCAGCTGCTCGGCTTGGAACAACGCTTCGGCGGCCGAGGCAGTGGCGGCCTCCTCGGCAGCGCCCGCTTCCGCGCGCTCTGCCGTGATCGCCTCAAGGGCACGCTGATCGCGCGCGGCGACCGCCTCGAGATCTCGCCCCCGGGAGCGAAGGGCTTCGAGCTCCCGCTCCTGCTTCTCGGCGGCGATGCGCGCCTCACGCTCGGCCGCCGCGAACTCTTCATGGGCGTCGCGCGAAGCTTCCGCCTCAGCGTGCCTCAGCACAGCGGCGGCCGCTTCCCGCGCCACACGGCCGCGGACGTCGCCGATCCGCCCCTCGAGACGCTTGAGGGAAGCACGGCGCTCCAGGAGCAACGCCGTGGGAACTCCGCCCGCCAGGCCCATCTGCCCGGCCAGTGGGCGGTAGAACTCCCCCTGCCGGGTGACGGCGAGTCCCGCGAAGTTGCCCGGGACGCTGCGCAGGTCGTCGACCAGCACGACGTCGGCGAGTGCGTTCTCGAGCTCGTCGCGGCCCCCGAGGTCGACCTTGTCCAGAAGTGGCACAGCCCCGGGAAACGCCGTTCGCGGCCGTGCGCCTGAGGCGGTGACGACCAGCCGCACCAGACCGATCCCCGCCTCCCTCAGGGCGCTGAGCAGCGACCAGTGATCGATGTCTCCGGGTACGGCCAGTGCAGCTCCCGTCGTCTGGGACAGCGCTGCCGCCAAGGCACGCTCGTACCCTGCGGCGCAGGACACTGAGGCGGTGATCGAGGCGGTGCCGGGGTACTTCTCGGCCACGCCGAGCACCTGCGCATCGACATCGCGAAGCTCGCGGAGTGTGGCGCTCAAGTGCTCCGCCTCCTCCTCGATGGCACGCAGTTCGCCGACGGCGGCGTGGTGGCGCTCACGTGCTTCATCCGCCGCTTCATCCGCCGCCAGCGCAGCCGCCGATGCGGCTGCAGCTGCAGCTGCAGCCGCATCCAGCGAATCGCGCGCCGACGACTCCGCCGCCTGAGCGGCGTCGCCGGCAGCCGCGTTCTCGCGCGCCTCCTCCGTGAGATCGCGATGCTGGACGAGGAGGCGCGCCTCTTCGCCCGTCAAGGCCAGTCTGCGCCGCTCGAGGCGCGCGGCTGCCGCCAGAGCTGTTTCGCGCTCCAGCGTGAGCCGCGCCAGCGCGGCACGCCGCGAAGCGAGCGCCCCACGCGCGGCCTCCAGCTGCGTGGCGATCGCCCCGTGCGCCGCCACGGCGTCTTCAAGTTCCTCTTCGAGCTTCTTCTCGACTGGCGACCATGCATCGCCGGCGGGTTCGTCGGGGAGGCCGGTCAGCTCGTGGAGCAGGCGCTCGCGTTCAGCCGTAGCGGCGCGCTCCATCTCCGCGACAAGGCGCAGGCGCTGGTCCGTGAGCCGTTGTGCGCTCTCGAGGCGCCCGTCGAGCATTCGGGAGCGCAGCAGACGCTGGGAGCGTCGTTCGCGCTCCGCGAGCCGGCGGGCGAAGGACTCCTCTTCGGAAGTTCGTGCCTCAGCCACTCGAGCAAGGCCTTCTTCGTCGCGTCTGCAGGTGCCCGCGATGGCGGCGAGCTCTGCCCTGACCGTGTCGAGTTCGGCGTCGAGCGCCGCGACGGAGCCGGTGAGCAAGCGGCCGCGGATCTCTCCGACGTCGGTCTCGATGCTCTGGAGCTGCTCCGCGGCGGAGGCCTGCCGGCGGAGCGGTGTGAGCTGGGTGCCAACCTCCCGCTCGAGCAGGGCGGCCCGTTCGAGGTTGCGGCGCACCTCGCGGAGCTTGAGCTCGGCGCGCTCCCTGCGGCGTTTGAACGCCCCGAGTCCGGCTGCCTCCTCGATCTGGCTGCGCCGATCCTCGGGCTTGCCCGCGAGGAACGCCTCGACCTTCCCCTGGCCGATGATCGAGTGCATCTCCTTCCCCAGCCCGACAGGGGCAAGCAGTTCCACGACGTCCGTGAGCCGGCAGCCCGACTGATTGATGAAGTACTCGGAGGTGCCGTCTCTGGCGACGCGCCGCATCACGCTGGCCTCGGTGGTCGGCAGCGGAAGAGCTCCATCGGCGTTGTCGAAGGTGAGTTCGACCTCGGCGCTGGCAAGGGCACGGCGGCCGTCGCTGCCCGCGAAGATCACGTCGTGCATGGATGAGCCTCGCAAGCTCGTGGGGCTCTGCTCACCGAGTGCCCAGACGACGGCGTCGGCGAGGTTGCTCTTGCCGCTGCCGTTCGGCCCGATGATCACGCCGACGCCGGGCTCGAAGAAGAGCGAGGTCTGCTTGGGGAATGACTTGAAGCCTTTGAGGCGCAGTGCCTTGAGGTACACGCTCAGTGGGCCTCGAGAGAGGCCGCAGGACGACTCGGCGGCGTCGCGCGCGTCTCGGACCGGGCCTCGGCGTGTAACTTGTTCAGCGCCTCCCGGGCGGCGTTCTGCTCGGCGCGCTTCTTGCTGCTCCCGACGCCACTGCCGAGAGCCTCGTCGCCGACCTGTGCTTCGACTTCGAACTCCCGGTCGTGAGCGGGGCCCTTGGATGAGAGGACCCTGTACCGGACCGCCCGGCCGTCTCGCGCGAGCTGCTCCTGTAGCTCGGTCTTGTAATCGATGTAGCTGTTGAGCGCGTAGTCGATGTGCTCGTTGAAGACCTCGACGACGGCTGGGCGCACCGCTTCATAGCCGAAGGTCAGGTAGACGGCTCCGATGAGTGCCTCGGTGAGGTCGGCGAGCACGTTGTCGTTGGTCTCGAGTTGAACGGCTTCTCCGCCTTCCTTGTTCTGGACGGCGCGCTCGCGCAGCTGCCTTCCGAGTCCGATCCGCGTTGCGACGCGCGTGCAGGTCGCCCGGCTCACGACGTATGCGCGCAGACGCGCGAGGTGCCCCTCCGGGAGGTCCGGGAAGCGTCGGTACAGCTCAGTGGTGATGCAGAGGCTCAGGACGCTGTCTCCCAGGAACTCGAGTCGCTCGTAGGACTCAGCCCGCGCCGCCGCCCAGGACGTATGCGTGAACACCTGTTGCAGAACGGCGCCATCGAGCTGTTCTGCCAGAACCAGAAGTCGGTGAGTCACTCGAACGCCTCACAACAGCGGCGAGGGGACGCCTTCCGCCGCGCGGAAGGGCTTCCCTCGGCGCTCTCCAGACGATCGCCAGTCTACGCGTCGCTCCTCAACATGACGAAATCGACGGCGTCGCCGACTGTCTTGATCTCGGCGGCTTCCTCGTCGCTGATCTTGATCCCGAAGTCTTCCTCCATGGTCATGACGAGTTCGACGAGGTCGAGGGAATCGGTCTCGAGATCCTCCTGGAACCGCGCTGTCATGGTGACCTTGTCTTCGTCGACACTGAGCGTGTCGACGAGGATCGTCTTGACCTGCTCGAACACCTCTTCTCGCGTCATCGATCAACCTCCAGACGTGTTTCGCCAGAGTCTATACAATGCGTTCAGGGCGAGAAAGCTCGGTCCCCAGTTCGCGGGCGATGTTGGGCTGCAGGTCGCTCACGACGCCCCGTCGTCCTTGGAGGATGGCGTTGGCGATGCCCGCGGCCCTGGAGTTGCCGTGGGCGACCACGATCGGTGCGTTCATGCCGACGAGGAGTGCACCTCCGTATCTCTCGGGGTCGAGGATGGCCCTGATCTTGAGGAGTTCTCCCCTGAGGAGCAGCCCACCGATCTTGGTGGCGGCGGAGGTGTCGATGGTGCTGCGCAATGCGCTGAGGATCGCCCGGGCGCTGCCCTCGATGGTCTTGAGCGCCACGTTGCCTGTGAAGCCGTCGGCGACCACCACATCGACGACGCGGTTCATGATGTCACGGCCCTCCACGTTGCCGTAGAAAGTGATGCGTGGGTCGGCAGCCAGGAGCCGATGCGCCTCGATGATCTCGGGGGTGCCCTTGGTGGGCTCTTCGCCGATGGACAGCAGCCCGACCTGCGGGTCTGGCAGGCTCATCACCTCTGTTGCGAACGCTTGGCCCATCACGGCGAACTGGACGAGGTGCTCGGGACGGCACTCCGCGTTGGCGCCGACGTCGAGAAAGGCGACCGGCGTCGGCATGCAGGGCATGATGGTGCAGATCGCCGGACGGAGGACACCCTTGATGCGGCGCACGTAGAGGACGCTGGCGGCGACCACGGCGCCCGTATTGCCTGCCGAGACGAAGGCGTCGGCCGCACCGCTGCGCACCAGGCGGAGGCCGACGACGATGCTCGAGCTCGTCTTGTTCCGCGCCGCGTGAGCCGCCTCGTCGTTGTAGCCGATGACATCGGGAGCGTGCACTACGGAGACGTGCCGGCAGTCCTGCGGCAGTAGCGGCCGGATCTGCGCCTCGTCGCCGACCAGCACGACTTCGAGCTGATCGCCGGCGACCTGCAGGGCCCCCCTGACGGGTTCGCCGGGGGCGTGGTCACCTCCCGCTGCGTCGACGGCGACGCGCACCGTGCCTTCGTGCGCCTTGGCGCTCCAAGCCGCAGTGACTTCGTGGGGAGACGTGTAGCGCCGCATGCCGGTACCGGTCATCCCTCGAGATCGGCGACGAGTCGGTCAAGGTCCAGGGACTCGGTGATGATTCGCGCCATCAGGTCGATCTTGGCGCCCTGGCGTACGCGCATGCGCCCAAACAGATGGCGCAGATCGTCGGCAGCCGTGACGGTGTCGCCGGCTACCGAGATGAGAGCGACGCCGCGCTCCTCGGCGCGGGCGAGGATCGACGGCTCGGGGATGTAGTTACCGGTGAGGACCACCGCGACGGTTGGCGTCTCGAGTGCGCTGAGGATGATCTTCGTCCGGTCGCCGCCCACGATCACGGCCTTGTCCGGAGTGACCCGGAAGTGCTGCAGGGCATGCGAGGGGTTCATGGCGCCGATCATGTACGTCTCGACGAGCTCCTCCGCGTGCCTCTCGCCACAGAGGTATGCGCCGTCGAGCGCCGTCACGAGTTCGGCCACGGAGACGGCGGCCAACCGCGGGTTGGTCGCCAGCGCGCCGTAGCTGGTGACCCCGGCCTGGGACAGCAGCGGGGCGTACTGATCGCGCACGAGGTCGAGACGTGACTCAGGCACCATGTTGAAGAGAACGCCCATGAGGCGGTGCTTGAGAGCCTCCTTGACGTAGAGGACGTCATCCAGAAGGCGGGCTCCAGCGAACTTGGCGATCAGTAGGGCCATGAGGTCGAGTCGCTCAACCACATCGGCTCCACTGGCGCGTAGAAAGCGTCCCTGCCAGATCTCGCCGAGACCCTCGCAGACGACGGCATCCTTGCCCTGCCGGACCCTCTCGTAGGCTGCCGTGACTCGACTCATCGGGTCAGCCTCGGACGGGTCGAAAACGTCGTGGAGGGCGTCCTCGTGGAGTACCACAGGGCAGATGTCGCTGAGCTGATCGTCGAGCCCGAGGAGGTCGGCGACGAACCTGGCATCCTCGTCGAAAGGAGCTTTGTCGTCGGCGAGGGCCGATGTGGAGATCACCCCCACAGGCTTGAAGTACCCGACGTTGAGACCGCGTTGGCGAAGAGCAAGGCACAGACCGCCGGCGAGCGCAGTCTTGCCTCCGCTGGCTTGGGTGCAGGCGATGTAGAGCGACTTGGGCACGAGACCCCGGGGGCTACTCAGCCTCTACGATGATGACTTCGCGACCTTTGTAGGTGCCGCAGTTCGAACAGGCGCGATGCGGCAGCTTGGGACTCTTGCACTGCGGGCAGACGCTGGCGGTCTCGACGCTCAGCTTCTGCTGGGCGCGGCGACTGTCGCGCTTGGATTGCGATGTCTTTCTCTTGGGTACAGGCATGCGTTTCTCCTCGGATCAGGCAGACAGCGAACTGTACCACACGGATGGCGCCTACGGTGCTCCGTGCCGGTGCTCGGGGTCGGCGTTCAGGTCGACCCCGCACACCTGGCAAAGGCCGCGACAAGCTCCGGCGCAGAGGAGCTTGTCGGGCAGCGCCTCGGCGAGGAGGTCGCGCGCCCAGCGCTCGAGATCGAGAACGTTCGCGCTCACGTACCCGACGGTGTCTTCGTCGTCGACCTCGGATTCTCCGTGCTGCGCGTACTCGACGGCGCGCACCCTCACCGGGATGACCGCTTCTGCAAGGCAGCGTTGGCAAGGGCCGACGAGATCGGCCTCGAACTCGGCGACAAGAGTGACGTTCCCGCCCACGCGACCAGCCGTGAGCAACACGTCGACGGCATCGCCGACTAGCTCGTACTCGAGCCCGCCGAACATGAATGATGCGACCTCGACCGGCAGTCGACGCCAGGTCTCGCCGGACTCGTCGAAGCGCAGCGACCGCAGGTCAAGACGGCGCATAGCAATCGCTCCAGTGGGCTACGACGAGGCGAGTGTCATGGCTGCAGATCGTCGTCTGGACGGCCCTGCAGGCGCTCACGCCCCCGTCGCACCGCGGCGATGAACTTGTCGAGGTTCGTCTCGAGGTTGCCGAGGACCTCGTCGGCGTAGTCCTCAGCGCCCAGGCGCGTGGAACGCTCTCGCTCGCGGGCATCCTCCATGATCTGCTGGGCGTTGCGCTCTGCGAGACGCACGATCTCGGTCTCCGAGGCCAGCGCGTCGGCCCGCTCCTGCGCGTCCGCGAGCAGCCTCTCGGCCTCCTGCTTGGCCTCGACGAGCATCTCCTGACGCTCCTTGACGATCCAGCGTGCCTGCTTGATCTCCTCGGGTATCGTGGAGCGCATCTGGTCTAGGATGTCGTAGATCTCCTCGCGGTCGAACATGACGTTGTCCGTGAGCGGCACGGAGCGAGCGTTGTGGATGATATCGTCGAGCTTGTCGATGAGAACGAGGACGTCCATGGTGATCAGCAACCCTCCTTGGGTAGCCTAGCCGCGAGCAGGGAAGATCTCCGCGAGGCGGCGCGCCACCCCCGGTGGTACGAGGTCTGATACGGAACCTCCGAACGCAGCGATCTCTCTGACTCCACTGGAACTGAGGTAGCTGTGCTCGGGGGAGGCCATCATGAATACGGTTTCTACGTCGGGGGCCAACCTCCTATTGAGCTGAGCCATGGCGAACTCGTGCTCGAAATCCGAGATGGCGCGGAGTCCCTTCAGAATCACCTGAGCTTCCCATCTGCGGGCCAAGTCCACCACCAGCTCGTTGAACGGGTCGATGATGATGGTCTCGTGCCCCACCAGCGCCTCCCTGAGGAAGGCCTCGCGCTCCTCGGGCGAGAAGAGCGGTGACTTGCGCTGCGGATGCTCGATGAGGCCGACGACAACGCGGCCGAACTTCGCAGCGCCCCGCCGGATGATGTCGAGATGCCCCACGGTCACCGGATCGAACGTGCCTGGGCAGATTGCTGTGATGTTTCGGGGCATCAGCCACTGCCCGGAGGCTCAGGTGGCCTCTCCGTCGTCATACACTGCTCCTTCTGCGCCCTGCAGGTCGTCTGCTTCCAGGAACCTGACCTGTGTGTCGCCGTAGCGTTTCTCACGGACCACCCGCCAAGGCAGCGCGACCTTCGTTCGTCGGGCCGCCTCGACGACCAGTACCGCACCTGGCGCGAGCACCCGCGCCAGGAGCTTCGCAAGGTCGGGCTGGACCTCCGCATAGTGATCGTAGGGGGGGTCTATGAAGACCAGAGTATACAGCGACCCATTCAGGGCGTCAGCCTTCAGTGCTCGGCGTACGTCGGTGGCACGCACGTGGACGGTGGGCCGCCTGTCGTCAGACGGCGATCGCGGCCGCCCGTCGGTGGCGAGGTTCTCGGCTCCGACGCGCTGCAGATTGGCGTGCAGAGCCCTCAGTGCGCCGCGATCTCTTTCGACGAAGACGCACGACTTGGCGCCCCGGGACAAGGCCTCGATCCCGAGCCCGCCGCTGCCGGCGAAGAGGTCGAGGACGCTGTGACCTGCTGGCGGCGCGTATCGTCTTGCGTTTCCGCCGGCGGCGCCGGTCTCCGGCAGGGACGCGAGCACATCGAAGATCGCTTCGCGCACCTTGTCTGATGTCGGCCGCGTGCTGTTGCCCGGCGGGGCAACGAGTCTGCGCCCGCGCCACTCCCCTCCCACGACCCTCAACGGCCCACGTCTCCTCACGCCTGCGGCTCGATCGGTGTCAGGCAGACGCCTCCGCGCCCGCCGTGCAAGGATGCCCTCGCGCCCGCATCATACCGGTCGTGGAACCGCGGTGCGTGCCCTGAAGCGTCTCCGATCTCAGTCCTCTTGGGCCAGCACGACGGGGCGCGGGAGCGGAGGCGTGTCGCTCACGGTGAAGGCGCCCGCCAGGACCTCGCCAGAAGTGGAGCGCCGCAAGGAGTCGCGAGCGAAGACGGCGGCCAGTACGTCCCCCGTGGCCACCTCGTCGCCGAGGCCGTGCCGCAGGAGGACTCCGGCGGCCGGATCGACGGCGTCGTCGACGGTCTGACGCCCGGCTCCGGAGAGTTGAGCCGCTCGACCCACGGCGCGCGCATCGATCGCCGCTAGGTAGCCCGCGCGCGGCGACCGCACTTCGTGCGCCGCGAGGCGTGGGTACTCGCCCGGCTTCCAGCGGCCGCCTTGCACGTAGCACCAGCGCTCGAAGTGTTCGGCCGCGCGACCATCGGAGAGCGCTGTCTCGGCGACCTGCCGAGCCCGTTGCTCGCCCATGTCGAGATCTGCCAGCGGCAGCAGCGCTGCGGCCAGCGCGAGCACCGTTTCGCGAACGTCGGCGGGGCCGTCTCCGCAGAGGACGTCCCACGCCTCCTCGACCTCGAGGCGATTTCCGACGGCGCGTCCGAGCGGAGCGTCCATCGCCGTGTAGATACACGTCGTCGGACGGCCGTAGGCCGCCCCGATGAGCCGGCAGAGACGGCCCACGTTCTTCGCATGGGCCAGGTCGGCCATGAAGGCGCCGCCGCCCACCTTGAGGTCGAGGACGAGGGCCGAGGTCCCGCCGGCGATCTTCTTGGCCATGATGCTCGCCGCGATGAGTCCATCACTGGGGACCGTCGCGGTGACGTCGCGCAGGGCGTAGAGGACCCGGTCCGCGGGAGCCACGCGATCGCTCTGGCCGACGACCGCGACACCTATGCGTTCCAGTTGCCGTACGTACTCCCCTTGCGGGAGTTGGACGCGGAATCCCGGGATCGACTCCAGCTTGTCGAGAGTGCCGCCCGTGTGTCCGAGGCCGCGTCCGGACATCTTGCCGAAGATCGCCCCGCATGACGCGATAAGCGGCGCCAGCACGAGGGTCACCTTGTCGCCGACCCCACCGCTTGAGTGCTTGTCGAGCACCGGCCGTCGAAGGGCGCTCAGATCGAGTGTCTTGCCGCTCTCGACGATGGCCCTCCCCAGCTCGACGGTCTCGTCGTCTTCGAGGCCGCGGAGCACGATGGCCATGAGGAGGGCGCTGGTCTGATAGGCCGGCACCGTGCCGTCCGTGACCCCTTGGACGAAGGCATGGATGTGCTCGGCGCAAAGGACTCCCCCATCTCGCTTGCGCGCGATGACATCGTTGACAATGTCCATCGGCCTCTCCTTGGACGTTCAGGTCAGGTCAGGTCAGGCCAGCGCGCCTGCGCCGCGGGCAGGAGCGCTGTGGCGAAGCGCGCGGAGAGCCGGCCGGCGGTGGCCAGCACATCTTCATGCGACCCGGCATCCGCCGACTGGTTCACGACCAGCGAGAGCAACAGGCAGGCGACGCCGGCGGCGTGGGCGGCACGAACCTCGGGCGCCGCCGACATCCCGACGACGTCGCCGTGGCGCGAGAGCCACCGAGCCTCGGCCGGCGTCTCGAACTGAGGCCCTGCGACGGCTACGTAGGCGCCGACGCGGGTCGGCAGTGCGACGCCGGCCACGGCGTCGGCGACCTGCGTGGCCTGCGGTCGCGTGCAGACGGTGAGCACATCCGGGGAAGATCCGGTCGGGGGCACCTGCAGGTCGACCACGAGGTCGCAGACCACGACCGTTCCTCCAGGCGTCGAGCGCAGACTGCCGGAAGCGTTCGTGAGTACCAGCCGCCGGACCCCGCAAGCGGACAGATCGCCCACCGATCGTCCGAGTTCCGCGTCGCTCCAGCCCTCGTAGCGATGTGGTCGTCCGCAGGCCAGTGCAAGCTTCACCTCTCGCCCCTCGGGAGTCGACATTCGCAGCAGCTTCAGCCTGCTGGCATGACCGGCTACGGCGCTACACGGCCAGCCGAGCGCGGCGTAGTCGAACTCCTCGTCCAGCGTCGCGCCGACCGGCAAAGCCGCCAGGCCGGATCCGAGCACAGCCGCTGCTGCCGGGCCCCATGCGCTGACACAGGCTAGAGCGGCCTCTGCTGATTTGGAGGTGAGGCGCCCGTGGCCAGAGGTGCGGTTCACTCGATGACCCGTCCCACCAGAGGCGGCTTCTCGTCCGTGAGGCGTGCGAAGGCGGTCGCCCCGACGTCCTCGAGAGCGCCGTCGTAGCGACCGGGGGCTAGGCCGAGAGCCATCAGCGGCGAGTACTCGCGCGAATGGTCGGTGCTCGCGGTCGTGGGATCGACGCCATGGTCGGCACAGAGCAGCATGGCGTCGCCGGGGCGCAGCAGAAGCTCCCACTCCGCGATGGCGGCGTCTGCCGCTGCCAGTCCGGCCGCGAATCCCTCGACGTCGTTGCGGTGACCCCAGACCTGGTCGAAGTCGACGAGGTTGGCGAACAACAGCCCATGGTTCATCTCACGCAGATGTCGTGCGCAGGCGGCGATGGCCGCGTGGTTGTTCGTCGTGTGATCGTCGACGTCCACGCCCCGCTGCGCGAAGATCTCGCCGATCTTGCCGACGCCGATCACGGGGACGCCCCGCTCGTGCATCAGGTCGAGATACGTCGTCCCTGTCGGGTCCAAAGAGAAGTCGCGTCGTCGCGACGTCCGCTCGTAGTGTCCCGGCGGTCCTGCGAACGGGCGAGCGATGACCCGCCCGACCGCGTGGGGGCCCTTCAGGATGTCGCGCGCGACCGCACACCAGCGGTAGAGCTCCCCGACCGGTACGACCCCCTCGTGGCAGGCGATCTGGAAGACGGAGTCGGCCGACGTGTAGACGATCGGTCGGCCACTCGCCATGTGCTCGTCGCCCAGCTGTTCGATGATGCTCGTGCCAGAGGCGGGCAGGTTGCACAGCACGCGCCTGCCGATGGCCGCCTCGAATGGGGCGATCACCTCGGGCGGGAATCCCTCGGGGTAGGTGGGAAACGGCCGTTCGAGCACGACCCCCATCATGGCCCAATGCCCGGTCGTCGTGTCCTTGCCGGCGCCCCGCCCGAGGAGCCGGCCGTAGGTGGCGTCGTCCCGCGCCGCGCCGAGGGGCAGGTCGATGATCTCGCCCAAGCCGAGGCCGGCGAGGTTCGGCACCTGCACGCTGCTCCGCTCGAGCACGTGTCGCAGCGTGCTGGAGCCTTCGTCTCCGTAGTCTGCGGCGTCGGGCTGTTCCCCGACTCCGCAGCCGTCGAGGACGCAGATGAACACGCGGCTCACGACCCGTCTTCCCCACCGGACGTTCCGCGCTCCGAAGCTCGAGGAGCGCCGCGACGCCGTGCCCGCGGGTGAGTCTCAAGATAGACCTCGCGCAGATGCTCCACGGTGACGTGGGTGTACACCTGCGTCGTCGTGACGTTCGCGTGTCCGAGCATCTCCTGCACGCTGCGCAGGTCCGCGCCCCCGGCGAGGAGGTGCGTCGCGAACGAGTGCCGAAAGGTGTGGGCGCTGGCCTTGCCCTGCATGCCGGCCCGGCGGAGGATCCGGGTGAGGATGTGAGCGACTCCCTGCCTGGTCAGAGGCCCGCCGCGGGCGTTCAGAAAGACTTCCGAGAGGCGCCGACCGCGCAGGAGTCGGCGGCGCCCGTCGCTCAGGTAGCGGTCGAGGGCCCGGACGGCGGCTGCGCCGATGGGCACGGCACGTTCCTTCTCTCCCTTGCCGAGACAGCGCACGAGCCCTCCCTCCAGATCGACATCGCCCTCTCGCAGGCCCAGCAGCTCGCTGACGCGGAGGCCGCTGCCGTAGAGGAGCTCCAGAATGGCGAGATCGCGCTGGTCCGTGGCTTCCGCCGGCACGATCGCGGCGAGGAGAGCCTCGATCTCGTCGACCGAGAGAACGTGCGGGAGGTTCTGAGGCTTCTTCGGCGCACGCAGCCGCGCGGCGGGGTCGTCGTGTCGGACGCCCTCACGCACAAGGTAGGCGTAGAACGATCGCAGGCTGGCGGTGCGCCGTGCGACACTTGCGGCGGCTCCATCACCTCCTTCCGCGGCGAAGTATGCGCGCAGGTCTTCCTCCCGTGCCGCGGCAGCTCCGCGAAGCTCATGAGCCGAGAGGAAGGCGCCGTAGCGCGATAGGTCGCGGGCGTAGGCGGCGAGCGTGTTCGGGCTCATTGCGCGTTCGTACCTGAGATAGTCGAGGAACTCAGTGACCGATGGATCGGGTCGTTCCGCGGAGGAGTCGCCTTGGCGGGTCATGCACCTCGTCCCTCGTCAGGCGACTGCGGCGCCGGCGGCACGCACCAGCGCATGAGCCAGCTGATAGATCTGCATCAGGCGATCGAGCCGCATCTGCTCTTGCGGGGAGTGAACGCGCTCGTAGCCGACGCCGAGCGTCAGAGCCGGCAGGCCGCGGGCGTTGAAGACATTGCTGTCCGAACCGCCGTTGCCGGCGAGCGAGGTCATGATCAGGCCGGCCTCGGGCATCGCGAGCGTCGCCAGTCGCATGGGCAAGGAGTCGCTGCCGTGATGATAGCTGCGGAAGTGCTCTTCGACGTCGATATCGACGTCGATGCCCGTCTCGGCGGCAGCAAGGGTGATCGCCTGCACCATTCGCTCGACGAGCCGGGCGACTTTGGCGTCGTCACGACTGCGGGCCTCGGCGTGGACCACGCAGCGGTCGGGCACTACATTGGGCGCGGTGCCCCCGGAGATGACACCCACATTGGCCGTTGTCTCATCGTCCACGAGCCCCTGCGGCATGGCGACGATCGCGCGCGCCGCCGCGACGATCGCGCTGCGCCCCTCTTCCGGCGCCATGCCGGCGTGCGCCGCCACTCCGCGGAATCTGGCGGTGACCGACTTGTGGGTGGGTGCACTGACGATCACGCTGCCTGGTTTCCCGGAGCTGTCGAAGACGAACATCGCCTGAGCCTGGAGGCCTTCAGCGTCGAAGGCCTTGGCCCCGCGCAGCCCGACTTCCTCAGCGGTGGTCAGCAGGACTTCGAGGTCGCCGGGCGGTGGCTTCTGTGCCAGATCGCGCAGCAGGAGCAGGAGCACGGCGACGGCCGCCTTGTCGTCGGCGCCGAGAATGGTCTCGCCGTCGGTGCGCACGACGCCGTTCTCGCAGACGATAGTGGGTGCCCGGTCGATGGGGACCGTGTCGATGTGCGCACAGAGCGCCACGGGGAGCCCGTGCTCACAGCCGCGGACGCGAACGAGCAGGTTGCCCGCGGAGCGCGGGCTGGCGGCCGTGGCGTCCTCGTCCACACTGAACCCCAAGTCCTCGACGTACTCCTGGACGAAGTCCGCCACCTCGCGCTCCTCGCCCGAGGGCGAGCGGACAGCCGCCAGTCGCGTGAACAGGTCGCGCAGATCGTCTAGACCTGCGCCGGACACGTGCTCTCCAGCTCATCGTCGCGTTGACTGCGCAGCCGCGCCGCGGCTCCGACGAAGTCGCGAAACAGCGGTGCGGGGTGCGTGGGCCGTGACTTGAATTCGGGATGGAACTGCGAGGCCACAAACCAGGGGTGATCGCGAAGCTCGCAGATCTCTACCAGCCGACCGTCGGGGGACGTGCCGCTGATCACGAGACCGGCCGCTTCAAGGCGAGGGCGCAGCTCGTTGTTGACTTCATAGCGGTGGCGGTGGCGTTCTTGCACCTCGTCCGTTCCGTACGCGGCGTGCGCCCGCGTGCCGGCAACGAGTCTCACCAGAGACGCACCGAGGCGCATCGTACCGCCCATGTCCTCGATCGCCTTCTGCTCCGGAAGCAGGTCGATCACCGGGAACTCCGTCCCGGGATCGAACTCGGTGGAGTTGGCGCCGCCCATGTCGCACACATCGCGGGCGAATTCAGCTACGGCGCACTGCATGCCGAGGCAGACGCCGAGAAAAGGCACCCCGTGCTCCCGGCAGTAGCTCACGGCCTCGATCTTGCCCTCGATGCCGCGCTGTCCGAACCCTCCCGGGACGATGACACCGTCGACGCAGGCCAGCCGCTCCGCCGCGGAGGCTGCAGTGAGATCCTCAGAGTCGAGCCAGATCAGGTCGAGCTTGCGGCATTGAGCGATGGCCGCGTGTTTAAGGGCCTCCCAGACGGAGAGGTAGGCCTCGTGGAGCTGGACGTACTTGCCGACCAGCGCAATGGTGACGGGAAGGCGGCAGGCATCGATACGGTCCACGAACGCGCGCCATTCTGTCAGGTCGGGCGGGCCGGTCTCAAGGTGCAGCCTTCTCACGACCAGGTCGTCGAGATGCTCCTCGTGCAGCAGCAGCGGCACGCGGTAGATGTCGTCGGCGTCACGCGCTGAGACGACTCCGTCCAGATCGACGTCGCAGAACAGAGCGATCTTCTCGCGGATCCCCTGCGAGAGGGGCTCTTCGGAGCGCGCCACGATCACATCTGGCTGAATACCGATCTCGCGAAGCTCGGCGACCGAGTGCTGGGTGGGCTTTGTCTTGAGTTCACCGACGACACCCATGACCGGCACGAGCGTGACGTGGACGTACAGGACGTTGTCGCGCCCGATGTCCTTGCGGAACTGGCGGATGGCCTCGAGGAAGGGCAGGCTCTCGATGTCACCGACCGTGCCCCCGACCTCTGTGATCAGAACGTCGACGGCGGTGCTCTCGGCCAGCCGGTGGACTCTGCTCTTGATCTCGTTTGTGATGTGGGGGATCACCTGCACGGTCCCGCCGAGATAGTCGCCGCGTCGCTCCTTCGTGATCACCGCGTCGTAGATGCCGCCGGTGGTCACGTTGGAGTCGCGCTGCGCGTACTCGTCGAGGAAGCGCTCGTAGTGTCCCAAGTCGAGGTCCGCCTCGGCGCCGTCTTCGGTGACGAAGACCTCGCCGTGCTGGAACGGGCTCATCGTGCCGGGGTCGATGTTGATGTAGGGATCGAACTTCTGGCTTGCGACCCTGAGGCCGCGTGCCTTGAGGAGGAGTCCGATCGATGCGGCCGTGATCCCCTTGCCCAATCCCGAGACCACGCCGCCCGTCACGAAGATGTGCTTCGTCATACCCCCTCAACCCCTTCTGCCGTGGGTGATCGCGGCGGCTCCGGACGGCCATCTGCCGCGACTCCCAAGCCTGCGAGCGCCGGCAAGCGCTCACAGCGCAGAGCAAAGCTGCAGCAGACGAGCGAAGGGATTTCTGGGACCGGACTCGCGCCCGTTCGTTGCAGACGGGCCGGCGCAAATCTATGACCGGCGAGCCCTCGGATCACGTGGGGAAGTATACCACCGTCCGGCCGCCTCGCAAGGAACATGCCCCGCCGATCAGGCGGAGCGTTCGGCCTTGGCCAGCAGCGCAGCGGCGTGCTGACGAGCCGCGGGGTCGTCGCAAGCTGCGCCGAGCATCCGGCAGAGCTCGGCGAGTCGCTCGTCGCCGTCGACGTGCCGGACCGTGGTCTGCGTTGTACCCTCCGCCGGATCGCTCTGCTTGACGATGGCGAAGTGCCGCTCGGCATAGGCGGCCACTTGAGGCAGGTGCGTGATGCAGAGCACCTGGCGATGCTCTGCGAGCCTCGCCAGGCGCTCACCGAGGACGCTGGCGGTGACTCCACCGATGCCCTGGTCGACCTCGTCGAAGATGAGCGTCTCGACGTCGTCTCCGAGCGTCACGATGCCGCGGATGGCCAGCATCGCGCGTGACAGCTCGCCGCCGGAGGCCGTGTCACGCAAGGGCCGCGCGGGGACCCCGGGGTTGGCGCTGAAGAAGAACTCGACTTCGTCGGCCCCGTGCGCCCCGAGCGCCGACCACCCTTCCCCGCGGCTGGCGACGCCGATCTCGAAAGTGGCATGCGGCATGGCCAGGCGGCGCAGCTCCTCCTGGACCTCGGCGGCGAGCTCTGGAGCCACGCGGGCCCGCTCGACGCTCAGCTCCCGGGCGACGCCGACGGCGTGCTCCTGGGCGGTACGCAGGGCCTCGCCCGACTGCTCTTCGTCGACTGCTTCGTCCTCGATCTCGTGCAGGCGCCGGCGGGCCTCTTGGAGGTGGGCGAGGACGTCGTCGGCCGAGGAGCCGTACTTGCGCAGCAACGACCTGACCTTGTCGTGGCGCAGCTCGATGGCGTCGCGCTGTGCGGGGTCGACGTCGAGGTTCTCGAGGTAGCTCTGGAGCTGTGTCGCGAGGTCGTCGAGCTCGGCGCTCAGGCTGTCCAGCCTCGCCCCAAGCTGGCCGAGGTCCTCGTCGAGGACTACTGCCTCCGCGATCAAGCGCTGGGCGACGCGCACGCTGTCGAGAGCGACGTTCTCGCCTTCGCCGGCGAGCAGGGTGAGAGCCCCGCCGGCGCGCTCCAACAGCTTGCCTGCGTGACGCAGGCGCTCGCGCTCTCGCGCCAGGCGCGTGTCCTCTCCGGGCTCGAGGCGCACTTGCTCGATCTCGACGATCTGGAAGCGCAGCATCTCGATCTCGCGCTCGCGTTCCTGGTGGGCGGAGCGCAGCTCCCCGTGCGCGCGCTCCAAGGCGCGAGCCTGGCCGAGCGCCTCTGAGTACTCTCGGTGGATGGGAGCCAGCCGCTCCGGCGCGGCGCCGTCCAGCATCTCGAGCTGGCGCTCGAGCTGCAATAGGCGAGTGTGCTCAAGCTGCCCGTAGAAGGCGAGGCGCTGACGCAGTGCCTCCTCCACGGCGCCGGCGGAGCTCATCAGACCGTCCAGTCGAGCGCGAGTCCGGCCGCCGCGGGGCAGCTCGCGGGCCACCGCGAGGGTATCGTGATCGCCCTCGAAGAGCGCCTGCACGAGAGCTCGGTCGGCACCCGGACGAATGAGCTGTTCGCCGCCCTTCTGGCCCATCAGGAGCCCGATAGCCTGGGCAAGGAGAGTCTTTCCCGCTCCGGTCTCGCCTGTGATGACGTTCAGTCCGGGGCAGAACTCGAGGCGCGCCTCGGCGATGAGCACGAGGTCGTCGATAGAGAGCTCAGTCAGCATCGCGGCGGTCGAAGAGCTTCTGCTCGACGTTCTGGTAGAAAGAGCCAGCCGCCGTCATGAGGAGACGCGCGCGAGTGCCGCCCGCCGTGATGCGGACCTCCTCGTAGCGCGACAGCCGGGCGACTGCATCGCCGTCGACCACGACGTCGGCTTGCTGCAAGCGTGCGATATTGCGTGCCGTGATCTCGTGGTCTGGACGAAGGACCACTGGCCGGAAGGCGACCGAGTGCGGCGCGATGAAGTTGAGCACGAGGACGTTGGTGCCCCACTCGACGACGGGTCCGCCGCACGAGAGATTGTAGGCAGTCGAGCCCGTAGGTGAGGCGACGATGAGGCCGTCGCACGCCATGCTCCCGACGGCCACGCCGGCGATCCTGTACTCAAGCTGCAGCACATGCCGCGGGGCGACCCTGCTGAGGACGACGTCGTTGACGGCGGTGAAGGTTCGGCCCCCGACCTGGGTCTCGACCGTCAACAGATCGATGACACGATGCTCCCCACGCACGATGGGCTCGAGCTGCTTCATCCAGCCCTCGCGCGGAAGCGCCGCTAGGAAGCCCACGTTGCCGTAGTTGACGCCGAGGGTCGGCACGCCGCTGCCGAGCAACTGCCCGAGGGCGCGCAGTACGGTGCCGTCGCCGCCGAAGACGAGGCAGAGATCGGCGTGTCGGACGGCCGCGTCGTCGACCACGGTGAAGCCCAGTGCGACGGAGTCGGGGTGCTTGGTCGCCTCTCGTTCGGGCATCAGAAGCTCGAGCCCCAGCTGCCGGCCAAGGACTGCGAGGTCCGCCAGCGCGGCGTGCGCCGCCTCGCTGTAGAGATGCGTGCCCACCGCGATGCGCCGCAGAGGTCTACGCATGGGCCACCGCCACCGCCTGGGCCACGGCGCTGGCGACTTCGACCGTGGCCGCCGGGAGCGGCTCCGCCGCATCGCAGAAATAGACGAAGTACTCCACGTTCCCCTTCGGTCCGGGATGGCCGGAGTCGCAGACACCGAGCACGCTCGCTCCGTGTCGCACGAGCCACTCGCAGACAGTCTCGAGCACGTCGCGATGCACCGCCGGGTCGCGCACGACGCCGCCCTTGCCCACTCGTTTGCGACCCGCCTCGAACTGCGGCTTGACGAGGACCAGACCCCGATACCCGCGGCGCAGGCATTCTAGCACGGGCTCGAGGGCGACCGTCAGGGAGACGAATGAGAGATCGGCTGTGACGAAGGAGGGCGGGAACGGGAGACGTTCGCGGGAGAGGTGACGAGCGTTGGTGCGATCGCAGACGGTCACTCGAGGGTCTTCGCGGAGCTGCCAATCAAGCTGGCCGTAGCCGACGTCGACGGCCACGACTCGGGCAGCGCCACCCTGCAGGAGGCGGTCGACGAAGCCTCCGGTGGAACTGCCGAGGTCGCAGACGTCTTCACCGGCCACGCTGACTCCCAGCGCTGCCAGCGCATGGTCGAGCTTGTCGCCGCCGCGCGACACAAAACGTCGCCGCGCCACGACTTCGAGCATGGCGCCTGGGTCAATCTGAGTGCCGGGCTTGTCGACGATACGTTCGTCGACGCGCACCTCCCCTGCGAGTACCGTCGCCTGCGCCTGGGAGCGTGACGCGAAGAGCCCTCGCGCCACAAGTAGTGTGTCGAGTCGCTCGCGCGGGCTGGCCATCTACCTGGCCGGGGCCAGGCTGTGACGGGCTAATGCGGCGGCGGCGACGGCCTGCGCCGTCAGTCCGATGTCCTGAAGGAGTCGCTGGCGATCGCCGTGTGGCACGAACGCGTTCGGCAGCCCAAACCGGAGCACGGGGACACCCGTACCGCCGTCGCTCAGTTGCTCCAGGACGGCGCTTCCGAACCCCCCGGCAAGCACGTTCTCTTCGATGGTGACCAGACGTTGGTGTCCCGCCGCGAGCCGCTCGATCAAGCCGGCATCCAGGGGCTTCGCGAAGCGGGCATCCACCACGGTGGGCTGCCTGCCGTCGGCGCGCAGGAGGGATGCCGCCTCGAGGGCGATCCCGACTCCCGTGCCGATGCCGATCAGCGCGACGTCGTGGCCCTCTTCGATGACCCTTCCTTCGCCGACAGGGATGGGGGTCAGTTCCGCTGGTTGCGCGAGCGGCGTCTCCATGCCGCGCGGATAGCGGATGGCGACCGGTCCGTCAATGGTCATGGCGGTCGCCAGCATGCGCTGCAGCTCCTCCTGGCTCGAGGGAGCCATGACGGTGAAGTTCGGGATAGCTCGCAAGTAGCTGAGATCGAAGGCGCCGTGGTGCGTGGGGCCATCGTCGCCGACCAAGCCGGCGCGGTCGACGCCGAAGATCACCGGCAGATTCTGAAGCCCGATATCCTGAACGAGCATGTCGAAGGCTCGCTGCAGGAAGGTCGAGTAGATGGCGACCACCGGGCGGAGGCCGCCGATGGCCAGGCCGGCAGCGAAGACGACGGCGTGCTCCTCGGCGATACCGACGTCGTAGAAGCGGTCCGGAAAGCGCCGCTCGAAGGTCTCGAGCCCCGTCCCTTGTGTCATGGCGGCCGTGAGCGCCACGATGCGCTCGTCGTCCTCGGCGAACTGCACGAGCGCCTGGCCGAACGCGTCCGTGTAGGTGACGCCGCCCGTGGCTCGCTTGCGCTGGCCGTTCCCGATGTGGAACGGCGCGGTGCCGTGGTAAGCGTCAGGGCGCGTCTCCGCGGGCTCGTAGCCCTTACCCTTGATCGTCTTCACGTGGACGACGACGGGTCGGCGCGTCTCGATCGCCTGCGTGATGCTCGACCGAAGGGCGTGCATATCGTGACCGTCGATGACGCCGATGTAGGCGAACCCCAGCTCCTCGAAGAACATGCCCGGGACCAGGAGCGCCTTCATCGAGTCCTTCACCTCCTGGCCGAGGCGGTACGCCTGTTGTCCGATAGCGGGAATGCGGGCCAGACTGCGCTCGAGATCCTCACGCAGGCGGGTGAGGGTCGGATCAAGCCGGATTCTGTTCAAGTACAGTTGCAGGCCGCCGACGTTCGGTCGGATCGACATTTGATTGTCGTTGAGGACGACCACGAGGGGCGAGCGCAGGTGCCCCCCCTGGTTGAGGGCCTCGAAGGAGACGCCGCCCGTCAGGGCGCCGTCGCCGAGCACGCAGACCACGGTCTGGCCGGTCTGGCCCGCGATCTTGGCAGCTTCCACCAGGCCGAGGCCATAGCTGATCGAGGTAGAAGCGTGGCCGGTGCCGACGATATCGTGCTCTGACTCGCGTCGGCTGGGGAAGCCCGAGAGACCTCCATGCTGGCGGATGGTGTCGAACTCCGCCCGACGGCCGGTCAGGAGCTTGTGCGCGTAGCACTGGTGCCCGACGTCCCAGATGATCTTGTCCTGCGGACTGCGCAAGATGCTGTGCAGCGCCACCGTGAGTTCGACGGTTCCAAGACTGGGCGCCAAGTGGCCACCGACCTCGCTCACGCAGGAGAGGATCGCCTCGCGGATCTCGTCTGAGAGCAGACTCAATTCGCGTTCCGAGAACTGGCGGAGGTCTGCCGTGTCGGAGATCCTGGAGAGGTAGCCCATCGTCGCAGGAGTATAGCATCCGGCTCAGTCGAGCGCGGGCCCCGCGTCTTGGATCAGCGTCGCCGGTGACGGATGTAGGCGGCGACCGCTGCGAGATCGGAGGTATCCCCGGGGAGGGCGGCGATTCGCCGGCCGGAGCGTTCGTACACGGCGTTCGCAAGATGCTCCGCGCCGTCAATACCGAAGCGCGAGACGTACGTGGTCTTGTCCTGGGCACGGTCCTTTCCCACGCTCTTTCCGAGCTCATCTGCGTCTCCAGCCTCATCGAGGATGTCGTCGACGATCTGGAACAGCAGACCAACCTCCGCCGCGAAGGCCCGGTACGGCGCGACGTCCGGGGCGCCCCCGAGGAGGGCTCCACACACCACGGCCGCCTCGATCAGCCTCCCGGTCTTCAGAGCGTGCAGGAGGCGCAGATCGACGTCGTCGTCTGCCGCGCCGGTGACATCCATGTACTGGCCGCCGACCATGCCCTGCACCCCCGTCGCGCGGGCGATCTCACTCGCTACCGCAAGGACGGTGACTGGAGCACCCTCCTGTCTATCCAGAAGGACACGGAAGGCCTCGGCGAACAGTCCGTCGCCGGCCAAGATCGCGATGTCCTCGCCGAACCTAACGTGGCATGTGGGGCGGCCGCGGCGCAGGGTGTCGTCGTCGATGGCCGGGAGATCGTCGTGGATCAACGAGTACGTGTGGATGAACTCGAACGCCGCCGCGGTCGGGAGCGCTCTCGCCGGGTCGCCGCCCAGACTGCGTGCCGCAGCCAGTGTCAGGACCGGTCGGATGCGCTTGCCGCCGGCGAGGAGCGAGTAGCGCATCGCCTCGACGAGGCGCTCGGCTCGGGTGTCGGCTTCGAACTCCACCGCGAGGAGGTACTCCTCGACCATCGCGAGCAGGTCTGTCGGATACGTTCCCCTGTCGATCTCCTCAGGCATGGCAGTGGAGGGGTGCTCCTAGCCCGAGGCGTGCCCGACCCGCTCCAGGAGTCGGCCGGCCTCTTCGACCAGCTCGGTGGCCTGCTCCAGCAGGGTCAGCTCGACCTCTCCGGTGCCCGAACCCAAGAGACGCTCCTCCAGATCCTCGATCTGCCCTATCAGCGAATGGACCCTCTCCATGGGGTCCGCCATGTCGTGAGACCCACTCGATTCGGACGCTGCCTCAGTCATCGCCGCCGTCCTCCTGCTCGCGCTGCGCGGCCCCCAGGATGCCGTTCACGAAGGCGCCGGCCTCGTCGGTCGAGTAGCGCTTGGCGAGTCTGACCGCCTCGTCGATGGCTACTGGCGCCGGGGTGACACCGCTCTTCATCTCCCACAGGGCGAGGCGGAGGATGCTGCGCTCGAGAGGAGCCATGCGGCTGAGCGGCCACGCACTGGAGAGCATGGTGAGCTGCGCGTCGATCTCTCCCCGCTTCGCCAGGACACCCTCCACGGCGTCAATGGTGAAGTCGTCAGGCGCGTAGCCCTCACGTCTTCGTAGGCCATCGACGAGCTCTTTCATGGACAACGATGTGACCTCACGTTGATAGAGCAGGAACACAGCATCTCGCCGAGCCTGCTTCCTGCTGGGTCTCGTGGCGCTCAGTGGCGTTGCCGTCTCGAGATCAGGTTGGCTCGATGGCGAACAGGGGCTGTCCGTACTCCACGGTCTGTCCATTCTCCGCCAGGATGTCGCGAACGACACCGTCGATGTCGGCGGTCAGTTCGTTCATCATCTTCATCATCTCGAGGATGCAGAGCGTCTGACCGGCCTCGACGGTGTCGCCGATCTCGACGAACGTCGGCGACTGAGGCGAGGGAGCTCTGTAGAAGGTCGCCACCCACTTGGAGCGGACGACGTGGTGTCCGTTGGCGCTCGCATCCGTGGCCTCAGCCGCGGCGGTGCTCCCCGCAGCCGCCCCCACCGGAGTCGCCACGGGTGCAGCTCCCGCTTTGCGTACCGTGACTTTGAGGTCGCCTTCCTCGATCACGACCTCATCGACCTCACTGTCCTCGACCATCGTCAGGATCTCGCGCACACGGTCTGCCGAGGAGTCGGCGAGCGCTGCGCCGATCTGCGTGGCGAGGTAGCGCTCGTGCATTCCGAACACGTCCGCCTCTGCACCGACCTGGTGCCGCTCCAGATAGGTCCGTGCCGTCTGCGGGAAGAGCGCGTAGCTGATGACATCCTCCTCCGACCGCGCCAGGTCGCCTATCTCCTCCCGGTACCCATCGACCGTCTCGTCCACAAGATCGGCCGGCCGGCCCGTGATGGGCTTCTCGTCGCCGAGCACTCGTTTGACGACCTCGTCCGAGATGGGACCGGGCGCCGCGCCGTACATGCCGCGGATGTAGGCCTTCATCTCGTCCGGGACGATGTGCCAGCGACGGCCGGAGAGCACGTTGAGGACGGCCTGCGTCCCGACGATCTGAGACATCGGGGTCACCAGGGGTGGGAAGCCGATCTCGGCGCGAACGATCGGGATCTCCTCGAGCACCTCGGGCATGCGGTCGAGAGCGGTCTGTTCCTTGAGTTGGCTCTCGAGATTGCTGATCATGCCTCCGGGCACCTGATGAGAGTACACCTGCATGTGGGTGAGCGAGGTGACGCCACGCTCGTGGCCGATCTCGACGCGAACCCCCTCGAAGTACTTGGCGATCGTGAAGAGCCTGTCGAGATCGAGTCCGGTGTCATACGGCGTACCGATCAGCGCCGTCACCACCATCTCGGTAGCCGGCTGGGAGTTGCCGAAGGCGAGCGGCACGGTGGCCGTGTCGATCACGTCGACGCCGGCCTCGACGGCCTTCAGGTACGTCATCGGGGCGAGCCCACCGATGTAGTGACAGTGGAGCTGGATGGGGACGCTGATCTCGGCCTTGAGGCGCCCGATGAGCTGCTCAGCGTAGTATGGAGAGAGGAGTGCCGCCATGTCCTTGATGCAGATGGAATCGGCGCCCATGTCGACCAGCCTGTGGGCGACTTCGAGGTAGTGATCGAGCGAGTGCACCGGCGAAATCGTGTACACCACCGCACCCTGGAAATGCTTCCCGGTCTCCTTGATCGCCGCGGCGGCCGTCTCGAAGTTGCGGACGTCGTTGAGCGCGTCGAACACTCGGAAGATGTCCATCCCGTTCTCGGCCGCCTTGTGCACGAAGCGGCGGACGATATCGTCGCCGTAGTGACGGTAGCCGACGATGTTCTGGCCGCGCAGCAGCATCTGCAGGGGCGTGCGCACGACATGCTTCTTGATCAGGCGCAGACGCTCCCACGGGTCCTCGTCGAGGAAGCGCAGGGAGGCGTCGAAGGTCGCGCCTCCCCAGCACTCGAGCGAGTGGTAGCCGATCTCGTCCATCTGCTCGAGGATGGGGAGCATCTCGTTGGTGCGCATGCGCGTCGCCCACAACGACTGGTGGCCGTCGCGCAGCGTTGTATCGGTGATCTGTACTTGACGGGCGCGCATCGCGTCCTCCTGTCCCCGACGCGCCGTCAGGCGCGGCTCAGATACTCCCTGGTGCGCGTGTCGACCTTGACGCGCTGACCCTCATCGACGAACAACGGCACCTGCACGACGGCGCCTGTCTCGAGGACGGCCGGCTTCGTGGCTCCCTGAGCTGTGTCGCCGCGCACACCGGGATCCGACTGAGTGATCGTCAGCTCGACGAAGTTGGGCGCCGCCACCTCAAACGGGGCGTCGTTGATGAACAGGAGTTCGACCTCCATGTTCTCCACGACCCACTCGAGCGCGTCCTTGGCCATGGCGCGGCTCACGGAGACCTGCTCGTACGTCTCATTGTCCATGAGGACCACTTCGTCCTCGGTCGAGTAGAGGTAGGCCATCTTGCGCGACCGGGTGTGCATGCGCACGAACTTCTCGCCGGCGCGGTAGGTCTTGTCGAGGACCGCACCATTGGCGATGTTGCGCACTTTGGTGCGGACGAACGCGCCACCCTTGCCAGGTTTGACGTGCTGGAACTCGACGATCGTGAACGGCTGACCGTCGATCTCGATCGCCATGCCGCTCTTGAACTGGTTCGTGGTGACTACTTCTGCCATGCGGATCCTATGTGAATGCGAAGGTGTGAGCGGACCAGAACGCTGGTAGGCCATGATACAGCAAGCTCACGCCGGGGTGTAGCGACTCAGTCGAGGACTTGCAGATCCTTGGCATGGGTCGTGAGACGTTCGCAGCCGTCCTCGGTGACGAGCACCGTGTCTTCGATGCGCACGCCGGCGACACCCTCGACGTAGATGCCGGGTTCGACGGTGCAGACCATGCCCGCGCGCAGTACGTCCCCCCTTGTGCTGCCGAGGTCCGGTGCCTCGTGGATCTCGAGGCCCACGCCGTGGCCGGTGCCGTGGCCGAAGTCGTCGCCGTGGCCGCCAGAGGCGATGACGCGGCGGCAGGCGGCGTCGACGTCGTCGCGGCCGTGGGCGCCGCTGCGCACGGCCGCGAGTCCGGCCATCTGGGCGGCGTGGACCAAGGCGTACATCTCACGCAGCTCCGACGCCGGCTCACCGGCTGCGAACGTACGAGTGATGTCGCTGCAGTAACCGTTGACTCTCGCGCCTGTGTCGATGACGACGAACTCCCCAGCAGCGATGACCCGGCTGCCCGGGAGTGCGTGGCCGTGGGCTGCGTGATCACCTGCGGCGACGATTGCAGGAAAGGCCTCTCCCTCAGCACCCAACCGGCGGAAGGCGCTCTGCAGCGCCCAAGCGACTTCAGCCTCGGTGCGGCCCGCGAGTCCTTGGAGCGTGACCGCCCGAAGAGCCTCGTCGGTGACCGCCGCGGCACGCCGTATCTGCTCGATCTCGTATGCGTCCTTGACCGCGCGCAGGCGGCTTACGCGGCGGCGCAGGTCGCGCAGACGACCGTCGTGGCGCCGTCTCAGCCGCCGGTATCCCGCGTAGCTGAGGTGCGTCCCCTGAAATCCGAGAGCCGCGGCCGGTCCGAGATGCGCGGCTGTGGCCGCGGCCGTCTCGGAGATCAGGTCTCCGCGGGTCTTGACAAGCTCAAAGCCGGCGACTTCCTGATGGACCTGCGGCCAGTAGCGGGAATCGGTGCAGATGAGCGCCACATCCCGGCTCACAACGAGGGTCGCGTCCTCCCCTCGAAACCCGGAGAGGTACCTTGCGTCGTGGCTGTCGCTGATCATCAGGGCATCGAGGCCGGCCTCCGCGATGAGGTCGCGGCAACGGTGCAGGCGATCGGCCATCGTCGGCCTGGGTGGGCCTGCAGTCTTCGCCGGAGCGCGTCGGCTCATGGGCGCCGGCGCTCGGTGGACGCGTCGGCGAGCGCCTCCACGGCGTCCATGTACCCTTCGGCTCCCTTCCCGCTGATACGCACGGTCGCGAGATCGGCGATGACCGAGAGCCGACGCCACTCCTCACGCTCATCGATCGCTGAGAGGTGGATCTCAGCAATGGGGGCCTGAACGAGTTCGAGGGCGTCGCGGATGGCGTAGCTGTAGTGCGTCCAGGCACCGGGGTTCATGAGCACTCCCGCAGCCCCCTCGCGGGCAATCTGATGGAGCTTCTCCACGAACTCGCCCTCGTGATTGGTCTGGAAGCAGCGCAACGAGAAACCCCTGCTCGCCGCGCGCTCGGCGACCATGCCCTCGAGTCGTTCCAGTGTGAGAGTCCCGTAGTGCTCTGGATCGCGACGGCCGAGCATGTCGAGATTGACTCCGTGCAGCAGCCAGAGCGTCTTCAACGGCGTGTCAGCCACTCGACCGCTTCCCTTTCCATCTCGGCGGAGACGGGCACGCCGAGCACCGGTCTGCCCAGCTCCTCCAGCAACACGTAGCCGACGCCGTCCTTGCCGGCCTTCTTGTCGCGTCGCGTGAGGTCGCAGATCAAGTCGACCGGCACCTCGGTGGCGCGCTTCGGCAGGCCTAGTCCGTCGAGCAGCGCCTGTCCCCGGGTGGCATCGGCAGCAGACAGGCCGCAGAGCTTCTCGGACAGCCATAGCGCGGCGCGCAGGCCGAGCCCCACAGCTTCGCCGTGCGAGAAGCGCGAGAACTCAGTGGCCCCCTCGATCGCGTGACCGATGGTGTGGCCGAGGTTGAGCACCGCGCGCGCACCGGACTCCTCGCGCTCGTCGGCCGCTACCACGTCGAGCTTGCGCTGGATGCACGAGGCGACCAGCGCCTCGCTGATCTGCTCGGAGGAGAGGCGCTCGCGAGCGGCCAGACCCTCGCAGCGCTCGAGCAGCTCACCGCCGTCGACCAAGGCGTACTTGGCTACCTCCGCGGATCCGCTGCGCAACTCGTGGCCGGGCAGGGAGATCAGCGTACCGACGTCGACGAACACCAGGGACGGCTGGTAGAAGCAGCCGACATAGTTCTTGCCGGAGCGGAAGTCCACAGCCACCTTGCCGCCGATTGCCGCGTCGACCTGCGCGAGCAGCGTGGTGGGCGTCTGGACGAAGCGAACCCCGCGTTGGTAGGTGGCCGCGACGAAGCCGATGAGGTCGCCGATGACGCCGCCCCCGAGCGCCACGAGTGTGTCGCTGCGCCGCAGGCCGCGGTCGTACAGCACACCGTAGAGCTCTTCGGCGCGGGCCAGGCTCTTCTGGGCCTCCCCGGCCGGGATGACGATCTGGGAGACCGGATAGCCGGCTTCCCTCAGGCTTTCGCCGGCGGTGCCGAGGTAGAGAGGCGCCACGTTCTCGTCGCAGCACAGCACGATCTGGCCCCCGGGAACGCGGGCTTCGAGAGCCCCGCCGAGTGCCGGCAGGCAGCCCCTACCGACGAGCACATCGTAGTCGCGGGAGGCCGTGAATGCAGAGAGCCTCCTCATGGCCCGCCGGATCCATCGAGTCGCCCGCTCATGCCCCGCGCTTCCCTGGTGCGGGGACGGTGCCTGTGCCCGTGGACGCGGATGCGATCCACGCTACCTCGTCGGCGACATCTGACTTCGGGCGCCCACCGTCGTTCATCACCGCGTCGGTCGCAACGGTGGCGTAGAGAGCGGATCGCTCTTCCAGTAGACGGCGGAACCGCTCCTCGTCCGAGGCCAGAGGTCTGCGACCGGCCGACGTCTTGACGCGCGCCCAGAGAACGTCCGCCGGAGCCGTGAGCCAGACGACGTGGCGCAGGCGCCCGAGCGTCTCGCGAACCTCGGGACTCAGCACGGCCCCTCCACCCAGGGCGACCACGGAGGGGCGCTGGAGCGCCGCCGTGAGCGCCGCGCACACCTCGTCACGTTCGAACTGGCGAAACGCCTGTTCACCGCGGGCGGCGAAGATCTCGGCGATGTCGCCGTGGCGCTGCTCGACCAGCACATCGCTATCGACGAAGGGACAGCTGAGGCTGGCCGCCGCGAGCCTTCCGATGGTGCTCTTGCCGACCCCCATGAATCCCACGAGGGCGACTGCTGACGGAGGGTTGGTGGTCGAGCTCTGACCGGTCGAGGCACTCACCGTCGCCGACAGTGCTCACGGTGGCGGGCGACAGCCGCCTCGAGCTCGGTGACCGTCGCGCCGCCGAAGCGCTCGAGAGCCCCATCGGCGAGCGCCAGAGAGACGACGGCCTCGGCTACGACCCCGGCGGCGGGCACCGCACATACGTCCGACCGCTCGAAGCGCGATTCCACGGAGCGATGCGTTCCGAGCTCGACGCTCTGCAGCGGACTTCGAAGCGTTGCTATCGGCTTCATCGCAGCGCGCAGGACAATATCGTCGCCGGTGGACATCCCACCCTCGATACCGCCGGCGTTGTTCGTGCCTCGCGTGTAGCCGCACTCTGCCTTGTGCCCCAGCGCGTCGTGCACGGCACTGCCGGGGAGCTTCGCCGCTTCGAAACCGAGCCCGAACTCCACCCCTCGGATCGCCGGGATGGAGAGTACCGCGGCCGCCAGCCGTGATTGGAGCCGGCGGTCGCCGTGGACGTAGCTCCCGACGCCCGGCGGATATCCGACGGCCAGGATCTCAACGACGCCGCCCAGTGTGTCTCCGGCAGCGGCGGCCTCGTCGATCGAGACGCACATCCTGGCGCTGGCGGCGGGATCCGCGCAGCGCACGGGGTCGGCCTCGACGCGTTCGAGATCGTCCGTGTCGAGCCGCTCGCCGGCACGTTCCCCACCTATCGCGACGACATGGCTGAAGACGCTACAGCCGATCCGCTGCAGCAGCAGTCGCGCCACTGCGCCGCAGGCGACCTTCGCGGCGGTCTCCCGGGCACTGGCTCGCTCGATCACGTCGCGGATGTCGTCGAGGTCGTAGAGCAGCGCTCCACCGAGATCGGCGTGCCCCGGACGCGGCACGCGCACCGGAGCTGACCGATTGGCGTCGTCGTCGGGGCGGGCGATCGCCAGCGTCGATCCCCAATTGCCTGAGTCACGATTGGCGATCGCCATGGCGATCGGCGCTCCGGTCGTGCGGCCATAGCGCACACCCCCGAGCAGCGTGACCCGGTCCCTCTCGATGGCCATGCGCCCGCCCCGGCCGTAGCCCTGTTGTCGACGGGCCAGATCGCGGTCGATATCGGCGACATCAACGTCGAGTCCAGCCGGGCACCCCTCGACGATCGCTGTGAGCTGGGCGCCGTGCGACTCGCCCGCTGTGAGGAATCGTAGTCTGCTCATGACACTACCCTATCGAGACCGGGTGCCTGTGGGAAGACGGGCCGGAGGCCTAGTCCGCTGGCAAAGGAGTGGGGACCGGAACAGGACGGGGCGGCTTTGCAGCCGCCCCGTGTGTACCTGCGGATCCGGCTGGGCTCTACTTCACGACCACTTGGCCTGCTCGCAAGGTGATGGTCTGATCACCATGCATGATCGTCACCGTCTGGGCGGCCTGGTCGATCGACAGGACCTTGACCTCGCCCCACGTGGTGCTGAAGGTCTGCCCCGTCTTCTTGTCCGTGTACGTCTTCTTGTCGATCTCGAGGGACACAAGGGAGGTCCCGTTGCTCTCGTTGATGCTCAGGACCGTGATCGAGTGGCCTGATGCCGTGGACGTCGTGGTGCTGCTCGCGCTGCCGCTGCTGACCACCGTGAGTGTGTAGGACGGACCACCGTCCTGAGTGACCTTGACGCTCTCGCCGACGCCCACTGTCACAGAGGAATCACCGTTCTCAAACACCCCGGAGAGGAGCTTGAACGTGACGCTGCTGGCGGTGATGCTCGAGATCGTGAAAACGGCGCCACCTGGGGGCACCTCATCACCCGTGGATACCGTGGAGGCGGTTCCGTTCACGGTGATCTTCGCCTTCAGGCCGGTCGTGCTGGTATCAGTCGTCGTGCCGGTGGTGGCGCCGGTGCTACCGGTGCTCGCCACGGTGAGCGGGATGAAGGGGTCCTTGCTCTTGAATTTGTCGAGCAGCGGCTCCTGCTTCGCCGGGTCGACGGCGAGGGGGTCGTCATCCGTAGTCTGCGCGGCCACGGGCGTCGCGGCGGCCGGCGAGGGTGTGGCCTGGCTGGCTTCCGTGCTCTCCGATGAGTCGCCTCGGGAGAGTACCACTGCCAGCGCCAGTGCCGCGCCGAGGACTATCGCGATGACCACGAGGGCGAGTCGGCGCTTGTTCTTGATCACGTTGCACCTCCCGCGTCAGCCGCGGTGGACGCGCCGCCGCCCCAGAGGTACGCGTTCAGGACGATGCTCACGTTCAGCGGAGGAGAAGTGGCGGAGGTCTCTTCAGCAAGGGCCTGGACGGCCATATTGACGCTGACAACCTGAAGAAGGCGGCCCGTCACGCGGAAGTTGGCGTTGTTGAACGCCACGTAGCTCTCAAGCCGGTTCAGGAAGTCTTCGGTCTCGAAGAAACGGCCGCTGACCTGGACGTTGACCGCCTGGATGCCGAAGGGCGCACCGGGAGAGGATTCACCGCGCGTGATACCGATCAGCCCGACGCCGGACGATGAGGCGGTCTTGGTCAGCTCGACGATCAGCGAGGGGATGCCCTCGCTCACCGGCAGCATCTTGCCGAGTCGCACGATCTCGGCGCGTGACTGGGGGGCGGTCTTCTTGTAGGTCTCGAGCCGAGTGACCTGCTGTCGTGAGGTGTTCAGGTTCGTCTGAGCGACCTGCACCTCGTCTGTCTTCGTGGCGATCTCGCTGCGCGTGGGGCTGAGCAGGAGAAAGTACCAGGCGACCGCGATGACGACCGCTACGACGGCGGTGATGATGTAGACCTCTTTGCCGCGAGCTCTCTTCATTGTGCGGCCCCCGCAGTCTGCAGCGTGGTCGTTGGCGGCGACTTGATATAGGACCGCAGCGAAGCGTTCACGGTGAACGTCACTGTCGAGCCTGAAATCGCGGCGGCGGGGCCGGTCGACTCCGTGGAAGTGGCGAGCTGGATGTTGGTGAGCTGCGGGATGAGGCCAAGGCGCGTCATGAACTCGGCCACGTCTTTGTGCGTGTAGGTATCGCCGGTGAATGTGACGTCGACGGTCGGTGTGCTGTCGGCGGTCGTCTCGGGCTGAGCCGGCCCCGGAAGCATCTCCGGCGGGACGATGCAGTTCATGGTCTGCAGGCGAACATTCTCGGGAATCACGAGACTGACCTCTTCGACGATGTTGGACCAGGGGACGCGCGCGTCGTAGATGTTCACGGCGGTCTCAGTCATGGCCGTGCGCAGGTTGTGGATATCGGCGTACGGCTGGAGCTCCGCAAGCTGCGCCTGGACGATCTGGTTCTCGGCGTTGAGTCGATCGAGTTCGGCCTGCCGGTCGTTGACCACGCCGTTCTGCTGGAGATAGACCGCACCGAGGGCCAGGACGAGCACGACGAGGCCCAAGATGGCATACAGCATTCCTCGATCGCGCGACGCCTTGACGCGCTGTTCGGGGGGCAGAAGGTTGAAACGCTTCATGGCCGCCTACTCCTCGCTGTCCAGGCCGAGACCCAAGGCGACGGCGAGGCGCGGAGAGATCGCCTCAAGATCGGCTTGGGGAATGCTCGTCTTGTTCTCGCTGAAATGCTGCAGGGGATTCCCGAGCGCGACCCCCAAGTGGAGCGCGTGCGCCAGATAGTCGCACATGTTTCGAGTCAGGGCGCCCTCGCCGCTGAGCAGGATCTCGTGGATCTGCCCCGGGTTGTCCTGGGAGTGGTAGTAGTCGATCGACCTGCGCACCTCGTCGGCGAACGCCTCGCAGGCGGTGTCGAGGACCCGATGGACCTCGGCCAGCGTCTCTTGTTCGAGGTCCGCGAACGGCGGCTCCGAGCCGGTGAGCCCCACGTTGAGACGCAGGACGTCGGCCTCATCGTGATTGATGCCGCGGTTGGTCATCAAGGCCTCAAGAAGCGCTTCGCAGCCGAGGTTCACGACGCGCGTGAACTGGGGTACTTCGTTGACGGCCACGACGAGATTGGTGGTGCTGGAGCTCATGTTGACGAGCGCCGTCGCTTCTCCGGCAGATTGCGAACCCCGATCGACGAACGCAACCGGGGGAGCCATCGACCGCATGAGGGCGAACGCCTGCAGGTCGAGGCCGTCGATGGTGAGTCCGGCCTTTCGCGCTGCCTCTACGAACTGCTCGACCATCTCTCTTTGCGCCGCGACGATCAGCACCGTCTGGGAGCCGCCGCCGTCTGGACCAGAGCTTGTCGTCAGTACCTCGAAGTCGAGGATGGCGTCAGCGAGCGGGATGGGTATGGCCTCCTGGGCCTGGAACTCGATCGCAGCGCGCAACTCCTTCTCGTCCATGATCGGGAAGTCCATGGTTCGGACCACGACCTTCTGGTTCGCGACTCCGAGGGCGAACCTCTTGCCGCTGAAGCCGCTCGCTTTCCAGAAGGACTTGAGTTCCGCTGCGAGACCGTCTACGTCGACGACCTCGCCCTCGAACATCAATCCCGGCGGGAGGGATCGGACGGCAGCATGAGTCAACGTATGCCCCTGCCGCGAGCCGTTCACCTGCGCCCCGGCGATCGAGGACTGCTCCAAGTCGATCCCGACGCGCGGTCCACTCTTCCCCATTCCAGCCCCTTCACTCACATCGCCGCTCTGGCGGCGTTGTCGGCAGACAACACGGATACCTTTAGACGCAAGTTCGCCGAACTGCTTTCGGCACCTTCCCTGCAGATGGCACAAGTCTCTCATACCGGGTATGCGAGGTACAGAGCATCCCCCCCCCGTCTCCTGCGTCTGAGGTCATGATCCGGAGAGCGCGACGATGACGGGCTCAGTGAGGCCCGGGAGAGGGTGCTCTCGCCAGTCGCGGGGCACCTCGAAATGCGTCGGCGCATCAATCACCAAGTGTTCGGCGTGGACGTGGCCGGCATAGCGGGTGGACCCTCTGACTTCAAGCCCTCCTGCGACGACGAGTGCGCCCCGCGCGAGGATCGGTGGCGAGTCGGGAAGCCCGAAGCACGCGTCGCCGTCGACGATCAGCACGAGGGGACAATCCGCAGCGCTGCGCGCGCCCACGATGAGGAGCGTCGCGTCGGTCTCGGGTCGTACGAGTACGACGATGCTCTCTGCGCCTCCGCCCGGTGGGCGAGCGGGGAGACGTGCCAGATCGAGGACGCCGTCGATCAGGGCATCGCCAGGAGGGACGGCCTGCTCACTCAGGGCGGAGAGCAGGTCCTGGTCGAAGGCGCGCACGAAGTCGGCAAGGCCGTCTTCAGGCGTGTGGGTGTCGGTGTCGTCGGTCCATTCGGGAGCTTCTCCCGGGGCGTGGATCTCGCGGTTGTCTGCCCAAATGCCGCCCAGAGCACGGACGCCGGCCACCGACCACATCTCCGGATGCACCTCGTCACGCGCGGGGGCAGACGCAGACGCAAGGTCACCGCTCGTGAAGCGGAGCCATTGGCGCCCGCGCAGGCAGCCGCCCGTGTAGAAGCCGCTCCCGCTGACAGTGGTCGGGGCGCGGAGATCGACGTCACCCGAGACCACCACGCCCTGCGAGAAGGCCTCAGGGCGAAGTTCGACGATAGCTTGAAGGCTGCTCCGGGCCTGACCATCCGTCGATCTGAGGTCGAGCGTGAGCCTTGGCGTCCCTGCGACCGCGGGGACCGCCGGGAGCCAGGTGGCGGCCCAATGGCCGCCCGCCCCGGGCGACGACTGTCGGGCGCCGGAGCGAGCTTGTGGAGTCCAGCGGAGCTGGAGACAGACGTCGTCGAGGCCCTCGTTGAGCGCCGCCGTGGCGGCGGCTGCTCGACGGTCCACGCCTGATATCTGCTGCCGCGCGGAGACGGCGGCAATGCAGAGCGCCGCCAGCGTACCTGCCAGAGCGACGATCACCAATGCCGCGAGAAGAGCGTAGCCGTCTGCGCGTCGGGGGCCTTTCATCGTGCGCGCAGTACCACGTCGCGGGCGGTGCTGGACGATCCCAAAGCCGTTGAGATGCCGATCCTGACGCGCACTCTGGTGACAGTGTGGGGCCACGTCGGCTGGGCCAAATCGACCGGCCCCAGGGCTTCGCCCTGGTCGTCGAAGTACGTGATCGTGAAGGACTCGACGTTGTCGGCGAGGTACGTGGCAGTCGTCTTGCGCCACAGCACTCGCCGTGCCGCGTCCCAGGTGACGAGGATCGTCTCACGCGCGTGGCCAGGGTGACCATGCGTCAGGTGGAGACAGCGCTCCGGCGACGCGTCCGCCGGCGGGGCGAGAAGTGCCGTAGCGCACTCGAGATCGGCTGCGATACTGCGCGCGGCGAAGGCGGAGGACGTCGCGGCCTGGGCTCTGGCGTCCGTGGCGCGAGCGACGTCGGCGGCGTTCCAGAGCCACGGCCAGGCCGCAGAGAGCGCGACCGCCGACAGGGAGAGAGCCACAAGCAATTCCACGAGCGTCGCTCCGCCCTGGCTGCGCGCTCCGCCGACCGGACTGGGAGAGCAAGGCCGGCGGGCGAGCAGCCTAGCCCTCACGAGAGCCTCTGAGACCAGACGCCACAGGGCTGACTCTGGTTCGCAGCGCGCCAAGGATCATCTGCGCGGACGCCGTGGCGGAGCCCCGCGATGTCGTGAGGCGCAGCTCGACCGTCGTTGAAGGCAGAGGTTGGGTGCCCCAGACGCTCCATCCCTCCATGGACGCCGCTGCCACTGGCACCCAACCGGAGTCTTCGCGTCGCACGAAGCGCGACTCGCTGACGATCTCGAAGCCAGCAGCGGTACGGCGCGCGACGAACACGCCGATGCCGCCCTCGACGCGAAAGGAGCCGCCGCTGTGCCCCGCACCTGCGTGCGGGAAGACCTCGCCGAGCAGTGAGCGCGGGTCTGGGTTCCACGCCACGCCCACGACAGGTGGCGCCGTCGTCCGGCGGAAGGGCAGGGAAGCCAGGCGCGCGCTTTCGGATCCCAGGATCCCCTCCAGTGCCGCGCGCCTCTCGACTTGCCGATCCGCCTGGAGCGCCACCGCCAGACTGGCGCTCACCGCGAGGCAGGTGGCGAGCAGAACGGCGACGGCAACTATGGCCTCGATGAGCGAGAAGCCCGTGCGCGAGCCGCTCATCTGCATCGGATGCATCCGCCCAGCTGCAGGATGACTCGGTTGTCGCCGCCCACGGTGAAGGTGCCGGCCCGCGGACTCACGGAACCGGGCAGGCGGGGCCATCCCCGCGCACCGAACTCGACGACGCCGGACGGGTAGTTGCTGCCGACATCGGTCCCCAGCGTACCGGAGGCGACGAGCGCCGGCCCGGCGCCAGCCTGCGCCTCGTGCACTGTGTAGGCGCCGTCGCTTGCCACCGCCACCGTCACTGACGTTGCGTGCGCCTGGGCTCGGGACTGCGCGGCGCGCAGAACGAGCGCGAGCTTTCGCGCCCCCGCATCGCCGGCCAGCGTGCGTCGAGCCGCGCCGACCCCGGGGATCGCAATGCCCGCCAGGATCCCGCCGACGGCGAGCACGGCCATGAGCTCGAACAGGGTGGAGCCTCTCTGCTGGCGCATTCCTCGCCTCCGGCGGGAGGGGGTCGAACGAGGCCGGGAGGAGGCCTCGTTTCGACCCGAGGGGAGAACGCACTCAGCCTAGCTGAGCATGCCGAAGGCCACGAGGGTGACGCAGCGGTCACCCAGATGACGTACCAGTCGCTCAGCGATCGGGAAAGGCGAGGCCGAGGTAGGCGTCGATGAGCCACTGGCCGGCGAACAGGGCGATAATCGCGCCGGCGGCCAGGAACGGTCCGAAGGGAACGGCGGTCTTCGCGCCGGCCTTGCGCATGCCTATCACGGCGACTCCGATCAGGGCGCCGCTAATGAAGCCGATGAAGACGGCAGGGACGACGGCGGCGCCGAGGTACACGCCCATGCAGAGCGCCAGCTTGACGTCGCCGAATCCGAGACCCTCGACGTGTCTCAGCCGGTAGTAGGCTTCGCCGATCAGCCAGAGCGCGCCCGCGGCAGCGAGCCCGGCCAGCGGCCACTCCCACCAGGGGCCGTCACCCAGGGCGACCATCAATGGAAGGCCGATGAGCGTCGCCGGGAGGATCACGACGTCGGGGATGGTCATCGTCTCCAAGTCCACCTGGCTGATAAGGATCATCACCGAGACGAAGATCAGGTGCGGGACGAGCAGCCAACTCAGGCCATCGAAGGCGGCTACGGCTCCGAACAGGACTGCGGTCAGACCCTCCCCCAACGGGTAGCGCCAACTGATCGACGTCCCGCAGTCTCGGCAGCGCCCTCTGAGGATGAGCCAACTCACCACAGGGATGTTGTCGTAGGCGCGGATCTGATGGTGGCACTTCGGGCATTCGGAGCGGCCGCTGCTGATCTTCTCCTCGTGAGCGAGCCGCCAAGCCCAGGCGTTGAGGAAGCTGCCGATGATGAGGCCGAAGAGGACGGCGATGACCGCAAGGGAGGCCGTCACAGGAATACCGTGGTCGGCGCGGGGCTCACTCGTGCCCCGCGAAGAGCTCGGCGATGAGTTGGTTCAGATCCTCTTCGGGCATGGTGTCGACCAGCGGCGCAAGGGCCTTCATCCGCGCCTCCTTGCCCTTCGGCAAAATGCGATCGAGGCCGTCGACGGCCTTCTGGCGGGAGTACTTGTCGCCGTCGGCGTAGACCTGGCCCCACATGAGGACGGCCTTCTGCATCTCTCCGCCCTTGCCGTGTAGCACGGCGGCGAGCCGCTTGACGTAGTCGGGGCTCCCTGGGATCGCCGCTGCCCTCGAGTACCAGTCAGCTGCGACGAGGTTCTTGTCATCGTTGCTCGCGTACGCATAGGTGAAGTACCCCAGAGTGGAGGGGAATCGCCAGTCCTCAGGGTTCTCGGCGTAGCCACGCTCCAGCATCTCGTAGCTGGTTTCGGGCTCTCCGGCATCGACCAGGGCGAAAGCTCCGAAACGGTACGCCCGTGTGAAGTGCGGACTCAGCCGGGTGATGAGATCGACCATCTGCGGGAGGGAGTCAAGGCGCCCGTCCCCGTTCACGTGCTCGCCGTAGTACTGGACCATGTTCAGGTAGTAGACGTCGGCGATCGACGTGCGGAAGCTCGGCGACAGATCGAGAAAGACCTGTGGTGCCGGCACGAACACGCGCGGCTCCGCCGGAGCCCTTGCAGGCCGCGTCGCCTGGTAGGCCAGCACTCCCGCGGCACACGCCACGACTACGATGATGGCGACCACTCGCCGGAACACGCTCAGAACTCCTTGCGACGAAAGACGACGGTGGCCAGCGCCAGGGCGACGACGATGTAGGCGAGCAGGTACGCTACCCAGAGCCCGATCTGCCCCCAGACGAGCGTCTGCTCCCCGACGGCGCCGGCCTTCACGTCGACCGCCGAGAAGTTCGGGATGATCACGTAGATCACCCAGGAGAGCGCTTCGGTGACGGGATTGTCGCCGAGGCGCGTCAGAGAAAGGACGTTGTGGCTGAGCTGCCCGGCGACGAACACGCAGATGCCGAGCACGGCCGCCAGGATCGCCGAGCCCAGGGTCGAGAAGAAGACCGTGACTGCGACGACGGCGAGAAGTTGCACGTAGATCATGAGCACGGCGAGAAGCACCATGCCCGAGGCCTGCCCGGCGACGAGCCAGACGAGCGCGAAGAGGAACAGGCCCATTCCGGTGAGCACCACGGCCAGGGTGCCGCAGAGGCCGACGAACTTGCCGGTGATGAACGCCGCACGGCTCACCGGCTTGGAGAAGAGCACGAACACAGTGCGCTTCTCGACCTCCTTGTGGACCAGGCTAGCGGCCACGAACACCGCCACGATGAGCCCGAAGCCCGTGACTGCGACGAGACCGAAGTCGATGATCATGCGTCCCTGCTCGCCCAGGCTGATGCTGCCCAGCCAGAGGCCGCCGGCGATCATCAGCAGGGCGAACACGACGATGACCGCGAGAACTCTGTCGCGAATCGTCTCGCGGAAGGTGTTCATCGCGATGGCCGCGACCTGCTTCACGCTGTCACCACCTTCATGAAGAAGTCCTCGAGCGAGGGCGCCTCGTCAAGGGCCTCGGCGACGGCTCCGGTCCACACCACGCGTCCGGCGCGCATGATGGCTATGCGCGAGCAGAGCTCGTGCACATCGCCAAGGATGTGCGAGTTGAAGAGTACGGTCTTGCCGCGCTCGTGCAGATCCTGGATGATGCGCTTCACTTCGACCCGGCCCACCGGGTCGAGTCCCGTCATGGGCTCGTCGAGGAGCACCAGCTCCGGGTCGTTGATGAGCGCCTGCGCGATGCCGATGCGCTGCAGCATGCCCTTGGAGTACTTGCGCAGGTGGGTGTCGGCCGCCCCCTCGAGGCTGACGTCGCGCAGCAGATCGTCGACGCGTTCGTGGCGCACGTCCGGGTCGAGCGCGAAGAGGCGGGCGCAGAACGCCAGGAACTCGCGCCCGGAGAGGTAGTCGTAGAAGTAGGCGTTCTCAGGGAGGTAGCCGACGCGCGCGAGCCCATCGACGCCGAGACGGGCACTACCGGCAGTCGGCTTCATCAGCCCCAAGGCGACCTTCACGGTCGTCGTCTTGCCCGCTCCGTTGGGTCCCAGGAGGCCGAACACCTCATTGTTGTTCACGGCGAGATCGACGCCCTTGAGGATGTCGACCTTCCGTCGCCGGAAACCGACGGCGACCGTCTTGTGCAGGTCCGCAATCAGAACGGCCGGACGGCCATGCTCGTTGGCCGACAGCCTGACGCGGGTACGCTGATCTTCCTGTGCCATTCCTCCGCATCCGCCTTTCGCAGTGTGGTTCAAGTCCGAGGACCGTTCGTCGCTCGCAATGGCCACGGTGCGATCGGACGGCGACACAAGTGTGTGTTCGCCGCCCACTGCTCCCACTCCTGTGCGCGGCGACCGCGCTGCTCAACGAAGTGGGACGGGGCCTCGCGGCCCCGTCCCACTGCACACGGCTTCTCTTCTAGGAGTTGCCTAGCGCACCACGAAGTTGCCGCCACTCAAGACTCCCAGGAGCGTGTAGTCTGCTCCGGCGACGGACACGTAGGTGAAGTTGCCCAAGGCCCCATCGTTGGCCATGGGGGCACCGGTGAACGAGTTGTCCGGCCACGGGTCGAGCTGAGGCGTGACGTTGGCGACGACGTTGGCGGTCAGCGGATAGACGTCGTTGTTGTCGACGGCGTAGCTCTGCACGCCGATCTGGATGCTGTGCGTGCCTTCCTTGACGCCTGCGTCCTTGGCCTTGGTGCGCTGGTTGAGGAACATCGGGATCGCGATCGC
Source organism: uncultured Thermoleophilia bacterium (assembly GCA_963717285.1). GTDB lineage: Bacteria > Actinomycetota > Thermoleophilia > UBA2241 > UBA2241 > CAIXSE01. The sequence continues at coordinate 250,498 of CAVQVW010000002.1, forward strand.
GGCGAGGATGCCGATGATGATGATCACGATCAGGAGCTCGATGAGGGTAAAGCCCCCCTGCTTCTTGGAACGCTTCATGTTCTGCCATCTCCTCTCTATTGGTGCGTTGCCCCACTTGTATACGACTGCGTAGTACGACTTGCCGGTCTTGCTTCCTGCGCGGACCCCACAGAAGAAGCCTGCGAAGCTCTGGCTTGGCGCGGCCGGGCTTCACAGGCTTTGTTGAACGCTCCTGTAGCGGCAGCTCAGCCGACTCTGTGAGTCCTGTAGCTTTGCGCCCCACCCTCGCAGGTGGTTTGCCCTTATCGCTTTCGTCCCTAGTATGCCTCCTTGTGCGTTTCCTAGACACTCTTTCGGCAATCGCGTGTTGACACTTTAGGCGACTGTCTGGCGCACACCTACTCTGCCCTGATCAGGCACTCCCAGACTGGAACGAACGTCTACTAGCTCGTCAGGCCACCCGCTGCCCGAGCGCCTGGCGGAGTCGCGCGAGGAGTTTGATCTGCTCGCGCGAGACCTTCTTCTGACTCAAGCCGAGCAGGTCTGCGACCTCGGACTGCGTGAGTTGCTTGAAGAAGAGCAGGTAGACGAGGCGACGCTGGAACCCGGTGAGAGTGTCAAGAGCGTCGTAGAGGACGATCCGATCCTCGATGGGCAGCGCGAATGACTCCTGCCGCAGGGACCGCACGGCCTGCCGATCCGCCTCGATGCCCATGTCGTCGCCACTGAACGGCTCGTTCTGGCTGTGCAGATCGATGCGCGCGTAGAGGCGCATGACCTCGAGGATGCCGTCCTCGTCGATGTTCAGAGCCGCCGCGATCTCGCGCAACGCAGGAGCCCGGCCGAGTTTGTGCATGAGCTCGTTCGACTTGACCTGGATATCCGCCGTAGACCTTCTTGACCCAGCGAGGTTGTCGCAGGAGCAGCGAGTCGCGCAGGTGGTGTCGCAACTCGCCGTCGATGATCGCCGTCGCATAGGTCGAGAAGCGAACGCCGCGCGTGGCGTCGTAGCGCTGTGCCGCCTTGATGAGCCCCAGATTGGCGACCTGCAGAAGGTCCTCGTAGGGCTCGTTGGCGTACGCGAAACGCTTGAGGATGTGGTGCAGCAGGTTCTGGTTGCGGCGGACGAGTTCATCGAGCGCCGCGGCCGACCCGCCTGTGGCATATCCGGCGATCAGCTGCTCGTTCTGCACGGCAGATCCCTTCCGCGACCTACTTGACGATGTTCATCATGTTGAAGATCGGCAGGTACATCGAGATGACGACGATGCCGACGATGATGCCGACGCCGAGCATCAGGATGGGCTCGATGATCGAGGTCAGCGACTTGATGCTGGCGTTGACCTCGTCCTCGTAGAAGTCGGCGATCTTGCCCAGCATGGCGTCGAGCGAACCCGTCTCCTCGCCCACGGCGATCATCTGCGTGACCATGGGCGGGAACACCGAGACCTTCTCGAGAGGGGTGGTGATCGGCTCACCCTCCTTGACGCTCTGCTGAACATCCTTCATGGCGTGCTCGATCACGGCGTTGCCTGCTGCCTGGCCGGTGATCTCGATAGCCTGGAGGATGGGCACGCCGGAAGAGATGAGCGTGCCCAAGGTGCGCGAGAAGCGCGCGATGGCGAGCTTGCGGACGATCTGTCCGATCCCCATGGGGATGCGCAGTTTGAAGCGGTCCCACACCATGGCGCCCTTCTCGGTGCGCTTGAGCCGGGCGACGACCCAGATGAGGAGGATGATCACACCCAGGATGACGAGACCCCACCAGCTGCGGAAGATCTCCGAGAGGCCCACCATCATGCGCGTGAGGAGGGGCAGCTGGGCGTCCCCGAGTTCCTTGTACATGCCGGCGAAGATGGGGATGAGGAACATCACCATGCCGACCAGAACGAGGATGGCGAACACGCCGATGACCACCGGGTACACCATGGCGGACTTCACGGCGCGGCGGATGCTGTCTTCCTTCTCGAGCTGGGTCGCCAGGCGGTTGAGCACGGTATCGAGGATCCCGCCGACCTCCCCGGCGCGGACCATGCTGACGTAGAGTCGACTGAAGACCTTGGGGTGCTTCTCGAGCGAGTCCGACAAGGATATGCCCGCCTCGACATCGGCGCGCACCGCGCCGACGACCTTTGCGAGCTTCTTGTTCTGCGTCTGCTCCTCGAGCACGTAGAGACAACGCAGCATCGACAGACCCGAGTTGACCATGGTCGCGAACTGCCGCGAGAAGATGGTCAGGTCCTTGGGCTTGATGCGACCGCCGAGCTCGATCTGCCCGATGCCGCGCTTCACCTCGTTGAGGTCGAGGACGGTGAGGCCCCGGTGACGCAAGGCGGCGGCCGCGGCGGCCTTGTCGGAACTGTCGACCTGTCCGCCCGCAGCCATGCCTCTGGCGTCGAGCGCCTTGTAGGTGAAGGTGCTCATGATCCTCCTTTAGACCCCCATGGGCACTGGTTGCCCGACCAGCCGCTCCAACCCGTTCGGATCGCTGGAGCGATGGAGGGCCTGATCGCGACTGATGATGTTGCGGCGTACGAGGTCGGCGAGTGCCGCGTCCATCGTCTGCATGCCGAAGGCCGACCCTGTCTGCATGGTCGAGTAGATCTGGTGCGTCTTCCCCTCGCGAATGAGGTTGCGCACAGCAGGCGTCGGCATGAGGATCTCGCAGGCCACGACGCGACCGCGCCCGTCGCGGGTCGACAGCAGCTGCTGCGTGCAGATGCCCATGAGTGTGGTCGAGAGCTGCACGCGGATCTGCTCCTGCTGGTGCGGCGGGAAGACATCGATGATGCGGTCGATCGTCTGCGGCGCGTCCTGCGTGTGCAGGGTCGCAAAGACCAGGTGGCCAGTCTCGGCCGCGGTCAGAGCGGTGGCCATCGTCTCCGTGTCGCGCATCTCTCCGACCAGGATGATGTCCGGGTCCTGGCGCAGAACGCTCTTGAGGGCGCGGTTGAAGCCTTTGGTGTCGGCTCCCACTTCGCGCTGGTTCACCATGCACTTCTTGTGACGATGGAGGAACTCGATGGGATCCTCGATCGTCATGATGTGCTCTTCGCGCGTCTCGTTGATCTCGTCGATCATGGACGCCAGCGTCGTCGACTTGCCGGAGCCCGTCGGCCCGGTGATGATGACGAAGCCACGCGGCTTTCTGGTGAGCTCGTGCATCGTCTTGGGCAGACCGAGCTGATCGAGAGGCCTGATCAGGATGGGGATCAGGCGGAACGCGGCTCCCAGACTGTTGCGCTGGAAGAACGCGTTGACGCGGAAGCGCGCTCTGCCCGGGACCGAGTACGAGAAGTCGATCTCCCACTCGTTCTCGAGGCGCTGTCGCTGATCCTGCGAGAGGATGCTGTAGATGAGCTCGCGCGTGTCGTTTGCCTCGAGCCTCGGGTAGTCGAGCCGCTCGAGCGCGCCGTTGATGCGGATGATGGGCGGCGACCCCACCGAGAGGTGGAGGTCGCTGGCATCGCGTTCCAGGACCTCTAGAAGGACGTCGACCAGATCCATTTCCACTTCCTTCGTGCGGTTGTCAGATGATGACGCGGGCGATCTCCTCGAAGGAGGTCGCCCCTTGCAGTACCTTGTCGATGCCGTCGTCGCGAAGGCTCTTCATGCCCTCCGCCTTGGCCACCCGGGAGATCTCGTCGGCGCTCTTGCGTTCCACAGTCAATCGGCGGATGGCCTCGCTCACGATCATCACTTCGTAGAGGCCGAGGCGCCCTTTGTAGCCCGTGTTCTTGCACCGCGGACAGCCCTTGGCGCGATGCAGGACGACATCGTCGCGCTCCCATACTTCGGCGGGGAAGTCGTTCTTGCGCAGCATCTCGCGCGTCGCAGTGTAGGGTTCCTTGCAGACCGTGCAGAGCCGTCTCGCGAGGCGTTGCGCCAGCACGCAATCGACCGCCGAGGACGAGAGAAACGGCTCGATGCCCATCTCGGTGAGCCGCGAGAGCGCCCCGGGGGCATCGTTCGTGTGGAGAGTGCTGAGCACAAGGTGTCCGGTGAGCGCCGATTCGACGGCGATCTGCGCCGTCTCGCGGTCGCGGATCTCGCCGATCATCACGATGTCGGGGTCGCAGCGGAGGATCGAGCGCAGCGCCGCGGCGAAGGTCATCCCGGCGCGCGTGTTCACCTGGACCTGATTGATGCCGCCGAGGCGGTACTCGACCGGATCCTCGACGGTGATGACGTTCTTCTCGGTGGAGTTGAGGATGTTGAGCGCCGCGTACAGCGTCGTCGACTTGCCGGATCCGGTGGGGCCCGTGACCAGAATGGCGCCGTAGGGCTTCGTGAACGACCCGCGGAAGCGCTTCAGCGCCTTTTCCGAGAAGCCCAGATCCTCGAGGTCGAGCATGACGTTGGACTTGTCGAGGAGGCGCATGACGATCTTCTCGCCGTGGACGGTCGGCAGAGTGGCGACACGCATATCGATGGGACGGCCATCCACCATGAGGCCGATGCGACCGTCCTGCGGCACGCGACGCTCCGCGATGTCGAGATCGGCCATTATCTTGACGCGGCTGATGACGCCGCTCAGCATGCGCCGCGGGACCGACATGATGGGCTGCAGTACGCCATCGATGCGGAAGCGGATCGAGAGGTCCTTCATCTGCGGCTCGAAGTGGATGTCGCTGGCGCCGTCGTCGGCAGCCTGGGCGATAATGGAGTTCACCAGCTTGACGATCGGGGCCTCGTCGGTGGCGTCGCGGATATCGGCGACCTCGGCGCCGTCGTCCAGGTCCGCCAGGTCGGCCTCGTCCAGATCGACCTCGGGGCGGTCGCGGTAGATCTTGGAGATGGCGCCGTACACGTCCTCTTCGCTGGCGATCGCTGCCTGTATGCCGTAGCCGGTGATGATCTCGAGGTCCTGGAGCGCCAGCAGATTCTGGGGGTCGACCATGGCGACCAGAAGCGTGTTCTCGTCTACGTAGCGGATGGGCGCTGCGCCGTAGCGTCGCGCCAGCTTCTCATCGATCGTCCCGGCGGCAGCGGGTTCGAGGGTCGTGTCCGAGAGGTCGAGGAAGGCTACGCCGAACTTGCTGGCCAGGGCTTTCGTGAGATCGAGCTGACTGATGGAGCCGTCATCGATGAGGATCTGGCCGATGCGCTGCCGGGTCTCCTTCTGCTTCGCCAGCGCCGTCGTGATCTGCTTCTCTGAAGCGAGACCCATGTCCTTGAGGATGTCGCCGAGCCTGAGCTTGGAGGCCCGCTGCGTACGTACGAAGCCCTCCAAGGCGTCGGCGGTGGTCACTCCACGCTCGCCGTTGGAGCCGTTCCCGTTAGCCTCGGGCCCGGAATCGCTCGCCGGCTCGAGCCGCTCCTGTTCGCGGTCTTCGAGCAGGACGAATGGCTCGCCGATGGCGATGTCCTCGTCAGTGTCGAACGTCGTGGACTCCAAGTCCCCACTTCCCGATTTGCTCATGCGTCGGCTGCGGTCTGCATCACGTCTGTCTGCGGTGTCTGGCCGGTCCAGAGTCGGAAGGCCCCTATCGCCTGGGCCAGAAACATGGCTTTGCCGTCCACCGTCTGGGCCCCCCGGCTGCGCGCCCGCCGCAAGAGATCCGTCTCCGTGCGGCCGTACACAACATCGAATACGACTTGCCCTGCTGACACTGTATCGACCAACGCCGCGGGGACTTTACCTGCTCCCGCCATTCCGAGGGAGGTCGCATTGACAAGCAGGCTCTGTTGCGCGACACCCGTCGCCGTGAGCTCGTCGAGGGGAAGCCAGCGGCAGTCGGCGCCGGGCACGGCGGCTTCGACGAGCGCGGCGAGGCGCGCGGCGCCGGCGCCGGTACGATTCACGACCGTGAGCACGGCGCCCAGCCTCCCCAGGGCCAGCGCGACCGCCCTCGCGGCGCCCCCAGCTCCGAGGACCAGGGCGCGGGCGCCCCGCAGGGAGTCGCCGCATACGTCGACCAGCGCCGTGCGGGCGCCGTCGATATCGGTGTTGTAACCGCGCAGCACGCCATCTTCGACGACGATCGTGTTGACCGCCTGAGCGAGACGGGCGTCGTCGGCGAGCCAGTCGAGGTACGGGATCACGGCGCCTTTGTGAGGGACGGTCACGTTGGCGCCGCGGAAGCCGAGGGCCGCGAGTCCGTTGACGGCCGCGCCGACGTCCCGGGCGCGCACCGGCAGCGGCACGTAGACCATGTCGAGGCCGGCAGCTGCGAAGGCGGCGTTGTGCACCGCCGGCGACAGTGAGTGCGCCACGGGGTCGCCTATGATGCCCATGACCTGTGTCGTCCCCTGGATCGTCTCGTGCCTCCGTGTGCAGTTCCCTCGATGGCAGTTCCTGAGAGCCAAGCGGCAGCCCTGGGGGAATCGCCGGCGTGCGTGTCGCCCTATTGATTGGCGGAAAGGGGGGCGTCTCCTGCTCCGACTTGGCGCTGTCCCGCCTATTGGCTGTTGCGCACTGCCTTGGCCTGATTCGCAAGGAACTCCTCGTACGAGCGCGAGAAGTAGTGCTCTCCCGTGCCGTCGGCGCGCGCCACGTAGTAGCGATAGTCTACTGCGGCTGGGTCGGCGGCGGCCTGCAATGAGGCGAGTCCGGGGTTCGCAATCGGCGTCGGCGGCAGGCCGGCGTTCTTGTACGTGTTGTAGGGTGAGTCGATCTTGAGATCGTCGAAGGTGAGGACGGGCTTGGTCTCTCCCAGGGCGTACTGGATCGTCGCGTCGATCTGCAGCAGCATGTCGTCTTGCAGGCGGTTCCAGATTACCGCCGCGACCAGCGGGCGCTCCTCGTCCACCTGCGCCTCGCGTTCGACCATAGAGGCGATGATGACCACGTCGTAGGGCGTGAGGTTCGCCTTGTCGGCACGCCTCATGTCGACCTCGGCGAAGGCCTCCAGGAAGGCGGCGAGCTGCCCTTTGATGAACGGTCTTGCCTTCACCTCGGGCTCAGGGTCGTATGTGGCGGGGAACAGCAGGCCCTCCAGCGTCGTTCCCGCCTTGTAGCCCTCCAGCTGGATCTTCGGAGGATCGTCGCGCGCGGTCCTGATGTAATCCTCTGCCTCGACGCCTTCGACCCTCTCGGCCACAATGGCGGCCGACTGCGTGAGTGTGCTCCCCTCGGGAATGGTGACCTTGACTGTAGGCGGTCTCTGTCCCTCCACGAGTATGGTGACGAGTTCCGCATACGGCTCGTTCTCGCGCAGCCGATACGTCCCCGCCTTGATCTGTGAGGAGTAGCCGTCGGACTTGGCGCGGACCACGAAGGCTCCCGCGTGCTCGACGACGCCGGCCGCTTCGAGCTTGTCGGCGATCGTACTCAAGCTGTCGCCGGAGGCGATGACCACGGTGACCTCCCCGCCGACCGCGCTGCTGGAGAAGTAGCCCCGCGCGTAGCCGGCACCCACCCCGACCAACAGCGCAATGACGGCCACCAGGACAAGGCCGATCAGGCGCCGCCGCCGCCGGCGCTCAGGTGGACCACGGCGCGATCGCCTCATGAAGCTCAGATCGTCGTCAGAGTGCGCGGATCCGTCGCTCGCCCAGCGGTCGCTAGGGTCGTAGCGAAACCACTCGCCACCGGACGGAGGCGGTCCGCCCGCAGCGTGGGAGTCTTCAGGAGCTTGGCTCACCGATCATCCTCAGGTAGTCCTCGAGCAGCGTCGCGGCGGCCCGCGCGTCGCGCGACGCGCGGCCACCGCGCTGGTCGGCGATCCTGCTCGTGAAACGCTCGTCGTACAACTGCACGGGAAGGGCCACCGCCGCCTGGAGGCGTTCCGCGAAGGACCGCGCCTGTCGCGCCTGCTCGTGTTCGCGGCCGTCAAGGGACACGGGCAACCCTACCACGACGAGTCCGGGCGCTTCGGCCTCGAGCAAGGCGAGCAGCGTCGCGAAGCCCGGCGCAGTGTCTACCCTTGCGACGGTGGTGAGGGGCCGCGCCAGTGTGGCCGTCTCATCCGAGATCGCGACCCCAGTGCGCACCGCTCCGTGATCGAGAGCGAGGATGCGCACGCCTACTCTTCCAGCAGGCCTCGGGCTCGGGCGACGCCGGCCTCAAGGGCCGCCGCGATTCCGGCCTCGTTGGCCCCTCCCCCACGTGCCAGGGTCGGCTTCCCCCCGCCCTTGCCGTCGACGGCCGGCAGCATGGCTTTCAGGATCTCATCGGCGTGGACACCGCGACCCACTGCCGCATCGCCGGCAGACACGACCAGAGCCGCCTTGCCACCGAGGGTCGCTCCGAGTAGTACGATGGCCTCCGGGCGGCGCGCGTGCAGCTGGTCCGCGAGCTTGAGCAGCTCAGCACCGTCGGCGACATCCGGAGTGCCCGCGACCAGTGACACGCCACCGACGGGCGTCATCGCGGTGAGCAGGTCTTCCAGCTGGGTCTGCCCTCGCTCTCCCCCACGCTCCGCCGACTTGAGCCTGGCCTGCGCCTCGGCGAGCCGTGCCCTGAGCTTGTCGACCGTCGCGCCCAGACGGTCGGGCCTGACGCCGAGCCCCTCGGCGAGCTTGTCCCACTCCTGCTCGAGGCTGCGGTAGTGGTGGATAGCCCTGGCCGATGTGATGGCCTCGATGCGGCGCGTGTTGGCGCCCACCGATTGACTGCTGGTGATCCTGAAGATACCGATCTGGGAGGTCGACGTCACGTGCGTGCCGCCGCACAGTTCGCGGCTGAAGTCGTCGATCTCCAGCACGCGGACGAACTCACCGTACTTGTCTTCGAAGAAGGCCAACGCGCCGATCTCGGCCGCATACTCCTTGGTCGTCACGAACGGCCGCACGGCGTGGCTCTCGACGATCCGCCGATTGACGAGTTCTTCGACCTGTCGGAGCTCCTCGCGGGTCGGAGCCCTGCGAACGTTGAAGTCGAAACGCAGGCGTTCCGGACGCACCATGGATCCGGCCTGGCGTACGTTGTCGCCGAGCACGATGCGCAGAGCGTTGTGCAGGAGATGGGTCGCGGTGTGGTTGCAGGCGGTCTGGTGACGGCGGACGGCGTTGACCATGGCCTTGGCACGCTCTCCGGCGACGACTTCGCCTTCGACCTGACGCGCCACGAGCACCTGGTCGGCGTCGAAGCGCACAACCTCATCGACATCGAGCTTGCCCGACTCCGTGTGCACCCACCCGACATCGGCGACCTGTCCACCGCCCTCGGCGTAGAACGGCGACTCGGCGAGCTTGACGACGAGACGGCCGTCGGACAGTTCGTCGCAAGCCCGTATGACGGTGAAGACCTCGAGCTGCTCGTATCCGACGAACGAGACAGGCAGCCCGGCATGCCCGCGCTGGAAGCTGTTGAGTTCGTCCGCTCCAGCCAGGCCCGCGTCCTTCTGCGCCGCTCGGGCCCGCCGGCGCTGCTCCTCCATGAGGTGTTCGAAGCGCTCTTCGTCGACGCTCATGTCTGACTCGGCGGCGATCTCTCGCGTGAGGTCGAAGGGGAAGCCGTACGTATCATGTAGCTCGAACGCCACTTCGGCCGAAAGCTCGGAGCCCGCGTCACGCGCGCGACGCAAGGCTTCGTCGATGATGCCCATGCCCTGATCGAGCGTACGGCGAAAACGGCCCTCTTCCTCGAGGAGGACGCGATCGATCTCCGGCCGGGCCGCGACGAGCTGCGGGTAGGCGGTGCCCATCTCATCCACGACCTGCCCGGCCAGGGCGGCCAGGAATGGCTTGTCGATGCCGATGGAGACGCCCTGCTGGACGGCCCGACGAATGACGCGCCGCAGTACGTAGTCGCGGCCCTCGTTGCCCGGAAGGACGCCGTCCATGACGAGGAAGGCCGCCGCTCTGGCATGCTCGGTCATGACCCGCAGGGCACGAAGACCAGCTGCGGAGTCGTCCGTCTGCACGTCTGTCAGACGCGATGCCGTAGCCATCAGTGAGGCGAAGAGATCGGTCTCGTAGACGTCGGCTGCGCCCTGGGTGATGGTGGCCAGGCGCTCGAGCCCCATGCCCGTGTCGATGCTTGGCTGGGGCAGCGGCGTGAGCGCCCCCGTGGCGTCCATCTCGTACTGGACGAAGACGAGGTTCCAGTACTCCATGAAGCGGTCGCAGTCGCAGCCGGGCGCACATGTGGCGCCAGCGCAGCCGAACTCGGGGCCCAGGTCGTAGTAGAGCTCGGAGCACGGGCCGCACGGGCCTGTAGGCCCAGCCGGCCCCCAGAAGTTGTCGCCGCGGCCGAGCCGTACGATGCGCGTGGCCGGGATGCCGCAACTCTGCCAGAGCTCCGCGGCCTCCTCGTCTGCCGGGACTTCGGCGTCGCCGCCGTACACCGAGATCCACACCCGATCGCGATCGATGCCGAGTTCGTCCGAGAACTCCAGAGCCCACTTGATCACCTCGGCCTTGAAGTAGTCGCCGAACGAGAAGTTGCCGAGCATCTCGAAGAACGTGAGGTGGCGGGCGGTCCTTCCGACGTTCTCGACGTCCGAGGTCCTGAAGCAGCGCTGGCACGTGGTCATACGTCTCGCCGGTGGGGTCCCCACGCCCAGGTAGTAGGGCTTGAACTGCTGCATGCCGGCCGTCGTGAACAGCACGCTGGTATCGCCGGCGGGGACTAGGCTTGCAGGCTCACCCTCGATGTGTCCACGCGCGGCGAAGAAGTCTCTGAACAGGTCGCGGATATCGGCAGCCTTCAATGGGTCCCTCACGTCGTCTGAAGTTGGTCTACAGGTCGTCGCTTGTGCTCTGCGCGCGTTGGGCCGGCGGAGCATTGGCCTCACCGATCTCCTCGCGGAGCTTCTCCAGCGAGCGCCGGATGAGGCGCGAAACGTGCATCTGCGAAATGCCGACGCGCGACGCGATCTGGCTCTGGGTAAGGCCCTCGAAGAAGCGCAGGTGGAGGATGTAGCGCTCGCGGCTCTCGAGCTTCGCGAAGCCTGGGGCCAGCATCGTGCGATCCTCCATCGTGTCGTACGCGTCCTCCTCGCCGCCGAGATAGTCCACGAGGGTGACCTCGTCGTCGCCGGAATCGTTGCTCGGGGATGCCTGCAGGGAGATGGAGTTGTAGGCCTGACTCGACTCAAGCGCCTCGAGGACTTCCTCCGGTGTGGCGTTGGCCGACTCCGCGATCTCGGCGATGGTCGGCGAACGTTGCAGCTTGGGAGTGAGTTCGTCGATCACCTTGTTGACGCGGATGTTCAGCTCCTGCAGGCCGCGAGGCACCCGCACCGACCAGCCCTTGTCGCGGAAGTAGCGCTTGATCTCGCCGACGATGTTGGGCGTCGCGTAGGTCGTCAACTCGACACCGCGGGCAAGGTCGAAGCGGTCGATGGCCTTGATCAGGCCGATCGCCCCGACTTGGACGAGATCGTCGAAGTGCTCGCCACGGGAGGCGTAGCGCCGCGCGAGCGAGCGCACCAGCGGCATGTACATGGTGATCAGCTGATTGCGCGCCTTCTGGTCGCCGTGCAGATGATATCGGCGCAGCAGGTACTGATCCAGCTTCTCCGACTCGTCGCGACCGCGGCCTGCGGTGGCGTCGTGCGCATCCACGCTCACGAGCCCACACCCCGATGGCGCCGGAGGAGGACCACGCTGAAGGCGTCGCCTGGGTCGACCACACTGATCTCATCCATCGTGCGGTGCAGCAAGCGGCAGAGGTCGATGCTGTCGCAGGCCTGCACGTCGGCAGCCACTTCGGCCAGCAGGCGCTCAGAGGAGAACGTGCCGATGGTGAGCTGCAGGTGGTCGGCCGCCACCAGCATCTCGAGGCGAAAGCACTCGAGCGATTCGTAGTTGAGCGCGGCACGCAGAAGCTCCTCGGTGCCGAGGTAGAGGTCTTCGATATCGTCCAGCGAGTAGCCGAGCCGCGCACCGAGGCCGCCGAGCACTCTACGGACCGCCGAGAGAGCGCTGAGCGCAGCCGGCACCTCGAGGTGGATCCTCTCGGTCAAGGTGCGCTCCTTCAGATCCCCGGGTGCGTCGGGGCGGCGGCGGGAGGAGCTGGCTGCGGGGGATCAAGCTGGCCGGAGAGCTCGGCATCGCGGGCGCGCGCCGCCGTCTTGCCCTCCTCGAGAGCCAGCGTGGCTCGTTGCTTCATCCCGCTGAACGAGCGTCGAGCGGCGGACGGCAGTTGCGCCACGATGTCGAGGTACGAGTCGCCTGTCGCGACGTGTCGCTTCTTGACGTAGTAGGCGAGGGCGGCGCCGGCGGCCACTCCGCCTATGATCAGCCTTGCGGAGAGACCCATGGCTCAGCTCCCGCTTGGGGGAGTCCCCGGATCGCCGCCGGTCGCGCCGGCCCCTGCCTCCGTCGCGGATGCGGCGGAAGCCTCCTCAGGGGGGTCCTCTTCGGCGAGGTCGTCCCGGTCGCGCTGCATGAACGAGGACACCGCCGTCTGCACACCGGCGCTGAACGACGCTGCCTTGCGCACGGGTTTGGAGACGGCACCTTCGATAATGCTTGCCATGGAGTCGATCTTGTCGGTGATGTCGGCGACATCCTTCGTGATGCCGTCGACGTTCCCGAGGTTGGCGTTGACGCCGTCGAGAGTCACGCCGACCTTCTTCATCAGCGGAACGACCTCTTGATCGACGTCGGCCAGCACAGTGTCGACGCGCTCCAGCGTCTTGGCGGCCTTGATGAGGGCGTAGGCCGCCGCGATCGCAACCAGTACGAAGAAGAAGGCAGCGGCGTAGCGCAGCACCTCGGAAGAGGTCAGCGCGAGTGGCGCGAGTGTGGCTTCCATCAACCGCTCCTTACCGACTGGGTGAGCCTCCGGGACAGGCCGAACCCTATCACACTCCCTGCCTGACGGGGGGCGGTTCGGCGATCACCGCGCCGCCCACCAGAACGTCGTCACGGTAGAAGGCGGCAGACTGGCCGGGGGCCGCGCCGCTGAACGTCTCGGCCAGGTGAATCACTGCCGTGGCCGCCCCGAGCCGCTCGATAGCCGCGACCCGAACTGCGGCAGAGCGGTAGCGGAGCTGGACCAGCAGATCGTGTCCGTCGCCGAGGCCACGGTCGACCATCTCGCGGACCGTCACCTCTCGGACTTGGAGTTCCTGGCGAGGACCCACCACCACCTCGTTATGGTCGGCACGTCGTTCGAGCACGTACAGGGGCTGCTCAGAGGCGATCCCGAGGCCGCGGCGCTGCCCGATCGTGTAGTGCCAGTGGCCCTCGTGCTCCCCGAGAGCCCGGCCCTCGGCGTCGACCACGGCGCCTCGAGCGGGCGCCACACCGCGGGCCTCGAGAAAGCCTCGGTAGCCGTCGAGGGCGAAGCACACCTCCTGGCTCTCGGGCTGCGTTGCGGAGGGCAGTCCAGCGGCTGCCGCAGACGCACGGACTTCGCTCTTGGTCGACTCGCCGAGGGGGAACTCGAGGCGCGCGAGGATGTCGGGAGGGACGGCCCACAACATGTAGGTCTGGTCCTTCACAGAATCGACGGCGCGAGCCAGGTACGGCTCGCCACCCCTCCACACGAGGCGCGCGTAGTGGCCCGTGGCGACCCGCCCTGCGCCGAGCTTGTCCGCCAAGCGAACGAGGGCCGCCAGCCGCCGTGGATTGCACCTCACGCAGGGGTTCGGCGTCTCGCCGGCGACGTAGGACGCGATGAAGGGCTCGACCACGTGGGCGGCGAAGTCAGAAGCCTCGTCGAGCACGTGGAAGGGGACTCCCACGGCTGCAGCCGTCTGCCGCGCCCTCTGCAGCGCACCCGGCGAGCAGCAGCTCCGCTCGTCCTCGCCCGGCCAGAGCCGCACCATCGCCGCCTCCAGCGCGCACCCCTGCTCCACGAGGCGCAGTGCCGTCACGGCGCTGTCCACCCCGCCGCTCAGTGCGACGAGGGCTCTGGTGCTTTTGGGAGGGTTCCGAGGACCCCCTCGACCTCGGCGGCGCGCCCGTTGTTCTCGAGATAGGCCTGAATGGCCAGATGAAGGGCGTCGGCGGCGAGGTTGGAGCAGTGCATCTTGCTCGGGGGCAGGCCGCCGAGGGCCGCGGCAACGGCCTTGTTCGAGAGCCCGCCGGCCTCCTTCAGGGTCTTGCCCTTGGCCATCTCCGTGACCATGCTGGAGGTCGCCACCGCAGCCCCACAGCCGAAGGTCTTGAACTTGACGTCCAAGAGGCGATCGTCCTGCACGCGGATGCTGATGCGCATGACGTCGCCGCAGACGGGGTTGCCGACCTGGCCCACCCCGTCGGCGTCCTCAATCTCCCCGACATTGCGCGGATCGCTGAAGTGGTCCATCACGAGGTCGGTGTACATCATCACCCCTTCGCGTAGAGGGGGCTCATCTGTCGCAGCCTCTCGACGATCGGCGGAAACGCCTCGACGAACGCATCGACCTCTGCCTTCGTGTTCTCGCGACCGAGACTGACTCGCATGCTGCCGTGCGCCTCCTCGGCCCCCACTCCCAGGGCCATGATCACGGAGGAGGGCTCGAGCGAGCCGGAGGCGCAGGCTGAGCCACTCGACACCATGAAGCCCGCGGCATCGAGCCGCAGGAGCATCGACTCGCCCTCGACGAAGCGGACGGTGAAGGCGGCGTTGCCCGGCAGCCGACGCACCGGATGGCCGAGGTAGCGGGACTCGGGCACGCCGGCGAGCACCCCTGCCACGAGACGATCGCGCAGCGCCTCCAGGCGCGGACTCGTCTCGGGGATGCCGGCGGCTGCCAGCTCGATGGCGGCGCCGAGCCCGACGATACCCGGAACATTCTCCGTCCCAGAGCGCACTCGACGCTCCTGACCGCCCCCATGGGAGATCGGAGTCACGCGGATCCCGCGCTTCAGGTAGAGGGCCCCCACACCTTTGGGCCCGAAGATCTTATGCCCCGAGACGCTCAGCATGTCTACACCGAGGTCGGCGACGTCGATGGCCAAAGCTCCGACCGACTGAACGGCGTCCGTATGGAACGCCGCACCCTTCTCGTGGGCGATACGCGCCAGCTCGGCGATGGGCTGCACAGTCCCGACGACGTTGTTGGCGTGGAGCACCGAGGCCAGCTTGGTGTCTGGGCGAAACGCCCTCTCGAACGTCTCGACATCGATGGTCCCGTACTCGTCGACAGGTACGAAGTCGACGTCCCAGCCGGCGCGATTGAGCGCTCGCGCCGCTTCGAGGACGGCGGGGTGCTCGATAGCACTGACGACAAGGTGCCCCGGCGCGAGTCGCTGCAGGTAGCCGACCAGCGCCAGGTTGTCGGCTTCCGTGCCGCCGCTGGTGAAGACGATCTCGTTGTCGGAGGCGCCCAGAACGGCTGCCACTCGGGATCGTGCTCGTTCCACGGCGAGACGTGCCCCCCTGCCGAGGCGATGGAGCTCTGAGGGGTTCCCGTACTCGCCGCTGAAATACGGGAGCATCTCGTCGAGGACCCTCGAGTCGACCGGTGTCGTCGCCGCGTGGTCGAAGTAGACGGTCTTCATATGGGTTCAGCTTCCGAGGTGAGATCGCGCAGCGTGATGTCGGCGAGGGCGCCGCTGATGGCACTGTCCAAGCGGCGCCAGACCGCCCGTGAGGCGCACGACTGGGAGCGTTCACAGGCGCCGTCGTCGGGAACGCACCCGACCAGAGCCAAGGGTCCCTCGAGAGCAGTCACGATGTCGCTGACGGCGATCGTCTCGGCACCGCGCGACAACTGATACCCTCCGCTCACGCCACGCGTCGTCGAGACCAGGCCGCTCTCGCGCAGGCGCGCGAGGATGCGCTCCAGGAAAGGTCCGGGGATGCTCTCCTGGGCGACGATCTCCGTGAGAGGCACCGGCCGCGCTTCGTCATGCTCAGCGAGATAGACCATCGCTCTCAGGCCGTATTCGCAGCGGGACGAGATGCGCATGAGACTCCTGACAGGAAGTGCATGAAATCCCAACCGGGCAGGTCGGCATTATGGTACCACGCCGTCGTGCGTCGTCAACAAGGTGAGCGTCTAGAATCCGAAGGCGGGCGAGTGGGGTCTAGAGGCCGCGTACCGCGTCGGCCACGCGCTGCTCCATGACCTTGAGCCCGATCCATCCCGTGTAGAGCTCCGACACCTCTCCGTTGCCATCGATGATGGCGAGCACCGGCGGGTTGCTGGCGCGCAGCTGACCGAGCGTGTCGCCGAGTTCGGTCGTCTTGACGGCCTCGAAGGAGAAGAACGAGGAGTCCGCCGCATACTGCGCCTTGACGGTGTTGAAGTAGCTCAGCATCTCCATGTCGTCCGAGGCGCCCTGGACGTACACCAGCAGAACGATACCCTGCTGCTCGGCCAGACTCTCCGCGATGAACTCCGGGGTCTCATCTGTGGGGGTGATGGTCAGCGGCTCGTAGCCAGGACCAGCGCCGCCAGCGGCCGTGAGGCTGGAGGCCGAGGCGCTCAGGTTCTCGAGGCCGTAGCTGCTGACCGCGTTGTTGGAATCGGTCGCGGAGGGTGGCGGTGCTGCTGCGGTGGTGCCCTCGGCGGCGACCACTCGCACCACGACGACGCTGCCGAAAAGGAGGGTGCCGGTCGCCAAGATGAGAGCGATCGAGATCAGGAACGATGAGTTGCGTCGTACCGTGCCCATGCATCCTCCCTAGTGAATTGCTCCACCTTGCCGTGCTCGTTTTATTCTCGAACCTGCTCTTGCAGGTGGGTGCCCTCTCGGCCCATCCACGAATGGGTCGACGAACGGGCTCCCTATGTGGACATGTTGGCTCGAGAATGCCACGAGGTCACGCACAAGGTCGAGCTGCGCCATCCTAGCAAATGTGTCCCGATTCTCCAAGCACCGAGTACGGTTTCACCAGCACAGTCGGCAATCCTGCACGAACCTTGAGCGTTCAGTTCAATCGGGGCGAATGCGGAGCCCGGCGAGCTGTGCGGCGGAGACTGGGCCGGGCGCCCTCGTGAGCGGGTCGGAGCCCGATGACGTCTTCGGGAAGGCGATGACGTCGCGGATGGAGGCGGCGCCGGCGAGCAGTGCGACGATGCGGTCGAAGCCCAGGCCGATGCCTCCGTGAGGGGGGGCGCCATACTCGAGGGCTTCGAGGAACCAGCCGAACGCTTCCTCGATGCGGGCGTCGTCGAGGCCCAGAGTGCGCAGGATCGCGCGCTGTACGCCGGCGTCATGATTGCGCAGCGAACCAGAACCCAGTTCGACGCCATTGAGGACGAGATCGTACTGGGCGCCGCGCACGAGGAGCGGCGCGCTGTCCAGGTGAGCGATCGTCTCCGCGGTGGGCAGGCTGAACGGGTTGTGTCCGTAGGTCAGGCCGCCGGTCTCCTGATCCTGTTCGAAGAGGGGGAACTCGACGACCCAGGCGGGTGCCCAGCGCTTGAGGGGCGCCAGCGCGAGCAGGTCGATGAGCGCGAGGCGCAGGACGCCGAGCACTGAGGCTGCGGCGGCGGGCTGGTCTGCGCCGAAGACGATGAGGTCGCCCGGCTCCGCAGCCAGGCGCTCGACGATACCCTGCTGCTCGCCCTCGGCGAGGAACTTGAGAATGGGCCCGCGGAGGGCCCGGCCCTCCTCAACGTAGAGGTACGCCATGCCCTTGGCGCCGTGATCCCGGGCGAGGTCGGTCAACCTGTCGATCTGGGCGCGCGAGAGGACAGAGCCACCGGGTGCACGAATGGCTCGCACCACACCACCGCCGGCGACCGCCTCGCGGAACACCTTGAACTCGCCGGCCGCGAAGAGGCCGCTGAGCTCGACGATCTCGAGACCATGGCGTAGGTCCGGCTTGTCCGAGCCGAAGCGGAGCATCGCGTCATCGTAGGTCAGCGTCGGCCAGGGCAGCTCCAGTGGCCTCTCCCCCGCTCCGACGAAGATCGCCTGCAGGAGACCCTCGAGGAGCGTGCGGATCTGCGTGGCGCTGAGAAACGACATCTCGACGTCGATCTGCGTATGCTCCGGCTGGCGGTCGGCGCGCAGATCCTCGTCGCGGAAGCAGCGGGCGAACTGATAGTAGCGGTCGACGCCGGCCACCATCAGGATCTGCTTGAACATCTGCGGCGACTGAGGCAACGCATAGAAGTGGCGCGGCTGGAGTCGAGACGGCACGAGGAAGTCGCGGGCACCCTCGGGTGATGAGCGTGTCAGCTCCGGAGTCTCGACCTCGAGGAAGCCCTCGGCGTTCAGGTACTCTCTCGCCGCCTGCGAAGCCTTGTGACGGAGCTCCAGATTGGCGAGCAGCGGACCGCGCCGCAGGTCGAGGTAGCGGTACTTGAGCCGCAGTGTCTCATCGACATCGACGTCGATGGCGGCTTCGACCTCGAACGGCGGCGTGCGCGAAGCGCTCAGGATCTCGAGCGACGTGAGGCGCACCTCGATCTCTCCGCTGGGCAGGTCGGGGTTGACGGTCTCGGGAGAGCGGGCCACGACCTTGCCACGTACGGCGAGCACGTACTCGGAGCGCACACGTTCGGCATGCGCGTGCGCCTCGGCGGCGACCGAGGGATCGAGCACCAGCTGGACGACCCCGCTGCGGTCGCGCAGATCGACGAAGATCAGCTGGCCGTGGTCGCGCCGGCGAGCGACCCAGCCGGCGAGATGGACTTCCCGTCCGACGTCGGCGGCACGCAGCTCGCCGGGGTGAGCATCTCGCAACATCAGGCGTCCTCCTCGCGCAGCTTCACAGCGTCCCTCCGAGCCGGCCTGCGACCAGCCCGACGAGCTCCATCGCGGGTACATCCTCTTCGCGGCCACCGTCCATCGTGCGCAGTCGGACCATGTCGGGAGCGAGCTCGCTCAGCCCGACGAGAACGCTCCAGGCGGCCCGCACTCGACCTGCATGTTTGAGCTGACCCTTTGGGCTGCGGCCGGCAAGGTCCATCTCTGCTGCGATGCCCCCGCCGCGCAAGTCCTGAGCGAGGCCGAAAGCGATGCCTCGGACATCTTCAGAGAAGGCAACGATGAACACCGCAGGCGCAGTATCGGGTCGTGGCTCAGCACGTCTCACCTGGGTGATGCGCTCCAGGCCGCTCCCCCAGCCGACGCCCGGTGTCGGCGGACCGCCGAGCTGTTCGATGAGCCCGTCGTAGCGGCCGCCCCCGCCGACCCCGCTTTGTGCCCCCAGTCGGTCGGAACTGAACTCGAAGGTGGTGCGGGTGTAGTAGTCCAGTCCGCGCACGAGCCGATAGTCGAGGTTCGGCTCGAGACCGGCGCGGCCCACGAACTCGAGCACGACGTCGAAGTGCTGCCGGCAGTCCGGGCAGAGATGGTCGATGATGTGCGGTGCCTCGTTGAGCACCGCTCGGCATGATGCGACCTTGCAGTCGAAGGTGCGCAGGGGGTTGATCTCCAGTCGGGAGAGGCACTCCCCACACAGCTCGCTCTCGCGGCTCTTCAGGTACTCCCGCAACCTGGCGACGTAGGCTGGTCGACACTGACCGTCGCCCATGCTGTTCATGCTGAGGCGTGTGTCCGCGACGCCCACCTCAGCGAAGATGCCGGCGAGCAAGGCGATCACCTCGGCGTCGACCGCGGGATCGGCCGAGCCGATCGCCTCGGCGCCGATCTGGTAGTGCTCGCGGTATCGACCGGCCTGCGGCCGCTCGTAGCGGAACATCGGAGAGTAGTACCAGAGCTTGACGGGCTGCGGCCACTTGTGGAGGCCGTGCTCGAGGTAGGCGCGGCACACCGGAGCCGTGCCCTCGGGGCGCAGGGTCATCGAGCGCCCGCTCTTGTCGCTGAACGTGTACATCTCCTTGCGCACGATGTCGGTCGCCTCGCCGACTCCCCGCTGGAAGAGGTCTGTCGCCTCGAACTCCGGCGTGACGATGCGGTGATACCCGTATGACGCGAAGACGTCGGCCGCCGCCGATACCACGCAATCTCGCTCGGCGGCTTCGTCGCCGAGCAGGTCGTACGTGCCCTTGGGGGCCTGGATGTGGCTCACCAGCGGCGTTTCGGGTCGTGGCGCAGTGATCCCAGAAACGGGTTGACGGCGAGTTCACGGCCCAGCGAGGTGTCCGGACCGTGGCCGCAGTGGACGACGGTATCGGGCGGGAAGCGGCGCATGAGGTCGCCGATCGAATCGAGCAGCTGATCCATGTCTCCCCCCGGCAGGTCGCTGCGCCCGATGCTTCCGCGAAAGAGAAGGTCCCCGCAGAAGAGCTCTCCGCCGACGTAGAACGTGAACGATCCCCGGGAATGCCCCGGAGTCGGGATGGCGGTCACGGCCACCGGCAGTGCAAGCTCCTGCTCGCCGTCGATGGTGTGCACGCTCCCGACAGAGTCGATCTCGTGGCCGGCCATTCTGCTGAAGCCGCCCTGAGTGACGTCTTCGGCGTCGGCGGCACCCGCGAACACCGGAACGGCGTAGTGGCTGGCCAGTGCGGCCACTCCACCGATGTGATCGAAATGGCCGTGTGTGACGAGGACGGCCGCGGGTCTCACACCGAATCGACCCATCGCCTCGACCACGACTCGCGCTTCGTCGCCGGGGTCGATCACGAGGCCCTCCTGGCCCTGGATCGCGAGAAAGCAGTTGGCCTGCAAAGGACCGAGCTGCAGTGAAGAGACTTGGAGCGAATCAGGCACGGAACCTCGAGCGGTAGGCATTCATCGGGAGCCTATCAAACGCCTCCACGAGGGTCGACCTTGGCGGGTCGCCTCGCGTCCGCCGCGACGACTAGGTGCCCAGCACGCGGTAGGCGTCGTAGACCGTATGGATGCTGCGGATGTTGCCGAGGATGTTGTCGAGCTGCCGGACGTCGCCGACCTGGAGCGTGAAGCGGTCGCGCACGGCGCCGTCTGAAAGGGTCTGCATGCTGCCTCCGAGGATACTGACTCCCGAGTCGGACAGCGTCCGTGCGAGATCCTCAAGGAGGTGGTTCCGGTCGAGGGCCTCGACCATGATCTCGACGTGGAAGGCGTTGTCGGCGAGCCCCTTCCAATCGACCTTCATGAAGCGCTCCGGGTTCTTCATCAGGCTGCGAGCGTTCTTGCAGTCACTGCGGTGGATGGTGATGCCCTTGCCCAGGGAGATGTACCCCACGATGTCGTCGCCGGGGATCGGCTTGCAGCACTTGGCCATGCGCACCATGATGTCGCTCATCCCCTCGACGGCGATCCCCAGCTCGCCGGAGAGGGCCTGGGGCTCGCCCGCGTCGTGGACCGGTTTGGCGGCTAGACGCTCCGCCCGTGGCGCCGTCGCCTTCAGCGTGCCCGAAGCTTGCAGCACCTTGGTAGCGACGGTCTTGACCGGCACGCGGCCCGATCCGATGGCCATGTAGAGGTCGTCCGGCTTGCTGAAGCCGATCTCCTTGCAGATCTGAGCGAACGCCTTCGAGCTGAGGATCTTCGCCGTCGGCAGACCTTCGCGGCGGAGGACCTCCTGAAGAAGATCGCGCCCGGAGTGCTCAGAATCCTCGCGCTGCTCGCGGCGGAAGTGCTGCCGGATCTTCTGGCGCGCCCGCGGCGTATTGGCGATGTCGAGCCAGTCGCGCGACGGGCCGCGGCTCGACTTGCTCGTTATGACCTCGACGATATCGCCGGAGCTGAGCTTGGTATGCAAGGGGACGATGCGTCCGTTGAGCTTCGCCCCCACCGTGTGGCTGCCGACGTCGGTATGGACTGCGTAGGCGAAGTCGATGGGCGTGCTCCCCGCGGCCAGGCTCTTGACGTCGCCTCTCGGCGTGAACACGAAGACCTCATCCTCGAAGAGGTCGACCCGCAGCGTGTCCATGAACTCGCCTGAGTCGCCTGTCTCGGACTGCCACTCCATCATCTGGTGCAGCCATGCGAGCTTGTCCTGGTCGCGTTCGCCTCTCTCCTTGTAGAGCCAGTGGGCGGCCACTCCGTACTCCGCCGTCTGGTGCATGTCGAAGGTGCGTATTTGGATCTCGAGCGGCTTGCCGCCTGGCCCGATCACCGTGGTGTGCAGCGACTGGTAGAGATTGAACTTCGGCATCGCGATGTAGTCCTTGAAACGCCCTGGGAGGGGCTTCCAGAGGGAGTGGATGATGCCCACGGATCCATAGCAGTCCTTGACGGAGTCGACGAGGACGCGGATGCCGGTGAGGTCGAAGATCTCGTTGAACTCCTTGCCGCCGCGACTCATCTTCGTGTAGATCGAGTAGAAGTGCTTGACGCGCCCGCCGATCTCGGCTTCGATGCTGGCCCCGGCGAGCGCCTCGCGCAGGAATCCGGTCGCCTCCTCCACGTAGTCTTCGCGGTCGCCGCGCCGCTGTGCGACCCACCTCTGGATCTCCTGGTACTTGCGCGGGTGTAGCGAGGAGAACGCCAGATCCTCCAGCTGCCACTTGAGGTTGTGGATACCGAGGCGATGAGCGAGGGGCGCATAGATCTCCAGCGTCTCCTTCGCCTTCTGGATCTGCTTCTGCTTGCCCAAGTAGCAGAGCGTGTGCATGTTGTGCAGGCGATCGCAGAGCTTGATGAGAATGACGCGGATGTCTGTCGCCATGGCGATGATCATCTTGCGGTAGTTCTCGGCCTGCTCCTCCTGCTGCGAGGTGAAGTGCATCTTGGTGAGTTTGGTGACTCCGTCCACGAGCATTGCGATCTCGGCGCCGAACTCGTCCTCGATCCAGCTGAGGGGTGTGCCCGTGTCTTCGACCACGTCGTGCAAGAGGGCGGCGGCGATAGTGACTGAGTCGAGCATGAGTTCCGCCGCGTTGAGGGCGGTTCCGACGGGGTGATGGATGTAGGCTTCGCCGCTCTTGCGGCTCTGCGGCTCATGGAGGATGGCCGCCGCCACGAAAGCTCGGGTGATGAGGTCGCGGTCGGCGTCCGGATTATAACGCGCCAGGGCCTCGAACAGATCGTCGAGCAGCGGCGCGTACTGCTCCGGGACGTGCCTCAGAGTCTCGCTTGCAGGCAGGTCGCCAGGAAGTCGCTTGTCTGAAACAGTGTGTGCCATGCTCCGTAGCTCTCGGTCTGCGTGATATCGGCCTTGGTGGCGGGTCGCTCGAGCCGGTACGTGTCGGCGGTGACGTGCAAGAGATCCGCTTCGCACAATACCCGGAACGCAGCGACCAGCCCGGAGGACGACGGCAAGAACGGCTCGCGCCCCAGGAGCTCGTCTTCGAGCGCCTCGTCAAACCGGCCCGACCCCGCCCGCGCAGCACGCCAGACGCGTCGCGCGACGCGATCCAGATCGTATTCAGCTTGGCGCATCTTCCCCGCAAAGTCTACTTCGGCAGGCCCCCAGGCGAAGTGCAGCCATGCGTCGGGACAGGCTTCGGCCACGACCTGGAGCAGAGCCTTCGTGAAAGGAGGATCCGCGAAGACGACGTGTCCGAAAGCGGCCAGAGCGATGGCGAGCTCGGCGGGGTCCAGGGCAGCCGCCAGGTCAAAGCCCGCCATGACCACGTCCACGTCGGGCGCGAGGTCGAGGCGGCTGACGCAGGCGGTGTGCAGGTAGAGACCGCTCTGCTCGATCTGCGGCGCCAGGACGTCTCGGCTGAGCAGTGGGCGGCGGCGGCCCACGTCGGAGACCAGCACGAGGACGCGCTCGCCGCCGGCCGCGAGGGCGCTGAGGGCGGGCGCTAGCGGCTTCTCGCGGCGGTCGACGATGCGCTTGGCGAGCACTTCGTGCGGCGAGCGCGCGGGTGTCTCAGGGCCGAGGGGCCGAGGCGCCGGACCGTCGACCAGCGCTCGCCACAGGTCGATGCCACGGAGACGGTCTGGGCAGCTCGAGTCGCAGGCGGTGCGGCAGAGATCGACTGGCGGCTCCTTTCGGCGCGCGAGGCCCTTGACCTCCACCTGGGCGCTCACCGTGCCGTTGTACTCGTTCTTCGACAGGGCGAGTGCCAGGTCGTGCCGCCCGGGCGCACTGATCTCGTCCAGGGCCGAGAAGTTGAAGTGGATCGCCTTGCAGGAGGAGCCGTCGCAACGCACCCGGTACTGCATGTGCCTACCGTTGCGCGTCAGGCGGGGAGCCACGAGATCGGCGCCGCGCAGCAGGAGCGTCACGCTTCGATTGCCGAAGCCGTGGGGGGCCAGAAGCTCAAGCTCGTCCGCGAGAGCCAGGGTCAGCTCGTGACCCCCGACCAGCGCGTCGATGCGACGTGTGCGAGTGATATCGTCGCCAAGGGTGTCGGCGACCCGCGCGACGAACGCCTCGCGGAACGGGCCGATGCGGTCGCGGCGCAGGCGCAGCCCACACGCCGCACGATGTCCGCCGAACGCCAGCAGATGCTCGGAGGTGTACTCGACGGCGGCGAGCAGGTCGAAGCCGGCGATGCTTCGGCCGGAGCCCTTGGCGTCGGTATCGCCTTCGCTGAGGAGGATCGTCGGACGGTTGAAGCGCTCGGCGACGCGCGAGGCGACGATCCCGACGACGCCCTCGTGCCATTGCGTAGACGAGAGCACAAGGGCCGCCGGAGGCGGCTCGCTCACCATCGCGCACGCCTCCGTCATGATCGCCTTCTCGATAGCCTGACGCTCGCGATTGAGCTCGTTGAGGCGCAGGGCGAGCGGCAGGCCATCGGTGCGTGTCTCGCAGTCGAGGAGCTCGAGCGCCAGGGAGGCGTCCTCCAGGCGGCCGGCAGCGTTGAGACGCGGCGCCAGTCGGAAGCCGACGATCCCCGCGGTGACGGCGTCGGCCTTGACGTCGGACACCTCCATCAGAGCCGCCAGCCCCGGTCGCGGCGAGCTGCGCAGGCGGCCGAGGCCCAGAGCGGCAAGCACGCGGTTCTCGCCGATCAGGGGCACCATGTCGGCGATGGTGCCGATGGCGACCACGTCGGTGAGAGAACGCAGGGCCAGTGGCACCTCGACGAGAGGCGCGTCTGGCTTCTCGAGGAGGGCGTGCGCCAGCTTGAACGCCACTCCGACCCCGGAGAGGTCAGGGCAGGGGTACCCCTGGAGCTTCGGCGTCACGACGATGCAATCGGGTAGCCCGCCCTCCATCTCGTGATGGTCGGTGACGATGACGTCCATCCCCAGTCCCTGAGCTCGAGCTACCTCCTCGCGGGCGGTGATCCCGCAGTCGACCGTGATCAGCAGCCGCACCCCGGCGGCGGCGAGATCGTCGACCGCGGCAGATGAGATCCCGTAGCCGTCGGCGAAGCGATTCGGCAGACGCCAGCGGACGTCTGCGCCGAGATCCCGAAGGACGCGCACGAGGAGGAAGGTCGCGGTGATGCCGTCCGCGTCGTAGTCGCCGTGGACGGCAATGGGCTCAGTGCGCTGCAGGGCCGTGTCGATACGCTGCCTGGCGGCGGCCATGCCGAGCATCGCGTACGGATCGTGCACGCGGAAGTCCGGATGCAGGAAGGCGTGCGCCGCGCCGGCATCGCTGAAGCCGCGGCGGACGAGGATCTGCGCCAGCACCTCGCTGACGCCGAGCTCGGCGGCCAGCCTTCGCACGTCGGCGTAGGGAGCCGGCGCAATGCGCCAGGACGCCTGATCGGTCACGACAGCTTCACTCGCCAAGTCTACCCGGGGTCGAGGACAGATGGGCGCGTCGCCGTGAGGCTGACCTCAGTCGGTCGTCGGTGGAGCCTCGGGGTCCGTCGCGACGGAGTCGACGAGCGACGCCACGGGGGGCTCCTCTTCTTCGGTCGGAGCAGGCGGCTCCGCGGGGATACGCGCCTCGGCCGCACGAAGCCGTTCGTAGGTGGTCTGGAGTTCCGCCTCGAGCTTGCGCTGAGCAGCGACGGCTGAGGTGCGCGCCAGAAAGGCGGCGACGAGACCCGTGAGCAGAAGAGCCGCACCGACCACGAGCGTGATCCAGAACACCGACACATAGCTCCAGGACACGACGACGAAGTCGACGTCGAACCGCAGAGAATGGTTGAGGCCGCCGATCCCGACCAGCACGAGGGCAACGGCGGCGAGGACGATGAGCGCGTTGCGCACCGGAGAGACCTCCTGGCCTTGAGTCGCGTGCCGGGAAGTATAGCAGCGTCGCCAGTGGCGGCCCACTGCCTCGTCGTTGGCCCAAGACGCCTCTCAGGGAGACGGATCGACGGCCGCTCGTGCGCGAGCGCGGCCGATCCACTCCTCCAGGGCGGTCGCGCGGCGGCGACGGGTGAGTTCTGTCGTGATCTCCGCCGGACACCTCCCTCAAGGGCAGGACCGTCTCCGGGCGGCGATCGACGACCTCGTACAGGTGCCACCGGCCCAGGGCGAAGACAGGCTTCGAGACGCCGCCGCGACTCACCGGGGCGAGCGCCTTTCTGACTTCGGCAGGCAAGGAGGACAAGGTCACCCAACCCAGCATGCCGCCGTTGTCGCGTGTCGCCCTGTCGATGCTGTGTCGTCGCGCGAGGGTCGCGAAGTCCGCCCCCTCAGCGACGTCCCTGCCGACCTGAAGAGCGACGTTCCTGCTGGGCAGTGTGATGCTGCGCAGCCGTACCTGTGCGGGACGTGTGAACAGCTCGGCGCGATTCTCGCGATAGAACGTCTCGACGGCGTCGGCCGAGGCGCCTACGTCGGCGTACATCTCGTCCTGCAGAGCGCTCTCCAGCAGGCTGTAGCGAATCGCTGCGTCGAGCTGCTCGAAGGTCATCCCGGCGTCACTGAGCGCCGCGGCGAGGGCCTTCTCGCCGCCGACGCGCTCACGGAGAGCGTCGAGGCGGGCCTCGACGCTCCGCTCCGGCACCGTCACGCCCAGGCGTTCGGCCTGGCGGCGCACCAGCAGGCGGCGCACCGCCTGTTGCCGGGCTCGCTCCGGGTCGTCCTCGGCGCCACCGAGCCGTGCCTCGGCGCGAATGGCGTCGACATCCGCTTGGGCGACAGTGACGCCCTCGACCTGGACGAACTCCTGTTGGGCGGGACTCGCAGAGGCTGTCGGCTGCGCAGCGCGATCGCCGCAAGCTGCCGCCCCTAGGGAAAGGACCCCAAGGAGGGTGCAGAGACCGACGCCCGCGAGGCCGGCGCGACGGAACGCGCCGATCAGTCCCGCTCCCGGACGCCTTCGGCGATGAAGGGCTCTTCGTCCACCGATCGTGTGCCGTCGCGGAAGCGCGCCGGGAAGTAGCAGGCCACCCGGTGGTGCTCGCCGGCGTCGCCGCCGGTGCTCGCCAGGGCCGGCATCTCCGTCGTACATATCTCCTGGACCCGCTGGCAGCGTGGATGGAAGACACAACCCGCTGGCGGGTTCGCCGGGCTGGGTACGTCTCCCTCGAGGATGATCCGCCGCCGCGCGCGCTCCGTGTCGGGGTCCGGTATGGGGACGGCCGAGAGGAGCGCCTCGGTATAGGGGTGCTGCGGCCTGTCGTAGAGCGTGTCGCTGTCGGAGATCTCCACGATCTTGCCCAGGTACATCACCGCCACCCGATCCGACGCGTGCTTGACAAGGGACAGATCGTGAGCGATGAAGAGGTACGTCAGGCCGAGATCGTCCTGGAGGTCCTTGAGCAGGTTGATCACTTGGGCACGGATGGAGACATCCAGGGCGCTCACGGGTTCATCGCAGATGATCAGCTTGGGATTGAGCGCCAGAGCCCGGGCGATGCCGATGCGCTGGCGCTGACCTCCGGAGAACTCGTGCGGGTAGCGCTCGGCGTGCTCGGCGTTGAGGCCGACCGTCTCGAGGAGCTCGTAGACACGCGCCGTGCGCTCGGCGGGCGTCCCGATGCCGTGGATGTCCAGGGACTCCCCGACGATGCTCCGCACTCGCATGCGCGGATTGAGCGACGCGTAGGGGTCCTGGAAGATGATCTGCATGTCCCGGCGCAGCTTCTGCATCTCGCTGCGTCGTGCAGCCATGACGTCGATGCCCTCGAAGGTCACGCTGCCCGCGGTGGCGTCGATGAGGCGTATCACCGCCCGACCCGTCGTGGACTTGCCGCAGCCGCTCTCGCCCACCAGTCCCAGCGTCTCCCCCGCCTCCACCGAGAAGCTCACTCCATCGACCGCGTAGACGTGGCCCGTGGTCCGCTTGAGGACCCCTGTCCTGATCGGGAAGTGCTTCTTCAGATCGCGGACTTCGAGCAGGCTCATGCGACAGGGTCCTTGACGTGCTGCAGCTCGGCGCGCAGCGCCACGCGCTGCTCCTTCGGCAGCCAGCAGTTGACGCCATGCTGAGGCCCGACGATCTCGAGCGTCGGCCAGCGGTCGCGGCACTCGCTGCGCACGTAGCCACACCGTGCAGAGAAGGGACAGCCATCCGCCAGGGAGATGAGGTTCGGCGGCTGCCCCTTGATCGGGGTGAGCCGAGTCTTGCGGTCCAGGCGCGGCAGCGAGCCCAGCAGTCCCCACGTGTATGGGTGATGCGCGTTGTAGAAGACCTCGTCGACGTCGCCGTACTCGACCGTTCGGCCCCCGTACATGACCATCACTTTGTCGGCGATCTCGGCCACGAGGCCGAGGTCGTGCGTGATGAGGATGACGGCTGAATCGTAGGCCTCCTGCATCTCGCCGATCACGTCGATGATCTGTGCCTGGATGGTCACGTCGAGGGCGGTAGTGGGCTCGTCGGCGATCAGGATGTCCGGGTTGCAGCTGATCGCCATGGCGATCATCACCCGCTGTCGCATGCCTCCCGAGAACTCGAAGGGGTACTGGTTGACCCGCGCCGGAGCATCGGGGATGCCGACCCGTGCGAGGAGATCGGCGGCCATCGTCCACGCCTCGACCTTCGATTTGCCCTGATGCAGCGTGATGGCCTCGGCGATCTGCTTGCCGACCTTGACCACGGGATTCAGGCTGGTCATGGGATCCTGGAAGATCATCGCGATGTCGTTGCCGCGGACTTGGCGGATCTCCTGATCGCCCAGAGTGCGCAGGTCGCGGTCGCCGAGCATGATCGATCCCTCCACGATCTTGCCGGGCGGATCGGGGATGAGGCGCATCAGCGACAGGGCGGCGACCGTCTTGCCCGAGCCCGACTCGCCGACGATGCCCAGTGTCTCCTTGCGATCGAGAGTGAAGCTCACGCCGTTGACCGCCTTGACTACACCGGCGTAGGTGAAGAAGTGCGTGGACAGATCGCTGACCGTGAGAAGCCGCTCGGCCATGCGCCTACTCCTTGAGTTTGGGGTCGGTGGCGTCCCGCAGGCCGTTGCCGAACGAGATGAACCCGAACACCGTCGTCACCAGAAAGACACTCGGGAAGACGAGCATCCACCAGCTTCCCGCCTGGAGGTATGTGAGGTAGTCAGAGATCATCTTGCCCCAAGAGGCGTCCGGTGGCTGCAGGCCGATGCCGAGAAAGCTCAGCGCCGCCTCCGTGACGATGGCGCCGCCGATGCCCATGGCGATGGCGACGTAGACCGGCGCCATCGTGTTGGGCAGCACGTGCCGGAAGATGATGCGCAGATCGCTGGCCCCCTGGGCGCGGGCCGCTTCGACGTACTCCATCGTCTTGACGGTCAGCACCGAGCCGCGGTTGAGACGCGCGTAGGTCGCCCAGCCCAAGATGCCGATGGCGATGAAGACGTTCCACAAGCCGGGTCCGAGCACCGTCAGGAACAGCAGGACGAAGAGGATGTAGGGAAAGGCGAAGAAGACGTCGGCGGTGCGCATGATGATGGCGTCGGTGCGTCCTCCGTAGTACCCGGAGATCGGTCCCAGGATGAGACCGATGGTGAGCGCGATGGCGACTGCGATGACGCCTACGAGCATGGAGATGCGCGTCGCCACCAGAGTACGAGAAAGAACGTCGCGGCCCAGGTAGTCGGTGCCGAACGGATGCGACCACGAGGGCGGCGATCCCAGCCCCTTCGGAGACAACTCGTAGTTCACGGCGTTGGGGTCGTAGGGCGCCAGGTAGCCGGAGCCCGGATCGCCGGTGTTCAGGCCGACGAGATTGGCGATCGTCTCGCTCAGGCCCACGGTGAGGAAGACGACGATGATACCCAAGCCGACGACTGCGAGGTGATTGCGTTTGAGGCGCCGCCACGTATCTGCCCAGAGACCCAGCGGACGCCTGCCCAGAAGGCGACCCTCGACGATGTCACGCTCGCTGACCGTACTGACCGAGACATCCGTCGTGATGACGTTACCGCTGGTGTCGCGTTCGGCCAAGGAGTTCAGCCCTCCAACCGGATGCGTGGATCGACCCAGGCGTAGCCGAGATCGACGAACAGATTGGCGAACACGTAGATCAAGGTCGCGAAGAGCACTCCTCCCGCGACGACCGGGAGGTCGCGGGCGCCGATGGCCTGGTAGATCATGAGCCCGATCCCAGGTCGCGAGAACACGGTCTCGGTGAGGATGGCCCCGGCCATGAGGGCGCCGAGATCGATCCCGGCGATGGTCATGACCGGGATGATGGCGTTCTTGAAGGCGTGCTTGCGGACCACCTCTCGCTCGGAGAGGCCCTTGGCGCGCGCCGTGCGGACGTAGTCTGAACGGATGACCTCGAGCATCGAAGCTCGCTGCATGTACGAGATGTAGGCGACTCCGATGAGACCGAGCGTGACGGCGGGAAGAACCAGCGTCATGAAGCTGTCCCAAGACGCGGGGATGACCCACAGAACGTTGTCGCCGGCGCCGGTGAGCGGGAAGATGTCGATGCCGAACCACTGCTGCAGCTTGAGCGAGAAGAACCACTGAACGAAGAGGCCCAGCACGAAGACCGGAATGCCCCAGATGATGAGCGCCGTGGTCGTGAGGGCCGTGTCCCAGAACGTGTACTGGCGCAGCGCCGAGAAGATGCCGAGCGGGATACCCAGCAATTCGATCAGCACAGCCGCCATGGCAAGCTGGATCGTATTGGGGGCGTTGACGCGGATGAGTTCCGTGACCGGCTGCTGCAGGGCGTAGGACTCTCCGAGATCGCCGTGCAGGAGACGCCCCAGGAACCTGAAGTACTGCACGTAGAGAGGCTGGTCGAGGCCGAGCTGGGCTGAGATCGTGGCGACTCTCTCGGGCGTGGCGTTCTTGCCGGCAAGCTGGCGCGCCGGATCGCCGGGGATGGCGAACATGATGAGGAACGTGATCAGGCTGACGCCGATCAGCACGATCACGAGCTGGAAGAGACGCCTGATGATGTAGACCAGCATGGGCCTAGCCTACCGTTTCAATGCCCCCGCCGATACTCCGGGGGGATGCTGACGCAGGATCCGTAAGAACGCCATGGCGGCCCGCCGCGAGGAGCGCGGCGGGCCGCCATACGAATCACTGCATGCAGTCTGGATGGGCACGACTGCCTGCGCAAGCGTCAGCTCGCTACTTGACCCACACGGTCCACATGTCGGTGAAGCCCATGGGATTGTGCACGTAGCCGCCGATGCGGTTGTTCGTGACGCGGAAGTCACGGTAGTAGTACAGCGGGATGGCCGGTGCATCCGTGAGGATCATCTTCTCGGCCTCGGCATACAGGTCCTGCCGCTGCTGCGTGTCGATCGTGGAGCGGGCCTCGAGCAGGAGGTCGTCGACCGACTTGTTGGAATAGAAGGTGTAGCTGCCCGGTACGAGCCTGGTCCGACTGGAACAGCGGGTACAGGAAGTTGTCCATCGACGGGTAGTCGGCGATCCAGCCCATGCGGAAGAGCTGGCTGCCGCTGCCGGAGTTGCCCTTGGAGAGCTTGTCGAGGAACGTCCCCCACTCGAAGTTGCTGAGCTTGACGGTGATACCGGCGTCCTTCCAGCCGGCCTGCAGCACCTCGGCGATCTTCTGGTGAGCTTCGTCCGTGTTGTACCAGTAGGCGAGGGTCGGCACGGAGCCGAGCTCCGAGACGATGGCCTTGGCGTCCTCCGGGTTGTAGGCGTAGGGCGACTGGTCGGGGACGTAGCCGGGGATGCCCTCGGGGACGTAGCCGGTGGCCGGCAGGGGCACGCCCTCATTGACGATGTTGATGACGTTCTGGGCGTCGGCCGACTCAGTGAGGGCCTTGCGGAGCTCGAGGCTCTCGCCGAGCACCGGGTCGGTCATGTTCATGCCGATGAAGTACACGGCCAGCGTCGGCCAGCGCTTGGCGGTCCACTCGCCGCCCTTGACCTTGGGGTTGGCTTCAGCAGCGGCCACCTGGCCCGGAGGCACGACGGTGTAGTCGATGGTGCCCTTCTGGAACTCGAGCCAGCTCGTCGAGGCCTCGAGGATGATGGGCATGTTGATGTTGTCGACGTAGCCCGCGTTCTCGGTGTCCCAGTAGTCCGGGTTCTTCACGAGCTGGACCGACTGGTTGTTCTTCCAGGACTCGACCATGTACGGGCCGGTGCCGACGGGCTTCTTGCCGTATTCCTTGTCGCCGACCTTGTTGATGTACTCGACCGGGGTCGCCGCGGCCACCGTATGACCCAGCGTCTGCGGGAACTCCCCGAACGGATAACGCAGCTTGACCTCGAGCGTGTAGTCGTCGACGGCCTTGACGCCGGTGAGGCCCTTCTTGGTGTCGACCTGGTAGCCGCCGTCGTCACAGCCCTCGACCGGAGCCAGGATGTACGAGACGTACGACTGCTTCTTGGGGTCGGTGACGCGGTTCCACGAATCGACGAAGTCCTGCGCCACGACCTCACGGCTCACGGGCGCCGCGAACATCACGCCCTTCTTGAGCGTGAATGTCCACGTCTGTGAGTCGTCAGTCTCCCACTTCTCGGCGATGTCCGGCTCGGCGACCATCTCGCCCTTGTCGTTCAGGACGTACTTGGCGAGGCCCTGGAACACCTGATGGGCGACCTGCATTCCCTCGGACTCCTGCGCGTTGAGCGGCTCGATGGAGACCGGATTGGCGCTCAGCATGTAGTTGTACGTACCGCCTGCTTTCGGCGTCTCAGTGGTGCTGGTCGTGCCTTCGTCATCGTCGCCACCGCAGCCGCTCAGAGCGAGAGCGACGACGACGAGAATGGCGCCTGCCAGCGGCAGAACGCGCCATCTCCTGGTGAGAATCTTCAATGTGCCCTCCTGGACGGTCAAGACATGTTCCCTCCGCGAACCGCAGCGTGCGCTGTCCTCGGAGCGGAAGGATCACCCATCAGACAAGCTCTGCCTCCTTCACCTCCCGATGCGCGTGTGACCCCGTTCTTCGCTCTCTTCTGCGCACATCTTGTCTACCCTTCGAGTGCCCGGCGATCGCGGCGGCCTGGTGAGCGAAGCGGTCGCCATCCGGTCTAGCCGATCCGCCAGACGAGAAGCAGCGTCGTGATGAAGAAGGCGACACCCGTGATGACCGTGTAGCGCGTGAGGTTCCTCTCCATGACGCTCGCCGATGACGCGAACGAGAAACCAGTGACGCTCGCCATCCCGGAGTCTTTGCCCGAGTGCAGCAGCACGAGTGCGATGAGCGTGACCGAGACGATCAGGTGCAGGACGACGAGTATGGCGTTGAGCACGGAGTTCCCCCTCTTTGAGGCTGGGCAAGCGCACAAGAGAATACATCTGTTGCACGCATGAGTACAAACGTCGTCACGGCTGGCCGGAACGTGAGGTCGGGAGATCAGCCGGCCGCTTCGAGCAGAGCGACGCCGGTCATGACAGGTGGTGGGGCGATGCCCATGAGGGCGAGCACGGTCGGGGCCACGTCGCAGAGGCGCCCGCCGGGGCGGACGCGCACGCCCGGTACGGTCGCGATGAACGGGACGCGGTTCGTGCTGTGGGCCGTGCTGGCGCCTCCCGCAGGTTCCAGCATGTTGTCGGCGTTGCCGTGGTCGGATGTGATGAGGCAGACGCCGCCAAGCGCGCCGACCGCGGCAGTTATCCGCCCCACACACTCGTCGACCACCTCGATGGCCTCGACGACGGCGCTGATCACTCCGGTGTGCCCGACCATGTCGGCGTTGGCGAAGTTCACGACGACGAAGTCGAAGTCGCCGCCCTGCAGACGACGGACGAGCTGGTCGGAGACTTCGTACGCGCTCATCGCGGGCTTGTGGTCGTAGGTGGGGACGTCCCGTGGGCTCGGGACCAAGACACGCTCCTCCCCGTCGGGCGGGTGCTCCACACCGCCGTTGAAGAAGAAGGTGACGTGGGCGTACTTCTCGGTCTCGGCGATGTGCAGTTGGCGCCGCCCGTGCTCGGCGAGGACGTCCGCCAGCACCTGCGCGGGGTGCTCCGGCGGGAAGGCGACCGGCACCGGGAACTCCCGCTTGTACTCGGTCATGGTGACGAAATCGACGACCGGGGGACGCGGACCGCGGTCGAACGACTCGAACTCGCGCTCGAAGAAGGCCTCTGTGAGCTGACGAGCTCGGTCGGGCCGGAAGTTGAAGAAGAGACAGACATCACCATCCTTGATGCGCGTGTCGTGCTCGGGCGCAACGATGGTGGGCTGGACGAACTCGTCGTCCTCCCCCCGCCGGTAGGCCGCCTCGACGGCGGCCTGCGCGTCGGCGGCGACGAGGCCCTCGCCGGCGACCAGGGAGTCGTAGGCCAGCTTCGTCCGATCCCAGCGCGTATCGCGGTCCATGGCGTAGTAGCGACCGCAGACCACCCCGAAGCGGCCAACGCCGAGGCTGTCCATGACCGTCTGCACCTCGGCCAGGTAGCCCTTGGCGCTGCGCGGCAAGGTGTCGCGTCCGTCGAGGAAGGCGTGGACGACGACGTGGGCGACGTGCTCGCGGGAGGCCAGGACGAGGCATGCCTCCAGATGACCCAGGTCGCTGTGCACTCCCCCGTCGGAGACGAGGCCCATGAGATGCAGCGTGCTCGAACGCCCTGCGGCCTTGGCGCAAGCCTGCCGCAGTACGCGGTTCTGGAAGAACGTGCCGTCGTCTATGGCTGCCGTGATCCGCGTCAGGTCCTGGAAGACGACCCGGCCTGCTCCGATGTTGAGATGTCCGACCTCGGAGTTGCCCATCTGGCCGGGCGGCAGCCCCACGGCTGGGCCGGATGCTTCGAGCTGGCCGCAAGGGAACTCGGCCTCCAGCCGATCGAAGACGGGCGTCCGCGCTTGACTGATGGCGTTGCCCGGCCCCGGAGGCGCGCTGCCCCAGCCATCGAGGATGATGAGCGCCACGGGGCTGTAGAGTTGCCCTGTCGGGGACAGCGCAGGATCGCCAAGCGGCGCTTCGCCGGATTGCGTACCTGTCACACGGTCTCCACGAAGCGCGCGATGCGCGCGAACTCGTTGGGCTCGAGACTCGCGCCGCCTACCAGCACGCCATCGATGTCCGGCTCGGCCATCAGGGCGTCGATGCTTGCTGCGTTGACGCTGCCGCCGTACAGGATGCGCACCGCATCGGCGGCACCTCCGAAGCTGCTGCGCAGCCGTTCACGGATGAAGGAGATCGTCTCCTGTGCCATGTCGGGTGTGGCCCGCAGGCCGGTGCCAATCGCCCAGATAGGCTCGTAGGCAACGGCGACGAGCGCGAACTCAGCGGGACTCACGTCGGCCAAGCCGGTGTCAATCTGGCGGCCGACCTTGCTCTCTGTCAAGCTGCCTTCGCGCTCCTCGAGTGTCTCCCCGACACAGAGGATCGGGCGGATACCCTTGTTGAGCGCGGCTCTCACCTTGTGGGCCAGCATGCGGTCGGTATCGTAGGGAAAATCGCGCCGCTCGGAGTGGCCGAGGATGACGAAATGTACGCCCAGCTCGCGCAGCATCTCCGGTGAGACCTCGCCCGTGTAGGCGCCCTCGTCACCGGCGGCCATGGTCTGCGCTCCGACACCGACATTCGTGCGCAGCGACTCCGCGACAGCGGTCTCCAGGCACACGAACGGTGGGCAGACCACGATGTCGCGCTCGCCGGCGGACCGCACCAGCGGGATGAACTCACGCAGGTACTGCATGGTCTCGGGGCGCGTCTTGTACATCTTCCAGTTGCCGGCGACCAGGGGCCGGCGACCGGCCGCTACAGTACCGCCGCGTTCCATCAGAGCTTCGACTCCCGGGAGCGACCGCCCCTCGAGGAACTCCATGGAGGCGCCGCCGCCCGTGGAGAGGTGCGTGAAACGCGCCTCTATCCCGAACTTGCGGGTCGCTGCGACGGTGTCGCCGCCGCCGGCCACCGTGACCGAGGCGCTCGACGCGATGGCTTCGCCTATCGCCTGCGTGCCGGCTCCGAACTCGTCGATCTCGAAGAGGCCCATGGGTCCGTTCCAGTAGATGGTGCCGGCGTTGCGAAGATGGTTCACGAATTCCCGCACGGTCGCCGGACCGATGTCCAGGGCCATCTGGTGCGGCTTGATGGCATCGACCTCGACGACCTCCGTCTCTACACCCCCCGCCGCCTCTTCGGCGACGACGACGTCGGTCGGCAGCAGGAGTTCGCATCGCGCCTTCGCAGCCGCCGCCAGGACCTCGGCGGCGACGTCGACCTGCTCTGACTCGCACTTCGAATCTCCCACGTCGTGTCCCTGGGCGACGAGGAAGGCGTTGGCCATGGCCCCACCGATCAGGACCGTGTCGGCTAGGCTCAGCATGCGCTGGATGAGCGAGATCTTCTCTGAGACCTTCGACCCGCCGAGGACCACGACCAGAGGTCGAGCGGGGTCCCGCAAGAGGCGGGCGAGGATCTCGAGCTCGCGAATCATGAGCAGGCCGGCTAGCGACGGCAGGTAGTGCGTGATGCCTTCAGTCGATGCGTGGGCGCGGTGGGCCGTACCGAAGGCGTCGTTCACGTACACCTCGGCAAGACTCGCGAGCTGCTTGGCGAATCCGCGGTCGTCGGACGTCTCCTCGGCGTGGAAGCGAGTGTTCTCGAGCAGCATGATCTCGCCCCGTTGGAGCTGATCGGCCGCCTCCTGTACCACGGGTCCGACGCAGTCGTCCATTTTGCGGATCTTGCGACCCATCAGTTCTTGCAGGCGGCGAGCGATGGGCTCGAGGCGCATCGCCTCGATCACCTGACCTTGAGGTCGACCCAGATGTGACGCGAGGATGATCGAGCAGTCCTGCTCCAGCAGGTAGTTGATGGTGGGCAACGCAGCGCGGATACGCATGTCGTCGGCGACTTCGCCACGCACGACAGGCTCGTTGAAGTCGACTCGGCAGAACACGCGCTTGCCGGCCAGCGGGTACTCGGTCACAGAGCGTTTCATCGCGGATCTCGCCTCCCCCTCAAGACTCGTGCAGCGGTCGCCCGACCTGTCCGGCTCCGCCGGGTGACGGCTGCCTCAGCCCGGGTCACGATGAGTGCGCTGGCCGCCCGGCGGAGCCCATGGCGGGTCTGGCGCCCTGCTCTCACAGAAGCCGCTGGGCGACCTCCACCGTGCGACAGGCATAGCCCCACTCGTTGTCGTACCAGGCGATAGTCTTGACTAGCCGGCCACTCGACATGGTAAGCAGTCCGTCGAAGATCGCGGAGTGGGGATTGTGCACGATGTCGGCCGAGACGATCGGGTCCTCGGTGTACTCGAGGATGCCCTTGAGCCTGTCGCTTCCCGCGGCCGATCTCATGGCGGCATTCACCTCGTCGGCGCTGGCCTCGACGGCCAACTCTGTGACGAGGTCGGTGGCCGAGCCGGCCGGAACTGGCACGCGCATGGCGATGCCGTCCAGCTTGCCCGCAAGGCCGGGGATGACACGGCCGATGCCCTTGGCCGCCCCCGTCGTCGTCGGGATGATCGAGGCCGCCGCCGCCCTGCTGCGGCGCAGGTCCTTGTGGCTCGAGTCCACAAGGCGCTGGTCGCCGGTGTAGGCGTGGATGGTCGTCATGAATCCGCGCACGATGCCGAAGGCATCGTCGAGCACCTTGGCGACCGGCGCGAGACAGTTCGTCGTGCAGCTCGCATTGGAGACGATGTGGTCACGCTCCCTGTCGTACGCCTCTTCGTTGACTCCCAGGCAGATGGTCACATCCGGGTCCTTGCCGGGCGCCGTGAGCAGTACCTTCTTGGCGCCGTTCGCGAGGTGCCTTGAGGCATCCTCCCGTGCGTTGAAGGCGCCGGTAGCCTCAACGACAAGATCGATGCCCAGCTCTCCCCACGGCGTGGCGCCGATGTCGTGCTGTATGGAGTCGATCCTCTTCCCGTCCACCACGAGCGTCTCGCCGTCGACCGTGACGGTGCCGGGGTACGGTCCCTGGACGGAGTCGTACTTCAAGAGGTGGGCGAGCGTGTTGATGTCTCGACGGTTGTTGATGGCGACGATATCGAGATCGTCGATCCCGCTGGCAATGACATGCCGCACGAACAGACGACCGATACGGCCGAAGCCGTTCACTCCCACGCGTGTGGCCATGGTTCCTCCGGGTCCCCGTAGCTTCCCTGTGCAGCGTACCAGAGGGCGGCGGCTCTCGGCCAGGCTCGGCTGTTGCCGCCGCCCCAGGAGGCCGAGGTCACAGTGAGTCCGCCAGCGTGAGTAGCCGGCGCATACGATGATTGACCGCCGACTTGCTCACCGGCGGACGCAGCAGCTCACCGAGTTCGCTCAGCGACAGGTAGGGATACTCGACGCGCAGCTCCGCCACGGCGCGCTGCTCAGCGGGCAGCGAACCCCAGCGCGAGGAGGCCATGAGCCGGCGACCGGCGGCGGCTTGCCTCTCCCCCGCCGCGGCGGATCGGTGGGCGTTGGCTGCGTCGCAGTTGGCCCGTCGATTGGCCTTCTGGCGCACGTCGCCGAGCACGACGTGCTCCTCCCAGCGCAGGCAGGCGCTGTGTGCGCCGAGGACCGCAAGCAGATCGGCAGTCGTCTGAGAGCGCTTCGTGTAGCAGGCGAAGTTGCGAGAACGACGGGCGGTCTTGAACTGGAGCCCCAACCTTGCCAGAAGACCCCTCACCTGCTCGGCGAAGCTCTCATCTTCGATAGTGAACTCGGCATGTACGGCGCAGCCGGGGCTCGATATGGAGCCACAACCGATGAAGAGGCCCCGCAGGAAGGCCTCCAGGCAGCAGCGCTTCTCGACGAGGCGGCGCGGCACGCGCATCTGCAACCGCAGGTCGTCCGAGAGGATGCCGAGCTCGTTGAGCAACTGCAGGTCGCGGGACCCGTCGCCGAGCACGACCTCGTAGCGCAGGCCGACCGGAGCGACGCTCATGGTGCGCAGGAGGGCCGTGACGTCGAACGACTTGACCAGCGCGAGGATGTGTCGCGCCGTGGCCGGGAACCTGACTGAGGCCCGCACTCCGTAATGGCCCCCGGCGCTGATCTCGAAGACGCCGGCACCGAAGACGATGCCTGAGAGCTGCGCCTGGCGGCAGTGACCGGCCGTCGGCACCGTCTGACCGAGCTCCAGCTTGACGTCCCGCGAGAAGGTCATCTCTCGTCCTAGAGAAGGTGCTCCAGAGCCTGAGCGAGACGTTCGGGGTCGTGCCGGACGACGCCGCTCTCGGCCGCCACCGAAGCGCTCACCACTCTCACGCCCATCTGTCGGATGCGCTGGTCGTCGATCGTCACCGGCTGCGCCCCGAGTCTTTCGTAGTTGGCGACGACGTCGTCGGACACGGGGCTCTCGTTGACCAGCACGACGTCGATCACGCCGCGCATGCCATGCCGCCGCAGGGCATCGAGGTGGTCGCCGGCGCTGTACCCGTCGGTCTCGCCGGGCTGCGTCATGACGTTGCAGACGTACACCACCGGCGCGCGCGTCTCCATGAGGGCGTCCCGCACGTCGGGGATGAGCAGATTCGGGATCACGCTCGTGTAGAGACTTCCGGGCCCCAGAACCACGAGATCGGCGCTGGTCATCGCGGCGATCGCCTGCGGCAGAGCACGCGCCGTGTCGGGAGTGAGCCAGACACGACGCGGCAGATGGTCGGATGCCGTGATCGTGCTTTCGCCGCTGACGCGAGCTCCGCCCTCGAGCTGGGCGTGCAGCATCACATCCTCGAGGGTGGAAGGCAGGACGCGCCCTCTCACCTTCAGCACACGCGTCGACTCCTGGACCGCCGCCTCGAAGTCCCCGGTCACCTCCGCAAGGGCGGCCATGAACAGGTTGCCGAAGCTGTGCCCGTGAAGCCCTCCACTGTCGGGAAACCGGTACTGGAAGAGTTGGCTCATGAGGGATTCATCGTCGGCCAAGGCGACGAGACAGCTGCGCAGATCTCCGGGCGGCGGCATACCCATGTCACGACGCAGCACCCCGGAGCTGCCGCCGTCGTCGGCCATCGTGACGACCGCCGTGAGATTGCTCGTGCGGCTCTTGAAGCCGCTGAGCAGCGCTGCCAAACCTGTGCCACCACCGATGGCGACGACGCGCGGCCCGCGCGCGAGCCGGGCCGCCGCACGGATCTCGCTCGCCGTCTCCGGGGTCGTCCTCTGAAAGATCCAGACCTGCCGCACTCCCAGCAGCAGCACAATGCCACCGACGACCATAGCGTCGAAAGCGAGCAGAAGCGCCACCCAGGGCCGTCCCAGAAGCCACCCCATGCCGAGGCCACGCATGAGCTGTGGCGACCACAGCACGGCGATGGCGCTCAGGCCTCCGTAGACGAGGAGGACGCCGCCGGCGAAGGCGAGCAGGAGCCAGCGTTTGAATCCGAGTCCGGGGTAGAACCAGTCGAGGGAGGTGCGCATCAGTCTCTCGTGATGTCCCGGTGCCTGACGATCGTGTAGTACCCCTGCTTCTCGTAGGTCCTGCCGAGCAGCTCGGCGATAGCGACCGAGCGATGCCGGCCCCCGGTGCAGCCGATACCGATCGTGAGGTGTGCCTTGCCTTCGGCGGCGTACCGCGGGAAGAGGAAGTCGAGGAGCGGAAGGAGTCGTTCCAGGTACTCCTGAGTGCCCGGGGACTGCATCACGTAGTCCCGCACCTCGCTATCGAGTCCGGTCAGCGGCCGCAGACGCAGGTCGTAGTGAGGATTGGGCAGGAAGCGCACGTCGAACAGCAGGTCGGCGTCGATCGGGATGCCGTACTTGTAGCCGAAGGAGACAACGGCAAAGACGATCCTGGAGCGCCTCGTGTGCTGGATGAGGTCCTCGTTGAGGCGCGCCTTGAGCTGGTGGGCTGAGGTATCGCTCGTGTCGACCACCAAGTTGGCGCGCTCGCGCAGACCGGCCAGCAGGCGGCGCTCCTTGCGGATGCCGTCGATGACGCTGCCAGTGCCGGCCAGCGGGTGGCGACGACGCGTCTCCTTGAAGCGCCGCACGAGGGCTTCGTTCGATGCCTCCAGAAAGACCAAGGCGTGCTCCACGCCTCGCTCATGCAGCTCATCGAGACACTGCTCGAGGCGTGTGAAGTACTCGCCCCCACGCACGTCGCTGACCACCGCGACTCGGTCTACCTTGCTGCCCTCGCGCCGAAAGAGGTCGACCAGAGTCGGCACCAACTCAGGGGGGAGGTTGTCGATGCAGAACCACCCCGCGTCCTCGAAGGCGTCCATGGCCAGAGACTTCCCGGCCCCCGAGAGGCCGGTGACGATTACGAACTGCAGAGCCTCGGTCATGCGAGTCTCCCCCCCTTGAGCCGGACTCCCTCGAGCGCGAGGAGGCGCTCCTTCCAGACCGGGTCATCGCCGTACTGCCCCAAGTAGCCGTCGCTTCTGATGACGCGGTGGCAGGGCAGGATCACTGGGAGCCGGTTGCGGGCCATGGCAGAGCCGACGGCCCGGTATGCGCGTGGACTGCCGGCCGCGGTCGCGAGAGCGCCATAGCTGAGGACGCTGCCGCGAGGGATCTGTACAAGGGCCGCGTAGGTGGCACGCTCGAAGGCCGTCAGGCCGACCGCCTCCGCGTACGCCTCGATGTCCAGGTCGAATGACACCGCCTCGCCGGCGAAGTAGAGCTCGAGTAGCAGCGCCCAGCGACTGGGCGCGTCCGCGACTGCGAGTTCGCCGGGGCCGGGGCCGGGCAGGTGGACCTCAAGTGGCAGCTCGCCGCTGGTGAGCAGGCGTCCCGTGCCGAAGCCGCACACGTACGTCTCCTCGCGTCGCGACGTTGCGACGGGCATCTTAGCCTGCCTTGTGGAGATGCGCATACAGGTCCCTCGCCACCTTCGCCGGCAGTCCCGGCACACGCTCGATCTCTTCGCGAGACGCGATGAGGAAGCGCTCGGGGCTGCCGAAATGCTCCAGAATGCGTCGCCGGCGCACAGGGCCGACCTGCGGTAGCTCGTCGAAGACCGAGGATTTGCGCAGGTCGGCGTCCCGCTTCTGACGATGGTACCGCACGGCGAAGCGATGCGCCTCATCGCGAACGCGCTGCAGAAGAAGCGAGGCGGGGTCGTCGGGAGGCAGCGGCAGCGGGTCGCTGCGCCCGGGGACGAAGACCTCCTCCCTCTGCTTTGCCAGACTCACGACGGCGACGTCGACTCCCGCGCCGCGCAGAGCCCCCGCCGACGCCGAGAGTTGGCCCTTGCCACCGTCGATCACGACAAGGTCAGGCAGCGCGGCGAAGCTTTCGTCGTACGTGCCCTCCGATACGGCCGTATGCCGCTCGAAGCGTCGTCCGACGACCTGGTTCATCATGTCGAAATCATCTTGGCCCTGTGTATCGCGCAGCGCGAACTTGCGGTAGTGCGCCTTCTTGGGCAGGCCTCCCTCGAAGACGATCATGGATCCCACGGGGTGCTCTTCGCCGAGGTTGGAGATGTCGTAGCACTCGATACGAAGAGGCAGGCGCTCGAGTCCAAGAACATCGCGCAGACGCTCGAGAGCCTCGATGCGTGAGACCCTGCCTCTCCGCTGCTCTTCGACCTCGTGCTCCGCCGCCAGTTCGGCATTGCGCTGGGCCAGTTCCATGAGGCGTCGTTTCGGTCCGCGCTGAGCCGCGCGGACCCTTACGCCGGAGCCGCGCCGCGTGCTGAGAAGCGCTGCGACACTTCCGGCATCGGCGAGCGGCGCGATGACCTCCGGAGGGATCGCGAGTCCGTCCCAGTAGTACTCGAGGAGGAACTCCTCGAGCACCTCGTCGGTGTCACGACCGTCGGAGTTCTCCACATAGAACGCTCGGCGATCGACCATGGCTCCCTCGCGCAGGCGGAACACCTGCACGTTGGCACCGGGCTCGGTCTGATGCAGAGCGATGACGTCGAACGACTCGCCGCCCTCCAGCCTGGCGTTCTGGCGTTCGCCCAGATGCCTCACAGCCGCGAGGCGATCGCGCAGCACGGCGGCCTTCTCGAAATCCTGTGCCGCCGCGGCTGTCGCCATCTCACGTTCGATGCCGATCTCGACGGCGCCCAGCCGACCACGGAGGAAGTCCACGACCTCCTCGATGACCGCCGCGTACTCCTCCTGCGTGACGCGCCCGTCGCACGGCGCCAGGGAACGCTTGATGAAATACTGCAGGCAGGGCGAGCCGCTGGAGCGCCCTGGCCGTGCGCGCTTGCACTTGCGGTAGGGGAAGATCCGGCCGATCACGTCGAGCGTCTCACGCACCTTGCCGGCGCTCGAGAACGGCCCGAAGTAGAGGTTGCCCGGCACGTGCCGCCCGCGAAAGAAGCGCACGCGCGGCCACTCGTCACGCAACGTGACCTCGATGTAGGGGTAGCTCTTGTCGTCGCGGAGGCGGAGGTTGTAGGGCGGTCGGGCCTCCTTGATGAAGCTGTCCTCGAGGATCAGCGCTTCGCTCTCCGAGGCGGTCACGACCCACTCGATATCGTGCGCCTGGGCGAGCATCTCGGCAGTGCGTCCATGCGCGACACCGGCTGGGCGGAGATAGGACCTCACACGCGTACGCAGTACCTTGGCCTTGCCTACGTAGAGAGCCTCGCCGCGCACGTCCAGGAAGCGATACACGCCGGGAGCGAGCGGGATGCGCGGCAGGATCTCGCGCAGGCCCGCCAGCGTGTGAGGAGGGGTCCTGTCAGGCTGC
Organism: uncultured Thermoleophilia bacterium; assembly: GCA_963717285.1. GTDB lineage: Bacteria > Actinomycetota > Thermoleophilia > UBA2241 > UBA2241 > CAIXSE01. The sequence goes on from CAVQVW010000002.1 coordinate 293,847, forward strand.
GTCATCGCTGCGATTGTACCCCGAACGACGATCGGGGGTCGCGCCCGGGACTAGCCCCTGGTCCGCTGCAGCACTCTGGCCAGGAAGTCGCCGGTGTAGGAGACGTCCGCTTGCTGGACGACGTTCTCCGGGGTGCCTGCAGCGACGACCGCGCCGCCCTCCTCCCCGCCCTCTGGCCCCAGGTCGACGATCCAGTCGGCCGACTTGATGACGTCGAGGTTGTGCTCGATGACCACCACGGTGTTTCCGGCGTCGACGAGGCGCTGCAGCATCTCGAGCAGCTTCTCGATATCCGAGAAATGCAGCCCGGTGGTGGGCTCGTCGAGGATGTAGAGCGTCTTGCCGGTGGCCACCTTGCTGAGTTCACTGGCGAGTTTGACGCGCTGCGCCTCCCCGCCGCTCAGCGTCGTGGCCGGCTGGCCAAGCTGCACGTAGTCGAGGCCGACGTCGGCGAGAGCCTTCAGGCGGCGGGCGATGCGAGGCACGTTCGCGAAGAAGGTCACCGCCTCTTCGACGCTCATCTCCAGCACGTCGGCGATGTTCTTGCCCTTGTACCAGACCTCGAGCGTGTCGCGGTTGTAGCGCTTGCCGCCGCAGGCCTCGCAGGGCACGTAGACATCCGGCAGGAAGTGCATCTCGATCTTGATCTGCCCATCACCCTTGCAGGTCTCGCAACGCCCCCCTTTGACATTGAAGCTGAAGCGACCGGGCTTGTAGCCGCGAAGCTTGCTCTCCGGCGTTTGCGCGAAGAGCTGGCGGATGTGGTCGAAGACACCTGTGTAGGTCGCCGGATTGGAGCGCGGTGTGCGGCCGATGGGCGACTGATCGATGTCGATCACCTTGTCCAGCAGGTCGGCCTCGTCGATGGTGTCGTGTGCTCCCGGGCGCAGCTTCGAGGTGCGGTTCAGACGACTGGCCATGCCCTTGTAGAGGATCTCATTGATGAGCGTCGACTTGCCGGACCCGGAGACCCCGGTCACGCAGGTGAAAGCCGCCACCGGGAACGCCACGTCGATGTCGCGCAGATTGTGCAGACGGGCGCCGCGCACCGTGAACCACTGCAGTCCAGGGCGCCGGTGCGCCGGCACGGCGATCGCCCGTCGCCCCGCGAGAAAGTCGCCCGTCACCGATCCTCGATCGTCCATGATCGTCTGCGGCGATCCCTGGGCGACGACATGCCCGCCGTGATCGCCGGCCCCCGGTCCCATGTCGACGATGTGGTCGGCAGCGCGCATCGTCTCTTCGTCGTGTTCGACGGCGATCACCGTGTTGCCGAGATCGCGCAGCCGCAGCAGGGTGTCGATGAGCCGACGGTTGTCGCGTTGGTGCAGGCCGATACTGGGCTCGTCGAGGATGTAGAGGACCCCGACCAGCGCCGATCCGATCTGCGTCGCCAGGCGGATACGCTGGGCCTCGCCTCCGGAGAGTGTCGCCGAGGCGCGCTGCAGCGTGAGGTAGCCGACGCCGACATCGTTGAGAAAGGTCAGGCGCTCGACGATCTCCCTGATGACGCGGTCGCCGATCATGCGCTCTGTCTCGGTGAGCGGAAGCACACGCAGCGCGCCGAGCGCGTCACGCACGCTCATCAACGTGAACTCGTGAATGTTGTGATCGCCAACCGTGACGGCGAGACTGGTGGGCTTCAGGCGAGCGCCCTGGCAGTCCCTGCACGGACGCTCCGCCATGTACTCCTCGATCTTCTGGCGCACCATCTCCGACTCCGTCTCCACATACCGGCGCTGGAGGTGGGCGACGATCCCCTTGAAGCTGGCGGTGTAGTGGCGCATTTGGCCCTGGTAGTTGCGGTAGCTCATCGCGATACGCTGCTTGCCCGTCCCCTGAAGGTAGAGCTCGCGGTGTTCCTCCGGAAGGTCGTCCCACGGCACATCGGTGTCCACTCCGAAGGTCGTCGCGATGGACTCGAACACCTGCTCCAGCCAGCCAAAGGACAGCTGCCCGTAGGGCAGGAGAGCGCCCTTGTCGATGCTGAGCGACCCATCGGGTACGACGAGTGCCGGGTCGATCTCCTGCGTAGAGCCGAGCCCGTGGCACGCCGGACAGGCGCCGTGCGGGCTGTTGAAGCTGAAGACGCGCGGCTGGATCTCGGGGAGCGAGATATTGCACTCGAGGCAGGCGAACTTCTCGCTGAAGGTGAGAACGTCTCCATCGGCGACCTCGACTTCGACCAGTCCGTCAGAAAGGCGAGCGGCGGTCTCGACCGAGTCCGTGAGTCGTCGGCGCAGGTCCTCCTTGAGGACCAGGCGATCCACGATTACCGCGATATCGTGCTTGAGCTTCTTGTCGAGATCGATATCTTCCTCGAGTTCACGGACCAGACCATCCACCTTCACGCGGGTGAAGCCGTCTGCCCTGAGCTCGTCGAGGAGCTTTCCGTACTCGCCCTTGCGGCCGCGTACGACCGGGGCCAGCACGCTGAATCGGGTCCCGTCGCCCAGGTCGAGAATGCGGTCGACGATCTGCTGGACCGATTGACCCGAGATGGCGCGTCCACACTGGGGGCAGTGCGGGTGGCCGACGCGCGCGTAGAGCAGGCGCAGATGGTCGTAGATCTCGGTGACGGTACCGACCGTCGAACGCGGATTGCGTGACGTCGTCTTCTGGTCGATCGAGATCGCCGGAGACAAGCCCTCGATGCTGTCGACGTCTGGCTTGTCCATCTGGCCGAGGAACTGGCGCGCGTACGCCGAGAGCGACTCGACGTACCGTCGCTGGCCCTCAGCGTAGATCGTGTCGAACGCCAGGGACGACTTCCCGGAGCCGGAGAGTCCCGTGATCACGATGAAGCGGTCGCGTGGCAGGCGTAGCGAGATACCCTTGAGATTGTGTTCGCGCGCGCCGGTGATGACGAGATCGTGGTCCATACGATCAGTGTGACAGGCGCGGCGGGAGGATCGGGTGGACGGACCGCAGGTCGGTGGCCTCAGTCATCGATGGTCTCCCTTCGGGCGAGTTCCTTGCTGAGCTCCTTGATCTCGTCGCGCAACTTCGCGGCGTATTCGAACTTGAGCTGATCGGCGGCTTCGAACATCTCGGCTTCAAGGCCGGTGAGCAACTTCTCAAGGTCGGCCTTGGGCATCGCGACCTTCTTCGCGATCGCCTTCGCCGCGCGACGGCCCTTGGTCGGCACCGCCGCCGCGTCGCTGACCATCTGGGCGATGTCGCTCACGGCCTTGACGATGCTCTTCGGCTCGATGCCGTGCGCTGCGTTGTAGGCCTTCTGGCGCCGGCGTCGCCTCTCGGTCTCCTCGATGGCCGAGTCCATGGCCGCCGTCCTGCGATCCGCGTACATTATGACCATGCCCTCGACATGGCGGGCGGCGCGTCCGATGGTCTGGATGAGCGCCGTCTGCCCGCGCAGGAAGCCCTCCTTGTCCGCGTCCAGGATGGCGACCAGCGTGACCTCAGGGAGGTCGAGTCCCTCCCGCAGCAAGTTTATCCCGACCAAGACGTCGAACTCGCCGAGGCGCAGGGCGCGAACGATCTCGATGCGCTCCAGTGTGTCGACTTCACTGTGGAGGTACCGCACCTTGAAACCGTTCTCGAGCAGGAAGTCGGTGAGGTCCTCGCTCATGCGCTTGGTCAGTGTGGTGACCAGCACGCGCTGGTTCTTGTCGACTCTGCGTCGGATCTCGTTCATGAGGTCGTCGATCTGACCTTCCGTGGGCCTCACCTCGATCTCGGGGTCCACCAGACCAGTCGGCCGGATGATCTGCTCGGCGATGTTGAGGCTGTTGGCGAGTTCGAACTTGCCTGGCGTGGCGCTCACGAAGACGATCTGCGGCACCCTGGCGAGGAACTCGTCAATGCGCAACGGGCGGTTGTCGAGGGCGCTGGGCAGGCGGAAGCCGTAGTCGACCAGCGTCGTCTTCCGCGAACGGTCGCCCTCGTACATGCCCTGGATCTGCGGCAAGGTCATATGGGACTCGTCGAGGAAGCAGAGGAAGTCGTCGGGGAAGTAGTCCAGCAGACAGCTCGGCGTGGCGCCGGGCTCCTTGCCGAGCAGGACGCGCGAGTAGTTCTCGATACCGTTGCAGAAGCCCATCTCGCGCAGCATCTCCATGTCGTAGAGCGTGCGCTGCCTCAGACGGTGCGCTTCCAGGACCTTGCCGTTGGCCTCGAACCACGAACAGCGTTCGTCGAGCTCGTCGCGAATGTCTATCAGAGCCCGCTCGACTGCCGGGCTGTTCGTGACGAAGTGCGTGGCCGGATAGATGGCGACGTGGCGGGGTTTGTCGATGACCTCGCCGCCGACGGGGTCATAGTTGACTAGTTGCTCGACCTCGTCGCCCCAGAGCTGCACGCGGATGGCGGTGTCCTGGGCGGCCGGCCATATCTCGATGGAATCGCCGCGCACGCGGAACTTGCCCCGGGCAGGGTCGAAGTCGTTGCGCGCGTACTGGATGTCGACGAGCTTGCGGAGGATCTCGTCGCGGTCGACGGTGTCGCCCACTTGCAGCAGCACCATTTTCTCGAGGTAGTCCTCGGGCGATCCCAGGCCGTAGATGCAGCTGACGCTGGCCACGATGACGACATCGCGGCGCAGGAAGAGCGACGTCGTCGCCGAGTGACGCAGCCTGTCGATCTCATCGTTGATCGACGAGTCCTTCTCGATGTAGAGGTCCTGGGCGGCCACGTACGCCTCTGGCTGGTAGTAGTCGTAGTAGCTCACGAAGTAATCGACGGCGTTGCCCGGCAAGTATTCGCGGAACTCGTTGCAGAGTTGCGCGGCGAGCGTCTTGTTGTGAGCGATGACCAGGCTCGGCTTCTGCACCCTCTCGATGACATTGGCCATTGCGAAGGTCTTGCCCGAGCCCGTGGCGCCGAGCAGCGTCTGGTAGCGGTCTCCGCGGAGGATGCCGGCGGTCAACGACGACACAGCTTCCGGCTGGTCGCCGGTGAGGCCGTAGTCCGACTGGATGGCGAAGCTCGTCATCCCAAGGACTCTACCAATACGAACACCTGTTCGCAATCCCTCTGCGGTACGCGCATGACGGCGTTCGCCTCAGCGGTCCACCGCAAGCTCATCGGCGTAGGCCTTCCGATACGTCTTGCGAACACGAAGGACGTCGTCCACGTAGGCCTGCGTCTCGGGGAACGGGATGTCGCCGGCTCGCAGAGAGTGGCCCTCCGCCGCCGCCTCGGCCTTCCAGTCCCCGACCGCTCCGCCACCCGCGTTGTAGGCGGCCACGGCAGACAGGGTGTCTCCGTCGAACTCGTCAAGCACGGTGCGCAGGTAGTAGGTGCCGTAGCGAACGTTGACCTTGGGGTCCTCGAGATCCGCCTCGACGAAGGAGCTGCCCCCCGTCTCGTCGGCGATCTGCCGGGCCGTCTCCGGCAGCACCTGCATGAGGCCGACGGCACCTTCGGGGGAGTGGGCCCGCTCGTCGAAGCCGCTCTCCACGTAGATGACGGCCGCGACGAGGGCGGGATCGACCTTGTTCTTCCGTGCCGCCGAACGTATGACCGCATCGTGCTCCAGAGGGTAGACGGTGCGCGAGTACCAGGTCGGCGCGACGGAGTCACTCAGTTCTGGGGCCAGGCGCTGTGCCACGCCCCACGCACCCAGCAGCGCCACGGCGGCGAGCCCGATCCAGACGATCCGTCTCACGCCTCCGCCCGGGTCGCGCCGTCGCTTCCGCCGGGCGCCAGGATATGAGCGACGATCTCTCTCAGGAACTCTCTCAGGTCCTTGCGCGATCCGACATTGTCGAAGGCGAAGTCGCTGCGTGCCACCTTGTCTTCTTCTGGCATCTGTCGCGACACGCGCCGCGTCAGGTCGGCGCCGGTGAACTTCGAGCTGAGGCGTCGACGGCGAGTCGCGGCGGGCGCCGTGATGACGAGCGTGAAGTCGAAGTCCGCCGCGAACTCGCCCTCGAAGAGCACAGGTACCTCCACGGCCAGCAGCGCCGGCTGTGGATCAGCCCCCTCTTGCTCGGCCGCCCACTCGGCGATCGCACGCCGGACGTGGGGATGGAGCTGGTCTTCGAGCCACGCAAGCTCCCCCTCGTCGGCGAACACGGTGCGCGCCACGGCTGCTCGGTCGACGCCCTCATCGGTGATGACCGCGGAGCCGAAGTGATCGCGGATCACGGCGACGATGTCTGGGCGGTCGTACAGCGTGTGCACGATGTCGTCGCTGGAGATGACGGCGGCGCCCAACTCGCGCAAGTATGCGAGAGCGGTGGACTTGCCGGAGCCGATGCCTCCGGTGAGCCCCAGACGTGGTATGGCATGTCTGTGCACGTTCGTGGCGATCATAGGTGGCGCGGCGAGGGCGGCCGCACTGCCGCAGGGACATCACGGCCGCCCTCGCAGAGGCTGTTCAGGCGTCGGGCGCGTCGTCGGCCGGCAAGGCTTCGGCAGGCGCTTCCTCGGCGGCCTTGCCTGTCGGGAAGACCTCGTCGCTCAGCCCGAGCACCGGCTCGTCGGCCTCGGGCGCCTCGGCAGGAGACTCCTCGGGCGCCTCTTCAGCGGCCGCCTCGGGCTCCTCGACCGGGGGTTGCTCCTCTGTGGCGGCCGCCGCCGCGTCGTCCGTGGCCTCGGCCGAGGGCTCGTTCTCGGTGTCGCTGCTCTCAGGCTCCGCGATGGGATGAAGCGGCTTGACACCGTCGCCGTCGACTCGCTTGATGCTGAGACTCAGGCGGCGGCGCTGGGAGTCGACTTCGATGATCTTGACCTGCACCGTCTGCCCCACGGAGACGACCTCGTCCGGGCGCTCGACGTGCCGATTGGCGAGCTCGCTGATATGCACCAGGCCCTCGATGCCGGCGTAGATCTCGACGAAGGCGCCGAAAGCGACGATCTTCGTGACCCGGCCATCCACGACGTCGCCGACGCTGTGCTGCGCGACGATCTTCTGCCAGGGGTCTTCCTGGGTCTGCTTGAGGCCGAGGCTGATGCGCTGGCGATCGCGGTCGATGTCGAGCACCTTGACCTTGACCTTCTGATTGACCTGCAGCACCTCGGACGGATGGTTGATGTGTGTCCAGCTCAGCTCCGAGATGTGGATGAGTCCGTCGATGCCGTCGAGGTCGACGAACGCGCCGAAGTCCACGATGTTGCTGATCGAGCCTTCGACGATGTCCCCGACGCTGAGGTCGTCGATGATCTGCTGACGCACTTCCTTGCGCTCCTCTTCGAGCACGGCGCGGCGCGACAGTACGACGTTGTTGCGATTGCGGTTCATCTCGATGACGCGGCAGTTGATCTCCTGGCCCACATACTCCTGGAGGTCCTGAACGCGCCGGATATCCACCAGCGAGGCAGGAAGGAAGCCGCGCACACCAAGATCAAGAATGAGGCCACCCTTGACGACCTCGATCACGTTGCCGGTGACCGGCTCCCCGCTCTCGAAGGCGGCCTCGATGCGCTTCCACGCCTTCTCGAACCGGGCGCGCTTCTTGCTGAGGATCAGGCGTCCGTCGGCGTCTTCCTTGGTCATGACGAGCGCGTCGATCTCCTCGCCGAGTTCCACTTCGTGGGAGGTGTTCACGTTCTTGCGGATGCTCAGCTCGTTGACGGGGATGACGCCTTCCGACTTGTAGCCGATGTCGACGAGGATCTCGTCCTTGTCGATGCGCACCACGTTGCCTGTGACGATGTCGCCTTCGGAGAAGACGTTGATGGTGAGGTCGTAGTTGGGGACTATCTCGCCGTCGACCTGAATGAGGTAGCCTTCGCTCCCCTCCACGATGCGAGGATCGTTGGCCGCGGCGAGTTGTGTGTCGATGGTCTTTTCAGCCATAGGGTATCGTGAGCCTCCCGCTCTGAATCACGGTCCGTCGTTGCCAGATGATGGACGCGCCCGCAGACCGTGGCGAGGCGCGCCCAAACTCAGGAAGTATAGCACGGCACCGGCTAGTTCTTGGCGGAGAGCCAGTCCATGCCGACGCCGATCTCGACCTCCAGTCCCGGCTCCATCCTGTAGGCCGCGCACATGGCCTCGGCCAGCAGCGATCGACACGCCTCGACCTCTTCGACCGGCGCCTCGACCACGAGTTCGTCGTGCACCTGCAGGACGAGCCGCGACGACATGGCACGACGCTCCAGCTCTCGACTCACCGCGACCATCGCAACCTTGATGATGTCCGCGGCGGTGCCCTGAAGTACCGTGTTCACGGCCAATCGCTCGCCCAGCGAGCGCGTGCGAAAGCTCGGCGAGCGAAGCTCCGGAACAGCCCTGCGACGGCCGAAGAGAGTCGTCACGTGACCCGCCTGACGCGCCTCGGCGATCACACGATGACGGAAGTCCGCCACCCTCGGGTACTTGGCGAAGTAGGCGTCGATGAAGTGCTTGGCCTCCTCCACCGGTATGTCGACCTGCTGCGAGAGTCCGAACGCCGAGAGCCCATACATGATGCCGAAGTTCGTGGCCTTGGCGTGCTCGCGCTGGCGCTTGGTCACGGCGTCCTCGGGGATGCCGGCGATGGCGGCCGCGGTCACCTTGTGAACGTCCTCGCCGCGACGGTAGGCATCCAGGAGAGCCGGTTCCTGCGAGAGGAACGCCATCAGTCGTAGTTCGATCTGGGAGTAGTCGGCGACGATCAGACGCTCGCCGTCGGCGGCGACGAAACAGGCCCTGATCTCGGCGCCCAGGTCGGTGCGCACCGGGATGTTCTGCAGGTTGGGGTTCGAGCTGCTGAGCCGACCGGTCGAAGCGACCATCTGGTTGAAGGTGGTGTGCAGGCGGCCCGTGGACACGTCGAGGCGTTCCGGCAGTGGTTCAAGGTACGTATTGAGCAACTTGGTGAGTTCGCGCCATTCCTCGACGGCCGGCACGATCGCGTGTTGTTCGCGCAGGCCGCGCAGCACCTGGGCGTCGGTCGAGAAGCCCGTCTTCCCCCTCTTGCCGGGCTCCAGACCGAGCTTGGTGAAGAGGACCTCCGCCAGCTGCTGCGGCGAGCCGATCGTGAACTCCCCTCCGGCCAGCCGGACAATGGTGTCCTGCAGTTCGTCCAGGCGATCGCGGAGCCGCGCCGTGATCTCGCCCAGCCGGTAGGGGTCCATGCGGATCCCGACGGCCTCCATCTTGGCGAGCACGTGGACGAGCGGCAGTTCGATCTCGCGGCATAGGCGCTCGAGCCCAAGCTCGGCCAAGGGCGGACGCTGCTCCGCAGCCACGTGAGCCGTCAGCACGGCTCTCGCGACGGCTCGCTCGCGCGCCGCGCCGAGCGAGCCGCGCTCCGGGTCGGCGGTCGTCGCGGTACCGGCCGCGTCGCTGTCGGCGAGGGCGGACAGCGTGCGCTCCCTCTCCGGTCGCTCGGGCGCCAGGAGATAGGCCGCCACCGCGGTGTCGAACCCTGGCCCACAGGGGGCGGCCGTGTATCCCGGCTGCGACTTGGCGTCGTGCACGACGATGTGCGCCGCAAGACGCCAGAGGGCGCCGAGTTGTTCCTCCTCGATGCTGCAGACCTGCACGACGCCTGGCACGTGCGCCGCCACGGCGAAACCCGCCTCCCCCGGGTACGGCTCAATCGCCATGGCGGCCTCGCCCTTCTCGAGAGTCGCGGCGACGGCCCCGAGCCCTTCCTCGACGATCAAGTGGGGGGTCGGCGCAACGCCTGCGGTGCGATCGGCCGGGTGGGAGCTGGCGGCGCTCTCGGCGGTTCTGGGCCGCCCGACCACCGACTCCTCCTCCCCGCCTTGAGTGCGCGGCAGTTGCTTCAGCCGGCGGCGCAGGCTCTCGAACTCGTACCTCTCGAAGAGCGCATCCACCGTTGCGACAGGGATGTGGTGGCCGCCGCGACCCACGAGTTCGACCACGTCTGCTTCCAACGGCACGTCGCAGACCATCGTGGCCAGCCGCCCCGAGAGCCGCGCCGCAGCCTCGTGCTCCTCGAGGAGTGCGCGGCGCTTGTCGCTCTTCACTTCGTTGAGGTGTCTGTAGATCCCATCGATGCTGCCGAACTGCTGAAGCAGCGCCGCGGCGGTCTTCTCGCCCACGCCCGGGACCCCGGGTATGTTGTCGCTGCTGTCGCCCTTGAGGCCGATGAAGTCCGGGATGCGGTCGGGAGTGACGCCGAAGCGCTCCACCACAGCAGCGGGCGTGTAGATCTTCACGTCGGTGATGCCGCGGCCGGTGCTCATCACCCAGACGTCCTCGTCCACCACCTGGAGGGCGTCGCGATCGGCGGTGACCACGATCGAGCGAATGCCCTGCCGCTTGGCCTCTTCGGCAAGCGTGCCCAAGATGTCATCGGCCTCGTAGCCTGGCTTCACGAGATTGACGATGCCGAACGCTTCCATGAGTTCGGGAAGCAGACCCCACTGTTGCGAGAGAGCGTCCGGCATGCTCGGGCGGTGCGCCTTGTACTCCTCGAACTCTTCGTGCCTGAAGGTCTTTTCGCGCGCATCCCAGGCCGCGATCATGCAGGCCGGCCGGTAGTCCGCGACGATCTTCAGGAGCATCTGGCTCATGCCGTAGAGAGCGTTCACGGGAAGGCCCTCGCGCGTGGTGATGCCCTCGGGCAAGGCGAAGAACGCGCGATAGGCGAGGCTGCTCCCATCGAGCAGAAAGAGACGGTTCTCAAGTGAGGCGTCGGCCATCGGACGATTGTACCGGCGCTCGCCGCGCCGTGCAGCGCGATGAGCCCGGCGGCGCGATATCGTCGGCAGGCCGCCCGGCGCCGCCGGAGACTTCCTCTCGGGCATGACCAAGCGAGGGGGCGGACAGGAGCCAGTGGTGTCGGAAGGGGGACTTGAACCCCCATGAGGTATTCCCTCACAAGGCCCTCAACCTTGCGCGTCTACCAATTCCGCCATTCCGACACGGGGCACAGAGTATAGGCAACCGGTGGACGACTTTCAACGCGGACGTCGCTTCGCCGGGGGCGTTGTCCAAGACACCTTCGGGTATCCTCTCGAGGTCGAGACACGCGCTGCTCATTGGGCGCACGGCGCCTGCCTCGAACGGTCAAGGACGAAAGGCGAACGTGACTGCGCGTATCCTCGTCGGGAGCTGCTCGTGGACCGACCCCAGCCTCATCTCCTGCGGAGGCTTCTACCCGCCCGGCGCGTGCACCGCCGAGACGCGACTGCGCTACTACGCACGGCAATTCCCCATCGTCGAGGTCGACTCGACCTACTACGCGCCGCCGTCCGAACGCAACAGCATCCTGTGGGCAGCCCGGACGCCGACCGACTTCGTCTTCGACGTCAAAGCCCACGCCCTCCTGACGGGACATCCCGCGCGCATCGGCCTCCTGCCCGTCTCGCTGCGTGAGGGCCTCGCCGGCGGCGCTGCCGGCAAGACGAACGTCTACTCAGGCGACCTCGGCGCCGAGGGGCTTGATCGACTCTGGCAGCTGCATCGCAGCGCCCTCGCGCCCCTGGCTGCCGCGGGCAAGCTGGGGGCTGTGCTCTTTCAGTTCCCCCCGTGGTTCGTGCGCTCACCACGAAGCACGGAGTATCTTCGCGAGATCCCGCAGCGCCTGCCGCACTGGAACACGGCCGTCGAGTTCCGGGGCGGTGGCTGGATGGACGCTGACGCCGCCGCCCACACCCTGGGCCTGCTCGAGGAGCTCGGCCTTGCCTACGTGAGCGTCGACGAGCCCCAGGGATTCCCGTCCAGCACCCCGCCTGTGGCTGCCGCCACGGCACCCCTCGCTGTCGTTCGCCTGCACGGCCGCAACCGCGAGACCTGGAACGCGAAGACGTCGACCGCCTCTGAGCGCTTCAAGTACATGTACAGCGACTCCGAGCTGAACGAGTGGCATCCCAAGGTGCGCGAGTTGGCTCGCCAGACGGAGGAGGTCCACGTCCTCTTCAACAACAACTACGAGGATTGGGGGATGCGCAACGCCCGGCGTATGGCCCAGCTTCTCGACGTCTCGGGCACGGACCAGACCGAACTCACTCTGGACCTCTGGCAGGGATGAGTCGCGGCGCGGCGGGCGGATGAGTATCATACGGACCTTGCACGTTCCTTCTCCCCCAGGCAGGGATGGCTGGTGTGATGTTTCGTGAGGCCAAAGAAGCCGCTCGCCGGCCGATGAGAGACTGCGCGGCCTGATGCCCGTGCCTCTCGACGCCGCGGGTCGGAAGAGCCGTTTTCGCGGCACGCTGTTGGGCCTCGCCGTCGGCGAGGCGCTGGGCGCCCCCGCCGACTACCTGACTGCCGACCAGATCGTCGAACGGTTCGGCGTCATCTCAGACATGCTGGGTGGTGGCTGCAACGACCTGCAGCCCGGGGAGACGTCCGACGCGACCGAGATGATGCTGTGCCTGGCGGAGAGCCTCGCGGAGACCGGCGGTTTCGACGCCGAAGACGTCATGGACCGCTACCTCGCCTGGTTCGTCGGCGTCCCGCACGACATGAGTCTCTCAGTGCGCACGGCGCTGCTCACCTATCGCTCCGGCACGCCGTGGGACGTCGCTTCACGTCGTGCCCACGAGATCCTCGGAGGTCCTACGGCCGGCAACGGCAGCCTCATGCGCTGCGCGCCCTTGGCCCTTCGCTACCTGGACGACGCCGAGACCCGCCATGCCGTCTCGCAGCGCGAGTCCACTCTGACGCACTTCGACCGGCTGGCGGGCTCGTCGTGTCTCGCCTTCAACGACCTCCTAGCGGCTGCTGTCCGCGACCAACTCGAGACGCAACTCCCTGTGATCGCGGACGCCATGCTCGACGAAGACAGGCGGGTGAGCGCCGCCCTGCGAGAGGCCATGGAGGCCGAGCCTGAAGAGATCCACAGCTCGGCGTTCGTGCTCGACACCCTGCGCGCTGCCACTTGGGCGGTGCTGCGCGCAGGCTCCTTCGAGGAGGCTCTCATCCTGGCCGTCAGCTTGGGCAACGACGCCGACACGGTCGCGGCCGTCGCTGGCGCTCTTGCTGGAGCAGTCCACGGTGAGGTCGGTATCCCCGCCCGCTGGCTGGAACCGCTCTGTCCGCGCGAGCGTATCCTTGCCGTGGCCGACCGCTTGGCCGAGCTGCCCGATCCGGCCTGACCAACGGCTCCCGCGGTCGGCAGAGCACTCCATTCGATCATCGCAGGACCACGTGCGACCTCCAGTGCCGGTTGCTCCCGAGCGGCGCTGCAGGAGCCGCCACCCCCTTGGTTGCATCCAAGCCCTCGACACTCTAGCTTTGACTGCCGTGCCGGGGGTGGAGGACGGACAACAGGGGGGTGCTCGACTCGTGGCTGAAAGAGGCGGGGGCAAGACGTGAGCTGGTTCACCAAGCTCGCGCTGAACAATCGCTCGATCGTCGGACTTGCGGTCGCCGCCGCGATCCTCTTCGGCGCCTTCGCGGTCACCTCGCTGAAGGAAGAGCTCATGCCCGACCTCACGTTCCCCTACGTCACCGTCTTCACCGTGGCTCCGGGAGCAGCAGCCGCGGACGTCGAACGCAACGTCACCACGCCGCTCGAGCAGGCTGTCAAGGCCACCAGCGACATCAAGGAGTACGACTCCTTCTCGAACGACGGGATGAGCATCCTGACCGTCGAGTACGAGTTCGGCACCGACATCGACGCCAAGCAGACGGAGCTCCAGCAGGCTGTAGGAGCAGTGCAAGGCCTTCCGCCGGGCACGCAGACGCCCGAGGTCGCCGCGCTGAACTTCGGCTCCATGCCCGTCATGCAGCTGGCCGTCTCGTCGGAGTTGCCCCCGGAGGAGCTCGCCACGCTGCTGGGGACACAGGTGGTACCCCGCCTGCAGGAGATCTCGGGCGTGCAGGCCGTCACCCTCTCGGGCGTGCAGCAGATGCAGCTCGAGATCCAGCTCAAGCCAGCCGTCGTCGCAGGTCTCGGCGTGACACCTCAGGAGATCGCCGCGGCCGTGCAGCAGGCGAACCTGGCGGCAGGCGCCGGCACGGTCACCTCCGGGAGCCTCGTCTACCCAGTGACCGTGAGCGCCACGGCGCGCACGGTGGCCGCCATGGAGCGTCTGGTCATCGGCCCCGGCTCGCCATCTGCCGAGAACGCCGCAGGGCCGCCGGCCGGCGCCGCGACCGTCGCCGGGAGCGGAGCACCCGTCACGTTGGGACAGCTCGCCGACGTTCGTATCGCCCCGGCTCCACTCACCGCGATCACGCGCACCAACGGCGAGCCGACGATCGGTGTCTCGGTGAGCAAGTCCTCCAGCGGCAATACGATCGACATCGCCGATGCGGTGGCCGAGAAGCTCCCGGAGATCACCGAAAGTCTCGGCGGCCAGGCGACGATCACCACCGTGGTCGACCAGTCTCTCTACATCAGGGACAGCATCGAGTCGCTCTGGCGCGAAGGACTCCTTGGGGCGGCTTTCGCGGTCCTTACCATCTGGGTCTTTCTTCGCAGCTGGCGATCGACGCTCATCGCCAGCCTTTCGATCCCCCTGAGCGTTCTGGGCGCCCTCATGGTGATTTGGTCGCGTGGCGAGTCGCTGAACATGCTCACCCTTGGAGGACTCACGATCGCCATCGGGCGCGTGATCGACGACTCCATCGTCGTGATCGAGAACGCCTATCGACACCTGCAGGAAGGTGAGGATCCCCGGACCGCGGCCTACACTGCCACCCGCGAGGTCGCCGGCGCCATCACCGCGAGCACGCTCACGACCGTCGCCGTGTTCCTGCCTCTGGGTTTCGTGAGCGGCCTGGCGTCGGAGTTCTTCAGGCCGTTCGCCTTGACCGTGACGTTCGCGCTGCTGGCCAGCCTTCTTGTGGCGCTCACCGTGGTTCCGGTGGCGGCCAGCTGGATCCTGACGAAGCGTCAGGTGGGGCACCGCGATCCCGATGCGCTGACCGGTCTTCAACGCGGCTACCTGCCCATCCTCCGGCTGGCTCTTCGCCACAAGCTGATCACCGTCGTCCTCGCGGCCGCTGTCTTCGCCGGGACGATGGCGGCCACCCCCCTCCTCAAGACGAACCTCTTCGACAACTCAGGGCAGAACACCATGACGATCACCCAACAGATGCCCGCGGGCACGAGCCTGACGGCCACCATGGCGGCGGCCGAAGACGTAGAGGAGATCCTCGCAACGACCGAGGGTGTCGACATCTTCCAGGTCACCGGCGGCGCCACCGGGAGTCTCTTCGGGGCCGGTGGCGGGGTGAGCGCCTCCTCCAGTCAAGCGGCGTTCACCGTGCTCACCGACCGCGAGTTCGAGAAGAACGCCGTGCTCGAAGAGGTGCGATCGGAGATCGATGAGCTCTCCGACGCGGGGATCATCGCCGTGAGCGGCGAGGATGCCTCGTCGTCGATGGGGAGCATGTCGACCATGGAGGTCAGGGTCTCGGCCGCCGACCCAGCCGTGCTCAGAGCGGCGAACGACCTCGTCCTGGCCCGGATGAAGACCGTCGAGGGCCTGATCGACGTGCGTTCGAACCTCAGCGACGGCCGCCCCTCGGTGATCGTCGTCGTCGATCAGGCGAAGGCGGCTGCAGCCGGCGTCAGCACCACGACACTCAGCCAGTACATGACGCTCATCCTGAACGGATACCCGCTCGGCATGGTGCCCACGACCGCCGGTGCTCTGCCTGCGCAAATGACCCTGCAAGAGATCACCGCCCCACCGATCCCCGGCGTCGTGTCCCGACTACTCGCCGAGATCCCGGTCCCCGGCGCCGATGGCATGGTGCCGCTGGGCAAGGTCGCGCGAATCAAGGAGATGCAGGCTCCGGTCCAGGTCACCCACATCGACGGGGAGCGCACGGCCAGCGTCACTGCCGCTGCGGCCGACAACAACATCGGCGCCGCCTCCGCCGCGGTCAACGATGCACTCGACAATGTCGAGTTGCCCGCCGGCGCCACATGGGACCTCGCCGGCGCGACCGAGCAGTCCAACGACGTCTTCAGGACGCTCGGCATCGCCATGCTCATCGCCATCCTGCTCGTCTACATGATCATGGTCGTGACCTTCCACAGCCTCCTGAACCCTTTGATCCTGCTCGTGAGCATCCCGTTCGCCGCCGTAGGCGCCGTCCTGCTCATGCTTGTCACCGACACGAGCCTGGGGATGCCGAGCCTCGTGGGTCTCCTCATGCTCATCGGCATCGTCGTGACCAACGCGATCGTACTGCTCGACTTGATCGAGCAGTTCAGGCGCCAGGGCATGGATGCGCGTACCGCCGTCATCGAGGGCGGCAGGCGTCGACTTCGCCCCATCCTGATGACGGCCGTCGCGACTATCCTCGCACTTCTCCCGATGGCGCTCGGTCTGGGAGAGGACGGGTTCCTATCGACCCCCCTCGCCGTGGTCGTGATCGGCGGATTGCTCACATCGACGGTGCTCACGTTGATCCTCGTCCCGGTCCTCTATCTCGCGCTCGATCGCCTGCGCCCGCGTCGCGAGACCAGCCCCGGCGCCGAGCAGACCCCGGCAAGGCCGGCACCTGTCGCGAACTGACCGACTGACCCTTGTCGCGATGCGAGATCGTTCCGCACGAGGTACGCTTGCCACTACAGGCCCGAGCCGTTCGCGGGTTCGGGCACGCCGCCAGCGAGAGGAGAACCAATGGCGAAGTCGACTGCCGGGAAGGTCCCCAGGAAGGCCTCGGAGAGCCAGCCGCCCCCGACCCCCCGAAAGCTCGCCAAGGACGCGCTCATCAAGGAGCTCAACAAGGATCTCGCCAAGGAGTTCTCGGCGCTTGTCCAGTACGTGCAGCATGCCTCCGTGATCACGGGGCCGCAGTACGATGCGATCTCCGCGGAACTCGTCATCCACTCCAACGAAGAACACGCCCATGCCATCTCCCTGTCCGAACAGATCGCGTTTCTCGGGGGGATCCCGGCCGTGGACGTGGCCGACATCCACATCTCGCCCGACTCGCGCGTCATGCTCGAGCAGGATCTGGACGGCGAACTCGATGCCATCGCCCGCTACAAGGAGCGCATCTCGCAAGCGGAACTCCTGCAGGAGTACGGGCTGCGCCGTGCCCTCGAAGACATCCTCATCGTCGAGGAGGAGCACGCCCGCGACCTGCAGAGTGCACTGGAGCTCTAGGCCCTCTTCAGCTCCTCGAGCCTGACGCCGTGCCAGCCGTCCCTCGCCGAATCGTCGCTCTCGACATCGAGACGACCGGACTTGATGCGACGGACGGACGTCTGATCGAGATCGCGGCGGTGCTGCTGGGGCCGAGCCTGACGGTCCAGCAGCGATTCGCCACTCTCGTCGATCCTGACGTCCCAGTTCGACTCGCCGTCACACGGCTCGTCGGACTGCGCGACGAGGACCTGTGGGCAGCGCCCGGCGAACACGAGGCACTGAGTGAGCTGAGCGACTTCGTCGGCGATGCACTGCTCGTGGGCCACAACGCCGCCTTCGATCGCGCCCATCTGGCGGCCGGCGCTCGGCGAGTGGGGCTGCCGACTCTGGCCAACGACTGGTTCGACACTCTCGAGGCGGCACTGCTGCTCTTTCCCGAGCTGGACGGCCACGCTCTGTCCAGCCTTGCCGAGCGCTTCGAGTGCGGAGGCCGTGCCCACCGAGCTCTGCGCGATGCCGAGACCACCGCGACTGTGTTCCGTCGCTTGTGTGCACGTGCGGCCGCGCTCGGCGCCGAGGAGCGTCGTCTCCTGACGGGAGTCGGCTGGGTCCCGCTGGGCGTTCTCGACGCGCTGGAGATCTTGCCGGATGCACCGGTGCCGGCGCTGGCCGGCGGCAACGAGACCGGAAGCTCGCCGGCGGCGGCGCCCAGCGCACTCCCCGTGACTCCAGACGGCTGGGCAGCCGAGATGGGGACCGACGGAGACGGCGAGCCGGGTCTTGCCGCCAGACTTCCCGGGTTCAAGCGGCGAGAGGGGCAGGAGCAGCTCGCGGGAGCCGCCGCGGAGGTGCTCTCGCTCGGCGGCGTGGGCCTGTTCGAAGCCGGGACCGGCAGTGGCAAGAGCCTCGCCTATCTTCTGCCGGCTGCCTTTCACAGCGCCGCCACCGGTCGCCGCGTGGTCGTGAGCACGAAGACGAAGGCCCTTCAGCGTCAGCTCGGCGCGCACGAGCTGCCACTTGTGGCGGAGACACTTCCGGAGGGGTGGCGCTGGGCGATCCTCATGGGCCGCGAGAACTACCTCTGTCGACGACAGCTCGACGCGGCCCTCACTTCCGCCGGCGAGACCCTGCCGGACACCGACCGCTCGCTGGCGCTCGCCTATCTCGTCGGCCGCACACGGCGAGGCGATGTGGACCTTTCGGCTCTGCCCTACGGCGCTACGAAGCGGCTACCGGCATTGTCTGGTCTGGCGCGGGAGTTGCGCTCGTCGCGGGCGACTTGTCTCGGCCACCACTGCCCGAGACGCGCCAGCTGCCTGTGGCGTGTCGCCCGCAGTCGTGCCGAAGCCGCACACCTCGTGTGTGTCAACCATGCGCTTCTCCTGGCCGGGCGCGAGACGCTCCCATCCTTTGAGGATGTGGTGATCGACGAAGCCCACCTTCTCTACCACGAGGCGTCAGAGGCCTTCAGCGACGGCGTTGACGCAGTCTCCCTCGCTCAGTTGCTCTCTGACTTGCGTCGAGGTGGCCAGCGGCCGCTGGAGGGGCGCCTGCGCTCCGCGGCTCGCAAGGCTGACTCCGTGACGGCCGGCACGCTTGCGGCAGCTGCCGACGCCAGCGCCCGCGCTGCCGATGCACTGCCCGGGCTGGTGCTCGCCGTCGGCGAATCCCTGGCGGCCGTCGCCCGCGCCGCCGACCAGGCGGAGCGCGGCCCAGACGCGGCTGCCACGGGCGGCCGCCAGACGAGCGATTATGACCTCAGCGTCTGGCTGACGCCGGGCCTGCGAGAGCAGCCGACGTGGGACGACTTCGCGACGGCTGCAGCCCTCCTCGGCGAAGGCCTGGCAGCGCTCGCCGGCGCCTGCGCCGCGGCTGCCGAGGCGCTCCCGGAGGACCACCGGGAACACGCCGCTGTGGCGTCCATGGCCGACCAGTCCGGTGCCTACGCTGAGCTGCTCGACGAACTGCCCGCGTTCTCGGCGCCCGAGAGCGTTGTCTGGGGAGAGGTCGAAGCTCCGCATACGGCTGTCCGGAACGGCCTCCGTGGCAGAGAGCGCGCCACTCGATGGTCGCTCAGGCGAACGCCCATGACCCCGGCGCGCCACGTGCGCCAGGCGCTCTGGGATCGCTTGCGCGGCGCGGTGCTCACCAGTGCGACACTCACGGTCGGAGGCTCCTTCCACTATTTCCGTGGCATGACGGGCCTCGATGCGGACCTCGACGTGATCGAGCGCGTGTTTCCGTCACCGTTCGACTTCCGCCGTCAGGCAGTCCTCGTGCTCGAGCATGACCCCCACGAGGTTTGGGCGACACAGGAGGCCGCTCAGCGCCAGGGCGAGAGACTCAAGCGGCTTGCCGAGGTGACACGTGGGCGGACGCTGGCGCTCTTCACCAACAAGCGCGACATGCACCGTGTGGCGACTGCCGTCGGGGCCCACGTCGAGGAGAACGGAGTCCTGGTCCTGGCCCAGGGGCTGCACGGAAGCGCGGCCGCCCTTGCCGATGCGTTTCGCAGCGACCCCGAGACGATCCTGTTCGGCGTCGACACGTTGTGGACAGGGCAGGACTTCCCCGGAGGATCTCTCGTCTGTCTGGTCATCGCCAAGCTGCCCTTCCCGCGGCAGGATCCGCTCTTCCGGGCACGCTGCAGGGCCTGTGAGGAGTCGGGCGAGCGGTGGTTCGAGCGCTTCTACCTGCCCGAAGCCGTTCTCAAGTTCCGCCAAGGCTTCGGGCGACTGATCCGCACCGAGACCGATTTCGGAGTGGTCGTCGTCCTGGATCACCGGCTCGCTCAGAAGAGCTACCGGCAGGACTTCCTCGGCAGCCTGCCTGACGTCCAGGTGGTGGAGTCCGCGCCGCACGAGCTTCCCGCAACGGTGGAGGAACATCTGCGTCGGCTGAGCGCCGAGGCCCGCGACCTGTCGCAGGAGTGCTGACGGAGGCAGGGCCCGCGAGCAGACAGCCGAGCCACCTCATCCTCCGGCGCCACTGGCGATCGCTCCCTCGACCTATCGCTACAGGTCAGGGCCCCTGCGACCGACGCAGTTTGCGCGGCGCAGACCGATGCGAGGGCTCGGGGACCATGGGTCACACCTCTGCACGCTCGGATGTCCAGGAGCGTGGCCTTCCGCCGGACGAACGGGAGGAACTCCATGCGGGAGCGGCGGGGGATCATGGCGACAGACTGCACGGAGCCTCAGAGCCACACCAAGCCTGGATCTCACTGGCGCCGGATGGCGCTCAGCTCGTTTCGGGGACGGGACGATCGCGCTCGGCGGCGGCCGCCAAGGTCAGGGCCAGACCGTCGCGACCTCCAATGCCTCGTTGCGTGTCTCTCGAAAGGTGGAGACGTCCGCCAGAACGCCGCGAAACGGAGGGTCCGGCCGGGGCAAAGCCCCCCGAGGCATCGTTTGAGGCCCGCTTGGGAACAGTGAGAGACGCTATGCATCTGTCTGGGTGCGTTCTCCACTCACCTCCGAGGAGTTGGCTTGGAACTGTACACCCTCACATTGGCGCTCGACGCTTCCGCCGGTGCGGCCCTGCGCAACTGGCTTGCGGGGATCCTCGACGAGAGCCCTGTCGCCCGCAGTTCATCCCGAGAGATCGTGCTCGCCGCCGCGGAGGCCGTGAACAACGCTGTGCGCTACTCCGCCCCCAAGGGCACCAGCGTCACCGTCACCATGACGATCGTCGGCCGCGATGTCTTCCTCAGAGTCACCGACCGCGACAGCGTACCGAGTCAGCGCACAGGCGCCGGTGATGCACAGCCGGAGCCGCAGGTCGCCAGCAGCTTGGGCCTGACACTGATGCAGGGCCTCATGGACGAAGTCGACCTCCACGAGACGGACGAAGGCAGCACCGTTCGCCTGGTGAAGCGGTTGCGCCTGCCGCTGTCCGACGAGGAGGCCTCGCCTCCCGGCGTCGAGAGCTTCCCGCACACCACACCCGAGCCGTAGCAGCGCCCGGGCGCGAAGTGGTCGTGGGCGAGGCTGCTGCCTGAAAGACCGCCGCTCGGCCGCCGCTCCTGTCCGGGCCCAACGAGACGAAAGCCCCCCGCTCGCCGATGGCGAGCGGGGGGCTTTGCGCACCCTGAAGGGATGGCCTGTCGAGACGTCTTACTCGACGGCGTCCTTGTAGTAGTCGCCCCAGAAGCGGTCCATGGCCTCGCGCATGGTGGCGCGGGACTTGTACATGTCCCAGCTGGGATCTTCCGCGATCTGCGGATGACGCGGGTAGGTGATGTCGCGCTTGAAGTAGTCGAAGAGGCCGCCCTTGAAGCTGTTCAGGCCGTTGTGGGTCGGCATCGACTGACGGTAGTGGCGCACGGCACCGATGTCGATCGTGGTCTGCATCGTGCCCTCGACGGCTGCCTTCGCGCAGGCGCACAGGAGACGGCCCTCGAAGTCGCAGATGAGGGAACCGCCCTGCATGCCGTACGGCGGCATCTCGATCGGCGACCAGCCCGAGTGCGGAGCCACCGTGTAGCACATGTTGGTGACGCTGCACCAGCGGTTCTGCAGCTCGTAGTACTCGAGGGGCTCGATGACCCACGGGTCCATGAGCAGCTCGGGGTGATAGATGCACTCGGCGCCGTTGAAGGCCAGCTGACGACCGCCCTCAGGGGTCATGCCGTCGTTGCAGATCATGGCGCCCCAGTTGCCGATCTTGGTCTTGGCGACGGGGTAGTAGGGATACTTCTCGAGGTCCCAGCCGATGTCGATCAGGTCGTAGGGGCTCGGCCAGTACTCATCGGGGATCCAGGGGTTGCACTTGTGGTAGCGCAGGACGACCTCGCCCGTGTCGTCCTGGATGATCGCGGTGTCGAAGGAGGTCTTCGGGAACTCGGGCACGGTCGAGCCCATGCCGTACATGACGAAGGTGTCGTACTCCTTGCACCAGCTGCCGATCTCGTCGGTGATCGAGCCGGGGACCTCTTCGGAGGCCTTCAGGGCCTCTTCCATCGAGCCGGCCGGATAGCCGTTGGCAGCGTACTCGGGATAGGCGATGACCTTGATCTGCTTCGCGGTGGTCGATGCAGCTGGCGTCCGTCGCAGTAGCTGTACTGCTCGTAGGTGTACTCGAAGTAGTCCTTCATGCGCTTGAGGTTGCGCTTGGTGGCCTCGGGGCCAACGTGCAGCTCAACCGGGCTGTACTGGATACCGCATACCATGTAACGATGAATCAGATCACCCATAGATGACACTCCTTCCGGCTTCGATTCCAATCCAGAGATCCGAACTACGACTGTTGCCCCTTCTGCCGCCTCCTTTGGGTCGTGCGCCGCACCGATCGCGGCCGATTGGTGCAATGTACCACAGTGCAAGCCAGCCTACACGCCCTCCGTTGGGCACGTCCCCCCTGGAGTCCGCGAGGCGCTCGCGGACTCGTATGTCGCGGGCGACGACGCCGTGTCGTGCAAGCTGCGCCGTGGTCAGACATTCTTGCTCCGCGCCGCCTCCGTCCGCCGCTTCTGGAACGCCGCCATTCGGCAACGCTGGCTGCAGTAGCGACGCTTGGTGTTGGAACTCCTGAAGACGACGTCGCAGTCTTCGTGGGCGCAGCTCCGCTCGCTGACCGATCCGCTGCGGCGCGGCACCGTGACGCTGGGCGCCACAGCAGGCGTGTGGGCTGCGCAGCATGACGAGGGGTTGTATACCGAGAGCCTGGTGGAGCACCCGGGTCGGGCGCAGACGCGCCCCGGGGCGTACACCGCGACACTTGCCGACGCTGCACGCTCGACCCCTCCGTGGAGCGAGGCGCGGATGACAGTGGAACCCACCGATCCCCCTCGACTTCGAGACGTACCGACTCTTCTCTTCTATTCCCCAAAGAGACAGGCCTCTCACCTGCGCCGGAACTTCGACTCCGGACGACGCCGCTCAGGCGTTCGAGAGTCGTTGGACGATCCGCACCAGGCCGAGGGTGTCTCGCGTGCAGTACGCCTGGAGATAGCCACGAAGCCTCCGGCGACGCTCCTCGCGGGTGCTGGCCATCGACGCCTCGTGGTAGGCGGCCTGAGCCGAAGGACCGTCGCTCACCTCTGCGAGCACGGCGTGGTCGAGAGCGGCATCGATCGTCGGCAGGACCGTCTTGAGCGAGTACGAGCCGTCAAGGGCAGGGTGATGATAGTGTTCGCGCGTGAGGCTCAGTAGATCGACAAGGCGTCCGGTGATCCTCTCCAGAGCGGGCGCCAGATCGGGATACATGCGGGCCATCTCGACGAGCCGCCACTTCTCGGCGTCGTGGTACACGAAGACCGGCCCTTTCGTATCGAGCGCTGCGATGAGCGCCTCGGCTGCGGCACGCATCGGAGCATGGCCACTGACGTCGAGGAACTCTCGCTGACTCAACTCGCCCGGCCGTTCTTCGACGTGGCACGACCACTGGAAGACCAGATGCTGGTACGGACTCGTCCCCGCCCACGGTGGGATCGCGAACTGCACTGCCTCGAAGGCGAGATAGAAGCGCGGATACGGCAGTCCTCTGAGGTAGGTCGCCGCAGCTGCGTCCACGATGCCGTCCGCCACACCGACCCGGTCGACCGGACGAGATGTGCTGCCGGCCGGGTCGACGCCGGGGGAAATGCCAGGCTCACCTGCCTCCTGCTCGCGGCAGGTGGCCACGAACGGGCAGTCGAACGGACGGTGGCACTGGGGGCCCATCCGGACCGTCGGCTGAGGCCCACCGAGGAGTTCGTTGAAACCGCGCACCCACCCCGGGACGCGAGCCATCAGGGGGCGGACCTGATCGGCGACGGGGATCTCCCGCAGCAGGCCCCTATAGTCGCGACCGCCCGGGTACACGAAGGCCGCGTCGACGACGCCGACGCTGATCTGATCGAGCGGGACGCCAGCTCCTTCCGTCACCCACGCCTGGATAGCGACGTCCTGCAAATGGTGCTCCTTGACGCGCGTGGTGGACTTGACCTCGACCATCTTCCAGACACCGTGATGCCGTGTGAGTACGTCGGAGCGTACCAGCACGCCACGGTGCCGGAACGCGGCCTCGAAGAGAACCAAATCGCCGGCCGCCGTCAGGCCGGTGGTTGTGTCCCGCAACGCGGTGCTCGGTCTCGCGTCCCCGATCAGTGTCCCGGGCCCAAACAGCTGCCGCGCGATCTCCCCCACGTCGTCGCCCACGGAGAAGCGGCGCTCGGTATCGGCGCTGTAGACCTCGAGCTCGGGCCGGTGGACGGCCAGCCACACACGCCTCCCGCACTGCAGGCCGGCCGTGATCCGGGACTTGGACAGGCGAAACGATCGCATCGATTGCATCCTATCCCTCCGATCCAACCTGCCTTGACCCCTTGACCCGCGTGGGCCCTTCTCTTTGGCGTCCTCGACGTCGGTTAGGATATGCGCTGACTCAGGAGGGTCGATGCCCCGCATTCGCTTGGTCCACGCAGCGGATCTGCACCTCGACACACCGTTCCAGGGAATCGCCGGACCCGCGCCGCAGGTGCGCGAGGCCCTGTACGAAGCATCTCTGGACGCTTGGGACGCTCTGGTCCGCTTCACGATCGCCCAGGGGGCCGCAGGGCTCCTCCTGGCCGGCGACCTCTACGACGGCGAACAGCGTGGCGTTCGGGCCCAGTTGCGGGTTCTGGGCGGCCTGCGGGAGCTCTCACGGGCCGGCGTGCAGGCCTTCATCGTGCACGGCAACCACGACCCGCTCGTTGGCTGGTCGGCCATCCGCGAATGGCCGCCAGGCACCCACGTGTTCGGGCACGAGGAGGTCGAGGTCGTGTCGCTCGAACAGGCGGAAGCCAAGGTGGCCCACGTTCACGGCATCAGCTACGGCCGCCGGGACGTCTCAGACAACCTTGCGCTGCGCTTCCGCCGAGGCGCCGCGCCAGGCCCGCATTTCGGACTGCTCCACGCCAACGTAGGCGGCTCGCGTGAGCACGCGGCCTATGCCCCCTGCTCTCTCTCGGATCTCCAGCAGAGCGGCATGGACTACTGGGCCCTTGGCCACATCCACAGGCGTGAGGTCCTGCGCAGCGGCGATCCCTGGGTCGTCTATCCCGGCGACCTCCAAGGCCGCAGCCCCAAACCCTCGGAGACCGGAGCCAAGGGAGCGTATCTCGTCGAGTTCGACACGGACGGGGGCGGCATCCTCCCTCCGACGTTCCACCCCCTCGATCGCATCCGCTTCGTTGCCCTGCACCACGACATCGCCGCCTGCGCCGACCTCCCGGCGCTGCACGCCGGGCTCCTCGAGGCGCTCACCCGACTGCGCGACGAACATGACGGTCGCGGTCTGCTCGTGCGCGTCGTCCTAGAGGGCCGCGGTGCTGTCGCCGCCGACCTTCGTCGTCCCGAGGCGCTCCACGAGATCCGCTCCGAGTTGCGCCAGAGGTTTGCGGACTGCAGGCCCTTTCTCTGGGTCGAGGTCCTGCGCGACCGAACGGCGCCGACACTGGACCTTGCGGCTCTGCGAGCGCGCGCCGAGTTCTCGGCGGAGGTCCTTGACCTGGCGGAGGGACTGGCGGCCGACCCCGAGGCGCTGACCGCGTTCGTCGCGGAACGCAGCACGCAGCTGGCCACCGGCCAGGTGGGCAGGCAGGTACGGGACCTGCCGACCGACGCGGATGCGGAGATCCTTGCCGAGGCGCTCGCTCGCGTGCTCGACCGCCTCGAGGCGGGTGACCAGGCATGAAGATCGAGGGCTGGCGCGTCGACGGGTTCGGCGTTCTGCGCGACATGGAGGTCTCTGATCTCGGATCGGGAGTCACCGTCTTCCTCGGCCAGAACGAGGCGGGCAAGAGCACGCTGCTCGCCTTCCTGCGCACCATGCTCTTCGGTTTCGCCGACCGCCGGACGCGCGAAAACCCCTATCCCCCGCTCGCCGGTGGTCGGCACGGCGGTCAGATCACCCTGAGCGACGAGCACGGGCTCTGGACGTTCACCCGTTTCAAAGACAAGCCCAAAGACGTCACTGCCTACGCACCCGACGGACGTCCTGGCGGCGAAGAGGACCTGCACCGCCTTCTCTCCGGCGTCGACGCCACCCTCTTCAGGTCGGTCTTCGCGTTCAGCCTTGATGAGCTCCAGCGCTTCGCCACCCTCGATGCCGCGGGCGTCCGTGAGCGCATCTTCTCCGCCGGCATCAGTGGCGCGGGGCAGTCGGCGCGGACGGTCCTCGCGGAGCTCGCCGACGAGGAGGGACGACTCCTCAAGCAGCGCAGCGGAAAGGCCACGATCAACGACCTGGTTCGCAGCCTTCAGCGAGCCGAGGAGGATGTCCAGAAGGCCGAGGAGGAGGCCACCGGGTACGCCGATCTGGCACGCGCCCAAGACGCGCAGCGGCGCCTGGCAGACGATCTAGATGTGCGTCTCGCCGCCTTGGCGGCGGAGCGTCGCAGCTACGAGATCCTCGCCGCCCTGCGCCCCGACTGGGAGGAGCTGGCGGCCGCCGACCGCCTGCTCGCCGAGCTCCCGGCGCCAAGCGCTCCAGACCTGGCGGCAGCTGCGAGCGGACTGAGGCAACGCCTGGGAATTCTGCGAAGTCGCGAGGAGACCCTGCCCCGCCTCAGGTCCGAGCTGGCCTCAGCGAGCACCGAGCTGAGTGGTCACCTGCAGCATCTGGGGCCGCAGTGGACCGCCGCACGCCTGCAGACGGTCGACGACTCCATTAGCGAGCAGGACGCGGTCCGCGTGTGGAAGCGACGGCTCGACGGGGCCGAGGTCGCCGCCGAGCAGGCCGAGCGCGAGCGGAGGGTCGCCCGCGACGATCTCACGCAGACCGCCGATGACCACGATCGTTGCTCCGAAGAGCTGCCCACGCCCGCGCCGCCGTCCATCGAGACCCTGGGCAAGCGCGAGGTGCTCGTGCGGAGTCTCCGCGCCCAACTCAGAGACCTCCAGATGGCGGAGCTCCAGGTGCACGCCGGTCATGGGACCCACTCCGGCGTCTGGCGACTGGCCGCCGTCAGCGCTCTGGTCGCGCTCGCGGCCGCGCTGGTCGCCGCCGCAGGCGATGCCGCACAGCTGGCGCTGGGGCTCGCCGCGGGGGCGGCTCTTCTCGGTCTTGTGGCGGTGCTAGCCCGGGCGGGCACTGGGCGCGCAGGTGGCGGCGACCCGAGCGGCGCCGCCGGCGGCATCGAGCGCCTGCGCACGGAAGTCGCCCAGACCAGCCGCCGCCTCGGTCTCGGGGACGACCCCTCCGAGGCCGGGCTCAACGAGCTCGAGGCGAGGCTCTCCAGCGCGCGCGACCAGCGCGTCGCCTGCGACGGCACCGAGGCGCAACTCCGACAGATAGCGAGGAGGCGCGCGCTCGCAGAGGGCCGGGCGGAGGAGTCGTCGCGGGCGGCGGCGGACGCTGAAAGCGAGGCCGAGGCGCAGCGCGCGGCCTGGGCCGACTGGGCTGCCTCCCGAGACCTCCCGGACGTCTCCACTGAGGGTATGCTTGACCTCTTCGTCGAGGTTGGTCAGGCACGAGCGGCGCATCAGTCCCGAACGAAGGCGGAGACCGCGATCGCGGCCATCGAGGGCGAGCGCACGATCTGGACTCAGGAGGCCGAGGCAGCCTTGGTTGAGGCCGGCATGACGACGGCCGTGGTCTCCGACGCAGCACTCGAAGCGGGGGTGGTCGCACTCGACGAGGCGCTGACGCAGCGAACGATGGCGCTGGAGCGCCGTGCCGGTTGTGAGCGGCGTGTTAGCAGCGGCGTCTCGAACCTCCCCGCCCCCGAACAGGCCCGCCGAGACCTCGCCGAAGGGGACCCCGTCCTGTGGGCGGCGGAGATGGAGCGTCTCGACGCGGAGATCTCCGAGACGAACGACGCCAGAACGACCGCCATCGAGAGGCGACGCGACGCAGAGCGCGCCCGCGAAGCGCTCGAGGAGTCGGCGGACGTGCCGCGCCTGCGCACGGAACTGGAATCGCTGCGCGCCGAGCTGGCGCTGGCCGCTCACGACTACAGGGTCGTCATGACCTCGGCGGGCCTCGTGCGTCGTACGCTCCAGAGCTACGTTCGCGACCGCCAGCCGGCCGTCCTGGCGCGGGCCTCCGAGGCCTTCGCCACCGTGACCGACGGGCGCTTTCGGGGGATCGTGCAAGAGGCGGCCGACGACACCGATTCCGTGCTCGTCGAACAGTGGGACGGCTCACGGCTGACCCCATACGAGCTCAGTCGCGGGACCTGCGAACAGCTCTATCTGGCCATCCGCCTGGCGCTCGTCGGGGAGTTCGCCGATCGCGGCCGGGAGTTGCCGCTGATCATGGACGACTGCCTGGTCAACTTCGATCCCGCCAGAGCAGCGGCGATGGCGCGGCTCATCGTCACCTCGGCCGCCGAGGGGCAGTGCCTCTTCTTCACATGCCACCCAGACGCCGCCGCGCTGGTGAGGCGGGAGTCAGGCGAGAGAGCGAGGATCATCAACCTCACCGCGCGGAGTTGCGGGCCGGGAGTAGACCCTTCCGGCTCTACCTGTTGACAAGGACGGAGACACATCGTCGCCCCTGAGGGTCTCGATCGCCTCGCTTGGGGGTATCACTAGCTCCACCGCGACTGGAGGAAGAGGATGCAGCACCCACGAGCCCGCAGCAGCCGCCTTGCCACTGCCGTGGCGCTGGTCGCGCTGCTGGCGATCACCGCGCTCTTCATCCTCGCCGGACCCGCATAGGCGCACCTCTGCCGCGGACGCGTGCGGGCGGATGAGTAGATTCGTGCGCGGCGAGATCTGCGCTCGCGTACGTCTGGCCAGATCACGGCCGCCCGGATCTTGCCTTGCTGGCATCGAACGCTCGTTGCGCCGCCGAAGCGTGCTGGCCCTTCGCGTGACAGACGCCGATGTCCGGTAGAATCGGGTCCATGACTCGACGCGAAGCCCTCCGCCGTCTGACCCGCAACCGCGAGAAGCTGCGCGGCTACAGCGTCCGCCACATCTTCCTCTTCGGCTCGACGGCGCGTGATCAGGCCACCGCACAGAGCGACGTCGACCTCCTGGTCGAGTTCGACCCCCAAGCACGGGTGGGGCTCTTCGAGTTCGTCCGCCTCCTGGACCACCTCACCGACATCATGGACACCCGCATTGACCTGGCCACTGCGGACGCACTCCGGGCCGAGATGCGTTCCGGGATCCTCGCAGAGGCGATCCGTGCCTTCTGAGGGGCGCTCCCGGCGGGAGACCGGCCACGCCGAGCGTCAGGCGAAGCTCCGCTTCCGCGACTGGCGCTATCGCGTCCGGGATATCCTGGGCGCTCTGGAGGCGATTGACCAGTACACCAAGGTCATGACCTACGAGGACTTCGTCGCCGACGCAAAGACGATGGACGCGGTGATTCGCAACCTCACGACTCTCGGCGAGTCGACCCGCTGGATCCCCGACACCGTACTCGACGCCCATCCCGCCGTTCCCTGGCGCACGATGCGCGGGGTCCGCAACGTCGTGGTCCACCAGTACTTCGGTATCGACACGAAGATCCTCTGGGCGACCGTCGAGAACGACCTGCCGCCGCTCGTGCCGCGACTCGAAGAAGTCCTCAGGAGCTGAGGCCGGATGCAGCACAACCAGGTCCAGATGCGCTACGCCAGTCTTGGCTTGAGGTTCGCCGCCATCGTGATCGACACGGTGGTCCTCTTCTCAGCCCTTGTGGCCCTTCTGCTCATCGCCGCGGCCGCCGGCGTGCTCGAACTCCCGGACCCCGCGACCACAAGCCCTTTCAGCAGCGACGTCGTCATACCGTCCTGGATCTACGTCACCACGTACAGCATGTTGTTCGGGTACTACGCCCTGCTCGAGGCGTTCACGGGTGGGAGCCTTGGCAAGCTGGCCCTGGGGCTGCGCGTCCGCATGGACGACGGCCGCGAGCCCACCACGGCGGCCATCGTCGTGCGCAATCTCCTGCGCATCCCCGAGGTCCTCTTCTGGTACATCCCCGCCGGCATCTCGTGCCTCATCAGCAAGCGCAACAAGCGGCTCGGCGACTTCGCCGCGGGCACCGTCGTCGTCCATCGCGATACGGCGCCCCCCTTCGGCCGTGGCGGGGAGCCGCTCGCCCAAGTCCCGCCGGCCCCTCGCGATGCAGCCGCGCCCGAGGTGGCGTCGCCGGCCACGCTCGGTCCGCCGGCCGAACTCGACCTCGCGGGCGTCCTGGCGCAGTTCAAGGCGGCCGTGTTCGCGGCGCGCGGCGCCCACGACACGTACCTGCGTTTCTCTGAGATCGAGCTTGCCAGGGAGTCGACGTCGGGAGACGACGTCGCGCGTGAGTACTCCGCGGAGTACGTCGCAGCGTGGTACTCGCTGTCCGAGACAGTGCAGGCGATGAATGAGGCGCGCGCCACGGCGGCTGCCGCCTGTGCCCGCTCCGGCACCGACTTCGACGCGGCCCTCGAGCCGCAGCGCGACCTGGCCTACCTTCTGCGCCAACTGGCGCCTTACCTTGAGCCTGGCGCCGGCGAGCACCTCCACGATGCCTACATGCGGGTGGTTCGGGGCGAGACCGAGAGCTAGCGCGGGCCGGGTCTCGCCACCGCGGCTCGTCCACCGACTCCCTGCGCGTCAGCCCGTCTCGCCGAGGAGTCCCTGGATCGTCTCCATCCACTCACTCACGACGATCTCCTGGGGGCACTTCTCCTCGCACTCACGACAGGCTGTGCAGTTTTCGGCGCGCACGCTCTCCCTGAGCCAGCTGTAGTAGATCCGCTGGGAAGCGACATCGCCGTACATCTGGGCGTCGTTGTAGAGTTGGAGGATCTCCGGGATCGCGACGCCGTGCGGGCACGGCATGCAGTAGCGACAAGCCGTGCAAGGAATGGGGCTGAGTTCGCGATAGAGGTCACGCACCTGTGCTACCGCCGCGAGCTCTCTGTCCGAGAGAAGACCGGGCCGCGAGCGGGCGGCGTAGGTGAGGTTCTCCTCCACTTGCTGCATGGTGCTCATCCCGCTCAGCAGGAATGAGACCTCGGGGAGACTCCAGACCCACTGCAAGGCCCACTCCGCCGGCGTGCGGCGCGCCGGCGCCTCGCCCCACGCCGTCGCCACCGATGGCGGCAGATTGCGGGCCAGCATGCCGCCGCGGAGCGGCTCCATGACGATGACGCCGAGCCCGTGACCCGCAGCGAGCTCGAGGCCGCGACGCCCAGCCTGGAACTCCTCGTCCATGTAGTTGAGCTGGATCTGGCAGAACTCCCAGAGACCGCTCGCCTCGACGATCTCTGCGAACAGATCGTAGCGTCCATGAAAGCTGAAGCCGAGGTGTCCGATTCGGCCGTCGGCGAGCGCCGCCTCGGCCGAAGCGAGCTGCCCCTGTTCGAGTACGCAGCGCCAGTTCACATCGTCGAGACTGTGAAGCAGGTAGAAGTCGATGCACCGCGTCTGCAGGCGCTCGAGTTGAGTGTTGAGGATGCGGTCGAAATCACCCGCTCGCTGGACCTGCCACACGGGCATCTTCGAGGCGATCTTGACCCTCTCGCGATACCCCCCCTGCAGTGCGGCAGCGACCCAGGCCTCGGACTGCTCCCCGTGGTACATCCACGCCGTGTCAACGTAGTTCACGCCGGCGTCGATAGCCCGGTGCAGCATCGCCGAGGCCTCGGGGTAGTCGATCCTGGTGTAGTCAGGCTCGCCGTCCGCCCCGGCGAGGACCGGCAGCCGCATGGCGCCGAAGCCCAGCGCTGAGGGCCTGAAGTCGAGCTCTCCAAACTGCCGGTACTGCATGGCGTGATCGTAACGGGTCCGACGCCCAATTCCTATCGACGCGCCGCGCTCTGAGGTAGACTCTCTCCCGCGCCGCATCCGGCGCCGCTCCGCGGCGCCTTCGTCACGATCTCGAGGAGCACCGTATGACACTCAAGCTGGGCCTGCCCAAAGGAAGTCTTCAGACCGCCACGTTCGAGCTCATGCGCCGAGCAGGATACGTCGTCACGGTCGCCGAGCGCTCCTACTACCCCGTGATCGACGATCGCGACATCTCATGCATGCTGGTGCGTGCTCAGGAGATGGCGCGCTACGTTGAGGACGGTGCCTTGGACTGTGGTCTGACTGGCCATGACTGGGTGGTCGAGAACGACGCCGACGTCCATGCCGTCTGCAGCCTCGTCTACGCCAAGCAGAGCTTCGGCAAAGTGCGATGGGTGCTGGCGGTCCCGGAGGCCTCCGACATCCGATCGATCGCCGATCTGGAGGGGAAGGTCCTGGCCACCGAGCTGGTCGGCGTGACCAAGCGATGGCTGGCCGAGCATGGCGTGCAGGCCAAGGTGGAGTTCAGCTGGGGCGCGACCGAGGCGAAGCTGCCCCAGCTCGCCGACGCCATCGTCGAGGTCACTGAGACGGGTTCGTCGTTGCGCGCCAACAAGCTGCGCATCGTCGAGACCGTGCTCGAGTCGTCCACGCAGTTCATCGTGAACAACGATGCCTGGAAGGACCCCGTCAAGCGCTCCAAGATCGAAGACATGGTCATGCTCCTGCAAGGCGCCATCGCAGCGCTCGACAAGGTGGGCCTCATGCTCAACGTCAGAGCCTCCGACCTAGAAGCCGTCGTCGGAGTGCTCCCGGCCCTGCGCAACCCGACCATCTCGCCTCTCAGCAACGACGGATGGCTGGCCGTGAACACCATCATCGAGGAGAACGTCGTGCGCCACATCCTCCCGCGCCTCAAGGAGGCCGGCGCCGAAGGCATCGTCGAGTTCCCGCTCAACAAGATCGTGATGTAAGGCGACCCGTCCCACGACGGCCCGCAGTCGAGCCAAGCGAACCTAGCCTGCGCCGAGCCGCGCCACTGCCTCCCGTGCGCTCGACGTCGTCAAGGGTCTGTAGGTGTCGCGCAGCTCGTGCTCGGTCACAGGCAGCCAGACATAGCCGCCGCGCTCGTCGCCGAGGGAGACGGCTTGGCCCTGCAGCAGCCGCCACGCGGTGAAGGCCGCCATGAGGGCGTCCAGCGAGGCGGCGTCGTAGTAGTCGTCCCAGCGCAGGCCCAGCCGCCGAAGCACGAGGGTGCGCACGTGCAGGCCCTCCCGCGTGTGCTTGTTCGGCGGCGTGCCACGGAGCGCGGCGACGAACCCGGCGTGCGGGTACACCTCGAGGATCGCGGGCGCCTGACCGAGTGCGCCCGGAAGGCTTCCCGCGGAGGGCGTCTCATACCCGCGGTGACGGAACTCCTTGAAGTACGCCCAGCCAGCCCGGGTGTGAGCGTAGCGCCGCCGCTCTTCGTCCGCCCGGGAGCGCGTCGGCACCGGGGTGACGGCAATGCGCCGTCGCAGCAGTTCGGCATCGGCGCGGCGCACGGGCGCCGCGCCACCGGCAGCCCGGCGCGGGCGCTGCGCCGCGGAGATGGCCACGGCCGATGGGGTCCACCCCTCGATCCACTCCAGGAGGCGACGGCGATCGCCCGCGACCCGCTCGTCGCCCTCCCGCCAGGCTACCACTTCCAAGGCACGACGCTCGGCGCGGACTGCCACCGCCACCGACGGTCGGCTGACGGCGACATCGATCCCGACGACAAGCGGGACGGCGTCCACGACCGAACCTGCCCCCTGTCTCTCAGAGCCCGCCGACCCTCAGCGGGTGGGAGCTCGCGACGTACGCGTCGTGAACGCCGGTGGGTTCTGGATGTGGCGCTTCACAGAGCACTGATCGACGGCGCGCATGATAGCCGCCTCGTACTTCTCGGGAAAGTCGGCGGGCAGATGCAGGTCGAAGCTGACCGCCCCGATCATGCCCGTCGTGGAGTCGCGCCCGGTCGTCATGGTAAGACCCGAACCCGCCGGATCGATACCTCGCTGCTTCATGAAGGCCAGCATGAAGATGCCGGCGCAGGTTCCCAGGGAAGCGATGAAGAGGTCGAAGGGGGCCGGCGCCGTGCCGTCGCCGCCACCGCTGACCGGCTGATCGGTCTCGATGGTGAAGCCCTTGTACTCGGCATCCACCCTGAGGTTGCCCGGAAAGGTGACCTTCATCTCCATGCCGTTGCTCTCCCGTCCGTTGCGCCTGCCTGTCGTCCTTATACCTGCCCGCCGGGACCGGCACAAGCCCCGACACCGGGCGCCGCGCGACAGACGATGGCCCGCCGGCGACGGGTGCGTCTGCGTCAACGGCTCGTCGCCAGGTCTTCGCGAGGAGTAGAATCAGGAAATGCCAGAATCCGCCGACGCACTCCTCATAGCGCCCAGCGACGACCTCGCTGCGTCCGTCGCCCTGGCCAATGAAGCGGAACTGGAAGTGGCATCCGACCAAGCGCCTCCGTTGGCCATGTGGGGCGCTTTCGACGGCGAGCGCATGGTCGGCACGGTGTCACTCAACGACTACAAGGGGCTGCCGACCGTGGGGCGCATCGCCGTAGAGCGAAGCTTCCGCGGGCAGGGCCTCGGCCGACGCCTGCTGGCCGAGCTCGAGCAGGAAGCGCGACGCCGCGCCCTCTCGACGCTCTGGGCGACGGCACGCGCCCCGGGCTTCTTCGTCGCCAATGGGTTCGCCGTGGTCACGCAAGGCGCCGAGCGACTGCTCCTTCTGTCAGAGTGTGCCGAGTGCGATCAGCGCGGCGAGATGTGCCACCCCCGGGCGGTGCGCAAGGAGCTTGCCCCCTCGACGCTCTGAGGCACTCCCTCACTGACGCTCGGTGCTTCTGCAGCCGTCAGTGGGGCCGTCGAAGCTGGTGATCAGTGGCGTCGTCCCGAGGTCGAGCAGCAGCTGGGCGTAGTCGTACTCGACGCGCACGAACTCGACGACGGGCCCGTCGGCCGCTCGTGACGAGGGATCGACTGTGGGATAGCAGGCACGCCAGTCGCCGTCCTTGGGGCGCCCGACGCTGCCCACATTGGCGAAGACCGTGCCGCCGGCCCGGCGCACGTATGGCCGATGAGTGTGTCCGAACAGTCTCGCCCGATACGGGTTGGCACGGGCCATTCGCTCCAGAGCAGAGACCGGCCGGTCCTCGAAGAGGTACTCGTCGATGCGTCGCGGGCTGCCATGGACCGCCAGCAACTCGCCGCAGGGAGTCTGCAACACGAACCTGTCCGCGAGCGCACGAAGCTGCGCCTTGACCTCTTGGGTGACGGCGTGCCGCGTCCAATCGAATGAGACATCACCTTCGAGGCGTTGTTCTTCGGTCGCATCGGCGCAGCCAGAGGAGTCCTGCTCGAAGCCGATGGCCTGATCTTAGTTGCCGACGACCGTCGGGATGCCCCACGCATGCACGAGCGCGACGACCTCGTTGGGAGAGGGACCATATCCGACGAGGTCCCCGAGGCAGAGGGCTTGAGCGTACCCGCGGGCGTTGACATCGGCGAGAACGGCCACGAGTGCCGGAAGGTTGCCGTGAATGTCGGAGAAGACGGCGAACGGCTCGTCGAGTCGGAGCACCACCATCCCCCCCCCATGCTCTCATCATCAGCGCTGACGATCGGCGATTGACACGCTTCGAGCACGAAGCTAGCTCCACCGAAGATGCTTGTCAATGGAGCAGCCGGGCACCGACCTCCGGGCTCGCGACATCGCATGGGCGCCGTGAGGAGCACCGCCTCGTGACAGAGAGCACGCGGCAGCGCCTCTCCTTCCTCGATCGCTACCTGACCGCGTGGATCTTCCTCGCCATGGCAGTCGGCGTCGCCGTCGGCTGGGCCCTTGAGGGCGTGCAGGATTTCATCGAGAGCTGGCAGGTGGGGACCACCAACATCCCCATCGCCATCGGCTTGATCGTGATGATGTACCCGCCCCTTGCGAAGGTCAGGTACGAGGAACTCGGCGACGTCTTTCGTGACTACAGGATCCTAGGCCTCTCTCTGGCACAGAACTGGTTCATCGGCCCGTTCCTCATGTTCTTCCTGGCTATCATCTTCCTGCACGACTACCCCGAGTACATGGTCGGCCTCATCATGATCGGGCTGGCGCGCTGCATCGCCATGGTCATCGTCTGGAACCAGCTCGCCAGGGGCGACACCGAGTATGCGGCGGGCCTCGTGGCCTTCAACAGCGTCTTTCAGGTGCTCTTCTACAGCCTCTTCGCGTGGATCTTCGTCACCAAGCTGCCGCCGCTCTTCGGGCTCGAGGGAGCCACGGTCGACATCACCATCGGCCAGATCGCCAAGAGCGTCTTCATCTACCTCGGAATCCCTTTCCTGGCCGGCATGCTGACGCGCTACCTCGGCCTCAAGTACAAGGGCCGCGAGTGGTATGAACAGAAGTTCATCCCGCGCATCAGCCCGCTCACGCTGATCGCCTTGCTGTTCACGATCTTCGTGATGTTCAGCCTCAAGGGCGAACTCATCGTCGATCTGCCGCTCGACGTGGTGCGGATCGCCATCCCGCTGCTCATCTACTTCGTCGTCATGTTCTTCGTCAGCTTCTACATGGGTCGCAAGATCGGCGCCGACTACTCCAAGACGGCGACCCTCTCGTTCACCGCCGCCAGCAACAACTTCGAGCTCGCCATCGCCGTGAGCATCGCCGTCTTCGGCATCGGCTCGGGAGAGGCGTTCGCCGCGGTCATCGGGCCTCTGGTCGAGGTGCCAGTCCTCATCGGTCTTGTCGGCGTGGCTCTCTGGCTGGGGCGGAAGTACTGGCACGTGACCGACGAGGCCGTCCCGGCGGCGGTGGCCGCCGGCGTCGACGACGTGGGTTGCGACCCGCGGAGGTGATCACGGATCGTGTCCCCGTCGCGGGGTCGGGGCTCGTCCACTGCGGTCGATGTGGCATACTAGGCGGGCGGGACGTGCAAGGGTTCGTCACGCGACGTGTGACCACGACGCTAGGGCGGGTGTATGTATCTCATCGCCGACCGGCACGAGCTCTCCACAGGCGACCTCGTCAGCCTCACCGTCGAGGCACCGCAGATCGCACGAAAGATCCGGCCAGGTCAGTTCGTCGTTCTGCGCGTCAACGAGACCGGCGAGCGCGTGCCGCTGACTGTCGCCTACAGCGACCCCGCGAACGGCACGATCACCATGATCTTCCAGGTCGTCGGCAAGAGCACCGCCATGTTGGCGTCGCTCGGCGTCGGTGACGCCGTCAAGGACGTGTGCGGCCCGCTCGGTCGCGCCGAGACATTCGAGCCCATCGGCACCGTCGTAGGCATCGGTGGCGGTTCAGGCATCGCGGTGCTGCATCACCTCCTCACAGGGCATCGCGAGGTGGGCAATCACATCATCGGGATCGTGGGTGCACGCCAGAGGGACATGCTCATCCTGGAGGACGAGTTGGAGAACCTCTGTGACGAGCTCATCGTCACGACCGACGACGGCAGCTACGGGCTCCACGGCAGAGTCACCGACGCCCTGCAGGCCCTGGTCGAGCGCACCGAGAGGATCGACCAGGTGCTGGCGGTCGGCCCCCTGGTCATGATGCGCGCGGTCGCAGCGATGACCCGCATCTACGGCATCCCCACACAGGTGAGCCTCAACCCGGTCATGGTCGACGGCACCGGTATGTGTGGCGGTTGCCGCTGCACCGTCGGCGGCGAGACCCAGTTCGCCTGCGTCGACGGGCCGCAGTTCGACGCCCTCAAGGTCGACTTCGACGAGCTCATCCAGAGGAACCAGATGTACGCCCGGGACGAGCGCATCTCGCTGCTCACCTCCGTCAAAGCGCGCTGACCGATGACGATGACTCAGGTCGAGCTTTCGACCCTCGCCCAGCAGGGCGATCTTGCGAGCTTCTGCCCACACTGCCACGGTCCGCTGAACGTGTACGACGAGGCGACGCGCCGGGTGTGGATGAATGTGGTTGTCGACGTGGGCGAGGAGACTCACACAGTGCACCTCGACCCGCGGCTCGACGGGTCCGCGAGCGTCGACGCTGGCCCCTACTCCGGCGACGTCGTGGCGACCGACGTCCGCTGCCCCCACTGCGCCGGGTCGCTGGTCAACGAGAACGCCCCGTGCGAACGATGCGGCGCACAACTCTTCACAGTCGACATCTCGCTGCACACCCGAGTCGCCCCGCTCTCTCTCTGCTCGCGCGCCGGATGCACCTGGTACGGTGTCCCGAAGCGCACGCGCGCCAAGGTGTTGGCCGGGACCCCGAGACAGAGGAAACCCGAGCAGGACGCCAGCTTGCGTATCCGCAACTACAACGAGGTCAGCTACGGCTACGACACCGACCTCGCCGTCGTCGAAGCGGGGCGCTGTCTGCAGTGCAAGAAGCCTGAGTGTACCAGCGGCTGCCCGGTCGAGATCGACATCCCCGGATTCGTCGGTCTTATCGCGCAAGGCGAGTTCGCTCAGGCGGCGCAGGTCATCCGCGAGAAGAACGCCTTGCCGGCCATCTGCGGCCGAGTCTGCCCACAGGACGACCAGTGCGAGCGACGCTGCATCCTCGGCAACAAGGGCGAACCTGTCGCCATCGGCGCCTTGGAGCGCTTTGCCGCAGACTACGAACGAGAGACCGACCAGGTCACCTTGCCGAGGAAGGCTCCCAGGACGGGTCGTCGCGTCGCTGTCGTCGGCAGCGGCCCGGCCGGGCTCACGATGGCCGCCGACATGGCGGTCAAGGGCCACAGCGTGACGATCTTCGAGGCGCTGCACAGCCCCGGCGGAGTACTCGTCTACGGCATCCCCGAGTTTCGCCTTCCCAAAGCCATCGTCGAGTCGGAGACGGGCAATCTGCGCCGCCTCGGCGTACGGTTCGAGCTCAACAGCATCATCGGGAAGCTCTATGGACTGACCGAGCTGCTGGACAACGGCTTTGACGCGGTCTACGTCGCCACCGGCGCAGGGCTTCCGGGATTCATGGGTCTGCCGGGCGAGAACCTCTGCAACGTCGTCTCGGCGAACGAGTATCTGACGCGCATCAATCTCATGAAGGCATACCGGTTTCCTGAGTACGACACGCCGGCGCCGAAGGGTGCCGAGGTCGCGGTCGTCGGTGGCGGCAACGTCGCCATGGACTGCGCGCGCACGGCGCTGCGCATGGGCGCCCGCCACGTATCCCTCGTCTACCGGCGCACACGGGACGAGATGCCCGCGCGGACGGAGGAGATAGCGCATGCGGAACAGGAGGGGCTGCGCTTCGAGTACCTCACCAGCCCCATCGCCTATGAAGGCGACGACCAGGGCTGGGTCAAGAGCATGCGCTGCGTGCGCATGAAGCTGGGAGAGCCAGACTCATCCGGACGGCGACGCCCCGTGCCCGTGCTCGGCTCGGACTTCCTGATCGGCGTGGACATGGTCGTGGTCGCGGTCGGAGCGGGGCCCAACAAGGCCCTGTTCGAGGATGCCGAGGGCCTGGAACGCACGAGCAGGGGCTACATCCATACCCACAGCGATGCCGGCCGTACGAGCGTCCCTCGCGTATGGGCTGGTGGCGACATCGTCACTGGTGCGGCCACGGTGATCCTGGCGATGGGCGCCGCGCGCAAGTCGGCGGACGACATGGACGCCTACCTCAGCGACGGCGGGGGCGGCTGGCTCTAGTCGCAGACCTGGTTGTCCTCGCCGAGCTCGCGCTCCGCGGCAAGCACGCGATGGGCGAGCGCTTCGTAGAACGCCTGGACGCCCTCCTCGACCTCGTCCGCATGGACCGCCTCGAACTCCTCCGTGAGTTCTTCGAGGTCCCCCTCGGTCAGATAGTGCGAAGCCGTGTCGAAGAACAGCGTCTCCTCGATGTCGATGTGGCAGCGGTTGACCTCGATGTACTCGCGCATGCCACTCGAAAGCTCGCCGACCAGGCCGGTGTTGCCTGCCACGAGCGCCGCCAGCGTGTCGTAAAGGACGTCGAGTCTGCCACGGGACCATTCGTGCTCCCCGATCATCTGCTCGAGCGGCTCGTCCTGCTCGGTCATCCCACGCTTGTGACAGCGTGAGTAGAGCAAGCCCTCTTCCTTGGGGTCGTGC
Source organism: uncultured Thermoleophilia bacterium (assembly GCA_963717285.1). Classification (GTDB taxonomy): domain Bacteria; phylum Actinomycetota; class Thermoleophilia; order UBA2241; family UBA2241; genus CAIXSE01. The sequence continues at coordinate 333,541 of CAVQVW010000002.1, forward strand.
AGACCATCGTTGAAGTAGCGGAAGAACTCGAGCATGTCGGCGGCGAGGTCGACGTGGCAGCACCCGGTCGCATCGATGTGGTCGCACTCCTTCTCGGCCGCATCAAGGACCTCGAGGACCAAGCGATGCTCTTCTTGGAGGATCTCTCTCCAGGTCATGGACTCCTCCTCACGACGGTTCCCGCCGTTCGCCTGCATGCTTCCACCAGGGACATGCTACCGCGTCATCCTGCTCGCTGCCGCAGCGTTTCCATGCTTTCGCCCGGCGGACACGTCGGATACGCTGGGCCTGCAGAGGCACGGCAACCGAGCCGGAGCCGATCGCCGGAAGACGGAGTGATGCAACGATGACGACGAAGCGTTCGTCTGGCGGTCCCGTGATCCTCGCTCTCGACCAGGGGACGAGCAGTTCAAGGACCTTGGTCGTCGACGAGACGGGCACGATCCTGGCCGTCGCGCAACAGAAGCTGGGGCGCACGTTCCCCCAGCCGGGGTGGGTCGAGCAGGACCCCGAGGAGCTCTGGCAGGCCCAGCGCGCTTCCGCGGTTGAGGCCTTGGCGCGCAGCGGCGTCGCGGCCGGCGACGTTGCCGCTCTGGGAATCACCAATCAGCGCGAGACGACGATCGTGTGGGACCGCGCGACCTCGGAGCCCATCGCTCCCGCCATCGTCTGGCAGGACCGGCGCACGGCGTCTCTCTGCGAGAGCCTCCGTGAGGCCGGCCACGAGGCGCTGATCCGGCGAAGGACGGGACTCCTTCTCGATCCGTACTTCTGTGGGACCAAGCTGACGTGGCTGCTCGAGAACGTGCCGCTGGCCCGTGAGCGCGCACTGGCCGGTGATCTGGCCTTCGGTACTATCGACAGTTGGTTGACCTGGAAGCTGACGGCGGGACAGCGGCATGTGACCGATGCCACCAATGCCTCGCGCACGCTCCTCTACGATATCCACCGTGGCCAGTGGGACGATGAGCTCCTGGACCTCTTCGGCGTGCCTCGCTCCATGCTGCCGGACGTATGCGACACGAGTGGGATCGTCGGCGAGACTGACGTCGCACATCTCGGGGCCAGGATCCCACTAGCGGCCCTGGTCGGAGACCAGCAGGCGGCTCTCTTCGGTCAGGCGTGCACCGTGCCCGGCATGGCCAAGGCGACCTATGGAACAGGCTGCTTCCTTCTCATGCATACAGGCGATAGCGCGCCTGCCTCCGGCCATGGCCTTCTGACCACGGTCGCCCTCCAACGCGCAGGACGCCGTCAGTACGCGCTGGAGGGAAGCGTCTTCATGGCCGGTGCGGCGATCCAGTGGCTGCGCGACGGTCTCCGCCTCTTCGACGATGTCGGGCAGTCGGGAATTCTCGCAGCGGATGCGCCCGAGAGCGACGGCGTCTACTTCGTGCCGGCTCTGGCCGGCCTGGGCGCACCCTACTGGGATGCGCACGCTCGCGGCGCCATCCTCGGACTGAACGGCGGAACAACGACCGCGCATATCGCCCGGGCCGCCCTCGAGGGCATCGCCTTCCAGGTGGCCGACCTCTATGCCGCCGTCGCCGGCGATGCCGGGTTGCAGCCCGGCGAACTGCGCGTGGACGGTGGCGCCGCGGCGAACGACGTCCTCATGCAGATCCAAGCAGACATCCTCGGCCTCGGCATCGCCAGAGCGGCCCAGAAGGAGGCCACGGCGCTGGGGGCAGCGTCTCTGGCGGGCCTCGGCGTCGGGCTCTGGGAGGACGTGACGCCGATGCAGGCGGGCTGGCGGGCCGATCGTCGCTTCACGCCCGACCTGCGGACAGACAGAGAGGCTCGACTCGAGGGCTGGCACGCGGCAGTAGCCACCGTGCGAGCGTTCGCGGCGCCCGAGGCCTGAGCCTCGACGAGTCTCAGGCGCCGCGGCGCGTCAGCCAGCGCCGCAGGCTGCTCTCGACCGCCTCGCGACCGTCTTCGACGCGGTCGTGAAACCGCACGCTGCGCCGCCGCACAGCCTGGAGCTGCGGCGGAACGAGGGCATTCGGCACGAGCTCGATGACTCGATCGAGCAGTTCGATGTCGTCCTTGCCGCCGGGCACCGGCCGGCCTGGCGCGACGCCCTCCAGTCCGCGAACGACGTCGGCGGCGAACTTGCTCCAATGGGCGGTACTGACGATGAGTACCGGAGAACCCTCGTCCTGCAGGGCCCCAGCCACCTCCCAGGCCACCGCCGTATGGGGATCCAGAAGGTAGGCGTGATCTCGCTGCACGCGGCCGATCGTGCGCAGGCAAGCCGCATCGTCGACCCAGCCGCCGCGGAACTCGGCACTGAGCTTGGCGCGCGTGTCGGCATCCACGCCGAAGCGGCCGGTCGTCTTGAGATCCATCATCCATCGGCGAATCCGCGCAGCATCCCCAGCCAGGTGGTACAGCAGGCGCTCGAGGTTCGAGGAGACGAGGATGTCCATTGATGGGGAAGCCGTCTTCACGAGACCTCGCTCAGCTATGTCGTACACGCCGGTAGCCAGGAAGTCGGCGAGCACCCTGTTCGCGTTGCACGCACAGAGCAGATGGCCGATGGGTACGCCCATCTGCTTGGCGTAGTAGGCGGCGAGGATGTTTCCGAAGTTCCCGGTGGGCACACAAACATCCAGCGGGGCACCGGCCTCTAGCCCGTGCTCCGCAACCATGTCGGCGTAGGCGCTCACGTAGTAGACGATCTGCGGCATCAGTCGTCCCCAGTTGATTGAGTTGGCTGAGGAGAGAGACAGGCCGTGGCGGCCGGCCAGCTCGGCGGCGAACTCGGCATCGTCGAAGACTGCCTTGACGGCGTTCTGGCAGGCGTCGAAATCGCCGTCCAGGCCAAACACGCCGACGTTGTCGCCCGGCTGTGTGACCATCTGCAACTCTTGGAGCGCGCTCACTCCGCGCGCGGGATAGTAGACACACACGTTGGTATGGGCGCGATCGGCGAAGCCGTTGAGCGCCGCCACCCCGGTGTCGCCGGAGGTCGCCACAAGGACGAGGAAGTCCAGCGCCGACGCCCCGCTCTGGTGGACCTGGTCAAGTGCCTGGCTGAAGAACAGCGGCATGCACTGCAGAGCCATGTCCTTGAAGGCGAGCGTCGGGCCGTGCCACAGCTCGAGGACGAAGCGACCCGGGGCGGCCTCGCGAACCGGCGCGATCTGCGGGGTGTCGAAGTTCGATCCGTAGGCCGTCGCCGCGATGCGGTGCGTCTCCTCGTCGGCGATGTCCAGCCCGAAGGCCAGATACACGAAAGCGGCGCGCTCATGGTAGGGACGCGGCGCCAGCGCCATGATATCCGCGAGTGAGAGATGCGGCAGCTCCTGCGGAACGAACAGGCCGCCACCCGGCGCGATGCCCTCAAGGATCGCGGTCGTGAATGGACGTGGCTCTTCGATCAGACCACGGGTATCCCGGTAGGTGATCATCGCGGAGGATTCTACCGCAGGCGAGTCACCCTTGGCGCAGCACAGCGCCCAGCTGCTCCAGAGAGATGCGCGCGCCGCTCAGCACGCAGACGACGCGCTTCCCGTGCCAGCGCTCTCTCGTCTTGAGATACGCGGCGACCGAGACGGCCGCGGCACCCTCGATCATCACGCAGTGCTCGCGCATGACCTGGCGCAACGCCGCCGCGATCTCCGCCTCACTCACCAGCACCCACTCGTCGATGCACTCGCGCAAGATCGGATACGTGATGGATCCCGGCTCCACATGGCCCACGGTGCCGTCCGAGAGGGAGGGCTGCCACGGCAGGTCGAGCAACTCGCCGCCGGCAGCGAGAGAGGCCGCGATGATCGGGGAGTTCGCCGGCTGGCAGCCGACGACTCGAACGTGGGGATCGACCTCTTCGAGGTAGCCTGCGATCCCCGCCGCCAGACCCCCGCCGCCCACCGGGACGAAGACCACGTCGACGGACTCGACCTGATGGAGCAGGTCCACGGCCACGGTGCCCTGGCCTCCGATGACCTGTGGATCGTTGTAGGGGCTCACGAACAGACGCCCGGTGCGCTCCGCGTCACGCCGAGCCAGCGACTCGATTCCGCCCGGGTCACCGCCTTCGACGACATGGAGGTTCGAGCCGCACTCACGTAGCGCGCTCAGCTTCGCCGGGCTGATCTGGCCGGCGACCCAGATCTCGCCCTGCGTGTCGACAAGGCCCATGGCGTGGACCATCGCCATGGCATGGTTCCCTACGGAGGCGGTCACGAGACCTCCCCGGAGCTCGGAGGCACTCAGGGAGAGCAGCTTGTTGATCGCGCCGCGCGCCTTGAACGAACCCGTGATTTGGAGGTTCTCCATCTTCAGGAAGGCCTTGCCTCCGCCACCGGGGTCGAGACTCCGTGAGGCATCACAGGGCGTCTCTCGGACGAATGTCTCGAGGCGCGCCGCGGCCAGCCCCACCTCGCGACGCACGTCGGCGGGGGTAGACGAGGGGGCGCTCACCCCTCTGCCCCGCGTTCCAGGGCCGGGTCGACCGATCCGACGGGACGTGCCCGGCGCTGCCGGGCCGGGCGCGGAGGCGCCATGGCGACGCCCGCGAGTATGGCCTCGACATACGCCTCCCCAGCCTCAGGGCCCGCGCCGTCTGGCAGCATGCGGATGCGACCGGGGTCCACGCGGTTCGCGGCAAGCTGGCAGGCCACTTCGCGCGAGGGTACGTAGACCGCATCCATGAACCGGCACAGCAGGATACCCCGGGAGCGCCCTGCCCCCTTCTGGCTCTTGCGAGGACCGGGTGTCTCTCGCGATGCCGCCGCCGAGGTCGGGCGGGAGGGCAGGGCTCGGACTCGCCCCGTGACGGGGAGATGCAGCAGTTTCGCGGCCACCAGACCGACCACTCCCACGGCACCAGTCGTGTCGATGTGCACGGCGGTGAACGCGCTCTGCTCGACGTAGTCGAGTACGTCCAGCACGGACGGGATCGCAGCGTCACGCTGGTCGCCGCCCCTGCCAGGCCGACAAGCGATAGCCTCGAAGCTCATCATCCCGTCCTTCCTCGCCGTCGGCTCCGCCTTGGAGGTGAGGACCTCGACGCCAATGCCGCGCTCGGCCGCCGCTGCGACGAGGCCCCGGATCGAACGCAAGGGGCCATCCTCCTCTGCCCCGGAATCGGTGAACACAGCCACTTTGCCCGGGTCGGGCGGGCGGTCCAGGAAGTGCGTGGCCAGGCGTCGTTGCGAGGCACGGTCGCGGCTCTGCACACTCCATGCGATGAAGTAGGACAGCTCCAGAAAATGCACCATGCCGACCGCGAACGCACAGCGCAGGATCTGCGGCAGAGACGCCCTGGGGTCGCCAGCCAAGACGGGCCGAAGATGGAGTGACGTCACGTCGTGCGTGAGTTGACGCACGACCGTGAAGAGACGCCGGTTGAGATCCCCGCTGCCCACGCTGTCGAAGCACTGCGGATCGGCCAGCAGGGCGCCGATCTCACGCTCCAGCAAGGCCTCCCACGCCGGGCCGCGCCCGTCACCCTCCCTGTAGAGACCAGGGGCGAGCCTGCGCACGCCGTGCACGGCCTTCTCCAGGAGGGGCACGTGACCTCCTATCGGGCCGAAGCCCCGATTGAGCAGGCGCAGAGCCCGGCGAGGCGGCGTCGGGTCGTCAAGCCGCAGGATCTCGCGGATACGCCAGAACGACGCCGCGTAGATGCTGTGGGCAAGGAGCCTGGCGTCGCCGTCCTCTCCGGCCGGCGCGCACTCACCGCGTTCCAGGGCGGCGAGAAAGCCACTCACGGTGCCATCGCCGCCGGACACGGTATGGGCTCCGGCGACGAAGAGGCCGCTATGGTCGTCGGACCCCCCCGTGAGCGATTTCCTCCACGGGGTCTCACCCCAGGGCTCGATGCCCTGCCTTTCGGCCATGCTCCTGACCGCGTCTGGAGTCAGGCCGTCGACGATCTCCCGCAGGAGGCCGTTGCAGCGATGGACCCGGCTACCGTTCACGCCTTCGAGCACATTGAAGAGCAGCAGCAGCTTCTCGACGTGATCTGGCGTGAGGGCGTCGGTCATGTCGAACAAGGGGTGGGCGAGGAAGTGGCAGACGCCGGCCTCGCGGAGGCAGGCAGTCAGGTCATACACTGAGGCGCGGGCCCGCGCCGCCTCGGCGAACTGGTCCTCGTCGATGTTCAGCGCCACGACGTGGACCCTCACGCAATCGTCCGGAAACCAGGTATCGAACTCACAGCTCGGGAACGTATCCGGGAGGTGTGCGATGGCGAGTGAGCCGGCGAGGGTGTTGTGGTCGGTGATCGTCACGAAGTCCATGCCTCGCGCCTTGGCGGAGGCATACACCTCGAGTGGGTCGGTGTACGATTCGCGACCGCCAAGAGCACGGATCCCCGCATTGGTGGGGTCGCCGGAGCAGCGCGAATGAACGTGCAGATCGGCCCTGTAACTCATGCCTTGATTCACGGCACCACCTCCAATCCGTCCGGCGCCCCGCCGCGTGTCCGGCGTCAGATGCGGTGGCTCGAGCCGCGTGGCGGCCGCCGAGCGGTCAGGCCGAGGGCTCTTCGGGCGCGGTGGGCGCCGCGGGAGCCTCAGGCACGTCGGCATCGGACGGCGGCTCAGCAAGCGGGTCCGACGCAGATCGCCACGCATCGGCATCGGAGGAACTCGGCGGGGGCACGACGGCGGGGCCGGCGGGTGGCGAAAGCTCCGAAGGCTCCGGCGAATCCGCGACGGGCGATTGCACCACGGGAGTCACGGGGTAGCTCTGCTGGGCCGGCGGGTACGGCGCCGGTCGCGCTCCCTCGGCCGGCGGGTACATCGCCGGCGAGACAGGCGTCACGCTGTCGCCACGGAGTGTGGTCTCGATCAGATGAGCCTCGCTGCCAGCCTGGAAGTACATGGCGACGACATACGCAAGCGCAAACGGCGTGAGGAGCAGTGACGCCACCGAGCCGAGTATCGGAATCACCCCAAGGACTCCGCCGATCACGCCGATCACGATCGTCATGACCAGGATGGCGAGAAGCGTGATCCACCAGCCCGAGGCACGCACGGTCGCACTGCTCTGGCTCAGAGCGGTCGTCGCCGAGAGACCCCTGTCGACGATGACGGGGAACACATAGACCCAGAGAGTGTAGAGGTAGATCCAGGCGACGGCCGCGACGAGGCCGGCCACAGCAGCCACGACGCCGAGCATCGCCGAAGACGCAGCGGCGGCGGCCAGGGCGATCGCCACCGGCACGGCCGCGATAGCTACGAACGCAAGGCCCATCAAGACCGATGCGCCGACGACCGCGCCGAAGAATCGGAAGCCGTCGAAGGCGTCGCCGTAGCGCATCGCCCTGCCCTCGCGCACACGCCTGACGACACCCGAAACGAGGCCGGCGTAGAGCGGCGCACTGAGCAACAAGACGACCACGACGAGCAGGACCGAACCGACGACGAGCAGGCCCCAGCCCAGGGAACTCACCCCGGTGATCTCGCCCTCCTGGGAGATGCTGGCGCCGGCGAACGTCGCGCCCAGCGTGGCTGCGAAGATGATGCCGCCGGCCAGCATCGGGATCAAGCCCGCGATGAGCGCGCCGACGATCAGGGGCCCCACATCCTTCAGGAAGAGACCCCATGCGTGTGAGAAGAGTCTGCCGATATCCATCGTCGCGGGCGCTCCGTATCTCGGGTCAGTGGTGGGAGTGCTCGATCGCCTCGGTGACCAGATGCCCCTCGCCGATCACCTGAAAATACATGCTGATCACGTAGCCTACGCCGAAGGGAACCGCCAGGAGTCCGATGATCAGCCCAATGACGGGGATCCCGTTGAGCACCGCCAACACCACTCCGACCACGACCGCGCCGACCAGCCAGGCCGCGAACGTGGTGAAGAGGCCCGGGGCTGACGCGAGCGCTCTGCTCTGCGCCATCGCATCGGACAGGCCGACCCTGCGATCCCCGATAAGCGGAAGCGCGAAGATCCAGATCGTCGTCAGGAACAAGCCGGGGATGATGAGGAGGATGTACCCGAAGCCGATGATGACGCCGAGCACGACGGCGGCGATCGCGAACGAGCCTATCTGATCGAGATCCTGCATGTCTGCGTACTCCGCCGCCCGCCGCTCCCGCACTCTGCGCAGCATCATGTGGAAGACGACGGCGTACATCCAGGCGTAGACGACGATCGCCACGACGGCGATCAGCACGGAGCCGAACACGACCGACCCGACCGCGAGGCCCGACCACTCACCGCCAAGCGTTGTGAAGCTGCCGAACACGAGAAGACCGATCAGGAGGTTCACGACCCCCACTGCGACTGCCGCGATCACGGCCGTGGCGATCAGCGGCCCGAGATCGAGCCTGAACAGACCCCACGCGTCTTTGAAGCACTTGCCGATGTCCATGGTGCCTCCTTCGGGGAGTAACGTATCGCGACCGGGATACGACGTCCACCAGATGAATTCGTTCCCCGCCGCTGTTACCCTTATTTCAAGCACGAGGCGCGATCGCTTCCGATCGTTGCCGCTCGCAGTCACGCGTCAACGGACACACCCTCATCATGAGCATCGTCACCTTCAACAACGTCGAAAAGACGTTCGGCGGCCAGCGGCTGTTCACCAACGCGAGCTTCGCGGTGCACGATCGCGATCACGCTGTACTCGTCGGGCGCAACGGCACCGGCAAGACGACCATCCTGCGCCTCATATCCACGGACGAGCACGCGGATTCCGGGATCGTCGCGCGCGACCGCGCGGCTCGCGTGTGGCTTCATGACCAAATGCCCGAACTTGAACGCGACCGCGGCGTTCGCGACTACCTTCAGGAAGCCTTCGGCGAGGCGGTCGAACTCGAGGCGGCCCTGCGCGCCGTCGAGGAGAGTCTTTCCGGTCTCGCGGAGCACAGCCCCGAACTACGCGACACGATGCGGAGCTACCAGCAGCTTCAGCGTCGCTTCGAGGCGGCCGGCGGGTACGGCTATAGGAGCCGACTCAGCACCGTCGTCGAAGGCCTCGGCCTGCCCGAAGAGATGCTCGATCGCGGGCTCCTGTCGCTGTCTGGCGGCGAGCTCACGCGCGTCACGCTGGCGCGCGCGCTTCTCGCCGACGCCGATCTGCTGCTGCTCGATGAGCCTACCAACCACCTCGATATCGATTCGGTGGAGTGGCTCGAGGGCTACCTGACGGACTACCCACGGGCCTTCCTGTTGGTCACCCACGATCGGCGGCTGCTGGAGAAGGTGGGCAGACGGGTTCTGGCTGTGGAGCATCAGTCAGTGCACACGCAGGCCGGCGACTTCACGACCTATCTCCGCGAGAGTGCGGCCAGCCTCGACCTGATGCAACGTACCTACGAGCAGGATCTCGAGAAGATCGCGCAACTGCAGCGCTTCTACGATCGCTTCCATGCGAAGAAGGACAAGGCCAAGCAGGCGAAGGCCAAGCTCACGCAGATCGAGCGCATCAAGCGGGACCTGAGGAAGCCGCCGAAGCAAGGCAGGAGCTTCAAGCTCGGCCTGCCGCAACCGACCCCCTCCGCACGAGTCGTACTGGAGATGAGGACGCCGGCCCTGGAGGTCGGCTCGGCCGATGATTCCGGCGGGGTCCACGCCCTCGTGCGCGATCTCGATCTCGTTCTTGAACGCGGCGAGAAGGTCGCCCTTCTCGGGGCCAACGGATCTGGCAAGACCACCCTCGTGGAGACCGTTGCCGGGCTGCGTAGCCTGTCGCGCGGTGTGTCTCACCTCGGCCACAACACACGCGTGGCGTACTACTCCCAGCAGGGGCGAGAACTGGTCGACACACAGACGTGCCTGCAGACGGTCCTGCCGCTCGTCGGCCACGCCGAGCAGGAGGCGCGCAGCCTGCTTGGACGCTTCCAGTTCGGCCCCGACGAGGTCGAGAAGCGTGTGGAGATGCTCTCTGGCGGAGAGCGCAGCCGGCTCCGCCTGCTCACGCTTCTGGTCGGCGACGCGAACTTCCTGCTCCTCGACGAGCCCACCAACCACCTGGACATGGGCTCCGTCGAGGCGCTGGGCGATGCGCTCGATGACTACACCGGGACGCTTCTGCTGGTCACCCACGACCGGTACCTCATCGACAGGGTGGCATCACGCGTCCTGGAGATCCACGACGGCCGACTCCTGAATCACCTCTCGGTTGCGCGCTATTGGGAGGCTCGTGCCGCACGCGTTGCCGGCGCCGGCGCAGATCAGCCTCCAGCGGCGCGCGGGACAGACGCTGCGGCGCCGGGCGCGAGCAGGAGTTCCGGACCCCGCGGCGCCTCCGCGGCGCCGGCCGGTGCCGCGAAGGCGCGCCGGAGCCCCTTGACGGCCGAAGAGGCACGTCGCCAGCGCGCCCGCCTGCGTGCGGCCGAGGCTGCCGTCCTGCGCGCCGAGAAGCAACTGGGCGAGGTCGACGGCGAGCTGGCCGAGCCCGAGACGTACGCCGACCGAGCGAGCCTGAACCGCCTCCTCGACGAGCGCGGCAGGATCGAGGCACGTCTCCAGAACGAGTACCGGGAATGGGAGCGACTCGTGGACGAGCAGGCCTAGACTTGGTGGCGCGCGGCGACCTCCCGACTCCCCCTGCCGAAGTCGAGGCAGCCGCGATCGTCGCCTTCCGGGCGCGCCTCTTCGCCTGGCACAGCGCACACTGTCGTGACCTCCCCTGGCGGCACACCCATGACCCGTACGCTGTCCTGGTCAGCGAGGTCATGCTGCAGCAGACCCAGGTCGGCAGAGTCATTCCCATGTACCACGCCTGGCTCCGCGCCTATCCGTGCCTGGAAGAGCTAGCGGGAGCGCCTCTCGACGGCGTTCTTCGCCTCTGGCAGGGGCTGGGCTACAACACCCGAGCGCGGCGGCTCCGGGAGTGCGCGATCGATGCAGTCGCCGCCGCGGGCGGAGACGACGCGTCGCTGCCCCGCACGCTCGATGAGCTCAGGAAGCTGCCCGGTATCGGACCGTACACCGCGAGAGCGGTACTGATCTTCGCCCACAACGACGACCTGGCAGCAGTGGACACCAACGTACGCCGCGTGCTCACACACGAATTCGGGCTTCCGCCGCTCCTCACCCCGGCCGCCTTGCAGTCAGTCGCCGAGACGGTGCTGCCACGCGGACGCAGCCGCGACTGGCACAACGCGCTGATGGACTACGGCGCGCAGGTGCTCACGGCGAGCGCCACCGGCGTGCGGCCGTCCGGCCGCCAAGGCGCGTTCGTCGGCTCACGTCGATGGCAGCGGTCGCGACTGCTGCGCGCTGTCCTCGAGCACGGCCCTCGTCCGGTGGACGAGCTGGCCGCGACCCTGGAGCTCTCTCCCGACGCCGTGGCCGACCTGGTCGCTCTTCTCGAACGTGACGGCCTCGTGGCGGTCGGACCCGGCGGCGTACGGATCGCCTGAGTCGCCGAGACCGCTCGTCGCGATCAGGTGCGGAACATCGTGAGCAGAAACACCAGCTCGCCCGGTGCCTGCACGGCATGCTTGAGATTGGCCGGCATATAGAAGAGCTTGCCGGGGCTGGCCTCATAGCGCTCACCGTCGAGGACGACCGATCCTTCCCCTCGCAGGATATGGATCACCGCAGGCACGCTGGCGGTGTGTTCGCTCAACTCCTGCCCTGGGGCGAACGTGAAGTGCACGATCTTGTGATGCTCGTTCTCGACGATGGCCTTGCTGACGATGCCCTGGTCGGCGACTTGAGCCATGGCTTCGAGGTCGGCGACGATCGGCTGCGCTGCTTCCACGATGTCCTCCCGGTGCGGCTGAGTTCCTGTCTGCCGCCAGGACCCTACCCTGGCGCCAGTACCGTACACCTTGACCTTGGTCATCCGTCGTCTCGCCGAAGGCTCGAGGGACGACCCGTACCCGGATGCTAGCCGGGACGCCCGGTTGACACGCCTCACTCCCCCCGATAGGCTGCTTTGTGCAAGCTCGCACAAAGACGCACCAAGGAGGTGGCATCATGCAGAACCAGATGTTCCGCTCAGTACTGCATTTCTTCGAGGGTACCGGCCGAGTGATCAGCACGCCGTCTGGCGATGCGCGAGGCCTCGTCCGCGTCTACCAGACCAGCGAGACAGTTCGGCGGGGCCGGAGCTTCTAGGCCTGCGCGGGAACCTCACGCGCGACTGCGTAGCACAAGCCCGGGCAGGACCGACGCACCTCGCCGGCTCGCGCGTCCGGCGAAGCATCGAGGCTCCCGATTCGCGTTCAGTGGAGAAGCCGCGCCCCGAGGCGGTGACATGCTGTGGGACGCGGTCGGCGCTCCGGCTCTGACCTTCGCGACCCTCTGCGAGACTCAGTCGATGAAGTAGGCCGGATAGGTCCGCTGCCGCTTCTTGCGCCGGCCGTACGTGCCGGCGAGCTCCAGGAAGATGCCGACGTCACGCTCCAGATCGCCCTGGGTCCCGTCGAAATAGAACGTCCTGATGGGCATGTTGTCGAGGTCCTTCTGCAGCTTCGGGTAGATGGCCTCAGTGACGATGCCGTTCATGCAGGAGAAGGGGCTGATGTCGATGATGCCGTCGGCGCCCTTACCCTGAAGGTAGATCGCCTTGCCGCTACTCAAGACCATCTCGCCGAGGGACCCGGTGTACGGAAGGTAGGGGTAGCTCATCTCGAGTACCTGGCGTACATCCTCGGGCTCCTCGTAGCCGACGAAGTCGGCGGCGAACGGCGCATAGAGCGTGTGCTCATCGCTGCGCATGACCTTGCCCTTGATGAAGCGAATGGCGTTGTCCTTGCTGAGCTGCCGCTTCTCCTCGGTGAACCGACGGCGCTCCTCCTCGTTCGTGTACCAGACCCATTCGCCGATGTCGGCGAGCCAGCACTCCCCGCCGGCCTCCTCGACGACGCGGATGAGGTCGAAGTTCGAGAACGTGTTCAGGCGACAGAAGATCTCTCCTACCACGCCGATGAGGGGACGCGATCGATCGTACCGGGCGGGCAGGGCGCGAAACCGATCGCGAACGCTGGTGAGAGCGGCGGCGATCGCCCTGAGGCGGTCCTTGTGGGACACGCCCATCATGCTCACGGCCTCGCCGACCTCCTCGAGGCCCGCCTGATACAACGCGTCGGCGCTCCCCTTCTCGATCTCGTAGGGGCGCGTCTTCAGCAGCAGCTTCATGAGGATGTCCTGGCTGATGACGGCGTGCCAAGCGGTGCGCACGAGGTCTTGCGAGTAGGCCCCGATGGACGAGTAGCCGTCATTGGAACTGATGGTCATGATGGGGACGTCGTCGTAGCCGAGCTCGTCGAACTTGGCGCGGATCAGGTGCAGATACTGGCCGAAGCGACAGGGCCCATTGGCCGTCGGCATCAGAAAGGCGACGTTCTCGCGGCCCTCGTCCTCGATGACGCGCAGGTAGTCGCCGAGCGTGATCTTCTGAGGGTAGCACTCGTCGCCGGACGTGTGGCGACCGCCGAGTTCGAGCGTGCGCTCGTCGGAGTCGCTGGTGGGCCAGGCCTCGAAGCCGATGGAGCGGATGGCCGCGGCCAGCAGGTAGCTGCCCCCGTACGGCATCTGCGCCAGGTACAGACGACGACCTTCGAGGCCGAACTCCTCGATGGCCTTCTCGATCTGCGGGTCGCGCTTCGCCTCAGTCGTGGCCAACGCCGACCACCTCCTCGCGCGGGGCGCACGCGCTCTCGTCCTCCGCGTGCGACCATGTGCGCAGGAAGCCCTTGCTGTCCAGGTACGCCTCGCAGCGCGTCATCGCCCCGGCGTCGTTCTGGTGCTCGTCGAACTGAAGGCTCAGAAACGGCTTTCCCGAGGCCGCCCGGATGTAGTGCTTGATGTATGAATCCGGTCCACATTTGAAGTTCGTCATGTAGATGACGTGCAGATCGTCGTAGTCGCGCACGAAACGAGCGGCCTGGAGGATCTTCCGACCGTAGTTCCAGAACATGTTGGGCACGATGTCGTCGAGTTCGATGCCAGAGATCGGAAGGAAGTCGAGCGGGATGAGGTTCACTCCGTAGAACTTGCGTAGCTTGCGCGGAATATCCATGTTGATGCCCTTGTCGTACATGTTGTACGAGCGTCCGACGAGGACGATGCCGGCCTCGCCGGTCTGGGCCAGCACGTCCAGGGCCTCCCGTCCAGCCTCGAGAAGGGCACCGCGAAACTCCTGCTGAGCGGCTTGAGCACGATCGAGGGCGAGCCCCAGTCGTGTCTTGTTCGCGCCGAGCTGCTCAGCCATGGCTGCCAGGTCACGCATCAGGGCCTTGCGTCCGTCGCGAAACTTCACGCGCGGTGCGAGCAGCCTGTCGCTGTTCTCCTCGATCCCGGGCGCGGTCCGTACCACGAAGGGCAGCGTCTGTCCCCACGGACAGGCGTGCGAGTTGTACTGCATGAACTCGGTCTCTTCGTTCACCTGGTTCGGCAAGAAGATGTAGTCTGCACCCTCTCCGATCAGCCATTCGACGTGACCGTGGGCGACCCTGATCGGGAAGCACGGCTCCGCCACCGTGAGAGCCACGCCCGCCTCACGGATCTGCTTGTCGCTCTCCGGCGACAGTAGCGGCCGCAAGCCTAGCTCGGAGAAGAACGTCGCCCAGAAGGGCAGCCTGTCGTACGTGTACATGCTACGCGGGATACCCACCACCGGGACAGCCTGCCCGGCCTTCTCCACTGCGGCCTCGTAGGGAGCGAGAAGCCTCTCTTCGCGATACGCGACGAGATCGGCGATCACCGGCTGCTTGTCGATCTTGGCGGGCCTGCGGTAGCGGTCGGAGCACTTGTCGCCCCAGTACGTCTTCTGGCCCTCGATCGTGAACTGGCGCACGTCGCAGGCGTTGGTGCACGCCTTGCAGACGAAGTCGACCACCGTGTAGTCGACCTCCTCCAAGTCCCACCCGCGGAACGACGTAGCCTCGCCCGTGCTCTGGGCGCGCTCGCGTGCGAGAAGGGCCATACCGAGAGCCCCGATGACTCCGTTGTGCGGCGGGACGATGACCTCCTTGCCGAGGATCTGGCTGAAAGCCGCCGCTACGGCATCGTTGTAGGCGGTGCCGCCCTGGAAGAAGATGCAGTTGCCCACGGTCCGCTCACGCACCAGGCGATTCAGGTAGTTGGTCGCGATCGACAGCGCCAGGCCGGCGACCAGATCCTCGCGCCGCGCCCCCCGCTGCTGATACGCCATGACGTCACGTTCCATGAAGACGGTGCAGCGTTCGCCCAGGCGTATTGGAGCGGGCGAGCTGAGCGCCAAGCGCGCGAACTCGTCGATGATGTTGATGCCGAGCTTCTCAGCCTGCTCCTCAAGGAACGAGCCGGTGCCGGCGGCGCAAGCCTCGTTCATGGCGAAATCGACCACGATCCCATCCTGCAGGCTGATGAACTTGGAGTCCTGACCACCGATCTCGAATATGGTGTCGACCTGACGGTCGATCTTCCGGCCGATGAAGTCGGCGCCGGTCTTGTGAGCGGTGATCTCATCGGTGACCACGTCGGCGCCGCACAGCTCACCGATGAGCTCGCGCCCTGAGCCGGTCGTACCGACGCCGAGGAGGTTGATGCGAGTGCCGATCTCCGCGTGGACATCGAGAAGCGCCTTGCTCACGACCTCGACCGGACGCGCATCCGTCTTGGTGTAGATCTCCTTGATGACGCGGCCGTCCGCATCCACGACCACCAGGTTGGTGGAGACGGAGCCGATGTCGATGCCCATGAACGCGTCAACGACCCGATCGTCGACGAAATCGTACGAAGTGGCCATGTCCCGCAGAAGCACGACGCGCTCCATCGAGAGTCGTTCAGCGACCGGGAAGTCCGCGGCCGGCAGCCGGTCCGCCTCGAGCCCCTCGAGCGCCGCGTCGCGGGCGGCATCGAAGTCCGCCTCGATCAGAGCCGCGCCGATGGCGCCCATCGAGCTGTGGAACTCGGGAACGAAGAGCGCTTCTTCGTCCAGGTCGAACGCCTCGCGCAGGGCCTGCACAGCGCCCCTGTTGGCCGCGACCCCGCCGATGAAGGCGACAGGCGACTCGACCACCTTGCCCTTGGCGATCGTGCCCTTGAAGTTGCGGATCACCGCGTCACACAGACCACGCAGCACCTCGGGCGGCTGGTAGCCCTTCTGCTGCGCATGGATCATGTCGCTCTTGGCGAAGACGCTGCAGCGACCGGCGATGCTCGCCGACTTCTCTGCGTCGAGCACGATGTCGCCGACATCCTCGATCTCGTACAGCAGACGGCTGGCCTGTTGGTCCATGAAAGAACCCGTACCCGCGGCGCAGTCGCCGTTGGTCTGGTAGTCGGCGATACCGGCACAGCCCCCCGCCTCCGCGGCCTCCAGGCGGATGAACTTGGACGTCTCGCCGCCCATCTCGAAGACCGTGTGCGTCTCCGGGTGCAGCACCGTGATACCGCGCGTGATCGCCTTGAACTCGTTCTCGAAACCGGCCTCGAGCGCCTGGGCGACCAGGCGCCCTCCGGACCCGGTCACGCGAACACCCGCGACCTTGCCCGACGGCAGGACCGCGAGCAGTTCGTCGACGAGCGCCTTCGTGGCTTCGCCGGGGCCGCCCTTGATGCGTCGGTACTGAGTCACGAGCAGCGGGCGTCCGTCCACCTCCATCAGCCCTTGGGCGGGCGCCGTGAACAGGGCCGGGTGGCGAGACAACAACTCGGAGAAGAGTGGCGCATCGGCGGTACCGCCGACGAGCGCCGCCTTGAGGCTGATGCAGCCGATGTCAAGGCCGAGCGAGGTCATGATCCGGTGTGATGGTGAATGGCGAGTACCTCCCTGGAGACCCGTCTTCGCCTGCTGCAAGCCGGAGTGCTGTGGCCCAGCGTCCAGAAGACACGAAACAAGACTACTTGAGTCCGCAATGCACGTCAACGGCGGCCGATCTCGGCTGCGATTGTACACCAGGCGGAGGGCGAACCGTCACCCGGGCTGGTCGTTCGTCAGTCTTCGGGCGCCCTTGCTCCACTCCTACCATGGCGACATGGCGGACCGGCCGGCCGCCGCCCGCAAACGCACGACTGGGAGCAACTGTGAACGAATCGACCACGCTCACCAACCGCGAGCGCCGCGAGAACATTGCGTTCCTCGTCCAGGCTTGGAGCGCCCATGGCCGGCGACCGGCGGAGGTGCTGGACAGCGACGAGCGCGAGAGCTTCGCGACCGGCGACCTGGGTGCTCAGACTGCCGTGTTCTTCAAGCTGCTGTGCTACGGAGCGCTGGCGGCGCAGCCGGCCCCCGAGGCTGTCATCGACGCCGACTGGCATCGCCTCGAGACGGCCGGCGTCATCGACACGCTGTTCGCCGGCGAGTTCGACCTGCAGCGCTACGCGCTCGATCCGCCAGTCTCTCGGAGCGACAGCAAGGGCAAGATCATCGACTTCACCCGCCTTTCCGAGACCCGCGACACGTGGCGCAGCCTGTTGCCGCAACCCTCCGATCCGGACGTCGCGGTCGATGTCCTGCATGCGTCCTCCGGTGGCGCGCTGAAGTCGCGATCCTTCTGGGTCGTTCGCGAGATGCGCCGCGCCGGGCTCTGGAACGACGGCGCTCTGGACCGTTTCGCCTGCGTGCCGGACGGGCGCGTGCGCAAGCGCTCGGTGCGGATGGGACTGATCGACCTGCCAGAGAAGGCAGACACGTTCGCGGACATGAAAGCCATCTCACGGGCTCTCCATGCCGTCACGCACCTCGGCGAGGCGCCGAGCGGCACCTTCGATCTCCCGATCAGCATGGCCGCTCAGCGCTGCGAGCTGTGCGACGCCGCACGAATGGCGGCGTGCCCCATACCGCACTGCCGCCGACGCCGGGAGCTGAGCGCCGCATAGAAGCGCGATACGGCCGCCGGACACCCAGTCTCACCGGTCCGGCGGCCGTTCGCCATCGTTTGATCCAGGCGCTGTCGCCCGCCACCAGACGGCGGCTTCAGTGAGGCGCGTGACCTGCCAGACCCGCCGGCTCCGCCGGCTGGCTCGCGTCCGGCTCGTCCTCTTCGCGTGGCGGGCTCGTCGAGGAAGGCTGTTGTGCCGAAGGGCTCGCCGCCGAAGCATCGTCGGGTTGGTCCTTCATGCACATCTCGCGCCACGGCCGATCGAAGACTCGGCCGGCCTCCGTCGCATAGTCATCGAGTTCCTCTTTGAGGTCCGTCAGCATCACGTCGGCGCCGTCGTGTGTGGGCTGGGCGCCGGAGGCCGACATGATCTCGCGGGAGCACTGAGGATTGTCGATCCACATGCACGGCATGAGCAGGTTGTGATTGAACGGCTGTCGGCTGCGGATCTCCTGGAAGTAGGGTGCATTGAAGGCCTCGAGGAGACTGACGTCGTGGATGTTGTCGGTCGCGAAATGGGTGAAGATGCACGGCTCGACCCAGCCCTCGGCGTTGATGTGCATGTAGTACCTGCCTGCGATGCAGCCGCCGACCCAGGGCGCGTCACCCCAGAAGTCGACCGGGAAGAACGGCTTCTCGCTCCTCAATCGATTGATGCCAAGCCGGAACTCCTCGCGGTCATGAGGTGTGAGCATCATGTGCGTATCGGGGTCCCGCCCGAGAGGCATGTACATGAAATGCCAAGCGATCATCGCGCCTTTGGCGATCAAGGGATCCACGAACTCGTCGCTGATCAGAAGTCGCCAATTGCTGCGGGCGACGGTCGCAGAGTACCCGAACGGGATGCCTGCCTCGCCGAGACGATCCGCCGCCTCCATCACCTGCTGGTGGACCCCGCGACCGCGCCGATAGTCGGTCATCTCGGGGGTCCCCTCGACGCTCAGAATGGCAGCGATGTTCCCGACTTCGGCGATCTCATGGACAAGCTCGTCGTCGAGAAGCGTGCCGTTGGTGAAGACCTGGAAGTACGCGTCGCGATTGGCCCTCGCAAGATCGACTAGGTCGCCGTAGATGAATGGCTCGCCGCCGAGGATGGTGAACGCGTAGACCCCCATGTCATTGCCCTCGTCGACGATCCGCTGCAGCAGGCCGCGATCGAGGTCCTGTTTGTGGGAGTACTCCGCCGCGTAGCAGCCCTCGCAGGCGAGGTTGCAGCGCATGGTCGGGCTCAAGAGGATCGTCGTCGGAGCGACCATGCCTGTCCTCTCGGTCAGCTCCCTGCGCTTGGCGACGCCGCGCAGCAGGGAATTGACGATGAGACACTGGACGAAGCGGTCGCGGCAGTTCGGACTAAGCCTGGTCGCCACGTGTCGGGCCATCTGCAGCGCAGGATGGTCGTCCTCGACCCTGCTGCGCACGAAACTGACGGACGCCTTGTGCTGTTCTGGTGTGATTCGCTCGGCCAGCTGGAAGGCTCTGACGATCTTTCTCTTGTCGTCACTGGACGCCAGCTTGAGCATCTCCTTGATCGCGCGCCGCTGTATCGAGCTGTAGAGACCATCAGTGCGACTCATGCAACCCCCTCCCTCGCCCCGCGAGCCTGCCGTCCAAGCTCGCGCTAATGCACCTGTGGACGCACCGAGAGGTAGACTCGGGCCAAGGTTCGGATGTCGGGCGCAAACCACCGCAACATCCTCGGCGACCCGACCCCGCTTCCCCTTCTTCGGTATCGCACTCGCGGCGAAGAGCTACTCACTCAACCAGCTTCCTATGCCTACTATACCCTCAGGACGGTAAGCCAAGCGCATCCCATCGGGTGGTTGCCGGGAATCGTGGCACGCCCTTTCCGCCGTTGCGACAGCTGGACAGGGCTGCCTGGCGTCTCCACGCAGACAACACTTCCTCCTCGCAAGGCGGCGTCACGCCTCATTTCCGGCTCGAACACGTCGATAGGAATCGAGAGCCCCAGTGCTCGACGCACGGACACCTGCCCAAGCGGAGGCCATGATGAGACTGAGCCGAACACCAGCAAGATCCGCCGCCGCCCTAGCGATGTTCGCCTGCCTGTTCCTCTTTCCAGCCTCAGCGCTAGGCAAGGGCGAGCCAAAGGGCAAGATCGACCCGAGCGTTCGGACCGTGATCGGGGCCACCCGCGGCGCTCAGGCCGTCCCCGTCATCGTCTCCGCTCCGGGTGCCGTGCAGGGTGTGGCCGACAGGCTGCCGCGCGGTGTGCGCATCACCAAGCTGCCCATCGTCAACGGCGTCGCCGCCTTTCTGACCCCCGCAGAGATCAACGCCCTCGGCCGCTCGCGAATGGTCTCGCGGATCGTTGCGGACAACCCTGTCCATGGGTTCGACTACCAGGAGTCCATGAGCATCACGAACCTGGCCATCGGGCTGGGCGACACCACCCCGTGGGACGAGGGAGGGCCGAGTGGCGACGGAGTCACGGTCGCCATCCTCGACAGCGGCGTCGCCACCAACACCGACCTTGGCCAGAGGCGCATCGTCGGCTGGAAGGACTTCGTGAACAGGCGACGGGCACCCTACGACGACGCCGGCCATGGCACCTTTGTCGCAGGTCTGATAGCAGGCGACGGCACTGGCTCGCTGCCGCTCGAGCGCGGCGGACACGCCACCGTGCAGTTCCGAGGAGTAGCTCCCGCGGCGGACATCGTCGGTGTGAAGGTGCTGGACTCCACGGGCCAAGGGCGCGCCTCCACACTCATAGCCGGTATCGCCTGGGCCATCCAGAACAAGGACAAGTACGGTATCGAAGTCCTCAACATCTCGATCGGGGGCAACCCGGTCAGTTCCGTCAGGCGCGACCCCATTGCCAAGGCTGTGGAGCTCGCGTGGCGACGCGGCATCGTCGTCGTCTGCGCCGCCGGCAACGAGGGCGACTTCGGCGCGGGCAGCGTTCTGTCGCCCGCCAACGACCCCTTCGTTATCACCGTCGGGTCCACCGACACGAGACAGACCGCGGACACGAGCGACGATGCGGTCGCGTCGTATAGTTCTATCGGCCCCACGCTGTTCGACGAGTTCGCGAAGCCGGATCTCGTGGCGCCTGGCAATCGGCTCATCTCGTTGAGGACGTCCAGGTCCTACATCGATACGAACTTCCCTGAGAACCTCGTACCGGTGGCCACCTACGCCCCGGCCGCTCCAGCGGGCACGCTTCCGAACTATCTGACGCTCTCCGGTACGAGCACCTCCGCTCCTCTCGTCGCCGGAGCCGCCGCGTTGATGCTGGAGGAAGATCCCACGCTCACCCCCGACGACGTGAAACACCGGCTCATGCTCACGGCTGACCCGGTCCCGGGGGCTGCTCCAGGACAGCAGGGAGCCGGGGCGCTCGACGTCAATCAAGCGCTGACCGAGGACTCGCGCGCTGACGGCTTCGCCTTGTCGCCCTACGTTGGAGACGGAAAGAGCAAATTCAAGCGCAGCGACTACGCCAAGTGGGAGAAGCGCGGCTGGTCCCGGTATGGCTGGACCAAGTTCAAGTGGACCAAGTTCAAGTGGACCAAGTTCAAGTGGACCAAGTTCAAGTGGACGGAAGTCGCATGGACCAAGTTCAAATGGACAGAGTACGAGTGGACTAGGTTCAAGTGGACCGTCCTTCTCCAGGGGCAGTAGCCACCGCCGACTCGGCTGCGATCGGGTGCGAGACGGCCGACCGTCGTCACTCGGCCGTCTCGCTCTGCGTCTCGGCCGTCTCGCTCGTCGCTGCCGGTTGCTTCGCGTGGGTGACCTACCGTGACGGCCTGTCGATCTCGTGGGCGCTCCTGGCGTTCGTCCTCCTCGCCACGCTGGCGGACCTCCGCGAAGTGCGGCTCCCGGGAGTCGGAGTCGTCGGCATGTCGTTCGTTCCGGCGATGACCGCCCTGATAGTGCTCGGCCTCTGGCCCGCCATGGTCGTCGCCATCGTCTCCGGCGCGACTTCCGCAGGCTTCACGCGAGATCCACAGAAGATCGTCTTCAACATCAGCAACTGCGTGATCTCGACCTTCGTCGCTGGGCTGGCGTTTCTCGCCCTTGTCCCCGAGGGCGGTGGCCTTGCGACGCAGGTCTTTCCCGCGTTCCTGGCGACGGGCGTCGACTTCTGCGCCAACACCGTCGCCCTTGCCGGGATCGTCGCACTGAGCACCGGCGCCTCACCTCTGGCGTTCTGGCGACGGAACTACCAGTGGGCACTTCCGGGCTACCTCGCCGGCGCCACGTTCGCGCTGTTCGCCGCGTGGCTGTTCGGCATCCTGGGAGTGGCCGGTCTCGTCCTGGCTCTGCCCCCGGTCGTTCTCATCTACTACTCGTACGAGATCTATGTGGGCCGGGCCCGTGAGCGCGCCAACTTCGACGCAGAGAGGGGCGTCTTCCAGAGTGAGCTCTCCGCCTCGGTGGAGCTTCACGACGAGCTCCGCAGCGCTCAGCTCAAGATCGCCGCTGAGCTCGAGCGTGCCCGTCGCATCCAGACCGACCTCCTGCCGGCGAAACCGCCCGAGATCGCCGGACTGGAACTCGTTCACCGCATCGAGTTCCTCGGCGAGATGGGCGGAGACTACTACGACTACCTCCCGTTTCCTGACGGCCGCATCGGCATCGTCTGCGGCGACGTGATGGGCAAGGGCCTTGCTGCCGCGCTGATCATGGCGATGGCGCGCTCGCTCCTCCACAACGCCATCGCTCCCGGCAGGAGTCCGGGTGCCATACTGGCCGAGGTCAACGACGGCCTGGCGCGTGATCTCGAAGGCCAGCGTCTCCCCTGCTTCCTGACGCTGGCCCTGGCAGTCTTCGACCCGCGGGCAGGCACGCTTGCCATCGCCGGCGGGGGCCACAACCCCGTCCTGCTGGCGGGTCCCGACGGTCTGCGTGAGCTTCCCTCGCGCGGCGCGGCCCTCGGCGTCCGCGCGCACCTGGAGTTTCCTGAGGACGTGATCGTGCCCGAACGCGACCACCTGCTGGCCCTCTACACCGACGGCCTCACAGAAGCACGCGACCCGAGCGGGCGACTCTATGGTCTCGAGAGGCTCGAGGCCGCACTCGAAGGGTATCGCGGGCGCGCGACAAATGTGACACTGGAGGGTGTCTGGAGCGACGTCGCCGCTTTCAGGGCGGGCATGCCGGCCGGCGACGATGCGACGCTTCTGCTGGCGCGGCTCTCATGAGCCCGTCGCCGGAACACGCCGTACTTCACCGGCCCGCGCCGGGGCAAGCGAGGCTCAGCATGGGTGAGAACATCAACGGATCGCCGCCCACGCTACGCGTCTTCCGCTACCGTATCGGCGAGGAGACGATCCGCACCATCATCGGGCCTGCGGCCCTCCGCCTGCCGCACGCCGACCTGGCGACCCATGCCATGGAGGCGCTGGCCACGAGCACCTTCATGTTCTACACCGTCGCCGAGCCCGGTGACTTCTTCGCCGACGAGCTCTGCTTCGTTCCCAAGGGAGACCGCTGCGATATCCTCAGCATCCATACCCATGGCTGGCAGCGTCGTCAGGGCGATCTCCGGCGCAGCCTCCTCGACATACTGAACCACTTGGCTGCCGCCGTCGCGTGCGGGAACCTCCTCGTCCTCGATCGCTCTGAGCTGGTCGCCGAGACATCCGCCGGCGACCAACTCTTGCGGCTCGGCGTCGAGGACAGCGCATCGCTGGCGCTGGCCCGGGAGGCGACCGACCTGGCCCTGGGGAACTGCGGCGTCAGCGGCCTCCTCAGGCAGCGGACCGTGCTCAGCACCTCGGAGGCGGTCACCAACATGCTCCTGCATGGTGGCGGTCGCGGCACCGTCACACTGCGTCGCCTCGACAACCGCCTGCGCATTATCGTCGCCGATCAGGGCGCCGGACTCAACTTCCTCAACTGGAAGGACGAGTCCTCCGGCGATACGCCAGCCTCCATGGGTTATGGTTTGAAGATCATCCTTGACTACCTGGACTCTGTGGGGCTCCACAGCGGCCCTGCCGGCACCACAATCATCCTTGACCGCAAGACCGACTGAGGGGACAGCATGCTGCAGATGACAACCGCCCCGGGCCCCGCCCCTACCATCTACCTCGTCGGCGAGATGGACCTCGACTGCGCCGACAGCTTGCGCGAAGCGGTCGGCGATGCGGCTCGCGGCGCAGAGGTGGTCATCCTCGACTTCGCAGGCGTGGGATTCATCGACTCGTCCGGCACGGGCATCTTCGTGCGCCTCTGCCTGGACATGAAGAGCCAAGGGAAGCCGCTCCTGGCCCGCAGTCTTCCGCCTACCGTTCGCGGGGTCTTCGAGATGCTCCGCGTCCGGGACCTGGTCGGAGAAGAGGCCTTTCCCGACTGATGCACCGCGACGCACCAAGCGCCTTCATCGAGGGGGCTCGGGCTTCGGGCACGGGGGCCTTTGTGGTGGCGAGGGACAGAATTGAACTGTCGACACCGCGATTTTCAGTCGCGTGCTCTACCAACTGAGCTACCTCGCCACGGTGCTGCGCAGCAGAGCCTGCGAGCGCGGTACATGCTATCCGCGAGGCCTCACGGAATCAACCAGTGCTCAGTCGTCCGACACCTCAAGCTCGGACTCCTCGCAGACGCGCTCGGCCTCCTCCTCGGGCAGGAACACCCTGATGAGCTCCTGCTCCTGGCCGCGGGGCAAGAGGCAGATCACATAGTCGCCCGGGAGTATCTCCGACTGCCCTCGGGCTACGAGGGCATCGCCGGCGCGAAGGATAGCTACCAGAAGGACGCCCTCGGGCAGGTCGATGTCTTGCACGAGCGTATTCGCGAAGGGTGAATGGTCGCCGACCTCGAGCTCGACGAGTTCGATCTTCTCACGCTTGAGCGACAGGAGATGGACGAACTTGTGGGCTGGCAGTTCGTGCATGATCAGGTTGAGCATGCCCGTGGTGGCGCTCACGGTGTTCTCGACGCCGAGCAGTTCGAACGTGGACTGGTTGAACGGGTTGTTGACGCGGGCGACGACCTTGGGAACGCCGAACTTCTGCTCCGCGATCTGGGCGATGATGATGTTGTCTTCGTCGTCGCCCGTGACTGCGACGGTCATGTCGGCGCGACCGACGCCCGCCTTCTCGAGCACCCAGATCTCGGTCCCGTCACCGAGGATGACGCGATCGTCGCCGACCGCTTTGGAGACGACGTCGTATCGGATCGGCCGTTGTTCCACGACGACGATCTCGTGACCGAGATTGATGAGCTGACGCGCCGTGTTGAGCCCGACCTTGCCGCCACCCACTATGAGCACGAACATCGCTCAGCCCTCCTTCGGCGGAAGTTTGCAGGCCCGCACGGCCTCGAAGAGCGTGGCACGCAGCTCGCGGGTCGGGCAGACGACACGAATCCCCGCCTGGGCGAACATCTCGGCCCGGAGCGGGTCGAATACCCTGGCGACCACGCAGCCGATACCGTACTTCTTCTGCGCGATCTGGGCGATGACCAGGTTGGTGTTGTCGCCGTCGGTGCAGGCGACAAACGCAGTGGCGTCCTCGATGCGCGCCTTGCGGAGAACGCTCAACTCGAGCGCCGGACCGACGATCATATCCCCCGGGAAGTTCTCGCCCAGGAGATAGAACGCATCGGGATTCTCGTCAATGACGGCCACCTCGAAGCCCTCGTGGGCGATGTCGCGCGCAAGGCCCGAGCCCACGCGGCCGCAACCAGCGATCACAACATGCATTGCTCACCTCTCACTTCGTGGCCGGGGAGCCGGCACTGCCTGGAACCGCCGGTTCGTCCGGCAGGTCGTGAGGCTTGGGGATCTCGACGAACCCAGAGCCTTCCGTGGGATAGCCGCTGGGCACGATGTGCAGTAGCACTTCGCAAGGGGCATTGTCTACCACGTAGTCGATGGTGCGTCCAAACACCTCATCCCTGATGCGCCGCTTGCGCATCGTGCCGAGCACGATGACCTCCGACAGCTTGTCCTCAGCCTGCTCCACGATGGCTCGCCCGGCCTGCCGCGCGACGACGATGTGAGGCGTGAACTCTACCTTGAACTGCGATGCGATCAGAGCCGCAGCCTGGAGGCTCCGTTCGGCCTTCTCACGCTCGCGAGTCAGCTGCGCGTCGAGCGCCAGGTTCAGCGGGACCTCGATCACGTAGAGGCCGTGGATCGAGGACTTCTTCTCTGTCGCCAGCTGACAGGCGAGGACCATCATGATGTCACTGACCCGCGTACCGACGATGGGCACCATGATCTGGTGATAACCGATGTCGGCCGTCATCGAGACCGGCATGACGGTACGAGGGGCCTCCTTGGTGAGCGAGTAGCCCATCGACTTCCGGTAGATGACATACATGACAAGCCCGGCAATGATCCAGCTGAACCCAATGATACGGCTGCTTGACTGAAACCACACGATCACCAGCCACGCGCCAAAGGTACCCAGACCTCCGACGATCGCCGTCAGCGGCAGGAGGTAGCCCTTGACGCGGATGTTCAGCGGTGTGCGCCAGGGACGCTCCAGGTCTGGCTCCTTGATGCGCAGCACGATGAGCGAGACGTGAGCAGCCGTGAACGAGATCATTGAACCGAAGACGTAGAGGTCGACCAGGAGACCGACCCTCCCGGGGAGGATCAGCACGCAGGCGATGGCCCCGAACACGATGATGGAGACGTACGGCGTCATGCGCTTCGCATGGAGACGGCCCAGCATAGGCGGCAGCTGTCGATGCTGGCCGAACGAGTAGGTTAGCCGCGACACGCCGATGAGACCGGCATTGGTCGCGGCGACCAGGATGGTCGCCGCCAGAACGCCGACCCAGGGTACGAGGAAGGTCTTCGCCCAGGCAACGCTGTCCGGTAGCGAGAGCACCACCCCCAGCACGGGACGGTCGTTGTAGCTGCTCGCCAGCTGCGTACCGTAGAGGGTCGCGTACTCCACATCGTTCACCATCGAGACATCGCTCTCAGCTGGCTGCTGCGCAGGGATGACCATCACCCCGTTGGCTTCTTCCACCGGGACGTACACAGACGTCTGCGGGTCGTCCGCGAGCACATAGGTCCCTTCTGGCTCGCTCGGCACGACCTCGACGGGAAGGGTGTGGAACGGGCGATCGGTGTCCATGGGGACGACGTTCTTTCCGATCGGCATCGCCGACAAGCCCGCCAGCGGCATGGCGATGTAGATCACGAGCACGACGACGATCACCATGTTGATCGCCCGCGGCAGGTCCCGACCGGGGTTCTTGGCCTCCTCGGCCATGTTCGAGATCGTCTCGATGCCCGTGTAGGCGACGGTTCCGATTGCGAGGCCGTACAGGAAGTCGCGCCAGGTCGGAGCGATACCCCACTGGATCTGCTCGATGAGGATGTTGGGCTGCAGCAGAAGCACGAGAGCGAGAGTCACGACGATCAACTGTGTGGCGAGATCCATCAACGCCAGTACGATGTTGATGCGCGACGCCTCTCTGATGCCGATCACGTTTATGCCCATCAGCAGTATCGCCGTGACAATGCCCCCGATGGCATTGAACGGGTACTCGCCGAGGATGGGCCAGAATACCGACAGATACTGGGGAACGAACAGGGCCGAGATGGCGATGGTAGCCGTGTAGACGAGCATCTGGCCCCATCCGATCCCGAAGCTCGCGAGCTCGTTGAAGGCCCGGCGTACGAAGCTCGCCGCGCCCCCCGCCTCCGGCAACGCGGCCGTCGCCTCAGCGTACGTCCACGCCGTCATCACGAACAGGAAACCCGTCAGAATGAAGACGAGGGGTGTGGCGCCCAGCGCCGCGGCGGCCACGACACCCAGCGCGTAGTAGATCGAGGAGCCGACGTTGCCGTACCCCGTGCTGAAGAGCGCCGGTACGCCGAGTACCTTGTTGAGCTCCTCGCCCTCCCTGTGCTTGCGTCGAGCCATTGCCCCCTGCTGGTGCTTCATGGCACCGGCGGGCCCGGAGCGATCGAGACGCTCTCAGCCCAGTGATGCTCGGGGGAGAGAGAGAAACACGGTCACGCCCCCGCTCGCCGCACCCGGATGCGTGCGCTGCTCCGCCCCCGCCAACGCCCCACGGACACCCACTGGCCCGATACGATCCGCCTGACGACGAGTCGGCATTGCGCGGGCGGGCTGTCTTCGATTCACGCTACCATTGCTCCCGGCACGAGACAACCATCACAGCGCCCGCTCCGTCTTCGCCCGCTTCGGGGTCCTCGTGGCGACGCGACACGCGGACACGGGCGAGCCGGCCGAGGCGCCCTCGGAGCGTAGGCCAGCTCACAGCCCAGAGTCAGTCGATCCGGGTCGTTTCTTCTCGAGCGGCGCGGGACCGCCGACGCCCGACTGTCCAAGAACGACCTCCTTGGGCACGAGATTGAGCAGCACCTCGCACGGGGCGTGGTCGAGAACGTAGTCGCTGGTGCGCCCGAACACCTGGTCTCTGATACGCCGTTTGCGTATGGTGCCGAGGATGATGACCTCGGAGCGCCTGAGTGTGGCTTCTTCGACGATGGCCCGGCCGGCCTGTCGAGCAGCGACGATGTGCGGCGTGAACTTGACCTTGAACTGCGACGCGATGAGCGCCGCCGCCTTCAGCGTCTCGTCGGCCTTGGCGCGCTCGCGGGTGAGCTTCGCGTCAAGCGGCAGGTTCAGCGGCACTTCGATCACGTACAGGCCGTCGATCGACGACTTCTTCTCTGTCGCGAGCTGGCAGGCCAGCACCATCATGACATCAGTGACGTGCGAGCCCACGATGGGCACGAGAATCTGGTGGTAGTCGACGTCCGCCTGCATCGACTCCGGCATCATCGTCGTAGCCACGGTCTCGGTCAGCGAGTAGCCCTTCGCCCTCCGGTAGGTCAGGTACATGAGAAGACCTACGCCGAACCACAGGAAGCCGATCACTCGGCTTCCGCTCTGGAACGACACGATCACCACCCAGACGGCGGCGGTGCCCAGACCGCCGATGATCGCCGTCAGGGGAAGTAGCCGGCCCTTCACTCGGATGTTGAACGGCACGCGCCAGGGACGCTCCAGGTCTGGCTCCTTGATGCGCAGCACGATGAGCGAGACGTGCGCCGCCGTGAACGAGATCATGGACCCGAACACGTAGAGGTCGACCAGCGGACCGACGTTGCCCCGGACCATCAGGAAGCAGGCGATCGTGCCGAACACCATGATCGATACATACGGGGTCATGCGCTTGGCGTGCATGCGACTGAGGATCGGCGGCAGCTGCCGGTGAAGGCCCAGAGAGTAGGTGAGGCGCGACACGCCGATCAGCCCTGCGTTCGTGGCGATCACGAGGATGGTGGCGGCCAGGATGCCCACCCACGCGCCCAGCACGCCCTTGATCCATCCCAGATCGTCCGGCAGGAACCTGACCATGCCGAGCACCGGGTCCGCCGCGTAGTTGCTGCCAAGCTGGGTCCCGTAGAGCGTGGTCATCGGCTCGCCGTCGACGATCTCAACGGCACCCGTGGGGTCCTGAGGGGGGATAACGACCGCGCCATCATCCTCCTCGACCGGGACGTAGACCGTCGTCGTGGGATCGTCGGCAAGTGCGTACGTGCCCTCGGGCTCCGCGGGGATCACCTTCACGGGGAGGGTGCGCCCTGTCCTTTCGTTCACCGGCACAGTGTTGGAGCCCACGGGCATCGCCGACAGACCCGCCAGCGGCATGCCGATGTACACGACCAGAACCACCACGATGATCATGTTCGTGGCGCGCGGCAGATCCCGGCCTGGGTCCTTGGCCTCCTCGGCCATGTTCGAGACCGTCTCGATGCCGGTATATGCCACGGTCCCGATGGCGAGGCCGTAGAGCAGGTCGCGCCATGTGGGAGCCACGCCCCAGTGGATCTGCTCGATCAGGATGTTGGGCTCGAACAGCAAGATCAGGGCGATCACCATGATGAGCACCTGCGTACCCAGGTCGAGCATGGCCAGCAGGACGTTGATGCGCGCCGCCTCTTTGAGGCCGAACACATTGATCGCCATCAGGCCGATCACGGTGACGATGCCGCCGATAGTGTTGTAGGGCCAATCCTTCAGGAACGGCCAGAAGACCGAGAGGTACTGTGGCACGAAGAGAGCCGAGATGGCGATGGTCGCTGTGTACACGAGCATCTGGCCCCAGCCGATGCCGAAGCCGACGAACTCGTTGAAGGCGCGACGCGCGAAACTCGCGGAGCCGCCGGCCTCGGGCAAGGCCGCGGTCGCCTCGGCGTATGTCCAGGCGGTCGCCACGAAGAGCAGCCCGGTAATCACGAAGACCAAGGGGGTGACCCCGAGGGCAGCGCCCGCGACGACGCCGAGGGCGTAGTAGATGGACGATCCGACGTTGCCGTACCCCGTGCTGAACAGCGCCGGCACGCCAAGTACCCTGGTGAGTTCCTCGCCCTCTCGGTGCTTGCGCCGAGCCATCAGTCCGCCCCGGGGCTCACAGTGTGCGCCAGCGCAGGATCGCGTACACGAGCAGCAGGACCCCGACAATCAGCTGCAGCGAGATCGGCCAGAGGCCGTCCCAAGCTCCCTTGACCATGAGGAGTGCTCCGATGGCCCCGGTCGCCAGGGTGAGCATTTGTCGTGTCCTTTGCACTCAGTACCGACCCGTGGGTCACTCCGACGACGCTGCAGTCGTGGCGGGCGACTCTGATGAGCCGGCCCGCCACGACTGTGGGCGTCGCATCGCTGGGTTCCTACAGGACGAGGAACGGGATGACGAGCAGAGCGACAATGTTGATGACCTTGATCATCGGGTTGATGGCGGGACCCGCGGTGTCCTTGTACGGGTCGCCGACCGTATCGCCGGTGACGGCCGCGGCGTGAGCGTCTGAGCCCTTGCCACCGTACTCGCCGTCCTCGATGAGCTTCTTGGCGTTGTCCCAGGCGCCGCCACCGCTCGTCATGCTGATGGCGAGGAAGATGCCGGTGATGATCGTGCCCATGAGGACGCCGCCGAGGACGAGGTAACCCTTGGAACCAAAGGCGACGCCGATGATGATCGGCGCCAGCACGGGGATGGCGGCCGGCAGCAGCATCTTGTTGATAGCCGACTTGGTGACGATGTCGACGGCCCTGGCGTAGTCCGGCTTCGCGGTACCCTCCATGATCCCGGGGATCTCGCGGAACTGACGACGCACCTCCTCGACCACTTGCCCGCCGGCCTTGCCGACGGCCTGCATGCAGAGCGAGGCGAAAAGATAGGGCAGCATGCCGCCGATGAAGAGACCCGCGAGCACCCATGGATTGTCGATCATGAACGAAAGCGCTCCCTGGAAGCCATACTCCTGCAGGAAGTGCTCCTGCAGGTCGAGCGTGTACGAGACGAAAAGGATGAGGGCCGCGAACCCTGCAGACCCGATCGCGTAGCCCTTGGTGATCGCCTTCGTGGTGTTGCCGACTGCGTCGAGCGGATCGGTCGTGGCGCGGACGGCCTCGGGCATGTCGGCCATCTCCGCGATGCCGCCGGCGTTGTCGGTGATCGGACCGTATGCATCGATAGCCACGATGATGCCGGTCATGGAGAGCATCGCCATGACCGCCACGGCGATGCCGTAGAGGCCCACCCTGCCGCCGCCGACGACCGAGTAGCTCGTGAGAATGCCGGCCGCGATGACGATGACCGGCAGAGCCGTCGCCTGCATAGAAACGGCGAGGCCCTGGATGATGTTCGTGGCGTGACCGGTCACGCTCGCCGCAGCGACGCTCTTGACCGGCTTGTAGCGAGTCGCCGTGTAGTACTCGGTGATGACCACGATAAGGGCCGTGACGACGACGCCCGTGACAGCTGCCCAGAACAGTCGGCCAACGCTCGGCACACCGAAGACTTCCTGCGCGACCTTGTTGCCCATGAGCCAGTTGGTCACGGGGTAGAAGAGCGCGATCGCGACGACGGCCGACACGGCGAGGCCCTTGTAGAGGGCGTTCATGATGCTGCCCGAGCTGCCCAGGCGCACGAAGAACGTGCCGATGATGCTGGCGATGATGGAGACGCCGCCGATGACGAGCGGGTACACGACCGCCGGCTGGTAGGCGATCGAACCCTCCACGTGGATGAGCATGCTGTCGCTGATCCCGGTGACGGCGCCGCTGACCTTGAAGGTCAGGAAGGCGAGCAGCATCGCGGCCACTGCGGTCACCGCATATGTCTCGAAGAGGTCGGCAGCCATGCCGGCGCAGTCACCGACGTTGTCGCCGACGTTGTCGGCGATCACGGCCGGGTTGCGCGGGTCGTCCTCGGGGATCCCCGCCTCGACCTTGCCCACCAGGTCGGCGCCGACATCGGCCGCCTTGGTGAAGATGCCTCCGCCGACTCGAGCGAAGACGCTGATGAGGCTGCCGCCGAAGCCGAGTCCGACCAGAGCCGCAACGTCCCCCGTGGCCCAGTAGAAGCCGGCCACGCCGAGCAATGCCAGACCCACGACCATGAGGCCGGTCACGGCACCGCCGCGGAACGCGACGGTGAGCGCCGGGCCGAGACCCTTGCGCGCCGCCTCCGCCGTGCGGACGTTGACGCGGACGCTGACCATCATGCCGATGTAGCCCGCGGCTGCGGACAGCACCGCGCCGACCACGAAGCCCGCAGCGGCATGCCACGCGTAGGTCCAGTCCTTGCCGACGCCGAGGGCGACCAGCAGGATGATGAAGACCCCCACTCCGACGATGGCGATCGTGCGGTATTGGCGGTTGAGGTAGGCCCTGGCGCCCTCCTGAACCGCCCCCGCGATACGCTGCATCGCTTCATCGCCCGCCGGCAGCTGGAGCAGCCACCTGATGAGCAGGATACTGTAGACGACCGCGATCAGCCCGCAGATGACCGCCAAGAGCATGGCGTTGTTGGACACGAACGACTGCACTGCATGACTCCTTTCTGACCCCATCTGGCCCGCGCCTGTTCAGCCCCGCGCGGGCCTCTCCATTGTGACGGGCGCCAGAGACGCCCCGTGCCGTACGGTCGCAAGGACCGCCCTCTTCACGAACGCGATCTCAGCGGAGATAGTCGCCGATGAGCAGGTCGAGCTTGTCCTTGGTCGCCTGAGGAATGAGGTTGGCAGGCGTGTAAATCGCGTGCTCGACGGCATGACGGCAGGCGCAATCACGCTCGCCGTCGAGGTTCGCGACGACCCGCCTCACGATCGCCTGGGCTGTCTCGACGGTTCGCCGAACGTTGGCGACCACCCGCTCCAGCGTCACGTCCTCCTCGCCTTCATACCATACGTCGTAGTCTGTGACGAGGGCTATCGTCGCATAGCACAGCTCGGCCTCACGGGCGAGCTTGGCCTCCTGGATGTTCGTCATGCCGATGACATCGAAGCCGAGCTGCCGATAGACCTTGGACTCGGCTCGTGTGGAGAACTGCGGTCCCTCGATGCTCACGTAGGTGCCGCCCTCATGGATCGTGGCTCCCGTCTCGCGGCCGGCGGCCACGATCAGATCGCTCACATAGGGGCAGAAGGGATCGGCGAAACTCATGTGGACGACCACACCGTCGCCGAAGAAAGTGCTGGGCCGCGCCTTCGTGAGATCGTAGAGCTGATCTGGGACCACGACGTCGAGCGGCCGCAACTCCTCACGAAGGCTGCCGACGGCACTCGCCGACAGTACGTGGCTGACACCTAGAGCCTTCATCCCCCAGATGTTGGCCCTGTAGTTGACCTCGCTCGGCATAAGCCGATGGCCCCGGGCATGTCGCGGCAGGAAGGCCACTGGCACACCCGCCATGTCGCCTAGGAAGAAGCGGTCGCTGGGGGGGCCGAAGGGGGTTTCGACGGCGACCTCTCGTGCGCTGTCGAGCAGCTCGTAGAAGCCTGATCCCCCGATGACACCGACCCTTGCTGAGTCCTTGATCACGGACGCGATGACCCCCCTCATACTGTGCGAGGCCGGAAGTATACAGGGAGGTGGGCGGGAGACAAACTCCCCGCGCGGGTGATGATAGGCTGTCCTATCTCTTCCGACGGCGGCACGCGCCGAAGGGGTCTGAGAGCGTGCGTCGCGGGCCGGACTTCGAGCCACTCCAGCAAAGGAGCGAACGGTGCCGAAGAACAAGGTCGTGCCCATCGCGGAAGCAATGTCTTCCGTCAAGAGCGGGATGAGCATCGCGATGGGCGGCTTCATCGGCCAAGGTGACCCCCTCACCCTCCTGGATCACTTGAAGACGGTGGATGTCGGCGATCTGACGATCTACGCGAACGATGCCGGCTTCCGCGAGCGCGGCATCGTCGAGCTCGTGAGCCTGGGCATGGTCAAGAAGGTGGTCGCCAGCCATGTCGGCACGACACCTGAGATCGGCAAGGCCATGAACGAGGGTCGGCTCGAGGTCGAACTCGCGCCACAGGGCACGCTGGCCGAGATGATGCGCTGCGGCGGTGCCGGCCTCGGGGGATTCCTCACACCGACCGGAGTGGGAACGGTCGCCGAGGAGGGCAAGCAGCTCGTCACCCTCGACGGTCGCACCTACATCCTCGTTCCGGCGCTCACCTGCGACATCGCCCTGGTGCGCTCCCATGCCGGCGACACGTGGGGGAATCTGATCTACCGGGGAACAGCGCGCAACTTCAACGTGCCGGCCTCGATGTGCGCCCGGCACACGATCGCCGAGGTCGAGAACCTCTACACGCTCGGCGAACTCGACCCCAACGCCATCCACACTTCCGGCATCTTCGTCGATGCCGTCGTGCGCGCCGACCTCGAGTACTGCGGCCAGCGCGAGGAGGTCCGCGATGCCTGACGCCAAGAAGACGATCGCAGCGCGGGCCGCTCGCGAGCTCCTTGACGGCCAGATCGTCAACCTGGGGATCGGCCTGCCGACCCTGATCGCCAACTACGTGCCGGACGGCGTCGACGTCGTCATCCAAACGGAGAACGGGGCGATCGGCGTCGGGCCCGCCCCCGAACCCGGGTGCGAGGACCGTGACCGCGCCAACGCCGGGAACCAGCCGATCACACTCTTGCCGGGTGGCAGCTACTTCGATTCCGCCACGTCGTTCGCCATGATCCGCGGGGGACACCTGGACGCCACGTTCCTCGGCACGCTTCAGGTGGACGAGAGCGGCAGCATCGCCAACTACGTCGTGCCCGGCAAGATGCTCGCCGGCATGGGCGGCGCCATGGACCTCGTGACCGGCGCCAAGACCGTGTACATCGTCAGCGAGCACTGCGCCAGAGACGGGAGCTCGAAGCTCCTCAAGCGCTGCACCTTCCCCCTGACCGGCGCCCAGGAGTGCGACGTGATCATCACTGAGAAAGCCCTCTTCCGCCGCCATCCCGGCAACGGCTTCGTCCTCGAGGAGGTCGCCGTGGGCTACACGCTCGAGGCGATCGCGGCGTGCACCGAGATGGCGTACGCCGTCGCCGACGACGTCCGCATGGACGCCTTCGGCGACTGACGGAGCTCAGCCCGGCCACGACAGGAGGCCAGTGATGAAGGACCTGAAGCCTGAGTTCAGCCGCAAGGAGTGGAAGGCGTGCTGCGGCAAGGGCTGCAAGAAGTGCGAGATCGCTCAGACGTATATCGGCGCTCACGGCAGGCGTTCCGGACTCGTGCGGCTCAACGAAGACCGCAAGGCGGCCCTGGCCGCGAAGGGCGGCAAGAAGAGGAGCGGCAAGAAGGGAAAGAAGGGCGCGAGGAAGAAGACTCACAAGGGAAAGGGCTAAGCCCAGACCCACCTGAGGCTCGAGGAGCGAGCTGAGCCGCGACGCGAACCACCCACCCATAGGACTCCAGACTGCCCGGAGGCCGTGGCCTTCGCGCGGGCTCAGATCTCGGCGATCACCGTGGCCAGGTCACGACTGAAGTCGGCGCCGGCGACCGTCGGCCAGACCTTGGGGAAGGTCAGCACAAGCCGCTCCATCTCTTCCTGGCGCGCCGCCATGTAGCGCGCTGCCCCCGGCGCCACGATCAATTCAGTCGGTTCTGGCAGTGTGTGGCCGTGGTGGCGCCATTCGCCCCAGGTGATGAAATCACGCAGGATGCCGCAGGTGACGACCGCATCCTGAAGGTCGCCGAGGTGATCCTGCATGCTCTTCACCGTCTTGATGAGTGGCTTCGCGCGTCGCCCGAGCACCCCCTCGAAGAACTCCACGGTGTAGCGAAGACCCTTGCAGGCCTTACGAAGGGCGTGATAGCGGGCCAGCGGTGTCTCCGCGCCATCGATCTGGCCCTCGAAGGCCCACACGACGGCCATGTCCTTATAGAGGATGCCGGGCAGCACCTGCGCCACCCGCTGAGGTCGCGGCCCGCCGGTCACCGCCGGCACGAACCGCTCGAGTGGTCCGTCGAGGAGGTCGGTCGCGGTCTCGAGGAAGCGCCGGTAGCGATCCCCATCCAGGTAGCTGACGAGATGCTCTCGCTGCAGCTCGTGCTCACCGCGGCAGGCGTCCATCAGGCGATCGAGTTCGTGGGCCCGAGCTCCGGGCAGAGCATCGAGGTAGGAGCGGGTCTTCTCGACGAACACGTCCAGATCGCGGACTGCGCCGAGTGTCTCGCCCGTGCGCCGCAGCCCCTTCCGAAGGGGGCGCACGGCATCGGCGTCCAGGTAGTCGGCGAACACGCGAAGAGCCATGCGCATACGCCTCGTCGACACACGCATCTGGTGCAGCTCCTCGGGGTCTTCCCCGAGGCGCGTGCCAGCCTCATGTGCCAGCATCGCCTCGAAGTGAAAGCGCAGCGTGCTGACGGCGGCCGCCGTCATGGTGTCTGTCGGCTCGATGTCGGGGCGTCTCTTGCGCGTTGCTTTGGGCGCCGCGGGATCTTCTGCAGGCCTGTCGTCGGCCTCCTGAACAGGGTTGGGCGCCACGCCGGCGTCCGCCCGGGCTGCCGCGTCCTGATCAGCCGGCCCGGGCACCGGTGGTGTCGGCCGCCCCACGAGACCGTAGATCGCCACGCCCTCGCGACGATAGCGCGCCAGCCAGTAGCGTACGCGCCGATCCGAGATCCCCGCCCGGCGCCCGGCCTCGACCTGGGTCAGGCCGTCGTCCAGCGCCAGCAGCGCCTGGGCTCGGCGTCCGCGTGCGCCGCTCGCGCGAGCCTCATCTTCGTGCAGCGTCCGCTCGCCGGACGGGAACAGGCCGTGCCTCGACGCACCGGCGGACTCGGCCTCCATCACCTCGAGAGCGCGCGCGAACTTCGAGCGGGCCTCCGGTCGCAGCGGACTCATCCGCCGCAGGGCCGCGGTCAGGCGACTGAGGTCGTCCTCGGTGCCATCGGGGCGCAGCTCGATCTCGGCTTCGAACCAGCGATGTTCGCCGGCGCCGTCCAGCAGCACCCGGTCGAGACTCAGCTCGGCGACCTCCCGGCCGCCGTCGAAGACGCGCCGCGCCAGCCGCTCCTGACTGAGCCGCAGGAACGGTTCCGGCGTCGCGTCGCCGCTGATCGCGAGCACGCGCTCGCGCAACTCCCCGGGCTGCCACTCCTCCGGCGGTGCGTCCGCCGCGACCCTGGCCTCCAGCTCCTCGCGGCGCAGGACGCCGCTTGCATGGGTCACAATCTGCTTGAGCGTGAGGCGTACGCCGCCGGATGTCTCGCGGCGCCGCAGATAGTACCCGCTCGCGAGAAAGCGACGATCGGCGGTATCGAGGAAGGTGTCCCGATCGTGGCGACGCTCACCGGCGTCGAGTCCGTAGCCCGCCAGGTCCGGGACGGTCTCAAGCCGTTCGAGAGCGGCGATACTCGGGACCGCGAACTTCACCTCGATCTCCACAAATCTCACGCTCCCGTCATCTGGCTCGGGGTCAGCAGCGACACGAGCACGCCGTAGACGAGGTCCCCGACCCGCTCGACGATGTCGACGCGCGCCAGCCCGCCCTTCTTGAGCTGGACTCGCCCGCCGCCGATGAGCTGCGCCACGGTGGCACTGAAGTCGGGCTCGTGGCCGACGATCATCAGGCTCTCCGCGCCGGCGTAGGTGTCGATGATCTCGACCAGCCGCTCCCGATCGAAGCCGGGTGCCAGGCGGCTGTCCTCGGCGAGGACGCCGTTGGCCCCGAACTCCTCGGCGACGATGGCCGCGGTCTCTTGCGCACGCGCCAGAGGGCTCGTGACGATGAACTCGGGTGCCAGGCCCATCTTGCGCAGGTAGACCGCCTCGCGACGCATGAGGCTCACGCCCTCATCCGTCAGGGGGCGCAGCCCATCGTCCTCGAACCATGTGGCCCGCGACTGGGACTTGCCGTGCCGCAGGAAGTAGATCCTCATGACGTACTCATCTCCTCACCGCGCGCCGCTTCGCGGGCTCGAGCCACGAACCACTCCTGGCTGTTCAGAGGCGCCTCACCCTCAGCCGGCCAGATGTGCTCCCAGCCATCTCCATGCAATACCCGGGTCTTCATGTTGTCCGCAAGGTATACGGCGAGGATCTCATCGCGAATGCGGGCTGCCAGGCCTTGGTCCCGGACCGGGAACAGGATCTCGACGCGCCGATTCAGGTTGCGCGGCATGAGATCGGCGCTCCCCAGGAGCACCTCGCTC
This sequence comes from uncultured Thermoleophilia bacterium, assembly GCA_963717285.1. Taxonomy (GTDB): domain Bacteria; phylum Actinomycetota; class Thermoleophilia; order UBA2241; family UBA2241; genus CAIXSE01. Next base: position 371,679 of record CAVQVW010000002.1, read on the forward strand.
TCCCCCCCGTTGCGGAACCAATAGACCCGGCTGTGCTCGAGGAAGCGTCCGACGATGCTGCGCTCGGTGATGGTTTCGCTGAGGCCGGGCACGCCCGGCCTCAGGCAGCACATGCCGCGCACGATCAGATCCACTTTGACGCCGGCCTGCGAGGCGCAGTACAGCCTGCGGATCAGGGGCTTGTCGATCAGCGCGTTCATCTTGAAGATGAGGTGCGCCTCCTCCCCGCGCCGGGCGTGCTCGATCTCACGATCGATGCGTTCTTCGAGCCCTCGCCGCATCGTGTGTGGCGCCACGAGGAACCTCCGATAGGTGCCCCCTGTCGAGTAGCCGGTGAGTGAGTTGAAGACAACGGAAGCGTCGGCTCCGAGGTCCTCGTCGCAGGTGAGGTAGCCGAGGTCGGTGTACTGCCTGCTCGTCACGCTGTTGTAGTTGCCCGTGCCGAGATGGACGTAGCGCCGAATGCTCTCGCCCTCTTTGCGCACGACGAGCATGATCTTCGAGTGCGTCTTGAGGCCGACGAGACCGTAGATGACGTGCACGCCCTCCTGCTCGAGCGACTTCGCCCATCCGATATTGCTCTCCTCGTCGAAGCGCGCTTTGAGCTCGATGAGAGCGGCCACCTGCTTGCCGTTGGCGGCCGCCTCCATCAGGGCGTCGACGACGGGGGAGTTGCGACCGACGCGGTACAGCGTGGTCTTGATGGCGAGCACGTCCTTGTCCTGCGCAGCCGCGTTCACGAAGTCGACCACGGGATCGAAGGAGTCATAGGGATGGTGCAGCAGGATGTCGCGCTGCCGTATCGCGGCGAAGACGTCGACGCCTTCGGCGTCGTCCAGGGCGGCGGGCACAGCCTGCACCAGAGGGGGGAACTTGAGCTCCGGGGCGTCGATCCTCCCCACGTCCCAAAGACTGCCCAGACCCAGCGGCGAGTCGACCGTGTAGAGATCGTGCTCCTCGAGCTCGAGGTTCTCCCTGAGGATCTCGCGGATGTGCTCCGGCATGGTGGCGTCGGTCGTCACCCTGATGACGGAGCCGAACCGGCGTCGCCGCACGAAGCGCTCTATGGTCTCCAGCAGGTCGTCGGCCTCGGCCTCCTGGATGGTGAGGTCCGCGTCGCGAGTCACCCGGAAGGGACTCGACTCGACCACCTCCATCCCGGGGAACAGCGTGTCGAGATGGGCGGAGATGAGCTGCTCGAGCCACGTGAACCAGAGTCCCTCCTCGGAGCCGGGGGGCACCGCGACCAGACGCGGCAGCGACGGCGGCACCTTGACCCGTGCGAAGTGCTCCTCGCCCGACTGATCGCGCACGACGACGGCCAGGTTGTGGCTCAGGTTGGAGATGTGAGGGAAGGGCCTCCCGGGGTCGAAGGCGAGCGGCGTCAGGACCGGGAAGACCCTGGTCTCGTAGTAGGTAGCCAGAGCGCCCTGTTGGGACTCGTCCAACTCGGCGAAGTCCACGATGTGGATGCCGGCCTCCTCGAGCTCCGGCAGGAGCGCCCCGAAGACCTCGCGCGCCGCCTTCATCTGGGCCAGGGCTCGCTCCCGGACCAGCGGCAGCAGCTGCTGCGGCGTGTAGCCGTCCGATGACTCGGTCACGCCTGCGTCGACCTGCTGGCGCAGGCCGGCCATGCGCACCATGAAGAACTCGCCGAGCACCGACTGAGCGATGCCGACGAACCTGACTCGCTCGAGCAGGGGGTTGGCGAGGTCGCGGGCCTCGCCGAGGATGCGATCGAAGAAGTCAAGGAGAGTCAGGTCACGATTGATGAAAAGGTCGGCATCCGGCAGGTCTTGTGCGGTCGCCTCCTCGCACGGACTCGCGACCACCGCGGAACCGGTTGACCTGACCTCGGATGTCGTCGGGATCCCGGGGTCCTCGGGGTCCGCCATGCCTTCCTCCTCGCACCAGGGAGCGCGTGTCGCGCCTGCCCTGCTTCAGCCTCGACTACCGGACCCGGCGATCATCCATCGGTGGCATGCCTCCGTACATCACCCTCATCGGGTGGCTGCGGCGGCCGGGCTCTCCCAAGTGGAGTATACGTCCCATCATGCGCGGCGACCACAGAGACGAGCGTGACGGCGGCAGAACGGCGCTCACCGCCGTCCCGCCGCCGTCACAGATCGACCATCTCCGCCGTGCGCGCTTCACCCCATGACGTTCTGCACGCTCTCGACGCCCGGCACCACGTTCTTCAGATGCCGCTCGACGCCGTTGGTCAGCGTCATCTGAGACATCGGACAACCAGCACAGGCGCCCTGGAGGCGGACCTGCACCACACCGTCGACGAAATCGACGAACTCGATGTCGCCACCATCGGCCTGCAGCGCGGGACGGATGTCCTCGAGCGCCTGTTCGACCTGCTCCTTGAGTTCAGCCATTCTTCTTCACCTCCTCGCCGCTTGAGGGCGGCTGCCGGCATCGGGCGCGTCGCGCCCCGAATCGGTCAGAGCCGCAAACGTCACGCTCTCCAGTTCGTCGTTGACGAGCGTCTCGATCCCATGCCAGAAGTCGTGCGTGTCGCAGAGCCGCTCGCCACATGGTTCCGCCCGCCGCTGGCACCGACAGAGCAGGATGGGGCCCTCCACGGCCACATAGACATCGCGGACTGTGATGTCGTCCGCCGGGTGCGCCAACACTACCCCTCCCTGCCGGCCGCGCATAGTCCGTACGAGATCTGCCCTGGCCAAGTCCTGGACGACCTTCGCCAGCCGCGCCGCAGGGATCGATTGGGCGGCGGCGATGTCGTCGGTGTGCACGACAGCGCCCGGGGGGCGCGAGGCCAACTCGTACACGGCGCGCACGGCATAGTCCGCTTGGGTCGAGAGCTTCATAGTCTCTTTGTACCCTAACTGTGCGACAAAGTCCACTTTTAGACGTCCGCCCAGACCCTTGCCAGGTTGGCAGCGTGGACATGCCCATACAGCCCGTCGACCTCGACCCCGGGGTCCACGAACTGCGAGACAGGCAGATCGAGATCCTCTGCGCTCGCGCCGGACTGCTTCGCCACGCGAACGGCGGCAACGAGGCCGGCGATGTAGCGCTCGTTGGCGTCGAGCAGCCCCCTCCCCATCGGCGGTCCGTGGCTCGGCACGAAGAGATCGGCCGCGAGCTGCCGAAGCGCCACGATGGTGCGCAGCCAGGGCTCTGCGCCACCGCTCTGGCTGAAGCTCGGAAACGGCCACTCCAGAGCATCGCCTGCGAACAGAATGCGCGCGCGCTGGACGAAGACGGCGACCGAGTCCTCGCTGTGTCCGGGCGCATGGATGAGACGCACCACATGGTCCTCGTCCACATAGTCGAGGCCGGCGCGGAAGGTGATCGATGGGAGCGAAACGCCTTCCGGCGGCACCGGTGGCACCGGTTCGCCGCCTGCCGCAGGCAGAGCCAACAGCAGGCGCCGGCAGGCGACGTCCGCGACGATATCTTCGCCCGCGAAGGCCGCGTTGCCGTAGACATGGTCCCAGTGGTGATGAGTGTTCACGACGATCACGCGACGAGCACCGGCTCGCTCACGCCACAGATCGACGATCGGCTCCATGTCGGCCGGTCGCGTCAGTGTGTCGATGACGAAGGCGTGCCGCCGCGTCAGCAACGCGGCGCTCGCCGTGGGAAAGCCGGCGGCGTCGGCGTGTGCCAGCCAGATGTCGCTCCTCAGCTGTTCCACGTCGCGAGGCGCGATCAGGCGGTGAGAGCCGCCGTGCGCCACATCACGATGACGACCAGGAGGGCGACCAGACCGACGAGCAGTGCGACGTCGCGGACGCCGAACGGCGCGCGGAGGTCGCGGCGTCCGAACCAAGTGAGAGCCTCCAAGGCCGCGATGCCGCCGATGAGACCGCCGATGTGACCCTGCCAGGAGATGCCCGGCACCAGGAAGGTGATCACCAGGTTGATCAGGATGATGGCGCCCATGCTCCTCAGGGCCTGCCCGGCAGCGCTGTCGCGGTAGTGCACGCTGTAGACGAACAAGGCGCCGAAGACGCCGAAGATGGCGGTCGAGGCGCCGATGGTCACCGAGAACGGCGCCGCCAGAACGTAGACGGCGACGTTCCCCGCGACCCCGGCGAACAGGTAGATGGCGATGTACTTGCCCCTGCCGGCGATCGTCTCGAGATACGTACCGCCGAGGTAGAGGGCATACATGTTGAAGGCGATGTGCAGCAAGCTGCCGTGCAGGAACATCGCCGTGAACAGCCGCCAGTAGTCGCTGCCCTCGGCCACGTACGCGGGGACGAGAGCGCCCATCGAGACCAGGGCGCTCGTCGAGCCTCCGCCGAAGAGGCCGACAGCCCCGAGGAGGACCTCGACGGCGAACAGGGCGATGTTGACGGCGATGAGGACTCTGGTGACGGGAGCGACGGACGCCATGCCGCCGCCCCTGCTGCCCCAGCGCGAGCGTATCTGGCCGCGCGTCACCACCTTCGCGCGGGAACCCCTCGCGTTGCTCTGCTTGACGCACTCCGGACAGCGAAAGCCGACCGGCGCCACGATCATGCAGTCGTGGCAGATGGGGCGGCCACAGTTGGAGCACGACACGCCCGTCTCGCGATCGGGGTGCCGATAGCAGGGCCGCACGTCGAGACCCTCGAGCGAGTCGGAGTCGAAATCCGACGGCATGCCCTGGCTCCCGTCCTGGGGAGGTTGGCTCATCATCGGGGCTCCGCGGCGGTGGGCGGCGTCTGTGCGAACAGCTCGCGTAGCCAAGTCGGCATCGGTGTGCTGCGCCACGACTCGCGCTCGCACACGGCGAGACGCGTCCATCCCGACACGAGCAACAGCCCGTCGCGCACGATCTCGTACTCGCAGGTGAACGAACCCGGGCCGACCGAAGTGATGCTCAGGGACACCTCGAGGAGGTCGTCGAGGTGTGCAGGACGCAGGTACTTGAGGCGGGCCTCGACGACCGGCAGGACGATGCCGCGCGCCTCCACCTCGGTGATCGGCACGCCGAGCGCCCGCAGCAGCTCGACGCGCACGACCTCGAAGTAGGTGAGGTAGTTGGCGTAGTACACGACGCCGGCCGCATCGGTCTCGGCGTAACGCACGCGCAGCCGCGTCGTGAACCTAGATTGCGACCCGGCCTGCGAGGGTTGCGTCTGCGGCGGCTGAGGGCTGCTCATCGCATCCGAGTGTAGCACGACCCCGGAATCGACCGATGTGCGGCCACGCCCTGCTCGGCCGCTCCCCTCACGCGTAGACCTGCCCAAGACACTCGTCGAACACGGAGAGCGCCAGGTCCATCTCGCTCTCGCTGACGTTCAGGGCTGGAATGAAGCGCACGCAGCTTCCGTGGGGTCCCGCCCCCATGAGGATCACCTTGCGCTTGGCGGCCTCGGCGATGAACGCCGCGGCAGCCGCCGCGTCCGGCTCCTTGGTCCCCGGGAGCACGCACTCGATGGCGCACATGAGGCCCTTGCCACGCACGTCCCCCAGGCCCGGATACCGCTCCTGCTTCGCGCGAAAGAAGTCGAGCAGCCTGCCGCCCTGCCTCTCAGCGTTGCCCGGAAGGTCCTCCTCCTGCATGACGTCGAGCGTGGCGACAGCGGCGGCACAGGCGACGGCGTTGCCGCCGTAGGTGCCGCCCATCGACCCGGGAAGACAGGCGTCCCAAAGCTCCCCGCGCGCCGCGATGGCCGACACCGGATACCCCGAAGCCACTCCCTTGGCGATCGCCACGATGTCCGGCACGATGCCGTAGTGCTCGAAGCCGAACCACTCGCCGGTACGCCCCACGCCAGCCTGGATCTCGTCGAGGACGAGTTGGGCGCCGATCTCGTCGGCGATGGCCCGCAGTTCCTGCATGAACTCGGTCGTCGGCACGACGAAGCCGCCCTCCCCCTGGATCGGCTCCACGACGATGCAGGCGACGTCGTCGGGATAGATCTCGGCCCGCAGGACGCGCCGCAGATCCTCGATCGCGTAGGTCGTCGGGTCCTCGCTCGCCGGGGTTCTGAATGGGGTGCAATAGCGCGCGTGGTAGATGCCCCCGACGAGCGGCTCGAAGTGGCCGCGGTAGTGTACCGCCGAGTCGGTCATGGCCATCGTCAGATGCGTACGGCCGTGGAAGCCCCCGTGGAAGGCGATGACCCCCGGCCGTCGCGTCGCCTGTTTGGCGAGCTTCACCGCGTTCTCCACGGCTTCTGCCCCGGAGTTCATGAACATGATCTCATCAATGGGGTCCGGCAAGAGCCCGGCCAGCCTCTCGCTGAGGTCGAGCATGGGCTGGTGGCGGTAGATGCCGGTCTGCGCGTGGGAGCACTTGGCGGCCTGCTCCTGCACGGCGCCGACCACGCGCGGGTGAGCGTGACCCGTGCCGACGACGGCGATCCCCATGACGAAATCGAGCCACTTGCCGCCCTCGACGTCGTAGACCCAACTCCCCTCGGCATGGTCGATGGTGATGGGCGTGATCGGCTCGAGGAAGTGAGGCAGGTGCTTCATGATCGCCGGCTTCTCCGACATGAGCGAGACCTCCAGACATGACCACACGGGTCCGTGAGCGTCGATTGTGAGACTGCGCAACTCTAGCAAAGACCGCGCCAGAAGCCGCTCAGCGGAGGCCTCACTCCAGCTCCCCAGGCCGGTAGCAGCCCGGGACGGCATCCGGTAGAATCCCTCTCCGCGTCGGGGTGTGGCTCAGCTTGGTAGAGCGCTCGGTTCGGGACCGAGAGGTCGGCGGTTCAAATCCGCCCACCCCGACCATCGTCCTATTCCAGCTCCAGCAGCCTCGCGTAGGCTTCCGGGTTGTAGCCGACGATGAACTCCTCACCGATCTTCACGAACGGGAAGGAGCGAGCGTTCCTCGACGTCATCTCCTCCTGGATGCGGGCCTGCACGTCCTCCGGAGCGAGGTCGTAGTCGATGTAGGTGAACTCGACTCGCCGATCGCTCAAGTAGGCCATGGCCTTCTTGCACCACGGGCAGGTACTGAGCGTATAGAGCTCTACTGTCTTGGGCTGCAACATGATCACGTTCCCTTGATCCAATCATTCGTCTTCCGGTGGCGACTGCGGCAATCGGCGTTGATATGGTCACGAGTGACAGCCTTGGTTCGTCGCCGGGTGGTCGCAAGCCCTAGTGTCTCACCTCTTCGCCGTGCTCGTCATCCGTTCGAGAACAGCCCACAGGCGGGCTTGGGCGTCCCGGTCGAGACTGGAGGCCGACGGACGTGTTCGACGACCCCCCTCGAAGTAGACTCCCGAGATGCCCTCGACCGCCGGTGAGGAGGCCAGATAGACGCTGGTCGCCGCACCCGTGGCGACGTCGATGCCGTCCAGTTCCGGCCACCCCGCGCGCAGCATCCCCGTGTCTACGTTGCCGGGATCGAGGCAGACGGCGGTCACACCGAGGTCCTCGATCCGCCGGGAAAGCTCGAAGGTGAGGAGCGACATCGCCAGCTTCGACTGCTCGTAGGCGACGAGAGGGTCGTAGGAGCCTTCGAGCCGCAGGTCGTCCCAGTGCATCTCCCCGGCCCGGTGCGAGGCGGAGCTCAGGTTGACGATGCGCGCCGGAGCGCCGGCCACGAGCAACGGCAGCAGATCCCGTGCGAGCAAGAACGGCGCGACGACGTTGACGGCGAAGGTGAGCTCGAGTCCCTCGGGAGTGACGAGACGCCTGGGCACGTAGATGCCGGCGTTGTTGACGAGCACATCCAGACGCTCGCAACGCCGGCGGACCTGGGCCGCGAGAGCACGCACCCGTTGCCGCGACGAGAGATCGGCGAGGTAGAGCGCGGCTCGGTCGGGCGATCGAGCGGCCGCGGCCGCCTGGACTGCCGCGAGGGCGGCGGCTCCGCGACCCGGGTCGCGGCCGTGGAGGAGGACTGTCGCCCCCATGGCCGCCAGGCTGGTCGCCGTCGAGAGGCCGATGCCGTCCGTCGAGCCCGTGACCAGGACCGTCTTGCCGGTCATCAGGCCGGGTGACGCATGCTGGGGGCGTTGGCTGCTCGTCGCAGATCCTTCCCTTCCCCGCAAGGCGACGCAAGGCGCGCCCGAGAGAGCTGAGCTTCCGACCCACTGTACGACGGTCTACGTCGCAGCCATAATGATGCCCATGGAGAGGACGCTCCACGAAGGGCCGCGTTCTGCGCGGGGCCACCCGACACGTCCGCCGGTGACGCTGCTCTGGTTACGTCGCGATCTCCGCCTGGGCGACAACCCCGCGCTGGTGACCGCGGTAGCCGAGGCGCGGCAGAAAGGCGGAAGCCTCTTGCCGATCTACGTCTGGGAGCCGAGAGCGCGGCGCCGATGGGCACCCGGGGCCGCGTCGCGCTGGTGGCTGTGGACGTCGTTGAGCGCTCTCACGACTGACTTGCGACGCCGAGGGTCGCGACTGGCCATCGGCCAGGGCGACCCTGCCGTGGTCTTGCCCAAGATGGCCCGGGCGACAGACGCCGACGTCGTCGTCTGGGCGGCCGGTCTCGAACCTGATGAGCGCGCCGACGACCTGCGGGTGACGGCGGCACTTGCCGCAGGCGGTGCGAAGCCCGTGCTCGTCCCGTCGGCCAATCTGCTCTACGACCCGGCGGCGGTCCTCACACGTGAAGGCCGTCCGTACGGGGTGTTCGCTCCGTACTGGCGCAGCTGCCTGCGCAACGGGCCCCCGCCCATGCCCCTCCCCACACCCCAGTCACTCCCGCCGCCGCCTGCCGTTCCCTCAACCCAGACCCTGGCGTCACTGAAGGCGGCAGCCGTGCCGCGGTGGTCGGCCGGGTTCGACCGCTTCTGGCGACCGGGAGAGGAAGGCGCCCGCGCTCGCCTCGTCGGCTTCATCGAAGACGACCTGATGCAGTACGCCGACAGCCGCGATCGCCCCGCAACTCAGGGGACGTCGCGCCTGTCCCCGCACCTCCGTTGGGGTGAAGTGAGCGGCCGCCAGGTATGGCACGCCGTCGCCGGCGATCTTAACGAGGCGGGTCTCGAACTCGAGGCGGCCCTCGCACCGACCAGCGACCGGGCCGCGGAGCTCGCCGGTCTGGGGCGCTCCGCCAGCGCCTTCGTGCGACAGCTCGGCTGGCGCGAGTTCGCGCACCATATCCTCCTGCACTCCCCGCATCTGCCCGAGCGCCCACTACAGCAACACTTCGAGGCCTTTGCCTGGCGCGACGATCCGAACGGCTTGGAGGCCTGGCGGCGCGGTCGCACCGGCTATCCGCTAGTCGATGCGGGCATGCGCGAGCTCTGGGCGACTGGCTGGATGCACAACCGAGCGCGCCTCGTCGCCGCATCCTTCCTCGTCAAAGACCTGCTGGTCTCCTGGAGAGAGGGCGAAGACTGGTTCTGGGATACCCTCGTCGATGCAGACCTCGCCGACAACGCGCTCGGATGGCAGTGGGTCGCCGGTTCTGGGGCCGACGCGGCGCCGTACTTCCGCGTCTTCAACCCGACCATTCAGAGCCACCGCCACGACCCAGAGAACGCCTACTCGCGGCGCTGGCTCCCGGAGCTCGGCACGGAGCCTGCGGACGCCGCCTACCCCGAGCCCATCGTCGAGCACGGCGAGGCCCGCTCCCGCGCGCTCGCCGCCTACGCCGCCATGCGCGCCAGGACGCACTGACGCGACACTCCTACTCCAGCGTCACGATCCGCGCGTGTGGCCGCCCTGATCGCCGCGTGAGCAGAGCCGCGCTGCGGGACATGCCGAACCGCGACCTGCCCGCCGATCCAGGATTCAGCTGGAGCGTGGTCTGACGCCACTCCACCGCAGCCCTGTGACTGTGCCCCGTGATCACGACATCGACGCCCTCCGCCGCCGGATCGCGAAGGCGCAGCAGGTCTGCGCGGATGTGGCACACGACGATGCGCAAGCCGAGGGCATCGACCTCGGCCTCCAGCGCGACGCCGGGCAGCAGCTCGGGCGCATCGGTGTTGCCGAGCACCGCCGTGACTGGAGCCACCCGACTGAGGCGCTCGAGAACGCCGCCGCCGATGTCGCCGGCGTGGACGATGCGCTGCGCCCCTGCGAACAGGTCGTCGAGGAGTGGGTCGTAGTGGCCGTGCGTGTCGCTGACGACGCCGATGAAGGGCTCGGGGTCCACGTGTGTAGGATACAGACGAGCATGGGTCGAGTGCAGCGCAGTGTTTCACGACGGCGACGGGGGTCGATCATGAAGGGACTGGCCGGCAAACGTGTGGTGATCACCGGCGGCACCAGCGGGATCGGGGCGGCGACGGCGCAGCGCTTTCGGGACGAGGGCAGCGACGTGGTGGTACTGGCGCGCCGCCCCGGGCCCGACGTGCTGCCCTGCGACGTGTCGGACCGCGCGCAGGTCACCGCGGCCTTCGCGCGCATCGGCAACATCGACGTGCTCGTCAACAACGCTGGGGTCAGCTACCGCGGCCCTGCCGTGGACATCACCGAGGAGCAGTGGACGGAGGTCGTCGCCACCGACCTGAACGGCGCCTTCTGGGTCGCGCAGGCGGCCGGCCGGCAAATGCTCGCGGGCGCCGGCGGCGTCATCCTGAACACCGCGTCGACCAACGCGCTGGTGGGCTACCGCCACTACGCCCACTACAACGCGGCCAAGGCCGGTCTCGTCAGCCTCAGCCAGTCGCTGGCGCTCGAATGGGCCCCGAAGGTCCGGGTCAACGTCGTGTGCCCCGGCTACGTGCTCACGCCGATGCAGGAGGCCGAGTACACGCCGGAGATGTTCGCCGAGCTGAACGCGCGCATCCCCTTGGGCCGCCACGGCACGCCCGAGGAGCTCGCGGGCCTCTTCGCCTACCTGGCCAGCGACGAAGCCACCTACTTCACCGGCGCCGTGATCGCGATGGACGGCGGCGACACCGCCGGCAGCGTGGTCAGCGGCGGCGGGCCTGGCGCCTGACGCGCGAGCGCGTCACCACCGGCTGGCCCGCCGCCGCAAGTCGACTTGCTCAGTCCTGTTCGTCGATACGCGCCTTGAGGATCAGCGCGGACTTGCTGGGATGATTCGGGTCAGCTGAGGCCCGATGCACGCGGTAGTGAAGCGTCGACGCCTCATTGACGCTGCCTTCGTGCGTCTCACCCGGACACACTGAGCTGGAACGGCTTGCCGAAGACGTAGTTGGCGCTCTCATGTCCCTCGAAGTGATCCGTCCAAATGGTGGGGTCTTCCCACTGGGGCACTCCGGAGCCGGCGAACATCCTCCACTCGCCGCCGAAGACGACATTGAGGTTCTCGTTCGGATAGGCGTACGTGACGTCGAGAATCATCTTCCCGCTCAACCGCGGATCGGAGCTCCGCACGTCGTAGAAGACGCGCTCGATGTAGTCGTCGACGAGGTTCCCATCGTCATCGAGGATGAGGTTCCCATCGTCATCGATAGGGCCGTAGAGCCGGTTCGTCTCGATCAGCCGCCCATTGATGTCGTGCTTGCCGTCCAACTGCTTGCCAGGCGGGTTCCCCTCGAAGGGGCTGACCGCCAACGCGGGCCCGGCAACCAGAAGCAGCGGCACGACCATCACCGCGGCGAGGACCAGCATCCGGCAGAACCTCTTCATGGATCGTCTCATTGCTCGCTCCCATTCTTGGAGATGCCCCGAAATCGGGTGACCACGGCGCCGGGAATCGGGCCCACGACGCGCTGAATAAAGATACTGGGGTCATGACCCTGACTTGTCAACGCGTGGAGGCAGGGAGAACGCGCAAGGACCGACGGTCCATGCTCATCGAGGGCTCGCTTGAGAGGGGCACCGGACGATACGCCGTCGACTGGCGCCGGGAAGGACTGGTAGCGGCGGTAGGACTCGAACCTACGACACGCGGATTATGATTCCGCTGCTCTGACCGACTGAGCTACGCCGCCACGGCGTTGGTAAGGTACCACAGGCGCAGAGGACGCTCAATCCACCGCCCGAGAGCCTGAAAATCGGTTGAACGACCCCACTGATTGCGGTAACCTCTGTCGGCTCCCGGGGGAGTGCCCGAGTGGCTAAAGGGGGCGGACTGTAAATCCGTTGGCGCAGCCTACCTAGGTTCGAATCCTAGCTCCCCCACCAGCATCGCCCGGTTAGCTCAGTCGGCAGAGCACCTCCATGGTAAGGAGGGGGTCCACGGTTCGAGTCCGTGACCGGGCTCCACTCCTTCTCCCGCGCGCCTCAGCAGATACGGGGCAGCAACTCACCCACCGGCATGTCGAGCACCCGGCGTGTGCCGTACTGCGTACGCAGGGCCACGCGGCCCTGGTGTGCGGCAGTCACGACGCCGATGCGTCGCGCGTCCTGCCCGTAGTCCGTGCCGCGCACGGCGGCCACCACGGCGTCGGCCACCTCGGGTGCGACGACCAGCACCATCTTGCCCTCGTTGGCCAGCGTCAGTGGGTCGTAGCCGAGGAGGTCGCAGACCGAGCGGACCGCCGGAGCGACCAGGATCGCGTTCTCATCGACCTCGACGCCGAGGTCCGCAGCCTCAGCCAACTCGGCCAGCACCGTCGTCAGGCCGCCGCGCGTGGGGTCCCGCAGAAAGCGCAGAGCCTCTTCCCCACCGCTGCTGCGCACAGCGTGGATGGCGGTCCGCACCAGATCCCACAGGGGGGCGCAGTCGCTCTCGACGGCGGCGCTGAACCTGAACTCGCCCCTGGCGGCCAGCACCGCCACAGCATGGTCGCCGACGCTGCCGCTGAGGATGACGGCATCCCCGGCGCGCACCTTGCGCGGCCCCAGATCGTGCGCCACGGCGATCTCGCCGATCCCCGTCGTGGTGATGAACAGGCCGTCACAGGCGCCGCGTTCGACGACCTTCGTGTCGCCGGTGACGATCGGAATCGCGGCCTCGCGCGCCGTGGCCGCCATGCTGGCGCAGACGGCGCGCAGCTCTTCCAGACGGAAGCCCTCTTCGATGACGAAGGCGGCGGCCAGCGCCAGCGGCCGAGCCGCCGCCGTCGCCAGGTCGTTCACCGTCCCCGCCACGGCCAGACGGCCGATGTCGCCGCCGGCGAAGCGCAGCGGCTGCACGACGTGTGCATCGGTGGTCAGCGCGACGCGGCTCCGCGGCGCCAGCACCGCCGCGTCGTCAAGTCGATCGAGGATCGGATTGGAGAAGGCCGCGACGAACACGTCGTTGACCAGGTCGCGATAGAGACGGCCGCCGCTACCGTGGCTGAGCAGGATGCGTTCGCCGCTACTCATCGAGTCCCCGGAAGCGGTAGCGGGCGGCACACGCCCCCTCGCTGCTCACCATGCAGGCGCCGACCGGGTCCTGTGGGGTACAGCGACGCCCGAAGAGAGCGCACTCGGCCGGGTCGGTCACGCCGCGGAGCACCTCGCCGCAGCGGCAGCCGGCCGGCTCGAGAGACGGGCCCGGATCCACTGGGAACCGCTGCTCGGCGTCGGCGTCGGCGAACGCCGCGCGCAGGCGCAGCCCCGATCCGGGGATAACGCCAAGCCCTCGCCAATCGGCGTCGTCAGGCTCGAATACCTCGTCCAGCAGCCTCTGAGCCACGACATTGCCCTCCGGACGCACGGCGCGCGTGTACTCGATCTCGATCCCGGGCTCGCGCATCCGCACGAGCATGAGCAGGGCCAGCAGCACGTCCTGTGCCTCGAACCCTGCGACGACCCCGGCGACACCGTACTCGCGAGCGAGAAACTGGTAGCAGGCAGTGCCGGTGACCACGCTCACGTGACCTGGCAGGAGAAAGCCGCTGATGGGAGTCTCGCCGAGATCGAGCAGCGCCCTGAGCGGCAGCGGCATGGTCTTGTGCATGCTGAGCACCGAGAAGTTGGCGATGCGGCGCTGCCGCGCCTCGAGCAGTGCGGCGGCGACGGTCGGTGCCGTCGTCTCGAAGCCGATACCGGCGAAGACGACCTCGCGTTCGGGCTCCGCCGCCGCCATCTCGACGGCGTCGCGCGGCGAATACACGACACGCACGTCGGCGCCCGCCGCGCGTTCGGCCGCCAGGCTGCTGCGCGAGGCGGGCACGCGCAGCAGGTCGCCGAAGGTGACCATCGTCACTTGCGGCAGCCGGGCGAGGGCGATCACACGATCGAGGTCGTGCATCGCAGTGACGCAGACGGGGCAGCCCGGTCCCGAGATCAGACGCAGTCCGGGCGGCAGCAATTCGCGCAGGCCGTAGCGCGCGATGGCCATCGTGTGCGTCCCGCAGACCTCCATGACGGTGAGGCCGGCGTGCGCCTCGGCCGCCAGATCCGCGGCCAGACGCCGCAGGACGTCAGGCGTCGCCGGCATCGGCAGGCGGCGCTTCTCCGACAGGCGGCCAGTTCGGAAAGCAGCGCTATCGTCTCTGCCGCCTCGGCTTCGTCGAGCACGCTGATCGCGAAGCCGGCGTGCACGAGCACGTAGTCGCCCAGCTTCGCTTCGGGCACCAGCGTCAAGCTGGCACGCTGTTCAAGACCCTCTGCGGCGATGGTCGCGATAGCCCCATCGACGGCGGTGATGCGCATGGGAAGGGCTAGGCACATGGTCCAGTCCTTGGCGTCGGGCGGCTCGCCGAGCAGGCCGCGTCTCTTGCAGGACAGTATAGCCCGCGACGGCGGCCTGCCCCAGCGCCACGCCGCCGTCGTTGCCCGGCACGAGTCCGGCGGGCAGAAGCTCGAAGCCGTCTGCCGCGAGGTCGTTCTCGCAGCGTCTCGCTGAGGAGCCGGTTCTGGAAGACACCGCCCACCAGAGCGACCGCCGTGAGACCGGTCGCCGCGCGGACCCGGCGACAGCTCTCGAGCACGACGGCCGCGACCGTCGCGTGCAAGCGCGCGCCGACCGCGCCGGCATCACGCGCCTGCCTCGAGATCGTCGAGCACGCCGGCGAGGAGCGGCGCCAATCGGACGACCGCCGGCTGGCGGGTCGAGATCGGAGGCGCTCTCAGCGTGGGCGGCGACCCACCCGGCGGCTCCCAGCCAGCGGCCCTGTGGCCGCGGCCGCGAGGTCGCCGTCCACGGCGAACGGATACGGCTCCGCTGCACGAGACGATTGGGCCGCCGACAGCATCTCCAGCTCGATCGCCGCCTGGCCCTCGTACGTGACCCTGTGCCGGACGCCCGCCAGAGCGCTGACGACGTCGAAGAGGCGTCCGCAGCTGGTCGTGAGCGGCGCGTTCAGCGCAAGGTCGACCTGGGCCTGCAGGGCCGCCAGCTCGTCGTCGCTCGGGAGAGGTTCGCCCTCGACGACCCGCTCGCGCAGCAGCCGCACCGCCCGCTCGAGAGCCGTCCTGGCCGAGCAGCACGTACGCCCAACCTGCGGCGGTCCGCCAGGGTCTCCCGATCGCCGCTGCCCCTCCCGGAAGGGGCAGTTCCTCGAGGTGCGCCACACGGCGGTAGCCAGCCAGGTCGCACACGAGGACCTCGCCGCCCCAGAGCCGCCCGTCGTCGCCGTACCCGAGGCCGTCCATGCTCACGCCGATGGCCGGCGACTCCCGGCCGCACTCGACCAGCCGAGCCGCCACGTGCGCGTGGTGGTGCTGCACCGCGACCTTCTCGTGCTGCGGCAACGCCCGCGCGTACTTGGTCGCGAGGTACTCGGGGTGCAGATCGTAGCCGATCACCTCCGGGCTCACGCCGAACAGCCGTTGGTAGCGCGCGATGCTTGCCTCGTAGTGCTCCAGCGTCTCGAGGTTCTCGAGGTCGCCGATGTGCTGGCTGAGAAAGGCGTCCGCCTCGCGCGTGAGGCAGAAGGCGTTCTTGAGCTCGGCGCCGCAGCCGAGCGTCTGCGGTAGCTGGCGCGGCAGCGGGACCGGCAGCGGAGCGTAGCCCCGCGCGCGCCGCAGCAACCGCGGCCTGTCGCCCTGCACGACGGCGACGGAGTCGTCGCAGCGCGCGGCGATCCCGCGGTCGTGCTCCAGGTACGCATCGGCGACCGGAGCCAGCCGACCGATCTCCGCCCACTCCTTGACGATCGGCTCTTCCGCCAGATTGCCGCTCGTCATCACCAGTGGCCGCTGCGCGGCGCGCAGCAGGAGGATGTGCAGGGGCGTGTAGGGCAGCATGGCCCCCAGGCGTCTCTGGCCCGGGGCGACCTCAGGATCGACCGGGGCCACCGGTCCGTCCCGGCGCCACTCGAGCAGCACGATGGGGTGCTCCGGCGACGTCAGAAGCTCTTCCTCGCGAGCGCTGACGCGGCAGTGCTTCCGCAGCTCGTCGATCCCGGGGAACATCACTGCGAGGGGCTTGTGAGGGCGGCGCTTGCGCGCCTTCAATCGCCGCACTACGTCCCCGACCGTCGCGTCACAGGCCAGATGGTAGCCGCCGAGTCCCTTGACGGCGAGGATCTCGCCGGCGCGCAGCAGCTCGGCGGCGGTTCCGATGGGAGCGGCCGGGTCGTCTGCCGTGCCCACCGCCACCGTCTCGAACGAGTCGTCCACCCCGCCCCGGCCGGCCGCAGCCGGCTCCCGCCTGAGCAACCTGACCCTAGGCCCGCAGACAGGGCAGGCGTTCGGCTCCGCGTGAAAGCGGCGGGCCTCCGGATCCTCGTACTCCCTGCGACAGGCGGGACAGAGCGGGAAGTGCCGCATCGTCGTTCGCTCGCGGTCGTAGGGCAGGTCCTCGATGATGGTGAAGCGCGGGCCGCAGTCGGTGCAGTTCGTGAACGGGTACCCGTGGCGACGGTCTGCTGGGTCGAGCAGCTCGACGCGGCACGCGGCACAGGTGGCGATGTCGGGCGGGACCAGCTGGTAGGCGGCCGGGTCGGCGACGCTCTCGAGGATCGCGAACCCTCCAGCGCTCTCCGGCGCCGCCGGGCTTGTCTCACAGGACGTGATGCGGGAGCGCGGCGGCGCCTCCTGGGGCAAAGCCGCAGCGAAACGATCGACATCGGCCCCCGCACCTTCAGCCAGGATCTCCACGCCGGCCGAGGTGTTGCGTACCCATCCGTCGACGCCATGCCGCCGGGCCAAGGCGTACACGTAGGGCCGGAAGCCGACGCCCTGAACCACTCCGCGTACCCACATGTGGACGGCGCGGCGCTCCCTCAAGTGCGCGTCAGACCCGCACATGTCAGCCGACCGAGATGAGGCCCGTGCCCGGTGCGTCCTTCACGCGCCCCGCGAGGTTCCGCACGTCGGACTCACGTTCGCAAGACGGGGGGTCGCGATGGTCGATGCACGGAAGCCCTACCATTCAGGGCTGTACTGGAGTTGAGGGCCGGCCGGACTCAATGCGTAGCGATCGGCGAGCTGCCGCGCCGCCGTGACGACCGCTCGCGCCGTCGGCTGCGACAGACCGGGTGCGATCGTCTGCGGAATCGCGCCGACATCGCACGCGACGACGATCACCCTGACGCCGCAGTCATCCTGCAGTTCGCGCAGCATGTTTGAAGTCGGCACCTGATGCAGTGAGAAATCGTCGATCTTGGTCACCGGCAGTTCCTCGGCCGGGATCTCGAAGACCTGACCATTCTTGCGCCCCCAGTCCACGGCGTCCACGATGACGATCTCCTCAGGTCGCTCCTCGCTCAGAGTCACGGTGAAGAGGACCTTGCGCGCGCCGGTGCCGACGTCCATCACGTAGATGTCGTCCGGGATGCGGTATTGGTCGCTCAAATGCCGCGCCACTTCCGGCCCGAAGCCATCGTCGCCGAAGAGGACGTTGCCCACCCCGAGGACCAGCGCACGCGCACGGCAGAAGGTGGGCAGACAACTGGGAGTCGGGGCGATCTCGGTCAACATGCTCCTCGGTCAGAGATGAAGGACGGAGGATGAAGGCAAACGCCGCGGGGACGAAGCCTTCATCCTCCGTCAACAACAGGTGTAGACGGGTGTCAGTTGCTCAACGTGTCGATCACGGCTCCGTCCGGCCCAACGATGTCGATCTTGACGGCCAGCGCACCATCCAGCGAGTGCGTCGCGCACGAGAGGCAGGGGTCGTAGGCGCGGATCGCCATCTCGACCGTGTTCAGCGTACCCTGATCGTACTGTCCGTCCTTGATCAGCGTCTCCGCCGCCTGCTTCACCGACAAGTTGATGGCCGAGTTGTTGTGGGTTGTGCCAACGATGAGGTTGACGTGTGTGACCATGCCTTCTTCGTCGGTCGTGTAGTCATGGATCAGCGTGCCTCGCGGAGCTTCGGTGTGGCCGATACCACGTGCGGCGCGCGGAGTCACCGGGACGCGCGTCTCGCGGTTGGTGATCTCGGGATCGTTGAGCAGCTCAACGGTCAGCTCGGCATTGTGGAGAAGCTCGATGAGCCGCGCCCAGTGGTACAGGAGCGTGAGCTGGGCCGGCCGGCCGAAGTTGGCGCGGAACTCCTCCAGCTCCTTCTGAGCCAGAGGCGTGGGGATGTAGTCCGCCACGTTCAGCCGCGCCAGCGTGTTCGTCCGGTAGAGACTGGGGGCGTTGTCCTCCAGCGCCCATGGTCCCTTGTTCTTGGCGTAGGGGAACTTCAGATACGTCCACGGCTCGACGTGCTCGCCGATATGGTCGGTGTAGTCGGCCGTAGCGAAGTCCTCATAGGCGCCGGCGCTGTCCATCAGACGGATCTTGCCCTCGTAGAGGTCGAGAGCGCCGTCGTCGGTGACCGTGCCCATGAAGCCGCTGGTGATGGTACCCACCGTCTTCACCGCGTCCAGGTACTTGGGGAAGATGTTCTCCTTGGCGAAGGCCATGCTGAACGTGGCGAGATCAAGGCACTCCTGGGCCATCGGCAGAAGTGCTTCGCGCTCCTCCGGCAGAAGCGGCTTGCTGAACCCACCTGGCACGGAAGCGGCGGGATGGATCGCCTTGCCTGCGATGATCTCCAGCATATGGGCCGCCATGGTGCGCACCTTCACCACTCGCCTCGAAATGTCAGGAACGGCTCCCACCATACCGATCACGTTGCGCGAGGCGTAGTCGGCGTCGGGGCCCATCACGAAGTCCGGGCCGCCGAGGATGTAGAAGTGGAGAATGTGCTCTTCCATGAATGCGATGCTGTTGCACAGCCGACGCAACTGCCTGCCGGTCGGCGCCGGTTCAACGCCGAACACGGCGTCGGTGGTCTTGGACGAGGCCAGGTGATGCGACCACGGACAGACACCACAGATCCGGGTCGTGATGCGCGGCATCTCCTCCACGGGACGACCCACGCAGAACTTCTCGAAGCCACGCAGCTCGATCACGTTGACGCGCGCATCGGCCACGTTGCCGGAGTCGTCGAGATCGATGGTGACTTTGGCGTGACCCTCGATCCGACTCACCGGTTGTATGGTCAGAGTCTTGCCCATCTCGACTACCTCCTTGCCCGCTTCGGTTGAAGTCGGCCGGCCCCAGCGTAGCGATTGAACGTCGCCGCCCGATCGGGGATCTGTTTCGGGTCCAGCCCGATCGTCGAGAGCGCACCCATCATGTCCACCATCGGGTTCGCATCCCGCGTCAGCGGCCCGAAGCAGCCGCGACATGGCATGTACGAGACGATGCAGCGCGGATCGCCGTCGCCCATGCCGCCACAGCCGGCACGGGTCGCCGGACCCTGGCAGAGGAAGCCCTGCTCCATGAGGCAGCGCACCTGGGAGAGCGGCTCGCCGACGCCTTCGATCGACTCCAGCGGGCGCTTCAGGTCCGACACCGCCTTCTTCTCACGGATCGTCGGACACGTGTCGCATACGCTCTTCTGAGAGAGCTCGAAAGGGGCGCCCGTGAGCAAGTGCATGAGTGCGGCAACGAACATGTCCGGCGTGGTCGGGCAGCCAGGCAGGTCCAAGTCGACCTTCACGACCTCATGCAGCGCGTAGACTCGGTCGAGCAGCGCCGGCACGTCACCTGTCGGCGTCTCACCGGGGTCGGTCGTGGAATTGCCGCGATACACGCGCTCGTACAGATCTTCCAGGGGAGACTGGTTTGCCAGAGCCGGAACGCCACCGGACGTCGCACACGAACCCATGGAAATCAGCGTGTTCACGCGGGACCTCATCAGCTCGGCGAGCTTCTTGTTCTCCTCGTTGCGAACGCCGCCGCTGATGATGCCGACATCCGCCTCGGGGATGTCCATCGCGCTCTCCTCACCGGTCTGCCCATAGAGCTTGTGATCCATGATCACAGGCATATGCACGAACTCCAGTTCGGGCAGGACGTCGAGCAGTGGCTCGCCGACATCCAGGATGGTGACTTCGCAGCCGCCACAGATGGCGAACCACTCTTGGGCTACCTTCACAGCCATTGCTCCTCCTTCTCCCGCCTACTGACGGTGGACCCTACTCATTGAGAAAGGCCTTCAGTGGTCACTGGTCTCCGCTCATCCATATGGGCTTGGCCCGACCTCCTTGACGCCATCCACCATCTCGTTCACGACTTCCGCGAAACGCGGGCCCTCGGAGGCCGCGACCCACTCCAGCCGAAAGCGCTCCGGCTCCAGATCGAAGTCCTCCAGCATCAGATCGATCGCCTCAGCGCGAGCCTTGGCCGCCAGATTGCCCTCGAGGTAGTGGCAGTCGCCTTCATGGCAGCCACAAACGAGCACGCCGTCAGCACCGTTGGTCAGCGCATCCATCACCATATTGGGATGCACCATGCCGCTGCACTGCACGCGGATGATGCGCACGTTCGGCGGATACTGGATGCGCGACGTGCCAGCCAGATCGGCGGCGGTGTACGAGCACCAGTAGCACGTGTAGACGATGACCAAGGGTTCGAAATCGTCGTCAGACATCCTACTTCCCCAACGCGGCCATCGTCATCGCACGAAGCTGCTCCGGCTTGAAGTGCCAGACGAAGATGGCGTCCTTCGGACAGGTCGCTGAACACGTACCGCATCCCTTGCAGGCGGTCTCGTCGACGACCACCTTCTTCTTCACCTGGCCGTCCTCGTCCTCGTACTCCACCAACGTGATCGCATTGAACGGGCATGGATCGACGCAATAGGCACAGCCGTCGCACTTCGTCTCGACCACGTGGGAGATCATGGGCTCGATCTCGATGACGCGGTTCGACAGGACCGTTGCCGCGCGACCGGCCGCCGCCAAGGCCTGAGTCGCGCTCTCGGCTATGGCCTTCTTGGGGTAGTGTGCCATGCCGCACAGGAAGATGCCGTCGCTGGCGAAGTCGACCGGGCGCAGCTTCAGGTGCGCCTCCTGGAAGAACCCATCCCCAGTCAGCGGCACCTTGAGGAGTCGGGCCAGTTCGGCAGCATCGGGCTGTGGCACAGTGGCGACCGACAGCACCAGCTGATCGGCATCCACCCGCACATCCTTGTCGAGCATCGCATCATGCACAAGGACCTGGAGCGAGCCGTTCGCACTCACCTCCGGCGGACGATCGGCTTCGAAGCGCATGAAGAGCACCCCTGCCTCACGCGCCTTCCGATAGTAGGGTTCGAGCAATCCATACGTGCGGATGTCGCGATACAAGACGCGCACTTCGGTCGAGGGACTGACTCTCTTGATCTCCAGCGCGTTCTTGACGGCCTGCGCGCAGCAGAGTCGACTGCAATAGGGACGCTCAGTGTTGCGCGAACCGACGCACTGGATCATGACGACCGACTTCAGCCGCCGCACGTCGTCGGGCCGGTCGGCAAGCGTCGCCTCGAACTCCACCTGTGTCACGACACGGTCATCCTGACCGTAGAGGAATTCCGTCGGTCGATACGGCTGACCACCGGTGGCGACTATCGTGACGCCGTGCTGGACGACGATGCCATCCTCGGCTTCTTCGCCCTCTTCGCCCTCGGGATCGTCAGGACCTGCGACCTCGCTACTCCCCGCCGCACGAAGCGTCGTCTTGAACCTGCCTAGGCTGCCCACGAACGACGAGATCTCGGAGCCGAGGAACGTCTGGATGTTCGCGTGGTGCAGCGTGCGATCGACCGTTTCCTCGAGCAGACCCGCCGGATCCGCGTGGCTCAGCAGGAACCGCAGATGGAGCATGTTCCCGCCAAGCTCCGGCTCCCGTTCCACCAAGGACACCTTGAACCCCTGATCAGCGAGCTCGAGCGCGGCCCTCATTCCGGCCAGCCCGCCGCCGATGACGAGAGCATCGTGGTTGAATTCGAGCTCCTTGCGTTCGAGCGGCTCGATCAGTCTCGCCTTCGCCACGGCCATGCTCACCAGGTCCTCAGCCTTGGTCGTCGCCGCATCAGGCTGATCGCGATGGACCCACGAACACTGATCGCGGATGTTCGCAAGCTCGAAGAGATAGAAATTGAGGCCGGCCTCGCGAATCATGTTCTGGAATAGCGCCTCGTGCGTGCGCGGCGTACAGGAGGCCACCACCACGCGATTGAGATCGTGCTCCTTGATCGCCTCGCGGATCTTGGCCTGAGAATCGATCGAGCACGTGAACAGAGAGTCGTCGGCAAGCACGACGCCGGGCAGCGCGCGTGCGTAGTCGGTGACCGACTCTATGTCCACCACTCCGGCGATGTTCGTGCCACAGTGACACACGAAGACGCCGATGCGGGGCTCCTGCCCGGTGACATCGATCTCCGGCGGATACTCCACGGGTCGAACCAGTGTGTGGCGCGCGTCGGCCAGCAGAGTCATCACGCGCGCGGCAGCCGCGCTTGCGGACATGACCGTCTCGGGAATGTCCTTGGGCTCGGCCGACGGTCCGCAGACGAACACGCCCTCGCGACTCGTATCCAGCGGCGCTGTGCTCCCCGTGGAGCAGAACCCATCGGCCGTGAGATCGACACCGATCTCGCCAGCCAGGGTCGCCATGCCGCTCGGTGGCTGCAGCCCGACCGAGAGGACCACCATGTCGAACGTCTCGGTGATACGCCGTCCGTCGGGCAGTGTGTACCGAAGCTCGAGATTCTCAGTCTCCAGATCCTGCTTCACGGCAGGCGGAATCGCGTGCACATAGCGCACCCCGGATTCCTTCGCTCGCTCGTAGTATGCGTCGAACCCCTTGCCGTATGCCCGGAAGTCGATGTAGAAGACCGTGCACTCGGTGCCGGGAGCGTGCTCCTGCGTGATGACGGCCTGCTTCGTCGCATACATACAGCAGACCGCGGAGCACCAGTTGCGGTCAGCGCTGCGGGATCCGATGCACTGGATCCAGGCTATGCGCTTGGGTTCATGCCCGTCGGAAGGCCGCTTGAGGTGGCCGTCGTACGGACCGGTCGGCGACAGGATGCGCTCGTACTCTTGGCTCGTGACGACGTTGGCGAACCTCCCGAGGCCGTACTCGCCGACGATCGTCGCGTCGTACAGCCCGAATCCGTTGGCCAGCACGACCGCTCCCACGTCGAGCTCGATCTCCTGGTCGCGCTCCTCGTGCAGCAGGGCGCCGGGACCGCAGGCGTGTACGCACTCCATGCACTCGCTGCAGATGGCGCAGTCGAGGCAGCGCGAGGCTTCCTGCACGGCCTGCTCCTCGGTGTAGCCCGTGCGGACCTCGTCGAAGCTGGTGCGCCGTGTGACGCCGTCGTGCACGGGCATGGGCACGCGGCCCTGGGCGGCGGTCCTGGCGACGATCTCCGGGTCGGGCTCGGCGACCGGCAGGGAGTCCTCCCAGAGGCTGACGAGGCTCTCACCGCGCAGGTGGTTGTGCATGGCGGCGGCGGCGCGCCGGCCGGCGGCGATCGCCTCGATGGCCGTCAGCGGTCCGATCGCGGCGACGTCCCCGCCGGCGAACACGCCCTTGCGGCCGGTGGCCAGCGTGGCGGGGTCGACGGCGATCTGGTCGCGCTCGAGGACCACGCCCTCGAGGTCCTTGGCGAAGTCGTCCACGAGGGCCTGGCCGATGGCCATGATCACCGTGTCGCAGGGAATCTCGATGAAGGCGCCCTCGATGGGCACGGGACGACGACGGCCGCGCTCGTCCGGTTCGCCCAGCTCCATGCGCTGCAGCTTGATGGCGGTGACCCTGCCGTCGGTGCCCAGGATCTCGACCGGAGCGACCAGGTACTCGATCTTGAGCTGCTCCTCGAGGCCCTCCTCGATCTCCTCGGGAGAGGCAGGCATCTGGGCGGCACTACGCCGGTAGGCGATCGTGACCTCGGGAAGCCCGCCTGAGGGCGTCTGGATGCGCAGTGCGCTGCGCGCCGCGTCGAAGGCCACGTCGCCGCCGCCGATCACGACCACGCGCTCGCCGACCGCCGGCGGGCGCTCGAGATTGACCTCGCGCAGGAAGTCGACGGCCTGCAGGGTCCCGCTGAGATCGTCGCCGGGCACCGGAGAGGGCAGGCCCTTCTGCAGTCCGACGCCGAGGAAGACGGCGCTGTAGCCGTCGGCCAGCAGCGAGTCGACGGTGAAGTCGGCGCCACAGCGCTGGTTGAGGCGCAGGTCGACGCCCAGGGCGCAGATCTGGTCGATCTCGCGCTGCAGCACGTCGTGCGGCAGGCGGTGATCGGGGATGCCGACGCGCAGCATGCCGCCGGCGACCGGCAGCGCTTCGAAGACGGTGGTCGCATAGCCGTACTGTGCGAGGTCGCGGGCGGCCGAGAGGCCGGCGGGGCCGCCGCCGACGATCGCGATCTTCTCGGCGTGCTGCACCGGCAGCGCTTCCGGGAGCTCCGTCGGGCCGGCGACGTCGCAGACGAAGCGCTTGAGGCTGGCGATGGCGATCGGCTCGTCGACCTTGCCGCGCGTGCAGTCGGTCTCGCAGGCGTGGGCGCAGATGCGGCCGCAGACCGAGGGGAAGGGATTGGGCTCCGCGGCCACGCGGTAGGCCTCGGCGAACTTGCCCTCGCGGATCAGGGCGACGTAGCCCTGGGCCGAGGTCTGCACGGCGCAAGCGCTCTTGCAGGGCGCGTAGCCGAGCTTGTCGACCGCGTAGGCATTGGGGATGGCCTGGGGGTAGAGCTTGTAGATCGCCTTGCGCTCGCTCAGGCCCTCGTTGTACCTGTCCCGCACGGTCACGGGGCAGACGGGCACGCAATCGTCACAAGCGGTGCACTTCTCCATGTCTACGAACCGCGCGTTGCGGCGCACCGTTGCGACGAAGTTGCCGGCATCGCCGTCGAGCTTGAGCAACTCGGCATCGGTCAACACCTCGATGTTGCGATGACCGGCCGTTTGGCCCAGACGAGGGCTGATGGTGCACATCGAGCAGTCGTTGGTCGGGAACGTCTTGTCCAGCTGGGACATATGCCCGCCTATCGCGGGCTCCTTCTCGACGAGATACACCTTGAAACCGGACTCCGCCAGATCAAGGCTCGCCTGCATCCCGCCGATCCCCCCGCCGACGACCATGACTGCTCCAACAGGCTTGCCGTTCTGGTCTAGCGGTGTGGGAGAGCTTCTTTCCATAGTCACCCTCGCTCCGCCGTGGACCCTGCGGGCGAGCCCGCCCGGCTGCATTTCGCCGCCATCAGCGGCAGTGGGTCGACGACATGGCGCTTGAGACCCAACGACTTCGCCGGTAGGTCCATCGCGTATCCCATGACCTGCGAGAAGTAGAGCACCGGGATGTCGACCGGTCGCTGCATCCGGGCTCCGATCTCGGCTTGTCTCGTGTCGAGGTTGGCGTGACACATCGGGCACGCGGCGACGATCGCATCCGCGCCGACTTCGATTGCAGACTCGATCAGGCCCTCACACAGGTCCACGACGATGTCGGGCTTGATCAGACTGTAGTGCGCGCCGCAGCATTCCGCCTTCCCCGACCAGTCCACAGTCTCTACCCCGACCCAATTCATCAGGCGGTCCATGCTCTGCGGATTCTCGGGGTCATCGAACTCCATCACCTCAGCCGGACGCGAGATGTGGCAGCCGTAGTAGCAGACGACCTTGAGATCCGAAAGGTCGCACCGGACCAACTCCCTGATCCGCGCCTCGAAGCCGTCGGAGGTGAGGACCTCCAGCGGGTGAACAATGCGAGGTGCGGCGGACAGCGGGAGACCAAGCAGGTCTTCGACCTCGGCGCGGAGGGCAGCATCATCGCCTACACGCTTGGCGGCATGCTTGAAGTGGTAGAGGCACGCGCTACAGGGCGTTATCAGTTGGTCGCAGCCCGCACGTTTGGCTCGGGCAACATTCCACAAAGGCGTTGCCAGTCCCATGAGTCGCGACATCGACGAAGCCGCGACAGTGCCACAGCAGATCCAGTCGGGCACGTCCTCGATCGGCACCTTCAGATGCGCCAGCAAACTGCGAACGGAATCGTCGTATTCAGCACTGATGCCTTCGAGGGAACAACCGGGATAGTAGCCGTATCTCATGCGCCCGTGGTCCTCCTCACCGCGTCAGTCGTCGGGCGGGATCGTCGATCGACCTCGAGGGTCCGCTGATGGAGCTTCCGGAAGCCACCGCCGTGCAGCGGCAGAGGAGGCAGCTTGACTCGTCTGCGGGTCGTCAGCTTCCAGGCCAGCGGCAGATCGTGGAAGAGGTTGCCGGTCAGCAAGCGTGTGATGGCGACGACCGAAGCATCGTGGATCTTTCCGTTCAGGCGCATGTTGTTCACGAAGCCCCGGTAGTAGATACCGACCTCTTTGACCGCGGGCTCGTGTCGCTGCAGCGCCAGGATGCGAGCGGCGTTCATGACTGCCGCCGGTTCGGCCTGCTGCGGACAGCGTGCCGAACACGTCTCGCAGCCGAGGCAGAGCCAGATCGCTTCGCTGGTGAGCACGGTTTCTTCCTCGTGACCCAACCGCGCGTGATGCATCACCTGGGCAGGCTTGAGATCCATCCTCTCGGCCATGGGACACCCAGCCGAGCACTTCCCGCACTGGAAACACAGATTGACGTTGTGTCCAGTGAGGTGTTGGAACTCATCCCGCAAGGTCGTCGTGCCGATGAGAACGTCCTGTCGTCGGAGAGCGGACAGCGACGGGCAATATGCCCAAGTTTATCGACGCAGTGTGCAATGCGTTCCGCCAAATGTCAATCCACCGGGAAGTCCTGACCCCCCATTCCAGTCGAGTGCCTGGTCGACTGGCGCCGAGCAGCGGCGGCCCTGCTCGCGCGCGACTCCTCGCCGAAGCGCGCGCAGGAGTGGTCGCCGAACGCCGTCCCCGATGGCGTTCTCATCCGGCCCAAAGGCTGACTCCGGTTGCAGGCAGGGTTTCACCCACGATATACCTCAGCGGCGCGGTCGTAGGGGGCCACAGCGAGACTCGATGATCTCGCGAGACACCGCACCGGGGACGAAGCAGCGAGCCATGGGGGGTTCTATGAGGACCGGCGTGTATTTCTGTGAGACAGGAGAGCGCGACTGCATCGATCGCCAGGCTGTGCTCGACTACACCGCCAGCCTGCCCGACGTCGTGCTCGTCACCGACCTCGGCGCCCTCCCGAAGCCGGACCCGGAGGTCCTCGCGGCAGGCATCAAGCGAGAGGACCTCACGCGACTCGTGATCGCCGGAGACGCGCCCGGCTTCTTCAAGCAGGCGTTCACCCACGCCATGGCCTTGGCCGGCCGTGACACGAACGAGGTCCACCTTGCCTCGTTCCGCGAGCACTGCGCCCAGAGCGGCATGGGGACGGTACGCGCCAAGTCCATCGTGGCCTGCGCGACCATGGCCGTTCCGTTCCGCCTGGCCGCCGTGCCGGACACAAGCCCGGTCGACCCGAACACGCTCGTGATCGGCGCCGGCATCGCCGGCATCCAGGCCGCTCTCGAGATCGCCGACGCAGGCAAGCAGGTCTTCCTCGTCGAGCGCACCGGCACCATCGGCGGCCACATGGCGATGTTCGACAAGACCTTCCCCACCCTCGACTGCGCGGCGTGCATCCTCACCCCGAAGATGGTTGCTGTCGACCAGCACGACCACATCGACCTCATGACCAACAGCGAGATCGAGGAGGTCGGCGGAGAGCCCGGCGCGTACAAGGTCGTCGTGCGCAGGAAGGCGCGGCGAGTCATCGAGAAGGACTGCGTGGCCTGCGACGTCTGTGCGCAGGTCTGCCCGGTGCGGGTCGTCAGCGATTTCGACAACGGCATCGCCGAGCGCAAGGCCGCCTACATAGCGTTCCCGCAAGCTGTTCCCAACGCCTACCTCATCGACGCTGCCGCATGCACCTGGGTGCAGAGCGGCGGCACCAGGTGCGGTGTGTGCGTCAAGAAGTGCCCCAAGGACTGCATCGACCTCGATCAGGCCGATGAGCTCGTGGAGTTCACCGTCGGCAACATCGTGCTCGCGACGGGCTACGATCTCTACGACGCCCATCGCGTCGAACGCTACGGCTACGGCAAGCTGCCCAACGTGCTCTCGTCGCTCGAGTTCGAGCGCCTCACCAACGCTTCCGGTCCGACCAGCGGCAAGATCGTCTCCAAGTCCCTGCGCTACAGCAAGCGCACCAAGGCGGACGAGTGGGTGTTCGACGCCGAGAACGGCACGCCACCCGAGAGCGTCGCGATCATCCACTGCGTCGGCTCGCGCGACGCCAGTCACAACGACTACTGCTCGCGCGTGTGCTGCATGTACTCGCTGAAGTTCGCCCACCTCGTGCGGGAGAAACTGCCGGACGCGGACTGTTACGAGTTCTACATCGACATGCGTGCCTTCGGGAAGGGCTACGAGGAGTTCGCCGAGCGCGTCAAAGCTGAGGGCGCACACATCGTGCGCGGTCGCACGGCCAAGGTCGTCGAGGAGGATGGACGCACGGTCATCAAGGGTGAGGACATCGTCAGCGAGCGCATGATCGATGTTCCCGTCGACATGGTGGTCCTGTCGCTCGGCCTCGTGCACGCTCAGGGATCGAACGAGCTTGCCGAGCTGCTGAAGATCGATACGGATCGCTACGGCTGGTTCAGCGAGCTCGACTACAACTCCGACCCCACGGACACGGAACGCGGGGGGGTCTTCGTCGCCGGCGTCTGTCAGGGGCCGAAGGACATCCCCGACACGGTCGCCCAGGCGTCCGCCGTCGCCGCCGGAGTCCTCAAAAGCATCGCGGTCGGCCGTGGCGTCGACAACGAGGCCGAGATTCCGCTCGAGGACATCGAAGCGCGTGCCGCGCACTTGATCCGGGTCTAAGGAGGCGTTGGATGGCCATACGAGTCAACCCCAAGTTGTACGAAGAGCTCGAGGTCTACGGCGGCCAGGACGTGAACAAGTGCTACCACTGCGGCAACTGCTCTGCCGTGTGCCCCCTGTCCGAGGAGCCCTACATCATCCCGCGGCGCGCCATGCGTTCACTCCAGATGGGCCTCGAGCAGAAGCTCGAGAGCGACCTTCAGCCGTGGCTCTGCTACTACTGCGGGGAGTGCTCGGAGGAGTGCCCGCGGGGCGCCGAGCCGGGTGAGACGATGATGAGCCTGCGCCGCTGGCTCACCGCCCGCTACGACTTCACCGGGATCTCGAACCTGTTCTATCGCCACTGGAAGTTCGAGCTGCTCTCCATCATCATCGTGGCCCTTATCACGGGCGCCGCCTTCCTCGCGTTCGGCTTCTCGCAGGGCGACATCAATGTCTACAGCGGCGAGAACGCGTTCCTGCCCTCGTCGAAGGTCCACATCTTCGACTGGGCCCTGGCCGGCTTCCTGCTCACGCTCCTTGTCATCAACTGCAGCCGAATGTGGTGGTTCACAGTGGGACGGGACAAGTCGCACCCGATCTCCGCAGGCGCCTACGTGCGCAAGGCCTACTTGCTGCCGCTGCACTTCATCACCCAGAGACGCCTCAGCCAGTGCGACAACAAGCGTCCGTGGGTCCTCCACCTGGCGCTGATGCTGAGCTACACGACGATGCTCATCCTGATCATGTTCTTCCTCGGCGAGATGGCCGCCGGACCCGACATCGACTGGAGGGTCCATGGCTTCGGGCTTCTGGCCACCGTCGGCCTTCTGACGACCACCTTCCTGGCGCTGCGTGGCAGGGTCATCGGCCGACGTGACCCCGAGAAGGTGGACGCGCTCCACCGCCACTCGCACGAGACTGACTGGATCTTCCTCGTCCTGCTGGCGACGGTCGCCGCGACCGGCATCCTGCAGTTCACCCTGCACCGCTCGGGCGCCGACGCGGCGGCCAATGTCGCCTACGTGATACACCTGATGGCCGTGGTCCCGATGCTGGGCCTCGAAGTGCCGTTCAGCAAGTGGGCCCATCTGGCCTACCGGCCTCTGGCCATGTACTTCGCGGAACTGCGCGCCGAGGCCATACCTGTGCCGCGCCCGCTGACCAAGCCGGAGCCATCGCCGGAACACCAGTCTGCCACCGCGGCCTGAGGGGGCTCGACGTGGATGAGATGAATCAGGAACCGAAGATCGGCGTCTACGTGTGCCAGTGCGGCACCAACATCTCCAAGGTCGTCGACTGTGATGGTGTCGCAGGTGCCATCGGCGACATGCCCGGCGTCACGATCTCCAAGTCCTACAAGTACATGTGCTCGAACCCCGGTCAGGAGATGATCGCCGCCGACATCAAGGAACACGGCCTCGAACGGGTGGTCGTCGCCGCCTGCAGCCCGCACATGCATGAACGGACTTTCCGCAATGCAGTCCAGCAGGCCGACTTGAACCCCTACTTCCTCGAGATCGCCAACATCCGCGAGCAGTGCAGTTGGGTGCACGACGACAAGATCCAGGCCACCGCGAAGGCGAAGGACCTGGTCACAGCCGCAGTGGACAGGGTCGTGTGGCAGGAGCCGCTCGAACGCATGTCGGCCGACATGTGTCCCAACTGCCTCGTCATCGGCGGCGGCGTCGCAGGCATGACGGCGGCGCTCGACCTGGCCGACGCGGGGGGTCAGGTCTACCTCGTCGAGCGCGCCGACCACCTGGGTGGCCAGGTCTCCCACATCGACCTTACCGCCCCCTACCTCGACTCGGCCCGCGACATCATCACCGAGCGCCTGACGCGCGTGATGGAGCACCCGAAGATCGAGGTGCTGTTCAGCTCGCAGGTCCAGGAGGTCAAGGGCTTCGTCGGCAACTTCGAGGCGATGATCGAGACGGGCGACAACGGCAGCAGCTCTTCACGCAGCGTCGATGTCGGCAGCATCGTCGTCGCCACCGGCTACAAGACCTTCGACGCATCGCGCGTCGCGCCCTACGGATATGGCGTACTTCCCAACGTCATTACTTCTCTCGAGCTCGAGAAGATGCTGCGTGAAGGACGCGTCGAGACGAAGGAGGGCAAGGCCCCCCAGTACGTCACACTGATCCACTGCGTCGGCAGCCGCAGCCAGGAGTACAACTCCTATTGCTCTCGCGTCTGCTGCGCGGCGGCTCTCAAGTACGCGCATGAGATCAAGTCTTCGGTACCGGGCGCCTATATCAGCGATTTGTACATCGACATGCATGCCTTCGGCAAGGGCCACGAGGACCTGTACCGCCGCACGTCCGAGGCCAACACCCTCTTCCTCATGTACGGGAAGGACGACCTTCCGCTGATCCGCAAGGCGGCAGCGACTGACGACTGCGGCATGCTCATCGAAGTCAACGAGATACTCTCGGGCGAGTCGATCGAGGTCCCGTCCGACCTCGTCGTCCTGATGGTGGGCATGGAGGCGCGCGACGACTGCCGGGACATCGCACGCCTCGTCAACATCAGTGTTGACAAGGATGGCTGGTTCATCGAGAGCCATCCCAAGCTGGACCCGGTCGCGACCACGACCGACGGTATCTACATCGCCGGTGCGTGCCAGGCCCCGAAGGACATCCCGGACTCCGTCGCCCAGGCGCGCGCCGCAGCGGCGCGCATCATGGCCCGGATCGCCCACGGCACGATCGAGATCGACGCGGTGTACGCTGAGATCGACGCCGAGAAGTGCTCCGGCTGCAGGATGTGCAACGCGCTCTGCCCGTACACCGCCATCGAGTTCGACGACGAGACCCACCGCAGCTTTGTTCGCAGCGCCTTGTGCAAGGCCTGCGGCGCCTGCGTGGCAGCGTGTCCGTCGAGTGCGATCAAGGCAAGAGGCTTCACTGATGAGCAGATCTTCGCCCAGATCGAGGGGGTACTTGCATGACGTTCGAACCCAAGATCGTCGGCTTCCTCTGCAACTGGTGTTCGTACACCGGAGCCGACTTGGCCGGCACCAGCCGCATCCACTACGCTGCCAACTTGCGCATCATCCGCGTGATGTGTTCCGCTCGCGTCGACCCTACCTTCGTGCTCAAGGCCCTGAGCGACGGCGCCGACGGGGTCCTGATCGCGGGTTGCCACCCGGGCGACTGCCACTACTCCGAGGGCAACTACAAGACGATGCGCCGCTACCCGTTGCTGAAAAGGCTTCTCGCCGACTACGGCATCGAGGATGAGCGTGTGCGCCTGGAGTGGGTGAGCGCCAGTGAGGGTCACCTGTTCGCGGACATCGTCAATGACATGACAGAGCGCCTGCGTGCCCTGGGCCCGAGTCGCATCAAGTCCGGGCTCGCCGCCGACATGGCGGAGAGGTGAGACGTGGCTGAGAAGAAGCTACAGATCGCGATCTACTGGGGCGGCGCCTGCGGTGGCTGCGACGTCTCGATCCTTGACACGAACCGGTTCATCCTCGATGTCGACGCTCTCTGCGACGTGAGACTCTGGCCGATCGCCGCAGACGGCAAGTACAAGGACATCGAGGCCATGGAGGACGGCGAACTCGACGTCACCCTTATGAACGGCAGCATCCGCAACTCCGAGAACGAGCACGTCGCCAAGATGCTGCGCCAGAAGAGCAAGATCTTCATCGCCTATGGCTCCTGCGCCTACATGGGCGGCGTACCGGGGCTCGCCAACCTCGTGCCTCGCGAAGAGATCATGGAGACGCTCTTCCTCGACAATGCGTCGATCGAGCCCGGCAACCGCACTGTCCCGCTGCCGCAGAGCATCGCCGACGGCTACGACCTTGAGCTGCCCAAGTTCTACGACCGCGTCTACGCCCTCAATCAGATCATCGACGTCGACTACTACGTGCCGGGCTGTCCGCCGCAGCCGGACCAGTGCAAGGCGGCGATCCTGGCGGTCGTCGGCGCCCTCACGGGCACCGGGCCGGTGCCACCCAAGGGCGCCGTCGTCGGGGCCTACGAGCGCGCGCTCTGCGACGATTGCCCGCGCACGAAGTCCGAGAAGAAGATCACCCGCTTCTACCGGCCTTGGGAGATCATTCAGGACCCGGATGTCTGCCTGATGGAGCAGGGCATCTTCTGCGCTGGCATGGCGACGCGCGCCGGATGCGGCGTGCGCTGCCCGAGGAGCGGCATCCCCTGCCGCGGGTGTTACGGGCCGACCCCCGGCGTCCTCGATCAGGGAGCAAAGCTCATCAGCGCCGTGTCGTCGATCGTCGACAGCAAGGATCCGGAGGAACTCGAAGAGATCTTCAAGACGCTCCCGGACTTCACCAGCTTCGCCAATCGCTACAGCGTGGCGACTTCGCTACTGCAAAGGAGTCACGAGACATGAGCAGCAAGATCAGTATCGACCCCATCACCAGACTCGAGGGCCACGGCAAGATCGAGATCTTCCTCGATGACGACGGCGCCGTCGAGGAGACGTTCTTCCAGATCCCCGAGCTCCGTGGCTTCGAGCGCTTCGTCGTCGGGCGGCCAATCGAGGAACTGCCGCGCATCGTGACCCGGATCTGTGGCGTCTGCCCTGCCAGCCATCACATGGCCAGCGCCAAGGCCGTCGATGGGTGCTTCGGCAACGAGGTCGCGCCACTCGCCCACAAGCTGCGCGACATGTACTACCAGGCGCACTTCATCCACAGCCACATCGCCCACTTCTACGCCCTCGCTGCCCCGGACTTCGTGCTCGGGCCCGACGCCGATCCCGCGACGCGCAACATCCTCGGCGTCGTGCACAAGGTCGGCCTTGAGATCGGCGGCGCGGTGATCGACGCGCGCGGCAAAGCGCAGGAGATCCAGCGCATCATCGGCGGAAGGAACAACCAGGACATCTGGTGCCTGCCGGGCGGCGTCGCCAAGGGCCTCAAGCCTCAGGAGCTCGAGGATATCCGTCCCTGGGTGGACGAGCTGTACGACTTCACCCAATTCTCGCTGCAGCTCTTTCGCGACATCGTGCTCGCCAATCCCACCTACGCGGACATCATCGTCAACGGTCCGTACTCGCTCGACGTGCACAACATGGGACTCGTCGACGAGAACGGCGCGCCCAACTTCTACGACGGAATGGTCCGCGTCGTCGACTACGAGGGCAACGAGATCTGCAAGTATGCCGCCCCAGACTACGCCGACCACGTGGCCGAGCATGTCGAGCCGTGGAGCTATCTCAAGTTCCCCTACCTCAAGCAGCGTGGGTGGAAGGGCTTCGTCGAGGGCATCGGCACGAGCCTCTACTGTGCCACCCCGTTGTCACGGCTCAACGTGGCCGAACGAATGGCGACGCCCAAGGCCCAGGAGGCCTACGACGAGATGTTCGCGGTGCTCGGAGGGCGTCCCTCGAAGGCTCTCCTCGCCAACCACTGGGCGCGCCTCGTCGAGATGGTCCAGAACGCCGAGACGCTCAAGACGTACTGCGACGACCCGGAGATCACCGGCGACGAGTTCCGCGTGATCCCGCAGCAGATCACCGGAGAGGGCTTCGGTATCGTCGAGGCGATGCGCGGCACGCTCACACATCACTACACCTGCGACGAGAACGCCATCTGCACGAGCGCCAACCTGATCGTCGGAACGACGAACAACAACGCGCCCATCCAGATGGTCACGAAGAAGGTCGCCCAGGCGCTCATCCAGCCCGGCAAGGAGCCTGACCAGGGCATCCTGAACATGGTCGAGATGGCGTTCCGCGCCTTCGACCCATGCTACAGCTGCGCCACGCACAGCCTGCCGGGCGAGATGCCGCTTCAGGTGAGCATTCTGAAGGGCGGGGAGCTCTACAAGGAGTTCCGGCGCTGTTGCTAGGGGCTAGTGGTGCAGACCAGCACGTGAGCGACCGGAGCCCCGGCCCTTGGCCGGGGCTCCGGTCGAGTACACCCACCACACAGGCAGGGTCTCCCCCACCTCCGACGCGTACCGTCGTCCTCGGCATGGGCAATCCCATCCTCAGCGACGACGCTATCGGCATCGACCTTGCGAAGGGACTCAGCGCGCGCCTCGCAGAGATCCCCGGCGTCGACGTGATCCAGGAGTGTTGCGTTGGCGGCCTCAACCTGCTCGAGCTGCTAGACGGCTACGACCGCATGGTGGCCCTGGACTCGATCAAGACCATCGACGGCACCCCGGGCAACTGGTACGCGTTCGACGCGACCGCCCTGCGCGAGACGATGAACCTTCGCAACGTCCACGACGCCAACTTCGCCACGGCACTCGCCCTGGGCCGCGAGATGGGCAACCACCTGCCCAGCGACGAGGAGTGCCACATCGTCGCCGTAGAGATCGCCGACAACATGACCTTCGCGGAAGAGCTCACGCCGGCGCTGCAAGAGGCGCTGCCGCACCTGCTGGCCAACGTCGAGGCGCACGTCCTGGAGTTGCTCGACACGCACGCCTAGACCGCGCTTCCAAGAGAGGCCGGCGACGTATGCCCCTCGTTTTGCGCCGGCCTACCCCTTTGCCCTAGAATCCCTAGGCCTGTTCGAAGGGCCGACGTAGCTCAGCTGGCAGAGCACATCACTCGTAATGATGGGGTCCCCGGTTCGATTCCGGGCGTCGGCTCCACTTTCTTACCTGCAAATGTGGAACTTTCGCACGCCCTCTTCCCCGCCCCATCCTTGCCAGTGATGGACGTTTGCCAACATTTGCCTACAAGCGCCCCTCCACAGAACCCGCCTTGACGATGTTGGCGATGGTCACAGCCGCGTCGACTGGCACGCCCCGGGTTCCGCGGCGGCTGAGTTACTTGGGAACCATGCTATCTGCTGCGGTCTTCTGGTTGTAGAGCTCGAGCATCTGCTGCGGCGTGAGTCGTCGCATCCGCGTCTCTCCCCGGTGCCTCAGCGAGCGGTGCCGGCGTCGTGAGTTGTACCAGCCGACGTAGGTGACGAGAGCCAGCTCGAGGTCGAGGCGTGTCGGCCAGCGGTAGCGGCTGATGAGCTCGCGCTTGAGCGTCGAGATCACGCTCTCGGCCATGGCGTTGTCGAGCGCCGTGCCGGTGCGCCCGCGGCTCGGGGCGATGCCGGCTCTCTTCAGCCGCTCGGTGTACTCGTAGGATGTGTACTGGGAGCCGTTATCGCTGTGAGCCACGAGGCCACCTTCATGCTCCTGACGGGCGGCGAGAGCCATCTCGAAGGCGTCCGTGACGAGACTCTGGCGCATGTGCGGTGCCAGCTGCCAGCCGACGATGCGCCGCGTATGGACGTCGAGCACGAGGGCGAGGTAGGCCCAGCCCTGCCAGGTGCGCACGTAGGTGAAGTCGGAGAGCCACACGGCGTCGGGGCGGGTGGCCGTGAAGTCCCGGCGCACGAGGTCCGGGGCGGCCAGCGGGGCGAGGCCCGGCAGGGTCGTCTTCTTGCTCTCGACCGGCCCCACGCCGACGAGGCCGTTCCCGCGCATCAGGCGCTCGACGGTGCAGCGGGCGACCCGGACGCCGGTCTCGTTCAGCTCGTCCCAGATCTTGAGCTGGCCGTAGACGCCGCCGCTGCCTGCGTGCACGCGGCGTATCTGGGCGAGCAGCCAGACGTCACGCAGGGCGCGGGCCGAGGGTGGCCTGGTCCTGCGGGCGCGGTAGGCGCTCACCGAGACCTCGAGCTCCCGACAGATCGGCTCGACCCCGAGGCGGGCGCGGTTCGCATCGACGAAGGCGCTCACCTCGGACGGGGCTGGTCGAGCTCGCGGGCGAAAAACACGCTCGCCGCCTTGAGGATCTCGTTGGCGCGGCGCAGGTCACGGACCTCGCGGCGCAGCGTCGCCAGCTCCTCGCGCTCGGCGCTCGCTAGCCGGTCGGCGCGGGTGCCGTCGTCGGCCTCGTCCTGGCGCACCCAGACGCGCAGGGTCTCGTGGTGGATGCCGAGGTCACGCGCGACCGCGGCGATCGGACGCTCCGACTCGCGGGCGATGCGCACACTGCGCTGCCGGAACTCCGGTGAGTACTTCGATGGTCTGGCCATGAGACGCGGTCTCCCTTCTCTGAGGATACGATCCTCCAAGAAACGGAGCCTCCGTCAAACCCGGGGCGTGCCAGCCTAGTTCGGGGCATTCGCCAACAGTGTTGCCAACCCGAGGCCTGTGATTGGCCGCCTCGGATGCCTCCATCTGGTCCCAGATGAGGCTGGAGCCCGCCTTGCAAGCGGGCTCCGACGTGCCTCGATCTCTGTGTCCTCGCCGGGGAGACCATCGTCAAGCTCAGGGAGGCTTCGGGGCTCCGTCGGTTGATGTCCGCAGCGCGCTGGATCAGGGTCGTGGCCTACAGACGAGCTCCGCCACTCAGTTCCAGATGATCCCGGTCAACTTAAACAGCAGCCTATGCCGCGCCTCTAGCTGATCCGGGCCAAACTGGTCCATTGGCTCAAGCTCGAGATCGTAGCGCTCTTTCAGCGCGTTCATGTCTAGTTTGGCCTTGTAGCTGTCGGCACGCAGACTCTCGTTCCAATAGAGCGTATTGGCATACGACTTCAACTTCTCCTCGTACGGCTCATTGCTGCTGGAGATGTTGTCCTTGCCTTTGAGCATAAGGATGCCGCCGAGCCTGTTGCGCTCTTGCTCGAAGCGTTCCTCGTCCCCATCGAAGAGCGCCTTGTTGTCCTCGTTCCTCGAGAGTATGTGCTCAACGTGAAATCCGGTCTTGTACCCAGTCTTGGTCACGAGGTCGGCAATGGGGTGTTTTGGGTTCAGGTTCATGTTCTCTGCCAGGAACTCGTCAATCCGAGCGAAGAAGTAGCGCTTGAAGCGCATGTTGAGATTCACGCCGGTTTGCCTGAACGCCGAGTAGCTCAGAGGCTCGGCATCTTCCGCGCTTCGGCGAGCGGCAATCGCTGACTTCAGCTGTTCGTCGAATGCCGCCCGATAGGCGTCGGGAGCCCTGCCACGGATTGCCTCCGAGATGCGGTACAGCGAATCGCCGAACTCATTGCTGTCGTAGGCGCTCTGTATCTGCAGCAAGGAGAAGTAGCGGTCGATCTCTCCGGCGACGGTCTCAATCTTCTCGTCCTCGTGCGGGTCGTCTGGCAGGCAAGCCGACAGCACTAGGTGAAACGGTGCATCGAGGTCCAGCAGTGCGTTGTAGTAGACGGACCGGAACGCTGCCGAGTCCGCGACGTAGGCCTTCCACACCTTGCCGTAGAGACTCGTGAAGTAGGTGAAGTCGCCCCTGAGAAAGGCCTTCACCGTGTTCGGACTGTGAAGTAGGCCAAGCCGCTCGTTCAGACCCTGCGCGAACATCGACCGATGATAGTCACCGTCGAACTGCTGCCCTTCTTTGCGCGTCGAGGCGAACTTCGCCTTGAGATAGAAGCGGAAGAAGCTGTCAAGCTCATCTTCTTTGAAAGCGTTGACTGCAGCCGCACGGCCTTCCCAGAGCCCGTTGTAGTCTCCCTGGTCCAGTTCAGATTTGTCGATTTGTCCCAGCAGCTTGCCCTTCAGAATCTCGTAGGGCCGCAGACGCACGCCACGGTCGTTGATGACCTCGAAGACCATCGCCACATCGGTCTGCTGGACGTCTAGGTTGATCAAGACCAGGCGATGCAAGAAGAAGAACACGAAGGTCTCGAAACAGTGCTTGTCCTTGACGTTCTCATCCAAGAAGGCGCTGATGGTCTCGTAGTTTCTGGCCATGTTCTCCGCGGTGACTCCGCTCTTGGTGTCGATGGCCTTTGGGTCGTCGCCGTCGAACAGCGCCTGCTGCGTCGCCGTGTGGCCGACATGGTTCATCCAGAATGTCCGTTCGAATCCCGACAGGCCAGCAATCTTGGTGTCAATCCACCCGGCTAGCCCCGACGTGTGCACCGCTGCGAGGTGGCGCAGCTTGATCAGAATCAGAGCTAGGGTGGTCAGTCGCTGCTGCCCATCGACCACATACACCCGCCCGTCGACAACGTTCGTGACATAGGTGTTCAGGTAGTACCAAGGGTAGTGCGCCGTCACGGATTCCTCGCCCGGATCCAACTCGCCGGAGTTGGCGTACTGTGGAGTTGCCCCGCTTTCGCAGACAGTTCTCGGCTAGCAACTGCTAGTCCTCATGAGGTCGCCGTGGCGGCGGCCAGTTCGTAGTCTACCGGGCTCATCTGGCCGAGCCTCGAGTGCCGCCGGACGGGGTTGTAGAAGCGCTCGACATAGCTGAAGATGGCGAGCCTCGCCGCGTCTTTGGTCTTGAAGCGTCGGCGGTGGATGAGCTCCTTCTTGATCGTCGCCATGAAGCTCTCGGCGGCGGCGTTGTCGTAGGCATCTCCGCGGGAGCCCATCGAGGCCATGACGCCCGAGTCTCGCAGCGTGGCGCCGAAGGCGAGCGAGGCGTACTGGCTGCCGCGATCTGAGTGGTGCACGACGCCGCCCGTGGGCTTGCGCCTTGTCACCGCCATGCCGAGGGCGTCGATGACCAGCTCGGCCTGCAGGTCGTTGCGCATCGACCAGCCCACACAGCGGCGGGAGAAGGCGTCGATCACGACGGCGAGGAAGAGCCAGCCCTCCCAGGTCGGCACGTAGGTGATGTCGGCGACCCAGAGCTGGTTCGGGGCGGTGGCGGTGAAGTCGCGGCGCACGAGGTCGGGAGCGGCCGGCGCCTCAGCGCCGCTGGGCTTGCCGTTCGGACGCCGCTCGGCGGCGACGCCCTCGATGCCGAGCTCGCGCATGAGGCGCGCCACGCGCTTGCGGCCTACGCGGATGGCGTGGGCCTTGGCCAGCTCGGCCTGGATGCGCGGCGCCCCGTAGATGCCGTCGGTGGCCTCGTGGATCGCCTCGATACGCTCGGCGAGGGCGGCGTCGGCCACAGATCTGGCAGACGGCCGGCGGCTGCGCCAGGCGTGGTATCCCGAGCGCGACACACCGAGCGCGCGGGCCAGCCGGGAGACGGCGTGGTGTGGCTTCTCCGCATCGATCAGACGGTACCTCATCGCGGCTGATCGGTCTCCCGCGCGAAGAAAGCCGCGGCCTTCTTGAGGATCTCGCGCTCCTCACGCAGCACGCGGTTCTCGCGGCGCAGACGGCGTAGCTCCTCGCGCTCCTCGCTGGTCAGGCCCTCGCCCTCACCGGCATCGACCTCGGCCTGGCGGACCCACTTGCGCAGCGTCTCGTGGCAGACGCCGAGGTCCCTGGCGGTGCGGTTGATCGACTGGCCCGAAGAACGCACGAGGCGCACCGCCTCGCTGCGGAACTCAAGTGGGTACGGCGGTCTGGTGGGTGGCATCGGGACTCCCTCCTCGGAGACGAACGTCTCCCATCGTCAGGTGTCCACGAAAGCGGGTCAATTCCACTGCTCCTTGAACTTGAAGAAGATGTCGTCCAGCAGGCGCACGACAGGCTCATGTGTCCAGCGGTAGTCACGCTGGTAGAAATCGATGTAGTAGGCCGTGCCGGAGAAGACGCGATCGATGTTCTGCTTGTCCGGTGATATGTCCATGTGGCGCTATTCCTCCATGTCAGTCCCGCACGACCGGCGTTCCGGATGCTGGCCGAGCTGACCAGACCCCATTCGTTGGCCCGCCTCCAATGATAGTGCTCGTATCACCTCCGGCATAGGTTTGACGAAGTCGGAGAGAGAGGCCCGCGAAGACGATTGTCTCGGGGGGCCGGCAGGCACTGGGCCGAAGAAGAGCGCCATCATGACCACAAGGCTCCGACTCCCCGCCCACTCTGCCGTTCCGGACAGATTCATACCAGAGAGCGGTTCGAGCCAACGCGGTAGGGGAGGCAACACGACTACCTTCTCGCGAGAAGGAGGCGGTGTCGCGCCGGCAACTGGAGCCAGGGAGTCGAGACCCCTCGGCGAAAACACCTGGAATGCCCCCTATTCAGCGTGACATGAGCCCCGGGACATTTCGGCTCCGTGCGGTGTCCAGGACGCTGCCCGTCTTGCCACATAGGCCAAAGACGCGGTGCGCCTTGCCAACACATTTGCCAACACTGGGCCTGCAATTGGCCGCCCCGCGGTGCGTCCAGATGGTGCTAGATGAGGCTGGAGCCCGCCTTGTGAGCGGGCTCCGACGTGCCTCGTAATGATGGGGTCCCCGGTTCGATTCCGGGCGTCGGCTCCACATTCTTATCTGCACATGCGGAGCTTTCGCATGCCCTCTTCCCCGCCCCATTCTTGCCACGTCCGCTAGAAGCGGCCGCCGGTCCAGGCATGGCCCATCGGTCCGTACCGCACGACTGCCCCGGTATGGGGTGCGTGGATCATCTGGCCGCCGCCGACGTAGATGCCGACGTGGCTGCTGAAGCTGGCGTTGCCGAAGAACACGAGGTCGCCGGCCCGCAGACTGCCGAGTGAGACCGGCGTGCTCGCCTTCTGCTGGAGTGTGGCGCCGTGCGCCAGGCTGACGCCGACCTGGGCGTAGACGTACATCGTGAGGCCCGAGCAGTCGAAGCCGCTGGGGCTCGCCCCGCCCCACACGTAGGGGACGCCCAGGTAGCGCTGGGCGATGGCGACCACGCTCGAGCGGCCGCCGCCCGTCGGCGACGAGCCGCCAGAACTCGAGGACGCGCCGCCCGAACTTGACGATGAGCCGGAAGCGGAAGACGCCCTTCGCGACGAGGCCGCCTCGGCCGCAGCCGCCACCCTGTCTGCGGCTGCTCGCGCTGCCGCCCGCTGCGCCGCCGCCCTGGCGCGCGCCGCCTGCGCTGCCTCAAGCTCTGCGATCTCGCTGCTGAGCCCGCTCGCCGTGTTCTCGAGCTGCGCCTGCAGGGCGAGCACCTGCTCCTTGCTGGCCTTGCGCTGCGCGACAAGGGCAACGGCCTGCTTCCTGTCGGACTCAAGCGCGGCGCGGCGCTCCGCCACCTCCTGCCGGTACTCGGCGGCCGCATCGACCGCCTCGGCGTCGCCCTCGCTGAGCCGCTGCATCACGTGGAGCTGGGTAGCCAACTCCTCGAAGCTGCCGGACGAGAGGATGACATCGACGACGCTGACCTCCTCGGCCGTGTAGATCTGCCTGGCCCGCTCCTGCAGATGCGTGTTGGCGATACCCAGCTTGTACTCGGCGAGTTTCAGGCGCTGTCGATTGCGCCGGAGCTGCTCCTTCACCGCCGCGAGCTTGCTGCTCGCCTCGTTGTACCGCTCGACCGCGACATCTGTCTGCTCGTGGACCTCCGCGAGCTGAGACTGCACGGCCTGGAGCCGCGCCTTCTTCTCGGAGATCGGCGAGGCCGAGGCCAGGGAGGCGAGGACGGTGGAGCAGAGTAGAGCCGAGAGGACGATGAGTGAGAGAGTCGCCCCTTGCCGGACCGAGGTCATGGACAGCGCCTCCTTCGTGCTCCCGCATCGGGGTCATCCGTCTGGTCGGGAGCGGCGCCGGCCCAAGCGGCGGACTCGATCGGCCCGACGCGTCGCAGCGACGCCTAGGCGCATCACAGTACAGCTGCAGCAATGGGGAGGCAACCCGGGCGAAGCACGGACGCACAGCTGATGCAGCCGCGTACTGCCGACCGCGTCCTCCGCCCACGCCTCCGGGTGCCTCTCGGTCGCGGCCTCGGCGCGCTCGTTCAGGCCTCGCCTCCCACTGCGAGTTCGTTCCCACTCGGTTCGACGAAGTGGGATCTCCGCCCGCCCGCGAAGGAGAGGATGGGCTTCACGATGCGACCGCCTGCACTCTCGACCTTGGCCTGAGTCCCCTCCAGTGAGCTGCTGGAGAGGACGGAGAGCGCGCTTCCACGGTCAGCCATATCTTCGAGATCAGGTCTCTAGAAGCCACCGTCGAGCCCTTGATCCGAGAACGCCGTGCAGTCTGGTCCGCGGTCTGCGAGCGTAATCCACCCGCTCGCGAAGGTGCGTATCGTGAGCCTCTCGTCCAACGCTTGGCCTAGCAGTTGCCTTCGTGCCGGCAAGCGGGCAGGAGTCCGTACAGATGATCCCAAGCAGTGTTGAGAGCTTCCTCGGTCCGCAGACGCGGATCGTCCTCGACAGTCCCAAGGAGTTCATCCGTCGTCTGGACCTCAGGTGGATCGGTAGATACCGGGGATCGGACAGGTTGCAGCTCCCGGCCCCACCCGATCACGCGCGAGAGGGCCGGACTGAGGTCCCTGTACCATGCGCGACTGGCACACCAATCGTCATCGTCCCCGGACTGCCTGGCGATGTCGCGCGTCGCTCGCTCAAGCACCGCCAGCATCGGCTCGGCCTCAACAAGCTCTTCCCATGTCGTCACGGCGGTCCTTTGGTTCGACACGCATACACTATTCCCTATCCCGCCGGAACCGGATCACTGCCCGGCCTCAACGAGGAAGGAACTTCTCACTGAGCGCCTCCGTCGCGGCGGCTCCGGTGGAGTCCCAGCAGGGCTTCGCAGGCAGGTCGACTGTGCGCGCAAGGTGCTACGCTGGGTGGACGAAGGATGACCGGACTCGCGGGGCTTCTAGACCACCGGACGAATGGGTGACCATCGGCCACGCGGCCACCCGACCGGGGAGTGACAGACGTGGATCTCGGCCGCGACAGGAAGCGCATCGTCATCGCCGGAGCTACCGGCTACCTCGGTCGCTACCTCGTTAAGAGCGCGCATGCCCGCGGCTATCGCGTGCGGGCGCTCGTCCGTTCGGAGACGCGTCTCGGCGATGCGCGACCGCTGTGCGACGAGGTCTTCG
Organism: uncultured Thermoleophilia bacterium; assembly: GCA_963717285.1. Lineage (GTDB taxonomy): Bacteria > Actinomycetota > Thermoleophilia > UBA2241 > UBA2241 > CAIXSE01. The sequence continues at coordinate 415,014 of CAVQVW010000002.1, forward strand.
TCGGCGAGGCGACGAAGCCGAGCACGCTGACGGACCTCTGCCAGGGTGTCGACTTCGTCGTGAGCTCACTCGGCAACCGCACGCTCGCGCGCAAGCCTGACTGCTTCGAGGTCGACTTCCAGGGCAACATGAACATCCTCGCCCGCGCCCGTGAGGCGGACGTCTCGCACTTCGTCTTCGTCTCGGTCCTGCGCTGAGGCCCGCGGGCGCGTTCCGCAGATCGAGGCGCGCGAGCGCGTCGTCGATGCGCTCCGAGCCGGCCCGCTGCCGTGGACTGTCATCCGACCGACGGGGTTCTTCAACGACATGGCCGAGATACTCGCCATGGCGAAGCGGGGACGCGTGTGGATTCCAGGCGGCAGCGCTCGCTCCAACCCGATTCACGGCGCCGATCTCGCGGAGGTCTGTCTCGACGCGGTGGGCGACTCCGACGCGCATGGTCGTGAGATCCCGGCGGGCGGACCGGACGCGCTGACCATGCGCGAGATCGGCGAGCTCGCCTTCGAGGCGCTCGGCACTCCGCCACGGATCAGCGTCATCCCGCCATGGACGCTCGCGGCCGCCGGCGAAGCGCTTCGCCCGTTCAACACCAACCTCGCGAGCCTCATACTCATGATCGCGGCTCTTGAGACGGTTGACTCCCGCTGCGATGCCTGCGGCACACATCGAGTCAGCGACTTCTTCGGCGAGATCGCCGCAAGACGGAGCCAGCGGACAGCGCGGGGAACTGCTCGGGAATAGCCAGAACCTTGGTCATGACGGTGCTCTGGCATGGTGCCCGCTGGTATCATGAGTACGCAGGAGAGCCGCCATCGAAGAGGTCCAGGTCGTGAGGATCCGCATCATCATCGCCCTGCTCGCCACCGCGTCGCTGGCCGTCTCGCTCGCCGGCTGCGGCGGCGACACGGACTCGGAGACGCCGGCCACGGTCGAACAGACGACGCCAGTCGCACAGGAATCTGCCGGGAGCGAGCCCGAGACCGGCGTCGAGCCCCCGGCCGCTGCCGGGGTCGGTGACACGCTGATAGTCGGCAAGCTCGAGATCACCGTGAAGGGCACCGACCCCGGTGTCAGGAGTCAAGCCGGGGGCGGCCCGTACTTCGGCGTCAACGTGCGCTGGAAGAACGTCGGGGATGAGAGGATCAGCAGCTACCCGATCGCCTATGCGACGACGGCCGATGGCACGATCAACGACGGCCTGAGCGACGAGCAAGCCGGAGGCCCCCACGCCGGGAATCTGGAGGATGGCGCACTGTCAGCAGACTACGGGCTACAGCCCAGTGCAGAACGTGAAGGCTGGCTCATGTTCAAGAAGAAGCCTGGCCCACTCACCACGCTCTACATCTCCTCTGGAGCCGGCGTAGGAGTCTGGGACATCACGGAGTAGCGTGCTCGTGCCTGCCGCCGGACGGCGGCAGGCGGCCGAGACACCGTGCGCGCCGGTTTGCCCGCTTCGGCGAAGTCACGTCTCACCACGCGCCACGAACAGCACCACCTACAGCTTTCCGTCGGCGCTGACGGTTGGCTTGCGGACCACAGGCCGCGGTCGTCCTGCCATATCAGACCTTGTACACCTTGCAGCAGATCTCCTTGTGCAGCGCCATTCCGCTGAGCACATCATAGTTGATGGTGTTGAGATCGCTCATGCCGATACCGCGACCGGCGGCAAGCTCACCGCCAGCCCAGTGGCCGAAGCCATGCTGCACGCCCACGACCTCAGGGTGCATGCGATAGGTGACTTTGGCGGTCGTGCGCCCACGGTTGTAGGGCGACTCGACCCACACCTCGTCACCGTCGTCTATGCCGTACTCCTCGGCGGCGTCAGGGTGGATGATCAGCGGGTTGTCGGGTTTGACGCCAAGCAGCCAGGCGTTGTTGTGCGTGCGTGTGTGGGTGTGGCTCGCTTCCTTCCAGTGGATCAGGTACAGCGGAAACTCACTGTCCGGCTGCCAGCCGCGCGGCTTGTAGACCGGCAGGGCATCGACACGGTTCCCATTCACGTCCTTCTTCGTCGCCCAGGTGGCGCCGTAGAACTCGACCCTGCCGCTGGGCGTCATGAAGCCTCGCACCGGCTTGCCGCCAATGACCGTGCCAATCCGCTTGCCCTCGGGGGCGTCGTAGATGGCGGTACCGTCCTTGGCGAGGTCGCCGTCCACGAACGCCGTGGCAAGCACCGAGCCGGGGATCGGTTCCTCGTACTTCTTGTATCGCGTGCCGCCTTTGTCAACGAAGACAGCCCCGGGAAGCTCTCGCAGTGCGGCCAAGGTCATAGCGGGTGAGCCGTTCTTGAGCTGCATGCTCAAGTAGTCCTCATACCAGCGAGTGAGGTCCCTGATGGGTCCCTTGTCGATCCGACCTTCCAGGAAGAAGTCCATGCCGTCTGCGGTCTTCAATCCCAACTTGCGTCCCAGAGAGGCCACGAACTCGTACTCCGCCATCTGTCCGAAGATGCCGCCCTGGTACGGATAGGGCGAGGTCTGACGCTCGGCCGCCTTGACGACGGGCTGACGCAGGCCCACGGAAGGCCACGTGACCCAGCGTGTGTTCAGGTCATAGCGCTCGAGATACACGGTCCCGGGGATCAGGTAGTCAGCCATCAGTGCGGTCTCACTGACCATGGTGTCGACGACGACGAACATCTCCAGCTTCTTGAGCGCCTCCTCGATCTGCCAGCTGCCGGGCCCGTTCATGACCAGGTTCTGGAAGACGCACATGCCGACCTTCGGCTCGTAGGGGCCGTCGCCGTCGAGCATGCGCTGGAAGCCGCGGCCGTAGCATCCCGACCCGTGGCCGACGGGCAGGTCCCCAACACCGTCGTAGCGCGCCTCTGCCAGCGTGACCTCGGCCTCCTCGCTGGGCTCGAACGCCGTGTGCGCCCCGCCACGTCTGTCGGGGATCAGCATGCGGCCGGGCTGGTCGTAGCCGCCCACAAGGGCCGTGAGAAGCGCTATGGCGCGGCCCCCCTGGGTGCCGTTGGAGTGCTGTCCGGGCCCGCTCCAGACATCGATGATCGAAGGCTGAGTCGTGGCGACCTCGCGAGCGATGCGCTCGATGGTCTTGGCGGGCACGGTCGTGATCTTCTCGGCCCATTCGGGCGTCTTGTCCTTGACGTAGTCACGATACTCGTCGAACCCCACGGTCCAGTCTGCCACGAACCTCTTATCGTAGAGGTCGTCGCGGATGATGACGTGAGCCATGGCCAGCGCCATAGCACCATCCGTAGCGGGCAGGATGCTCACCCATTCGTGAGCCTTGGCGGCGGTGTCCGACATGTACGGGTCGACCACCACCAGGCGCGCACCGTTCTCGACCGCGCGAGGGATGATGCGTGACAGGAGCACCCACTTCATGGCACTCGTCGGATTCCAACCGAACAGGATGATGTACTTCGACTTGCTGAAGTCGGGCAGCGGTCGCTCGTCGCCCATGGCCATCCTGAAGCTGGCCTTGCGCGTCGCGTCGCAGAGGTTCGAGTGGTTCGAGTAGTTGGGGGTGCCGAACAACGTGCAGAAGTCGGCCTGGGGGTCAACGAAGCTGTGGTCCTCGCTCCACCAGAGCAGCTTGTGCGCCTCGCCCGCGGACCGCAGCGAGTCCAGCTTCTCCGCGATCTCGTTCACGGCCTGCTCCCACGAGATCTCCTCCCAGCCCGGATCGACGTCCCGGCCCTTCTCCGGGTTCGTGCGTTTCATCGGACGCTGGACACGATCGGGATCGTAGAGCTGCATGATGCCCGCATTCCCCTTTGGACAGATCCTCCCGCCTTCGGCCACGCCGTACTCCTCGGTGTAGCCGTCGTAGAAATCGCCGGAGACGTTGGCGTAGTTGCAGGGGTCCCAGTTGTTGGGCTCGATCTTCTGGACGACGCCGTCGACCACGTGGCAGAAGATGCCGCACTGACCACCGCACATGTTGCAGTCAGACTCGATCCACGCGCCCGCCTCACGGCCCCACTGCTCTTCGCCGGCGGCGTTGACGGCCAGGGCGTGCTCGTCGGGACCACTCTCGGATCCACAACCTGCAAGTCCGCCGGTCAGTGCCGCCCCACCAGCCACCAGTCCGGCGGCCTTGAGGAACTTGCGGCGGCCCATCTTCTCATCCCATACGTATGATGGCATCGTAGTATCCTCCTCAGCCGGAGCTGGTAGCAGTAGAGGGAGCGGAGGGCGACACGCTCGCTGGTGGCGTCGCCTCCGACGGCTCCTTCATCGAGGCCCGAGACGGCCCACGCTGCGGCCACTCCTGGTGCTCGCGCATCGGGAGCCGGTGGAGCACGATGCGGAACACCTGTACGCCCAGCGCCACCAAGCCGAGGCTCGAGAGCCACTCGACCCAGTTGGGCTCGTACAGTGCTATCAGCCGCAAGCTCTCCAGGGAGTCCAGTCCGGGAAACAGCGGGACGGCCAGGGCCGGAATGACGATGTTGATGCGCACCGCGAAGATCCCGACCAGGATCAACAGCCCGGCGACCCCTATCTCCTCGATCTTGTACTTGGCCTTTCCTCCGGGCCGCGAGAACAGGATCAGCAGCGGGATAGCCACGCCCAGCAGGAGTTGCGGGCCCCAGAACACCCACGCGTACTTCCCGGTCATCATCAGCTGAAGCGGCGCGATGTGGTCGGGGATGCCGCCGTATTGGCTGACGAGGATGCTCACGATGAGCAAGATCACATCGAAGACGAGGAACGCCGCTACGAGATTGGCGACTTGCGGCAGTACCTTGCGGTCCCTGCTCGGGTCCGGCAGGAAGAACACGCGTGCGAACAGCAGCAGTCCTCCGCCCGAGGCCAGCGCCGAGATGATGAACAGCAGCGGAAAGAGCGGCGTGTACCACTCAGGGCGCGCCTTCACGACGGCGAAGATCGTGCCCGTACCGCCGTGCACCCCTAGCGCGATCGGGATGCCGATGATGCCGACGATCTTGATCAACTTGGCGGTCTGACTTTCGTGCGCCGCCCTTTCCTCGGCCGTGTCCGGGTAGGAGAACCCGAGCGCCAGCACCCGATAGAGCTTGCCCCAGCCGCCCGACATGGTGCGTCCCCATCGTGACAAGTCGTTGCGCATCAACAGGTACAACTCGAGCAGGAGCACGACGGCGTAGGCGTTGTAGAACCAGATCTCCCACGCCAACACCGACTGCCACTGCGGGTAGATCATCACGTTCAGGAACCTTTCCCAATGCCCCAGGTCTATGAAGATGAAGGCCAATCCCAACGCCAGACACACGATCGCCTGCACCACGGCAAGTCGCGACAAGGGCTCAAGGGCCTTGACGCCGAACACGAAGACCAATGTCGATAGGAGGAAGGCGCCCGCCGACAAGCCGATGAAGAAGATGTAGAACGCCACCCACAGTCCCCAGGGCACGATGCTACCCAGGTTGGTCACGCCCAAGCCTTCGCTCAGCCGGTAGAAGAGCACGCCGATCCCGACGAGTGCCAGCACCCATACGGCCAGACTCAACACCTTGCGAACAACGTGCCACGCCCCAGTGTCGGGCAGAATCTCCTCGACCGTCCCCTCCTCGATCCATGGTGTCGTGTTCATCGCAAGCCTCCGTCGCTACACAAGGTAGTAGACCGTTGGGTCATTGCCGATCTCCTCCTTCAGCCGGACCGCGGTCCGCTCGCGCAGGAGGGACGACACCTCATCATCGGGGTCCAGCAGGTCCCCGAAGTGGATCGCGTGTCCCGTGCAGGTCTTGGCGCAGGCCGGCCAGCGACCCTCGGCCTTGCTGTACGCTCCCTCCTCGTCCTGCAGGTGCAGGCAGAACGAGCACTTGCGCACGTTGCCGATCGGCGACCCGCCCTTGGCGCGATCTCGGTATTGAACGTACTCCGGCGAGCGCACCGCGGCGTAGGCAGTCTCCTGCTCGACGGCCGAATAGTCGTCCCCGTAGTCGAAGTAGCGCGCCTGATAGGGGCACGCCGTCATGCAGTAGCGGCAGCCGATGCAGCGGTCGTAGTCGACCACGACGATCCCGTCTTGCGCCCGCTTGAACGTCGCACCGACCGGACACACACCCGTACACGACGGGTGTTCGCAGTGTTGGCAGGGCTTGCTCACGAACGTCGGCCTGTCTTGGACCTCCGCCGTCCCCGAGACCCCTATGACTTCATGGAGAATCACGTTGTAGTTGACACCTGGCGGTGTCTTGTTCTCTTGTTTGCAGGCGACCACGCAGGCGCTACAGCCGACACAGCGGATAGTGTCGATGACCATCCCGTAGCGGTGCTTCTGATCCGTGTGTTCGCTGTCGGCGAGCGCTTCTCCCGCTCCCAGGACCGTCGCCCCGACCAGAGCCCCGCCGAGACATTTGGCCAGAAAGCCCAATGCCTCCCGGCGATCCATGACTCCCAGCGAAGCATCCTTCGCCAGGAGCAGATCGACCTTCGTCTCACTGCTCATGCTGCCTCCCTCCACTCGCCCGGGTGCGCTGCACGCTGTGAGCCAGACCGACGGAGAATGCGGTCATGAACCCCCGCTTCCGGTGGGGCGGCCAACGCCGGCACGTCCCACGCGGAGCGGTCCACGCAGGTGCTGAACCACAACATTGACATAATTGATAGCCCTAATCGGTTATCTCGGCTACGAACGTCCCGTGAGCGGTCGCAAACGGCCCGCGAACGGCGGCATGGGCCATCGCGCGGCTCCCCCGCGAAGGGTGATGCGGCCCTCCGGGTCCGGGCCCAGCTCGGCGTACCACTCTCGCCGGAGTCGCACTTCCAGCTCGGAGCTTCGCGAATGGACGAGGCCTTCGACGCCGACGGGTGGGGTGTCGTGCTGGTCTGCGAAGCCACCCCCCGATGTCGCCGCCACGCGCATCCTGAAGCAGGCCAAGAGGGTCGAGCAGGAGCTGATCGACGACTACTCGGCAGGAGTGAGGCGCGGCGCTGCTGCGCGCGCCTTTGGACCCCGTCTAGGATCCGGCGAGCCAGCTCATCGTCTTGTCGGCCAGCCGGTCGAGCGCCGTGACCGCCAGAGCCAGGTGTTCATCGCGCGTATCCTCCTCGCTGGTGTGCGAGAGGCCTCGCACGCTCTGGACGAAGAGCATCGCCGTCGGCACCCCTGCTCGAGCCATCGCGGCGGCATCGTGAAGTGGGCCGCTGGGCAGACGGCGGCAGCTCCCCGCGACCTCGTGGACAGCCTCGTCGGCCATGTCGATGAGCTCCTCATGGAACGTGACCGGGTCGATGCGCCACAGCGGCGTCCATCGAACATCGACGTCCTCTTCGCAGGCGATGCGCTCGCTTGCCCCTCTCGCCTGCTGCAGCATGTCGGCCAGACGCTCTGCGTCCAGGTGCCGCTGATCGAGCGTGATCTCGCAGCGGCCGACGACGGCTGTGGGGATTCCCGGCCGCGTGATGCAGCTCCCGACCGTGGAGACGCCGCCCCGGCGGATCGCGATCTCGCGGATCTCCAGGCTCAGGCGCGCGGCGGCTGCGAAAGCATCTCGACGCGTTAGCATGGGCGTCGAGCCGGCATGCGCCGTCTGCCCGAGGAAGGCGATCGTGTGGCGCTCGATGCCGAAGGTGCCCAGCACCACGCCAAGCGGCCGGTCCATCGACTCCAGCACTGGGCCCTGCTCGATGTGCAGCTCGAGGTAGGCACCGGCGTGTCGGAGCTGGCGCGCCGATTCTGCGATACGGGCCATGTCCACGCCAAATGGGCCGACCGCGTCCTCCAGGCGGAGCCCCCCGCAGTCGGTCAGGTCACGCAGGGCATCGGGGTCCATCGACCCAGTGACCGCACTCGAGCCGAAGAGACTGCGCCCGAAACGGGCCCCCTCTTCGTCTGCCCAGTCGACGAGACGCACGGTGACCGGCGGGCTGCCCTGGCCTGCGATCCGGCGCATGACCTCGAGCCCGGCGACGACACCCAGGCAACCGTCGAGCCAACCACCGTCGGGCACGGAGTCGAGGTGACTGCCGATCAGCAGCTCGCGGCCCGACCGGCCGCGCAGCGTGACCCAGAGGTTGCCGGCCTCGTCCTGTTGGCTCTCTACCGGCAGATCCTTGAGCTTCTCACGAAGCCACGCGCGAGCTGCCGCCCACGGCTCCGTGAAGGCGACGCGCTGCGCCCCGTCGGCGTCGCCGGTGAGCTCTTGCAGCTCTCTGAGCTCGCCGATCGCGCGTTGCGGCCGGAGGACTGAGCGTCCCGTTGGCGTCATGACGCCTCAGCCTGCTCCTCGCGCGGCCCCACGACCGTCGTGCCCGCCAGGATCACGTGAGGTAGTTCGATGTGAACCCGGTCGGGGCGCGTCTGCCGTAGTCGTCGACAGCGTCGAGGACGCCCTGCTCCTCCGGGGTGAGCGTCCACCCGAGCAGCTCGATCAAGATGTGCACCGCATCGAGTTCGTTCAGGTAGTGCCTCCAGCTCCCAGTGGAGACATTGCAGCCGACACAGGAGATGCCGCCACGGTAGCCCCGGTCGAACATCTCCCGTCGAGCGGGCTCGACCTCGCCGGCAGAGACCGTGATGGCCAGGCGGTTCTGACCCTCACTGTCGGCGATCAGCTGGAGCCGCGGACCACCCTCGCTGCCCCCGCCGGCTGCGTCGCGTTCAACGATCTGGAACTGGAAGCGCCGCGTCTCGGGGGCGGCGATGGGCCACTCGGCATACGTGCTCGAATCCTGAGCCATCATCTCCTCCTTCAGTCGGCCAACCGTGCCCGGCTCCGCCATTCTCTTGCCCAGCGAGACCATGGCGGGAAACCTGGCCTGGCTCGGCGCAGCACCTATGCTACGCTACCGCCCATGGTGGAGACCGCGGCGAGACGGCGACGTTGCCCGTGGGCGTGAAAACCAGGACCGATCCTGACGAGTGCGGAGCCGGCGCATGCTCGACAGTCCCAGATTCACCAAGATCGTCCTCGTGCTGTACGGCCTCGGCAGCATTGCCATCGCCATCCCGCTTCTACTCTACGGACACGCCGGAGAGCTGGCAGAGACGACCTCCGGCAGGATCCTCGCCGCGGCACTGGTGGCCCTGGGTCTCGGCGCTTTCGGAGCTGCCCGCGATCCCTGGGGCAACCGGCTCCTCATCAAGGTGCTGATCGCCTTCACGGGGTTGTCTGCCCTGGCTGTCGCCTACCGGCTCGCCGCCGGGCAGCACGAGAACGACCCAGCCTGGCTGGTGATGCCGCTCGCAGTCGCCGCGCCGATCCTGCTGGCTGTCTTCTACCCCCGTCCGCCGCACGACTGGGCTAGCTGACGCAGGGCACTTCAGCACGACCACGGAGAGAGCAATGGAATCTTCTGAAGAAGAGCAGCAGCAGAGCCGAGAGCCCCGACGGAAGCCGCACGCCAGTCCGCCCCGGCCCGACGCCAAGCTACTGGTCTTCGACATCGAGATCACTGGCCTGCCCGAGAACTGGCAGGCGCCCTACACCGACGTCGAGAACTGGCCGCGCCTCGTGTCGATCGCCTGGACGTTCATGAGTGGGACGGGCAAGAGAGGCGCGACTCGCTCGTACATCGTCAAACCAGACGGATACGAGATCCCCAAGCTCGCGGCGAAGGTCCATGAGATCTCGACCAAGAAGGCGCTGAAGGAGGGCACCCCGATCGACTACGTGCTGGCCGACTTCACCCGGTGTCTCGAGTGGGCGGACCTCGTCGTGGCACACAATCTCGCGTTCAAGGAGACGGTGCTCCGCTGCGAAGCGTACCGCCTGGGGCTCGAGATGCCCTTCGACGACAGCACGCGCGTCTGTACCATGAAGAGCACCAAGCGGATCTGTCGGATCAGGTTCCCCGACCTCAGCGGCTACAAGTACCCGACCTTTGCCGAGCTGTACAAGCACTGCATCAGGCGCGGCTACCGCAGGCCGTACGGCGCCGTCAACGACGTCGACGCGCTCGCGGAGGTCGTTCAGTACCTGCTCAGGAAACGGGTGCTCAGGGTACCCGAAGAGTGCTGAACAGCTCCTACCTGGCCTTGCCGTCGCGCTCCTGCGCCTCGCGCGCGTGCCTGAGTACCAGACCGACGTCGGTCCTCAGGGGGATGCTTCTGCGTCGCGCGAGCTGCTCTTTGACCCGATCGCCGTACTCTTCATACTCGAACTTGGGGACGAGCAGGACCGGCACCTTCGCCGACTGCATCACCTTCTCCGCGACACTGCCGGGGCCGAGGAGTCCGCTCAGGCGACCCATCCCCCGCGCCCCCATGACGATCAGTCCCACGTCCTGAGCCTCGGCGAAGTTCAGGATCTCCTCGGCCTCGTTGCCGTGTCTCACCGCGACCCCGTGAGGGATCGTCGTCGTGGCCCCATAGGTGCGCTCGAGGAAGTCGATAGCTCTGGCCTTGTCGGCATCTTCGGACGACGACCTGGCAGGAACCACGTGGAGGATGTGCAGGTACCCGCCCGACAGCGATGCGAGGTGCGCCGCTTCCTCGAAGGCCCGATCAGCGTTCTTCGAGAAGTCCGTACAGAACAAGATACTCCGGTACTCCACCATGCTCCCCCCTTTGGCTGCCGTTGAGGCAAGCCAACCCTAGCACGCCATGCTCACTCTCTCCCATACCCCGCGGCGCAGCGACGAACCCCCGTCAAGCTACCCAGCCCAATCGAGGCAGGCCCCGGCGACGTCAGTCGCCAGCCGACCGAGATCTGTCGGACGCTTCCTGGGGTCCTTCTCGAGGCAGGCCATGATCGTCCGCGCGACCTGCTGCGGGATGTCCGGCCGAAGCTCGCGTGGGTCCCTCGGGCGCTGCCGGCGGTGCATCTTCATGAGCGCCGCCCGATACGCATACCACTGCGCCTCGGACTCCGGTTCCAGCATCTTGGACGGCGCCTCGAAGAGATGGGCGCCGGTCAGGATCGTCCAGCCGACAGCGCCGAGGGCGTAGACATCCACGAACGGCGCCGTCGAGCCGCACCACTGCCGCGGAGCGGTGAAGTGCTCCTGGCCGGGCGTGTTCACGTCGGGCGGGCCCAGCCGCTCCCCCGGGTCGCCCGACTCGCAGGCCAAGCCGAAGTCGGTGAGTTTGGCCTCCGGCATCCCGTCGCCCACGCAGTACAGCACGTTCCCGAGGTTCAGATCGCGGAACGTGAACCCTGCATCGTGAACGTGGTCGAGGGCGGCGCAGAGCCTCACGAAGGTGTCCGCTGCGAGCGCGGGAGGAAGCCCGCTCGGATACACGTCGTTGATGAGGTCGTGAAGTGTCCCCCCGTCGCAGTACTCGAGGACGAGGTAGAGGGCCTTCCCGTCGGGGATCCGGCGGATGAAGCGAACGATCGCAGGATGATCGCCGACGGCTTCCCAGATGTCGGCCTCACGGGTGAACTGCCTCCGCCTGTAGGCCTTCGCCTGGTAGTCGGTCTTCAGACACTTGACAGCGACCGTCGCGCCCGTGGCCTGCTCGCGGCCCCGGAAGACGCAGCCGAACCCGCTGGCGGCGATGAAGTCCTCGACGATGAGCGAGTCATCGAGCAGGGTCCCGTGAGCCAGCTCACACCCGTCGCGAGCTTCGGCGCTCATGCGACCCCCTTCCGCCTCCCCATCGGCCGGAACAGCTCCATTATGCCCCGCCACGAAGACTTCGTACGGCAGCGCCGTTGGACGCTATGGGGAGACCGCCACACCGCCGGCGCAGCCAGACGTCGAGCGTCGCCAGCCGGAGCGGCCCTCAGCAGACACGCTGACCCGCGACCAGCCGACTGCAATCCTGCGGCGGCGTCTCAGGCGGTATGGCGGCCGCCGGCGGGTCCACGACCGAGGCCTGCCGCGCCTTCCAGATGAAGGGCAGCGCCAGCAGTTGGAGGGAGCCTCCCACCACCCAGGCCGCGGGAATCGACATGGCGCGAGAGAGGTAGCCGAGCCCCACTTGCCCGGCAGCACCACCGGTCTCGAGGAACATCGCGTCGATCGAGATGACCGTGGCGCGTTGCGCAGACGGGATGTGTGCGTTCAGCCACGCCTGGCGGACGGGCTGCTGGATGCCATAGGCCAGTGTGGACATGAGGTACAGCGGAACGGCGAGCCAGAAGGCCTGCACCAGCGCCGCCGCCACGATAGCCACCGACTGCAGGCCGACCATGGTGAAGACTATGGTCGAGCGCCGCAGGCGGGTCCTGGAGAGCGGCCCCACCAGCGCCGCTCCGGCGATCGCCGAGAGCCCTATCAGGCCGGCGATGATCCCGTTCACCCACACGAGGTCGCGACCCAGAAGGTCGAGGAAGTAGCGCTGCCAGGAGTAGTACCCGTACATGAAGAAGGCGCCCTGCACGAGCCCCGCAATCATCAGCGGCCGGACGACCCTGTTTCGCACGCCAAGCTCGATACCGGCCTTGGCGATGGTCCGCGTCTCCTCGCCGAGGCGTGAGATGCGAAAGCGACGCGGCACGAAGCCGAGGTCGTGCATGAGGAAGAACCCGAGAAGCGCCGCCGGCACCAGCAGGACCGCCCGGGCCACGTAGGGGATGGCCAGATCGATCTGTCCCAGCAGGCCGCCACTTACGGCTCCCACCAGCATGGCGGCGCCCATGGTCATCCCTCCGCGGGCGAACACGACCTCCACCTTGCCCTGATAGCCCACGTACCCGAGCGCATCGTACATCCATGCTTCCACGGCGCCAGTGAAGAACGTGTAGCCGAGGCCCAGCAGGACGGACGCCAGCATGAAGGCCGGCAGACCCGCCTGGATCTCGCCGAGCCACACGTACAGCAGGGTGGCGACGAACAGGATCGCCGTGCACAGCAGATACGAGGCCCGGCGGCCGACCGTGTCGGCAACGACGCCGGTGGGCACCTCGAAGATCACCTGACCGGCGGCGAACGCCGCGTTCGCGACCATCACCTCGAAGATGTCGAGGCCGGCGTCGAGCAGGAAGAGCGTGTTCACGCCCCAGATAAGGGCCTGCGCGAAGGTGGTGACCGCCACGATGGCGACGTAGCTTCGTATGATCTTCCGTCCGGGCAAGTGACCTCCACTCCCTAGTCGCCACGCCTGAGGTATTGCCCGGTGGTCGGCGTGCCAGTCCTCTGCCACTGGCTGTTGGGTACAGGGTGAGGGCAGGCATGGTATCAGCGACGTGCCGCGAGAGACAGTGGATCGACAGGAGGCCGACATGAGCGAGAGACGAGTGATCGCGGGTAGCGTCGCGATCGGCGACCTGCGCGTGGGCCGCATGGCCTACGGGGCGATGCGGATCACGGGCCGGGGTGTCTGGGGCGAACCCCGCGATCGCGGCGAGGCGCGCCGTGTACTGCGTCGCGTGGTGGAACTCGGGGTGGACCTCATCGACACCGCCGATTCCTACGGTCCGGCCGTGAGTGAAGAACTCATCGCCCAGGCCCTCCATCCCTACCCGGAACATCTCGCGATCGCGACCAAGGGCGGAAGCCTGCGTCCAGGACCAGGGCAGTGGGTGCGCGACGGCCGGCCCGAACACCTGAAGAAGGTCTGCGAGGAGAGCCTGGCGCGCCTGCGGCTGGAGCAGATCCCTCTCTACCAGCTGCACAGCCCGGACCCGAACGTCCCCATCGAGGACTCGATCGGAGCGCTCCGCGAACTCCAGCAGGAGGGCAAGGTCAAGCACATCGGGGTGTCCAACGTGACAGTGCATGAGCTGGAGCGCGCTCAGGCCGTCGCGCCGATCGTCTCGGTGCAGAACCGCTACAACGCGCTCGACCGGCACTCCGACGCGCTCGTCGAGAGATGCGAGAGGCAAGGACTGGCCTTCCTGCCGTGGGCGCCCTTGGCGAAGGGCGATGCGGATGTGCCGGAGGCGCAGGCCATCGCCGACCGTCACGGCGCCTCAGCAAGTCAGGTCCTCCTCGCGTGGCTGCTGGCTCGTTCGCCAGTGATGGTTCCCATCCCCGGGAGCGGATCCATGGCTCACGTCGAGGAGAACATCGCGGCCGCGACCCTGGACCTCACGGCAGACGAGCTCACGCGCCTGGACCGACTGGCCTGAGCGCCTCGATGGCCGCCGCGAGGCGCGCCGGCTCGTCCGTGCCGATCGAGACGCTGCGACCGCCGGCCAGGGTCAGGCGCACGGCCTGACTCCCACGGACCTTGTAGAGCCAGCCCGCCGGCGTCAGGCGCAGTCCCCAGCCGTAGTACCAGGGCACCTCGACCTGCTCGACCGTGCGGATCGCGGAGAGGTCGATCCGGCGTCGCAGGAAGCCCCGCCGGAAGCCGACCGTCAGACGCTCCCGTGTGATCTCGACCGTGATCGCCGTGAACGCGCAGCCGAGCGCGGCGAAGAGCGCGACGCCGGCAATGACCAGCCACACGTGCGGCTTCCGCCGGCGCACATCGCGTACCAAGCCGCTCAGCTGCGTCGCCAGGCCAACCCCGAGACCGATCATGGCCATGTACGACGCCACCTGCGTATGCCGGTAGAGCGGCGACTCCCCCTGCTGCGGGTCCACCCTGCCTCCTTCCGTCGACGGACAGCCGTTCGCCCGCAGCATACCTCGGCGAGAGCCAGCAGTGTCGCTGCGGGGGCCGGCGGCCTGCGCTTGAGGTGACGCTGTGGCAGAATGTGCAGTCAGCCTCGCGACGGATCAGCCGCCGCTTGGCCATGACAACGCGCCGGTCGCCTCGGGACGTCCGGCCCACCCCCATGACCCCGGAGGTAGTCAGTATGACCAACAGAGTCCGCGAGATCCTCTCCTGGTACCGATCCGACAATCCAGGCACCCTCGCCAACCTGTACCGGCTCCTCAACGCAGGACGTCTGGCGGGCACCGGTAAGCTGGTCATGCTGCCCGTCGACCAGGGCTTCGAGCATGGGCCGGCCCGCAGCTTCGCACCCAATCCGGCCGGCTACGACCCCCTATATCATTTCCAGCTGGCCGTCGACGGAGGCTGCAACGCCTATGCCGCTCCACTCGGCTTCATCGAGGCGGGCGCTGCGGAGTTCGCCGGCCAGGTGCCTCTGATCCTCAAGGCAAACAACTCGGACTCCCTCTACTCCAGCGGCGACCCCATTCCCGCCGTGACGGCCTCGGTCGAGGATGCCCTGAGGCTCGGCTGCGGCGCCATCGGCTTCACCATCTACCCCGGCTCTGCGGATCGCAAGGCGATGTACGAGGAGCTCCGCGAACTCACGCTCGAGGCCAAGGCGGCCGGTCTGGTAGTCGTCGTATGGAGCTACCCGCGCGGTACCGGGCTCAGCAAGGAGGGCGAGACGGCCGTCGATGTGTGTGCCTACGCCGCGCAGATCGCCGCGCAGATCGGAGCGCACATCATCAAGGTCAAGCCGCCGACCGCCCACATCGAGATCGACGCCGCGCGCAAAGCGATGGAGGCCGCGGGCGTGAAGACGGACACCCTCGCCGATCGGGTCGCGCATGTCGTCCAGGGCGCGTTCGGCGGACGCCGTATCGTCATCTTCTCCGGGGGCGCGACAGCGAGCACAGAGGCTGTGCTCGAGGAGAACCGCCAGACGGCACTCGGGGGAGGCTTCGGCACGATCATGGGTCGCAACTCCTTCCAGCGGCCCTACGGGCAGGCGGTGGACCTCCTGCAGGAGGTGATGGAGATCCACGCGACGACCCGGCCCTCGTAGGCACGAACACACACGCGAAGAGCCTGCGGGCTCGGACGGACGAGTCGATGCTTGTTCCCGGACCGTCACGCAGACTAGAATGCTGGACCAGTTACCTGAAACCGGAGGGAGGACCATGCGTCCAGTCGTCAGAGTCACCGCGCTCGTCGTGTCACTCGTCCTCGTCCTCGCAGCCGTGGCCTTGGCCTCCGGATGTGGCGACGACGACACATCTGAGGAGTCCCCAAGCCCAGCCGCCACCAAGGCGTCGTACGCCATCGGCATCACCCAGATCGTCTCCCACCCGGCGCTCGACGCGAGCGTCGAGGGCTTCAAGGAGGCGATGGCCGAGAAGGGCTTCACCGAGGGCGAGAACGTCACCTACGACGTGCAGAACGCCCAAGGCGACATGGCCACCGCCTCGAGCATCGCTCAGAAGTTCGCCAGCGATGAGCTCGACCTGATCCTGGGCATCGCCACGCCCACGACGCAGGCCATGGTCAAGGCCGAGAAGACGACACCGATCGTCTTCACCGCCGTCACCGATCCCGTCGGCGCCGGCCTCGTCAAGGACGCCGAGGCACCCGAGGCCAACGTCACCGGCGTCAGCGACATGCTGCCGGTCGAGCCCCACCTCGAGCTCATCAAGGAGATCGTCCCGGACGTCAGGACGATCGGCGTCCTCTACAACGCCGGCGAGACCAATTCGGTGTTCCTCGTAGAGGCCGAGAAGGAGGCCGCCGAGGCCATGGGCATCAAGGTGGTCGAGGCTACAGCCAGCAACTCCTCCGAGGTCCAGGCGGCGGCCAAGTCGCTCGTCGGCCGCGTCGACGCGATCTCGGTGCTCACCGACAACACCATCGTCTCGGCCCTCGAGACGGTCATAAAGGTCTCCCGGGAGAACAAGATCCCGCTGATCGCCGGCGACACCGACAGTGTGAAGCGCGGCGCCGTGGCCGCCTACGCGTTCGACTACAAAGACCTCGGCATGCAGGCTGGCTACATGACCGCCGAGATCCTCGGTGGCAAGGCCATCATGGACATCCCGGTCCAGTACGCCGAGAATCTCATGCTGTCCGTCAATCCCACAGCCGCCGAGGCGATGGGCGTGACGATTCCCGAGGACCTCGCAGCCGAGGCGGACGAGACCTTCTGAGAGTGTCGTCGCCCGCGCTCGTCGCACGGGCGACTCGATAGACCACGGGGCCGGGCCGCGCACGCGGCCCGGCCCCCCACGTCTGGAGCCGTCGTCAGTGGAAGCCATCTTCGCCAACGCGTTCGAACAGGGCCTGCTGTACTGCTTCATGGTCCTTGGCGTGTTCATCACCTTCCGCGTCCTCGACTTTCCTGACCTCACGGTGGACGGCAGCCTGCCGCTTGGCGCTGCCGTGACGGCGGCGCTGATCACAGCTGGTCAATCGCCGCTCCTCGCCACGGGCATGGGCGTCCTCGCAGGGCTGTGCGCGGGCGTTGCGGTCGGACTGCTGCACATGCTGCTCAAGACCGGTGACGCCAGCAACTACGGCCCCAAGCTACTGGCCGGGATCCTCATGATGACGGCCCTCTATACCGTGAACCTGCGCGTCATGGGGAAGGCCAACACACCGCTGCTCGGCGTCGAGACGATCTTCGAGAAACTGGGCGGCATGCTCTCCGTCGTACTCACCTCCTGGAGCTTGGTCCTCGTGCTGCTGGCGCTGGCGCTGATCGTCAAGTTCCTGCTCGACTGGTTCCTCCACACCGAGATCGGACTCTGCCTGCAGGCGACAGGGGACAACGAGCAGATGATCAGGGCGATGGGCACCAACACCGACCTCACCCGTATTCTCGGGCTCGCCATCGCCAACGCTCTCGTCGCGCTGTCCGGCTCACTGGTCGCTCAGCAGCAAGGGTTCGCCGACGTGGGTATGGGAATCGGGACGATCGTCGCGGGCCTCGCGAGCGTGATCATCGGCGAGGCGCTCTTCGGCATGCGCAGCATCAGCTGGACGCTCTTCAGCGTCATCGGAGGCTCCATCGTCTACCGTCTGCTGATCGCCGTAGCGCTGCGGATCGGCATCGCTCCCACCGACCTGAAGCTCCTCACGGCCCTTCTCGTCGTCGTGGCGCTCTCCATACCCACCATCCGCGCCAAGGTGGTGCGCGCGTGAGCGCCCCGCAGACACTTCAGCTGGAGGACCTCCGGAAGGTCTTCTTCCCGGGCACGCCCAACGAGGTCGTGGCCCTGACCGGCGTCGACCTCGAGGTGCCGGCCGGCCAGTTCGTGACGATCATCGGCTCGAACGGGGCCGGCAAGTCGACGCTCCTGAATGGCGTGGCCGGCACGTTCGCCCTCACCTCCGGCACGGTGCTCCTCGGAGAGCAGGACCTGACGAGCCAGCCAGAGTACGTGCGCAGCCGCATGATGGGCAGGGTGTTCCAGGATCCGCGAGCCGGCACGGCGCCTTCGATGACCATCGAGGAGAACCTCGCGATCTCGCTCCTGCGGGCGCAGCGCAGCGGACTCCGTCGCGGCGTGACGCGCGCCCGGCGCGAGGTCATGCGCGAGCAGCTCGCACGGCTCGGCATGGGTCTTGAGGGCAGGCTCGGTGCCAGCGTCAGCAAGCTGTCCGGCGGCCAGCGTCAGGCGATGTCGCTCCTGATGGCGACGATCGCCGAGCCCAGCCTCCTGCTCCTCGACGAGCACACCGCGGCTCTGGACCCGAAGGTGGCGGCGACCATCATGGAGATCACCGCGACGATCATCGCCGAACGCGGCCTCACGACCATGATGGTGACACACAACATGGAGCTGGCGCTGCGCTACGGCGACCGGCTCATCATGATGCACGGCGGACGCGTCGTGCTCGACGTGGGCGCCGAACACAAGAAGACGCTCACCGTGGCGGCGCTCATCGAGAAGTTCCATGCGGTCGCCGGCGAGGCCTTCGCCGTCGACCGCATGCTGCTCGAGTAGGGTCCCTCCTTACGCCAATCCGGCGCGGGCCTTGAAGCGCTCGACGCAGTTGATGGGGATGTCGAGCGTCCGCGCGATGTTGAACTTGGCCTCCATCATGCCCGCGTCGTCGGGGCGCACCGACGAGGTGAACGGCAGGATCCCCAGCCCCTTCTCGATGCGGATCTGCTCCATCGCCACGGGGTCGCTGAGGTCTCGCGTGCCGCAACCGAGCTTGTCGGCCACGTGCTGCTTCGCTTCTTTGAGACGCATCCTCCGGGTCATTTGCATACGCGCGACCAGATCTCCAGCCGCTCGCATCCCGCCCATGCCCGAAGCCTGCGTGTGAGCAGACTCCATACCAAGGGAGTCGCCGGTACCCGCCTAGTAGCCGTCGATCTTGAGGATCTCGACGAAGGCCTTGGAGGCTCGCGACGTGGCGTCGGCCGGCGGGTAGACACACGTCGGCACGCCGCCAACACCCATGCCCACGTTCACATGGACGGGGATCTCGGCGATCTCCATGGCCGGCTTGATGAACGTGATGGCACGGGCGATGTTCCAGGCGGTCGACTTGCCCGTGTTGATGTTGATGGCCGGCCCGTAGATGCTGGCGCCGGCCGCCTGCGCCATGCGCAACTGGTCTTTGGGCCACATGCCGGCCAGACGCTCGCCGTCGAAGGTGAGCTGGCCGTGCATGCCGAGCACGAACTCGCTGGCCATCCCGATCTCGATGCCCAGCCAGGGGTACTTCTCGCGCAACATGCGACACGCTTCGAGGCCGGCGAGGAAGTCGGCGTCGCCGGCCGCTCCGGTCGTGTCGAAATCGATGCCGTCGGCGCCCGCGGCGACCAGGTGGTCGGCGACGAAGTTGATGTCGTCGACCAGCATCGCCGCAGCCTCTTCCTGCGCCTGCCGGGCCTCGTCGATCTTGCCCAGGGGCAGGAGCTCCGACCAGTTCGGGATAGGGCCGTCCGGCGTCGAGTAGCGGCCCAGGTCCGGCATCGCCCCGTACTGCACCGGATTCGTCAGCAGGGCCTGGGCGATCTTCATCGACTGCCCCTCGTGGGCCACGTTCGTCTTGATGGCCTTGTAGGAGTAGTCGATCTGCCAGAGCTCGACGATGTCCACACCGATCAGCGCCTCGTACGACTGCAGGTCCTGCACGCGATTGCCGATGTGCTTGGAGCCCGTACCGTCGTTGGACAAGACGACCTCGTCGCCGATGTCCACAGCCGTGAAGCGTGCCGACGACCCGTAGATCTCGAGAAGATGGTCGAGTTCGTCCTGCGTGAGCTCTGGGATCTTGGCCTTCTTGGCCGCTAGTTGCGTGCCCGCCTCGAGATCGGCCCGGATCTCAGAGCGAGTCATCTCGATGAGCGATCCGTCGCCCATGCGCGTAGGGACGCTGGCCTCCAACGACACCACCTCCTCGGACTCTCCTCCATCAGCCGTCACCACCCGACAGCCGAGTCTCCCATCAACCATACAGCAGCTGGACGAGGCGAAGCCAGCTAGTATACTCGTGCCATGCATCCGCTTCGCAGTGCCGTCTCCGGCCTCTCCAAGCGCCCTCACTGGCGCCCACTGGCCGTCTTCACGGCGGTCGCCCTCATCGGAGGCGCGACAGTAGGATGCGGCGATAGCGTCGCCGAAGAGACGGTGGCGCCGGCGGTCCTTGCGGCGGCGCCGGCCCCCAGCGTCAAGGCGGCTGCCGGCATCCTGATAGACCGCTCCACCGGAACGGTGCTCTGGAAGAAGAACCCGAACCAGCGCAGAGCCCCGGCGTCTCTCACCAAGGTGATGACCGCCATCATCGTGCTCGAGAGAGTGCGCAACCTGGACTCCAAGTGCACGGCGCCGAAAGCCGTCGCCAAGGACCTCGGCAACTCCGTCGGGCTGAGGCCGGGAGACCGCATCACGGTCCGTCAGGCGCTGCGTGCCACGATCGTGAAGAGCGCCAACGACGCCTGCGTCACCTTGGCCTACCGGGTCGCCGGCAGCGAGATGGCTTTCGTGCGCCTCATGAACGCCAAGGCCCGCTCTCTCGGCCTCGACGACACCAAGTTCAAGAACTCGCGCGGCAGACCCGTGAGCGGCCACTACATGTCCGCCGATGACCTCGCCCGCCTCAGCCGCTACGCGATGAGCAACGCCAAGTTCCGCGGCCTCTGCAAGCGCCAGACGGCCGTCATCAAGTGGCCCGGCCATGCGGTGCGCGTGGAGTCCCGCAATCGCCTCCTCAACTACGACTGGGCCAACGGCATCAAGACGGGCGCGACCTCCCAGTCGGGCAAGTGCCTGCTGGGTTCGGGCAGGTACGACCGCCGCAGTCTCATCCTGGTCACACTGAAGCAGCCGACGCGCGACCAGGAGGAGAAGGATGCTGTCGCGATGTTCAAGTGGGGCGACGCGCAGTACGAACAGCGCCTCATCCTCAGCGCCGGCGACCTCGTGACCACGGTACCCTTGCGCGGGGGTGGCGCAGTGCGCGCGGTCGCCAAGACCTCCCTGACCAAGACCGTGCGGCGCGCCGCCGAGGCGCAGGTGCGGGTCTCGCTGCTGACCGCGCCGCCACTGGCCACCATGCCGGCGGCCGGCACGAAGCTGGGCGGCATCGCCTACAAGGCGGATGGCCAGAATCTGGGCACCGTCGATCTGGTCGCCGACGGCTTGGCGGACCCTTCGCCGAGCCCGCTCGCACCCTGACGCAACCCGGTCCGCACCGACCGCGACCGTGCATCGGCGGACGAAATCGAATCGCCGACGTACGCTTATGGTCTGCCTGATACGCGACCGCTCCCCAGGCTCAAGGGCCGGGCCCCGGGCGGGATGGAGGCAGGTTCGGTCGACTTCGTGAGCACGTAGGAGACACTGGCGACTGCAGCAGACCGAGCAGATGGGAGAACGTCATGAACAAGGGAGTGACGGAAGACGAGCGAGCGCAGTCGCCGCTCCTGTGGTACGGGAGAGACGCGAGGAAGATGAAGCGCAAGGCCTACGAGCGCGAGCTGGCAAGACTCGAGGTGGAGCTGGTCAAGCTCCAGGGCTGGATCAAGCGCGAGGGCCTGAAGATCGCGATCGTCTTCGAGGGACGTGACTCGGCGGGCAAGGGCGGCGTCATCAAGCGCATCACCTACCGGATGAGCCCTCGAACCGTGCGCACTGTGGCGCTCCAGTCCCCGACGAGTCAAGAGAAGTCACAGTGGTACTTCCAGCGCTACGTGCCGCACCTCCCGTCCGCGGGCGAGATGGTGCTCTTCGACCGCAGTTGGTACAACCGCACCGGCGTCGAGCGCGTCATGGGCTTCTGCACCGACGAGGAGCTGGCTGAGTTCATGGCCACCGTCAACGGCTTCGAGAACGCGCTGACCCGCTCGGGCACCCTTCTGTTCAAGTACTGGCTGGACATCGCCGACGAGACGCAAGAGGCGCGGTTCCAGCAGCGGATCGACGATCCGCGCAAGCGCTGGAAGCTGAGCCCGATGGACATGGAGGCGCGCTCGCGCTGGGTCGACTACTCACGCGCTCGTGACGCGATGCTCGCCGAAACGAGCACCCCCCACGCACCGTGGTACATCGTCGATGCCAATGTGAAGCGGCACGCTCGGCTCAATATCATCTCGCACTTGCTCAGCCAGATCCCCTATGGCGATCTCACACCGAAGCTGCTGGAGCTGCCGCCGCGTCAGAAGCCGGGCGACTATCTACCGCCGGACTACTCGACGTACAACTTCGTACCGGCGCGCTTCCCGTAGTCCGGCCGGCTGCAAGCCGACTCCGCGACTGATTGCCGGCAGCGGACAGCGGTACACAATAGGTGCGGTAGCCGCGCTACCGACACTAGGCCTCCCGCGCCATCCTCCTTCGGCGGCGGGAGGCTTGTTCCGTGGCAGGCTCGGCGGTTCGCCAGTTCGACCCTCACAGCAAGCGCCCGGCAGGCACTGACCCGCAGTGGTCCTCGTGCTACCATGACCTGCGATGCTCGACAGGACCCCCGCAGCCAAGATGCGGCTCAAGCCGGACATGACGGCGGCTCTGCTGCACACGCCGACAGACCTCCGGGAGCGACTCGGCGTCCCCGATGGAGTGGTCCGCGTTGACGATCCCGCAGACGCCCAATTCATCCTCGACGTGGTGACGACCCAAGCCGAGGCGGAGGCAGCCCTCACCCGGCTGGCGCCCCATATCTCCTCGGCGACACTCGCCTGGCTCGCCTATCCGAAGGGCTCGCGCGCGGCGGGACACGACCTCAGCCGTGACACCGTGTGGAGGTTCGCACGCACCGTCTCCCTCACACTCGTGGCCAAGGTGAGTATCGACAAGACTTGGTCGGCCCTGCGGATACGGCCCGCCGAGGGAGCCCGCGAAGGCCGGTGACGTGTCCAGTCCGGCATGTCCTTCGCACCTCTCTGGCTCTGCCTCGCGAACGGCCGACGGGACCGCCCGGCATGACGCGGCCGGCGGGACCGGCGACTGCGCGCACCGCCGACCCCGCCGGCCCAGATGGCTCGACTCAGGCGGCCTTCGCCGTGTAGTCGAGCGCCTCGGTCTCTTCGGCCCAGGTGAATCGCGGCTTGCCGATCACGCCGGCGAGGTCCATCGCTTCCTTGAGAGCCGGGTCGGAGGCGAACGCCTCAGCCTGCTCCCTTGAAGGGAAATGGGTGACGAGGGTGAGCTCGTTGGGATCACCGAGGCTCCGGTAGAGCTCGTGGCCGGTCGCGCCGTGGCGTGTGCGCAGGGCCTGGTTTCCGTCGAAGACCAGCTTCCAGGCGTCGTAGTCACGTACCTGGTGTTGAACGATGAGAATCATGATCGCCTCTCTGAGGAGGCGGAAGCGCCGTTCCTATCCGGAATCGCGCGCCTGCCCGCATGGTGCCTTGTACCGCATCGCGGACATCTCCAACCACAGGGGATCCGCGAAGACCGCGAACATGGGCACGCCCATCCACCGCCGATGGAGCGACCATGTGCTGCCGCCTCCGCGTTCCCTGGCCTCGAGCCCATGTGGACGCACTAGCCCTGTGGTGCCCGACATGCAGGAGTCGGCCGCGGGGCTCGTGGCCGCCATTGACGCAGGCAAGCTGGCCTCGCTTGAGGTCCAGTCACGCAGTGCAGGAGGACAAAGGTCGTACAGATGGCCATGCAGGGGTCCTTCTGCGGCCATTCTCGAGCCCAATGGAGCCGGCGGGCGGAATCGAACCGCCGACCTGCCGCTTACAAGGCGGCTGCTCTGCCAGCTGAGCTACGCCGGCCCGCTCCCCGGGCGACTTCCGCAAGTGTAGTCGAGTAGGCCTGGCTACGGAAACCACGCTACGCTACTCGAACTCCAGCTGGCGCCCTCCTTCGTCCGGGGTCGCCGCCTCGCCCGCGGCCAGCAGCGACAGCAGGCCACCCTCGTCCAGCGTGGACACACCCAGGCGTTGCGCCGACGCGAGCTTTGATCCGGGAGCTTCGCCGATCACCACGTAGTCCGTGGCCTTGCTCACCGAGCTGCTCACGCGCCCGCCGGCAGTCTCGATGCGCGCCCGCGCCTCCCCCCGCGTCAGCGTCGGGAGCCTGCCGGTGAGCACGAAGACCTTGCCTTCCAGCCGTCCGGCAGGACGCGGGCCGCGCTCCTGGCGCAGGCACACGCCGGCGACGCGCAGCTTGTCAATGGTCTCGCGGTTGCGCTCCTCTTCCAGGTACTGCCGCACCGCTTCGGCGACCACGGGGCCGACGCCGGGGACGGCCGCCAGCTCGTCTGCCGAGGCCGCCATCAGGTCGTCCATGGCCGGGAAGGCCGCGACGAGGGCCTGCGCGGTCACAGAGCCGACGTGGCGGATGCCGAGGCCGAAGAGGACGCGGGCAAACGGCCTCGTCTTCGACTCAGCGACGGCGGCCAGCAGATTGTCGGCGCGCTTCGTCTCGCCGAGCACGAAGCGACCGACCACATCCTTCGCCTTCTTGCCGCCGAAGCCCGGCAGGCTGACGACTTCGTCGCCCTCCAGGCGCACGAGGTGCTCGCGGCGCAGGTCGTAGACGTCGGCGACGTTGCTCAGCAACCCCTCGCCGTAGAGCAGCTCGACCGTCTCTTCCCCCAGCCCCTCGATATCCATGGCGGCCTTGCTCACGAAGTGCTTGATGCTCTCGACGAGTTGCGCAGGACAGGACTTGTTCGGACAGCGGACGGCGACCTGCTGCGTCTCGCGAACCACATGCGAACCGCAGGCCGGACACACGAGAGGCATGCGCCACTCGGGCAGCGCCACGTGTCGCACTGAGCGCTCCACCTGCCCCCTCTCCCCCTCCGCAACACCGCTGGTGAGCGGCGCGACGACCTGGGGGATGACATCCCCGGCCCGCTGCACGATGACGTCGTCGCCGGGTCGCAGATCCTTGCGCCCGATGTCGTCCCGGTTGTGCAGCGTGGCGCGCTCGACGGTCACGCCGCCGACGAAGACGGGCCGCAACACAGCGAACGGCGTGAGCACGCCGGTGCGGCCGACCTTGACGTCGATGCGCTCAAGCCGTGTCGTCGCCGTGGTCGGCGCGAACTTGAAGGCGATCGCCCAACGCGGGTCGTGAGCCACATGGCCGAGCGCCGCCTGCAACTCCGCCGAATCGACTTTGACGACGGCGCCGTCGATGTCGTAGTCGAGCGCCGCTCGGCGCTCCTCCCACGCGCGACACGCAACGAGCGCCTCCTCGATCCCGTCGACGACATCGATGTGCGGATTGACGCGCAGACCCCTGCGGCGCAGCCACTCCAGTGTACTGTGGTGATCTGGCAGATCGAGGCCTTCGCTCCAGCCGATGCCGTAGCACCACAGATCGAGGGGCCTCGAAGCTGCCACGGCCGGATCGAGCTGACGCACGGAGCCCGCGGCCGCGTTCCGCGGGTTGACGAAAGTGCTGAGGCCGACGGCGACGCGAGCCTCGTTCAGCCGCGCGAAGGCGGCGAGCGGAAGGTAGACCTCGCCGCGCACCTCGACCACCGGCGGCGGATCCTCGCCTCGCAGGCGCAGCGGCAGCGAGCCGATCGTCCGCAGGTTGGCCGTGATGTCCTCTCCGACTTCTCCATCGCCGCGGGTGGCGCCGACGACGAAGACGCCGTCGCGGTAGACGAGGGAGACGGCCAGACCGTCGATCTTGGGCTCGACGACATACGCCGACCCCCGATCCTCGAGTCCACCGGCCTCGAGGTGACGGCAGTTGCGCCGGTCCCAGGCGAGCAGTTCGTCCTCGTTGCGCGCATTCGCCAGAGAGAGCATCGGTTCGAGGTGGCGAACCTGCTCGAACCTCTCGAGCGGGACCGCCCCGACGCGCTGCGTCGGCGAGTCCAGAGTGCGGAGGCTGGGGAACTCCTCCTCGAGCCGTTCGAGCTCTTGGTACAGCGCATCGTACTCGGCGTCGTCGATCTCGGGCTGATCGAGGACGTAGTACAGGTAGGAGTGGTGGTCTATCTGCTCGCGAAGCCGCGCGGCGCGCACAGCGCCCCTCTGCGCATCCGTCACTTCTCTCCCTCCCCGCCCTCCAGCCCGCAGCGATCGGCGGAAAGCTAGTCCGTCGCGTTCGCGCCCCTGTCGACGCCGACCGGGATGCCCTCTCCGTACAGGCACAACGCGAGCAACTCGCGGGGTGCGTCCACCCAGTAGCTGGGAGCCGAGGCGAGCAGCGCATCGCGACTGAACACGCCCCAGCCGACCGCCGCGGTGGTCATACCCGCCGCCCTGCCCGCCTGGATGTCGAACGGACTGTCGCCGACGTAGATGGCGCTGGACGAGGCCGCGCCCAAGCGCTCCAGGCACAGACGCAGAGGCACCGGCGACGGCTTGTGCTCAGCCGTGTCGCTAGCCGTCACGACCGCGTCGAAATGGTCCGCCAGCCCCACCGCCCGGAAGGCCATCTCCGTCGTGTCCCGGCCCTTGCTCGTGACGATTCCCAGGCGGCGGCCCGCCGCCTTCAGCGCGACGAGCATCTCCTCGATCCCCGCGTAGCCGCGGATGAGCTCGTCGTGGCGCCGATGATTGTACTCCTGGTAGACGTCGTACAGCTCGCGTGCGCGCTCCACGGAGAGCATCTCCATCTGCGACATGAGGGGCCGCCCCACGCCGGCGGTGATGACCTCGTCCGGCAAGACGCGGCCGAGCACGGTCCGCGTTGCATGGCGAAACGACTCGACGATCAGCTCGACCGAGTCGACGACAGTGCCGTCCAGATCGAAGAGGACCGGGTCGAACCCATCGCGATACGTGGTCTCAGGCATGCAGATGCGCCAGCTCGAGATCCCAGGAATCGAGGTCGCGCAGCAGCGCGGCGTCGAGGAGATCGTAGCGCAGCGGCGTCACGGCGACGTACCCCTCGGCGATCAGAGCGGCGTCATCGGCCAGCTCTCCCACCCGGCTGTCGCGAGACTCCGCTGAGCAGACGAACGTTGCGGGAGGCGCGTCGGCGACGCCGAGGCTCCCGCCGGAGAGCGGCACGTGTCCGTCGCCGTCGCCACTGAGGAACACCCTGTCGTGGCAGCTCGTGCCGCTGAGGCGGGCCGGACGGATGCCGACGACCTGGCTGAGAGGCCTGTCCGGCAGATTGACGTTGAGGACTGAGCAAGGCGGAAGACCGTGGGCGATCACACGTGCCACGATGACGCGCGCAAGAGGCGCAGCTTCCTCCAGCCAACCCGGCCGCCTGCTATGGACGGAGAATGCGATCCCCGGACGACCGCGCAGCGCTGCCTCGAAAGCGGCCCCGACCGTCCCGGAGTAGCTGACGTCTGAACCCAGATTGGGGCCCATGTTGATGCCCGCGACGACCAGGTCTGGCAGCGGGGCGTCGATTCCGAGGAAGCCGACCCTCACGCAGTCCGCCGGGGTGCCGTCGCACGACGTGCCCTCCCAACCGCCACCGAAAGCGACTGGCGCGAGGTGGAGAGCCCGATCGATCGTGATGCTCCTCGCCACCCCGCTGTTGTTGCTCGCCGGAGCGATGGTCGTCACCGCCCCCAGGCCCTCGACGGCCCGGCGCAGCACCGCGATGCCGGGAGACTCGATTCCGTCGTCGTTGGTGAGGAGGATGCGCGTGCTCATCGACCCATTCTATCTGACGCTCCGCAGTCAGGCAGGACGACACGGCCTGACGTCGTAGATAGACGCTGAGGAAGGCGATTCGACGAGGACCCCATGCCAACGGCGCAACCTGTTGCGAGCAGTCTCTACGCCCGTCGAGTCGCCCTGCGCCGTATCGTCGCCCTCGTCGCTGCCCTGGTCGGCGCCTCGATCCTCACGACGGTCGCAGGAACCGCCTACGTCTGGCCCTTCTTCGTGTTCCCCCTCTTCCTGGCCGCCGTCTTCCTCTACGAGCCCGGCAGCCTCCTCGTGACGTTCTGGCTGGGCAACTTCTTCGTGCTGTCCTACGGGTTCGGAGCTGCCTTCACGTCCGCCCGCATATACGAGGCGGCGCTCGGGACGGCCCTGTTTCTCCTCGCCGGCCTGCTCCTCGGAAGGAACCAGCGGAGGAGTCGCGAGGCGAACGCACGACTGACCGCCTCCTCGCTCACCGACCGCCTCACCGGTCTCTACAACTACGGCTCCTTCGTTGACCACCTGCACCGCGAGGTCACAAATGTGGATCGCTACGGCGGAGAGATCAGTCTGATCATGCTCGACCTCGACCACTTCAAGCAGTTCAACGACCAGTACGGGCACGAGGCCGGCAACGACCTGCTCGGCAAGGTCGGCACGGCGCTGGACGTCCACCTGCGCGATGCCGACATCGCCGCCCGCTACGGAGGCGAGGAGTTCGCCGTGCTCATCCGCGGCGACGAGGTCCATGCCTTTGAGCTCGCGCAGCGGCTGCGCCGCGCGATCGAAGACATCGCGGTCACGGTCAGGGGTGGTCAGATCGCCTCTACCACCATCTCTGCCGGTATTGCCACCTACCCCGACGGAGCGGCCGCCGAGGCCGAGCTCGTGCAGCACTCCGACGACGCGCTCTACGAGTCGAAGCGAAGAGGGCGCAACCGGGTGACGATCCACACCGGCGCCCCCGCCCGGCAGCGCCGGACGGCGACTCTCAGCGCCTGAACGACACCGAGGGCAGGCGCGTGTCGGACCGCGCGAAGCGTTCCCCGCAGAAGAGTTCGACCCCGCTGCGCGCGAGCAGATGCTGGTGCTCGGCGTCCTGCACCCCCGTGGCGATCAGCTGGGCACCGACGCGATCGCCGAAACGCACGAGGAGCTGCATGACGTCCACGGCCGTCGGATCGGCCCCGAGGCTCGTCAGAAGCACAGGGTCGAGGCACAGGAACTCCGGCCGGGCTTCGGCGATGAGCTCGAGCGTCGCGTACTGTGCACCGAGGCCCGAGAAGCACAGTTGGAACCCCATGCCACGCACGTCGGCCAACGTCCTCAGCGTCGAGGCCGTGTTCACGCCCAACTCGTCCGCGTCGAGCTCGAAGACGACATGCTGCGGCACGAGTGCCGAGTTGAGCGCGTAGAACTCGCTGAGAGCCACCACGGCCGCGTTGGGCAGCTCTGCCGCGGCGCAGCCGAGGAAGAGAAGATCGTCGGGGCGCAATCCCGAGGCCGCGTTGACCGTGGCCATGCGCGCTACCACGCCGTAGGAAGGAAGCAGCGTGGAGTGCTCGGCGACGTCGAGGAGCACATCGGGCAGGCGCAGGGGCGAGTGGAAGGGCCCGCGCACGCTGCTGCGGTACCCGATCACAGTCTCCGCCGCGGCATCGACGACCGGCTCGAAGAGCGGCTCGAGCTCGCCGCGGTCGATGCAGTCGGCGAGAGTCCGCTCCAGCTCCGCATGGTAGGCCGTCGCCTGATCGTCGGCCGCCTGCATGGCAAGCGCGATGCCCCGTTCGAGGCTCTGTTCGAACGTGATCGCATCGTCGCTACTGAGGGCCGCGGCGCCCACCGTTGGATGCACACGGTCGTAGACCCCGGGCGCCAGGTCGTTGAGCAGGAGCGACTGCAGGCGCTCGTACACCCTGCGCGTGACGGCCGCAAGGTCGTAGTCGCTGATGACATCGCCTGTGCGTGGCGGGGAGAGGAGCACGATGAAGGCATCGTCCGTGAGCGTGAAGTCGCTCACGGCGTCGAGCTGCCGCAAGGTGCTCCCGGCCATGCCTTCGAGACTGGCGGCCACCGCGTCGAGGATATCGGCGAAGATACGCCAGCCGAACATCGGCTCGAGGCGTCCGTAATGCTCGAGATGCACGTACAGGATCGCGACCCTGCCGCGCTTCTCGAGCTGTATGCGGATGGCGTCGGCGACCAGGTTCAGGGAAGGAAAATGGGATGGGCCGTCGCTCACGAGGCTACGCAGGCTGGTACGTGCCTTCCGCAAGGAGTCGTCACTAGGTCGCTGCACGCTGCTCACCGCCCGGCCCCCGACGCTCAGGTCGCCTTCTGCTTCTCCTTGGGCTTGTCGTCCTTGCGAGAAGAGCTGCTCGACGACGAGGCACCGCTGCCGGTGTAGCGAGAATCCCCCTCGATCGCGCGAACGGCGACAGGATCCCCCTTCTCCGCGCGGCGTTCCCTCTCCTCCTGGAGAACCGAGTAGCCCTCGGGGCCGTCGGACCCCTTCTTCTTGCCCTTGCCGTAGTCTGTCGTGTAGAACCCAGACCCCTTGAAGTGTATGGCCACGGGATGGAAGACCCTTCGCAGCTCACCCCCGCACTTCTCGCACTTCACGAGCGGCGCGTCACTCATCCTCTGGAACGCTTCCTGCACGGCGCCGCACTCGTTGCACTGATACTCATAGAAAGGCACGCACATGCTCCTCTACGTGATCGACGAGGGATTAGTGTAGCACAGGGGCTCTCCGCGGCCGGCCCAAGCCCAGCGCGAGGGCTTCGCCGTCGCAGCGCGGCTCACGGCGCGAACGGCGGCAGATGCCCGGCGATGATGAGCGCCGGTCGCCAGGCGCGGATGCGCCTCCAGGAGTCCAGCAGTCGCGCCGCTTCGATGCCCTCCGGAGCCATGCCATCGAAGGGCCGGCGCGACGGACCCACAAGGTCGCCACAGACCACGACCACGCCGGTCGGAGTGTCCACCGCGTAGCTCACGCTGCCTGGCGTATGCCCTTCCGTGAGCGCCCATTGCACCCCCGGGACGAGCTCGCCGCCCGCGCCGCGCAGCAGCCTGACTTCGCGCCGCGCGAGGAGTGCCGCAAGAGCGGGCCAGTGGCCGGTGCTGGTCTCGCGCTCATGGACCACGACCGGGAGCGAGAGGTCCGCGAGCGCCGTCGCATGGTCGTCGTGGCCGTGCGTCAGCGCGGCGAACGCAAGATCTCCTTCATCCAGCCCGCGGTCCTCCAGCGCGCGTACGATGGGCGCGTTCTGCATCCGAGGGCCGGGGTCCACAAGGAAGCTGGAAGGACCCCTCACGAGCAGGCTGTTCGGAAAGGTGGTCATGCCCGTGACGGCCTTCTCGCGCCGCCGGCGCGCATACTCGACGAAGGCCTCGGGCGAGCGATGTTCCGGCAAGACATCGACACGCCCGTCCTCGACGCTGAAGACGAAGCGTGCCGTCGGGATCAGCAGGTCGACGCTGAACGACGCCACCGCCTGGCCATGCCGCCTCAACTGCTGGTCGGGCCGCGCACGTCGGGAGGCTGCGAGGGCGGCTCGGGGGGGTCCGGCGCCGGCTGTGACGACGCCTCGCGACGCCCGGACTCTTGCCCGAGCCGCGAGCACGGCGTGCCGCCGAAGGACGCGAGCGACCCGTCGCCCGGGCGAAAGGAACCTCGCAGTCGCGAGAGAGAGACGCGCCGAGCCCGCCCGAAGCGCCGCCCGAGCAGCGCGGCCAAGGCCGCGCCGACGGCGGTGCTGTCGACCGGAATGCGGCCCCTGCCCATGGACCCACTATAGTGACGCTACGCCGCGAACACCAGGGAGCCGTCCTCGAGGTCGACATGGATGGTGTCGCCCTCCGTGAAGGTGCCTCGCAGAAGCTCGCCGGACAGCGGATTCTCGACCAATCGCTGGATGGCCCGCTTGAGGGGCCGCGCGCCGTACTCCGCGTCGTAGCCCTGCTCAGCCAGGAACTCCGTGGCGGCGGCGCTGACCTCGAGCTTCATGCCCTGCCCGCCGACGACCACGCGAAGGCGCTCGAGCAGCAGGTCGACGATCTGGGCGAGCTGTTCCCGCGCGAGAGGATCGAACACGATGATCTCATCGATGCGGTTGAGGAACTCCGGCCGGAAGACCCGGCGCAGTTCGTCCATCAGCACCTTCTCCGTCTCCTCCGGATCGACCTCAGCACCGGCTTCGGAGAGCAGGCGACCGCCGACATTGCTCGTCATGATGATGACCGTGTTCTTGAAGTCGACGACGCGCCCCTTGCCGTCTGTCAGCCGTCCATCGTCCAGAATCTGCAGGAGAACGTTGAAGACGTCCGGGTGTGCCTTCTCGATCTCGTCGAAGAGGACGACACTGTACGGCCGCCTTCGCACCGCCTCGGTGAGCTGGCCGCCCTCCTCGTACCCGACGTATCCGGGAGGGGCCCCGACCAGGCGAGCCACCGTGTGCTTCTCCATGTACTCGCTCATGTCGATGCGGATCATCGCGCTCTCGTCGTCGAAGAGGTACTCGGCCAGAGCGCGCGTGAGCTCGGTCTTGCCGACCCCGGTCGGCCCGAGGAACATGAACGAGCCGATTGGTCGGCGCGGGTCCTTGAGACCTGCGCGGGCGCGCCGCACGGCCTCGCTCACGGCGGTGACGGCGCGGTCCTGACCGATCACTCGGCCGTGCAGCTTGTCCTCCATGCTGAGGAGCTTGTCGGTCTCCTCCTGGAGCATGCGCTGCACGGGGATGCCCGTCCACGTGCTGACGATCCCCGCGATGTCGTCCGCGTCCACCGTCGCGTCCGCAATGCCCTTCTCCGCGAGCCAGGCATCCTTGGACGTGATGAACGTCGTCTGGATCTTGTCGGTCTGCTCCTTGAGCTGCGCGGCGCGCTCGTACTCCTGCTCCTGGACGGCCGCCGCACCTTCGCGGGCAAGCTCCTGCAGACGAAGCTCCATCTCCCGCAGGCTGGGCGGCAGCATCGTCGACTCGATGCGCAGCTTGCTGGCCGCCTCGTCGAGCAAGTCGATCGCCTTGTCGGGCAGGAAGCGATCGCTGATGTAGCGGTCGGAGAGGCTCGCCGCGGCGACCATCGCGGCGTCGGTGATCTTCACCTTGTGGTGCGCCTCGTACTTGTCGCGCAGGCCCTCGAGGATGATGACGGTCTCCTCGACGCTGGGTTCTCCGACCAACACCGGCTGGAAGCGGCGCTCCAGGGCAGCGTCCTTCTCGATGTGCGCGCGGTACTCATCGAGCGTCGTCGCCCCGACGCACTGCAGCTCGCCGCGGGCGAGCATCGGCTTCATCATATTGGAGGCGTCGAGAGCACCCTCGGCGGCGCCGGCGCCGACCACGGTGTGCAGCTCGTCGATGAACAACACGACGTCCTTTGAACGCTGGATCTCGTCCAGAGCACCCTTCAGCCGCTCTTCGAACTCCCCTCGATACTTGGCACCGGCCACCATCGCACCGAGATCGAGGGCGAGCACGCGCTTGTTGCGCAGCAACTCCGGCACGTCGACGGCGACGATCTTCTCGGCCAGGCCGTCGGCGATCGCCGTCTTGCCTACCCCGGGCTCGCCGATCAGCACGGGGTTGTTCTTGGTGCGACGGCTCAGGACCTGGATCACGCGCTTGATCTCGGTGTCCCGGCCGATCACCGGGTCGAGCCTGCCCTCGCGCGCCATCGCCGTCAGGTCACGCGTGTACTTCTTGAGCATGCCCTCGCCGGTCGCGGCGGCTTCGTAGTCCTCGCCCGTCGAGCGGATCTCGGCGATGGCGCGACGCAGATTCTCCTCGGTCATCCCAGCATCCCTGAGGATGGCGCTGCCCGGTCCCTCCCCCTCGAGGAACACACCCGACAGCAGATGCTCGCTGCCGACGAACTCGTCGCCGAGGCGCTGGGCCTCCTGCATGGCGAGATCGAGCGAGGCCTTGGCGCGCGGCGTCATGTAGAGCATGTCGGCCTGGTCGGCTGCGGCGGAGCCCGCCGCCTGGTTCTGTGCCACCTGGCTGGCGCGCGTCATGGCCGCGCCCTTGTCGATGTCGAGGAGGTTCAGGATCTGTTCGACCACGCCTCCGGGCAGGCTCAGCACGCCGATGAGAAGATGCTCGGTACCGAGCACGTTGCCGGGACCCCGGCGCACCACGCCTTGTGCCGTCTCGATGGCTTCGCGGGCACGCTCTGAGAACTTGTTCACATCCATGAGTGTCGTCCCTCCGGGCAGCTCACCGCCGACGTCGGCGCCGGCCGACCGGGATGATCTGCGTCTTGGTCACGGGAACCAGCTCCAACCGGTGTTCCCTCTCGACGCGCTCGACTTCGCGGCGCATCAGAAGCGCAGCCTCTTCGAGGCCCGCACGCAGCCGCTCGACCTCGCTGTGCCAAGGCCTCCGCCTCGGCCTCCATGGACAGGACGCGCTCGACGCCAGCCAAGTTGAGGCCCATCTCCGTGAGTTCCTGGATGCGCCGCAAGCGCTCGAGGTCTCTCGCCGAGTACCGCCGCGTGTTCTTGGCAGTACGTTGCGGGCACACCAGACCCCGGCGTTCGTACAGCCGCATCGTCTGAGGGTGCATCCCGGCGAGCTCGGCGGCCACCGAGATCAGGAACAGCGGCCGCTGGCTCTCGTCGTCTTGCCCTCGAGGACCGCTTCTCACGCGTCGTGCCATGGCCTATCCAAACATCTCGGCGCGCGCATCAGGGAGGATCTCTGCGAGACTCTCGAAGAGCTCGCGTTGCTCCTTGGTCAGCTTCTCCGGCACCTGCAGACGCAGGCGCACGTGAAGGTCGCCATGGCCGCCCTTGAGCTTTGGTGCGCCCTTGCCGCGCAGGCGCAGCGTGCGCCCGTCCTGACTGCCGGACGGCACCTTGAGCGAGACCTTCCCGCCTTCCGGAGTGGGGACCTTCACGCGCGTGCCCAGGGTCGCCTCGGCAAGCGTGATCGGCAGCTCGAGGACCACATCGTCGCCGCGGCGCTCGAACAGATCGTCCTCTTCCACACGGACGATGACGTACAGGTCTCCGGCCGGTCCACCGCGAGGTCCGGCCTCGCCCTTGCCCTTGATGCGGATCTTGTTGCCGTCTTTGACCCCCGGGGGGATCTTGACCGAATAGCGGCGCGTCTTGTGTTCCACGCCCGTACCGCGGCACGTGCGACACGGGTGTGGGATGACCGTGCCTTGGCCCTGGCAGCGCGGGCACCCTTGCGAGAGCGCGAACGGACCCTGATTGCGGGCCACCACGCCGCGGCCCTCGCACTCCGGGCAGACCTCGGGGGTCGTACCGGGCTTGGCGCCACTGCCGTGGCAGGTCTCGCAAGCGACTGGCTTCTCCACCGGCACACGCACTGTGGCGCCATGCAGGGAGTCCTCGAAAGCGAGCGTCACCGCCACCTGCAGGTCGTCGCCGCGTTCGGGGCCGCGCCGCCGGGCGCGCCCGCCCCCACCGCCGAACAGGTTGCCGAGAATGTCGCTCAGGTCGCCCACGTCGAACTGGGCGCCGCCCTGTCCGAACATGCTCGGGTCGAACCCGCCCTGGGCGCCGCCGGGCCGGTAGCCGCCGGCGCCCGGACCGAACGCGCCGAGACGACTCATCTCGTCGTACTGCTTGCGCTTCTCCGGATCGGAGAGCGTCTCGTACGCCTGACTGACCTCCTTGAACTTCTCCTCAGCGACCTTGTCACCCGGGTTCTTGTCCGGGTGGTGCTCGCGTGCGAGATTGCGAAAGGCCTTCTTGAGGTCGTCCTGGGTGGCGTTCCTCGAGACTCCGAGTGTCTGGTAGAAGTCGCCCATGCGTCAGCGGGCCACGATGACCTTGGCCGGACGCAGCAGCCTGCCGTGCAGCAGATACCCGCGTTCCAGGACCTGGACCACCATGCCCTCCTCCTCGCTCTCGGACTCCTGAGTCAGGACCGCCTCGTGAACGGCGGGATCGAACGGCGTGCCGACCGCGACTTCCAGCTCGTCGAGCCCGTGTGCCGCGAGCGCGGAGCGCAGCTGCCCAGCGACGAGCTGGAGGCCCTCCGTGAGCTGACCCTGACCGTGCTGGTCGGCCGCCTCGAGCGCCCTCGCCAGATTGTCGACGACCGGCAGCAGGGACTCGACGACGACTTCGGCTGCGCGCAGCCGTGCCGCATCGCCCTCGCGCTGCACCCGCTTGCGGTAGTTGTCGAACTCCGCCTGAAGGCGCTGAAGGTGGTCCAGGTACTCATCGCGCTCGCGGGCCGCGCGAGCGAATTCCTCCTCATGCTCAGCGACCTCGGGCTCGAGGTCTCCGGTCGTCGGCACTTCCGCCGACATCCCTCCCTCGCTGACTTCTGCCGCTGCAGGGTCGGACTCGAGTGGGCTCTCGTGGCCTTGCTTCATCTCCGCCATACTTGTCCTTGTGCTCCTCGATCGAGGGGGACGCGCAGCGCTGCTGGCGCTCAGCGCGTCCCCCCACGTCTCGTTCCGGCGTTCCGGCCTACGCCTGATCGCCCTCGGGGCCCTGCCTGTCGACGGTCTTGGTCGTGTCGACAGGCTTCGTGGCCTTCACCTCGATGCGCTTCGGCTTCTCCTCCTCGACCTTGGGAACCGAGATGGTGAGGATGCCGTCCTCGTAGCTGGCCGAGATGTCCTCGGCCCTGACCCCCTGAGGAAGAGCCAGGCTGCGCTGGAAGCTGCCGAAGCGCCGCTCGACTCTGTAGTAGCGCTCCTCGTCGACCGCCTCCTCGAAGCGACGTTCACCCTTCACCGTGAGGACGTTGTCCTCGACCTCGATCTGGATATCGTCGGGGTTCATCCCCGCAAGCTCCGCCTTGAGCACGACTGCGTCCTTGGTATCGAAGACGTCAATCGCCGGCAGCCAGCTCTCCTGACGCCCGCCCCAGACCTGATCGACCAGCTTGTTGATCTGGCTCTGGGTCTGCTGCGTCATCTCGCGAAATGGATCCCATCTGATGACCGCCATGGTCTACCTCCCTGCGTACGGGTTTACTCGTTCTCTTCTTCGTCGATGACCTCGTAGTCGCCCTCCTCGACGTGCTCATCGTCGCCGCCGCCGTCGCCCTGGGGAGGCTGCTGCTGCTGCTGAGCCTGCTGGTAGACAGCCTCGGCCAGCTTGTGCGAGGCTTGCATGAGGGCGTCCGTCTTCTCTTTGATGACCTCCTGGTCGTCGCCCTCGAGCGCCGTCCTGAGCTCCGCGGCAGCCGCCTCGATCTCCGTCTTGGTGGACTCGTCGACCTTGTCGCCCATGTCGCGCAGCGACTTCTCCGTGCTGTAGAGCAGATTCTCGGCGTTGTTCTTGATCTCGACCGTCTCACGCGCCTTTCGGTCCTCGTCGGCGTGCGCCTCAGCGTCCTGCATCATGCGCTCGATGTCCTTCTCGTCGAGTCCGCTGCTGGCGGTGATCGTGATCTTCTGCTCGTTGCCGGTCCCGAGGTCCTTCGCGCTCACGTGGACGATGCCGTTCGCATCGATGTCGAACGTGACTTCGATCTGCGGGATGCCGCGCGGCGCCGGCGGAATGCCCACCAGCTGGAACTTGCCCAGGGTCTTGTTGTAGCGCGCCATCTCGCGCTCGCCCTGCAGCACGTGGATCTCGACACTGGTCTGGTTGTCGTCGGCGGTGCTGAACGTCTCGCTGCGCTTCGTGGGGATGGTCGTGTTGCGCTCGATGAGCTTGGTGAAGACGTTGCCTTTGGTCTCAATCCCGAGACTCAACGGTGTGACGTCGAGGAGCAGCACGTCCTTGACCTCGCCGGCCAGCACGCCGCCCTGGATAGCGGCCCCCACGGCCACGACCTCGTCCGGGTTCACACCCTTGTGAGGGTCCTTGCCGATGAGCTGACGGACGCGCTCCTGGACCGCGGGCGTGCGCGTCATGCCGCCGACTAGGATGACATGGTCGATGTCGGCGGCCTTGAGGCCCGCATCGGCGATGGCGCTGTTCACCGGAGCGACGACGCGCTCGACCAGGTCGTGCGTGAGCTCGTCGAACTTCGCCCGCGAGAGCGTAAGGTCAAGATGCTTCGGTCCGTTCTCGTCTGCGGTGATGAACGGCAGGTTCACGCTCGTCGTGGCCGTCGTCGACAGCTCGATCTTGCCCTTCTCGGCAGCCTCGTACAGGCGCTGAAGGGCCATCTTGTCCTTGCCGAGGTCGATGCCCTGGCTCTGCTTGAACTCAGCCACCATCCAATTGACGATCGCCTTGTCGAAGTTGTCGCCTCCGAGATGGGTGTCGCCGTTGGTCGAGCGCACCTCGAAGACACCGTCGCCGAGGTCGAGGATCGACACGTCGAACGTCCCGCCGCCAAGGTCGAAGACGAGGATGGTCTGGTCGTGCTCCTTGTCGAGGCCGTAGGCGAGTGCCGCCGCGGTCGGCTCGTTGATGATGCGCTTGACGTCGAGCCCTGCGATCTTGCCGGCGTCCTTCGTGGCCTGACGCTGGGAGTCGTTGAAGTAGGCCGGCACGGTCACGACCGCCTCCGTGACCTTCTCTCCCAGGTACTCCTCCGCGTCGCGCTTGAGCTTCTGCAGGATCATCGCCGAGATCTCCGGCGGCGTATATGAATTACCGCTGACGTCCACGGCGGCGTCGCCGTTGGCGGCGGCCTTCACGTGGTACGGCACGATCGTCATCTCTTCGGCGACGTCCCCGAACTTGCGACCCATAAAGCGCTTGATCGAGAACACGGTGTTCTCGGGGTTGGTCACCGCCTGACGCCGGGCAACGCTGCCGACGAGACGCTCGCCGCTCTTCGAGAACGCGACCACCGACGGCGTCGTGCGCCCACCCTCGCTGTTGGGTATCACCGTCGGTTCGCCGCCCTCGAGCACACCCATACAGCTGTTGGTCGTGCCGAGGTCGATGCCGATTACCTTGCCCATAGAGCTCCTCCTTGGGAATCACCAGGATGACACGCGCAATATCTTAGCGTGACCGTATCATATCTTACCACGGCACAGCTTCTCTCAAACCTCACCGCGCCCTCATATCTGAGTGCGTATGCACCATATCATAGGCACCCAGGAGACGACACCCCGGAGAGCGGGCTCGCAGCCCGAGAGACCTGCCACAGGACGCGGCAGTCCCGTTGTCCTGGAGGCCTTCCCAGAGCAGGGCCAGCCCAGCAGAAGGCTCCGCCGCACGAGGCCACATCTGCAGTCGGGGCTACACGCGACGGACTGCGCGGAGAGAGGGGGGCGCGACGCCGAGCCCTGGGTTCAGGGGGTGTCCGAGCCCGCGATCTGTCCCTCGCCGGCGGCATCGAACAGGCGGCTGACCTCTGCCCACACCGTGTCCCGATGCGCCTTCAACACGGCGTCCGGCTCCGCCGCCTCCCGCAGTCCGACCTTGACGAGAAGCGTCCCGGACTCAACCAGTCCGCCCAGCATGCTGATCACGGTGATCTCCTCGAGCCGCGAGGCCGTCACGACGTCGCGTACCGTGCGCCGGCCATCCACCTGGGCGAGCACCCACGCTTCGTCGCGTCCGCCTGAGGCGAGGTCCTCGGCCTGCGGATGGTAGGCGTTGCGCACGAGCACCGTGTCGTCCTGCCCCAGCACTTCGACGGCGCGACAGAACTCCTCGCCGAGGTACGAGATGTCGATGAGCACGGCCTGCGTATCGATGGTGATGAAGTCCGCGTCGGGCGGTTGGTGGTCCGTGATGAACAGGAACTCGCCGTTTGTCTCGACGCGTGCGGCGATCAGCGTGTTGGCGACCTGCCGGGACAGCACCTCGCGCAGGTCGCTCTCGGCCACGAAGCCACGCTCGACGAGCAGTGTTCCGAGGGGCCGCGGGTGAACCTCCTGCTGGAGGAGCGCTTGCGTCAGCTGAGGCTCGGCGATGAGCGCCTTCTCGACGAGACGGCGGCCGATCACCGAGCCGACGGCGACGCGTGTGGAGTCCCGCGTCTCGGCGATGCGCCCACGCACGAAATGGACATCGATGAGGCGCTGCGGGCATTCGATGTGGAGCGTACCGGACAGCTTCGTCCGGCCGAGTGTCTGGAGCATCTCGACCACGCCAAATGTATCGAGCGTGCCCTCCATCGTCGTCCGAGTCTATAATCCAAGACGATGAACGTCGACCTCCACACTCATACGTATCCCGCGTCGAGCTGCTCGCGGATCAGCTACAGGGACTACGTCACTTGGTGCTATCAGCATCGGGTCGAGGCGATCGCCCTCACCAACCACGGCGACACCGGCGACGCCCGACGACTCGAGGGCGCCCTGCGAGCCGATGGAGTGCTGCTCATCCACGGAGTGGAGATAAGCACGCCGCTAGGCGACTTCGTCGTGTTCTCGCCCGACCTCGACTACCTCGACAGCTTCCGCGACGTCCAGGACGTGCCGGTGCCGGGAGAACTCGCAGATCACGCGGCCCTCGTGTGGGTACATCCGGCGGCCGGTGGCGGCCGCAGCCGGTCTGCGTACTTGCCCGGCATGGAAGCCCTCGTAGCGGACGTCGTCGACGCCGTCGAGGTCTACAACGGCAACTGGCTGGGCGATCAGTACGTCCAGTCCGCCGACGCGATCGCCGCCGAACTGGGCGTAGCGCGTACGGGGGGCAGCGACGCACACGAAGTGACGCGGCTGATGGCGTGCTACACCGAGGTCCCCGACCCCGTGCGCTCCACCGAGGACGTGGTGACCGCCATCAAGCAGCGGCTCACCGTCCCACATCGCACCGGGGCGCCTCGCAGGAGGCGCGGACTCGGCATCTTCTAGGAGGCAGTATGGAGTCGTTCGAGGTGCACACCGATCGGCGCGTCACGTTCGTCGACATCACGCCGCGACTCATCGCAGTCGCGCGGTCACTCGGAGTGACCAGCGGAGCTCTCGTGGCCTACGTGCCGCACACGACCGCCGGGATCACGATCAATGAGAACGCCGACCCGACGGTGCGCTCCGATATGGAGATGGCACTCGACCGCATGGTGCCCGACACGCTGGCCTTCGCCCACAGCGAGGGCAACTCGGACGCTCACGTCAAGGCCAGCCTCATGGGGAGCAGCGTGACCATTCCCCTCGTGGACGGCCGGCTCCAGCTCGGGACCTGGCAGGGCGTCTACTTCGCCGAGTTCGACGGTCCTCGGCGACGCCACGTGCTCGTCAGTGCCCTGGCCGGGAACTGACGTTCGCGGCTCCGGCTAGCGGCCCAGGGCGCGCTCGATGTGATGCTTGAGCGGATCCGCGTCGAGCCTGCCACCACCGTGCTTCAGCAGCAGGCGCTCGGCGGGGTAGTGCTGCCCCTGCGACCAGAGCTCGTTGATCCAGGCCGTCGCGTCGGGCTGACGGAACCAGTCCATCCCGTAGCGATCCTGCAGCATCATGCGCAGGGCGCCCTCGAACAGCCAGGCGCGGAGGTAGCTCGCGCAGTAGAAGCCGTCATCG
Source organism: uncultured Thermoleophilia bacterium (assembly GCA_963717285.1). Taxonomy (GTDB): domain Bacteria; phylum Actinomycetota; class Thermoleophilia; order UBA2241; family UBA2241; genus CAIXSE01. The sequence goes on from CAVQVW010000002.1 coordinate 455,887, forward strand.
ACGTCGGCAAGGTAGCTCTGCGCCGGCACGTCGATCATGAGAGCCGTGCTGAGGCGCCTGGAGTACGCAGCGGCCATGGTGTCGAGCGGGCCGGTCTGGACGTGCAGCTCCGTCTCGTAGGCCAGCTTCGCGATATAGCGACGCATGAAGAAGAGGTCGTTCGCGTTCGCGAAGCGAAGATACTCGTCGGCATCCGTGAAACCCAGGGAATCGTCGAGCCAGCGCCGGTTGAGCAGCAGATGCTCGAACAGGAAGGCGAATGCTTCGGTGACGGCGTTGTCGCCGAGAAAGCGGTACTCGAACGGGAGATCCGGGCGCACGTGGGCGAAGTGCTCGGCGTGCCCCGCCTCGTGCAGGAGGGCCGAGTAGTCGTCCTGCCCGCCGTGGGGGAGGACCACGAGATAGATCTCCTCGGGGACGCGTACTGGAGAGCAGAACGCCCGTGGTGACTTGAGCTCGCGGACCTCGGTGTCCAGGTGGACGTTGCCCTGCGCATCGAGGTCGATACCGAGCCCGGCGAGCGTACTCTTGAGCGTCGGCACGAGCCGGTCGGCCCGGAAGACATGGTCGTAGTCGGGAGCCCGCCAGAGATAGGGCAGGTCGGCGTAGCGCAGCTTGCTCATCGGGATGCCGAGACGCTCCCGGACGAGGTTGTCCATGACGCGCTCGTACAGGCCGGCGGTGTCGCTCAGGAAGCCCTCGAGCTCGGCGCGCAGGCGGCCGTAGTCGATGCCCTGGACCTCCTCGTACAGCTCGAGGTAGTTGGGATAGCCGAGGTCGACCGCGAGGTCGTGGCAACGGCTCCACAGCCGGTCGAGTAGCGGATTGAGCTGGGCTGAGACCGCCGCGAGACGGGCCTCCTGGATGCGCTCGCGCCGCCCGGCGTCGGGCTCATTGGCCTGCGCCACGCCCGCCTGCCGCAGACTGATGGTCTCCCCGTCCACGACGATCGTGGCCTGGCCTTCGGTGTTCGCGAGCTCGTCGCCGAGATGCTTCGTCTCCTCGCCCATGTAGCCGTCTACGGTGAACGCCAGGAGGTAGGCCAGGCGACGCTTCTCGTCGTCCACAGCCGCGTCGTAGAGCTGGTTGAGCTGAGCGATGGCCTCGCGCGTGAAGAGATCCGGGTAGCGATCGTACACAGCTGCCGTGTCGCAGACGGCCTTCCGGCCCGAGTAGTGCTCGTAGCTCTCTTTGTCGAGCGCGCCGATGAACTCCTCGGCGCGCTGCCGGTAGCGTTCGAGATCGAGCATCGTCACGAGTCTCTCCTTGAGCAACGATGATGGCGGCGCCAAGCCGCCATTGGCCGCGGAGGCCACTGTACCAGTTCGCTGACCGCATGCGCAGGCCTTGGCGTTGCTGTGTGGTGGACAATCGCCGCGGCTCGCTGCCGCCGTCGACAGCGGATACACTCGGTGGATGCCGCCACGCACCGGAGACATCGTCGAACTTGAGGTCGATTCGCTCGCCTACGGCGGGCAGGGCGTCGCACGACTCGACGACTTCGTCGTCTTCGTGCGCGGCGCCGTCCCGGGAGATCGCGTCCAGGCACGGGTGACCAAGCGCAAACGGAGCCATGCCGAAGCGCGGGTCATCGAGACGCTCACCCCCTCCCCACGCCGCGTCCCGGCGCTCTGCGCCCACGCCGCGGAGTGCGGCGGCTGCGAGTGGCAGACTCTGTCGTACGACGCCCAGCTCGAATTCAAGCAGCGTCAGGTGGTCGAGTCTCTGGAGCACATCGGGCGCCTCGAGGGCTACGCGCTCGACCCGATCCGCCGCATGGACGATCCCTGGCGCTACCGCAACAAGATGGAGTTCTCGTTCGGTCAGACTCCCGGCGGCGAGCTGCTGCTCGGCTTGCACCGCCGCGGGTCCTGGAACGAGATCGTCGAGACGTCGGCCTGTCGGATCGCCTCAGAGCGCATGGTGCGAGCCCGCACTGCCGTCGCCGAAGCCTGTCGCGCCCTGGACCTGCCGCCATACTCGCGCGCCGACGCCACAGGACTGCTCAGGCACCTCGTGGTGCGCGAAGGAAGCCGCGGCGACCTGCTGCTCAACCTGTTCGTGAAGTCCCGCTTCTCCGAGGAGGAGGAACTCCTCGAGAGAGTCGCGGCCGAGTCTGGCTGCACGTCGTTCGGCGTCACCGTGAACTCCAGCCCCGCCGACGCCGCTGTCGGCGACGGCCCGTTCATGCTCCTGGGAGAGCCGTACCTGCACGAGACGCTGGCCGGGGTCGACCTCCGAGTGCCAGCGACCGCCTTTCTGCAGACGAACAGCGAGATGTGCGAAGTGCTCTACGCGACGGCGCTCGAGTTCGCCTCTGCGGACGGAGCCCATCCCGCGGTCGACCTCTACTGTGGCATCGGCTCTCTCAGCCTGCCGCTGGCGCTCATCGCACGGACTGTGCAGGCCGTCGAGATCCAGGACGAGGCGATCGCGGCGGCGCGCGTCAACGCCTCGCTCAACGGAGTCCTCAACGCCGAGTTCCATGCGAAGGACGTGCGCCCGCTGCTCAGATTCCCTCCCCACCCCACACTGGACGCCGAGCGCCAGCGAACGGCCGAGCGTCCATCGGTGGTGATCGTCGATCCGCCGCGCGCGGGCATGGCCCGCAAGGCGCTGCAGCGCGCCGCTGCCCTCGGCGCCGACCGCTTCGTCTACGTGTCGTGCAACCCCACGACGCTGGCCGGCAACGGGGCGGAGCTGTGCGAGCACGGCTATCACCTCGAGCGCGTCGCACCCATAGACATGTTCCCGCAGACGCACCACGTCGAGACGGTGGCGCTCTTCGTCCGTCAGGACTGAGGCTGTTCGGAGCTCGGCGGAATGCCGGCGACGCGCGCGTTCGCGCCGGGCCTCGCGCCGCGCCACATAAGATCGGCGTTCACGGCCAAGAACGAGAGCGAGAGCAGGGGCAGGGCCGGTAGTGCCGTCCACCACATCGCCACGGCCAGGGTCACGAGGAACGAGGCGATCATGACCACGGCGCTCAGTCGCTCGCGCAGCCCAAAGCTCCGTGCCGCCCCCAGATAGAGCGCGAAGAAGATCACGTCGCTCATGCCGATGGCGGAGTGAGCCTCGCTCCACGCGTACCCGAACCACGTCATGATCACGGCGAAATAGCCGATGAGCAACGGCCCGTCATCCAGGATCTTCCTCGTCGGCCCGATGGCGACGCTCACGATGTCGGTCACGGCGGAGACCACGGCCACGACGATGATCCAGCTGACCCGTTCGATCTCGGCGGCGATCCAGAGTCCGAAAGCGGCGGCGGCCACGATCTTGGCGAGGTTGGCGAACGGGACCGCTCCGAGCCACACAAGAAGCATCGCCAGGGGCAAGGCCACGGCGACGATGAGCAGCAGCCGCCTGCCGAGCGCGGCAAGGGGCACGAGTCCCCACACGATCGCCCCCATGAGCGTCAGTGAGATAGCCGAGGAGATCATCACGTTGAGACTGTCGGGCAGCGCCGGCAGCAACCGGCTGGCGAAGCCCCAGACGACGAGGAGGACGCCCGCGCTCCCGGCGAGCGCGAGGCGGCTCCGCGCCTCAGTAGGGCGGGATGCTCTCGTACCACTCACCGAGCCTGCGGAAGGCTTGCCAGAACTCGGCTTTGAGGCGCTGCTCGTCGAGAGACGCATCGATGTCCGGGGTGATGAGGGCCTGGGTGCCCGGCGTGAAGTCGAGGATCTCGCCGGGTCGGTACTCGAGCTGCCGACCGGTCGGTACGTCCGCGGCGTTCAGGGCCGCCACCGTCTCCTCCCCCATCGCCACAATGAGCTTGGGGTTCACGGCTGCCAGTTCGCGGTGAAGATGCTCCAGGCATTTGCTCTCCGGTCGCGCCTCCTGCACGTCTCCGCACTTGACGACGTTCGTGCCGTACAACTGCAGCGGGTCTATCTTCAGCCGCTGGCAGCTCTTCATGAGAGCGGCGCCGCTCCGACCGAAGAACGCCACGCCCTCGTGTAGTTCGGAGGGACGCGCCTGATACTTGAGGAGGAAGATGTCCGCCATCGGGTGACCCGAGCCGATCACCGGCATGACTCGTGCGTGGCGGCAGCGGGAGCACCTCAGGATCTCGCCGGTCAGCTCGTTGATCTCCGAGATTGCTCGGGTCAGGTACTTGTCGTAGATCTCGTTGGGTTGCGGCACGCCATACCTCGGCTCGGGTTGCTGCTAGGTAGTTCGCCGCCATGCCGGCAAATCCCTCGCGCGCCGTCGACTCGTTCAGCGACATCGGCGCGGATCCGGTCTACCCGGGCGGCTCCTGGTCTTCGCCGGCCTTGCCTGGTCCCACGATCGTCGTCTGAAGGAGCTTCAGGGACTGCAGATACAGCCGGCTACGCGGCCGCCGCACGATCCGGCTCTCAGCCAGAGCCGCGACGAAATCGTGCGGTCCTTCGAAGTCGTCCATTCCGCAGAGAGCCGTGCCGATGCCCGGCAGCACGTGCGAGTCGCTGCCCGCCGCCGCCGGGATCCGATAACGCTGGGCGAAGCGTTCCGCCAGCTCGTTGAAGCCCGGGAAGGCCAGACGCGAGTTGAACACCTCGAGCACGTCGATGCCCGCAACGTTGGCGCGCAGCACGCGAGGGCTGGGGATCGTGTGCAGACGGTCGAACGGGTGTGGCACATAGACGATGCCGCCCTGCTCCTTGATCGCATCGATAGTCGCCGCGAACGTCATCCCCCCGGGGATGGTCTTCTCGAGGAAGAGGCCGACGACCTCCCCTTCGCTCGTCTTGACCTCCTCTCCAACGATGACGCGCACTCCGTAGCGATCCGCTACTTCGCGCGCCTCGAGACCGCCCTCGGCCGTGTCGTGGTCGGTGATCGCGATCACGTCGAGTCCGACCTCACGGGCCCGCTCGAGGATATCGGCGACCTTCATCACGCAGTCCTTGCTGTGATGGGAGTGGATGTGGAAATCCGCGAACACCTCGCGCTGCTGGCGACGGCGACGCGGCAGCGGCTGGCGCCTGCGCGCCGCGACCTCCTCGTACACGCTCTCGATGGCGCCCGCGACCCGATCCCAGTCGTACTTGCGTACGCTGCGCAACCCCTCCTCCGCAAGGCTCGCGCAGAGGGACGGCTCGTCGAGCAGGCGTCTCAGCGCTGCCGCCAGAGCGCGCGGCCGGCGCGGCACAACGAGCAGTCCTTCCACCTCGTCGTGGACCACCTCATCGAAGCCACGCACGCGCGAGGCCACGACCGCGTCACCACTGGCCATGGCCTCCAGCAGAGCCATGCCGGCCGTCTCCGGGCCTAGCGACGGAGCACAGAAGACGTCGGCGCGCCGGTACAGATCCGCCATGCCCTCTTCCGAGACGCGACCGTGGAAGACCACGCTCCCCTCGAAGGCCGGCGGGACGAGACGCGCGTAGCGCCGCATCTGGCTGTCTGCGCCGCAGACATCGAGCGTGAGCTCACCGGCGCGGTCCTCGAGGAGGCGAAGGGCGCGCAGGAGCACGCCCAGTCCCTTGCGGCGCGATTCCGCGGCGGCGAACAGCAGGCGCATCGGGCCCGGTTCTCTCACGCCGCCGGGCCGGAAGCGCTCCAGATCGACGCCCGGCGGGATCACGCGATAGGCGCCCGGAAAGACGGTCGCTGCCGCGTCACCCGACGCCTGCGAGGAGGCGATGGGAGCATCGAGCGAGTCGAACAGGCGGCGCAACTGCGGCCGGGTGGCCCAGAAGGGCGTGAGGGGTTCCGGATTGGCGTGGAACGTCGCCACCAATGGGCAGCTTGCATTGCGCACGGTGGTCCAGCCCAGGCCGGGTACGAAAGGCTCGATGAGGTGCAGCACGTCGAAGTCCTCCGCCTCAAGAAGGACGTCGATGTTGGCCATCAGATCGGCGGGTGCCGCGATCAGCTTGATGCTGCTGCTGTAGCGCACCCCATACGTGGCCCCCGCGAAGAAGTACCGCGGCGACGGCTCATCGGCGAGGAACACCGACTGGCGCTCCCCGGTGAGCACAGCCTCCACCCGCCGCCTGGCGTCCTCGACCTGGGCGCGATCGGTGCTGGGAGCGATCACGGTCACCACGTGCCCGCGCGCCACGAGCCGAGCGGCCAAGTCCCTCACCTGACGGTTCACACCGGACGGCGCCGTCCAGACGAACGGCGTCAGGATGCCTATCTTGCGCCTCATGACCGCCATGCTACCGCAGCGCCGCGCACGAGGCTGCGCGGTGGATTCGCGAGGGACTCAGCCCTGGCAGACGGCGGTCGCCCCGGGGCCCTCGCCGCGTATGAAACCCTCGGTCAGCTGACGGCACTGGTCGTCCGGATGCTGCACCGGCGGCGACTTCATGAAGTAGCTGCTCGGCCCCTCGAGCGCCCCCGCCAGGCCGCGGTCCATGCCGATCTTGGCGCAGCGGACCGCGTCGATGACGATGCCTGCAGAGTTGGGCGAGTCGACCACCTCGAGCTTGAGCTCGATATTGAGCGGAACGTCGCCGAAGGTACGTCCCTCCATGCGGATGTAGGCCCACTTGCGGTCGTCGAGCCAATCCACGTAGTCGCTCGGGCCGATGTGGACGTTCTTGGCGCCCATGTCGTAGTCGAGCTGGCTCGTGACGGCGTTGGTCTTGCTGATCTTCTTGGACTCCAGCCGCTCGCGCTCCAGCATGTTGAGGAAGTCGGTGTTGCCACCCACGTTGAGCTGGCTGGTGCGTTCGAGCCGCACGCCACGCTCGCGCATGAGGCGTGTGAGGACGCGATGGACGATGGTGGCGCCGACCTGGCTCTTGATGTCGTCGCCGATCACCGGGACGCCGGCCTCGACGAAGCGCTTCTGCCAGTACGGCTCGCGCGCGATGAACACGGGAATGCAATTGACCAGCGCACAACCCGCCGTCAGGATCTGCTCCGTGTACCACTTCGTGGCTTCTTCACTGCCGACGGGCAGGTAGTTGACGACAACGTCGGCTTGGGTCTCGCGAAGGATGCCGACGATGTCGGCCGTCGGGCCAGGAGCCTTCTCGATGATCTCCGAGAGGTACTTGCCGAGCCCGTCGTGCGTCATGCCCCTGGCGACCTTGACGTCCTTCTTGGGGACGTCGCAGAACTTCACTGTGTTATTGGGCTTCGTGAAGATGGCCTCGCTGAGGTCCTTCCCGACCTTGTTCTTGTCGATGTCGATGGCCGCCACGAACTCGATGTCGCGCACGTGATAGCCCCCGACCACGGGGTGCATGAGGCCAGGGACGAAGTCCGTCTTCCTGGCGTTCTTGTAGAAGTCCACGCCCTGAACGAACGATGACGCACAGTTTCCGACGCCGATGATCGCCACGCGTACTGGATTGCCCAAGACTGGTGTACCTCCGCTCTCTGCGGCCGTTCACTGGCCGCCTTCATGCGCAGAGCTCGCGGGATCTCAGGAGGATCCGGGCGAGCTCGCGCCAACGCGCGAGAGTATATCACGGGCCGTGTGGCGCACGCCGCAAGCCCCCGCGTCAGCCGCAGGGCATCGTCCTCAGGGACGCAGCGTGCCCATGACGTGCCGCATCCGCTGAGCCACTGTCACCGATGTGAGCACGGCGAGGAGGTAGATGGCGATGGTGAGGATGCTCACACCGCCGATGGACCACGCCGAGAACAGGAACCCCACGTTGAGCACCACGATGCGCTCAGGACGCGACATCAGGCCGACCTTGCATTCGACTCCCAGCGCCTCAGCCCGGGCTCGCGTGTACGAGACGAGCTGAGCGGCCCCCATGGCGACGAGCACCGCGACACACTCGTGCCAACGCTCGTGGCGCGCCATGTAGATGACCAGCGCGCCCCAGATCAGCATCTCGGACATGCGATCGGTGGTCGAATCGAGGAAGGCCCCGGCCTTGCTGGCGCCGATACCGGCCCGAGCCACAGCGCCGTCGAGCGCATCGCAGACACCGGCGACGACCGAGATGACCGCCGCCGTGACGAAGTGTCCGGTGACGATGAACGGCACCGCCACGGCGTGGAGAAGCAGCCCGGTGATGGTGAGCATATCGGCCGTGACGCCGAGACCGGCGAGTACGACGCCGACCTTGTAGAAGCGGCGACGAGCTCCGTCCGTGTAGCGCGCCTTGAGATCCGTCACGTCAGCCGTCGCGTTCGTGCACAGGGACGACCGCCGGTCCGGGATCGATCGGCTTGCCGGGCTGGCCGGCCCGCAGGTTCACGGCGAAGACGTACGCGGCCAGCACCACCAGGCCGCCCGCGACCGCGTCGATGATGAAGTGATTGCCGGTCGCCACGATGCTCACCAGCACGAGAACCGGATACGCGAACGCGCCCCAGCGCAGCCAGCGCTGACGAACGAGCAGGCAGAGGATCAGCGCCACGAAGAGCGCATAGCCGAAGTGCAAGCTGGGCATGGCGGCGTACGGGTTCCCCAAGATGCCGTTGTCGAAGATCTCGGAGCGCACCCCGTGCAGATAGTGACTATCGACCATGCCCGAGGTGAAGATCATCCGCGGTGGCGCGGTGGGCAGCAGGTAGAACATGACGAGGGCCATGAAGTTCATCGCCAGGAACCAGTTGCGGAAGAGCGTCCAACGATCGCGGTGCTGCGTGAACACCCATATCAGGGACCCGATGATGAACGGCAGGTGGAAGCTGTCGTAGGCCCAGATGAGGAAGCTCATGAGCGGATCGACGGCGCTGATCCGCGCCTGGATCCACGGCTCCCAGTACATGCCCAGGGTCTTCTCGAGATCCATGAAGAAGGTGCCGTTCTCCATGGCGACCGCCTGGCGACCCTTGACGAGCGTCCGCGAGAAGTCGTAGGCGGAGTAGGTGGCGAGCATCAGGAATCCCTGGCGAAGAACGTCCGCCGCGGCACTCGGGGTGATGGAGAAGCGCGTGTCGTCCAAGTACGGACCCACCGTGGGGCCTATTCGCCTGTCAGACACGTCCATGCCCTACTCACAGCGGTTGTACGAACTTCACCATGTCCCGAAGACGATAGCAGAGGGGCGAACGGACGGGCAACTGACGACCGCCTCGAACGAGGCCCCCGGACCGGACCCAGTGAGGCGAGGGGTGCTCATGCCCGCGACCAAAGGGTCAGGGATAGCCCACGGTCGTTCGATCGGCTCCTGCCCCGTGCGGCTCTCACGCTCATCTGATCCTACACTTCCCTGGATTGCACTCGCTTCCTTCTGCCCACACCTACCCGATTTCGAGCGAAGCTTGTCCAGATGCGTTGGTCTCCCCAAGCAGTCGCGGGGGCGGGGGCGGACCTCGGACGAACACCTGCGTACCGCGACCGTTGCTCTTCGCTCGACCCACGGCTATGCTACGCCCTTCTGGCGGCAGGCCGCCGCTCAGGCTGCACGAGCTGCGACGGACGTGGGCGACACTCGCTCTGCGTGCAGTGCCGTCCATCCGCAGATCGTCCAGGAGCGGATCGGCCGCGCACGTACCGTCGTCAGGGTGGATGCGAACGGTCACATCCTCCCAGACATACGGAAGTCGGCGGCGGAAACGGCGGCGGCGCCCTTGGCTGGGAGGACCTGATCATGACCTACAGACTGCAGGAGAAGTCGATCGAGCTCACGCTCGGGTGGAAGACGTTGCCGGCTGAGTATGAGACCCGCCAGGAAGCAGTGGCCATGGCTGTCGCTCTCGCGCTTAACGGCAGCAACCGCGGCATCGGACCTCGAGCTACGGCCCCGCGTGACTTCCGCGTGATCGACGCCGAGGGGGAGCAGGTGACCGTCTGCCCGGCGCACCCCGCAGCCGCTGAGCGCTGGCGCCGGTCGCACTCATGAGAGATCTGAGCAGGAACGGGGACGAATGGCCCTCTTCGGGCCATGGCGGGAGCGGCCCGGCGCCCCGGAAGTGGCTCGTGTGCAGGACCTTCGGCGAGAGGCTGGTGGGCCGTGAAGGATTCGAACCTTCGACCTTGGGATTAAGAGTCCCCTGCTCTACCAGCTAAGCTAACGGCCCACGTGCGCGGGGCGCCATCGTACCAGCCCGTCACGGTCTTGCCAAACGCCGCGACGGGCGTGAGACGACTCAGAGATCGACCACGCGCCGACCAGCCACTTCGTAGCCCTCGTCGCGCACGGCGGCCTCCAGAGCGTCGAGCGTCACCTGGTCGGCGTCGAAATCGATCGTGACGCTCTTCTCGTTCACATCGACGACCGTCTGCCGCACGCCGGCCACGGCGCCGACGGCGCCCTCGATGGCCATCTTGCAGTGCGAACACGAGATGGCGGGCACGTCCAGGATCGCCTGTGTCGCTGTCATCGTCACTCCTTCTTGGCGGCGGGGAGATCGAGATCCTCCAGCCGGTAGGTGGCGGAACACCCCTCGCCATGGTCGACAGTGACGCTCTCGACCGGCGCCAGGAGGTCCGTGACCCTTCCTTCCCCGGCTGGCGTCGCGACAATCGCGCCGCGCTTGGGAGCGCGCTTGCGGAACGACACATACACCGGATGCTCGTACTTGAGACAGCACATGAGACGGCCGCAACAGCCGGAGATTTTGGTGGGATTGAGAGGGAGGCTCTGGTCCTTGGCCATGCGGATCGAGACGGGCTCCTGGTTGCCGGCGAACGTGGCGCAACACAGGCTGCGACCACACTGACCGAAGCCGCCGACCATCCGCGACTCTTCGCGAGCGCTGACCTGCCTCAGCTCAACGCGGCGCTTGATCCGCTCGTTCAGGCGGTTCACGAGCCCACGGAAGTCGACCCGCTCTTCCGCGAAGAAGGTGATCGTAAGCTTGCCTCCGTCGAAGGCCTGGCGCGCCTCCACGATCTTCATATCGAGCCCCAGCTCGGCGACGAGGTCGCGACAGGCGCGCTTTGCCTCGCACTCGATGTGGCGGTACGACTCGACGACACGCTCGTCGTCGGGCGTTGCCTTGCGAATGATCCTCTTGAGGCTTCGTGGTGCCCGATCGGCCGGCACCTCCTCGGGACCCTTGACCAGGCGGCCGAGATCGGCCCCCTTCGTGGTGTCGACGACGACCCGGTCGCCCAGTCGGAGCTCGATCTTGCCGGCGTCGAACTCGTAGACCCTGCCGCCGCTCTGGAACACCACGCTCCCGATCCTAGGCACTCCCTGCGACCTCCTCGAAGCGCGCGAACAACGCCTGCAGCGCGAGCTTCTGATCGACGTTCAGATACAGGTCCTTGCGAGTCCGCGCCACGACCGACAACAGACGCGCGTAGTGCTCTGGTGCAGCCACGGCCGAATTGACGAGCTCAGCTTCGCGGTCGCAGTTACAGAGTACCTCGGATGCCCCGCAGGCGACCACCCACAGGTCGCGCAGCCACGATCCCAGCACGTCGACGGCGTCCTGCGCCGCGAGGCGGCCGAGACGAACCTCCTCCCGCCGGGCTCGCGCCGCGGCGTTGTCCTGCTGCCACTTGAGCTCGCGCTTCTCCTGGAACTGCTGCTCAAGATCGCTCATGCCACGCGCGAGGTCTGCCTGGCTGGTCTCCTTGATGCGCGCCTTGTGGCGCTCGAGAACGTCGATGAACGCCGTCTCGGCGGCCTCCGTTCCGGAGTTGCGCCCGGCCGCCAGGATGGCCGCCTGCTGCAGGTACTCGCTGCGTCGCCCCGGTCCCTGAGCGTCGCCCGCGAGCCGCTCGGCGCGTTCGATCGAACCGGACGCCAACCGCGCCAGGGCCTCGGCCGTGGCTCCTTCGAGGCCATGCTCCTTCCGGAGATAGGCGATCACGTCGCCGTCGCTCAGCGGTCGGAACTCGATCTGTCGGCAGCGAGACACGATGGTCGGAAGCACACGCTCGAGATGGTCCGTGACGAGGATGAAGTGCACGAGACGAGGCGGCTCCTCGATGCTCTTGAGCAGCTTGTTGGCGGCCGCCGGATGCAGAGACTCGACCTCGGGGATCACCCACACGCGAGAACCGGCGCCGAAGGGCCTGAGGCTGAGATCGGCGATCAGCGGTTCCACCTGGTCGACGCGGATGACATCGCCCTCGCGCTCCAGCACATGGAGGTCCGGATGAAGACCCCGACGCGCGCGCTCACACTCGGGGCAGGCGCCGCAGGCGCCGCACGTGCAGACGAGGGCGACCGCCAGCTCGCGAGCGAAGGCCGTCTTGGCGAGACCTTCGCGCCCGGTGAACAGATAGGCATGGCTCAGGGTGTCCTCACGAAGCGCCCGCGCGAAACGCTCCTTGACCCGCTGCTGGCCGGCTATCCTCTCGAACATCGTAGGCCTCAGGAGATGACGAGGCCGGCGTCCGCGATGACTCCGCGGACCACCGCCTCGACGTCGCGGGCCACCGCATGGATGTCGCCGGCACCATCGACGACACGCACGCGCTCCGGGAAGCTCTGTGCGACGGTCGCGAACCCCCGTCGCACGCGCCTCTGGAAGTCGATCCCTTGGGCCTCGATGCGGTCGGGCGAGCCCTCGATGCGGCTCATGCCCAGAACGGGATCCACGTCGAGAACGAAGGTGAGATCCGGCAGCAGGCCGCGCAAGCCGGGCCGGTTCACGGCCAGGACGGCGTCGATGCCGAGCCCGCGGGCGTACCCTTGATAGGCGAGGGACGAATCGACGAAGCGGTCGAGCACGAGCACCCTGCCGCAAGCGAGCTCCGGGAGCAGCACGCGGGCCACGAGCTCCGCGCGGGCAGCCGCATACAACAAGGCCTCCGTCCAGGGGTCGGGGTCGTGTGGCCCATGCAGGAGCGCGTCGCGGATGGCCTCGCCGACCGGAGTACCGCCTGGCTCGCGAACGACGGAGCCGGGCGCTTCGGCGGGTCCAACGGGCAGACCCGCAGCCGCCAGGCGGTCGCACAGAAGGCGCGCCTGCGTGGTCTTGCCGCAGCCGTCGCAGCCCTCGAAGGTGATGAGGACTCCACCCCGTTCGGTCACCGGTCGCTCCTTGCCTCATCCGCGGAGCCGCGCACGAGGTCAGGAACTCCTCGTGCGACGCTCGCGGTACTTCTCCTTGCTCGGGCAGTCGATATCGACGCACAACACCCACGGGCGTCCTCGCCCTCCGCCGCCGACGACCCTGATCTCTGGCCACCCGCACGCCCCGCAGTTCCTGCTGGTCGGAGTGATGGTGCCTCGCTGCGGCAGCGGGAACGTCTGTCCGCAACCGCGGCGCGGACGCTCGGCCTCGGCTGCGGACGGCTGCGGACTCTCGCCTTCTCTGCCCACGCAGGCGACGAAGCGCTTGCCCGTGCGTCCGCGAATCACTCGAAGCTCGCCCCCGCAGTGCTTGCACTCCCCCAACGCGAGGTCCTCGCGCACGCCGCTCTTCACGCGCTGCCGGATGTCATCGATGTGGTCGTCGAGAAGCCGCCAGGCTTGCTTGAGCATCACCTGGCTCGCGTGCACCACTTCCTCGCGCCGCATGGCGCCCTCGCTGATACGATCCATCTCGGCCTCGAGCTCTGCGGTCATCTCACTGGAGGAGATGTCGCGCGGCGCCTCCTTCACGGCGAGGTCGAATCCCGTGATGATCGCCACACCCAGCTCTGTGGGCTCCATCGGATCGTCGCGCACGTAGTTGGAGTCGTAGAGGTGCTGGATCACGTCGGCCCTCGTCGCCTTGGTGCCCAGACCAAGGTCTTCCATCTGCTCGATCAAGGTCCCCTGGCCGTAGCGAGGTGGCGGCTGCGTCTCCCCGCTCTCCCCGAACACCCTTCGCACCGCGATGACGTCGCCTGCCTCCATCGACGGCAGGGGTCGGTCGCGCTTGGCCGCGAACTTCTCGTACACCTCGAGGAAGCCTGCAGAGGCGACGCGGCCGCCGCGCGCCAGGAAAGACTCCTCTCCGACGGTCATCTCGAGGCGTTGGCTCTCGACCACGGCCGCCGGCAACAGCGTCGCCAGGAAGCGGCGCACGACCAGCTCATACACCTTCGCCTGATCGCCGCCGAGCCCGCCGCGGGGCACGCCCACCGGGTAGACGGGCGGATGGTCGGCGGTCCGCCTCTTGCCCTTCGTCGGAGTCAGCTTCGCCTGGTGCGCCAGACGTGCCGCCGATGCCGCGACCGGCGGCCAGGTCGCCAGTAGCTCCAATACGCCATGCAGGTCGAGCGATGGCGGGTAGGCCGTGTTCTCGGTGCGCGGATAGCTGATGAGGCCGTCCAAGTAGAGGGACTCCGCCGCGCGCATGGCACGCGCGGGGGACACGCCGGCGCTGGACGCCGCGCTCGTGAACGCCGTCGTGTTGAAAGGCGCGGGCGGTTTGACCCTGCGCGACTGCGCCTTCCATGCGGTGACGACGGCACTCGCCGTCGCCCGAGCCAGAGCCGCCTCCATGCCCTCGGGAGTGGAGAAACGCCCCTTGGCGTGTGCGGCCTCCAGCTCCTCGTCGTCCGCCTCGAGCACGGCCTTGATCTCCCAATAGGGTACCGGTACGAAGGCCCGGCGCACGAGCTCCCTGTCCACGATCAAGCGCAGCGTCGGGATCTGCACCCTCCCCACCGAGAGGCGCTCGAAGCCAGAGCGGTAGGATGCCAGCGATATGAATCGCGACAGCACGGCACCCCAGATGAGGTCGATGTCCTGGCGCGAGCGCGCCGCCTCGGCGAGGTTGAAATCGACGGTCGCAGGCCTGGCGAAGGCCTTCCGGATCTCCTCCGGCGTCAATGCCGAGTAGCGCACGCGGACGTGGCGGTCGACCGCCACGGCGTCCACCATCGGCTTCACGCGCAGATCGCCGTTGCCGCCGGAGTCGGCGAGTGACGCGGCCGCCTTGCCGCGGCCCGTGGCGCCCGCTCTCGGCCTCGTCTTGCTCTTGTCCGACTTGTCGTGCGGATGGCGCTTGAGCGCGTCCCCGCGCAGGATCTCGAGCGCCTCGTGCCCGATGAGTTCGCCGTCGCGATCGTATCCGGTCGCGATGACGACCTCGGTGGCACCCTTGGCGGCGCTGCGCAGCGCCAGCAGCGTGGTGGCGGTGCCGCCACCGACCACCCAGGCGAGATCGGGATCGTCGATCATCTCGCCGAGGTGCTTAAGACTCCACCTTCGATACGACTTGGGGAACACCGTCTCCATCACGTGACCGCGGAGCCCGACGGCGACGGCTTCCTCGTCGCCGTGCTCGAAGTGGTACGAGTTCACCTTCTGGCGGCCACGCCCGTGCTCCTTGACCGTGACCGTCCCGCCCAGGATCTCTGCGATCTTGCGGGCTGCGGGGTCCTTCTCGGTGACGATCAGTCTCAAGCGTCTACCTCGACTGACGTGGCCGGCGGGAGGCGCCTCAGGGAGACAGGTCCCATGGCCGCCGTGATGATCGACGCGCTACCGCGTCAGGCGAGTGCCTCGACGGCGGCGGCACGTGTGGCCTGGATGGCGAAGACCTGATCCAGGCCCGTGATCGACAGGACCCGCTCGACGACAGAGGTCGTCACGACCAGCACCATCGCTCCATCGACATCGTGCACCCGACGCAGCCCGCCGATGAGCACGCCGAGAGCTGTGGAGTCTATGAATGTGACGCCGCTCAGGTCGACGACGAGCCTCTCGACACCCGTATCGAGCAGTTCGAGCATGCACTCCTTGAAGCGCGGTGCCGTGTAGATGTCCACTTCGCCGGTAAGAACGACGACGCCGTAGGCGCCATCACTCCGCTCGCTGGAGACGCTAAACGTATCAGGCATGGGCCGGACTCCCTCGTCGCTTTCGGCGACTCCGCCTATTTGGCCGCGTTCTGCTCGATCCAGGCCCTCACCTCTGCCGCATCTGGCGAGTCAGGGTCGAGCTGGAGGTACTTCTTGAACGCAAGCGCCGCCGTCTTGGTGTCCCCGGCGTTGATCGCAACGTTCGCCCAGTCGAAGTACGCCTGCGCGTCGTCGGGCGTCAGGGACGTGATCTGCGCATAGACGCCGGCAGCTTCAGCGTACTCGCCGAGAAGGAGATGGACGTCCACGAGCTGCTCCAGCATCTCGGCCGCCTCCTGCCTTGCCTCGGCGCCTTTCAGCGTGGCGAGCACGGCGGCGGCCTTCTCGTACAGCTCCGCGGCCATGTGCCAGTCGGCCAGCTGCGCATCTGAGCCGGTCGCCTGCTGATTTGCGCGCACGACGTACGTGTCGGCCAGACCCCGAAGCGCGACCACGTCCTTGGGGTCGGCCTCGAGAGCCAACTCGTACCCGGCGATGTCCTCGGCGATCTCGTCCTCAGCCGAGCTGCCCCCGCAGGCCAGGTTGCCGCTCAAGGGGATCATGACCAGGAAGCCGACCATGACCACGGCCATGAACCCGAACACCCACTTCTGCCACCTCTTGACACGACTGCGATCGAGCAGCACTTAGGGTGTCGCCTCCCCGGGCGTCTGCCACCAGCCCGACGCCGCGTCGCCGACCTGCACATCCCCGGCGCGGACACGCGCCCGCAACTGCCCCCGGACTTCGGAAGCCGAGTTGCGAATGGCCGCCGCATCGAGACCCGTGAATCGGCCGTCCCGATAGAGCTCTCGGCCACCCACGACCGTGAGGAGGATGTCGTCCTGGTTGGCGCCGTAGACCAGCGCCGAGTGGGGGTTGCCGATGGGCGTGAGGTGGGATTTCGAGACGTCGACGGCGATGAGGTCCGCGAGCTTGCCCGGCTCGAGACTGCCCACGTCCTCTTGCATCCCGAGCGCTTCGGCCCCGCCCAGAGTGGCGATGCGCACGCACTGCTCCGCGTCGAGGACGGTGACGTCGCGTTCGACGGCGCGCTGCAAGAAGAGCATCGTACGCATCTCGCCGAACATGTCCATGATGTTGCTGGAGGCGGGACTGTCGGTGCCCAGACCGACTCGGATTCCCTCGTGGAGCATGTCGGTCACGGGCGCCACTCCGCAGCCCAGTTTGGCGTTGCTCTTGGGGCAGTGGGCGACCGCGACTCGCTTCGCCTTCAAGGTGCGGATGTCGTCGATCGTCACCTGGACGCAGTGCACGGCGAGGAAGTCCGAATCGAAGACGTCCCACTCCAGCAGGTACTTGATCGGCGTGACGCCGAAGGGCTGAACGAGCATGCGCTCCCAGCCCATCTTCTCGCGGAAGTCGTGCGCCAGTTTGCCGGAGCCGGAGCGCACGAAGGTCAACTCGTCCCTGCTCTCGGCGACGTGGCTCATCACTCTGAGACCCCGCTCGCGGGCCAGCTCTGAGATCGCCTGGTACAGGCGGCTCGATACAGCGTAGGGAGAGTGCGGGGACAGCCCGACATCCAGCCGCGCGGGCGCCAGCTTGCGCACCTCGGCCAGACGACGCTCGACCTCGGCCATGGTCTGGTCGATGCGCGCGTCGTCGATACCGAAGATCTCCAGGTAGACGCGCCCGCGCAGGCCTGCCTCGGTGAGGGCCTCCAGCGCCGCGCCGCCGTAGCTCGTGTCGGCGAGCGTCGTGATCCCCGAAGCGATGGCCTCGACGGCGCCCAGCCGTGCGCTCACCAGATACTCGTCGGGCGTCAGCGCCGCCTTCACGTCGACGAGGCTGACGATCCAGTCGCCGAACTCCTCATCATCGAGAATACCCCGCAGCGAGGAGTATTCGATGTGGCTGTGACAGTTGACGAAGCCCGGCATGATGATCGCCGGCCCCACGTCGACCACGGTGGCCGAGGGGTGGGCGGCGAGCAGATCGGCAGAAGGACCAACGCCGAGGATCCTCTCGCCACTCACGGCGACGGCTCCGTCGGCCACGGCCGGCGCCGACACGGGAAGCACCCAGTCGGCGCGGTAGATCGTCATGTCGTTGCTCGCTGCCATCGCCCTGTCCGATGTCGCTGGTACCTTGCGCGGACCCCGCCGCGTGACCGAGTATAGGGAGCCCATCGAGAGGTAGCAAACACCGCGGGAGTCCCCCTCAAAGCACACGGCCCTGGGTGCAGTGGTACTCCCTGCGGAGTCACCGATACCATACGCTGAAGGTAGCACAGACCACAACGGGGCTCCCCACACAGGGACATCGGCGCACAGCGCAGGTCCTTGCCATCGTGGAGTCCGGAACAGGATGTGCCCATTGAGGGCGATCGACCTCACCACCGCGACCCGAGAGCTGCTCGCCCCGGTCTGCCGCGATTGCGTCTGGTGGCAGAGCCGAAACGACACCCCCGGCGGAACCGACCTGCGCCGCGCGTGGGAGCGTGAGGCGGAGGCGGAGGCCGGATTCTTCGGGCGCGCCCTTGTCGAGGGCGACGCCGTCATCGGTTACCTGCACGCCGCCGCCGCACGCCTCGTCCCTCGCGCTCAATGCCTGCCGGCCGGCCCCCCCTCCTCCGACGCCTACGTCCTCACCTGCTCCTATTTCCACGACGAAGAGTACCTCCACGGTTTTCAGCTCCTCCTCATTGAGCTGGAGGCGGCTCTCAAGCTCCGGCGGGTCACGGCCCTCGAGGCCTTCGGTCTACGGCGCTCCCGTCCCGACGACCGGTTCCGAGGCTACCTCCGCGAGCAGAACCTCTTTCACCCGGAGATCCTCGAAGGAGGCGGCTTCCGCGCCGTGCAGGTCAGGGGCGAGGTGGCGCGTTTCCGCCTCGAGCTCGCGACGATCGTCGCGGCCCCGCGCCATAGCATGGTCTGGCAGGGGCAGGCCGAGGGCGCGGTGTCCGCTCAGCCCGTCTGAGAGGCCCGCGCCGCCGCCCAGCGACGCCACCGCGGACCGGCTACGGGAAGGACCGCGGCAGCCGTTGCTTCCAGTCCTCCGGCAATACGCCGTCGAGCGCATCATCCAGAGTGACGATACCGAGCGGCCGATGCTCCTCGTCGACGACGGGGATGGCGAGCAGATCGTACTTCGTCATGATGCGGCCGACCTCTTCTTCGTCCGCGTCGGCCGCGATCTCAACGACGGAGTCGTCCATGATCTCCGCGAGGGACGCGTCGGTCTCGGCCAGGACCACGTCGCGCAGGGTCGTGATGCCCGCCAGTCGCTGCCCGGCATCGACGAGGTAGAGGTACGTCATCGCGTGCGGCTCGGGCCGCTCGCGCCGGATCCATTCCAGCGCGGCGGCGGCGCTCGAACTCACCGGGAGGGTGACGAAGTCAGTCGTCATCAGGGAGCCGGCGGTGTGCTCGCGGTGAC
This sequence comes from uncultured Thermoleophilia bacterium, assembly GCA_963717285.1. Taxonomy (GTDB): domain Bacteria; phylum Actinomycetota; class Thermoleophilia; order UBA2241; family UBA2241; genus CAIXSE01. The sequence continues at coordinate 474,878 of CAVQVW010000002.1, forward strand.
TGGCGAGCTCGCGCAGATCCTCCTCGCGCTCGTCGGGCAGTCGCGCCAGGAGCTCCTGGGAGAGGTCGTCCGGAAGATCGCCGAGGATGTCTGCGGCGCGGTCCGCCTCGACCATCTCGAGGACGGCGGCGGCGCGCTCGAGCGACATCTCCTGGATCGCCGCGCTGCACAGAGATGCATCCATCTCCTGGAGCGTGTCGGCAGCAAGCCCGGTCTGGAGCGCGGCCAGCACGGCTGCGCGCTCCCGCGGGCCGACCTGGCTGACGATGTCGGCGATGTCCACGGGATGCAGCTCCGTCAGCTCGGCGAAGGCCTCGACGAAATTCAGCCGCGAGAGCCGCAGAGCGATGAGATTCACGTCCACCCACGGCACGTTGTCGACCCGGCGCCGCGACAGGCGCCGCGAGAGGAAGCCGAGCCCGATGCGCCGCGCCAGAGCCGCCGAGCCGGCAGCGACGCCCGTGACCACGAGGTCGCCGTCGCGCGCCGCCAGCTGGACGTCCTGCACGCGCACGAAGACCCTGCGGCGCATGTCGAGCACCTGATTGTCGAGGACTGAGTCGACGAGCGCCAGCTCGTCACCGCCCAGCGAGGCCGGCTCCAGCTCGGCGGCCAGGCAACCGAGCCGCAAGACATCGTTGTCGACGTCGATCTCGGAGACCTGCTCCCACGAGACGCGCAGCTGATCGTCGCCGCACTCGACGAAGAAGCCGGTGATGAGGGGAGTCGCGGAGGTCGAGCAGGCGACCACGTCCAGAAGGTCGCCCACAGCGCCGCCGCCGCTGTCGACGACGCTCATGTCCTCGAGCTCAGATAGGGCTAACGAACCAGGTTCGTCGTCCACCGGCAGACGCACATCCCTTCTCACACAGGCCTTGGCGCGGGCCGCGAGGATACTCGGCGGCCCGCCGGTCGTCAATGAGACGCCCCCCTACTTGACGACGGGCACCAGCCTGGAACTCAGCCGCGCGCTCGCTCCGGTGTCGGCGGCGGCAGCGATCACCACCCCCCCCCCGGGGGGGGGGGGGGGGGACTGGGCGGCGGCCCTGAGCCTCACGACCACCCGAGACCCAAACAGTCCCGGCCGTGCCACCACCGGGCTCGCGTCCATGCTCCACGCGCGAGGGATGGACGCGAGCCCGGCGACCTAGCTGGACGAAGGCGTGGGCGTCGGGGTGGGCGTGGGCGTCGGGGTGGGCGTGGGCGGCCCACTCGAGACGACAAAGCCGACCGTCGAACCCCTCTCCACCCTGGTGCCCGCCGGCGGGTCCTGTCGGATCACCAATCCCGCCGGCACGGTCGAACTGATATCGGAGGTCACCGCGCCAAGCTTGAGCTTCGCCGCGACGATCGCGTCCTCGGCGGCGACCGGCGTCATGTTCGTGAGATCCGGCACCGTGGCCTGTGGCTCCCCGCTGCTCACCCAGTAGGTGACGGAGTCGCCGAGCTTCACCTTGGCCCCAGACTTCGGGTCCTGCTTGAAGACCTCGCCCCGAGCGACGGCGCCGGACTTGCCCGACTTCTCCACCCCACTCAGGCCGTTGTCCTGGAGCCACTGCCGGACCTCGTCCACCGACCAGCCCTTGAAGTCCACAAGACTCACTGCCTCGGGCCCCTTGCTCACCCAGAGCTCGACGGGCTCGCCCTTGCGCAGCTCCGTGCCGGCCTCGGGCGCCTGGCGCACTACCTGACCCTCGGCATACTCGTCCGAGAACTCCTCGCCGGCCACGTTGGCTGTGAAGCCGCTCTGTTCGAGCTGAGCGATGGCCGCCGCCCTGTCCTTGCCGACCACCGAGGGGACGGTCTCGCCGCCGCCGAAGACACTCATCAGACCCCAGGCGACACCGGCGATGGCCAGCAGAAGAGCGACGACCAGCAGGATGGTCAGCCAGGAACGGCGCTTGGGAGGACGCTCCGAGACGCTCTCCTCGAGGGGCTGTGCGGCCATCACCGCGGTCGCAGCTACGGGCACGCCCATGACGCGAGTCCGCTCCGCATCGGAGTCGAAGGCTGCCGCGGCGATAGGACCCCCGGCCTGCGCCGATCTCAGATCGCGCGCGAACTCCTCGCTCGTCTGATATCGCTCGCCGCGGTCCTTGGCGATCGCCTTGAGCACGATCTGGTTGAGCGCATAGGGCATGCCGGGCACGAGCTCGGAGGGCTCAGCCGGCATCTCATTGACGTGCTTGAGCGCCACAGTCACAGCCGTGTCGCCCCTGAACGGCACCGCCCCGGTCAGCATCTCGTAGAGCACGATCCCGACCGAGTAGAGGTCGGAGCGCTCGTCGACCTGCAGCCCCTTCGCCTGTTCGGGCGCAAGGTACTGAGCCGTGCCGAGGACCGACCCGACCTCGGTCATGCCCGAGTCGCCGGCGCGGGCGATGCCGAAGTCCATGACCTTGACGTTGCCCTCGCCGTCCAGCATCACGTTCTGCGGCTTGATGTCACGGTGGACGATCCCGCGACGATGAGCGAACGACAGCGCCGACAGGAGCTGGAGCGCAATGCGTGCGGCCTCAGCCCCCCCGAGGCGGCCCTCACGACGCACGAGGTCTTTCAGGGTCTCGCCCTCCACGTACTCCATGACGATGTAGTAGGCGCCCTCGAGTTCGCCCCAGTCGTATACACTGACGATGTTGGCGTTGCTGAGGCCCCCGGCGGCCTTCGCCTCCCGCCGGAAGCGCTCGACGAACGTCGGGTCGTGCAGCAGTCGCTCCAAGAGCACCTTGACGGCCACTCGGCGGCCGAGCGTGAGGTCCTCACAGAGGTAGACATCGGCCATGCCGCCGCCGCCGATCTTGCGGACCACGCGATAGCGGCCGCCAATCACCTGGTCTGGCTGAAACGCGTCACTCACGACTCGTCACCTTCTCTCCCTCTCGCCTGGCAGATCGCTCGATCGCCCGATGCCATCCCTTGCCCTCCGCACCTCACGGCAGATCCGCCTGCGCCAGAGCCTCCCTGAGCACGGCGGCGGCGAGCGGCGCAGCCGTCTCCCCGCCGGTCGACAGGCTGTCCTCGACCACGACCGCTACGGCGACCGTGGGATCACTCGCCGGGGCGAAAGCGATGAACCATGCGAGATTCGTCCCGTCCCCTCGCTCCGCTGTCCCGCTCTTGCCGGCGACCGCGATGCCCTCGAGCGCCGCCGCAGTGCCCGTCCCCGAGGAGACCACCCGCTCCATCATGGTGGTCAGCGTAGAGGCGGTCGCGGGCTCCATGGCGGTCAGCCATTCCTCCGGCGATGCCTTCTTCAGGGTCTCGCCCGACGGCGACACGATCTCCTCCATCACGTACGGCTTCATCACGCGCCCACCGTTGGCCACGGCGCCGGCGACGAGCGCCATCTGAAGAGGCGTGGCCAGGACCTGCTCCTGCCCACATGCCGCCCAGGCGACTGCCAGGGGATCCATGAACGCGTCGGGCGGGAGCAGCCCATCCTCTCCATAGCGTCCGCTGACCACAACCTCGCCCTTGGGCAGAGCGAGGGGCGGCACCTCGTAGAACCCGAAGCCCTGCATCGATGCCGTCAGACGCTTGCGCCCGAGGCTGTTGCCCACCTTGCCGAAGGTCGTGTTGATGGAGTACGTGAGAGCCGTCGCGAAGTCGTGGGCGCCGAAGACGGCATCGCCGTAGTTCGTGACCTTGCCGCCGAAGACGGCGTAGGTGCCGGTATCGATGAACTCGGTGTCCGGAGTCACCTTGCCGTTCCCGATACCGGACGCGGATGTGACGACCTTGAAGGACGAGCCCGGCGCGTAGAGCCCCTGAGTCGGGCGATTCAGCAACGGCGCCTCCGCGTCCTGGCTGAGCCGTTGCCACGTGTCTTCAAGGCGCGCCGGGTCGTAGGTGGGGGCCGAAGCGGAGGCGATCAGCGCTCCCGTCTTCGGGTCGAGGGCCACGATCGCGCCCTTCTTCCCCCTGAGCCCCTGCTGAGCCGCCTTCTGCACCTCCGGGACAAGCGTCAGTCGCACGTCTGAGCCCACCGGCTTTCGCCCCAGCACCCAGTCGGCCCAGTTCTCCAGCCCTAGCGCCCCGGTCTGGCCGGTGAGCTCGTCGTTGTACTGCCGCTCGAGGCCGCTGCGCCCGTACTGCGCGCTGTCGTAGCCGACCAGCTGCGGAGCCACGGTGCCCTGGGGGTACTCGCGCTGGTAGTAGCCGGAGCGTCGCCGCGAGCTGGCGATGACCGACCCATCGAAGCCGGTGATGTCGCCTCTCTCGATCCTGAGCTCCTTGGCGAGATTCTGCTTGTTCTCGGGTCGGTCGGCATACCAGTCGGCGCGCACGACCATGATCCAGGTCAGGTTCACGATCAGCGCCAGGAACAACACGACGCCGACCACGAAGAGTCTCGAGATGGCCTTGTTCATCCCGACCCCCTACCCTCTCCCCGCCAGCCGCCGGCGCTCGAGGTCCGTGCCCTCACGTACAACGTGAGAGCGGTGCGAGACCATGAGCAGCAGGGCGACGAGCATGAGATTCGCCGTGATGGAACTGCCGCCGTAGCTCACGAAGGGCAAGGTGATGCCGGTCAGCGGGATCATGCGGGTCACGCCGCCGAGGATGATGAAGGTCTGCAGTCCGAAGGCGACGGCGAGTCCGCCGGCCAGCAGCTTCGAGAAGCCATCCGGTGCGCCGACCGCGATGCGGAAGCCGCGCCAGATGAAGAGCAGGAAGAGAAGCACGACGCCGATGGCGCCGAGCAGGCCCATCTCGTTGGCGATGGCGGCGAAGATGAAGTCCGTCTGCAGGTCGGGGACCACCGGCTGCCGGTTCGCGTACAGCAGAAAGCCCCGGCCGAACCCCGCCCCGAGAACGCCGCCGTCGGCGATGGTGAACAGCGACTGCAGCAGCTGGTACCCGGTGGTCGCCGCGTACGGCCAGGGGTCCAGCCACACGCCGAAACGATCCTGCACATGTGGCACCACGGCGACCGAGATGGCGGCGGCGACCAGGAATAGGCCACCGCCCAGCACGACGTACACGATGCGCGCCGTCGCCATGTACATCAGCGAGACGAAGATCGCCATGAAGAGCAGGGACATGCCGAAGTCCTTCATGAACACCAGCATCGCCAGCGACAGCACCCACATGACGAGAAGAGGCCCGAAGTACTTGGTCGCCGGCACGGGCACGCCGAGCACCTGCCGCGTGGGAACCGAGAGGAGCATCTTCTTGTCGTTGAGATAACCGGCAAGGAAGATGACGATGGCCAGCTTCGCGAACTCCGACGGCTGGATGGAGAAGCCGAATGCGTGGATCCACAGCTTGGCGCCGTTGATGGTGGTCCCCAGCGCGATGGTGATGACCAGGAGCGCAAGCCCCAGCGCCCCCATGATGTAGCGGTAGCGATCGAGCCTCATGTAGTCGCGGACCAGGAGCACGGTGATGACGAACAGACCGGCGCCGACCAGCAGCCACTGCCCCTGAAGGAGGGCGAGGGCCGGACGGATCCGGAAGATCTCCGCGAGGCCGACGGCTGCCAGCAGCGCGGTGATGGGCAGAAGGAAGGCGTCGGCCTGCGGCAGCACGAACCGCACGAGCAGGTGCAGGCCGAGGAAGATCGCCGCGAAGATGAGCCCGTAGACGAGCGACACCCGGCTGATCTCCCGGTAGCGCCCGGCGTAGACGGACACGTAGGCCATGGTGCTGATGGCTCCGGCGACCGCCAGGAAGACGAGCTCTGTGTTGCGCCGGCTCACTGCCACATCTCCAGGTCACGGGCAAGATCGAGAGCGCTGTCCTTGCTCATCAGGTCGCGTTCGTCCACGAGTTCTCGCTGAGCTTGGGTCAGCGACGCGTAGGTGCGCGAGCTGGAACGATAGACGATGTGGAGCGGCACTGGACCCACCTCGACCGGTACCCCGCTGTACAGGGCCAGCCTGTCCTCGTCCACGGACACGTAGAACACCGAACTGAGGACCACGACGCCTACGAGACCGGCGCCGACCAGAAGCGACAGGAGACCGGCGAGACAGCCGAGACGCCGGGCGCCTGTCTTGCCCGCATCCCCGGCGGACTCCGTCGACGACCGCGCCGAAGCGGCAGTGGCCTCGGACTCGTCCGCGTCGGCGGCGAGCCCGCCGTCCGGATCATGCCCGTCTTCGGCCGGACCCTCGGCAGCCTCGTCGCCGAGCGCCGCGCCGGCCTCGCCGGCGACGGGTCCTCCCTCGAAGCGCACCACGACCGCGGTGATGTTGTCTGGCCCCCCGTGCCGGCGCGCCTCGGTGATCAGCGTTGCGACCGCCTCATCGGGATCCTCGAAGCCGAGCGCCTCGACGATGGCCCGATCGCTCACGGGGCCGCTGAGCCCATCGCTGCACAGCAGCAGCACGTCGCCCGGGCGCAGCTCGACGGCGAACTCGTCGAGATCCACCGACTCATCCGTACCGAGCGCACGACTCAGGACGCTGCGGTGAGGGTGGGCGGCCGCTTCCTCCTCGGTGAGCCGCCCGTCGCGCACCATCTCGGCGACCAGCGAATGGTCTTCGCTCACCTGCGTGAGTTCTCCGTCGCGCAGGAGGTAGGCCCGGCTGTCGCCGACGTGCACGAAGTGGCCCGTGTCCTCTTCGAGTAGCGCCGCGGTGAGCGTCGTGCCCATGCCAGTGTGAGCTTCGTCGTCGCCGGCGCGAGCGAAGACCACGGCGTTGGCCTGCTCCGCGGCGGCCAGCAGCGTCGATCCGTTGGCGACGCCGGCGGCGAGCGCCTCGACGGCGAGCCGACTGGCGACCTCGCCGGCCTGTGCGCCACCCATACCGTCGCAGACGGCGAAGAGAGGCGGAGCCGCAACGAAGGCGTCCTCGTTCGTCTTGCGGCGGAGGCCGATATCGCTGAGCGCGCTGTGTCGGGCGACAAGCGTCACCGCGGGATCACTCCTCGTAGCGGAAGACGGTCTCGCCGATGCGCAGCCGGCTCTCGTACTTCAGCTGAGCTTCTGTCACCCGCTTGTCGTTGACGAACGTGCCGTTGGTGCTGCCCAGGTCCTCGACGAAGTAGAACTGCCCTCGCGGCACAAGACGGGCGTGGGCGCCGGAGACGTAGTCCTCGTCCAGCAGTATGTTACTGGTGGCTGCCCGCCCAACGGTGATCCATCCCTCGAGCGGAAAGATCACGCCGGCGGGCACGATGGGACTCTGCTCGACGACCAGTCTCGGGTCGATGTGTGTCCGGAAATCCACGCTCTCGCCGTTCATCGTGCGGTCGCTGGCGCGCTGCTCCCGCCGAGTCTCACGCTCCTCGGGTGTGAACGGCACCATCGCCGGCGCCGCCGCCGGAAGGGCGACATCGGGAGCCGGCGCCACGCCGGCATTGCCCCTGACATTGCCGACCGCCGCTCTCACGACGCTCCAGATGAAGACGTAGAGGAGCACGACGATGCCGATCTTGAGGATCAGCAAGACGATATCGATGTCGATCACCGGCGACTCCCACGCGCCGCGCGCACGACCCGCGCGCAGGCCGCGCTCACCTCGAACCTCGCCTCACAGCAGCCTCTCGAAGACCAGCTCGGTCGAGCCCATCTCGATACGATCGCCGTGCTGCAGCACGGCCTGCTTGACCGGGCGACGGTTCACGCGCACCCCGTTGGTGGAGTCCAGGTCGCGCACCATGTAGCCGTCGTTCTGACTGCGCAGCTCGGCATGCTGCCGAGAGACATTGGGATCGTCGACGACGATGTCGCAGCGGCGACTGCGCCCGATCACCGTCACGGCGTCGTGCAACTCCCACTGGCCCTGGGGGCCGCGCAACACCGCGCGCAAGGCTCCCGGGGCAGGCGCCACCGGTGCGACCGGCGGTCGCGCGCCCTGGTAGAGGACGGTCTGGTCGATCGCAGGCCCGGCTGCCGCGGCGGCAGCCGCCACAGGCGAGGGAGCTTCGGGCGGCGCGGGGGCAGACTCGGCGGCGGGCGGCTCACTCACCGTGCGCGTGCCGATACCGAACTCGCCCAGGTGCAAGTCGTCGTCCTCGTGCAGGTCGATGCGCGGTGGCGCGACGAGCGTCCAGCCTTCGCGTCGCGCGAAGGCGATGACGTAGTTGGAGAGCTCCTGTTTCAGCGAATCGGCGTAGGACGAGAGCTGCTTGTGGTCGTCTCGCCCAAGGTAGATGTCGAACTCGTTGGGCACGTAGACGTTGGCGACGCCCACTCTCTTGTGATCGCCCATCTCCTTGGCGAGCTTGTGGGCCAACTCGACTGGCTGCACGCTCGCCTTGAAGGCGCGCCCGAAACCACCCTCGACCAGGCCTTCCAGCTTGTTCTCAATCCCCTTGAAGATACTCATCGTCTGGCTCCTCCGGCCGGCTGCCCGCCCACAGCGCCAACGGCAAGAGTATCACGCAGGCTGTCGCGACCACGCTGAGCAGCACCGGCGTCAGGGACACGGCTGTATGCCACGCGACTGCGGGCACGACGGCATAGGCCAGGTACACGCCGGAGAAGCCCAGCGCCCAGAGCCAGAAGCGGCGCTCGAGAGAACGCTGGGCGAAGGCAAGACCCAGCACCGCGGCCAAACCCGCCCAGACGGCCATCTGGAGAAGACCGGCGGGCGAGATGACGACCTCGAGCAGAAGAGACGCGACGGCGAGAGGATCGCCTTCCCGGGAGACGATCCTGGCCAGCGCGGGGCGTGCCTCGAACAGGGTGAACGGTCCGGGATCGCGCACCAGCAGGAGGTAGAGGAGCGTGGCGACGCCGGCCCACGCGGCCGCGATGGAGCCGCGCACGCGGCCGAGAACGACGGCCGCAGCGGGCGCCAGCAGGGTGAGGTACAGCGGTGTGAGTACCAGCGCGAGCACCGGCCATACCACGACCACGGGGCGCGAGCCGGCCAGCAGAAACGCCGCCACAGCGAGGACCAGATAGGTCACCCCCACGCTCGACGACACGTTGAACAGGGGAAAGGCGAGCATCCCGAGCAACCAGGCCAGACCGAGCCGCGGCGCGACGACCCAGGTTGCGGCGCCAATCGCCAGGAGCGGCAGCGTCCAGCTCTGCGGATAGGCCGGCAGAGAGTCCAGGACGACCCCCGCGCCCACCGTCGCGAGGGCGGCGCCCCCGACACGCTCGGCGTTCGCGCCGACGCGCGTGAGTGGCTGCGTGAGCCCCTGCACCCGCCGCCAGCGACGCGCGTACAGACTGCCGCTCTCGAGGATCTCTCGCAGACCCTCCGAGAACTCGGCTGCCGTGGGACGATCCGCGGGGCGAGCGGCGCAGGCGTCGCCGATCAGGTCGATGAGATCCTCCGGGAGGTCTGGCCGAAGCTCCGCCATGGACGGCAAGCGTGCCGCGGCCACGTTCGCCATGGTCTCGGCCGGCGTCTCCCCGCGCAAGGGATGCTCTCCGGCGAGCATCTCGTAGAGCATCATGCCGGACGAGTACACGTCGCTGGACGTCCCGACGCGGCGTCCGGCGGCCTGCTCGGGCGACATGTAGGCCACCGTGCCGACGACGTCGCCGTCGTGAGTGAGCGTCTCGGCATCGAGGAGGAGGGCGATGCCGAAGTCCATCACCTTGACGTGTCCCTCGTGGTCGAGCATCACGTTCTGGGGCTTGATGTCGCGATGCACGATTCCCTGGCTGTGTGCGAAGGCGAGCGCCTCGAGAAGCTCGGCGCCTACCGCGACCACGTCGGCGTCGTTCAGCCCCTTCGACAGGTGGTCCAGTGAGTCGCCCTCGACGAGCTCCCAGACGATGAAGCTGCGCTCCCCGTCACCGAACCAGTCGTACAGGGCCACGATATTCGGGTGAGTCAGAGCGGCCGCGGCCTGCACCTCGCGCAGGACGCGAGCCGACATGTCGCGTCCCTCCGGCACGATCTTCACCGCCACACGCCGCTCGAGGGTCAGGTCGAAGGCTTCGTAGACGTGGGCGAACCCGCCGCTCCCGATCTTCTCGATCAGTTCGTAGCGCTCGCGCCAGTCGGCGTTCAGAGGTGGTGTACTTTGGGCTGCGACGGCCATGGAGAGGGTCCGATCACTTTCGGTTTCCTCGATATTCGGTGTGGTACAATCCCATCCCTGTACGAGCGCTGGGCGAGTGGCGGAATTGGCAGACGCGCTAGGTTCAGGGTCTAGTGCACTTACGTGCATGCGGGTTCAAGTCCCGCCTCGCCCACCAGTCTCATAGCGAACAGGAGTCCGCCGAGTGGATCGTCCCGAGACCGGCACCCCCGGAAGCTCCCCGCCAGAGGCCACCGGCTCGACTCCTCCCCTCCGCCAGCGCCGCCGTCCCGATCGCAAACGAACACGCAGGCAACGCTTCGCCATCCTGGCGATCATCCTCTTCGTGATCGTGTTCGCCCTTGCCTGGGGAGCACGAAGCTGCCAGCAGAGCCGCAAGGTCGACGCGTACCGGACCTACCTCGAAGGCGTCTCCGCGGCGATCGAGGATTCCGCTACCCTCGGCAAGCAGCTCAATCAGATCTTCACGAACCCCACCAAGTTCTCCCGCAAGGAGTTCGTCGCCAAGCTGGACGAGCTGGTGGTCAAACAGAACGAGATCGCCGCGCGCGCCGAAGGCTTCGAACCGCCCAGCACCCTCAGCACCGAGCAGGCCGTCTTCGTCGAAGGCATGCGAGTGCGCGCCGAGGGCTTCAAGCAGTTGCAGGCCGTGCTGCTCGCCAGTCTCGACAACGAGACGGTCCGCCCCGGGGAGGTCGCCGCCCTCGGGGGCTACTTCTCAGGTCCGGATGCCTACTACATGAGCCGCTTCTACACGCAGACGCGCAACGTCATGAGCGAGGAGGGCGTCTCGGACGTGCCGGTACCCACCGCCACGTACTACCTCACGTGGAGGCCCTTCGACCGCGCGACCATCGAGACCATGCTGAGCAGCGTCGGCAAATCCACCAAGCTCTCCGGGACCCACGGCGTCGCGCTCGTCGGCGTGGCCGTGCAGCCCAAGGATGTGGGACTGCAGAGCGGCAAGACCACCGAGATCGCGGCCACCCCAGACCTCGGCTTCGAAGTCAGCGTGATGAATCAGGGAAGCGTCACCGAGGAGAACGTCACCGTCAAGGGAGAGCTCACGATCCCGGGAGGCGAGGTACTCACGCGAACCGCCGCCATCGAGACCATCACCGCAGGCCAGACCCAGAGCGCCGTCCTCACGGGGTTCAACATCCCCGCCGAAGCTCTCAGCGGCAAGGTCTCGACCCTCAAGTTGACTGTCGGCCCCGTGCCCGGTGAACGCGTGGCGACCAACAACTCCGGCTCCTACAAGATCCAGTTCAAGCTCGAGTAGCCGGGCATGGACGCCCTGCGCGACATCGCTCCGTACGCAGCCTTGGCCGGTGTCGCCCTCGCGCTCATCCTGCTCGTCGCCGTCATCGCGCTCTGGATCAGCCTCCGCCGGTTGCGCCGCGCGCAGACCCTCGTCCTTGGTCAGCACGAACAGACTGACGTCGTCGCCCATGTAGTCAGCCTCGACTCACGGGTGAGCGACATGCGCGAGGCAGTCGAGACTCTCTCCGGCGACCTGCGAGAGCAGCGAGCCCGACTCGATCACACCATCACCCACCGGGCCATCGTGCGCTACGACGCCTTCCGTGACGCCGGAGGCGAGCAGAGCGCCTCGCTGGCGCTGCTCGACGATCACCGTTCCGGAGTCGTGGTCAGCACGATCGCGGCGCGCGACTTCGCCCGCGTGTACGTGAAGTACCTGCGCGAGGGGGTCGCCGACCGCGATCTCTCACCGGAGGAGCAGGAGGTGATCGCCGCCGCGGTACCTCGACCCCTCGAGAGCGTTCGCCAGCTCGACGAGCCGACGCCGGCCGAGCGTCCGCCATCGCCGCCGCAAGCTCGCGATGCCGGGAGTTCCCCGTCCCAACGAGCGGCATTCGAGCGCCTCGCCGGTGGGCCTGCGCCGCGCCCGGAGGGTCCACGGCCGGAGGACGGCGACGACCGCCCGGGCACCTGATACCCTTGGCACGCACGGGCATCAGGCGGCGAGCGCGGGAGACGAGTTGGCGGCAGGACGCAAGCGGGTAGCCTTCCTCGGACCCGAGGGGACGTTCACCGAAGAGGCCCTCTTGGCCGATCCGCCGGACCAGGGGCTGATCCCCTTCCCTCACCCTTCGATCCGCGAGGTGATGCTCGCAGTGCGCGACGGCGAGGCGGCGCTTGGCATCGTCCCCATCGAGAACTCCCTCGAGGGCTCTGTGGCCCTGACCCTCGACCTCCTGGCGTTCGACTTCGACGATCTCTTCATCGTGCGCGAGACGGTGCATCCGATCCGCCACCAACTCATCACGCGAGCGATGATGGACCTGGCGAGGATCACGAAGGTCATCAGCCATCCGCACGCCTACGGTCAGTGCCGCCAGTTCCTCGACGAGCACCTCCCCGGGGTCGAGCACGAGGCTGCCAACTCGACCGCCGACGCCGTGCGCACGGTGAGTCGCGTCGATCGCCCGTGGGCGGCCATCGGGACGAAGCTGGCCGCGGAGATGTACGAATGCCTTGTGTTGCGCGACGATATCGAGGACTCCGCCCAGAACCAGACGCGTTTCGTCTACCTCAGCAAGGAGGCGGCGCCACAGGACCTCGAGACACGCTACAAGACGAGCCTCGTCTGCACGATCGGCGCCGATCAGCCTGGCAGCCTGCTCCTCATCCTTTCGGAGTTCGCCCACCGCTACGTGAACCTCACAAGAGTGGAGTCACGGCCGTCGCGAGAGGGCCTCGGCAAGTACATGTTCTTTCTCGACATGGAGGGCCGCCTCACCGACCCGGCCATCGAGCAGGCGCTCAAGTGCCTAGCCTGCAAGCTGCCTTGGGTCAAGGTCTTCGGCTCTTTCCCGACGTAACGGTCCAGGTCACCACGGGAGGCGACCATGCACAGTGCCAAATGTGACATCCGCAGCGCTCTCGACGCCGACCGCAGTATGCTTCTGCTGCTCGCCGAGGAGACGCTGCATCCGCTGGCGACCGGAGCCGGTCACCCCGAGCGCTACCACGCCTCGGAACTCCTTGATCTGCTCGACCGCGCCGACGTCTTCGTCGGCGAGATCGAGACTGAGATTGCCGGGTTCATGGCCGTGGAGGACGAGGAGAGCGGACTCGCCCTACGCTGCCTCTGCGTCAATCCCGGATTCGAAGACAGCGACGTGGCCGACCGACTGCTCGAATGGGCCGAAGGGCTGGCCGTGAACCGCAGGCTCGATCGACTCGTCGCGCACGTGCCGACAGACGACTGCCAGTCGCTGGGACTCTACCGCAGCCACGGCTTCCTGGCCTCAGAAGATGAACGTCGGCCGGAGCTGCTCAGCGTCGTCAAGCGCCTGCCCGTCGTCGAACCCTGAGCCTCCCTTGGACCTGACCCTCGTCCTCGTTCCCTACGATCTGGGGCGCGAGAATGTCGGCAGCGGACGAGGGCCGCAGGCCTACCTTGACGGCGGCGCGGCAGAGGCGCTGCGCGCCCGGGGGCACGAGGTCGAGGTGGTGACCGTCAGGCGCGGCGGCGCCTTCACCAGCGAGCTGGATGCTGTACTCGATGTGGACGCCGCCGTGGCCGCCCAGGTGGCGGCGGCCGCAAGGGTAGGCCGTCTGCCCCTGGTGCTGGCCGGCAACTGCAACGTGACGCTCGGTGTGCGTTCGGGGCTGCTCGCCGCGTCATCGCCAGACAACGATCCGGACGGCCCCACGATCGTCTGGCTCGACGCCCACGGCGACTTCAACACGCCCGCGACGACCCGCACGGGCTACCTCGACGGCATGCCCCTGGCGATGCTCACGAACCGCGCCTACCCCACCCTCTGGAAGCGCCTCGGCGGCGCAGCGCTGGACGAGCGTCTCGCGCTGCACGCCGGGGGAAGAGACCTGGACCCAGGCGAAGCCGCCGCTCTATCGGCGTCACGGGTGATCGTCGTGAGCGGCAGCGCCGTGCGCGACCGCGGGCTCGGCGACGCACTGAGACCGGCGCTGGACGAGCTGGCGCAACGGACGAAGGACGGGCGCGCGGACCTCCCGTCCACGCACCTGCACATCGACATCGACGTCCTCGACCCGACCGCCGCGCCCAGCGTCGCCTTCCCGGCGCCGGGCGGCTTCACCCTGGCCGAACTGCTCGCCGCCATCGATATGGTCGCAGCTCGCTTCAGGGTCGAGGCGCTCTCCCTCACATCGTTCGCACCGGGCGGAGTCGACGACACGACCACGCGCGCCGCCGGTCTCGCAGCCATGATGATGGTGGCGCACGTAGCCCTGCTCTAGCGTCGAGGTCTCAGCGGTAGACGTAGACGCGCTCGCCGACGAAGGAGCGATCGTAGACCCAGGCGGCGACCCACATCGGTTCGCGCACGCACCCGTGACTCGCGGGATAGGGCGGTACCGAGGGATACCCGTGAATGGCGAAGTTCCCGTAGAAGCCCATGGTGCGGTAGAGAACGGCGCCGCCTGAGAAAGACAAGGTGAAGGGATGCTTCTGCTGGATACGGAAGCGGCCCTCCGGCGTGTTGCCGGTCGCCCCCGTGGAGACGGCGATGAGAGCGCGTACTGCGCCACCCCGGACGAGCATCATGATCTGCCGCCGCTTGTCGACCTCCAGGTGATCGTAGGGGCTGGAGTAGCGCGGCCGGATCGTCTTGGCGACGTCGAGCTTTCGCCAGTCGTCGCCGCTGACGACGTAGGTACGCGGCAGCCCATACGCCTTCTGGAACGCCATGACGGCGTCGGCGCCACCCCTGGTCAGCGTGTCGCCGACCGAGGGGACGCGGATCTGAAGCCTGTGAAGACCCGTGAGGAAGCCGCGCACGCGCGGCCCTCTGGAGCCCACTCTAAGCGTGGCCCCCCGCGTCCGGAGGCCCGACGAAGTGTTCCGCAGGTCCAGACCGGCGAAGGCCGGGTAGGACGACTTCACTGTGAACAGGCCGACGCCGCGCATCGGCAGCTCGAAGATGGCTCTGCCGTCGCGCACCCGCTTCTTGTGCGTGGCGATGCGCTTGCCGTTGTGCCAGACCGAAGTCGTGATCGAGGCCGCGTAGCTGCTCGGCTTGACCCGGACCACGTAGCGCAGACTGAGGAACGGGATGGGCGTGCCATGGCTGGTCGTAGCCCAAGGCTTCACGACCAGCTGGCGCGCCGGGCTAGCCGTACCGTCGGCGACCAAGCGTGCGACCACCGCTCCACCACGCTTCGGCCGGATGTCGGCGCTGAACCGCCCATCGGCGCCCGCCGTGGCCGTCCCGACATCTGTCCCCGCCAGAGCGATGGCGACCTCCTGCCCCTCGGATGCCGGCGAGACGACGCCGGAGACGGTGACGACGGACCCGTAGATGATCCTAGTCTGAGACAGGACGCAAGAGACGCTGCGGAGAGGCGACGGCTCGACGCTCGGTGAAGGTGAAGACGACGGATCCAGGCCTTGCGGTGACAGGCTCTCCCCCGGGCTCGGACTCGGGCTCGGACTCGCCTCCGACGGACTGGCTGAGGCGACAGGCAGAACCGCCGTGAGCGCCAGGAGCACCGCGGCAAGAGGGATCACCCGCCGGCCACGGACGCGTGGCCTGCCCTTCGGTGTGAGCTGATCCATCAGTGGCTCCTTCCTCCCCCGGGGACGGCGCGCTGCGCAGCGCGAGCCTAGCATGAGCGCGCCGCGACGGTCGAGCCATTGCGGTACGATGTGTATCCAGTCACGAAGCCACCCGGAGGCTCGCGATGCTCGACGTGAAGATGCTGCGCTCCAACCCGGACGAGGTCCGCGAGGCTTTGGCACGCCGCGGCGCGTCCGCGTCGTCGCTCGACGAGTTCCTCGCGGTCGAGCGCCGGCGCCGCAAGCTGCTCACCCAGGTCGAGACGATGCGCGCCGAGCGCAAGCGGACGAGCGACGAGATCGCCGCCGTCAAGAAGGGCGGCGGCGAAGCCGAGCAGGCGATCGCCGCCATGCGCGCTCTGGGCGACACCATCAAGCAGGGCGAGGCCGAGCTGGCGGAGATCGACGAGGATCTGCGCGCGCGGCTCCTCGAGATCCCCAACCTCGTGCTCGACGACGTCCCCCCGGGCGGCGCCGCCGACGCGGTGGTGCTGCGCTCGGTCGGCGAGCCTCCCCACTTCGACTTCGAGGCCAAGGACCACCTCGACCTCGGTTTGGCCCTTGACGTCATCGATATGGAGCGCGCCGCCAAGGTCAGCGGATCGCGCTTCGCTTACCTCAAGGGCGATCTCGTGCTTCTGCAGTTCGCCCTCGTGGGCTACGCCCTCGAGATCGTCTGCGGCCAGGGCTTCCGCCCCGTCGTGCCCCCCGTGCTGGTGCGTGAGGAGGCGATGTACGGCACCGGCTTCTTCCCCACCGACCGGGCGCAGATCTACGAGACGCTGGACGGCGATTGCCTGGTGGGCACGAGCGAGGTGCCGCTGGCCGCCCTGCACATGGGCGAGTTCCTCGAGACCGCCGATCTGCCCCTCCGCTACGCCGGGTACTCCACCTGCTTCCGCCGCGAGGCGGGCGCCGCCGGCCGCGACACCCGCGGCATCCTGCGCGTCCACCAGTTCGACAAGCTCGAGATGTTCAGCTTCTGCCTTCCCGAGCAAGCCGCCGCCGAGCACGAGCGCATCCTCTCGGCGGAGGAGACGATCCTGCAGGGCCTGGGCATCCCCTACCGCGTGGTCAACATCGCAGCCGGCGACCTCGGCGCCCCCGCGGCCCGGAAGCTCGACTGCGAGGCCTGGTTGCCCGGCCAGCAGCAGTACCGTGAGGTGACCAGCTGCTCCAACTGCACCGACTACCAGGCCCGGCGCCTTGACTGCCGCTACCGCAGCGAGAAGGGGCCACGCTTCGTGCACACCCTGAACGGCACGGCCATCGCCCTCGGTCGCACGATCATCGCGATCATGGAGAACTACCAGCAGCCCGACGGCAGCATCGCGGTCCCCGAAGCCCTGCGCTCGCGGATGGGCAAAGCCGTGATCGCTCGCTGAACGTGGTCGAGACGCACCACCCGCGCAGGGCTGCGACGGGTGGAGCCCGAGGCTAGTCCACAGACTCCGCCGGTCCGAACCCCGGCCCGCGGCCGTTCTCCCGCCAGGGGATGATGTACGCGTAGACGTCGACGCCGGAATGAGCGTTCTCGAGCAGGGTCCTGGCCCGGCGCAGGTCGCGCGCGAGCAGTTCCTGCTGATCGAAGCCCAGGCCGCCGAGCGCGCGCTCGTAGGCTCCGCACTCCTGGTGTGACACGAGGTGGATGGCCTGGTTGCCGTGCATCTCGAGATGGGTGCGAACACAGTCGAGGGCGACGCGGCGCTCCGCCCCCGAGCGCGTGAACAGAAGCGGCCCGCCGGGCAGGAGGATGCGGTCGGCGTCGGTCTCGCCGAGCTCCTTCTGGAGCGTGCTGAGCGGTCCGGCGATGCGACCGTCCGAACAGGCGATGATCAGTGCCTTCATCGCGCCGGAGTATGCCAGACGAGTCTCATCAGGGCCACCACTTCGCTGAATTGCTCGGCCATCACTCTCGGGGGCTATCGGCAGTCCCGTCGAAAGGCTGAGAACAGCATGTCGAGCGAGGCAGGCGTCGTCGGCGTACACTAGTCCGGTCAATCATGGGATGAGGGGGCTCACGATGACGACGAACGGCAGGGCGGGCGCCCGCGGCGATGCGGCTCTGGCGGATCTGGCTGCCGCACGCGACAGACTCCGGATGGCTCTGGAGACGGCAGCCACCAAGGATGCGGCAGCTCTGCTCGACGCGCTCTGGTGGAGCCTCGCAGATGCGCCCGCGCTGGGCTTCGAGCTGATGGCATCCGCCCGGGAGTTGGCGCACGTTGCGAACGCTATCGTCAGTGACGAGCTGGTGCAGGACAATCCCCTCGCAGGTCTGGCGCAGGCCGAACTCATCACGTGCAGGATCACGCTCGCCGCGCGGCGCCAGCACGCGTTCTCGAGGGAATCGACCGTGCACTATCTCCACTCCTCGGGCGACCTGCTCGCAGAGCTCGTCGACAGCGCGCTGACCCTGCGTGTGAAGAAGGGGCGCTGCACCCTGGCCCGCGTAGTGAAGAAGCTGAAGGGTCGACCCGGCTGCAGAGGACTGCTAGCTGCCCTGAAGGAGCTGAAGACCTCAGAGGAGTACAAGGCCCTCGCCGGCGCCAAGGTGTCGAAGCGCGGGAGCCTCCCGCCGGGCGGCATCGACGCGTCCGTGGGAGAGGAGCTTCCCGGCGCGTCGCTCGAGGAGTTGCGCACTCAGGCGGACGCCCTTCGCGGACTGGAGGCCCGCGTCCTCGAGCGACTCGCGAAGCTCGTCGCCGCTCCTCCGTCTGCCCCGCGCGCGAGGTAGACTAGAGCCTCGGAGGGGTGGCAGAGAGGTCGATCGCACCGGTCTTGAAAACCGGCAACGGCGCGAGTCGTTCGTGGGTTCGAATCCCACCCCCTCCGCCAGCATCGACGCCGATCACGCGAGCGCCTATCGTCTCCCACCCGCTCCGAGCTCGTGATGCGCCTCACACCCCATTGCTCGCGTACCCTCCATCCTGTACAGTGAGCAAGCACTACTCTTGTGCAAGAAACCACAATCCTCGTCCACGCGATAGGTGCCTCAGATCGCGCTGGGACGGGATAAGGAGTCGTCGATGGAAGAGTTGACCCTCGCCGTCCCGGGCATGTGGGCCGATCACCACGTGATCTCCGTGCGGGATGTGCTCAAACAGGACGCCGGCATCTCGTCGATCGTGGCCAGCGCCCGCGACACCGCCGTCCGTGTCGCCTACGACCCCGCACTGACGAACCCGGAGCAGATAGCGACGCGCCTCAGCGAGGGCGGCTATCCTTCCGGCGAGCGCCAGGAGGCAGCAGCACCGCCGACCGACAAGCCCGCATGGGCGACGTCCGGCGTACGCGCCACCGCCACAGACCCGACCGATCTGATCATGTCCGGAGACCACCGCAAGTACTGACGCAGCGCCCGACACCGAATGAGCACCTCGTCGACAGCGCTGCCGTCGCCGCCCACGCGGAGACCGACATCGCCGTGCGCCCGAGCCCATCAGGCGGAGGCCGCGACCGAAGGAGCTGACCCATGGATGACGTGAAGAGCGAGGACGTCAAGGCCGAGACACCGAAGAGCATCGATCCCGCCGCTCTCGAGATGCTGCTGCACGCAGACGACTGCGGCATCGAGACCGCTTTCGGTCGCGCCGACCACATGAAGCCTTGCCCCATCGGCGAGACCGGTGCCTGCTGCCGCATCTGTTCGATGGGCCCGTGCCGCCTGGTCGGCAAGGACGCCGAGAGCAAGGTGGGCATCTGCGGCGCCGACCTGCCCACCATCGCAGCACGCCACTTCGCCCGCCAAGTCGCGGGCGGCGTCGCCGCCCACTCGGACCACGGTCGCGACATGGCCATGACGCTGCACGCGGTGGCCAGCGGGCAGGCGCCGGGCTACACCATCAAGGACGAGCAGAAGCTGATGGCCGTCGCCGCCCATATGGACGTCCCCACCGCCGGCCGCGAGGTCAACGACATCGCCCTCGACGTCTCCGAGAAGGCCCTGGAGCAGTTCGGCCAGCCCTTCGGCGAGATCGTCTACACGCGGCGCGCCACGCCCAAGCGCCAGGAGTTGTGGAAGAAGCTGAAGCTCACGCCGCGCGCCATCGACCGCGAGATCGCCGAGGTCCTCCACCGCACCCACGAGGGCGTCGACCTCGACGCCGAGAACATCCTCAAGAGCGCCCTGCGCTGCTCGCTGGCGGATGGCTGGGGCGGCGCCATGCTGAGCACCGACATCAGCGATATCCTCTTCGGCACACCGTCGCCGCTCTCCAGCGAGGTCAACTTGGGCGTGCTCAAGAGCGACCAGGTCAACGTCGTGGTCCACGGTCACGAGCCGACCCTGTCGGCGATGCTCGTCGAGGCCTCGCGGGACCCCGAACTGATCGCCGAGGCCAAGGCGGTCGGCGCCGAGGGCATCAATCTGGCCGGCATCTGCTGCACCAGCAACGAGATCCTCATGCGCTACGGCATCCCGCCGGCGGGCAACTTCCTACACCAGGAGCTGGCCGTGCTCACGGGCGCCGTCGAGGCCATGGTCGTCGATGTGCAGTGCATCATGCAGGCGCTCGGGCCGCTCTCGCAGCGATTCCACACCCAGCTCGTCACAACCTCGCCGAAGGCGAAGATCCCCGGCGCGGTCCACGTCGAGTTCGACGAGCGTCGCGCCCCGGAGACGGCCGCCGAGATCGTGCGGATGGCGATCGCCAACTACAAGAACCGCGGCCCCATCCACATCCCAGACTACCACGAACCCCTGGTCGCCGGCTTCAGCCACGAGTACCTGAACTACATGCAGGGCGGCTTCCATCGCGGGTCCTTCCGGCCGCTCAATGACTCCGTCATCGCCGGCCGCATCCGCGGCCTCGCCGGCGTCGTCGGCTGCAACAACGTGCGCGTCACGCAGGACGAGGGCATCGTCACGATGATCAAGGAGTTCATCGCGCGCGATGTCATGGTCGTGGTCACCGGCTGCGCCGCGACCGCCGGCGCGAAGGCCGGCTACCTGAGCCCCGAGATCCTCGACGCCGCCGGCCCGGGCCTGCGCGAGGTCATGGAGGCGATCGGCATCCCGCCGGTGCTCCATCTCGGCTCCTGCGTGGACAACTCCCGCATCCTCACCGTCCTCACGCAGGTCGCCACCGAGGGCGGCCTCGGCGACGACATCGACGAGCTCCCCGCAATCGGTCTCTGCCCGGAATGGATGTGCGAGAAGGCGATCGCCATCGGCACCTACTTCGCGGCCTCGGGCGCGCACGTCATCTTCGGCGTCAGCAGCCCGGTGAAGGCCTCCACCGTGGCGACCCGCCTGATGACTGAGGGCTGGGAGGAGATGGTCGGCGGCGACCTCGAGTTCATCCCGGACTGGAACGAGATGCTGGCCCGCTCGCTCGAACTGATCGACGGCAAGCGCGCCGCGCTCAAGCTCAAGCCATACGATCCGTCGCAGTTCGGCGACAGCGGCGACACGCCCTACTTCGCCGCCATCCGCCAGTACCTCGCGACGCAGGACGAAGTCGAGACAGTCGGCTCGGCGGTCTATCCGCTGGCCGAGGGCCACTCGCACGACCACGGACCCGGTCACACCCACGTCGAGGGAGAGGATCGATGAGCCGCTACATCGCCAAGCGCGCCATCCGCGGCGCCAGCGCCATCGTCGCCGAGGCTGAGGCGATGGTCGACGAGGCCATCGAAGAGTTCGGGCCAGAGACCCCCGTCGCGTTCACCAACACCGCCTACTTCCTGCCCGTCGTCTACGCCTTCACGGGACGCAAGGTCGAGACCCTCGGCGACCTGCCGCCCGTCCTCGAGCGGGCCAGGTCTCTTCTCCACCCCTTGCCCGCCGACTCCATGTGGCTGCCCTATCTCGGCGAGACCCTCGACAGCGGCGTCGCCACCCTCTTCGCCGAAGAGGTGATCGAGGGGGTGCGCTTCGTGCGCAAGCAGGAGCCTCAGATCATCAAGCTCGGCAACGGCCAAGAGCATGGCGAACGCTTCACTTCGGGCGCCCTCACGGCCCACGGCGACAAGATGAAGCTCAATGGCCCCATCGACGACATCCAGCTCCGGGCCTGGGGCATCCAGCTGGTCGACGGCCGCATGCCCGGCTTCTGCGCCATCGTCGGCTGCGCCAAGAGCAACGAGGTCGCGGTCAAGATCGTCCGCGAGCTGCAGAGCCGAGGCATCCTGATCTTCCTCAGCGGCAACGTCAACGGCCGCAGCATCATCCATCAGCTCCAGGAAGAAGGCATCCAGCTCGGCTACGACACGTTCACGGTGCCCTTCGGCCTCGACACCGTCTCGGCCGTCTACGCCCTCGGGTTTGCGGCCCGCTCGGCGCTCACGTTCGGCGGCATGGATGCCGGCAACGCGCGCGACATCATGCTCTACAACAAGTTCCGCGTGTTCGCCTTCGTGCTCGCCCTGGGCGAGGTTGACGATCTCAAGTACGCGACCGCCGCCGGGGCCATCAGCTACGGCTTCCCGGTGATCGCCGACACGCGCATCCCGCAGATCCTCCCCACCGGGGTGACGACCTACGAGCATGTCGTGAGCATGCCCTTCGGCGAGATCGCCGGGGCCGACGACATGGAGCGCGCCGAGAAGCTCATCCAGCGTTGCATGGAGGTGCGCGGCGTCAAGGTGAAGATCGCCAAGGTGCCGATCCCGGTCTCCTTCGGATCGGCCTTCGAGGGCGAGCGCATCCGCAAGGAGATCATGTACGCGGAGTTCGGCGGCAGGCACAGCCGCGCCTTCGAGTACCTGCGCATGCGCCCGTCGGACGAGGTCGAAGACGGCAAGATCACCTGTGTGGGCCGCGACTTCGACGAGTTCGAGGAAGGCGAGGCCGTCGCTCTGGGTCTGGTCGCCGAGGTGTCGGGGCGCAAGATGCAGCTCGATTTCGAGCCGATCATCGAGCGTCAGATCCACTACTTCATGAACAGCGTCGAGGGCGTCCAGCACAACGGCCAGCGCGACATCGCCTGGATACGCGTGAGCAAGAACACCGTCGCCAAGGGCTTCCGGATGGAGCACTTCGGCAAGGTCATCCACGCCCGCGTGCACGAGGTGTTCGGCAACATCGTCGACAAGGTGCAGGTGTACATCACGACCGATTCCGCGGAAGTCGACGTCCTCATCGAGGAGGCGCGCAGCGCCTATCGTCAGCGCAACGAGCGTATCGCCAACCTCACCGACGAGTCGGTCGACACTTTCTACTCCTGCCTCCTGTGCCAGAGCTTCGCACCCAACCACGTCTGCGTCGTGAACCCCGAGCGCGTCGGGCTCTGCGGGGCCTACAACTGGCTCGACTGCAAGGCGTCGTTCGAGATCAACCCGACCGGCCCCAACCAGCCTGTGCCCAAAGGCGTCGTCATCGACCCTGTCAAGGGCGAGTTCTCGGGTCCCAACGAATACATCCAGGCGCACTCCAACCAGTCGATCGACCGCGTGACCTTCTACTCGATCATGGAGGCGCCGATGACCTCCTGCGGCTGCTTCGAGTGCATCATGGTGCTCGTGCCGGAGGCCAACGGCTTCATGATCGTCAGTCGCGAGGACCCCAGCATGACGCCCTGCGGCATGACGTTCTCGACGCTCGCCGGCACGGCTGGCGGCGGCATGCAGACGCCGGGCATGATGGGCATGGGCAAGTACTACCTCACGAGCGAGAAGTTCATCTCCGGCGACGGCGGAATGCCGCGCGTCGTCTGGATGAGCTCGTTCCTCAAGGAGAGCATGCGTCCCGATCTCGAGGAGATCTGTGAGAAGTCGGGTCATCCCGACCTCCTTGACATGATCGCCGACGAGACGGTGGCCACCTCCGTCGAAGAGCTCCTCCCCTTCCTCGAAGAGAAGGGGCACCCCGCCCTCGTCATGGATTCTCTCTTCTGATCCGCGAACACTTGGAGTGCCGATGACCCCACTGGAGACACCCGTAGAGAAATGGTCCGGCTCCGTGCGTGAGGTGACGCTGGGAGGCGGGACCCGCTCCTCCGTCACCGTTGGAGGCGAGACCACGCTGCCGTTCCTCGACTTCGAGGGCGCGATGCCGCATCGTCCTGCCCTCGCCATCGAGATCGAGGACAGGAAGCCCGAGGGCTGGTCGCCCGAGCTGCAGTCGGTGTGGGGTGAGGTCATGGACGATCCGGCGCAATGGGCGCGGCGGGCCGTCGAACTGGGCGCCGACCTCATCGCCCTGAAGCTCGACAGCTGCCATCCGGACCGCGGCGACCACGACGGAGCCTACGCCGCGGACAAGGTCAAGCAGGTGCTGGCAGCCGTCGACGTCCCGCTTCTCGTCTACGGACCGGGCACCGCCGACAAGGACAACGAAGTCCTGGTCGCGGTCGCCGAGGCGACCAAGGGCGAACAGCTCGCACTCGGTATCTGTGAGGAGAAGAACCACCGCACCATCGTCGCCGCGGCGCTGGGCAACGGCCACCTCGTCGTCGCCTTCTCGCCAATCGACGTGAACCTCGCGAAGCAGCTCAATATTCTCATCTCTGACATGGGGCTAGCGCTGGACCGGGTCCTCATGGACCCCAACACCGGCGCCCTCGGCTACGGCCTCGAGTACACCTACTCGGTCATGGAACGCCTGCGCCTTGCGGCGCTCATGGGCGACGCCATGACCCAGCAGCCCATGGTCTGCGGGGCCGGCGCGGAAGCATGGCGCCAGAAGGAGGCGCGTGCCGTGGAAGGCGTCCCTGAAGCCTGGGGGGATCTGTCCAGGAGAGGTGTCGCCTGGGAGATCAGCACCGGCATGACGCTGCTCGAAGCCGGCGCAGACATCCTCCTGGTACGTCATCCCGACTCCCTGAGCGCGCTCCGTGCTGCGCTGGACGACCTCGTGAAAGGGGCCTGACCGTGGCACTGACCGGACTGCAGATCTACAAGCTTCTTCCCCAGACCAACTGCAAAGAATGCGGCTTCCCGACCTGCCTCGCCTTCGCCATGAAGCTCGCCCAGAAGGGCACCGAGCTCGACAAGTGCCCGTACGTCGGTGATGAGGCGAAGACGTCGCTCAACGCGGCCTCGGCGCCGCCCATCAAGCTCGTGACCGTCGGGTCCGGCGAGCGCGCCTTCGAGATCGGCAACGAGGTCGTGCTCTTCCGCCACGAGAAGACCTTCTACCATCAGCCGGGCCTCGTCGTGCGCGTGCAGAGCGACGACCCGCGACTGGCCGAGATCGCCTCCGAGATCGGGGCCTACGAGATCGAGCGCGTCGGCATGAAGCTGCACCTCGACGGCGTCGCCGTCCAGCAGTCCGGCGGCGACGCGGCCGCCTACGCCGCCGCCGTCGCCGCCGTGCGCGCAGCCGCCCCCGAGGTGCCGCTCGTCCTGATGAGCGCCGACCCGGCGGCGGTCGACGCAGCTCTCGCCGAGGGCGCCGCCGCCGAGAAGCCGCTCATCCACGCCGCCACGGCCGACAACTGGCAAGCCATGGCCGGCGTCGCCAAGAAGCACGGCTGCCCCCTCGTCATCCGCGCCGAGAACGGCGATCTGGACGCTCTCGCCGAGCTCTCCGAGAGCGTGCGCGGCGCCGGTGTCTTGGACCTCATCCTCGACCCCGGCGGCACCTCATTGGCCGGCGATCTGGTGGCCTTCACGCAACTGCGGCGGCTGGCCCTGAAGAAGGGCGCCCGCGCCTTGGGCTTCCCCATCATGGCCGACACCGGCGCCCCTACCTGGCAGGCCGAGCTGGTGCGCGCCGATCAGGCGATCGCCAAGTACGCGGGAGTCGTCGTCGTCGACCACTTCGAGCCCAGTGCGCTCTACGCTTTGCTCACCCTGCGTCAGAACATCTACACCGATCCGCAGAAACCGATCCAGGTCGACCCCAAGCTCTACGAGGTGGGTTCCGCCGATGCCGACAGCCCGCTGCTGATCACCACCAACTTCTCGCTCACCTACTTCTCGGTTTCAGGAGAGGTCGAAGGATCCGGGACGCCCACCTGGCTCCTGGTTGCGGACTGCGACGGCCAGTCGGTGCTGACCGCCTGGGCCGCCGGCAAGCTCGATGCGGAGAAGATCGCCAAGTCAGTCAAGGACTCTGGCATCGGCGACCGGCTCAGCCACAAGAAGCTCGTGATCCCGGGCCACGTCGCCGGTCTGTCGGGCGAGGTCGAGGAGGAACTGCCGGGCTGGCAGATCATGGTCGGCCCTCGCGAAGCCGTCGACATCCCCTCCTATCTCAAGACCGTCTGGGCGGCGTAGGAGGACGATGAGCGACTCGTCCGCGATGACGAGCAAGACCGTAGTGGCCACGGTCGAGTTCTCGCCCTCCGGCGAGTGTATCGAGGTCCCCGTCGGCACGAGCCTGCTCGACGCCGCCATCCTCTGCGAGCTCGACCTGCCCGCCCCCTGCGCCGGGCAGGGGCGCTGCGGCCGCTGTCGGGTGCGCATCACGGGCGGCGAGGCGACGCGCCGCAGCAACGCCGGCCTCGAGGTGAGCGAGGTGGCCGACGGCTGGGCCATCGCCTGCCAGACCTACGTGGCCGGTCCGCTCGAGGTCGAGGTCCCGCCCCGCAGGCGCGAGCGCGTGCGCCCTCACGGCCACGCCGTCGCCGAGCCCGAGTCCCTGCCCGTCAGCTGCGACTGGGAGCAGAATCCGTCGATCCGCACCTTCTCCATCGCCATCGACCCCCCCTCCCTCTCGGACAACACCAGCGACCTCGACCGCCTCAAGCGCGAGCTGGCGCGTCAGGCGTTCGTGCCCGACTTGCGAGCCCAGCTCCCCATCCTTCGGGAACTCGGGCACGCCCTGCGTGCCTCCGACTGGCACGTGCGCGTCACGCTGGAGATGAGCGACTGGGCCTACGGCAACTACCTGCCACCGCGCCTCATCGACGTGCGCCCGGCGACCGAGTCGCCGGGCGACTACGGCCTCGCCGTCGACGTCGGGACCACCAGCATCGTCGCCTACCTGGTCGATTTCGCCAGCGGCCGTATCGTCGACACGGAGAGCTCCTACAACAGGCAGATCAGCTGCGGCGACGACGTCATCTCGAGGATCATCTACGCCAGGCGCAAGGGTGGCCTCGATCATCTCCAGGCGCTGGTCGTCCGTACCGTCAACGATCTGATCGAGCAGCTCGCCGAGCGCAACCACATCGCGGCGCGTCAGATCTACGAAGTGGCCATGGCCGGGAACACCACGATGACCCACGTGCTGCTGGGCATCGACCCGCGCTACCTGCGCGAGGAGCCGTACATCCCGACCGTCTCGCAGCCGCCGCGCCTCCAGGCCGCCGAACTCGGACTCGACGTCAATCGCCTGGCGCGGGTGCATTGCCTGCCGGCGGTGGGCAGCTACGTGGGTGGCGACATCACAGCCGGTGTCATCTCCTCGGGCATGTTCGCCACCGACGAGCTCACGCTGTTCATCGACATCGGCACGAACGGCGAGATGGTCCTCGGCAACAAGGACTGGCTTCTGTCGTGCGCCTGCTCGGCCGGACCCGCGTTCGAGGGCGGCGGCGTGAAGCACGGCATGCGCGCCAGCGAGGGCGCCATCGAGGACATCTACATCGACGACGAGCTGGAGCCGTCCTTCCGCACGGTCGACGACGCCCCGGCGGTCGGCATCTGCGGCAGCGGCCTCATCGATCTGCTCGGCGAGCTCTTCTTCACCGGGCTGCTCGACAAGTCCGGGAACCTCGACGGCAGGGCGCCCACTGACAGGATGCGAGTCGGCGAGGGAGCACCGGAGTACGTTGTCGCCCGTGCGGGCGAGAACGGCGCCCCTCACGATATCGTCATCACCGAGTCCGACGTGACATCGCTGCTGCGCGCCAAGGCCGCCATCTACGCGGGCTACGAGGTCCTCTGCCGCAGCGTCGGCGTGGATCTCGCCGATGTGGAACAGATTCTCATCGGCGGCGCCTTCGGCCAGTACATCAGCGTCGAGAAGGCGATTCGCATCGGCCTGCTTCCCGATCAGCCGGTCGATCACTTCCGCTTCCTCGGCAACACGAGCGCCCAAGGCGCCTACGCCACCTTGCTCTGCGTGAACACGCGGCAGGTCGTTCGCGACGTCGCCGCCAAGATGACCTACCTCGAGCTGAGCGCCGACAACAGCTTCATGGATGAGTACACGTCGGCGCTCTTTCTGCCGCACACCGACCTTGACGCGTTCCCCACCGTGCGCGCCGCGCTCAACGAGCGAGGGATCGGGGCGCCGGGCCAATGATCGACTGCA
This sequence comes from uncultured Thermoleophilia bacterium, assembly GCA_963717285.1. Lineage (GTDB taxonomy): Bacteria > Actinomycetota > Thermoleophilia > UBA2241 > UBA2241 > CAIXSE01. Next base: position 502,552 of record CAVQVW010000002.1, read on the forward strand.
CCCTTGGAGGCTGACTGCATGACCACCACCATCGCCGTCGCCGGCAAGGGCGGCACAGGCAAGACGACGCTTGCCGGTCTCTTGATCCGCCGCCTGGTGGAGGCCCACGCCAGTCCCATCCTCGCCATCGACGCCGACCCGGCGAGCAACCTCAACACTGTGCTGGGCTTGCGGCTCGAAAGGACCGTGGGCGACGTGCGCGAGGAGACCAGCGACAAGGCTCGAGCGAATCTGCTCGACGCCGGCATCGCCAAACAAGACCTGCTCGACTACGAGATCAACTCGAGCGTCGTCGAGGGCGTCGGCGTGGACCTGCTCGCCATGGGCCGCCCCGAAGGGCCCGGCTGCTACTGCGCGGCCAACAACATGCTGCGCGCGATCGTCGACACCATCGCCGACGGCTACCCCTGGGTCGTCATCGACAACGAGGCCGGCCTGGAACACCTCTCACGCCGCACCACGAGAGACGTCGACGTGCTCTTCATCGTGAGCGACGCCAGCGTGCGCGGCATCACCACGGCGGGCCGGGTGCGCGCCGTGCTCGACGAGCTGAAGACCAGGGTCGACCGGCACTACCTCATCGTCAATCGGGCCGGCCACGGGCTCACCCCGGAGCTCGAGGACGCGATCGCGGCACAGCGTCTCGAGCTGCTGGCTGTGCTTCCCGACGATCCCATGGTCGCGTCCTTCGACGCGTCCGGCCGGCCCATCTTCGAGCTCCCCGACGACAGCGCGCTCAAGGCCGCGTTCTCCAAGGTCCTCGAGACGCTCCCCATTGACTTCCACGGCAAGGAGGCGGCAAGTGCTGCTCATCGGTGAGAACATCCATATCATCGCCCCACCCGTCAAGCAGGCGATCGAGGCACGCGACGCGCGCGCCATCCAGGAGATGGCGGTGCGTCAGGTCGAGGCCGGCGCCGGAATCGTCGACCTCAACATCGGGCCGCAGAAGAAGCACGGCCACGAGGTGATGCCGTGGATCGTGCAGGCCGTGCAGGAAGTGGTCGACGTCCCGCTCTCACTCGACACGACGAACCTGGCCGCGATGAAGGCTGGGCTTGAAGTCTGCAAGCAGCCGGCCATGCTCAACTCGGCGTCCGCAGATCCGGACCGGCTCGACAGCGTGATGCAGCTCGCCGCCGCCCACGATGCGCGCGTCATCGCCCTGACGATGGGCGTGGACGGCATCCCGACCACCGCCGACGGCCGGGCCGGGATCGCCATGGAGGCCCTCCTCCCCGCCGCAGAGGCCGCCGGCATCCCTATGCCAGACGTCTTCCTCGACCCGCTTGCCCTCACCGTCACCTGCAACCAGGACGTGGCCGAAGCGGCAGTCGATGCGATCCGCATCTTCACCCAGCTCTCTGACCCGCCGCCGACGACCGTCGTCGGCCTCTCCAACGTATCGAACGGCTGCCCGTCGGCGATCCGCAGTCTCGTCAACCGGACCTACCTGGTGATGCTGATGGCCGCCGGACTGGATGCGGCCATCGCCGATCCCCTCGATGCCAAACAGAATGAGGTCATCCGCATCGTGGAGCAGCGCGACACGAGCACGAGCCTCGGCAAGCTCCTGCTCGCCCTCCACGACGCGACCGCCGCCATGGAGGACCTGGACCCGGCGGTGGTCGATACCGACGACCCGGATCAGGTCGACGTCTACAAGACGTATCGCATGCTGCAGAACAAAGTCATCTACGCGGACTCGTACCTGCGCATCTGATCGGGATCAGCCGTAGCGAGACGCCGAGGGGCGCCAGGCCTGTCGGCCCGGCGCCCCTCGGACGATTCGCGCCGCTCTCGAGCCTCAGGAGGTCTCGCCGGTGGTCGCTTCCGCAGCGCCCTCCTGCTCGGGCGGTGTGTAGCTGCTCCACGGATCGACGTTGTCGCCGCCCCAGCCGCAGCAGCCACCGTCGCCCTTCATCATCTTCCAGGCGAAGTACGCGCCGGCGGTGATGAGGACGAGCAGCGCGAAGACTACGAGCTTCTTCATGTGGGTTCCTCCTCCCGTTTTCGCTCCCTGCATCTTACCCTAGCGTCCGCGATTTCGCCCGCGTTCTCTGCTGAGCCGAGAGAGGCGCGGGATGGTCAGAGAGGCGTCGCTCGCGTACCCTCGCCGCATGTGGGTATCGACGCATGTCCTCGCCGGGCTGGCGATCGCCGCGATCCTCGGCGGACCGTGGTGGCTGGTCGCCGGTCTCGTGGTGCTGGCCCACGTCGTCATGGACTTCATCCCCCACTGGGACTACAGCGCCGTGAGGTATCCGGCGCCGTACGCCGCGGCCGACTTCCTCGCCAGTCTCACGGCGCTGCTGGTCTGCTGGCTCGGCCTCGACATGCCGTTCTGGATGGTGTTCATGGGCGCCCTCAGCGGTGCGCCGGACTGGGACGTACTCATCGCCACCTGGCGAGGGGAGGGCGCACGCCAATGGTTCCCAAGCCACTGGCGCAGCTTCCCCCACGGTCGCTGCGGACGCCCTTTCGGCATCGGCGTGCAGGTCGCGATCATGGCGGTGAGCGCCGCGGCGGTCGCCGCCCGGTGGCCCTACTGAGCCCGCGGCAATGCCTGAGCCGGTCGTCCTACGACCTTCCGGCTTGAGCTTTGGCCGCGAGAGGTGTTCACTCTCGCCAGAGAGAAAGGGCGTCCCACGAAGAAGGAGCAGCCGTGCCGTATGACGTTCAGGTGAAGGATCTTCCCCATCAGTTCGCGCTGACGGTGCGCAAGCGCGCATCCATGGGGACTATCTCCGAGGCGTTGGGCCAGGCGTTCGCCGCGATCATGGAATGCGCCGCCGCCACGGGAGCACAGTACGCCGGCCCCCCCTTCGCCCTGTACCCTGCGGAGGTGACTGCGGAGTTCGAGGTCGTCGTCTGCATGCCCGTGGCCCCGGGGGCGACGGCCGCGGGTGACGTCGCCGCCGAGGAGATCGCCGGCGGCACCGTCGCGAGCGCGACGCATAGGGGCCCATACTCCGGCCTCGGTTCGGCCTATGGGGCGCTTCAGGCATGGATGGTCGCCAACGACAAGAAGCCGAGCGGGCCCTGCCGTGAGGTCTACTTGAACGAGCAGGGGAGCGTCCCCGACGGGGAGCTGATCACCGAGGTCTACTGGCCCTTCGTCTGACCCTTCCGGGGCGCGTCAAAGGGTCCCGCGGATCGGGAAGATACGGTAAACTACGGGACCGCGGCGCAGGTCTGCGTCGCCGCGTGTGGAGAAGTGGCCGAGTGGCTGAAGGCAACCGCCTGCTAAGCGGTTAAGGGGTGTCAAGCTCCTTCCCGGGTTCGAATCCCGGCTTCTCCGCCAGCCCCTCCCTCCAGGCCGACGACCCCTCCCTGAGGGTTTCCGCACCCGCGTTCCTCCGGTATACTTCGATGCCCGCGCGCCCGTAGCTCAGCTGGATTAGAGCGTCGGTCTACGGAACCGAAGGTCGCAGGTTCGAATCCTGCCGGGCGCGCCACTGAAACTCCTGCACATCGTCACTTTCTTGCGCTCCTGCCAGTCCCCACCGATTGCGCGTGAGAAGCGGCCGCCTTCATGCTCCTCGAGACGAGCCGTAGCTACTACCCGGACGGAGTAGGGCGCGCGCTCTCGCCGCCCTTGCCGTAGCCGACGCAGCGGACGCGGTCTCGCATGCCGCGGTAGACGTAGACGTAGTGGCCTTCCTGAGACGGGATCGGTGCTTCTGTCACTCTTCCTCCACCCCTCGGCTCGGCGCTGCCGCAGGACGATAGCACCGAGATCAGGGCGGAGCACCAAGAGCGGCCTTCTAGGCGAAGTCGCCGGCGTTCCTTCGTTGTTCTTCCCTGTCTCTGAAGCTCGACGTAGTCTCACCTGTCTCCGAGGCCAGCGGAGATACCTTCCGTGGGCCCGGAGAGGCATGCGGAGCAGCCGAGGGCGCACCCACTGCCTTCGGCTACTGGCGAAGCGAGAACTGATGAGAGCGGCAGCCGCCGGCTCGCGTGAGGTTGCGTCCCCGGCTGGGCAGTCTAGGCTGAGGAGGTGGGCGTGACCAAGTACCTGCTCGCCGGGCTCTCCGTGAGTCTGGTCGCCGGAATGATCGTGCTCGGGGTGCATGCCCCTCGCTCCCCCGAGCCGTTGCCCGCGAACGCTCCGCCGGAGCAGTTCTCGGCGGCACGCGCCCTCGTCACGCTGCGCGCGCTGGCGGAGGCGCCGCGGCCCCTCGCTTCGCCGGCGGCCGAGGAAGCGCGCGCGACGATCGTCGCAACTCTGGCAGATCTTGGGCTGAACACTCGCGTGCAGACTACGGCAGTCGTCTCGGAGCAGAATCCGAGCGTCGCCGGGACCGTCCGCAACGTCGTCGCCCGGCTGCGCGGCTCTGAGTCCTCGCGAGCGATCGTGCTGGTCGCTCACTACGACTCGGTAGCGACCTCGCCCGGCGCCGCCGACAACTCGAGCGGCGTCGCCGTCCTGCTGGAGACGGCTCGGGCCCTGAGCACAGGGCCGCGCCTGCGACACGACGTCATCTTCGTGTTCACCGATGGCGAGGAGCGCGGCATGCTCGGGGCGCAGGCCTTTCTGCACGACGATCCCTGGAGAGCGGCGGCCGCGGTCGTGCTCAACGTCGACAGCCCGGGTTCATCGACGCAGGCGGTGATGTACGACGTCGGGCCGGGCAACGAAGGTCTCGTCCGGGCATTGTCGAGAGGAGCCCCAAGCGCGTCTACCTCGTCACTGCTGTACGAGGTGTCGCGGCGCCTGCCGATACAGACTGACCTGCGTCCCTTCCTGGCCGCGGGTGTCCCCGGCATGACCTTCGCCTCTCTCGACGGTCCGGCCTACTACCACACGGCGTACGACGACGCCGCGCACTACGATCCGCGAGCACTGCAGCACCTGGGGCAGACGGTTCTTGGGCTGACCCGGCATCTCGGCGGCGGCGATCTCGGGAGCGTCGCTCGCCTCGATCAGCCCGACGTCGTCTTCTTCGACGTCGCCGGCCGGGTGGTCGTCTACAGCAAGGGTGCGATCCTCCCGCTGCTCCTCTGCGCCGGGCTGCTCGTTGCGCTGGCAGTGACCGTCGCCGCCCGTCGCCGCCTGTTGCGCCTGAAGGGCCTCGCGCTGTCGCTCCTGGCCGTGCCGGCGGCCGTCGGCGCGGCGCTGCTCGTGATGGCGCTCGTCTGGAGCATGTACCGCACCGCCTACGCCGAGCGCACCTGGAGCGACGTGGGCATGGTGATCAGCGACTTCTACCGCGTGGGGCTGGTGCTGCTCGCTCTGGCCACCGCGATCGGCGTCTTCTCGCTGGTGCTCACGCGCGTACCGGTCTGGGATCTGGCGACGGCTGCACTCGCGTGGTGGCTGGCAGCCGCCGTCGGCGTCAGTGTGCTGGTGCCAGGGGCCAGTTACCTGTTCACCTGGTCGCTGGGCGCTGCGGCCCTGGGCCTGGTGGGTGCGGCCCTCGTCGGCGAGCGCGGCGGCGGCTGGCCGGCAGCCTTCCTCGCTCTTCTCGGGGCCGTCCCGGCCATCGTGCTCGCCACCAATGCGGTGTATCTGCTGCTCGCCTCGGAGGGTCTGAAGCAGGCCATCACCGTGGCGGCCGTCTCGCTGGTAGCCGGCCTGCTGGTCATCCCACTCGACGCCGTGCACAGGGTCTTCAGGCACTGGCTGCCCGTAGCGCTCGCGGTCGCCGGCGGCGTCGTCCTCTTCGCGGTCGGAGCAGCCGTCGTCGGGCAGGCTGAACACCCGCGATTCACAAGCGTCCACTATCGGATCGACGCGACTGGCGCGGCGACGTGGCAGACCGTCGACCAGGTAGACGTGTGGACGCGGCAGTTCGTGGGAGAGCACCCCCGAACGGTCTACGAGGCGGTCTACTTCCCGCAGATGGGGATGCGACCGATCACGGCGGGGCCGGCGCCGAGCTTGCCGCTGCCGCCGCCGCGCATGCGAGTTCTGGGCGACGTCACGCGCGGTGAACGGCGCACGGTGCGACTGCGACTGGTCTCCTCGCGCGCGGCGCCCGTCGTGAGTCTGCTCCTGCACACTGCGGTGGGCAGAGTCACGGCGACCGTCGACGGCCTGCCGCTCGCCGCGGGAGATACGACGATCCTCGACAGCACCAGTGCTCGCTGGCGCTTCGACTACTACGGACCGCCTCCGGATGGAATCGTCGTCACGTTGCGATGCGCTGCGGGACCCTCAGTTCTGCTGCGCGCCGTCGACTCCAGCTACGGGATCCCCGGGGGACTGGCGGCCCGCTACGATGAACGGCCGGCCGACATGCTGCCCGGCGGCATCGGCGACACGACGCACACCGAGACGGTGCTACGCCTACCAGGGACAGACGCACCCGAGGAACAGCCGTCGTCACCGTGAGGCCCGCAGGCGCACCCGGCCTGACGTACCCCGCGGCCTGGTCACGCGTCCGAGTCTGGCTCCGCCTCGTGCAGCAATCCGTGCGCGTCGTCCAGCACATCGAGCCCGAACTGCTTGGCGCCTTCGACGGTGGCCAGCCGACCGGCCTCCGCATCCGCGCCGCCGTCCAGGACCGGAAACGCCTGGCTCTCCAGGTAGTCGAACGCCGGCGTCTCGTCACCCTGGTCGAGTACCACCACGCCGTAGCGTCGCCAGCCGAGGTGCGGGACAGTGCACATGCTGTAGTCGGGTGGACTGCCCGTATCGTGCTCCGACACCTGGACGGTCACCCCACCGTGACGCAGGACTCGGTGCCCGCTGGTCGCCAAGGCTCTCCCGACCGAGTCGGGAGCTCCCGGGTCAGGGTCGTCGATCCACTCCCACTCGCTCATCTCCGCCTCCTCATTGCCTGCCCACGAGTCTACGAAAGCACACCGACGAGGACAATGCGGCGGTGGCAGCGCGGCAGGAGACCACGTCAGTCGCGTCCGCCGAAGACCATCAGGAAGTAGATCAGCTGACTCACGGCGGCGAGCGCGCCGGCCACATAGGTCATGGCGGCGGCCGAGAGCGTCTGGCGTACACCGGCCGCCTCGGCGTCGCTGGTGACGAGCCCGAGCTCCGAAAGCTGGACGGCGGCGCGCCGCGAGGCGTTGAACTCGACCGGCAGCGTCACCAGCTGGAAGAGCACAGCGAAGCCGAAGACCACGAGTGCGAGGGTGATCAGCCCGGCGATGTTCAGGATGACTCCGCCGATGAGAAGGAAGAACCACGCTTGCTGGCCGAACGAGGCGAGCGGCCAGACGGCCGAGCGCAGAGTCATCGGGACGTACGCGTTGGCGTGCTGCAGGGCGTGCCCGACCTCGTGCGCCGCCACAGCCGTCGAGGCGACGGAGCGTCCCTCGTAGACAGGCTGCGAGAGGTAGATGCCCCGCTTGCGCGGATCGTAGTGGTCGCTGAGGGGGCCGGCCTTGGACGCCTGGACGGGCACGGCCCTGAGCCCGTTGCGATCGAGGATCTCGCGGGCCACGTCGGCGCCGCTCTTGCCGGTCGAGATCGGTATCTTGCTGTTCCCGGCAAAGGTCTTGCGCAGGCGGCTCTGAATGACGAGGCCGATGATCATCGGGATGCCGAAGAACACCAGCAGAAGCGTAAGGTTCATGGTGGAGACTCACCTCTTCTCGCCCAAGTGGGCGGATACTGTCGCAGTCACGTGCCTGCAGTATACCGCGTCCGGTATGTGCCCGGTATTCCGTTTCAGACCGCATTCAGGCATGATGCACCCATGCCCGGCCCCTACTTTCCCCGCCACGAGTACTTCATGCGCCTGGCGCTGCGTGAGGCCAAGCGCGCCGCGGACCACGGCGACGTGCCCATCGGATGCGTGATCGTGCTCGACGGCGAGGTCATCGGCGCAGCCGGCAACGAGCGTGAGGTGCGCCAGAGCCCTCTCGCTCACGCCGAGTTGCTCGCCATCGAGCAAGCCGCGGCGCGCATGGGCAGCTGGCGGCTGCTCAACACAGTGCTGTATGCGACGCTCGAGCCCTGCCCCATGTGCGCCGGAGCGATCGTGCAGGCGCGCATCCCCCACCTCGTGTACGGCGCACCAGACGAGAAGGCCGGGGCGGCCGGGACCTTGTACAATATCTGCAACGACGAGCGCCTCAATCACCGCGTCGAGATCACCGGTGGGCTCCTGGCGGACGAGTCGGTCGCTCTCCTGCGCGCCTTCTTCCAACCGCGCCGATAGCTGCGTCACCACAGACGAGAGACGGTGGCATGGACCCAACTGAGCTGCGCGACCGCGTCGGCGACCTCTTCCCCGAGCTGCGCGCCGACCTCGAGCGCCTGATCGGCCTGCCGTCGTTGGCCTTCGAGGGCTACCCTCGGGGACCCTTGCAGGAGACCGCAGACGCCGTCGCCGCTCTTGTCGCCGTCGCCGGCATGCCGCAGGTGGAGTTACTCAACATCCCCGGCGCGCCGCCGGTCGTGTACGCGGCGCGCCCGGCGGCGCCCGGCGCGCCGACCGTCCTGCTGTACGCCCACTACGACGTGCAGCCCGCCGGCGATGAAGCGAAGTGGACGAGCCCGCCCTTCGAGCCCGCGGAGCGCGACGGGCGCCTCTACGGCCGCGGCGCCTGCGACGACAAGTCCGGGATCATCATGCACACCGGCGCCCTTCGGGCCATCGGCGGTGACTGCGCCGTCGGGATCAAGATCGTCATCGAAGGGCAGGAAGAGACGGGCTTCGGAGCGCTCGAGGAGTTCGTGCTCGCGCATCCCGGTCTGTTCGCCGCCGACGCCATCGTGATCGCCGACGCGGGCAACCGCAGCCTTGGCGTGCCGACACTGACCACCTCGCTGCGCGGGCTGACGGCGGTCGACCTCGAGGTCGCGACGCTCAAGGGTCCGGTGCACAGCGGCTCCTTCGGCGGCGCTGCTCCCGACGCGTTGATCGCTCTGACGCGCATCATCGCCACGCTGCACGACGCCAATGGAGACGTCGCCATCGATGGCCTCGATCGCATCCCCTACGACGGCGGCGAGTACGACGAGGACGCGTATCGCGCGCACGCGGGCGTGCTGCCCGACGTGGCGCTCATCGGCAGCGGTGGCCTCGCCGAGCGTCTCTTCGCCCGCCCGTCCGTCAACGTCATCGGCATCGACGCGCCGGTCGTGCGCGAGGCCGTCAACTCGCTGGTTCCGCGGGCGCGGGCGCGCGTGAGCGTACGCTTGGCGCCAGGCCAGGATCCAGCGGCGGCACAGCGAGCGGTCGCACGACACTTGCTTTCAGTCGCGCCCTGGCACGTGCGGGTGACGATCACGCCGAGCGGTATCGGCGAAGGCTACCTCGCACAGACTGACGGCCCCGTCCTCTCAGCGGCAGCAGAGGCGCTTCGAGTCGCCTTCGAACGGGATGCCGTCCACTTCGGTCAAGGCGGCTCCATCCCCTTGGTGGCCGCCTTCCACCAGGCTGTGCCCGGCGCCGAGATCGTCCTCTGGGGCGCCGGGGAACCGCTGTGCAGGGCCCACGCCCCCGACGAGAGCGTGGACCTCGGCGAGCTCCAGCGCTGCATCCTCGCGGAGGCTGTGTTCCTCGCGCGGCTCTCCGGCTGACCGCTCGCCACCTCTGACGTATACTGTCTGCTCGCTCTCGATGGGAGCGCGCGAGGCATCACGGAGAGGTGTCCGAGTTGGCTTAAGGAGCGCGACTGGAAATCGCGTGGGCGGGGGTAACCTGCCTCGAGGGTTCGAATCCCTCCCTCTCCGCCAGTTCCTCTCTGTGGAGTGGCCCACAGCGCAGCTCCACGCAGACCTCGCGGAGAGGTGGCAGAGCGGTTGAATGCGGCGGTCTCGAAAACCGTTAACCGGGTCCTCTCGGTTCGGGGGTTCGAATCCCCCCCTCTCCGCCACCACCCGCGATCTGCGACTTCGTCGTCAGGGCCCTCACGACGACGCCCGGCTCACCGTGCCCGACCTGACAGCCGTTGTCGTCGACCACCTCTCCCGGGACCGACGACGTAGTCGAAGCCCGAGTGCGAACGCGCTATGATGCTACGCGGCGGGGGGCGCCAGCAGCCGTGGGTACGTTGACGGTCTGCCGGAAACAGCCGTCTTGCAGGACGCGAAGCCGAGGGGGACCACATGAGAGACCCTACAGAAGACACCGAGGAAACCAACCCGCTGGCTGACGCCGCGGATGAGGACGACTCGCCCGCCGAGCAGCCAGACCAGGCCATCACTCGCTCGGTCGAGGTCCTAGTGGTCATCCTCCTCTCCATAGCGACTGTCACCACCGCATGGAGCGCCTACCAGGCGACCCGCTGGTCCGGCACACAGGCCATCAATGCGGGTCAAGCCGATGCTCTGCGGGCCGAGTCCACCAAGTGGTCGGACCGCGCCAACTCGCTGAGCATCGTCGACGTGCAGTTGTTCACGGCGTGGGTGGCGGCAACGGGCGATGACGACACGGTGAGATCCGACTTTCTGCTGGAGCGGTTCCGCGACGAGTTCAGGCCCGCCTTCGACGCGTGGCTGGCATCCGTCCCTAATCCCCGGAGGACCATCCCCGAGGGAACACCGTTCGACAGGCCTGAGTACCAGCTGGCGGCCCGAGCCGAGAGTGAGCGCCTGAGCGAGGAGGCGGCCGACCACGTCGCGGCGTCCAGAGAGGCCAACCAGACCGGCGACAACTTCATCCTGGTGACCGTGCTCTTCGCCTCCGTGTTGTTCTTCGCCGGCACCGTGGGCAAGCTCCGGTCACGGAATATCAGGCGCATGCTGCTCGTCCTCGCCAGCGTAGTCTGGGTGGCCGGTGTGACCATCATGCTCATCCTGCCTCAGAACGTCGGCTTCTGACCGCCCTCGGGGGGGCCGCCCGTGAGTCTCTCAGTCGCCACCCTCAACATACTGGACGACCTGGCCTTCTGGCGCGAGCGCTCGCCACTGATCGTCAAGGAGTTCCGGGAACTCCGACCGGACGTCATAGCTCTCCAGGAAGTCTCGCTGGCCTCGCCGTCGGCCAAGCTCGAGGGAGCCCGCAGCAACGCGCACTGGCTGGCCGATCAGCTCGGTGGCTACGGCGTCGCCCTCTGCCCGCACTCCAGCCATCCCGCCAGCGATTCGCTCGCCATCCTCACGACGTGCACGGTGGACTCGCACGACATCCTCAAGTTCGAGGCCCAGGGCCGGCAGGCGCAGCGGATCCTGATACAACGCGACGACGAGACCTGGACCGTGGTCAACACCCATCTCTACTGGCACCCATTGGGTGATGCCACCCGAGTCCAGCAGGTGAGCCAGCTGAAGGAATGGCTCGACGGCGCCGAGCCGGCCGTGGTCTGCGGTGACTTCAACGCGGTGCCTGCCTCCGGAACGCTGGCCCGCTTCGGCGATCGTTTCACGTCGGCGCACCTGGCCCGCCACGGCAAGGACCCACTCCTCACATACCCCACCCTGCTGCGGCGCGGGAGCGGCCTCAGGCACTGGGGCCGCCACGCCACCCTGCGCGCGAACGGGCTCATCCGCCTGCGCCACAACATGCGCTTCGGCGGCACCGTCGACTACATCATGGTCGACGCCGGCGTGCGGGTGCACGAGTGCGACGTCGTCCTTCGGCGTCCGTCGCCCCAAGACCCGCGGATCTACGCGTCAGACCATCTCGGCCTCTTCGCGACCCTCGGACAGGCCGACCCCATCGCGCCCGACGCGAGTGAGGCAAGTCCGAGCGAGGACCGCCAAGAGTGACCCGCGCGATCTAGATCGATCTGAGCGCGATCGTGTTGCCCTCGCTGTCCTTGAACCAAGCCACCTTCACGCCGTCGAACTCCGCGACACCCTTCACGGTCGTGAGTCCGATATCGGGCAGGTCGAAGTCCTCGAACGCCACACCCTTGGCGCGCAGGTCGTCGCTGACCTCGTCGAACCTGTCCAGCGGCACGCTGAATCCCAGCGTCGTGTTCTCCGGGGCAGGCATGCCCGGCCGCTCGTAGATCATGACACTGCTGCCGTCGCCGGCAGTGAAGATACCTTCACTCGTCGGACCAGCGACGCTCGCCTCTCTCAACCCGAGCACTTCGGTGTAGAACTTCTTCGCACGGACGCTGTCCTCCGAGCGGAGGACACCGGTCACGGGGTAGTCGCCTAACGTGGCCATGCCGACCATCCTTTCCAACGGACGAGGGGGCGCAACGCGCCCCCTCCGAATACCCGTGTATACCCTCTCCCGACGCAAAGGACTCGCCCGGGCCGCCGCCGAGTCTCCGCGACAAGAGCACGCTCCGGGGACGGGGTCACGGCGAGGCTGCGACATCGACTTGCGTCGGAGGCGTCTTGTCGCCATGCTTAAGGCTTGGAAGCAGCGGCCGCGCTGACGGAGGTAGCGGCCCAGAAAGGAAATGCGCATGCCGAGCCCCAAGACCAAGCCGCGAGGCGACAAGAAGCGAGGGAAGCCGTTCGATCCTTCGCGCCGTCGTTTCTGCCACTTCTGCAAAGAGAAGATCGAAGAGGTCGACTACAAAGACGTCACAGCCCTCCGGCGCTTCATCAGCGACCGTGGCAAGATCAAGTCGCCGAGGGTCACCGGCACCTGTCGGCGTCACCAGCGTCAGCTGGCTGCGTCCATCAAGCGGGCCCGTGAGATGGCGCTCTTGCCATACGTCGCCGAGGGCAAGGGAATGGGCGACGGGGGCGGACGGCGCCGGCCGCGCTGACCGCGCAGCATGAGCGGAGGTGGCGACTCTGAGAGTTGCGCGACTTTCCTCTTGCTTTCCAGTATACTGTCGCAACGGGGCTAGTCGGCTCACGTGTTCGCGGGGTGACCTCCCGCAGCATTGTTGTCTTGACCTGTGCGGATGGGTGGCGAGTTGGTCACGTCCCCCTGTACGTCCCGCAGGACAGAAGGGTGTTTTACATGGCAGAAGGTACCGTCAAGTGGTTCAACGCGGCCAAGGGTTATGGCTTCATCTCACGCGAGGATGGTGACGATCTATTCGTTCACTTCCGTGAGATCCAGGAAGAGGGCTTCAAGAGCCTCGACGAGGGCCAGAAGGTCACGTTCGACGTCACTCAGGGCCAGAACGGCAAGATGCAGGCTAGCAACGTCCGTAAGACCTGACGCTGTACTTCATCTGAGAGTTCACCGGAAGGCGGCCGACAGGCCGCCTTCCGTCGTTGCGGGCACCCGAAGCGAAGTATGAGGTTCAGGCGCGCACCGATCGACTCGCTGACCGTCGACGGTCTCACCTTCGCGATCCGCTGGAGCGCGCGCCGCGCCACCGTCGGCATCACCGTCGCTCGCGACGGCGACCTCCGGGTCGCCGCCCCGCGTGGGACCTCTCCCGCAAGAGTCGAGAAGGCCATCCGCACGAAGCTGCCTTGGGTGCGTCGCAAGCTGGCCGAGTTCGCGGAGATGGGTCCTCCCGCCGAGCCCAGACGCCTCGTACCCGGAGAGCGTCTGCCGTATCTGGGCCGCACTTATCGACTCACACTGGCGGACGCAGGTGGGCAGCCGGTCCGCCTGACACGTGGCCGGTTCGAGATGTCGCATCACCTCGATGGAGCCGCTCGCGAGGCGATGCTCGCCTGGTACGCGCGGCGGGCGCGCCTGCGCATCGGCCAGCGAGTGGCGCACTTCGCTCCCCTTCTGAACGTAGTCCCCTCGGCGGTCGTGGTGCGCGATCTCGGCCGGCGTCGCTGGGGCGTCTGCCACACAGGTACGCGGGTCGTGTCCTTCCACTGGGAGCTCGTGCTGCAGCCGATGAGGATCCTCGACTACGTCGTCGTGCACGAACTGGCCCACCTCCTGGAGCCCAACCATGGGCCCTCCTTCTGGCGCCACGTCGAGGAGGTGCTGCCGGACTGCAAGGCACGGCGACGTTGGCTCTCGCTGCACGGTCAGAGACGGGTCTTCTGAGGCCCGGGGGAGCTTGCCCGCCGCGGAGGCTGTGGTATCCTCGGCCTCCCGCGACAAGCTACGACGCAGTGTGCGGGAACCAAGCTCGGGCGATTAGCTCAGTGGGAGAGCGCCCGCCTCACACGCGGGAGGTCGTTGGTTCAAATCCAACATCGCCCACCACGCTACCCGTCTGCCGACCTGTTCGCGAGCGGTGCAACGACCCTTCCCACGCCCTCCTGTTCTCCCCCGCGACCCATGGCCGACCGCCAGGACCACCCGATTCGGGTGAGGCGCGGCGGTCCGGAATGGGAGACCCCCGTAGGCGAAGAGGCGAAGGAGCCGACCGAAAGCCGGCCCGCGGAGGTGCGACGAATGGGCAGTTCCGACCAAGGGTGCCCAGAGATGCCGCGCACATACGAGGTGACCGTCGCGGGCGCCGTCAGCCCGGCCATGGCCGCCGAGTTCGGAGCACTGAGGGAGCCGGGAAGGACCACCACGACGTTGGCCGTGGAAGTTCGTGACCAGGCTGAGCTCCAGGGGATCCTGCGGCGCATCGAGGCCTACGGACTGAGTCTTGTCGCGGCAGGACCGCGCCGCTGAGAGGGAGCGGGAGACCCCCTGCGCCACGAGGCCCGGGGAACGAGAAAGCCCACCTCGTCTCCCTGGGGCTCGTTGCGTGTGGCGGCGCCACAGACACGAGCGCGCGGCACCGACGCAGATGGAAGTACGACGGCCGCATTCGCCGGCCGCGTCGTACGAGAGCATCTCTGGCAGCGCGACGCTCAGAAACCCCCTCGCCGGCGAGCACGGCGACGCGACCGGCGATGCACCCCTGCGATAGAGACCGGGGAGAGCGGCCTGCCGAGCGGATCGATGAACAACGTGCACGGGCCCGAGGTGAGGGGCGGAGAACCCTCGAGCAGATCGCGTGCGTACGCAAGGCTGTCACCCTGCATCGTTGGGTCGCGCAGAGCGACTACGGCATCTTCGGGGACGTCGTCGCCAGACTCAAGTAGCGCCAGCACGGCGTTGGGCGGATTTTCGGCGAAACCGTTCTCGCCCTCGCCCCACAGGCCGACGAAGTCCTCCGCGGTCACGTAGCCCACCACTCGCTCCGGTCGATCTGAGAAGTACAGCGTCGAGGGAGCGATGCCGTCGAGTGTCAGCGTGGAGCCTTCGAAGCTCGACCCTCGCGCCGTCTGCACGTACATCATCTCGACTTCCTGCGAACGGTCCTTCCTGTCTGGACTCATCAGCTCGCCTACCTTCCTCATCGCGTTTGCATCGACCATGGGCAGCACACCTGGAGGTCGACCGGTGAACCTCACCCGAACGGGGTGGTCATCAGGCGGCTCCGCGCCCTGAGGTAGGGTGTCGGGCGACCACTGCACGGGGGATGGCTGCGCCGGGGGCGCGAGCACGCGAGCGGGCATTGACGCGGGAGCGTCAGCATCGTTCAATGGGACTGCACGGCCCGCAGCATGCAGAGGCGGCCCGGCACAGCGGGGATGACCTCCAGGCGTGAACGACATCGGAGAGGATCGAGCCATGACGACAGACGCCACACCAGCCGAGCGCCACAGCCTGGGCAAGGCGCTGCGCCAGGCCACGCCCCGCTCCAGCCACGCCGAGTGGACGCCGGCCGCGACGCGTCCCGACCCCGTCGAGCTGATCAGTGGCCAGGACGCCGCCCGCCTGCCGTGGCTCGTGCCGATCCGCCACGGGCGCATGGCGGTCTCGCCCTTCAGCTTCTACCGCGGCGCCGCGCGCATCATGGCCGCCGACCTGGCGGGCAGCCCGGCGAGCGGCCTGCCGGTGCAGCTCTGCGGCGACGCCCACCTCTCGAACTTCGGCTCCTACGCCTCGCCCTCGCGCGCCCAGGTCTTCGACGTCAACGACTTCGACGAGACTCTGCCCGGCCCCTGGGAGTGGGACCTGAAGCGGCTCGCGGCGAGCGTCGTCGTGGCCGGCCGCGAGTGCGGCTTCGAACAGCAGCAGATCGCGGCCGCGACCATGAGCTCGGTGGCCGCTTACCGCGAGGCGATGGCGCGCTTCGCGCAGGCCGGCACCCTCGAGCTCTGGTACTCGTACCTGACCCTCGAGCAGATCCGGGCGGTGCTGCCCAAGAAGGCCGACCAGAAGCGCTTCGAGAAGACCCAGCACAAATGGGCCTCCAAGGACAGCCTGAAGGCCCTCGCCAAGCTGGCCGAGCCGGTCGGCGAGAGCTTCCGCATCAGGAGCGAGCCGCCCCTGCTCGTGCCCCTGCGCGAGCTCGCCGCCGAGCAGCACCCGGAGGCGCTGCGCGAGGAGGCCGAGGCCAGTCTGGCCGCCTACGCGCACACGATGAACAACGACCGCAAGCGCCTGCTGCAGCGCTTCCACCTCGTCGATGTGGCCCTCAAGGTGGTCGGCGTGGGCAGCGTCGGCAGCCGCTGCCTGGTCGTGCTGCTGCAGGGCAAGGACTCAGGCGACCCGCTCTTCCTGCAGGTCAAGGAGGCCGGCGAGTCGGTGCTCGCCGAGCACCTGCCGAAGAGCGTCTACGCGCAGCAGGGGCGGCGCGTCGTCGAGGGCCAGCGCCTCATGCAGGCCGCCAGCGACATCTTCCTGGGCTGGTCGGAGGCCCGCTCGGGCATCCACTACTACTGGCGCCAGCTGCACGACATGAAGGGCTCGGTCGACATCGAGGCGATGGACGCGCGCCGCCTGAGCGCCTACGCAGGGCTCTGCGGCTGGACCCTGGCCCACGCCCACGCACGCTCCGGCGACGCCCTCGCCATCGCCGGCTACCTCGGCTCCGGCGAGAGCTTCGACCGGGCGCTCAGCGAGTTCGCCGAGCGCTACGCCGACCAGAACCAGCGCGACTACGAGGCCTTCACGGCGGCCATCGCGGCCGGCACCATCGCCGCCCAGACGGGCTAGGCACCGGCGGGGACCTGCCGGCGCCGGGGGCGTGGACGGCGAAGGGCGCCTACAAACGAAGGATCGGATCCTATGTCCGAGGACGAGACGACCGAGACGAGCAGAGATGCACCACGCGCCCGGCTTCTGCCCAAGTCGAGGCTGGACGCGTTCACCGACGGCGTCCTGGCGATCGTCATCACGCTGCTCGTGCTGGAGCTGGAGGTACCCGAGGAGTCGACGGAGCTGCTCGCCGCGCTCGCGGAGCAGTGGGCCTCCTACCTCGCCTACATCGTCAGCTTCGTCTTCGTCGGCGGCATCTGGCTGGCGCACGTCGATCTCACGCGCTTCATCAAGCGCAGCGACAGCGTCTTCATGCGCCTCAATCTCGTGATGCTGCTCTTCGTCTCCTTCCTGCCGTTCACCACCACCCTCGCGGCCACGCATCTCACCGACGCCGGCGAGCGCGTCGCCGTCGTCATCTTCGGTCTCGACCTTCTCCTCGCGTCGCTGATGATGAGCGCGCTGGCCGTCTACGTCGCCAGGCACCGCGACCTTGTCGCCGACGAGGTCGACACCGAAGAGGCACACGCCTTCGTCCGCAGGCGCTGGGTCGGGGTGGTGGTGATGGGTGCTGCGACCGCCATCGGCCTGGTCGCGCCGAGCCTCGCCGTGGCCTTGTACGTCATCGCTACCCTGACGTTCGTCGTTGAGCCTCTGGTGCGTCTGCAGCGTTCATAGCCTCGTCGGCGAGCAGGAGAAGACGATCCCGGCCGCCGCTCTACGCAATGGCGGGAGCGCCACACGACCATTGCGCTCACAACTTGTGCAGTGCTAGTCTTGCCCACGTTTTTCGGCAGTTCGGCGGACGACATCGGCGCCGACCCAACTCGCGGGCCCGAGGCCACGGGCGTTTGGCTCACGCGAGGCAGGGGGCGGCCCACGTGACGCCGGCTGACCCACCCGCATGGTAGTGCCCGTCCGGCAGGGCCAGCGGCAAGTCGCCCGCGTACTCGCGAGAACCTTGTTGCGGGGGCGTCCAGTCCGGCAAGGACCGATGAGTGACACAGGGAGGTAGTCAGGGTGGCAGACGAGCAGAGCATCTACTATCCATCGCCAGAGGCCTCGAAGAACGCCTACATCAAGAACATGGAGGAGTACGAGGCGCAGTACAGGCGGTCTGTCGAAGATCCCGAAGGGTACTGGGCCGAGCGCGCCGAACAGTCGCTCACCTGGACCAAGAAGTGGGACACCGTCCTCGACTACAGCTGGGACCCCACGCCGACCATCAAGTGGTTCGAGGGCGGAGAGCTCAACGTCACCTACAACTGCCTCGATCGCCATGTGGAGGCGGGCAAGGGCGGCAAGACCGCGGTCATCTTCGAGAGCGACCAGGGCGACAACATCAGCTACACGTACCAGGAACTCCTGGATGAAGTCTGCAAGTTCGCCAACGTCCTGAAGAAGCACGGCGTCGAGAAGGGCGATC
Source organism: uncultured Thermoleophilia bacterium (assembly GCA_963717285.1). Classification (GTDB taxonomy): domain Bacteria; phylum Actinomycetota; class Thermoleophilia; order UBA2241; family UBA2241; genus CAIXSE01. Next base: position 520,711 of record CAVQVW010000002.1, read on the forward strand.
GCGTCGCCGTGTACCTGCCCATGATCTCGGAGGTGCCGATCGTCTTGCTCGCCTGTGCGCGCATCGGCGCCGTCCATATGGTGGTCTTCGGCGGGTTCAGCGCCGACTCGCTGCGCGCCCGCATCGACGACTGCGGAGCGAAGGTGCTCGTCTGCGCCGACAAGGGCTACCGTGGCGGCCGCATCATGGCGTCCAAGACCAACGCCGATGACGCCATCAGCGGCGAGACGCCGATCGAGACCGTGATCGTCATCAAGCGTGTCGACGGCGACGTGCCGATGCAGGAGGGCCGCGACGTCTGGTACCGGGACGAGATGGCCGCCGCCGACATCACGACCGATTGCCCGGTCGTGCCGTGCGAGTCCGAACACCCGCTCTTCATCCTGTACACCTCCGGGTCCACCGGCAAGCCCAAGGGCGTCCTGCACACCACTGCCGGCTACCTCCTGTACGTGCACGAAACGGCGAAGTACGCGTTCAACCTGCACGAAGACGACATCCATTTCTGCGCCGCGGACGTCGGCTGGGTGACGGGTCACAGCTACATCGTCTACGGCCCGCTGTCCAACGGGGTCACCACGGTCGTCTTCGAGAGCATCCCGAACTACCCCGAGCCGGACCGCTACTGGCAGGTCATCGACAAGCTCAAGACGACGACGCTGTACACAGCCCCGACCGTCATCCGCAGCCTCGTCGGCCAGGGCGCCGAGTGGCCGCAGAAGCACCCCATGTCCAGCCTGCGCATCATCGGCACCGTCGGAGAACCCATCGACCCCAACAGCTGGAAGTGGTACTACGACAACGTCGGCAAGGCCAGCATCCCGCTTGTCGACACGTGGTGGCAGACCGAGACGGGCGGCCACATGATCACGCAGCTGCCCGGCGCCACGCCGATGAAACCCGCCTCGGCCGGCCGCCCGTTCTTCGGCATCCAGACCCAGGTACTGAGAGACGACGGCAGCGAGGCAGACGTCGGCGAACAGGGGCACCTCGTGATCTGCGCGCCCTGGCCGGGCATGCTGCGCGGCACCTGGGGCGACGCCACCGGCACGCGCTTCAAGGAAGTCTACTTCAGCATGTTCAAGAACAGGTTCTATACGGGCGACGGCTGCGTCATCGACGCCGACGGCGACCACTGGCTCAAGGGCCGCATCGATGACGTCCTGAACGTCTCCGGTCACCGGCTCGGCACCGCCGAGATCGAGAGCGCGCTCGTCAGCCATATGGATGTCGCAGAGGCCGCCGTGGTCGGCTATCCGCACGACATCAAGGGGACGGGCATCTACGCCTACGTGGTCCTGAATGCCGGCTACGAGCCGAGCGACGAGCTCGCCACGGAGCTGGAGAACCACGTCCGCAAGGTCCTCGGCCCTATCGCGAAGCCCGACAAGCTGCAGTTCACCCCCGGGCTTCCCAAGACCCGCTCCGGCAAGTGCATGCGCCGCATCCTGCGCAAGATCGCCGAAGGCGAGCTGGACTCCCTGGGAGACACGACGACGTTGGCCGATCCGGCCGTCGTCGAGAACCTCAAGGAGAACCGCAAGTAGGAGACATCGGACCCGAGCCGCTCCACGGCGAGCGGCGGCAGGCTTCGAGATGACAGAGAGGGCGGGCCGCCGAACAGGCGGCCCGCCCTCTCTCCTTTCTCCCCCAACGCATGACCGGCGACGTGCGGAGGTACCTAGGGAGTGAGGGCAGTCGTCAGGCGGGACCGGCGTACATGAGCACACGCAACCTGCGCGGGTTGTTCGACCCGAGAAGCATCGCCGTCGTGGGCGCGTCGGAACGAGCGGGATCCGTCGGCTGCGTCTTGCTCCAGAATCTTCTGGATGCTCGGTATGAGGGCAACATCTACCCGGTGAACGTCTCTGCCGAGTCAGTGCAGGGGCTGCCGGCATGGCCCTCGGTCGCCCAACTCCCCGAGCAGGTCGACTTGGCTGTGCTCGCCGTGCCGGCATGGGCGGTGCCGGCCGCGATGCACGAGTGCGGGGAGGCCGGCGTCCTCGCCGCTCTCATCGTCAGCGCCGGGTTCCGTGAGACCGGCGAGGAAGGCAGGTTCCTCGAAGACGAGGTGCGGACGCTCGCGCGACGCTACGGGGTGCGCATCCTCGGGCCCAACTGTCTCGGCTTCGTCCGGCCGGCGCACCACCTCAACGTGACCTTCGCGAGCACGGCCCCACCAGACGGCCACATCGCCTTCTTCAGTCAATCGGGAGCGCTCGGCGCGGCGATCCTGGACTGGGCGACCGCGCACCAGGTCGGCTTCAGCGTATTCGTCAGCGTCGGCTCGATGGCGGACGTCGACTTCGGCGACCTCATCGACCACTTCGGCGCCGACGCCCATACCTCGAGCATCATCCTCTACATCGAGTCCGTCGGCGACGCGCGCAAGTTCATGAGCGCCGCCAAGCATTTCGCCACGAGCAAGCCGATCATCGCCGTCAAGAGCGGCCGCACGGTCCGCGGCGCGGAGGCGGCGGCCAGCCACACCGGCGCCATAGCCGGCGACGATGCCCTTTACAGCGCGATGTTCCGCCGCGCTGGCGTCGTACGCGTCAACGAGATCGAAGACCTGTTCGACGCCAGCGAGGCGCTCAGCCTCGCGAGCCGACCGCGTGGCCCACGCCTGGGCATCGTCACCAACGCCGGCGGGCCGGGAGTCATGGCCTGTGACCGGCTACTCGAACTCGGCGGCGAGCTGGCCGACCTCTCCGCCAGGACGGAGGCCAGACTCAGGGCCACCCTCCCCGAGTTCAGCAGCCGCGGCAACCCGGTCGACGTCCTCGGCGATGCCAGCGCAGCCCGCTACGCAGACGCCGCACGGGCGCTCATGGACGACCCCAACTGCGACGGCGTCCTCGCCATCCTGACACCGCAGGCGATGAGCAATCCCACCGGCACCGCTCAGGCCCTCGCCGAGGCATCGAAAGCCCACCCGCACAAGCCGCTGCTGGCCTCGTTCATGGGCGAGACCGCGGTCGCCGACGGCTTGGCCGTGCTCGAGCGCGCCCACGTGCCGACCTTCGGCACGCCCGAGCAAGCGGTACGGGCCTGCATGTACATGTGTGAGTACGCGCGCAACCTCGCGAACATCTACGAGACGCCTGTCGATATTCTGCCCGACTTCGAACCCGACCGCGACGCCGTCGCGGCGCTCTTCGCCACAGTCGCGCAGTCGGGTCGCTCGATCCTCAGTGAGCCCGAGGCGAAGAGCGCTCTCGCCGCGTACGACATCCCTGTCAACACCACCACCGTGGCGACGAGCCCAGGGGAGTGCGCCGCCGCTGCCGAGAGGATCGGGTTCCCAGTAGCTGTGAAGATCCTAAGCCACGACATCACGTACAAGAGCGACATCGGCGGCGTCGCCCTCGACGTTCGCTCAGCGATCGAAGCGGCGGCGCAGTTCACGGCGATCACCGAGCGGGCGGTGGAAGCCGCGCCGACGGCCAGTATCGTCGGCGTGACCGTCCAGCCGATGGTGCGCGGCGGCTGCGAGACGATCATCGGCGCGCGGCACGACGCCACCTTCGGCCCTGCCATCCTCTTCGGGATGGGCGGCACCAACGTGGAACTGCACCGCGACGTCACCCTCGACTTCCCACCTCTCAACGAGGCCCTGGCGCGGACCATGATCGAACGCACGAGGGTCTCGCGGCTGCTCAAGGGCTACCGCAGCGCCGCCCCGGCGGACATGGTCGCCCTCGAGCGCGCACTGGTGAAGGCCAGCTACCTGCTCGTCGACTTCCCGGAGATCCTCGAGATGGACGTGAATCCACTGGTGGTGCGAACCGACGGCGTCTGCGCTCTCAACGCGCGCATCGCCCTCCAGCCTGCGGAAGCAGGCAAGGCCAAGCCGCCTGGCTCGCATCTCATGATCCCCGTCTACCCCACCAGGTACCAGCGAGAGTTGGATCTCGGCGGCGAGAAGGTCCAGATCCGCGCCATCAAGCCGGAGGACGAGCCACTCTGGAAGGAGATGGTCGCGTCATTCTCCGAGGCGACTGCCGACCACCGCTTCTTCGGGCACGTCGGGGCGGTCACCAAGGCGATGCTTGTGCGCTACTGCCACATCGACTACGACCGCGAGGTCGCCCTCGTTGCGATCCGTACGGACGAGGGCGACGACGCGAAGGAGACAATGCTCGGCGTCGCCCAACTGACGCTCGAGACGGCCAGCGCCCTCACTGGCGAGTTCGCCATCGTCGTGCGTGACGCCTGCCAGGGCAAGGGCCTCGGCCACACGCTCATGGCCACCCTCATCGATGCTGCCCGCGAGCGCCACATGAACGAGATCACGGGTGACGTGCTGACGGCCAACCGGGGCATGCTGCGCTTCGCCGAGAGCCTCGGCTTCGACGTCCTTCCGGGCGATGAATCGAGAGTGCGCCGGGTCGTCCTCCGTCTCTGATCAGCGGGGCTTCGGCTCGGCTGCCCCTTCGGGAGTCTGACTCCCCCCGGCCACCCCAGAGTTCGTAGCTACAGGAAGCGGGTGCGTCAGTTCACGGACGTCACCGAGCGCGCCGCGAGGTCGGACAACGCCCCCAGAGGCGGGGCGCCACGCCGCTTCAACGCACGCTGCCGGCGCGGGATGATTGTCGCCTACTCGCGTCGTAGAGTACTCACGAGAACGACGAGCGAGAGGCAACGCAGAGGGCCATGGGCACACGCAACCTCAAGAGGCTGTTCGATCCGAGAAGTGTCGCGGTGATCGGCGCCTCCAACAAGAAGGGGACCGTCGGCCATACTCTCTTGCACAACCTCATCAGCGCCGAGTACGACGGCGTTGTCTACCCCGTGAGCACCTCTTCCCCATCGGTCCAGGGCATCCATGCCTACACCTCGATCGCGCAGATCCCCCGAAAGGTCGACCTCGCCGTCGTAGCTGTGCCCGCGAGGTCCGTCCCGGACGCCATGCGCGAGTGCGGCGAGGCCGGCGTCGGCGGCGCCGTGATCGTCAGCGCGGGCTTCAAGGAGGCGGGCGAGGCCGGCAGGCGTCTCGAGCGGCAGGTGAGCGAGATCGCAAGAGCTCACGGCGTACGCATCCTGGGACCCAACTGCCTCGGCTACATCCGTCCAGCCCATCATCTCAACGTGACGTTCTCTCACCTGATCCCGCCGTCAGGCAACGTGGCCTTCTTCAGCCAGTCGGGGGCTCTCGGGACGGCCATCCTCGATTGGGCGACCGCCAACGACATCGGCTTCAGTGCCTTCGTCAGCGTTGGCTCGATGGCCGACATCGACTTCGGCGATCTCATCGACTACTACGGCGCCGACCAGCACACGACGAGCATCATCCTCTACATCGAGTCGATCACGGACGCACGCAAGTTCATGAGCGCCGCCCGCCACTTCGCGAAGAGCAAGCCGATCATCGTCGTGAAGAGCGGCCGCACGGCGCGCAGCGCACTGGCGGCCGCCAGCCACACTGGCGCCATGGCCGGAGACGACACCTTGTACAGCGCCGTGTTCCGGCGCGCGGGAGTGGTGCGTGTCGACAAGATCGAAGACCTGTTCGACGCCAGCGAAGCGCTAAGCCGCGTCGGCAGCCCCCGCGGCCGCCGGCTCGGGATCGTCACGAATGCCGGTGGGCCCGGCGTGATGGCCTGCGACCGGCTGCTGCACCTCGGAGGCGAGCTCGCCGAGCTCGCGCCCGAGACAGACGCACAACTCGCAGCCTGCCTGCCTGAGTTCAGCGCGCGCGGCAATCCGGTCGACGTCGCGGGAGACGCCGACGCCGAGCGTTTCGCGCTGGCGACTCAGGCGCTCATGGACGACCGCAACTGCGACGGCGTCCTCGCGATCCTGACGCCACAGGCGATGAGCCAGCCGACCGCCACCGCCAACGCGCTGGTTCGGGTGTCCCGCACCCACCAGCTCAAACCCCTTCTCACGGCGTTCATGGGCGAGACCAGGGTCGCCGAGGCCATCCGGGTCCTGCACAAGGCTCGCGTGCCCGCGTTCAACACACCCGAGGACGCGGTGGGGGCCTACATGTACATGTGCCAGTACACGCGCAACCTGGCGAACCTCTACGAGACGCCGGCGGACATCCTGCCGCACTTCGAACCAGACCGGGACGTCGTCAAGAAGACCTTCCTCGATGTTGCCCGTGCAGACCGAGCGATCCTCACAGAGCCGGAAGCCGATCGCGTCATACAGGCGTACCAGATTCCCGTCGTATCCACGCTGGTGGCCACGACCCCAGAGGAGTGCGCGGCCGCGGCTGAGAAGATCGGCTTCCCCGTGGCCGTCAAGATCCTCAGCCGCGACATCAGCCACAAGGTCGACGTCTCCGGCGTCAGTCTAGGCGTGTCGTCCGCCGCGGACGCCGCCGAGCAGTTCACCGAGGTCATCGAGAGGGTGAAGAGGGCGCGACCCAAGGCGAGGATCGAGGGCGTCGTCGTGCAGCCGATGCGAAGCAAGGGCCACGAACTGATCATCGGCTCCAAGAAGGATCCCACGTTCGGACCGGCTCTCATCTTCGGCATGGGAGGAACCAGCGTGGAATACCATCACGACGTGGCCGTCGACTTCCCCCCGCTCAATCAAGCTTTGGCGCGGTCGATGATCCAAAGCACCAAGGTGAGCCAGCTGCTCGACGGCTACCGCGGCACGGAGCCCGTCGACATGGTGGCGCTCGAGCAGGCCATGGTGAAGGTGAGCTACCTTCTCGTCGACTTCCCCGAGATCCTCGAGATGGACATCAACCCGTTGCTCGTGAACCAGGACGGCATCCTTGCCCTCAACGCACGCATCGTCATCGACCCCCGAGCCGTGCGCAAGATCACCCTTCCCGGTTCCCATCTCATGATCTCGATGTACCCGAGCAAGTACCGGTGGGAGATGCCCCTCGGGGACGACAAGATCCTCATCCGCGCCATCAGGCCCGAGGATGAGCCACTCTGGACGGACATGATGGCCTCGCTCTCACCAGACACCGCGCAGTATCGTTTCTTCGGTCCGCTGCGTGAGATCACGAAGGCGATGCTCATCCGCTACTGCCACATCGACTACGACCGCGAGATCGCCCTCGTCGCCGTCCGCAAGGGCAAGGCGGCTGGAAGCGACATGATGCTGGGCGTCGCACGGCTGACGATCGAGACGGCCAACCCCTCTGAGGGCGAGTTCGCGATCCTCGTACGCGATGACTTCCAGCGAAAGGGCATTGGCACGAAGCTCATGGAGACGCTCATTCAGGCAGCACGCGACCGCCACGTCCTCAAGGTCACCGGTCAGGTGCTCACCGTCAATCTCGGCATGACGAACTTCGCCGAGAATCTCGGCTTCGACGTGCAGGCGAGCGACGAGCACGATATCCACAGCCTGACGCTCAGGCTCTGACGCCCGGAGCGTCTCTCGCGCATCAGCGCCCACTCATGCGCAGCTTGCTTCGCAGCCCGACGGGCCTTAGTATCTTGCACCGGTCGCGCTAGGCGGGGAGCTAGCGGTGCCCTGTACCCGCAATCCGCTACAGCGGGGCTGAATCCCCGCCCGAGGGACCGCTCTGCGAGGCTGTCAGTCGTGTGCGGTGTTGAAGGTCGGGTCCTGCGCAATGGAACCCTGCAAACCCCGTCAGGTCCGGGAGGAAGCAGCGGTACACAGGCCATTCCATGTGCCGCAGGGTCGCCTGACCGGAGCTTGCGCCCGGCGAGGACGCTCGGAAAGCGCGTTTCGACGGCGGGTGCGCGACCGACTCCCTGCCCTCCTCACCAGGGGACGCACACGGACCACCAATGAAGCGCTCCCTCTACCGAGAGTACCGGCCCCAGACCTTCAGTGAGCTGATCGGTCAGGACCACGTTGGGCGAACCCTGCACAACGCGGTCGAGACCGACGCAGTCGCTCACGCGTATGTCTTCGCCGGACCACGCGGGACCGGGAAGACGAGTACCGCCCGTATCCTCGCCAAGGCGCTCAACTGCGTCGGGACGCTCACCGCGCCGACCGACAGACCCACGCCCACTCCCTGCGGCGTCTGCCGCCACTGCGTCGCGATCGCCGACGGCGTCTCTCTCGACGTGGTCGAGATGGACGCAGCCTCGAACCGCAGCATCGACGATGTGCGCGACCTGCGCGACAAGATCGCCTTCGCTCCAATCCACGGCCGCTTCAAGGTCTACATCATCGACGAGGTCCACATGCTCACGCGCGAGGCCTTCAACGCCTTGCTCAAGACGCTCGAGGAGCCGCCGGCCGACGTCGTCTTCGTTCTCGCCACCACCGAGCCCCACAAGATCCCGGAGACGATCCTCTCGCGCTGCCAGCGCTTCGACTTCCGGCGCCCTCACGTGCGCGACATCGCGCGCTTGCTGGCCAGCATCGTGGAGCGTGAGAACGCCCGTCCCGATGCGGAGCGCGGCGGGCCGCGCGTCGAGATCCAGGATGCCGCCCTCGAGGAGATCGCACGCCATTCTCAGGGCGGCTTCCGCGACGCGATCGGCACGCTCGACAAGCTCATCGCCTACTCCGAGGGGGCCATCCGCCCCGCCGACGTGCTCGAAGCGCTGGGCGTGACCAGCGCGGATCTGCTCTTCGAGCTGACCGACATCGTGATCGAACGGCACACGGCGGAGGCCCTCCAGTTCGTGCAACGTCTGGCGCACGAGGGCATCGACTACTCGCAGTTCATCCGCGACCTGCTGCGCCATCTGCGCCAGATCTTCCTGCTACAGCACCTGGAGGAGGCTGCCCGGGACGAGGGGGCGCTGCGCGTCCTCGCGCAGACCGTCGAACTCGACGAACAGCGCCTCACACGGCTGCTCCCGCAGGCCAACAACCTGCATCCCCGCGAGGTGGTGCGCCTGATCGAGACACTGGGCGAGGCGCAGCGTGAGATCCGTGACGGTCTCGACCCGCGTCTGCAGCTTGAGCTGGCGCTGGTCAAGGCGACGCGGCCGCACCTGGACCACACGGCGGCAGCGCTCGAGGAACGCATACGGCGCCTCGAGGCCGATGTCGTTGCGGGAGCGACGCGACCGGCACCGCGCGTCGATGACTCCCACACGGTGTCAGTCGATGCGGCCGACGGCGACGAGACAGGCGACGAGGAGCCTCAGCCCCCGGTCGACGCGGCAGAGCCCGAGGGCGCAGACCTGGGAGCGCCCGCGGAGGCGCCGCCGGAGGAGGAGACCCGGCTCCCCGCCGCCGAGCTTTCGCTCGATCGCGTGAAGCGCGCCTGGGACCTCATCCTGCAGCGCGTTCAGGCGAGCAGCGTGAGCCTCTTCGCGATGCTGCGCGAAGCCCGCCCCGCTGCGCTCGAAGGCGAGCAGCTCAGCGTCGCCATCCCCTCCGGCATCGCCCTCGCCAGAGCCCGCGAGCCGGGCAACGCCGACGTGCTGATGGCGGCGATCGAGAGCGCCCTTGGAGTGCGGCTGGAAGCCGTGTTCCTGCCGGCGGAGGCTCCGGAACGCGGCCCGGTCGCACCAGACGACACACCTGCCCCCCAAGGCCTGGATTTCACGGAGCAGATCCGTCACGCGCAAGAGAAGCTCGATGCCGAGCTGATACCAGACGAGCCGTAAGGAGAACCGATGTCCAATCCCCAGTACAACAAGATGATGAAGCAGGTCCAGGAGATGCAGGCCAAGATGGCTCTCGCCCAGGAGGAGCTTGCCAGCCAGACGGTCGAGGCCAGCGCCGGCGGCGGCATGGTGACGGTCGTCGCGACTGGGGCGCTCGAGGTCCGCGACGTGCGCATCAAGCCCGAGGCCGTCGATCCCGACGATGTCGAGATGCTGCAGGACCTCGTGACCGCGGCGACAAACGAGGCGCTGCGCGCGGCCCAGGACCTTGCGTCGCAGAAGCTCGGCGGGGCCACCAACGGACTCGACCTGCCGAACATCCCCGGCCTGTTCTAGGACGGGTGCCCGGGCCGGGATGACTCGAGCGGTGATCCTTGCCGTCGTGTTCGGCGCGGGGCTGGATCGGCGCTCTGGACAGCCCGCCCGTCCTGGCCTTGCGACAGGAAGTGCAGCGGGACGAATGCTGATACGATCGCGCAGACGTGTACTCGCCAGCGGTTGAACACCTGATTGTGGAGCTTGCTAAGCTCCCCGGCATCGGTCCCCGCACCGCCCAACGCCTCACCTTCCACATCCTCAAGCTCCCGCCGGCCGAGATCCTGCCTCTTGCGGCGGCGATCGCCCAGGTCAAGGAGAAGATCGGCTTCTGTCGCCGCTGCTTCAACCTTGCGGAAGGCGAGCTGTGCACGATCTGCGCCGATGCCCGCCGCGACCCCACCCTCCTCTGCGTCGTCGAGCAGCCGTTCGACATCGTGACCATCGAGCGCACGCGAGAGTACCGCGGGCTGTACCACGTCCTCGGCGGAGCATTGAGCCCGATCGACGGCGTCGAGCCGGGCGACCTGCACATCGCAGAACTCACGGCGAGAACGAGGGATGGCGTCGAGGAGGTCATCCTCGCGACGAACCCCACAATGACTGGTGAGGCGACGGCGCTACACATCGCCGAGCTGCTTCCCGCAGACGTCCGGGTCACCCGCCTGGCGAGCGGGCTTCCCGTCGGGGGAGATCTCGAGTACGCCGACGAACTCACGTTGGGCCGGGCGTTGGCCGGAAGGCGCAGCCTGCGACCGGGTGAGGAGTGACCGACAAGCAGCTCGACGGCCGGGCGCCTCAAGCCGCAGGTCTCCCCCATGCGCCCACCATCTGAACGACGGGCAGGGGTGACGAACGCTGTGTAGACTGATCCTGGCTACCAGCCGCACGAAGAGAGGGACGCCCGACGCGTGTCGGCGGCCCTCTCTTCTCCGTACGTCCGGGGTGGCGGATGACCTCCGGCTCCGCAGGCCGCTTCCCGCGACGTTCTACCTCACGGCGTAGACACGGATGATGGTGACCCGGTCGCTCTGTTTCTCCGCCATGAGGGTGCGATCGAGACAGGCGATGTAGGTTCGCATGAGTGCTGGCGTGCCGACCGTCCCGGACCACCAGTCACCCTGGTCGGGGTCGCCACTCTCGAGCACGAAGCTCACCATGTCGCTGAGGCGCAGCGCCCGCACCTCCACCGTCGTCCCCCTTCCGTCAGGTCCCTGCCGACTCGCCTGGTAGAACAGGTAGGGGCCCACGAAGCAGGGATCGACGGCAGATCCGCCCTCCGCGAAGACGCGTCCCGAAGGGTCCCGCAGGTACAGCAGAGGATACGTGGCCTCCTCGGCGGGGAACGGCGCCCACGCGAGCCAGCCGTCGCGCCACGCCGGCCAGTGCGCCAGCGAGTGTTCGCTCGCCACGTCGAAGCCCGTCGCCCGCTGCCTGCGTTCGAGGTCGAGCACCGCAAGGCGCGTCCTCGATGCCTTCTGGCGACGGATCTCTCCGACGATCGCGCGGTCCTCCATGATGTTGACCGTGTTCAGGAGGCCTCCCGAGCGCAAGAGGATTCGCTGCCGGTCGGAGGCGAGATCGCGCATCATGAGCCGGGAACTGCCGACGGACCCAGAGCTCGTCCACGCAGTCGCTATCCAGACGAGGCGCGACCCGCGGAGATCGAACATCGGGCGCGCCGCCTCGGTGGTGACAGCGGATGCGATGAGCACGGGCTGACCGATCTTCAGAGAGGGTTCGCGCAGCGGGGCCGCGTAGAGCTTCCAGTCGACAGCCTCGACGAGGTCGTCGCCGGGACCGACCTCCTCCCACGCCAGCCACGAATCCGAGAGATGGACGGTGCCGATCCAGAATCCGGCGTCGGCGTTGGCAGCTCGAGCGAGGACTTGCCGGCTCCTGCCGCTGGCGACGTCCATCAACCAGAGCTGCTCATGCTCGCCGGCGTTCCTCATGAGAGCTGCTGTGCGGTCGGTGAGATCGGCAACGCGCCACGATCCAGACCGCCGATACTCCCGGTAGGGAAGCGAGAGGCGCTGAGAGGACCGGTGCACTACCTCCGCCGCTCCGACCTCGACCTTCGTCCACGCCGTCGCCGCGGCAGGATCCGACGGGACTCCCAAGCGAGACGAAGATGGCGACGAATAGGGTGTCGATCGGCCGTCGCAACTCGATATTGAGCCGACCAGGACCAGCAGAGGCAAGAGCACGGCCCAAGCCATCCCCCATCGCCGACGGTATGGCCACACTGGCCTCATGCCTCAGCCTCCTCCGCGCAAGGGTTCAGTACACGACCTGCTGGCTTGCGCTGGCCACGACGCCGGCGGCCACGACCGACTTGGCGTAGGTCTTGCGGCCGTACGTGGAGCCGCCCGCCCCGCCATAGCCGAGGGGTGGCGCCGCGTTCTCCGGGTAGGGGTCATCGATGTAGATCCTGCCGTACCGCCAGTCGAAGCCACGGCCGCTGACGATGTGGCCGAGGTGATTGATCCGGTAGTTGGGCCACTTGCTCGCGTAGATCCTCAGGCCATAGGCAACAGGCCGACCCTTCACCTTGATCCCGTACTCCGTGCGGCTGTAGACGGACGTCCCCGTGTTGCCGCTCGAGTACGTGTAGCCCTTGCCGGTCTTGACCTTCAGGCCCATCGCCATGACCCACATGCTGCCGCCGTACGCGTCTGTCCACAGCCGGGCGCCGTTGTACCGGTACGCTGCCCACCTGTTCTGGGACCAGTGCCGGCCCGCGCCGCGCAGGTAGTGGTCGATGATGGTCGTCGTGGCCGGAACGCAGTAGTCGTTGCGAAGCTGCTTATGACTGGTCGTGCCCAGAACGCGGTGAGGAGCGTCGACGGCCATCGCGAGGCGCCTCGTGCCGCTCTGGCCGGCGCGCCACTTCTCGTACGCGGCCTCTCTCTTCGCGAAGTATGACTTTGCCGAAGCCGGGATCTGATCGACGACGGCTGGGTCGTCGATCACTGCCGTGGCCGACGCGGCCGCCGGCAGGCAGAGCAGGATCAGCGCGCCTGCCAACATGGGGGGTAGAACTCGACGCGTCTTCACGGGCGCTCCTTCACTCGAATGGACGGGGATCACCGTGTGCTCGCCGCCCGTTCTGATGGCCCGCCTCCTCAGCGCCGCCGGGGTGCACGGCAACGACACCCGGTACGTGCGCAGGGAGGACGCCGTGCAGGTCACGCCTCGGCCTCGCGCCGTCACGATACCCGGAGCCGACCTCACACGGTCAAGACCCCCCAGGGGTCACGATCCGCCGACAGGCTCGGGGCTCCCGGAACGTCAACCGACGGGCCACCGCTCTGCCGGTAGGGACAGAGATCGCCCGAGGGGTCCACGCCCGACCGTTGGGAGCATCCGTGGCAGCAGGGCCCGGCGGCGACCGCCCACCGCTCACGACCCTGGTCGTCCCGCCGCGCCGGCTCAGCCTGCCGCCAGCTCGCCCCGGTCGTTCATGGCCTCGATGCCGGCATGCGCGCCGGCACCCTCGAAGAGCGTGACGGCGCGCCAGCCCCTCAGCTCGCGAAGACGCACCCACAGCTCTCCGCCGATCGACTCGACGGCGCGCCCGCCCATGGCGCCAAGGACCGGCGCCTGCAGGACGCCGGCGGCGGCGCCGGAGCCGCGGATCTCGAGCTCCTTCGATCGGTCGCGAAGCACGACCCGGAAGGAGCCTGCCGTGCCCGTTTCGATCACTGCCAGCCAGGCGCCCGTGTAGGTCGCGAACCGATGCAGCCGCCCGTCGATCAGCATGCCCGCGATATGGCCCACGAAGCTTCCCGATACCCAGGGGATCCTGGCCACCGAGCAGGTGACTGACACGCCGGCCCGGGAGAAGTGGTTGGACTGGGCCCACACCCAGGAGCTGGGGAAGCTGCGTCCCCAGTCCTTCTCGATGTAGCCGCGTCCGCCGTGGAAATCGATGTCCTCCCCATCGATGCTGAGCCTGCCGTCCAGGGAATGCTCCATGGAGAGCACGCCGTGATAGCACTCCATGCGCGGAACGTAGCGGTACCAGCCCATGATGCCGGGGGAGCGCGCCGTCACCGGCCACGGGGCCCACGGTCCGAATCCCACGTGGCCGGACACGGTGCCGGCGTCGTCCCCCAAAGCGAGGCTCATCCCCTTCTCGGTAAACGTGCTGCCGCCGACGGTGACGGCGAACGGCGGCCGCAGTGCGAAACGGAAGGCGGCGGCCGGATACGAGAAGAAACGCGTACGACCTCCCTCATGGATGAGCTGGACGAACGACTGAGAGACACGCCCGTCCTCAGAGAACGACACGCCGGGGATGACGGCGACAGCGCGGCGCGACTCCCCGTCCACGGCCTTGAAGTACCACCCCTCGAAGTAGCGGCGCTGCGTATCGCCGCCTTGATACAGGGCCGGGTTCCGCAGTCTTGTCAACGCGTCGAGCATGGCGTCCTTCCCGAGTCGTGGAGTCGAGTCCTGGCTCCGTATTCCCACGGCACACATCGGCCTACCCCCGGGTCCGTGTGGGCCTCGAGAAGGAGCACCAGACGACGCCCCGCAGGTGGACCCCCACCATAGCTGCTTGATACCGTGAACGGACCTACGCCCGTGGGAGGTCCGTGGACACCCGAGCAAGCGACGAGCCGGACGATCAAGCACTCCCAACCGGCGATCCGACACCCGCCAGCAGCAACGAGATGAAGCTCCAGGAAGCCGCTCAGTCCGCAGACACGGCGGGCGCGTGGAGCAACGCCCCACCGCCACCCTCGCCCGGCCTCTCGTCCGACGAGGCGGCGCGCCGCCGGGCCGCCGGGGAAGGCAACGACGCGCAGATCCGTACAGGGCGCACGTACGGGCAGATCGTCCGCGAGAACGTCTTCAACTTCATCAACAACCTCTTCTACGTCATGGGCACGCTGCTGCTCATCCTGGGGAAGCCCCTGGACGCCTTCGTCGTCGTCTCGGTGATCACAGCGAACACCGTGATCAGCCTGGTGCAGGAGATCCGCGCCAAGCGCGTCATGGACCGGATCGCCATCCTCATGAGGCCCAAGGCGACCGTGCTGCGTGACGGGGAACTCCACGACCTCGATCCGTCTCTGGTCGTCCGCGGCGACATCCTCTACCTTCACCCCGGCGATCAGGTGGTCGTCGACGGGCCCATACTGGGCGTCGCGCGCATGGAGGTGGACGAGTCCCTGCTCACAGGCGAGTCTGACCTCGTGCTCAAACATCCCGGCGACCCGCTGCTCTCGGGCAGCTTCTGCGTGACGGGCGGAGGCTACTACGAGGCCGAGCAGGTCGGGCTGTCCAGCTTCGCCAACAAGCTCATGGCGAAGGCCACGACGTTCAAGCGCGAGCTCACCCCGCTGCAGTTGCAGATCACGAGGATCATCCGCGTTTTGCTGCTCGTCGTCGTCGTCTTCGAGATCCTCGTGTGGGTGCGCAACATCGCCGGCGGGATCCCCTTCGTCGAGAGCGTGAGGATGAGCACCGTCATCCTGGCGCTCATCCCCAATGGTCTCGTCCTCTCGATCGCGCTCACCTACGCACTGGGGGCCGTCCGTCTGCTCGGGCAGAACGTTCTCGTACAGCGGTTCAACGCCATCGAGTCTCTGAGCAACGTCGACGTCCTCTGCACCGACAAGACCGGCACCCTCACATCTGGTGTGATCACCATGGAGGACGTGCTGGTCCTGGGAGACGCCGACCAGACGAGTGTCGAGCGTGCTCTCGGCGCCTTCGGCGCCAGCACGAGCGATGCCAACAAGACCATCGAGGCGATCCGCCACGCCCTGCCGACGGCCCGTTCGCCGGTGCTCCACGAGGCTCTCTTCAGTTCCGCGCGCAAGTGGAGCGGTCTCGCCTTCGCGGGCAACGGCGACGGCGCTCCGCGCGGCAGCTTCGTCTTCGGAGCGCCGGAGATGGTGGCGCCGGCGCTCACCGCCGGACCGGGCGAGTGGCAGACTCAGGCGGATGCCTGGGCGGCGCAGGGCCTGCGGGTGCTCATCCTTGCGGGTGTGCCGGAGCCGACGCCCTTCGCCGAAGGTGAGGACCCTCCGGAGCTGCCCGAGGGGCTCGCAGCTCTCGCCCTCATCAGCTTCAGCGACGAGCTGCGACCCGGCGTCCGCACGACACTGGAGGAGTTCTCCGCGGCGGGGATCGAGGTCAAGATCATCTCCGGGGACAACCCCAAGACCGTCAGCGCCCTGGCGACACAGGCCGGCGTCAAGACCAAGGAACGCGACCCCGACGCCGCGAGATCGTCGGATGGCGACGACCCTGCGGAGACGGTCGTCGCCATCTCCGGCGCCGACCTCGAGGGCCTCTCCTCCGAGGACGTGGCCGACGCCGCCGATAGGGCCACCATCTTCGGCCGGGTGACGCCCGAGCAGAAGGAGGACCTGGTCCAGGGGCTGCGCAGTCGCGGCCGCTACGTGGCGATGATCGGCGACGGTGTCAACGACGTAATCGCCCTCAAGCAGGCCAACGTCGCCGTCGGCATGCAGGGCGGCAGCCAGGCGGCGCGCGGTGTCTCCGACCTCGTACTGCTCAACGACACCTTCGCACCCCTGCCCTTCGCCTTCCGCGAAGGACAACGCATCATCAACGGGATGAACGACATCCTGCACATCTTCATGGTCCGCATCCTCTACAAGACGACGATCATCGCGGCGATCGCCGCCCTGGGCGGCTTCCCGTTCGCGCCCCGGCAGGCCGCCCTCTTCACGTTCGTGAATGTCGGCGTGCCGGCGGTCGCCTTCGCCACATGGGCCAAGCCCGGACCCACGCCCAAGGTCGGGCTGTTCAAGTTGCTGGCTCGCTTCGTCTTGCCCACCGCGACCCTGTTGCTGCTCTCGTCGATCGCCGTCTACCAGATCTTCGCGGTCCCTGCCACGAGCACCTATCTGACGGCTCACCCGGGAGCCAGCGCCACCGAGTTGCTCGAGAACGCCCTTCCGGCGGCGCAGACGGCCCTCACGCTGTACGCGTGCTTCTGCGGCATCATCCTGGTCCTGTTCGCGGTGCCGCCGACGAAGTGGTTCGCCGGAGGAGCCAAGCTGCGGGGCGACTGGCGCATGGTCGGCGTCGTCGCGGCGCTCTTCGCCTGGATGGTCGGCGTCCTCGCCATCCCCCAAGGACGTCTCCTCTTCGAACTCGAGGAGCTGCCGGTGTGGCAGTACTTCGCGCTCTTTGGAGCCTCCCTCGTCTGGATGCTCCTCTGCCACCTCGTATGGCGAAGTCGCATCCTCGACCGCTGGCTCGGCACCGTCGATGACCCCGGCAACCTGATCGCCAAGGAAGAGGCTGCGGAAGCGCTCGCAAGAGTCAGCGAGGAGAAGGCCGACGCCGCCTGACGTCGCTGGGTCGGCAGGACCGAGGTGCTCAGGCGACTCCGGCCGACGGACACAGGCCAGCAAGGGGACACGCTTCGCAGCGAGGCCGGCGCGCGCGGCAGACGCGGCGTCCGTGCCGCACGAGACCCACGTGCGCCGCGTACATCTGCCCGGGATCGTGCCCGACCATCTCCGTCAGCAGCGGATGAGCCTGCTCCGCAGTCGTCGTCCTCGGGATGAGCGAGAGCCGGCGCGCGACCCTGTGCACGTGCGTATCGACCGGCATCACAGGGCGGCCCAGCGAGAACAGAAGGACGCAGGCCGCGGTCTTCGGCCCGACCCCCGGCAGACCCGTCAGGAAGCGAGCCGCCTCGTCGTCGCTCAGCGCGTCGAGCGCGCCCAGTTCCGGCGCTCCGGCGCCCGGGCTCAGCGCCTCGAGGATCCGTTTGATGCGGGGCGCCTTCGTGTGCGCCAGTCCCCCGAGGGCGATCGCCTCCTCGATCTGCGCGACGTCGGCGTCGCGCGCCAGATCCCAGCGGGGAAAGCGCGCCTTGAGCGCCGCGAAGGAGCGCTCCGTGTTCACATCGGCGGTGTTCTGCGAGAGCACGGTGAACACCAGCTCGTCCAGGGGAGGATAGCGCGCTGCGAGCACTGGACGACCGTACTCGCCGTCGAGGATCTCGACGACCCGCTGAAAAGCCCCCCCCTCAGACTCCCTGGCCATGGCGGCAGCTTACCACCGCGATTCGCCGTCCTCACGAGGGGGGATAGTACGGTCAAGCCACTGCGGAGGGGGTGAGCCACGATGAAGGGTGTCCTCGTCTACGGCGCGGCAGGTCCGCTCCTGCTCCTGAGCTCGTACCCGACGGTAGATCACCCCGAACTGCTCATGAAGCTCAGGGCGAAGGGTATCGACAAATTCATGGCTTGGGAGGTCCCCGTCGAGCGCTGCCACGACCTGTACGGGTACTCCTTCCGGGACGATGCCGCCGACCTCGAGACGCACAACGATATCCACGTCCTCGACACCGACGGTCACCGCATCTTCCTGAACTTCTCGTTGCGCGAACTGGGCCCGGGGATCGCCTGCGAGGATGGTGCGATCTCGGCGATCGCTTGACGCAGCGCGTGCGGACGACCCCACGACGCTTGGCGACGCTTGCCGGCGAGCGTCACGCGGGGGCATGGTAGCCTCACCGGCATGACCTCTCGGAGCCCCCACACCGAAGTCACCGCGTCAGTGGGCTGGCGGTTCTGGATCGACCGCGGCGGCACCTTCACCGACATCGTGGCTCGCCGCCCAGACGGAGGGCTGGTGGTCCGCAAGCTGCTGTCCCAGGACCCCGCGCGCTACGACGACGCCGCCGTGGAGGGCGTGCGCAGGACGCTTGTCGAGCACGACGGGCCGGCGCCCGCGAGTCGCATCGACGAGGTCCGCATGGGCACGACGGTCGCCACCAACGCCCTGCTGGAGCGCCGCGGCGAGCCCACCGTCCTTGCGATCACCCGCGGCTTCGGCGATGCCCTGCGGATCGGCTACCAGGACAGGCCGGACATCTTCGCCCTCGACATCCGTCTGCCCGAGCCCGTGTACGAGCGCGTGCTCGAAGTCGACGAGCGCATCGCGGCGGACGGCGGCGTCGTTCGGGAACTGGATGAAGAAGGAGTCCGCCGCGGCCTCGAAGATGCCCGCCGCGCCGGCTTCACCGCCGTCGCCATCGCGCTGCTGCACGGGTACCGTTACCCGGAGCACGAACGACGCGTGGCTGCCGTAGCCGCCGCCGTCGGCTTCACCCAGGTCTCGGTCTCCCATGAGGTAAGCCCACTGGCGAAGCTGGTCAGCCGCGGTGAGACGACGGTCGTCGACGCCTACCTCTCCCCCATCTTGCGCCGCTACGTCGACAGCGTGGCCACGCGCTTCGGCGCCGATCCCGGCTCCGGACGCGATCCTCGCCACCAGAATGTCCGCCTGCGCTTCATGCAGTCGCACGGCGGGCTCACCGACGCCCGGCTCTTTCGCGGCAAGGACAGCGTCCTCTCGGGACCCGCCGGCGGCATCGTCGGCGCCGTGGAGACGTGCCGCCGCGCGGGGTTCGACAAGCTCATCACGTTCGACATGGGCGGCACCTCGACAGACGTCTCGCACTCGGCCGGCGAGTACGAGCGCAGCTTCGAGAACCTGATCGGCGGCGCGCGGCTGCGCTCCCCGATGCTGCGCATCCACACGGTCGCAGCCGGCGGCGGCTCTGTCTGCAGGTTCACCGAGGGCCGCTATCGCGTCGGCCCCGGAAGTGCCGGAGCAGACCCCGGTCCAGCCTGCTACGGCAAGGGGGGTCCTCTCACCGTGACCGACTGCAACGTCGTTCTCGGCAAGCTGCAGTCGGCCTTCTTCCCTCCGGTCTTCGGGACCGACGGCAGAACGGCTGTCGACGCCGAGGCGGCCCAGGACGCACTGTCGACGGTAGCTGCGAGCTTGCGCGAAGCAGGACTCGAGCCGCCCGCCCCCGAGCAGCTCGCCGACGACTTCGTGCGCGTCGCCTGTGACGCCATGGCCCGTGCCATCAAACGCGTATCGACCCAACGTGGGTTCGACATCCTGGACTACACGCTGTGTTGCTTCGGTGGCGCGGCCGGCCAGCACGCCTGCCTGGTGGCCGATGCGCTCGGCATGAGCACCGTGCTCCTGCATCCGCTGGCGGGTGTGCTCAGCGCCTACGGCATGGGGCTCGCCGACGTGCGGGCGTTGCGCGAGCAGACGGTGGAGCTGCCGCTCCGAGAGACGGACGAGGACGGCGAGGGCCGAACTGCCACCGACCATGCTCGCGGCGGCGCGGAGGAGCAGTTGGCTGACCTGCGGGCCTCCGCCGTAGCCGAGCTCGAGGCGCAGGGATTCCCCGAGGACGAGGTCACCGTCGAGCAGCGCGCGGCCATCAAGTACGCCGGGACCGACGTCGCCCTCGAGATCCCCTGGTCACACCCCCATGCCATGGGCGACGCCTTCCGCCGGCTCCATCGGCGACGGTACGGCTTCCTCATGCCGCAGCACGGGCTGATCGTCGACAGCCTGGTCGTCGAAGCGATCGGTCACCACGGTCGCGACGGCGACGGGGCGTCGAGTGCGGCGACGGGCGGCGCCACCGCGACCGATGCGCCCGTCCTCCCGCAGACCGTACGGCTGTACACGGGCGGCGCGTGGCACTCAGCGCCGGTCGCCCGCCGCAGCGAGCTGCCGCACGGCGCCGGCCTGGCTGGCCCAGCGATCGTCTGCGAACCCACGAGCACGACCGTGATCGAGCCGGGCTGGCAGGCCGAGATGCTGGCCGGCGGTGAACTGCTCCTGCGGCGCAGCGACCCGTTGCCGCGACCCTCCGCCGACCTCTCGCGACGCTCGGCCCTCCTCCTCGAGGTCTTCAACAACCTCTTCATGTCAGCCGCCGAGCAGATGGGCGCGACCCTCGCCAACACCGCCAGCTCCGTCAACATCAAGGAGCGCCTCGACTTCAGCTGCGCCATCTTCGACCGCCAGGGAGACCTGGTGGCCAACGCCCCGCACCTGCCGGTGCACCTCGGATCCATGGGAAGCTCCGTCAAGGCGGTGATGGAGCGACACGGCCACGAGTTCCGCCGCGGCGACGCCTACCTCCTCAACTCGCCCTACGCCGGCGGGACCCACCTCCCCGACCTTACCGTTGTGACCCCGGTCTTCGTCGGCGCCTCCCCTCTGTTCTTCGTCGCGTCGCGCGCACACCACGCCGACATCGGCGGGATCACGCCGGGCTCGATGCCGCCGGGCAGCCGGACCATCGCGGAGGAGGGGATCCTCATCGAGGACTTCCGGCTGACCAGTCGCGGCGAGCAGCGCGAAGCGGAGGTCGCCGCGCTGCTCGGCGACGCGCCCCACCCGGTACGCGACCTCGCCCAGAACCTCGCCGATCTGCGCGCGCAGGTGGCGGCCAACGCCCGTGGAGTGACCGAACTGCAGCGCGTGGTCGACGAGTTCGGCTCTCCGGTCGTGCAGGCCTACATGCGGCACGTCCAGGACAACGCGGAGGAGGCGGTGCGACGCGCGATCGACCGTATCGGCGATGGATCGTTTGTCCAGGAGATGGACGACGGCAGCGTCGTCGCGGTGCGCGTCGCCGTCGATCGCGACGCCCGCCGCGCAACGGTCGACTTCACCGGCACCTCCCCGCAGCGGGCCGACAACTTCAACGCACCCGCGGCCGTGTGTACGGCTGCCGTCCTCTACGTCTTCCGCACCCTCGTGGAAGCCGACATCCCCCTCAACGCCGGCTGCCTGAGACCGCTGACCCTCGTCGTTCCGCCGGATTCGATGCTGCGGCCGCACTACCCGGCCGCCGTGGCCGCCGGCAACGTGGAGACGTCGCAGGCGATCACGAACGCCCTGTTCGGCGCCCTCGGCGTCTGTGCCGCCTCTCAGGGCACGATGAACAACCTGACGTTCGGCGACGACACCTACCAGTACTACGAGACCATCTGCGGTGGAGCCGGGGCTGGCCCCGCCTGGGACGGCTGCAGCGCCGTCCACACGCACATGACCAACTCGCGCCTCACCGACCCCGAGGTGCTCGAGACACGCTATCCGGTGCGGGTCGAGGAGTTCCGCCTGCGCCGGGGCAGTGGTGGCGACGGCGTGCACCGAGGCGGCGACGGCGTCGTGCGCAGACTGCGATTCCTGCAGCCCCTCATGGCGGCGATCATCTCGAGCAGCCGCCGGGTGCCGCCGTACGGACTCGCCGGCGGCGGATCCGGCGCACCTGGCCGCAACTCGGTCCTGCGCGCCGGCGGCGCGGTCGAGAGACTTCCTGGGGTCGTCGCCGTGGCGATGCAGGAGGACGACGAGCTCATCGTCGAGACGCCGGGCGGCGGCGGCTACGGCGCGCCGCCGGACCGACATCCCGCCGGTCAGGACCTCTGAGCGCGGCGGCGCGCCTGTTGCCGCCGGCGCCGGCCGAGGAATGCGCCGACAGCCAGGCCGAGGAGGACACCGACGACTACGGTGAAGACAAGCATCACCCAAAGGGCGAGGGTGAAGTGCCAGAACAGGAACGTGAACTCGACGCGGTAGGAATTCTGGAGGATGAAGACGATCACTGCGAGGACGACCAGGGCGAGCACGACGAGCTTGATGATGCCGCCGGGAGAAGGGCCGGACCTCTCCTGAGTCGTACGCACTTGGACGGGCGGCTTCGTCGTGCTCATGCTGACCCCCTGGAAGTAGATGCCATCTGATTCGCCGCGCGGCCCCGCTCACCTTGCTGCTGCACGAGCTCCACGGCCTGCAAGAGAGTTTCCGGACCGAGTCACCCCTGATTGGACTCGGGCGAGGGCGGACCGATATAATCCGCGTGCACAGATGCATCGCAGCGTCTCGCGATCGCCCACCGTTCATGGGCCTGCTGCTGCGCAGTCTGCTGAAGGAGTGGTATGTCGGGCACACCCCCGAAGTCCACCGGAGCCGCTCTCGTGCTGGGCGGAGGCGTCGCCGGGATCCAGTGTTCACTCGACCTGGCCGAAGGCGGCTACAAGGTCTACCTCGTCGAGCGCGCTCCTGCTCTCGGCGGGCACATGGCCCAGCTGGACAAGACGTTCCCGACCAACGACTGCTCGATGTGCACGCTGGCGCCCAAGCTGGTCGAGGCCGGCCGGCACCTGGACATCGATATGATCACGAACTCCGAGCTCATCGGCCTCCAAGGCGAACCCGGCCACTTCGAGGCCAACGTCCTCCATCACGCCCGCTACGTCGACCCGGATCTCTGCACGAGCTGCGGAGAATGCGTGCCCGTCTGCCCCGTGACCGTGCGCGACAGGTACAACGAGGGCCTGAGCGAGCGCAAGGCGATCTACAAGCTCTACCCCCAGGCCATCCCCAATGCCTACGCGGTCGACAAGCTCGGCTACGCGCCCTGCAAGAGCGCTTGCGCCGTGCAGACCTCGGCCCAGGGCTACGTCGCCCTGATCCGCGAGGGCAAGTTCGCCGAGGCCTACCGCGTGGCCGCGGAGCCCAATCCCTTCCCCTCGGTCTGCGGCCGCATCTGCGCCCACGCCTGCGAGACCGACTGCACGCGCGGCAAGGTCGACGAGCCGATCGCCATCGCCAGCCTCAAGCGCTTCGTCTGCGACGTCGCCGGCCCGACGGAGCTCCCGGAAGCGCTGCCGGTGCAGCACGCCGAGAAGATCGCGATCGTCGGCGGCGGCCCCGCCGGCCTCTCGGCCGCCCGCGACCTCGCACAGTACGGCTATGCGACCACCGTCTTCGAAGCGCTGCCGGTCGCCGGCGGCATGCTGCGCGTCGGCATCCCCGATCACCGCCTGCCGCACGACGTGCTGCAGCGCGAGATCGACCAGATCTGCGCCCTGGGCGTCGACCTGCGCCTCAACCAGCGCTGTGGCGCCGACTTCACCGTCGACTCGCTGCTGGCCGACGGCTACAGCGCCGTCTTCCTCGGCGTCGGACTGCAGAAGGGCCTGCCCTCTCCGGTGCCCGGCGACGATCTCAGCGGGACCCTGCAGGCCGTCGACTTCCTGCGCGAGGTCAATCTCGAGCGCCCGCCGGCGGTCGGCGAGCGCGTGGTCGTGATCGGCGGCGGCGACGTGGCCTTCGACGCGGCGCGCAGCGCACTGCGCATCCAGACGCCCTCAGGCGGGCTTCCCGAGGTCACGATCGCCTACCGGCGTAGTGCCGCCCAGATGCCTGCCTCTCCCGAGGAGATCGAGGAGGGCCTCGAGGAGCAGCTCAAGATCGAGTACCTGGTCGCTCCGGTCGAGATCCTGGGCACCGACGGCAGGGTCACCGCCATCAAGCTGCAGCGCATGGAGCTGGGCGAACCGGACGAGCGCGGCCGTCGTCGTCCCGTGCCCATCGAGGGCGCCTTCATCGAGATTCCCTGCGACACGGTGATCATGGCCATCGGCCAGGCCCTCGTGGACGACTTCGCCAAGGACCTCGAGGGCGTGGTCCTCGAGCGCGACCAGATCGCCGTCGACCCCGCCACGCTGGCCACCGGCCGCAAGGGCGTGTTCGCCGGCGGGGACGTCGCCGCGATCGGACCGCTGACGGCCATCGAGGCGATCGCCGCCGGCCGGCGCGCCGCCGCCGCCATGCACAACCACCTGCGCGGTGAGAGCCTCGTCAGCCTCTGGGAGGACTCCCTGCCGGTCGCCGAGCCCGACCCGGAGATCGTCGCCAGGACCGCCGCCCAGGGCCGCGTGCCCATGCCCGTGCACGACGGCGTCACACGGCGCACCAGCTTCGACGAGGTCCGCACGGGCTACACCGAGGAGCAGGCCGTGCAGGAAGCCTCGCGCTGCCTCGACTGCGCCATCTGCAGCGAGTGCATGGAGTGCGTACACGCCTGCGGTCCCGGCGCCCTGCTGCACGAGGAGCGCGACCAGGAGATCGAGCTCGACGTGGGAGCGGTCGTGCTGGCCACGGGCTACGACCTCCACGACCCCGGCGCGAAGAGCGAGTACGGCTACCGGCGCTACCCCAACGTGTTCTCCGCGTTGGAGTACGAGCGCCTGCTCAGCGCCAGTGGCCCGACCATCGGGGCGCTCAAGCGGCGCAGCGACGGCGCGCACCCCAAGAGGATCGCCTTCATCCAGTGCGTCGGCTCACGCGATCAGGAGCACGAGTACTGCTCCAGCGTGTGTTGCACGTTCGCCAACAAGCAGGCGATGCTCACCATCGATCACGAGCCGGACTGCCGGCCCGAGATCTTCCTCATGGACATGCGAGCCCAGGGCAAGGGCTTCGACGCGTTCTACCAGCGCGCCGTCGCCAAGGGTGTGAGTTTCATCCGCTCACGACCCTCATACATCAAGGAAGACCCGCTGAGCCGCGACCTCCTGATCAGCTGGGAGGACGAAGCCGGCGGGCTGCACGAGTCTCGCTACGACATGGTCGTGCTCTCTGCCGGCCTGGAGCCCGCGCGCAAGGCGCAGGAAGCCGCCGGTCACGTCGGCATCGCGCTGAACCGCCACGGCTTCTGCCGGCTCAAGGAGTTCGCGCCGCTGCAGACGAGCCGTGAGGGCGTCTTTGTCGCCGGGCCGTTTGGCGAGCCCAAGGACATCCCCGACTCTGTCGCCCAAGCCTCCGCCGCAGCGGCGAAGGTGATGACCAGCCTCGCCGACGCACGCGGCACGCTGACCATAGAGCCCGCCCACCCGACAGAGCGCGACGTCAGCGAGGAGGAGCCGCGGGTCGGCGTCTTCGTCTGCCATTGCGGCACCAACATCGCCGGCGTAGTCGATGTCGAGAACGTGGCCGACTACGCGCATGGTCTCGCCAACGTGGTGTACTCCACAGACTCGATCTACTCGTGCTCGAGCGACAGTCTGGCGCAGATCCGCGAGAAGATCGCGGAGCACGACCTCAACCGTGTCGTCGTGGCCAGCTGCACGCCGCGCACGCATGAGCCCATCTTCCAGGACACGCTGCGCGAGGCCGGCCTCAATCCGTACCTCTTTGAGATGGCCAACATCCGCGACCAGGCGAGCTGGGTGCACAACACCGAGCCGGAGAGGGCGACCGACAAGGCCCGCGATCTCGTGCGCATGTCGGTCGCCCGCGCGCGCATGCTCGAACCTCTCTACAAAGTCGACGTCCCGCTCTCGCACGCCGCCGTCATCATAGGCGGCGGGATCGCCGGCATGACGGCCGCCGACGCGCTCGGCGAGATGGGCCACGAGGTGCATCTGGTGGAGCGCGGGCCGCGGCTCGGCGGCCACGCGCTGGAGCTCAGCCGCACGATCCGCGGAGGCGATCCCGCGGAGTACGCAGGGCGACTCGAGCAGAAGCTGGTCGAGAACCCCCGTGTGCGCATCCATCTCGAGTCGGAGCTGGCCGACTTCCAGGGTTTCATCGGCAACTTCTCCGGTGTCATCGTAGCCGCCGACGGCCAGCGCACGACGGTCGACCACGGCGTCGTGGTCGTGGCCACCGGGTCCCGCGAGGAGCGCCCCGCCCTCTATGGCCTGGGCGACAACGAGCGCATCGTCACGGGCATGGACCTCGAGAGCATGCTGAAGAACGAGGACCCGGCTCTCGACGAGGTCCGATCGGTCGGCTTCGTGCTCTGCGCCGGCTCGCTCGACGAGAGCCACCCCTACTGCTCGCGCACCTGCTGTCAGCAGAGCATCAAGAACGCCATTACCCTCAAGGAGCGCGACCCGGAACGGCCCGTCTACGTGTGGTTCAAGGAGATGCGCACCTTCGGCTTCCTCGAGGAGTACTACACGAAGGCCCGCGAGCTGGGCGTCATCTTCACGCGCTACGACAACGATCAGCCGCCGCAGGTGAGCTCGAACGGCAACGTCCGCGTCGCCCATCGCGACCCGCATCTCGGGCGCGACGTCGAACTGCCTCTGGACCTCCTGGTGCTGGCCACGCCGAGCGCGCCCGCCGACGGGGCCGCCGAGCTCAGCAAGCTGCTCAAGGTGCCGCTCACCAGCGAGGGCTTCTACCTCGAGGCGCACGTCAAACTGCGTCCCGTGGACTTTGGCAGCGAGGGCATCTTCCTCTGCGGCGCGGCGCACTACCCCAAGGGCCTGGACGAGGCGATCAGTCAGGGCTGCGCTGCGGCGGCGCGTGCGGCCGCCGTCCTGGCCAAGCCCGTCATCAAGGCCGGCGGCGTCGTCGCCGAGGTCGACGAGGACAAGTGCGCAGCCTGTCTGACCTGCGTGCGTATCTGCCCCTACGACGTCCCGCTCATCGACCCCGAGACGAAGAAGGCCAAGATCGAGTCGGCCGCCTGTCAAGGCTGCGGCATCTGCGTGAGCGAATGCCCGGTGAAGGCCATCGTCCTGCATCACTACACCGATGCGCAGGTCTTCGCCAAGGAAGACGCGCTCTTCATGGAGGTGAGCTGAGGTGGCCGAGGAACCGCAGGCCGTCGCGGCCGAAGCGCCACAGAGACCGGTGGACCCGGACTTCGAGCCGGAGATCATCGTCTTCGCCTGCCACTACTGCGCCTACGCCGCCGCCGACCTGGCGGGCAGCATGCGATTGCAGTACCCATCCAATATCCGCATGATCAAGCTTCCCTGTACGGGCAAGCTCGAGATCATCCACCTGCTGCGCGCCATCGAGGGCGGCGCCGACGGCGTCTACGCCGCCGGCTGTCTCGAGGGCGAGTGCCACTATCTCAAGGGCAACCTGTGGGCCCGCCGACGCATCGACTACGTCCGGGGCCTGCTCGCCGAGCTCGAGCTCGAGCCCGAACGCGTCGCCATGTACAACATGTCGTCGGCCATGGGTGCGAAGTTCGCCGAGTCGGCGACCGAGTTCACGGAGCGCATCAAACAGCTCGGTCCCAGCCCCGCAAGGCGGCCCGGCGTCAGTCCGCACCTCGCCGCTCGCGCAGCGTTCGGCGACATTGCCATGACCGACGAGCAAGAGCCGGCCGCCGCAGCCACCGCCGAGGAAGGAACGCGCCCATGATCACCGCTGAACGCAAACCCTTCGACGAGATCCTGTCGCTCGTTGAGGGCAAGAAGAAGGTCCTCGTCGCCGGCTGCGATACGTGCGTTGCCATCTGCCTCAGCGGCGGCGAGAAGGAGGCCGAGATCCTCGCCAGCGAGTTGCGCATCAAGGCGCAGCAGGAGGGCCGCGAGGTCGAGGTCGAGCACACCGCCGCCATCCGCCAGTGCGAGTGGGAGTACCTCGAGATGATCGCGCAGAAGATCGAGGCTGCCGATGTCGTGCTCAGCATGGCCTGCGGCATCGGCATCCAGAGCCTGGCCGAGAAGTTCGCCCCCAAGCTGGTCATGCCGGCCGTGAACACGAACATGCTCGGCATGCCGCAGGAGCACGCGGTATGGCTCGAGCGCTGCGTCGCTTGCGGCGAGTGCCGCATCGGCCTCACCGGAGCCATCTGCCCCGTGGTGCGTTGCAGCAAGAGCCTCATGAACGGCCCGTGCGGCGGCTCGCATGACGGCCTCTGCGAGGTCACAGGTCCGGAGAAGGAGGAGCTCGAGTGCGCCTGGGCCCTCATCTGGGAGCGTCTCAAGGCCCAGGGCCGTGAAGAACTGATGTTCGCCGACCGGCCGCCGAAGGACTGGAGCAAGAGCAGCTCCGGCGGCCCGCGCAAGATGGTGCGTGAGGAGGCGAAGCCGGTATGACCGCAAGCGCGCTGAAGGCGGGCAGCAATCTCGAGAGGATCCTCGCGGCGGGCGGGTTCGCGGTCACCGGCGAGTGCGGTCCCCCCAAGAGCGCCGACGGCAGCGTCATCGAGGAGAAGGCCAAGCTCCTCAAGGGCTACGTCGATGCCGTCAACATCACCGACAACCAGACGGCCGTCGTCCGCGTCTGCTCCATGGCGTCCGGCTACGCGGCCCAGCAGAACGGCCTCGAGGCGATCATGCAGATGACCTGCCGCGATCGCAACCGCCTCGCCATGCAGGCCGATATCCTAGGCGCCTCGACCCTGGGCATCAAGAACATCCTCTGCCTCACCGGCGACCACATGAGCTTCGGCAACCACCCGCAAGCCAAGGGCGTGCACGACCTCGACGCTATCAACCTGATCAAGATGTACAGAGATATGCGCGACGAGAGCAGGTTTCAGTGCGGCGACGAGATGGCGGTCGCGCCGCAGCTCTATATCGGCTGCGCCGAGAACCCCTTCGCCGACCCGTTCGAGCTGCGCGCCCTGCGACTGAAGAAGAAGATCGAGGCGGGCGCCGACTTCATGCAGACGCAGTGCATCTTCAACCTCCCCAAGTTCAAGAAATGGATGGAAGAGGTGCGCGCCCTGGGCCTGCACCAAGAGATCAAGATCCTCGCCGGCATCACTCCGATCAAGGGCGCCGGCATGGCCAACTACATGAAGAAGTTCGTGCCCGGAATGGACGTGCCCCAGGAGATCATCGACCGCATCGCCGCTCAGGAGAAGGGCGCCCCACAGCAGGCGGAGGGCAAGAACCTCGCCGTCGAGATGATCAAGGAGATCGCCGAGATCGAGGGCGTCGCCGGGGTGCACATCATGGCAGTGGAGTGGGAGGCGGCGGTGCCGGAGATCGTGGAGGCCGCCGGACTCATGCCGCGGCCCGCCGTGGCGTGAGGAGCCAGGCATGACCACCTGTACCCCGAACACCACACTGGCAGCGACCGTCAGCGACGGCTGCGGAGAGAACGTCTTCAAGTGCTACCAGTGCAAACGCTGCACCTCCGGCTGCCCCGTGGCACGGTACACAGCGATGCATCCGGCGACGATCATACGCGCCGTCCAGCTCGGACAGCCGGACATGATCTTCGACGACAAGTTCCTTTGGCTGTGCACGGGGTGCGAGACGTGCACGACGCGGTGTCCGCAAGGCATCGATGTAGCTGCCGTGATTGACCAGCTCAAGATCATCGGCCGTCGCGACGGCCGCATCCCGGCCGACGCGCCGTTCGCCAACATGGTCAAGCTCAACTTCGAGTCGATCAGGCGCTGGGGCCGGCTCTTCGAGGTAGAGATGCTGATGCGCGACAAGATGACCCGCCCGAGCTCACTGTTCGACGACGTGGGAATGGGCCTCAAGATGCTGCGCAAGGGCAAGCTCGCCCTTCTCCCGGCGCGCGGCGCCGACAGGGCGGCCGTGGACCGCATGGTCAAGGCATCCGAGGCCATCAACAAGGCCAGGGCGCAGCCCCAGCAGGGGCAGGGAGAACGATGATGGGCGCGAGGACGATGGCCTACTATCCCGGCTGCTCGCTGCACAGCACGGCTCGCGAGCTCGACGAGAGCTTCCGGGCCACGGCCGTCGCGCTCGGCCTTCAGCTGCAGGAGATCCCCGGCTGGGTGTGCTGCGGCAACACCGCCGTGCACTCGAGCAACCGGCTGCTGGCCGCTGCCCTGCCGGTGAGCGAGCTCGCCAAGGTCGAGCAGCTCATGGGGCTCACGAGCGTCGCCGTCCCGTGCGCCGCCTGCTTCAGCCGATTCATGGCCGGGGCCCATGCGATGCAGGACCAGGAGGCCGCAGCCGACATCGCGGCTGTGGTCGGCCACCCCTACGAAGGCACCGTGACGATCCGCAACCTCGTCGACGTGTACTACGACGAGATCGGTCTTGAGGCCCTCAAGGAACGGGCGGTCCGGCCGTTCGGCGGGCTCAAGGTCGCCTCATACTACGGCTGCCTGTTGGCCCGACCGCCGAAGGTCACCCTCGCCGAGGACCCGGAGTACCCGACACACATGGACGATGTCGTCGAGACCCTGGGGTGCGCGCCGATCCAGTGGAACTACAAGACCGACTGCTGCGGCGCCAGCCTGGCTGTCTGTGAGCAGGACATGGTGATAGACCTCACTCACAGGATCCTGCGCGACGCCCGAGACTGCGGTGCCGAAGCCGTCGCCGTCGCCTGTCCGCTCTGCCAAGTCAACCTCGACACGCGCCAGGACGGGGTGGCCAAGAAGTACGGCGACTGGCAGCGAATGCCCATCATCTACCTGAGCCAGCTGGTCGGCCGCGCGATCGGCGTCGACGACGCCCGGCTCGGACTCAGCAAGCACATGGTCGACGTCACTGCGGCGATGCGCTGACGGCTGCCGCTCACGCCTGCGTCGTCGCCTGGTGCACGCCGATGCGATTGCCCTCGCTGTCTTTGAAGAAGCCGATGCTGCCGATCATCTCCCCCATGAAGGTGACCGGCGTGAGCACCTCACCGCCGGCCGCGAGCGCCCGAGCCATCATGCCTGCGGCGTCGCCGTTGCTGTTGAGGTAGATCGTGCAGCCGTCGGCACTCGGCCGCCGGCCCTCGCTGAGCTCAAGATCGCCGGTCACCTCGTCCGTCCCCCCAGGTAGCAGCGCCACGGTGCCGTCGGTGCCGTCCATGAGCGCGATGTCCGCCTGGAGCACAGCGCCGTAGAAGGCGCGAGCGCGGTCCATATCCGTGACTGGGATATCCGCCCAGACTATCGTGTTGGCCATGTCGTCCTCCTTGCTCGCCGGTCTGATGGGAAGAGCATCACCGCGCCTCAGCCCCTCGAAACGCCGGTCCCCCCGATCGCCTCTTTCCCTCCGTCAGCCCCTGCGTCCTGCCCGCAAGAGCACGCGGCGAGTATGATGTGACCCGACGGAGGACGACATCCAGAAGCGAGGGAACCGCCATGGTGGATATCCAGATCTACACACGAGAGTGGTGCCCGTACTGCGCCAAGGCCAAGGCCCTTCTGCGCGCGAAAGGGCTCGAGTGGCGCGAGTTGGATGTGACCCGCAACAAGGAACTGCAGCGCGAGATGCTCGAGCGCTCCGGACGCCGCACCGTGCCCGAGATCTTCCTCGGCGGCAAGCTTCTCGGCGGCTACGACGACCTTGCCCGCCTCAACGCCTCCGGCGAACTCGATGGCCTGCTCGGCCTGGCCCCGGCCGAATTCAAGACCATCTACGATGTCGCGATCATCGGCGGCGGGCCGGCCGGACTCACCGCGGCCATGTACGCGGCGCGCAAGAGCCTCAGCACGATCCTCGTAGCCGCAGACATCGGCGGGCAGCTCAGCACGTCGCACGAGGTCGCCAACTACCCGGGCTACGAGAGCATCACTGGTCCGGATCTTGTGCAGAGGCTGTTCGCGCAGGCCAGGCAATACGGCGTGACCGAGCTCGTCGGCGAACGGGTGGCCAGCGTGCGCGTCGACGGCCGGGCCAAGGTCCTCGAGCTCGAGTCCGGACGCGAGATCTGCTCGCTGACGCTGATCATCGCCAGCGGCGTGCAGAAGCGGCACCTCAACGTGCCCGGCGAGAAGGAGCTCTCCGGCGTCGGTGTCTTCTACTGCTCCACGTGCGACGGACCGCTCTTCCAGGGACTCGACGTCATGATCGTCGGCGGCGGCAATTCCGCCATGGAGGCCGCTCTTGAGCTGAGCGCCATCGCGCACAAGGTCTACCTGGTAGCCCTCGAGGGCCTCACCGGGGACGGCGTCCTGCAGGACAGAGTCAATGCCAGCCCAGACATCGAGGTCCTGCCGCACCACAAGGCGAAGGAGATCCACGGTACCAGCCGGGTGGACGGCGTCACGGTGTTCGATCGTGAGACAGGCGAAGAGACGCGGCTCGCCGCCGACGGCGTGTTCGTCGAGGTCGGCTTCTTCCCCAACACCGGCTTCGCCCTCGATCTGGTGGACACGAACAAGGTCGGAGAGATCGTCGTCGACCGCCGCTGCCGAACGGGCGTGCGCGGCGTGTTCGCAGCGGGCGACTGCACGGACATCGAAGACAAGCAGGTCGTGATCTCCGCCGGCGAGGGTGCCAAGGCGGCGCTCGTGGCCTTCGAGTACCTGATGCTCCAATACTGAGAGTGGGCCGCGCCGCCGTCCGCCACCGGAGACGGACGTTCCACCCATGAGACCGTCGGGTAGGGTGTAGGCGAACGACGACAAGGAGCCCGACTCATGACCACCATCCCGCAAGAGTTGCACGACCTTCTGGCCGGCGGGCACAACGTCTGGATAGCTACGGTCGGTCCAGACGGCATGCCGAACGTCTCCATCAAGAGCAGCGGCGCCTTGCTCGACGACGAGCACCTGTACTTCGCCGACATGTTCTCTCACAAGACGCGGGAGAACCTCGAAAACGACAACCGCGTCGCCGTCGGCATCCACGACCCGGAGAGGAAGGTCGCGATGCAGGTCAAGGGCCATGCGGACCTCATCGACCACGGCGAGGTCTTCGACCAGGTCAACGAGCAGCTCAAGCCGACCAGCGCCGCACAGCATCTTCCGCCAATGAAGTACGTGGTGCGCATCACCGTGGACTCCGTGTGGGACATGGGCCCCGGGCCACACGCCGGCGACGAGCTCCGCTAGTGGCCCAAGCCGGGTCAAGTCCCCGGTGATCCCCGAGCGAAGGAGCAGGCCAGATCGCCGCCCTGAGTCTCGACCCAGCCTGGTACGACGCGATCGCCGTGCGCCGTTCACGCCGCCGGTTCTCCCGTCGCGACGTCGAGCCGGCGGCGATCGACGCCCTGCAGACCTTCTGCCAGACGTTCCAGCTCTCTCCCGGCGTGCGCGTCACCCTCATCGAAGGCGGCGCCGACGTCTACACGGGGATCCTCGACCGCAGAGTGGGGGCATACGGCCGTGTCGAGGGCGCCCCTTGGACGGCGGCCTTCGTCGGACCTGAGGGCAGTGAGGTCGAGGTGGGCTACGTCGGCGAGGCCTTCATCCTCGAGGCCACACGCCTCGGACTCGGCACCTGCTGGGTCGCCGGGATGTTCGACCGCAAGACGGTGGAGCCATTGGCCTCCCTTCGGACAGGAGAGCAGGTCGTGGCGGTCACTCCGGTAGGCCACCCCGTCGAACGCAAGCAGATCATGGAGCGCATGATGAGCGCCGCCGTGCGCTCCGCCGCTCGCCGGCAGGTCGAGGAGATAGCCCCCGGACTGAAGCGCGGATTCGGCCCGGACCACGAGGCTTGGCCCGACTGGGCCGTGACGGCGGTGGAGGCCGCGCGGCTGGCGCCCTCAGGTGCCAACCGTCAACCGTGGCGCTTCCATCTTCGAGACGACTCCCTGGTCATGAGCCGAGCCGAGGAGGTGTACTGGACCGCGCCCATCGACTTCGGAATCGCCATGTTGCACGTGGAGCTGGGCGC
Organism: uncultured Thermoleophilia bacterium; assembly: GCA_963717285.1. Taxonomy (GTDB): domain Bacteria; phylum Actinomycetota; class Thermoleophilia; order UBA2241; family UBA2241; genus CAIXSE01. Next base: position 554,468 of record CAVQVW010000002.1, read on the forward strand.
CGGCCACCAGGGCATCTGCGGCGCCTGGGAGCGTCTACCCGATCCGAAGGTCGCCCGCTTCTTCCCCGTCAACGATTGGCCGGAGGCGAGCCAGGCCGAGGAACAGGGGAAGACACCCGTTCCACCGGGGTCCTCGCCGGAGCCACAGACCTCACCCTCCAGCTGAGCCTGACCTCGGACGACGCCGCAACTCGCCCTCGAGGGACAGTCGAGACATGGGATCGAGGAGGGCGGCGGTCCTCGCCCGAAGACGCAGATCCGATGCGCCTCACGCCCGCCCGTGCGACCCCCGTGTGAGAGACACGGCGGCACCTACGAGCGCCAGCAAGACGCCGACGAGCATGGCGTAGCGATAGCCGCGCACGTACCCTTCAGCGGCCTGCGCGGCCAAGGCCGCCCCCTGGCCCTGCAGCGAGAAGAGCAGGCGTCCGCCCTGTTCCCCCAGTTGGCTCGCGGCGACGCCCCCCAGCACGGCGAAGCTGAGCGTCATGCCGGTCACTCGCATCGTCCCGAGAAAGGCGCTTGCCAAACTGAGTTGGTCGTTGCGCACGGCGCCCATGACCGCGGAGCTGTTGGGCGCGCTGAAGGCAGCCATGCCCAGGCCGACGACCGCAAGACCGACGACGACTCGCTCGACCCCCGCCTCCTGCCCCAGAGTCGCGAGCACGCCCATGCCGAGAGCGATCGTGAGCATCCCCGTGGTGGTGAGCACACGTGAACCGACACGATCGCTCAACCGGCCGCTCAGGGGGCTCAGCAGGGCCATGATGAGCGGCTGGCTGAGCATCAGCCAGCCGGTGACTGCGGGCGATCGCCCCTGCACCACCTGGAGGAAGATGGCGGTCAGGATGCCGATCGCCGCAAGGGCCATGTAGTTGATGAAGGCGGCGAGATTGGCGGATGCGAAGAGGCGGTTGTGCCGAAGCAGGTCGAGATCGAGAACGGGGTCCCGGACGCGCAGCTCCGTCATCACGAACGCCGCCAGGGCGAGACCCGAGACTGCCAACAGCGCGACGCTCTGCGACGCCATCCAGCCCCACTCCGCGCCGAAGGTCAGGGGCACGAGAAGACACACGAGGAACAGGCTGAGCAGGATCGTCCCGAGGGCATCGGGGCGCGACGCCTCCCTGCGGACCGAATCCCGACGCGGCAGCAGGAACCAGCCCCAGAGGAGAGAGATGACCCCGACCGGCAGATTCACGAGGAAGACCCAGCGCCAGCCGAGGCCGCCGGCAAGGAACCCTCCGAGCGGTGGACCGATGCTCAGTCCGAGATAGATGGCCATCACATTGATGCCGAGCGCGCGACCGCGCTCGTGCGGTGGGAACACGGCAGTGACGATCGCCGCCGATGTCGCGCTGAGCAGCGCCGCCCCGGCGCCCTGCACGATGCGACTGCCGATCATCCAGCTGGCGTTCATGCTCAGTGCCGCCAGAAACGACCCCACCGTGAACACCGCGATGCCCAGCAGGTAGTAGCGCACGCGGCCACGGTGGTCGGCGACCCTTCCCATGGGGATCAGAAGCACCGCCATGGTCAGCAGATACGCGGCTTGCACCCACATCGACGTCGCGAAGCTGAGGTCCAGGTCGGGGCTCATCACCGGCAGCGCGACCGCGACGATAGCGCTGTCCAGGGGGCTCATGAAGGCCCCGATGGAGGTCAGGGCGAGAAGCCCCCACCGGCGCCGGTGCAAGTCCTCCGACGTGATACGGCGCAAGGGCAGCATGACGAGAGTCTAGCTTCGTGCGCACGACCCCGCGACCTCCCTCCCCCTCTGCCTCGCCCAGTCACCGCACCGACCTCCGGGTCAGCCCGGCGGACGGCGCCACGGACTCGCACGAGGCGCGGCCGGCCCAGCAGCCTGTGCCAGGGCGACGCTTGACAGGCGCGCGCCACTGCCCTAGCGTTCATCCATCGTCAGAGCAAGGTCGGCGAGCGAGCAACGCTGGGTCGTGTTCACCGGGAGGTGTCACATGCTTGGCCCGTGGCAAAGGACATACGCGTCACACCGCAGCTAGTCGAGGCGCAACGCCTCGCACTGGCTCATAACGTCGTTCCCGTCACCCACTCGTTCGTCTCCGACCTCGAGACCCCCGTCTCGGCATTCCTCAAGCTCGGTGCCCCGCGGCGCGCCTTCCTGCTAGAGAGCGCGGAACAGGGCCAGCACATGGGCCGCTACTCGTTCCTTGGCGTGGGCGCCCGTGCCCTCGTCACCTACGCGAACGGGCGCCTGACGATCCAGGAGAACGGTGACCGCCTCGAGGTCGAACACGACGATCCCTTCGCCGCGGCTGCCGAGCTCCTCACCAGCTACCGCCCGCCGGCGAACGACGACCTGCCGCCCCTGGCGGGCGGCCTCGTCGGCTACTTCGGCTACGACCTCGTTCGTCACCTCGAGCCGCTGCCCGACGCCCCTCCGGACGACCTCGGCCTTCCCGAGATGGCCTTCCTGCTCGCCGATACGGTCCTCGTGTTCGACCATCTCAAGCACACGATCACGGTGGTCGCCAACGCCTTCGTCGAGGGACGCGACATCGATGGACCGTACGGGCGCGCCGTCGAGCGGATCGCCGACGTCAAGACCAAGCTCGATCAGCCCCTTCCGTCGCCCGCCTGCGGTCAGCCTGGGCTCGCCGATCGAGGCGCGGGAGGCGAGGAAGACCTGCGGGGTGATGCCTCGCGCCCCGTGACCTCGTCGATGAGCCGCGAGGAGTACGAGGCTGGCGTCGAGCGTGTCCGCGAGTACATCTACGCCGGCGACGCGTTCCAGGTGGTCCTCAGCCAGCGCTTCCGCACGCCCGTCGACGTCTCGTCGTTCACGGTCTACCGCGGCCTGCGGGCAGTCAATCCGAGCCCCTACATGTACTACATCGCCTTCGACGACTTCGCTCTCTGCGGCTCGAGCCCCGAGCCCCTCGTCACCGTACGCGACGGGCACGTCGAGACGCGACCAATCGCTGGCACGCGCAGGCGCGGCGCGACCGCGGCCGAGGACCGCAAGCTCATGGCCGACCTGCGCGCCGACGAGAAGGAGTGCGCCGAGCATCTGATGCTCGTCGATCTGGGGCGAAACGACCTCGGCCGAGTGTGCGTGCCGGGCAGCGTCACGGTCGACGAGTTCATGGGTATGGAGTCGTACTCGCACGTCATCCACATGGTCTCGAACGTGAGCGGCACCCTGAGCGAAGGGATGACCCCGACCGACGCCCTCAAGGCGGCCTTCCCCGCGGGCACGGTGAGCGGCGCCCCCAAGGTGCGGGCCATGCAGATCATCGACGAGCTCGAGCCCCTGCGCAGGGGTCCCTACGCCGGCGCCATCGGCTACCTGAGCTACGGGGGCGACCTGGACACCTGCATCTGCATCCGCACGATGATCGTGAAGGATGGCGTCGCCTATCTGCAGGCCGGCGCGGGGATCGTCGCCGACAGCAATCCCGGGCGAGAGTACGAGGAGACGCAGAGCAAGGCCGCAGCCTTGCTGCGCGCCATCCAGCTGGCACACGAGGAGTTCGCCGGGTCTGCTCATCCAGAGACCGTGGGACGGGGGGAGTGACGATGATGCCTTCTTCGGCCGGCGCGCGCGTCTTCGTGATCGACAACTACGACTCGTTCACCTACAACCTGGTTCAGTACCTGGGCGAACTCGGGGCGGACATCACGGTGCGCCGCAACGACCGCGTGACGATCGCCGAGATCGCCGCCGTGAACCCCACGCACCTCCTCATCTCGCCCGGTCCGTGCACACCCAATGAGGCAGGCCTCAGCATGGACGCGATCGTCCACTTCGGCGCCCGGCGCCTGCCGGTACTCGGCGTCTGTCTCGGTCATCAGGCCGTCGGACAGGCCTACGGCGGGGTCGTTCACCGCGCCGGCGAGCCTGTGCACGGCAAGACCGACCAGATCGGGCACGACGGCCGCGGCGTCTTCGCCGATCTGCCGGACCCCTTCACGGCGACCCGCTACCACTCCCTGGTCCTCGACCCCGACCTGCCACCATGTCTGGAACTCACAGCCTGGAACTCCGAGGGCATCGTCATGGGGTTGCGTCACCGCGAGCTGCCGGTGCACGGCGTCCAGTTCCATCCCGAGAGCGTCCTCACCACGGTGGGCCTCGACCTGCTGCGCAACTTTCTGGGCATGGGACCCGACGCTGACCAGGCAGCTGCGGCCGCCGGACCACAGGAGGACCCACGTGCCGAATGACGTCATCACCGCCGCCCTGAAGACGCTGACCGCCGGTCGCGACCTCACCGAGGACGAGGCGCGCGGTGTCCTGCTCGAGATCATGGCCGGCCGCGCCGGCGATGCGCAGACGGCCGCCTTCCTCAGCGCTCTGCGCGTCAAGGGCGAGACCGCGGCCGAGATCGTCGGCATGGCGCGAGCCATGATCGAGCTGGCTGAGAAGGTCGAGGTCGACGCCGACGTCATCCTCGACACCTGCGGCACCGGCGGAGACGGGGCCAACACGTTCAACATCTCGACGGCGGCAGCCATCGTAGCCGCCGGCGCCGGTGTGACGGTGGCCAAGCACGGCAACCGCTCGGCCACCAGCAAGTGCGGCAGCGCCGACGTCCTCGAGGCGCTCGGTGTCGCCATCGACATCGAGCCCCCGCTGGTGAGTCGTTGCATCGCCGAGGCCGGGATCGGGTTCATGTTCGCACCACGCCACCACCTGGCCATGCGGCACGTGGCGCCGGTTCGCCGCGAGCTGGGCATGGCCACGACCTTCAACCTCATCGGCCCTCTCACCAACCCGGCCGGCGCCCGGCACCAGCTCATCGGTGTCGCCGACCCCCGCTACGTCCGGCGTGTCGCCCAGGCGGTTCGCCTGATGGGGTCGGCGCGCAACCTCATCGTGCACAGCGAAGACGGCCTCGACGAGATCTCGACCACCTGTCGCACCGACGTCGTCGAGGTGTTCGCGGACAAGGGGCTCGACGCGTTCTACGAGCTCCAGCCCGAGGCATTCGGGATGCGCCGCGCCCGGCTCGAGGAGCTGCGCGGCGGTGACGCCGACGAGAACGCGGGGTACCTTCGCGAGGTGCTGCACGGCGTCGACGGGCCGCGCCTCGACATCGTCCTGCTGAACGCCGGCGCTGCCCTCTACATCGCCGAGACCGCCGCGACAATCGCCGAGGGTGTCGAGACGGCACGGAGCGCCGTCGCTTCCGGCGCCGCCCGCGCCAAACTCGAAGCCCTCATCGCGACGACGAACCGCCTCAAGGCGGCGTCCGCATGAGCGACTTCCTCGCAGAGATGGTCACCGGCGCCCGCGAACGCGTCGCGGCGGCGCGCGAGGCGGTGCCGCTGGCGCGCCCGGCCGGGGAACGCCCCGGCGGCGGCCTGCTCGCCGCGCTCGCGGCGCCGGCCGCCAGGGACGGCGTCGCAGGACCGCCGGCATCCCTGGCCCTCGTCGCCGAGGTCAAGCGCCGCTCCCCGAGCAAGGGCGCCATCGCGCCCGATCTCGACGCCGTCGCCCAGGCCCGCGCCTACGAGGCGGCAGGCGCCGATGCCGTCTCGGTGCTCACCGAGCCCTCGCGCTTCGGCGGCTCGCTCGAGGACCTGCGCGCCGTCGCCGCGGCCGTCAGTCTGCCGGTGCTGCGCAAGGACTTCATCGTCGACCCGTACCAGGTGTGGGAAGCGGCCGCCGCAGGCGCCGCAGCCGTTCTGCTGATCGTCGCGGCACTGTCGGACAGACGGCTGGGCGACCTCCTGGAGGAGTGCGCGCTCTGTGGGCTCGACGCACTGGTCGAGGTGCACGACGAGGCCGAGATGGAGCGTGCTTTGGCGAGTGGGGCTACACTGATCGGTGTGAACAACCGCGACCTGCGCACCCTGACCGTCGATCTCGGCGCCACTGAGCGCTTGGCGCACCGAGTCCCGCCGCACGTGCTGCTCGTGAGCGAGAGCGGCATCTCAGACGCAGCCGACGCGCGTCGCATGGCGCTCGCCGGCGCGCGAGCTCTCCTCGTCGGCGAGACGCTGGTGCGCGCGGGCACCGGAGACCTCTCGGGGCGAGTTCACACCCTGCGCAGTGCCGGCGCATCTTCTGGAGGCGCGCGATGACCCTCGTCAAGGTCTGCGGCCTCACCCGCGAGCGCGACGTGCGCCACGCCGTCGAGAAGGGCGCCGCCGCTTGCGGTTTCGTGCTCAGCGCGAGTCCCCGTCAGGTGGCGCCGGCACGTGCCGGCGAGCTGTCCGCAGAGGCCCGCGACGTTCTCACGGTCGCCGTAGTCACAACGGAATCCGGCGAGTGGATCGCGGCCGCGCTGGTCGAGAGCGGCGTGCGCGCCGTCCAGCTCTCAGCGGGCGCGGACGGACCCTCGGTCGCGGCGGTGCGGGCAGCCGCCGGGCGAGAGGGACTGCGGCCCTTCGTGATCGCTGCGGCAGACACGCCCGACGCAGCCTCGGCCGACCTCACACTGCTCGACGCGCGCCGCCCCGGCGTCTACGGAGGCACCGGCGCCGCGCTGGACTGGCGAGCCCTTGCGCAGACTGCACTACCCCCCAAGGAGCGCCTCGTCGTAGCGGGCGGCCTTGCACCAGCCAACGTCGGTGAGGCGGTCGCCGCCTTGCAGCCGTCCATGGTCGACGTGTGCAGCGGGACGGAGGCAGCCCCCGGCGTCAAGGACGAGGGCCTGCTCGCCGGGTTCTTCGCGGCCGTCGCCGAAGCGGACGACGCGCGAGGTGGCAGCGCATGAGTATCCAGTCCCACTTCGGTCCCTACGGCGGACGCTTCGTGCCGGAGACGCTCATCCCGGCGCTGGACGAGCTCACGGCGGCCTACGAGGAAGCCCACGCCGACGCCGCCTTCCAGTCCGTGCTCGCGGGCCTCCTTGCCGACTACGCCGGGCGGCCGACGCCCCTGTATCACGCCGGCAGGCTGAGCAAGCTCTGCGGAGCCACCATCCTCCTCAAACGCGAGGACCTCTGCCACACCGGCGCCCACAAGATCAACAACGTCCTCGGGCAGGCGCTTCTGGCAAGGCGCATGGGCAAGCACCGTGTGATCGCCGAGACGGGTGCCGGTCAGCACGGCGTCGCCACGGCGACCGCCTGCGCCCTGCTCGACCTGGAGTGCGTTGTCTACATGGGCGCCGAAGACATCCGCCGGCAAGAGCTCAATGTCGTGCGCATGGGACTGCTCGGCGCGCGCGTCGTCCCCGTGGAGAGCGGCTCACGGACGCTCAAGGACGCGATGAACGAGGCGCTGCGCGACTGGGTGACGAACGTCGCGACCACCTTCTACGTCATCGGCTCGGTCGCGGGCCCCGCGCCGTACCCAGCGATGGTACGCGACTTCCAGGCCGTGATCGGCGACGAGGCGATCGGACAAGTGAGGGAGCGCTTCGGCTGCCTCCCCGACGAGGTCGTCGCCTGTGTCGGCGGCGGGTCCAACGCCATCGGGCTCTTCCATGCGTTCCGCGACCTCCCGGTGCGCTTCACGGGCGTCGAGGCGGCCGGCGAGGGCCTCGACGGTCGTCACGGAGCGCCACTCGCGAAAGGCAAGCCTGGCGTACTGCACGGCTCATTCAGCTACCTCCTGCAGGACGCCTGGGGCCAGGTGGCAGAGGCTCACTCGATCTCCGCGGGGCTCGACTACCCCGGAGTCGGCCCCGAGCATTCGTGGCTCAGGGACTCCGGGCGAGCACGATACGCAGCGGCCACCGACGCAGAGGCCTTGGCCGCCTTCCGCACGCTCGCCCGCATGGAGGGCATCATCCCGGCGCTCGAGAGCGCCCACGCCATCGCCTACGTGCTGCGCGGGCCGGCGAGCGGACCCGCGTTCACCCCGTCGGGCACCCGTTTCTCCTCCGGCGACATCGTCGTCGTCAACCTATCCGGCCGAGGAGACAAGGACGTCCACGAAGCAGTCCACCTGATTGAGGAGGCGACGTGAGCCTCCCCCTCACCCCGCGCCTGGACCAGGCCTTCGCCACACCGCGCGCGCAGCGCGCGGCGCTCATCCCCTACCTCACCGGTGGGCACCCCGATCTCAAGACCAGCCACCGTCTGATCGAGACGTTGATCGACTCCGGCGCCGACATCGTCGAGCTCGGCATCCCGTTCTCGGACCCGATCGCCGACGGGCCCGTCGTGCAGCAGTCCACCCACCAAGCGCTGCTGGCCGGGGTGACGGCCGACGACGTGCTGCAGCTGGCGGCCGCATACAGTCCGCACGTACCTTTCGTCTTGCTCACCTATCTGAACCCAGTGCTCGCCTACGGACCTGAGCGTTTCTTCGCCAACGCGGCGGAGGCGGGCGTCGAAGCCCTGGTCATCCCCGACCTGCCGCTGGACGAAGCGCTCGCGCCCGGCGGCGACACGGCCGCTGCGCAGGGCGGGTTGATGGCACTGGCCGCGACGCATCGCATCGGCCTCGTGCCGATGGCCACCCCGACGAGCACCGATGCACGCCTCGACATGCTCGCCGAGGCGGCCACGAGCTTCGTCTACTGCGTCGCCGTGACGGGCGTGACGGGAGTGCGGCGGGACGTAGGCACGGACCTCCCTGGCCTCATCGGACGCCTACGGACCCGCACGGGAGCACCGCTGGCCGTCGGTTTTGGGATCTCGACGCCCGAGCAGGCCAGAGGCGTCGCCCGCCTCGCAGACGGCGTCATCATCGGCAGCGCCCTCATCGACCTGATCGCGCGAAGCGACGACGCCGACAGCGCCTGCGCCGCCGTGGAGAAGCTCATGAAGGCCGCGAGCAGCGCCATCCGCCGCGGCTGAGCCCGGCCAACCGAGTCGGCAGCCGGAGCCACGATCCCCTCCGGTCCGCTCGCGCCCTCAGCCGCCGGCATGCCGGTAGGCGATCACCCTCACTTGCTCGACCGTGATCATGCCGCTGTCCATCATCGCGTCGACGATCGGCAGAAAGGCCTCGACCTTCTCGGGTGAATCGACGATCTCGACGACGACCGGCAGGTCCTCGGACAGTCGCAGGATCTTCGCAGTGCGAATGCCGCTGTTGGCGCCATACCCCAGCGCGCCGCGAAGCACCGTAGCACCGGCAAGACCATGCTCGCGAGCCGCCGCGACGATCGCTTCGTAGAGCGGCTTCCGATGGTGCTTATGCTCGGCGCCGATGAAGACACGCAACAATTCGGCGCTCTCGGTCAGATGCATCCTTCCTCACCCCCTCCCTTACACCAGTCGCGAGATAGCGAGCCCGGCGAAGACCGCCGCCGCCCCGAGACCGTTCTGCAGAAGCAGGTTGCCGGCCATGCTGAACCACTGAGCGTCGCGTGCGAAGTTGGCCGTCTCGACCATCACGCTGGAGAAGGTGGTGAAGGCTCCGAGGAAGCCGATGAAGACGACGACGCGCGCCTCGTTGCTCAACGCCCATCGGGTCTCGAAGAGCCCGAAGAGGACACCGGCCGCAAGGCAACCCACCGTGTTCACGACCATCGTGCCCCACGGGAACTGCGCGCCCAGGCTACGCTGCGCGAGACCGGAGAGCCCGTAGCGGCAGAGCGCCCCGAGGGAACCGGCCACCGCCAGCAGCAGCAATCTGGTGGCCATTCCTCTCCCCCCCTAGAGCTGGACCTGGCGCGCGAGGCCGGTCGGGACGGCTCCATCTAATCACGGCCATGCAGGGCCGCCAAGCGCTCGCGGACCTAGGAGGCGAAGGAGACACCGAGCGCCGTGGAGCAAAGGCCGCCCCAGAACCCGGGTTCGGCATTCGGACCGGCCGCCCAGCGCATGGCCGCGCGTATAGTATGCCAAACAGCTGATTGACGTCCCCTTTGCCCCGATGCTGCTGGCCATGGCCGTGCCCGGCTCCGATCGCCCCGAGGCCCAATTGGCCCTGAGTGGCGGTGTGGAGGCTCTCCTCTCCACGGTGATGTGCACTCGCGGCCCAGAGGCACGAGGTGTGGGAGTCTGGGATGGTGGGCGACGTTGGAATTGAACCAACGACCTCCAGCTTGTCGAGCTGGCGCTCTCCCAACTGAGCTAGTCGCCCACGCAGAGACGGCAGTATAGCAGAGGCCCCGGTGGGGATTCCAGCGACCGGCGCGCGGCGATTCGCGCGCCGGTCGTGCGTGTGAACACCCTGCCGTCAGCGCGCCGCGGAACGACGCGGCGGGCGGCGCCTGATGCCCTGCGCTGCAGAGCGACGGGCACCGCCGTTCCACACGAGCTTGCCTTGGCGCGACTGCACTTGGTGGGACTCCGGGATGGCGCGCTTCTCGTACTCGAACTCGGGCAGGTCGTGGCGCGTGATCGTGGCGCCGATGAGACGCTCGATCGCCTTGAGCTCGTGCACGTCCTCCCCGGTGAGCAGGCTCACCGCGATGCCGCTTGTGCCGGCGCGGGCGGTGCGCCCGATGCGATGCACGTAGTCCTCGGGATTGGTCGGGATGTCGAAGTTGATGACGTGTGTGATGTTGTCCACGTCGATCCCGCGAGCGACCACGTCGGTAGCCACGAGCACGGCCGTCTTGCCTCTCTTGAAGCTGTCCAGTGCCCTCTGCCGCTGCCCCTGCGTGCGATCGCCGTGGATGGCCTCGCAACTGACGCCGGCCCTGTTCAGTGTGGTCGCAAGACGCTCTGCGCGCCGCCGCGTCCGCGTGAACACGAGCGTACGATCGGGATCGTGATGGCGGAAGTACTCGACGAGCAGGTCGACCTTCTGCTCGTTGTTCACCGGCAGGATCCTCTGGTCGACGTTGTCGACCGGCCTGGCGCTGCCCCCGAGCTCGATGAAGACGGGCTCATGCAGAGTATCCTCGATGATGCTGAGCACCTGCTTGCTCATCGTCGCCGAGAACAACAGATTCTGACGCTTCTTCGGCACGGCGTCGATGATGCGCTTCACATCTGGCCAGAAGCCCATGTCGAGCATGCGATCGGCCTCGTCGAGCACCAGGGTATCGACACGATCGAGGAGGACATCACCCTGCCGCAGCATATCGAGCAGGCGGCCGGGGGTGGCGACGAGGAGATCAGTTCCTCTGCGGACCCGCTTCGCCTGTGGATCGTAGGGAACTCCGCCGAAGACGGCGGCGACGCTGCGACTCGTGTACGTCCCGAGCGTCTCGCCGACCTCCTCGATCTGCCCGCACAACTCGCGAGTGGGTGTCACAACGAGAGCCGTAGGACGCGCCGTACGACCGTCGGCGACCGTCGATTGCGTCATGCGCTGCAGGATAGGCAGCACGAAGGCGGCCGTCTTGCCGGTACCGGTCTGTGCACAGCCGACGATATCGCGCCCGGCCAGAGCGCGAGGGATCGCCTGCTCCTGGATGGGCGTCGGAGCCTCATAGCCCATGGCCGACACACCGGCGAGCAAGTCGGCACTGAGGCCGAGCTCGGCGAATTTGGGCAGACTGACCTCGGGCGTCGGACCGTCAGGGCGCTTGACGCTCTTGCGCGGCACGTAGCCCGTGTCGACCCCAGAGCCCTTGCGGGCATCCCGGTCGCGGCGCGGACCGCGGCTGCGGCCGCGATCGCCGCGCCGTGATCCGCCGTTGCGGTCCGTGCGGCTTTGCTGCTTCCCGCTACCAGACCTGGCTTCGCTTGTGGTGCTCGTACGGCCAGATTTCTGGGAGTTCGCGGTCTTCGTGTCCTTGGTGGTGGTGTCGCTGACTTGTTTCACTGATGATCTCTTTTCTGACGAATCCGCACGCGGCAGCACATCGAACGCCCCCATGCGAGCGCGGTGGCTCGCCGGGCACGAAGGGGTGCGCGAGGAATCGTCGAGGATGGGCCACAGTAGGAGTGGCCGAACAGACTACGGACGAGTGTTCCTTTCCATCAAACACTGCCCGGTATTCACAGAGTCTGGGTCTGAGGGGGGAGGATATCGCGGCGCATCATCATGCTGCGCAGGCGGAGAACCGGCTCCCGTGACGACGAAACACACCCTAACAGGTCTCCTTGGGGCTGACAAGTCCCTGAACCCCTGCAGCCCGCCCTTCGGCGGCGCCCCAGTCATGCCGGTCAGCGTGCGCGCGCAGCCGCGCCTTCAGTCCCGCGTCGCAGAAGGCGCCGTCCAAAGCATGCGCGTACATGTCCCTCGAGTTGTGTCCCAGGCGTGTCGCCACCTCGCACTCGTGGGCAAGGTCGGTGTCCATGAGGGCGGGGTCGTCGGTCGAGATCGAGCACTTCACGCCTGCCGCCAGCATGTGTGGGAGCGGGTGCACGCCGAGCGACGGCACGACGCCGAGGCGCAGGTTGCTCGTCGGAGTGACGTCGCAAACGATGCCTCGCGACGCGATCTCTCGCAGCAATCCAGGGTCCTCGACGGCACGCACGCCGTGACGCAGCCGCTCGGCGTGCAGAACGTCGAGCGCCCCGCGCAGCGAGGCCGACCCCTGCGTCTCGCCGGCGTGCGGCGCGGCCCTGAGCCCGCCCACACGTGCGATGGCGAACGGTCCCGCGTATAGCTCGGGTGGGTACAGACACTCGCTACCACCCAGACCGAGCCCGACGACCCCGCGTTCGCGGAACCTGACCGCCCATCGCGCCACGCTCTCCGCGATGTCCAGGGGGAAGTCGCGCGTGATGTCGGGGGTGAACCGGACCTCGACGCCGTGCAGATCGCGCGCTTCGTCCGCACCGGAGCAGTAGCCCTCGAAGACCTCTTCCCACGGCGTCCCTCGACGCACCGGTTCGGCCGGCGAGAAGATGGCCTCGATGTAGACGCAGCCCTGGGCCGCCGCGGCAGCCGCGTAGTCCACGACCACCTGGCGGAAGTCACGCTCGCGCTGCAGGACGGCTGAGGTGGAGATCCAGACCTGGATGAACTGCGCGAAGTCCGTGAATCTGCGAGCCGCATGCAACTCTGTCTCGCCGACGCCCGGCAGGGCCACCTGATTGCGCTCGGCGATCTCACGCAAGCGCGCGGGGTGCACGGTCGCTTCGAGATGGACGTGCAGTTCGATCTTCGGGTGGAGCGTGGCCTCTCCTACTTGCGTGCCTTGCTGCCGCCCGCGCGCCAGACGAGATACGAGTGGACGAAGCCGTCCAGTTCGCCGTCAAGCACGCTCTGGGCATTGCCGACCTCATGGCCGGTGCGCAGGTCCTTGACCATCTGGTACGGGTGGAGGACGTAGCTGCGGATCTGGCTGCCGAAGTCCACGTTCAGCACCTCGCCGCGCTCGCGCGCGAGCTCGTCGGCGAGCTTGCGCTCCTCGAGCTCGACCAGCCTCGACTTCAGCATGCCCATCGCCACCATCTTGTTCTGCAACTGTGAGCGTTCGTTCTGACACTGGACGACGATGTTCGTGGGAAGGTGTGTGATGCGGATCGCGGAGCTCGTCTTGTTGACGTGCTGGCCACCCGCTCCGCTCGAGCGGTAGGTGTCGATGCGCATGTCATCGTCGTTGATTTCGACGTCCACGTCCTCCGTGAGGAGAGGGGAGGCATCTACCGAGACGAAGCTCGTGTGACGGCGATTGGCCGAATCGAACGGGCTCATGCGGACCAGTCGATGGACACCCTTCTCGCTGGCCAGCAGGCCGTAGGCGTTCTCGCCCTCCACGGTGAGCGTCGCGCTCTTGAGGCCAGCCTCCTCACCCTCCTGCATGTCGTTGATCGCGACCTTGAAGTCGCGCTTCTCGAACCAGCGCAGGTACATCCGCAGAAGCATCTCCGCCCAGTCCTGCGATTCGGTGCCGCCGGCCCCGGGGTGGATCGTCAGGATCGCCCCGCCCTCATCGTACCGGCCGCTGAAGAACCGCTTCTCTTCGCCGCGTCGGAGGTCGCCCTCGAGCTGGGCAACGCCGCTCACCAGCTCCTCCAGGAGCTCGTCATCGATCTCGTCACCAGCGGTCTCCTCGCGCAGGAGCTCCTCGGTGGATTCGAGATCGACGAAGCGTGCCTCCAGGGCACCGAACTCCTCGAGTCGCCGCTTGAGCCGGCTGTACTCAGCGGAGACCTTGGACGCCCCCACCTGATCGTCCCAGAAGCCCGAGGCGCGCATGCGCTCCTCGAGAGCCTCCAAGTCGGCTGTCAGTTTGGGGGGGTCAAAGATAGCTCCGCAGCCAGCCAAGGCGCCCACGGGCTTCCTTGAGCCGCTCACGGAGCGAATCGAGTCGAACGATGGCTTCTGATGCTGTGGGACTCATGACGACGTAGTGTACCCGAAACGATACGAGTCCGTAGCCGCGAGCACCACACGAAGCGACTCACGTGGTGAGCGGCGAATGGGACGGTGCAGTGTGGAACTCGCCCGGGCTCAGGCCCCGTGGCACCGCTTGTACTTCTTCCCGCTCCCGCAGGGACAGGGGTCGTTGCGCCCGACCTTCTCCTCCGTGACGCGCTGCTGCACCGCGACGCCGCCGGCGGCTTGCCCCGCGCTCGCGGCGGAGCGACCGCCGGACGCAGCCAGATTGCGCGGCGGAGCGTCCGTGAGACCCTCGTCCGGAACGTCGAACTCGCCGGCGGCCTGGGCGGCTCCCGAGAACGAAGTCTGTGTGATCAGATCGTCGCCGCTCGTGTAGTTGACGCGCACGAGCGGCTCGTCGAGGGTGACCGAAGTGAACACGGCGAGATCCGCAGCGCTGTTCTTCATCAAGGTCGTCACAGTGCTGGTCTTGATGGAGTTCATCATGTCCCGGAACAGCTCGAAACCCTCGCCCTTGTACGCGACGAGCGGATCGCGCTGACCGAGAGCCCGCAGATGTATGCCCTCTTGGAGATAGTCCATGTCGAGGAGGTGGTCTTTCCAGCGCGAATCGATCACCTGAAGCATGACGGCTCGCTCCACGATGCGCATCTGCTCCGTTCCGATGAGCCCCTCGCGCTCTTCGTACTGCGCGACGGCGTCGTCGACCAAGAGATCGACTACGTTCTCGGCAATCGCGGACTCAAGGTCGATCTCGCTCTTCGTGACCGTCGGGTCGTAGGTCTGCTTGAGTCCGATGAAGAGCGCATCGAGGTCCCAGTCCTCGGCGTACTGCACGTCCTCGAGGCGCGCCCGCACCGTCTCCTCGACGGTCTCGGCGATCATCTCGCGCACCTGTTGACCGAAGTCCTCGCCCATGAGGATACGCTGGCGCTGGTCGTAGACGACACGCCGCTGCTCGTTCATGACCTCGTCGTACTTGAGGACGTTCTTGCGGCGCATGAAGTTGAGTTCCTCGACCTTGACCTGCGCCTTCTCGACGACGTTGCTGAGCATCTTGGCCTCGATGGGTTGACCCTCCTCAGGGCCGAGGCGACTGAGGACCCGATACATGCGGTCGCCGGCGAACAGGCGGATGAGTTCGTCCTCCGCCGACAGGTAGAACCGCGTCTCCCCCGGGTCTCCCTGGCGACCGCTGCGCCCACGAAGCTGGTTGTCGATACGTCGGCTCTCGTGGCGTTCCGTGCCCAGCACGTAGAGGCCGCCGGTCTCTCGCTCGGCCTCACCGAGCTTGATGTCTACACCACGGCCGGCCATGTTGGTGGCGATCGTCACCGAGCCCTTCTGGCCGGCGTTCATGATGATCTCGGCCTCGCGCTCGTGCTGCTTGGCGTTGAGGACGTTGTGCGGGACCCCGTGTCGGTCGAGCAGCCGGGAGAGCATCTCGCTGACCTCGACCGAGACCGTGCCCACGAGCACCGGCTGCCCCTTCTCGTGGCGAGCCACGATGTCGTCGACGACCGCCGCGAACTTCTCCTTCGCCGTCGTGAAGATGAAGTCGTTCTCATCGAGGCGGATCATCGGAGCGTTGGTGGGGATCTGGACGACTTCGAGGCCGTAGATCTGGCGGAACTCGTCCTCTTCAGTCTTGGCGGTCCCGGTCATGCCGGCAAGAACGTCGTACATGCGGAAGTAGTTCTGCAGCGTGATGGTCGCGAGCGTCTGGTTCTCCTCGCGGATGGGCACCTTCTCCTTCGCCTCGATGGCCTGGTGGAGGCCCTCTGAGTAGCGACGCCCCTCGAGGATGCGGCCCGTGAACTCGTCGACGATGAGCACCTCGCCGTTCTGGACGACGTACTCCACGTCCTTGTGGTAGAGCGCCTCGGCCCGCAACGCCTGCAAGAAGTGGTTGACGAGACCGCCGTTCGAGTCCTTGTAGAGGTTGTCGATGTTGAGAGCGCGCTCGACTTTCGCCACGCCGCTCTCGGTGACGGCCACCGTGCGCTGCTTCTCGTCGACCTCGTAGTCCTCTTCCGGAAGCAGGCGAGGCACCACCCGTGCGAACTGCCGATACGTATCGGCGGCCGTTTCGGGAGCGCCGCTGATGATCAGCGGCGTGCGCGCCTCGTCGATGAGGATGGAGTCGACCTCGTCGACGATGCAGAAGGCATGGCCGCGCTGGACCATGTGCTCGCGCCGCATCGTCATATTGTCGCGCAGGTAGTCGAAGCCGAACTCGGAGTTCGTGCCGTACGTCACATCGGCGGCGTACTGCGCGCGTCGTTGCGCCGGATTCATGCCCGCCTGGATGATACCCACGTCGAGGCCGAGGAAGCGGTAGACCTGGCCCATCCATTCCGCATCGCGTTTGGCGAGGTAATCGTTGACGGTGACCAGATGAGCGCCGTTTCCGGCCAGCGCGTTGAGGTACATGGGCATCGTCGCGACAAGGGTCTTGCCTTCGCCAGTCTTCATCTCGGCGATGTCTCCCTCATGAAGGACGATGCCTCCCATCACCTGGACGTCGAAGGGCCGCATGCCCAGCGCACGCTGGGACGCTTCACGAACGACGGCGAACGCCTCGAACAAGAGGTCGTCGAGCAACTCCCCGTTCGCGTAGCGCTGGCGGAACTCGGCCGTCTTGGCCTGGAGATCGGCGTCGCTCAGCCCGACGAGATCGGCCTCGAGTGGACCAACCTGGGTCATCTGCTCCTGGAGAGCCTTCGTGCGCCGACCCTCGCCGGCGCGCAGCAGCTTGTTGACGATCTTGATCACGGTCGTGGCACTCCCGCTCCTGGGTTCTCGGTGGTCATCGCCGCGCACGGCGCGGCGCCGCCGGCCGCGAAGGTCAGCTGTCGCTCGGCTCGATGAGGCCGTAGTGGCCGTCGTTGCGACGGTAGACGACGTTCGTGCGACTCGACTCCACGTTCGTGAACACGAAGAAATCATGTCCGACCAGCTCCAGCTGGAGGGTCGCCTCCTGAACCGACATCGGCTTCAGTGCGAACTGCTTCGACTTCACGACTTGTCCATTGTCGCCGACAGCCTCGAGATCGTCCTCGTGAGCGGCGGCGACAGCCACCGGCTCGAGGTCGGGGATCATCGCGGCCTCGATGGGCATCTTCTCGTGGCCCCTGCGAGTCTTGCCGTGCACCTTGTCGTGGTACTTCTTGGCGCGGCGGGTGAGCTTGTCCATGACCAGGTCGATAGCCGCATACATGTCGGCGGAGGACTCGCGCGCGCGCAGCACCGGACCACGCGTGAAGATAGTTGCCTCCGCGAGGCAAGGCTCGGGGATACTCGGGTTCTTCTCGACCATGAGCTCGAGCTCCACTCGCGTGACCTCGTCGATGCGCCGCTGCATGAGCAGCTTGTGGACACGCTCGAGCTTCTCTTCGGCATACTGCCTGAGAGGCTCGGTGACAGTGACGTTGCGACCTTTGATCTGGGTTTTCATCGACATCGCTCCTTCCGGACGGCGTCGTCTAGCGATGCTTGGGACGGGACGGCACGCACGGTGCGCGCAAATGCAAAGACGTGGGGTTCGAGATCGGCTCTGATGAGTACTTCCGCACCCTGGCTCAATGTCTCGCCTGTGGTGTACACATCGTCAACTATCATAACCCGCTTGAACCTTCTTAGTACCCGGTCGGCATCCTCCTTCAACGCGAACGAACCGTGCACGTTGGCCGCGCGAGCGGCGCGGGCGAGGCCGCTCTGGCGCGCGCCGTGGCGCACGCGGCGCAGCAGCGGCGCAGAGGCGACGCCCGCATGGCGGGCCAAACCCCTCGCGAGCAACTCCGCCTGATTGAAGCCCCTCTCGAGCGTGTGCTCCCGATGACCCGGCACCCACGTGACGACCATATCCTCGCAGCCTGGCGACGCTCCTGAGACGCGACCCAGGTCCTCACACGCAGCCACGAAGGCGGACGCCGAGCGGATCACCATCTCGTCCGCAAGGGAGCGGTAGGCGCGGAACTTGCAGGCCGTGACGAGGGCGCGCGCCGCTCCCTCGTAGGTGAAGGCCGCCGAGGCGGAGACGAACCAGAGACCTCGGCCGCGGCACTCGCGACAGCTCGGTGTCGCGGAGCGACTGGGCGCTCCGCAGTGTCGACAGTGCTGGGCGGGCAGCGCACAGAGGTCGCTCGCGCAGACCGCGCACAACCACTCCCCAGGGGCGCTGCACTGCACGCAGCGCTTGGGCAGGACGATGTCCAGCAGGCCGCCGAGGACGGAGCCAAGGCGTGGCTGCTCACGCATCGCGAGACACGCCGTCGGCGGCGCTCGGCTCGATCGAGCTGCCTGGCTCGAGGCGTGCTCCGGCACCCACGACCGTGCCGACTCCCACACTCGATCTCTCGCCGATGACCACATCTTCGTGGACCACGGCGTGCTCGCGGACGATGACATGGCGGCCGATGATGCTCCCCATCATGCGGGATCCCTGGCCCGCCTTGACCCCGTCCCAGTGGATGACCCCGTCGAGGATCGCGGCGCGCTCGATGACACTCCCGTCACCCACGATCAGGGGTCCGATGAGCCGCGCCTCTGACTCCACCAGGCAGCCAGCTCCGATGAGCACCGGCGGCTCAAGGTAGGCTCCCGGTTCGATCACCGTCCCCTCCCCCGCCCACACACTGGGAGCGATCTCGCGCCCCGGCTTGTCGAGAGCGACGCGGCCCAGCAGGGCATCGAAGTTGCTCAGCCTGTACTGCTCGATATTGCCGACGTCGTTCCAATAGCTGCATAACTCCCAGCGGTGAAAGCGGACGCCGTCGGCAAGCAGCGCCGGAAAGACGTCTCGGGCCCAATCGCTGAAGGCTCCCGCCGGGACGTAGTCGAAGATCTGTGGCTCGAACGCGTAGATGCCGCAGTTGCACCATCGCGAGAGGGCCTCCGCGACCGGCGGCTTCTCCTGAAAGCCGATGATCCGGCTCTCGCCGTCAGCCACGACCACGCCGTAGAGCGAGGGGTCTGCCACCTCTTTGACGGCCATCGTCGCGATTCCCCCAGAGGCACGATGGGCGGCCACGAAGGCCGTGAGGTCGATGTCGGTCAGCCCGTCGCCACTGACGACCACGAAGGTGCCATCCGCGAACAGGTCGCGAAACGCGCCGACGCCGCCGGCCGTGCCGAGCAGTTCGTCCTCCACGTTGTAGCGAAGGTGCACACCGAACGCCGACCCGTCGCCGAAGTAGGTCCTGATCATGTCCGGGTGATAGTGGAGGTTGGCCGCCACGTCGAGGGCGCCATGACGACGCAGCAGGTGCAGCATGTGCTCCATCACGGGTCGATTCAGGATCGGCACCATGGGCTTGGCCGTAAGGCCCGTCAGCGGGTGCAGCCGTGTGCCCAGGCCGGCGGCCATGATCATCGCCTTCCAGGGCGAGGCCGGCCGCGCCGTTGCCTGGTCCGCGAAGGGTCGGGTCGTCACGCCTGACACTCCGCGTCCCGGCAGACCGCCGCCAGAGCCGCGCCGTACGGCGGCCGCAGCACGCCGGCGTCGGTGATGATGGCTGTGATGTTGGCCGCCGGAGTGACGTCGAAGGCCGGATGACGCGCTTGGGCCCCGACCGGTGCCACCTGCAAGCCGCGGAACGACGTGACCTCCGAGGGGTCGCGTTCCTCGATGGGGATGTCGTCCCCGGACGAGATGCTGGTATCGACCGTGGACAGCGGCGCGGCGACGCAGAACGGCACACCGTGCTCCTTGGCGAGCACGGACACGGTGTAGGTCCCGATCTTGTTCGCGGTGTCGCCGTTGGCGGCGATCCTGTCGGCGCCGACGACGACGCCGCTGATCTCGCCACGGCTGAAGAAGTGCCCCGCCATGCTGTCGCTGATCAGATGGTAGGGGATGCCCTCGACGCCGAGTTCCCACGCGGTGAGGCGCGCGCCCTGGAGCCAGGGACGGGTCTCGTCGACGAGCACAGTGATGTCGGGGTGCAGCGCGTACGCCGAGCGGATGACGCCGAGCGCCGTGCCATAGCCCGCCGTCGCCAGCGCGCCGGCGTTGCAGTGCGTTAGGATGCGGTCGCCGGCGGCGAACAGCGAAGCGCCGTACTCACCGATGCGCAGGCAGCGCTCGACGTCGTCGAGCAGAATGGCCTGCGCCCGCTCCAGCAGTTGAGCCGCGCAGACCGCCGGCGCATCGGCACACGATGTCCACACGGTGCGCATCTGTTCGACCGCCCAACGGAGGTTCACAGCGGTCGGGCGCGTCGCCAGCAGCCCCTCGGCGGCCCCCTCCAGCGCGGCCTTGAACTGCGCCGGATCGCGCTGCCCGTCGGCCGCGGCCCGCGCCGCGAGGGCCAATCCACCAGCCGCCGTGACGCCGATCGCCGGCGCCCCTCGGACGGTCATGTCGCTGATGCTCCGCGCGACCTCCCGCCACGTACGACAGTGCACGTAGCGTTCCTCGGAGGGAAGCGCCACCTGATCGATGAGCACGACCTCGTCGGCGAGGATGTCTACCGTGCGTACGCGAAGCCGCGAGACACCGGAGGGCGACTCTGTCTTCAGATGCTGCTCAGTCAAGGGTCGCGCCAGGGCTCAGGTCCCCTGGTCCCATGAGGCGAGGTACTCAGCCTGCTCCTCGGTCAGCGTGTCGCAAGCGACGCGCATGGTCTCCAGCTTGAGCCGCGCGATCTCGTCGTCGATGTCCTTGGGCACGACGTAGACCTTCTTCTCGAGCTCATCGTGGTGCTTGACCATGAACTCGGCGCTGAGTGACTGGTTGGCGAAGCTCATGTCCATGACCGCAGCGGGATGACCCTCGGCCGCCGCCAGATTGACCAGCCGCCCTTCGGCGAGCAGATAGATACGGCGGCCATCGGCCATCGTGTACTCGTCCACGAACTCGCGCACGGTCCGTTTCCCGACCGCGAGCCCCTCGAGCGCCGGGATGTCGATCTCGACGTTGAAGTGGCCCGTGTTGGCGACCACGGCGCCGTCCTGCATGGCCTCGAAGTGCTCTGCACGCAGCACGTGCAGGTTGCCGGTCGCCGTCACGAACAGCCGCGCGACGCGAGCGGCCTCCGCAGCCGGCATGACGCGATAGCCGTCCATGATCGCCTCGAGAGCGCGCAGCGGGTCGACCTCGAGCACGACGACGTCGGCGCCGTGACCCTTCATGCGCATCGCAAGACCGCGGCCGCACCAGCCATAGCCCACGATGCAGACGGTCGTCCCCGCGATCAGCATGTTCGTGGCGCGCACGATTCCATCGAGCGTGCTTTGGCCGGTGCCGTAGCGATTGTCGAACATGTGCTTGGTGTTGGCCTCGTTGACGGCCACGATGGGGAACATGAGACGGCCCTCAGCTTCGAGAGCCTTCAGGCGGATCACGCCGGTCGTGGTCTCCTCGGTGCCGCCGATGATGTCCGCCGCCATGTCGGGGCGCTCACCGTGGAGCACGCCGATGACGTCGGCGCCGTCGTCCATGGTGATATGGGGACGGTGATCCACACAGGCGTGGATGTGATCGTAGTAGGTGCTGTCGTCCTCTCCCTTGATGGCATAGACGCGCACCCCGTAGTCGTTAACGAGAGCAGCCGCGGTGTCGTCCTGCGTACTCAATGGATTGCTGGCACAGAGCACGACGTCGGCGCCTCCGGCGACCAGAGTGCGCATGAGATTCGCGGTCTCGGTCGTGACGTGCAGACAGGCGCCTACGCGGATCCCCTTGAGCGGCAGCTCCTTGCGGAACCGCTCACGGATGGCCGCCAGCACCGGCATCTGCATGTCGGCCCACTCGATGCGGCTGACCCCCTGCGGGGCAAGCCCTATGTCTTTGATGTCGTAGTTGGAAGCCAAGAGACCCTCACTCTTCGTTGCGATCGTTCACCCGCAGGACGCCACAAGCGGCCAGCGTAAGGCCGTAGTACGCAGCAATGATGGCGGCTGGAACCAGCGTGTCGGAGACGGCACCACACGCGCTCTCTTGCACAGCCCCGAACTCGAACGGGGTGAGCCGCTCGGCGTCGCCGACACCAGCCACAACTCCCGATGAGTATACCCGAGGTCCGCCGCGGGCACGAACGGCGGCGGGTTGATATAGGCCCGTCAGGGCCGGAAACGCGCGCGCCATGCCTTCCGGCCAGCGACCGCTGAGAGGACCGTGTAGCTCCAGGTTCACGTGATCGGCGACAGCCAGCACATCGGGCCCGCCGGGCGGCGCCACAGTGTGGTCGACCAGCCTGATCGGCACGACGATCCCCAGACAGGCGCGTGCGGGCTGCAGTGCGAGCGCGCCGAAAAGCCGGCCGTGGAACGGCCGTGCAGGCCGCAGGTCAGCACGCTCGAGCAGGCACAGCTCGGCTTCCGGAAAGAGTGCGGCCGCAGCGCGACGCGGCGCGGATGCGTTCGCGACGAGCGCCAAGGTGACGCGCACGCCACTCACGGGGTCAGACGTCGGCGACGCCGGCCAGCCTCGCCTTGAAGTCCTCGATGGCCGCGACCGGCGTGGGGTCGACGCCGTAGAGCAAGGCGAGGTAGAAGGAGGCGTAGTCGCCCAATTGGACGAGCGAGAAGAGACGCGCCAAGCGGGAGCGGCCGTGCGCCCAGACGTGTTCCACAGCGACGCCGCGCTCCGTGAGGACCGCGGCCGTGAGCTCGGCCCGCAGCATCAGGCGCGGATCGAGCTCCTCGTCGTTGAGGAACACGGCGAGAGTCTGCGCAGACAGTGAGGGAAGGCTCGTCCACCCCATGAGCTCGTTGTGATCCAGCTCGGGCAGCTCGTTCCAGAAGGCCGGCGCCTTGGCGTTCTCGTTGATCTGACCCTTCCAGCGGCGGGCCACCGCCACCGTGGGCGCCGACCCATACGCGACGACCTGGCGACGGTGCATCAGGTGTGCCAGCCCTTTGGCCGTGGGGCCCCCCGGAGCCGGCTCGGCGCCGGTCGCGGCTGCGGCAGCCGGAGCCTCGGGGGCATGATCCGCGTTGCCGCGGCGCAGCACAGCAGCCGCCTCCTCGACATTGCGCTGTTGAACGGCACACAGGCGGGCTGTCTCAAGGACGGCGAGCAGCGGCGCCGACAGATAGCCGAGCGACGCGCGAGGTTGTTGGCCGCCGGGGACACGCACGTGCGGCAGACCCCCGTCGACGGCCAGGGCCGCGAGTCGCCCCCCGGACGACACGCAGACCGGTGTGCAGCCCCGAGCAAGGGCCGACTCCGCACAGGAGATAGTCTCCTCGGTGCCGCCCGAGTAGCTCACCGCGACGACAAGAGTCTGCGGACCGACCCAGCTCGGAAGCGCGTAGCCACGCACGACGGCTGACGGCACCTTCAGCTCAGGCAGGGCGGCGAGCACGATGTCCGCGCCGATCGCCGAGCCTCCCATGCCACAGATCACCAGGCCGGTCGGCGCGACGGAAGGGAACGGTCGGTCGGCCTCCGCTTGTCCAACAGCTCCATCCAGACTCTGGCGCGCCGTCGCATAGGCCGTCGTCAGCTGCTCGGGCAGGGCGGCGATGGCCCTGAGCATGTTCCCACGGTCGAGTGCTGCGACCGTCTCGGTCTCGAGACCGGTGCTCTCTGCCCCACCCGTGTCCAACTCAGACCTCCCGGATGGTCCCGAGGACCAGATCGCGCTTCTCCTCCATCAACTCCTCGTTGTCCGCACCGAGGTTGAGGCGCAGAAGCGGCTCCGTGTTCGAAGGACGCACGTTGAAGTGCCAATGGTCGTAGTCGACGGAGATGCCGTCCAGATGAGTGATCTCACCGTCGCCGAAACGCGCCTCGAGGCGTCGCAGCGCTCCGTCGACATCGGCGACCGTCGAGTTGATCTCGCCGCTCATGAAGTACTTGGTACGCAGCGGCTCGAGCAGTTCGGCGAGGGTGGCCTTCTTGCGTGAGAGAAGATCGAGGATCAGCAGTACGGGGATGAATCCGGAATCGACGTTGTAGTTGTCGCTGAAGTAGTAATGCCCCGACACCTCGCCGCCGAACAGGGCTCCCTCGCGCCGCATGCGCTGCTTGAAGAACGCGTGCCCGACGCGATTGAGCAGCGGGACTCCGCCGTTGACGCTGATGACGTCGGGCACGGCGCGGCTGGCGCGCAGGTCGTAGAGGATGGCCGCACCGGGCCTCTCAAGCAACAGCGCCTCGGCGAGCAGGGCGGTGACGAAGTCGCCGGGCACGAAGTCGCCGGCTTCGTCGATGAAGAAGCAGCGGTCGGCGTCGCCGTCCCAGGCGATGCCGAGATCGGCCTTCTCGGCCTTGACGCGCTCGCGAAGCTCGCGGCGGTTCTCCTCGAGCAGCGGATTCGGCTCGTGGTTGGGGAACGTGCCGTCGACCTCGAAGTACATCTCCACCCTGTCGATCGGGGTGTCATCGAAGAGCCGCTGGGCGAGCTTGCCGGCCACCCCATTGGCCGCGTCCATGACGACACGGTAGGGTGCAAAGGCGGTGACGTCGACGAGCCTGTTCAGATGGTCCACATACGCGGGATACAGGTCGACCCCGTCCTGCGTGACCTCTAGGCTCGTCGCGGGGAGGCCGGCCATGGTCTGGCAACGCTGCTTGAGCTCGGGAATGCCGGCGTCGCCGCTGAGCGGCAGCGCCCCGGCGGCGACGAGCTTCATCCCGTTGTACTGCGGCGGGTTGTGAGACGCGGTGATCATGGTCCCCCCGTCCAGCGCCCGCGAGGCCACGCCGAAGTAGAGCATCTCGGTCGGCACCAGCCCGAAGTCGGCGGTCCTGACCCCGGCTGCGGCGGCGCCCGCGGCGAATGCGTCGAGGAGCCCCCGCGACGAGGGCCGCGGGTCCATGCCGGCGCCGAACGCGGACGCGCCCAGCTGCTGGGCCAGCGCCACCCCGACAATGTAGGCCGTCTCCTCAGACAGCTCCTGGGGATAGAGACCTCGCACGTCGTAGGCCTTGAAGATGCTGTCGGGGATCATCGTCCCTCTCTTCCACGAAGCCCGTCCGAGAACTGGACGGCATTGTCCGGCACGACCGTGCCCGGATAGAGGCAGATGCCTCCGGCAAGGCGATTCCCGGCACCGACCGAACAGTCCTCGCCCAGGACGGCGCCGCTCAACTGAGTCCCTGCGCCGACACTGCTGCGCCGTACCATGACGCTGCGGTCGACCTGCGCATGCGGGCCGATCGAGACACCCTCCTGAACCACCGACTCAAGCACCGACGCGCCCTCGGCGACCACAGCGCCGGCGCCCAGTACGGCGAGCGGTCCGACCTTGGCCCCCGGCCCCACGGAGACGCCCTCCCCCACATAGCACGGCGGGACCAGATGCGCACTGGGATCGAGTCTCGCCGAAGGCGCCACGTACAGGTACTGCTCGCCGAGGATGCCGGCGATCGTGGTGTCGACGGACCGCTCGAGGATGTCGAAGTGAGCCTGCAGGTAGCTGTCGGGGGTGCCGATGTCGCGCCAGTATCCGCCATCCACGTAGCCGTACAGCGAGCCCGCCCTAGCCAGCTTGGGGAAGACGCCCCGTTCTATCGAGAAGAGGCGGCCGCGAGGTACCATCTCGAGGACCTCCGGCTCCAGCACGTAGACGCCGGCGTTGATCAGCGCGGCCCCCTGCCACTCCCCTGGCTTCTCCAGGAAGTCCGCGACGCTGCCGTCCTCGCGCAACTCGACCAAGCCGTAGCGGCGCGGATCATCGACCGGTGTCAGGAAGATCGTCGCCATGCCGCCCTTGGAGGCGTGCAGTTGCGCCAGCGCCGTAAGATCCACATCGCTGAGCACGTCGCCGTTGAAGACCAGGAATGGGCCATCGTCCAGCAGCTCTTCGCAGTTGGCGATCGCACCCGCGGTGCCGAGGGGTTCCGCCTCTACGGCGTAGTCGACCTGGAGACCGTAGGCGGACCCGTCACCGATCTCCGCCTCGATGGCCGCCGCCAGGAAGCCAGTCGAGAAGATGGCGCGGCGCACCTCGTGGCGAGCCAGAAGGTCGAGGATGTACGCGACGAAGGGGCGCTCCACGACCGGCGCGACCGGCTTGGGCGCTCTCGAGGTGATCGGCCGCAGACGAGTTCCCGCCCCCCCGACGAGGATGACCGCCTGCTCGGGGAGTCCTTCGCTCTTCCTGCTCACACCACGACCTGGGCAGGCTCGCCGGCCGGCAGCGGCTCGTCCTCCGAGACCCCGATGGCCTCGTACTCCATTCCGGCCGCCGCAGCCACGGCAGGGTCGATGCAGTTGCGGCCATCGATCACGATCGGGCGCCGCATCGCCGCCGCCGCGGCGACCCAGTCGAGGCGCACGTATTCGGGCCATTCGGTCACGAGCACGACGGCATCGGCGCCCTCCAGCGCCTCAAGCGGCTCCTCGACGATCGTCACACCTGGAAACAGCGGGTGACTGCCGGCGGCCACCATCGGGTCGCAGGCGCGGACGATCGCACCCTCGTCGCGCAGTCGCGCCGCGAGCACGATCGAGGCCGCCTCCCGCAGATCGTCCGTGTGTGGCTTGAACGTCAGGCCGAGAAGGGCGACGGTCGTGCCGTGCAAGGCGCCGAGGCACTTCTTGAGCTTGCCTACCACCCGCCGCTTCTGCAGGGCATTGACCTCGAGGACGGCGTTGAGCAGCTGGAAGTGGTACCCGCTGTTGCCCGCCAGTTGCTTGAGAGCCTGCACATCCTTGGGGAAGCATGAGCCTCCGTACCCGATGCCGGCCCGCAGGAAGTGGGGACCGATCCGGTGGTCCAGACCCATGCCCCGGGCCACCGTGCGGACATCCGCGCCGACCTGCTCGCACACGTTGGCGATCTCGTTGATGAACGAGATCTTCGTGGCGAGGAACGCATTCGAGGCGTACTTGACCATCTCGGCAGTGGGAACGCTCGTATGCAGCACGTCCGTGTCGATGCCGCGGTAGAGATCCTCCACGGCGACGGCGTCCTCCTTGCGGAAAGCTCCGATCACGATGCGGTCCGGCTCGAGGAAGTCCTGGATGGCGGCGCCCTCCCGCAGGAACTCCGGATTGGAGGCGTAGGTCATCGCCGTCGCGCCGAGCGCTTCGAGATCGGCCATGACCTTCTCTCCGGTACCCACCGGGACAGTGCTCTTCATGACGAGCAGCCGCTGCCCTCCCCTGGCGGCGATCTCGCGCACCACGTACTGCACGCGGGAGAGATCGGCGTCGCCCGAGGGCGATGGCGGGGTGTCGACGGCGATGATGAGCACGCGGCAGGCGTCGAGCAGCTCGTCGTAGGAGGTCGTGAACGACAGCCGCGGCCGATTGTCGTCGATCAGCTTCTCGAGGCCTGGTTCGTAGATCGGAATCTCGCCGCGGCCGAGTAGCTCGATCTTGGCGGCATCGATGTCCATGCAGACGACGCGGTGGCCGAGATGGGCGAAGCACACCGCCGAAACGAGGCCGACGTATCCTGTTCCGACGACCCCGATCGGGGCAACAGCATCCATGCCGGGACACACCTCCATGTAGACTCAGGGAGCATCCACCTGCACCCGCCGGGAGTCTACCACAGGCCCTCCGCCGTCAGCCTCAGCGTCCCCGAGCTCGTGCCAGCTCGAGCTGCAGCTCCGCGTCAAGCGGGTTCAGCGAAAGCGCACGCTCGAAGGCGGCGACGGCGGCTTCCCGACGATCGAACGCCTTGAGATAGAGCAGGCCCTGCTGACGATGCACGTCGTAGTTGTCCGGCTGCAGCTCGGCGGCAGCGCGCAGAACGGTCAGCGCCTCGCGATTGCGGCCGAGTTGCTGGAGGATCTGGGACTCGGTGATCAGCGGATCGGCGGCCAGGGGATCGTAGCGGGAGGCCGCGCGAGCGTGCTCGAGGGCTCCCACCGCGTCGCCTTCCGAGGAGGCCGTGAAGGCCGCATTCTCGGCGCGCGCCGCAAGATAGGGAAACGCCCAGCTGACCGCCAGGAGCACGAGAGCCAGCGACGCTGCCGCGCGGAGTGGCACGCTGAGCGACCATCGCGCCCCGCGCGCAGCCGAGAGACGCTCGGAGGGGTCGTCGGGCAAGCCCTCCGGCGCGAGTCCGCGCATGCCGCGACGCGTGCCGAGATACGCCGAGCACGTTGCGGCGAAGAGGAAGAACAGGGCGCCCACCGCCGCCATATCCCAGTCCCAGTCCCACGAGATGTGGACGAGAAAACCGACCACCCCGGCCTGCAGAGCGACCAGCAACGGTCGCAACGGATCGCCGCGATCGGCGAGCGGATTGCCGATGGCCGCGGCGGCGAGAAGGCCCAGGCTCGCCACGAACAGCGCCAAGCCGACGATACCGAGCTCGCTGAGGACGTTCAGCCACTGGCTGTGTGCGTGCTTCACCACGCCGGGATCTGTACGAAAACGGTAGTGGGTGAGGGGGAACGTGCCCGCGCCGGTCCCGCTGAGACGTGCATGCTCCGACTGATCCAGCGCCTCGCGCCAGAGAGGCAGCCGGTACGTATTCACGGAGACAAGCCGACCGGCGCTGTTCGTGGAGCTCGCCTCATCGTCGTCAGAGACGAACGACTGGATCCGCTCGCGAGCCCACTCCCCACCGCCGCGCGCGTCGACGTACCGCCAGGTACCGCCGACTGCGACACCGACCAGCACGACGAGCACCGCCGAACCGACGGCGAGCCGGACGCCCCGCGGCCAAGGCACGGCGGAGTGCGCGACAGCGACCGCCGCCTGCGCCACGATCGTGGCCCCACAGGCGACGAGAGACCACACCAGCAAGGTATGTCCCTGCGCTGAGCGCAGGGCTGCGTCAGACGTCGCCTCGAAGAGGGTCTCCATCCCGCGCAGACGCCAGATGACCAGCGCCGCGGGAGCGACGATGGCGACGAGACTCACGAAGCTGGCCAGACGCGTGGTCGAGAACGCGAAGTAGAAGAGAAGGAGAACAGCTGCGGCAAGCCAGCCGCCGCGAGAGAACGCGAAGAAGAACGTGAAACACAGTGGGACGGCGGCGCCGGCCGCGACGGAACGCCACAGCGCCCTGATGGAGCGATCTCCGGCGACCGCCAGAGCGATCGGGAAGCCCATCGCCATCATGAGCGCAAGGACGTTCCAGTACCCCAGCGGACTCGCGAGACGCGCGTACTGGTGAGCGTGAGTCACGACGTCGGGGAGCGCCTTGCCCAGGAACGCGTACACGGCGACCGCGACCGCGACCGCGAGGAAGCCGTATCCGGCGACGCGCAACTGAGGGCCGCGCACCGTGACGAGACCGGGCATCACCGCTACCGCCAGGTAGAAGGCCGCCAGGTTGAAGGCCATCCAGCTCAAGTCGGGACCGAACGACCACAGCACCGAGAGCCCGACCCAGGCGACGAACAGACCGAACGTGGCCAGAGCACTCAGGTACAGCAGAGGGGGCCGCGTCCTGCGACGCAGGAACCACACCCACACGGCCGCGATGAGCAGATAGGCGATGGCGACGGGAGAGCTGCGACTGATGATGTAGCCGCCGGAAAGGAAGGAGAAGACGGCCACGGCCGCCACGGTGACGGCGAACGGCAAGACATCGCGTGCGCCTCGAGCCCAGCCCCGATCGTCTCGCCCGTCTTCTCGCCTATCGTCCATCTTCCGCAGTATACTTGGCTCGTGACTGGGAGTCCGGGAGATGAGGGGGAACGATGAGGACCAAGCTTCTGACGATCGTGGCGCTGGCCGTGGTGCTCGTCCTTGCATTCGCGGTCGTCGCACAGGCGGCCGTCTCGCAGGCGACGATCGACGCGATCATCAAGGACGCGGCCGACGGGCAGATCGACGGCGACTGGACGGCGGCCGAGATCGATGCGGCGCTCGCCTACCTGGAGAACGATCCGGCGAGCACACAGTACTCGGACGTGAAGGGCGAGCTCGAGGACTACCTCGCCAGTCTGCAGGAGCCGGCGGCGCAGAGCGGTGAGCTCGCCTTCACCGGTGCCCCACTGCTGTTGCTGCTGGCCGGCGGTGCCGGTCTGATCGGCGGCGGAGCGTTGCTGCGCAGGCGCGGCTAGCAGAGCCATCAGGCGTGACGTGTGTCGGGGCGCCCCTCGGGGCGCCCCTTCTCATGTCCCGGTGGCAGCGCTGTCGGGAGGCTCGGAGGACGCCCTCTCCCCTACCGGCCGGGATGCCGAAGTCGGCGTCATTCGTCGAGGACGAGCGTCAGGTCGGCCGGCGCAGAGTCGGCGGCCACGAAACTGCTTCGCCGCATCCCCAGATCGCCGCCGAGAGCCAGCGCCGGCCTGCGCATCCCTTCCCGATAGTACAGCGCACCCTCGTCCAGGACCGGCTGCCACTCAGAAGAGGAGAGCGCCGTCGGCTCGTAGCCCCAGAGACGCAAGCGATCCACGGCGCGTTCGGCCGAGCTCCTGCTCGGTGCGATCACTCCGACAGACACTTCCCGACCGGCCGCAAAGCTGAATCCCAAGCGCGTCGAGGCCAGGCGCGGCGCCAGGACGCCGGGCCAGCAGGCCCGGACCAGCGTCTCGACGTTGGCGCGCGCGACCTCGCGCGACGACTCAAGTCGTGACGCCCCACCGTCAGTCTGCGCCGTCCCTCCGCCGGAGATCCGCGAGACCGGCAACCCAGTGGACTCGATGACCGCCGCGAGCCGACCCGCCTCCACGCCTCCGCGACCGGCGGCCTGTTCCGCCGGAGCGCGCCAGGGCAGACTCATCACCGCGGGCTGGTCCCGGCGGCTCATGAGCAGACCCAGGTCCTGAAGGGCACTCGCCTGGCCCTCCGTCTGAGCGTCCGCTCGCGGCGGCGCTACGAGCACCGCGAGCGGACGCCACTCGTTCAAGACGGCCTTGACAGCGGTCGCCAGCCTCCCCGGCGCTGCTCTCACGACGCGCACGGCGACCGGCGCGCCGGATGAACGACCCAAGCTCTGGCGTACCTCGTCGACGTAGGCGTCCACGGCCAAGGCACCTTGAGGCACGGCTATCAGGACTCTCGCCTCGCGCCGGCGAGTCACGGAGACCGGCTCTCCGGGAGGCGGCCTCAGGCCGACCTCAAGGCTATGACGCAAGCTCCGCAGTGCGATCGGATCAAGATCCCATACCTCGGCCCCGCGGCATGTATCCACGACGGCGGGGCAGGCGCGCACCCTGACATGCGATGACCGAACCGTCTTGAGCGTCTTGGCCAGCGATGTGGCGGCCTGCAGATCGAGCTCGTTCCGCACGATTCCGAAGCCCAGTACGTAGTTGGCGAAGGCGACGACGTTGAGGTCTTCGAGCTCCACCTGAGGCAGCGACAGCCGCAGCGTCTCGTACTGCTCCGGCCAGGGATCCCCCGCGCCCCGTCCCTCCCAGGCCCGCCCTGCCGCCGCGTACAGGCGCAGGCGTGGCCGCCCCTGACCGCCGCTCAGCATCGGCGCGACGGCAAGGCGGAGGCCGTCACGGTCGAGAGTAGCCCACGTCTCCATCTCCACGCCGAGGACCGTGCTCAGAGCCGCAGCCGCGACACGCGCCCCGAGATCGTCGACGATGCGATCGAGCGGCACGTAGCCGCCGCCGGGCACATACCCCTGAGTCTGCGGCGCGAGGACGCTCGCCGTCAGCGAGCGGCGTTTGTGGTCGACGTGCAGCCACACGACTCCCGTGCAGCCGCCGTCGCCCGCGCCCAGCACGAACACGGCGACATCACTCGGCGGCGGCGACGCGAGACCGCCCTGAGGCGAGAGGCCGACCACCTTCTGCCACGGGCCGGAAGTGGCCAGCAAGATGACGACGCCCAAGGTGACGAGAACGCCGAGAAGCAGCGCAGCCCAAGGGTCCAGCCTCCCGAGAACTGCCCGCAGAGACCTCACTGCACGCGCTTGAACGACGTCGCGAGTCCTAGCATGAGATCGTTGGAGAGGTCATTGTGCAGGCTGTTCTGGACCCAATAGAGCGTGTTCTTGCGCTTCCACGCCACCATCCGAAGGTGAGCTCCCTCGTGGAAGAGCAGGTACTTCGTCCCCTTGGTGACCCGGGTGTCGCTGGGCTCCGCGATGGCCGGCGGGTTGAGCCAGCGCATCGTCTGGATGCTCCAGTAGCCTCCACTGGGCGTCTTGGCCACGGCGACCGCGGCAGGCGACCGTCTTCCCTTCGTATCGGTGAGCTTGTAGGCGCGGAACTCGTCGTACGTGAAGCCCGGGGACCAGCCGCTCGGCATCTCGAGGCGCAGCGGGGTCTTCTGCGCCAATGCCGACCAGGACCCCGCATCGTGGTCCGCGTCGGGGAGCAGCGTCTGCTCGGGCTGCACGACCTTCTCGGGAACGATGAGCGTCCCGTCGAACGACGAGGTCACGAAGACCCTGATGCCGTCGGCTCCACCAGGAGCACGGTCCATGAGGCGCACGTCTGAGGGGGAGAATGTCGCAGCTACGGCCTTCGCCTGGGCGGCGAGGCTCTTGTGCGCGTAGACCACGGTGGTGGTGCCGGGGAACTCGGGGACGTCGGGACCGGTCTTGATCCTGTAGCCCAGCTCCCCCAGCTGATCGACAGCAGCGTCGGCCAAGCCGACGATGCCGCTGGCGTTGCTGACAGTGACGTCGTACATCTTCTGTGAGACGCCCTGGGACTTCTTGGAGACCGCCGGTTGGGTCGGATTCGTGAACTCCGCGACGGCGCCGGCGATCTCCTCCTGAGTGGGAGTCACGTAGGAGATCCCGTCGATGGTCGGCGTGGCTCCCTCCACATGCACCGTATGTACCTCCGATGCATCCACCTGGAACACGAGCTCGACCAGAGGCTTCAGACGCTTCAGAGAGTCGATGTCCGACGTCGTCTCGGCGGTGATCGCCTTGATCATCCTGGCGACCCTCGTCCAGTCTTCGCTCCAGCGATCGGACTGACGCTGCGCCTCCTTCAGGAAGAGCTGTTGGCGCTGCATGCGGCCGAAGTCGCCCGTCTCGTCGTGGCGAAAGCGCACGAAGTCGAGGGCATCGTGCCCGCGCATGAGCTGGTAGCCCGGTTCGATGTCGATCGACTTGTAGCTGCTGTACTCTGGGTTGAAGTAGCGTCGGTCCACGGGGACGTACACGCCCCCGAGAGTATTGACGGCGTGCCAGAAGGCCGCGAAGTCAACGACGACGAAGTGGTTGACGGGCAGGCCGGTGAGCTCGGTGAAGGTCTCGACGACGAGGGCTGGACCGCCGTAGGAGTAGGCCTCGTTCATCTTGCTCAGTCCGTAGCCCGGGATGTCGACCCTGAGGTCGCGCGGCACGGACATCATCGAGATGCTCCTCGTGTCCGGATCGAGGCGGACGAGGATCTGCGTGTCGGAGCGGCCGGGGTCGCCTTCTTGCTCCTCGTCCCGTCCGATGAGCAGGATGTTCACGGCGTCGCCGGGCAACGCCGGTCGCAAGGCCTTCTGCGTCTTGGCGACGACCTCCTGGACCTCATCCGTCCTGTCGCTCACCGTACTCACGGTGCCGCTCGCCCATCCAAGAGCGAGACCGGGCGTGGCGAGCATGACGGCCACGACCGCGACGCCCATCAGCTTCAGTACCACATGACGGCCGAAGGCAACGTAGACCGTGACCAGGGCGATGGTGAACAGGGCGACAGCCGGCGCCCCAAGCAGAGCCCACTCCGGGACCCTGCCGGAGAGCCTCGCGATATCGACCGCCGCCAGCGAGTTGGCTACGATGTCGCGGCCGTGAAGCCACCCGATCAGCGCGACGCAGACCAGCAGGGCCAGCAGCAGGCCTCCGAGCAGCCAGGCGCCCAGGCGGGAGCGCCTGCGAGCCATCCGGGACGCGGCACGGCCGCGACTCGCTCGCGAGCCACCCGGCGCGCCCGATACACTTCTCACCGGCTCGTCTCTGCCGGCTCTGTAGACCCTGTACTCGGCCATGCTGCTCCGTCGGATGCGCCTGCCTCAGGCGCCGCGTACCACGTCGTCCCCGCACGTTCCTGGAGACGCCTCCGCCCCTGCGAAGGTTCGCTCATCTGGCCCCGTGCGCGTCACGCTGGCGCCGAGACTGCTGAGCTTGCCTGTCAGGTCCTCGTACCCGCGATCGATGTGGTGAATCGCACGGATCTCGGTGAGCCCTTCGGCGACCAAGCCAGCCGTCACCAGCGCGGCTCCGCCGCGCAGGTCCGGGGCCTCGACGACCGTGCCGGTCAGCTGCCGAGGCCCGGCCACCACAGCGTGATGACCACTCGGGCTGATCCCGGCCCCAAGCCGATTGAGCTCGTCCACGACTACGAAGCGGTTCTCGAACACGTTCTCCGTCACGATGGAAGTCCCTTCGGCGAGCGACAGAAGCACCATCGTCTGCGCCTGTAAGTCTGTCGCGAAGCCGGGGTGGGGCAACGTCGACACATCTGTCGGAGTCAGGGGACCATCACGCCGCACGGTGATGCGCCCGTGCCCCTCCGTCACCTGCACGCCCATCGCACGCAGCTTTCCGAGAAAAAGCTCCAGGTGGTGTGGCTCGAGACCCACGGTCGTAACGACCCCGCCGGTGGCGGCCCCCATGATGAGATAGGTCCCCGCCTCGATGCGATCCGCGATGACTTCGTGCTCGACGCCGTGCAGTGAGTGCCCGCCCTCGATCCGCAGAGTGCTCGTGCCACCTCCCTCGATCACCGCGCCCATGCCTGCCAGGAACTCGCAAAGGTCGATGATCTCGGGCTCGCGGGCGGCATTTTCGATGACAGTCTCGCCCTCGGCAGCCGTGGCCGCCATGACAAGATTCTCCGTCGCTCCTACGCTTGGGTAGTCCAGCGGGACCACGGCGCCCTTCAGGCGCTGGCTGTGGACCCGGATGAAGCCGTGGTCCATCTCCACGGACGCCCCCAGCTTCTCAAGCCCACGAAGGTGGAAGTCGATGCTCCGCGGCCCGATGTTGCAGCCGCCGGGCATTGCGATCGTCGCCTCGCCCAGGCGAGCGACCAGCGGTCCCATGACGATGATACTGGCGCGCATCGTGCGCACGAGCTCGTAGGGGGCGCAGCCGTTCATCCCAGGGCCCGCACGAACGATCAGCCCGCCATCTGCCTCCGTGACCTCCGCGCCCAAGGCGCGCAGCATCGCGACCATGGTCGCCACGTCCGCGATGCGTGGCACACGCCGCAGGCGACACGGCTCGTCGGTGAGCAGGGCGGCCGCCAGCAACTTGAGCACCGAGTTCTTGGCGCCCGAGAGAGCCACCTCGCCGGCCAAGCGGCGGCCGCCGCTCACCAGCAGGCGCGCATCCTCTACCGTCAACCGGTCCACAAAGCGATCACCGGCACGAGCCAGCCCGGGCGGGCCCGGGAATCAACTGCCACGGCGTCGAGCTACGTTCAACCGGTTCTCGGCACGCCGCAAGGCCTCCTCGGCGCGGTAGTGGTCGACCTCCGCCTGCTCTCCCGGGTCGTTGCGTGTCTTCAAGCGCTCTTGGTTGCGCTCCTGAGCCGCTTCGGCACGCGCGATGTCGATCGCCCCGGCGCGCTCGCCATGATCAACCACGACGAAGACCGTGTCGAAGAGCACCTGAGCGTAGCCGACACCCGTCGCCACGTACTCCCATGTACCGTCGGCCTTCTGCAGCCGCGTTTCGCCAACGCGCAGGAGGGTCACCAGCGGCTCGTGGCGCGGCAGCACACCCATCTCGCCATCGACGCCGGGCAGAACCGCCATGACGGCCTCGTCGTGATAGACCTCGCCGTCGGGAGTGACGACCTCGACCTGCAGTGCGCGTCCGTCGGCCACGATCAGCCTCAGACGCTTTCCGTGGCGGCCATCTTCTTGGCCTGCTCGACCGCCTCTTCGAAACCACCGACCATATAGAACGCCTGCTCCGGCAGATCATCGCCCTTGCCGTCGACCACATCCTTGAAGCCGCGCACAGTATCGGCCAGGGAGACGTACTTGCCGGGGATGCCCGTGAACTGCTCAGCGACGTGGAAGGGCTGCGACAGGAAGCGCTCGATCTTGCGAGCACGCTGCACGACCACCTTGTCCTCGTCCGATAGCTCGTCCATACCGAGAATGGCGATGATGTCCTGAAGCTCGCGATAGCGCTGGAGGATCTCCTTCACTTCGGTCGCGACCTCGTAGTGCAGATCGCCGACCGCATCGCGAGAGAGGATCCGCGACGTGGAGTCGAGCGGATCGACAGCCGGGTAGATGCCCTTCTCCACGATGGCACGGGACAGCACGGTGGTGGCATCGAGGTGAGCGAACGACGCCGCCGGCGCCGGGTCGGTGAGGTCGTCGGCCGGCACGTAGATCGCCTGGACCGACGTCACCGAGCCACGCTTGGTCGACGTGATCCGCTCCTGCAACTCGCCCATCTCGTTGGCCAGGGTCGGCTGGTAGCCGACGGCGCTCGGCATGCGGCCCAGGAGAGCCGACACCTCGGATCCAGCCTGCACGAAACGGAAGATGTTGTCGATGAAGAGGAGCACGTCCTGGCCACCCATCTCACGGAAGTACTCTGCCACCGTGAGGCCGGACAGGCCGACGCGCAGGCGAGCGCCCGGAGGCTCGTTCATCTGGCCGAAGATGAGTGCGGTCTTGTCGATGACACCCGACTCCTTCATCTCGAGCCAGAGGTCGTTGCCCTCGCGCGTGCGCTCGCCGACCCCGCAGAACACGGAGAGACCGCCGTGCTCGGCGGCGATATTGCGGATGAGTTCCTGCACGATGACGGTCTTGCCGACACCGGCGCCGCCAAACAAGCCGATCTTGCCGCCCTTGACGTACGGGGCGATCAGGTCGACCACCTTGATGCCGGTCTCGAAGATCTCGTCGGTCGGGTCCAGGGACTCGAAGGGCGGGGCGGGGCGGTGGATCGGCCAGCGCTCGACGTCGCTCAGATCGTCCTCGAGGTTGTCGATGGTCTGGCCGGTCACGTTGATCAGCCGTCCGAGCGTGCGCTCGCCGACCGGCATACTGATCGCCTCACCGGTGTCTATCACCTCGACGCCGCGCGCCAGCCCGTCGGTGGAATCCATGGCGACAGCCCTGACCTTGGCGTCGCCGAGATGCTGCTGGACCTCGCAGATCACCTCGCGAGCGCTGTCGCCGTCGCCGATGGTGACCTTGACGGCGTTGTAGATGGCCGGGATCTCGTCCGGGAAGCGGACGTCGATCACCGGCCCGATCACCTGGACCACAGTACCTGTGTTCATACTCTCAACTCCCGCTTTTCCGTATGGAGCGCGACAAACGCCACAGCTGATTACCCGAGCCCTTCGGCGCCGGCCACGACCTCGAGGATCTCCTGTGTGATGGCCGCCTGACGAGCGCGGTTCGAAGCCAGCGTCAGGCTTTCGAGCATCTCTTCCGCGCTGTCGCTGGCGTTGCGCATGGCGCTCATGCGAGCGCCTTGCTCGCTGGCGCTGGACTCGAGCAGTGCGCGGTAGACGGCGATCTCGACGTAGGCCGGAAGGAGGCCCTCGAGGAGGGTGCTCGCACTCGGCTCGTAGATGAACGTGACTGGCCCGACGTCTCTGCCCTTGCCGACCACAGCTTCGCGTGGCACCGGAAGGATGACCTCGTCGAACAGAGTCTGCTCGATGGCCGAAGTGAAGTGATTGTAGACCAGTCTCACCCGGTCGACCTCGCCCGATGTGTAGAGATCGATGAGGTACCGGGTGATCTCCTGCGCGTCGCTGTGCTCAGGCCTGTCGCTCAACCCCTGCCAGCTGCGCTCGAGGCTGCAGCCCCGGAACTTCAGGGAGCCAATGCCCTTTCGACCGACGGCGATGACGCGCGTCTCGACGCCGTCGGCACGCAGGGCGCTCTCGATCTCCACGGCCTTGCGCACGACGTTGGCGTTGAACGCGCCCGCCAGACCGCGGTCCCCCGTCATGGCCACGACGGCCACCGAGCGAACCTCGCGCTCCTGCAGCAAGGCGAACTGGCGCGACTCGAGTGAGTACGTCGCGAGGTCGACCATCATCTCCATCATGTCGCGGGCGTAGGGGCGCAAGGACTCGATGCGCCGCTGGTTACGGCGCAGCTTCGCGGCGGCGACCATCTCCATGGCCTTGGTGATCTTGCGAGTGTTCTGGACCGAGGCGATGCGCCGGCGGATGTCGCGCAGCGACGCCACGTCAGTCTCCCGCCTCCTCGGTGGCGGCTTCGGATCCGGTCGACTCGGCGGCGACCTCCGCAGCTGCCACCTCGACGGCGACCTCCGCAGCCACCGTCTCTGGGGCGAACGAAGTGTGGTACGCGTCGAGCGCCTCCTTGAGAGCGGCCTCGCTCTCGGGCGACAGCACCTTCTCGTCGCGAATAGCAGCCAGCACGTCAGGATGCTGACTGCGCATGAACTCACGCAAGCCGTCGCCGAACGCCGACACGCGCTCCACCTCGATATCGTCGAGGTAGCCTTGCGTGCCCGCGAAGATCACGGCGACCTGCTCTTCGACCGGCAGCGGGTCGAGCAAGCCCTGATTGAGCAGCTCGATCATGCGCTCGCCGCGAGCCAGCGACTTCTTCGTGGACTCGTCGAGGTCCGAGCCGAACTGCGCGAACGCCTGGAGCTCGCGGAACTGCGCCAGGTCGATGCGCAAACGACCGGCGACCTGCTTCATCGCCTTGATCTGCGCGTTGCCGCCCACGCGGCTGACGGAGATACCGATGTTGACGGCCGGCCGCACGCCGCTGTTGAAGAGGTCGCTCTGCAGGAATATCTGGCCGTCGGTGATCGAGATGACGTTCGTGGGGATGTAGGCGGAGACGTCGCCGGCCTGCGTCTCGATGACCGGGATGGCGGTCAGTGAACCGCCGCCGAGATCGTCGTTCAGCTTG
Organism: uncultured Thermoleophilia bacterium; assembly: GCA_963717285.1. Taxonomy (GTDB): domain Bacteria; phylum Actinomycetota; class Thermoleophilia; order UBA2241; family UBA2241; genus CAIXSE01. Next base: position 593,204 of record CAVQVW010000002.1, read on the forward strand.
ACGGCGCGCTCGAGCAGGCGCGAATGCAGGTAGAACACGTCACCAGGAAACGCTTCGCGCCCAGGCGGGCGGCGCAGCAACAGCGACATCTGGCGATACGCATCGGCCTGCTTGGAGAGGTCGTCGTAGAAGCACACGGCATGACGGCCGCTGTAGAGGAAGAACTCGCCCATGGCGGCGCCCGCGTACGGAGCCAAGAACTTCAGCGGCGCCGACGACGATGCGCTGGCGACGACGACGATCGTGTAGTCCATCGCGCCGTATTCCTCGAGCTTGCGCACGACCTGCATGACGGTCGAAGCCTTCTGCCCGATGGCGACGTAGACACAGATCTCGTTCTGGCCCTTCTGGTTCAGGATCGTGTCGACGATCAGCGACGTCTTGCCCGTCTGCCGGTCGCCGATGATGAGCTCCCGCTGACCGCGGCCGATGGGGATCATCGAGTCGATGGCCTTGATGCCCGTCTGCAACGGCTCCGTCACGGGCTGACGGGCGACGACGCCCGGCGCCTTGAACTCGACCGGACGGAAGTGCTCGGTGTCGATGGGACCCTTGTCGTCGAGCGGGCGACCGAGCGGATCGACCACGCGACCGACCAGCGCCTCGCCGACGGGCACCTGCAAGACTCGACCAGTGCGCTTGACGAGGTCGCCTTCCTTGATGAGGGTGTCCTCGCCAAGGAGCACGGCGCCGACGTTGTCTTCCTCAAGGTTCAGGGCGAGACCGGTGACCTCGTGCGGCAGCTCGAGCATCTCCAACGCCATGCAACCACGCAAACCGTAGATACGAGCGATCCCGTCACCGACCTGGAGAACGGTCCCGACCTCACCGACTTCAATCTCGACCTGATAGTCCTCGATCTGTGCCTTGAGGACCGAAGCGATCTCTTCTGGGCGCAGCTTCACTCCATTTCCCCTCTCAGTTCTGCCGTAGCCAGCCGGCGGCGCAGCTGGCGGATACGCGCCTGCAAACTACTGTCGACGAACACATCGCCGACCTGGAGGACAAGCCCTCCGATGATGCTGGAATCGACCCTCTGAGTGAGCTCGACGCGGCGGCCGGTCACCTCTTCGACCCGTGCGGCTATCTGCATACTCGCCTCGGGGCCGAGCTCGACCGCAGAGGTGACGTCGACCTTGATCAGCCCGGCCGCCTCAGCGGCAAGGGCTCCGTAGGCGTCGTTCAACTCGCCGAGCATGGTGGCCCGCCCTCGCTCCAGAAGCAGCTGAAGCGTGTTCGCCACCAGCGGCTGCCCTGTGCGGGTGATCTCGGCAACCACTCGCTGCTTGGAGCTCATGTCGATCTGAGGGTCGGCGAGCACGTCTCGCAGCGAGGAGGACGACGCAAGCATCGTCACGAAGGCGTCGAGGTCCTCACGCACGGCCTCGACGGCGTTCGCCTCACTCGCCGCATCGAACAGAGCTCTAGCGTAGACGCGTGCGACTTGCTCTGTGCTCAACCCTTGTTCTCCAGACCGAGTTCTTCGATTCGTAGCTCGGCCAGCGCCTCGTCGATGAGCCGCGTCTGATCGGCCTCCGTGAGACTGCGCACGGTCACCTTCTCCGTAGCCAGCGCCGTGAGATCCGCGATCTGACCCTTGAGCTCGCGCAGAGCGGCCTTCGTATCGCGCTCGATCTGCTCGTTCGCCTGTGTCAGCACGCGATCGGCCTGCGTGCGCGCCTCGGCCATGATCTCGGCCTTGGCGCTCTCGCCGGTGGTGCGTGAGCGTTCGAGGATCTCCTCGGCCTCGCTGCGCACCTTGGCCAGCGTCGCCTTGTACTCCTCGAGCAGACGCGCCGCCTCGACGCGGGTCTCCTCCGCCACATCCATGCTGTTCTGGATGCTCGCCCGCCGCCCGTCGATCACGCGCTGGATCGGCCCGAAAGCGTACTTCCACAGGACGAACACGGCGATGATGAAGGTAATGAGCGTCCAGATCGAGAGACCTAGCTGGGACTCAAGCATGCTGGGCCACCTCCTTTCGCACGTCGTCCGTTGGCAGTGCCGTCATGCCCGTTCAGACAACGAAGAGCAGGATGAGACTGACGACGAAGGCGTACAGCGCCAGTGCCTCGATGAGGCCGATACCGATGAACATGTTCGTGCGGATGTCGCCTGCGAGCTCGGGCTGACGCGCGATGCTCTGCAGAGCGCTTCCGATCATGCTCCCCATACCGATACCAGGGCCGATGACCCCGAGCCCGATTGCCAGACCGGCACCGAGCAGCTTGGTTGCCTCTGCATCCATTCAGTGACCCCCTTGGTCGACTCTCTCCCGCTGCTTCCGCAGCACAGTTTGCTAATGCTCTTCTTCCAGCGCCCCGCCGATGTAGATGGCGGAGAGAATGGCAAAGATGAACGCCTGGATGAAGGCGACGAAGATCTCGAACAGGTAGAGCGCGATGGAGGCGCCCTGTAGGGCGATCGAGGTCGCCCACATGGAGAAGACCACCGCCATGGCGTAGAACACCGCCAGGATGGCATGGCCGGCAACGATATTGGCAAAGAGACGGACGGAGAGCGAGACGAAGCGGAAGATCTCGCTGATGAGGTGCAGAACGAAGAGCATCTGCTTGAGGACCGGCGGAGCGCTCGGGATCACCATGCCCTTGAAGTATCCGCCGACGCCCTTGGCCCGAATGCCTGCGTAGTGCGTGAGCACGAACGTGCAGAGGGCGAGCGCGGCCGTGACGTAGAGGTTGGCGGTGGCGCCATAGTACGCGAGGCCTTGATGGTGGCCGAAGGGCATCGGGAGGAGGCCGATGAGGTTCGAGATGAAGATGAAGAAGAAGACGCCGGCGATGTACGGGAACCACGTTCCCTGGCCCTTGCGCATGACGGAATTGACGATGCCCTGGCGGGCGAGATCGTACAGGCCCTCGAAGAGAGCGAACACGCGGCCGCCGGTGTTGTTGAGGCTGGGACGGAGGATGATCACGCCGATGATGATGGCGACCACCGCCAGCCAGAGATAGACAACGGCCTTGGTGATCGAGAGATCGAAGGGGCCGATGGGGGGGATCGAGATGAGGGGCTCGAGCTCGAACTCGGCGCCGACATCGACGCCCTCCTCTTCGTGTTCGGCTGAACCGGACTCGGCGGCGTGGGCGTCCGCCTCCTCGGCGGTGCCGTTCACAGCTGTCTCGGACGCCAGCACAGGCGCACCGGCCAGCAACGTTTGTCCCATACCGGGAGCGAACGCCACGGCCATCACGACGACGAAGGCGACCACCAGCCCGATCAGCAGCTTGCCCTTCCTCATTGAGCTCTCACCGTCCCCACTGGCCCGCGGACGAGCGGAAAGGTGGACACACGCACTCCCAGATAGATGGTGAATGAGGCGACGAACGCAAACACGGCCGTCGCGAACTCCGGCCGCCATAGCATGGCGACCATCACGAGCACGCCGAGTACGACGACGAAGCGCAGCACCATCCCGGCCAGCGCCACTCCGACCGACGCCGCGAGGGGCACCATGGCGCCGACCCGCATGGTGATGGCCTCAAGCGCCCAATAGACCAGACCGAGAGAGGCTCCGACAACGGCCGCCCAGACCGGGCGGTCGAGAAGTGCGGCCGCTACGGCGCTGAGCACGATCACCGCACTGAGCACGATCGGCGCGACGAGTCGCGTACGAATAAGAGCCCTCCCCATCTGCGTGTCACTTCGTCTCAAGGTAGATCGCATAGAGCGCCAGCGCGAAACCGGCGAATACGCCGATCACCGTCACCAAGGGAAGCGTCCCCATGAGCCTGTCTATCCCGGCCCCCAAGCCAAGACCCGTGACGATCCCCCCCAGCACCATGAAGGCAACCGTCTCCGCCGAAGTGGTCGGCTTGCGACGGTCGTTTCGTCCATCCTCTTGGCGCTCTGGGGTCACACTATACCTTCCGTCACAAATGCAAGCAACAGGCCAGACGCGTGTGCTCCGTCAGGCACGGGTGTTCCCCGACATGGTCTCCACCGGGCGGGGGTCGTCACCTCTCGGCGCCGTCGGTCGGCTCCGCGCCGAGCGCTCCGAGACGGCGCGAGCGGTAGCGACTCAGCAGCTTGGCCATGTAGGCGGTGGCGACGCCTGCCGCCACCCCGAGGATGATGGTGGCAAGCCGATTCTCCCGCTGCATGGCGATCGCCAGGCCGCTGAGGAGGAGACACCACGAGTAGAGGAGCAGGACGCTCTTGCGCTGCGAGAAGCCGTGCACGAGGACGAGGTCGTGATGGACGTGGTCCTGACCGGGTGAGTAGAAGGGCACGCCGCGCCGCCAGCGCCTCCACACGATGAGAGACAGGTCGATGAACGGCACGCCGAGGACCAGCAGCGGCAGTATGAGCGCGACGGCCGCCGTGCCCTTCATCACCGACTGAACGCTGATGCAGGCGAGCACGAAGCCCAGCAGCATCGAGCCGGCGTCGCCCATGAAGATGCTGGCCGGGTGGAAGTTGAAGCGCAGGAAGGCGAACGTCGCCCCGGCAAGCACCGCCGCGAGGATGCCCATGGCTGGGAAGTGCGTGCTCAGCGCGATGATCGAGAACGTGACGGCGGCGATGCCACACACGCCGGCAGCGAGCCCGTCGAGACCGTCGATGAAGTTCACCATGTTGATGATCATCGCCATCCAGAAAGCGGTGAAAAGGATCGAGGCGATGGTCGGAAGGTACAGCATCGTGTCTGAGAACGGCACGCCGATGCGCGTCACCCGGATGTCGAAGTACATGGCCACGCCGATGGCCAGCAACTGACCGAATAGCTTGACGATGGGCTCGAGCTCGTAGAGATCGTCGAAGAGGCCCACGGCGACGACGATCGTGGCGCCCCCGATGATGCCCCAGACGGGGCGGTCGACGGACACCAGGAGCATGACGGCGACCAACCACCCGAGGTACATGCCGAGGCCGCCGAGCAGCGGCGTCGCGAGATCGTGCATGCGACGATCGTCGCTGGGCGTGTCGACCACACCGGTGCGTCGCGCAAGACGGCCCATCAACGGTGTGAGCACGTACACGATCGCGCCGGCGATCAGCAACCCCAGCACGGCCGAGCTCAGCGGGCTCGACATGCTGAGAGGACCCCCTATGGCAGATCCTCCCGATGCAGCTTCATACCGGCCTCCTCGATCAACGCAAGAGAAAGCTCGTCAGGGTATCCCTCGATGAAGTGGACCTCTCTGACGCCACAGTTGATCAACATCTTCGCGCAGAGGACGCAGGGTTGGTGGGTACAGTACAGGACGGACCCATCGATGGCGACGCCGTGAACGGCCGCCTGGATGATGGCGTTCTGTTCGGCATGAATGGCTCGACAGAGCTCGTGGCGCTCACCGGACGGGATGCCGAGTTGGTCACGCAGGCAGCCGACGTCGAGGCAGTGCGCGACGCCCCTGGGGGCGCCGTTGTAGCCGGTCGCCAGTGCGCGCTTGTCGCGCACGAGCACGGCGCCGACCTGACGGCGCAGACACGTGGAACGCGTCGCCGCCTGGACTGCCAACTGGAGGAAGTACTCGTGCCAGCTCGGCCTGCGACTGGGCGCCCCCTCAAGGGGCGGCCGGCGATCGGCGCTGTCGCTCACAGGAACTCGTAGAGCGGGAAGTGGTCGAGCAGTTCGACGACCTCGCGGCGGATCTCGTCGAGAGCGGCGTCGTCATCCCTCTGCTCCAGGGCGCGCAGCATCAGCTCGCCGGTCTTGCGCATCTCCGCCTCCATGAAGCCACGGGTCGTCACCGCCGGAGACCCGACCCGGAGCCCGCTGGCCACGTTGAACGAGGTGGCCTCAAAAGGCACGACGTTGCGATTGGCTGTGATGTTCACGCGCTCGAGGAGTTCCTGACACTCCAGGCCGTTGAGGCCCCAGCTGCGCAGATCGACGAGCGCCAGGTGCACATCGGTGCCGCCGGAGACGAGGCGCAGACCGCCGGCGGCGAGGGTCTCGGCCAGCACGGCGCAGTTCGCGACGACCTGCTGCTGCAGCCGCCGGAACTCCTCACTGGCGGCGATGCGCAGGCACACGGCCTTGGCCGCGATCACGTGCATGAGCGGTCCGCCCTGCATGCCCGGGAAGACGGCGCGGTCTATGGCCTTGCCATGCTCCGCGCGGCACATGATGAGTCCGGCACGCGGCCCGGTCAATGTCTTGTGCGTCGTGCTCGTCACCACATCGCAGTAGGGCACAGGGTTGGGATGCACGCCCGCGGCGATCAGCCCGGCGATGTGGGCGATGTCGGCGAGCAGCAAGGCGCCCACCTCGTCGGCGATCTCGCGAAACGCGGCGAAGTCGACCATGCGCGGGTACGAGCTGTAGCCGCAGATGATGAGCTTGGGCCGGTGTTTGAGCGCCAACGAGCGCACTTCGTCGAGGTCGACGATCTCAGTGTCGGAGCGCACGTGATAGGGCACCACGTCATAGGTGCGTCCCGAGAAGTTGATGTTCAAGCCGTGCGTCAGATGACCGCCGTGCGTCAGCTCCATGGCCATCAGCGTGTCGCCCGGCTCGAGCAGAGCGAACAGCGCCGCGAGATTGGCGGAGGAGCCGGAGTGCGGCTGCACGTTCACGTGCTCGGCGCCGAACAGGGCCTTGCAGCGGTCGATGGCTAGTGTCTCCACCTGGTCGACGATCTCGCAGCCGCCGTAGTAGCGCGCCCCCGGCAGGCCCTCCGCATACTTGTTCGTAAGCACCGAGCCCGTCGCCTCGAGAACGGCGCGGCTGGCGAAGTTCTCGCTGGCGATGAGCTCGAGAGTCTCCTGCTGGCGGGTGAGCTCAGAGCGCAGGAGCTCGCTGAGCTGTGGGTCGAGATGGTAGAGCGGCTCGCGGCGCCACTCGCGGCCCACGGGGCTCACTGGAAGGCCTCGTCGCCGATCTCGATGAGCCGCACCCGGTGCTCGTGCCGCCCACCCTCGAACGCTGTCGCCATCCAGACCTGGGTGATCGCCCATGCCTCGTCCTCGCTCAGCACACGCCCGGCAAGGCAGAGCACGTTCGCGTCGTTGTGCCTCCGCGACATCTCGGCCAGGTGCGGCGAAATGCAGGCAGCGGCGCGCACGCCTTGGTGTCGATTGGCGGCCATACAGACGCCGAGACCCGTGCCACACACCAGAAGGCCGCGGTCGACCTCGCCCCTCGCCACCTGGTCGGCCACACGGTGAGCGTAGATGGGGTAGTCCACCGAGATGTCGCCCGAATCGACGCCGACGTCGACGACCTGATGCCCCTGTGAACGCAGGCGGCGCACCACCGAACTCTTGACGACGTACCCAGCATGATCGGCGCCTGCGGCGATCTTCAAGGCCAGCTCCCTCGTTCGAGTTCCGGCGGCCGCGCTGTCGCGGGCGGCCCTGCGAGCGGCCGACGCGAAGGCGCGGGAGCATCTCACGACAGCGCGATTCTATCAGCCCGGCAGGTACAGTTCGCCCCGAGCGACGAGCTGCACCGCGCCCCCCACCAGGACGTCGGCGAGGCCGGGGCTCACGCTCACGCTGAGACGACTGGGCCGGCCCACGTGCCGGCCCTGCAGAACGACGCGCTCCTCTTGCGGCGACAGCAGGCCGGCGCGCGCCATGTACGCGGCCAGTGGTCCCGCGGCGCTTCCGGTGGCGGGATCCTCCGGTATGCCGAGCAGCGGGAAGAGTCCCCGCGCCTCGACCCAGGGGTCCGTGACGCCGGTGAACGCGCAGGGGTAGACCTCGGCGTGGGTCCGTTCGAAGGGCCCAAGGATCTGCATGTCGGGAGCCACGCGCTCAAGCGCCTCCGTGGAAAGAAGCGGGATGATCGTGTAGTCGAGGGCGGTGCCCACGGTCATCGGCGGGAGGTCCGGATGCAGGTCGGAGGTCGTCAGTCGCAGGACCGCGGCGGCCTCCTGCGCAGCGACCCGCGACCCGAATCGTGGCGGCCCCTGGTGCACGGTGGCCGCCACGGGCAGCCCGTCGCGAACGTTCACCTCTACCACGGTCGGACCCGCGTCGAGTTCGAGCACGACACGTGTCACCGGCTCGTCCGCCTCAACGAGTCCGAGGCGCACCAGTTCACACGCCGTGCCGACGGTGGGATGCCCGGCGAAGGGCAGCTCCGACGACGGGCGTGAAGATGCGCACGCGAGCGTCGCCGGCGGCTGCGGCGGCCATGACGAAGGTCGTCTCCGAGAGGTTCATCTCGCGAGCGATAGCCTGCATCTGATCAGTGGACAGGCCGTCGGCCGACGTGAAGACGGCCAGGGGATTGCCTGCCAGGGGCTGGTCGGCGAACACGTCGACCTGGTGGAAGCGCAAGGTCCTCATGGCGATGGCTCCTTTCCCACGGTCGCCGCCACCCGCGCCGCGACCTCGGATTCGGTGAGGGCACCGGCGCGCAGCACGCGCCAGCGTCCGGTCTCCGTGTACTCAGCGAAGTCCACGACGGTGGAGGAGACACCGACCACGGGCCCGGCGTCGAGCACCAGATCGCACCGTGCCAGCAGACCCCGGTCGACTTCATCGAGAGAAGCCGGCGGAGGGGCGCCGCTCGGGTTCGCGCTGGACGCGACCAGCGGGAACTTCAGCGCCTCCAGACGACGCGCGGCCGCGGGCCACTCCGGCACGCGCACGCCGAGCGTCGCGGCCACGGGCGGGAACGTCCATCCCGGCGGGTATGGCAGCACCAGGGTCAGCGGCGCCGGCAGCAACGCCCGGCAGACTGCCAGAAGCCGCGGATCAGGGCGCACCTCGGTCTCGAGCATGACCAGCGACGAGAAGACGACCTGCAGCGGCTTGCGTGGGTCGCGCCCCTTGGCCGCGACCAGCGCGTCGCCGACCCGAGGCGTCAGCATGCCGCCGACTCCATACACCGTGTCAGTCGGGAAACAGACTAGATGTGCCGCGCGAATGCGCGCGGGGAGCGCCGCGGCGCCCGCGTCGTCCAGGGCGGCGAGATCCACGCGTCCGGGAGCAGCCATCGCCTGCCCTGCTCAGCCGAGCGGTGGGGCGCTCGTCGCTCCCGCGGGCCCCCCGAAGCCCTCGGCGGCATCGGAGATCGTCCCGGACAACGAAATGCGCACGGGGATGCCACGCGCCGCGAGGTAGGCCTTCGTCTCGGCCAACGAGTAGGTGCCATAGTGGAAGATGCTGGCGGCAAGGACGGCGTCGGCCTCGCCCTCGAGCAGGCCCTCTGCGAGATGCTCGAGTGTCCCGACCCCTCCCGAGGCGATGACCGGCACATCGACGGCGCGAGCGACGGCGCGCGTGAGCTCGAGATCGTAGCCGTCCATTGTGCCGTCGCGGTCCATGCTCGTGAGCATGAACTCGCCGGCGCCCAGCTCGGCGGCCCTGACCGCCCACCCGACAGCATCGATGCCGGTAGGCGTGCGGCCGCCGTGCACGTACACCTCCCAACGAGGCACGCGGCCCCCCTCCCCGCTGCCCGCTGAACGCTTGGCGTCGATTGCCACGACGATGCACTGGGCGCCAAACCGCTCGGAGCAGCGGCGCACGAGCTCGGGATCCTCCACGGCCGCCGTGTTCATCGTCACCTTGTCGGCGCCGGCGGCGAGGATGAGGCGCACGTCCTCGACACTGCCCAAGCCGCCGCCGATGGTGAACGGGATGAAGACCTGCTCGGCGCAGCGTGAGGCGAGTGCGGCGATGATGTCGCGACGTTCGTGGGAGGCGGTGATATCGAGGAAGACGAGTTCGTCGGCGCCCTCGGCGTCGTAGCGGGCAGCCAGCTCGACTGGATCGCCCGCGTCACGCAACCCCACGAAGTTGACGCCCTTGACGACGCGCCCGTCGCGCACGTCCAGGCACGGGATGACGCGCTTCATGTGCATGACGTATCCCCTTCCCGACGCAGGCTCAGTCGGCGAACACGGCCTGCGCCTCGGCCACCGTGAACGAGCCCTCATAGAGGGCGCGGCCGACGATCACGCCGACGACGTTGGGCGCAGGGAGCCTGGCGAGCAGGCGCAGATCTTCGAGCCACGTGACGCCGCCCGACATGATGAGTTCCAGCGGCGTCGAAGCGGCGAGCTCCTCCAGACCCTCGAGGTCTGGTCCGCGGAGCATGCCGTCGCGGGCCACGTCCGTGTACACGACACGCTTCACGCCCCTTCTCCTCGAGAATCTTCAGGAAGCGCGTCGCGGACATCTGCGAGCGACGCTGCCAGCCGTGAGTGGCGACCATGCCGCCGCTGCAGTCCATGCCGACGACGAGACGATCGCCGAGCCAGGCGAGCGCCGAGTCGAGAAGGTCGGCCGCCGTCATCGCGGCAGTACCCATCACGACCCAATGCACGCCGATGCCCGCTATGTAGGCGAGACTCCTGGCGCTGCGCACCCCGCCGCCGTACTGAACAGGGATGTCGACGGCCTTGACGATACGCTCCACGATGTCGACGTTGCTCATCTCGCCGGTGCGCGCCGCGTCGAGGTCGACGACGTGCAGCGCCTCAGCACCATCAGCCTGCCAGCGCCGCGCAAGCTCCACCGGATCGTTGCCGAACACCGTGGCGTCGTCGAAGTCGCCGCGCCGAAGGCGCACGGCCTTGCCGTCCTGGATGTCGACAGCCGGAAAGACGATCATGAGGTGCGCACCTCCCGATGGACGCGCTGCACGAACCCAGCCAGCAGGCGCAGACCGGCACGCGAACTCTTCTCCGGATGGAACTGTACCGCCCAGACGTTGTCGCGCGCCACCGCGGCGACCACGGACCCACCGTAGTCCGTCGTGGCAGCCACGATCGACGGGTCGGTGGGAGACGCGGCGTACGAGTGCACGAAGTACACGGCGACGCCGTCGGGCATGCCGTCGGCCATCTCACGACCGGCCGCCGTCCACTCAAGCTCGTTCCAGCCGATATGGGGCACCTTGAGCGCCGTCTCCAGCCGCTCGACGACGCCCCCGAAGACACCGAGACCGGACCAACGACCGCCCTCCTCGCTGCTCTCGAACAAGAGCTGCAGGCCGAGGCAGACGCCGAGGAACGGCACGCCGGCGGTGATGCGCTCGAGGACCGCAGCTCCGAGACCGCTGCGCTCGAGCCGCTCGGCGGCGTCGCGAAAGGCCCCGACGCCGGGGAGCACGACCGCGGCGGCCGAGCGGACCTCGGTGGCGCTTGCCGTGACACGCGCCTCCGCGCCGCTGCGCTCGAGCGCCTTGATCACGCTCGCGAGGTTGCCCATGCCGTAGTCGACGACCGCCACGACAGGCCTGCCAGGATGCCGCGCCAGCGTCAGAGGATCCCCTTCGTAGACGGCACACCCGCATCCGTCGTGCGCTCGCAGGCCTGAGAGAGCGCCCGGGCGACGCCTTTGAAGACCGCCTCAACGATGTGGTGAGCGTCGCCTCCGGCCAGCAGGCGGATGTGCAACGTGAGGCCAGCCTGCATCGCGAGGGAGCGGAAGAAGTGGGCCGCCAGCTCGCCGTCGAACGCGCCGATGCGAATCCCGGCGAGCTGCAGATCGTGCACGAAATAGGGCCGCCCCGACAGGTCGAGCGCCACCATCGCCAGGGCTTCATCCATGGGGAGCAGGAACGAGCCGTAGCGACGGATGCCTCGCTTCTCGCCGAGCGCCTCATCGAAGGCCTGGCCCAGAGCCAGACCGATGTCCTCCACGGTGTGATGACCGTCGACGTCGAGGTCGCCCACCGCCTTGACGGTGAGGTCGAAGCCGCCGTGGTGCGCGAACAGCTCGAGCATGTGGTCGAGGAAGCCGATGCCCGTCTGCGCATCGGCCTTCCCGGAGCCGTCGATGCAGAGCGTGAGGGCGATGTCTGTCTCGCTGGTGGTGCGGCGGACCTCTGCGCGGCGCTGCGTCATGCCCTACTCCTCATGGAGGCGGAGGCGGGCCGAGCGGGCGTGCGCCCTGAGTCCCTCCTCATCGGCGATCGTCGCCACGTGCGCCGCGAGGGCCGCGGCGGCGGCGCGATCGAGTTCTACCACAGCCACCCGCTTCTGGAAAGCAGCCACGGAGAGGCCTTGGGCGAAGCGCGCCGAGCCGCCCGTGGGCAGCACGTGATTGCTGCCGGCGGCGTAGTCGGCGAATGCGGTGGCGGCGTACGGTCCCACAAAGACAGCTCCGGCGTTGCGGATCGCAGGCACCAGTGCCGCGGCGTCGGCGACGTGCAGTTCCAGATGCTCGGGGCCGAAGACGTTGCAGAGCGCCACGGCGGCACTTCGATCGGGGCAGGCCACGACGGCAACGTTCTCGTCCGCGATCCCGAGCTCTGAACCAAGCCTGTCGACCTCCCGACCGACGGCCTCGCCGAGCGTTCCCCCGATGTCGGCGAGGCACGCCATGGAGCCCGCTCCGTGCTCGGCTTGGGCGAGGAGGTCGGCGGCCAGCCACTCGGGCGAGGCCGTCTCATCGGCGACCACAAGCACCTCACTGGGGCCGGCGAGGCCGTCGATGCCGACCTCGCCCATCACCTGGCGCTTGGCCTCGGTGACGTAGGCGTTGCCCGGCCCCACGATGACGTCACAGCGCGGGACCGTGGCGGTGCCGTAGGCCATCGCGGCGACCGCCTGGGCACCGCCGATCGGATAGAGATCGTCCACGCCGAGGAGCTGGCAGGCGGCGGCCACGCCCGCAGCCGCGCAGCCGTCCTGGCGCGGGGGCGAGCAGGCGACGATACGCCCCACACCGGCGACCTGGGCGGGGATGGCCGTCATCAGTACGGAGGAGGGGTAGTTAGCCAGGCCGCCCGGCACGTAGAGGCCGGCGACGGCCAGCGGGACGACCTCCTGCCCCACCGCCTGCCCCTGAGGGAACACCGCGCGCCAGGGAGTCGACGTCTCGCGCCGATGGTACTCGCGGATGTTGGCGGCGGCGAGCTCGAGAGCCTCGCGCAGGGCGGGCGCCAGCTCCGCAAGGGCGCGCCGCCTCTCCCCCACGGGGACGGCGTAGTCCCGAGGCAGATCGACACGGTCGAGGAAGGCAGTATGAGCTCTGACGGCCTCGTCGCCACGCTCACGCACGTCTTCGACGATGGCGCCGACGATGGCGCGCACCCCCATCGCCGGCGGCGCGAAGTCGCGCAGAGCGGCGACCGTCGCGGCGAGGTCGTCTGACCAGAGCAGTGTCCTCACATCTCCACCTGGGCCGCTCGAAGGCTGTCGACCAGGGTCGACAGGCCAGCACTGTGCAGCGCACGAGCCTGGCGGCCTGTCACGAGTCGTGCGCCGCAGAGGGCGATCTGCTCGCAGACGACCAGCTCTTCCTCGCCTCGTGGCAGCAGATGCTCGAGCTCGACGACGCCGTCGGCGAGCCCCAGGGCGACGGCAAGACCGGGGGCGGCCAGAGTCAATGGGTCGACCTGCCGCCCCGAGAGGGCGAAGTGGCGACGCGTCGCGCGCGGGTAGCGTGTCGCGATTCGCAGGCGATGGCGTTCGGGCCGCGTCGCGTACGCAGCCCTGGCGTAGACGAGGCGTTGACGCGGGACCTGAAGGTCGAGGAGCTCGCTGAGGTCGAGCCCGTGTTCAAGGAGCAGCTCCTTGCCGACGATGCCGGCGTCCACGCCCCCAGCCACACAGACGGCCAGCACGTCCTCCCCTGAGGCCACCAGCCATTCCATGCCGTCCGCGGCTATCAAAGCGGGGCCCGAAGCCGAACGCAGCGGCGCGGCGGGCAGGCCGGCGACGGCCAGCAGATCGATCACGTCGGCCGGCACAGCAGCGCCATCGCTGGCCAAGGCCAGCTTCACGCGCGGCTCCCGGGAGGGCCGAGAGCGGCCAGCGCGTCCCGCCAGCTCCCGGAGACACTCCTGCCGTCGGCGAGCTCGACCCGAAACGTGTTGCCATGTCGGTAGACACAGGGCCGTGAGCGCGCCTCGGCGTCGCTCGGCAGCGCCGCCACCGACCAGCCCATGTGCCGCAACTCCGCCGTACGAGCCGGCGACCCGAGGCCGCCGACGAAGGCCATGGCGGCCGGTCTGGTCATCGGCAGGACACCGGCCTCGTCCATAGCCTCTTCCAGGCGGTCCATCCCGATGGCGAAGCCCACCGCCGGCAGGTCCCAGTCGAAGCGGGAGAGCAGTCCGTCGTAGCGGCCGCCCGAGGCGATCGGCAGCCCGACACCGGGTGCGTAGGCCTCGAAGACCAGATCGCTGTAGTACGACAGATCCTGAAAGAAGCCGAAGTCAAAGGTGATGACATCGCCGTAGCCTGCCTCTTCCACGAGGTCGTGGATGCTCACGAGTTGATCGATCGCCGACTCCATACTGGGACTAGTCGCGAGCTTGCGAGCTTGCACCAGGCTATCGCGCGTCCCGCCGAGCTCGATGGTCCGCTGCAGCATCTTGCGCGCCGCGTCGCCAAGCTGCGACTTGCCGGCGATGCTCTCGAGCAGCGGGTAGTCGCGGTCGGCGAGCGCCTCGAGGAGCTTCGTGCGATCGTCCTCGGTCAGGCCGAGCGAGTCGACCATGGCGCGATGGAAGGCGACGGTGCCGAGAGCGACGCGGTAGTCGCGCAGGCCGAGGCTGCCGAGTGCGTCGCACAGCAGCGTGACGACCTCGGCGTCGGCCTCCGCCGAGCGCAGGCCCAGCAACTCCGCCCCTGCCTGCACGAACTCCCCGTCCTGACTGCGTTGCGGCGCCCAGGGACGGATGGCCGGAGCAACGTAGGACAAGCGCAAGGGCAGCGGTCCGTCGCCGTAGCGAGTTGCCGCGAGGCGCGCCACTGGCACCGTCATGTCGGTGCGCACCATGAGCTGTCGACCCTGCTCGTCCCACAGGCGGTAGCCTGCCTCGAGCGTGTCGTCGCCGGCGACCTCGAGGGTCTCCGCGAACTCGAGCCACGGGGTCATCACCTCGCCGTAGCCGTAGGTCTCGAAGCGGCGCAGCAACAGCGCCTCGACGTCGCGCCGCTGGCCGGTCTCGGGCGGCAGTATGTCGCGCATGCCCTCCGGAATCACCAGCCCGCCCTCCACGCCGCGACGCTCGACTTCATCGACCCGTCCCAACGCAGCTCTCGCCGAGCAGCGCCTTGAGCTCCGCGTAGAGACCGGCGACCGGCGCCACGCGCAGGCCGTCGCCGACGCGCAGCCGTGCCTGCCGGTCGTCCGCCACCATCTGTACGACCACCGGCACGTTCCCGGGGAAGTCGGCGAGGACGCGCCGCAGATCGTCGATCGCCGAGGGAAGTGCTCGGGCGGCATCGACGGTGACCGTGAGTGGACGGTTCTCGCTGACACCGCTGAACGGCAACACCTCAAGGACGATCAGAGTGGTCTCCGCCTCGGCCTTGCGTTCGACGCGCCCCTTGATCTTGACGATGCCGTCCTCGACGAGGAGGTCCTTACATTGTGCGAAGACGGCGGACCAGGCGCGGCACGAGACCCCGCCGTCCACGTCCTCGAGACGGAAGGCGAGCCACACGCCGCCGTTCTTGCTGACCTTCTTCTGGGCGCTGGCGATGATGCCGCCCGTCCAGACGACGTCCCCATCGTCTCTGCCGTCGAGGGCAGCCACGGCCACCTCGGTCTCGTCGCGCAGCTGCTCTCGCAAGCCCTGCAGCGGATGGGACGACACGTAGAGCCCGAGGGCCTCCTTCTCACCCTTGAGCAGGGTCGCCTGGTCGAACTCACGCTGGGGGACCTGGGGCTCGTGCTCCTGGGCGTCCTCGGGGGTCAGAACGTCGAAGAGCCCACCCTGGCCGTCCGCGGCGTCCTTGCGCCGCCGTTCGCCCCGGGCCATGGCGGCGGAGAGCGTCTCAAGCATGCCGCGCCGCGGGTCGCCGGTACTGTCGAAAGCGCCGCTGCGTATGAGCGCCTCGAGAGTACGCCTGTTGGCGACCTGAGCGTCGATGCGGCCACAGAAGTCGTGGATCGAGGTGAAAGAGCCGGCGGCGCGCGCGGCGATGATGGACTCGATCGCGCCGCGCCCCACGCCCTTCACCGCGTTCAGACCAAAGCGGATCTTGCCCCCGACCGCGGTGAAGCCGACACCGCTCTCGTTCACGTCTGGCGGCAGCACCTGGATGCCGAGCTCGTGACACTGGTTCACGTAGAACGGAACCTTGTCTTTGGTGTTCATGACGCTCGAGATGAGCGCCGCCATGTACTCGACGGGATAGTTCGCCTTGAGCCAGGCGGTGCGATAGCTGATCAGCGCGTAGCAGGCGGCGTGGCTCTTGTTGAAGGAGTAGTCGCCGGTGGCCTCAAAGCTCGCCCACAGCTTCTGGGCCACTCCCGGTGGTACGCCGCTGGCACCAAGGCCCTGCATGAGCGGCTCCTTGAGGGAGGCCATCAGCTCCTTGTTCTTCTTGCTGATGGCCTTGCGCAGATCGTCCGCCTGGGCAGGGCTGAACCCGCCCACCCGGCGGGCGATCGCCATGTACTGCTCCTGATAGATGGTCACACCGTGCGTGGGCTCGAGGATGGGCCGCAGGGCCTCGTGGTCGTAGGCGACCGCGCTCGGGTTCTTCTTGTTGCGGGCGTAGGTGGCGATGTACTGCATCGGGCCGGGGCGGTACAGGGCGACGATGGCGATGAGATCCTCGAAGCGAGTCGGAGCCACATCGCGCAGCGCCTCGCGCATGCCGGGACTCTCGAACTGGAACACGCCGGTCGAGTCGCCCCTAGCCAGCATCGCGTAGGTCTTCTCGTCGTCCAGCGGGAGCTTGTCGATCTCGATGCACAATCCATCGGCCTTCTCGATGATCTCGAGCGCGGCTTCGATGACATCGAGGTTGCGAAGGCCGAGGAAGTCCATCTTGAGAAGACCGAGCTTGGCAACGTCGTTCATGTCGAACTGCGTGACGAGCTCGGCGTCGCCCTTCTTCTGCAGGGGCACGTAGTCGGTGAGAGGCTGATCGCTGATGACGACCGCCGCCGCATGGATCGAGTCGTTGCGGATGAGGCCCTCGAACGACATCGCCAGGTCGACGACCTCCTTGACCTGAGCGTCGGCCGCGCACGCCTGGTACAGCTCCGAACCCTCGTGCATGGCCTGCGCGAACGTCGCCGGCGGCGCCTGCTCGGGGATCATCTTGGCGATCTTGTCGCCGACCGCGTAGGGCAGGCCCATGACGCGCGCCGCGTCTCGCGTTGCGGCGCGCGCCGCCATCGTACCGAAGGTGATGATCTGCGCCACGCGGTCGCGCCCGTACTTCTCGGCCACGTACTGGATGACCTCGTCGCGACGCGCGACCGAGAAATCGGTGTCGATGTCGGGCATGCTCTTGCGGCCGGGGTTGAGGAAACGCTCGAAGAGCAGGTCGTACTTGAGCGGATCGAGGTCGGTGATGGCGAGCGCGTAGGCGACGATGCTGCCGGCGGCCGAGCCGCGTCCGGGACCGACGGCGATGCCGCTGTCCTTGGCGAACTTGATGAAGTCCCACACGATCAGGAAATAGGCGTCGAAGCCCATCTCGCCGATCACGCCGAGCTCGAAGTCGAGGCGCTCGCGCACCGCCGGTCCGGGGTCGACGCCGTAGCGGCGCTCGATGCCGCGCTCGCACTGCTCGCGGAGGTACGAGGCCTCGGTGTGTCCCTCGGGCACGGGGTAGGAGGGCAGGCGCGATGCCCCGAAGTCGAGCGTCACGTTGCAGCGCTCGGCGATATCGACGGTGGCTTCGCAGGCGCCGGGATACTCCCGGAAGCGCTCGGCCATCTCATCGCCGGACTTGAGGTAGAACTCGTCGCTGCCGTAGCGCATGCGGTCCTCGTCGGCGAGATTGCTCTGTGTCTGGATGCAGAGCAACGCGTCGTGTGCGCGACTGTCGCTGTGGCAGAGGTAATGCACGTCGTTGGTGGCTACGGTGCGCAGGCCGGCCCGCTCGGCGAGCAGCGCGAGCTTGGGGAGCATCTCGCTCTGCTCGGGCAGCCCGGCGTCCTGAAGCTCGACGAAGACGTTCTCGGGGCCGAGCAGTTCGGCCAGACGCCGCACGTCGGCGAGCGCGGCGTCGTCGTTCCCGTCCTTGAGCAACAGCGCAGCACGCCCACTGAGACACCCCGTGAGCGCGATGAGACCCTCGTGGTGCTCGCTGAGCAGCTCCCAATCGGCGCGCGGCTTGTAGTAGTAGCCCTCGAGATAGGCGCGCGTGGAGAGCTTGACGAGGTTGCGATAGCCGGTCTCGTCGCGAGCCAGGAGGGTGAGGTGGGCGTTGCGCTCCTTGACCCCTGCGCGCGAGTGTCGGTCCGTGCCCATGTAGAGCTCCAGGCCGATGATGGGCTTTATGCCCTCCTCGAGGGCGGCGCTGTAGAACTTGACGGCGCCGCCCAATGTGCCGTGGTCGGTGAGCGCCACCGCGGGCATGCCCAACTCCTTGGCTCTCCGGACGAGGCTCTTCACACGGCAGGCGCCGTCGAGCAGCGAGTACTCGCTGTGGACGTGCAGATGGACGAAATCGGAGGCCATTGAGGGTATCGATTCTAGCACGGAGGACCGCTACCCGGGCCATCGCCGCGATCGCGATGCGTGGCACTCCGCGACATCGCGCCGGAGACGCGGCGCCGTCGCACGCAGCCCGCACGACGAGCGACCACCCCCGCCGCGAGCGGCCCGCGGCGCCTGTCGGCAGAAGGGCCGAGGCCAGATCCGTGTGGTGAGGCCGCCGGGCATCTGCTACCGTCTCCCCGGGATGCCGTGCGGAAGCGCCGCGGCATCCTCTGTCCCGCCCGGCGAGTCCCTGAGGAGATCCCGCCATAGCCGAATCGCCCCACAGGGGAGCAGATGGTACGCCGGCTCAGTCGGGCCCTGAGAGAGGCCCTGGGAGCCGCATGACCGCCGCCCCACGCCATCTCCAGGAACTCCTCGCACTGGCCGGCGATCTTGCCCACGACGCGGGACAGGTACACATCGACGGTCTCAGAAGCGCCCTGCGTATCGAGACGAAGTCCACTCAAAGCGATCTCGTGAGCCAAGTCGATCGGGAGGCAGAACGCCTGATCGTCGATGGGCTCAGGAAGGCCCGGCCAGACGACGCTCTGCTGGCGGAGGAGGGGTCGCAGAAGAGTGGGACGACCGGCGTGCGCTGGGTGATCGACCCGCTCGATGGGACCACGAACTACGTCTACGGCTACCCCGCCTTCGCAGTGTCCATCGCCGTAGAGATCGACGGAGAGCCGCGGATCGGGGTCGTCTACGACTCAAGCGCGGGACACTGTACCGGGCCCTGGTGGGATTCGGGGCGGTCTGCGACGAACGGCCGCTGCGGGTGGGAGAGCCGCCGGCCATCTCGAATGCCCTCGTGGCCACCGGATTCTCGTACGAAGCCGCTCAACGCGAGCATCAGGGTCTGGTCGTGTCGCGGATCGTCGGCAGGGTGCGCGACATCCGCCGGGGCGGCTCGGCGGCGCTCGACCTGTGCCACGTCGCCGCCGGCCACGTGGACGCCTACTGGGAGCTCGGACTCTCACCCTGGGACTACGCCGGCGGCGTCGTCATAGCGCGGGAGGCCGGCGCCGATGTGCGCTTCCTCGCCGTGGCGAACCGGAAGGGTCCAGCCGTGGTGGCCGCGCCCCCCGCACTCATGCCGGACTTCCTCAGTCTGCTCGGCGAGACGGGCGCGCTGACCCCGGCCTGACCCGGCCTGCGTCGGTAGCTCAGGCCACCGGGTTGGTGAGGGCGCCGATGCCCTCGACGAGGATCGTCACCACCTGCCCGAGCGCCAGAGGTCCGACGCCGGGAGGCGTCCCCGTCAGGACCACGTCGCCCGGATCGAGGGTCATGACCCCGCTCACGAACGAGAGCAGTTCGAGCGGCGAGACGACCATGTCGCCGACGAAACCGTACTGCACCTCCACGCCGTCCAGGAGCGCGCTCACGCGGGCTTCCGGCGGCGGCGCCTCCGTCACCAGCCACGGCCCGATCGGGCAGAAGGTGTCGAAACCCTTGGCGCGCGTCCACTGCCCATCGAGCGTCTGCAGATCGCGGGCCGTGACGTCGTTGCCGCAGGTGTAGCCGGCGACGTAGTCGGCGGCCGCGTCCGGCGAGACGTTCTTGCAAAGGCGGCTCACCACGACGGCAAGCTCAGCCTCGTAGTCGACCCGGGACGAACGGGCCGGCCGCACGATGGTCTGCACCCGGTCCGATCACGGCCGTGCGCGGTTTCATGAAGAGGATCGGCTCGGCCGGCACGGCCATCTCGAACTCGTCAGCGTGGGCGCGATAGTTGAGCCCGACGGCGATGATCTGGCCGGGAACGACCGGCGCCAGCACCTCCACTGCGCGCGAACGGAGCCTTGCCGACCAGACGAACGCCGGGTTCCCAGGCCGGTCTGTCGAGCAGCTCGACGATATCGTGCACGAACCGGCAATGGTGCTGGCCGTCGCCGGCCGCGACGCGCCCAAGCGCTCCGAACGGAGGGGCTACCGGCAGACCATCACTCATGTCTGCTCCCGGCGCAGCATGCCGAACTCGATGGAGTCGACGAGGGCCTCCCAGCTCGCCTCGATGATGTTCTGACTCACACCGATGCTGCCCCAGCTCTCCTCCCCGTCGCTGGCGTCGAGCAACACGCGGGTCGCGGCGCCGGTGCCCTTGTTCTCGTCGAGGATACGGACCCGATAGTTGACAAGCGAGATCTCGTCGAGGTTGGGGTACTTGCGGGCGATCGCCTGGCGCAGCGCCGAATCGAGCGCGTTGACCGGCCCGTTGCCCTCGGCGGTGCTGATGATGCGGTCGCCGTTCACGTGCACCTTTATCGTGGCCTCCACGACCGCCTTGCCGTCTTCGCGCTTCTCGACGATGACACGGAAGCTCTCGAGGCGAAAGAGCGGCTCGCGCGGCGCCAGCTCCTCGCGCAGGAGCAACTCGAACGACGCGTCGGCGGCCTCGTAGTGGTAGCCGCTGTGCTCTCTGTCCTTCAGCCGCTTGAGGACCGCGCCGATGCACGCGTCGTCGCTCTCGAGCTCGAGCCCGATCTCCTGCGCCTTGCGCAGCACGGCGCCCTTGCCGGAGAGCTCGCTGATGAGGATGCGCTGCTCGTTGCCGACCACCGTCGGGTCGATGTGCTCGAAGGTCTGCGGCGCCCTCTGCACCGCGGCGACGTGCAGTCCTCCCTTGTGCGCGAAGGCGCTGCGCCCGACGTAGGGAGCGTGTGCCCAGATCGCTACGTTGACGATGTCTGCCACGAAGTGTGCGGTCTCGCTCAGGCGCTCGAGCTGCTCGCCGCCGAGCACCGGGATACCCATCTTGAGCGCCAGAGCCGGGATGATCGAGACGAGGTTGGCGTTGCCGCAGCGCTCACCGTAGCCGTTGATCGTGCCCTGCACCTGACAGGCCCCGGCGGCGACTGCGACGATGCTGTTGGCGACGGCGCAGTCGTCATCGTTGTGGCAGTGGATACCGACCGGCGCGGAGACGCCGGCGACGACCTCGCGCACGACGGCGTCGACCTCGAACGGCAGCGTGCCGCCGTTGGTGTCGCAGAGACAGATCGTCTCTGCGCCGGCCTCAGCGGCGGCGCGCAGCGTACGCAACGCGTACTGCGGGTCGTCGGCGTAGCCGTCGAAGAAGTGCTCCGCGTCGTACACGACGCGCTTGCCCTGCGCGCGCAGGAACTCGACCGACTCGCTGATCATGCTCAGATTCTCGTCGTGGCTGACGCGCAGCACCTTGCTCACGTGCAGGCCCCAGGACTTGCCGACCACGGCGACGGTCCCGGCGCTGCCGTCGGCGAGGACCCGCAGGTTCTGGTCCTCCTCCGCGGCGATGCCCTTGCGCCGCGTCATGCCGAAGGCCACCAGCTCAGCGTTCGCGAGCCGTTCACGCTCCATGCGGCGGAAGAACTCGATCTCCTTCGGGTTGGAGGCTGGGAACCCGCCCTCGATGAAGTGCACCCCGAGCTCGTCGAGCTTCAGTGCGATGCGTACCTTCTCCTCGACGGAGACGGACAGACCCTCCTGCTGCATGCCGTCGCGCAGGGTCGTATCGTAGAGCTGTACCGTCCGGCCGGTCATCTCAGCCCTCCACCGCCTGCATGTAGTGCGCGAACTCGTCGTCGCGACCGCCGACGATGGCATGGAACTTTTCCTGGATGCGCCGCGTCACAGGACCGGGCTCGCTGATGAAGTGGTCGTCGACTTCGCGGATCGGCACGATCTCGGCCGCCGTGCCCGTGAAGAACAGCTCGTCCGAGAGCACCAGATCGCTGCGCGTGAGAGTGCGCTCGCTGACATCCAGGCCCAGGCTCGTAGCGATCTCCATGACACTGTCGCGGGTGATGCCCTCGAGGATGCCGTCGCAGGTCGGCGGCGTCACCAGTCGACCACGACGCACGGCGAAGATGTTCTCGCCCGAACCCTCGGCCACGTGCCCGCGCTCATTGAGCATGATGGCCTCGTCGTAGCCCGAGTTGGCGACCTCGACCTTGGCGAGGATGCTGTTGAGGTACTGGCCGGAGGCCTTGGCGGCGCGCGCCAGCGATGAATGGTCCAGAGCGCGCACGCTCGACACCTTGGCGCGGATGCCCTGCTCCGCGGCGCCCTCACCGAGGTAGGCGCCCCACGGCCAGACGGCGATGATGGTGTCCACCGGCGCGTGCAGCGGATAGACCCCCATCTCCCCGTAGCCGCGGAAGACGAGCGGGCGGATGTAGCAGGCGGTGAGGACGTTGGCCCTGATCACGTCCTTGGTGGCCCGCATGAGCTCCTCATGGGAGTACGGCACCGGCATGTAGTAGAGCTTGGCCGAGCGCTCCAGCCTCCTGAGATGCTCGTCCAGGCGGAAGACCGCGGGACCGCGCGCCGTGTCGTAGCAGCGGATGCCCTCGAAGACGCCGGAGCCATAGTGCAGGGCGTGCGTAAGAACGTGGACTTTGGCGTCGGCCCAGGGCACGAGGTCGCCGTTCATCCAGATCTTGTCCACCGCGGGAATGGGCATCTGTCCTCCTCGCCTGCTGTTGAGCGCTGTCAGTCGGCCGCCAGAGCGGTCAGGATGTGGTCTGTCATCTCGGTGGTGCTGAGCACCGGCTCGTCGGCGGTCGCGATGTCGGCGGTACGCGCACCGTACCAGAGCGCCGTCTCGACTGCGCTCTCGACGGCACGGGCCGCCTCGACCTGTCCGAAGCTCAGGTCGAGCATCATCGCCGCACTGAGGATCGTCGCACACGGATTGGCGAGACCCTGGCCGACGATGTCGGGCGCCGAGCCGTGGATAGGCTCGTAGAGCGACACTCCCTCGGCGCCGACGCTGGCGCTGGGCAGCATGCCGATGCTGCCGGTGAGCATCGCCGCCTCGTCCGAGAGCACGTCACCGAAGAGATTCTCGGTCGCGATCACGTCGAACTGCTTGGGATCCCGGATGAGCTGCATGGCGCAGTTGTCGACCAGCATGTGGCGCAGCTCGACGGACGGGTTCCGCTCGGCCACGGCGATGGCGACGGCTCGCCAGAGGCGCGAGCTCTCGAGGACGTTCGCCTTGTCGACGGAGTGCACGAGACGACGACGTCCTTCGGCGATCCGGAAGGCATAGTCGACGAGGCGCTCGACCTCGGCCTCGGTGTATATCATCGTGTCGTAGGCGGTGTCGCCAACGCGCTCCCGCCTGCCGAAGTAGACGCCGCCGGTCAACTCGCGCACGACGAGCAGATCGACGCCGTTCAGCACCTCGGGCTTGAGCGTGCTGTTGTGGGCCAGGGCGGCGAAGCTCTTCACGGGCCGCAGGTTAGCGAAGAGCGCGAGGCCTTGGCGCATCCCCAGGAGGCCCTGTTCCGGACGCGGCTTGCCGGGGTCGGTGGTATCCCATTTCGGGCCGCCGACCGCGCCGAGCAGCACCGCGTCGCAGGCGCGGCAGCGCTCGATCAGCCCGTCTTCCATCGGCGCACCGAACGCGTCGATGGCGATGCCGCCGAGCATGCCCTGCTCGTACTCGAGAGTGAAGCCGAAGCGCTTGCCGGCGGCGTCCAGCACACGCTGCGCCGCGTCGACGATCTCCGGCCCGATGCCGTCGCCGGGCAGAAGCATGACCGTGTAGGCGCTCACTCGGCCGCCTCCGCCGCCAGACGCGCCTTCACGTAGGGCAGCAGGCCGCCGCGATCGATGAGTTCCTGCATGAACGGCGGGAAGGTCTCGGCCGTGTACGTCTTTCCCTGCGTGAGGTTCTCGACCGTGCCCGCCGAAAGATCGACGCGCAGGCGGTCGCCCGTCCTGACGTCGCGCGCCGCCTCGGGACACACGACGATCGGCAACCCCGTGTTGATGGCGTTGCGGTAGAAGATGCGGGCGAACGAGGCGGCTACGACGACGCTGACCCCGGAGGCCTTGATGGCGACCGGCGCGTGCTCGCGCGAACTGCCGCAGCCGAAGTTCTCGTGCGCCACGATGATGTCTCCCGGCTGCACGCGCCCCACGAAGTCGGCGTCGATGTCTTCCATGCAGTGCGCGGCCAGCTCGGCGGCGTCGCTCGTGTTCAGGTAGCGGGCAGGGATGATGACGTCGGTATCCACATCCCGGCCGTACGCATGGACGGCGCCCTCGTAGATCATCGCCTTGCCCCCTTCGTTCGTCTCAGGCGTCACGAGGCACCTCCGACCATGTCCGGCGTCGCGATGTGGCCGGACAGCGCCGAGGCGGCGGCCACGTAGGGGCTCGCCAGATACACCTCACTGCCGGTGTGGCCCATGCGACCGACGAAATTGCGGTTCGTGGTCGCGACGGCGCGCTCGCCCTCGGCGAGGATGCCCATGTGGCCGCCGAGGCAAGGCCCGCAGGTCGGCGTGCTGAAAGCGCACCCAGCCTCAATGAGGGCTTGCATGGTGCCGTCCGCGGCGGCGTCCAGGCACACCTGCTGCGTGCCGGGCAGAATGATCACCCGCACGTCGGGGTGGACCTTGCGGCCGCGCAGGATGGAGGCCGCCTGGCGCAGATCGGCGAGCCGGCCGTTGGTGCAGCTGCCGATCACGACCTGGTCGATCCTGATGCCTGCCAGATCGGCTGCGGCCGCCGTATTGGAGGGCAGGTGCGGCTTGCTGACCGTCAGAGGCACGGCCGCCGCGTCGATCTCGATCACCTGCGCGTACTCGGCGTCGGCGTCGCTCGCGTACACCTCGCCGCCGGTACGCGCTCGACTCCCGTCGGGCCGCGACCGCAGGTACTCCTCGGTCTTCGCGTCGTGGCCGACGATGCCGCTCTTGCCGCCGGCCTCGATCGCCATGTTGCACATGCTGAAACGTTCGTCCATGGAGAGACCCTCGATCGCCTCGCCGGTGAACTCCATAGCTTTGTAGAGCGCGCCGTCGACGCCGATCAAGCCGATGGTGTGCAGGATCAGGTCCTTGCCTGTGACCCAGGGCTGCGGTCGACCCGAGTAGACGAACTTGATGCTCTCGGGCACGCGCAGCCACACATGGCCCCAGGCCATCGCAGCGGCAAAGTCGGTGCTGCCCATTCCGGTGCTGAAGGCGGCGACGCCACCGTAGGTGCAGGTATGGCTGTCGGCGCCGACGACGACGTCGCCCGGCGCCACCAGGCCCAGGTCGGGCAGCAACACGTGCTCGATGCCGACCCGTCCGATCTCGAAGTAGTTGAGGATCTCATGCTTGCGGGCGAACTCGCGCAGCTTCTTGCTCTGACCGGCCGCCTTGATGTCCTTGTTGGGCGTGAAGTGGTCCGGCACCAGGGCGATGCGAGCCGGATCGAAGACCTTCGTGAACCCCGCCTTCTCGAACTCGGCGATCGCCAGCGGCGCCGTGATGTCGTTGGCCAAGGCCAGATCGACCTTCGCCTCGATGATCTCGCCCGCGTGCGCAGCTTCCCGCCCCGCCGCTCGGGCGAGGATCTTCTCAGTGATCGTGGAACCCATTCAGACCTCCCCCGCTGCCGCGGCGTTGTTGACCGCGCGCACGTACGCTTTGGCCGACGCTTCCATCACGTCGTAGCTCACCGACTGCCCATTGAACGAGCGGTCGTTGACGATCACCGCCACGCGCACCTCGGCGAGCGCGTCCTTGCCGGCAGAGATGGCACGCACCTGGTAGTCGGCGAGACTGCCGTCGATGCCGACGGCGTCGTCGATGGCCTTGAACACGGATTCGACCGTCCCGTTGCTGAAGCTCCTGCCACGCTTGATCTCGCCCCGCGCCTCGATCTCCACCTGGCTCGTGGGGATGATTGTCGAGCCAGCCTGGGTGACGAAGCTGCTCAAGCTGAAGACATCCTGACGCTCGCGGATCTCCTCGCTGACGAGCGCCTCCAGGTCGAGCACCGTGACCTGCTTCTTCTTGTCGGCGACCTCTTTGAAGCGCCGAAAGGCGTCGTCCAGATCCTCGTCCGAGAGGTGGTAGCCCAACTCGGCCATCTTGGCGCGCAGCGCGTGGCGGCCGGAGTGCTTGCCGAGCACGATGTCGCTCTCGGCGAGGCCCACGTCGGCCGGCTGCATGATCTCGAACGTGCTGGGCTCGGCGAGCACGCCCGCCTGGTGGATGCCGCTCTCGTGAGCGAAGGCATTGCGGCCCACGATCGCCTTGTTGCGCTGGACGACGTAGCCCGTCAACGTGCTGACCAGACGACTCGTGCGCGCGATCTCCTTGGTGTCGACGCCGGTCTCGCAGTCGAAGAGGTCGCCTCGCGTACGCAGCGCCATCACGACCTCCTCGAGGGACGTGTTGCCGGCGCGCTCGCCGATGCCGTTGACGGCGCATTCGATCTGGGTCGCTCCGGCGCGCACCGCGGCCAGTGAGTTGGCCGTCGCCAGGCCGAGATCGTTGTGACAGTGGACGCTCACACAGACGTCGCGCAGCGAGGGGCAAAGCGCGTACAGCTCGCGGATGAAGTCTCCGAACTCGATGGGGACCGCATAGCCGACAGTGTCCGGCACGTTGATGGTCGTGGCGCCGCACTCCACGGCGGTGCCTAGGACCTCGGCCAGGAACTCGGGCTCCGAGCGGCTCGCGTCCATCGCGCTGAACTCGACGTCGGCGCCGGCGTGGGCGCTCGCCAGGTCGCGCGCCAGGCTCACCATGGCGCACGTGCCGGCGAGCACCTCCTGCGGCGTCTTCTTGATCTGGTGCTTCATCTGCACGGGGCTCGTGCTGATGAAGGTGTGGATGCGCGGCTTCTCGGCGACCTTGACAGCGTCCCAGCACACGCGGATGTCCTTTTCGATGGCCCGCGCCAGCCCGGCGACACGCGGCCCCGGGACCTCTGCGGCGATCGTCTTGACGGCCTCGAAGTCGTCTGGCGAGGCGATCGGGAACCCAGCCTCGATGGTGTCGACGCCCAGCCGCGCGAGCTGACGGGCGATCTCGAGCTTCTCGCTCCGATTCAGCGTGGCGCCCGGGGCTTGCTCACCGTCGCGCAGAGTGGTGTCGAAGATGTTGATGTAGCGATGCGTACTCATGAGGTACCCACACCTCCCAAGGCGGGTGTCGTCGCCGCTGACGTTGCGCAGGATCCGAACGACGTCCGGAACGGGGCCCCTAGGGCCGGCAGGTGTCTACGCTTCCCCCCGAGGGGGGAGAAGGAGGAGGGCGCTCGGGAGGGTGAGCACGCTGGCGCGTACCTCAATGTGATCCTCCCGGCGTGTGCTGCGACTACGCATCGTCTAGCGAGTGTATCGAAGCCGAGCCCAAACGTGCAAGCTTGGGCCGAGGAAGGCTGAGCTCACGCCCCGGACCCTCCTCGCCCGCACGGACCCTCTGCCCCACGCTGCATCCGCACGCGGCGGGCCAGACCACGACAGCACCAGCCGCGGCCACCTGCCATTCCCCTCAGCGGATGACGAGACGCCCTGAACCGGCCATCTGCTGCTCGGTGCCGTCCGGCAGAGTGGCGTAGACGTAGTAGCGATAGCTGCCGCGCCCGAGCCAGCAGCGGCTGATCGTGTAGGAGCTGGTCGTGTTCAGCGTGCGCGAAAGGTGCCTGGTGTAGCGCGAACGGTTCTTGGAGTCCCTGATCTTGAAGACGACGTCCGCCTTGATGGACGACGGACCCGATTCTCCGACGCCCGGCGCGTAGAGCACCTTGAAGCGGAACACCGCCGGTCGGCCCCGACGAATGGTGAAGTTCCGCGTCGCCTTCGTGACGTAGGTGGCCCCGTTCGGCCACACCGCCGGGTCGCTCACACACGTCACCGGGACGATGTCCGTGACCACCGCGCCAGCGCGATCGATCGCGTTGACCAGTACCTTGTAGGTCCCATCGGGCGCGGGGATCTTCTCTCCCTTGAACTCGATCGTCCCGTCCCATTTCACCCTGCGGGTCCCGGCCCCCACCCACTTCCAGTCGCTCACCGTGCGCGCTCGTCGTCCATCTGCGTGCCGGATGGTCACCCGTGTCCTCACGGGCTCGCTGACCGAGTAGGACACGCGGGAGCTCTGCCTGCTGCCGTTGCCCGTTCGCTGCGGCTCCGGGGGATCGACGACGAGGGAACCGATGCGCGGCGGCTCCGTGTCTACGACCACCTCGAGAAGCGCCGCCCTCGCGGCGCCACGTGAGCTGCTCGCCGTCACCTTCACGGTGTAGCTGCCGTCTGGAACCAGAGCCCCGCCGCTGTCCTTGCCGTTCCAGGTACGGGAGACGGTCGTGGCCGAACCGCTGAAGCTGCGCACGACCGTGCCGCCCGACGCCGTGATCCGTATCTGCCAGTTCACCTTCTCGCTGGCCGAGAAACGGATCGTCGTCGTATCGGCACGCCCGTCGCCGTTGGGACTGATGAGCGCGCGCGAGGCGGCCAGTGAGTAGATCTTCGGCAGGCCTCTGCTCGCCACGGAGGTACGGATGCCGGGGAGTTTGGCGTAGAGGCCGCCGCCTGGACAGGCGGTGTAGTTGGCGTTGCGGTGGCCGCTGATGGCCGGCAACATCACCGTCTGGCCCGCGTCGTACTTGTCGTCCGCCCGGCAGGTCATGCGCGCCGAGGAGGTTGGCTTCACGTGATGGACGTCGAGCTTCCAGGCGAGCAGCTTCTTGAGCGCGGTGAGAGATGCCGCCGAAGGAGATGACGAGCTGAACGAGCCGATCAGCGCGACGCCCGTGCTCCCGGTGTTGAAGCCGTACGTCTGGGCGCCGACGACGCCGACCGTGACCCCCCCGTAGCGACCCTCGTAGATGGTGCCGTAGCGATCGATGAGGAAGTTGTAGCCGAGGTCGTTGAAGCCAGCGCTGCGCACGTGGTAGTAGTAGATGGCCCGCACGACCGCCGGTGCCTGGCTGCGCGAGTAGCTGTTGCCGCTCACTGTGTGGTGCACGAAGGCCATCTTGACCGGCGCGAAGTCGGGGTCGGCGCGCCGCAACGACTCGTCGGCGCCCCACTGAGACCGCGTCACGATCGTAGGTTTGCTGGCCAGAGCCGCCGCGGAGTCCGCACGGCCGAGGCGCGCGACCGAAGCGACGGCCGTCCGGAACGCACCTTCGATCCGATCGGCGACCGTGGCCTCCCCGAGGCTGTTCACGAACGAGAGCTTCAGGTGCTCGACGGGTCCGTTCGTCGTGAACTGCACGTAGCGGCCGTGGCCGACCCAGAACGGCTCGGCCATCAGCGCCTGTTCGCTCACGTCCCCGGGCGCCGGCTCGAGGCTCAGAGTCATCCACTCCGACCACGTCTCGCCGTCTTCACTGGTACGACAGACGACCTCAGGATCACCCGGGCCGGCATCCTGATCGCGCCGACCCACGGCCCCCAGGAGGTTGAACTCCAGGCCCGGATCGACGATGGTCGCGTCCGACCACCCGTCGGGCCAGAGCACAGACTCCCCCGCCCCCTCGGCGCGGTCGACTTCCGCAGCGCCATCGGGAGCCGCCGTCGCCTGGTCCTGCGGCGCAGCGTCGAGCTCAGGCGGCAGTTCATCGACGGGCCGCTTCACGCCTGACGGCACGGAGCCCGGCGCGATCTGCTCCACGTCGACGTTGCGCCCTCGCACGGGATCTGCATCGACCCACTCCGAGTCGGCATCACTGACTGCGGGCACCGCCCAGATCGCCACCAGAACTCCCGCGATCAGGGCGACTGATGTTCTCAACGTGGTACGTCGCATGCTTCCCTCCCCGTGGAGTCGGATGTCGCCATGCGAAGCCTGATGACGATCCTGACCTTAGCGCACCATGGTAGCTGACTTCGCCCCGGCCGCGAACCCACCTCTATGGTTGGCGCGCGTCGCCCCATGCGGACCTGCCGCGAGAACCAGTGACGACTCGCTCACCGAGCGATCACCGTCAGCTTCTTGGTCGCGCTGTAGCCGGTCCTGTTGGCCGCATCGGCGGGCATCTTGGCTCTCATGTGCCAGGTCCGCGCGTTGGCCATCTTCACGACCACCGAGTAGGCGCCCTTGCTGCTCAGGGTATCCGTTCGCCAGTTGACCCATGAGCCGCCCGAGGCCGGCCGCTTCTGGATCGTGACGACACCTCGACCCGCATTCCCTGCGGCGGTCTTCACGGAGCCACTGAAGGTCACCCGCTCGTTCACCCTGACCTGGGAGCGAGACAGGTTGAGCGTCGGCCGCCACTTCGGGGGCGGCGTGACCGTCAGCTTCTTGGTCGCGCTGTAGCCGGTCCTGTTGGCCGCATCGGCGGGCATCTTGGCTCTCATGTGCCAGGTCCGCGCGTTGGCCATCTTCACGACCACCGAGTAGGCGCCCTTGCTGCTCAGGGTATCCGTTCGCCAGTTGACCCATGAGCCGCCCGAGGCCGGCCGCTTCTGGATCGTGACGACACCTCGACCCGCATTCCCTGCGGCGGTCTTCACGGAGCCACTGAAGGTCACCCGCTCGTTCACCCTGACCTGGGAGCGAGACAGGTTGAGCGTCGGCCGCCACTTCGGGGGCGGCGTGACCTCCGGCTCCTGCCACACGGTGAACGCCTTCAGACACACATTGCTGCGTATGGGCGATCCCGCAGCCCCCATGTCGGTCCAGCTGTTCCCATCGGGGCTGGCGAAGCTCTCGTTCGCCGCCGAACTCGCTCCACTGGAGTAGTTCTCGTATCGGTACTCGATGGCGACGGGGAACTGAGTGGTGGGCGCCACGAGTTTGACGATGACGAAGAACGCCTGCCCGGCACTCAAGGCTTGTGGCTCGGGAAGTTTGATGGTCCGGTAGCCCGGCACGGCGATGGACCCCGTCGTCAGCAGCTGACGACCGGCCAGCGTGGTGCCGTAGTACACCTCGTAGCCGGTATCGGGCTCAGGCACGTAGAAGGCGACCGCCGCCAGCCTCTGGTCGGAGGAGCCGGCCACGAAGCGGCTCGCCATCCAGGGCCAGCCGACGGACGCGGTGGCCCCGAGCTCATCGTGCTGGTACGCCGCACTGTAGTTCTGCAGGGGCTCGGCTGTGAACACGGCGTTGTCCTCACCGAGGACGGCGTCTTCGTAGGAGACGTAGAAGTAGCCCCCGAGTCCCCATGCGGACCCCCAGCTGTTGCGGACGATGAAGGCGCCGTCGCCAGAAGGTTGGGTCGCGAAGTTGGTGCGGCTGTAGGCATCGTCCCAGCCCACGATGGCGATGCCGTGATTGGCGCTCTCGGCGCCGTCGTAGTAGAACGAGGACGCGGCGGGCTCGTAGGCCGCCGCCTCCCAGTGGACCGTGGAGAACACGGCCCCATGGGCCTGCAACGCCCACTTGATGGATCCGTTGTCCGCGGCGCCCGCGCGAGGTGGCAGATAGAGGATGTCCTGGACGTGGCCGACGGCGGTCAGGCCGGGAGGCGTGACGCCGTCACCGTAGGGATCGTCGCCCTCGTTGACCGGCCCGGACCAGCGTCCGAGGTAGGCGCTGGCCATGTCCTTGTTGCCGCCGTCGGTGATGCCCCAGTCGAAGCCGTGCCGCAGGGCCATGTGCTCCTCGGCGTAGTCCTCTGCCCTGCCGGGGAGAAGGGAGGACTCCAGGGAGGCGTAGGCGGCGAAGGTCCAGCACGCGCCCCACGGGCCCTGATCGCGCACCGCGGTGAGCTTGCCCTGCGTGCGCAGGTCGAAGGCCTCCGGGCTCGCTGTGACCGCGACCGGAAGGCTGGCTCCCTCCATGTAGGAGAGATCGATGGGCGAGGGAATGAGGCCGAGGGCGCCGTGCCTGGCCAGGGGCGGCGCCAGGAGCGCCGCCCTCTGACGGCTCTGATCCAGCTCCATGTATCGAACGAAGTCGGGATCGGCCGGAGCGAGAGCCGGAGCGCTGGCGGCGGCGGAAGCGACTCCCGGCAGCGCCAACGCGAGGGCGAGGACGCACAGGGGCAGCCATCGGCCCCGCGGTCGCTTCGTCGTCATCGACATGCTTCTCCTCTCCCCGTGAGCTATCGACCGCACGATCGCCGAATCTCGCTAGTCCCCCGTCGGGAGCGTCGCGGACAGCCCCGCCTCACTTTCCGACCGTGATCGTCGTCGTCGGCGATTTGGCTGAGCCGCTTTGATAGTAATAGCGGGTCGTCTGAGAAGGAGCCAGGGTCACGCGGTACGTCGAGTACACGGCGGTGTACCCGCCGCTGAGGGTCTGCGAGTGACGCGTGGTCGGGACGCTGTGGCTGACCCAGGCGCCGTCGCGGCTCTCGTAGAGCTTGACGTTGGCGCCGGATGCCAGCGCAGGATAGACGCGCCCCGAGAGGACCACGCGCCCGCCACTCGCGACAGTCACCTCGTCGGCGGCGCGCGGGGCGATCGAGACGCCCTTGACGGTCGCCCAGGCGCTGTTGAGTCCGAGCTTGGAGCGCAGCGTGCTTCCGTGGAGGTAGGAGACGCCCGAGCTGCCGATGACGGCCGCCTTCACGGTGCGGGGTGAGGTGCCGGACTTGACGCGGTAGACGGCTCGAAGAGAGCCCTTCACCGAAGCGCCCAAGGAGGCCGTGAGCTGGGTGCGAGTGCGCTTGATAGGTCCCCAAGTGTGCTTCGTCGAGTAGGAGTCATAGGGGTCCTCGACGCCCTTGAGGTAGGGCAGCGCCGAGGTCTGCCAGGCAAGCTCGACGTTCTCGGTGCGACCTCCGGAGGTGGAGAAGTAGAACGCCTGGATCGGCTGGCCCCCGTAACTCGGCACCACACCGGCGGTCGCCTTGATGGCGGCATCGGTCCGGGCGGTCTCCCTGGACGTTCCGCTGTAGACCTGGGAGCGCGTATCGCAGTACACGTCCCACTTGCCAGTCGCGGCCCTTCGCGCCCGCTCTGCGTAGGAGCGCGCCGCGCACGCCTGGGCCTTCAGGGACTCGACAGGCCAGGAGGTGGGCACTTCGTGGGGGACAACGCCTCGAAGGTAGCTCTCCAGGGCGACGTGGTTGATCATCATCAGCGTCGTTCCGGAGGCCACGACGCGGATCGTCCCGCGATGCGCTCCGGTCTGCCCCATGTCCGTAGCTGTCACGACCCGCATCTGGCCCTTGGTGGGCGCGAACGTGACGGCCGCGGTGAAGTCCTTCCTGAACCCGCCGGCGACGACCCTGTACTTGCCGTTCACATAGGTCGTCGTCGCCGTGGTGCCGCCGGGGATCGTGACTGCGGCGGCGCTACCGCGCACCGTGAAAGCGCTGGTGCAGGTGAGCTTCACGGCCTGTAGTCCACTTCTCAGCCGAACGCGGATGGTCGAGTTTGGCACGGTACTGAGGCCGATACCGGTGTAGTAGTGCTTGAGGATGGTCTTGTAGGCGGATCCGTGCTTGGCAAGCCCGTAGGCACCCCACTGCGACATGCCGATGCCGTGTCCCCAGCCGCGGCCGGTGATGGTGAACGACGTCTCCTCCTTGCCAGTGACGGGAGCAGCAGTCGCCTCCACGACCGTGAGCTCGCGCCGGGCGCTGTAGCCGGTCAGGTTGGCGCTGTCGGCGGCCATCCTGGTGCGGAACTGCCAGCTCTGGCGGTTGGTCATCGTCACGGCCACCGCGTAGCTGCCGTCGCTCTTCAGGGTGGCGCTGCGCCAGTCGATCCACTCGCCGCCGCTGGCGCGCCGCTTCTGCACGGTCACCGTGCCGCTGCCGGGGCTGCCGCTGGCGCTCTTCACGCTGCCGCTGTAGGTGACGCTCTCGTCGACCTCGACCTGGGAGTCGGAGAGCTGCAGGGCGACCACCCAGGGCAGCGGGCTGCCGACCGTGAGCTCGCGCCGGGCGCTGTAGCCGGTCAGGTTGGCGCTGTCGGCGGCCATCCTGGTGCGGAACTGCCAGCTCTGGCGGTTGGTCATCGTCACGGCCACCGCGTAGCTGCCGTCGCTCTTCAGGGTGGCGCTGCGCCAGTCGATCCACTCGCCGCCGCTGGCGCGCCGCTTCTGCACGGTCACCGTGCCGCTGCCGGGGCTGCCGCTGGCGCTCTTCACGCTGCCGCTGTAGGTGACGCTCTCGTCGACCTCGACCTGGGAGTCGGAGAGCTGCAGGGCGACCACCCAGGGCAGCGGGCTGCCGACCGTGAGCTCGCGCCGGGCGCTGTAGCCGGTCAGGTTGGCGCTGTCGGCGGCCATCCTGGTGCGGAACTGCCAGCTCTGGCGGTTGGTCATCGTCACGGCCACCGCGTAGCTGCCGTCGCTCTTCAGGGTGGCGCTGCGCCAGTCGATCCACTCGCCGCCGCTGGCGCGCCGCTTCTGCACGGTCACCGTGCCGCTGCCGGGGCTGCCGCTGGCGCTCTTCACGCTGCCGCTGTAGGTGACGCTCTCGTCGACCTCGACCTGGGAGTCGGAGAGCTGCAGGGCGACCACCCAGGGCAGCGGGCTGCCGACCGTGAGCTCGCGCCGGGCGCTGTAGCCGGTCAGGTTGGCGCTGTCGGCGGCCATCCTGGTGCGGAACTGCCAGCTCTGGCGGTTGGTCATCGTCACGGCCACCGCGTAGCTGCCGTCGCTCTTCAGGGTGGCGCTGCGCCAGTCGATCCACTCGCCGCCGCTGGCGCGCCGCTTCTGCACGGTCACCGTGCCGCTGCCGGGGCTGCCGCTGGCGCTCTTCACGCTGCCGCTGTAGGTGACGCTCTCGTCGACCTCGACCTGGGAGTCGGAGAGCTGCAGGGCGACCACCCAGGGCAGCGGGCTGCCGACCGTGAGCTCGCGCCGGGCGCTGTAGCCGGTCAGGTTGGCGCTGTCGGCGGCCATCCTGGTGCGGAACTGCCAGCTCTGGCGGTTGGTCATCGTCACGGCCACCGCGTAGCTGCCGTCGCTCTTCAGGGTGGCGCTGCGCCAGTCGATCCACTCGCCGCCGCTGGCGCGCCGCTTCTGCACGGTCACCGTGCCGCTGCCGGGGCTGCCGCTGGCGCTCTTCACGCTGCCGCTGTAGGTGACGCTCTCGTCGACCTCGACCTGGGAGTCGGAGAGCTGCAGGGCGACCACCCAGGGCAGCGGGCTGCCGACCGTGAGCTCGCGCCGGGCGCTGTAGCCGGTCAGGTTGGCGCTGTCGGCGGCCATCCTGGTGCGGAACTGCCAGCTCTGGCGGTTGGTCATCGTCACGGCCACCGCGTAGCTGCCGTCGCTCTTCAGGGTGGCGCTGCGCCAGTCGATCCACTCGCCGCCGCTGGCGCGCCGCTTCTGCACGGTCACCGTGCCGCTGCCGGGGCTGCCGCTGGCGCTCTTCACGCTGCCGCTGTAGGTGACGCTCTCGTCGACCTCGACCTGGGAGTCGGAGAGCTGCAGGGCGACCACCCACTTCTCTGGATCACCCGAGGAGGACCTCAGCAGCGTCGAGACTCCGAGGCTCACCGCCGGCAGCTGCCCGTAGAACTGATCCCCCGGGCAGGCCGTGTAGTTCGCGTCACGGTGGCCGGCGACGACAGGGAAGCTAACCCTCTGGCCCTTGGCGTATTTGTCCGTCCCTCCACAGGTCATCGAAGCGGTACCGAGCGGATCAAGGCCGTGCAGCTCGAGCTTCCAGGCCAGCAGGCTCTTGAGGGAGCTCAGGGCCGCAGCTGGGGGAACTGCACTCGTGTAGGTGCCCAAGACCGAGATGCCGGTCGAGCCCGTGTTGAAGCCGTACACGTGGGCGCCGACGACGCCCTGCCTGGGACCGCCGGCGCGACCCACGTAGATCTTGCCGAAACGGTCAACGAGGAAGTTGTAGCCGATATCGTTCCAGCCGAGACTCTGCGTATGGTAGGCGTAGGTGCCGCGCACGATGGCCGGAGCATCGGCCTGCGAGTAGGTATTCCCACCGGCGGTGTGATGGACGAAGGCCATCTTGACCGGGGCGAAGTTCGGGTCGGTCTTGCGCAACGACTCGTCGGCTCCCCAGCCGGCGCGCGTCACCAGTGGCGGCTCGGCGACAGAAGCTCCGGCGGCCTCCGTGAGCTGCAGTCCGGCGACCGTGGCCGCAGCCTTGCGCAGCGCCGCAACGGCCTGCTCGCCGGCGGTGCCGCCGCCCTCGGTGTCGAGCGCCACGAGGCGGACCCCGGTCAGCTCCACGGGTGCGTCGCCTGTGACCGCACGGGCACTCAGCTGTACGCGGCTTGCCGGCCCAGTCCAGAGAGCCTCGGTGAAGGCGCGCGGTGCGTCGGTCACGTCGGTGGCCCTCTCGAGGGGAGCTTCATACCAGTCGCTCCACGTCTTGCCGTCGGAACTGGTGCGCAGACGCACGACCACCTCACCCCGAGTCGCCGGCATGTCGCAGAGCAAACCGAGCATCGTGAAGCGCAAGCCGGGATCGAGAGTAGCAGGAGCGGGTGAAGGGGCGGGAGCGGGTGAAGGGACCGGGGCTTTGGTGGTCAAGGCTGATGCGGGCTCGGCGACCGGCGAGACCGGCATGCGCTGCTGCAGCTGCAGCGTGCGGGTCTCGACCGGCGAGGTCCGCATCCACTCCTCCGCCTCGGCGCTGGCGCGGGGCGCCACCCACACGATGACGAGCAAGGCGAGTATGGTCAGGGTCGCGATGGTCGCGGCTGGCGTCAACCTGCCGGAGATGCCTGTTCTCTTCACCTTCGTACGCACAGACTTAACCTTCGGCAGGACCGCAGAGACCATGAGCCCCGAGAGGGCCCTGCGCATCCTGCTCCGTCAGCGGCTGGGGACCGGGCCTCGACGTAGGGCGCGCTCCCCGGCGGGCCGATATCGCAGCAAGACCCTCACTCAAGTTTCGGGCGGGGGGCGCACAACCCTTCGAGTGCGTTGCCCCCACGAGGAAACGAGCCCCCCAGCCACGTGCTCTCGTTGGCCACGAGGGAACGCGCAAGCGATGCAAGCGGGGCGCCCGAAAGGGCGCCCCGCTGCCTTCGCTGCTGTCTCCGCGGCTCCTACAGCTTCACCCGCTTGCCGTCGCCAAGTCCGCAGTTGTCGACGAGTTCGGCGAGCTGCTCCTCGGAGAGCGGGTCGTCGACCGTCAGGCCCATCACTGCCATCTGGTCCTTGACCTCGCGGCCAACGCTCATCTGCCCGATGTTGATGCCGAATTCGCCCATCTTCGTGCCGATCTTGCCGATCATGCCCGGCACATCCGAGTAGCGCAGGAAGACCATGTTGGGCGCCGGCTCGATGTCGATGTCTTGCCGGTAGACCTTGACCAGCCGAGGCCGGTGCCGCAGGCCGAGAGCCGTGCCGCTCACGGTCAGCTCACCTTGCGCGTCCTGAGCCGTCACCGTGATGAGATTGAGATAGTCGACGGCCGCCGGCTGCTTGGACTCCTTCGCGGCGATGCCGCGCTCTTCGGCGATGGCCTGGACGTTGACGAAGTTCACGGGCCCATCGACCTTGTCGGCAAGGACGCCCTGCAGAACGGCCATCGTGAGGATGCGTGTGTCGTAGCGTGCGATACCGCCCCCGTAGGTGATGTCGAAGCTCTCGACGGGACCGTCGGCGATCTGCACGATGAGCTTGCCGAGCTTCTCGCAGACCGTGAGGAACGGCATGAGCTGGTCGGCGTCATCGCCCGGCGAGAGCGGGATGTTCACGGCGTTGCTCGCAAACTCGCCCATGAGCACCGCCGCCACCTGCTCGGCGATGATCGTACTGGCGCGCAGCTGCGCCTCCACCGTGGAGGCGCCGAGGTGCGGCGTACAGACGACGCTGTCGTGCTTGAAGAGGGGGCTCTCGGTGGTCGGCTCCTTCGGGTACACATCCACCCCCGAGGCGGCCACCTTGCCGCTCTCGATGGCGCGCCCCCAGGCGTCCTCGTCGATGATGCCGCCACGCGCCACATTGACGACGCGCACGCCGTCCTTCATCTTGGCGAACTCATCGTCGGAGATGAAGCCGATGGTGTCGACGTTCTTCGGCAGGTGTACGGTGATGAAGTCGGCCTCCCGGTAGATCCGGTCGGGGCTGTCGGCGCGCTCCAGGCCAAGCTCGACGAAGCGCTCCGCCGGCACGTAGGGATCGTAGGCGAGCACGTTCATGCCCAGGCCGCGGGCGTCCTCGGCGACGAGGAACCCGATCCGGCCGAGACCGACGACGCCGAGTGTCTTGCCGCGCAGCTCGACCCCGTTCTTGCCCCACTTGCCCTTCTCCCAACGACCGGACTTGAGATCGGCGTAGGCCTGAGGGATGTTACGGGCGCAGGCCATGATGAGAGCCACCGTGTGCTCTGCGGCCGAGAGGACGTTGCTCTGCGGCGCATTCACGATGATGACGCCGCGCTTGGTCGCCTCCTTGACGTCCACGTTGTCGACGCCGACGCCGGCGCGGCCCACGACTTGCAGGTTCTCGCCGGCCTGGATGACCTCGGCGGTCACCTTGGTCGCCGATCGGATGATGAGCCCGTGGTACTCGGGGATGCGGCGCAGCAGTTCGTCGGCGTCCCAGTCCAATCCCAGGTCGACCAGGAAGCCCCGTTCCTCGAGGTACTTGATCCCCTCCGGGGAGAGCTTCTCCTTGGCGAGGATCTTCTTCGTCTCGGTCATCGGCTCTCCCTCGCTCACAGCTGGACAGTGCTCTGCATGAAGACCCGTTCGGCCGCGGCCAGGGAAGCTCCGAACGGCACGTCATAGCCTAGCTCGGCCAAGACCATCTCGACGGTCGACAGGCCGACGACGATGTCGGAGTGGCCGAAGTAGCCGCAGTGCCCGAAGCGGAAGATCTTGCCCTTGACGACGCCCTGACCGCCCGCCAGCCACACGCCCCACTTGTCGCGCGCGATCTTGCCGATCTTGCCGCCGTCGACGCCCTCGGGCACCCGGACGGCCGTCACGGAGTTGGCCTCGGGATCGTCTGGGCCGAAGAGCTCGAGACCGAGGGCCTTGACGCCTTCGCGGCAGGCACGGCCCAGCACGCGATGGCGCTCGAACACGTTCTCGAGACCCTCCTCGCGAATGAGTTCTACGGCGGCGTTCTGGGCGACCATCAAGGAGACGGCCGGCGTGTACGGCGTTTGCGCTGCGTCGCCGGTCATCTTCTTGCCGTGTGTGACCCAGTCGAAGTAGAAGCGCGGCGTCTTGCACTTGTCTACAAGCTGCCAGGCCTTCTCGCTGACCGCCACATAGGCAAGGCCCGGCGGCACCATCAGCGCCTTCTGTGAACCGGTGACGCAGACGTCCACGTGCCACTCGTCGGTCTTCAGGTCGGAAGCGCCGAGGCCGCTGATGGCGTCGACGACGAGTACGGCCGGGGTCTTCGCGACGATCTCTCCGATCGCGTTGATGTCGTTGAGGACGCCGGTCGAGGTCTCGGAGTGCTGCACGTATACGGCTTTGATGGCGGGGTCGTTCTGAAGCGCCGCCTCGATGTCGGCCGGGACGGCCCTCGTGCCCCACTCGTATTGCAGCGCCGTGACCTCGGCGCCCCACGTGGTCGCGAGCTTCATCCAGCGCTCGCCGAAGTTGCCGACGGAGGCCACGAGAACGTGATCGCCCGGATTCACGAGATTGACGACGGCCGACTCCATCGCGGCCGTACCCGAGGCGGCGAGGACGATGATGTCGTTCTCCGTCTGGTAGATGTACTTCATGCCGGAGACGACCTCTTTGAGGATCTCGGTGAAGCGCGGCGCGCGGTGATGGATCACGGGTTCGGCAAGCGCCGAGAGGACCTCTGGCGGCACCGGTGTCGGCCCGGGAGTGATGAGGAAACGCTTCAGCATCGCTTCGTCCTTTCGTCTGTGGCGGGAGGCCGGCACCCCGACTCCGGCGAACCTTGTGAAGAGGGATACAAGGCGGCCATTCTAACCAACTTGGGCACGGCATGGCGAACGGCCGTCAGAGGCTCCGCCGGCCGCGGAGAGAGACGAGCGGGAGATCGCCACACGGGCAGGCGGGCCCCCGAGGACTAGGACCAGACGAGCTGTGCGGCAAGAGGCGAGGACCGGCCGGAACGGCCGGCGACCACGAGAGTCGCCGGCCGTTCCGGCCGCCACGACGGGCGAAGAGTCATGCTCCTCATGAGCCCGAGCGTAGCCAGCGTCAGACCTCGATGTCCAGGCCGCCCTCGTCGATCCAGCTCATCATGCCGCGCAGGTCCTTGCCGACGCCCTCGATGAGGTGGCCCTTGCCCTGGCGCTGCAAAGCGTTGAAGACCGGGCGATTGGCCTGGTTCTCGAGGATCCACTCGCGCGCGAACTCGCCGCTCTGCACGTCGGCGAGGATCCCGCGCATCGTCTCGCGGACCCTCTCATCGATGACGCGCGGGCCTCGCGTGAGATCGCCGTACTCGGCCGTGTCGCTGATGCTGTAGCGCATGCCGGCGATGCCCTTCTCCCACATGAGATCGACGATGAGCTTCAGCTCGTGCAGGCACTCGAAGTAGGCGATCTCGGGCTGGTATCCGGCTTCCACGAGCGTGTCGAAGCCGGCCGTCACCAGCTCAGTGCAGCCACCGCAGAGCACGGCCTGCTCGCCGAAGAGATCGGTCTCGGTCTCCTCCGCAAAGGTCGTCTCGAGGCCGCCGGCGCGCAGGCCGCCGATGCCGCTGGCGTAGGCGAGCGCCTGCGCGTGTGCGTTGCCGGTCGCGTCCTGATACACCGCGATGAGCACGGGCACACCCTTACCCTCCTCGAACTGCCTGCGCACAAGGTGTCCGGGGCCCTTCGGGGCCACCATGCTGACGTCCACGGTCTTGGGCGGCACGATCTGGCCGAAGTGGATGTTGAATCCGTGCGCGAACATGAGCGTCGCGCCGTCCTTGAGGTTCGGGCCGACATCGTTTCTGTACACGATGGCCTGCGTCTGATCGGGGACGAGCATCATCACGACGTCGGCGCGCTTGGTCGCCTCTGCGGCCGACACCACCTCGAACCCAGCTTTCTCCGCTCGCTCGGCGTTGGACGTGCCCGGCAGGTCGCTGACGACCACATTGACGCCGGAATCGCGCAGGTTCTGGGCATGCGCATGGCCTTGGCTGCCGAATCCGATGATCGCCACGGTCTTGGCAGTGATGAGGCTGAGATCGGCGTCCTTGTCGTAGTACATACGGTGTCCTCCTCTACGCGCCCCGACGGGCGACTGCAATCCGAGCATGTGAGTCTAGTGCGTCGAGCCGAGTGCGGCAACGCGGGCGTACGAGTCCGCAGCCGTACTGCTCGGCCCTACCGCAACGTCACGCACGGCGGTGTCGGCGGGCGCGTCCCAGTCGAACGCCACAGCACCGCAGACCTCCACGGGCCCGTCGCCCGACTCGCCGTAGACCTTCACCACCGTGAAGGCCTCACAGTCGTTCATCTACTCGTCCGATGCCCTCGTGGCGGGGGCCGACTACGCGATCTCGGTGGGCGGCGAGGTCACAGGGACCAGCATCGGCTGGCCGGTGCTCGACGGCACGGCCATCGGTGGCGAAACCATCGGCAAGGTCGCCGCGACCTAGGCGCACTCAACGGCGCCTGCCCCCTTCGTGCCAGGCCCTCCCCCGCTCCGTCACGGCCGTCACGAACGCCGTCTTCGCCTTCGTGTATCGCACTCGGTCGTGCGGGTGGTGCTCCGCGAGCTGCCGCTTGAGAGCCTCGTACTCGATCGCCGTGTCGGGATGCGTGATCAGGTAGTCGCGAAAGAGAAGCCAGTCGCAGAGCTCAACGAAGCCGTCGTCGAGCACGTGGATGTGGTGCGTGCGCTCGCCGGTCAGCGGGTCACGCTTGATGAACCACGGGTACCAGGGCGGGCCCTCGTCGCCGCGCAGAGGCCGCCAGAAGTACTCGTACGCCTGCGCTTCGAGGATGGGGGCGATCCTCTCCCGAGCCGCCTGCACATCGGTCACCTCGACCAGCACGTCGACGATGGGCTTCGCCGCGAGTCCGGGGACAGCCGTACTGCCGAAGTGATCGACGCGCAGGATGAGCTCCCGGGGCAGACGAGCCAGAAGGAGCGCCCTCTCGGCGCGGAACTGCCCCGGCCAGCTGCAGTCGTACGGCACGATGGCGATCTGCTCTTTCGTGACCCGGCGGACGCGTTGCTCGATCGAGTCCATCATGCGCACCCCCATGCCCGACTTCGTCATGCCCGGATCGGGCAGGCTGGTAACAGCCGCAGGGCGGCCTTGCGTCCGGCGAAGCGCGCTACAGGCGCTTCTTGAAGCCGCGATACGGACCGTGCTCGTAGCCGAGTGACTGGTAGAAGCGCACCGCCCCCTCGCGCTCGGCCTCCGTGAGAAACAGGATGGAGCCGCAGTCACGCACGGCCGCGAGACGCTCCAGCTCGCGCATCAGCGCCGAGCCGACGCCCAGGCGCCGCCGGCACTCATCGACCACGAAGTCCTCGATCAGCAGGAAGGGCCGGCAGTCGCCGTAGAGTTCCTCGCAGAGGATGCCCATGACCGAACCGACGACCTGGCCTTCGTACCTGGCGACCAGGAGCAGGTAGTCGTCGTCGTCGTGCAGCCTGCGGAACGTCGCCTGCATCTTCTCAGGCGCCGAGTCCTCGCCCCAGAACTGCCGGTGAAGCTGCGCCAGAGCCGGAAGATCGTCCTCGGCGAGGGTCTCGATCACGGGACCCGGACGACGCGCTTCACCCACTTGCAGACCTCACGAGGTCATTGCGACCTGAGCACTCCACCCGAGCCTCCCTCGCCGATGGCATTGCGATGCCGCTCCATTGTACGCGGAGACCGGCGGGCTTGGCCCGCCTCACGCGAGACACCTCTCAATCGCAGACCTCAGACACCGGACCACGCCGCGCGCGCCGCCAGTTCGGACTCGGTCGTGACTTCCACGCGATTCCTGCCGCCGTCCTTGGCGCGGTAGAGAGCCTCGTCGGCCAGCCGTACGAGCGTGTCCTCGTTGTCGATGGTGGGGTCGGGGTACGCAGCCCCGCCGACGCTCACCGTCACACGCACGGTCTTCTCGCCCTCCGCCAAAGAGAAGTCCTCAACCGCCCTGCGCAGACGCTCGCCCAGAGCCCTCAGGTCCGCGGCCGAGGCCGCCGGAAGCACGGCGACGAACTCCTCGCCGCCATAGCGGAGCAGGACGTCGCCCTCGCGCAGCGAGGAGCGCGCTATGGCGGCCACCGACTTCAGCAGCCGGTCTCCGACGAGGTGGCCGTAGGTGTCGTTGACCGCCTTGAAATGGTCGATGTCGAGCATCAGGACGCCGAGAGGCGCCTGCGCGCGCACGGCACGACCGAACTCCTCGCGCAGGCGGCCGAGGCCGAAGCGACGGTTGTAAACGCCGGTCAGCGAGTCCAGGGCGGCCAGGCGCTGCAGACGATCGTGCGCAACGGCGTTGTTGAGAGCCAGGCCAAGGCCTTGGACGAACAGGTCGATCCGGGCCCGCTCGTCCGCCTCGAAGGGCTGGCTGGCCGCCAGAACGATCACCCCGAGAGGCACGCTCTTGTGCTGGATCGGGAACACCAGGATCTCCCTCGGCCGAAAGTCGGCCATCACCCCATCGACCAGCACATCTTCGGGAATCGCGATGACCTGCCGCTCGCCTCTGTCGGCGGCGAGCCTGACCTGGGCGTTGACGACGATCGCCGCCGGATTCTTGAGCCCGCGCGAAGCGGCGACCTTCAGCTCGCCCTCCGACTGATGGAGGACGAGCCCGGCCGCCGCATTGGTGTGTTCGACGAACTGACGCAGGGCATGATCGGCCAGGCCTTCGATCTCCAGCTGGCTGGTCAGCATGTCCGAGAAGGATCTGACAGCAGCCTGCGCGCGCATCGACTGCGCGAGAGCCTCGACCAGCCTATTGAAGGCCTGCGCGCTCTCGCCGATCTCATCCTCCGAGTCGACGGCGATCGCGCAGGCTTCCGGCGTGCATCGCGACAGATCGCCGCTGAAGGCCGCGCCGTCCAGAACCTTCCCCACGTGGGTCATGCTGTCGACGAGCACCCTCAGGCGAGCCGCGACGACTCGATGGGAGATGAACTGGTTCATGACTCCCGAGAGCGCGCCGGCGAGCAGGCACGCCGTGATGAACACTGGCGTCATCGCGATATCGCGCGGGACGCCCAGCACCATCACGAAGAACGGGAATGCGGCGCCGATGCCCAACCCGAAAGCGACCTGCCAGATCGCGAGATCCGTGAAAACCTTGCGTGTTATCCGCACGACGACCTCCTTGAGAGGACGGAGGGAAGCAGTGTCCCCGGCCGTCCGCT
Organism: uncultured Thermoleophilia bacterium; assembly: GCA_963717285.1. Lineage (GTDB taxonomy): Bacteria > Actinomycetota > Thermoleophilia > UBA2241 > UBA2241 > CAIXSE01. The sequence continues at coordinate 637,408 of CAVQVW010000002.1, forward strand.
TCTCTCTCCTGGCAATATCGGGCGGAGGACAGCGAGGCTTGACGCCAGAGCTGGCAACGGACGGCGCGTTCTCGGTCGGTCGCACGGCTGGCTGAGCGCCCACAGGGCTGCGCCAGAACCGCTGGAGCCAATCCTTCGACCGGCCAGCTACTCGCCGTTTCTCAGCATCACGCCACCGATCTCCTTGACCAGCTTGGCCCCGACCATGGCCGTCATCGAGTAGTGATCGTGGCGCGGGTTGTACTCGACGATGTCGGCGCCGACCACCCGCGCCTCCACCTTGTGGATGATCGTGATGACGTCGCGCACCGACAGACCGCCGGGCTCGAAGTGCGATACCCCGGGGGCGAACGCCGGGTCGAGCGCGTCCATGTCGAACGACAAGTAGACGGGCGCGCCCAGGCCGGGATCGAACGACGCGACGTCGAGAGACCGCATCTCGTGGATCTCCACATTGAAGCGACCCGCCTGTGCCCTCTGCGGAGCGTTCAGGCTGCGGATCCCGACCTGGACGAGCCGCTGGGCCAGTCCCTCTTCCATGATCCTCGCGAACGGACAGGCGTGGGACAGGTGGTTGCCGTCCAGTTCATCGTACAAGTCCGGATGGGCGTCGAAGTGCAGGATGTTGAGTGGGCCATGACGACGCGCCAGAGCACGAACGATCGGATAGGTGATCGCATGGTCTCCGCCGAGGACCAGCGGCAGGCGGCCCTCGCCGAGGGCTGCGGCCACATGCGACTCGATCGCCATCAGCCCCGCCGGCGTGCCTTCGAAGGATGTGTCGCCAAGATCGACAACGCAGTCGCCGTCGCCAAGACACGCGCCGGTCTCGGACGTGAGATTCGCCGACCCGCTGTACAGAGCGCCGCGGATCAGCGCCGGCGCATGGGCTGCTCCAAGCAGAAAGCTCGAGTTGGCGTCGGAGCAGACGCCGAGCAGGACCAGCTTGTCGCGCCGCGCTCGCTGGGCCGCGGCGCTCACGAGTCGTGCAGGACCTCCACGAGTTGGTCGATCCAGAACGCCTCGTCGTCCCGCCGGTACACGATGAAGCGGCCGGCGTCCTCGTCGAGCTTCGCCCGATGGTAGCGCGCGTAGATGTATGCCTCGTCGACCCCCACTATCTCGATCTTCCCCGATTCGTGCGAGAGACAGAACCGTACTCGACGAGACAGACCGGAGACCTGCTCCCTCGCCCTCTCCACGTGCTTGAAGGCGCTCACCAAGGGCAGAGCGAAGTGCCCGACACCTGTGGTCGGACGACACTGGAAGGCGTAGTACTGTGGGCACCCAGCGTCGGTGCAGAGCTGGAGGAGATCCGCAAGCACCTCCGCATCGTCGTTGATGCCGCGCGTTATCGGGCACTGATTGACGCACATGGCGCCAGCAGCTCGCAGCGACGTCAAGGCCGCGATGGCCTCCTCCGTGAGCTCCCGCGGATGATCGAAGTGCGCCATCAGGTAGAAGGAACGGCCGCTTGCGACCACGTCGCCGACCATCTGCGGCAGCTCGGGATCGTCCAGGACTCGGAACGGGTTGAAGGCCGGGAGCTTGGAGCCTAGGCGGATGGTGCGCACGTGAGGTATCGCCACGATCTGTTCGACGGTCTCTCTGAGGAAGGCGGTGTCGAGAGTGAGGGGGTCTCCACCAGTCAGCAGTACGTCCGTGATCTCGGGATTGGAAGCGATGTACTCCAGACCCGGGCGGCAGTCGCGGTGCGTCTCTCGGCTGCCCGGCCGGAACAGCCGCTTGCGAAAGCAGTAGCGGCAGAAACAGGCGCATTGATCGGTCACAAGCAGCAGGGCCGTGTCGGCGTACTTGTGTTGAACGCCGACGAGAGGCGTGTTGGCGGCCTCATTCGAGGCGTCCAGCGAGCCGAAGTCCACGAGCTCCTCGTCGCTCGGGACGACCAGCCGGCGAATCGGGTCGTCTGGGTCGTCAGCATCGATCAGCGATGTGTAGTAGTCGTTGGCCCTGAAGGCGAATCGACTGACGACCTCGGGCGGAACATCGACCGAGGTGTAGGCGTCGGTGAGTTCAGCCGTGTTGAGGCAGCAACGTGCGGGACGCGTGTGAGAGTCTATGTCGGAGCGCTGTCGTTCGCGCACCGGGTCAACTGCAAGCACGAGTACTCCAGTTCTTCCAAGCCGGTGGGAGACGCAGCTAGCAGCCCGCGACGCCCGCGACCCGGACTCTGTTTCCGCATGGCGGCCCAACCACTCCGAACCTGTACCCCAACGGAGGCGTTCACCCCAGACCAGACCCATGCGCCTATTGCGCTGGTGGATTCTCCCACGGACGGGGACTCAGGACAAGCCAGCAGCACGCGGTTCACGGGGATTCGAGGCAAAGTACGCGACACGGCGACCAAAGCCTCACACTCAGATAGAGGTTGAGGTCTCCCTGAGCGCCACGCTCTTTCGACAGCCCTGCGCCTTCGAAGTCACGGCTGTCGCCGGTGCGGGTAGGCCGCCTCGCGGTGCTGGAAGGAGAGGATGGCATCCCTCGTGACCACGCCCCGGTCGATGTCGACCGCACGGCGCAGCGTCTCGTGTTTCGCCCAGCCGTCGCGACCGGCCAGAACGGCCGGGAGATAGGCCAGCAAGGCCGTCGAGATCATCCGCGTGGCGCTCTCCCAGAGGTAGCTGGGGGTGTGGTCCACGGCGTAGTAGTGGACCGCGCCGACCTTCACGATGGGCTCTTCGAACGTGGTCGGGCGGGCGAAGGGGAACCCCATGCCCGCGTCGCAGCTCACGTCGACGATCAGACAGCCTGGCTTGAGCGACCCGATCTCATCCTCCGCGACGAACATCACCGGACGAGACGGATTCTGGAGGATGCCGTTGACGACGATGTCCGACTGGCCGACAAGGTCGAGCAGCGGCCGAGTTTCATCGTCATCCTCGACCACCATGCGCGCTTCGCCCTCCGCGCCGCGGCGCATGTGGACGTAGCGACACCCGAGGAACTCCTGACGGACCGCATGGACGGGACGCTGGGTGCAGATCGTGATATCCGTGAACCCGCGGCCCATCAGGGCGTTGATGGCCCCGCGACTGACAGCGCCCAGACTGAAGACGAGGACCTTGCGAGATCTGCCGTAGTAGCCGTCGATGCCCTTCAGCTGGAGGGCTTGCAGCGCGCCGCAGTAGCCGGCCATCTCGTTGTTTCTGTAGAAGGTGTGCAGGCCGGGCAGCCCCTCGCGCGTCCACTCGAACATCTCCTCGAAGGCGATCAGGGTCAGCCTGCGATCGATGGCCGCCTGTGTGATCGCCGTCTGCTGGACACAGTGAGGCCAGCCCCACAGGATGCCCTCCTCACGGAGTTCCTCCAGGTCTTCGACCATGGGCTTGGGCAGGACGACGACGCCGAGGTCGGCGAGGAGCTCGTGGCGCGTGGCCACCCCTCCGCTCTGAGCCGCCATCTCGGCGTCCGAGATGCCGAACTCGGCTCCGTACCCCGTCTCGAAGACAAGCTGCCGGCGCACTCGCTCGGGCAGACGCTGCAGGTGCTCCGGATGGATCGGCATCCGCTGCTCGTTCTCCTTGCGCGAGCTGCCGACGACGCCCAGTGTGAAGTCAGTCATGATAAGCCCTCCCCGGTGTCCACGCCGGCCGCTACGCCCCATGATACCCCTGCGACGGGCGAGGGGGTCCGATGCCGCCGAGGCCCGACCGCCTACCTCCGGCCCGTTCGCTTGTGGTGCTCTTTGACCATCTTGGCGAAGGTCTTCCCTCTGCGTCGTTCCTCCGCACGTAGTCGTGTATCGGTCTTCGCGGCGGCCAAGCGCGCCTCGCGCACCAGCTTGTGGTAGCTCTGCAAGCGCTCCGCGGGCAAGATGCCCGCCTCGATGGCAGCCGCGACGGCGCACCCCGGCTCCCCATCGTGGGCGCAGTCGCGGAAGCGGCAGCGCCCGGCGATCTCCTCGATCTCCGGAAAGGCGGCAGCAATGCCTTCTTCGGAGCCGGTCAGTGCCAGCGCGCGCAGGCCCGGCGTATCCACGAGAAGACCGCCGTTGGCCATTTGGATGAGCTCGCGCGCGATCGTCGTGTGCCGGCCGCGGCCGTCGCTCACTCGCACCTCGCGTGTCGCCTGTCGCTGCTCGCCGAGCAGTGCATTGACCAGCGTCGACTTGCCGGCGCCGGACGGCCCGATCAGCACCGCCGTCCGGCGCTCCGCGATGTACCCGAGAAGAGGGTCCATGCCGGCGCCCGTGAGCGCACTGGTGACGTGCACGTCGGCGCCCAGGGCGACCGTCTCGACTGTGGCCCGCGCGGCTTCCGGAGCCGGCGAGAGGTCCGCCTTGGTGAGCACGACCACAGGCACTGCCCCCGAGTCCCAGGCTAGGGAGAGCTCGCGTTCGATACGCCGCAGATGGGGCTCCGCGGCGATCGGATGGACCACGAACACTGTGTCGATGTTGGCAGCCAGGACCTGTGCGTTGGAGGTGTCCCCCGGATCGCCGCGGGTGATTGCGCTGGAGCGCTCGAGTACCGCGATGACGAGCGGTACGTCGAGATCGGCGGCGGCGGTGACGGCGACCCAGTCGCCGACGGCCGGGAGGCGCGCCGGGCCGCCGGGCGACTTCATCAGGGCGGCGGACGGCTTGGCGCGAAGCACGCCGCTGCTGGTGGCGACGATGGCACTACCGCGCGCCGTGCGCACGACGCGAGCGGGAGACAGCCCCTGATCGGCGTACGGCGCGAACAGCGCCCTCCAGCGAGTCGAGTACCCGACATCCTCAAGAAGGGAGCTACCAGTCAACGCGGTTCCTTCCGACGCGATCTCCGCAGTCGCGTCAGGCGCGAAACAGCGGGACGAATAGGTCGGGCAATCGTAGCACGGCCCCACGCGCCACAACCGTGCTACCATTCGACGCATCATGGCCACGGCAGGACTCGACGCCTGAGGCGCGGGTACCTGAGATCGGAGGAGTCGTGAAGCGCACAATGCTGGGCGGCAAGATCCACCGCGCCACGGTGACTGAAGCCGACCTCGACTACGAAGGCAGCATCACGATCGACCGGGATCTTCTCGATGCTGCCGCTATTCTGCCGAACGAACTCGTTCACATCTGGGACGTGACCAACGGGGCGCGACTGACCACGTACACGATCGCCGGCGAACCCGCGACGGGCGTCGTCTGCGTGAACGGCGCCGCGGCGCACCTCGTCCACCGTGGCGACCTCGTCGTCATCGCGAGCTTCGCGCAGCTCGACGATGCCGAAGCGCCCATCTGGCGACCTCGCGTCGTCTTCGTGAACCAACAGAACCGCCCGATCGAGGTCAGGCCGGAGCGCGTCCTGGCCTAGAGCGCGCGCCCGACGCCTCGCCTCGGCCGAGACCGCCGGCACGCAGCCCGGCGACCTCAGCTGTCGGCAGACGGCGTCGTCAGAGGAGGAGCCGAAGCCAAAGGGTCCGCCGGAGCCGAAGCCGGCGTTTGGGCGACGGTCGCGCTCGGCGGCGCGGCTGCCGTGCCCGGACTCGACGTGGCGAAGCGCTGCCCGACCGAGGAGCGACCGAGAATGATGAAGGTGAGCACGCCGAGCAACGTGCCGTACGGGATACCCAGACACGTCATGCCGGCGACGACCATGCACAGCACCCGCCGCCGTCGCCCCCGTATCCAGAATCCCGCGAGGATCTGGAGAGCCGCGACGCTCACGCACAGAAGAACGACCGCCGCGCCGATCCCGGCGAGGAACCACCCGAAGACATCCGGCGGAGCCGCCTGACCGGGCTCCGTGACCCAGTCGTTCTCCGGAGCCACGGCGATCATCACGCCCATCGCCACGTACACGAGGCCATAGAGAGCGATGAACGCCGTCACGCCTCCCGTGACCCAATAGGCGATGGCCAGGAACCGCAGGTGCTCCTCGTCCACGATGGCCTGTCGCTCGGCGTCCGTGACCGTCATGGTGCCTCCCCTTCGTCAGTCGTACGCCCGGTCACGGAGCCAATCGGCTCCCACCGCCCGACACATGAGGAAGGTCAGCCGGCCGGGACGCGACCCCGCCTCTCGACCCGTGGCGAAAGACCAGCCGTCGCCACGCCGCGTGAGCTGGGCGACGACCGGCGTCCGCTGGACCCGAGACGAGCTCGCGACAGCGTCCCCTCTCAGGCCGAAGACGCCGAGGATGGACCACCCGACGCTGCCGCGACCTCGCGGATCGTCCGCACGACGATGTCGGGCTGCGAGAGCTGCGGGAAGTGGCCGCTACGACCGGCGATCACCCACCTGCCGCGAGGCGATAGAGCCCGCAGGGCCTTCTGGTTGGCGACCCGCGCACGCCACGCGGCGGCCGGCACCAGCCAGGAAGGGGGCCGCCTGCCGCCGGCGACCACGGCGAGCGGCACGTCCGGGAAGGGAGTCACCTCCTCGACACGCCGCGCGGTCTCGTGGACGTACTCCGTCTCGACGTACTCGTTTCTTCGGACCGCCGCGTCGTAGCAGGAGAACGTCTTGCGGACCCCGCGCTGGAGACCAGACTCGAAGCGCTTCAGCTCCGTCGCGTCCCGAGGGGTGAGAAAGACGACGCCCGCGACCTCGTCGGGATGCAGGCGGGCGTACAGGTTCACGTACAACCCGCCCAGCGAATGCCCGACGAGCACGTACGGGGGTCGCAGGCCGGCGAGGGCGAGCAGCCCGCGAAGCGTCGCCACGACGACATCGCCCGTTTGCGGTACGTCCGGCTCGTCGCTGCCGCCGCTGCCGAGACGGTCGTAGGCGAAGACCGTACCCTCGTCCCGAAGGCCGGCCGCCACCGCGTTCCACCCCTCCAGGGGGCCGCCGGCGCCGTTCACGAGCACGACGACAGGTCGTCCTCCCCCGGCGATCGCGTACTCCAACACGCGACCGCCGACGCGGCCTCGCCTTCGGGTGGCTGCGCTGCCGCCGGGCAACCTCAGAGCCGAGAGGATCACGGTCATCGGATGTGTCCCGCGATGTCTCGGCGGATCAGCTCGCCCGCGACGCGGTCACATCGCCTCGCAGCTGGCGCCACCCTGCTTGTCGAAGTAGCCTTGGTGGTACTCCTCCGCACGCCAGAACGTGCCGGCCGGTACGATCTCCGTCACGATGGGATCGTCGGAGGCGCCGGACTCGTCCAGCCGCTTCGCCGACGCCAGCGCGGCCTCCTGCTGCTGCTGGCCATGGAAGAACACCGCCGAACGGTAGTTGGCGCCGACGTCCGGCCCCTGGCGGTCCTTGGTCGTCGGATCGTGGCTCTCCCAGAAGATCTGGAGCAGATCCTCGTAGCCGATCTGGGTCGAGTCGTAGGTGACTTCGACCGCCTCAGCATGGTCTGTCTCGTGCGAACTCACCGCGTCGTACGTCGGGTCTGGTGAGGTGCCGCCTGTGTACCCCACCTGGGTCGCGACGACCCCCGGCCGGTGGCGGAAGACCTCTTCGACGTGCCAGAAGCAGCCCGCCGCGAAGGTGGCGGTCTGGATCTGGGCCACCTTCGCAGTCTCCCCTGCCTCCAGCGCCTTCAGGGACGTGAACTGCATCGCCGCGGAGTTGAGGCAGTAGCGCAGCCCTGTCGGCTCGGGACCGTCGTTGAACACGTGGCCGAGGTGAGCGTCGCAACGAGTGCAGAGGATCTCGGTGCGCGGCATGCCGAGGCTCCAGTCCCGCCGCTCGCTGATGTTCTCGGCCGCGAATGGCTCATAGAAGCTCGGCCAGCCCGTTCCGGAGTCGAACTTCGCGTCTGAGGAGAACAGCGGCAGGCCGCAGCTCACGCAGCTGTAGATGCCGGCCTCCTTGGTCTTGAGGAGTCCGCCGCAGAACGCGGGCTCGGTACCCTTCCCGCGCGCGACCTCGTACTGCTCGGCAGTCAGCAGCGACTTCCATTCGGCGTCGGACCTGACGACCTTGGCCACACTGAATCCTTCAGTGGGCTCGCCGTTCTGGTCGGCCAGCCTGACGCTCACGCCCGCGTTGACATCGCCGTTGGCTGAGTCGGCGTTCGGATGCGCGTTCGCCCAGCGCATGTAGACGCCGAGAGCGCCGACGGTGGCCAACGCGACTGCACCGACCATCATGGCTTTCGATAGATGCATCTCGTCCTCCGTTGCCGGAACCACCACCCATCATGGTAGCGCGAACGTAGCCGACGTGCTCGGAGACGGACGCGGGTGACTCCGGAACTAGCGTCGGGCCACCAGCGCCGAAGCCCTCTCCAGCCGCGCCAGTTCGGCTTTGGTCAGACTCAACTCCATGGCGGCGGCGTTCTCGCGGGCGTGATCGGGTGAGGTGGCGCCGGGGATGGCCACCACGGTCTCGTCGTAGAACGTGATCACCCAGGCCAGAGCGACCTGGGTCGCCGAGACGCCGTGCGCCCTGCCGATCGAGCGCAGCTCCTCCAAGAGCGGGTGCGTGCGCGCCAGGTTCTCGTCTCTGAACGCCCGGCCGGCCGGGGTGAGACGAGACCGGCGCCGCGGGGGCAGAGCGGCCACGAGCTCGGCGCTCTCATGGAACTTCCCCGTGAGGAGGCCCTGGGCGAGAGGGGAGTAGGCGATCAACGTCACGCCCAGCCTCCTCGCGGACTCCAGCACCCCACTGTTCTCGATGCGCCGGTCGAGCAGGCTGATAGGCACCTGATTGGAGGCGAGGGACAGCCCTTCGGCGCGCAGTGCCGCACTCGCTTCCTCCATTCTGCGAGCCGAGAAGTTGCTGACGCCGACCGAGCCGATCTTCCCGGCGCGGACCAGCTTCGCCATCTCTCCCATCTGGGCCCGGATCGACGAGAGGCTCCCGGGGAAGTGCACCTGGTAGAGACCGATAGGGTAGCCCTGAAGACATCGCAGCCTGGTGTCGATCGTTCGCGGGATGTTCGCCGCCGTCCTCGGGATCGGCAACCACTTCGTCGCCAGCGTCACCGCGCTGGGATGGACCTTCAAGTGATGGAGAGCGCTGCTCAAGGCGTGCTCCGACTGCCCGTTGCCGTACGCTTCGGCGCTGTCGATCCAGTCGATCCCGCCCGCGAGCGCCGCCGCCACGACCGCGTCGATCATGGGCTGCTCGAGCACGGCCCACATGCCCCCCGTGTACCCCTTGCCTTGGGAGAACTGCCAGCTGCCCAGACCGATGGGCGAAAGCTCCATATCCGTGTGACCGATCCTGCGTGTGGTCACGGCCGCTCCTGGTCGTGTGTAGACGGTGCAGACGCCTCCTGGGAAGCAGCCTGTTCGATCGTCAGTGAGCTCGCGTGGGCGACGTGATGATATCGGACGGCCGCCGAAGCCCACACCACGGCCGCGCAGCCGGTAGCCTGGCACAGACCCGACCCTGCCGAGCGACTTACCGTGGTCACACGAAGTGATCCTGCTCTGCGCTCCCAGCCCGTGGCTCGCCGATCGGGACTTCCGGGGGGACCTGACGACGCTTCAGGTAGCCTCGCAGCCTGCCCTGAGTGTCCCGGGATCCGTAGCGGAGCTTGACGTACGGGCGGCTGGCACCCTCCTCGGACTGGTCGCCCATGCGTCGCTGCTCCGCGTCGTCCAAGTCACGCACAGTGCCGTCGTCGCCGACATAGACGTACTCGAACCCGTCCTCCCGAGGACGTCGCGAACACATCGCGACGGCGAGCCATACCACGTAGCCACCCACCACGATGATCGGCAGCGCCACGGCGGCGACCAGGATGGTGGAGAAGTCGCTCACGACGTCAAAGACGGCGCTCGAGTCGCACGATCTCCGTCCGCGTTCCGCCCAGCACCAGCGGACGGCGCGCCGCAGGCGAGTCGCCGGCGGAGGCCCCGGCCCTCAGCGATCGATCCCGCCGAGACAAAGGTACTTGACCTCCAGGTACTCCTCGACGCCGTACTTCGAACCCTCACGACCCAGGCCCGACTGCTTCACGCCACCGAAAGGCGCTGTCTCCGTGGAGATGAGCCCGACGTTGATGCCCACGATACCGGACTCAAGCGCCTCGGCGACCCGCCAGATCCGGCCGATGTCGCGACTGTAGAAGTAGGAGGCGAGACCGAACTCGGTATCGTTGGCCATGCGAACTGCCTCGTCCTCCGTGCTGAAGCGCAACAGAGGCGCCACGGGGCCGAAGGTCTCCTCGTGCGCCACCGACATGTCCGCGGTCACGCCCGTGAGGACGGTCGGCTCGAAGAAGGTGCCGCCGAGCTCATGCCGCCGGCCGCCGCGAACGACCCGAGCGCCCTTGCTCAGGGCGTCGGCGATGTGCTCCTCGACTTTGGCGACCGCGGCCTCGTCGATCAGCGGCCCCTGCGTCACGCCCGGATCGAGACCGTTGCCGACCTTGAGCTGAGCCGCCACGGCGCCGGTCAGCATCTCGGCAAAGGCGTCGTAGACACCGTCCTGTACCAGGATCCGGTTGGCGCATACGCAGGTCTGTCCCGTGTTGCGATACTTCGATGCCATCGCGCCCTCGACGGCGGCCTCCAGATCGGCATCGTCGAAGACGATGAAAGGCGCATTTCCGCCGAGCTCCAGCGAGACTCTCTTGACCGTCGCCGCGCAGGCGGCCATGAGGTGCTTGCCCACCGCTGTGGAGCCGGTGAAACTGAGCTTGCGCACCAAGGGGCTGGCCGTCAACACGGCGCCGATGATTTGCGCAGACCCCGTCACGACGTTCAACGTCCCCGCCGGCAAGCCGGCGCGAACCGCAAGTTCGCAGAGCGCCAACGCTGTGAAGGGCGTCGCCGACGCGGGCTTGACGATGACGGTGCATCCGGCGGCCAGAGCAGCAGCGACCTTGCGCGTGACCATGGCGGCGGGAAGGTTCCACGGCGTGATCGCGGCACAGACCCCGATGGGCTCCTTGAGGACGACGATGCGCTTGTCCGCCTGATGCGCGGGTATCGTGTCGCCGTAGACGCGCCTGGCCTCCTCGCCGAACCACTCCACGAAGCCGGCAGCGTAGGCGATCTCAGCGCGCGCCTCGGCGAGCGGCTTGCCCTGCTCCAACGTCATGAGGACGGCCAGATCCTCCTGGTGCTCCATGATCAACTCGAACCAGCGGCGCAGGAGCTCAGAGCGCTCCTTCGCTGTCCGCGCTCGCCATTCTGCGAACGCCTCGTGCGCCGCGGCGATGGCCAGACCTACCTCCGCTGGGCCCAGACTGGGCACGCTGCCCAGAGTGTCGCCCGTCGCCGGATTGGTGACCGTCAGGACGGAAGAGGAGTCAGCGTCGACCCAAGCGCCTCCGATGCGGCACTGCCGACGCCACAGATCGCGGTCTCGCAACTGCATCAGGCTTCCTCCCTGGGTCCCAAGGGCCGTGCCTGCGGTCTACTGCACGGCGTACGCTCGGCCCGATTCTCTCACACCGAGGGCCTCGTCCGGCGTCGGCTGCCCGCCCTCTCGAGGTCGTCGCGCAGCGTCCGGACTACCCCTTGGCCGACCCCGGATGGTCCATGCTCATGTAGACACCGCCCGCCTCGAGTTCCTCGAGCATCTGGTGCAGCCGCCTCTCACGCGTCTCCGGGCGCTTCGCGCGGCCGATCCAGCCCACGTAGTCGTTCTGCTGGTAGGCGGGCCGCGCTTCGAAGGCCCCCATGAGCTCGCGGCCTTCGAGAGCCCGCCTGACGGTGTCCGGCATCGGGTACCGTGGGCGCTTCAGTCTCGGCACATCAATGCCCACATGTCGCCTCCTTCGCACCACCGGAGGTCGCGACCAGCTTCTCGCGCCAGCCGGAGGCCAGCTCCAGTGTACCCCGCGTGAGCCACCCCGGCGATTCCCCGGCAGGCTTGGGCGACGCGCCAACTAGTCGACCCGCAGTACCACCCGGAACTCGCCGGCGGGCGGCAGCCCCGGCTCGAAGGACCGCCCGTACTTCATCGTGAGCGTCCCCTCACCTGCGGATCTCGCCACGAATCTCCACACCTCCGTACCGGCCGCGCCAAGCGCATCCGAGCGCGCCGTGAACGCAGGCTTGCCTTCTGCTTCCAGCTGCGCCGGGGCGCGGCCGTCGACGGCCCAACGGTATCCTGTCGACGGATTCGCAGCCAGAGCAATGCGCAGCTCCTGCCCGATCCGCATCGCCTGAGTCGAATCGCTGTCCGCCTGTGTCAACTCGAGGGGCGCCGGGGGTTCGAGCTCCTTGGCAGCGCCGCAGGCCGAGATCGCGGCAACGGTCGCGACGGTGACGATCACCAGGAGCCCAGCGGGCCACGCCCGTCTCACTGATACGTCCGCCCACCGTGGCGCAGCCAGCCGGCGACGTGCTCCCCATCGGGATCGATGTGCGTCCAGTGGATCGTGCCGCCCTCCTCGTTCCACTCGTACTCGCCGTAGAAGGAGACGCTGGAGCGCACGCGCAGGCCCCGGACACGCGGGGCGAGGTCGATGTTGTGCGCCACGAGAAGGGTCTGACCGGAGCCGAGGCGGACGATGAACCTCTGGTGTCTGCTGCCGTCCACGTCGTCGTCCAGCACCCTCACGACGATCCCCCGACCCTCGACCTGCAGGTCTGTGGCGCGCTCTTCGTATGCCTCGGCCAGAATCGCGTCGCCGGAGGGAGCAGTGGCGTCCGCAGGGGAGCCGGCCTCCTTGTTCGGCACCTCCTCCCCGCAGGCAATGAGGCTCACGATCGCGGTCAGCACGATGGGCAGCGCCAACGCCACCCTCACGCTAGGCTGCCTCTCCCGGTGAGGATGCGCCATGAGCGGGGTCCCCGGCACCTGGTCCCGCAGGCATCCCCTCGTACCGCACGACCCACTCGCGCCTCCCGGAGTACCAGAAACTGCTGTTCATATGGTCGCGCTCGTCGAGCCCGATGCGCCGGAAGACGTCGGCCCAGGTCTCGCCGCCGCCGTACGTACTCACAAGATCACCGCGAGCGGCCTGCTCCTCCCATTCCGGGTGAGCACGCACCAGGTCTGCATAGGTGTGCTCGGCGTGGTCCTCGAACTCGGCGTTGAACAGGAACGCCCTGCGGATGTCGACGCGCGCCAGCGCCCACGACATCACGGTGTAGGAGACCACCATCAGCTGAGGGATCGGCCGCGACAGGTACCACGAGCCCGGTTGAGCATCCTCCTTCATCTTCTCCTCGATGAGGAGCAGGTGCCAATGCTCGTTGTCCCTCGCGGCGCGCGCCCATGCCAGGACCTCTCGTGCCTCCGCGACCAGTCCCTCGTCTCGATAGTGTCGCGTCATGCTCAGATACTGGCGGTGCTCCCAGGCCCGATACGGGACGCCGGCCAGCATCTCGACCAACTTGGCCTTGGCGAGGGTGGTCTTGCTCCCCGTGAGGAGGTCCATTGACCGGAAGAAGAACCGCGCCGCCGGCGAGTACGGGTAGCGCGGCCGTGCCAGCGACGCTTGCTGCTCTCTCTGCAGATCGATGCCCGCGTGCTCCATGAGTGACCTCCCGCATCATCGACAACGTGACCCATTCTCTCAGTGACCGGCGGCGCGCTCGCCGCAGGCGCGGTGCGCCACCGTCCCAGTCAGTGTACCCGCGCAAGACGCAATGCTGAACGACTGCGTGCATGGGTACAGTCTATCCGGGAGCAGTCTCCGTCACTGGCGATCCGGAGGTACCTCATGTTCGACCCAAGCGTCAGCCAGACCAAGGCGATGACCGTCGCATTCCTGGCAATGCGCGGCCCCTATGCACAGATCCCGCAGGGCTACACCACGCTCTATCAGTGGGTGGAGGCCAACGGCTACGTGCCCATGGGGATGCCGCGGGCCACGTACTTGACCGATCCAGAGCGCACGCCAGAGGCCGAGGCGATATGGGAGCTGTGGGCGCCGGTATTACCCGGCCCCCTGCCCAGCGGCCCGGACGACAAGGGGCTCGGCATCAAGATCATCGCCCCGCGAACCTTGGCGACCGCCGTGCACCAGGGCCCGTACGATGCGGTGGGCAGCGCCTGCGAGGCACTCTCCGCTTGGGTGTCCGAGCAAGGTTACGAGATGGCAGGTCCGCCGGAGGAGGCGTACCTCACAGACCCAGCCGAGGTGCCGCCCGACGAGTACCTCACGGAGATCGCTTTCCCCGTGAAGACCAGCTAGCGAGCGCGCCTCCGAGGCTCAGGCGGCCGCCCTCGCTGATGGGAAGGCTCTCCGGTTGGCCGCTTGTCCGTTCTCATCGCTCATCATCCATCACTCCGCCGGCCGTCGCGTCTTCGGTCGTTCTCGCGTGGCCGAGATTGCGTGAGTCCACGTATGAAATGATGGGTGAGTGGCCCGCAGTTCACGATGCGGACGGAGTCGACACCGCAAACGCCCCGAGGAGCACACATGAATCCAGATCCCTCGAAGCTGCTGGCGGCAACTGGCATCGAAACCCCACCGATCGGCTTCTACGATGTGTCCAGTCCGACTCCGTTCGAGCCGTTCGCAGAGCCCACGCACTGTCAGTTCGAATGCTACGAAGACTGGCTCAGGGGAGAGAGCATCTGCATCGCGCGGGGCGCAGCCGCCTGCCAGGGCGGCGGCTACTGGGTCGGCGGAGTGGAGTTCACCGCCCGCAACGACTACGCCCGCACCCTGCGCGGGCGCACCTCGACGACTGTGTCTGCTGGGTATGGCTGAGTGAACCACGTCTGACGAAGCTCCAGGATCTTGGGGAAATTGGCCATGTCCGTGAGGTAGATCACGACCTTGAACACTCTGCTCAGCGAAGTCCCTGCGGCTTGGAGTACCGCCTCGATGTTTCGGAAGACCTGGGCGGCCTGGGCATCGAAGTCGCCCACGCCGACGACAGCCCCCTGATCGTCGATCGCGGCCTGGCCCGAGAGGAACACGAGATCGCCCACCCGGAACCCCTGCGATATGAAGTACGGTTCGAACGCATCAGGGCTTGTCTTGATCTGTTCGGCATCGCTGGCACTCACGCTTCCCTCCCTTGAGAATTGACCGGTCGACTGAGACAGGATAGGACCCCTTGGGCCAGATCTCCCATCGGCCTCGCGACGACATCCAGAGAGACTACGATTGCCCTTCGCAAAGGGCAATACCTGACAAGGCGCCGCGACTTGGTGATCGGATCCCCGCCCTCGCCCCTATCCGGGCAGAGCCAGTTCTGGCCGGCTCATCGGCTCGGCCGCCCATTCCCCCAGGCCGTGCCGCCTTCCTGGGTCCGTCGTGCCCGTCGTAGTAGTGTTGACGCCTTGGATGCTGCGAGTCGTCATGTCTCGTTGGGCAAGACGGAGAGGAGCGCGGTCATGCCGAAGGCGACACTGAGGGTCTGGGGCGAAGCCGAATGCCGGCGCCTGCACGGAGCCACTCTCGAGCTCCTCGAAGAGGTCGGCGTCGACGCCATGCACGAGCCGTCGCTCGAGCTGTACCGAGCTGCGGGAGCACGAGTCGAAGGGCGTCGCGTGCGCATCCCCGGCCGCCTCGTCGATACAGCCTTGGCCAGCGCGCCATGCTCGTGGCTGCTGAGACCCCGCGGAGGCAGCACCGAGCCTCTCGATCTGCGCGACGGCGAAGTCTATTTCGGCACGGGCTCCGACGTGCTCTACGTTCGTGACCCGCGGAGCGGCGAGCGTCGGCGTGCGCGGCGTAGCGACGTCGAGGGCATGGCCGCCCTCTGCGAGCAGCTTCCGAACATCGACTTCGTGATGAGCATGGGGCTGCCCGAGGACGCGCCGCAGGCCATCGACGATCTGGTCCAGGTCGTCGCCATGCTGCGCGGCACGCGCAAGCCGCTCCTCGTTGCGCCGCGCGACGGCAGCGTGCTCGAGCGCATGCAGCAGATGGCGACGCTCTGTGGCGAGAAGGAGAGCTTCGCGGTCTACGCCATGCCCTCGCCGCCACTCATGCACGACCCTGACGCACTGACCAAGGTGATCGACTGCGCCCTCCTGCGGATCCCTCTGATCTACGCACCGGCACCGGCGGCCGGCGCCACGGGGCCGTGCAGCATCCCCGGCACAGTGCTGGTCGGCAACGCCGAGGCCCTGAGCGGCCTCGTGCTGCACCAGCACGTGCGAGCCGGCGCGCCGTTCGTCTACGGCGCCGGCGGCGGCGCCATGGACATGCGCACGATGACCGATCCCTACCTGGCGCCCGACAGCCTGCTCGCCCTGCAGGCGAGCACCGACCTCGCCCGCTACTACGGCCTCCCGAGCTTCTCCTACGCCGGCATGTCCGACTCGAAGGCGCTCGACGAGCAGTGGAGCGCAGAGGCGGCGCTCTCCATGGCCTACGGCTCGCTGTCGAGAGCGACGCTGCTGCACGATGTCGGCTACCTCGAGTCAGGTCTGCAGAGCTCCTACGAGTCGATCGTCCTCGGCGACGAACTCGCGGGGTACGCGCGGCAGTTCATGCGCGAGGTGCCGGTGGATGACTACACCCTGGCGATGGACGACATCCGCGCCGCCGGTCCCGGTGGCAACTTCCTCGGCAGCAGGTACACGCGCAAGCACCACCGCGAATTCTGGAGGCCGACCCTGCTCGACCACGCTACCCACGATCGCTGGGCGGCCGAGGGAGCGACGACACTGAAGCAGCGCGTGCAAGCGAAAACGACGCTTCTTCGCACGACACAGAGACCGTTCGCTCTGGCGCCCGACCAGGATGCCGCGCTCGCCGCCATTCTCGACGAAGTCATCGCGGACAGGAGCGAGCAGGACTAGCCGGCCGCGACCGCGATCGCCGGCGTGACGTCCCGGCCTTGCGGCATGCGGCCTAGCGCAGCCGCCTGAACACGGCGCCTGAGGCGAGACGTGCGAAGCCCGCTCCGTGCACGATCTGCTCGATCTCGGCCGGAGTCGGCGGTGAATCCTGGTCCCGGAACACGTACGTCTCGAGCTCGGTCGTGAAGAACGAGAAGACCTCGCCGCGCCGTCTGTACACGGCCTCGATCTCGTAGTCCGGGTCCTGCGCCGCCAGATCGGCGTCTCCCTCGCGATTGTCGACCAGTAGATGCCCGCCCACCCTGAGGTACCGCTTGCAGACCTGCGAGACCGAGGCCGTGTACTGCGAGATGAGAAGGTCGAAGGACTGCTCCGGCTCGTCGAACGGAGAGGTGTACTCTCCGAGGTGGAACCTGATCGTCGGTTCAGCCTCGTACTCGCGCCGTGCGCGGACTAGTTCCAAGATCTCCGGATCCGAGAAGAAGCGCTCGGCCCGCCTGTCCGAATCCACATGCACGACTGTGGGGATGGCGACGGACGGTGTGACGTGCGCGAAGCTGCCGGGGTAGAGCGCGGACTCGATCGCATAGCGCTCGACCAGACCGGTGAACAAGGCCAGTCGCTCGTCCGAGGTGTCGACGTACTTCTCCCTGTAGAAATCGACCGCGGTACCCATGGCGTCTCCCTGCGAATTGTGGAGCCCCGTTGTCTTTGACCGCAGGGCGTTGCGCGTCAAGCGTAGCCTATGTCCGCAGGAATCGCAGACCCCTCCGATACTGCCCGCCTTGGGACATCTGGGCGCAGAATCCACCCAAGAGCGGCAGACTCGCGGAGATCAACTCCTGGGCAGCAGGAGGGAAGGCGGCCCGGAAGCCCTCGGAGGGCCGCCCTGGCCCCGGGGACCCTGATCCGGCGCGCCCTCGCCGATACGCCACGGCCGGCGAGCGGTGACCAGCCACGAACGCGGCCCTTCGGGGTCGTCCGACGACGCCGAGGCCGGCCAGCGCCCATGGTTCGCCTCGTCCGAGACCATCTGCGTCAGTTCGGTCTTCCAGCCCTTCCTCTGCAGGAGCGCCGTGGGGTCGTCCATCGCACCGACGCAGGGTGCCCCCATCTTGGCCTGCATCTCCATCCAGGACTGCGAGGCGGGCGACGTCAGCGTCGCTCTGTTGACGATATCGAAGGCGAGGTAGCTCCCCGGAGACGCGGCGCTCAGCACTCGATTCAGGAGGCGAGTGAGATCGTCGGACGACAGGCGGCAGAGGAATCCGTCGAGGAGCCAGATGGCAGGCTGCTTCCGGGTGAGGCCGGCAGCAGTCAGCGCCGCCTCCCAGTCGCCGTCAAGGTCGACCGCGACGACATGGCGCTCGCACGTCGGTCGAGCGCCCGCCTCGTCCAGCATCGCTTGCTTGCGTTCGAGAACGGCCCCCTGATCCAGCTCGAAGACCGTCATCCCGGCGGGCCACCCGAGACGGAACGCACGCGTGTCGAGGCCCGCTCCCGCGAGAACGACCTGCCGGACGCCCTCCTCTCGCGCGACACGCAGGAGATAGTCGTCGAAGAAACGCGTGCGCAGGACATCGGCAACGAGACTCTCGGTCGGGGCAAGCTCGAGCCAGGAAGATCCCTCAGCTCCAGCCAGCGCCTTCGCCCATGGATCGTCGAAGAGACGATCCTCCCTCTCGCTCTCCTGAGCCCGCGCGGCGGCGGTCCACGACGCGGTCAGCTCCAGAGGACTCTGTGATGAGACGTTGTCCACCATCGCTCTCCCCTCAAGTCGTTTGCCGGACGGACCCGGCGATATCGGCGACACTGCCCAATGGGGAGGGCGGCCATGCCGCCCTCTCGCCCCATCGCCACAAGCGGCGCAGCACAGTCTACTCCACCCAGCCGGAGGGGACCGCCGGCGACCGACCCTCCTGCCGCCTGTCCCAACGCCGCCCCTCTCCCCGTCTCCCGGCCTGCCGCTACCGATACTCCGGATTGGGATAGTCGAAGCGGCATCCTGCCTCCCACTTCGACCGCTGGTTCCCGTGGGCGGGAATCCCCCCGGCGTCCTTCAGCATGCGCGCCAGGTGCATGAGGTTCCATGTCATGAACGTCGTGTTGCGGTTCGTGAAATCGTTCTCGGGCCCGCCCGAGCCGGGGTCCAGGTAGGAAGGTCCAGGCCCAGCTTCACCCAGCCAGGCGGCGTCCGCTTGCGGCGGGATGGTGTAGCCGAGATGCTGCAGCGAGTACAGGATGTTCATGGAGCAGTGCTTGGCGCCGTCCTCGTTGCCTGTGATGAGACAACCCGCGACGCGCCCGTAGTACGCGTACTGCCCGGCCTCGTTCAGTTCCCCCGACGTGGAGTAGAGGCGCTCGATCACCCTCGTGCATACAGACGACTTGTCGCCAAGCCAGATCGGGGACGTGACGATCAGCATGTCGGCGCCTCTGACCCTCTCGTAGACCGCCGGCCAGTCGTCCTCGCCCCACCCGTGCGCCGTCATGTCGGGGTAGACGCCGGAGGCGATGCTGCGGTCCACCGGCCGGATCACCTCGACGGTCACGCCGTTCTTCTCCATGATAGCTCTCGAGATGTCGATCAAGCCCTGCGTGTGCGAGACCTCCGGCGTGCGCTTCAGGGTGCAGTTCAGGAACAGCGCCCGCAGGTCCGAGAAGTCCCATCTGCTGGATTCGCAAACTTCCAGCTGCCGCCTGCTCAGTCCCATGCCTTCTCCTTCGGCCGCCCGCGTCGGTCTGCCGCCCAAGGAGGGCGGATCAGCTGCCCAGCCCCTACCCTGTTCTTCGCCCCGAGCTAACCTGATGCAGACCCGCCGGCCGGAGCTCGAACACGGTCGCCTCGGGGCGTGCGTTGAATCGCACCTGTTGCAGGTGACCGACGCCGCGGCTGATGTAGAGCCTGCGGCCGCCGCCGACGGCGAACTCGCCAGAGGTGTAGCGCCGATTCTCGACGGGCAGCACCGGGGGCGGCAGGAACGGCGGCTTGCACTGGCCGCCGTGAGTGTGACCGGCGAGGACCCAGCCGGTGTAGCCGCCCCACCCCGGCCGATCCACGCAGTCCGGGTTGTGACAGAGCGCCAGCACCGGGCGCCCCTTCTCGAGGGCCGCCAGCGCTGTCCGGGGTTGGAACGACTTGGCCCAGAGATCGTCCATTCCCACGATCTGAAGTCCGGCGACCTCCATGACCTCGTTCCGCAGCACCGTCAAGCCCAGTCCTGCTACGACTCCCTGGAGCGAGTCGGCAGCTCGACGGTCGGCCCAACCGGGACCGTAGTCGTGGTTGCCGAGGACCCCGAGGGTGGCCAGTCGTCCGCGAGGCATCTCGGCGTACACTCGGCGAGCGCGCTCGAGGACCTCGGGGTGGTAGGACGTGAAGTCCCCTGTGACAACGACGATGTCCGGCTCGAGCGCGGCAAGGCGACGGAAGACCTCGACCACGAAGGAGTCGGAGACCCGAGGACCTACGTGGATGTCGGTCAGATGGAGCAGGCGCGCCCCATCGAGGGCCGGCGGAAGCCCGTCGATCGCCATGGGTCGCGTCACGATCTCGAGCCAGTGAGGCTCGACCCGCCACGCGTAGAACCCGGACGCAAGACCGGCGCCGATCAAGGCGAGAGAACCCGCCAGGAACTGACCGCGGGTGACCGTGAGCCGCCCGGGACGAGCGGATCGTGCGTCGGGCTGACCATCCGCTCCGCTGGTCGATGCGGGCGGGACGGGCGACTCGATCGCGCCCCTGCCCCCCGGCGTCTCCCCTCCCGTCACGAACACCTCATCATGAGGACAGCTCGGCTCAAGGCGACCCGCACCTCACCCAGGCTGACGAGGCCGGCGCTCCGCGCCAGTTCGACGGTATGCCCGAACGCCGCGCCGCTCACGTGGCCCTTCGGCTCCACGAGCAGGAAGCGGCCGCCCGGTTTGAGGGTAGCGCGTATCTGCCTCAGTGTGAGCGCCTCGTCAGGTACTTCGTGCACCATCCAGAACGCGAGAACGGCATCGAAGACGCTGTCGAAGTGGATGCCGGACGCATCCACCTGATGAAGACGGATGCGTGCGCCAAGACCTGAGCTACCCGCACGCCGTGAGACCCCCGCCAGCATCTGCGGCTGCAGGTCGGCCGCGGTGACGGTCCCCGACGGACCCACGAGGCGCGCCATGGGGATCGTGAAGTAGCCGAAGCCACATCCGAGATCGAGGCTATGGTCGCCGGGCCGGATGATCCCGCGGAGGATGCACTCCGGCTTCTGCACGAGCCGGCGGAGCGGGTTGTCGAACGTGTGTACCAGCCACCACGGGCAGACCCGCGTGTCTCGACCAGCGCCGCGACGTGGCCTCACCCGGCGCATCCGGCCGACCACCGAAGATGCGAGCCTGGTCGCGGGGGCCGTCTCGCGGGGACGCCCGCCGGAGAGAACGCTGCCCTCGGCGCGCGCGATGCCTCTCGCTCTGATGATCGTCGCTCCGCCACGTCGACCCCCGGGAGACTGGCCACTGCGGGCAACAGTACACCCCCGGCGCATCCCCACAAAGGCTGTGCAGACCGGCTCTCCCCCGACTACCGACGCAGTACCGGAGACGACCCGAGCCGCGACGCCCTGCCGCCGGCTGCTAGCTCAAGCCGGCCTGCCGCCCAGCCGCCACCGCCCGCCGTTGCCGGCGAGGGCCGGCCCCGGCAGCGCGTCGCTCAGGGCCTGGGGTTCGGTGTCTTGACGACGAGCAGGCGCGTGACCGAGTCGCCCGCGTTGCGAATGCTGTGGATGTGCCCCGCCGTGCTCGGGATGAGGGTTCCGCGATCAGCCGTCAGCGTCTCCCCCTCGACCTCCACCAGCGGTTCGCCCTCGAGCACGTAGAAGAAGGCGTCCACAGGCGCCTTGTGTGGCTTCACAGATTCCCCCGCCTGCAGCGTGATCTGCGACACGACGACGTCCTTGGTCTTGTGGAGGTGGCGGACGTCCACCCCGTGCGGATTGTCGGCGATCGGGAACTGGTCGGCAGTGATGGCCTTCATCGGAGACTCCTGAGGTCGCTGTGCGCAGGATACGATCGATCCCGTCACGGACGATCATACCCGACTCCGGAGGTTGGGCTTATTGACCGTCGTCAAGTCCGGCGGCCGCCGGAGCGCTTTCGAAGAAGGGCGCGGGCCCTGTCGTCGGGAGGAGTTCGCGTCCGATGCTACTCTCGCTGTCGACGCCAGAGCATGTTCCCCGGCCACAGCTCCCTCACGAGAGCCAGAGCTCGAACCTCTCGAGAGCCTCAGGCAGATTCCTGCGGCCGAAGCCGACGCGAAACGCGTTGGACTCCTCGCCGTACAGAGTCCCCGGGAGCAGAAGCACTCCTGCGGTCTCGACGAGACCGGCGCAGAACTCGTCGACCCCTCCCCGCAGCAGCGCCGGGAAGGCGATGGACCCCGCCTTGGGGCGCTGCCAGCGGAACAGGTCCGCGTGAGCGGCGAAGAAGGCGTCGAGGCGATCGAGATTGTCGCGGATGATCTGCACATTGCGCTCGACGATGACCTCGGCGTGGCGCAGGGCAAGCGTCGCCAGGAACTCGCTCGGGGCGCTGCTGCAGATGGTCGTGTAGTCCTTGAAGGACGCCATCTCGCGGTAGAGCCGGTCGTCGCGCGTGGCGATCCAGCCCACCCGCAATCCGGCGAGCCCATAGGTCTTCGACATCACGCCGAGCGACGCGGCGCGCTCGTTGACATCGGCGAAGGCGGGCAGACGGTCGGCGCGATCGAGCTCCAATCCGCGGTACACCTCATCCGAGAAGACGACGAAGCCGTGCTGATCGGAGAGCGCCGACAAGTCGCGGACGAACGCCGCGGTGGGCAGGAACCCGGTCGGGTTGTGCGGCAGGTTGACCACCACCACCTTCGTGCGCGCCGTGAGATGGCTCTCCAGGGCCTCGAGGTCGAGTTCCCAGCCACGCGCCGGATCGCCCCGCCATGCGGAGACGTCGGCGCCGATGCTCCGGGCCACTTCTCCGAGAGACTGGTAGTAGGGCGCCTGCACGACGACGTGATCGCCGGGCTCGAGAGATACGTTCATGAAGCTGAAGATGGCCTCTTCGGCACCGGAGTGCGCGAGGACCTGGTCGGGTGCGATGTGCGAGTACAGCCCTGCGATGGCGTGGCGAAGCTCCGGATCACCGAGTGACTCCGTATAGCCGAGCCAGAGTGAGGCGAGTCGTTCGCTCGCCTCAGGCTCGAGGGCGAGCAGATCCTGAAGCTCCATGCTCTCGCAATCAGAGGGACAAAGAAGGTAGGGGGCCGAGAACTCGTGCTTGGCGAAGTAGCGCTCGAGCTTGAACGGATCAGGTCTCAGGAGGTTCTCCTCTCGTCGGTGGGGCGTCCAGAGGCGACGCGGCCCCCGACTCGATGATCTGCGCCACTGCTCTCGTGATCTCGAGATCCGTGGCCGCGCCACCGGCGGTGGACTCACCTTCGCGTCCGAGAAAGAGCTCGTGGACCCTGATCGCGACTAGGGCCACCTGCGCCGGCCTGTCTGGCGGTACTCCGCGGGGGAAGCACTCGCCGTGCCCCCGCAGGAAGCGTGCGGCGGCTGCCACTGCCGCGTGCCGGTCCAGGTCCTCGCCGGTGGGGTGACTGAACCACCAGCGGCGGGCGCGCTCGGTGATGGCAGCCCTGTCCGCGCTGATCTCGGCCGCGGCGAACACTCGGCAGTCGTAGCTGCGGCAGGTCAGCGGGCGATGCTCGTAGATCGAGCACCCCCGATCGCGCAGCATTGGGCAACGACCCTCCTCGTCGTAGCCCAGGATCACGTTGCCCTTCGGCAGATCAGGCGCGGGAAACAGGAGCTCTGCCGGTATCCGAGCGAGCGTCTGGGTCTCGTGAGGCGCGATGTGAACGAAGTAGGACGAGCTGCAGCAGGATCTGCACTCCCCGCAGGGCACGTCGGCTCCGCCGCCGTCCGCCTGCGCGGTGCGCGTCATTCGCAGCCACGATGAGAACGGGCCGCCGGGAAGGTCGTGCGGCTCGTTCACGCCCCGGACTCCGCCCCGTAGCGCGCATACACGTAGGCCTGGCGCGCCCAGAACTCGAGGTCGGGCGCCGGCCAGTCGGCACGAAACACCGTGATGGCCGCCCAGTCTCGTCCGGCCTCAGAATACGACTCTGCACCACTCGCCAAGGCACGTTCCTTGAACTCGGGAGAGAGGCGAACGCCGATCGTCCCCATGCCGACGGCGAAGGCGAAGACGACGCCGCGCGTGGCGGCGACGAGGTAGCGGTACCGGGAAGCATCGGGACAGTAGACCTGTACGTCGCCCAGCGGCGCGACGGCCCCCAAGAGTGCTTCGCTCACATCGCTGTGAGCCGAGAGCTCGCCGAGATAGGCGAACACGGAGTCGTTGATCTCGCCCTGGAGACTCTCGGGCATCGGCTGCTCCACTCGCCACGCTCCTCGCCCGGCCGGGTCGCGCGAGCGGACGCCCACGCGCCTCGCGGCGATTCTACCCCCTCGGCGCTCCGTCCGATGCGCCGCTCAGGTGCGCCGCTTGCGGAAGGGCCGGTACGTGGACGCCAGCGGGATCGCGAAAAGGGTCGCGACCACAAGGTTCAGAGCGGCGTTCGGCCAGAAGCCCGTCCAGAGCGAGAACGCCGTGTCGGCGACGAACCACTCGGACAGGGAGACGGCGATGGCCAGCCAGCCATCCCAGGAACCCCTGCCGAGCGGCCCGATGGCGATGGAGAGCAGAGTGATCGCCCACCCGACCATCACGGCCCCGAGAACTCCGTGGACGAGGGTGATGTACGGCGTGGCCGAGGCGCCCAGGGCTTCGATGCCCGAGGGAGAGGAGAAGAGCAGCAGACCGAACACCTGGCGACCGAGCGCCGGAATCACGACCAGGACGGCGCCGAACGTCGCGACGCCGAGCGCCGCGACGATGAGCCAGTACCACCAGAAGCGGTCTCGCCCCTGCATGATGCCCTCCAGTCAGGCCGGCGGCGGTCGGTCCGTGACTACAGGCGGATCTCCATGTCCAGGCGGTGCATGCCCGGCCCCCAGCCGTCGATGGTCTCGGAGACGACGACGGCGCCGAAGCGGGCGAAGAAGGGCGCCGACAGATGGCTGGCGGCGATGACGACGCACCGCAGCCCCAGACGGCTGGCGCAAGCGAGCGACCGGCGCATCATGGCCGACCCGACGCCCAGCCCCATCGCCGCGGGGTCGAGCAGGATCCAGCTGAGCCTCCGGCACTCCGCGTCATCGCCGGTCAGGCCGCATGCTCCGACCAGCCTCCCGTCGACGCGCCAAACCTCGTAGCCCAGCGGCTCCCCGTCGAGGAACTGCGCGTAGTCACGGCGTTCGCAGGGCGCGAAGTGCTGTGGGCAGTTGAGGTCGAAGAGGCCGAGGCACGCCCCCTCGTCGACTCGCCTGTATGGCCCGGACACCACGTCGACCGTCGCGGTGAGTCCCTCCTCATCTCTCGGACTCGGCGCGTGAGCTCCAGTCGTGTCCGGATCCTCCGTGCGGCGATCGCGATCCTCGGACCCGTCCCTCCTATCGGGACGGACCACGCTTGCTTCCCTCCAGGTACACGGCTGCCATCGGCATATCTTCCACGGGCTCGACGACGCATCGGTCCACGGCGAACCCCGCCGCCTCAGCCCAGTCGGCGATCTCCCGCTGCGTGTACCTGAGCGCCACGACGTCTGTCGTCCCCCCGTAGTCGATGGCCCCGGTCCCCTCCCATGCAGCGACCAGTACCTGCCCGCCAATGCGCAACACGCGGCTCCACTCCCGAAACGCGGCCTGAGCCCCCTCGGGGTCGACGTGGTGGACGGCGAAGAAGCTCAGAACGGCCGCCGCCGAGCCGCCCTCGAGGCCGGAAAGGTCGCGCATGTCGCCGACCATGACCTCAGCCCCGGCGCCCAGCCTCGCGCCGGCGAGGGCCACCATGCGCGACGACAGATCGACTGCGACGAGCGACCTGTCTGGGTCGTAGCGCTCCCGATAGCGAGCCAGCATGTGTCCCGGGCCGCACGACGTGTCGACGACCGGCCCGGGAATGCCGGAGAGGCGCTCGGCCAGCCGGCCGAGCGTATCGGCGTAGATGGGAAGATCGATCTCCGCGTCCATCATTGCGGCGTAGCCCTCCGCCGATTCCTCGTAGAGCTCGCACACCTTGGTGGATGAAGACGTCCTCATACTCCTGCGGGGTCGGCTTCGGCGTCGAGACCGAACTTCTTCGCAATGATAGCCCATTGATCCGTCAGGAACCGCGACGACTCGCCCAGTGGCTCAAAGAGGCCGGGATCGACGAGCTTCCCTCCATAGTTCTTCACCAGGGGGATCCGGCCGTCGGGAGCCGCCGACCGGACATCCTCGATCGCGTGCCGCACCCAGGCTTCGCGAGCCAGCTCCGGATCGGCGTCCGCAATACCTTCCAGTACGTCAAGGAGGTCCGACCGGTAGTCACCGACCAGGAAGAACTGGGTCATGTGGCGAAACAACGGTCTGCCGGTCAGACTCGATCGGTACACGCGATGGATTCTCAGGTACTCGAGGGCCTGCGTGATGGCGTCGTTCACTTCCTGTGTTCGAGCCGGAGCCGGTATCGCCGCGAGCGCCTGGAGTGCCGCAACGACCCCGAGGTAGCAGGGGAGAATGGCCGACGCGCCAGACGTGAACGAGAGGGCCCCCTTCCTGAGGTGGCTCCCGGTGAGATAGGCGAGCGCCCTCGAGACCGGCTCGTCCTCGACCGTCATGCCGCAGCGCTCCAGCAGCCTGAGAGCCAGGAAGGTCGGCTGGGCCGTCGGCGTCCTCTGCGAGTAGGGAAAGCTCCCGTCGCGGAGTTGGAGTGAGAGGACCTAGGACAACGGCTCCCAAGTCAGCATCTCGCTTCGCAGTCGCTGCGCGACCGCCTTGGGAGGAGTCGGGCGGATGAGCTCCCACGCCGTCAAGTAGGCCACCGGCGGGCAGACTCGAGAAGAGAGCCACGCGATCGTGGCGGAGGTCATGCCCCACCGTCGAACAAGAGACTCATGCAGGTGAGTCCGGCCTCGGCCTTGCCGAACTCCGAGATGTCCAGAACACGGACTGGGTAGCCGAGCTTCCGCACGCTCTCGACCGTCTCCGGACAGGCCGCGTTCATGAGGAGCCCTGACGGAAGGCGGAGGACGTTTGCGGCCCAGGGCTCTCTGAGCGCCACGTCGATCAGTCGGAGCCCCTCGAACGGAGTCACATTGAGCCACCGCCGATTGAGCAGACACGTCTCGTCGTCGAGAGCGGTGATGCAGGTCTTGAGATGGAGGCAGCCATGGACGTCGATCGGGATGACGGAGTACCCCAATGGCCCGACGATCGCCCGAAACGCCTCGACGCCCTCCCTGTTGGTGCGAGCCGACAGCCCCACGAACAAGGTGCGCCCAACTCGCAGGACGTCGCCGCCCTCCAGCGTCGCCGGAGGAGCTATCGCTGCAGTCCCCCGGTACTTCGATATGGCTTGACCCATGGCGAACGTCTCCACGCGCCGGCTGGGGCTACCCGGCGATGCGATGACCGCAAGCTCGTCAAGGATGACCGCGACATCCTCGACGAAGACCCCGTCGGGGCATCGCGTGTTCACCCGCAGCGCATCGACATGGACGCCCGAGGCTCGCAGCGCCTCCGCGTAGGCCGCATGCTGCCGTCGCGCTCTGCCCACGTCGATGGCGCGGCGCTCGAGGAAGGTCAGCTCGCAGTCCGAAAGCGCCGCCGACGGTCGATTGATCAGTGCTCGCACGTTCCTCCTCGATCGGCCGGCCGAAAGTCAGGGGCTCCCGACCAGCGAGTCTACTCCCCAACGACGGGTTCTCAGGCGGTTTGGCGCCCCAGGCCATCCTGCCAGGGTTTGACCTCGTCGCCGGCTCGGGGACACTCCCTGGTAGAACACGGGGTGAGGGGGAAGACATGAGCGCCATCCGCAAGATCGTCTGCTGCACAGATTTCTTCGCGAACGCCGACAACGCGTTCGAGGTGGCAAGCGAGATGGCTGCAGAGCGTGGGGCACAGCTCTACGTGCTCAATGTCGTCTCCGACGGAGAGGGACTGGCCGCCTCCGCCACGCAGACATGGCTGCCGTTCAAGCAGAGCCTCCTGGAGAGACTGGAAGCGAAGTACACGTCGGCGAAGGGCGGCGCAGCCGAGGTCGTCGTTCGCGAAGGCTCGCCAGGCAGGACCATCGTCGATTTCGTCAGTGAGCAAGGCGCCGATCTGGTGGTCGTCGGGGCACGCGGCGCCGGCGCCGTCGCAGGCTGGCTCGGCGGCGGCAGCGTCGCCGAGAAGGTCGTCCGGAACTCCCCGGTGCCGGTCCTCGTGGTACCCGGCTGATGACTGCTGCGGAGGCGTGCTCGCGGCAGCTTTCGAAGGTGAATAGGGCCGGCGATGCCGGCCCTATTCGCTCGAACTGCTTGACACCCGTGGAGGGAGCCGTCAGCCGCGCCCCCGCCCGATCACGACCTTTCCCGTGCGCACCACCTCGAGGATGCCGAGGGGCTTGAGGAGCTCGAGGATGGCCTCGACCTTGTCGCTGGCGCCGACCACGCGCAACGTGACGTGACGGCGGTCGACGTCGACGATCTTGGCCTTGAAGATCTCGGCGATCTGCAGCACCTCGGTACGCTTCTCGCCCTCGCCGGAGACGCGCACCAGCAGCAGTTCGGCGGCGACGGAGGTCTCCGCCTTGAGATCACGGATCTTGACGACGTTGATGAGCTTGTGCAGTTGCTTTGTGACCTGGTCGACAGGGTGCTCGTCGCCATCGATCGTGATCGTGATGCGCGAGAGGGCCGGATCTTCGCTCGTGCCCACGGCCAGGCTCTCGATATTGAAGCCCCGGCGGGCGAAGAGACCGGCCACGCGGGTGAGCACCCCGGGCTTGTTCTCGACGAGGACGGAGAGGGTGTGCTTCATGACTTCCTCCCCTTCTTCGCGTGGCCGCCGATCATCTCGGTGATCTCGCTGCCGGCCGGCACCATCGGGAACACGTTCTCCTCCTGGCAGATCTTGAAGTCGATGACCGCCGGGCGACCGCTGGCGATCGCCTCCTCCAGAGCGGGCGCGACATCGTCCTTGGTCGTGACGCGCAGGCCGACGGCGCCGAACGCCTCGGCGAGCTTCAAGAAGTCGGGCTGCACATCGATGCAGGTGTGCGAGTAGCGCTTGCCCCAGAAGAGGTCCTGCCACTGGCGCACCATGCCGAGGTAGCCGTTGTTGAGGATGCAGCTGACCACGGGGACGTCGTAGTTGACCGCCGTGGCGAGCTCCTGCATGGTCATCTGGAAGCCGCCGTCGCCGCAGATGTTGACGACGGTCGCCTCCGGCCGGCCGATCTTGGCTCCGATGGCGGCGGGCAGGCCGAAGCCCATCGTCCCGAGACCGCCGGAGCTGATCCACTGGCGCGGGAACGTGAACGTGTAGTACTGGGTGGCCCACATCTGGTGCTGACCGACGTCGGTGCAGACCACGGCGTCGTGATCGGTGACGCGGTCGATCTCCTCGATCACGAACTGCGGCGAGAGGCTGCCGTCTGCCGGGTCCTCGTAGTGCAGCGGGTACTCTTCCTTGCGCTCGGCGATGCGGGCCAGCCAGGCGGCCGAGCGTTCGGGCGACCACTCCGTTGCCTCGAGCTCCTTGACGAGACCGGTCGCGACCGATCTGGCGTCGCCGACGATGGGCACGAGCGGAGCGACGTTCTTGCCGATCTCTGCCGGATCCACATCGGCGTGGATGATCTTGGCGTGCGGCGCGAACGCCTTGAGCTTGCCGGTCACGCGGTCGTCGAAGCGCGCGCCGATGGCGATCAGCAGATCGCACTCATGCACCGCGAAGTTGGCTGTGACCGTGCCGTGCATGCCGAGCATCCCCATGGAGAGCTCGTGTGTCTCGGGGAAGGCGCCGAGTCCCATGAACGTGGTGGCCACCGGCAGGCGGCGCGCCTCGGCGAGCTGCAGGATCTGCGCGGCGGCGCCGGAGCTGATCACGCCGCCGCCGATGTAGAGCACCGGCCGCTCGGCCTCGTTGATGGCCTTGGCGGCGGCGCGGATCTGGCGGATGTGCGGGCGCATCGTGGGCTTGTAGCCGGGCAAGTCGATGCCGTCCGGTGGCGCGAAGGTGAACTCGCCGAGCGCCGTGTCGACCGGGATGTCGATCACCACCGGTCCAGGGCGCCCCGTCGAGGCGATGTGGAACGCCTCGTGGGCGACCTGCGGGAGGTCGGCGGCATTCTTGACCAGGTAGGAGTGCTTCACGATCGGCAGCGTGATACCGGTCATGTCGGCCTCCTGGAAGGCGTCGGTGCCGATCAAGTCGCTACGCACCTGCCAGGTGATGGCGACCAGCGGGATCGAGTCCAGGTACGCGTTGGCGATGCCGGTGACAAGGTTCGTTGCGCCGGGACCGCTGGTCGAGGTGCAGACACCGACCTTGCCGGTGGCGCGGGCGTACCCGTCGGCGGCGTGCGCGGCGCCCTGCTCGTGGCGCACGAGCACGTGGCGCAGCTTCTTGGCGTCGTAGAGGGCGTCGTAGAACGGGATGGCGACCCCCCCGGGGAAGCCGAAGATGGTGTCGCATCCCTCTTCCTCGAGCGTCGCGACGAGTGCTTGCGCGCCTCGGATCCTCTTGTCTGGTGTCATTGCAGCACAGCTCCCTTCTCCGCACCGGAGACGAGTTTGACGTAGCGGGCGAGATAGCCGGTTACGCCTTCGCGCGGCGTGATGGGCGGCTGTGCCGCCCGGCGCCGCGCGATCTCTGCCTCCGTGACCTCGAGGGTGAGCGTGCGTGCGGGGATGTCGATCGCAATGGTATCGCCGTCTTCGACGAGGCCGATGACGCCGCCGGCCTGCGCCTCGGGCGAGACGTGACCGATGGCCGCGCCCCGCGTCGCGCCGCTGAAGCGACCGTCGGTGATGAGCGCGACCTCCTTGTCGCGACCCTGACCGGCGAGCATCGAGGTCGCGCTGAGCATCTCGGGCATGCCGGGGGCGCCCTTGGGTCCCTCGTTGCGGATCACGACGACGGAGCCGCCGGCGATGTCGTCGGCGGAGATCGCCGTGACGGCGTCCTTCTCGCTCTCGAAGACGCGCGCCGGACCGGTATGCCTCAACATCTCGTCGGCGACGGCGCCCTCCTTGACCACCGCGCCCTGAGGGGCGAGATTGCCGAAGAGCACCGCCAGACCCCCCGTCGCATGGTAGGGGCGATCGAGCGGCCGGATCACGTCGTCGTTCGCGACGTGCGCGCCGGCCACGGCCTCGGCGATCGTGCCGCCGGCGACCGAGCGGGCGGAGCCGTCCATCAAGCCGGCGGCGATAAGCTGCTTCATCACGGCCTGGATGCCGCCGGCGTGGTACAGATCGTCCATGTGGTAGGCACCCGCCGGCGCCAGCTTGCAGATGTGCGGCACTTCGGCGGCGATATCGTTGATGCGCTGGAGCGGGAACTCGAGACCCGCCTCAGTGGCGATCGCCGCCAGGTGCAGGACCGTGTTCGTGCTGCAACCCATACTCGCGTCGGCGGCCAAGGCGTTGCCCATGCTCTCGTCGGTGACGAGCTGGCGCGGCGTGAGACCGGCGGCCAGCACGTCCATCACCCGGGCGCCACCGTCCTTGGCGAAACGCACGCGCTCGCTGTAAGGCGCCGGGATCGTGCCGTTGCCGGGCAGCGCCAGGCCGAGCACCTCGGACAGGCAGTTCATCGAGTTGGCCGTGAAGAGGCCGGAGCACGAGCCGCAGGTAGGGCAGGCGCCGCACTCGACGGCCTTGAGGCCCTCGTCGTCGAGCTTGCCGGCCTGGTATTGGCCGACCGCCTCGAACACGCTGTTCAGGTCGATCGCCTTGCCGTCCTGATAGCCGGTGAGCATCGGTCCGCCGCTGACCATGATCGCCGGCACATCCAGACGCACGGCGGCCATCATCATGCCGGGGATGATCTTGTCGCAGCACGGCACCAGCACCAGCGCGTCGAAGGCGTGGGCCATGGTCATCGACTCGACCGTGTCGGCGATCAGCTCACGGCTGGGCAGGGAGTAGTGCATGCCGCGATGGTTCATGGCGATGCCGTCGCAGACACCCATGACACCGAACTCGAACGGGGTGCCGCCGGCGCTGTGCACGCCGGCCTTGACCGCGTCGACGATACTGCGCAGATGGATGTGGCCCGGGACGACTTCGCTGAAGGAGTTGGCGATGCCGATGAACGGCCGCTCCATCTCGCTGTCGCTGACGCCGAGGGCGCGCAGCAGCGAGCGATGCGGCGCGCGTGCGACACCCTGCTTGATCTCGTCGCTTCTCACGATCGCCTCACCCTTTCCCCGGGGACGGACGACCGCCGCAGTGCGTGCCGGCAGCGGCCGTGAAGTCCGAATCATACCTGAAACAGTCGTCAAAGGGCACGCGGCGGCACGAGCCCTCCGCGCCGCCCACAGGATTCACGCTCCCTCCTCACGGGCATGCTAGGGTGCAGTCGCCCGTCTCCCGGAGGGAACTAGTGTGCGGGCTTGGCAAGCATACCCCGGTGGGTATAGGATGCCCAAGTGCCACGCAGCCAAGGAGGCCAGCATGCAGGCAGTCGAGTAGGGTGTCGGGCGCGACCTGGATCTGTCAAACGAAGCGGTCCTGTCGCGCCTGCGGGCAGCGCTCACGACCGAGGGCTTCGACATGATCACCGAGATCGACGTCCGGCAGACCATGGAGGAGACGCTCGGCTTCGACCGCCGGCGGCACATCGTCATCGGAGCCTGCAGCCCCAAGCTCACCCACGCGGCGCTCGACGCGGAGCCAGACCTCGGTCTGCTGCCGCCCCGCGACGTCGCAGTGCAGAAGGGCCTCGACCGCGTCCTGGCGAGCGTGTAGAACGCTCTCAGCAGACGAAGCTCGCGGTCAATGATGGGCGGGCTTCCGCCAAACCGAGAAAGGGAGTGCAGATGCCGAACGAAGTGAAGACCCTGACCGATGCGACGTTCGACGCCGACGTGGCCCAAGGCGACGTCATCGTCGATTTCTGGGCGCCGTGGTGCGGCCCGTGTCGTATGGTCGGCCCCGTGATCGAGGAGATTGCCCAGACGCACGGCGACAAGGTCGCCGTCGGCAAGCTGAACGTCGACGAGAATCCCGGCACGGCCGGCAAGTTCGGCGTCATGAGCATCCCGACGATCATCCTGTTCAAGAACGGACAGCCGGACACGAAGGTGGTCGGCGCCCGCTCCAAGGCCGACCTCGAGCGCGAGTTCGGTCTGGCCTGAGGCGCCGCGGCTCGTGCCGCCGGCTCTGCCACGGAGACACAGAAGGGGCGGGGCGCTCCTCAGCGCCCCGCCCCTTTGCACGTACCTGGCCGGCCTAGAGCCGGGTCAGACGATGCCCTGGGCCTGCATCGCGTCGGCGACTTTGAGGAAGCCCGCGATATTGGCGCCGGCGACGTAGTTGTCCGGCATGCCGTATTCGGCGGCGGCGAAGACGCACTGCTCGTGGATGGCCTTCATGATGCCGTGAAGGCGTCCGTCCACCTCCTCGCGCGTCCAGCTGAGCCGCAAGCTATTCTGGCTCATCTCGAGGCCCGAGGTGGCGACACCGCCGGCGTTGGCGGCCTTGCCGGGGCCGAAGAGCACCTTGTTGTTGAGAAAGATCTCGACGCCGTCGGGCGTGGTCGGCATGTTGGCGCCCTCGGACACGGCGTGCACGCTGTTGTTGACGAGGTGTTGCGCGTCGATGGCATTGAGCTCGTTCTGCGTCGCGCAGGGGAAGGCGCAGTCGGCCTTGTGCGCCCACAGCGGATTGTGCTTGAGGCTAGCGTCGGCCGGGGTGAAAACGGCCTCAGGGAACTGCTCGGCGTACTCGCTGATGCGACCGCGACGAACATTCTTGAGGTCGAGCACATACTCGAGTTTGTTCTCGTCGATGCCCGACTCGTCGTATATGTAGCCGGAGGAGTCGCTCAGCGTGACGGCCTTGCCGCCGAGCTGATTGATCTTCTCGACCGCGTACTGCGCGACGTTGCCCGAGCCGCTGACCAGGCAGACCTTGTCCTCCAGCGTCAGGCCACGCGTCGCCATCATCTCGGCGGCGAAGTACACGGCGCCGTAGCCCGTCGCCTCCGGCCGGATGAGGGAGCCGCCCCAGCCGAGACCCTTGCCCGTGAGGACGCCGGTGAACTCGTTGCGGACGCGCTTGTACTGGCCGAACATGAAGCCGATCTCACGGCCGCCCACCCCGATGTCGCCGGCCGGGACGTCCGTGAACTGACCGATGTGCCGCTGCAGTTCGGTCATGAAGGACTGGCAGAACTTCATGACCTCGAGATCGCTCTTGCCCTTGGGGTCGAAGTCCGAGCCGCCCTTGCCGCCGCCCATGGGCAGCGTCGTCAGCGAGTTCTTGAACACCTGCTCGAAGGCGAGGAACTTGAGGAGTCCGAGGTACACGGTGGGATGGAAACGCAGGCCGCCCTTGTACGGGCCGATAGCGCTGTTCATCTCGATGCGAAAGCCACGGTTGACCTGGACCTCGCCGCTGTCGTCGACCCAGGGCACGCGGAACATGAGCACGCGCTCCGGCTCAGCGATGCGCTCGAGCATCTTCGCTTTGCGGTAGGCGGGGTTCCGGTCTAGCACCGGGGCCAGCGACTCGGCCACCTCCTGGGCAGCCTGATGGAACTCGGCCTCACCTGGATTCTTGGCCTTGAGTCCGGCCATGAAGTCGTCGACGAATGCGCTCACTGCTCTTCCTCCACATGCGACGGGATCACATCGGCCTGGCGGGACGTGCCTCGTTGCACGCTCGCCAGTCCCGAAACGCCTCGCAAGGCGCCGCGGACCGCGTGGAGTATACGCCCCACCGGGTCGACGTGCAGCACGGGCTCAGCGCGCGGTGACCCGGTTGCCGCGCGGCACGACGAGACAGCGGGCTTCGCCGCCGCACCGCGCCAACGCCGCTTGCACGGCGCCGTCGACCGTCGGAAACGGGTGCATGCACATGGCGCGCACCACACCGTCGGGGAACTCGGAGACGAGATAGACGTCGACGCGGGCGAGGAGGCCGGCGACGGCGGCCGCCTTGTGGCCGCCGAGCACGAACTCGCGCTGTATGCGGTCGATGAGCACCTGCGGCGAGCCCATGGCGGTCATCCACTCCTCGAAGCGTTTCTGGCCGAAGCCCTCTCGACAGCGAGCCACGAGGATCACGACGCCTCCGTCCCGGACGGCGCCGGAGACGTTGTCGAGCGTCTTCTGCGCCTGGTAGAGGTTGATGTCCTTGGGCTTGCCGCCGGGCGAGGCGATGACGATGTCGGCCGCCTCGGACACCGTGAGATCGCAGCGCTCGTCGTAGAGACGCACGCCCACGCGATGGGCCTCGAGGTAGTGGCCGGCCACCGCGTGCAGAACGCGCTTGTCTTCGTCCAGCACGACATTGAAAAGGAAGTCGATGCCGACGATGCCACCGGCCTCGTCGATGTCGTCGCGCACCGGATTGCCCGAGAGGATGCCGGCGCGGGCCGCGGGCGCGAGCATCATGCTGTGATTGTCGCGAATCGCGGCGTACGAGCAGACGCCGGGGACAACCGCCTTGGCACCGCCGCTGAAGCCCGCGAAGTAGTGGTACTCGATGTTGCCGGTGCAGACGCGCAGGTCTGCATCGAGATAGGGCCGGAAGACCTCGAGGCGAGTGCCTCGGGCGGTCGTGCCCACCGGCACGCAGTCGTCGCCGTCCAGGTCGAGGAGACGCACACCGCTGGCGGACACCTCCTCCCCCACCAGCTGCGCCTGCTCTTCGGGAGAGTGGAGGCGGTGGCCGCCGAGGGCGAAGAGGATCGTGATGCGCCGCGCCGGAAGCGGCCGCAGCTCCTCGAGCAGGGCCGGCAGGAACTTGTACGACGGGCAGGGGCGCGTCACGTCGCTGACGACGATGACTGCGTCGCGCGCCGTCGCGGCCAGGTCGGCGAGGCGTGGCGCGCCGATCGGCTCCGCCAGGGCGCGCCTGATCTCGGCCTGCTCGTCGGCGCTCGAAGGGGTGCCGTCCCCCGCCCCCAGACCGTCGCCAGACTCGTCGTCGCGCCTGCCGAGCCCGTCGGCGGGCCCGGGAAGGACGACCTCCTGCAGGTTCGCCGGGGGCAGCTCGAACTCGAGCTCGCCGTCGCCGTAGGGAATCGAGAGCTTCACTCCCGCCTCCCTAGCCGAACCGGAGAGCGGCGGCCTTGAGCGCCGTGACGACGGGCAGCTCCTCGCCGCTCAGGAAGCGCACCATGCCGCCGCCCGCGGTGCAGACGTACGAGAAGCGCTCGGCGAGACCGTACTTGTTCATCGCGGCGATGCTGTCGCCGCCGCCGAGCGCCGAGTAGGCGGTCGCGGCGGCCATCGCCTCCCAGATCCGCCGCGTGCCGTACTCAGTCTCGGGCTGCTCGAACACACCGAGCGGGCCGTTGGCGAAGACGGTGCCGACCGTGGCCACCGCCTCGCAGTAGGCGGCGACTGTGGCGTGCCCCACATCGAGGATCGCCTCGGCGATGGGCAGCTCCGCGGTCGCCACCTCGACCCGACGGCCGTCCTTCAGACAGGCGACGTCGAGGGGCAGCACCACGGCGTCGCCGTACTTGCCGAGGATCTCGGAAGAGACCGAGACCCACTTCCAGAGGTCCTTGGCCTTGATGAACTCGGTGGACGGGACACCGATGTCGACACCGGCCGCGAGCAGCATGATCTGGCCGACGAGGCCGCCGGTGAGCACTGCGTCTGAGACGCCATCGCGCAGCACGGCGTTCATCATCAAGAAGGCGTCGTCGACCTTGGTGCCCCCCAGCACGAAGACGCAGGGCCGATCGGGGTCCTCGCGCAGATGACTGAGAGAGCTGTATTCCCTCTCGAAGAGGCGGCCCATGGCCGACGGAAGGAGTTCCTCGAAGCCGACGAGGGTGGGCTGCGAGCGGTGTACCGCGGCAAACGCGTCGCAGACGTAGAGGTCGGCGAGCGGCGCCAGCTTGCGGACCAGCAGCGTCCTCGCCTGGTCCGCCGGAGAGAGCTCGAGCTTGGTCTCGAAGAGCGTCAGCTCCTCGGCGTAGAAGCGCACGTTGTCGAGGAGCAGCACATCGCCCTCCCCGAGTCCTGCAACGGCCTCGCGGGCCGCCGGACCGCAGACGTCATCGATGAACGCGACAGGCCGGCCGACGAGCTCGCTGAGAACCGCCGCATGGGGCTCGGTGGATGCGTAGTTGTGGTACTCGAGGTCGCCCCCCTGGTGGGCGAGCAGCACGAGCTTCGCCCCTGCCTCGGCGAGCTCGCGGACCGTCGGACCGCAGCCATGCAGCCGCGTCGTGTCGCGCAACTCCCCCGTCGCAGGATCGATGGGGGAGTTGATGTCGACCCGGCAGAGGACGACCTTGCCGCGCACGTCGAGGTCGTCCAGCGTGTTGATGCCGTACTTCACCGGGAGACTCCCGCCCCTACATGCCGAGGTACTGGTTGGTCAGGCCGACGGCCTCGAGCCGGTCGGTCTGCATGCTCAGCGCCGCGCGGACGCCATCCATCGTCTCGGGGATGACCACGGCCTCCTGCGGGATGTTGATCGCGAACATGAACTCGCGGCCGCTCGTGGCGAGGGTCTCGTCGAAGACGGCGATCTCGTACATGTCGGCGCGCTTGTTGCCCAGATCTCGGGCGTAGCGGAAGAGCGCCGAGTTGCTGTTGAAGCCGTCGGCGATCTTGACGTTGCGGATGCGCGGGTGCGCCTCGAACAACTCGAGGGCACGCTCCTTGCTGATATCGCTCTTGGTGGTCGCGCAGACGTTGATGATGTGTCCGTGCGTGGTCGGCACGTGGACGAGCAGACCCGTGGCCTCGACGTGCGGCATGATCGTCATGAGGTCGACGGCCTGGTGGCTTGGCACGGGCTCGACCTGGGCCACGTCGACCAGGCCGCGGTGCGTATCGCCCGGGTCGGCGACGCGGCGCACGATCGTGACGATCACGCGCTCGACACCGACTTCGCGGTCGAGGCAGTCGACGGCGCGGATGAGGCCCGTCGTGTTGCAGCTCGTCAGCTTCAGGTAGTCCTTGCCGACGCCCTTCTCGTAGTTGGCGTAGCCGTGGAAGAACACGTCGACGATATCGTTCTTCTCGCCGCCCTGGAAGATCGCCTTGACCCCCTTCGCCTGATACAGCTCCTTGTTCCTGCGACCCACACCGCCGGGCGTGGAGTCCAGCACGATGTGGACTTCGTCGAGCAGTTCGCCCATGGTGCCGCTCACCGGGATGCCGATGGCTTCGAAGGCCGCCTTCTGCCCCTCCTCGACGACATAGAGATCGTAGGGCATGCCCGCTTCGTGCAGGGCGCGCGTCGAGAGCGTCGGCGCGACGTCGACGACGCCGACCAGGTCCATGTCGTCCTGCAGGTCTACCCCGTCGGCCAAACGCTGGCCGATGACGCCGTATCCGACTACGCCTACTCTGGGTCTTGTCATCTCTTCCACTCCCTACTCGGATGCGGGCTTCAGCAGCCCAGCTGCTTCTCGACGACACCGATGGACTCGTCGAGGACCCGGACGATCGTGTCGATCTGCTCCCTGCCGATGGAAGGCGGCGCCGCGTCGTGGCAGACGATAGCCGCGAACACCCCTCTCGAAGACCTCGTTGTCAGGCGTACGCGGCGCGTCCGCCGTGGCTTCCCCGTACAGTCCGGGTCCACCTGGACGCGTAGATGGTATCAGCGCCCCGGCGCCTCTCTCCACGACGGCGATCACGAGCGCTACGCGCCGACCATCGGCAGGTCGATGCCGCTCTCTCTCGCCTGCTCGATCGCTTCTGGATACCCAGCGTCGGCGTGACGCATGACGCCCGTACCCGGGTCCGTCGCGAGGACCCGACGCAGGCGCTCGGCCATCGTGTCACTGCCGTCGGCGACCACCACCATGCCGGCGTGCAGACTCTTGCCGATGCCCACGCCACCACCGTGATGGAAGCTCACCCAGCTCGCTCCCGCAGCGGTGTTCAGCAGGGCGTTGAGGATCGGCCAATCGGCGATCGCGTCGCTCCCGTCACGCATCGACTCGGTCTCGCGATAGGGGCTCGCGACGGACCCCGAGTCGAGGTGGTCGCGGCCGATGACGATCGGCGCCCTGACCTTGCCTGTGCGCACCAGGTCGTTGAAGATGAGGCCCGCCTCGGCGCGCTCGCCGTACTCCAGCCAGCAGATGCGACAGGGCAGGCCCTGGAACTGCACCTTCTCGCCGGCCATGCGCAGCCAGCGTGCGACCATCTCGTTCTCGGGGAAGGCTTCGAGCAGGGCGGCGTCGGTGACCGCGATGTCGGCGGGATCGCCGCTCAGCGCCGCCCAGCGAAATGGGCCGTTGCCGCGGCAGAAGAGCGGCCGTATGTACGCGGGCACGAAGCCGGGGAAGGCGAAGGCGTCGGCGTAGCCGGCCGCCTTCGCCTCGCCACGGATGTTGTTGCCGTAGTCGAACGTATGGGCGCCGGCCTTCTGCAGGGCGACCATCGCCTCGACGTGCACGACGATGCTCGTCACGGCGTGGCGCACGTACTCTCCGGGGTCGCGAGCGCGCAGCTCGAGCGCCGCAGCCAGGCTCATGCCGCCGGGCACGTAGCCATTCAGCGTGTCGTGCGCCGAGGTCTGGTCCGTCACGAGGTCGGGTGTGACGTGGCGACGAACGAGCTCGGGATACACGTCGGCGGCGTTGCCGAGCAAACCGATCGACAGCGGCTTCTTCGTCTTGACGGCCTCGTCTGCGAGTCGCAGCGCTTCGTCCAGCGTGTCCGCCGCAACGTCCAGGTAGGCCGTCTCGAGCCGGCGGCGGATGCGCTCAGGGTCTACCTCGACGCAGAGCGCCACGCCGCCGGCCATGGTGACCGCCAGCGGCTGAGCGCCGCCCATGCCGCCGAGGCCAGCGGTCAGCACGAGACGGCCGGCCAGGTCGCCGCCGTAGTGCTTCTGCCCCGCGGCGGCAAACGTCTGGTAGGTTCCCTGCAGGATGCCCTGCGTGCCGATGTAGATCCAGGAGCCAGCCGTCATCTGCCCGTACATCGTCAGTCCCAGGGCATCGAGCCGCCGGAACTCGTCCCAGTTCGCCCAGTCGGGCACGAGGTTGGCGTTGGCGATCAGCACACGGGGCGCCATCTCATGCGTCCGGAACACGCCCACCGGCTTGCCGCTCTGGACGAGCAGCGTCTCATCGTCCTTGAGGCGGCGCAGCGTGGCGACGATCGCGTCGAAGCTCTCCCAATCGCGCGCCGCCTTGCCTGCCCCGCCGTAGACGATCAGCTCGTCTGGAGCCTCGGCGACGTCAGGGTCGAGGTTGTTCATGAGCATGCGCAGGGCGGCCTCCTGCTGCCACCCGCGACAACTCAGTTCGGTGCCGCGCGGAGCTCGTACCACGCGGGAGCCCGCAGACGGGCCGACGCCCCCTGTCTCCTTCACTCCCCGCCTCGCCTCTCCAGTGATCCGGCCGGGGGCTCTCGCCCCACTTCTCACATGTTCATCTCGATCGTCTGCGCCATCGAGAAGTCGTGGATCTGCAGGTAGTGGCGCACGACATCCTGGATGGCGCCCAAGGGCACTGGACCGACGAGCTCGGCGCCGGCCACGAGGACCCCGTAGCGCGCCGCCTCGCTACGGATCGTCTCGAGGACGCGAGGGATCGGCGTCTGCGCGTAGTTCGTCAGGTTCATGGAGACCTGCACCATGCCCGCGCCCTGCAGCTCGAGCCCCATGGCGCGCACATGACGAAAGCCGCCGCTCTTGTGCCGTACGGCGTGGGCGATGCGCGTCGCGATCTCGATGTCGTCGGTGCGCAGGTTGACGTTGAAGGCCACCAGCGGGAAGCGCGCCGCCACCTGAACGGAGCCCGACTTGGGCACGAAGGCCGTCGGCCCCTCGTCCGGCGCCCACGCGGCGTCGCGAAGCTTCTCGGCGAGCGCCTCGTATTCGCCCCTGCGGATGTCGACCAGACTGACGCGCTGAGGTCGCGTCGCCGCGTCCTCGTAGTAGAAC
Source organism: uncultured Thermoleophilia bacterium (assembly GCA_963717285.1). GTDB lineage: Bacteria > Actinomycetota > Thermoleophilia > UBA2241 > UBA2241 > CAIXSE01. The sequence goes on from CAVQVW010000002.1 coordinate 677,970, forward strand.
ACGGGGACACCCTTCTCGCCGACGAAGCGGCCGAACTCGCGCGCGACCGCGACCGCCTCCTCAGTCGTCGTGTCGCCGACGGGGACGAAGGGCACCGTGTCCAACGCTCCATTGCGAGGGTGGCTGCCTGTGTGGACCGTCATGTCGATGGCATCGAGGGCGGCGAGCGCGAAGACCCTCGTGGCGGCGAGCACCGCCTCCGGGCTCCCGAGGTACGAGAAGACAGACCGATTGTGATCGGGGTCGGAGGAGACTTCGATGAGTCTCACGCCGGGCTGCTCCCTGAGCAGCCCGGCCAGCCTCTCGACCGTGGCTCGATTGCGCCCCTCGCTCACGTTGGGCACACACATGAGGACCTTCATGTTCCCCTCAGGCCTTCCCCAGCAACGCGTCGATCTTGCGCACACCCTCGCTGGCGTCCTCGGCGTAGGCGTCGGCGCCGATCTGGTCGGCCCAGCGCTGCGTGCAGGGGGCGCCGCCGACCACCGTCTTGAAGGGCAGCCCGCGCTCCTTGACGAGCTCGGTCACCTTGCGCTGCTCCTCCATCGTCGTGGTCAGCAGGGCGCTCATGCCGATGACGTCGGCCTGCAGCGCAGCGGCCTGTTCGAGGAAGCTCCCGGCGGAGACGTCGCGGCCGAGGTCGTGGACCTCGTAGCCGTTGGCCTTCAGGTAGGCGATGACGATCGCCTTGCCGATGTCGTGCACGTCGCCCTGGACGGTGCCCAGGACGATGCGCCCCTTGAGCTCGGCCCCGCCCTCCAGGGCGGCGTTGGTGACCTCGGTGGCGCCCGCCATGGCGTTCGCCGAGAGCATCAACTCGGGGAGGAAGAGCTCGCCGCTCTCGAAGAGGTCACCGACCTCCTGGATGCCCTTGACGAAGCCCAGTTGCATGATCTCGGCGGGGCCGATGCCCGAGGCCAGGGCGCGGGCGGCGACCTCCTCGGCGGCCTCGCGGTCGGCATCGATGATGGTGTCGGCTGCTTCCTGGTAGATGTCGGCCATGGGGTGGCTCCTCTCGCTCAAGCCCCGACGAGGGCCTTGGCGCGCTCGACGGCCATGCCGGCGTTGGCTCCATAGCCGTCGGCGCCGACTTCCTGCGCGTAGGCCTCGGTCACCGGGGCGCCACCCACCATCACTTTGACCGCGTCGCGCAGGCCGGCGGCGGTGAGCGCGTCGATTGTCTCTCTCATGCGCGGCAGGGTGGTGGTCAGCAGGGCGCTCATGCCGATGATCTGCGCCCGATGCTCCTTCACGGCGGTCACGAACTGCTCCGCCGTGACCCCCGTGCCGAGGTTCACGACCTCGAAGCCGGCGCCCTGCAGGAGCATGGACACGAGGTTCTTGCCGATGTCGTGGAGGTCCCCCTCGACCGTCCCGATGACGATGGTGCCGAAGGAGGCACTCTCGCCCTCGGCCATATACGGCCTGAGGACGTCGAGTGCGCTCTGCATGGTGCGCGCGCTGAGCAGCACCTCCGGGATGAAGCAGTCGCCGCTGCGCATGCGCTCGCCGACCACGGCCATGGCCGGCAGGAGTGCGCCGTCGAGGATCTCCCGGGCAGACGTCCCTGTGGCGAGCAGCGCCTGAGTCAGGGCGACGACGACCTCCCCTTGGCCGTCGATCACGGCTTGCTTGAGCTGGTCCTTCACCAGGTCCTCCTCCTTTGCGTCACGCCGAGCCACTCGCGGTCCTCCTCGCACCACCACCCAAGGAGCGCGAGGAGGCACCTCGCCGCGCCGGACATCTTGCGAGCCGTCCCGGACAAGCCCGAGAAGAGCCCAGAAGGGAACTGGGGTCTTCCCCGCGCCGTCCGCTCGGCTGCGTCCGTGGCTCCTCGCCGCCGCGTGTGCTGGCCTCGTGCCACTCTACGACTTCCGCTCGCCGCGAGCCACTGGAGCACGGCGGGATCGTCTCAGCCGCGCGGGCATCAGCGCCCCGCGGCCACGGCGCGCCGCACGGCCGCGACCCCCTCTTCGACGTCGGCGTCGTCGATGTCGAGATGCGTCACGAAGCGCACCGACCACGCCGCCTCATCAAGCGCCAGAACGCCCTGCTCACGCAGACGCACGACGACTTCGGCGGCGGGGAGACCGGTGTCCTTCGTTCCCGCGAAGACCATGTTCGTCTGAACGCGTCCCATGTCCACGCTCAGTCCGGGCACGGTGGCCAGCCGCTCGGCCAGCGCGCGGGCACGACGGTTGTCGTCGGCCAGACGAGCCAGGTTGTGCTCGAGTGCGAACAGGCCGCCGGCGGCCACGATCCCCGCCTGGCGCATGCCGCCGCCGTAGATCTTGCGCGCCCGTCGTGCCTTGGCGATCGTCGGCTCGTCGCCGAGCAGCACAGAACCCACCGGAGCCCCGAGACCCTTGGACAGGCAGATGCTCACCGTGTCGCAGACGGCGGCGTACTCGGCGCACGAGATGCGTGTGGCGACGACGGCGTTCCCGAGGCGGGCGCCGTCGAGGTGGAGCTTCAGGTCGTGCCGGTCGCAGAAGACGCGCACGGCCTTCAGGTGCTCGAAGGGCAGGATCGCGCCCCCGCAGTGCGTGTGCGTGTTCTCGAGGCAGACGAGGCGCGTCGGCGCGAAGTGCACCTCCCCGTCAGGGTGAACGTACTCCTCCATCTTCTCCAGGTCGAGGGTGCCGTCTGGGGAATCGAAACAGCGCAGCTGCACGTTGCTCAGCGTGGATGCGCCCTGCTCGTAGAACATGATGTGCGCCTGGGCGTGCAGAAAGACCTCGTCGCCCCGCTGAGTGAGAGCGCGGAGCGCCGCCTGGTTGCACATCGTGCCGGAGGGAAAGTAGAGGCCGGCCGGCTTTCCGAGCAGGTCGGCGGCGTAGTCCTGCAGACGGATCACCGTGGGATCGTCGCCGTGCACGTCGTCGCCGACCACGGCTGCGGCCATGACGCGTCGCATCTCCGCCGAGGGCCGCGTCACCGTGTCGCTGCGCAGATCGATCATCCGGGGCCCCTTCTCGTACGCCGCACCGCCAGCCCTCGACTGCCGCTGCGCCGGTCTCGCCGCGGCGAGCTGCCTGTCGCCGGTCGGGCCGGCCCGCCGGCGGATCTCCGGCCCTGCTCGGCCAAGGGTCGGCCGCGCGCACCGACGCCGGCGAGCACGTTCCACAGCGGGATGAGCGTCACGCCCGCGAAGAGCAGCAGCACTCGCTCCGTGGGCGCCGGCGCCCAGTGTATCGCAAGCTGCTCGGCGATCTCCCGGCGAGGGTCGAAGTCTTGCGGCAGTCGCAGGAACGGACGACCCTCACGTCTTCCGGCGATCTCCAGGCCCGCGTTCTCGCTGGCGTTGATCCGCTTGCCCGGATAATCGACCCAGATGTGGCCGATGCTCATGCGCAGCTCGTTGGGGATGCCCTTGGCCGTGAGAACGCTGGCGAGGACCATCGCCCGGCTCTCGCAGTCGCCCCTCCTGGCCGCCAGCGCCTCGGACGCGGACGGGAAGTACCACGGGACTCCGGCCGACTGCCAGTCGTAGGCGTACGGTACCTGGCGCTCGAGCACGTAGGCCTCGACCAGGCGCGGATCGTCCGGCAGGCGGGCGGCGAGCTCGGCGGCGGCGCTCGGGTCGACGCGGAGCTGAAGGCTGTTGCGGAGGCTGCGCACGAACACGCCCGGATCGGGATAGAGCACGACCGCCACCCAGACGAGGGTCAGAAAGACGAGAGCGCTGCGCGAGATCCTCATGCCACATGATACCTCTGTATACTCCCCGGCGATGGACGTCAAAGGTCACACGCTCACCCAGCGGGTGATCGCGATGCTTCGCGCTCGACAGTACGTGGTCTTCTACGCGATGGGTCTGTACGCGTTCGGCTTCGCCGTGACCCTCACCTCGGCGTGGCTCTACCGCCACAGGCCGATCGGTAGGCTCCTCGACGACGCACGCAGCCCGCTGATCGATGCGGTCGCCGGGCGCAGCGTGAGCATCATGCTCCTCTTCCTCGCCTACATCGCCATCTCGACATGGCTGCGCGCCGGCTACATCCGCTCGCTCAACGGCCACTTCCATCTGCGGCCCCGCGATGCGGCCCAGTTCCTGAGACTGCTCGCCCTCAATTCCGTCCTCGCCGTCGTCTTCGCCATCGGGAGCGCCGTGATGGTGTGGGGCAGCCAGGCCTCGACGGCGGGCAACGTCGCGGCCGCACTCGCCGCGGCCGTTCTCATGGCCATCAGCCTTGCCGCCTTGTACGCGGACTACATCATCGTGCTCGCGGGCTTGGGGCCGCTCGCTGCGGTCATCCGGTCGACGCGTGTTCTGGCCACCGCGTTCAGCGGCTCGGTGTTGGTGCTGCTGGTCATCACGCTGCTGGCGAATCCGAACGGAGCCCTGCTCAGCAGCGTCGCCCAGACGAGCCTGCCACGGGCGATGCCGATCATGGTGGTCTGGACCATCGCGCTCGGCGGCATCCTGTTCGTCGCCGACGTGATACTCCTCGTCCTCTACCTCGGCAGCCCCGCGCACGGCGAGCTGGAGACGGAGACCGGCTGAGGTCATCGGCGAGACTGCCGGACGACTACTCCCACTCGATCGTGCTCGGGGGCTTGCTCGAGATGTCGTAAACCACGCGGTTCACCTCGGGCACCTCGTTGATGATGCGCGAGGCGAGGGTCTCGAGCAGGTCGTACGGCAGTCGGGCCCAATCCGCCGTCATCGCGTCTTCGCTCTTCACGGCGCGGATGGCGATCGCGTAGCCATAGGTGCGCTCGTCGCCCTGCACGCCGACACTGCGGATCACCGGCAGGATGGCGAAACACTGCCAGAGCTCGCGATACAGGCCCGCGCTGCGGATCTCCTCCTGCACGATGGCGTCGGCGCGTTGCAGGATGTCGACGCGCTCGGCCGTGATGTCGCCGATGATGCGGATCGCCAGCCCCGGCCCCGGGAACGGCTGGCGCCAGACGATGCGCTCGGGAAGACCGAGCTCCTCGCCGACGGCGCGCACCTCATCCTTGAACAGCCAGCGCAGCGGCTCGACGAGCTCGAAGTCCATCTTCTCGGGAAGCCCGCCCACGTTGTGATGGCTCTTGATCTTGGCGGCCTGACGCGTGCCGCTCTCGATGACGTCCGAGTAGAGCGTGCCCTGCACGAGGAACTTCGCGTCGGTGAGCTTGCGCGCCTCCTCCTCGAAGCAACGGATGAACTCCTCGCCGATGATCTTGCGCTTGCGCTCCGGATCGGTGACGCCCTCGAGCTTGCCGAGGAAGCGCGCACTGGCGTCGACGGCGATCAGCGGGATGCCGAACGTGCCCGAGAAGGTCTCGACCACGCGTTCGGCCTCGTCCATGCGCATCATGCCCTGGTCGACGAAGACACACGTGAGCCGGTCGCCGATGGCCTTGTGCATGAGGAGCGCGGCGACCGACGAATCGACGCCGCCGGAGAGCCCGAGGATGGCCTTGCGATCGCCGACCTGGGCACGGATCTCGGTGAATGGACTCCTCGATGATCGAGGCCGGAGTGAACTCGGGCCGGCAGCCGCACGCTTTGTAGAGGAAGTTCCTGAGGACGTCCGTTCCCTTGGGCGTGTGCACCACCTCGGGGTGGAACTGCACACCGTAGAACCCATGCTCACGGGACTCCATGGCCGCCACCGGCGAAGCGGCACTGGCGGCCAGCACCTCGAACCCGGGCGGCGGCGCCGTCACGCAGTCGCGGTGGCTCATCCAGGCCCGCTCCACGCCGCGCCACCCCTGCAGCAGCAGGCCGGGATCGATCACGTTGACAGAAGCCTTGCCGAACTCGCTGAGATCGGTGCGCGCCACCGTGCCCTGCAGACTCATGGCAAGGCTCTGCATGCCGTAGCAGATGCCGAGCACCGGAATGCCGAGCTCGAGGATCTCGGGATCGAGCTGGGGGGCATCGTCGACGTAGACGCTCATCGGCCCGCCGGAGAGGATGATCCCCTTGGGCGCGTACGCCTTGATGCGCTCGACCGGAGTGTCATGAGGAATCAGCTCCGAGTACACGCGGCACTCGCGCACGCGGCGCGCGATGAGCTGTCCGTACTGCGCCCCGAAGTCGAGCACGAGGACGGTGTCGAACGCCTTCACCTGTGGTGTGCCCTGCGCCACTCCCGCCCCCTCACCTTCGATCGACCCGTCGTGCCATCGTCGGCCGCCAGGCTGGACCCCGACGGGTCAGCCCATGCCCACGTCCTGGTCCTTCTGCAGCTTCTTACCCTCGGTCATGAGCGACGGCGCGACCATGACCTCGGCTTTCTGGAACGAGCTCAGTGTCTCGTACCCGCAGGTCGCCATGCTGGTGCGCAGAGCGCCGAAGAGGTTGAGGGTGCCGTCGTTCTCGCGTGCCGGGCCGGCGAGGATCTCTTGCAGCGTGCCCTTCACCCCGGCCTTGACCCGCGTGCCGCGGGGCAGCTCGGGGTGGAAGGTCGCCATGCCCCAGTGGAAGCCGCGCCCCGGCGCCTCCTGGGCGGCGGCCAGGGGTGAACCGACCATGACGGCGTCCGCGCCCAGGGCGATCGCCTTGCTCACGTCGCCGCCGGTGCGCATGCCGCCGTCGGCAATCACGTTGCAGTACTGTCCGGTCTCGAGCACGTGCTGGACCCGCGCCGCCGAGGCGTCGGCGATGGCCGTCGCCTGCGGCACGCCGATGCCGAGCACGCCACGGGTCGTGCAAGCGTGACCCGGGCCCACGCCGACCAGCACGCCGACGGCCCCGGTACGCATGAGGTGCAGCGTCGTCGAGTACGAGGCCACACCGCCGACGATCACGGGCACGGGGCACTCGGCGATGAACTCCTTGAGGTCGAGCGGCTCGACCCGGGTACTGACGTGGTCTGCAGACACCACGGTGCCCTGGATGACGAGCACGTCGAGACCTGCCTCGAGGGCGACCTCGAAGTACTCGCGCACGTGGGCGGGCGTCAACGACGCAGCCGCCAGGACGCCCCCGGCCTTGATCTCCCGGATACGCTGCGCGATGAGCTCCGCCTTGACCGGCTCCTTGTAGATCTCCTGCATGGTGCGCGTCGCCGTCTCCTTCGACAGAGAGGCGATGCGGGCCAGCTGTTCGCCGGCGTCCGCGTAGCGTGTCTGCACGCCCTCGAGATTGAGCACGGCCAAGCCGCCAAGCCTGCCCATGGTGACGGCGAACCCGGGATCGACGACGCCGTCCATCGCCGAGGCGAGACAGGGGAGCTCCAGCTTGTGCGGGCCGAGATTCCAGCTGATGTCGACGTCGTCGACGTCGCGCGTGCGACGGCTGGGCACGATGGCGATGTCGTCGAAGCCATACGCGCGACGGCCTTTCTTCCCGCGACCGATCTCTACTTCCATGCCGTCCTCCTCCAGGCGCGAACCGGACCGACTCCTGCTGAATCACGAAAGAGACCCGCGCACGAACGTGCCGGGTCTCGGAACTCGAAGGTGCTCTCGTGTGGGCTAAATGGGTCTCGTGGCAACGTCACGCGACTGTACCAGCTGGCCGCGACAAGGGTCAACACGGTGCCGGGCACATGCAGCTCGTCTGGGTGGCCGGCCGGCCGCGCTAGCCTTGGCCGCCGACCTCCGTGACCGACGTGCCCTTCTGCAGCCTGCGCACGTCCTCGACGTCGAGCACGCCGGCGCCGTAGCGCTGCGTATTGGCTGCGCCGACGGCCAGAGCCTGGCCCAGACAATCGGCGTGATCGAGCTTCTGGAAGCGCGCACTGAGGAAGCCGGCAAGGAAGGCGTCGCCGGAGCCCACAGTGCTGACGACGCTGGCCAGCGGAGCGACGCTCGCCCTATAGACACGCTGCCGGCGCCCGACACGAAAGCGCGCCACGCAGCCGTGCGGCAGCTTGATGATCACATTGCGCGGGCCCATGCCGCAGATCAGACCGGTCGCGTCGATGATGTCCTGCTCGTCGTGAAACTCGTGTCCCACGAGATCCTCGGCCTCGCGGATGTTGGAGCAGACGAGGTCGGGGCGACCCTTGGACCCAAGGCGCAGAGGGTCGGCGGCGCTGTCGATGACGACGTAGCAACGATGGCGGCGGACCCGCTCCACGACTTGGGCATAGAACTCCTCGGGCATCTTGCGCGGCAGCGAGCCGGCAAGCACGACGAAACGGGCGCCCTTGGCGAGGTAGTCGGTCTTCTCGAGGAGCTCCTCGACCTCCGCAGGGGTCACGACCGGACCGTACTCGATGATCTCCGTCTGCCGCATCGTCGTCGGATCCACGACCACCGTCGAGGTCCGCGTCTCGCCTGCGATGTGCGTGAAGTCGTGGAGGATGTTCTCGCGCTGCAACCCCTCCGATATCTGCTGCCCGGCGAGGCCACCGACGAGTCCGGTGACGACGACGGGATCGCCGAGGCATTTGAGCGCTCGCGCGATGTTGACGCCCTTGCCGCCCGGGAGTGTCAGGCTCTCACTGGAGCGGTGGCGATGCCCGGTCTGGAAGTTGGGCACCGTGAGCGTCTTGTCGACGGCAGTATTCGGTGTGACCGTGATGATCAAAGCTCTCAGTCCCTCTGCTGCTTCATCGCAGAAAAGCCGGCGCATCGTGCAGCGCCGGCCCGGTCACGCTCAGTATAGCACCTCCTGCCGTCTTGACACCGCCCGGGTCCAAGGGTACGTTTCGAAGGCGTCACGACGGCGCCGTTCCTCGTTAGGTGAGGCTCCGGTACACATAGAGGCCGTTGCCCGGAAACGTCCAGAGACGCCAACGGGTAGAACAGGCATTACCGAACCAAGGTCTTGCCCAAGACGGCTGAGGCTCTGACCTCTACGGTGTGCTGTGCTAAAGCTTTTGGACGAGTGAGGATCGCCCAAACCTGCTGCTGCGCTCAGGAGGCCTCCGCGAGGAGGTCTTTGGTCGTTCTGGTACGTGAACGACAGGCGAGAGGAGGTGAGGGTCGTGTTCTATCTCAGCAAGCTGCTCGGCAGCCCCGTCCGCGATGCGGCGGACAAGCCGGCCGGCGTCGTGCACGATCTCGTCGTCTCCTCCCGCCAGGCGCACCCACGGATCACAGCGGTCGCCGTGCGGCGCCGCGGCAAGGTCGTCTACGCTGCGTGGAGCTTGGTCACCAGCTTCGAAGAGTCGGGCACGCTGCTGCGCTGCGCCTTCGCCGATCTGAGCGAACGCGAGCTTCGGTCGGACGAACTGCACCTGAGCCGCACCTTTCTCGACAAGCAGCTGGTCGACACCGAGGGGCGCAAGCTCATCCGTGTCAACGACATCCAGCTGCTGCGCAGCGGTGACCACGTCCATGTCGCCGCCGTCGACGTCTCGAGCAACGCCATCCTTCGGCGCGTGGGCCTGTCGAAGGTCGGTGAGCGCCTCACCAAGACCCGTCAGAACCCGAAGCCGCACCTGATCGACTGGAAGCACATCGACGTCGAGCAGTCCGACGACAGCTCGGTGCGGCTGGCCGTGGCGCGCACCAAGCTCGAACTCCTCCACCCCGCCGACATCGCCGACCTCGTGCACGAGCTCTCCCCGGAGGAACGCGCCGCCGTGCTGGACGCGCTCGAAGACGACCTCGCCGCCGAGACCTTCGAGGAGATGCACTCCTCCTACCAGGCCTCGATGCTGCTCGAGATGCCGGACGACAAGGCGAGCGAGCTGCTCGCCAACATGGCGCCGGATGACGCCGCCGACCTCCTCGCCGATCTGCCGGACGACCGGCGCCAGCACTTCATCGCGATGATGGAGAAGGAGGACGCCGAGGACCTGAGAGAGCTGCTCAGCTACCCGGAGCACTCGGCGGGCGGCATCATGACGACCGATTTCGCCCAGGTACGGCTGGACGCGACCGCCGCCGAGGCCATGGGGAGCCTGCGTGAACAGGCCGCCTCCGCGGAGACCATCTACTACGTCTACGTGCTCGACCGCAGCGACCACCTGCGTGGCGTCTTCTCGCTGCGCGATCTGCTCCTGGAGCCGCCGGCACGCAAAGTACGGGACTTCATGACCGAGAACCCCGTCACCGTGCTCACCTCCGGCGGCGAGGAGGAGATCGCCGAGGTCATCGCCAAGTACAACCTGATCGCCCTGCCGGTCGTCGACGAGCAGGGCGCCCTGCACGGCATCATCACCGTCGACGACGCCATCGACCTGGTGCTCCCGCTCGCCTGGAAGAAGCGCCTGCCGAGGATCCTCCATTGAGGAGGCCTCGATGGCGCGCTCCCCACGCTCCGTAGGCCGGCGGCTCGCCGGGCGGATCGGCCGCACCCGGCTGCTGATCCTCCTCGGCCTGCTCGGTCCCGGCCTCATCGCCGCGAACGCCGGCAACGACGCCGGCGGCATCACGACGTGGTCGGTGATCGGCTCACGCTACGGCTACTCGCTCATCTGGCTGCTTCGTACCGCTCACGCTCGTGCTGGCCGTCGTCCAGGAGATGAACGCCCGCATCGGCGTCGTCACCGGACGCGGGCTGGCCGCGCTCATCCGCGAGAACTTCAGTCTCAAGGTGACGGCCTTCGCCATCGTCACCGTCATGATCGCCAACTTCGGCACCACTGTGGCCGAGTTCTCCGGTGTGGCCGCGGCCGGCAGCCTCTTCGGGATGCCCTCCTACATCGGCGTCCCCCTCGTCGCCGTCGCCGTCTGGCTGCTCGTCACGCGGGGTTCGTATCGCAAGGTCGAGCGGGTGCTGCTCGCCCTGGGCTTCGTGCTCGTGACCTACGTGGTCGCGGGGATCATGGCCGGGCCGGACTGGTCCGCCGCACTGCACGGCGCGGTCACCCCGCAAGTGAGTCTCAACAGCCTCTGGCTGTTCACGGTGATCGCCGCCGTCGGCACGACGCTCACGCCGTGGGGCCAGTTCTTCATCCAGGCGGCGGTCGTCGACAGAAAGGTCCCGCTGCGCCAGTACATATACACGAAGTACGAGATCTACATGGGCTCGGTCTTCATGACCACGATCGACTTCTTCATCGTGCTGGCCTGCGCCGCGACGCTCTACCCGGAGGGCATCGTCATCGACTCCGCGCAGGAGGCGGCGAGAGCCCTCGAGCCCTTCCTTGGAGCAGCCGCCCGCTACCTCTTCGGCCTCGGCCTATTGAGCGTCTCCATCCTGGCCGCGGGCGTGCTGCCGCTGGCCACGGCCTACGTGGTGTGCGAGGCCTTCGGCCTGGAGTCCGGGCTGGACTCGAGCTTCCGCGAAGCGCCGGCCTTCAACGGGATCATCACCTTCTACATCTTCGTACCGGCGCTGGTCGCTACGATCCCGAGTCTGCCGCTGGTCAAGGTCATCATGGTGGCCCAGATGATGAACGGCGTGCTGCTGCCGGTGATCCTCGTGTTCACCCTGCTCATGATCAACAAGCCGCGGGTGATGGGCGAGTACGTGAACGGCCCCGTGCGCAACGCGATCGCCTGGACCTTCACGGCGCTGCTCATCGCCCTGAGCGCCGTTCTCGTCGTCTCGCCGTTCTTCTCTTGAGGCCTCCTGGCCTCGTCAGGCACGGACGCCGGGCACGCCCTCCCGCAGCAGGTGTTCAATGAGAGCCTTCCCGGCGCGTGCCCGATGGCTGGCGCGGTCCTTCTCCCCTGCGGGCCACTCGGCCACGCTGAGCGACGATCCGTCGGGGACGAAGACGGGGTCGTAGCCGAAACCGCCGGCGCCGCGAGGAGCCGCCGCGATGGCGCCCGACCAGTGCGCCTCGACCGCGTGCTCCGCGAGCTCGGGTGAGACCGCGCAGACCGCGCAGACGAAGCGCGCCCGGCGCGCGCGAGGGTCCGCGCACCCGGCCAACTCCTCCAGCAGGCGCGCCACGTTGGCGGCGTCGGCGCCCGGCCCGTCCACGCCCGCGTAGCGAGCGCTCGACACGCCGGGCGCCAGGCCGAGCGCCTCGACCTCCAGGCCAGAGTCGTCTGCGACGCACCACGCCTCCGTCTCGCCCCGCCCGGCCAGCGCCCGTGCCAGCGCCAGCGCCTTCTCGCGCGCGTTCTCGCTGAACGACGTCACGCCCTCAGGCGGCAGCGTGACCCAGTCGGGCATGCGCAGCACCGCGTGCGGCGCCAAGATCCGGGCGAACTCCGTCAGCTTATGAGCGTTGCCGCTGGCCAAGATGAAGCGCATCTCACTCCTGCTCCAGACTCGCGATGGCCGCCGCCTGCGCGGTCGCCAGAGCGGTCGCCCCGCCGACGGCCAGATCCAGCATGGCCTCCAGCGTGGTGCGCGCGTAGGGCTCTCCCTCGGCGGTCGCCTGCACCTCCACCAGCCGACCGTCTCCCGTCAGCACCACGTTCATGTCGACGGCGGCGGCGGCATCCTCATCGTAGTCGAGGTCGAGCAAGGGCTGATCGTCGACCACACCGACGCTGACCGCCGCGATGGAGTCGAAGAGGGGCAGCTCGTTGAGTCTCAACCTCTCCTTGAGCTTGAGGGCGACCCCGTACACGGCCACGTAGGCGCCACTGATGCTCGCCGTGCGCGTGCCGCCGTCGGCCTGCAGCACATCGCAGTCGACCGCGATCGTGCGTTCGCCGATGATACCGAGATCGACGATGGACCGCAGACTGCGCCCGATGAGCCGCTGGATCTCCATGGTGCGGCCCCCCTGCCGGCCGCGCACCGCCTCACGCGCGGTGCGCGTCGGCGTGGCCGCGGGCAGCATGCTGTACTCGGCCGTGAGCCAGCCGCGACCAGAGCCGCGCAACCAGGCGGGCACACCGTCGCTGAGCGAGGCCGTGCAGAGCACGTGGGTGTCGCCCAGCTCGATCCGAGCGGATCCCGCAGCGAACTTTGCCACGCTGGGGGTTATCTGAATGGGCCGCAGCTCGGCGACTCCGCGTCCTGTCCTCACAGTGGTCCTCCTCGGCCGCCGCAGCGGCGCACATGCCGCGTCAGGCGGCGGATCGTGTCAGTCCGAAAGCCTCGCGGCGCTGCCTGACCAGCAGCAGCAGGGCTGCACCCGCAGTGCTCATTACGGCGGTCTCGCCGGCCCCGACCCAGACGACACTCGCCCAGAACGGCAGGTCCAGCACGACAGCCAGCATGGTCGCCACTCCGAATCCGTTGACGATCACCGGGACCGCGAGAGCGACGAGCCGGGGCCCGATGCGTTGCATGAGCGAGGCTGCCACCAGCGTCAGCAGCGAGCCGAAGACCACGTCGACGATGAGCATCGGGCTGTTGAGATTGCCCAGCGCCGTCCCGATGGTGAGGCCGGGCACGGCGGCCGGATCTACGCAGGCAAAGACCATGAGTGCCTCGGAGACGCGGAACTGGACCTGGCCGTAGGCGAGAGCGTTGAGCCCGGGCGCCAGCGTCAGCACCGCGTACAGGGCCGCGTACAGGGCCGCCCGCACCACGAAGCGGCTACTCACGGCGCGTCGCCGTCCGCCAACTCCTCGAGCGTGACGCGCTGCACACGGTCGATCGGCATCTGCAGGAAGCGGGCGCCGACGGCACGGAACGTGTCGACATCGCCGGTACAGTGGAACCTGTACTCGCCCTCGCGATCGTCGCGGCGCGCGATACCCTGCCGCTCGAGGAGGTCGCCGACCTCGCGAGCGATCTCAACGGCGGGGTTCACGAGGGTGACGTCGCGCCCCAAGTGGCGCTGCAGCATCGGCGCCACCAACGGATAGTGCGTACAGCCCATGATGACGACATCGGGGCGCACCTCCTTGAGCGGCGCCGTGTAGCGTCGCACGGCGTCTGTGACGTCCCGACTGGCGACGTCACCCTTCTGGATGAACGCGGCCAGCCCGGGGCATGCCTGCTGGTGGATCTCGGCGCCGACGTCGAGGCTATGGATGGCGCGCACGTAGCTACCGCTCGCGACGGTGGCCTCCGTGGCGAGCACGCCGATACGCCGGTAGCGCGAACTCTGCACCGCCGCCCGTGCGCCCGGCATGACGACACCGACGATCGGCGTGGCGAAGCGCTCCTGCAGGGCCGGCAACGCGGCCGCCGTCGCCGAGAAGCAGGCGACGACCAGCAGCTTGACGCCGGTCCTCTCGAGGAACGCCGCGATCTGACCGGAGTACGACTCGAGCTCGTCGGGACTCTTCTCCCCGTAGGGGAAGCGCGCCGTGTCGCCGACGTAGATGAAGTCCTCGCTGGGCAGGGCGACGAGGCACTCGTGGAGCACGGTGAGACCACCCATGCCGGAGTCGAACATGCCGATCGGCAGGGCGGCGAGATCGCGGGTGTCGTCGAGAGGGTGAGTCATGATCGCGTGACGCCTTCCGGGCGTCGGCGTAGTATCCCCCAGGCCGAATGCGGCTGTCCAGACGGGTCACGCCGGGCGAGGATCGACGACCACCCCGCGCGTGTTCGTCAGCCAGACGCCGAGGACGACCACCGCCGACGACGCCGCCTGCAGCGGGGTGAAGCGCTCACCGAGCAGCAAGAAGGCCCCTGCCACGCCGACGACCGGCGTGAGGTTGATGAAGACACTCACCTTGCTCGCCTCGACGTGGCGCAGCGCGTAGTTCAGCATCAGGTAGCCGGCAACCGAGCTGAAGAGGGTCAGGTAGACCATGGCCCCGAAGGCGGTCGGAGTCGGCCTTCTGACCCCGACGAGCAGGGCCTCCACCAACACCAGCGGGACTATGAAGAGGGCGCCGAACAGGTTCTGGAAAGTGGTCAGGTAGAGCGCCGAGCGCTTGACCAGCATGTGCCGTGCCATGAGCGTGTAGACGGCGGCGGCGAGACTGGCGATCAGGACCAGCAGGTTGCCGCCCGTACTGCCGCCGCCGTCCCCGCCGCCGAACCGCATGAGCCCCACGATGCCGATGAACGAGAGCGCGACGCCGGCCCACTGCCGTGCCGCGTTGCGCTCGCGCAGGGTGAACACGTTCAGGACGACGACGAAGACGGGGACCGCCGCCAACAGTATCGCCGCCTCACTGGCGCTGGTCCTAGCGATGCCCAGGTTCTCGAAGCTGAAGTACACCGTGAGCGACACGAAGCCCAGCACGGCGAGCCGACCGAGTTCTGCGCGCGTGGCCTGCTCGCGTGCGCCGAACACCCGCCAGATGAGCCAGAGGGTGCCACCCGCCAGCACGAAGCGCAGGAGCGCAAGCAAGAGCGGTTCGAAGCCGCGCAACGCCCACTTGGTGGCCGCGAAGGAGAGGCCGAAGGCGAGGGTCGTGCCCGCGAGGGCGGCGTAAGCTGAGGCGGGCGGCTGCTGCACGGCGCCAGCCTATCGCACCGGGAGGCCTGATCCGCGCATCGCGAGTGGCTGGTGCCCCCGGAAGGATTCGAACCTTCGACCTCGCGCTCCGGAGGCGCGCGCTCTGATCCCCTGAGCTACGAGGGCACGGAGAAGCGAGTGTAGCACACGCTCGCGGAGCAGGGTCGTCGCCGGGTGCGGGCAGGCGAACGGCTTGAGAGCAGCGTCATCGTGGACATAGAAGGCCGGCGAGTACGTACGACGCCGTCTCCCGAGGCCCTACTTGCCCGAGAACGATCCCTCCGAGTCGAGCTCGTAGGTCTCTGCGAAGTCGGCGGCGGACAGCTGCCTGACAAGCCGCGCGGCCACGTCCCCGGAGTCCACGCTCGGCACGCCCGGACTCGCGATGTGCAGCGAGACCCAGCGACCGCCCTGGATACGGCCCCGGGCATCGATGCGCACGGTGAGCAGCCCCGAGAGACTCAGATTGCCGCCGACGCCGAAGTTGCCCCAGCCTCCGAAGTTGCCCAGCGAATAGGCGATGAGCCGGTTCTTGTAGCGCTCGATACCGCGGATCACGTGCGGCCCAGAGCCCAGCACGAGGTCGGCGCCGGCGTCGACGACAGCGTGCGCGAACGCCCGCGAATCGCCACGGTTCTCGCCAAACGCCACCTCGGTGCCCTTCGGCGTGCGGATCTTGTCGGACCCCTCAGCACCTGCATGCATGAGCACGACGACGACGTCGGCCTTGGTCGTCGCCCGTTCGACGAGCTCGACGGCCGCCGGGATGTCGTTGACGCTCGGGTTCCAGGAGTACGGCGAGAAGCCGATGGTGGCCACGCGCACGCCCTCGACGTCGACGATCGTGATCTGATCAGGCAGCCCCGTGTACTCGACGCCCGCCTTCTTCAACGCCTGCGTCGTCTGCTCGAGCCCGCGCTGGAAGTAGTCGTAGGAGTGATTGTTGGCCAGGTTCACCAGATCGATCCCCGACCAGCTCAGGGCCTTGGCGTAGGCAGGAGGAGCCTGGAAGGCGAAGCAGAGTCCCGAGTCCACTCCGTCGCACTTCGACGGCCCGCCGGTCGAGTACGTGCCCTCGAGGTTCGCCATCATGAGATCCGGCGCCTGCAGCTGCTTGCGCACGGCCTTGAAGAGGGCGCGCCCGTTGTCGGGAGGGTTGCCGTACTTCGACCCCGGAGTCGTGTCGCCCACCCAGCCGATCTCTATGACCGCAGAAGGCGGCGCAGAGGGCGACGGAGAGGCAGCGGCGGAGGGGGACTGGGACGGTGAGGATGCCGATGCGCCGGCAGTCGTGCTCTTGCTGAGCACCGCGTCGGTCTCGGAGGAACCGCTGCCCGAGTTCGCCTCCTCAACGCCGGTCACGAGCTCCCGAGCGCCGAGGGCGAGCATGCTGACAGCGACGATGAACACGCCGAGGGCGACGAGGCGGCGGCGGCGCACCTGGCGGCGGCGGGCGGCACGAGACAGCCGGGGCGACCGCCGGTTCTCGCCATCGCGTGGTGGTTCGCTCATGAGAACGCAGTGTAGCAGACGCCCCGACGCGTTGGTCCCCTCCCAAACGCGCGCCGCCCTGCCGGTCATGTAGAATCCAGCTGTCAACGAAAGGATCGCAGCCAATGGCAGAGTACGATCTCACGTGCAACGACTGCGGGAGCGCCTTCGAGGTGTTCTCGATGGGCTTCCTCAAGGACGATCAGAAGAAGTGCTCGGAGTGTGGCTCGACGAACGTCCAGCAGAAGATCACGAGCTTCATGTGCGGCGGCACCACGAGCCAGTCAGGTGCGCCGCGCGACTGCCCCGCCCGCGCCGGCTCCGGCTTCACCTGAGGCGCCTGATCCACGCCGCGGTCGCGGCGTCAACAGACCAAGCAAGCCGGGCCTGGGCACGGCTGATTGAGGCAAACCGGGCCGAAGCCCGTCTGCGTCCCTCGTCACGATCTGCCGAGCGCCCTTCCCCTCATGACCTGAGGCGGCCGATAGCCTTCGCCAAGTCGATGTCGCGCGCGGTGACGCCTCCGGCATCGTGCGAGGACAGCCCCAGCGTCACATGGTTGTAGCGGATGTCGATGTCCGGGTGGTGCCGCCGCTCCTCGGCGATCTCGGCCACTGCGCCGACGAAGTCGATCGCCTGCACGAAGTCCTTGAAGCGAAAGGTGCGCACGATCGCCATGCCCTCGGCGCGCCAGCCGTCGAGAAGCTCGAGAGCCGCGTCTCTCTGCTCGTCGTTCAGCGCGCCCATGCTCACCGTCCCTCCCGGTCTCGACCTCGCAGGGCGCGATCCATGTCGCGCTTCGCGTCGCGCTCGGCCATGTCGTGTCGCTTGTCGTAGAGGTGCTTGCCGCGCGCCATGCCGATCTCGACCTTGGCGCGCCCGTCCTTGAAGTACACTTTGGTCGGGACGACCGTGTAGCCGCGCTCGCGCACGCGCTGGGCGATGCGATCGATCTCGTGCCGGTGCAGCAGAAGCTTGCGGGGACGCAACGGCTCGTGGTTCCAGATATTGCCCTGCTCGAACGCACTGATGTGGGCGCCCACCAGAGACAGCTCGGGAGCGTGAGCGGAGCCCTGGACCTCGACGTAGCTGTCGCGCAAAGTGATGCGGCCTTCACGCAATGACTTGACCTCGGTGCCGACCAAGGCGATGCCCGCCTCGTAGGTCTCGTCGATGAAGTAGTCGTGGTACGCCTTGCGATTCTCGGCGACCCGTTTGATGCCGGTCTCTCGCGCCATGGTCCTAGAGTACCCCATGGCGCGATCCCGGCGCGTCAGCCGCGGCGCCGGGTGGACGGCGGGCCGACTCCGCGGCGGGGTGGGCGAGCGCCGTGGCCGCGCCCGCGGCCGCGTACCTCCGGGCGCGGACGCCCGGCGCCACGCGCCGCCTCACGTTCATGCGCGAGCACGAGGTCGGTCCGCCCTCGCAGGCGGTCGACGCGCTCGACCTTGACGTCGATGGGGTCGCCGAGCCGGTAGCGACGTCCCGACGACTCGCCGACCAGGGCCGTCCCATGCAGGCTCACCTCGAAGCGCTCGCCACTCAGGCGACGCGACGAGACGAAGCCCTCGAAGACCTCGCCGAAGCGCACGAAGAGTCCAGCCCCGATGAGTCCGATGATCTCACCCGGAAACTCCTGCTCCCAGCCCTCCTCCTCGAGGCGCTCCTGCAAGAGGAAGCAGAGGGCGACGTCGTCCGCGGCGAGCTCCAGGCGAGAGATGTCGCGCTCGAGCCTCGAACAGTCCTCGGCGGCGACGGCGAGTTCCCCGTCGCCCAGCTCGCCGCCGCCGTCACCGAGATGGAAGAGAAGACTGCGGTGCACGACGAGGTCGGCGTAGCGACGAATCGGCGAGGTGAAGTGAAGATAGGCGGGGCTCGCGAGTCCGAAGTGGCCGAGGTTCGCCGGGTCGTAGCGTGCCTGCTTAAGGGAGCGCAGCAGGAGCGTCGACCAAGCCCGATGCGCCGCGACCCTCGCGGGCGCTCGTCTCGATGAGCATGCGACTGACGCGGCCGAAGGCCTCGGCGAGTCTCTCGGCGGGCACGGCCTCGGCGCTCGGGAAGGCGGGCGTCGGCACGGCCAGCTCCTCCAGCGCGTCGAGGAGCTCGCGCACGCTCGCCGCCTCGGGCGGTTCATGGACGCGATACAGTGCATGCGCTTTCTTGCGCAGGAGAAAGCCGGCCACCGCCTCGTTTGCGGCAAGCATGAACTCCTCGACGAGAGCGTGGGACGGGGTCTCGGGACGCACGGCGGCGCCGGTCAGCTCGCCGGCGTGATCGAACGCGTACTCGGGCTCGAACGAGCCCAGCGTGAGGGCGCCGCGGGCCTGGCGCCGCCGGCGCAGCACCGCGGCGAGGTCGGCGGCGAGCCTGACTTGAGCGATGATCTCGGGATCGGCGTGCGTCGTGGCGTCGGGCACCTCCGCCGGCGCCACGGCCGACGCCACCCCGGCGGACGCGCCGTCCCGATCGCCCTCCGGAGCGAGCAGCGTGTCGACGAAGCCGTAGGTGAGCCGGTGGTTGCTGCGGATCAGCGAACGGTAGAACTGTACCGCGCTGCGACGGCCGTCGGCGCCGAAGGCGAACTCGACGGTCACGCACTTGCGCGCCTGACGCGGAACCAGACTGCACGAGTCGCTGCTCAGGGCCGGCGGCAGCATGGGCTCGGCGAACAGCGGAAGGTAGACGCTCGAGGTGCGCTCCCGAGCGGCCGCCTCCAGAGCCCCATCCTGGTCGACGAAGTACGACACGTCGGCGATGTGCACGTGCGCCCGGTAGCCGTCGCCTTCACGGCGCACGCTGATGGCATCATCGAAGTCGCGCGCCGTGTCGGGGTCGATGGTGAAGGTCGGCAGATCGGTGACGTCGCGGCGGTCGTGGTCCGGGCGCTCGGCGCGCCCCTTCACCGCGGCCGCCTCATCGAGTACCGCGTCCGGAAAGCCCTGCGGCAGCCCGCTGGCGTACAGCATGCCGCGCAGGACGGCCTTGAGATCGTCGACTCTACCCAGGACCTCGACGACGGTGCGCCGGTCGCCCCTCGTGGGCACCGCCAGCACGAGGTCGTCGAGCCGAACCGGTTTGCTGCCCTTGGCGATCAAGTAGGTGCGCTCGTCGGCGAACAGCGGCTCCAGCGAGAAGAACTTGCCCCAGCGGGTGACGCAGTACGGCTGGGGCTTCGCCTCCGTGGGACGGCCAGCCTTTCGCCCTCCGCGTGACCCAGGATCGTCGCCCGTGCCACGCCCGCCCGACCTTTCGTCACGGCGCGCCGTCACGGAGCCTAGTTCAGCCTGGCGAGATAGGCGAGCGCCCGCTGGAGCTGCTCGTCTGCCTTCGTGTTCTTCCGGTCGACCACGCTGATATCCGGAGCGATGCCCTTCTTGTTGATGTTGGTGCCGTTGGGCGTCAGGTAGACCGCCGTGGTCAGCTTGAGGCGCCGCCTCGTCGTCCAGCGGGATGATGCTCTGCACGAGCCCCTTGCCGAAGGTGCGCGTGCCGATGATCTCCGCCCTGTCGCTGTCCTTGAGTGCGCCGGTGACGATCTCCGAGGCACTCGCCGAGTAGTCGTTGACGAGCACCACGAGCGGCTTCTCGGTCGCGACGGGTCCTTGCGTCTCGAGGACGTCGAGCGGCGAGTTGAGACCCTTGGTGGAGGTGACGACCCCTGTGCGGAAGATGCCCGTGACGTCGACCGCCTGGCTCAGGAGTCCGCCGCCGTTGTAGCGCAGGTCGAGGATGAACGACTTGGCGCCGCGCTGGGTCAGGTCCTGCACGTCGCGGCGCACATCGTCGGCGGCGTTTCCCCCGAACTCATACAGCTGGATGTAGCCGACCTTCTCGCCGCCCGCCGTCTCCATCTTCGTGCTCGTCTCCGGGATCGTGATGGTACGCCGCGTGACGGTGACCGGCTTCACGCCGCCGCCGTCCACAGACTTGACGCCCAGCTGCACGGTCGTGCCCTCCTCGCCCTTGATTCGCGCGATGCTCGTCTCGATGGCGACGTCGGCGGTCGGCTCACCGTCGACCGTCACGATGATGTCGCCGGGCTGGAGACCGGCCGCGCCCGCCGGCGATCCGTCGAAGACGCTCGTGATCACGAGCCCCTCGGGCACAGACTGCAGCGCCGCACCGATGCCCGAGTACTCGCCCTTCTGCTTCTCCTCGAAGGCCTTGGTCTCCTCGGGAGACAGATAGACCGTGTAGGGGTCGTCGAGCGACTCCAGCGTGCCGCGCAAGCCCGCCTGCGACAACTCCTCGACGTCGACTGGCTTGTAGTAGCGGCCCTCGAGCTCCCGGATGATGCGTTCTTGTAGATCCCCCGCCGCCGCGGCCTCATCGTGCCGGATCCCGATCGAGCCCAGCGTGATGGTCTCGCCGTGGAGGTACCAGCCCACGAAGTACCCGCCGAGGAAACCCAGCGCCACGACCAGGACGATGACGATGGCGCGCAGAGCGCGCATCAGTTGATGTAGCCCATCGGGTCGACTGGACTACCGTTGACGCGCACCTCGAAGTGCAGGTGCGGCCCGGTCGAGAAGCCGGTCGAGCCGACGTAGCCGATGACCTGACCGCGCGACACACTGGCACCGGCAGCGACCGCAAGCGACGACTGGTGGGCGTACAACGTGGAGATACCGCCCCCGTGATTGATGATGATGACGTTGCCGTAGCCGCCCATCCACGTGGCGTAGATGACCGTGCCGCTGTCGGCGGCGCGGATCGGCGCGCCGTAGCCGATCGCGAAGTCGACGCCGGTGTGGAGCTTCCGATAGCCCAGGATGGGATGCACCCGGTAGCCGAAGGGAGAGATGACGGGAGCGTTGACGGGACGTATCATGTCGCCCGTTCCGCCGCCTCCGCTCGAGCTGGTGATGACGCCGGCGAGCTGCCGGCTCTCGGCCATGAGCTGAGCTTCCTGCTGCCTGAGGACTGCGATGTCCTTCTTGGTGCCCGCCATCGCGTTGCTCTTCTCCTTGCGCGCCGCCAGCGATGCCGCCTTCTCCGCAGCCTGCGCGGCCCGCAGCGCGGCGAGCTCGTCGCTCTGCTGCTGGAGGTCGTTCACCGCCGAGTGGACGGCAGCCTCCTTCTCGGAGATCGCCTTCTTCTCGCGCTGCACGAGGGCGCGCGTCTCCTCCAGGTCCCCGACCAGGTCGTTGTTGCTGCCGATCAGGGTGCTCACGATGCTCGTGCGGCTGACGAGGTCCTCGAAGCTCGTCGAGGCGAGCACCACGTCGACGTACGTGAGATCTGACGTCTTGTATGCCAGGGAGGCACGCATCTCCAGGTTGCTCTGCTCCTGCCGGAGGTGTTCCTCGGCCTTGCGCAGCTCGAGGCGTTTGAGGCGCAGCTGTTCCTGGAGGATCTCGAGCTTCTCCCGCGTGACGTTCAGCTTGCTCTCGACCGTCTCGATCCGGCTTCCCAGGCGAGCGAGTTCCTTCTCGACCACTGTGAGCCGCTCGTCGAGCGCCGAGATCTGGTCGCCGAGCTTCTCCTTGCGCTTGGTCGCTTCGGAGATCTTGGCACGAGCGTCCTTGAGCTTGCGATTCAGCTCAGCCTGGGTGGCGGCGTCGGCCGGCGTGGCGGCCAGCGCGGGAAGGGCGCCGAGGGCGAGAGCCGTCAGGACGGCGGCGATGATGAGCCTGTGGAAGATCGACATGGCAATCATCACTCTTCTTCGGAAGGCAGGCGGATTCCTGTAGGCCGGCGCCTCACGTCTTGAGGTAGCGACGCAAGGCCACGAGGCTGCCGAGGGCGCCGAGCGCCGCACCGATGATGGCCAGCGTCGGGAGAAGTCCGACCGGCCAGTCGGCACCGCCGCGCCACCAGATCGAATACACCTTGAGGTCGATGAAGTTGATCTCCGAGCTTCTGATCCAGTTGGAGATGGCCCAGTTGCCCGCGTAGACGAAGACCGAGGCGAGGACGGCGCCGAGGAGACCGGTGATGAATCCCTCGAGCACGAACGGCCAGCGGATGAACCAGTTGGTCGCGCCGACCAAGCGCATGATCTCCACCTCCCGGCGCCGGGCGAAGATGGAGAGACGGACGGTCGTACTGATGAGCAGCACGGCGGCCGCGGCGAACACGATCGTCGTCGCCCACATGCCCTTCTCGATGAGGCTGATGGTGCCGAGCATCTTGCGCACCGTCTCGCGCGCGTACTTCACCCCGTTGTGGGTGCCGGGATCGTTGTCCACGGTGGGATCGTCGAAGAACTGCTGCGCGATCTTGTCGACGTCGTTGGCGTCCTTGGCCTGGATCTCGAACGAAGCCGGCAACGGGTTCACGGGCAGATTCTTGACGATGCGCTCGCCGAACTTCTTGCGGAAGCGCTCGAGCGCCTCGTCCTTGGAGATGTAGGTGTAGGTCTTCACCTCGGGGATCCCCTGGATCTTGGCCTCCAGAGCCTTGACCTCCTGGTCGGTGGCCTCGTCCTTGATGAAGACCTCGACCAGCACACGGTCCTTGAGGCTGGTCGCGCCCTGGCTAAGATTGTCGCGCGTCACGAGGACGCCGCCGAGGATGGCCGTACTGATGAAGACGGTGATCACGGCGGCCATGGCCATCACCCAGTTGCGGCGCATGGAGCCGAACGCCTCGCCGAGGAAGAAGCTAAGCCTCATCCGCGACCTCTTCGGCGACCTGGTCGTAGCTGCCGCGCCGCTCGTCACGCACGAGCACCCCGTTCTCCAGCTGGAGCACGCGCCGGCGCATGCGGTTGACCATGTCGCGGTCGTGCGTGGCGACCAGCACGGTCGTCCCCGTGCGCTGGATGCGCACCAGGAGCTGCATGATGCCGACCGCCGTGTCGGGGTCGATATTGCCCGTAGGCTCGTCGGCGAGAAGCAGTGGTGGGTGGTTGACGAAGGCGCGCGCCACCGAGACGCGCTGCTGCTCGCCGCCAGAGATCTCGTGCGGGTAGTTGTTCATCTTCTCCGAGAGGCCCACGAGGCTGAGGATCTCCGGCACCTTGCGGCGGATCGAGCGCCGGGGCTCGCCGACCACCTCGAGAGCGTAGGCGACGTTGTCGTGCACCGTCTTGTTGGGCAGGAGCTTGAAGTCCTGGAAGACGCAGCCGAGGTTGCGGCGCAGCAGCGGCACCTTGCTGCGTCGCAGCGTGTTGAGGTTGCGTCCCGCCACGAGGATGCGCCCCTTGTCGGGCACGAGCTCCTTGAGTACCAGTTTGATGAGAGTGGACTTGCCGGACCCGGACGGTCCCACGAGGAACACGAACTCACCCTTGCCGATGTGGCAGGTGAAGTCCTTGAGGCCGACGGTACCGGGGTCGTAGGTCTTAGTGACGTCTTCGAACACGATCATAGGGACGTTCTCCCTTGTCAGCCGTCAGGAAGCCCACGGGGGATTATGGCGGTCTGAGGGTATGTCCTCAACCCGCCGGCCTCGTCGCGACCGACGACGTTGCCGCACGGGCGCCATCCCACGGACGAACGGCCGAGCCCATCGAGCGAGGGCGGACCCGGCCGGCGACGCGAACGCAGTCTTCGTCGCCGGCCGCTCTCTTCCTCTCGCCCGACCCGCAGCGGAGCAGGCCAGGCGCCTCGTAGCGGCTACGCGTGAGGCGCCCGCGCGGGCAGCGCCACCTCGACGGTCTCGCCGGCGGCCAGCTCGCGGACCTCACCGCCGAGACGAGCGGCGATCGGCGGCGCGGCCGACTCGGCGAGACTCAGGCGCAACGCGTTGTGGCTGCAGAAGATGTCGATCCGGTGCCCGCCGGACGACATGCTGTACGACAGCTCATCGATCTCGTCGGGCAGCTGAGGGTCGAAGCACAGGACGCCGCCGCGCGTCTCGAGACCCAGGTAGCCGCGCTCCGCCAGGTCCACGGTCCCGGCCATGACGCCCAGGTGCACGCCCTCACGCGTCGTGCCGCCCTGGATGTCGTGTACGTCGCTGCCCAGAGCCGCCGCGTAGTGCCTCCATGCGGCTGCGGGATCCGTGCGGGCCATGACCCATGCGTAGACCGCGCGGCTGAGTGTCGAGCCATGAGAGCTGCGGTGCTCGTAGTATTCGATGGTGCGCCGCACAGACTCCGCGTCAATGGGATACCCCAAGCGCTCGAAGACGACCTTGAGCTCCTCGGCGGAGAGCAGGTAGAAGAGCATGACGACGTCGGCCTGCTTGGAGAGCTTGTAGCGGTTCGCCGTGTCCCCCTCCGCCTCGAGGATACGGTCAAGACGATGGATATCGCCGTACCGCGCGCGGTACCCCTCCCAGTCGAACTCCTCGAGGTCGTCGTACCCCTCGAACTGGCTGAGCACGCCATCGCCCTGGAGGACGATGACCAGGCGGCGCGACAACTCGTCCCAGTGGGCGAGCTCGTCGCCGCCGACCCCGATGCGCTCGAGGATCTCGGCGCGCCGCCACTCGGACAGCAGGCTGAGGATCTCAGCGGCCTTGGCCGCCATCCATGCCGTCATGGCGTTGGTGTAGGTGTTGTTGTCGATACCGGGCTTCTTCGCCCCTGGGTAGCTGTCGTGATACTCGTCCGGCCCCATGACGCCGCGGATGTCGTAGCGACCCGAAGCTTCGTCGAAGGTCGCCAGACCCGCCATGAAACGGGTCAACTCGAGGAACAGCTCCGCCCCCCAGGCGCTGAGGGACTCCTCGTCCCGCGTCCACTCGTAGTATTTCCAGACGTTGTAGGCGATGGCCACCGCGACGTGCCGCTGCAGGTGGGAGTTGTCCGGCAGCCAGCGCCCTGAGCGCGGGTTGAGATGCACCGTCTGCGTCTCTTCGCGTCCGTCGCTGCCGCTCTGCCAAGGGAACATCGCCCCGCTCTGCCCCGCCGCGCGGGCCGCGGCACGCGCCTGTGGCAGGCGGCGGTATCGGTAGAGCAGCAGGGCCCGCGCGACCTCCGGCAGACTGCGCGTCACGAACGGCATGATGTAGAGCTCGTCCCAGAAGATGTGCCCGCGATAGGCCTCCCCATGGAGGCCCCGAGCGGGCACGCCCACGTCAAGGTCGACGATGTTCGGCGAAGCGACCTGGACCGTGTGGAAGGCGTGCAGCCTCAACATGAGGCTCGTCTCGCGATCCTGCGGCAGAGCGACGGAGCAGCGGCTCCAGAGACGCTTCCAGGCCCTCTCGTGAAGGGTGAGCAGCTCCGAGAAGGGCTGGACGTCGGTCAGGTCGGCGCGCGCCGACGTCTCCGGAGCCGAGATCGCCGCGTCTCGCGACGTATGCAGTGCCACGGTCTTCTCGACCGTGACCGGACGGCCGGGCTCGGTCTGTACGGCGAAGCGTACCCCGACGTAGCCAGGGCGCACGATGCGCTCGAGCACGGAGGCCTCCGCAAGAGGGCTCCCGTCCACGTTGAGACTCGCGGCCTCGGCGAGGCGCACGTGCGATTGACTCGTCTCGACGACGAGCGTCATCGCGCCATCGCTCTCCACTTCCCCGTCGACCGGGACGAGGTGCACGTGGCTCAGCTCGCGATAGCGAGGCACGCCGGTGTTGCTGACGGTGCCGTCGAGCGCCGAGAGGAACTCGACGGACCCCGACCAGTCCTCGGCGGTGAGAGTCGTCTCGAGAGCTGCGATGTGTCGGAGGTCCATGTGCACGAAGCGCCGCTGCTCGAGGGACGTGGTCCGGCCGGCGGCGTCGGCGAAGCGGGTGGAGCGCGTGAGGACGCCGCGGTCGAGGTCCAGGTCGAGCCTGTGGGCGAGTACGGTGACCTCCCGCAGATCGAGCCACGGGCCGTCGCCGACACGGAATGTGAAGCTCAGCCAGTTGGGAACGTTGACCATGTCCTCGTTCTCGATGCTGCGCCCCGAGATCTCGGTGCTCAGCCGATTGAAACAGCCGGCGACATACGTCCCGGGGTAGTGGGCGTCGTCCGCGGAGGCCTCAGGGGCGGCGCCCCGGGTCGCGAAGTAGCCGTTGCCCAGGGTGCACAGCGCCTCCCGCAGCCCCTCGTCCTCGGGGTCGAAGCCTTCGTAGTTCAGCTCCCAGGCGGTCACGCCTGACCCTCCTCAAGCGCCTGTGCGAGCCCCTCGAGGAACCGGCGCGCCGCGTCTGTGTCCTCCAGTACGTAGCGCGCCGCCGTGCGCTCGGAGGGGTCGCCGACGCGCACTCCGATGCCGTCGCCCGCGATTGCGCGGAAGGCATCCTCGTCGGTCAGATCGTCGCCGATGAAGAGCGGCGTGAGCGGCGCATGACTGGCGGCCGAGAGCTGCTCCAGCAGCCACCGCACCAACGTACCCTTGTCCCAGTCCATGTCCGGACGGAGCTCGAAGACCTTCTTTCCGCCCGTGCGACGCAGGGAGGGAAAGAGAGGGGCGACACGACCCACGCCGGCGGCCACACGGGGCTCGTCGGCGGGGTTGACGTTGCGATAGTGGATGGCGATGGCGTAGCGCTTGCGCTCGATGAGCGCGCCGGGTACTGCGTCGAGCTCCTCGTGGAGCGCGCGTTCGGCCTCGTCCAGGGCAGCCGCGTACTCATCGCCTACCTGGCGACGGCCGCCGAGCTTCATGGGCGCATCGACGTCGAACCCGTGGCTGCCCGCGTAGACCAGGCCGTCCACCTTCACGAGGCGCTGAACGTCGGCGAGGTCGCGGCCGCTCACGATGGCCACCGGACACACCGCGGCGAGATGCTCGAGCACCGGTCGCATCGGGGACGGGAGCAGAGCCGCAGCTGGATCGTTCACGATCGGGGTCAGCGTACCGTCGTAGTCGAGGAAGACCGCGATCGGTCGCCCGTCGAGGCCGGCGACCACCTCGGCAGCGCTGATGGCCGACTCCGGGAGGCCCTCCGTGTCGTCGGGGTCGACGCTCACTTCGGCGAGATCGCTCACCGCCACGTCGGCGCCGTTCTCGAGCAGGCCCGGGGCGTCGCTGCCGCTGCGGTCCACGCCGATGACCAGCGCGAACTGGCCGCGGCGACCCGCCTCGACGCCTGCGATGGCGTCTTCAACGATCGCCGTACGGGCCGGGACCGCTCCGAGCCGCCGGGCCGCCTCGACGAAGACGGCCGGGTCTGGCTTGCCGGGCAGACCCAACTCCTCGGCAACGAGGCCATCGACGCGGACCGGGAACAGGTCACCCACTCCGGCTGCGCCAAGCACGGCTTCGGCGTTGCGGCTCGCGGAGATGAGGGCCGTGCCGAAACCGTGCTCCTGGAGCTGCCGCACCAGGTCGACGGTGGACTCGAAGGGACGTACGCCGTGCTCCTCGATCTCGCTGCGGAAATAGACGTTCTTGGAGTTGCCCAGACCGCAGACCGTCTCGGACTCGGATGAGTCGCCGGGATTGCCCCACGGCAACTCGATGCCCCGCGCGGCCAGGAACGAGGCGACGCCGTCGTAGCGCGGCTTGCCGTCCACGTAGTTGCGGTAGTCGGTGTCGGCGTCGAAAGGCGCGTACTCGCTCCCCTCGCGCGCGCCACGTCGCTCGAGGTACACGTCGAACAGCCGTTTCCAGGCCGCAGCGTGCACGGCCGCTGTACGCGTGACGACCCCGTCCATGTCGAACACGACGGCGTCGAGATCCCTCCTTGACAGCTGCACACGGCCCATGGCCCCCTCCGATGCTCGCTACAGGTACAGCTCGAGGGTCGTGCCCGGCGGTCCGCCCGCCGGGCGTCGGCCCCCGCCAACCGTACACGCCCCCACTCATCCCAGTCCAGACACCGCTCCCTCGTCAGCTCCAGCTCGCGAAGTAGACCGTGCCCACCATGAGCAGGGCGAGCATCACGGCGGCGACGCCCCAGCGGAGGCGACGGTGCTGTAGGAGCACCGCCGCGAGCCCGATGAACAGCGGGAAGTCGACGAGGATGAAGCGCGGCAGGCTAGAGAGCGGGCGCCCCTCGGCTGGGTAGAAGAGCGGGAACAGGAGGGCGGCCACCGCGTAGGCCGTGTAGACCGCCGGCAGCTTGCGCCAGCAGGCGACGAGCAGGACCAGAGCCACGAGCAAGCCGGCGAACTCGAACACGTTGGCGAGGGTCTGGATGGGGATGCCGCCCGACACGTTGCGCGCCCCCAGGATCTCGCCCGGTCCGTGAACGACGAGCCAGCCGATCCCGCGGACTCCCTCCACAGCGCCGTTCCAAGCGGCCGACCACGGAGCGGAGAGCCCCCGACCCCAGTTTCCCTGGACGACGCCGAAGCGCCAGGGATCGCCGAAGACCCTCCACAGATAGGCCATGTACAGGGCGAGACCACCCGGGATGAGGAGCAGATAGGCGAGGGTCCCAAACGCCGGGCGGCGGGGCTGCACCTTGGCGCGGGCCGGCCCTCCCGGCAGACGGAGGGCCAGCGCGTGCCGCTGCTCCCACCACATCACGGCCAGCGGCAGCAGGAGCGCGAGACCACTGCTGCGCGTCAGCGTCGCCAACAGACCAGCCACGCCGGCCCAGAACCAGTTACCGCGGCGCGCGGCGGCGAAGCACGAGATCGCCAGCAAGAGAAAGAGCGATTCGCTGTACACGGCCTGAAACACGAGCGCCGTCGGGAAGAGCGAGATGAAGACGACGCTCCAGAGGGCGACCCGCGCCCCGAGTTCGGCGCGCGCCAATCGGTACAAGAGCAGCATCGCCGCCGCGTAGCATGCCAGAGAGATGAGCACGCCGGCGATCACGTAGTTGGCGGCGGTCAGCGGGGCGAGGACCCGCATCATCAGCGGGTAGAGCGGGAAGAAGGCCGGGCTGAAGTCGTACGCGGCGTACCCGTCGGCGGCGATGCGCACGAACCACACGCCGTCCCAGTGGGCCCAGGGCTCGAACAGCCGCTTCGCGAAGCCCTCGAGGACCTCGGCATGCGCGGGGTCGCGCAGGAACAGGGCCCTGGATCTGACGCCGATCACCGCGACCGTGACGACCGCCACCGCCATCAGCAGGATCCGGCTGCCGATCGCCACCGCAGCCGCCCAGCGGCCCTCGTTCATCGGCTGGACTCAAGCAGTCCGCGCAGCGCCGACTTGGGATCGTCGGCGATCGGCTCCCCGTGCGCGAGGCACAGGATCGTGAAGGGCAGCTCGAGCAGACGCCGGACGCTGCGCAGCGTCTCTGCCGGGTCCTCGTGATACTCGGACGGCACGAAGCTGAGCTTCGCCTCGCCTCCCTGTCCCCTACCGCCCGATGTCTCAGCGCTCATCACGAGGTCTGAGCAGAACAGGACCCCAGGCGCACCCTCGTGGAGGAACGAGTAGTGCGGCCACTCCGGACCCGCCGTACGCACCGCGCGCAGGTCGCCGGGGAGCACGTCGCCCTCCGCGTAGCGGTGGTCGGGCTCTTCGTCCGCGACCGTGGCATCCCGCGGCAGCCAGACCGGGGCGC
The DNA here is from genome assembly GCA_963717285.1 of uncultured Thermoleophilia bacterium. Lineage (GTDB taxonomy): Bacteria > Actinomycetota > Thermoleophilia > UBA2241 > UBA2241 > CAIXSE01. The sequence continues at coordinate 707,867 of CAVQVW010000002.1, forward strand.
CGAACCTGGCGCGATAGCGCCAGGCGGAGCGCTGGTGGCAGCGGGCCGTCAACAGTATGGCCCGTGGCTCCGGCAGCGTCCGCAGGGCGTCGTCCGCCAGCCGCACGGGATCGACGAACACGCACCCGTCGACGCCGCACAGGGCATGCGAGCTCGAGATGCTGCCGCCGATCATCCGGTTGCTCACACGCCAGTGGTAGAGGCCCGCTGTGACCTCGTCGACCCGGTCGGCGATCTCGATAGGCTCACTCATGTCGCCTCCTCGCAGGCGCCGATCACGGACTCACCCGCGCCGGCGCCGACCCGCATCCCGCACAGGATTGTACTCGCGAGACGTGCGCGGAGGGAACGTGCGGCGACAACCTGGGCCCACCGCGAGGCCCAGCACATGGGACGCGCCGAGCCGTTCGCGCCGCGGGGATCGCGCTCGTCGTGCTTGGCTCAGCGCTGGCCACGGCGCGGTCACGCGCCGCCCCCTCGAGCCCGCCGGCGCCGTAGGCGAGGCGGGCTCCCCGCGACCTAGTCCATGAACCCACGCAGGGACTGCGCGGCGCGGTAGGCCTTGAGCTTTGCGAGGGTCTTGGCCTCGATCTGGCGGATGCGCTCGCGGGTGACGCCGAACTCTACGCCGACCTCCTCGAGCGTGCGCGGATGCCCGTCGGCCAACCCGTAGCGAAGCTCGATGACTTTGCGCTCGCGCTGCGTGAGCAGATCGAGGACGCGCTCGAGCTCCTCGCGCTGAACGATCCCGTCGACCTCCTCGACGGGCGACGGAGCTTCCTTGTCCTCGATGAAGTCACCGAGCATCGTGTCGCCTTCGTCGCCGATCGGGGTGTGCAGGCTTGTCGGCTCCTGGCTGATCTTGAGCATCTCGCGAACCTTCTCGGGCGTCATGCCCATCTCGGCGGCGATCTCGTCGGGCGTCGGTTCGCGACCGATGTCCTGCAGCAGCTGGCGCTGCACGCGGATGAGCTTGTTGATGTTCTCGACCATGTGCACGGGAATGCGGATGGTGCGCGCCTGATCGGCCAGCGCTCGCGTGATCGCCTGACGGATCCACCACGTCGCGTAGGTGGAGAACTTGAAGCCGCGCTTGTAGTCGAACTTCTCGACCGCGCGGATGAGCCCGAGATTGCCCTCCTGGATGAGGTCGAGCAGCGACATCCCCCGGCCGGTGTGCCGGCGGGCGATGGACACGACGAGGCGCAGGTTGGCCTCGATGAGCTGACGTTTGGCCTCCATGTCGCGACGCTCGATGCGTCGCGCCAGCGAGACCTCCTGCTCGGCGGTGAGCAGCGAGACCTTGCCCATCTCGCTGAAGTACATGCGCACGGGATCGCTGGAGGGCGACTTGATCGAGAGGTCGAGCTTGATGGCGCCCTCGTCCTCGCTCGCAGGCTCCGCTTCCGCCGCCTGCCCCTCACCGTCGAGGATGTCGATCCCGAGATCGGTGAAGATGACGTGGATCTCCTCGATCTGTTCCACGCTGAGATCCAGATCTCCAAGGGAAGCGGCGATCTGGGCTGCCTTCAGATATCCCTGCTCGCGGCCCTCGTCGAGCAAGGCCAGGACCTCGTCCAGGCTCAGCACGCCGAGATCGCCGTGAGGGGTGCGGTCGTCAGACTCTGTCACACGCTGCTCCTGCACGGATAGATGGTTGAAGAGTAAACATATTATTGTAGCAATGGCTCAGCTCGGCTGCAAAGTCCGGTGTATCCCGGAGCAACGCCCCAGTGCGGCCTTCGGCACCGGCGACAATGGTAGACTGACCCACGACAGACAGCATACCCGGAACAGGGGGAGAACATGGGCAAGTGGCAGCTTCTCGACTATCCACGGGGGCGCGAAGTCGAAGGGGTCCCTGCCGCCGCCCTCGCGCGCCTCTTGGCCGGCCAGTCTGCCTACCTCTTGCACGATCAGGTGCTGTTCGCCATGCGGATGGAGACCCAGGATCAGCCCTCTGCTCGTGAACGTACGCTCGTCCTCGAAGCCGTCGCGGCGATCGGCGACCTCGGCCACTCCGATCTCAACGCCCTGCGCGAGAAGGAGCCGTTCTCGAGCAGCGGATTGCGGCTGCCCTCCTTTGAGGATCCCGGGGCGACCGAGCAGGTCGCCGGGCTCCTCACCGAGAGAGCGGGACAGGCTTTCCTCGACCGGGTCCACGACGAGCTGCACAAGTGACGTGGGCGGGCACGCCGCCCGCAGGGAGTCGGAGGGTCGACTCTCGCCGAAGTGATCGTCGGCGGACTCGCGGCAGCGGGACCCGCCGCCCGTTTGCCCAACTCTCCACCCGGGAAGCTGTGTCATGCAGTTCGCATCGTTCGCGCAAGACAGGAGGGCCGGCATGCCCCGCCCCGTCTGGAAAGGCGCCATCAGCTTCGGCCTCGTCAACGTCCCGGTCGCGCTCTTCGCCGCCGAGAGCCGCGACGCACTGCGCTTTCGCCAACTCGACCGCACCACACTCACGCCGGTGCGCGAACACCGCGTCAACGAGCTGACGGGCGGAGAGGTGGAGTGGGCCGACATCGTGAAGGGGTACGAGTACGCGCCAGACCGCTTCGTCGTCCTCACAGACGAGGAGCTCGACGCTGTCGACCCGAAGGCCGCCCACACCATCGACATCCAGGCCTTCGTCTCGGCCGCGGAAATCGACCCGCGGTTCTACGACCGGCCCTACTACATGGCCGCCACCGAGGGTGGCCAGAAGGGCTATGCGCTGCTGCGTGAGGCCCTGCGACGCAGCGGGCACGTGGCCGTCGCCAAGGTAGTGATCCGCACCAAGGAGTACCTGGCCGCGGTCGTACCAGCCGGCTCGGTGCTCCTGCTCGAGCTGCTGCGCTACGCGCACGAGCTGCGCGACTCCGCAGACCTCGAGGTCCCCCCGGAAGACCTCGAGGAGCTGGGCGTCAAGGATCGCGAGCTTGCGCTCGCAGAGCAGCTCATCGCGGCCATGGTCGAGCCGTGGGAGCCGGGGCAGTACCGCGACCACTACCGCGACGAGGTGCTCGCGCTGCTGCAGCGCAAGATCGACGCGGGCGAGGACCACGAGGAGGAGGAGCACCGGGCCGCCGCCGAGCCCGACGGCGGCGCCGCGGTGATCGACATCATGAGCCTCCTCACGGCGAGCGTGGCGCGGCGCCAGAACGAGCGAGCCGCCGCCGATGAGGACGGGTCGCGCGCGCGACCCGGCGGGACAGCGCGCCCGTAGGCCCCTCGATCCTCGAGGACGTGTCGCGCGGGGGGCACGAGAGGCCCATCCTCTCCGAGCTCGACCTCAGGCGTCGTCAGTCGGCTGGGACACCCTGGATGCTCTTCATCCGGGCGATCTCGCCCTCCAGTGAGTCAAGTTCACCGGGGTCGATCCTCCCGTCGGCGAGGACACCGCGGATGGATTCGTCGATCTCGATCCACTCGAACAAGCCGAACTCGTTGCCCTCTACGAGAGAGCGGCGCACGTCCTCGAGATCGCCGACGATCCGCCACTTGGTCTCCGCATCGATATCCACTCCCTGAATGGCATCTCGCTGCTCCGACAGGTCGCTGCCGACCGCGAACGCGAAGAACCCCGGTCCGCCGAGCACCGCGACCGCCGTGACGAGCACTACGCCCGCCAGGGCCGCGAAGGCGAGTACGCTGCAGCCGATACCGCAGGCGATCAGGATGGGCCTGGTCTTCACCCTCGGCGACGGGCCGACCACGCCTGACACGAGCGGACTGCCCCCGCAGCCGGTGTCGCCCTTCGGGTGCGCCAGGTCGATGCTGATGCTCGGCACCGCAGACGCGCGAGCCTCGAGCGCCCACCTCGAAATCGATGTCGCGCCCAAGGGCACCTCCGGCGCAGGCACTCCCGGCGCCGACGCGACCGCGATCGGGGCGCGTGGACGCCGCCACCTCCAGTGCGGCCCGACCAGCCTGCCGCGCCGGTGCGCGACGATGAGGAGCACCGTTGTGGCGAGGACGTGCAGGAGAAAGACGACGGCGAACGACAGCAGCGTGGTCATGCCATCCTGCGTCGCGAGCGCGTCGACCGCAAGGTTCCACCCGGTGTGCAGTCCGATCGACATCCACAGACGGCGGGTGCACAGGTACGCCGCACCGAAGAGTGCGCCGGCGGCGGCCAAGTCGATAAGGTAGTAAGGGCTCGACGTCAGGTGCCACGCGGCGAAGCCGATCGCGGTCGCGGCGAGCGCCAGCCCGCTGCCGATCCTGGGTTCCAGGAAGCGCAGAAGCAGCCCTCGCCAGATCAGCTCCTCGCAGAGGGCGTAGACGAAGGTCGCCGTCGCCATCAGCAGCGAGACGTGAGCGACCTGGAGAACCGCCCCTGGGACCACGGCGGCCGTGACCAGGGGGTCGGCCACGCTCATGAAGGCGCCCCAGGCCAACCCGACGACGCCTTCGCCGAGGGCGCGCCGGCCGCCGCGCAGTTCGTCGCAGCGACGCCGTTCGGCGAGATGCACGAAGGCCCCGTAGGCGAAGACCGCGGAGCATGCCCAGACGAGTCCCCAGACGAGACCTTGGCCGGAGAAGGAGTAGAGAGTGGAGACGACCAGCACCGCGCCGAGCGCAGCCCACAAGCCGACGTCCGCCGGCCGGGACACGGGAGCGCCCGCGAAACCCAGCGTCAGGGGCAAGCCGCTCTGCACCGAGCAGGCGTGCTCGCGCGTGGCAGCGACCTCGTACCCTCCCCGCACTTCCCCGTGCCCCGGCTCGTCCATTGGTCCCCGACCGTCGTGACTGGCTTATCGGGGAGACAGATCGCCCGCACGGCGCTCCCGGCCATCGCCGATTGTCATCGGCAGCGAGCCTCAGCTTCTGTACCTGATTCAGGGACCGACGAGCAGACGCGATCGACGAGCAGACGGGGACGCGCCTTTCGCGCCGCTCACTTCGCCCCGGCCAACTGCGCCTGCATGCGCCGGGTCATGGCGATCACGACCCCGAAGAGCAGCGCGGAGATCCCAAGCGCCACGGCGAGCTCCCACCAGACCTCCGCGAAGGGCGCGCCCAGCACCGCGATGCGATAGATCGGGTCGATGAACCAGTACGTCGGAAAGACCTTGGCGATCCATTGCGGCCAGTCGGGGAACAGGTAGAACACCACGGGTCCGACGATGAGGAAACCCGTGCCCTTGATGAGCGCGAACAGCATCTGCGCGTTGCGCGCGCCCGTGGCGAAGACCAGCCCGATCATGGCCGACATCAAGGCTCCCACGCCGAGACTGAGCAGCAAACCGAGCGGCGGAGCACCGAGGGCGCCGTTCAGGGCGAGCGTGACCACCGACATGACGATGGCGACGACGAAGCCGAGCAGCGCCTTGGCGGTGAGCACCTCGGAGAGCCGCACGGGGGTGACGATGAGCGCGTCGAGCGTGTGTTTCTCGCGCTCGTCGACGACTCCGAAGGCGGTCAGGAAGACGCCGGCCATGATGAGCACGTACATGAGGATCAGGGGGATGAGGCGCTCCGAGAGCGGCAGCGTCTCTTCTCCGAAGTCCTCGACCGCGACCTCGACCGGCGTCGCCCCGCCCTCGACTGCGCGGACCAGGTCGAGGGTCGCGACCGACAGGATCACCCTGTTCGAAGCCAGACTCTCGCCGCCGATGTAGAACCTGAGATCCGGCCGCTCGCCGAGTCGCAGGGCCGCGTCGAAGTCTTGCGCCAGCACGAGGCCGGCGTCGAGATCATTGGCGCCGACGAGCCTCTTGAGCTCGCCCTCGTCGCCGACGAGGCTGGCCTCCACGCCCTCGAGCTCCAGCGCCTGAGCGGTGACCTCCGAAGCACCGTGGTCCACGATGCCGAGGCGCGGCGCCGGGTCGAGGAGGCTCGTGAACAGGACCTGCACGACCAGGGTCATGACCAGCGGCAAGACGATCGCGAACAGGAAGATCGGCGACCTGGGGCCGATACGCAGGTCCTTGCGGAAGATGCTCCAGACGCGAGCCGGGCTCATCGCGTCCTCACCTTGCGCTGCAGCACGAAGAGGCCGGCCGCGAGGATGGCGACGCACCAGCCCGCCGCCATCGCCAGAGCGGGCCAGAGCTCGCCCCACGACTCACTGTAGGCGGTCACGCCGACGAACGCTTCGATCACGCCGTAGGTCGGCAGCGCCCTGACCCAGAGCGCCGGCGATCCGGGCAGCAGCACGGTGATCGCCGGTATGGCCAGCGGGATGAGCAGGGCCATGCCGTAGAAGAGCGTTCCGATGAAGTCTCTGCCCGCCGAACCGGAGATCATCGCCGTGCCGGTGGCGATGACGGCGCCGAGCAGCGCCGCCACCACAAGGATGCCCCAGCCTGCGCCGAACGAGCCCGTCAGGGCGAGCAGCAGCATCGCCTGCGCGAAGGCCAGGAGCGACCCGAGGAAGGCCTTGGCGGCGAGGATGTGCGAAGCGCGCGCCGGCGTCACCAGGAGCGCCGTGGCGGTACCCTGCTGGATCTCGACCGCGATGAGCGACGCGAGCGACAGCGACTCCATCATGAGGACGAAGAAGGCGAGCATCGGCCGCATGCGCTCCTGCAGCGACACCTGGTCGCCGGCACGATCCGGACCGAGCACCACGGTGCTCTGGCTGACCGGGATCACTCCCATGGGGTCGCCGCCCGCAGACGCGGCGGCCGCGAGATAGGCGATCTCGCGTACGGCGCTCTGCATGGCGTCGCGCACCTCGACCGGCACCCCGCCTTGAACGAACACCGTGACGACCACCCTCTCCCCACGCGCGATACGCACCGCGAAGTCGTCCGGAAAGGCGATGCCGATCGCGAGGTCCTCGGCGGCGCCCTCCCCCGCCCTCTCGCCGGCCACCACGGCGCGAAGTTCATCGATCGAAGCGAAGGGCACGACGTTGAGACCTTGCCCCTCCTGCTCCTCGGAAGCGCCAACCACGACAAGGGCATCACCGAGGTCGGCCGGATAGACCCCGACGTCGATCGTCTCGTCCGTCGACGATGGCAGCAACCAGAAGAACGCGACGAAGAACACGAGTCCGGCGATCGTCAGGATCAGCCACAGGTGATCCCGCGAGAACTCGCGCAGATCCTTCCGCATGATCGCCGCGACGATCCCAGCGTTGGAGATCGGCCCTCTCATGGCCCACTCCCCCGAACGACGCCTGCGAGAGGCCTCATTCCTTGAGCCGCCGTCCGGTCATCTGGATGAAGATGTCCTCGAGCGTGGCCTCCTCGGTGTGGATGGTGAGGAGACCCTCGGTCACGACGGCGGTCTTGAGCTGCTCGCCGGCGTCGCTCGCGTCGAGCGCCACGGAGTGCTCGATGATCTCGCCGCCCTGCCGGGCGCGCACCTTCACGGCTCGCTTGCCGTACTTGAGCTTCAGGTTCTCCGGCGTATCGATCGCGTGGAGTCGGCCTTCGTTGATGAAGGCGACGCGATTGCTGAGCTCGTCGGCCTCGGCCATGTCGTGCGTCGTGAGCAGAACCGCAGCGCCGCGCCCCGCCTCCTGCTGGATCAGCGTGCGGATCGCCTTGGAGGAGACCGGATCGAGTCCATCGGTCGGTTCGTCGAGGAAGAGCACCTTGGGTTCGTTCACGAGCGCCCTGGCGACCATCAAACGCTGCCGCATGCCCTTGGAGAAGCCGGAGACACGGTCACGGGCGCGGCCGGCGAGGCCGACGCGGCGCAGCAGTCCGTCGGTGTCGACATGCTTGAGGCCGAAGAGCGAGGCGAAGAACCTGAGGTTCTCTTCGGCCGTCATGCTGAGGTAAAGGTTCTTCTCCTCGAAGCACACGCCGATCTGTGCCTGGACCTCGGGGTCGTCTCTGGTCACATCCTGCCCGAGGATGCGCGCCACGCCCGACTTGGACTGCAGTTGCCCCGTCAGGATCTTGATGGTCGTGGATTTGCCGGCCCCGTTTGGGCCGAGGAACCCCAGGATCTCGCCGGGGGCCACCTCGAAGCTGATGCTCTTCACCGCTTCCAGATCGCCGTACGCATAGCTGATCGAGTCGACCGCGATGGCCGGTACGCTCATCCCCTCCACCCCCTGCCCTGTCTATTCCCCGCGGGCGCCCGTGCTAGCTGTGCGCCAGCGTCCACATCCACTCGAGCGCCGGGTTGTACACCATGTCGTGGCCGCCCTCGAAGATGACGAGCGTGGCCGCGCCGGATCGGCGTGCGAAGAGGACCCGCGGGTCGCCGTCGCGGAAGAAGGTGCGTGTCTTCACCGAACCCCTGAGATCGCCGGGCAGGCGGTTCTGCGCCACGGCCTGCCGGACCTCGGCGCCAAGCCTTTCGCCCCTCTGAGCGAGCTGGTCGTAGGCGCGCACTGAGTGCAGCGGTGGGACGACCCCGTCGCTCAGCCCGTGACCGATGTAGACAGGCACGCCGGCCCGGCGCGCGGCGCCCAGGTAGGTGCTCGGGCTGCGCCGCTCGCAGTCGCGCCGCGCCCTCGCGCTTGTCGATGGATCGCCGCCGCAGGAAGCCCTGATCTGCGCCGCGTAGGCGCGCGGGGGCACCATGTCGCGATTGAATTCGTACCAGGCATACAGGTCGTGGATCGGCACCCACGCGGCCGCGCCGGCGAAGCGTTCCGGATGGCGTGCGGCGGTCAACAACGCGAGCATGCCGCCGCCGGAGAATCCAGTGAGGAAGACGCGGTCCTCGTCGATGCGCCCCTCCCGCACCGCGAAGTCCACGGCGTCGACCACGTCCTGCACGGCGAGCGCCGAGCCCGTCGCCTGCGGCCGGTCGTTGACGCCGCGGAAGTCCGGGTGGATGAGCGCCCAGCCGTTGGCGGCGGCCCACTGCCCGTAGGGAATGCCGTAGTGCTGCTCGTAGGTACTGCTCCACGAATGAAGCGACACGATCAGCGGCTGCTCCTTGCCCTTCGGAGGCAGCCACATCGCCGCCTGTCGCACACCATCCTTGCTGGAACGGATCCGCGCCTCGCGGACGCGAGGGATCCTGCGCTCCCAGAGGTCCCTCCCTGCTTGGCTCGCCGCCTCGAAGGCGATCGCCGTCGTGGCACCGCGAAGCCGAGAGAAGCGGGGCATCTGCGGCGCAGGTGAGGGAGTGGCCGGCGGCCTCGCCGAGGCAGCGGCGCTCGACGGCACGGTCGTCGGCGACACCGGGCCGGTCGGGTCGGCCGTCGGGACGGACCCGACCCCCGGCCCTTCGGAACCGCAAGCCACCAGAAGGAGCACGAGCAGCGCCGCGATCGCAGCGGGGATCAGCCGCCTGGGGGCCCAGCTCGAGACATCACGGTGCGTCCTCTGGGTCCGCGCGGTCACGCTGCCTCCTGCGACGCCTGCCGGCATCTTGCCATACTCGCCAGGGAGACGCATGTTGCCAAACCACGTTTGGATTCGGTCAGGCTCGGCTACACGTCAGTCAAGAGAGGCATTTCCCGCGCGGGAGGCGGTCATGGCGAGCACATCGAAACGCACCACGGATCACGCGACGATCCGCCGATGGGCGGAGGAGCGGGGCGCCCGGCCCTCCGCGGTCAGAGGCACGGGTGAAGGCCACGAGGCGAGCGGACTGCGTCTGGACTTCCCCGGATACCGGGGGTCGTGGCTGGAAGAGATCACCTGGAGCGAGTTCTTCCGCCGCTTCGAGGAGCGAGGCCTTGAGTTCTTCTATCAGGACGTGACGCGCGAGGGTGAGCCCAGCGACTTCTTCAGGCTGATCAACCGGATGGTCCGGCAGCAGGAGAAGGCCGCCTAGCACGGCCTGGCGGCGCGCGGGACGCGAGAAACGCAGGCGACGCACCTCCCCGGGCCTTTCGCCGACGTTGTACAGTGGCCGCCGTGAGATACTCGGAAGGGACACTGGCGACGCCCTCAGGCGCAGCGTTGTTCAGACGGACCTGGGCGCCCGAGACGGCAGCGGCCGCCGCCCTCGCTGTCGTGCATCGGTACGGCGAGCACAGCGGCCGCTACCGTCTGCTGGCGGAAGCCCTCGTGGCGCGCGGCTATGCCGTGCACGCTGTCGACCTGCGCGGCCACGGCCGCTCCCCGGGGACTCGCGGCCACATCACACGATTCGGCGACTACGTCGACGACACGCTCGCCTTCGTAGCGGCAGTCCGCCGCCAGCATGACGGCCGCGTCTATCTGCTCGGCCACAGCCTCGGAGGACTGATCGCGACGCTCTGCGCCGAGGGCGACGACGACTTCGACGGGCTCATCCTCTCGTCGCCCTTCATCCGCGTGGGTCTGCCCGTCTCGCGCGCCAAGATCGTCGCCGCGCGGCTGCTCTCGCGGCTGACACCGACGAGAGACATCGGCAACACCCTGCACGCCTCCGACCTGTCGCACGACGAATGGATCGTCCGCGCCTACGACGCCGACGAGCTCAACCACCGGGTCGCCACGGCACGCTGGGCGACCGAGGTGCTCGATGCTCAGACCGCAGCGCTGTCTGGAGCCGCCGACCTGCGCCCGCCTCTCCTCCTGCAGTACGCCGGCGCCGACAAGATAGCCGATCCACGCGCCGCCGAGGAACTCTTCGTGGCGGCGTGTTCACCCGAGAAGACCTGCCGCCGCTACGACGGCTACTCCCACGAGATCTTCAACGAGACCGGGCGAGCGGCGGTCTACGCCGACCTCGCCGCCTGGCTCGACGAGCGCACCGCACTCAGCGCCTCACCGAGGCCGCGCCATCGAGAAAGCCGAGGACCTCCGTGGTGAAGATCTCGGGGGCGCGCATCGGGACGAAGTGATCGACCCCGGGGAGCACCATGGCGACGGCATGACGCACTCTGGTCGCCAGACGCTGAGCGCCGGCCTGGACCGCCCGCTCGTCCCTGTCGCCCCAGATCACCAGTGTCGGCACCTGGATGCCGTCGACGCGATCCGGCGCGGCCCAGTCCGCTAGCGTCATGCGTCCGTTGGGGATCTGCGTGAGCATGCTGATGTTGGCGTGCACCATGCTGCGAATACGAGCGTCCAGCTCCGGCGAGGTCCTCACCGGGCACCACACATCGAGGAAGAGGTCGGCGGCGCGCGCAGGGCGCCCGGCGACGAGCAGAGTGAAGACCTCGGCCGCGCGGAGATCCTCGAGGTTGTCGCCTTGCCCATGGGCGGCGACCGATGCCGCCACCAGAGCCCACGAGCGATCTGGGCGCTCGAGTGCGAAATCGATGGCCAGCGTCCCGCCGAGCGCCACGCCCACGACCGCCACCTGGTCCGAGCCGAGGCTGTCGAGGAGGCACTCGATGTACTCGTTGGGGTCCCACGACTCATCCGGGTATGGGGAGCGCCCGGTGCCGGGGAGGTCGACGCGGATGGTGTGAAAACGCCGCGAGAAAGCATCCCACTGCGCGTCCCACATCCCACTGTCTGCGGCCTCCGCGTGCAGCAGAAGGACGGACGGCCCTTCCCCCGCCTCCTCGTACCAGAGACGGCCGTCACCGACCTCCACATAGCCGACGCTCACGGGATCCTCCTCGAGGGGACTCGTCTGGGAGGAATCCTACCCGGAAGCGCCACGCCCACGCACTGCCCGACGAACCCGTCTCTCGCCTGAGGGCGCGGCGTCAGATCGCTGCCTGCTCGCCGCCCGGGGCGACGGCCGCCGGCGCGGCAGAGAGACGCTTGCCCATGCGCACGCGCGACCCGTCAGGCAGAGAGGAGATCTCGAGAACGTCCATGAGGAAGCGCATCAGATAGAGGCCGCGGCCGCCGGTGGCCTCGGTCGAGGGCGGCTGACCCCAAGTGTCGCCCGCCGGGAAGCCGGGACCGCAGTCTTCTACGTCCACCCACACGTACCCGTCGTCGAGGTGCACACGGACACTGACGGGGCGCCTTCCGGCGCCGCTCGACCTGAGGGAGTTGGTGACGGCCTCCTGCGTGGCGACGACCACGTCGGCCACACAGCCCGGGTCGGCGTGCGTCGACAGCTCATCGCGCAACCAGCGGCGCAAGACAGAGAGGTCGCGAGCGTGACGCAGCTTCCGCGTCGACGGCCGGCTCCTCATGTCGTTGCCCCCTCCTTGCGCCAATGGGTCTACTGATGCGTATCGGCACGCCGCAGCCGCCCCGTGAGCCCTTTCGGCATGCTTCGACCCTTTCCCTGCACCACGTTTCTGCCCGAGCGAGAAGCTACCGACGCCCCCCCGACCGTTCGGACCGGCGCCCGGCGGCGTGCGGTGCGATGGCGAGCAGCGCGAGGTCGTCCGACAATCGACCCTCGGCGAACGACCGCACAGCCTTGACCGCGCGTCCGACCGCTACGCTCGCTTCCCTCATGCCCGGGTCACCGAACAGTTCCAGCAAGCGAGGCTCGCCGAAGAGAACACCGTCGCCGCGAGCCTCGATGAGGCCGTCGGTGTAGAGGAAGAGAAGCTCGTCGGGCTTGAGGACAGTGTCCGCGACGTCGAACGGCAGGTCCGGGAAAGCGCCGACGACCGGCCCCGTGTGCGGGAGCAGATCGACGACGCCGTCGAGGCGCACGACCAGCCCCGGCGTGTGCCCGGCGTTGCAGTACGTGAGACGACCGTCGCGGCCGTCCAGTACGCCGAAGAACACGGAGGCGAACACCTCGGGAGCAGAGCTGCGCAGCAGGACTTCGTTCACGACCCGCAGGACGTCTGCGGGCGTCTTCGTCCGCTCAAGGGTCTGGGCCCAGATCGCGTTCTTCACCGACGAACTCATGACGGCCGCGTCAAGGCCCTTCCCCGAGACATCGCCGACGACGACACCGACAACTCCGTCCCCGAGCTCGAAGACGTCCAGGAAGTCGCCGCCGACACGGGCCGCGACGGTCGCCGAGTGGTAGGCGTGCGCGAAGCTGAAACCGGAGATCGCGTCGGGGACGGCGAGCAGCGCCTCCTGAAGCGTGTCCGCGATGGTCTGCTCAGTCGCGAACAGGCGCGCGTTCTGCAGGGCCAGCGACACCGAGCGCGCCAGTCGTGTCGCGAAGATGACCTCCGGCTCCGAGAACGCCTCGGCTTCCATCTTGTTGTACACGAGAACGCCCACGACCTCGTCGCCGGTGGTCAGCGGCAGCGTGAGCACCGAGCGCACGCCGGGCGGCGTCGATGACCCGGCCCGGTCGCGGCCGTCTCCAGTGACGTCACCGATCGTCACCGGCTCACTCAGCCTCCGAGCCTCCGCCATGAAAGGCACTTCCTCGTCGGTCCAGGCCCGGCCGACCACGTCGACGCCGAAGCCGAACTGGTACCGCACCACCCACTGGGAAGGATCCGCGAAGCTGATCACGCCGGATGCGGCGTGCAGCGCCTCCCCGCCGGATCTCAGCGCTCTGGCCAGGATGGTATCGTCGTCCATAGTCGAATGCAGAAGGCGCCCTGCCTCATCGAGCGCTTCGCCGAACCGCACCTCCTCGCGCTCGCTCTCCAACAGGCTCGCGTTGTGGATGGCGATCGCGGCCTGCTCGGCGATCCCCTGCGCCAGAGCGATGTCGCGCGCCGTGAACTCACGACGGCCGTATGCCTGGTCGATGGTCAGCATGCCGATGGTACGGCCCCCGGTGACGAGCGGGGCGACGATGGCGATCCGCATCCCCTCCCTGAGCGACTTCGCCGCATCCTTCTCGGACAGAGCTTCGTAGTCGATCGCCGTCGCCCGACCCGTCCGCGTCGCCCGCCGGGCGGGGCCCGCGTGGTCGGCGGCGGCGAAAGCGGCGCCCACCTTGAAGGCATGCTCCCCGGCCGAAGCGGCCACCGTCATCTCCTCCCGTCCACCGGAGAGGGCGATCGCCACCCGAGCCTGGCCGAAGCTCCGGGTCAAGGTCCGCGCGACGGTGCTGAGCAGCTCCTGTGGATCGGTCTGGGAGGCGAAGACCTCGGCGGTCGTGAGCAGGACATGGGAGATCTCGAGCTCGCGCCTGGCGCGACGCTGAGCCTCGACCTCGGCGTCGAAGAGGCGCGCGTTCTCGATCGCCGTCGCCGCCTGATCCGCGATCGCCTCCACGGCAAGTATCTCCTCGGAGGTGAAGCCATGGCGCGAGCGAGGCGCCTCGAGAGCCAGAAGGCCGATGAGACTGCCTCTCGAGACCACCGGGACCGAAAGACCGAAGCGCGGGCGAAAGCGATCGACCGGATAGCGGATCCTCTCCCGCGGTCTCTCATCGTAGTCGAGCACGACCGTGCTCGGCGCCCTCACCTGTTCCTGCTGTGCGGCGGGCAGCTGGTCGAGCCCGTAGACGCCGGGGGGCAGCGGGGCGATCCCCTTGGACGCGGCGACTCGCAGCTCCTGCCGTTCGAGGTCCAGCAGCACGACGCTGGCACGCGACCCCGGCGCGGTGAGGAGCAGGACGCCGGCAAGGCGCTCGAGCATGAGATCGAGATCCGTCCATTCCGTGAGGACCTTCGAGGCGGCCAGAAGCAGATGGGAGAGCTCGAGCTGTGCATTGAGCTCCTCATAGAACTGCATGTTCTGCAGGGTGCCCCCCAGAGCGAACCCCAGATCCCGCACGAAGTCCATCTCCACCGCCGAATACTCTCGGGACTCCGCTGCCGCAAAGACGATGGCGCCGAAGACGGATCCGCCCGCCAGGAGCGGGGCGCCCAGCTGGGAGCCGCTCCGTCGGCCCCCGCCCGACTCGGCCTCTGTGCCGGCCCCGGCACGACAGGCCGCGATGGGCGCCATCGCCTTCTGCACGAGCTCCACGAACGACGTCTCCAGCTCGCTCGCAGGATGGGCCGGCGAATCTCCCCTTTCGCCCAGGACCGGACGCCAGCACCCTTCCTGGTACTGGCAGACCGCCGCGACCTCGACGTCCAGCGAATCCGCGGCGAGATGGGCCGCTCGAGCAATCGCGCTGAGGGGCTCGCCGACGCCGCGCACCACCTCGTTGACCGCATCGAGCGTCCGACTGAGATGCGCGACGCGCTCGATCAGCATCCGCTGCCTCTCGCGCTCTGCCGCAGACCGTGCCCGCTGGAGGGAGGCGCCGAGCAGGTCGGCGATCGCGCGATAGTAGGTGACCTCGTCGGGGAGGAAGAAACGCCGCCCGGGGAAGACGAGGGTGAGCGCGCCGAGCACCTCTTCGCCGGCCGTGATCTGCACCTCGACCCTGCGATCGTCGCCGAGACCCTCCCGACGTGGCCTGAGGCCAGGATCGGAGCCGGAGCGTTCGTCGGGGGGGATCGTAGCTCTGGCGTGCGGTCGCCGGAAACCCGCACCGTACGTCGCCAGGCGTTGGAGTTCGCGGCGCCCCTCGGCAAGGGACTCGACGCTGCCCGCCTTGAGGCCCAGATGAAGCGCCACCGCGGCCAGGACGTCCTCAGAGACCTTCCGGGGGTGGTCGGTGCCGGCCGCCGCCGCCGCGACGGCGGCGAGGACCCTCGTCCGGGCATGCGACTCCAGAAGCGACGCCCGCGACCGCACGCGGTCGAGAGCTTGGGCGACCACGGGCGCGATGGCCTCCAACGCCGACCGCTGATCGTCACCGTAGCCACCGGGGCGGTCGCCCACCGCGATCACGCCGAAGAGCTGCCCGGCCCGCCGGAGAGGTACGCCCAGGAACGCGCCCAGACCCGGGTGGTTCCGTGTGGCCCCAATGCTCGCCGGATAGCTGCCGGGCTCATTGGCCAGCAGCGTCTCGCCGCTCTTCACGACGGCGTCCGGCAGCCCGCCCACATCGCCGGCGCCACTGATGGCGAGACTGCGCGAGCTTCCGTCAGCGCGGACCTCGACGATGAGACCGAACGCGCTCTGCGTGAGCCCCTCGACGATCCCTAGACACGCCTGACCAAGATCCTCCTCACTGGCGCTGTCGGCCGCCGCCTCGAGGATCTCAGCGATCCCGCGCAAGACGACGGCGTCGAGTGCGGCGCGCCTCTCGGCCCTCTTCCGATCCGAGATGTCGCGGAAGTAGATGGCGACGCCAAACGGCGCCGGGTACACGCGCACATCGTCCCACACGTCCCACGGCTCGAAATGGCCCTCGAAGTGCGAGACGACACCCTGTTCCATCGCCAGGCCGATGTGAAGCTCGAACTCCGTGTCCCGAAGGTCGGGGAAGACCGTGAAGAGTGGGCGGCCGAGAAGCTCCCCGGCACCCCGGCGCAGCCGCCGCTCGGCTGCACTGTTGACGTGGAGGTAGCGCCACTCCCAGTCGAGCGCCACGAAGCAGTCGTCGGACCTCGCGAGCATCGTCACCAGACCATCGGTCAGCCGCTCGTGCGCCCTGTCTGGTGAGACGGCTCGGGCGGAGCCTCGAGGCGGCGGCCCGGGCTTGACTCTGACGCTCTTGCGCATGCGCACTTCGGTGCCGGTGTCGAACAGGAACTCGACGCTGTCCATGAGCTCGCCGATGAGGAACAGCCCCCGGCCGCCGGAAGAGACGACATCCGGTGGCTCGTCGGGCCGATGCGCCGCGAGGTCGAAGCCGCGCCCGTCGTCGCTGACGCAGGCTACCAACTGGCCGTCCTCGACGGAGATGCGGATGCCGATGCCCGCCGCCCCGCCGCTGTGCCGCAAGGCGTTCGTGGCGGCCTCCATGATCGCGAGGATGACCTCGTCGATCGACTCCTCATCAAGCGCAAGATGATCCAGGTAGTCCCGGATACGCTCTCGGACCCGCAGGAGACGCGCGGGATCGTGCGGAAAACTGAGCTCCAGGCGAGGACGGGGGACCGCTTCGCTAGTGTCCGCGTGACTCACCACGCTCCAGAAAGCCGAGGGAAGGGCCTTCGGAGTATAGACCACGGGCTCGCGCTGTCGCTATGGACCGGACTTGGAGCGGACGGCGCCCGGGCGGTCGCACGCGCCGCCCGCCGCCGCGCGCGGCACCATCGCCGCACACCCGCGAGGCGCGCGTGTGACGATCCCGACGGCCGCCCTCCGCCGCGGGAGGGCGCGTCGTCAGGTCTGGTTGAAGAACCCGTGCCGGAACGCGTCGGCGCCGGCCTCGGTCGAGAGGTCCATGGATCTCGTCCCGATCAGGATGATCCTCTCACCGACGCGATAGACACCCCCATCGAGGGCATAGGCGAGGCCGCTGCAGAAGTCGACGACGCGCTCCATGAGCCCCGCTTCGCAGCCGTGAAGATCGACGATCACCGGAGTGTCGGACTTCAGCCGGGAGGCGATCGCCTGCACGTCGTCGAAGACGTGGGGTGTGGCGATGAAGAAGTCACGGGAGGTGGGTCGCACGAGCGCCAGTGTGTGCGTACCGTCGTGTTCTTCCTGTCTGTCGTCGTACTCGTCGTAGGCGTCGTACTCGTCGTATCCCTGACTGTCACTGCCGAAGTACCCGACCGCCTTGCGCAGCGATTCGCTCACGCCCATGATCCCTCCGCTCTCACGCCGCGCCTCGGCACGCTGCAGCCGACATGAGTGAGTCTCGTTTTGCACGGGATGCGCGCCGGCTATCTGTTTCGGCGCCGGACCGCCATTGCCTCCCCGACGCCGACAAGCCGTCGCGGAGAGCTACGCCGACTCGTTTCCGGGGTCGACCATGGGGGAACGCTACCCTTCATCAACGGCGAAGCCGCATGGGGGTGCGTGCACTATGGACGTCACGGTCGTAGGCACCGGCAACATGGCACGAGCGATCGCGGCACGCGTTCTGGCCGGCAACCACAGCGTCACGCTGCACGGAAGGACGCAGGAGGAGGCCGAGGCTCTCGATGAGGAACTGATGAAGCTCGGCCTCGAGAACCGGTCCGTCAGCGTCGGTGTCGCGGGCGGCGAGATCGGCGGAGAAGTCGTCGTGCTGGCCGTCTGGTACGACGACGTGGGCGACGTCCTCAGAGCCTATGGCGACAGGCTAGCCGGGAGGATCCTCGTCGACATCACCAACCCGATCGACCGCGCGACGTTCGAACCGCTCATCCTCGCGGCAGGCTCCGCGGCCCAGGAGATCGCTGCCCAGGCGCCACCGGACGTGAGGGTCGTGAAGGCGTTCAACACGACCTTCGCCGGTACCTTGATGGAGGGCGAGGTCGCCGGGGAGACCCTCGATGTGTTCGTCGCCGCCGACGACGACGATGCGAAGTGGACCGTCACGCAACTCATCGAGGACGCCGGCCTGCGAGCCATCGACGTCGGCCCACTGCGAAGGGCCCAGCAGTTGGAGGCGCTCGGCTACCTCCACATGGCCATCCAGGATGAGCTGGGGACGGGGTTCGCGAGTGCCGTCAAGATCCTTGCCTGAGCTTCGCGGCCGACTGTGGCTCGCGGACGGCCCCCTGCCGCACGCGAGCCGCCGCGTCCGGCTGTCCCGCCGAGCGCGCGCGGCGGCCCTCGCCCCGGAGCGCAGGCTCGGGCACTTCCCGAACGCCACCGCGCGCGCGCCGAGCCAGATATAGTGCGCCTGAAGTAGTCCCGTGCAAAGAAGCGCCGGCAGGCCTAGCGGTCATCAGGGAGCCCATCATGAGCATACGTCGACCCGCCCTCTTCGCCTTCGCCATCGTCGCCGGCGCCCTGGCGCTCGCCGGCTGCGGCATCACACGCAGCGACGACGACAGCCAGACGACCTCTCCCACTCCCGTGACCTCGCCCTCTCCGGAGCCGACCGTCGCTTCGCCGTCTCCATCCGCCACCCCGTCGCTCACGGCATCCCCAGCCCGCCAGACCGCCGTGTCTGCGTACTTCCTGCGCGGCGAGTTCGTCGGCACAGCGCATCGCGTCGTGGCGGCGACCAACGCGCCGGCCAGCGCCGCGCTACGCGAGCTGCTCGTCGGTCCGACGACGGAGGAACTGGCGGCCGGGCTGCACACACAGATCCCGGCCGGGACGCAGCTGCTCGGGCTCACGATCGAGGACGGCGTCGCGACAGTCGACCTGAGCGGCGAGTTCGCAGCGGGCGTCGACCCCCTCGAGGACAGAGGCAGGCTCGGACAGATCGTCTACACGCTCACGCAGTTCCCGACGGTGGACGGCGTCAGGTTCCGCGTCGACGGCGACCCCCTCGTCTTCCGCAGCGGCGAGGGCGCTTCCCAGAATCGGCCACAGACGCGGCGCTCGTTCGAGGACGTCACACCGGCCATCTTCGTCGAGCGGCCGGCGGTCGGCGACCTCGTCGGCAGCCCTCTTGTCGTCTCGGGCACCGCCAACACCTTCGAGGCTCAGCTCATGATCCGCGTCCGCGACGCGAACGGCACGAGCCTCGTGAACGACAGTGCGATGGCCACGGCAGGCTCGGGAACGCGCGGCACGTTCAACGAGACGCTCAGATTCACGACGCCTGCGACCATCATCACCCTCGAGGTCTACGAGACGTCGGCGGCCAGCGGCCTTCCCATCAACGTCGTCAAGATCCCGCTGCGCATCGCGGAGGGGGACCTCGAGTAGACTTGGCGACACGCGCCGCGACGGGCTACCCCGAAGATGGCGCGCACGGATCCGCCACCACGACACGAGGCAGATGTGCAGCACGACGCCGGCCACGACGAGACGCACGACGATCTCCGGCTGCGACACGGCGCGGACCCGCGGTCGGGTATCTGCCGCTACGAGATCAGTCCCGGCGACACCTCGTCGCTGGAGTTCGAGATCCGAGGGCTGCACGGCTGCTACGATCGCTACCGCGACACCATGACCAAGCCCCACCACCACTCCTTCTGCCAGGTCCTCTGGTGCCAGCGGCCGGGCCGTCACTTCGTCGCCTTCGCCGGGTACCGTCACGACGCCGACGCCTTCTTCTTCGTCGCCGGGGACCGCATGCACCACTTCGAGCCGGAGGTCGTCCCCGAGCAGAAGCTCCTGCACCTCAACGCGGCGTACCTCGGAGCGGCGTCTCTGACGCGCGAGGGCGACTTCGTCTTCCACCTGTTCGACAGCCTCCACCGGAAGCCAATGATCCAGCCGCAGTGCACCGACCTCAGCGAGCTCAAGTATGGAACTGGAGGGATTCGTGCGCGCATTCGCGGGGGTGTGCCCGCTCGAAGAGCTGCGCGCGGTCGTCGAGCGGGCGGTGCGTCACGGCCCCGATCAGGTCCAGCTCGAGGTGAGTCTTCGCACGTCGCCGGACGACTGGACGGCCCCGAAAGGAGAGACGCATGGACCGTGACGACCTGCGCCGCATGCTAGCGAGCGTGCGCGACGGCAGCCTCGACCTCGAGTCCGCCGCCGCACGGCTGGAACGGCTCCCCTACGACGACCTCGGATTCGCACGCATCGACAACCACCGCGTGCTGCGCCGCGGCCGCGGCGAAGCCATCTTTTGCGCCGGCAAGAGCGCCTCCCAAGTGGCGGCGATCGCGGAGCGCATGGTCGACTACGGCCATCAGAACGTCCTCGCCACTCGAGCCACGCCCGAGATCCTGGAGACACTGCGCACGTGCGTGCCGGTGAGCATCCACGAGGATGTCAGCCTCGCCATCGTGAATCCCACCGAGATCCCGCTTGTAGGTGACGTCTGCGTCTGCACGGCGGGCACGTCCGACATCGCCGTCGCCGAGGAAGCGGCGCTCACCGCCGAATGCTCGGGCAGCCGCGTCGACCGCCTCTACGACGTCGGCGTCGCCGGCATCCACAGGCTCCTCGACCATCACGAGACCCTGACACGCGCCAACGCCATCGTCGCCGTTGCCGGCATGGAGGGGGCCCTGGCCAGCGTCATTGGCGGACTCGTGCGCTGCCCGGTGATCGCCGTCCCGACCAGCGTGGGCTACGGCGCCAGCTTCGGCGGCGTCGCCGCCCTGCTCTCGATGCTCAACTCGTGTTCACCAGGGGTGTCGGTGGTCAACATCGACAATGGCTTCGGGGCCGGCTACCAGGCCAGCACGATCAATCAGATGGCCGAGCGAGGGGCCGACTCGTCTCGAGTCGACGACAGCAGCGAGTGACGCGAGAGCCCACGACTGCTCGCCGCAGCGACGGCCTCGGGATCAGCTCTTGAGGTAGCGGTCGAACCACTCCAGAACGAGCTCGAAGCGCTGGACCCTGTGGACGGGACTGCCCGAGCGCGTGAGTTCGTGCGACTCCTCGGGGAAGCGCACGAGTTCGACCGTCCGCCGCAGCAGACGCAGCGACACGAAGAGGTGCTCCGCCTGTTCGATCGGGCAGCGCAGGTCGTCCTCCGAATGGAGGATCAGCAGCGGCGTGTCGATGTTCTGCGCGTACGTGGCGGGGGACATCCTGAGATAGGCGTCGACGTCCTCGAAGAGGAACGAACCGCAGTAGCCCCTGAAGTCCCAGCCGAAGTCGCTCGATCCCCATTGCGAGACCAGATGATTGACGGCCCGCTCCGAGACGGCTGCCTTGAACCTGTCCGAATGGCCGATGATCCACGACGTCATGTAGCCGCCATATGAACCACCGATCACCCCGAGACGTTCGCCGTCGATGAAGTCGAAGCGCCGCACAGCCTCGCCGACGACCGCCATGCAGTCCTCGTAGTCGACTGATCCCCAGCCGGTACCGGGAGTCCCGGGACCGCGGATGGCTCGCCCCCAGGCCTCGCCGTAGCCGGACGATCCACGGGGGTTCGCGTACACGACCGCGTAGCCCGCGCCGCTGTAGACCTGGAACTCGTCGAAGAACTCGTTGCCGTACTGAGTGAACGGTCCACCGTGGATGGTGAGCAAGGCCGGATACGCCTCGCCGGGGGCGAGGCCAGCTGGCCTCATGACCCAGGCCTCGACCTCGGAGCCGTCAGCCGACACCACCGTGAAACGCTCTGGCTCGCACAGTTCGCGCCCGGCGGCGAACGCCTCGCCGACGCGCGTGAGACGACGCTCACCGGCGTACAGCTCGGGCAGCCGGGTCGGCCGAGTCGCCACGTAAACGAGCCGCCCGTGCACGATGTCGAAGCCGGTGAGAGCACGCTCGCCGCCCACGACGAGTGCCGGCTCGCCGGTGCCGTCGGCCGCGATCCGATAGAGATGCGTGTTGCCGCGATCCTCGACCGTGAAGACAAGATCGTCTCCGTCCCAGACCGGCTCCCTCGCCTGCGGGACCGCCCCGCAGTTGCGGTCGAGAGTACTCGTGAGAAGGCGGATGGACCCGGTCTCCGCGTCGACGACGGCGATCTGCGTGTGCAGGGGATCGTCGAACGTTCCCGGATAGCGCTGCGCAGCCAGGCTCGTCCCGTCAGGCGACCAGGAGATCAGATCGACCGAACCCCCGCCCTGGGTGAGCCGCCGCGGCTCACCACCCCGAGCGGCGACCAGGTAGATATCGCGGATGGGGTCGGTGTCCCAGAAGGGATGGCGCGCTGAGACGAAGGCGATCTGCGCGCCATCCGGCGACCACGCCGGGCACGAGTCCTCGAAGTCGCCCCCGGTGAGCTGTACGGACTCGCCCGAGCCGTCAGCCTTCACCGAGAAGATGTGGCGAGGCCGATCGCCGGTCCAGCCGACGTCCTCGAGCTTGTACTGCAGCCGTGTGAAGCGGCGTGGCCGACGGCGTCTTCGATCTTCCTCATCGTAGGCGCTGTCGCGCACGCGCGACACGAAGGCGATGGTCGATCCGTCCGGCGACCAGACGGCCTCGGCCACGTCCTCCTTCAAGTCGGTGAGGCGCCGCGGCTCCCCACCGAAGGCCGGCATCACGTAGAGCTGCGCCGCCCCGCCGTCACGGTTCGATGTGAACGCGAGCCATGCGCCGTCGAGTGACCAGCGCGGAGCGGCGTCGTACTTCGCGCCCGAGGTGAGCTGCCGCGGCTCGGCCGAGCCGTCCAGCGTGGCCAGCCAGATAGATCCCGCGTAGTCGTTCGCCTCACGGTCCGTCCTGGTGACGACATACGCGACCAGGTTGCCGTCGGGCGCCAAGCGAGGGTCTGCCACGCCCTGCAGTTCGTAGACGTCTTCGGGGATCATGCCGCCCATTCCGGCCCCTCTCGTAGTCGGCGCACGCGTCTCATGCGTGCGTGAGTCTACTACGGAGGCAGGACCGAGGGACCTGTGCGGACGCCCGCCGGCGCGAGCTCAGAGTACCGCCGGACTAGGGCCGACGTGGTCCATGGCGGCGCAGCCGACCAGCTTCGCCGGTCCTCCGCCGAAGGCTGCGCGCCAGTGCGACGATGGCCACCGAAAGCGCGCCCAAGCCAGCGAGGATCACGTAGCCGGACCATGCCGGCAGAGGTGCGTCGATCATCGCATCGACCTGCCCAACTCCACTCCCCACTCACGCCCAAGCTCGAGCTCGCCAAGGTGCAGGGGTCCGTACTTGCCAGCCGGGATGGAGCCGACCGACTGCCCGGCGGTGCCCCGCGCGATTGCGCAGGCGACACTCGCGCTGCTTCGCACTGGCGATTCGTCCACGACTGCTGTCCTCATCTCGGCCACCTCCGGGCTTCACACGGACTGCCGCAAGAGTACACCTGGCGGCGCGCCCAGGGAATCGAGGCCACCCCTGTCTCGCTTCCCCGGAAAACCGCGACAGAGACGGCCGGACCGGATAGAGTCAGTACCGTGAGCCGACCAGGGGGATCTCGCATGGGCTACCGCATCTTCGTGACCGGCGCAGGACTCGCGGAGGAGGCGCAGCAGCGCCTCCAGCGAGAAGGCTGCGTCGTCCAGCTCGGCGAACCTGGGGACACGTCGGCGGCCATCGCGCGCCGACTCGCCGAGTTCCACGCGGATGCCCTCATCGTGAGAGGTGGCGCCATCACCGCCGACGTCCTCGAAGCCACGCCGGATCTCCGCGCCATCTGCAAGCACGGCGTCGGCACAGACAACATCGACATCGCGGCCGCGACGGCGCGCCGTATCCCCGTGGCGTTCACGCCGCTTGCCAACTACGAGTCCGTCGCGGAGCACACGCTGGCGATGATCCTGGCGCTGCTGCGCAGGGTCACCATCCAGGACAGGCGTGTCCGCAGCGGCGTCTTCGACAAGAAGGGATACGACGGCGTCGAACTCCGCGGCAAGACTCTTGGGCTGATCGGCTACGGCAAGTCGGCCCGGCGCCTGGCGCAGCTGGTCGCGCCGTTCGAGGCCGACATCATCGTCTATCACCCCAGCCGGACCAGGGAGACCCTGCCGGAGCGCGTCGCCAAGGCGCAGCAGGCGGAGGACGTCTTTCGCGCGGCCGACATCCTCAGTCTGCACTGCCCACTCACGCACGAGACGCGGCATCTCGTCGACCACCATGCGATCGGCCTGATGAAGCGCGGAGCCTACCTTGTGAACACCGCGCGAGGGAGCCTCGTGAGCGAGCCCGACCTCGTTCAGGCCCTGCGGGGAGGGAGACTGGGCGGAGCCGCTCTCGATGTCTACGACGTCGAGCCGCCGGCCCCGGACGACCCGCTGTTCACCCTCGACAACGTCGTCTTCTCGACCCACGTCGCCGGCACGTCCGACAACTCGTTCACGCGTATGAGCATGGCTTCGGCGGACAACATCCTCGCCATCCTGCGCGGGGAGCCGCTCGACTCGAGCTCCCTGGTCAACGGGGAGATCTACTGCTAGAAGGGCCGGCGGCGGATGAGGTTCTCGTCCATGTGGGCCTGGCGGATGTACTGGGCGAGGATGTGCATGAGCGCCTGGTGCACGTCTTCGACGACCCCGTAGTTGCGGGCAGCCACGTGCAGGTTCACGTCCGCCATCTGCGCCGAGCGACCACCGGAGAACCCCGTCATCGAGATGAGCGGGAGGCCGTTGTCGACGGCCCACCGGCCGGCGCGCACGATGTTCTCGGAGTCGCCCGATGAGCTGATCGTGATGAGGGCATCCCCGGGCTTGGCCAGAGCGCCCAGTTGATAGGCGAATACCTCGTCGTACGACAGGTCGTTGGCGACAGCCGTAAGGATCTCGGTCGTCGAACTCAGCGAGTAGATGCGCGGCGTCAGGCCGGTGTCTGTGCGCACCAGCTTGCAGTGATCGCACACCAGGTGATTGGCGATGGCCGCGGAACCTCCGTTGCCGCAGGAGTACACCATGCCGCCTCCGCCGTGTACCTTGGTCAGGATGGTGGCCGCCTCGTGCAGCCGGACTCGGTCGACGGAGGCCGCAGCCTCGCTCACTCGGGCGAAGTACGCGTCCGCGTAGCTCCCGGCGTCGGCGAACTTGCTGTCTGGGAAGGTCATCGCAGGCTCCGTCAACTGTCGTCGTCCAATCCGTTCCTGACCGCCTCGACCTCGGCCCTGGCCGCGGCCATCAGAAAGCGGTCGTCGCTCTGCAGTGAGGTCAGCTGGAAGCCCTGCTTGATCTTCTCCACCGCCGCCTTCACGGAGTTGGTGTGGATGCCCGCGGGGACGCCGTGGCGGCGGGCGGCTGCCAGAATGGTCCGCATCGCCTCTTGCACTTCGGGGTCGCTCTGCCCTTGGCGCGGCTCCTTGCCGAGCGCCATGGAGAGATCGGACGGACCGATGTAGATAGCGCTGACGCCAGGGACGTCGAGGATGTCGTCGAGGTTGCTGATGGCCTGCCTGGTCTCGATCTGTGGGATGACCAGCGTCTCCTCGTCGGCGAAGTGATGGTAGTCGCCGCCGCCGTGCGTGCCGCCGCCGCCGTAGTACTTCGCGCGGATGGGGCCGAAGCTGCGGAAACCCCTGGGCGGGTACTTGCAGGCTGCCACAAGGACCTCCGCGTCCTCAGCCGTGTTGATCATGGGGCAGATCACCCCGTACGAGCCGGCATCGAGGATCTTCATGAGTCTCGCAGGGTCGTTCCACGGCACGCGCGTCAGGGGGATCACCGGCGTCGTCGAGATCGCCTGCAGCATCGTGACGGCGACCTGGTAGTCGACGAGCCCGTGCTGCATGTCGATCGTGACCGAGTCGAAGCCCTGATGGGCCATGATCTCGGCGGAGAACGAGCTGGGGATGGAGCACCACCCGTTGATCACGGCGCCGCCACTCTCCCAAATCTCCTTCACGGTGTTCATTCTCATAGGTCTCTCCGTCAGTCGAAGGCCGGCAGCCGGTTGTCGTCAAGACCACTGATGGCGGCTCTCCCCATCGCCAGGACGGCTTCATCGGAGCTGCCGCCGATGTGCGGCGTCGCCAGGAAGTTGGGAAGACGCAGGAGCTCGCGATCGTCGGGCGGCTCCGTCGCAAACACGTCGAACGCGGCCCCGGCCAGACGGCCGTCCATCAGCATCTGCTTGAGGGCGATCTCGTCCACCAAGCCGCCGCGCGCCGTGTTGACGAGCACGGCGTCCTGCTTCACCAGAGACAGACGCGTCGCGTCGAGCATGCCGCGGGTGCTGTCGTCGAGGGGCACGTGCAGCGTCACGACATCGGAGCGACGCAGGAGTTCCTCGAGGGCGACGGGCTCGACCTGGTGGGCGGTGTAGAACTCGGGGAAGTCGAGGATGTCGTTAGCGAGCACCGCGCACCCGAAGGCCCGCAGCAGCTTGGTGAGGTCCTTGCCCACGTTCCCGCACCCGATAATGCCGACGACGCGACCCGAGAGCTCCCGACCCTGACGGTTCTTCCATGTGCCCTCGACCATCTCACGGTTGGTCAGAGGAATCAGATGCAGCAGCGAGAGCATGAACGCGACCGCAAGCTCGGCGACCGAGCGCTTGTTGACTCCGCCGGTCCACCCCAGACGGACGCCGTGACGGGCCATGGCTCGGGTGTCGAGCATGTCCAGACCCACCCCGAACTTGCTGATCACGTCCAGATCGGGGAGCGCGTCCAGAATCCGCTCATCCACGCGCTCCAAGGCGGTGATCAGCTTGCGACGTCCGGAGGTGAACTGCGTGAACGCCTCGCCCGCCAGAGCCAGGCCGTCCTCGTTGAAGCGGACGTTCGAGTACCTCTCCAGCAACTCCGCGCGCAGGACCGGATGTCGCGAGAAGGTCCGCGAGGTCACGGCGATGGGCGTGCTGTCTTTCGTGGGCTCTCCCTGGTCGGCTCGTCCGGCGCTGCCGCGGCTCGTCCCCCGGCGAAACGTTCATCGGCAGCATAGATGCCGAACACAAGGCGCATGGTCTCGTAGGCGTCACGCGACGTCCCGTTCCGGACCGGCAGACCGTCGCGTACGCACTCGACGAACTCCTGCAGCTCCAGCTCCCAAGACGGGTCCGTGTTGCAGAAGACGGCCTGTTCCGGCGGATTGCCGATGGCGTAGCCCCCGGTCTTGGCCCCCTGGATCAGCCACTCGTCGCGGTAGCTGCGGGTCGACGACGGCATGCCATCGACGACGACGTAGCCATCCTCCATGTAGATCTCCAGGGTGAAACGGTGCTTCCACTGGGTGGCGGAGCTGTGCAGCATGGCGATACAGCCTGCATCGTTGCGCAGCAGGGCGAACGCGTTGTCTTCCATGGGAGCATCCCAGAATGCCGTCGTACACATGCTCTTGATCTCCGGGAACTCGCCGCAGAAGTGCCGGAACAGATCGAGCATGTGGATACCCTGATCGAGCAGGATCCCGCCCCCCGCCAGCTCCAGTTCGCCGCGCCACCCGCCGAGGTGCCCGACGCTCACGGCCTTGCCGTAGACGCCGCGCATCCAGAGGACCCTGCCGTACTTGCCGCTCTCCACGATCCGCTTCGCCTCCATGACTGCGAAGTGGTAGCGGTGGTTGAAGCCCACCTTCAGGACCAGTCCGGGATTGCGCTTCTCCGCCGCCTGGATGCGCGCCACATCGTCCATCGTCCGGCCCGGCGGCTTCTCGCAGAACACGTGCTTTCCGGCGTCGAGGGCGGCCACGACGACCTCGGGGATGAAGCGGTTGGGCGTACACACGAACACGGCGTCGACCGGAGAGGTTAGGACGGATTCGTAGTCCGGCAGGATCTCAAGGTCGCCGAAGCCAGTCGCCGGCGGCGTGGGATCGGTCCCCGAGATCAGGATCGTGTCGTCGCGCCTGCGAACGGTCTCTGCGCGGATGCCCCCCATCTTGCCGAGACCCACGATCCCCACTCTCAACGGCTCGGTCACGCGTGCCCTCCCATTCTGAGCCCGACCCCGCGACAGGTGCCCGGGCATGGTCGGAGGTCAGTCTACCGCGCCCGAAGGGCGACCGGAAGGCGCGTACGGGCGTCCATGCATCGTGAGAGGGCGACTGGGAGAACTCGGGGTCGACGCCCGCGTGAACGGACCCGGCGTTTGCCGCGACAGTCCGCCGGAAAGACCGGCAGAGTGGTGCACGTGGAGCCGGGCATAGCGCCGTAGCAGACGCGGGAGATCGAGCGGTGAAAGGGGCCGACATGGAGGCGCAGCCCATCATCCTGGCGCAGGGCGTCGAGAAGACCTACCACACGGGCGCCCTCGACGTACACGCCCTGAGGGGCGTGGATCTCTCGGTCGCCCGCGGCGAGATGGTCGCCGTCATGGGACCATCGGGATGCGGAAAGACCACCCTGCTGAACACGCTTTCAGGCCTCGACGACTTGAGCGCGGGGGAGGTGCTGATCGAGGGTGCGCCTCTCCACACCATGTCCGACCGCGCCCGCACGCGATACCGGGCAGAGCGCATGGGCTTCATCTTCCAGTTCTTCAACCTGCTGCCCGTGCTCACCACGACGGAGAACATCGAGCTGCCCCTCCTCGTGGCGGGCGCCAAGGCACCGGAGGCGCGGCGCAAGGCGCAGGCGGCCCTTGACCTCGTCGGCCTTGCGGACGAGACGCACAAGCGGCCAGCGGAGCTCTCAGGCGGGCAACAGCAACGGGTGAGCGTCGCTCGGGCACTGGTCAACGAGCCTGCCCTGGTGTGGGCGGACGAGCCCACCGGCAGCCTCGACAGTGAGACGTCTGCCGAGGTGAT
The DNA here is from genome assembly GCA_963717285.1 of uncultured Thermoleophilia bacterium. Classification (GTDB taxonomy): domain Bacteria; phylum Actinomycetota; class Thermoleophilia; order UBA2241; family UBA2241; genus CAIXSE01. Next base: position 736,404 of record CAVQVW010000002.1, read on the forward strand.
GGACCTCCTTTGCCGTCTGAACCGGGAGAAGGGCCAGACCTTCGTGCTGGTGACTCACGACCCAGCGGTGGCCGCCCGAGCCGACCGCATCATCCACATGCGCTCCGGGTTGATCGAACGCGACGACGTCAACCTGGCCCAGGGGGAGCTGCGGCCGGGTCCCGCGGCGATGGCCGACATCCCGGCGGAGGACCAGGCCTAGGGGTCGGGCGATGAAGAGTATCTTCGGAGTGCCCATCGAGAGCTTCATGGGCGTGGTGGTGGGTCTCTTCATCGTCTGCGCGCTGATCATGGCGGTGATAGGCCTGCGCCACCGAGTAGCCGTACGAGTCGGGCTGCGCAACCTCCCACGACGGCGGACCCAGACCGCCCTCATCATCTTCGGGCTGATGCTCGCCACGCTGCTCTTCTCCGTCTCCTTCTCTACCGGGGACACGCTCACCAACTCCTTCCGCCAGCAGGTCCTCGAAGGCTTGGGAGAAGTGGACGTGTTCGTCCAGGGCGAGCCGCTCGAGGGCCAGGGCCGTCTGCCCTACTTCGATGATGCCGTGCTGGGCGCGGTCGTCGCGGCTCTCGCCGACGACCCCAAGGTCGCGGGCGTCGCCCCTGCGGTCAGAGAGACGGCCCCGGTCGTGAACGAGCTGCGCAGCTTGAGCGAGCCCGGCGTCGACATCATCGGCCTCGACCCGAGCCAGGCACAGGCATTCGGTGAGCCGCTGGACGAGTCCGGGGCAAGCCTCTCCGTCGTAGACCTGGAGGGGAACGAGGTGCTGTTGACCACCGAGGCCGCCGACCGGCTGGAGGCCGCCCCCGGCGACAGCCTGCTGGTCTTCTTCGGCCCCGAACCTACGCGGGTGACCGTCAAAGCCCTCAGCGACAGCGGCATCGAGCCTGCCGGAGACGTGGCGATGGCCGCGTCGTACCGCACGGTGGCCGCGTGGGCGGGAGAGGCAGAAGGAATCAACACCGTCATAGTGGCCAACACCGGGGACGTCGAGGAGGCCGCTGCCCACGGCGCAGCCGTGGTAGAGGCAGTCGAGAGCGTCACGGAATCGGCCGGCCTCGAGGCCACCGCCGTGAGCCAGGATGCTCTCGATTCGGCGGAGGAGTCGGGGGCCGGCCTGGCGAGCGCCTTCCTCCTCTTCGCCCAGTTCTCCATCGCGGCCGGCATCCTCCTGATCTTCCTGATCTTCGTGATGCTGGCGGCTGAGCGCCGCCACGAGCTCGGCATCGTCCGGGCCGTCGGAGCGCAGCGCACCGAGGTGATACGGATGTACGCCTTCGAGGGCGCCGCCTACGACCTGATCGCCGCCGCCGTGGGCAGCCTGCTCGGCGTGTTCGTGGGATGGGGACTGGCGAGACTCCTCGCCGTCGCCTTCGGCCAGTTCGATTTCGCGCTGAGCTTCTCTTTCAGCTGGCGGAGCGTGGTGACGGCGTATGCGCTGGGGGTGGTCTTCACCTTCATCGTCGTGGTCATCTCCGCCTGGAGGGTGAGCCGACTGAACATCGTGCGCGCGGTGCGCGACATCCCCGAGCCGCGCAACGCGTGGCCGCACCCGACGGGGACTCATCCTGACCGTCCTTGGGCGTGGTCGGCGCGCTGCTGCTCGTGGCAGCCGGGCTGCAGGCACAGCAGGCTGGGCACTCTCTTCCTCGGGATCTCGCTGGCGATCATCATGCTGGCGCGTGGTCTCGCGGCGCTTCGGCGTCCCGGACCGCGTCGCCTTCACCGTCGCAGGCATCGCGCTGATCGTCTTCTGGCTGCTTCCGTCGTCGACGTGGGAGAGCTGGCTCCCCGAACTGGAATCGGGCATCGACCTCTTCTTCATCTCGGGCATCGCCCTCGTGCTCGGCGGGACCTGGGTGGTCATCTACAACGCCGACGTGGTTCTCCGGCTCGTGACGGCCGCGTTCGGCGCATCCGCGATCTCACACCGGTCCTCAAGATGGCGGTGACCTACCCGCTGGAGAGCCGGTTCCGCACCGGCGTCACACTGGCGATGTTCGCCCTCGTCGTCTTCACGATCGTCGTCATGTCGTTCATCACGAGTTCGCTCGGCTCGGTCTTCTCGGACACCGAGACGCTGGCGGGGGGCTATCAGGTGCGCGTCGATTCCTCATTCACCAATCCGCTGACGAGCTTCACCGACCAGGTCGACCAAGTGGCCGGCGTCGAGCCTGATGAAGTCGTCGTCGTTGGGGCGACGGCGGGGGCGCCACTGGCCGGCCGGCCACTGGGCTCGAAGGAAGATCCGGTCGACCTGTTCGTGCAGTCTGCCGACGACGCCTACATGGACTCCGTCGCCTACGGCTTCGACCTCCTGCCGGCGGGCGTCGACCAGCCGAGAGACGTGTGGCGACGGCTCAAGGAGGAGCCTGGCACCGTCGTTGTGTCAGCGGTGTTCGTGCCCACCCGGACCGACTTCAGCATGGGTGGGCCGCCGGTTCCCTTCCAGTTCGAAGGCTTCTACCTTCAGGACGAGGCTCTGCCTGACGACGTGTACATCACGATCACCGCGCCCGGCCGCGACGAGGAAGTGGAGCTCCACGTGATCGGGGTGCTCGATCAGCTGGCCATCTACAGCGGCCAGGTCGTCCTGTCCCAGGAGACCCTCGAGTCCGTCTTGGAGCAGCCCGTCGCCGCCCAGAGCTACTGGCTCCGGATTGAGGACCCGTCCCGCTCGGAAGACGTCGCCAAGGCCCTCGAGAAGCACTTCCTGAGCAACGGCGTGCAGGCCACCGACCTGGCGGAGGAGATCGATCAGTTCGCCGGCGCCAACATCATGATCAACAGACTGCTCCAGGGCTTCATGAGCCTGGGCCTGATCGTGGGTATCGCGGCGCTCGGAGTCATCGCAGCCCGCTCCGTCGTCGAGCGCCGTCAGCAGATCGGCGTGCTCCGGGCCATCGGCTTCCAGCGAAGGATGGTGCTCGTCGCCTTCATGCTGGAGTCATCCTTCATCGCGCTCCTCGGCATCGGCCTGGGCGTAGGACTCGGCATGGCCTTGTCCCCACAGATCGTCGGCGAGATGGCCGATGAGTTCGAGGGTCTGGAGCTGACGGTACCTTGGGCCCAGATCGCGATCACTGCGGGCGTGGCCTACGTGGCGGCATTGCTCACCACATACCTCCCCGCGCGACAGGCTTCGCGCGTCTATCCCGCGGAGGCTCTGCGCTACGAGTAGAGCGGCGGGCAGAGACCATGGCCTGCGCGACGACGAAGCCGCCGCACTTTGACAGACTGGTTCGCCCGGCCCCAGCCCGAGTTCCATCCTTGCCGCAAGCTGCGCCCATGTTTTCGCTGGGGCATACTTCTAGCGTGAAGCCCGGGACCGAACACGAAGCAGTCATCGAGGTCCGCGACCTAGTCAAGGTCTACGGCGACGTGCGCGCCGTGGACGGGGTGACGTTCGACGTCGCCCGCGGCGAGCTGTTCGGCTTCCTGGGCCCGAACGGCGCCGGCAAGACGACGACGATCCGCATCCTTTCGACTCTCCTGTGCCCGACCTCGGGAGCGGCGCGAGTCGAGGGCTACGACACGTGCTCCCAACCGCAGGCGGTGCGCCTGCGCCTAGGGGTCGCGCTCCAGGCGCCCACACTCGACGCGTTCTCGACCGGCCGGGAGACCCTCGAGCTGGCCGGCCAGCTGCACAGGGTGCCGGCCCGCGAGATCCGCCGCCGCACCGACGAGCTGCTCGAGCTGATGGGCCTCGCCTCGGCGGCCAAGAAGCTCACCGGCACCTACTCGGGCGGCATGAAACGCCGCCTCGACCTGGCGAGCGCCCTCATGCATCGCCCGCCGCTGCTGATCCTCGACGAGCCGACGGAGGGTCTCGATCCGCAGAGCCGCACCGCCCTCTGGGAGGAGCTGGAGCGCATCAGCTCCGAGGGCACGACCATGTTGCTCACGACGCACTACATGGAGGAGGCCGACCGGCTCTGCACGCGGCTGGCGATCATCGACGCCGGGCGGATTGTCGCTGAGGGCACACCGGGCGCCCTGAAGGCCGGCATCGGTGCGGACAGCGTGGTGCTGCAGCTCGAGCCCGAAGGCAGCGAGGGCGACAGAGTCGCCCGGATCCGGCGCTCGCTCGAGGGCCTCGTGGCCGCCGAGGACGTGAGCGCCCTGCCGACCGGTGTCGCGCTGGCCGTGCCAAACGCCAGCACCGCCATCCCCCTCCTGCTGCGCCGGCTCGACGACGACGGTGTGCACATCATGGGCCTGCAGATGAGCCAACCCAGCCTCGACGACGTCTTCATGAAGTACACCGGTCGGCACATCCGCGAAGAGTCCGCCGACCAGCCGATCATCATGGGGTGGTGACGCCACGGTGCACGCGCTGAAAGCCTTCGGCTACGAGACGTACTACCTGGGGCTACGGACCACGCGTCGCTTCCTGCGCGTGCCTGCCAACTGGATCAGCATCATCTTCTTCCCCCTCATCCAGCTCCTCGTGTTCAGCCAGCTCTACAAGGACATCGTCGCACTGCCCGCCTTCGACGGCAGCAGCTACCTGGCGTACCTGGCGCCCGGCCAGATCGTGTTCGCATCGTTCATGGCAGTCGCCTGGGCCAGCTACGGGCTGCTCGTGGAGTACCGCAGCGGCTACCTCGACAAGCTGCGCGCCAGCCCCATCGCCCGCTGGTCGATCCTGGCCGGCGAGATGGTCCCGCTCTTCTTCCAGGCCGCCGCCATGGCCGGGATCCTTCTGCTCGTGAGCCTTCTGCTGGGCGCGACGCTCGTGACAGGCGTCGGCGGCTTCGCGATCATCCTCCTCCTCTCCGGCGTGTTCGGCATCGCGTTCGCGGGCGTCAGCTTCGTGCCCGCGCTGATCACCAAGAGCGAGCAGGCGACCAGCGCACTGTCGCTGCTCATGTTCCCCATCATCTTCATCTCGACCGCGTTCGTGCCCCGCGAGCTCATGCCAGGCTGGATGCAGGTGGTCAACGACTGGAATCCCGTGAGCTACCAGATCGAGGCCATTCGCAGTCTGATGGTCACCGGCTACGACTGGAGCGCGATCGGCAGTGCGCTGCTCGCGATGGCGATTGCCGGCGCGCTCTTGCAGACCGCCACGATCCTGGCGTTCCGGCGGCTGGCCCACTGAGCCTGGGTACGAGCGGCTGACCCTTGATCGACGTCCTCGACAGTGGCGGCTTCCTGGGAACGCCCGCCAGTCTCGCGGCCGACGTCTCCCTCGTGGCGACGCTCCTCGCCGCCATGCTGCTCACGATTGGCTGGCGACTGGCCGTCCGCAAGCGCTTTGCGGCGCATCGCTGGCTACAGACCATCGCGACAGGCCTGAACGCCGTCGTCGTGATCGCCTGGATGGCCCGGTCATTCGTGCTCTACGTTCTCCCGGGACTGCCGGCCAACCTCGGCGACGGCTCATATGCACTCACGACGATCCACGCGGTGACGGCGACGATCGGTCTGCTCCTCGGCGTGTTCATCATCCTCCGCTGCAGCGAGCTCGTACCCAGCCGGCTGCGCTTCGCCGACTACAAGCTCTACATGCGCACCTCCTACGCTCTCTATCTGCTCTCCACGCTCCTGGGCGTGCTGGTCTACCTTGCGATCTATGGACGCGGCTAGTCCTCGCCCGCCGAGCCTTCGCGACGAGGATGGCGAGGATCCAGTCCGGAGTGCCGTCCACCCTCACGATCTGACTGATCCGGCATGACAACGGGCATCGCGCCAGCGGTCCCCGGCTCCCCCCTCTGGACGAGAAGCAGCCGGAGCCCGGGACAGCGGGGCTTCCTCCTGCTGGGCATCGGACTGCAGCTCGCCCTGGCGCTCCTCTTCGGGCACTCCTACGACACGCGCCTCTTCATGGCCACCGGCTACCTCGTCGGCGCCGGCCACAGTCCCTACGTGCCGCAAGACCTGAGCGCGGTCCTTCACCGGGCGTCGTTCGACATGACGACAACGGTGGGATACCTCCCGCCGTGGCCTCTCGTTCTGGGACTGCTCTACCGGGGCGTCTACGCGCTCGTCCCCGACTTCCTCCTCTACAACCTCGCCATCAAGCTCCCGGTGATCGCCGCCAACGTGGCGCTTGCCTTGATGGTCCCCACGATCCTCCAGAACCTGGAATCAGACCTCACGGTCGCCCGGCGGGCCTACGCCTACCTGCTCCTGAACCCCCTGCTCCTCTTCTTCGGCGCCGCGTGGGGCCAGATCGACGCGATCGTCGCGCTGTTCTCCCTGATGGCGCTCGTGCTCCTGTACGCGGAACGACGAACGGGCTCGGCCATGCTGCTCGCTCTGGCAGTCTGCCTCAAGCCGACGGCTCTCCCCTTGCTGCCGGTCGCCGTGGTCTTCCTCCTCGACGGCTCCCTCAGGCCAGCCGCCCGCTATCTTGCCGTCTTCGCGGGCGCAGCGCTGCTGTTGGTCGTGACCCCGTTCCTCCTCTTGCAGTGGAGCCCTGCTCCGATCCTCGAGAACTGGAACGCCCACTTCGCGATGAGCGGGACCATGTCCGCCACGACAGTCGCCCGGGTGTTCCGCGACCCTCTGGAGCTGGCGCAGGGATGGTGGCTCCTGGGTCTGGCCTGGATCCCGGCGCTGGCCGTCGGCATCCTCGCGTTGAGGCGCGGGGACCGTGGCTTCGACGTCCTCCTGAAGCAGGGTACGGCGCTGGTGCTCGTGTTCTTCCTCACACGCACGTGGCTCTCGGAGCCGAACGTCATCCTGATCCTGCCGTTCATGGTCATCCTGACCTCTCTCGGAGAGCTCGACCGCCGCACGCTCACCGCGATCTGGGCTCTGCCCCTGGCGTTCGCGCTCTTCAACGCCGCGCCGCTGCAACTCCTGTTCGCCGCATTCCCGGAGGCCATGGATCGGTCGCTGGCCTTCGTGTCGCGATACCACGCCGGCACGCTGCTAGCGAGGGCCGTTCTGGTCATCGCCTGGCAGGTGGCCGGGTGGTGGATCGTCGTCGCCTGCCTCAGAAGAGAGGGACGTGCCGTATGGAAGTGAGCGTCCCCCTTTCCGGTGGACTCTCGCTCAGGATGAGCGACGCCGCGCGCGACGCCTCGGCGTATCCGACCGGACGGCTGCAGCGAGGCCTGCTGCTCGTGCATGAGGCCGACGACCTGGCCGAGGAGGGCGTGGGCTTCGGCGTCCCCATTCTCAAGCGTGGCGTGCAGACCGTCTTCCCCGGCAGCGTGCGACTGGCCTCGAGGCGCCGGGGTCCCACGACAGTGGTGACGGCCACCTTCGCGATGAACCTCGTCGAGCGTGTCGCCACAGCCGATGGCGGCAATCTGCGGTCGCGACTGCTGTACGCGACGAGGGACTCACTGGCCGCCCTGCACCGTCGCTGCCCTGCCCTGCGCGGCCCCCTGACCCGGGTCTCCAACACCCTGCGAAGCACGTTTGGCTGGGTGACCACCTTCGAGGACGCCGGCACGTGTGCCGTCGCGACCGTCGTCTACTCCATCCGCGCGACGGAACGGGGGGCCCGTATCGCGGTCGACGTCTCGGGCCTGCCGGCGGAGGGCCTCAGCGAGGTGGTCGTGATGAACGAATTGGGAGCACGGCACTTCGATCGCTACCTCGACTCAGGCGGGGCCCGCCTCACGGGAGCGCAGATCGTCAGCTGGGACAAGGTGACTGCCGCAGAGGCATCGTTTGTCAGCCCTGCGGCAGGCGTCGCGTTCTCGCTCAGGCAGGTCGCGGGTGCTAGCCTCCACCGCGGCCGGGAGCTGGTCGGCTCCCGCCTGTCATGGTCGGGCTTCGGGTACTCCCTCTCGCCCAAGTTCGCCGCATTCCGCTACGACGTGAGGATCGAGAGGTCCGCTTGACGTCGATCCTGCTCATCTACCCTCACTTCAGGGGGTCCATCGATCGCTCGCGTTTTCGCTTTCCCCCGCTCGGCGTGGCGTACCTGGCAGCCAGCCTGCGAGAGGCGGGCCATCGGGTGCACCTCCTGGACTGCTCCTTCTCGCGCCGGGACGACGCCCTCCAGAGAGCGCTCGCGATCCACGCCGACATCGTCGGCATCTCCTGTCTGGCGACCATGCAGGACGACTGCCTGCGGCTCGCCGAGCGCCTGCGCGACCATTGCGGCCTCCTGGTCGCCGGGGGTCCGCTGCCGACCTGCCATCCCGAGGCGTTCCTCCAGCACTTCGACGTGGTCGTCCGCGGCGAGGGCGAGCAAACGATGCCGGAGATCGTCGCCGCCTACGAAGCGGGAACCGACCTTCGCGGCGTGAGGGGCGCCGTGTTCCCCGCGGCAACGGGCGCGGAGGGTAGCGCCCACGAAGCCTGGTCTGCTCCCCCACGGCCCCTCTCGAAGGACCTCGACGGCATCGCGTTTCCGGCGCGGGATCTGCTCCCGAACGCCCGCTACATCGCTTTCGGCAGAAAGGCCTACGGGCTCGCCGTCACGACGATCATGAGCACGCGCGGCTGCCCCTACCGTTGCGAGTTCTGCAGCAACGTCGTATTCGGCGCTTCGTACCGCGAGCGATCGCCCTGCAACGTCGTCGACGAGATCGAGGAGGCCCTCTCGATCGGCTACGACCATATCTCCTTCGCCGACGACGTGTTCACGCTCAACCGCAGTCGCGTGCTGGAGATCTGCGCCGAGATCGAGCGCCGCGGCCTCGTGTTCTCGTGGGAGTGCCTCGGGCGCGTCGACTCCTTCGATCGCCGGATGGCCCTGGCGATGCGCAGGTCCGGCTGCAGGCGGGTCTTCTTCGGCATCGAGTCCGGCGACGACGAGGTCCTGCGACTCATGCGCAAGCAGATCACGACGGCTCAGGCGCGACGGGCCGTGGACGTCGCCCATCGTGCCGGGCTCGAGGTGGGAGCCTTCTTCATCGTGTGCTATCCGGGAGAGACGGACGAGACAGTGCTGGCGACGCTACGTTTCGCCACTTCGCTGCCCCTCGACTACATCGGTCTTACGATGCCCTATCCTCTGCCGGGCACGGATCTGCGCACGCGGATCAGCGAGCGGAGCCTCCGTGAGTGGCGGCCGCGGAGCAGCCCCCTCATGAACCAGGTCCTCACTTACGACGGCGACTTCTCAGCGCTCAAGATGCGCTTCGCGATTGTCAAGGGGCGGGCGCAGTTCGCGATGAAGCGCCGGCTGGGGCGTCTGGCGCCGCTCGCCCTGGCGTGCTTCGAGAGACCCACGGACGCGGTCTTCCGGCGCTTGCGCTAGCGCCGGCAGAGCGTCCTGCCTCCTGCGCGCGAACGCTTCCATCGTCTCGTCGATCCGGCGTCGCAGCCACTGCTCGTCGATCTCGGAGGGATAGACGAACGTGACCTCGTTCTCGCGCCTCCAGTCCTTTCCCTCATCGGGGGAACCCAGGCGCTCGAAGAGCTCCGATCCCGGCAAGGGCACGGGGACGTTGAAGGAGACATCGTCCAGGGGCAGCGTCAGAGCCAGGTTGAAGGTCTCCTCGATCGAGTCCAAGCTCTCACCCGGGTATCCGACCATGAGGAAGGCGGCCACCTCGATACCGGCCTCGCGAAACGCGTGGACGGCGCGGACGCCCTCGGCCACCGTTATCTGCTTCTTCATGAGCCGCAGGGTCGTCTGACTGCCCGACTCAAGGCCCAGATACACCCTGCTGCAGCCGGCTCTCTTCATGAGGCGCAGGGTGGCCCCATCGATCTCGTTCGCACGAGCCAGGCAACTCCAGCTCATCTGACGATCCAGCATGCGGCGGCAGAAGTCCTCGAGATAGGGCAGGCTCAGAGTGAAGGTGTCATCCGCGACCCACAGGCCGTCGTACCCCAGACCACGGATCTGCTCGATCTCGGCGAAGACAGAGTCAAGGCTCCGGCGGCGCACGAGGCTGCCGAAGACGGGCTTCGAGCAGAAGTCGCAACGGTAGGGGCAGCCATGGGACGTGATGATGGACGTCGTTTTCGTTCCTGTCTTCTCGAGCCAGACCTCCTGATAGGCGTCGTGATCGAAGTCGCTCCTGTCGGGCAGAGGGAACGAGCCCAACTCACCCTCACCGTGGTGCACGATCGGATTGTCAACGTGCAGACCGTCGCGGGAGACAAGCAGGCCGCCGTACGTATCGAGTGGCAAGTCCGTCAGCGCCGCCGCGGAAGCCCCGCGGGCGAAGAAGTCCGCGCAGAATCGAGGGAAGCTCACATCGGCCTCCCCACGAAACACCGCGTCCACGTGCGACATGTAGCGGCCGGGGAACGCAGTCGGCAGCGGCCCTCCGGCGACGAGCAGGCAGTCGGGCAGGGTCGCCCTCGCCAACTCCGCGACGCGCAAGCTGTTGCTGGTCAGACTGACCATCGAGGAGATGCCCACGATCGCCGGCGCGAAGGCACTCAACGCCTCGCGGAACTGGGGCAGCGTGCCGAACGTGCAGTCGAAGACCCTCGTGTCCACACCGTGTCTCCGCAGCTGGCTCGCCAGGCCGGCGATGCCGAGCGGCGGAAAGAGGATCTCGGTTCTCGACCGCGTGCGGAAGTACGGGAACACGAGGGCGACCTTGCGTGCGCCGTTCCCCGCGGCGGATCGAGTGCCGTCGCCGAGGTCCCGCCTCACTGCGGCCTCAGGGCCTTGCACTCACCTCTCCCCACGCGGCATCACTCGCTCAGGATGATCGCCTCGTCGGGACACGACTCGGCGGCCTCCTCGCAGCAGCCTGCCTCATCGCAGTCGCTCGCCTCGAGGACGTGAGCAAGGCCGTCATCGCCAAGCTCGAACACCTCGGGACAGATCGTCTCGCAGAGCCCGCAGCCCGAGCAGAGTTCGGTGTCTACAGTGGGGATGATCATCGCCTGCGGCCCCCTAGCCCTTCAGCTCCAGCGGCTGCCCGCAGCAGCTGATGGGCTCGGTGCATCCACAGGCGCCTTTCTTGCCGCACGGAGTCGCCACACGGAGCTCCAGCCCGCAGTCCTCGCATACATACGTCTCGCCGGCCTGCATCTCGTGGCAAATCGCCATGATTCCTCGCTCTCGGTCCGGGGCCGACGTGCCCGACAGGCACCTTGGCCGTGGTCGGGTACATTCCCACGAGCGCCGGGCGCTAAGCAGGCAGCCAAGGGACGGACCAGGGAGTCTCGCCGGACATGACCGCGATCGCGGCGTGGAGTCCGCCACACGACTACGCCGGGTCAGCCCGCCCAGTGTGGGCGCGGCCACGTGCCGCTCAGCTCACGCGCTGCAGCACTTCGTCGACACCCGCCAGCAGGCTCGAGACCGCCTTGCGCGACGGCCTTCGCTTGTCGCTAACGCACGCGGAGCTGAGGTCCGCAAGACCCTTGATCTGTCGGCTGCGAGCGGCGCCGTACACCCCGGCCTCTCGCAACGACCGATCGAGTCGAGCTATGCTGCGCACCGAGTTCGGCTTCGGCTGCAGGCCGCGCCACACGGCCACGCCCAAGAGGTGCTTCTCGAGGGCGACGCCGGCCAGCGCCCCCGCCGCGCGGCGGTGGCCGTCGCCCAGAAGGGCGCGCGCCACCTCCAGCTCGCGGTGACGGGAGCGCTCCGGCGGCAGCACTGTCGGCAGCGCCGAGGCGAGAATGGCGAGCTGCATGCCGAGCAGATGCAGGAAGGCCCGTGGTGCGCTGCCGGGGTCGAAGAGCTCGGCAAGTCCCTCGCGCATCTCGCCGGCGGCCCTGGGTGGATTCAGGCTGGCGAGGATCGTGGAGATCGTCACCGGCTCTCCGTCGCCGGGGTCGGACGGACGGTAGTAGTCCTCGAACTCACGACAACGATCGGGCAGAACCTGGGCCACGAGCCGCCGCGTCTGCGTGTACCAGGCCTGGTAGCTCTCGTTGACCTCGCGAGGGTCGGAGAGCTCACCACGAAGGCGGTCACCCAGCTCGCGGCCCGTGCCGAGCATCACCCCGAGCTCGAAACGCAGCCGGTCAAGTTCGTCCATGGCGCTTCCTCCTCGCTCCGCCCACGTCGATCTCACGGCCCAGGGCGGGCGGCTCTAGGCCTTTGGCGCCCAGAAGCAGCGCTTCGGCGATTCGATGCGGCCGTCCTTCTTGAGCTCGGCCATGGCCTTGTCGACCGCCTTGCGGTCGAGTCCGGAGAGCTCGCTGATGCTGCCCGCATTGAGAGGCTCACCGGTCGCCCTCATGATCTCCAGGACCTTGCCGGCATCGCTCATGGAACCGCTCCTTCTTCGCTCGCGGGATCCGGCAGCACGATCCCCTTCTCTCTCACGTACGCACCGAACAGCTGGTCGGCGTTCTGGATGTGCTTGATCAGCCAGTTGCCCAGCAGCGTCTCGACGGCCTCGCCGAGCGCCGAAGTGGAGCCCTCTTCGTCGAAGTCATCGCCCAGGCTGGCCACCGCCTGCCGAAGCTCCTGGTGCTTGGCCCTGTGACCCTCCAGGGTGGGATAGCCGGACTCCCGCATGTAACCCTCTTCGGTGACGAAATGCAGCTCCGTGTAGTCGATGAGGAAATCGAGCGTGCTGACGATCGGGGATGTCATTCCCGCAGACCCGATGGCATCGACGACGTTGTTGTAGCGGGCGATCCACGTCTTGTGCTGGTCGTCGATCGCATCGATCCCGATGGACAGGCTGTCGTCCCAGTCGATCCTCTTCATGCTGACCCCCTTCCTCTCCAGTCTTCTTCGCCGTCCTTCTCGCGAGGTCCTCTTCCCGGCCTTCTTCTCCACCGCCCCGCCGCATGCCTCCGCCTGGACCGGCCGCCGCTCACGGAAGTCCACAGGCGAGCCTCATCATACCCGGCGGCCCGCCGAACGTTCGCCCGAGCACGGGGCGAAGGGACCGGCCCCAGCCATCTTGTGCACCTATCGCCGCACGTACCTCACCGTCAGGATCTGGAGATCGTCGCGCAGCTCGCTGGCGAACTCTGACGCCGCCTCCCGGAGGCGTGCCGACACACCCTGTGCACCGACCCCAGTCAGCTCCCGGACCGTGTCCAGCACACGCCTCTCGCCGAACAGTTCGCCCTCGCGCCGCGCCTCCGTCACGCCATCCGTGAAGAGAACGAGGCAATCCCCATAGGCCAGCGTCACGCGCCCCGGGTCGTAGGCTCCGGGGAAGGCGCCCAGAGGAAGGCCCGGCGTGACGTCCAACGGCTCGCAGGACGACGACCTCAGAAGTACCGGAGCCGGGTGTCCGGCGATCGCGCAGCTCGTCTCGCCCGACCGCAGATCGAGGAGCAGGAAGCACGCCGTGACGAACTGGTCCGTGCCGGCTCCCTCCAACAGCAGCTGATTCACCTTCGCAAGGACGAAGTCCGGCGCCGGATCGATCAGCGAGAAGGCGACGACGGAGCTGCGCACCGTCTCGGTGAGGCCAGCAGCGCGGATGCCCTTGCCCTCGACGTCGCCGATGAGAATGCCGACACGACCTCCTCCGACGCTGAACACGTGGCTGAAGTCCCCACCGACGAGCTCGGGCTGATAGGCCGTCTGCGACACGCGGCCGAGTTCCAGGCCTGGAAACGCACCCAGAGGATGAATGAGGTTCTCCTGCAGGGTGGTCGCGACCCTCTGGATGTCGTAGAGGAGACGAGCGTTCTCCAGCGCCTGCGACACGACGGCACCGACCTTGCGCGCGAAGTCGAGTTCTACTGCACTGAGTTGCCGACGCCGCCCGTACGTCAAGTACAGGCAGCCCCGGGTGACATCGGTGACTCGCAGCGGAATGGCGATGACGGCCGCCGCACCAAGCCGTTCGGCGAAGGCCGGATGCACTCGCCCATCCTCGCCGTCGAACGTCGCGTAGAGGGGGCGGTCCTCGCGCAGCGCCAACTCGGCGACCGGCAGCTCTTCCGGCGCGAAGTCCTGCGACTCCAGCCCGGCCGGCATGTTGCGAACCGAGGTGGGCCGCCATCGTCCGCGCTTCCTCAGGACGACCAGGCCCCCGTCGGCGCCCAGAGCCTCTCCCGCCAGCTCGAGCACCGCGGCCTGGATGCTGGGCGCGTCGAGACGAGCGCTCACCCTGGTGTTGATCGCGTTCAGCGTCTCGCCGAGCCTCGCCGATTGCACCCGCTCGCTCACGTCAACGAGAGAGAGGACGAGCGTACGCACCTCGCCGGCCGCGTCCTTCACCGGCGCCAGCCGCCAGTCCCAGTAGCTCACGCCCTGCCCTGGCCGATCGAGCAGGGCGAAGGGCGTCGCCAGGAAATCGACCAGCTCCCCGGTGTCGCGCGCCTGGCGAAAGATTGCTTCGTTCTCTTCACTTGGAGCGAGCACGAAGCAGTTGAGACCCACCAGCTCCTCTGCTTCCCTACCGGCGCTGCGCGCGAAGGCGGAGTTCACGACCAGGAAGTTGAAGTCGCGATCAAGGATGACGATCGAGGTGTGCGTCTGCTCGATCATCGTCCGCAGCTGCCCACGCTCCACGCGCAACTCGGCGGCCAGGCTCTCGACACGACGCTGCTCTGCCAGCTCGGCCTCGCGGACGGCAGCCGCCTTGCCGAGCGCGATGGCCGCCGCCCGCCGTCGCTCAGCCTGGACGCGCAATCCCTCGGCAAGGTAGCCCGACACCAGAGCGGCGGCGATCCAGATGCCCGTCGAGATGAGGGCCGCCGTAGGCGAGCCCACGCTGACTTGATCGGCGACGGCCACGAAGAAGATGCCGCCGCCGACGGCGGCCACGGCCGCCCCGATCCTGGCGCCTGCGAGCGCTCCCGCGATGACCACCGTCAGGGCCACCAACGAGCCAGGAATGCCGTACAAGCTGCGCACCTCAAGGGCGGCGCCGATGGGAACGAGAAAGACGGCCAGCGACATCACCGAGACGAGGAACACCCAGAACGGATGGACCTGGGAGCGAGAGATGATCTTCCAGAGCAGGCTCGACGACGGGGGCTCACCCAGCCGGGCGACGGTCGCCTCCCGCTCGTACAACCGCGAGTTCTCCAGCGCCAGCGACACAGAGGAGCCCAGCTTGAGCGCATACTCCCTCTCCGCCGGCGAGAACACCCGCAGGAGTCGGCACCAGACCGTCAGGCACCCGACGACGCTCTCTCGGATGATGAGCGGCACCGCGAGGCAGCTCCTCACGTCATGGTCGCGCGCGAACTCGGCCGTCGCCTTCTCGCTCGCCAGGTCCTCCACGGCCACGACGGCTTTAGCGAGAGCGGCACGAGCCGCTATGGGGACCTCCTCGTCGCTGCGCTTGCGTCCGTGCTCCCCCGGGCCGCCGCCGCGCTGGTAGCGCATGAGCCAGTCGCCGCCCTCGCGCATCTCCACAGTCCCGGCATCGGCACGCAGGGCGAGGAGCGTTTCGTCCAGCGCGCGATGCATGATCTCGTCGACCTCGAGGGTGGAGTTGATGAGCCTCCCGACCGACTGCAGGACCTCATCGAGACGCACGTGCTCGAGCAGATCTGCGGTCCTCTCCCTCAGTCTCTCCTCGGTCAGGCGCTGCGCCTCCTCGGCCCTCTTGCGATCGTCGATGGCGCGCAGATACAGACTGATGCCGGCGAGCGTCGGGTAGACGCGGACCTCGAACCAGCGGCCGCTCTCCGGGCACTGGCGCTCGACCACGGATGGCCGCCCTAGTTCCATCGCGTCCCGACAGGCCCGGTCCACCACGTCGTTGCTGAGCGGGAAAGACCCGAAGAACTCCTGGTTGAGCACGTCTACCCGCGCCGGCCCGGCAAGCTCCTCAGCCACCGCGTTCAGGTGCGCAACGCGATACTCCCAGTCCAGAGCGATGAAGCCCTCGTCGATCTCCTCGAGGAGCACGTGCAGCCTGGCCTGCCGCGGCGTCAGTTCGACGTGCCGGCCTACCAGGGAAAGCCCCGCCTCGACCGCCGGGACCAGCGACGACTGTGTGAGGACCGACCTCTTGACCATGAGGACCTCGAGGCCGCCGTCGTGTCGCAGCTCGAGGTCGTCCATGACGTGGGCCATGAGGTACAGACCTCGACCGCCCATCGCCATGAGGCTCGGAGCGGCCTCGAGATCGAACGCCTCCGTGTCGAAGCCGTGGCCCTTGTCGCGGACCTCGGCGACGAGATCGCGCTCCCTGAGCCGAAGGCAGACCTCGATGTCTTCCCGGCTGCCGCTGTGGCGGATGGCGTTGGTACACGCCTCCTGGACCGCGAGGACCACATCGTCCACCGTCTTCGGGTCCGAGCAGTACTGCTCCAGATAGTCGCGCAGACGTTCGCGAGCCCGGAGCAGCCGCGAAGGATCGGGGGGAAGACGGAAGGTCAAGCGCGGCAGAGAGATGCCGTGCTGCAAATCGTCTCCTGGCACAGACGCTCCTCGATACGGAATGCCGGGCGTTCCTGCCCGATTCTAGCGCGAACACAACGACCCCGATGGCGAGGGGCGGCTGGCGGACCGCCGCGTAGGGAGTCTGAGGGCGATTAACATTCCTTAGCATTGAACGCTTGACAAGCGCCGTTTCTGGGCGGGCGCACACCCTCGGCGATCACCTCGACCAATACTGGCCGGCAAGGACGACCGCCGCCAGAGGTCCCGTTTCACGCCGATATGGGCATTTCCGCGTGCTCGCAAGAAGTGCCCCGAGGTTCAGACGCACCCCACGCCGAGAAGGCTTAACACATTCTCAATGATGCGCGGGAAGGTCGCCATGTCACCCGTCTTGGGAGTCCACTACGCTTTTCGTTGGCCTTGCGGATGGCATATGGTCCTCGGCAGGTGATCGGGCGGCAGGCCTTGCGGCGACGACAGCGCGTCTGCCGACCTCACCTGGGTCATGGCAATGAGACAACAGAAGGGGAATGCTGTGCAGCGCACATCCTTCAGGTTCATGGGGCTCGGCTTCCTGGTCGTCGCCCTGGGGATCGTCGTCCTTGTGCCCGCCTCGGCTTCGGCGACGAAGGTGATCAAGAACAAGACCTTCACGAACTACCGGCTGCCGGCCGGAGCCCACGACCGCATCTACGAGAACTGCGTCTTCAAGGGCGGCAGCCGCACACGGGCCGTGCTCACCATCGACCGGGCGGCGCGCAACATCGTCTTCCGCGACTGCGTCATCGCACGCGGCGGCGGCTGGAACGGGGTCAGCATCAACGACCGCCTCGGCAACATCCGCCACATCCGCTTCAACCGCCTCAAGATCAAGACCCAGGGACGGATGGGCATGGAGATCACCTCGCGGCCGGCCTCGAACAGCCGCGGCTACCGGGCCATCAGCATCGTCAACTCGACGATCGAGCCGCAGGGCAGCCAGGCGGTCTCCTTCGACGGCGGCGCCGGCGCCCGCGACTGCACCTTCCGCAACAACACCGTGAAGGGCGCCGGTATCAACCCCCGGCAGCAGTGGGGCCACGGCTTCGAGCTCAACGGGCCCAGCCGCTTCAAGGTCATCGACAACCGCTTCTACCAGTGCCGCGACTCGATCCTCAACCTGCAGCGCCACACGACGGCGCGCAGCGGCTGGGTCTTCAAGCGCAACCTGCTCGACGCCTCGCGTCACGTGCAGAAGGTGCGCATGGACCGCAACGAGCAGGTCGTCATCGGCAACAACCTCTACGGCGGCTACTTCGCCGCCAACAAGGTCATCGCCGACGCCCCGGGCGGCGGGGTCGCCTGGTTCGGCAACAGCCACCACATGAACTGGAGCACGACCGTCTGGCGCGATGCGCGCGGCGGCGGCTACAAGCGGCCGATGGCCCAGGAAGGCAGCTCCAACAACCGCTTCTGAGCGCCCCCGGCGCGCCCCCGCAGGCCGGAGGATAGTCCGCTAGCGCCCACGGTGCGGCGGCGAATCTGCACCGTCGC
The DNA here is from genome assembly GCA_963717285.1 of uncultured Thermoleophilia bacterium. GTDB lineage: Bacteria > Actinomycetota > Thermoleophilia > UBA2241 > UBA2241 > CAIXSE01. The sequence goes on from CAVQVW010000002.1 coordinate 754,088, forward strand.
AAGACGATCGCGAACAGCGCATCCCCACAAGGCCACTCCATTCCCGAGCGCCAGAAGGAGACATCTGTTTTGCGGAAACTGATTGCCACAACCGCTCTCACTCTTCTCGCTTCCTTCATCCCCGCTACCGCAGCCCTCGCCGACTCCGCTCTTCTCTCGCAGGGCGAGGCGACATGGACGACGTCCCAGACAGCGGGTCATCCCGGTTCCAACGCCAACGACGGATCGGCAGCGACGAGCTGGGAAGCATCCAGTCGCCGGTTCCCGGCGAAATGGCAGGTCGACCTCGGCGCACGGACGCCGCTCGCCGCGATGACCGTCCAGTGGCCGGCCGGGGCCCACTTCACCTACACCATCGCCGGCAGCAACGACCGCAGGCGCTACCGCCAGCTCGCCTCCGGCACCGGGGCCTACCTGACAGGCCGGGCCCTCGCCGGCAGCTACCGCTACGTGCTCGTCACGATCACAGGTTCGCCGAGCGGCTCGAGGCCGGCGATCCTCGAGGCCAGGGTCTTCACCACGACGGAGACGCTACCGGCGCCAGAGCCGAGCCCACTCCCCACTCCCTCGGCGACGCCGACGCCCACACCCACGCCGGAGGTGGTCCCAGCGCCCGCAGCCCCCAGCCCCACGCCTGCGCCAATCGTAGGCGCGAGCGCCGGCGACCGCGGACCTCAGGCCACGAGCATGGCCACCGTGCCGCCGGGGTGGAGGCTGGTGCAGAACCAGACCATCAGCACCATGGTGCTCAGCAGCGGCCAGAGCAACGTCGTCTACGACAACGTCACCTTCACGGGCGGCACAAGTTCGCGCGCGGTCGTGACCATCACGCGCGCCAGCAACATCGTGTTCAGGAACTGCACGTTCACGAGGGGTGGCGGCTGGAACAGCGTGAGCATCAACGACGAGCGCGGATCCGTGCGGAACATCACCTTCGACAACTGCCGCTGGCTCGGCGCCGGGCGCATGAACATCGAGATCACCAGCCGCCCGACATCGGCCAGCGCGGGCTACTCGAACGTCGACATCACGGACTCGGTCTTCGAACCTTCCGGCAGCGAGTCCGTCTCCTACGACGGCGGCCCCGCCGCCGGCAACAGCCTCTTCCGCAACAACCTCATCAAGGGCGCCGGGAACAGCTCGTCGCAGCGATGGGGCGCGGGCCTCGAGATCAACGGCCCGAGCAACATGGTAGTGAGCGGCAACGAGATCTGGCAGACGCGTGACTCCGCGTTCAACTTCCAACGCCACACGAGCGCCCCCTCCGGATGGGTGGTCCGAGACAACCTCCTGGACGCGACGCGCAGCGCCCAATCCACGCCCCAGGACCGCTACGCGCAGCAAGTGATCTGCCTGTCGGTCGTCAGCGGCACCTTCACCGGCAACCGTGTCGTCTCGGCGGCCCCGGGCGGCAGCGGCGCCTACTGGAGCAACAGCCGCAACATGGACTGGAGCGGCACCGTCTGGAACGACAGCCGTGGCGGTTCCTACGCAAGGCCAACGCAGGTGAACTGCTCGGGGAACCGGCTGTAGAGAGTCGGAGGGGAGTCCCTCCGCCCAAGGACGAGTACCGGAGAGGGCTGCCGGCCCTTCGGCGGGCAGCCCTCTCCGCAGACTGCCGGCACAGTTCGCCCCTTGACTTCCACATGGACTCTGCTACACAGAGTCTTGAGAGAGCATGACGGCACCTCACGTCGACATGGCAGCCGGTGAAGCCGGCACGCAGGTCGCACCCGCGCGGGGCGTTGCGGCGTTGCCACGCGTCCTGCGACTACCCACAGACATCAGCGAGAGCGACCGGCGCCGCGTGCTGCTGCTCGCCTGGGTGCTTGTCATCCTCACTCTCTTCGCCATCGTCTGCATGGTCGCCACCCTCGCAATCGATTCGGCGGGCAGCCCGCAACGAGCGGCGTACGTTCCCCTCATCGCAGCTACCATCGTGACCCTCGTCGCCGCCCTGGCACTCGACCTCTCCGGCCACTATCGCCCCGCGGCCGTCCTCGCGACCGCCTGCGCGGGACTCGCTCCTTGGGTGGCCGTCGCCATCGACGTGAGCATCCTGAGCGGAGACTTCGTCCCCATGGCCTACGTGATCGTGTCCATCCTGTTGAGCAGCATCCTCCTCAGCGCCCGGTTCACCGCGGCCGTGAGCGCCGCCCAGATCGCCGCCCTCTGCCTGGTGCTGATCCTGGCGCCTTCCACCCGCGAGATGAACTGGCCGAGTCTCCTGCTCTTCGTGCTTGCGATCTCGGCACTGAGCGTCATCTCCAACCTCCTGAACCGGAAGAACCTCACGCAGATCGGCAGGCAGAATCGCCAGCTGGAGGAGAGCGAAGCCCTCATGCGCGAGCAATCGGTGCGCGATCACGTGACCGGCCTCTTCAACCGGCGCTACCTCGAGGAGACGCTTCAGCGAGAACTCCACCGTGCCGAGCGCGAAGAGAGTCCGGTGGCGGTCATCATGCTCGACATCGACCACTTCAAGCGCTTCAACGATCTGTACGGCCATCGCGCCGGAGACGCTGTGCTGCAGGCCATCGGCGGCTTCCTCCGGGCCCACGTTCGCGAGGCCGACATCGCTTGCCGCTACGGCGGCGAGGAGTTCACGCTGATCCTCCCGGGGGCGCCCCGGGACGTAGCCCTCGTGCGCGCGGAACTCCTGAGGACCGCGGTCAGGCGACTAAAGCCCGAGTTCGCAGAGGGAACGCTCAGATCCATCACGTTGTCACTTGGCGTCTCGTTCTTTCCCGAACACGGCGTGACCGCCGGAGAACTCCTAGCCGCCAGCGACGCGGCGCTGTATCGCGCCAAAGCTCAAGGACGTGACCGCGTCATCGTCGCCGGTCCTGGCACCCCGGACGAAGAGCCCGGATAGGCTAAGGGTGAACCTCACCTTGAGTCTCTTCCCTTCCTCTCCGTGCGGTCTCGGCCAGATATGCCGTAGTCCATGACGCCTCGAGCGATTCGGGATAGGCGAGTCGTGGGTATGAACCGACTCGTGGTACCTACTCGACATGAGAGCCCGCATCGGCGAACGGCTTGGCGCCACAGGCTTGGCGTGAGCGCAGGTCTGGCTGCGGTACTCGCGGCTCTTCTGCTGCTGGGAGCCTGCGGAGATGAGACCCCTGTCTCCCCCACGCCCTCGTCAGCGCCGCCCTACACAGATATCAGTCCCGCCGAGCTGGCAGGCATGCTCGAGGCGAAGGACTTCCTGCTCGTCAACACGCACATCCCCTACGAGGGAGAGATCGAGCAGACAGACCTCTTCCTGCCGTTCGACCAGGCAGCGGCGCTGGTCGGCAGCCTGCCGGCAGACAAGGCGGCGAAGATCGTCGTCTACTGTCGCAGCGACCGCATGAGCCGTATCGCAGCGGAGGAGTGGGCCCGGGCCGGCTACACGAACCTGTGCAACCTGGACGGCGGGTTCGTCGCGTGGGAGGACGCCGGATACTCACTCATCTATCGGGACGGCGATTGAGCGTGTGCTGAAACGGCTCCCTCGGTCGTCCGAGGGGCCGCACGACCAGTTGCTGCGGAGGGGCATAAAGGCTCCTGTGCGGCAGACACAGTGAAAGGGGCGCGAGATGATGGAGAACTTCAACTACAACCTGCTCGAGGAGATCACCGTACGGTCGAAGTCGATCTACCGGTACGAGACCTATATCAAGGAGGCGCGAGCCGCCAAGTGCTTCGAATGCACCGAAGTCTGGCGCGACATGCGTCGGCGGCAGGAGGAGGAGCTCGACATTCTGCTGCAGCACTTCAAGAAGCACATCGACGCCGGCGTGGTCGACTTCGGTTCTGAATAGAACGCGCGGAGCGGGCCCATCGCTCGCTCGACCGCGACAGCTCCCGGCGCTGGCTTGACCCATCCAAAGGATGTGTTACGATATATCGTGACACTACTATTGGAGGGAAGATGCGCAGCTTTGGACAGTACGCTCGAGGCCCAGTGGCCGACGAGGCGCACGAGACCAGCCGCCGCGAACGGCGCTGGGGACGACCCGCCCATCATGAAGCGCGGTGCCACCACCACCCTGGTCGCCCGCATGGGCCAGGCTTCGGGCCCAGAGGGCGAGCGCGGCGCGGCAATATGCGAGCCGCCGCTCTCGCCCTGCTCACCGAGCGACCGATGCACGGCTACGAGATCATCCAGGATCTTGAGAAGCGCAGCGGCGGCGTCTGGCGGCCCAGCCCCGGGTCCGTCTATCCGACCCTGCAACTCCTCGAGGACCAGGGTCTGGTCAAGAGCGAAGCGATCGAGGGTCGACGTGTGTACGACCTGACGACCGAGGGTCGCGCAGAGGCAGCGAAGACCAGCAGCAGGGGTGATGATCCGTTGAGCAAGCTCGGCGGGGCCGCCCAGGACCCACGGCTCAACCTGCGGCGAGCGATGCACGGCCTCGGAGCCGCCGTGCGGCAGGTCGGGAGCGACGGCACCGCGGAGCAGGTCGACAGGACACTCGAGATCCTGACGGAATCGCGCAAGCGCATCTACACCCTGCTCGCGGACGGCGACTGACACGCCAGGCCGGCGCCGGCGCCCCGGGTTCCGTCGGCAACGGCGGCGACGGGGCGCCTGTGGCTGCGCCCTCGCTTCTCATCAGGGCAACCCGCGCGATCGTCCCATGCTCCGACCGGCGACTTGGCGCTCCCGCCCGGCCCGGTCCCCACCCGAGACCCCAACTCGCCCCGCGGCCCCCGGCTCAGTCCAGGAGGCCGGCCAACCCTTGGCCGATGAGGGCGATGCCGAAGACGGGCAACATGACCGCCGTCAGCTTGTCACCTTTGGCCACCAGCCAGTCTCGCAGGTGCCTCAAGAACTCGTCGCCCTCGTCGCCCCTGACGGCGTGCGCGAACAGAGGCCAGGTGACACCCACGGAGCCGACGGCCACGAACACCACCAGGACGACCGCACGCACGGCCAACTCATGTGAGCCATAGACGATCCCCGATACGGCGGCGAAGGCCAGGATCAGGTTCTTCACGTCGGCCATGGCGACACCCAAGATGAAGGATCCGCGCGAAGTGAAAGAGTCCAGGGACTCCATCCACGTGGCCTGCCGCGACCCCTCACCCCGGCGCCGTCTCACCATGGCGAGAGCGTTGGCGAGCACCAGGAGACTGCCTGGGACCAGCCGCAGGCCATCAATCTTGTCCTCGTCGCCGATGCCGCGGTCGGCGATGCCGGTGGCGGAGCCGAACAAGTACGCGACAACGACAAGGGTTAGGCTCACGCTCCACCCAGCGGCCATCGCGGCGGCATTCCTCGTGGGCCGTGGCGTCATGAGCAGGAAGATGACGGCGGTGATCGCCGTGGGACTGAGCGAGACGGCCAGCGCCAGCGGCATGCCTCCCTCTTCCAGGACCAGCGCCGGTTGTGAGGGAGTCCCTTCGCGGAGGTCTTGGACCCGAGTGCACCAGCCGCTCGCTTCCGGCCACGAGCCTGGCGCCCACGGCGCCTAGCAGTCGCAACTCGCTTCGCCGCCGGTGACCCATCCGTGGATGATGGCCCGCGCGCAGCCGACACCCGGATCGACGGCGATGGCTCCGGGGACGCAGTTGAGCGCGCAGGCGCCGCATTCGATGCAGGCGTCGCGGTCCGCCAGCGAGGCGCGACGGTCTGCGATGACGAAGACGGCACGCGGGCACACCTCGACGCACGACCCGCAGCCGTTGCACAGCTCGACGTCGAGCTCCAGGGTGACGACCTCGTCGAGATAGCGCAGCGGCGGCACCGCGGTCACCTCCCCACTCTGGAGGCCAGCCACGCGCCGACGGCCAGCGCGCATCCGGCGACCTGCAGCGGCAGCGCCCGGCGCATCTCGGCTTCGACACCCGAGGGCGAGGTCACGGTTGAGCAGCCGGTGAAGTTCATGGCGGCGTACGAGGAGGCCGCCGGGACGCCCGCGAGAAGGGCGAGCGCGGCGGCCGGCGACAGACGGCGGCGGAAGAGCGTCGCGGCGCCGGCGGCGAGCACGCTTCCCGCCACGGCGCCTTTCGACGAGAAGGCACGGCCCGGCAGCCACGGCAAGGCGAGCGGTGTCGCGGCGCTGCCGGCCAGCAAGGCAAGCCACGCGGCGCCGACGACGGGCGCGCCGCGCCTCGCGGCCCGCCCCAGCGAGACACCATCGCCATCGAGAGCGGAGATCGCCAGCAGGCCCCCGTAAGCCAGCAGCATCCGCCGGTCCCAGACGACGGAGAGCTCCACCGGCACGAGCACCGCGCGCTCACGCACACCGAAGGTGACACTACGCATCTCTGGATCGGCCTGCATGCCTGAGTCGAGGAACGCCGGCAGGTCGGCGGCGCGCACCGGTCCGAAGACGGCGCGGAAGCCGCACGCCTCCTTGACGCGGTGCGCAGCGACCCCGGGGGCGGAGAGCTGTGGGAGAACCAGCCGCCGATGACGCACGATCTCGGCGAGCTGTGTCTTCAGGACCATGCGTGCGACCTCTTCCGCGCAAAAGGTGCCCTTGCCGGCCGCGCACCACACGTTGATACCGCGTGTGTCCACGACCAGCAGCCAGGCGTCCAGCCCGCTGAGCGAGGATCGCAGCTGATCGACGGTGAGCTTGTAGTTGGCGGTCACGAGGACGGGAGCGTCGGCATCTGGGGTCCCCAGAGCGTACAAGTCGGGCGACACGCGGTAGTCGTCGCGGCCGATGCCCCAGCGCACACGCCAAGCTCCGAGGCGATCGCCACGGATCAGCTCGTGCGAGACCCGCCGAACGTCGCCGACGGGCGTCTGCACCGTACCGGAGACCCACGTGGCGGGCACGTAGGAGGTCTCGGCTGGAGGCGCCTCCGGGGCACCGCAACAGCATGCCTGCCGACCGTCCTCCGCGCCGGCGCGTTGGTCGCCGTTCGATCCCTCACTACGCATTCCACCACCCGCCTGTCGGCCGTCGAGAAGCCCCCACCCACCGGCGCACTCCCGGAGGCCACATCGCCCGCAGGATGCCGCACCCTAGTGTAGACCGATTCCGCGGTCCGCGTCGCGCGGTCAGTGACGAGCTTCGCCGAGGCGGACGTACACGGCCTGCAGAGCCAGCCGCGAGACGATCATGGCGACGATGAGAGAGACGATCTCGACGAAGTGGCCGAGCTCGACGTGATCGCCGAACACGAAGTTGACCACCTCCAGGATCAGGAACTTGCTGAGGAAGAGGATCGCGAACTGCGACACCCCGCCCAGAACCTTGTTGACGGTGCCCCCTCTGCCCTTGAAGAAGGCGGCGACGCGGTGCTCCAGCCCGATCACGCCATCGAGCAGCAATTTCAACAGGACTGCGGTGAGGATCGAGATCCAGAACGAGTCGATCACGATCGTGTCGACGAACTCGACGAAGAGGTTCAGGACGACGATGTAGACGAGGACGTCCGTCATCCACGACAGGAACCGCTGCTGGCCCCTGGTCATCGCCTTGGGAGTACTCTGATCCGACGCTTCAGCCATACGCTCGTCGCGCCGATCGTGGGTTCCTCACACGTAGACTTCCTGGACCTCGTAGAAGCCACGCCGGCGATCCATGAGCCAGATCGCACCCCTCTTGGCACCCTCCGCGAACACCCGGCGGTTGAACGACTCGTGCATGATGGTGATCTTCTGCGTATCCGTCGCGGCGATCACTTCGTGAATACCGACGATACCGCCGGCCCGTACGCTGTGAATGATGGGCTCTTGCTGGAAGACCGATGCCAGCTTCCGGGCGGTCCCGCTGGGCGCGTCTATCTTCGTTGTGGAGTGTTCCTCGATGAGCTCGACGTCCGCCCCGCCCCACAGCTGGCTGAGCAGTTGACACAGCTTCATGACCACGTTGATACCGTCGGAGATGTTGGGAGCATAGAGGATCCTCAGATGAGAGTACTCCCGGATCGCCTCTACTTCCTCATCCGTGAAGCCAGTCGTTCCGATGACGTAGCCTGTGCCATCCGGTAGCCGCGCGATGTTCTCCATGACGGCGGCGGGCGTGCTGAAGTCGATGACGACCTCCGGCTCGTGCTCACCTAGTAGTTCCTCAAGCGACTCTGGTGGAGCTACCACGAACCCATCGTGCTCTTCACAGTCGACGGAGGCACGCACTGCGAAGGCGAGGCTGAAGCGCTCATCCTCCAGCAAGCTCTCTGCCACTGTTCTTCCGGTGCGACCAAGACCGATAAGAGCCGTCCGCATCGCCATAGAGCCTCCGACACTCGTTTGTTCGCAGAGGAGCGAAGGCCGCAAGCCACGCGACCACGGAGCGCTCGATGCCGCATCGGACCCTGTTCCCCGTCCGAGTCCCGCAGGCAGCGTGTGCGCACCAGCGACGCCGCGTACCACGGCGGACCAGCAGCGGCTGGTCGGTGGCCTCTCGCCCTCCATGTTCTCTGCCGCCTATCTTCCACCCGACAGCCCGCCCGGCGCAACTCGCCGGTATGGACCAGCCGGTATGCGTCCCTCGTCGCCCTCCCGTGACCTGTGGCGGTAGACTGACGTGAGACGCCATGCGAACACAGCTGATGCGGGGCACCACACTGACGAGATGGGCGAGATCGGTGAGATGAAGTACCTCAGAGCCCGGCTGGTACGAGTACTCGTTGAGTACTACGGCGACGACGACCGCCGCATCGAGCATGCGCTGCGTGTGCTCGGCTGTGCCGAGCGCATCATGGAGAGGCGGCCGGAGTGCGATGCGGAAGTCGTCATCGCCGCGGCGCTCCTGCACGATGTGGGCATCAAGGTGGCGGAGGAAAGGCACGGCCACAGCAGCGGCAAGACCCAGGAGGAGTACGGCCCACCCGTCGCGGAGGAGCTGCTCGACTCCATCGGGTTTCCATCCGACCGAACGGAGATCGTGATGAACATCATCGGGAATCACCATTCCCCGTCACGCTACGACTACCCCGAGCTGGGCGTGCTGAAGGAGGCAGACCGTTTCGTGAACCGGGCTGAGGACGCGTGACTTCCTCGGACGTATCTACCCCGATGGACTCTCGGCGGCGACGCCTGCGACAGCGCCGCCGCCGAGAACTCCATGCCGACCTTCGGGAACGGGTCATCCAGGTCATCGATCGCCAGTTCTCGCCAGCCGCGGAACGACTCGAGGCTCGCGGGCTCCGACTGGTTCGGGCGAAGTCATCGGCCCGATCCGTCGACAGCTAGAGATACCGCTTGATCTCGAAGTCGCTCACGTATGCCTGGTAGTCGGCCCATTCCCTCAGCTTGTTGTTGATGAACCGCTCGAAGACGTGTTCGCCGAGGGTGTTTCGCACGAGCTCGCTCTCCCTGGCGGCCATGGTGGCCTCGAAGAGGTTGTCGGGCAGAGCGGTGATCCCGGCGGCGACCTTCTCCTCATCGGTCATCTTGTAGATGTTGGCCTCGGTCGGAGCCGGCAGCTCGTAGCCCTGCTCGATACCCTCGAGACCGGCCGACAGCATGAGTGCGAAGGTGAGGTAGGGGTTCGCAGTGGAGCCCGGGCTGCGCAACTCGGCACGGAGGCTGCTCTCCTGACCTTCGATGTAGAGCGGGACGCGGATGAGCGCTGTGCGGTTGCGGTGCCCCCAACTGAGAGAGGTCGGCGCCTCGTAGCCGGGCACCAGGCGCTTGTAGCTGTTCACATCCTGGTTGAAGATCGCCGTCATCGCACGCACGTGCCGGAGCTGACCGCCGATGAAGCCCCTGGCGATGGCCGAGAGGTGGTCCGGGTCGTCGGCGCTGAAGAAGGCGTTCTGGTTGCCGCGGAAGAGCGACTGATGGACGTGGAAGGCGCTGGCGGCGTTCCCAGATAGCGGCTTGGACATGAAGGTCGCATGGACGCCGTTCTGCGCGGCGACCTCCCTCACGACCATACGCGTGACCATGATGCGGTCCGCCATCTCGAGCGCCAAGCCGTAGCGCAGGTCGATCTCGTGCTGAGACGGGGCCACCTCGTGGTGGGACGCCTCCATGGGGATACCGAGCTTGCCGAGGACGCTCATCGTCTGCTTGCGCAGGTCGTTGCCCAAGTCATCGGGCAGCACGTCGAAGTAGCCGCCATTGTCGACCAGCTCGGGGGCCGTCGCGCTCTTGAAGTACCAGAACTCGACCTCGGGTCCAACGTAGAACTCGAGCCCCATCTGCCGGGCGCGCTCCAGCTGCCGCTTCAGGATCCAGCGCGGATCCCCCTTGAACGGGCTGAAGTCGCGGTCGAGGACGTCGCAGAAGACGTAGCCCGTCTTCTCGTCTTCCGACGACCACGGCAGTATCCGGAACGTGTCCCAGTCGGGCATCGCGACGATGTCCGACTCCTCCACCTCGGCGTAGCCGGAGATCGAGGACCCGTCGAACGGCGTCCCGCCCTTAAGCACGCTGGGCAGCTGCACGTCCGGGATCTCGACCATCTTGAGATTGCCGAGGACATCGGTGAACCACAACTGTATGTGCTTCACACGCTGTTCCTCGACGAGTTTGGCGATCTCCTTCTTCTTCTCATCCATAGCGATCATCCTCCTCGACCCGTGCCGGCGTCCGGATGACGCCCGTCGACCAGGCCACGCCTCCCAGTTCCACGGGGATGGACCCAGTCCTGCCGTGACTCCGGCGTGACACGGCCACCCTCAGCGCCAGATCGCCAGCGTCAGAAGGTCGGAGTCGACGGTGCCGCTGTGGTTGATCATCTGGCGGCCGACGGCGTAGACGTTGGGGCCGGCGACGGCGACGTCGTTGGCCCAGTCGTCGCCGATGTCGGTCTCGCCGGGGTACCGGGCGGGGTCGGGGTAGGTGGTCTTCCATAGCGTGGCGCCGCCGGTGCCGTATTTGACCACGATGGCGTCCTGGTCGCCGCCCGCTGTGCGCCAGCCGCAGACGTAGGTGCGGCGGGACGAGTCCGCCCCGAGTCCTTCGATCTGCTCGTCTCCCAGTAAGCCGGCTTCGTGTCACGCGCCGGCAAACGGTTCCTGCGCGTGGGCGGCCACCTGGTCGCCGACAACAGCCACGGCGATGCCAGCATGGCCGCCCTCGACCCGGACTTCGAGCTGGTCGGTGTCTACACGCGTCGCGGCGAGCGGTTCTCGTTCTCGTCGAGAGGCCTCGACTCGCGCATGATCCCGAAGAAGGGTGCGCCACCCACGCGCGAGGAGCTCGAGCGCACGACGCGAGGTCCCGGCTTCACGCGCCCGGCGGCGGGCTACGTGTTTCGGCGGGTGCGGTAGTGCGCTGAGGCTGGCGCGGCGAGCATCGCTGCCGATTCCGCATCCGCTCGGCGTGCGAGAGGCATATCCTTGTCGAGGTCGCAAATCCCATGCGCGAAGGAGGCATGATGCCCAGGACCGACCTCTTCCCAGGCCAGTGGCAACCGCAGATGGTGCTCATGGCGGCGCTCGAGGTCGGCCTCATACAGGCGTTCCTCGACCAGCCGACAGAAGCGGCTGAAGTGATTCAGAAGCTCGCTCTCGACGAGCGCTCCACGCTGCGCGTGATCGGCGTGCTCGTCGATGCGGGCTACCTCGAGCAGCGAAGCGACGGCGTGGTCGTGGCGCCCGACGTGCGAGCCCTCCTTGATCCGACCAGCGAGGCCTTCGTTGGCGACCGGCTGCTGCACGTCCATTCCCTTTTCGCCCGATGGGTGCAGTTGCCCGACGTGCTGCGTCGCGGCGGTCCGGCGCGATTCGAGCGCACACCGGAGTCACTGCAGGCCTTCATTGGCGCGATGCGCTCGGGAGCCCGCGAGCGTGCCCGGCCGTTGGCCGAGCGGCTCGCGGGGCTCTTTCCGGCGACCCGGACCGTGCTCGACGTCGGTGGCGGGCCGCTCACCCAGGCGCTGGCCTTCCAGGAACACGGCTGGCAAGTGACGGTGCTCGACTTCCCTGCAGTGATCGACCTCATGGCCGACGAGCTCGCGGAGGCGGGCATCGCCGCCATCAGAGCCGACGCGACGCAGGGCATCCCCGCCCGGGGCTTCGATCTGATCCACTGCGGCAACCTCTTCCACTCCATGTCGCGCGACGAATGCGCATCGGTCGTGAAGAGCGCCGCCGACGCCCTCGCGCCCGGCGGCACGCTCGCCATCTTCGACTTCCTGCGCGGCAAGGGCCTGCGCTCGTCACTCTTCGCCGTCAACATGCTCGTGGCCACGAGCGGCGGTGACGTCTACGCTGAGGAAGACTACCGGGGATGGTGCGAGACCGCCGGGCTACGTGAGTTCGCGGCTCGTGAGCTGACTGGGCAAGCGCAGTGGCTGCTCACGGCCGGCAAGCTCTAGCGGGCAAGTGCCGCCATCTCACCAGCGAGAGCACGTGACACTCTGGACCGGCGTCGGCGATGATGATCCGCTCAGCGGATCCGCATGGTCCCAGAGCCGACCTGCTGCTGCTTCGTGCCGTCGGGCAGTGTGCCGTAGATGAAGTAGCGGTAGGTGCCGCGCGCCAGCCAGCAGCGGGGGATCGAGTGATAGCGGGTCGCATTGAGCGGCACCCCGGACCACATGCGCGTGTACCGCGACCGGCCCGTCGAGTCGCGCACCTTCAACATGATCCTGGACGAGGCAGCCGACTCACCCGCGGAGGGCGCATAGGCCGCCACGTAGCCGAAGACCGCCCGGCCTCCGCGACGGATGGTGAAGTTGCGGGTCGCCTTGGTGACGAAGGTCGCCCCGCTGCTCCAGATCGCTGGGTCGCTCTCACAGGTCACCCGGTCAGTCGCCGCGACCCTGGTCCCGCTGGTGTCCTTGACCTCCGCCAGCACCGTGTACTGTCCGTCGGGGGCGGGGACCCTCTGAACGACGGTCTTGTGACCCTGCGAGACCTTGACCTCGGTGGTGCCGTCCCAGGTGACGGTGCGCGTGCCCGGCAGCATCCAGCGCCAGTCGCTGACCGTGCGCGCCCTGCTGCCATCATCGCGGCGGATCGTGACCCGTGTCTGGAGCAGCTTGTCGACCGCGTAGGTGATGGTGCGGCGCTCCCGAGTGCCGTCGGGCCGGCGCGCCGAGACAGCCGCATCGACGGCGAAGTCGCTGATCTGAGGCGGCCCGCTCCCGACCGCGAAGTCGCGCAGCGACCTGCCGGTCACCACCGAGAGGCGTGCCTGCCATCTGCTGCGGCCGGGCTCGACGACGTGGAAGAGGTCGTAGAAGTCGCGGTTGGCGAGCTGCACCTGCGTGCTGGGGTCGAGGAAGGGGACGTCGTAGTCCGCCGCCAGGCCCTGGCAGTCGGACCGCCACGCCTGCCGAGCCGCAGTGAAGCTGTCCTTGATGACGGCGGCGTTCCAGGGCGTGGTCACGAGCACCGGGTGCAGCCCACGCGCCTGGCAGCTCTCGATCAGGTTGGCCAAGGCAAGGCGGTTGGCGCCGCGATTGGTCTGGAAGCGCGGGTAGCTGCGGCTCAGCCAATCGGTGACCAGGGCCCGCTTCCGGGCGCTGCTGAGCCGTGCCGAGGCGTCGTAGCGGTGTTGGCGGTAGGACGAGCTGATCGGCCCCGCCTTGGGCAGCTGCACAGCCCGCGAGGAGAACGGCTTGGCGAAGCGACCCTCGTCAACGCCGATCAGCACCAGCGTGGCGGTCCTCGGCAGATGCTGTGCGAGCCTGCTTGTCTCGTCGAAGGTCTGGTTGCTGGAACTCAGATTGCGGGCGACGACCGGCATGCCGGTCTGGGCACGCAACTGCTTCGTCCAGCTCTGGTCGCTGACCGTGCACTCCCGTGCCCGCGAGCCGCCGAACAGGACCACGAGCGGACCTTTCGGCGGCGCCGCCTTGAGATTGGACACGACCTGCAGGGAGTGGGTCCAGCACGGCGATGGCCCGCCGGCACGCGCCCCGTCGCTATCGAGCAGCGCGATCGTCGCCGCCGCGAACAGGAAGACGCACAGACAGCAGAGCAGCGAGCGGAGGGGATGCTCCTTGCTACCCATGTCTCCAGTCCCTCTCCTCGCTTGCCGCTTGCGTCGCTCGACCCAATGGAAACGGACGAGCGCCCTACTTCTTGCCGGCCCCGATGTCCTTGAGGGCGCTCTTCAACTCGTCGGTCCACACGATGCCGCGCACGCCGGGTGCGATCTCGGTCGTCTCCACCGTGATCCCCTGCTCCTCGAGCCAAGCGACCTTCTCGTCGAGACCGGTGTTCCAGGCGGCCTTCTTCTTGACCGGCCAGGCCGCTACGGCGGCGGCCTTCGACTCGAGGCCCTCGTCCGTGCGGTCGTCGGGGCCCGTGGCAACAGCGGTCGCGCCCACGACCAGTGCGAGACAAGCGGCGACGGCAAGAGTAGGCCCGATCCGCCTCCACTGCTGTGACATAGGGCCTCCGCGCGCCGCGCATCGCCGGTTTCCCAGAGCCGTGCCAGAATCTGTCCACATGATACCCCAGTCGCAGGGCCTCAGCCGGCCGCAGCGGGGCAACGCCGCTCTCAGAGCCAGGCTTGTGCTCGCCCGCTCTGGCCAGGGGTCACTACCCACTACCGGACGATGACCGTAGCGGCGATCTCCGTGCCGGCGTCGCCCTGCGAGACTCCCATGTTCGCCTCCATGCCTTCCCGCGTTGCGGAGAGCATCGAGGTCGCAGTGTCAGCAGTGTTGACCTCTACGTCGTTCACGATGGTCCAGCCGCTTGACGGCAACTGCGTCTTGTACCAGGCGTAGACATCCGCCATCGGATCCGAGGTGACCAGCACGGCTGAGTACTGCGCCTGTCCGTCACCATCGAATGCCGTGGAAGACTGCACGGCCGCGTCGTCGTAGACCGGGAACTCCTCCGGGAAGCCCTCAGCGAGGCTGCCCTCGCCGCCGGCAAGGGTAGCCGTTCCATCGTCGGTCGTGACCGTCACTTTGCCCTCATCGACCTTGACTTCGCCAGCCTTCTCTTCGTCGCTACCGCAACCTGCGAGCGCCAACGCGATCGCAATGGCGAGCGTCCCTACGATGAATAGCCTTTTCAAGATACCCTCCTTCTCCTGTGGCACCCAGTCGTTCTCCCAAAGACGCCCGCCATCGCCATCGTCACGAGAAGGCTGCGACGTTCGCGGACAAGGTCAACGAGTGTCAACTGTCCCGAGCTCTGAGGTCAGCGCCCATTCTTCCCCTTGCCCTTGACGCTTGCGTGCCCGTTGCCGTGGCCCTTGCCACGGGCGCGCGTCACGGCCTCAGTCGTTGTGCCTGCCTTGGTGTGTGCCGCAGCCGAGACCGCCATGCCGTGGTTGGTGACGGTCTTGCCGTTGCGGAGAGTCTTGGTACCCACTGCCTCCTTGTCCCTGGCCACCTCAGAGACGGTCGCGCCGTGGTTGCCCGTGGCTGCGGTCTCGTCCTCGACCTCCTCGGGAACAGCCGTCTCGCTTGGCGTCGGCGTCGGTTCGAGCGACTCCGGCCCAGTCGGACTTGGCTGCGGTGAGGGCGAAGCCTCGTCAGACAGTGCTGTCGCGGCAGCTACCGTCGCTACGAGAGCACGGGCCTCCTCTCGCACCGACGCCGAGGCGACGCCCGCCAGGGCGAACACGCCGCAGGCGATGGCGGCGACGATCCAGAGTGGGCGCATGGTGTACCTCCGTCAGTTGTTTCGGGGGCACAAGGCGGTCTTCGGGCGTAGTGAGCCGCGTGCCCCATTCCTGAGTCTGGGTGGACTATCGACAGAAGGCGGCGCAGCCTCACGGATTCCCGTTGCCCGAGCGGCAGACGGACACGGCCGGAATGACCGCGGCGGCCTGTCTGCCCTCTGCGCCACCACGCATATCCCCAACCCGAGGCGCTACAGTTCCGTACGCGCCCACTTCCAGAAGGCGACAGCGGTGAAGACGAGACACGCCGCGGCGGTGAACGCGATTGCTGCGGGCGCCGGGACCGGCTGCCCCGAGATGATGGCTCCGATGACGCTGGTGTCCGACTCACCCGAGGGGACCAGAAGAGCCCACGGCAGGAACGCCGTCGCTCCGGGAATCCCGGTCAGCAGCTGCTGACCAAAGGCGAAAGCAAGCGGGATCGCGATCACCGCAGAGGCGGAGTTGAAGAGCGTGCCGAGCATCAGCGTGAGCGTCAGATAGAAGAGCAGATTGAGCGCCGCAACGCTGGCTCCGAGAGCGAACCGGCCGAACGATACGTCGATCCCCGCGAGCACGAACTGCACGAGCACACCCACCGAGGGGATCGCGATCATCGTGACCACGACACCCACGGCGTTCGGTACCAGCTTCGAGAGCATGAACGCGGTCCTCGAGACCGGTTTCGACAGGACCCACGAGGCCGTGCCGCTGCGCTTCTCGCCGACGATCGCATCCATCATCAGTATGGTGACGGCGATCGCGGCGAACATCGTCATGACGCCATAGAGGGTGAACGCCGACATGTCTTCCGGCGCCTCACCCCAGATGACGGCAGCCAGCGAGCCGTTGACCACCGCGGTCCACAGCAGCGACTGGACCCACCAAGCCCGCGTGCCCCACCAGGCGTCGAGGCCGGCCCGCATCAAGTTCGAGAGCCCGCTGCGCCAGGTGCTCTCGGGCACTCGCTGCAGCCCGGCTACCCCAGCGCTACTCATCGCTGCGGCTCGCTTCGATCAGGCCGACGAAGACGTCCTCGAGGTCTGCGGTCTGCTGCCTGAACTCCCGCACGACGAGCGATTCGTCGCTTAGCAGCACGCGCTGCAGGCGGGACTCCGCGGCCTCGGCATCCGACACACTCACGCGCAGGACCGACACAGCGCCGTCGCCGGAGATCCTGACGTCGCTGACCCAGGCCTCCGCAAGCAGGGCCGTCTTGGCGCGCTCGACATCGCCCTGCACCTCGACCGAGTACACGGTGCCTGAGTCCGTCGCCAGAACCTCGCCTATCGGCCCCTGCGCGGCGATCTCACCCTTGTTGAGAATGCAGACGGTGTCGCTCACGCGCTGCACGTCGTCGAGGATGTGGGTGGAGTAGAAGACCGTCGAGGTCGCGCGGAAACGCTCAAGGATGGCAAGGACATCGCGCCTTCCGAGGGGATCGAGAGAGGCCGCAGGCTCGTCCAATATGAGCAGCTCGGGTTCGTGGATCTGTGCCTGTGCGATGCCGAGCCGCTGCATCTCCCCTCCCGAGAAGCTCTTGATGGGACGGTCCGCCTTGTCGGCGAGCCCCATCAGCTCCAGCATCTCAGCGATGCGGCGCTCGACAGCCTCCCTCGGCCCGGAGAAGAAGAAACCCGCCGCGAACCGAAGCGTCTGGCGCGCGGTCATGTGCTCGTAGAACCGCGGCTCCTGCGGCAGGTAGCCGATGCGGGCCCTGATGGCCGGGCTATCCTTCTCGACATCCATGCCGAACACCGTGCCGGAGCCCGCGGTAGGCCTGATCAGGCCGAGCAGCATCTTCATCGTGGTCGTCTTGCCGGCGCCGTTGGGGCCAAGGAACCCGAAGATGGAGTGACGGGGGACGACGAGGTCCAGCCCTCGGACCGCGTCCATGCCGCCGTAGGACTTGGTGAGCCCCTGCGTGCGAACGACTGCGTCTTCGTTGGCCACGTTCCGCTCTCCCCGCCGAAGGGACAAGACCCCCCGGCCGGATCGTCCTTGCCGCCCGGGCGAGCAGTGGAGTCATTGTTCACGAAGCAGCTGGAGATTATCAACATGGCGGGACCGAAGGGAAGACTCAGATGTCGGCACCCCTGGCGCGAGGGCCAGAACTGCCCACTCCCCTATCCGGCTTCTGTGAGCTTGGTGAGGAGGTCGGCGTCAACCACGTGAAGGTGGGTCTTCTCATCGAGCGTGGTTGACAGAGCTTCAAGGATCTCGAGGGTCGAGCCGTCGGGGGCGCCGACAAGAGCAAGTCTGTACCGGCTGAGACCTCTGTCATCCCGAACGGCACGCCCCCTCGCAAGGATGGCTTGAGCGTCGCCGATCGCATCGTTCATCCCTGCCAGGGGCACAACGGCAATGAGGAGACGTCTGCCAACCAGGATCTCCAACCCGCCCTCGACATCATGGGTACCGAAGAGGACCGGCAGGCCGATCCTCACGTCATCGAAGACCTCGTCTGGGCACGTGCACCCGAGAACCTCACGGACGAACGACCGCGCTATCATCGTGCGAACGAATACGTCATGCAATACCAATGCCCTCACCTGCTCCTTCCTGGCGAGTGCCCATTGACAATGCTCTCCAGTCGCTATCGTAGCATCGCCACTGGCCAAGACTCGCCGGCACGACCCGATCACCGCACCAGTGCCGCACCCTTACGGCAATGCGAACGGGAAGAAGATCGGCGTCAGCACGCATACGACGAGACCGACCAGGACCGTGAGTGGCAGCCCTGCCTTGGCGAAATCCATGAACGTGTAGCCGCCGGGCTTCTGGACCATCAGGTTGGTCTGGAAGCCCGCAGGGTTCACGAACGAGTACGAGGCCGCGAGCATGAGCACGATGACGAACGGCATGGCGCTCACCTCCATGCCCTCCGCCATCCCCACCGCGACGGGGAAGAGCAGCGCGGCGGCAGCGGCGGCATTGATGACGTTGGTCGCGACGACCGCCCCCACGAAGATGATGACGATGGCGAGATACGGGCTGGCTCCGCCGACCGTCACCAGCAGGCTCGCGACCGCCTCCGCGAGTCCGCTCTCGGTCACCGCCGCTCCCAACCCGACGGCGGCGGCGAGCACGACGATCACCTCGAACTCCATGCTCCTGAACGCCGTGCGAAACGAGAGACACCCCGTCGCGATCATCGCGAAGGTGGCAAGGAGGGCGGCGTTCAGCATGGTCGTGACCCCGAACGCCGCCAGCAGGACCATCGCCAGCGCGATGCCGCCGGCGATCGGGGCCCGACTGGTGCGCTTGATCTTGTAGCCGCTGAGACGGCGCACGAGCGCGAAGTCCGCCTCGTTGCGAGCGTCGTAGAGGAAGGACGGGCTGACCTCGAGCACGAGGGTATCGCCGGCGTTCACCCGCATCTCGCTCATGTCCTCGCCCTCGTGATGCTGGTTGAGCGCGATGGCGACCACTCGTGAATGGAAGTCCCGGCTGTACTCGATCGGGAGTTGCACGACATCGTGCCCCACCGCCTCGCTCGTCTCTGACATCACGACCTCGACCAGCCGATGCGTGTACGGCTCATGCTCCATCTTGACCGGGGCGGCGGCGGCCCGCAGGCCCATCGTCGTCCACAGCGCCGTCACGGCGTCCAGACTGCCGACGAACGTGAGTACATCGCCGGCCTCGAGCCGCACGTCTGCCTCCGGCGTCGACGGCCTGAGCGAGGCCAAAGAAGGCTTGAGCACCTGCCCGGCGGCATCCAGAGCGTGGCGGAACGCGGTACGCACGACCGCGACCTCCGCACCCAGGCGCGCACCCGACCCGACCTGCTCAGTGGCCGCCTCCGTAGCCTGCGCATCGTCGTCGGCGGCCTTCGGCCCCACCGGCCATGGGCACTCCTGAGCCCGCTGGTGGCGGACCAGCTCAGAGCCCGAGAAGGCATTCAGCCCGGACTGAGCCAGGCCACGCCCGACCAGAGGCCCACGAGAATCGATGACGAACTGGGCCAGGAAGCGACGCGCTGGATCGTACTGTTCCTCTCCCGGCGACTTCGCGGGCAGAAGCCGGGCACTGAACGCGAGCAGGAACGCTAGGCCGACGAGAGCAGCCGGCAGCCCGACGGAAGTCGGCGTGAAGACCGTGATGGGGCTCAGACCCCCCGTACTGCCGTCGGCTATCTCCTTCGCCACGAGACCAGCGACGATGAGATTCGTGGAGGTGCCTATGAGCGTCGCGGCGCCACCGAGGATCGAGGCGAACGAGACCGGCATGTAGAGCTTGGACGGCGGGATGACGGAGGATGTCCTCCCGAGATCGCGCACGACCGGGATCATCATCGCGACCAGAGGCGTGTTGTTGAGGAAGGCGCTGGCGGCGGCGACGGGAGGCAAGGTGCGACGAAGCGCCTGTCCGACGCCGGTCGGCCGCCGGATCAGCCGATCGGCGAGCATCGTGATCGCCCCCGTTCGGTACATGCCGGCGGCGACCATGAACAGCACGGCCACCGTGAGGACGCCCGTGTTCGAGAAGCCCGAGAGAAGCGCTGGGACAGGCGCCAGCCCCAGCGTCATCACGACCGTCAGCGCGCCGAGGAAGATGCTCCAGGCGGGGAGCTTCGTGACGATGAGCAGGGCGAACACCGCGGCGAGAACGGCAAGCACGATCCAGGCGTCGAGTGACATGGCGCCAGTCTACCCGCGAGTCCTGCTGCGATACACGGACCGCGGAGGCCGGCGGGAGGCTCCGTGCTCAACGAGACTCAGTCCATTCCTGGACGGCGGCGGCGACCCTCAGCCGTGAGACGCCGGCTCGCGCCCCAGGGATGAGTAGGCGATCGCCCGTCTGGGCACGATGCCGATGCAGGAATCGCACACGACACTCCGCGCGACCGTCGCGAGGAGGAGTCCATGACCTGGAGGAGCATCGCCTGCTTCGCGAGGTCCTCGAGGCGGCCGAGAGGGAGTGGGCTCGAACTCGAGGAGGAAATCCTTGTCCTCGGGGTAGTACTTGGCGACCTCCACGTCGTCACCCGCGAATCCGCTGATCGCGGCGAGGCTGTCCCAGAAGGTCATCGTGACGAAGTGGGTCACGTCGCCCTCTTCGCGCTCGAGGATGTGAACGCTGATGTTGCCGGGTACCGACTGATAGTCCGGGATCGCGCGCTCGTTCACGAAATCCCGATAGGCCCGAGCGTCGCTCGTCATGACGCGCCCGTGCCACATACGGACGATCATGGCCCTCCCTCTCGTTCGAGCTCCTGGTGGTCGTCTCCCGAATATATCCACATGGGCTCCGTGCGCCCGGCACGGACGAATCCCAGACCCCGGTAGAACCCCACTGCCGCGCCGTCTGCGACGAGCACGTGCTGATGGAGGCCTTCGTAGTGAGCCAGAAGACGGCGCAGGATCTCTGAGCCCACACCGTGGCCTTGATACTCCGGGAGGACCAGAAGGTGCGGGTAGTACACCACCAAGTGGCCGTCGGAGATGGCGTTCCCCAAGCCTATGAGCCGCGCCCCCTGCCACGCCGTCATCACCGAGTCCGAGCCCGCAAGCGCCGCCATCAGTCGCTCGGGCTTGGAGGCCGAGGACCAGGCGTTGGCACGATAGAGGGCAAGGACCTGGTCGATCGCGAGGTGGGCATCGCGCCGATACTCGATGGATGCAGTCAGAGTCACTCCTTCGTGCCCGACAGCCAGATGCGCGCAGTCGTGGACCGCGGCGCCTTGATGCTACCAGCTCGCGCGAGGTGAACCGGACGTCGCGCGCCAGCCTCACCGCTTTCAGTAGGTGCAAGGCGGCCCCGACCAAGGACCACCCGCGCTCACGCCCAGACCAGCTCTGGCACTATCATGGTCGGTGAGACAGCGAATGGGGGTGGCCGACCTGGGTCGCCGACAGAGAGGACTCCTGCAGATGGAGCACGCCGTCGAGGCCGATGGTCTCGAGAAGACGTATTCGGCAAGACGAGAAGAGCGGACCGTCCGCGCCCTCGACGGTCTCACCTTCAACGTCGAGGAGGGCACCGTGTTCGGCCTCCTCGGCCCCAACGGAGCCGGGAAATCCACGGCTGTCAGGATCCTCAGCACGCTGTCGCAGGCCGACGCGGGCAGCGCCCGGGTCGCTGGGTTCGATGTGCGCAGGCAGGCGGGCAGCGTGAGGTCCGCGATCGGCGTCGTCGCGCAGAAGTCCGGGGTCGACCGCGACGCGACCGGACGGGAGAACATCGTCCTGCAGGGACGTCTCTACGGCATGGGAGGCACTGAGCTCAAGGCCAGGACGCAGGACCTCCTGGACCGATTCGGCATCGCGGCCGCAGCCGATCGAGTGGCCCGCACCTACTCCGGAGGCATGCAGCGTCGGCTCGATGTAGCTGTCGGGCTGGTGCACAGACCGCAGGTGCTCTTCCTGGATGAACCGACGACCGGCCTCGACCCCGAGGCCCGTGCCGAGATGTGGAGTGAGCTCGATCAGCTCAAGGGCGAGGGCCTCACGATCCTGCTCACCACCCACTATCTGGAAGAGGCCGACCGCCTTGCTAAACGCCTGGCCATCGTCGACCGTGGGCGCGTCGTCGTCGAGGGCACGCCGGCGCAACTGAAGGCGGAGATGCGCGGCGATACCGTGCGCGCGTCGTTGCGTGACGACGGGAGCGACAGCCGCACCCGCGAGAACGTGGTTCGTGAGGTCCTGGCCGGAGTGAGCAGCGTGCGCGACGTCGTCTTCGA
The DNA here is from genome assembly GCA_963717285.1 of uncultured Thermoleophilia bacterium. Taxonomy (GTDB): domain Bacteria; phylum Actinomycetota; class Thermoleophilia; order UBA2241; family UBA2241; genus CAIXSE01. The sequence continues at coordinate 776,251 of CAVQVW010000002.1, forward strand.
CGGCTCCCAACTCCACGCCCGTGCCGACGACGGCGCCCGGGCGGTCCCGCTCGTCCTCAGCGCGCTTGAAATGCGTGGTGTAGCCGTCAGCGAGGTCACGGTCGCGCGGCCGTCGCTCGATGACGTGTACCTGCGGCACACAGGTCGGAGCTTCCACGAGGCCGACGCGCAGGGAGAAGAGAAGGGGACGAAGGAAGGCTTTGGACGATGACGGTCCTGTCTCACACCTGGTACATGACGGTGAGGGAGATCCGCGCGCTGCTGCGCCAGCCATGGTGGATCGCCATCTCTCTTGCCCAGCCGATCATCTGGCTGCTGCTCTTCGGCGCCCTGTTCAAGCGCATCGTCGAACTACCGGGATTCGCATCGACCTCCTACATCACCTTCCTCACGCCAGGCATCATCGTCATGAGCGCCATGTTCTCGGGGGGCTGGAGCGGTATGGGGTTTCTCCAGGACATGGACCGTGGCGTCGTCGACCGCTTCCTCGTCACCCCGGTGAGGCGAACACCGATCATGGTCGGCCCTCTCCTGCAGCAGGCGCTGGTGAGCACCCTGCAGTCCGTAATCCTGGTAGCCCTGGCGCTCATCCTCGGCGCTGAGTACCCGGGCGGCGCGGTCGGCGTGCTTGTCCTCATCTTCTGCGCGGCGCTGCTGAGCATCGCCTTCGGCTCGCTCTCCAACAGCCTCGCCCTCCTGGTGAGGAGAGAGGAGACCCTGATCGCCGCCGTCAACTTCATCCTCCTGCCGCTCACGTTCCTGTCCTCGGCCTTCCTGCAGCTGGATCTCGCTCCAAGCTGGATCCAGGCGGTGGCAAAGTACAACCCGGCGGACTGGACGATACAGATCGGTCGCACCGCCCTGAGCGCCGACACCGACTGGGTCCTCGTGCTCTCCCGCGGCGGTCTTCTGCTGGCATTCGCCGTGGTCGCGACATGGCTCTCGTTGCGTGCTATCCACGTCTACCAGAAGTCGATATGAGTGCCTGTGGCGCGAGGATCGGTCGCGCTGTGGAAGGTCCTCGGGCGAACACTCCCGGAAGCGCGTACGAGGCGATGAGCAACACGTGACACCAGACGATCCGGGCAAGGAGTTTCTCGGTGCGATGGCAGCAGCCCTGTCGCGCTACGGCGAGACCGCCGACAGCCTCGAGGCCGGGTTGCAGGCGTGCGCCCGCACCTTGGGCGTGGAGGTCGCCTTCTTCTCGGTGCCCACCGCCGTGTTTGTCGCCTACGGTCAGGGCGGCGCCATGCACACCGTGCTCCTGCACACCCGCGAAAGCGCGATCGACCTCGAAGCTCTGAGCCTACTCGACGAGACGCTGATCGACGTCACACGGGGGCGCAAGTCCGCCGCCCAGGGGTTGGCCGAAGTCAGGCTCATCACGACCCACCCGCTCCGCTTTCCGTGGTACATGCGTGTGCTGGCCTCTGGCATGGGCGCCGCCGCGATCGCCGTCTTTCTGGGCGGCGGCGTGCATGAGCTCACCGCCGCCATCCCCGTCGGCCTCGCCGTGGGCGCGCTCTCCGTGCTCGCCCGGCGCACGGAGCGCCTCACAAGCCTGGTCGAACTATCGGCCGGTCTTCTGGCAGCCGCACTCACCCTGGCGCTGCCGAACGTCCTACCCCACTTCCACCTCGCGACGGTCCTGCTGGCCGGGCTTATCCTGCTGCTGCCGGGCCTCAGCATCACTCTCGGCGTTGCGGAGTTGGCGGCAGGACACCTCGTCTCGGGGACCGCAAGGCTGGCCGGCGCGACGGTCTCGCTGGTGAGCTTGGGCCTGGGGGTGGCGATAGGCTACGCGATCTTCGCCAAGCTTGGCTGGGTGCCGGCGGCCGGCCCCGCGCGAGAGATCCCCGGACAGTGGCTGACCGTCCTAGCCGTCGCCGGCAGCTCCGCCGCTCTTCTCATCGTGACCAACTCGCGCCCGCGCGATTTCCTGATAGTGCTTTGCGCCGTGGCCGTGGCAGTCTACGGCGCACGCCTCGGCGCCTGGCTGCTGAGTCCTACCGTCGGGGTGGTCGTCGCCAGCCTGCTACTGGGATTGGGCAGCAACCTCTTCGCTCGGCTCACAAACCGGCCGGCCGCCCTCGCCCTCGTGCCAGGCCTCGCCGCGCTGGTGCCAGGCGCCCTCGGCTTTCGCGGCATCTCGGCCTTCCTGCGCAGCGCCACCGGCAGCCTCGAGATCCTCGCGGCGGTACTGGTGATCGCCGCAAGTCTCGTCGTCGGCCTGCTCGTGGCCGACGCGACGTTGCCGGCCCGGCACAAGGCGTTCCGAGGCTGAGGGCGAATGGTGCCCGGCGTGCGGAGGGTCGGGAGACCAGTAGGGACGAGGGAGTGGCGCCCCAAAAGAGAGAAGACCGGGCGGCTCTCAGAGCCGCCCGGTCTTCTGGTGGAGCCAAGACGCTGCTGTCTGCGCTACGACAGGACCCGCACGTTGGTGGCCGCCGGCTTGTTGTTCTTGCCGGTGCCCGACTCGAACGACACTGACTGACCCTCGTCGAGGGACTTGAAGCCCTCACTCTGGATCTCCGAGAAGTGAACGAAGAGGTCGTCGCCGCCCTCGTGCTCGATGAAACCATAGCCCTTGTCTGCGTTGAACCACTTCACTTTGCCTTCTGCCATGCTGATCAAATCCTCTCGCCCGCTCGGGGCAAAATAGAACGACGCGACTTCCGCGCAGAAACGCGGCATGTCACGTCGCAATCCTGCGAGCCTAATCGGCCCGTCTCCGATGAGTATAGCAGATTGTGGGGCGTCGTTCCCACCCGCCAATGAGGTAGAGGGGGAACAGTCCCACGCTGGTCTGATACGGCGATGCCGACGCCTTCGATTCCGGCGGGAGCCAGGTGGCGGGTCACCGCACCTGACCCAGAGCCGGTCCTGGCACTATCATAGGGAGTTGACTGACCAGTGGGGTCAAGCCACGCGGGAGAGCCTCCCTCGTTCGCGGAGAGGGGTGGGCTTCCAAAGGAAGGAGGCCCAGTGCGCTCAGCCAAGACCGAGCTGCCGGCGTCCGCGCGGAACGATAGCCGGAACAGCCGCCGCGTATACTCCTCGCTCTTCTTCTTCCCCCGCGGCGGCTCGGCCCACGTCACCCGCGCGCTCTGTCGCGGGCTGCCGTCCGTCGGCTGGCAGCCGACCCTCGTAGCAGGGTCGCTGGAAGCATCCGGCCAGCCGACGAATGCGACGACGTTCTTCGCCGGTATCGACGTGCGGCCTGTCGACTACACGCCCGCGGCGGAGCATGGGGACCAGTGTGTCCCTTCGATCCCGTTTCAGCCGTCGTACGAGGACCGCCCTGGTGCCCCGGATCGCGTGTTCGCGAGCATCGGCGACGAAGAGTACGAGCGCCTCGTCGCCGCCTGGGGCAAGGCGTTGGCAGACGCAGGCGCCGCCGACGCGGATGTCCTCCACCTCCACCATCTGACACCGGCCCACGAGGCGGCGCTCAGATCGTTCCCGACCATCCCGATCGTCGGACAGCTGCACGGCACCGAGCTCGCGATGCTGCGCGCGATAGAGGCGGGTCCCCCTCCCGGGTGGACCCATGCGGCCGCCTGGGCGACTCGGCTGCGCCGCTGGGCGCAGGCATGCACGAGGCTGCTCGTGCCACCAGGCTCCGAACCAGAGGTGACGTCGCTCCTTGGTGCGTCACCCGGGCGTCTCGCCGTGACCCCGAGCGGCGTCGAGCTCGATCTCTTCCGCCAGCACCCGCTTGCCGCCCGTGAACGTCTCTCCTTCTGGCGCCGCTGGCTGGTCACCGAGCCACAGGGGTGGGACGAGACCGGTCGCCCGGGCAGCGTCGGCTATCAACTGTGCGACCTCTGGCCGTTCGAGCAAGCGGAGGCGGTCTTCCTCTTCGTCGGCCGCTACACGGAGGTCAAGCGGATCCCGCTGCTGCTGAGAGCGCACAAGCGCGCCCAGGAGCGCTTCCACGCTCCGGCGCCACTCGTGCTCGTCGGCGGCCATCCCGGCGAGTGGGAGGGCCCCCACCCTCTCGCCGTGATCCGAGAAGTCAGCAACGATCAGGCCTTCCTCGCCGGCTGGTACGACCACGAACAGCTCCCGCAGGCCATGAACGCGGCGGACCTGCTCGTCCTGCCCTCGGTCGCTGAGGCGTTCGGGCTCGTGCTCGTCGAGGCGATGGCCTGTGGCCTGCCCGTGATAGCGGTCGATGCGCACGGCCCAGCCAGGATCGTGGCGCCCGAGACCGGGTGGCTCGTGCCGCCCGACGACGAGACGGCACTAGCAGATGCCCTGGTCGTCGCGGCGAACGACCGTCAGGAGCGACGGCGACGCGGCGTCAATGCCTTGCTGCATGTCGAGCGACACTACAGCTGGCGTGGGATTGCCCAGCAGGTGTCGCAGGTCTACGAGCAGGCATTGGCCGACGACGCGCCCGGGGGGCGCCAGCGCTGACAGGGAGTCCAGCGGGAATCGGCACAAGCCGATCGGGAGCTGGGCGCGGAGGCAGGCCAGCCGAGCTCCCAGCTGGCCGCCGGCGTATCTCCGGTGCGAGTTCAGCCATCGAGAAGCGTAAACGTGAAGGTGCCGAGCGGCTCTGCCTTCCCACCAGTCGCCAACGGCGGTGTCTCTATATTGCGGATCCCTTCCGGCTTCTGCGTCTTCATGTTCGGCGACGTGTAGCTAGCACCGCTATCCGTCCCAGCATCGAATGGCAGAAGCTCCACCTCGACCTGCTCGACCCATCGATCGCCCTCCAGAAGACTCAGCCCAGAGACCCCCACGAACCAGTCCGGACTGGGGGCGACCATACTGACCACCGAGACGGCAGGACAATCCTGCGTCACCGTGATCGTCATCTTGACCAGACCAGGGGAAGGGCTTACGGCTCCGCCAGATATCGTGGTACAGGCATCACCGGCGTCGATCAGCGATCGGATCTCGTCCATGAGCGCCTGCTTGTCTCCCGTCTCGGCCATGCTCATCATCCCCGCACTGGCCGGCTTGCCTTCCTCCCACAGAGAGACCGCTGGGCTATGGGCCGCTCCGATCAACCCCGAGAAGTGGGGGTTGGCAGGGAAGTCGGTCGGATGGGTCTCTTCACTCCAGCTCGCCTCGAAGGTGAGTTCGTATCGAGCTGACGACGCCGGCGTCTCCGTAGCCGACCCCGTGGTCCCGGGGGACTCAGACTGGGTGCTCGATGCGCCAGGCGAAGGCACGACTGAGGGCTCGGTGGGCGTCGTGGACGACGCACCGCAGGCGATCAGCGCGCCCAGCATCATTGCTGAGAGGACGCCGCTGAGAGCGATCCGCAGGCCCAGTGCTCGGTGCATCTCGGGCTCCTGACCTCGGGTGTCGGGGGCTGGTCTCTCGAGCTAGCCTACGTCCGTGCCCAGCCGCACTGTCAAGAGTCGAGCCGAAGACGGGGTGACCTGAAGCCGGTCGGCGCCCGTCTGCCGTACTCGTCGACCGCGTCTAGCATCGCCTGCTCCTCGGGCGTCAGTGTCCATTCCAGCATCTCGACGACGATGTGCGCGACCTCGAGCTCGTTGAGGTAGCCGATCCAGCTCCCGTAGTCGGCATGCCCACGAACCATGACCGGCAGACTTCCGCGGTATCCCCGCTCGACGAGCTCATCTCTGACGACGGCGATCTGCTCCGCGGGCACCAGGATCACCAGGCGGCTCCGCCCCTCCACGTTCTCCATCAGCTGCAGCCGCGGCGCATCCTGATCGCCCCACCGGCGCGCGTCTTCCTCCACCTCGCACCTGAACTTGCGCCTTGTGACGCTGTCTGCGGGGCTCCAATCGGGGACCTTTCTCTCAGCGCCAGGCATCTCACTCCTTTCGGCAACGTTCGCTCAGCTGAGACTACTCCACCTATTGCCCTTCCGTGCCTGTTCTATGCCCGAGCCGTCCCATCCGCGGCCCGCCGCGACGAAGTCGATGGCGATCGCGGCTGCTAGCGCAGCTCACGCGCGATCTGCGGCCAGAAGCCGGCGGCCTCCTGGCTCATGACCCAGATGCTGATGCCGGAGATCTCGGGATGGCGCTCGCGCAGCACCTCGAGCTTGGCAGCCAGGGCCTTCTCGTCCTGGAAGTAGATCACGTGCGCGACGCCCTCGTCCGTGAAGCGCAGCGTCGCCTCCTTCGACATGGGGTCGCGCCCGACGGCGAGGTCGTGGCGGGCGGCCAGCGCCGCCCCCCGGTGCGCGGAGACGGCGGCGACCGACCCACCGTGCCAGTCGAATCCGAAGAAGGGAACGCCCATCGAGATCTTGTCCATCGGGACCTGCGTCTCGGCGAACTTGAGTACGTCATCCAGCCAGGCCAGCGGCGTCTGCGGCCCCGGGTCGCTCCAGGGGCCGCTGTAGCTGTAGGTCATGATCTTGAACTCGTCGACCGCCTTGCCGACGCGAGCCCAGTCGACGAAGACTTGGTTGTCCCACTGCCCTGGCTCGGACGTCTTCGGAGCGACGGCGATGGCGAGGAAGCGATCCCTGGCGTGCAGGGCCGCAGCGAGCTCCTCGACCAGGGATGAGAAGCTGTCGCGATCGGCGGCCTTGAGCTCCTCCCAGTCGAGGTCGATGCCGTCGTAGCCCTTGTCCTCGACCAGTGCGACGAGGTTGTCGATGAAGCGGCGGCGCAGCTCCGGCGAGGCCAGGATCGCGGCGGCGGCGGGGCGAGCGAAGGGGCTGCCCGCGTCCTTGGTGTTGGTCACCGTGGCGAACACGTTCAACTCGCTCTCGCGAGCCGCCGCGACGAGCTCCAGGTTCTCGTTCTCGGCCGTGACGGTGCCGTCCGCCTGGGTGTGGTACCAGGCGAAGTCGATCTCATCGACCGCGCCGGCGGCGGTCGCCGCCTCGAGCGAGGCGGCGCTGCCGAGCGTCCAGGCGCTCACCCGGTACTGACGCTCACCGAGGGGCTCCCGCAGGTAGCCGAGCGGAGGCTTGCCGGGTCGCTCGAGGTGCGCCGCGAAGGGGCCGACGGTGAAGAGCAGGACGACCACCACAACGAGCGCGCCGGCGAGCAGCAGCAGTGCAAGCAGGCGCTGCCGCCGCAGGCGAGCCCTCCTGACCTTACGGGGCGGGACGTTCATCGCGGGCGATCACGAGAGGTGCCAGTCACAGGTTGCACTGTAGCAGCCAGGGGCGCCGCGCGCGGCCCGCCCGGCAGACCGAGGAGGAGCATCGACTGGAGCGCCCCTCGGAGCCGTCTCGGCCTCTGCGTCCTCGATTCCCATGCTCTTCACAGCCTCCTGTCAGCCCCCTCCCAACGTGGGGCGCGACACTACGCTTGTCATGAGTGAACGACCGTGCCGGGCGCCACGCCCGGCGCGCTCAAGCGAAAAGGAGCACCAGTGAAACGAAGAAACGTAGCCACCATGGCAGGCATCGGAGCGGCGACCGTCGCCCTCGCTCTGGGAGGAGCGTTCGTTCTCGACAGGGACGGCAACACCGCAGACGCCGCAGAGCTCGTCTCTTACGTCGCCACCACCAGCGCCGCCGATGGGACCGGCCTGCGCGAGCAGGTGCGGGAACTGATGACCGACGACGCGTTCCGCGCGGACCTGAACGCCCTGCGCGATGCGCACCAGGAGGCCGGGGACGACTGGTGGGATAAGTACGGCGATGATCCAGAGAGCGACGAGGCGCGCGAGGCTCGCGAGACGCTGCGCGAGCAGCAGCGGACCCAGATGAGCGCCCTGCTCGAGGAGTACGGCGTCGACACGGCCGCCATGGAGCAGGCTCGCGAGGACGCCCAGCAGGCCCGCGAGCAACTGAGGGACCTGATGGCCAACGACGAGTTCCGCGCCGACCTCAACGTCCTGCGTGACACGCAGCACGAGGCCATGGACTCATGGTGGGAGAAGTACGGCGAGGATCCCACCAGCGAGAAGGCACGCGAGGCCATGCAGGCGCTGCGCGAGGACGCCCGCAGCGCCATGCAGGAACTGGCAGCCGAGTACGGCGTCGAGCTGCCCGAGGGCAGCGGTGGCTTCCTCGGCAAGCACGGCGGCGGCATGGGCGGCGGCCACAGAGGCGGCGGCATGATGATGGGTCCCGGCGGCGGCTTCGGAGGCGGTGGCACGCCCCCGGAGGACGGCGGGACGACCCCTGAGAGCGAGGAGACCACGCAGGCAGCACTCTCCATCTGACAGACGTCTCGCGGGTGCGACGGCCTGACTCCCGCCGCGGCCCGCGAGCGACAGAGCGGACCGGCTCAGACCGTGTCCGAGACGCCACGCGCCCGCTCCGACCGGCGGGCGCGTGGCGTTGCCGCGAGAATCCCATCCTCGGCGGCGAGGAGAGGTCTCAGGGCAAGCGCCTTGCGCAGCAGTTTCTTGATTCTGAGATGGACTCAAGCCCCGGATCTCAGTTCACATTTTCGAGGTCTGCGTCACCAGAGCACCAGTTGAGTTCCCGGAAGCGCCACGTCGGCACCGAGTCGGCACGCTGGAAGTCGCAAATGGGAGGTAGCTCGTCGGCCCAGCGAACACATGCGCGCCCGAGGATCTCTTGGGGTCTTGGATCGGTACGCTGACCTCACTCTCCACTTGCGGCATGCCCCGTGCTCGTCTTCGATCAGCTGTCTTCCTGCGACTGCGCCCGCTGGCCGTGGTCGAGCGCTTCTACGCTTCACTCAGGTACGAGCACATCCACCGGCGCGAGATCGACACCGCCGCAGAGGTCGCCGTGAAGGTCACGACCTGCCTTTTCACTCCACAGCGAGATCAGGCCGCATGACACGTTCGGGCTCGGCGCGGCAATGATCTACTCGGGGCGGCAGGCCTTGCGTGGTATGACGTCTTCCTGCCTGACGGCTCGAGAGACCCTGCAGTCGGGGTGGACCGGCTTCAGGGGCGAAGGTCAGTACGATCAGCAAGCTGCGGGGGGGCTGTCTGGTTCCCAGACGGTCCAACCTCGGCGGAACCCGGAACGTTCGGCGTGGGACCGGCGGCGGATGCCTCGTCCGCTGAGCCGCCTTCGCGCACGACGCGCAGGCGCTCCTTGAACCCGGTCTCCTCCATGATGATCTGCACTTCCTTCACTGTGTCTTCCGGCGGGAACAGGTCGCCCAAGCCGAGCTCGGCGCGTACCTCCAGAAGGTGATCCATGTGCGACGTCCACTTCTCACCCCACGCCTCTTCGATGGCCGGGAAGAGCAGGTGCGGGTTGCCTCCCATGCCCTTTTCGTAGAAGGCCGCGCACCACTCGGCGAACGGCTTGACGTGCCGATGGGCCTGGCCGCTCTCCACTTGGAGCCCGCGCAGGACCTGATTGATCACGGCGACACTGTTGTGCCGCGGACAGCGGCACTGGCACGTGTAGCAGTAGAAGCAGTGCCAGAGCGAGTCGTCGGTGAGAAGGCTCACGTCGCCGTCGAGGGCGCGCCGAGCGATCTCTCGTGGGTTGTAGTCGGTGAAGCGGGCCGCCGGGCATGCTGAGGTGCAGATGCCGCACTGCATGCAGCCGCGGAAACCCTCCTTGTGGTCGTGCATGCGTGGATCGTCGAGGATTCGCCGCATCAACTCCGGATCACGCTTCGGCGCCTGCGCGAAGTTGTTCTCGGCGATGATCGCGTGGGGGTTCGTGGCCGGGCTGTCAGGCTGCTTCTTGTCAACCATTACGCTGGTCCTCCAGGGCATTCGGGGCTGCCCGGAAGAACTCGGGCCAGAAGTGCACTGCGATGTCTCTCTTGAGCTCGCGCGCCGCCGACCGCAGGTTGTCGCAGCAGAGCGAACAGCTGCTGACCACCGGGGCGCCCTGCGCCGCGGCGAAGTCGATCAGCATGGCGCTGGACTTGGTCGCGCCGCGGAAGGTGCCGCCCAGGGCGCCGCAGCAGCCGTTGTGCAGGCTTGGATAGGACATGTTCATGTCGACGCCGGCCATCTCTGCGACGTCCGCAAGTGCAGCGAGTGCCGCATCGCGGTCGGCGAGGCAGCCTACGTAGGGGACGAAGCGCGGCGCCTTGGCTTGCAGGCCGATTCCGCGGCGCCGCGCCCGCGCGACGAGTGTGTCCCACAGAGGGATGGCCGGCACGCCGGCCTCGGAGAGGCTGTGGTCGCAGGCCGGGCATACGGTCTGGATCGTCTCCTCTGCCTGGAACGAGCTGCCCACGGCGCCACGGCTGGGGTGGCCGCAGCAACCGGCGTCCGCCGCCTCCTCGAGGCGGACACCGAACCCTGCGGCCACGTCGCGCACAAGAGAGTGGAGCGCGTGATCCTGTGGGAGCGAACAGCCGGGGTAGAACGGCACGGTGATGCTCGCGTCCGTCCTCGGCCCGGCCGAGTCGGTCAGCCCCCCGGCGCCCTTCCGCCGCCCTTGATCGAGGGGCAGCATCTGCTTGGCGAGCCGAATCCCCATCCTGGCGGCGCCGGTCTTGTCCTTCGGCACGTGGCCGCGCGCCATCATTGCGAGACCGAACTGCATATTGTCGATGCGCGGACGTTTGCGCAGCCGCTTCGTGGCGATGTCGGCGCCGGAGCGCTCGGGGCACCTGATCTTCCCGCCGTGTTCGCGCTCCAGCTGCAGCAGGCGCGCCAGGATGCCGGCCACGTCGATCTCCATGCGGCAGACCTCGCTGCAGGCGCCGCAGCCAGTGCAACGCCAGAGGTCATCGCTCTTGAGCACCGCCTCGATGTCGCCGGCGAGGATGAGGCGGACGATGCGCCGGGGGCCGCGGTAGAGCTCGCGGGCGCTCGGACAGGAGGAGGTGCAGGCCCCGCACTGGTAGCACAAACAGCACTCGCGCGCGAGGCGCTTGAGCTCCTCGTGAACGGTGGGTGGGTAGGCGCTGTGCTCAGCGATCGTGACCACAGCCGTCACCTCCCTCTCAGTCACAGTCGGAAAGGGCCGCGGCTGCGGCGCTGCACAAGGCGCCCGCGAGGGCCCCGGCGGAGGCGCCGATCAGCTGCATCTCATGTTCGAGCATCTGGCTGGTCATGGTGCGGCCAGTCGCTCTGGCCTGGAACATGCGGATCCGGCGGCCCACACTGTGCCGGTCGACGGCGCAGAGGTGCCAGAGTTCAAGGAGCAGCGGTGTACCCGACGCGGCGAGCAACTCCTCGGCGATCGCCATCTGCTCGCCCGCACTAGTGTCGCCGGTGCGGTACTGGCAACGGCCCGACGCGCAGCCAGCGAGGAAGACGCCGGCTGCCCCGAGGCGGGCCGCCTCGATGATGTGCAGAGCGCTCACCCGCCCGAGGCAGGGCAGCTCCACGAGGCGCACGGACTCGGGGTAGTGGTCGCGCCGCTGTCCGCTGAGCCCGATGGCGGCGCCGGCGCACTCCTTGCAGTAGAATCCGACGACGGGCTTCTCGACGCCGTGGGTCATCAGAGCGAGGCGGCCGAAGAGGGCGTCGTCGCTGAGGTTGTGCCGAATCGCGATCTCCGGGCAGTTGGCGACGCAGATGCCGCAGGCGCGGCAAGTCTCGGGATCGATGACAGCCAGCCTGCTATCGTCCTTGACATTGGCCGGCCGTACCGAATCCGCCGGTCGCTCCACGAGGGTGATGGCTCCGAAGGGGCACAGGGTCACGCAAGTGTCGCAGCCTGCGCACAGCGCCGCGTCCACCTGCGAGGCGGCCGTACCGCGGCGTCCCGACGAGGTGAGGAAGTTGTGGATCTCGCTGGCGACCGCCGAGGCTTCGGTATTGACCTCCATGAGGGCCTTGGGCCCCGTCGCCGACCCGCACACGAAGATGCCTTCGCCGCGCGTCTCCGTGGCGCGGTTCTTGCGGTCGAGGATCTCGATGAATCCGTCCACGTCGCGGGTGATGCCCAGGGTCTGGGCCACGTCCTCGGCGTCGGACGCCGGCACCATGCCCGTACTGAGCACGACGAGGTCCGGCCGCAGGACGCGCTTCCGCGCCGCAGTCACATCCTCGACCTCGATGACGGGGCGACCGTCCGCGTCAAACTGCACCTCGGGTGGCGTGCCGCGGAGGAACTCCACGCCCGCCTGGCGCGCCGCCAGGAACCAGTTCTCGTAGCCCACGCCCGCCGCTCTCATCTCCAGGTAGCAGATGACGACCTTCATCTTGGGGAAGAGCGCGCGCAGCCGGATGGCGTGTTTGAGGGCGATCATGCAGCAGATGCGTGAACAGTGCGGCAGGTGACGACGATCGCGCGACCCGGCGCACTGCACCATGATGAGCTCCTCGACCGGCGTCTGGCCGAGAGACGCCTGCGCTGCCCAGTCGTCCATCATCTCGGCGAGCTCGACCTGGGTGATGACGCCGTCGTGGCCGTAGCCCAGGTAGGAGAAGCACTCCTGTGGTGCGGGTCGGCAGCCTGTGGCCGCGAGGATGGCGCCGGCGCGGACCGTCGTTCGCTCCGGTGACTGCGTGAAGTCGATGGCGTCGACGGGGCACTCCTTCGCGCACTTGCCACAGAACGAGCAGGTGTCGAGATCGACGGTGCGCACCACGCGGCCGTCGTAGAATTCGCTGAAGATGGCTTTCACGCCCGGCTCGGACGAGTCCACCGGGCACACCGCCTCGCACGCGCCGCAGTTGATGCAGGCGTCGGTCACGATGTTCGGCAGACGCCGGACGCTCACCTGAAAGTCGCCGGGGTGACCGGTGACCGACTCCACGGTCGCGCGCCGCGAGATGGTCAGGCCGGGATGGTCGAGGGCGACGTTGCGGTGGAAGCACTTGCGGATTCCGGCTTGGGCGTCCGTGGTGGGCAGACACTGCCCGCAGTCGTTGGTCGGAAAGACGGTGCCGATGCGTGCGGCACGGCCGCCGAGGAATGGTCGCCGCTCGACGAGTTCCACGTGGTGACCCATCTGCGCGAGCTCGGCGGCGGCCTGCGTGCCGGCTACGCCGCCGCCGATCACGACCACCGTGTTCTCACGCGTGGCGTGGCTCATCGCGTCGGCGGGCGGGTCGGGATAGGCGATCGACGAGGCGACAATGCGCTGCGCCTTGTCGGTGACGACGCCGACGTCGCCACCGTGCACCCAGCTGCAGCCCTCACGGATGTTGGCGACCTCGAGTGAGAGGCCTCGGGCGAACAGCTTGTGGAAGCGGCGCGCCACGAAGTCCCGAGAGCAGCCGGCGAACACGAGCTGCCGTGCGTCGTCGGCCTCGACGAGTTCGAGGAGCTGGGCCTGGCCCTCGCGGCTGCACCAGTGCCGGCCGCGGATGACGTCGGCGCTGGCACTCACTTGCCTCTCGAGTTGGTCGAAATCGATGTTGCCCATGGTCCCGGCGCACTCGCACAGGAGCACGAGCGGCCGGTCGGAGGGCGTCTCTGTGTCGGGAGATGTCATGCCAACGTCGCTTCGGCTGCCGCGCTCACGCTCTGCACCTGCGGCGGTCGCGCCTCGATCGCCTTGGCCGGGCAGTTGCGGGCACAGGTGCCGCAGCCGAGGCACCTCTCGGGGTCGAAGACGATCGTGCGAAGGACGGTGACGCGTGGCGGCACCGCGAAGGGGCCGTCTGGGTCATGTCGCATGATGCGCCGGAGCGCGTCGCCGAGGACGCCTCGGCAACTGCCCGCCGGCGCCTCGAGCAGCTGCGTGGCGTCGAATGTGTCGCCGCGGCGCGAGGCGCCGGACGGGCAGCTCACGGCGCACTTGCCGCAGCCCACGCAGAGCTCCTCATGGCGCGCGATCTCGCAGCCCAGGCCTGCCGTTGTAGCGGTGAGGCTTCCCGGCATCCGGTCTACGATCGCGCGGCCGCGCTCGGTGAGGGGCATCAGACGGCCGCCTTCGCCTGGGCTGTCGGACGCGGAGTGGCGCTCGATCGCTGCAATGGTGGCAGCGCGCGAATGGTCCGGTCCATTTCTCTGATTGCGGCCACGAACCGCGGCGGCTCGCCAGCGCTCATCGTGAACATGCGGCAGCGCTGGGGTTCGACACCGACGCTAGCGAGCATACGCTGCACGAATGCCACACGGTCCATGGCGTTGAAGTTGCCCTCCTGGTAGTGACACTGGCCCTCCAGACAGCCGGCCACCATGACGCCGTCTGCGTTCTTGGAGAGGGCGGTCAGCATGTGCAGCGGGCTCACGCGGCCGGTGCAGGGCACGAGCACCAGGCGCACGCTGGGCGGTAGCGGCATGCGTGTGTTGGCGCTTGCATCCGCCGCAGCGTAGGCACACTCGCGGCAACAGAAGGCGACGATCGCGCGCTCATCGGTGGCCATCAGACAGTCGCCTCCGCCAGCACCTCGTCGTCGCTGAAGCCGCCGAGCTGGATGGCGCCCGTCGGACACTCGGCTGAGCAGATGCCGCACCCGCGGCAGATGTGGGGATCGACCAGGGAATGGGCTGTCGTCCCTGGCGTGAGCGTCACGGCCATCTGCGGGCATGCCGTCACGCACGCGCCGCAGGCGATACAGATTCTGGAGTCGCTGGCGGCGACCTGGGCGGGGGTGAGCGCGAAACCTGTCGAGAGCATCGAGATCGCACGCGCCGACGCTGCCTTGGCCTGAGCGATGGATTCGGGGATCGTCTTTGGGCCCTGCGCCGTGCCCGCCACGAAGATGCCGATGCGCTGGGTGTCGACAGGCCGCAGCTTGGGGTGGTATTCGCGGATGAAGCCGGCGGACGCCGTCTGCAGACCGGCTACCTTGGCGATGTCATGCGTGCCCTGCGATCCCTCAAGACCGGCGGAAAGTACGACCATGTCGAAGAGCTCCTCCTGCTTGCGGCCCGTCAAGGTGTCCTCAAAACGGACGCGCAGGCTACCATCCGGCTCCTCCATGATCTCGCCGACGCGGCCGCGCACGTAGCGCACCCCCCGTTCCTGCACGAGACGGTAGTACTCCTCATGCGCCTTGCCGGGAGTCCGCAAGTCGGTGTAGCCGATGGTGACCTCGGTGGCGGCTTCGTGCTGGCGGATGAGCGAAGCGTGGAGGGTCGCGAACAGGCAGCAGACTGCCGAGCAGTGCTCGTTGCCCGTCGAGGTGCAGTCGCGCGAGCCCACACACTGAAGCATGAGGATCCTCTTCGGGCGCGCCCTATCCGACGGGCGCAGAAGCTCACCTTGGGTGGGCCCGGAGGCGGCCAACAGGCGCGCGACCTGGCTCTGGGTGAGCACGTTGCTGAAACGCCCATGGCCGAGCGGCGCCTTGCGCGAGGCATCGTACTCCTGGTGACCGGTCGCGATGATCACGGCACCGGCCGTGACGTCCTCGATCCTCTCGGTCTGACTCCAGTCGATGGCACCGGAGGGGCAGACCCTGACGCAGGAGTCGCACTCGCTGCAGATAGCGCAGTTCAGGCAGCGCTGGGCTTCGGCGATCGCTTCGTCTTCAGTGTAGCCGAGGCTGACTTCGCCCCAATGCGTGCAGCGCTCGCGGATGTCGAGTGCGGTCATCGGGGATCGCGGGACCATCTCTATGGATTCGAGCTCGGCGGCGCTCGGCCGCGCCGTGTGCCGTGTCTCGTCCCGGGTGGGCAGAAGGCGCTCGCCACGGAGGAAGTTGTGGATGGCCGCTGCTCCGCGCCTTCCGGCCGCGATCGCCTCAATGACCGTGTGGCGGCCGAGCGCGGCCGCGTCGCCGCCGGCGAAGACGCCCTCGCGGGCCGTCATCATGGTCTCGCGATCGATGCGGATCTGGCCGTCAGTCAGGTGAAGGCCCGTGCAGCCTTGCGCGAAGTCGTCGACCAGCGACTGACCGACGGCGAGAATGACGGTATCGGCGACGAGTCGGAACTCGGAGTCCTTGACCGGCATCGGCTGGCTATGACCCGCCGCATCGGCTCCTCCGATCTCGCAGTGCACTAGCCTGACTCCGGTCACGGCGCCGCCGGAGTCCTCGATCGCGATCGGCTGAACGAGGAACTCGACCGCAAGACCCTCATCGCACGCATCCTCAAGCTCCTTGGCCGTGGCCGGCATCTCGACCCTGGCGCGCCGATGAACGAGCGTCACTTGTGGCTCGAAGCCAAGCTGCCGCTGCAGACGGATGGCGCTACGGGCGGCGGCAAGCGCCAAACCGCCGCCACCGATCACGATGACCCTTTGCCCGACGCTCGGTATTCCTCCGTGACCGAGGTCTCGGAGGAACTCGACTCCGCCAGCGACGCTCCGAAGGCCGTCACCGGCCAGCGCGACCGGGGCGCTCGTCTGCAGACCCGGGGCAAGATAGACGGCCTTGAAGCCCTGCGTGAACAGCTGGTCGATCGTGAAGTCGACTCCGGCGCGCTGGCCAAGTCTCAGCTCGACGCCGAGCTTCAGTATCTGGTCGATCTCCCGTTGGATGACGTCGTGCGGCAAGCGGTAGTCGGGGATGCCGGTGCGCAGCATGCCTCCGGCGATCGCCTGCGCCTCGTACACCGTGACCTGGTAGCCGAGGACGGCCAAGTCACGAGCGCAGGTGAGGCCGGCGGGGCCGGCGCCGACTATCGCCACGGGCTCCTTGTGGATGACCGGCGCTGGCTCTGCCGGCTGGTTGGGCCCAACGATATCGGCGACGAAGCGCTTGATGCCGGCGAGAGCGACCGGTTCGTCGACTCTGCCGCGAACGCAGGCTGTCTCGCAGAGCGCCGTGCAGATGCGCCCGCAGACGCTGGGAAAGGGATTGCGCTCGCTGGCGACGCGGTAGGCCTCTTCGAAACGACCGGCCGCGACGAGTGCCGCATAGCCCTGCGCCGATGTATGGACGGCGCAGGCGCTCTTGCACGGGCTCCAGCCCTTCTTCTCGATGGCGAACGTCGCCGGCACGGCGCCGGCGAAGGGGCGCGAGATGGCGGTGCGGTCCGCCACGCCGAACTCGAACTCGCTTGGGTACTTCACCGGGCAGACGGCGGCGCACTCGCCGCAGCCCACGCAAGCCTCGCTCACGTAGCGGGGCTTGTGGCGCAGTGTGACCGTGAACTCCCCAGGCGGCCCCGTGATCGCGTCGACCTCGGTGAGGGGGTGCACATGGATGCGTCCCTCGAGGGCGGTGCTCGTGAGGCGCGGCGCCAGAGAGCACATCGCGCAATCCTCCGTGGGGAATGTCTTGCTGAGTCGCGCCATGTAGCCGCCGAGGGACTGCTGCCGCTCCACGAGGTGCACATCGATGCCGCACGCTGCCAGCTCCTCGGCGGCGGTCATGCCGGCGATGCCGCCGCCGACGACCAGAACCGTCCGATGTAGGAAGGTCCGCCGGCGCGGCAGGTCGCTCTGGTGCCGCGCTCGCGCCACGGCCCCCTCGACGATCTTGAGCGCCTTCTCCTGAGCACGCACCGGGTCGTCGCGGTGGACGAAGGAGCACCCTTCGCGGATGTTGGCGAATGCCACGGCGTTCTCGCCGAGGCGCAAGTCGCGGGCGATACGCTCGAAGGTCGGGCCCTGGAATCGCGGCGAGCAACTGGCGATCACGAGGTGGTCGAGCCCACGCTCCTCCACGGCTGCCGAGATCATCTGGTGACCCTCGGTGCCGCACATGAATTGACTGATGGCGACGCTCGTGACGCCGTCGAGGTGCTTGACGTGCTCGGCGAGAGCCGGAAGGTCGACGACGCTGCTGATGTTGCCGCCACATTGGCAGAGGAAGACGCCTGTTCTCATCGCGCACCAGCTTCTTGCCGGGCGCCGATGCGCTCGAGGAACGGCTCGACGTTCTGGGAGTGGGACTGGACGCCGACGTCCTTCTCGGGGTCGGCGCCGAGCGCCAGCGCGAGGAGCTGCTGCACGTGAAGGTGCACGAACGGGTACTCCTCGCCGGCGCTCACCGAGATGATGTCGTGGTAGCGGTCGAACTGCACGTGGCAGTTCGGGCACATGTGCACGAGCACGTCGACGTGCTCCTGAGCCAGGCGACGGAGCTTCTGCTGCGTCACGGCGAGCGAGATCGACGAGTTCACGAAGCGTTGGCGGAAACCGGCGCCGCAGTGCAACGTCTTCTCGTTGTAGTTGCCGGTCGGGGTGATGCCGGCGGGCATGAGAAGCTGCTCCGGCGCCATGAGGTCCTCATTGTCGCCCAAGGTCTCGTCGGGGAAGACCTTGCAGTAGTGGCAGGCGGGGTGCGTGGCGACCTTGATGCCGTCGAGGCGCCGTCGCACGAGCTCGGGGATCGAGTCGTGCGCCCCCCAGAGGATGTCGAGGGTGTGCTTGTGCTGCACGGCGCCGGCCACCATGTCGTCGTAGCGACGGCCCACCTTGCTGAGCACCTCGTTCGTGGTCCGGCGGTTCTCCTCGACCTCGAGGATGTTGCGCGCCTTCTTGTTGATTGCATAGCAGGTGGAGCACATATAGCAGATCGTCGGGTGCCCGTCGTCGACCCCAACACAGGCGTTGCGCGCCGCGAGGCCGACAGCGGTCTGGATGGGTATGAGGTCCGAGTAGTAGCCGAGTCCTGTGCAGCACGTCTGCTCGGGGTTGACCGTGTACTCGATGTCGAGTCGCTCGAAGAGCCACTTGGTCGCCGCTTCGACTCCCGGATACTCGCCCGAGACGAGGCAGCTGCGGAACAGCATCACCCCGCCGTTGGTTCGGGGTACATCGGGTATCTTCCGAAAGCAGTGGCTCATGAGTCCCCTTCAGTCGTCGAAGCCCACCAATTATTCATAAGTATATCTACTTTTGCAAATCAGCATCTGTGATATCAGGAGGCACCCGGATATGACTGCGCCAGGGGAGCGTGATGCAGTCATCAACCTGCAGGCGGCTGTCGCGCGGACGGAGGAGCTCGGCGGGCGCGTCGATCCTGTGACCGGGGAGGTCGAGAGCCTGCGCGGTCAGCGACAGCGGCGGCGCCTTCAAGCGCGATGCCTCCCAGCGCCATGTCACCAAGCCATCGCTGCTTCGAGCACATCCGCACGCGCCACCACGCGTCCGATATGAACGGCGTGGTCGAGCGCTTCCACCAGTCACGCAAGTGCGAGCACCTCGACCAACGCGGTATCGGCCAAGTCGCGGAGCTCGCCGAGTAGGCCCGCAGCTTCCTCGTCTCCTTCAATGGGACGCCAGATGTGTGAAACGATGAGAGACCGGCGTCGTGGAGCGACGACAGTCGCGCAGTCGCAAGGGCAGGACGGGCCGGCGGGCACGCTGACGACTGACGGAGGCTGCAGTGGAGCAGATCGGTTCGGACAGCCAGCACGACTGCGTGATCGTGGGCGCGAGCTTCGCCGGCTTGGCGTGCGCCACCGCTCTGGCGCGTGCCGGCAAGCGAGTGCTCGTCCTCGAGAAGAAGACAGATGCCGGCGACAGACCGCGAACGACCGGCATCCTCGTCAAAGAGGTGATCGACCAGATCGCGCTGCTCGACCGTCTGCCAGCCGATCTGGTCCGCCGCATCGACGGCGTGCGGCTCTACGCGCCCAACATGCGGTGCGTCGACCTCGCCGCCCCCGGCTACTACTTCCTCGCCACGGATACGCCTGGAGTGATGCGCTGGCTGGCGACCCAAGCCGAGCGCGAAGGGGCGTGCATCGCCTACTCGAGTCCGTTCCGCGATGCGCGGCGCACCCAGAGCGGCTTCTTCGTCGAGGGAGTCGGCGCCACCAGATACCTCGTCGGTGCCGACGGCCCGACCTCGCGACTCGCCAGGTCGCTCAACCTCGGGCAGAACCGAGAGCACCTCCATGGCGTCGAGTACGAGTTCGACGGCAACAACATCCCGCACCCGGACAAGCTGCATTGCTTCATCGACCGCAAGGTGGCGCCGGGCTACATCGGCTGGATGGTCGCCGGCGTGGGCGTCGTCCAGGTCGGGCTGGGGCTGCGGGCAGGCGACAAGCAGCCGACCGCGAGCAGCGCCATGACGACGTTCCTCGAGAAGATCGCGCCCATCACCGACTTCCGGGGTTTGGAGCCCGCCTCTGTGAGGGCTGGGACGATCCCCTGCGGAGGAGTCGTACGCCCCGTGGCGGCCTCACGCGTGCTGCTGGTGGGCGATGCCGCCGGCATGGTCTCTCCCGTCACCGCCGGCGGCATCCACACCGCGCTCAAGCACGGCCTGGCCGCCGGACACGCGATCGCCGACTTCCTCGACGGCAGGAGCGAGGATCCGAGTAGCTGGTTCGTGCGCAGCTATCCGCGGTTTCGTACCAAACGCCGCCTTCGCTTCCTCTACGACCACTTCCAGAGCGACCTCCTCTTCGACCTGTTTCTGGGTACGTCGCCGATGCGCATGGCCGCCGGCGCCGTCTACTTCCACCACAAGGGAGTGTTCGACCCGAAGCCCCGGACGCACACCCGCCGCTCCCCACTTCGCGGGCGCGACGCTTCGCTGCCGGAGGACCGCCCGCACTGACGAAGGCTGACCGGACCCATTCGGCGGTCCACTCCCCATGCTGGCCCCTGAGGCGGTGACTTCTCCTGCACGCCGATCGCGTCCGGACTACCGATTGAAGCACCCCGCGTGTTCACGCCGCTGCATCGCTCCGCCCGGCCGCTCCCTGGCTCATCATTCGACAGGCACGACGCGGTGCACCGAACCCTCCAGTGAGACGATGTAGAGTTCGCCCGCCGAATCCTCGCCGAAGGACGCGATCGAGTCGAGAAGCCCGTCGGCCCCCTCGAGGGGCCGCCGCACGCCTTCCGGTCCATCGAGCGTCCACACGCGGCCACTTGCGAAGTCACCGAAGACGTAGTGGCCACGAAGCGCCGGCAGGGCGCTCCCGCGATAGACGTAGCCCCCCGTCACCGAGCGGCCCTCGTCATGCCCGTACTCCGTGGCCGGCCAGACGAGAGCGTCCTCGTCGAGACCAGCGGCGATGCCGCGATCGTACACGAGAGATCCCTCGTAGCCGTTCCAGCCGAGGTTCGCTCCGGGCGGCTCGTCTGGCGGCAGGTAGTCGACCTCCTCACGCTCGCTCTGGCCGACGTCGCCGATCCAGAGCGCGCCTGTGGTGCGATCGAACGAGAAGCGCCAGGGGTTGCGCAAGCCCACGGCGTAGACCTCCGCGGTGGGCTGCCGGCTCCTCGGGTCGATGCGCAGGATCTTGCCGTGCTGGTTGCCGGGATCCTGCGATCGTGCCTGCGGATCACCGGCTCCACCACCGTCACCGGTGCCCAGGTACAGGAGTCCGTCCGGCCCGAACTGCAGCTGTCCGCCGTTGTGGTTGGCGTAGGGCTGGGGGAGGGCCAGCAACTCCTCGCGGCTGTTGGGATCGGCGATTCCCCGATCGTCGGAAGCCACCCGATACATCGCCACCCGCACCGTGCCGTCCGCATCTGTGTAGCAGACGTAGAACCTCCCATTGGCCGCATGGTCGGGGTCGAAGGCCATCGAGAGCAGACCCTGCTCACCGCCGCCTGAGACGGCCCCAGACAGGTCAAGGAAGGGCCTGTCGCCGACGACGCCCGCCTCGATGATGCGGATAGCTCCCGTCTTCTCGACGACGAACAGGCGGTCGCTGTCGCCTGGGGCAGAGGTGACGTAGACGGGCTGCGAGAACGTGCCTGCGAGTGGTTCGAGCGAAACCTCGAGAGCTGAGGGAGAGGCAGTCCTGGTCTCTGTCGCTGCCGGGTCCCCACCGCAGCCGCCAGCAAGGACCCATGCCGCCACGACAGAGACGGCCACCATGATCGCAGGCAGGGACTTCACGAGTCGAACACTGCCCGGCACGGCCGCGACTCACACCTGCCGTAGGCCCACGTCGGAGCGAGGGACCGGTGCCCGAATCTCGTGTTGGCCGCAAGGCGCGCACGGGAGGAAGGGGTAGGCACGCGATCGCGCGCTCGGTCGCGAGTTCCTCCGCCTCATCGAGGATGCCCTCGTCGCGGAGGAACTCGCGAAGCCGCCGCCGATATGGCGGATCCTGTGCTACGGCCGGGCGAGGTCGAAGCGGTCGAGGTGCATGACCTTGCTCCACGCTGCCACGAAGTCCTGCACGAACTTCTCCTGAGAGTCCTCGCAGCCGTAGACCTCCGCGACGGCCCGGAGCTGGGAGTTCGAACCGAAGACGAGGTCGACACGGGTGCCTGTCCACTCGAGTTCGCCCGTCGCGCGATCACGACCTTCGAACACGTCGGCGTCTCGCGAAGCCGCCTTCCACGTGGTGCCCATGTCGAGAAGATTGACGAAGAAGTCATTGGTGAGGGTCTCCGGACGCTTGGTGAAGACGCCGTGCTGGGACTGTCCGAAGTTGCCCCTCAGGACGCGCATGCCGCCAACGAGGACCGTCATCTCGGGAGCAGTCAACGTCAACAACTGCGCCCGATCCACCAGCAGACCCTCTGCCGGTACCGTGTACTTGGCCTTGAGGTAGTTGCGGAAACCGTCCGCGGCCGGTTCGAGCACGCCAGAGGAAACGATGTCGGTCTGTTCCTGCGATGCATCCGTGCGTCCGGGCGTGAAGGGCACGGTCACATCGTGACCGGCACTCCTCGCAGCCTGCTCGACACCTGCGCATCCACCCAGAACGATCAGGTCGGCGAGCGAGACCATCTTCCCGCCTGACTGCGCGCCGTTGAACTCCTCCTGGATCCCCTCGAGGGTCTGGAGCACCGTCTGCAGTTGGGCCGGCTGGTTGACTTCCCAATCCCTCTGCGGCGCAAGACGGATGCGCGCCCCGTTCGCCCCGCCGCGCTTGTCGGAGCCGCGGAACGTGGATGCCGACGCCCACGCCGTCGATACCAGCTGAGAGACTGACAGGCCCGAAGCGAGGACCTTGCCCTTGAGAGCGGCGACGTCCTGCTCGTCGATCAGCTCATGATCGACTGCGGGCACCGGGTCCTGCCAGATGAGCTCCTCTTCAGGGACTTCCGGGCCCAGATAGCGGGAGCGCGGGCCCATGTCGCGGTGGGTCAGTTTGAACCACGCACGGGCGAAGGCATCCGCGAACTCCTCCGGGTTCTCGTGGAACCGCTTCGCGATCGGTGCATAGATCGGGTCCATCCTCAGCGAGAGGTCCGCGGTGGTCATGATGGTCGTGACCCGCTTCGACGGGTCGTGAGCGGCCGGCGCGAGATCCTCTTCTTCCGCATCGACCGGGACCCACTGCCAGGCTCCGGCAGGGCTCTTCACCAGATTCCAGTCATGGCCGAACAGCATGTCGAAATAGCCCATATCCCACTGGGTCGGTCTCGGCGTCCATGCGCCTTCGAGACCGCTGCCGATCGTGTCGTCCCCCTTGCCGCTGCCGAAGCTGCTCTTCCAGCCAAGGCCCTGCTCCTCGATGGGGGCGCCTTCCGGCTCGGGACCGACGAGGGCGGCATCGCCGGCGCCGTGGCACTTGCCGAAGGTGTGTCCGCCCGCGACGAGCGCGACGGTCTCTTCGTCGTTCATGGCCATGCGGGCGAAGGTCTCGCGCACGTCGCGCCCCGATGCGACCGCATTCGGTTCGCCGTTCGGCCCTTCCGGGTTCACGTAGATCAAGCCCATCTGAACGGCGGCAAGCGGGTTCTCGAGGTCTCGGTCACCGCTGTAGCGCGTGTCGCCCAGCCACTCGCTCTCGGTACCCCAGTAGATGTCCTCTTCCGGCTCCCAGACGTCTTCGCGCCCGCCGCCGAAGCCGAAGGTCTCGAATCCCATCGATTCCAGGGCGACGTTGCCGGCCAGGATCATGAGATCGGCCCATGAGATCTTCTTGCCGTACTTCTGCTTGATCGGCCAGAGCAGGCGGCGCGCCTTGTCGAGGTTCACGTTGTCCGGCCAGCTGTTGAGCGGCGCCAAGCGCTGGCTGCCGGACCCTGCCCCACCTCGGCCGTCGCCCATGCGGTAGGTGCCCGCGCTGTGCCACGCCATGCGGATGAAGAGCCCCCCGTAGTGGCCGTAGTCGGCCGGCCACCAGTCCTGCGAGTCGCTCATCAGCGCAGAGAGGTCGTTCTTCAAGGCCTCTAGATCAAGCTTCTTGAACTCATCGGCGTAGTTGAAGTCGGGGCCCATCGGATCGGACATGGGTGAGTTCTGGTGAAGGATGCCCAGGTTCAGCTGGTCGGGCCACCACTCACGGTTCGACGTGCCCCTGCCGGCCGTGGTTCCGCCTGATTCGCCCGCCATCGGGCGCTCGCTGTCTTCACTCATGACCCTGCTCCTTTCGGTCTATCGCCTTCCTGCCTTGCGCACGCGGCGCACACCCCGCGCAACTGGACGTCAACTGATTCGACGTGGCCAAGCGCAGCGACGCTGCCAGGTGCCGCTACCGCATCGAGTTCCGGATCGCTGACATCGCGCATCATGCCGCACCGGGTGCACACGAAGTGGTGGTGGTGCGACATGTTAGCGTCGTAGCGCGCGGGACCGGCCGTCGCTCCCACGCGCACGATCAGTCCCCGGTCCACAAGCGTGGCCAGCGTCCGGTAGACCGTGTCCAGTGAGATGGTCGGGACCCGCGCCAGTACCCCTGTGTAGATGCTCTCGACATCGGGGTGCTCCTCGCTCGCCGCGATCTCGCGCGCGACCTCCAGGCGCTGGTGGGTGATGCGCAGTCCCGCTTCCCGCAGCGCCTGCGTCAGGGACTCCAAGCGGCGGTCCGCCTCAGCCTTCGGCACCCCCATGCCTCCCTCCTACCTGCGTATTATTCCTAGATGCGACTGATGCGGCAACTGCAAACATATGCTGGCCTGCCCTGACCCCCTTCGAATCGTACGTTTCCCACAGCTTCAGCGGTCCTGTCGCAGGCAGTCGACCCACCGCTGCAGCGCCTCGAGTTGACGACGTATCTGCTGGCGCGTCGGCTCGTCGATGAGTCTGCCCTCAGCGAACTTCTCGGCCTCGAAGTTGATCATGACCTCGGGCTTCGTCAATGCGATCGCCTCGAGGAAGACGAACACCTGGCGCAAGTGATACTGCATGCGCCCGGTGCCAAGCGCTCCCCTGGCGGCTCCCATGATGGCCACCGGCTTGCCCCGGAATGGCTGATCGTCGACCGGTCGCGAGACCCAGTCGATGGCATTCTTCAACACCCCGGGAATCGAGTAGTTGTACTCGGGTGAGATGAAGAGGACGGCATCGGATGTCCGGATCTGCTGGCGCAACCGTCGCACCGGCTCGGGGTGACCCGACTCCTCGAGGACGTCGTCGTTGAAAGGCGGGATGGAGACGATCGCTCCCTCCTCGATCGTCACCCCTTCAGGCAGCAGTTCGCGCACGGCGTCGAACGTCATGCGATTGTAGGAGGCCTTCCTGAGGCTGCCGATCAAGGCGACGATTTGCACGATGGACCAGATACCCCGAGCCGGCGGGCCGGAAACGGGTGCACGGTCTGCTCGCTGGCTAACCCCCGCCTGCAGCGTGCGCGCCTCCGTTGGAGCGGTCTTGAACGTGTGGGTCAGGCGGGTTGGAGCTGACCTGCTCTGGTTGCCGATCGCCACTCGGCAGGCGGCCGACCAGGGGAAGTGGGGATAGGTGCGCAATGGCTCAGGCTTCGTCTTCATGAAGGAGAGCGGCTGGCCGCGCCACCCTCCCAGGACGTGAGCCGCAGCTTCGAGCGGGCGCTCATCGAGGCAAGGTTGCCGCGCATCCGCCTGGACGCCCTGCGCCGCACCCATGCGACCCTCGCGCTGCAGGCCGGCACCCACCCCAAGGCCGTCAGCGAGAGTTGCGGTCACGCCACAGTCTCGATCGCCCTCGACACCTACTCACACGGTATCCCGGCGATGCAGGAGAGGCGGCGGAGAGGATCACGGGGCTGGTGCCCGCGCAACCGAAGCTCCGCCAGTCAAGAAAGCCGCGCAGCGCCCGTGCACAAAGCCAGAGGGCCCCACTCACGCCAGTCTCGCCAGGAGTCCTCTCATACCCCGCCGGGGCTCGTCGATGGGCTGCTGGCGTCGCTGGCCACTTCGGCTGCCCCTCGTCATCGAGCAGCACCTCAGCGTGGCACAGCCTGGCAATGATCTCCTCGGCGCAATCATCAACACACAGTTGGGCCAGCGAACCTCCGCTAGTCGTAGTACTGGGCGTGCCTGTCCCTGCAGAACGCGAAGTAGTCGCCAAGACGCTCGAAGTCAGAATAATCGATACGCTCCACATCCCGGCGGAATTCGACGAGCAGTGGATTGGCCTCCGCCATCAACGAGGCGACCGCCTGCTCTTCCGGGGTCAGCCGGTCGAGTAGACCAGCGAAGTGGACGGCCCAGACCTCGCCGAGGCGCGGATCGTACGCAATGGGTGCGAACAGGTTAGAGAGGACGACCTCACCATCGCCGTATTCATAGGTCGCCGTGACGACATCATCATCGACGGCTGTGACGCGCGCTGGCAGCAGCATGTGGGCGAGGAACCACGTAGGGATATGGATGACCTTCTTGTACGCGCTGTCCAAGCCGTCGGCTACGACATGGTTCCAGTGATAGCTTGAGGCGAAGTAGCGGATGGCATGCTCGCGCACGATCACACGCTCGCCACCACCAACCTGGGCTTGACAACCAGAGAACTCTGCGAGTCGCTGGAAGACCGTGTCCGCGTTGGGTTTGAAGACGGCGAGCACGAGGTCGTAGTCGACCGCTTCGTCTGCGGAACTCGCCTGGACCACGTCGAGGACACCGCGACCCTCGTCGTCGGTGACCGGACAGCCGCACGTCAGGAGCGTGCGGAAAACCAGGTCCAGTGCGTCTCGCGTGATTCGAAGCTGCATGGCTCCCCCCATGGTTCTACTGTCTCGTGTGCTCCTCCCGAGCACTCACCGCGTCGGCCAACAAGGACCCTACAGTCGGCGCAACCTCACTGGGTCACTCCTTTCTCAGTATCGCACGGCCTCTTCCTCTTCCACTGGGGCGTACCGTTGCAGGGATCTGTACTGCCTTGACCGGACGCCACTTCATGGCATCGACCAAACTGAGCGTCAAGGAGTTCCTCATGAAGGGTTGGCTGCCGGCGATCCAAGCCACCGTCAGGTCGACCACGTACCGTTCGTATCAGCAGCATGTTCACGCCCACATCGTGCCGCACATCAGCCCACTCAAGCTACGGAAGATCGAGCAGCGGGGCTCAGATCAGCGCGCTCTACGGCTCCCGCAGGAAGGCAGGCGCGAAGGCAGGAGCGAGATGAAGACCGGGAGCGCTGGGGCGAGGCCTGGAGCGACTCGGGCTACGTCTTCACCAGGGAGAACGGCATGCCGCACCACCCACAGACCGTGGGCCGCAGCTTCGAGCAGGCGCTCATCGATGCCAAGCTGGCGCGCA
The DNA here is from genome assembly GCA_963717285.1 of uncultured Thermoleophilia bacterium. GTDB lineage: Bacteria > Actinomycetota > Thermoleophilia > UBA2241 > UBA2241 > CAIXSE01. The sequence goes on from CAVQVW010000002.1 coordinate 803,236, forward strand.
TCAGGCTGCATGATCTCAGGCACACACATGCCACCCTGGCGCTGCGGGCCGGCATCCATCCCAAGGTCGTCAGCGAACGCCTCGGGCACGCCACCGTCTCGATCACCTTGGACACCTACTCGCATGCCATCCCCGCGATGCAGGAGGAGGCGCCGGAGTAGATCGCGGGGTTGGTGGCCGCGGCGAAGCAGCGTCCGAGTGCAGGCATCGCCTCGGGCGCGAACGTCCGTCGTCTCTCAGTCCGGGCGCGGCCGAGGTGCTGCCAGCTCCTCGGCGATGGCAGCGGCCCAGACGTCGATCTCCTGCCAGTCGCGGAAGTCGCCCTCCGGAAGCCACTTCGCCGACATGCGCTCGGCGAGCCCCTTCCCGAGCTTGCCGTGGTCGACCGCTCCGAAGAACACGTGGTGGTCGCGAGGGTTGAGCTCCTCCGTGAACTCGGGCAGCTCCTTGGGGCCGGAGACGGTGCGCACGTCCCGTCCCTCGTCGTCGGTGGTCTCGGTACCGACGGGGCCGCTGCTGAAGAGCCACACGGGGCGGCTGGCCAGGATCACATGGTTGCGCCGTACGAACTTCGTGCCTGCCTTCAGCCAGTGGAACATGTAGAGGGCGCTGCCGATAACGAAGGCGTCGTAGCCTGTGAGGTCGCCAACGGCCTGCACCGGTCGCACCTCTGCCGAACAGCCAGCCGCCTCGAGTCTCGCGGCGATGCGCTCGGCGATTCCCTCGGTGGCGCCGTGCTTGCTGGCGTAGGCCACAAGTACTGACAGCGTCCTCACTCCTCTCGTCTCCACGGTACACCCGAGGACGTGCCGGGTCCATGGCGGAGACACTACGGGACCGACTCGCACGCCATCCCAGCCATGCCGGAGGGGGCGGCTGAGAGGATCGAGGGGTTGGTGGTCGCGGGGAAGTAGTCCGTTCGTTCGGCACGGATCGGGGCTAGGCCTGTATCCGGCCACTCCTATGCTTCTCTGCGAGGTGCATGACTGTAGCGGCCCTCGGCAACCCATGCCCCCTCCTCAGACGAGATCGGACTCGCGGCCCAGAGTCAGACGGGTCACTAGCGCGGTGCGTGCTCGGCGCAGCTGAGACCGTCGGGCTCGTCGTGATGAAGGTACTCGTGCAGGACGACGAGCACGTCACAGTCCGCCTGATGCGCACACGTCCCGCATCGCCTCGCACGCTCGGCCTTGAGCTCGACCTCTTCGTGGTCGGCCAAGCCGACCGCAGTCTCGCGCTCCTGTTCTGCCTTGAACGTGGCCAGGTAGTAGTGCTCGATCGCTCTGACCAGGTCGGCGGCGAATGCGCGAAGCACCGCGGGATCGTCACAGGCATCGACGTCCCAGCCGCGCCAAGGACGCGGGACGGCATCGCACTTGGCGAGTCGCTTCATGAGGTCGCTCATCGTCAACCCTCGACGGCTCTCGCTTCGGACTCCGCTCATGGTCTCTCCACTCACCACTCTTGGCAAGGCCTTGAGACCGTTCACGCCGCCTCGTCCCCCGCGTTCATCTCGTTCGATACCCTCCGACAGCGAGACAAGGCCGCATCAGAACTTGGGGCAGCATCGGCCGTTCGCCGTGCGCTCGCTGACTCTACGTACGACCTCAGGCTCTCACGCCGGAGCCAACCTCGAACTGCGGCCGGAAGTGGGTCAATGAATCGGGGGCAGGTCAGGCGATCCTCCGCCTCCGTCGCGAATGCCCTGGACTGGGCGGTTGGTGGACGACTCACCGAAGCAGAGCCTCTAGCCCCAGAGGGACTACGGCAGCGTGCCGCTTGCCAGCCGGCGCTCGCGGGTGTCCTTGGGGCGCGTGTTGCCTGTGCCCGCGTCATCCCTGCCGGTCGAGATCGGTGAGCAGTTCACGAGCGTCGGCAGTATCGGCGGCAGCGACGTGGACCTCGGCGAAACCGTACCCGTCGACTCCCGCGAGCTGCTGTATGTGTCCGCCCAGCACGACGAAGGGGATGTCAGTCGAGCGAAGCAGCGACTCGGCGATCGGCAGACGTCCGCGCACGGTGGCGCGGTAGACACAGACCAGGTCTTCCTGCCGCGGCGGTGGCTCGACCTGCGCTTCCGACACCCGCTGTGCCGGCTCCACGAGGTCGATGTCGCAGTCCGAGCAGCGCGTGAACCCGGGGATATACTCCGCGCCACACTGAGGGCAGATCACCAGGCGCCTCCGTTCCGGCCTGCCACCGTCAACACGCATTCGACAGTCCGCAGAGGGCATCGGCAGACGCTGCACCCTCTTCCGGAAGACCCTAGCAGCCGTCCCGACTTGCGTCACGCAAGTCCAGACACGCGCACCGCTGTCGCAGCCCGCGATGCGCGACATCAGCACCCTCCGCACCCCATCTCCGCGATGCAGGAGGCGGCGCGGATCGCGGCATTGGTGGGCACGGGGAGAAGGAAGCGAACCTCGGTTGCTGGCACGCGTGGATGCGCCGTGCATCTACAGAGTCCCACCACCGCGCGAGCGCGATTGCTGTTTGTCGCCGGAGTGCCCTCTACGTGCCTCTTCGTGCCTCCCGCGCCCCACCGAGAATCTGCCAGCCGCCGCGCACGACAATCACCGAGATGAACGCACCGATGACCAGATCGGGAAGCCGCGACCCGAGCATCATAACGAGGCCACCGGAGACGATAACACCGAGGTTGGCGATCACGTCGTTGAGGGAGAAGGTCCACGAGGCGCGCATGTGCACACCGCCCTCCCGATGCTTGGCGATCAGCGCAAGACAGAGGAGATTGGCGACAAGCGCCACCGTGCCGACTGCGATCATCGCGCCACTCGCAGGATCGCTGCCCTCAGTGAGTCGACGAACGACCTCGACCAGAACGCCGAGGCCGAGAGCGACCTGCAGCACGCCGCTCACGAAGGCGGCGCTGGCCTGCAACCGGCGAGCGCGACCGACCGCGTACAGCGCGATGCCGTAGACGGTTGCGTCGGCCAGCATGTCCAGCGAGTCGGCCAGCAGGCCGGCAGACTGCGCCCACCATCCAGCCACGGCTTCAGCGAGGAACATCGCTCCGTTGATGGCGAGAAGTGCCCGCAGGGTTCTGCGTTCGAGCGCTGCAGCCTCATCCAGTTCACTCCCAAGCTCGGCCACTCAGACTCCGTTCCCCGAGGCTCCATTCGCCGGTGCACTCTCTGCATGCCACGCCGTCGCGGTGGCTACACGAGGATGCGACGTCGGCGGCGCCTGGCCTCGACTCGACCGTCGCCGGGCCCGCTCTGGAGAGACGGCCAACCTCCAGCACTACGCTTGGCGAAAGCCGCTTGGTGCCTAGCCGCGCACGTCGTTGGGCACGTCAGTCCTTTGCACCTGTTCGTCGCCCACTCGCTGGGCTCCACACGCCTACGCCCTTCCTACCCGACCTCGTCTCCTTCGTCAGCACGCCTTCGCTGCGCATACAGTCCGACAAGCAGGGCGACGAGGGTCACGAGGTAGACCTGGCCCACCACAGCCTCGACGGTCGCCAGCGTCCGGCCCAGCGGCGTGACTGCCGCAAGGTCGCCGTAGCCGAGAGTGGTCAGAGTGGTGAGGCTGAAGTACATGAAGGAGGTGGTCGGCTCGGAATGCCCGAAGAACGGCGTGGCCTGGCGCGCGTCGACGGCGAGGAAGGCGTAGTAGAAGGCCAGGGGCAGAAGCAGGTAGGCGGAGATCGCCGCGAGCAAGGTGCTCCGCGTGACCTGCCGATGGTGCAGCAGTCGTCGGACCACGACCACGGGCGCCAGCGCCGACAGGGTGACCAGCACGAAGGGTCGGCTTGTGACGAGGGGTCCGATGAGGGACCTGGGAGTCTCCGTGACCTGCGAGACCACCAGCAGGACAACGGCGACGACGACGATCGCTCCGATGAAGACGTCGGCGTATCGCCGCCACAATCTCGTGACCCCGGAGGCGCGCAGCGCCAGCAGGAAGGCGGCCCCCACCAGGACCGTGGCTGTCAGTGAGCCGAGTTCGGCGTCGAGATCTCCCGGAGGGGCAGTGAGATCCACCAACGAGAGCGCCGCGACGCTGGCCGCGGTGACTGCCAGAAGCAGTCCGAAGCGGTCGAGGTACTTCGAGCGGTCATCGAACAGACCCTCCGTCCACCTCTTCAGCATGCCGCCTCCGTGGTCTCTCTCCCCGTCAAGAACACGACTGCCGGAGTGTACCGGTTTCCGCTCAGCATGGAGCCTACGTCGTCGTATCCGGAGGAGCCCCTTCTAGCTGGAGGTTGTCGCCTGATATCGAAGCGCCAGCTGACACCAATGGAAGATGTCGCTGCGAGGGTTGTACGACCCTCTATCCTTCGTAGCGGCGTTCGGCTCTGGAAAGCCAAGAAGCCCAACACCGAAGCTAGGAAACGGCGTGGCCGTATGGCGCTGGAGCAGTGCCATGTCCAGGCCAGGACGACGGGAACGTCACAGGCGCAGGTGTTGTGCTTCACACTTGAACTCGGGCAGACGCCGTGGCCTCGGCGGCCGAGGTCGATCGACGCCTGAACACATAGATCGCCCAACCCACAGTGTCCCTGCCCCACCTCAGATACGCTGACCTGTCTTTCGCCACGCGCTCAAGCAGTTCAGGCAGCTCGGGATCGTCTGCGTGGGCGCGAGCGTATTCGGTCGTCGCATGCCATTGCAGACCCTCGTACGTGTCCCAGTCGTCCTTGCTGCTCACGAAAGTATGCACGAGGTCGAGTCCTCGCCGTTCCCCCGCTTCAGCGTTCTCCACGTGGCTCCCGAGGCTATCCCTGGTGAGCCCACGCGTTTGCAGGTACTCCTCCGACGGCTCCTGCAGCCAATACGGCTCCCCCGCGACCACCCAGCCATCAGACTCGACCATACCGACCAGCGCGTCCAACGTCCCCGCGTGACCGCCGAAGATCCAGCTCGCACCGATGCACGAGGCAAGAGCGTAGCTGTGCGGTCTGTCGGGCGTGAACTCAGCGCCATCCATTTGGGTGAAGGTGATTCCCGCTTCCGGCACCCGCGCTCTGAGCCTTTGATCTGCGTCGGCAACGCAGAAGGGAGAGGCGTCTACGCCGACGCCACATGCGCCATAGGCTTCCGCCAGGCGAATCAGGAATTCGCCCTTTCCGCAGGCGATATCTACCACACGGGCGCCTGTTGGCAGCCGCACGAGCTCCACCAGTCGTCCCAGCTTCTCCCCACTCATGGGATTGCACACAACGTGCCCACGATGAGTGATGTCGTAGAACTTCCACATGTCCATGAACCAACTCCTAGGCTGCCCCTCCGATCTTCTGCAGTCTGCATGGGACGCATACCGCAGCTCCCTATTTCGGTAGACGACGTTACCACGAGCCTCCTGAGCGGCATACGCAGACTTCACATGCGAATGGGGTCCGACCTAGAGTGACCGTTCTCCAAGGCCGAGACAGACTCTGCCGTGATCTGCCTTCGACACCACGCCTGCCTAGGTGTCGTTCCTGCCCGCACGTGCACCTCGTGTTCAGCGATGCTGCCGTGTCGCGTCGGCAGTATCTCGGCAACGGGGCGATCGGCAAGTGATTCTGCTGATGATCGATGACGCCGACTACAAGGTCGCCAAGGCCTTCGATGTCGCTCAGCGGTTCGGAGGCGTCAAGCCCGCCACCTTCCTGATCGATGCCGACGGTATCCTGCGCAAGGCCTATCCCAAGTGGAAGAAGGCAAAGGGGCTCGCCGCCAGCGTGCTGCGCGACTGCCGGGAGGTCTGGGGGTAGCGGTCGGTACACCTGACCGACTGCGGGTGGGATCCACACCACAGGCGGCTCTCGCTCTGTCGCGCAATCAGAAGCGGCGTACGGGGATCAGTCAGGGACCCCCAGCTCTTTGTCGCCTCTTCACACCTTGGTGCCGCAGACGATCAGTATGTTGGGCATGCTGGGTCCCTCGGCGTGCGTGATGCGGATTGCGCTGAAACCAACATCCTCCACGATGGAACGCACTTCGTCTTCGCTGAGGAGCTGCATGCCCCATCGCTCTACCTCCTTGCGATGGTCGAGACCGTCGTCGGTATGCTGCTCCACGAGGACCACCATCCGACCCCCAGGCCGCAGAACTCGGTGCAGCTCTCTCAGCACTTCCCGAGGCCTAGGGAACGCGACGAGACTGCCCATGATGCACACTGCGCTGAAGCGGCTGTCGTGCCAAGGCATCGCTGAAGCATCGCCTACTACGAACTCGGCTGTGCCGGAGGCCACGCGCCGGCGGTTGGCCCGAGTAGCGGCCTTCACCATAGCTGGAGAGAGGTCGATGCCGGCGATGCTTCGCGCGTGGGCGGCGTACCTCTTGAGGAAGCGCCCGCTGCCACAGGCGACGTCGAGCACATCATCGTCGCTGCGCAGATCCAGGACGCGAGCCACGCGGGGATAGAACCATCCGTGAAACAGGGGTGTCACTTCGCCGACCCAGGCGACCGATGGGCCCGTGGGGAAGCGCGTGCTGCGGGAGTCTCTGTGGCCGCTCTTCCGTGTGCTCGCTTCGTGGCATGAGGCTGCCGCGACCTGGCGGAGAGGCTCACGCAGCTGGCGTCACCCATGTCGTCGCTAGTTGCCGGATCGGCCTGCGAGGACCGCCATCGGAGGATTCCGCCCTTGCCAGCGACGCCACGCGCCACGACTGCTGCCTTCCCGGTCGATGCACGCCACAAACCGTGCGCAGCTCAGAACACAGAATGACCCCCTCCACCAGAATACGCACGTCCATGTCGTTCCCACCGTGCAGGAGGCGGCCGTGAGCCGCAGCTTCGAGCGGGCGCTCATCGAAGCGAGGCTACCGCGCATCAGACTGCAAGATCTACGCCACTCGCATGCGACCTTGGCGCTTGCGGCCAACGTTCACCCTAAGGTTGTGAGTGAGCGTTTGGGGCACGCCACCGCCTCGATCACCCTCGACACCTACTCGCGGGCCATCCCGGCGATGCAGGAGGAAGCGGCTGAGAAGATCGCGGGGCTGGTCTTCGCCGCCTCAGAGTGACCATGAGCCGACACTTGCTGTCGGCGCGGACGTCGGCATCTGCCACTCTGTGGAGTTCTTGGAAGGGTCTGGAAATCGCGACATGCAGCGGTAAACGCTTGGAGGCGGCGGGCGGAGTCGAACCGCCGATGGAGGTCTTGCAGACGTCTGTCTGCCGTGTCGGGCAGTAGTGCTGCATGCGCGATTGTGCTGCACAGTCCAAGGTTCTAGCGAGTCTTGGTGCTGGGCCGTGCTCAGGCGTGTGGGCCGTGGTGTCGCATCTCGTCGGCGTCTCGTCGGCAACTCGTCGGCAGCGGTACTGGTCCTGCGCCTCTTCTTCCTCAAGCTCCGTGCAACGCTCACCTAGGCGCGCATGAGCGCGCGGAACGCTTCGACAGCAGCAGCGACACCCTCACGATCGATCCCGTAGAAGGCCCACTTGCCACGAGCCTCCTCGGTGATGAGCCCCGCCTCCTTGAGCACGCGCAAGTGATAGGAGACCTTGGACTGGGCGAGGCCGAGGTTCTCCTGCAGCTCGCAGACGCAGATGCCCCGCGGGTCATCGTTCCCCGGGACGCCCTGTTCCGAGGGTGCAGGCAGACCACAGCAGTCCCGCCCCTGCGCCATGAGGTCGAGCATGGCAAGGCGGATCGGGTCAGCGAGAGCTTTCGCCGCCTTCGATAGCTGCCCGATCGTCGCCTCGCTCATCCCGGCGCAGCAGATCTCCCCGGGGTCGTCGGCCGGCTCCGCCTGGGGTGAATCGCTGCCGCCCGCAGGCCTCACCACAACGTCTGTTGATTTGACAACGTGCGGCATGCTTGTATGCTAACAGTCGAATCGGTTGATGTGAACAGGAGATCGCCATGGCAAGCGACATGCACAGGGCAACGCTCAAGGAGCACATCCGCAGCCACTACGCGGAGAGGGCGGTGGCCGCGGCACAGCCGCAGGCTTGCTGCTCCGGCTGCGGCTGTGAGCCGGTCGCCGTCGAGCCGCTGGACGGGATGACGCGGGGCCTGTACGAGGTCGATGAGGTCAGTGGGCTGCCCTCTGCCGCGGTACTGGCGAGCCTCGGCTGCGGCAATCCGACAGCGCTCGCCGACCTGCAGCCGGGTGAGGTCGTCCTCGACCTGGGCAGCGGCGGAGGCATCGATGTCCTCCTCTCCGCCCGTCGTGTCGGTGAGGGCGGCAAGGTGTACGGCCTCGACATGACCGACGAGATGCTCGCCTTGGCACGTGAGAACCAGCGTAGGGCAGGAGTCTCGAACGTCGAGTTTCTCAAGGGCGAGATCGAGGCGATACCGCTGGCGGAGGAGACGATCGACGTACTCATCAGCAACTGCGTCATCAACCTCGCCGTGGACAAGGATCGTGTGCTGGCCGAGGCGTTTCGGGTGCTCAAGCCCGGTGGCCGCCTCGCCGTCTCCGACATCGTCTTCCAGGGCGATGTGACCCGCATACCCCAGAGCCTACTCGACGACGTCGCGGCCTGGTCCGGGTGCGTCGCCGGCGCCCTCGAGGAGGGCGACTACCTCTCTAAGCTGCGACGCGCGGGATTCGAGGATGCGGCCATCGAGGTGACGAGTGTCTACGACGGCTCACCCAGCAACTCGCTGTGCGGTGCGCCCGCCCTGCCGGATGGCGTGCGACTGATCAGCGGCTTCGTACGCGCCAGGAGGCCGCTTCGTTGAGACCCGAACAGCCCTGACAAGTGGGCGCGAGGGGCTCACTGAGCGCGTAGGCCCGACGACTGGGTCGTGTGCGATCGCGCCGCACAGCCTAAGGCTCTGGCGAGGTCTCGTGCTGGGCCGTGTTGTGACGTGTTGGGCCGTGGTGAGGCGTCTCGTCGGCAAGTTGGCGGCAACAGGGCCGGTGTCAGTACACACCATCCCGGCGCGGAGACCAACGACGTCGCTGAGCGGTCCCACCATTCGCTCAAGTGCGAGCACCTCTACGAGCGTGAGATTGAGGCCGCCGTCGACGTCCGCGCGGAGGAACAAGAGTACAGACATGGTGTTAGGCTCGCGACCACGATGGCAGCCACAAGGATCGCAGCGCCCCTCGTGGCCCGACCCGCGTACGTCTGACCGAGACCGAGGACGAGCAAGGAGAGCAGTCCTGCGACGACGGGCTGCCTGCGGTTCACAGTCCCTCCCAAGCCTTCCGCGGCGCCGCACAACTCCTCTGCAGCCTGCATAGGCCGCATGCCGCAGCTCACATACCTCAGCAGAAGACCCTACAACGAGCCTCATAGGCGTGATACAGAGATCCGCGTACTCCAGCAGCGAGACGACGATGCGTGGAGCGTTCTTCGAGACCGGAGCAGACTCTGTTCGAAATGCGAGCAACCTCAACGCCACTACCTGCCGTCATGCGTTTTCGTGCCTGCGCTTGCCCTCTCGTGCTGCCGGGTGCTGCCGCATCGCGTCGGCAGAATGTCGGCAACGGGGCTGTCTGGACTGCACGACGACGATGGCATGACACCATATGCAGGCAGAAGTTGAAGGCGGCGGGCGGAGTCGAACCGCCTTGGGCCGACATGCACGACCGGGTCAAGCTGACGCAGCAGCGATCTCTGCACTGAGCCCAGAGAGATCCGCCACGGTGACCGTCGGCTCCCTTCCCCATGGATCGAAGACCACCTCCGGAGACCGCCGCACCCATGCGGCTCTCATACCTGCCGATACTGCCCCGATGACATCGAAGGGGTTGCTCGAGACGAGCCAGACGCTGCTCCGGGAGGCCCCGGTCGCCGCCAGGAAGTAGCTGTACACGGCGGGATCCGGCTTGAACGTCCTCAGGTCCTCGACGCTGACCACTCCGAGGAAGTGATCGCTCACGCCGGCTGCCCTGAGCACCCCCTCGACCGTTTCGGTGCTTCCGTTGGAAAGCACGTAGAGACGAAAGCCAGCCGCCGCCAGACCAGCCAGCGCATCACTGACTTCGACATAGGTGGGGAGCCTGCGATACGCCTCGAGGATGGCAAGTCTCTGCCCCGGGCTCGGTGAGGTCCGGTAGAAGGCGCAGGCGTAGTCGAAAGCATCGCTCGTGCAGACGTCGAAGTCCGCGTAGTCGCGCATCAGGCCTCGCCGGAAGGAGTACTCCAACTGCTTCTCTCGCCAAGTACAAGAGAAGGCCTCTGCTCTCTCCCCCACCATGCGGCGCAACGCTGGAACGACACCGTCGGTGTCGACAAGAGTGCCGTAGAGGTCGAACGCAAGCGTGGTCGCCATGATGTTCTCCTACTCCAGAGCCTAGTGAAGACCCGGAGAGGCTTCACTTCGACCTGTGTCGGTACGGTCTTCTGCACCTGTGCCACGCGAATCCTACAGGACCGGAGTCGGGGCTCACCTTCCCATCGCTCGCGGCTGCCGTTCACACCGCGACTGACGATGTCCAGCAAGATGAGGCCGCCGCCGACCGCAGGAGAAGGCGAGCTGTTCGGTTCAGCGATCAAAAGCCCGAGCTACGTAGTGCGGGCTCTTCACCAGTCTCTCAGGAGAGCCCGCTGGAGAGGCCAACAACCTCCAACACCACGCATGGCACCGTGCCGCTTCGTGCCTAGTCGTGTGCTTGCGTGTTCAGCGATGCTGCCACGTCACGTCGGCAGAATGTCGGCAGCAGGGCGCTCAGAACCGCACGACGGCTATAGTAGGATGCCATATGCAGGGGAAAGTTGGAGGCGGCGGGCGGAGTCGAACCGCCGATGGAGGTTTTGCAGACGTCTGCCCACCGTGGCGGGCAGTGGTGCTCCGTGCGCTATTGTGCTGCACAGTCCAAGGTTCTGGCGAGCGTTCGTGCCGGCCTGTGCTGGCGCGTGTTGAGCCGTGAGGAGGCGTCTCGTCGGCAAGTTGGCAGCAACGGGAGATTGGATGACTCACTCTCAGCGCGGTCTCTCGCTTCAACCGCCCGTTGTGGGTACGCGCGACAACCTCATGGTCGCGCTACGCCGCACCGTCGGCCGAGACCGCCAGGGGTCGCAGCGACAGGCGTCAGCTCTGCGTACCCGGTGGCTGATGCCTGTGGATCTCGCCCTCGACCATGTAGAGGACGTCCTCGGCGATGTTCGTGGCGTGGTCCGCAAGCCGTTCCAGTTGTCTGGCCACGCTGAACAGGAGGATGGTGGCGTCGAGATGCTCGGGGTGGGCGCGTATGACGTCCTTGAGGGCCTCGATGAGATCCGCGTAGAGCGCGTCGATCTCATCGTCGGCGGCGAGGACCAGACGCGCCTTGGCGGCGTCCTGGTGCACGAGTGAGTCCAGCGCCCGTTCCATGATCGCTCTGGTCCGGTCGGCCATCACTGACAACCCTTGGGGAACCGGGACAGGGTGCTCGCAAGCTAGCGAGATAGCGCGCTCCGCGATGTTGACGCCGAGGTCGCCGATGCGCTCCAGCTCGCTGTTGATCTTGACGACGGCGACGATGAAGCGCAGGTCGCTGGCCACTGGCTGGTAGAGCGCCAGGATCTTGAGGCACTCTTCTTCGACTTCGACCTCGGTCTCGTCGATAACCAGGTCGGTCGCTATCACCTGCCGTGCTGCCGCGCAATCGCGCGCCTCGATTGAGCGAAAGGCGAGGCTGAGATTCTCCTCCACGACTGCTCCCAAGGCGAGCATCTTGCGCTTGAGGTGGTCTATCTCGCGTTGAAGATGGAGCACTGGATCCCTTTCTGGCGGTTTCAGGGTATCAGCCGAAGCGGCCGGTGATGTACTCCTCCGTCTGACGCTCCATTGGCCTCGAGAAGATCTGGGCGGTCGAGCCGAACTCGACGATGCGGCCCTGGAAGAAGAAGGCCGTGTAGTCGCTCACTCGAGCGGCCTGCTGCATGTTGTGCGTGACGAGGACGATCGTGTACTTGCTCTTCAGGTCGAAGATCAGTTCCTCGATCTTGGCCGTACCGACGGGATCGATCGCCGAGCAGGGTTCGTCCATGAGGAGGATGTCCGGTTCGGGGGCGATGGCACGCGCGATGCAGAGCCGCTGCTGCTGGCCGCCGGAGAGCGCGGTGCCGGGCTCGTTGAGTTTGTGCTTGACCTCATCCCAGAGAGCGGAGCGCTTGAGGGCATGTTCGACCCGGCCCGAGAGGTCGGAGCGGTTCATCTTGTAGTGCTGACGAAGCCCGTATGCGATGTTGTCGAACACCGTCATCGGGAACGGACTCGGCTTCTGGAAGATCATACCGATCCGGCGCCTTAGATCGAGCAGGTCGGTCTGGGGCGAGAGGATGTTGTTGCCGGCGAAGAGGATCTCGCCTTCGGCTCGTTGGGAGCGGTAGAGGTTGAAGATGCGGTTGTAGGTGCGCAGGTGGGTCGACTTGCCGCATCCCGAAGGGCCGATGACAGCGGTGACCCGGTTCTTCTTGATCTCCATTGAGTTGGCGAAGAGAGCTTGCTCCTTGCCGTAGAAGAAGTCGAGCGAGCGCACCGAGATCTCACTCGGCAGGCCGGCGAATTCCTCCTCGGCGTTCAGACGGTCGTCGAATACCTCAAGGCGAGGCGGCACGATGGTCGCGGTTGCCTGGGACGGGGTCGGTTCATCCACGGTGGTTCCTACCATTCCTTGCCTCGATGGAAGAGAAGTCGGACGAGCACGTTCAAGCCGAGTACGGTGACGATGATCAGCAGTGCTCCGCCCCAAGCGAGATCCTGCCAATGGGGATACGGAGAAGCGGAGAAGTCGTAGATGGTCTTCGTCAGGTTTGCGACCGGACCGCCGAAGAAGCCGCCTGATCCGGTCAGCCCGGTCATCCAGTACGGGCTGCTCAGTGCGGTGAAGAGGAGCGGCGCGGTCTCGCCCGCGACGCGAACGACAGCGAGGGACGCGCCCGTGATCAGCCCACCGGTCGCCGCCTTGCAGACCACGCCCAGGGTGACCTTCCAGCGCGGCGCACCGATCGCCAGGCCCGACTCCCTGAGCTCGTTCGGCACGAGGTTGAGGATGTCCTCCGTCGTGCGCGTCATCACCGGCAGCATGATGAACGCCAGCGCGACAGCTCCGGCGAAACCCGAGTAGTGCCCCAAGGGCTTCACGAGGATAGCGAAAGCGAACACGCCGACGATGATCGAAGGGACACCCATCACCACGTTGGCGATCATGCGGATGGAGGTGGCCACACGGCCATCGCGGCCGTACTCGGCGAGGTACACTCCGCCGAGGAACCCGACCGGGATCGCCATGAGGGCGGCTGCTCCGGTGATGACGAGGGTCCCGAGAATCGCGTTCGCGAACCCGCCGGCAGTGGAGGTGACATCCTGCGGAGTCGGTTGCGTGAAGAATGCGACACTCCAGACATGGATTCCCCTCGTGGCTACCTGCCAGACGACGAACACCATCACGGCGATGCCGAGCAAGCCCCCTAGCCAAGCCAGGCCCTTGACAACACGGTCGGCCGTCCTCCGCCCCGCGGTGGAGCGGTGGCGAGCGACCACTGCGGAGCGCGGCTCGGCCATGCTGCTCATGCCCGACCTCCGGTGCTTCGCTTCACGCGGCGGAGCCACAGCTGGGCCAGCACCTGGAAGAGCATGGTGATGACGAACAGGATCAGTCCGAGATAGATCAAGGCGCTGACCTGCACCTCGTCGGTGGCCTCGGCGAACTGCTGTGCGATCAGCGAGGCGATAGACGTCCCGGGATCGAAGATGGACCTGGGCAGCTCGGTGTACAGACTTCCGATGAGATAGGCGACCGCCATGGTCTCTCCCAGTGCGCGGCCGAAGCCGATGAACACGCCGCCGACGAGCCCGCTGTTGGCGTATGGCATGCTGATCTTGCGCATGACCTCCCAGGTCGTGGAGCCCATGCCGTAGCCCGCCTCTTTTGTCACACGAGGCACCATATTGAGAACGTCGCGCGAGATTGCGGTGATGAATGGCAGCACCATGAAGGCGAGGACCACACCGGCCGTGAAGATGGAGACGCCGCCGCCCTGGAATCTTGGCCCGGGCTCCAGGCCGGGAATGCCCGCCAAGGGCGTCGACAGGATCCAGGGGACCAAGGTGTCCTGCACGAAGGGCACGATCACGAAGAGACCGACCATGCCGAAGACGATGCTCGGGATCGCGGCGAGCATCTCTATTCCTGTGCCCAACACTCGTGCTACCGCGGGGTGGACGAGCTCGACCAGGAGCAGAGCGATCACCAAGGCGAGCGGGACCGCGATCACCATGGCGATCAGCGTCGAGAGTACCGTGCCGGCCAGCGCGGCGAGTACGCCGTACTGTCCGTCGATCGGCGACCACGCGACGGTCGTGAGCACCTTCGTCCCCAGGGCGCTTATCGCCGCCCATGAGTCGCGCACCAGGACCACGACCAGGCCGAACATGGCTGCTGCGACGGTGATGCCACACGCCGTGGCGATGGCCCTGAAGATAGGGTCGCCGAGGCGCAGGTGACGGCCTCCCGACGCCGCGGGAGCGACGTCGGGAGACGTGTCGTGACTCGACTCGCTGGTGGGCGTCTCTACCGCAGCCAATCCTCGTCCCTTCTCTGATCAGGCGGGTGTGACCGCTACTCCCACACCGGCGCCCCGCCGGCGGTGACCGTTGGCCACACCTTCTCCTGGGCGAGGTCGTAGACGTTGGCTGGGATGGCCACGTAGTCGAGTGCCGTGGCCGCGGGCTCACCGCTGCGGTAGCACCAGTCGAAGTACTCGAACAGCACCTTGGCGTGAGCTGCGTCGGACTGCTCCATCTGCATGAGGATGAACGAGGCACCCGTGATTGGCCAGCTCTCCTTGCCAGGCTGGTCGACGAGCACCAGGGCCATGCTCGGCAGGCTGCCCTCCCAGTTCGCGTTGGCGGCGGCAGACGAGAAGGTCTCGATGCTCGGGCTGACCCAGGCACCATCCTTGTTCTGCAGCTGCGCGGTGGGCATGTCGGTCTGCTTGGCGTAGGCGTACTCCACGTAGCCGATTGAGCCGCTCAACTGCTGCACGCTGGCGGCGACACCTTCATTGCCCTTGCCGCCGACGCCAATCGGCCAGGCGATCTCCTTGTCGGCACCGGCGGTCCAGACGTCGCCGGCGGCGGCCGTCAGGTAGTTGGTGAAGATCCAGGTGGTGCCCGAGCCGTCGGAGCGGTGCACGACGTTGATCTTGCTGTCGGGCAGCTCGACCCCGGCGTTCTCATCGGCGATGGCCGGGTCGTTCCACGTGGTGATCTCGCCCATGAAGATGCCCGCCAGCACCTGCGGGGTCAGCTTCAACTCTCCCTCGGCAATCCCTTCGATGTTGACGACCGGCACGACGCCACCGACGACCATGGGGAACTGAACCAGGCTGCTCGCCTCGAGCTCCTCCTGTTCGAGGGGCGCATCGGAGGCGCCGAAGTCGACGGTCTGGGCCTCGATCGCCGAGATGCCACCGCCGGAACCGATCGACTGATAGTTGAGCTTGACGCCGCTGATCCCGTTGTAGTCAGAGCCCCACTTGGAGTAGAGGGGCGCCGGGAAGCTCGCGCCGGCGCCGAGAATGGTGTCGTCGGCCTTGGCCGCGCCGCTGGCGCCTGGGATCGTGCTGCTCTCCGGGTCCCCGCCGCAGGCAGCTATCGCCAACGCGGCGGCCGCGACGGCGGCTGCGAGGGCAACTCCGCGACACAACTGCAACGACGTTCTCATGTGCTCCTCACTTCCGCGCCACGCTCGCGTGGCCATCGACCGATGCATTCGCAGACACGCTAACCTCACTGTGTTAGCCGAGTGTTAGCGTCGAGTCAGATCTCAGTGACACAGGGTGACGGAGACCGCGGCTGGGCTTGCGTCGGAAACGGCGGCAGAGGAGCAGCCGCTCGGGCTTGGCACCGCGACGGTTCCCGCTCAGCCACGACCCTGTGGAGCGCCCTGCAGGCACGGACTCCCGCTACACGCGGGCGCCTGATGGCGGCGAGGGAGAGATCGGGAGTTGCTGGCTGCGCGGCAGGTGTACCCGGAAGGTGCTGCCACGGCCAACTTCGCTGGTGACAGAGACACGGCCGCCGTGTGCGTTGGCGATGTGTTTGACGATGGCGAGGCCCAGGCCGGTGCCTCCGAGGTCACGACTGCGAGCCTTGTCGACCCGGTAGAACCGCTCGAAGAGCCGGGGCAGGTGCTGTCGGGCGATGCCTGCACCCTGGTCGCTTACCAGGATGACGATTCCGTCCGACGTCTCCTCCAGGGCCACCACGACGGTGCCGCCCTTCGGGCTGTACTTGATGGCGTTGTCGACGAGGTTGACCACGGCCTGCTCGAGGAGTGGCGGGTTGATCGGCGCGAACACGGCGGCTGAGCAGGCGACCTCAAGGGCGATGTCTTTGGCCCGCGCCTTGATGCTGCAGACCTCTGTCGCGACATGCACGACGTCGCAGACGTCGGCCTCTTCGAGCGGCGCTGCGTCCTCCTGTTCGGCCTCCAGAGCGGAGAGCGCGAGCAGATCGGCGATGATCGAGTTGAGACGGTCGGCCTGGCCGGCGACGATGCGCAGGAATCTGCCTCTCGTGTCGGGGTCGTCGGCGGCGCCCTCAAGCAGGGTCTCTGCGAAGCCCTTGATTGCCGTCACGGGGGTCTTGAGTTCGTGCGAGACGTTGGCGACGAAGTCGCGACGCACCGTCTCGAGCCGCTTGAGCCGGGTCACGTCGTTGAGGACGACGACCGCACCGACCCCGCGGTCGTCGTCTCCACCCTTCAGCAGCGTGCCGTTGGCCTGGAGCGTGCGGTAGTCGTCGCCCACGCGGAGCGTGAGTTCGCGTTCCACCGGGGCGTCCCCTACCAACGCCTCGGCGACGACGTGCTGGAGCTCGGGGTTGCGCGCGATCTCCTGGATACTGCACCCAGTGGCGGCGGACCGGTCGGTGCTGAGCAGACGCGCCCCGGCCTCGTTTAGGGCGATGACGCGCTCATCCATGTCGACGGCGATCACGCCTTCGACCATGCTGACGAGCACGGCCTCGCGATCGTTGCGCTCGCGCGTCAGCGTGCGGATCTCCTGGTCGAGCTGCTCCGCCATACTGTTGAGGCTCTCCGCGACCTCGGCGAACTCCCGCGTACGCGGCACGACGAGCTTGTGGGCGAAGTCGCCGGCCGCAAAGCGACCGGCGCCGTCTCGGACATCAAGCATCTGCCGGCTGATACGACCCGCCACGAGGAGGCCGATCAGCGCCGCCGCGACCGCAACGAGGGTCGCACCCAGTCCGATGTGCCAGTAGAGCGTCGGCAAGGCGTCGTCGACGGTGGCGAGTGGCATCGCCGCACGCACTGCGGCCACCACCCGGCCGTCCTGCTCGACAGGAACGGCGACATACGTCTCCTTCGTTCCGAGCGTAGTGCTGAACCGGACTGCCCGCCCGGCAGCGCCCTGCATCGCCGCCTTGAACTCGGGCCTGTCGCCATGGTTGCCCAGCTCCGCAGGCGCCGCCTCCGACTCTGCCAGCACGGCGCCGATCGGTGCTCCCGGGATGCCGCCTGAGATGACGGTGAAGCGGGTTCCGGAGGCGGTGGCCAGCCTCTCCACCGTCTGCTGGATCTGCGCGGGGGCCGCCGCGCCCAGCAGCGGCGCGATCGCCTCGCGCGCGAGCGAGGCACGCGCCAGCAGGTCCCGGTCCGTCTGGTCTCGGTAGAAGTCGCGAGCTGCGGTGAAGGCGAGTGCTCCCACTGTCGCCACACAGACAACGATGACGAACAGGTACGTCGCGAAAATGCGCCAGAAAAGTCGCGTCTGGCGCACGCTTCAGTCGCCTCTCAGGCGGTAGCCGACGCCGCGGACCGTCTCGATGAGGGAGCCCTCGGGCCCCAGCTTGCGGCGTAGCGAGACGACGTGGACGTCGACGGAACGGTCCGTCACGTAGCGGTCGCTGGCGAACGCGTCGCCGCCCTGCACGGCGTCGACGAGCTGCTGGCGAGTGAACACCCAGCCTGGCCGGCGGGCCAGGAAGTGCAGCATACGGAACTCTGCGGGCGTGAGCTCGATGATGCTCGAGCCGACGGTCGTCTGGTGCTTGCCGGGGTGGATAGTGAGCGGGCCGACACGCAGCACGGCATCCCGGCTCTCCTCGGACTCGCCTCGGCGCAGTACGGCCTTGAGGCGAGCTGTCAGCACGCGGGGACTGAACGGCTTCGTGACGTAGTCGGCGGCCCCGAGCTCAAGACCGGCGACGATGTCCGCTTCGCCGCCCTTGGCCGTGAGCATGACTATGGGAACGTGTCTGGTCGCAGGGTCCGTCTTGAGTCGGCGGCAGACCTCCAGGCCATCGACCCCAGGGAGCATCAGATCGAGCACGACGAGGTCGGGCAGACGCTTGCGCGTCGCCGCCAGGGCTTCCTCCCCGCTTCTGACGCAGGCGACGGCGAAGCCTTCCTTCCTGAGGTTGTACTCGACCAGTTCCAGGATGTCGCGCTCGTCGTCGACGACGAGGATGTGCTCGTTGGCCATGGCCACCAGTCCATCAGTCCTTGCCGTCCAATCATACGCACGAGTTGTTAGGAAGCCGTTAGCCAGTCTGGCGAGATCGATCCTCTGAGAGCCTGCTCCAAGCTCCAGGCGGTGACGCCAGTCACAGAAGGGGGGCAACTGATGGTGGACCCGCCGAAGCAACGGCGTCAAGGGCGCACTGGAGTTGGAGTTGCCCCGGTTCCGCGGACAGTTCTCGGCTAGCAATGCTAGCCTCTCATGAGGTCGCCGCAGCGGCGGCCAGTTCGTAGTCTACCGGGCTCATCTGGCCGAGCCTCGAGTGCCGCCGGACGGGGTTGTAGAAGCGCTCGACATAGCTGAAGATGGCGAGTCTCGCCGCGTCTTTGGTCTTGAAGCGTCGGCGGTGGATGAGCTCCTTCTTGATCGTCGCCATGAAGCTCTCGGCGGCGGCGTTGTCGTAGGCATCTCCGCGGGAGCCCATCGAGGCCATGACGCCCGAGTCTCCCCGTAGATGCCGTCGGTGGCCTCGTGGATCGCCTCGAATACGCTCGGCGAAGGCGGCATCGGCCACAGATCTGGCAGACGGCCGGCGGCTGCGCCAGGCGTGGTATCCCGAGCGCGACACACCGAGCGCGCGGGCCAGCCGGGAGACGGCGTGGTGTGGCTTCTCCGCATCGATCAGACGGTACCTCATCGCGGCTGATCGGTCTCCCGCGCGAAGAAAGCCGCGGCCTTCTTGAGGATCTCGCGCTCCTCGCGCAGCACGCGGTTCTCGCGGCGCAGACGGCGTAGCTCCCCGCGCTCCTCGCTGGTCAGGCCCTCGGCCTCACCGGCATCGACCTCGGCCTGGCGAACCCACTTGCGCAGCGTCTCGTGGCAGACGCCGAGATCCCTCGCGGTGCGGTTGATCGACTGGCCCGAAGAGCGCACGAGGCGCACCGCCTCGGTGCGGAACTCAAGTGGGTAGGGCGGTCTGGTGGGTGGCATCGGGACTCCCTCCTCGGAGACGAACGTCTCCCATCGTCAGGTGTCCACGAAAGCGGGTCAATTCCATCGCGCCTATCGAACAGCAGCGTCCGATGCTTCTCATCGTAGTGAGGACCGTAGAGAGCTCGCGGGCGAAAAACACACTCGCCGCCCGTCCGCACAGGGCACACGTCATGCTAGGGACCCTGCTCCCGCCGGCGTTCGCCATGTCAGGTTGATGCGCATGCTACACGCCATCGCCGAGCAGCCCGGCTTGGCCGAGAGCCACGCGTCTCATGGCCAGACCATCGAAGTACTCGCCGGAGTTCCGACAGCGCAGTGTGCGCATCGCTCGCGAGTCGGAGCGCCCGATCGCCGCAGTGGCGCGCGACCTCGGCATCCACCACGAGACCCTGCGCCTCTGGGTGCGCCAAGACGAGGCGAACGACGGCACCCGCGCCGACCGGCTGGCGAGCGCCGAGCGCGAGGAGCTGGCGACGCTGCGCCGCGAGGTCCGTGACTTGCGCCGCGCCAACGAGATCCTCAAGGTACAGCTGGAAGACCCGCTTCGACCTCGAGCTGGCTCTCGTCACCTACGTCGACTGGTACAACTCACGACGCCGGCGCCGCTCGCTGAGGCACCGGGGAGAGACGCGGATGCGACGACTCACGCCTCAGCAGATGCTCGAGCTCTACAACCAGAAGACCGCAGCAGATAGCATGGTTCCCAAGTAACTCAGCCGCCGCGGAACCCGGGGCGTGCCAGGACCTTGATAGGAAGGCATCAGTGTCTCGGAGTCACACACACGAACCGTAGATCCGGCCACTTGGTCATCGCCTCAAACCCGCGGTCGCCATCCACGCCGTCCGGCGCTCACTCCATCATGTGCCTCGGCACCGGCTCGCACGCCGGCAAGAGCGTGCTCGCCGCGGCGCTGTGCCGCATCTACGCCCGCCGCGGCTACCGCGTCGCGCCGTTCAAGGCCCAGAACATGGCGCTCAACTCGTTCGTCACGCCCGAGGGCGGCGAGATCGGCCGCGCGCAGGCGTACCAGGCGCGCGCGGCCGGCGTCGAGCCGCACGTCGACATGAACCCGGTGCTGCTCAAGCCGAGCTCGCAGACGGGCAGCCAGGTGGTCGTGCTGGGCGCCCGTGCGCCACATGGCCGTGCGCGAGTACCACGCCTACCAGCCGGAGGTGTGGCCCGACGGTCACCGCCGCCTTCGAGCGCCTGCGCGCGGCGTACGACCTGGTCGTCATCGAGGGCGCCGGCAGCCCCGCCGAGATCAACCTGCGCGACCAGGACATCGTCAACATGAGGATGGCGCAGTACGCCCGTGCGCCTGTCGCTGCTGATCGGCGACATCGACCGCGGCGGCGTGTTCGCCACGCTCGTCGGCCACGTGGAGCTGTTCACGCCCGAGGAGCGCGAGCTCGTCGCGGCGTTCGTGATCAACAAGTTCCGCGGCGACGCGAGCCTGCTCGACTCCGGCATCGACTTCCTGCGCGAGCGCACTGGCGTCCCGACGCTCGGCGTCGTGCCGATGCTCGACCGACTGGCGCGGTGACGAGGAGGACTCGCTGGGCATCGAGGACCGGCGGCGCCAGGCGAAGCCGGACGCGCCCCTGCAGATCGCCGTCGTGCGGCTGCCGTTCATCAGCAACTACACCGACTTCGACGCGCTGGCCGACGAGCCGGACGTGAACGTGCGCTACGTTTCGAGCCCCGCGGAGCTCGACGGCGCCGCGGCGATCGTGCTGCCCGGCACCAAGAGCACGATCGCCGACCTCGCCTGGCTGCGGGAGAGCGGGCTGGCGGCGGCGGTGCACGCCGCGGCCGCCGCCGGGACGCCGGTGATCGGGATCTGCGGCGGCTACCAGATGCTCGGCCGCCGCATCCTCGACCCGCGACACGTCGGAGTCAGCGACGCCGGAGGTCGACGGGTCTCGGCCTGCTCGACGTCGGAGACGACATTCGCCGGCGACAAGCTCACCGTGCGCGTCGACGGCGAACTGCTCGCTGGCACACGCCAGCCCGTCCTCGGCCCGGCGGGCACGCCACTGCACGGCTACGAGATCCACATGGGGCGCACCACTCGCGGGGGCACCGTGGAGTCTCTGCTGCGACTGCGCGGCGCCGACGGCGACGGAGCACGCTGAGGGCGCCGTCTCGACGACGGGCAAAGCCCCCGGCGGGCTGGTCTGCGGCAGCTACGTGCACGGCCTCTTCGACCACCCGGCGCTGCGCGGCGCCTTCCTCGAGGGGCTGCGCGCCGGACTGGGCCTGCCGACCCGCATCGGCGTCGCAGCGCCTGCCGACGACGGCATCGAGCGTCTCGCCGACCACGTGGAGGCGCATCTCGACGGCGAACTGCTGGAGCGTATCGTCGGCCTGGAGACACGGTGAGCGATGGGGCCCTGACCTTCGCTCGACAGCCGCTGCTGCTGGCCGTGCACTGTGCGGAGCCACACCTTGCTGGGGCCCACTCCCCAAGGACGGCCTTGACACAGCACTCCGCGTCGCCCCAGAGGAGATCCCGCGTCAATCTCAGTACTCGATCCCCGAACGCGCGAGGACGCCATCTCTGTAGTAGTGCGCAACCTCACGCATCTCGGTGACAAGATCGGCGCGCGCGATGAGTTCCGGCGGTGCCTGCCTGCCAGTCAGCACCAACTCCACGTGCTGGGGGCGCAACGCGATCATCTCCAGCACGCTGTCGAGGCTGAGCAGCCCGAAGGAGATGGCCACGTCGACCTCGTCGAGGACGACGATGTCGTTGCTGCCGAGCAGCAGGGCATGACAGCTCCTTTCGAGACCGTGATGGGCGCTCTCCCGTGGCTCCCGGTCATGCTGTTCGGGTCGGCCATCGTGGTGCTCCATCTCTCCAACTTCAGGCTCTTTGACCCGGGGCGCAGCGTGCCAACGATGTGCTGACGGAAGGAATCAAGGTAGGCCGCATGGGCCGGTCTCACGTCTCCAGTTCGGGGATGCGCCGACACAGCTCTGACCAGTCGTCGCCGACAGCCTTCTGGACGAGCCCCTTGGCTCGGGTGAATGCTTCAGCAGGCATCGCCATCTTCCAGGTGCGGACGAGATTCTCACGATCGTCATGGTCTATCAGGGGAAACCACCATGCGACGACTTCCGGGAAGCGTTCTCGGGGGACCGTGCCGGCCATGATGCCGGCCGCCCTGCCCTGGTCGGACGGGGAGATGCGATCTCTGACGATGCGGTACAGATGTGCATCCTCCTTGTCCAGGTGGAGGTCGAGATGGAACTTGAAGGCCGCGGCGGCCCGCGCCGTCGCCAAGGCGTCGCCGGCGGAGGCCGCAAGGTCCAGGGCTTCGAAGGCGGCATCCAGCCCACGGTGGTCTCTCTCGTATGCCTCGGCGACCAGCGGCGCAACGCCATCGACGGCGGGGAAGATGGCGAGCTCTTCCCCCTGCCCGTGCCACACCAGCACTTCGTTGAGGAATCGGTAGCGCTCCACCGTCTCAGACAGCTCCCGCGCGCCGCGCGCCGCGCCGAGAGCCGCAGCGTCGATGTCGGCCATATCTCGCCGTAGCGCATTGTGGATCGCCGTCACTGAGTCGAGTGGGCCAGTCATGATGACCTCGTTGCTCCTTCCACGGCGTGCCCCGGGGCACGCCAAGCGCCGAATCGAGATGAGGACCTACCCTCGATCTCGGAGTCCAAACCGCAGCCACCGAGCCCGCCAGCTCCCGTCCGGCAGCACGCAGCCGGTTGCAGCAGGCACGAGAAGAGCCTCTCGCGCGTTCGACGCACCAAGGTGGGCCCCGTGCGTCACCTGACCCGCGTGAACCCCGCGGCCTCACAGGCATCCAGCATCATGCGGATGTCATCGTAGGAGGAGGGACCTGCGGGAACGAAGCGCTTGACCAGCCCCTGGGACAGTCTCTCTCGCACTTCGCGGTCCTCATGCAGGGACACAAGAACGTCCCGGATCTGGCCGCGCAACTCGAGCGGCACTCGTTTCGATACGGCGACCGGCTGGATGGTGGACGGGCCCAGGGCATCGATGATGCGGAGCGACTTGCCGAGGTGCGGATCGTCGCGCAAGGCCACGGCCAGCACCTGGGAGTCGATGGCGGAGGCGTCGACCTCATGCTCGGCGACCATGCGGATCGATTCCTCGTGGAAGCCGGCCTCGACGACCGTGCCGAAGAAGCCGTGCGTCTCCCCAAGCTCGACCAGGTGGTAGCGCGTGATGCCGTAGCCGGAGTGCGAGAGCGGCTCGTTGTACGCCCAGGATCTGCCACGCAGGTCGAGAAATGAGGTGAAGGGGCTGTCACGGTGGACGATGACGTCCGAGTAGTAGATGGGCCGGGCGGCGTAGCGGTCGCCTTCGAGGACCGGCGCCGCGACGGGGACTGCGGGCGCTATGCCCTGACGCTCGAGCTCCACGTAGACGAGGCTGCACACGAAGCAGACCTCGTTCCTATCCTCCGCGCAACTCTCGTAGTCGGTCTCGACCACGAGCTCGGTCTCCAGCCCGAGGCGGCGCCCGACTGATTCGGTGACGGCCTGATACACCGGCAGGATCTTGGGACCGAGATAGGTACCGAAGCGCAGCCTGTCCATGGCCGGGTCCAGCGTCCGTCGCTCGGATCTCTCACAGCCCGCAGGAGCCTACCTCTGCCGCCGAGGCCTCCACGTCTTCCTTCATCAGCTTGCGCAGGTCCTCGCGCAGTTGCGGGGTGTCTGCGTGGCCGTGTGCCGTGATCATCGCGTGGACCGCGGCCGCCTCGACGAGATGCTCTTCGCTGCCTGACATGCGGATGTCACAGTCGTTCTCGCTCGGCAGATCCCGGCAGTCCATGTAGTAGCGTGTCATCGTGGGTCATCCCTTGTCCGCGCACGACACGGCGACCGTGAGTTCCAGGCCGCAGCTCTCGCACTCGTAGGTCTCGCCCGTCTTCATCTCGTTGCAGGTCGGCATCGTCCCTCGCTTTCGCATCGGTGTTCGTCCGCACGTCCGACGGGGCCGGGCACTCTATCTACCCAAGAGCGCGACCGGACATGCAGGAGGCAGAGTACGGCCTTCTCACGGGCAGAACCGCTCCCTGGTTTCCCCTACGGGCAGAAGGGAAACTATTGAGGGCACTCATTGATTCGAGCAGGGATGTGCATGATGGCAGGCTTGGGTGACTACCCCGTAGGCGCGGTGCTGCGAGCCGAGGATCTCGCCCGCGCGACCAAGTTCTACACCGAGGTGCTGGGGCTCAAGCCCAATGCCGCCGGCGGTCCCTCCGGTGAAGGGATGTTCAGCGCTGGCGACGGCACCGGCGTAATGATCTACGAGCGGCCCGGCATGCCGGCGCCGCAGAACACGACTTTGGGGTTCGGCGTGCCCCGCGAGCGCTTCGACAAGGTGGTCGCCGAACTGCGCGCCAAGGGCGTCACCTTCGAGGAGTACCACCTGCCGGAGATCGGCCTGAAGACCGTCGACGGCAGCGCCGAGATCGAAGGCGTCAGGCTCGCCTGGTTCAAGGACAGCGAGGGCAACATCGTCAACATCGGCACGATGTGACGGCAGACGGGGAGCGATTGGGCCGTCTAGCACGCGATAGGGGTTGAGCAGGCGACGTGTAGATCTGGCTCACTGGGACGCTGCCTCAGGAGAGGACGGTGCTCTCCCATAGTAGAAGGGACGACTCCTGCCACTCCGAAAGGAGAGAAGTGCCGTGCTCTTCCACGTGACCATGACCCACACCGAAGACAACTGTCCGGCGTACCACCGCGAGACCATGCCCGCGGTGCTCGATGCCATTCAGAACCTCGAGACGCTCGGCAAGGACCTGAACGTCAAGCTCCACTTCTTCACGTGGTGTCCGCCCGAGCACGTGGTCTTTGCCTTGCTCGAAGCCGATGAGCTCTCTGCGATATCCCAGTTCGTCTTCTCGATCCCCATGTTGCAGAAGAGCGACATAGTCCCCGTCGAGCACGTGCGCGACGCGATGCCGGCGTTCAGAGCGATGGCGGCATCAGCGTAGGACCGAGCGTCGGGCACCCGGACACTCCGGGGGACGGGCGCCGCCCGATCGCCCCCCTGAGCTCCCACGCCACACCGACCAGGTCTCGCAGGTGAGGCGCGTCCCGCTTGCGGGAATGCTCCTCGTGTTGCTCCCGAACGCGAAGGCCGGACAAGGTAGCTGATGGCAGAGAAACAGCCGAGGGACCGCTACGACGTGGTCATCATCGGCGGTGGCCCCGCTGGCATGGCCGCGGCTATCTACACGGTCCGTCAGGGCCTCTCGACAGCCATCATCGCGAGAGAGCTCGGCGGTCAGGCGCAATGGGCCGGCCAGGTCGAGAACTACCTCGGGTTCTCGCTCATCTCTGGCGGCGAGCTGGCGGGTCACTTCCGGACTCACGTCAGCAGCTTCGACATCGACACCTTCGCGGGTCAAGATGTGGACGCGCTCGTGCCCGCGGAGGAGGGCTTCGAGGTCTACTCAAGCGAGGGACTGCGACTGAGCGGACGTGCCGTGATCATCGCGAGCGGGCGTTCCCCCTGTACGTCTCGCTGTGCCCGGTGAGAAGGAGCTGGTCGGTCGTGGAGTCAGCTACTGTGCTACCTGCGATGCGGCCTTCTTCCGCGGTCGCCCGACCGCCGTCGTCGGCCACGGCGAGTCGGCAGCCGCAGCGGCCCTTCAGCTCGTCGCACTTGAGGCGCATGTGGTGCTGATCAGCGAGCAGGAGTTGCGCGTACCCGCGACCCTCCTGGCCAAGCTCGTCGATGAGGAGCGCGTGGAGATGCGCCCGGACACGCACGTGACGAGCATCGTCGGCGAGAAGCGCGTCACGGCTGTCGCGCTGCAGGACGCTTCAGGCCGGGAGGTGGTCCTGCCGGTGGATGCGGTCTTCATCGAGACTGGATCCATCCCAGCCGAAAGTTTCACCGGCGGCCTCGTGCAGGTCAACGAAGCGGGCGAGATAGAGGTGGATCGCAATCTCATGACGAATCACCCGGGCGTGTTCGCAGCCGGCGACGTGACGGACGAACTCGGCAAGCAGGTGATCATCGCCGCCGGCGACGGGGCGAGAGCCGGCGTCGCAGCAGCCAGATGGCTACGGCGGCAGTAGGCGCCGGGGAGCGCCTGCGGCGGAACGACCGAGCTGGGCCTTCCTCTGCCGGTTCCCTGAGCCAGACGGCGGCGGATCGAGCCGCTCCCCTTATCCGAAGCGCGACATGGCCTTCTGGAAGCTCTCCCTGGCACGATCCCACGCTACCTGCACTGCCTGCTTGAGTTCGTCCCAGGCTTCGTCACTCGCTTCCTGAAGATCGGTGACCTTTGACGCCAGGGAGTCGCGTTGCTTGCGCAGCCCCGCGACCTGTTCCTCATAGTCGACCTTGGCCTCCGCCGAGACGCGACTCGCCCCTGCCTTCAGCTTCTCGATGTCGGCGCTCCACTCGCCGAGCTGTACCTTGAGCTTCTCCACGTAGGCGTCTCTGGCGCTCGCGCCGTCTCCCCTGCCGACCTCCTCGGCGGTCTCTTCCGCGGCGATCTCCTCGCCGCGCCCCCCCTCTGCCTTCAGGGCGGCGATCTCGGCCTCCTTCTCGGCCACCAGGGCCAAAGCCTCACTGATCGTCGTCTGGCTGGCCTCCAGATCCGGATGCGAGAGCTCACCGCGCTCCACGAGCTCGTAGGCCAGGGCGCCCATCTCCTGCTGTAGGCTGGCTACGTACACTCGCAGGGACTTGAGCCTGTGCTTCTCGATCTCCGCCTGTGAGAGCTTGACCACCTTCGCCGCGCCCTCGGTGACGACACTGCCTGCGGCACTGCCGGCCTTCTTGATCTCGTCGAACCCAGCCATGCGGCACTCCCTCCTCCGTCGCTCTCTGAGCATGCGACCCGCCAGGCGAGATCGGCGGGTCCGTGAACAAGGAACACCGGGCGAACGCGCCGTCAGGAGCGATTCTACCGGGCGGAGTGCTCAGGTACTAGTCATGACCGCTGGTCGGCGACCGCCAAGCCGTATCCACCGCACGGAGTCCCGCTGCCCCCTCAGGGTATGGTGCGGGAACACCGCTGACGGAAGAAGCGGCACAGCTGGAGGGGCACGTGAGCCCAGACGAAGAACAGCAGGAGGCCTCGGGGGCCGACTCCCCGGCCAGCCGACCCGTCGTCGCCTCCGGCGCTCCCCGGCGCCTACTGCCGCTGCAACCATCGGGCTGCCGCAACCCCAGCCCTCGCACCGTCTCCGGCGGCGATGATCACCTGCTTGCCGAGTTCGTCCGTCACGTCACCGGCAGCGAACACGCCCGGTTGGCTTGTCATGAGATCGCGACGACCTCTATCTCGCCGGCCTCGTTGACCTCTACGAGGCCGCCGGCGAACTCCTCGACTGGGACGGCGCCAGCCTCGATGAACACCGAATCCAGGCCGCATGAGGCGCTCCGGCAGCGGCCGCCGCTCACTGTGCACCTCGCCGAGCCGCACCTATTTCGGGGCCGACTCTCCAGGCTTCTTGACACAGGACACCGCCAACCTGCGTCTACGTCGAGCACCGAACCCGGGAGGGTCTCTCCAAGATAGAGATCATCCGCTGTTTGACTAGCCAATCCTAGCTGGAGATTGCTCCGGCGTCGGCGGCGAGTCCGGCTGTTGTTTCGGGATCCGCCCAGTGAAGAACAGCGCGATCACGCCCACGAGCGCCAGGACTGCGAGCGCCGCGCGCAGGCCGGCGATCTGCGATGCCCCGTAGTCGTCGATGACTTCGCTGGCCACGTCCTTCGGGACGTCGGCCTCGGTCAACTGCGCCTCGGCGTCCTTCTGAGAGATGAACGGGGCGCCGGCGGCCAGGTTCACGTTGGCCCGGTCCTTCATCTGCTGCGGCACATCCGGGTTCTGCGCGATCACGGTCAGGAACGAGGCCGTGAGGGCGGCGATCATCACCGAGCCCGCCAATGCAGTGCCCAGTGAGGCGCCGAGCTGGGTCGCGGTGTTCTGCAGGCCACCGACCTCGGAGCTCTTCTCGGTGGGCACGGCTGAGACGGTCACGTTGCCGAGCTGCGAGGCCAGGGCCCCGATGCCGAAGCCGACGATGAGTAGGGGGACGAGCACGATCGAGGAGTCGGCGCCGACCTCGAGACTGGCGATCAGCACAACGACGCCGAGGATGAGGGCCAGCAGGCCGAGGCGCACTACGCGCCGCGGCGAGGCGTGCGGGAGGAGGCGTGGTACGCCGACCGCAGCGGCGAGCAGCGCCAGCGAGAGCGGCAGCAACCGCACACCGGTCTCCATGGGCGAGAGCCCGAGCACCACCGAGAGGAAGAGCGGTACGGTGAAGAACACCCCTGCCTGGATCAGGAACAGGAAGAGGAAGGCGATGAGTCCCCCGGTGAGTTCCCGGTGGCCCAGGAGCGAGGGCGCGATGAGCGGCTCCTTGCCGGCGCGCTCAAGGCGCCGCTGCCAGCGGAAGAACAGCCAGAGGAGGAAGAGACCAACGATGACGAACCAGACGGTGAGCGAGAGACCGAGCACGGACGTCGCTCCCGGCTTCGGCAGGAGCCAGCCCCAGGTGGAGGACATGAGCACGCCCAAGACGAGCAGGGCGAGCCCAGCCGCTGAGACCGCGGCGCCGACGAGGTCGAGGCGTGGACGCTGGGCCACCGGTTCGTCGGCAACGCGCCGCGATAGGAAGAGGATGGCGGCGACGATCAAGACCTCCCCGACGAAGACGTAGCGCCATGAGAAGTAGGTGGTCATGAAGCCGCCGATAACGGGACCGACGGCGATGGCGATCGCCGCCGCGGCGGCGATCAGCCCGTAGGCCCGCGCACGGCCTGCGGGCGGGAAGTTGCCGGCAACCAGCCCGACGATGGCCGGCATGATGAGCACGGCGCCGATGCCCTCGAGTCCCGACCAGCCGATCAGCAACACCGTCAGATTGGGGGCCAGCGCAGTCGTCAGCGAGCCGCAGCCGTAGACGACGCAGCCCAGCGCGAACGCGCGCTTGCGGCCCATGATGGCGCCGACCTTGCCGCCGAGGATCATGAGGCTGGCCATGACCAGCGTGTAGAGCGTGATCGCCGTCTGCACGCCGGTGACGGTGGTGCCCAGATCATCGGCGACGGTGGCGATCGACACGTTCATCACCGAGGCGTCGAGGGCCATCAGGAACTGGCCGGCGGCGAGCGTGAAGAGGATGAGGCCTGCGCCGGCCGTCGCTGCGCCTGCGGTGGATTCTCCGGTCAGATCGGGGTCCATTACCTCGGCCACGAGAGTCCTTCCAGTCAGTGCGAGGGCGTACTGGCGGCAATCTAGCAGAAGTGGCCCCGGGACATGAACAGAAAGCGGACCGAAAGCGGGGTCGGGTCACAGTAGCGCGATCGGGCTGCACAATCCAGAGTTCCGGCGAGGTCGGTGCTGGGCTGTGTTCAGACGTGTTGGGCTATGGGAAGGCGTCTCGTCGGCAAGTCGGCGGCAGGCACCCAATGTCCAGCAACACCCGATGATGCTGTATGGGGAGTCTGGGGATAGTGGCGAGCAGCCGATTCTGCAAGTCTCCCCACGCTCGGAGTGACCTCGCAGGTTCGGCGCCAAGGAGACGCCGAACCTGCGAGGCTCGTCGCTCTGCGGCGTCTACTGCAACCCGTTGTAGAGATCGTCGTAGGCGGCCTTGACGGCGTCGATCTGTGGCTTCAGCGCCATGGCGGCTTCGCCGATACTGGCGTCGCTCGGCAGGTCGTCGACGGCCTTCGAGAAGTCGTCCCAGGCCGTCTGGACGTTGTCGACTTGGGCGTCCTCGACGTCCTTGGCCGACTCGACGACCTTCTCCCAAGCCGCCTGTGCCTCGTCCCTGGCGGCCTGCGCCTCGTCAACCGACGAAGCGGCGGTCAGGCTGCGCACCTTCTCGACCGAGGCGTCGAACGCCTGCAGGTCGGTGATCAGCTGCGCCTTGGCGTCCTCGGCGCTGGTGTCGTCGCCGCAGGCGGCCGCGGCCAGCAGCAGGGCTGCCAGCAGGACGGCGACGGCGGTCAGTCTTCCTAGCTTGCTCATGCGGATTCCTTCTCGGCCCTGGGCCCGGCGGGCCCGTTCGTGTGAATCAGGCCTTCTCGCCGCTGAACGTCTCGCGCAGGTTGGCTTCCTGCTCCTCGCTGAGGTTGGTGCGGATGACCTTCGCCTTGGTGCCGGCGAGCTCCTCGAGGACGCGGTCGCGGGTCGAGGAACGCACGAGCAGGAACCAGGCGGTCTCGCCCGGCTTGACCGCGTTGCCGATCTCCTCCAGGACCTGCTTGTCGAGGCCCATGTCGCCGAGCTTGCCGCCGAGCGCCCCGAAGGCGGCGCCGATCGCCAGGCCGGCCAGCGGCATCAGGAAGATGAGGCCGATGAGCATGCCCCAGAAGGCGCCGCCCATGGCGCCGGCGCCGACCAGGTGCTTGCCGTGCTCGACGTGCGGCTTGCCCTTCTCGTCGAGGGTCACCATGGCGGCGTCGTCGAGGACCAGCAGCCGGTCCTTGACCAGACCGCCGATCTTCTCGCCGAAGACGCGCGCCTCGGCCTCGCCTTCGAAGCCGAGGATGAAGAGATTGCTCACAGGTTCCTCCTTGTGGTTGATGCTGCGGCTGATAACGATTCGGAGTGCGGTCCCAGAAGACCCACTGCCGGAGTCCGCCAGTCCCGGTCCACGCTCTTCCATCGACTCCCTTCTGCTCATTCCTCGCTGTCGACCCACATCAGGTCCGGGTGGAAGTCGTAGCCCCACGGGAGTCCCGCGTTCTTCCAGCCGTTCCTCATGTGCTTGCCGTGATAGACGCTGCCGGGGTCGTCGACCCTGTCGCTGGGGAAAGCCATAGTGTATTTCAGTACGCCTATTGGTACCATACGCTGAGCCACGATCATGGGCAGCGTGCAGAGAGCAGGTGGGCCGAGAGGCCTCCAGCGAGGTGCGCTTTCAGCGGTCCGGGAGGTGACGAGGTGCGCAGACGATACCGCGACGAGCTCCTGGATGGTGTGATGCGCGGATCGCGGCGCGTGGGTTCTCGAAGGTCCGAATCTCGGAGATAGCTCGGGAACTGCACTGCTCCGCCGCGACGCTCTACAAGATCGCGCCGAGCCTCCCACCCCGCCGGACAGCGGATCAACAGCGGTCGGCGGCTCGCAGCAGGAAGTCGTACTTGGCCGGAGTGATGCTCGACAGGGATTCCTGACCCTCGAGCTTCCCGAGGCGCTACTCAGCCACCTGTCGGACGAGGGTGCGGCGTCTGCTGATGCGCTCCAGCTCACCGTCTGCGTCGGTGGCAGCGTCTGGACCCGCGTAGTGAGCCTCGTCGGATGCTCGCCCAGCGACCGCGTCTTCGTCGTCGACGCGGCTGGCGGCTACATCCAGTTCGGTGACGGCGAGAGCGGCGCACGTCCACCCTCAGGCGTCGAGGTATCGGCCGTCTACTCGGTCGCCACGACCTGCGATGGCAGCGCCCCCGCTGGTGGGCAGAGCATCGACAGGCCGGACAGAATCCAGCTGCCACCCGCGATCAGCGGCGACAGCAGGTGAGCCGGAAGCCGAGGATGGCGCCCGCTAGGCACGCTGTGGAGGATTCAAGAGCCTCTCCGGCCTGGTCGACGCGCGCCGCTACGACGCCGAGGTCACCACGATTCAAAGCGTCAACGCTGTATCCGAGAGTCTGCCTCGACTGCGGAGCTCCAGCACCGCGAGCCGCTTCGATGGGCGAGTCGGCGTAGCGCAACGACAGACCGAAATCCGCTCCTCCGCTTCAGACAGATCCCGGGCGTCGTCTTGTGCGCTCGGAGCTGCGCGCACAGGTCTTGTTGCTCGCTGCGCTCGCGACAGAAGCGCCAGGTGCTGGCAGTTCTCCGCGGCAGCCGACGCCGTGCCGACGCAGCCGAGTTCTCATCGCGCTGGACTCAACGCTGCGCGATCCAGAGAACGGCTGCAGCAGCACGTGCGTCGCGCCGCCATCAAGGCACAGGCAACCCCCGCTCGATCGTCTGCTGGACCTCGACCATGCTCAGCTGGCTCACGGTGAGGATGCCGCGGTAGGGCCTGTCGAAGTCGACGATGACGAAGAGCACCGCCGCGATCATGAGCGACAGGACGACAACCGCTATCACTGACCGTCCACCGGTCAGGCCGGAGACGTAGCCCATGATCCCAAGCGTCAGCATGGCGACCGCGACGATCAGGTAGATGAGCGACTCGGGGACGTGGTTGCGCAGTCCGTGGTCCCGGCGAACCTGCGAGTCGATCATCTCGTTGAGGGCGTCCAGGTACAGACCGCTGGTCACAGCTCGCCGGTCCTGTGCCGCGACCTCCGCCCCCAGCGCCCATTGCTGCTCCTGCAGAGCCACCTCCTCATCGCGCAGATCATGCTCGGCGTTCAGATACCAGTCTGGGCGAGCCAGCTCGAGGCGGACTTCGACGTACCGCGCGAACAGCCGCTCCGCCTGGCGACGCTGCGGCTCCGGCAGAAGCGACGCCCGCAGGTAGGCGGTGCCGATGGCGTTCGCCTCGTCGACCACCGCCGCCTTGCGCGATTCGAAGCGCGAGACCGCCATAGAGACACTGAAGGCGAGCAGCAGGCCGAGCAGCGCGGCGGCGGCCGCCTGAACCGCGCCCAGGTGCTCCTTCTTGGCGGCACCCGACGTCGCCATTCGTCTGCCCAGGAGGTAGCCGACCTCTGCTGCGGCGAGACACGCCAAGAAGACGATGAGCCCGATGGCCCAGGTGCCGACGGTGAAGAGGACAGCCGGAGACCACACCGGACGCTACCTCGATCCTATGAGCGCTGAACGATCCAAGATCACTGCCTGACCTGACCCTCTTGGCGGTCAACTTTCTATCATAGTGCGTGAGCTCTCTCTAGTGTGAGATACCAGCGATCCGCACTCGGCGAGCGTGGACCCAGCCGAGCGAGGATTCCAGGTCTGGGCTGAGAGAGCCGGATTCTGAGCCGCTTCTGGCACGGTCACGGGAACTCCTACTGTGATGAACCACGCGTTCGCCCCGATTTCCCGGCCTCCGGGCACGTATCGCACGCAGATGGAAGTCGCGCGGCTCGACCACGAGTGGTCGTGCAGGCCATGTGAATGGTGCCAGCCATCCGCGCGCCGTCCCCCTTCTTGCGACTCGCCTCGCCGTTCCGCTCAGCGACTCGAGCAGTGACTCCGCGATCAGACTCCACCGACGCAGCTGGTGACACCTGTGGACGGATCGACTCCAAGTGGTGCCGGCCTACCAGTACCTACGGTGGCTATGGGCAGCGCGGGAGGCCACCCCGGCAGGCTTCGCCGAGCCGTCGGGCTGGTGACTTGGCGCGCGAGTGCTGGTAGGCACTGGTATCGCCGTTCTCGCCGTCCTCGTCCTTGTCTTGACGCTCGGCGCCTCGCAGCGGTTGGCCCACTTCACGGCGGAACGCGATCCTTCTGACAGCCCTGGCCGGTCATCACGGACTGGCGAGAGCCCCGCCCAAACCGCCGACGTCGACCTCGACCAGGATGTCCGGACCAGCTCCACGACACTTCCGGTAGGCGTCTCAGATCCTGCCTCGGCGCTTTTCCGAGATGCGATCAAGGAAGGGAACAAACCGCAGCGAGCGCAACTCACGATTCCCCTCCGCAGACTTCACTCCCGTGCGGACTTCCCTAGTCGTGATCCGAGCAGGAGGCGACTCCAACGACCCGAAGGGAGTATCTTGGACACACGTCCGATCAAGAACGGAATCGTCGCTTGGCCGAAGGTCGAGAATCGGGCCACAGGGTGCAGCTGTGATCAGGTTGGCGCGCCCGCCCCGGGTGAAAGGAGGCATCACCGTGACAGACCCGGTACGAACTGCGACCCGATCGTACTTCCTGCGCCGCATCTATGCCGGCCGCGACCTCGAGCTCTTCCTCGTCACGGCCATCGCTACGATCCTCATCGTGCGCGCCGCCCTGGCGGCCACCGGCTGGCCACAGCTCGGCGGCGGCAAGATCCACTTCGCCCACCTGCTCTGGGGCGGGCTCGGCATGCTCATCGCCCTCGTGCTCCTTATGGCCCTGCATGGGCGACGGTGGAGACAGCTTGCAGCGCTCTCCGCGGGCATCGGCTTCGGCCTCTTCATCGACGAGCTGGGCAAGTTCATCACCTCCGACAACGACTACTTCTTCCAACCGGTCGTTGCCCTCATCTACGTGGTGTTCGTGGTCCTGTTCCTCATCGCGCGCACAATCGACGCCAAGGTGGCGATATCCCCACAGGCCGCGCTCGTGAACGCATACGACGTGGCCAAGGAGGCGGCCATCCGAGATCTCGACGAGACGGAGCGCAGTGCTGGCCTCTCCCTGCTGGCCACGTGCGACCAGAGCGATCCCGCGGTGCGCCACCTCGCGCAGGTCTTCGCGGACACAGGGTCGCCGAGCAGACAATCCTCAGAGCCCTATCAGCGCCTCAAGGCGCGTCTCCGCACCTCCTACGACTCGCTCGTGAACAGGCGCTGGTTCAAGGCTCTTGTCGTCGCCTACCTCGCCCTCATCCCTCTCTCTGGCCTCGCTAGCGTCGCCGCCGCCACCATTGGGCAAACCGACCAACTGGACTTCTCGGAGTGGGGACAGCTCATCTCGGGTGTCGTCAGTAGCGCCTTCGTCATCGTCGGGTTCGCCCGTTGGCATCGCTCGCGGCTGGCCGCCTACCGCTGGTTCGAGCGTGGGCTGCTGGTCATCATCTTCGTCTACGAGCCCTTGGCCTTCTACCAGGCCCAACTCACCAACTCCTTCGGCCTTGTCATCGTCCTGCTCACCTACGCGACGGTGCGAGTCGTGATCCGGGAGGAAGAAACCGGTCGTGGATCACGGCAAGTAGGGGCCGAGGCACACGCATCCTGATCCCCGCTCGCTGATCCACTTCCTGCAGCCGCGCGAAGACGGCTCTCGAGTCACCGTTGCGGGAGCCAACGACCGGCTTAGGAGCAAAGGTCAAGGCTACGAGGTGCGGGCGGATCCACCAGCCCGCCACGGCCTCAGCGAGGAACATCGCGCCGTCGATGGCGAGGAGTGCCCGCAGCGTCCTGCGTTCGAGCGCTGCAGCCTCTTCCAACTCACTCTCGCGTTCGGCCACTCACAGAATCCGTTCCCCGAGGCTCGATCCGCTGGTGTACTCCCTGCATGCCACGCCGTCGCGGTGGCCAACCTACTCGCACGGCATCCCGGCGATGCGGCTCCGCCCCATCGAGCGAAGTGGACTGACGAACAGCGTTAGGTCATGCGCGTCATTTCTTGCCACGACAAGCATGCGCGTAGGCGCTTGCTTCATACTCTGGTTCGGCGGATGGTCCTACTCTGAGACGAACCTCATCACACGGCGTGCCTGGCCAGGCGGAGTGGCGTCACGAAACCCGGCTTTCAGGAACAACGACGGATAGCCCATGTACCCGTACGAGGGCGAGCCAGGATCGACAGGGTATGCTTCGACCGCAGGAGCCCCGGATTCCAGCGCGTACTCGACTGCCGCCCTGAGCAATCCCCTGGTGACGCCCTGCCCCCGATAGCGAACGTCGACGAAGAAGCACACCACCGACCAGACCGCCATGTCGTCTATGCGCGGCAGTTTGGCGTAGGTCTCCAGCCGGTGATACGTCTCGCGGGGCGCCACGGAACACCACGCTACGGGATCTTCGCCTGCATAGCCCAGGAGACCTACTGGCGTGCCTGTGCGAACGAGGGACTCGAGGACAGCAACACGCTGCTCCTTGGTGCTGCGCGAGGACTCGGAGCTCCGCATGCGCCACCGCATGCATGAGCAGTACCTGAACTTCCCGTGAGCCTCGGAGAAGCGAGCGAGATCTGCCAGGCGGTCCGGCGTGACTGGCGCAAAGCACAGCGAGTGCCGTGTCGATTCCGCATTGACCAAGGATCGCCCCTGGGGAGTTGACCGTCCCACCGAACGCTCAGCATACAAGCTGCGCGCCGAGACCGTGGGGGATCTCGTACTCCCTCGCCTGGGAAGTCCCAGACAGCCCGGAAACGGCGCCTCTCGCTGGCCTTCCCCAGTCTGTGCGAGCCGTCTGCCGCTGGCCCTGACTTCTGCAGAAGACACTAGTGCGCCGCGACGAACGCGTCGATCAGGCTGGAGAGCTCGTCCCTCACACGCCTGAAGACGGCGAGCCGCTGTTGCTCGGTACCTGCTTCAGCAGCGGGGTCGTCCAGCGACCAGTGGAGACGCTGACTCACACCGGGGAAGATGGGGCAGTTCGCGCTGGCCTGATCGCAGACGGTGACGAGGTAGCCGAAGTGCACCTGTCCGAGGTACTGAGCCACATCCTTCGAGACCTGGTCGCGGATATCGATGCCGATCTCGGCCATCACGCTGACCGCCTCCGGCCTGACCGGCTGCGGCTCCAGGCCGGCACTGAACGCCTCGAAGCGATCTCCGGCCTTGGCGCGCAGTAGCCCTTCGGCCATCTGGCTGCGCGCGGAGTTGCCCGTACAGAGGAAGAGCAGCTTCGCCTTACTCACCGTCACCTACCGGAATCGAGGATGGCCCGCGGCATGCTAGCAGCATGACGTTAGGGAAGTGTGAATAGGCCAGGCAGCCGGCGCGGGAACGGCGCGGCAGCGTGCTCCTGCGGCCCGTAGGAGCCGACTCCTAACGTACTGGCGACTGCCGACGGGCCGCTTCTGCGTGCTGGGCGCCGTCGGACCCGTCTCGCCGCCGTGGAGCCGCCGTGGACGACGGCAACCCCTGTGGCGCGGCCCTTCAGCGACCGGCGGTCACGCGCCTGGGGGGCGGAAGTTGGCCGTCTTCTTCGTCGCCTCGTCGACCTCCTCGGGCGTGAGCAGCACGACGACCTTGCAGCTCACGACCCCAGAGGCATTGACCGCGAGACTCGCCGCTGTCGCCGAGACGCTGTCGGGAAGCTCCAGGATCGTGTACACGTCGTCGTCGCCGAAGGCGAAGTAGAATGCCTCCACGCTTCCGCCGAGTCCTTCGACGAGAGCCGTCACCGCTTCGCGGCGCCGGCTGCCCCCTTCCTTGAGCAAACCCTTGACGCCTGCGGATGTGAGGCTCGCACGCACGAGATACTTGGCCATGGTCATCACTCCTTGGTCGGGTCTCGGAGGGTTCCCGCTCCGACCGTTTCCCTAACAGGCCGATGTTTGCGTGACCGGCGACGGGCCGCCGGTCCGCGGTCGCCGTGGGTATGAGAGCGAGCCCACGATCCGCTTCCATGCCCGAGACTACGAGCAGCCACTCGACGAACAGCCGTCTTCTGCAGATCGGGGGGCATCTCGTCGCTAGCGACGGCGACGGCGATGCCAGCATGGCGGCCCTCGATGCGGACTACGAGCTGGTCGCCGTCTACCAGCGTGACGGCGAGCGGTTCTCCTTCTCAGCGAGCGAGCTCGACTCCTACATGGTCCCCAAGAAGAACCCTGCGCCCTCTCGCAAAGAGCTCGAGCGCAGCGGGCGCGGTCCCGCCTTCACCCGCAAGGCGGCGGGCTACGTCTTCAGACGCGTACGGTAAGGAACGCGCAGGGTCAGGTGGAACAGTGAGGGCGAAGGAGCCCCGAGCTCCCGCTGGAGAGGCGATTAACCTCCAACACCACGCCTCACGCCATGTCGTTTCGTGCCTGGCCGTGCGCGCTCGTGTTGCCAAGTGCTGCCACGTCGCGTCGGCAGAATGTCAGCATCGGGGCAATCTGGGGGTTACTGAGCGGCACTCAGGAGCACTCAGAAATGGCCGTATGCAGCAGGAAAGGCTTGGAGGCGGCGGGCGGAGTCGAACCGCCGATGGAGGTTTTGCAGACGTCTGCCCGCCGTGTCGGGCAGTGGTGCTCCGTGCGCTTCTGTGCTGCACAGTCCAAGGTTCTGGCGAGGCTCGGAGCTGAGCTGTGCTCAGCCGTGTTGGGCTGTGGTGAAGCGTCTCGTCGGCAAGTTGGCGGCGACAACAGGCAGTGACAGTGTGCGACTCCGGTACATGCTTGACAGAGTGGCTCCGGCAGCTGTGTGACAGTTCTGAGACGCGGCTTCGGCCTCTGGGCGACAGTGGCTTCGGCTCCTGGGCGAC
Organism: uncultured Thermoleophilia bacterium; assembly: GCA_963717285.1. Taxonomy (GTDB): domain Bacteria; phylum Actinomycetota; class Thermoleophilia; order UBA2241; family UBA2241; genus CAIXSE01. The sequence goes on from CAVQVW010000002.1 coordinate 841,566, forward strand.
GGTGGCTTCGGTAGCTGTGCGACAGTCACGCCAACGGACGGGCGCCACTCTCCTCGAAGAGACGACCGGCAACGGTCGTTCGACGGGGAGGCTCAGGTCATGCTCATCGAGCTGGGGGTCGTGGAACAGCGCCACAAGGCAGTCCTTGAGGTCCTCGCGGGCAACAGCGTGGTCGCGGTGGCGGGGCGCTACGGTGTCAGCCGCCAGACGCTGCACCGCTGGCTGCGACGCTATGCGCGCAGCGGCATCGGCGGTCTGGCCGACGCCTCTGCGCGACCGGCGCGCTGCCCGCACCGCACGCCGCCGGCGGTCGAGGCGCGCATCGTCGAGATGCGTCTCGCCCACCCGCGCTGGGGCCCGCGCACGATCGCCCACTACCTGGCGCGGGAGGAGCTCGAGCGCCAACCCTCGCGCTCCTCGATCTATCGCTGCCTGGTGCGCCATCGCCTGATCGATCCCCAGAAGCGCCGTCGCAAGCGCGAGGACTACCGCCGCTGGGAGCGTTCCAAGGCCATGGAGCTCTGGCAGATGGACGTCATGGGCGGCGTCAAGCTCTCAGACGGATCCGAGCTCAAGCTCGTCAGCGGCATCGACGACCACTCGCGCTTCTGCGTCTCGGCCCAGCTGGTCGAGCGCGCCACCACGCGACCGGTCTGCGAGGCACTGCTTGCGGCGATGCGCCGTCACGGCGTCCCCGAGCAGATCCTGACCGATAGCGGCAAGGTGTTCACGGGGCGCTTCGGCGCCCACCGCCGCGAGGTGCTCTTCGACCGCATCTGCCAAGAGCAGGGCGTGCGTCACCTGCTCACCGCCCCCTACAGCCCGACGACGACCGGCAAGGTCGAGCGCTTCCACAAGACGCTCCGCAGCGAGTTCCTCGAAGGGCGCCTCTTCGCCTCGCTCGAGGAGGCCCAGGCGGAGCTCGACGAGTGGGTAGACCACTACAACACGAATCGCCCGCACCAGGGCATCGGCATGGTGGCCCCGATCAAGCGCTTTGAACTGGCGGCGAGGGGCCAGCAGCCGGTGGCACGGCAGCTCGAAGAGAACGATGGCGAGACTGTGGATGAACAGCCCCCCGCCGAGGGCGAGGTGGTCACCCGGCGCGTGCGTGAGGGCGGGCGTATCAGTCTCGAGGGCTTCGACTACTACGTCGGCGCCTACCTCGAGGGCGAGACCGTCGAGGTGCTCACCAGGGCCCACGGCCTCGTCGACATCCAGCACCGCGGCGTCTTTCTCGCCTGCCACGCCCGCCGTCGGCCGCAGCACAAGCGGCTACAGCGCTCAAGCGGCCAGGTGAGCCGCAGTGGCGGTCGTTTCGTCTTGCGCAGCGTCGACCCCAAGGGCGCCATCAGCTTCGCCGGTGCTACCTACACCGTCGCCAAGCATCTCAGCGGCCAGCAGGTCGAGGTGCGCATCGCCAGGGGCAAGGTGCGTATCAGCAGGGACGATGAGCTGCTCTGCACACATGCGATCCGCTACGAGCGAGCCAAGGAGCTCGGCGCTTTCGCGATCCCCAAGGGCAGACCTCGTCAGCACCAGAAGACGGAGAACTCAGACACAACTTCTGTCGCACAGGAACTGGAGCCAATCCGTAGCGCGGGTACTGAGACTTGGCAACGGGTGGTGGAACTTGACAGGTGTGGTGAGACTTGGCAGAGGACGCCTCGATTGTCGAGACATCCCCGCGCCACTACGCGCTCAACACGAACGGCGTGGTCGAACGCTTCCATGAGTCGCTCAAACACGAGCACCCTTGCCAGCGTCAGATCGACGATGCGGCGGAGCTTGCCGAGGAGGTCCGGAGCTTCCTCGTCTCCTTCAACGAGATCAAGCCGCACGAGGCGCTCGGGCAGCGACCACCGCTCGCTGTGCACCTCGTTGAGCCACACCTATTTCGGCGCTAGCTCTCCAGGTTTCTTGACACGGGACCTGCCGGTGCTCGGGCTTGAAGGGGCCTGCCGGCACTGAGAAGAGCAGCACGTTCGCCCGTCACGCCGATCGCGACGCAGCCCGACAGTGGCTGCGTCGCCGGCAATCGTCTAGGCTACCCCCTACGTCTGTCGGCTGACGTCGGGCTCGAACGGGGCCGGGAGTCGACCGAGGCCCGCGTCGTCGCTGCGCGGCCGCCAGCAACCGCGTGGCAAGCTTGTCCGGGGGAGTCGAGTTGGGCACAACCGAGTGGATCGTGGTCGGGCTGGTCGTGGGCGCGCGCCTGCTGCTTCCTCTGGCCATCCCGTACTACCCGCTCGTCGGCGTCATCGTGTGCCTGGTCCTCGACGCCATCGACCAGAGCATCTTCCAGCAGTTCCCGGCGATACCCCTCGAGGGCTACCAGTCCTACGACAAGGCGCTCGACATCTACTACCTCTCCCTCACCTATCTGGCCACGTTGCGCAACTGGACCAACCAGCCGGGCTTCAGGACGAGCCAGTTCCTTTGGTACTACCGCCTCGTCGGCGTCGTCGCCTTCGAGCTCACCCAGGTGCGCGCCCTGCTCCTCATCTTCGCCAACACCTTCGAGTACTTCTTCATCTTCTACGAGGCCGTACGCCTGCGCTGGAAGGCCTCCCATCTTGGCTGGGGAACGGCAATCGTCGCGGCTGCCATGATCTGGGTGTTCATCAAGCTGCCTCAGGAGTGGTGGATCCACATAGCCCAGCTGGACATGACGGACTTCATCAAGGAGACGCTGTTCGGCGTGAGCAAGGACGCCTCGTGGGCGGAGGCGATCAGCGCCAACCCGCTGGTCCTCGTTGCGGCGATCGCCGTCCTGGCCCTACTGATCCTCGTGGCCTGGTGGATCGTCACACGCAAGGCGCCGCCCGGCGACCGTCGGCCCAGCATCAAGACCGACCCACTGCCGCCCGAACTGCAGGGCGCCGAGCTGTACCGCACGGTCCGCGCCAGCGCCCGCGTCTTCGACTGGGCCCTGGTCGAAAAGGTCGTCCTGCTCGGGCTCATCAGCGTCATCTTCGCCCAGATCATCAACGTCCGGGTGGGCAGCATCGGCGTGATCGTCTTCGTGGCCATCTTCGTGGCCATCAACGCGATGGTGAGCCAGTGGATCGCACGCCGCGGCCGCACCTACGCCACCGTCGCGATCGAGCTGGTCGCCATGGCGCTCGTCAACCTCACTATCGTGCTCACCCTCCAGATCCTCCAACGCGTGCTGGGCCTCATCGACTCCTTCGCCCCCGTCGGCACGGCACTGTTCATCATCTTCCTGGTGACCGTGATCACCGTCCTCTTCGACCGCTACCGCACGATCTACATGGCGCGCCGCGTACTTGAGCGCGGTGGCGGCGCGGGCGTGCCTCGCGAGGGCCGCCCCGCGCAGTAGGGAGAGCTCCGTGATGAACGGTGACAGCGCGCGCAACGCGCCCCATGCCTTCCACGTGATGGCGAAGCCAACGGGAGCTCGCTGCAACCTGCGCTGCGACTACTGCTTCTTCCTCGAGAAGGCCGGTCTCTACCCGGGAAGCGACTTCCGCATGACCGACGATGTTATGAGCTCGTACGTGCGGCAGTCGATCGAAGGCCAGCGCGTCCCCCATGCCACGATCGCATGGCAGGGCGGCGAACCGACGCTCATGGGCCTCGACTTCTTCCGGCGCGCCGCGGAGGTCGAGCGAGCTGCCACACCCCCCGGGGTGACGGTGGAGCGCACGCTGCAGACCAACGGCGTGCTCCTCGACGATGGATGGGCGAGCTTCCTCCACGAGCACGGCTATCTGGTGGGGCTCAGTCTGGATGGGCCGCGAGAGATGCACGACGCATTCCGCCACGACGCGGCCGGTCGATCCGTCTTCGACCAAGTCGTGGACGCGGCGCGACTCCTCCAGCGTCACAGGGTGGACTTCAACGTCATGTGCGCCGTCCATGCCCTGAACAGCGAGCACCCCCTGGACGTCTACCGTTTCTTCCGCGATGAGCTCGGGGCACGGTTCATCCAGCTGATCCCGATCGTTGAGATCGAGACGGCTCCGGTCGGAGACCAGCCCGGCACGGTGACAGACCGCAGTGTCCCACCCGAGGCCTACGGGCGGTTTCTCAATGCCATCTTCGACGAGTGGGTGCGCCACGACGTCGGCGAGATGTTCGTGCAGACGTTCGACGGCGTACTCGCGTCGTATGTTCGCGGGTACTCCTCACTGTGCATCTTCCGTCCGACCTGCGGTGAGGGTGTCGCGCTCGAGCACACCGGCGACCTCTACTCATGCGATCACTTCGTCGACCCGGGCTACCTCCTCGGCAACATCACCGAGACGCCACTCCGCGAGCTGGTGGATTCCGAGACGCAGAGGGCGTTCGGCGCCGCCAAGCGCGACACGCTCCCTCGCTATTGCAGAGACTGCGAGTTCCTGTTCACCTGTGGCGGTGAGTGCCCCAAGAACCGCATCCTCCTGACGCCGGAAGGCGAGCCGGGGCTCAACTGGCTGTGCGCCGGCCTCAAGCTGTTCTTCGCGCACACCTCACGGCGGATGCGCTTGATGGCCGAGATCCTGCAACGTGGCGGCGAGGCGCGCGAGATCATGCCGATGCTCGCCCAGGAAGCCGCGCGGACCGGCCGCAACGACCCCTGCCCCTGCGGGAGTCGGAAGAAGTACAAGCAGTGTTGCGGTGTGTAGCAGGCCCCTGCACTGATCCGCGACCAGCTGTCCGCCAGACCGAGGGCCTCCCTACGACGATGCTCCGGGTCTTTCCGCCAGCTTCTCCATCACACGATCGAGGTTGAAGCTCGCCGGCTTCTGGCGTGGCGGGAGCTACGCGAACTCCTTGAGCGCCTCCGCGACCACTGCCTGAGCAGCGCAGTGTGCGCATCGCCCGCGAGTCGGAGCGTCCGATCGCCGCGGTCGCGCGTGACCTCGGCATCCACCACGAGACCCTGCGCGTCTGGGTGCGCCAGGACGAGGCGAACGACGGCACCCGCGCCGACCGGCTAGCGAGCGCCGAGCGCGAGGAGCTGGCGACGCTGCGCCGCGAGGTCCGTGACTTGCGCCGCGCCAACGAGATCCTCAAGGCGGCGAGCGTGTTTTTCGCCCGCGAGCTCGACCAGCCCCGTCCGAGGTGAGCGCCTTCGTCGATGCGAACCGCGCCCGCCTCGGGGTCGAGCCGATCTGTCGGGAGCTCGAGGTCTCGGTGAGCGCCTACCGCGCCCGCAGGACCAGGCCACCCTCGGCCCGTGCCCTGCGTGACGTCTGGCTGGTCGCCCAGATACGCCGCGTGCACGCAGGCAGCGGCGGCGTCTACGGCCAGCTCAAGATCTGGGACGAGCTGAACGAGACCGGCGTCCGGGTCGCCCGCTGCACCGTCGAGCGCCTGATGCGCGGGAACGGCCTCGTCGGCGTGGGGCCGGTCGAGAGCAAGAAGACGACCCTGCCGGGCCTCGCCCCGCTGGCCGCCCCGGACCTCGTGCGCCGGGACTTCACGGCCACCCGCCCCGACGCCGTGTGGCTCTCCGACTTCACCTACGTGCGCACCTGGCAGGGCTGGGCCTACCTCGCCCTCGTGCTCGACGTCCATACGCGGCGCATCGTCGGCTGGCAGCTGGCACCGCACATGCGCCAGAGTCTCGTCACGGACGCCTTCGAGATGGCTCTCGCCGCCCGTCAGGAGCATGAAGGCGGTCTCGCCGCTCACAGCGACAACGGCTCCCAGTACACATCCTACGAGTACACCGAGCGGCTGAAGAGAGCCGGCATCGCCCCGAGCCGCGGGCGCACCGACACGGCGCTCGACTGTGAGAGTCTGGGGCGTCGTCTGACGGCCTGACCCTGCGCTACGACTGACCTCGGGTTGTGAGTGTCCTGGCTGTTGATCTGTCGTCCGTCTGACGACGCAGCACCAGGTGGTGCCGGCCGGACGGGCAGTGACCTCATAGAAGCCTGACCACGGGTCTCGTCACAGTCCCGTCCTCCCGTCCGACCGGCATCGCCGCGACCTGTCATCGAGAGAGAGGACGCAGGCAGTGACGAGCATGGACCATGGCCACCCCCTCCGTCGAGTCGCCGTTGGCGTCGATACGCACAAGCACGTGCACGTGGCGGCGGCTCTGGACGAGCACGGGGCGCGACTCGGAACGGGGAGCTTCGCCGCCGATCGCTCCGGCTACGCACAGCTGATCGCCTGGGCGACCGGCCTCGGAGCGCCTGTCACCTTCGGCGTCGAGGGCAGCGGCTCCTACGGTGCCGGGCTCGTCTCCGCGCTGCGCCGTAGCGGGGTCGGCGTCGTCGAGGTGCTGCGCACCGACCGGCGCGACCGGCGCCTGCGCGGCAAATCCGACACGCTGGACGCCGAGAACGCCGCCCGCGCCGTACTCGCAGGGGTCGCGAAAGCTGTGCCCAAGAGCGCCGACGGTGAGGTCGAGATGCTGCGCACCATCAAGGTCGCCAAGGACGTCGCCGTCAAGGCGCGCAGTGCCGCCCTGATCAGCCTCAGGCAGACGCTGGTCAACGCGCCGGCCGAGCTACGCGAACAGCTCGAAGGGATGAGCAAGATGGCGCTCATCCGCCGTTGCGCCGCGCTGCGACCGGGAACCGTCACAGACGTCGCTGCAGCCTGCAAACACGCCCTGCGGGCGATCGCCCGGCGCTGGCTTTCCCTGGACGAGGAGATCCACAGCCACGAGAAGCTCCTTGGAGCGATCACGGACGCTCTCGCGCCGCAGCTTGTCGCCGCCTTCGGCATCGGCCCCGACGTCGCCGCCGAGGTGCTGATCGTGGCCGGCGACAACCCGGAGCGCGTGCGCTCCGAGGCCGCCTTCGCCAAGCTCTGTGGCACGAGCCCGATCCCGGCCTCGTCGGGCAAGACTACCCGGCACCGGCTGAACCGCGGCGGCCATCGCCAGGCCAACTCGGTGCTCTACCGGGCAGTCATCGTGCGCCTGCAGCATCACGAACCGACGAAGGCCTACCTAGAGAAGCGCACGGCGGAGGGCAGGACCAAGGCCGAGATCATCCGCTGCCTCAAACGCTACTTGGCCCGGGAGGTGTGGGCACTGATGCGGCCGCTACGGGAGCGCCGAGAAGCCCTCACCGAGGCGGGTTGACAGCCATAGGAGCATCAACGCCATGGCCGAGAGCGTGATCTCGACGCTCAAGCGCGAGCTCATCAGCCGCTACCGCTGGCCGACACGCCTCGACCTCGAGCTGGCTCTCGTCACCTACGCCGGCTGGTACAACTCACGACGCCGACACCGCTCGCTGAGGCACCGGGGAGAGAAGCGGATGCGACGACTCACGCCGCAGCAGATGCTCGAGCTCTACAACCAGAAGACCGCAGCAGATAGCATGGTTCCCAAGTAACTCAGCCGCCGCGGAACCCGGGGCGTGCCAGCTCGTTGCCATCACGACCCGACCCGCACCCCCGAAATCGGTCTAGCTGAAGCGTGGTCTTCCGACCGATGAAGGAGGCGCAGACCCTCGTCACAGACTGACGCCGGCTCCACAACGGCCCACGGCCGCACAGCGCACTCGGGCAACGCCCGCCGGCACCGGAGACGGTCGTCTTCCCCGGCTTCTCGCTCTCTGACTTCGCTCCGCCGAAACCTATGCCGGAGGTGCCTCTGGGACCAACACAAGAAGTGGACCGACGAATGGGGTCCGATCACAGGAGCAGCCAGCTGCGCACCCCGAGCCGGACGAGCCAGCCCGGGGCACCGGCCATACGCAGACCGTTGTCGAGATCGACCCCCATACGGTCAGCCTCCCTCATCTCGTGCTTCCGTGTCGATCGGCGCCTGGAGTACGTCGCGCGGCACGCTGCCGGTTCCTGCCGACTTCGTTCTTCTGCCTCGACACGCGGGTCGCCGGACCGGGTGAGATGTCCGATGAGGATGTACGTACTCACGAGGAACACCCAGGCAGGGAAGACCAGGACGACCCATGCCGCCTGCGTCACGACGAAGAGAAGGACGAGGGCGACAGCGTATGTCGCCAGCGCCATCCACCTTGGCATCACGCCGGTGCGCCACCAGAGTGTGGCCTGGGAGATGAGGAAGATCGCCGCCATTCGCAGCGCATAGACATTGAAGATCTGCGTAACGATGTGGCGCGCGTAGACGATGGTGGTGCTCGCGGAGAAGCCGGAGGGGTCGCCGGCGTACGTGTCCGCGATCGCCCCTGCTGATGCGGCCGCCGCGAAGACCATGGCCAGGAACAGCAGACCGCTCCCCAGGAAGACGGTGGAGAAGAACTGGTCCTCGAACTGGCCCAGTCGCTCTCGTGCCACGGCGATGAACCACAGGAAGAACATCCCGGCGAAGGGCACGAGCGAGATGGCGAACTTGAAGCGTCCCGCGTCGGTGTCGAGCCAGGAGCCGGCGTCCTTCGGTAAGTCCCGCATACTCGCTTGGATGATTGTGACGCTCAGCGAGAACAACACGGCGAACAGGATCCCGGCGATGGCGCCGGCGACGGGCGTCGCGGCTCGTCGCTCCGCCTGCCCGAGCTTCGCTTTCTGGCGCTGTGTTCGTCTCATGCCGACCTCCCCGGCTCGCCGCGATCATCGTGGAGCGTCTCCGCTTCTGGACAGGCCCCGTGCGGCCCCTTCTCTCGTCCCTGTTCCTGCCGTTCTTCTGCATGCGCCTCGCGCCAGGCCCGTCCGGCCTCGTACGCCGCAGCACTCGACTCTCCGATGACTCCCGTCTGGGCGTACACTTCGAGACCCTCTGAGTCGGCGTGCTCGGCGCGCCTGAGCTGTGCGAGCAGGTCGGGGGCCACCCCGCTCAAGAGCAGCCTGCCGCCCACCACGTCCAGCGCCGCGGCGTAGGTCGTGAGGATCTTGTAGGAAGTGACGCCCAGCGCTGTCCTGCCCCGCAGGCGCAGGACCACGACGGGCGCCGAGGCGCCCTGCGGACTCGGCAGCAGGGAGGCGAGGGTGCGCGCGCCGGCGTAGTAGAGGCTCCCGTAGACGTCCAGCAGGGTCACCTCGCGGCCGACGAGAGACTCCGGCGCGGGTCGCTCGACGAACCGACCGTTGGCCTGCAGGGCCAGCTCCACGACCTTGAGGTCGAGCGCCTCGCGGTTCAGCTGCAGAAGCAGGGACAGGGCCACCCCGATCCCCACCGCAGCGGCGATCGGCAGGAACAGCGTCGCCAGGAACGTCATGACCATGGCGATCGTCGGGCTTGGGCCCGTGCGCAGAGCCATACGGATCTCGTCGGCCTTCACGGAGCTCACGGCGGCGAAGATGAGGATGGCGGCGAGCGAGGGCATAGCCACGTTGCCCACGAGTCCCGAGAGGGCGACGAGGATGGCGAGCATCCAGATGCCGGAGAAGATGGCCGCCCAGCGCGTGCGTGCTCCGGCCGCCGCGTTGAGCGCCGTCTGGCTCACCGAGCCGCCAACCGGCTGGCCGCGGAAGAAGGCGGCCGCGATGTTGGCGATGCCCTGGGCCCGGAAGTCGGCGTCGATGTCGGGAGAAGCGCCGTCCGGGTTGGGTGCGGCTTCCGAGACCCCGGCGCCCTGGACGAGAACGATGACGGCGATCACGAAGCCACCCATCAGCACGTCGGCGGAGAGCAGCATGCGCAGCGGTGGCAGGTGGGGCAGCGGGATCCCCGTGGGGATCGCGCCGACGTCCGCGACCGTGGCCACGGTTGGCAGCGCTAGGGCGAGCAGGCTCGGCAGGACGAGGGCGATGACGGATGCGTAGGAGGCGAGACGGGTCCTCGTGAGCACGACGAGCAGTACCAGCGTCGCGCTGCCAACGAGCACGGATGCTCCTTCGATACGCCCTGGATTCAGCAGGACGTCGATGGATCTCGCGAGCGCGACGCCTCCGTTCGCCTCGGCGCCCGTGAAGTCGCCGATCTGGCCGAGCACGATGTTGGCGGCCACGCCTGTGAGGAAGCCGAGCATGACCGAGAGCGAGACGAAGCGCGTATAGCGACCAAGCCGGAGGATGCCCGCGACCACCATCAGCACGCCGGCCAGCAGGGTGAGCACGATGAGGGCCTGTCCGCGCTCCGCATAGTCGAAGCCTTGGAGGGCCGAACCTGCCGCCAGCGCTGCGGCGCTCGTCGTCGTGATCACCATGAGGCGCGTGTTGGAGGTCAGCCCGCCGAAGATCGGTCCCGCGAAGCTGGCGTAGAGGCCGTGCACCGGGTTCACCCCAACGAGCACAGAGGCCGCCATGCCGTCCGGGACACTGCCGACGGCTCCCGGCACGCCGGCCACGGCGTCGCGAGCGAGGTCTTTGCGCGAGAGCGTCAGCGAGCCGAGCCATGCTTTCACGGAGCGGACGAGGTCTGCCGGCCGGCGACCCGAAGGCGGCGCCGTGGAGTCTCTCTCGCCGGTCATGGCGTCTTCTCCGGGCAGGCAAGCCCTACGATGTCGAGCAGCACCTCTTGGATAGCCGCATCGAGTTGCTCCTTCGGCAGGTCGTCGAGGCCGGTGCCCCTTCGCACGAACTCGCCGAACAGGGCATAGCCGAGCGCCAGCGAGCTCAGGCAGGCGACCACGACGCGCGGGTCGCGGCGGCCTGCCTGCCCGGAAGCGAGGTCCGCCTCGATGCGCCTGACGAGGCCGTCCATGGTCGGGGAGCCGGCCGGGAAGTCGGGCAACACCCCGTCGAGCGAGGCGCGGGCAAGGACGGCGACGAACTCCCGCTCGCGCACCATCGCGCTGTAGAGCAGGGTCGAGTCGTGGCGCACATCGGCGATGCGGGACAGGTTGGCGGCAATCGCGCCTTGCGACTGCTCCATCGCCGCCCGCATCAGGTTCTGCTTGGTGCCGAAGTAGCGGTACACGAGTGCCGGGTTCACGTCGGCCTGCGCGGCGATCTCCCGGACCGTCACGCGCCCGGAAGGGCGCTCCGCGAAGAGCTCGGACGCGGCATCGACGAGCGCACGGCCGACCTCCTCACGCGAGCGCCGCTTTCGCGGTGGCCTGTCGCGCGGGGCACCGCTCCGCCCGCGCTCAGGCGCCCGCTTCCGGGCCATGGTCTCGCCGGTCCTGCGTCCTCGGCTCAGCTCTGGCTGCCCGCGATCTCCTTGAGCTTCTCGAGCACGCGGTCGAGGCTGAACGAGGCGGGCTCCTGCCGTGGCGGGAACTCCGCGAACTCGGCGATGGCCTCGGCCACGACCGCCTGGGCCGGGACGATCATGTAGATGCGGTCGATCATCCAGTCGTAGTAGGTATTGGAGTCGGTGAGGGCGCGCTCGAAGGGGTCGCGCCGCAGATTGACGACCTTGGGCGCGCGGAGCTCGACGAACGGCTCCAGCCACAGGGCGAGCTGGTGGGCGCGTTGCTCCTTGAAGATGAACTTCCAGTCGCCTATCCGCAGAGCCACGAGCTCGGCGTCGTCGTTGACGTAGAAGATGCGGTCGCGCGGGCTGTCGTCCGCCTCGCCCGCCAGGTAGGCGTTCATGTCCTTGCCGTCGAGGATGACCTTGTAGCTCGTGCCGCCGACCTCGTGTCCGGCCCGGCACTTCGCGGCGATGTCCGGCTCGCCTGCGGCGGCGAGGAAGGTGGTCAGCATGTCCTGGTGGGCGACGATGCCGTTGAGCGTCACGCCGGCCTGCCACTTCGCCGGCCAGCGCAGGAACGCCGGCACGCGGTAGGCGCCCTCCCAGTTGCTGTTCTTCTCGGAGCGGAACGGCGTGATCGCCGCGTCCGGCCAGGAGTTGTAGTGGGGGCCGTTGTCGGTCGAGTACATGACGATCGTGTCCTCGGCGATGCCGAGCTCGTCGAGCTTATCGAGGATCATGCCGACGTGGCGGTCGTGCTCGACCATGCCGTCGTTGTACTCGCCCTGGCCGCTGATGCCGCGGTTCTCCGGCTTCACGCGGGTGCGGAAGTGCATGCGCGTCGCGTTCCACCAGAGGAAGAAGGGCTTGCCGCTCTCGGTGACCTCGTCGAGGTACTCGAGCGTGCGCGCCGTGACCTCGTCGTCGATGGTCTCCATGCGCTTGCGCGTGAGCGGACCGGTGTCCTCGATCTTCTGCGTCCCGTCGGGCTGCGCCCAGCTGTGGATGACCCCGCGCGGCCCGAAGCGCTTCTTGAAGTCCGGGTCCTTGGGGTAGTCCTCGTGCTCGGGCTCCTCCTCGGCGTTCAGGTGGTAGAGGTTGCCGAAGAACTCGTCGAAGCCGTGGTTGGTGGGCAGGTGCTCGTCGAGATCGCCGAGATGGTTCTTGCCGAACTGCGCGGTGGCGTAGCCGAGCGGCTTCAGGAGCTCGGCGATGGTCGGGTCCTCGGGACGGATGCCGGAGTCGGCGCCGGGCAGGCCGACCTTGGTGAGCCCGGTGCGCAGCGGGTTCTGGCCGGTGATGAAAGCGGAGCGCCCAGCGGTGCAGCTCTGCTGGCCGTAGAAGTCGGTGAAGCCGATGCCCTCATGCGCGAGGCGGTCGATGTTCGGCGTCTCGTAGCCCATCATGCCGCGGTTGTTGCAGCTGAGGTTCCAGAAGCCGATGTCGTCCCCCCACAGGACGAGGATGTTGGGTTTGCCCTCGGGCATGACGCACCTCTCTTCGGTCGACGGCGTGGCGCGGACCCGGCGAGCGCCCGAGTCACGCGGACCTTATAGAAGTAGTCATCCGGTGACAAGGCCGCAGCAGCGCTTGTACTTCCTGCCGCTGCCGCAGGGACACGGGTTCACCGGACCCCATTCGTCGGTCCACTCCCTATGCTAGTCCCAGAGTCACCTCCGGCATAGGTCTCGGCGGGGCGAAGTCAGAGAGCGAGAAGCCGGGGAAGACGACCGTCTCCGGTGCCGGCGGGCGTTGCCCGAGTGCGCTGTGCGGACGAAGACCGTTGTGGAGCCACCGCCAGTCAGCCACAGGATCTGCGCCTCCTTGAGCGTGGAGAAGGTCTCGCCGTTGAGGAGCTCGTCGCGCAGCTTGCCGTTGAACGACTCGATGTAGCCGTTCTCCCAGGGTGAGGCCGGCTCGATGAACAGGGTGGTGACGCCGAGGTCACTGAGCCACTCGCGCACCGCTTCGGCGACGAACTCGGGTCCGTTGTCGAGTATGTGGCTATGGCTGAGGGGTCAGCGCAGGAGAGAGGGCGCAGTTCATGCTCATCCGTGGTTTGCTCCCAGTGGGTTGGCAACCATCGAGGAGGCACGACCATGAGAGCAGCGCAGCTGCGCCCCAGAAGCGACGATATCATCGTCGGCATCGCCGAGCTGCTGCGCCGCAGCCGGGCGAAGAGCTGGCAGGCCGGCGGCCGCGTCTTCGCCTTCGAGGCCACGGGGCACGTCTGGGAGGCGCTCGCCGCGCATCTCCAGGAGCGCGGCGAGCGCTACGCGATCGTGAACCCAATCGCCGTCTTCCGCCTGCGCGAGGCACGGCGCATGGACCGCACCAAGACCGACCTCACCGACGCCGAGCAGATCGCCGAACTGGCGCGCACCGGCATGGTGACGAACACGCGGCCCCTGCACGGACCCTACCTGGCCCTGCGCAAGGTCTAGGGGCGAGTACACGCGCGTGCGGTTCGAGGCGGCCCGTCTCAAGATCCTCCTGCGCCAGCAGCTGTTCGGGCTCTTCCCGGAGCTGCTCGAGGTCTGGAGCCGCATCGATACGCTAGGCCTGCTGGCGGTGCTGCGCTGCGGCCTCACGCCGGCGCAGATCGCGGCGCTTCCTCCCAGCGAGTTCCTCACGTGCGTCTGCGCTGCCCGCGGCGGTCGGCGCCTCTGGCGCGCCAAGGTGCGCGCCGTGCACGAAGAGGCGCAGCGCTCGGTCGTCTGCGACGAATGTCTCGAGGCTGCTGCGGCCGAAGCGCGGCGCATCGTCGCCCGCTACGACCTGCTGACGACGCAGCTCGCCGAGGTCTAGGGCGAGGTCGAGGCGCTGCTCGGCGAGATCGAGGAGGCTCGCCTGCTGGCGACCATCCCCGGCCTCGGCTTCGCCTCGGTCGCCGGTATCGTCGCCCACGTGGGGCCGATCGCGCGCTACCGGCACGGGCGCCAGCTGATCAAGCTGGCCGGCACCAACCCGACGCGCAGTGAGAGCGGCGAGCGCCAAGGAGCCCGGCAGGCGATGAGCCACCGGGGCCGCTCTGGCCTGCGGCAGGTCGCCTACAGGGCGACCACCTCCTGCCTCGCCCACAACGTGCGCCTGCGCGCCCACTACGACCGCCTCGTGAGCCGTCTCGAGCGTCCCCTGGCCAAGATGACGGCGCTCGGCGCCTGGCGGAACAAGCTCCTGCTCTGGGCGTTCGCGGTGATGAGCAAGCGGCGCGCCTTCGAGCTCGACCACGAGTGGAAGGAGTGCGCCGCCTACGCTGTTCGGGGGCTCCGGTCATCTGCCGGAGAGAGAGTCACGTCGTCCGTTGTCCTGGGGGGCTCGCGTCGCGTGAGACCGAAGCCCGTCGTCCTTCCGCTCGGCGACCCTCGCTCCCCCGGCCACCGACTCGTCCGCATGGAGCACGATGGGTCTCGCCGGTCGGCGAGCAGCCCGCATCTTCAACTCGATTGGACACACAACGGCCACCGGAGCCCACGCAGAGCATTGTTGACAAGAACCTGATAGCACGCGCTGTGAGCCTGTGAAGGGAGAGGCGCAGCCCGTGCAGCTTCACCCATTCAAGCGCCTTGGCATTCGCGGCTGCGGGAGTCCGCACCTCGCCGATCAGTCACTTCCTCCGACACCCGTCGCGGCTTCCTCCTCGAAGACCCCGGCCTCACCAAGCCGCTTCAGTGTCATGATCGCCGTCGCCACCAGCGGGGTCGCCAGGATCATCAGCGTGATGCCTCCCACCATGCCCGCCCCGGCTGTCGTGACGAGGACGACGACCGGGTGCAGCTTGAGCCGCCCACCGACGGCCCACGCGTTGACCGTGCTCTGGATGCTGCCGTTCGAGACCACGACGACGACCAGGATCACCGCCGCGGCCTCGACCCCGCCCGCGCCGAGCGCCACGATGACGGCGAAGGCGCCTCCTACCCAGGCCCCTAGATAGGGGACGAACGAGGAGAAGAAGTAGACGATCATGACCGGGACGACGAGCGGCAGGCCGAGGAGGATCATCGGCACTCCGACGATCGGCGCAGTGACGGCCGCCGTGATCGCCGTACCCATGAAGTAGCCACGCACGGCACGCTCCCCGTCGTCGACGATGGCGCTCCCGAGCTCGGGCTCGACGCCGAGGTGGCCCGCCAACCAGACGTTGAGCTTGTGGCCGTCCCGCAGCACGAAGAACAGCGTGAAGACGCCGAAGAAGACGCCGATGAAGAAGGAAGCCGCACCGGATACGAAGCCGCCCAGTGCGCTCACGATACCTTGGCCCAGGGTCGGCAGTAGCGTCGAGACCGCCGATCCGACTGCGTCCGCGAGCCCTGGATCGAGCTCGCCCTCCGCCAGCCAGGCCTCAAGGGTCCCCAACGCCTTCGCTGCGACCGCGGCGATCTCGGGTGCTTGAGCGAGGAGACCGCGCACGACAACCACTCCGAGCAGGAGAGCTGAAGCCAGGATAAGGACCAAGGCGAGGGCGGCAGCGACTGTGCGTGGCACGCGTCGCCTGGCTGCGGCATCTACGACTGGGCGCAGCAGCACGCCGACGACTGTGGCAAGCACGAGCGGGACCACGATTCCACTGAGCGTGGACATCAGCGAGAGCACGACGGCCACCAGGCCGATCGCGCCGAGAAGCAGCCAGCTCCGCACCCCGAGGCGACGTAGCCAGAGGGGTGCCGCCCGCGCGAACTCACCGTCGGTGGCACTGCGTATCATCGCGCGTCCTCCCCAGGTCCACTCTGCAAATGGTCCGTGGCCGGCACCGCCCCCCGATGATCGACTCCCATGGCGCGTGTCCATCTCGACCGTGCCCCACTTCTCCTCGAGAGCGGTGCTTCCTTCGTCGGCGCGTCCCGGAGGGACGCATGGATGCTGCCTCGTGCGTCGGGCTACTGACCCGAACTGACCGGCACCGCCAAGGCGCACACGCGCGCGCCGTCAGCAAGGGGCGAGCTGCGCGCTGCCGGCCGGTGACCCCGACTGGGAACGGCTCGAGGGTGAGTTCGCGGCCGAGCTCCAGATGGTGCTGAGCGGGGTGGAGCAAGAGCTGGCGTGGGGGATGCTGCGCGGGGGCGAACTCGAGGCGGTCGGGCAGAGGTCATGCTGTTGTGTCAGGCGCCGAGAAGCGCTGCACAAGGCGACACCGCCGACGCGAAGCCGACGGGTCCAAGGGCCTCTCCCGTCAGCCGCAAGCCGTCTGCGTCACGATCCGCGCACCCGCGCCTACGCCGAGCGGCGCACCGGCGAGGGCCTCTCCAAGATGGAGATCATCCGCTGCTTGAAGCGCTACCTGGCGCGCGAGATGTGCCGCAGCTCGTGTGCGGATCTGCATGGACGACGGGGGCTTGACGGTCTATAGGGGCATCACGGGACACTTAGGCCGACTTGTCCCTGTGCGATGCTGAACCTCGCGGCCACCCGCGTCATTCTACGGAGACGGCAGGCCAGTCACCCAGGCCCCCAGCACTCCCTAGGACCCGCGCCTCGCCGCTGCCGAGGTCATAGGCGTGGATCTCGCAGGTGCGGGGGACGGCACCGGAATCAAGACCAAGATCGCTGAAGTCCTTCCACACGACCAGCTCGCCGGAGATGGCGGGCTGACTAGGGAATGGATCCATATCCTTGCGGATGACCCGCTCCTCGCCGCTTGAGAGATCGTGGGCGTAGATGCCCGGATGCCTCTCGCCGCTACGCAGATCCACCCAGACCACCCAGTCGCCGGAGATGGCGGGCCAGTGCTGCAGGCCCTTCGCCGTGCAGATGGCCCGCTCCTCGCCGCTTGTGAGGTTGTAGGCGTAGATGTCTTCAGCGTACTCGCCGCCGCGCAGATCCACCCAGACCACCCAGTCGCCGGAAACTACAGGCGGAGTCGGCGTGTAGCTCACATTGGCGCGGATGAGGCGCTCTTCGCCGGTCTCTAGGTTGTAGCCGTAGATGTCGAGGGCAGCGTCCTTCCCGGTGGTGGCTCCGCGCGAGTCTGTCCACACTACCCACTCGCCGGAGATGGCGGGTCTTGGGCCCGACAGCGGCGTAGTGATGACCCGGTCCTCGCCGCTTGCCAGGTTGTAGGCATAGAGATCCAGACTCAGACTCTCCGGGGGCTCGAGCGTGCGCATCCACACCAGCCACTCACCGGAGATCACAGGCAGAACCGGGCGGGAGGCCACGCCCGAAGTGATGAGCCGCTCTTCTCCACTCGTGAGGTTGCGGACGTGGATGTCGGCCCCGCCCTCGTTGCCGTCGGGTGAGTTCCGCCAAACGACCCATTCGCCGGAGATCGCCGGGAAGTCGTTCAAGCCCGGAGTCGTACTGATGACCCGATCAGCGCCACTCGCCAGGTCGTAGGCGTAGATGTCCGAGTGGTCTATGCCGTGGTAGTCGGCCCAGACGACCCAGCCCTTGGAGGACTCCCCGGTGCCGCCATCGCCGCTGCTCCCGGAGTCGCCGCAGCCGCTGGCAAGCAGACCGAGAGCGGCGAAGAGGGTGGCGAGAACGAGGGTTCTCGCGAGACGAAGCCCGCGTAGCAGGCTCGTGTGAGTACGCTGCGGTGTCATCCCTTCATCCTCTCAGCTGCACGCCTGGCGGTCTCAGCGCGCGCAACGGCCGGCTTGCCCTGCGCTTCTGGCAGCAATGCGCGGTATCGGCAGGCGGCGGCAAGTACGACAAGCATCCGGAGAGCAGGCGCCGCACGACGGTTCATTTCGCCCTTCGGCGTGGCAACACCCTGGCCAGGATGACAGTGGCAACGACACCCACACCAGCGACTACCGCAGCCGGGAGCAAGACAAGAACCGCCATGAGCATGCGGTGCCGTGGCCACTCCAGGACCTCCGGCTCATAGACTGCGGTGGCGGCGTCCAACCGCTCCGTGCCACCCTTGAATCGCCTGATCACAACCGTCGAATCCCCCTGCCAGGAGACCTGCGCGGGCATCCCAGCGTAGACAATCCGCGGCTCCGTGCTGCCGTCACGCGAGGACACAACAACGTACTCGGTCAACTCTCCGCCCCACTCCTCGACGGTATAGCTCGTTGTCTTCCACGTGCCCCCCGGAGAGGCGCGTTCTTCCGTCAGGTTCTTCGGAGGCAGTTCCTCGAGCTCAGCCAAGCTGACGACCGACGGAGGGAGCAGGACCCAGTAAACCGCTAGGCCGGCGACCGCAACCGCTAGAACGGCTGTAGCCAGCAACCCTATGACGTAGGTGCTCTTGGGTTCTCTACGCATCTCTTCGAAATCCCCCGTCGCACTTCCGTCGTTTCTGCAGACCAGACGCCAAACCCGTTCCGCCCTCCACTGCGCCACCCGTCGCATACCGGCGCTGCGAAGCAGCCCCCTCGCCGCAGCTACTCAGAAGGGCCAGTAGAAGAAGGAACTGTGGGGGTAGTACCTGTAGCTGTACGCGTTACTACGCCTATAGTGATGATTCCTGTAGCTGTAGCTGCCCCACCTCTTGTGCAACTGTACACCGCGCTTGATGTGAGGATGGTCCTTGAGTTCAGATCTCCAGGCCTTGCGAACACCGTCAAGATTCCTGCCAGCGAGAAGCCTCAGCGTGGGCCCTAGAGAAGCAACGACACTTCCACCAAGCAGCGTCGTCTGCGGAAAGCCGACGGTGCGTCCTGTGTATCCGAAGTGGATATTCCCGAAATGCTCAGGACTCATGAGCACGCGGTTTCCGTTGCGGCGCCCAAATGGGATGTACTTCCTCGTGCGCTTGTCGTTCTTCGTACTCGCAGCGCGTTTCAGGTCCCATTCTCCCCTATTGCGTACCATGAGCGTCCACCAAGCCCATGTCCTGGCGTTACCCGCCGTGTAGCCAAAGAGCCTGCGATTCCATATGAGTTGGTGCTTCGCGTACGCGGAGTTCGTCTTGAGTACTCTCTTGTAGTATGGGGTCCAGTCCGTCATGTGGTTGCGTTGCCGCACAATCGGAAAGTAGATCTTCTGGGAATCCTGTCCGTTGGGGTCGAACTCGCCGACCGGATCTCCACTGCAGTACAGGTACGCGCTCTCTTCCCCATCCGCCTTGGCCGGGTCGACGCTCGTCCACTGGCGCGTCGCCGGATCGTAGTAGCGCGCCGAGCAGTAGTAGAAGCCGCTCTCTGCGTCGTAGGCATAGCCAGCGTAGCGCAGGATCTGCCGCGAGGCGATGTCCTCGGCTAGGGAGGAGCCGATCAGGTCGGTGCCCTGCGTCCAGATGCCGGTTGCGTAGCTGCCCTCGCCCTGGGGGAGGCCCCAGGTGTCGTAGCGGTAGCTGGCAAACGCATCGCCGTCGGCATCGCAGAGCTCGAGCAGGTCGCCGTGGTCGTTGGAGACGATGCTGAAGTAGGTCGGTGAGGTGCTCGAGGAGGGCGTGCGGTAGAGGCCGCCGAAGGGCGTGCCCTCCTCGTCGTAGAAGTAGTCGACGCGCCAGGTGGAGGCGCCCTCGGTCGCCGAGAGGCTCATCAGGGTGATGCCGTCGTAGGCGAACTCGGTCGTGGTCGTCGTTGTGTCGACGGTGGCCTCGCTCTCGGTGCGCTGGCCCAGCGCGTCGTAGGTGTAGGTCGCCTCTGTGCTCGTGTCATCGTCGTCGTAGCTGCTCATGCGCCCCAGGGCGTTGTAGGCCATCTCGATCTCGTGGTTGGCCGCAGTCGAGGTCGAGCCCTGGCTGGTGCGCTGGCCGCGGGTCGTGTCGAAGCCGTAGTAGGTGGTCTCGGCGGTGGCACCCTCGTAGTCTCCCAGGAAGTCGCTCCGGGTGAGACGGCTGTTCACGTCGTAGGTGAAGCTCGTCGTCCCGACGTCGGTGACGGCGTCGCTCACCAGGTTGCCGACCTCGTCGAAGGCGTAGGCGGCCTCGACGTCGTTGGTGTCGGCGACGGCCAGGCGGCCACCGGGGTAGTAGTCGAAGCTGTCGGTGATCGAGCCGCCGAGAGCCAGCGGCAGGCTGACGGCCGTCTTGCGGCCCGTGTTGGCGTCGTAGCTGTAGCTGCCCGCCGAGGAGAGACCGAGGCCCGACTGGGTCGAGTAGCGCCCGGCGGCGTCGAAGCTCCGGCTCTGGCTGTTGGAGCTACCGCCCGTCTTCTGGATGCTCGCCGTGGTCCAGCGGTCGGCGGTGTCGCGGCCCGATGAGTCGGTGATCGAGCGGGTCACCGTCGTGCTTGTGGCGATCGTCGCCACGCGGCTGGTCTCCATGTTGCGGCCGTTGCGATTCACTGCCACGCTGGGTGCCGGGCTGGCGCCGTAGTCGATCGTCTCCTGGATGCCGCTCGCTGTGTTCTGTGGGTAGGTGAAGTCCTGCTCGCTGCCGGCGACGTCCTCGTCGATGTCGGTCGGTCGACCCAGCGAGTCGTAGGTCGTGGTGATGTCCTTCAGGTCGGTGCTGTCGGAGGCCTCGTGCAGCTCACGCGTCATGTTGCCGAAGACGTCGTAGGTGTAGGTCACGACCGTGTCGTCATCGTCGGTCCGACTGGTCATGCGGCCGGTAGTCGCATTGTCGGAGTAGGTCGTCGTCTTGCCGCCCATCGACATGCTGGTTATGGCACCGTGGGTGTCATAGGTCATGCTGGTCGTCACGCCATTGGCGTCGACGCTCTGTAGGACCCAGCCAAGGTCGTTGTAGGTGGTCGTGGTCTCGGGCTCGGTCGTGGCGCCGTCGCGCTCGGCTTGGGCCTCGGTCGTGCGGCCTAGGAGATCGAGGTCAGAGGTCGTCTCGAGACCATCGTGACTCTGCTGGGGGTCGGTCGTACCGATGGCCCGACCGCTTGAGTCGTAGGCACTCGCCGCATCCCAAGGCGAGTAGTCGCCGCTCGCCGGGACCTCGCCTGCAGTCTGCATCACGTTGGCCTGTCCGTCGTAGCTGAAGAGCGTCTTGCTGCCGTCGGGCCGCTCCTCACTCAGTGTTTTGCCGGCATCGTCGTAGGTGCTTGCAGTACAGGTTGTCGAGCTTCCAGGAGTGTTCGTGTTGCCCGGAGCGCTCTCGTAGGTGAGGCTCCCTTGCGCGCTGTAGACGCTACGCGTTGAACGGCCGCTGTCGGTGTAGTTGGCGACGCCAGCGGCCCAGGCCTCAGTAGCACTGGCCTGGGTATCGTAGAGAGTCTTGGCGTTCTCGCCACCAAGGGTGTTGTCGGCGCTGGTCAGCCCGTTGCCACTGCCGTCGTAGGTGTAGGCCACGGCACGTGCCGTCGTCGGGCTTCCGCTCGTATCGGAGAGCTTCGTCGTGATCGTCAATTCGCGCCCCATCGCGTCATGAGTCGTCACGCTCCAGTCGGCCTTCTTCTGCGTGCCGGAGGCCGTGCGATAGCTCTCGGTCTCGTTGCCCATGGCATCGTAGGCATTGTGCATGACAACTGAAGCCGTGTCGGTCGTTGTGAGCAGCTGGCCGGCGATGTCGTAGGTATTGGTTGCGATGGTGCGGCTGTTGCTCCAGTCCTTCTCGGTCAGCAGGTTGCCGAAGTCGTCGTAGGTCGTCGTCTTGGTCAGGTCCTGTGGATCGCCGGTGGCGGAGAGCTTGACGTCTTGGGCGACCGTTGTCCCCGGCGCGCCGCTATCGGCGAAGTTCGAGTAGTCGGTCTGCGTCCAGGTGCCGCTCGCCGGGGTGCCGGAAACCAGCGTCTTCTCCTGGACACCTGACGATGGGAGACGTTCGTCTCCGAGGAGGGAGTCCCGATGCCACCCACCAGACCGCCGTACCCACTTGAGTTCCGCAGCGAGGCGGTGCGCCTCGTGCGTTCTTCGGGCCAGTCGATCAACCGCACCGCCAGGGACCTCGGCGTCTGCCACGAGACGCTGCGCAAGTGGGTCCGCCAGGCCGAGGTCGATGCCGGTGAGGGCGAGGGCCTGACCAGCGAGGAGCGCGAGGAGCTACGCCGTCTGCGCCGCGAGAACCGCGTGCTGCGTGAGGAGCGCGAGATCCTCAAGAAGGCCGCGGCTTTCTTCGCGCGGGAGACCGATCAGCCGCGATGAGGTACCGTCTGATCGATGCGGAGAAGCCACACCACGCCGTCTCCCGGCTGGCCCGCGCGCTCGGTGTGTCGCGCTCGGGATACCACGCCTGGCGCAGCCGCCGGCCGTCTGCCAGATCTGTGGCCGACGCCGCCCTCGCCGAGCGTATCGAGGCGATCCACGAGGCCACCGACGGCATCTACGGGGCGCCGCGCATCCAGGCCGAGCTGGCCAAGGCCCACGCCATCCGCGTAGGCCGCAAGCGCGTGGCGCGCCTCATGCGCGAGCTCGGCATCGAGGGCGTCGCCGCCGAGCGGCGTCCGAACGGCAAGCCCAGCGGCGCTGAGGCGCCGGCCGCTCCCGACCTCGTGCGCCGCGACTTCACCGCCACCGCCCCGAACCAGCTCTGGGTCGCCGACATCACCTACGTGCCGACCTGGGAGGGCTGGCTCTTCCTCGCCGTCGTCGTCGACGCCTTCTCCCGCCGCTGCGTGGGCTCCTCGATGCGCAACGACCTGCAGGCCGACCTGGTGGTCGACGCCCTCCGCATGGCGGTGACAAGGCGCAAGCCCACGGGCGGCGTCGTGCATCACTCAGATAGCGGCAGCCAGTACACCTCGCTGGCCTTCGGCGCCACGCTGCGAGACTCGGGCGTCATGGCCTCGATGGGCTCCCGCGGAGATGCCTACGACAACGCCGCCGCCGAGAGCTTCATGGCGACGATCAAGAGGAGCTCATCCACCGCCGACGCTTCAAGACCAAAGACGCGGCGAGACTCGCCATCTTCAGCTATGTCGAGCGCTTCTACAACCCCGTCCGGGGGCACTCGAGGCTCGGTCAGATGAGCCCGGTAGACTACGAGCTGGCCGCCGCTGCGGCGACCTCATGAGAGGCTAGCATTGCTAGCCGAGAACTGTCTGCGAAAGCGGGGCAACTCCAGCACCGTGTGGTGCTTCTCTATTGCCACCGCTCTCTTGACAGCAGCGCCTGCCTTGACCGCCCCCGCGCCCTTGCCAGCTGGAGTCGGGGTGAAGAACAGCGCCGCCGAGTAGATCGCCAGCGCCCCGTTGGAGCCGACGTACTGGGCCATGTCATCGTGGTAGAGGCCGACGAACGAGTAGGCCATGAACTTGCCCGCCCGCACCCCGGCATCACGAGCGCCGAGGTTGCCCTGTGGGGTAGAGAAGGCAGATGCGAGGCTGTCGCTGGTGTCCCTGCCCCTCAGAACGGTCGTGTCCTTCTTGGCCACCACGTTGTTCTTCCGCAGGGAGGGCGGCGAGTAGGTCGCTACTGCGTGCCTGTAGAAGGAGGGGCTGCGGTACCAGGCGCTCTGCGCCTTGCGATAGCTCGTCCGGCGGGCCTTCCCCCAGACGTCCCAGACGACGCGCTTGTATTGGCTCTTGACAACGGGTAGTGGGGCTTGACAGCCCCGCCAAGGCCTCGGTCTCCCCGGAGCCCTCTACCCTTTCTCGTGGCCTTCGTGGACGCGCAGACTCGAGGCGAGCACACAGTGCCTGGCAGCTTGCCCAAGCCACCCCTGGCTAGATGCTCAGCGCGCCGCGCAAGGAGGACGCCGATAGGCGCATCGACTTCGGTCTCGACCTCGCGCACATAGCCCTCGAGGCCACCGGTGCGACTCAATCCTGCGGGCGGCATCGCTCTTGCGTAGGCGATCAGCCGCTGCTTCTCCTCAGCACACTCCCTCGGCACGACCATAGTACTTGAGTATCTCGACCAAGGACGCCCAGATGTCGAGGGGATGCCCGGCCTTCGCGCGTTCACACTCCTGACGATAGAGATCAACGATCATCTGCTCCGTGACTTCTTCAGAAGACAGAATGGGGAAGCAGACTCGCATGATTCGCGCCGCTTCTCCGTATTGCTGAGCATGCTCGTCGTACTCGATGTGGTACTGGAGGCTCTTCTTCGTGGTATCTCCGTGTTCACATTGAAGCTCTTCCATTTCGAGAGGAGGTTCATCGCGATGAACTCCGGTCGGTACCACTTCGAGTAGATCTTGCGCAACTCGATCCCGGAAGACGACGAGTACGATCAAGACACGTAGGAGCTTGCGGCCGCCCTGGTGGCGCTTCAGAAGTGGGAACTCAGCCAGCCAGTCTGAGCAGAGTCGCTTCTCATCAATGTCCATGCTGCAACTCCTCATGGGTATCGGTGTAGTGAAGGGGTTCGACACTCGCCCTGGGGTAGTGCCGCTCGTACTTGGCACGCTGTGCGGGGCTCATCCTGCCGCTGCCGAACTTCCAGTCCCATACTCGGTTGGAGCCAGCGTGGTATGCGTCCACGAAGCTCCTCTCGCCATCCACGTTCTTGTAGGCCTTGGTCTTTACACCCATGTCGCGATACGTGCGCTGGTAGCGATCGAGTAACGCCGTGGCGTGCTCATGGCGCGCAGTGCCGACAACGCCTCCCTTGCCCTTCACCCTGCGAAACGCGAGTGTTCCCGCCTTCTCGACAAGCCTCGCCACATCATCCACCTTGCCTGCCGGCCCTGACCGCCCCCGCGCCCTTGCCAGCCGGCGTTGGGGTGAGGACAAGGCCGTGAGTAGATCGCCAGCGCCCCATTGGAGCCGACGTACTGGGCCATGTCGTTCGCGTAGAAGCCGGCGATCGAATAGGCCATGAACTTGCCCGCCCGCACCCCTGCATCACGAGCGCCGAGGTTTCCCTGTGGGGTAGAGAAGGCAGACGCGAGGCTGTTGCTGGTGTTCCTGCTCCTCAGAACGGTCGTGTCCTTCTTGGCCACCACGTTGTTCTTCCGCAGGGAGGGCGGCGAGTAGGTCGCTACTGCGTGCCTGTAGAAGGAGGGGCTGCGGTACCAGGCGCTCTGCGCCTTGCGATAGCTCGTCCGGCGGGCCTTCCCCCAGACGTCCCAGACGACACGCTTGCCCTTGGTGTTGAGGCGCTGGCTGTAGCCGTCGCCGGAGTCGAGGCGCTCACCCGCGGGATCGGCTGCCAGCACCGGGTTGCCAGCGCAGTACTGGTAGGCGCTCTGCGCCCCGTCGGCCTTGGCCGGGTCGCGGCTGATGAACTGCCGCGTCGAGGCGTCGTAGTAGCGGGCGCTGCAGTAGTAGAGGTCGTGAGCGGCGTCGTAGGCATAGCCTGCGTAGCGGATCTCCTGGCGCTCGGCGATGCTGGCGGCCAGGGCGGCGGTGATCGGCTCGTGTCGCTTGGCTCTTGAAGGCCTTGCCCTGATCCAGCGTCGGCCGCCCCCAGACGTCGTAGCGGTAGCTCGCGAAACGCGCACCGTCGGCATCGAGGAGCTCGAGCACGTCGCCGCGCAGGTCGGTGAGCGTCGCAAACCAGGCGCCGGTGGCGGCACCGCTTCGCCACTCGTCACCTCGCACTGCTCGTAGTAGGCGCCGTAGGGGCGACCCTCGGCGTCGTAGAGGTAGCTGACGCTGAAACGCTCCGTCTCACCGGAGCCTTCGTCGATGCTGCCCGAGAGCGCCAAGAGCGTGAGGCCGTCGTAGGTGTAGTCGATGGTCGTCGTCACCCCGTCCTGCTCGACCACCTTGGAGAGGCGCTGGCCCTCACCGTCGTAGGTGTAGGAGGAGGTGGCCCCGCCGGTCTCGGTGTCCTCGATCTCGGCGAGCGTGCCATCGTCGTTCCAGTCGAAGTAGCGCGTCTGGTTGCTCTGCGAGGGGCCCTCGGAGAGACGCCGGCCGAGGTGCTCGTTGCTGGCGTCCTTGTCCCACTCGAAGTACTCGACGATGCTGCCGCCGCTCTGACGCTCCTTGATGCGCTGGCGCTTGGTGTAGACGAAGTCGGTGGTCGTTGAGCGCTCGACCTTGAGCAGCGAGCCGCCGCCGTTGAAGGTGTGGGTGCGCGTCGTACCCGAGTCGCCGTCCTCGGTCGTCGTCTCCAGGCGACCGCTGGCTGCGTAGGTGTAGTCGACCTCGATGTCGCCGTGTAGGTCCTGCTCTGCGTCGAACTCCATGGCGCGCCGCTCCAGGCGACCGGTACGCTCGTCGTACTCATAGGTGTCGTCCTGCTGGGTGGCGTCGAGGCCGGTACCGCCCTGCCTCTCGAGACGGCCGAGATGGTTGTACTCATAGGTCGAGCTGAGCGTCGTAGCCTCCTCCTGGAGTTTCTTCATGTTGACCCTGATGACGCGGTCGGCGAGGTCACGGCCGGTCGTGCCCTCGGGGATGTTGTAGGTGAAATCCTGAGGCAGGTCCCCCGAGGTCGGCGTCAGGCCGGCGACCGCAGAGACGTCGGCGGGATTGACGCCCTCGCTGCGAGCATCGATCGTCACCTCGTGGGTGATGCGGTCCTCGGGCTGCCCGGCGTCCTCTTCGACCGAGCGTCCGTAGGTCGTCGTCTGCACAAGTGTGTTCTGAGTGCTCGGCGCGGGCAATGGGTAGAGGTAGCTGCGCTCGTAGAGTTCGTAGGGCGAGGTCTCACCGCGCGTCTTGACCTCGCTGGTCACACGCCCCAGGGAGTCGTAGCTACTCGATCTGGTGGGCCGCATCGGCACCGCTGCCGAGCGGGCCGCCGGCCTCACTGATGCCCCGCCCGAAGCCGTCGTAGCTGTACTGCGCCTCTCGCTTGGCGACGAACGGGCTCGCCTCGGGGCCGCTCTCCAGCTGGAGCAGCTGCCCGGCCGCGTTGTAGGAGGACTTGCTCTGCACGTCGCCCTCGACGTGGGTGAGGGCGCGGCCGGCCGAGTCGTAGGTCGTAGCCGTCGAGACGTCCTCGAGGCCGACCGTCGTCAGCACCCAGCCGGCGCTGTTGTAGGTGGTCGTCGTTGTGGCGTTGTCGAGGGTCGGTGTTTCGTCGATCGGCTCCGGGGTGATGAGCTCCTCGGTGAGCTCGCGGCCCGCGAGGTCGTAGGTGTAGCTCGTCCGTGTCTGCGAGGCGTCGTGGGTGCCGAGCGGGCTGCCCTGCAGGTCGTGGTAGCTCGTGCGGCGCGCCGTCTCGTAGATGTGCGAGCTGTCGTACTCCTCGGTCGGAGTGCGCTCGACGACGAGCTGCCCGGCGGCGTCGTACTCGTACTCGGCCCAGCTTGCGTCGGCGCGCTCCTGGCGCGAGCAGCCGGCCGGCCGCGTCGTAGTCCGAGATCACGGTCGGCGTCTCGTTCCCGGTGCGGTTCGCCTCATTGGATCCGACCGCCGACCATCCAGGTCTTGGTCTTGCGCCCATCGGCGTCGTAGGCGTAGAGCTCGGCGCTGTGGTCGTTCTCGCTGGTGCGGCGCTCGGGCCGGGCCAGTGTCAGGTTGCCGCGCGAGTCGTACTCGTTCACCGCCTTCTTGCCGCCGATCTCGAGTCGTTGGCGCTCGTGCGCAGGCCGCGACCGTCGTGCTGATAGGTGATCGTCTTCAACACGTCTGCCTGCGAGACGGCGTCGCCGTCGAGGAACTCCTCCTTCTCGAGCCAGCCCGAGGGGCTCAGCGTGCGCTTCGTCCAGTTGGCGTACTTGCCGTCGTAGTTCGCCTCATCGTTCGTCGTCTCGTAGGACTCGACCAGGTGGCCGAGCGTGTCGTAGGAGCTGTTCTTGCTGACCTGGTAGCTGGCGGCGCCCGAGGCGGAGGAGGAGAGGAACGAGGGACCCTTGGCGACGTCTCGCGGCCGAGGGAGTCGTACTCCTTGGTCACCAGAGGTTCCTCGTTCTGGGAGTCTGTCGCGTCGGTCGTCGGTGAGAGCTGCCCGAACCCGTCGTGGGTGTGCTTGGCGATGAGATCGGTCGGGGTGCCCGAGGCCTCGAGCTCGACGTCGACCTCGCTCACCGTCTCGGCCTGGCCGGAGATATGGAAGTCGGCGTAGGTGGTCTCGGCCTCGGCGCTGCTCGTCAGGGTCGTGCTCTCAGAGACGACGGCGCCGTTGTAGACGATGCCGGTGTCGATGGTCAGATCGCTGTAGGCGGTCTCGCTCTTGGCCTGGTCGTAGGTCGTCGAGAGGGAGAGGGCCGGCAGAGGCGGCAGCGAGGGATCGACGAGGCGCAGCGCCTGTCTGTCGATCTCGCTCTCGCTCGCGGTCAGTCGTCCCTCCGTGTCGTAGGTGAAGAGGGTCGTCGTGCCGCCGGCATCGACGCTCGCCTGAGGCAGGTCGATCCAGTCGGCGTCCTGCGAGTCATCGTGGTAGACGCTGACCGAGCCGCGCCCCAGGGGGTCTTGAGTGGCGATGCGTTGCCGCGCGTGTCGTAGGCGCTGCGTGAGCTTGCGCCCAAGGGGGTCGTCGTCTCGGCCAGATCGCCGGTCGCTGAGTAGACGTAGGTCGTCGGGTTGGGCGTCTCACCGGAGGCGTAGGGGCCCTTCACCTCATCGAGCGTGCCGTAGCGGCCCCAGGTGTAGGTCGTCGTCAGCGAGACGTCGTCGGTGCCATCGACCGCCCGGTGGGTGGTCACGGTGGTCGTCCCGGTCGTCTCCTCGTTGCCGGTCGGGTCACTGGTCGGAGCCGTGTGGGCGAGTTCGATTCTTGGCCTCTGCGTTTGAGGTCGGAGCTGCGAACTCGGGCAGCTTCACCTGCGTGAGCTCACCGCTCGTGTAGACGAACTGCTGGCTGCGGACCCCGTCCCAGCTGGCGCCGTCGGGCTCCTCGGCGGCCAGCGTCGTCAGCTTGGAGTTTGTGCAGGTGTACTTGGTGCGGCACTTCTCGTCTTCGTCGGGCTGGTAGACGATCTTCCAGTTGCTCGGCATCGAGTGCGTCGTAGGTGACGCTGCGCGTATCGGGCAGGGTCCAGGAGCCGAAGCTCACGTACTCGGCCTCGGTGATCTGCCCGCTGGTGCCGTCGAAGCTGACCACGAGCGACTGCCCGTTGGCGGCGGTGATCGGAGCTCCGTCGTGCCGTCCCAGGTGTAGGTCACGGTGTTGCCCTGGGCGTCGTTCTCCTTCGTCAGTTTCCCGTTTGCGTCGAAGACGAGATTGCTGCAGATCTTTGCGGGTGAGCGTCCAGACGCCTGCGTCGACACTCAACTTGGTGCAGCTGCCGTAGGGCCCGTCCCAGGAGGGGCTCGTGCCGGTGAACTGCCAGCTCTCACCGGAGGGGTCGGTGTAGATGTGGTTTGTGACGTCGAGGCTGCGCTCGAAGCTGAAGCGCCAGCCGGGGGCGAAGTAGGGGGTCGTAACACCCGACTGGCGGGTGCTCAGGTAGTGGCGCTCAAGCGCCGCCGGCGGTCCCCAGGAGGAGACCGCAAGATCGGTCGTTGCGATCTCGAGGTGGCCGCCGTCGAGGCGCACGCCGGCGCTGTGGCCGGCGAAGCCGCGGGGAGCTCGGTAGCCGGTACGGCGGGAGCCTCGTTCAAACGCACCGTGCGGTCCGGCAGGGTCACGATCGTGCCGCGGTAGTCGTCGGGGTCGGCAGCGGTGAGCGTGAGGTCGCGGTAGGGCACGACGCGCAGCGAGTAGTGCGTCCAGGCGTCTGCGTCGCCCGCGTGCTGTGAGTAGAGCGGGCTCGGGTCGTCGCGTAGCGGCACGCCGCCGGTCGCGCCGGCGAACTCGTAGAGGTTCTCATCGCGCAGGTCGCCCAGCCAGATGGCGCCGCCGTTGGCAGCACTCAGGCAGGCACCCGAGACCGCACCGGCGAGGGTCTCTGCGCTGCCCTGGTCGATCAGCCACTGGTTCTCGACGACGGTCTCCGGACTGGTCTCGCGCTCGAGGGCGCTGCGGTCGATGCGCGTGATCTCGGGCCTTGGCGCCGCCGGTCCAGCCGGTAGGCAGAGCGCGTCCGCGTCGAGCATCACGCCGCTCAGCTTCTGCGAGGGCATCGCGATCGAGTAGCTGTCGACGTAGGTCGCCGCCTGACCGGAGAGCGTGTAGATGCGCACCTCGTAGCCGTCATAGTTGGCGCTGCCGCTTGTCGTCGTCAGGGTGTGAGCGACCGAGTAGAGGTACTCACCGTCCGGCATCACCCCGAGCAGCATGTTGGTCTCACCGGAGGAGGTGGTGTCGATGCCGGAACCGGTGGCGCGGTCGAGGGGCTTGGCGCTCAGCGTCGAGTCTTCGAACCGCTGCCGCTGGCGTTCACGCCGCCGATTATTCGACCGGGGTGCCGCTGTTGGTCGTCGTCCCCGTAGAGGTAGCCGTCGTAGTAGAAGCCGCTGAGCGGCGCCGTCGCGGTCGGGGTGGTTGCGGATACAGGCCTCCCAGGAGCCGTTGCCACCATCGTAGCGCTGCCACTTGCTCGTGCCCGAGGACTGGCCGCCGCGGTTGCGCACGAAGACGTCCGTGCCGTCTGAGGCGAGCACGCCGGCACTGCCGTCGAGCTGGGTCGGGGAGGCACT
>CAVQVW010000003.1:0-38932 GCA_963717285.1 uncultured Thermoleophilia bacterium
AGATCGCTGGGTGGGAGAAGCATGAGAAGACGCTGGAGCTTGCCGAGCTGCTAGAGGAGAACTTCATCGCCTATGACGGAACGGGAGAGGTGCCGAGCACGATTCACAGCTATCTCTCTTCGAACTATCGCGAGATGCGTAGCCTCGAGAAGGGCAATTCGGCGTTGAGGGCCAAGGCCAAGGACCGTTGGTACGTGCCTGACCCGCGCAAGGCGGGAGACCTGGAACAGCTGCGAGAGCGCACGCTCCTGAAGGAATTCGACGACTATGCCGCCGGCAAGGGCAAGTTGAGGCTCTTTCGCCTCGAGGCAGTTCGCGCGGCTTCAGGCGCGCTTGGCAGGAGCATGACTACTCCGCGATTATCTCCGTCGCCGAGAGACTGCCGACGGACGTGTTGCAGGAGGATGCCAAGCTGCTCATGTGGTACGACCAGGCACTGACCAGATCAAGCTGATGACGAGGGACTTCGACGCATCTAGGGCCTACTGGGAGTCTGCGGATCGTGCCCAATGGATAGGCAGTCTCTCCTTGAGTCTCTCGACGGATTTGAGTGGCGGGACCTGAGTTTGAGGAGTCTCGCAACAGATCACCTGCAAGCGCGCTTGAGACTGTCTCCGCGTTCGCGAACACAGATGGCGGTGTTCTCGTTCTCGGCGTGGCTGAGACATCCGACGGGTTTCGCGCCGTGGGAGTGGAAGGCTTTGACAAGGTTCAGAACGAGTTCCTCAGCGCCATTCGCTCCGAAAACCGAATCAGCCCCGGGGTCGATGTGACAGAAAGGCGAATCGTCGTCGACGACGCGACTGTTCTTGTCTTCGAGATTCATGAGGCGGCGCGAGAGTACAAGCCAATACACCTGAAAGGGGATGTCCGCAAGTCATACTTGAGGCGCGGTGGGTGTGACGTCGAGAATGTACTGGCCCGGAGATTCATGCTCTTCTAAGGGACGCCGCCGCCGAACCGTATGAGGACGGTCCGGTCGACATCTACAGCTGACGCGTTTGCGCATGACGATTTGACGTGGTTCGAGGGCGAGGCTGCGCGCGACAGACCCGGATCTCAGTCTCCCGGTCGACAATGAGGGCCTGCTGAAGCGCTACGGCTTGCTCAAGGATGTCGCCGGGCAGCTGAGGCCTCGAAGGGCAGGCATTCTGCTATTCGGGAGTGACGAAGCGCTCGCCTATCTGCTACCTCGCCCCGTGGTCGTTGTGTCCTGGGTCTCCCTGAGCCGTTGGGAAATCCCTCGAACCGCGATGCTTGGCTCGAAAGGACGGTCATCGAGTCGAATATTGTCGGTGCCTGGCGCAAGGTGTCTGGGCGATACGCCGAGCATGCCGGTGCCACTGATAGTGTCGAAGACGGCAGTCCCGCCGCGGAGGGCCGCCCGCCCGACTACATCGCATTTCGTGAAGCAGTCGTCAACCTCCTCGAGCATCAGGACTACGGCGACTACGGACGGACGCCGTTGATTGAGTTCGCTACGGATGGCACCAGATTCTGGAACCCCGGAGCCGCGTTCGTCAGTTCCGAGGAGCTCATGGAGCCCGGAGAGAACAACCGGCATCGGAACCCGCGATTGGTCAGCATGCTGCGTCGCATCAGCGCTGAGCGAAGGTGCGGGTTCTGGCCTGCCTGCCATCGGTACTACATGGAACAACCTCGGGCGGGTGCCTCCGCGCATCAGCAGCGACCGCAGTCGGAACAGCTTCGAAGTCGTTCTGCCGCTGGCGGAGCTCATGACCGAGGAGCAGCACGCATTTCAGGCCAAGCTTGGTGTTCGTCTGGGGGATAGCGAAGCCAGACTCCTCGCCTTGTGCTGCCAGACTCCCGTCTCGTTGATTGACGCGCGGCGGCTTCTGGCTACCGGCCGAGATGATGCCCTGACCGTCCTCGGTCGCCTAGAGGATCAGCAGCTCGTGGCACGAAGTGATGAGACTGGTAGCTGGAGCATCTCGTCCCATCTGGCGAGCCTTGCCGACGTGCCGGCCAGCCGTGGTGGCTCTTGTGCCTGAGCCTCTCGCGCGCACCGGAGGCAGAGACGGGGTACTCCTCTGGAGCCTCGAGCATGGGGAGCCGTGCCGGCTCGTTGACTCCCAGGATCTCTGGGGCGAGCGCTTCCTCGAGAATCTGGCTCTCGCGGAGCAATGCGATGGTTCGCGTGACGGCCGATGCCGTCGTCCCGCTCGATCAAGCTGACAGGGTATCGGCGGGCTGAGCTCGTCTACGCTGTCGCGGCCGCACGGGTTGCTGAGGCGCTGACCCAGGATGTGTTGTTGGCGCCTATCGAGTCCTCCGTTATCCCGCTGCCCCATCAGATCAGCGTTCTGCGCGGGCGATCTCGGGACGGCGCGTCGTTACCTGCTGGCCGACGAGGTCGGCCTCGGCAAGACCATCGAGGCCGGGCCTGATCCTGCGCGAGCTGAAGTTGCGCGGCTGGTCCGCCGGACGCTGGTCATCGCGCCGCAAGGGCTCGTCACCCAGTGGGTCGCGGAGATGCAGACCCACTTCGACGAGGATTTCCGGCTGGTCGATCCCGGCGAGTTCGGCGCCTACCGCCGCCTCCTCGAGGACGAGAACATCTGGCGGTGCCACCGATCAGGTCGTCTGCCCGATGGACTCGGTCAAGCCCATGGAAGCCGGCGAGGCTGGTCAGATGGAGCAGGTTGCAGAGTACAACCGGGAACGCTTCGAGGATCTGATCGGCGCCGGCTGGGACCTGATCATCGTCGACGAGGCCCACCGTCTCGGCGGCAGCACCGACCAGGTGGCCCGCTACAAGCTGGGCCGGGGTCTTGCCGAGGCGGCGCCCTACTTGCTGCTTGCTGTCGGCCACGCCGCATCAGGGCAAGACCGACGCCTTCCACCGCGTTGATGTCCCTGCTCGACGAAGAAGCGTTTCCCGACCTCGGCTCGCGTCACGCCGCGAACGGGTGCAGCCCGTACGTCATCCGCACCGAGAAGCGGCGGGCCATCGACGCCGAGGGCGAAGCCGCTCTTCAAGCCGCGACGCACGAGGCTGACTCCGGTCGCCTGGGAGGCGCGGCACCGCTGCAGCGACAGCTTCTACGAGGCGGTCACCGAGTACGTCCGCGAGGGCTACAACCAGGCGATGCGGGAGAAGAAGCAGCTACATCGGCTTTCTGATGATCCTGATGCAGCGCCTGGTGTGCCAGCACCCGGGCGATCCGCACGACGCTTGAGCGCCGCCTCGAGGCGCTGCGAGCACCGCAGGAGCAGCTGACGCTCTTCCCGTCCATACTCCGATGAGGACTGGGCCGAGCTGGACGGCCAGGAGCAGATGGAGACAGTCCTCGAGACCCGAGCTCGAAGGCGCTGAAGAACGAGCGCGCCGAGGTCGAGCTGCTGCTCGTGCGGCCTCGCCGGCGCGCTGAAGCCGCTGGGCCGGACGCCAAGGCGGAGG
The DNA here is from genome assembly GCA_963717285.1 of uncultured Thermoleophilia bacterium. Taxonomy (GTDB): domain Bacteria; phylum Actinomycetota; class Thermoleophilia; order UBA2241; family UBA2241; genus CAIXSE01. The sequence continues at coordinate 3,422 of CAVQVW010000003.1, forward strand.
CGCTGCTCGAACTGGATCTACCGAGCTGCAGCGCGAAGAGGGCGACCCGGACCTCAAGGTGCTGATGTTCACCGAGTTCGTGCCGACCCAGGAGATGCTCGCCGAGTTTCTCTGCGAGCGCGGGGCTTCTCGGTCGGTCTGCCTGAACGGCTCGATGGACATGGACGAGCGGCAGCGGGTCCAGGAGGCAGTTCGCCAGAGAGCGCGCGATTACTCGTCTCCACCGATGCCGGCGGCGAGGGCCTGAACCTCCAGTTCGCCACGTGGTGGTCAACTACGACATCCCTGGAATCCGATGCGCCTCGAGCAGCGCATCGGTCGCGTGGATCGCATCGGCCAGACCCACGTGGTTCGGGCCCTCAACTTCGTGCTCGAGAGACTCGGTCGAGCATCGGGTGCGCGAGGTGCTCGGAGCAGAAGCTCGCGGTCATCTTCGAGGAGTTCGGCGTCGACAAGACCGGCGATGTGCTGGACTCGGCGGATGCCGAGGAGCTTTTCACCGACATTTTCGTCGAGTCACTGCTGCACCCTGACGTCGTGGACGCGGAAGTGGACCTGACGGTCGATGGCATGCGAGAGCGCTTCGCTGAAGCGCAGGATGCGGCCGAGTTGTTGGGCGACGTGGGCGAGCTCGACCCCGCGGACGCGCTCAGGGTGCGCCAGCACCCGCTACCCTTCTGGGTCGAGCGCATGACCGTGAACTACTTGCGCGCGCATGGAGGAGAGGCGATAGAGCGCCGGCGCGATGGCGGGGCCAGTTGGGACTTGCGTTGGCTGGGTGGCGAAACACTCCTGGACGTAGTGTTCACGCCGGAGGACGCAGAGCGCTGGCCCGCGGCGCAGTACCTGACGCTTGAGGATCCGCGCGTTCGCGGCCTCGCGACGGCGTTGCCCGTCTTCGTACCTGGGCAGCCGGTGCCAGTCGTCGCTCCGGCCGGATTGCCGACCGATGTCGTCGGCACCTGGTCGCTGTGGCGTGTTTCGCTCGAGAGCGCTGATCATCGAGAGCAGCGGATCGCACCCGTGTTTGTCCACGACGACGGGCGCGTACTCGGTCCATCCGCGCGGGGCGTCTGGGATGCGCTCATGTCGGGGGAGTGCGCACCCGAGCGGTCGCTCGCGGGCGAGCAGGCTCTCGCCGCCTACGACGCCTCGCGCGCGGCTGCTGAGACCGAGGGGCGACCCGTCTACGATGAGCTTCTTCATGCACACGGAGTCGCCATCGAGGCAGAGCGGGAACGTGGCGCACTGGCCTTCGAGTCTCGGCGCAGGGCAATCGGTCGCCTCGGCCTCGACGCTGTCCGCCGTCATCGCGCGCGCCAGCTCGACGACGAGCAGCGACGTTGGGAGGCAGCTCTCGGGGAGCGTGAGGATGCGATTCCGGACATGACTGCCGTGCTTCTGCTGCGGATCGAGGCATCGGGGTCGTGACGGATGCTGTGACAAGCCAGCTGGCCGCCGAGTCCGCGGGATCAGACCAGCGTGCCACGTGGGCCGATGTCGTCGCCGCCAGGCTCACGGCCGACGCGACGCCGATCACGATCGCCTTCGATCCGGACCGCGTCCTTGCTGAAGAGGATGTGCTGGGAAACCTCCTGCAGGGAGGCTTCGAAGTCGTCGGCTACGACGACCCCATCCGCTTCCGATACCTCTACGAGACGGACTACCGCCTCGGCATCGAGCGCGGTCATCGCCGCAATCTCGTCATGTCGTTCGAGGCGCGACCCGAGGAAGCCAAGTATCTTCCGTTCGACATTCTCACCCGCGCGAACCGGACCAGCCTCAGCCTTGTCGAGTTCTTCCCGGAGCTCAGCTATCCAGTGGTCGAGGCGCTCGAGCCCGCCGATCTGGGCTCTCTCTACGAGGCCGTCGCGGCCTTTAGGCCGCGCGAGCTCAACCGGCAGGAGACCATCGACTTCGTGCTCAGACATGTCTACGAGGTCGCACCGGAGCTTCTGAAGTGTCCTGCCGACATGCTGCGCTTCGTCGCTCGCAGGCATTATCGAGGCCTGACGGTTCCGAAGATGTTCGACGACTACATCATCAGTACCGTGCTGGCGCGCGGGCTGTTCATGAAATGGCCGTCGAGCAGCTGCTTTCCGACCGCGAGATGTTCTTCGCCTTTCTTCAGGAGCGTTGGCCGACGTTTCTGGACCAGGTGGCCCGCGACAAGGGATTGCTGGGTCGGGAATCCGCCGATGGAGCGGCCGCCGACGCGGGCGGCATGAGCAGCGCACAGCCCAAGGTGCCTGGGCCCGTGAATCTACCATTCGGCCATGACGACGTTCACGTCTACATCGACGACCTCTTCTACGCCGGCTACTTGAAGCCGGTCGAACACCCTCTGGCCGACAGGCTTGCGGTCGATTGGCTGGCGGCCGGCATAGTGGGCGCGACTCCGGCTGCCAAGTCGCGGAACGTGGAAGCTTTGCTCGATCACGTCGCGGTGCACATGCCGGCACCTGAAGCGCGGCACGGTGACTGGATTCGACTCGCGAAGGAGTGGGCCCAGTTGTCGGTCGAACGGTGGCAGCCCGGTGCCGAGCCCGATGGTGAGGTGGATGAGCGCATCGGGCGAGTTACCGCACTGGTTGACGAGCACTTCACTGCGTGGGTGCTCGCGCGGTACGGGGGCATCCACAGTCTGGTTGCCGACTCGCCAGTGATGGTGCACCAAGCGCCGAGTATCATGGCAAGGATGTCTGCCGTGGCATCGGGGGGCAAGGCTGCACTGCTCATTGTCGACGGTATGGCGCTGGACCAGTGGTTCGTCGTCAGGGACGTACTGCTGGAGCGGCTGCCCCAGCTGATATTCGAGACGACCGGCTCCTACGCTTGGGCGCCAACGCTCACGTCGGTTTCGCGGCAGGCTCTGCTGTCGGGGCTTGCGCCACGGTTCTTTGCATCCAGCATTGGCGGCACCGGCCGTGGAGGAGACGCTGTGGCGCAGCTTCTGGGCTGGCCAGGACATTGCAGCGGATGCGGTCGCAATGGCGAAGGGCCTGGGCGAGCGTTCCGGCTGGGACGGGGCGTTCGCTCTAATCGACGATGCGCGCGTTCGTGTCGCGGCATTCGTGATCAATGATGTCGATGACATGGCTCACGGAGCGATCAGCGGCACGCGCGGCCTGCATGCCCAAGTTCGGGACTGGGCGGCACAGGGGGCTCTTGCAGAACTTGTCCGGCGATTGCACGAGCAGGCGTTTGATGTCTTCATCACGTCTGACCACGGTAATGTCGAGGCCCGCGGCATTGGCAATCCCAAGGAGCAGGCCCTTGCGAACCTGCGTGGGGAGCGGGTTCGCGTCTATCGGGATGAGACGCTGCGAGATTACGTCGCCGAGGGCTTCCCTTCGGCGATCCGCTGGGACCCCGTCGGGCTGCCGGACGGCTTCGTTCCGCTTCTGGCGTCCGGCCGGGACGCTTTCATAGCGAACGGGAAGAGGTCTGTCACTCACGGAGGGGTCTCGATGGAAGAGCTGATCGTGCCGTGGGTTCGTGTGACGCAGAGGGAGAGCGTGGATGGCTAAGTCATCCCAGAGTATCGGCTTCAGTGTGGGCCTGCCTCTCGAGTGGCTTGAGCAGGCGGCCGCGCTCGTGTCGCTCGGGCGTTCATCCAACGATGTCAGAGAGAGCATCCACTCGATCATTGGCGAGGAGAGACTGGCAGACCCGACCAAGCGCGCCGACAGCAGGACGCGGACGGTGAGCGTCGTCATGAACTTGTGGGTCGAGCCAATGGACTCTCTCGTCGGGCTTCGGGATCGCGCGATTGACCTGCTTCCGTCTATGCCAACATCGCAACATCTCGCGCTTCATTGGGGCATGAGCATGGCTGCATACCCCTTCTTCGCTTGCGTTGCCGAGAACACCGGGCGACTGTTGCGGCTCCAAGGCGTCGCGTCGGGCGCCGACGTCTACCGACGCGTCGCTGAGCGGTACGGCGAAAGACCCACGACAAAGCGGGCGACGAACTTGGCGATGACTACGCTCGTTCGGTGGGGCGCTCTGACCGCCGAATCCAAAGGCGAGCAATACGCCAGGCCGGACTTCCGGCCGGCCGAATCAGTCGCCCTGGGTGCGGACGTCAGTGCCTGGTTGATCGAGGCACTTCTGGTGTCCACGGAGCGTGATTCCGTAACCCTGCAAGAGCTCGTCGGCAGTCCGGCGGTCTTTCCGTTCGCGATGAGCCCAGATACGGAGACTGCGGTCGCCGATTCGGTGGGACTGCGCACAATGGGGTTGGGTGTGAGCGATGTGTCGGTGGCCTTGGCGAAGAAGCTACCGGGATGCTGACACTGAACAGCAAGCGGGAGCGCTCGTCATGTCGGATGTAGTGTGGCGCGCTCTTCGCATGCGGAGACACGGGCCCTTGGGAGCTTTTGCCCGCCTGCTCGTGGCCAACGCGTCCCGAGCCCGATGAGCCGTCCGTTAGACTCGCCGGACAAGAGCGCCTCGACAGTCTGCTCGCGCTCCTTAGCCGGGGGAAAGCACCCCTGCGGACGCGATACGATGTCAGGGAAGGGCGGTTGCTGGGGTAGCCGGATGCCCAGGCCGAGCATGTCGTGAGGGTCATGTCTGCGATGGACAGCATGGCTAGGTCAGATGATCATCGCGAAGTTCTGCTGCGGTCGAAGACCCAGCGGAATCGCCTCCACGCCGACCTCGATGCTGGCCGGCTGGCTGCCGACCCGCTCAGGTCGGATTCCACCCCGTTCACCAATTCACGAGCTGGATCTGATCGCCGAGCATTGCCCCGCGGACGTCCTTGGGCACAACCGGCTCGACTGCAGGAACGCTCGAGAAGTGGTGGCCCGTGCTGCGTCGGAGTGCTCGCCGACCTAGCTAGCCCAGTACCGCCAAGCGACCTCCAGTTGGGAGGCTAGAAGGGAGAACCTCTCCCGGAGGCCTCACGCCACGGGAGCAGCCCCATGGGGTCGTCCCTCGAGCTTCACGATCGGCGATGCCTTTTCTCCGTCATGCCCCTGCCGTACACTGCTCGCATCGGACTCGGCGTGCGGTTCGGCGCGGCGTAGTCTGGGGCTGGGAGAGCAGGTGTCTTCATCGACGGTGCGATCACCGCGCGGGGGTTGACTTGAGCCCGAGGTGCCACAGCGGGCTCATCGGTGCGAGCAGTGCTCGCAGGGTCGCCCAAGCGCGAGAAATGAGAGTCCGGGCATCCGGGCGAAGCTCTGAGCAGATGCTCGTCGAGGTGAACGACATCGTATGAGTGGACTCGATTGGGACCGGGAGCGGCGGGACTCTCGACTCCGAGCACATGGAGCCGAGTACGTGGGCGAGGAGATTGCGGAGCCCGCCTGGCTCGGGAAGAGCGCCGAGGCTCAGCTGTCCCCGGCGGACACCGCGCGCTCCAGCGGGCACAAGCGGTCCTTGCTGTGAACCCTGAGCGCATCAGGCGTGTGCTTCGCTACGAGTCCCGTGAGCTTCGAGAGGAAGGGCTGCGGGCGCTGCAGCAGGGCGTTCGTGACAGGCGTGGGCACGCAGTCGTCGTCATTCGGCGCGCGCACGACGTCGTCAAGGCGCGGGTGGGTGCTGTCACGCGCGAGTTCGATGCTCGCTTCGCTGACCTGGAAGCGGAGCTCGAGCGCCACCTTCGTCACACGAGAGATTCCGCCTGCCGTCTTCCCGGGCGAGCGACCGTCGACGGGGCTTCGCGCGGCGCACGGACAGGCTCATACTGGAGTGGCCATCTTCGCCCTAGAGGCGACGGCAAGAACGGTCCGGTGATCACTCGCAGGCTCAGAGCGGACGAGCGGGAGGCGTTCGGGCTGCCTGCGCGCGTGGACACTCTTCGGTCGGATGTGGGCGACCCGGGGGTCGGGAGGCAGAGGCGGGGGAAGCTGCCCCGAGCGAGTCACGCGGCGATGCCGCAGAGAGTGTGGGCTGGGCCGACACGATTAGAGACCTGGGCGAGCTACGAGATGAGGGATTCATCTCAGACTCCGACTTTGAGGCCAAAAAGAGGGACATACTGGAGCGTCTCTGACCACAGGTCGGGCAAGATGGCGGGCGAGCCGCTGTGCGAGACCACCATCTTGAGCAGATGAGGCAGCAAGGAGATCTACGAATGCCGCCTAGCGAGGGGCGCCCTTCTGGGGCCCAAGGCATGGCTTGCCCGCCAAGGGGAAGCGCGACGCGGGCGATGACCGATGCCGACGCGCTGCCGACATGCTGCTGACGAGACGCCACCCCACAGCCCAACACGGCTGAGCACGAGGCAGCACCAAGTCTCGCCAGAACATCGCACCGTGCAGCACAATCACGCACGGGACAGCACTCTACGGATTTCCTCGTGAGGTTTCCTAGACCTGTGCATCGATAGCCAGTCCTTGGCGGCCGGAATGGGAGGCCCAGTGGCACGTACTATCAACCTCTCCTGTGGTCCCGTGCGCTTCCAGGGAGTCGATGGTAGTCTCCGGGCGAAGAGGAAGGGCGAGTTCCCTGCCGGGAGTATGGGCCGGGGCGCTTGCTGATCGGTACCCTGGGGGCTCTCGTGCGCGGAGAGAACGAGTTTGGGCTGGACATCCCGAACGATGAACTGAGGCCGGAGGACGTCCCAGCTCCAGATGCTCCGTATTGGCAGGCCATAGACGTGTTCGCGCTGACCTACGACGGCTACGCGGACGGGCGGCTTCGACCGGTGCGCTGAGATCGGCAACGGCGCCCAGGCCGAGTACGGCACCTCCGGGAGCGCTGCCCGCGATGCTTGACGACCTTCGGACCTGCCTCTTCTTCGAGCAGAGGCGGTGGCGCCACTTCGACCGGCATCCCGACGAGAAGTCGATGACCTACATCCGCGCCTTGGTCGAGGCCGTCCGCGGCAAGACCGAGGAGTCGGCCCGGTAGCGACCATGCATGGATGGAACGTGATAGGCATCGACCCCGCTCCGACGAAGGCGGCGGCCGTCTGCCGCAACGGTCAGTGGGAGCGGGTCAAGCCCGCGAGCGATTCGCCAGTTCATCGTCGACGTCGTCGAAGGATCCCTGCTCCGACCCTCATCGCTTGGGACGCTCCCTTGAGCTTCGACCGCGCCGACCACTTCGACCGCACGGTGGACAAGGTCGCGCGCGCATGGGCGAAGCGGCATGTCGCCCTGGGCCACTTCGAGAACAAGGCGATCAACGCGATGCCGTTCGCCGGCCTGTCTCACTGGGCCATCACTTGCGATGCCCTGGGGCTGCCGTTCGGTCGCCGCCGGCGGGGCTCCAGCTCGTGCACGAGCTTCCCGTCGACGACTACCGTCTTGCGGCGATCGAGGTCCATCCTGCGGTGGCGCTTGGCGCCTGGTGGGTCGAGGCTGGCTGCCCGGAGCCGATGCCCCGCTACAAGGGCAGGCCCGAGCAGTGTCGCATGATCGCGGAGGCACTCGACTTCCCGGTGGGCTCCGCCGTCGACGACGATGCTCTGGATGCGTTCGTCGCGCATCGCCTCGGCGAGCTGTTCCTCGACGGTCGCGCGTCCTGCGTCGGCGATCGCAGCGCTGGCGGGTACGTCATGCCGAACTGCGCGGCGACCGAGGAGCTCCTCGATGATCTTTCTGCCCGCTGATGTGTCTGAAGAAGGAGGACTGCCGACATGCCCGACGAGGTGCGCCTTCGGCGCGTGGGGACGGACGAGGCGCGTCCGACGAGATCGATCGGCCATGAAGGAATCGGCACCTCATGCTAGGGTCTTCTCGCAAGGGTAGCCTACAGTCGCTTCGTCTGCAGACTCCTTGCTTCATGTCGGCAGAGGTACCAAGGGGGCAATGATGCAAGGTCGGGATCTGCTTGCGCAGTGCAAGGAGGGCGATCGCATCGAGCTTGCGAGCGGTATTGGCAAGGTGCATTCGGTGTGGGCGGAGGACAACGGAAAGCGCATCTGTCGGCCATCGATGCTCGATTCGACACTGGATGCGAGACCGGACGTCCCGTCCCAATGGAAGCTCTTCGAGGGGCCAGAGAGCGAGTTCCGCCGTCGCCAGTGCAGGCATTGCGAGCTGTGGGCCACCGGATGACGGCGAAGGGCTTCTGCGTCTAGACAGTGCTGCTGCTCGCCCTACCATGAGCGGCGTGGGGCGTAGGAGGCTGCGTCGTCCACTTCGTCGGACACTTGCGCGAAGCCAGACTGCTACGCACTTGCTACTCTCCCAGCCGTCAGAGGGCGATACGGGGTGGCATTGGGTGTCAGATGGGTATGAAGGAAAGTCCTGCATAGCGACATATTCTGACACCAGCTGATATCCGGCGACATGGGTGAGGACGGACTCAAAATCCGGTCCCGTTCACGCGGGGTGTGGGTTCGATTCCCACCTTCGGCACCACGATATGCAGGGATCCTTTCCAAGGCCCATGACACACGTTGGGTGTACTGCTAGGGTCTTCTTCGGAAGGGTCTGGCTGGGCCGGCGTCATCCGTAGGCTGCCTGCTCCACGCCAGACACGGAAGCATGGCAGACGACTTCACATTCCTCGATTCAGGCAGACTTGCGGATGGCGATCTTGAGCTGGTCCTCGTGCGCACTGTGCCTGCTGATCCCGTCAGAGGGTACGTGCCCGCCTACGAGTTCGAGATGCGGTCGATACCCGATGGAGCGGTCCTGGGGGATCTACGGTTCCGAATCGGCGACCCCGAGACGATCCTCCGCTATCCCTGCCACGTCGGATACGACGTGAAGGAAGCGTTCCGCGGGCATCGCTACGCTGCACGCAGCCTTGGCCTGATTCTTCCTTTCGCCTGCGCCCATCGCCTGACGAGACTATGGATCTGCTGCGAGCCGGGAAACGCAGCATCACGCCGCACCTGTGAGATCGCAGGAGCTGCGCTGTGCGAGACCGTCGACGTACCCGAGAGTCACGAGATGTTCGAGAAGGGCATCCACACGATCCGCAGATACTGGATCGACTGCGAGAGGGCGTGCTGATCTCCGCGTCCCGCTGATCTGGCGCGATACCCACGGCGTGTCCGCCACGAGCACCGTGCCGAGTCGCTGCCGCGATCCCTTCCGCGGACTTTCGAGCGGACGCGACCGATGCCGATAGTAGAGCGCAGCGGAGTGGCGTGCGGGGTGTGCGTCGCGGAAGACCAGTCGGGGGCGTCGACCGTGGAGGTGGATCGTGCGTGACGCACTCGGAATCATCGCGTTCGCGTCGGCGCTGGCAGCGCTGCTCGTTCCTGTCCTGATCCTGGTTCGCGGGCGGGCGTTCACCGTGCGTTTCCCGGCGCTTGGCAAACCACGTGCCAAGGCCTATTGGGCAGCCGCTGCTGCGGTCGCGGTCGTCCTGTTCGCGGGCGGCGCGCTGCTGTTCAGCTATCCCCAGCGGGAGGCCTCTGCCGACTTGGACGGCTACGCGGTCTCGGGCGAGCCGCCCCACGAAGTCCTCGTCGAGGTCGCCAACGTGGGAGTCGGCGACGGTGTCTACAGTGAGAGCTGCACGGTCGACGGCGTACAGGTCGCCGACGTGGAGGCGGACGTGCCGAGCGGCGAGAGCGCGAAGGTGAGGCTCGAACTGCCCGGCGACCTGGCCCTGGGTGCCCACACGTTGGATCTCGGGGACAGCACGACGACGTTCGAGGTGGTGACGCCGGCCGCGTTCGTAGTGAAGAATCTCAGGGCTTCCAAGAGCGTGGTTCGAGCGGGCGACAGGATCTCTCTGGGGGCCACCGTGCGAAACACCGGGGGCGCCCCCGGCACCTACGAGAAGGCGCCGCGACTGGACGGCAAGGAGTGCAGCGGCGTGGATCGGGTCATCGCGCCCGGAGAGACCGAGACGCTCCTCTACGAGACGGCGAACTCGCGCGCGGGCACGCACACCATCCGCCTCGCCGGCGAGAGCTACAAGGTCACGGCCGTGAAGCCCGTGCGGCTCAGCAATGAGGCCGTCATCGTCCGTCCGAGCGGTGGGCTCGGCCGACTGAAGATAAAGAACGGCAACAGTGAGGATGCGATGGTGGTACTCACCAAGCCGGAATCGCGCAAGGCCGTGGCCAGCGTGTACATCCGTGGCAAGAAGACAGCCCTTCTCAAGGGCCTGGCCAACGGTAAGTACGGCCTCTACTACTCGATGGGCCGGGATTGGAACTGGCACATGCGCGACTTCTTCGCGGTCGGCGAACGCGGCAAGTTCAGCAACCCGCTCGACTACTCGACGTCGTCCTCGTCCTACATCTCCGGCAACTACCGCTACACCAATACGGAGTACACGGCGTTCGACGTCTCTCTGCACGCCGTCTCAGGCGGCACCGCCCGCACGGAGAGCGTGGACGAGGCTGCGTTCCCGAGCGCCAGGTGAGGACCGGAGGCCCGGTCCTGCAAGAGGCCGGCGCCGGCGCAGCGACCCCGACGGCGATGCCAGCCTCGACATCTGCGCGCTCAACCTCGTGGGCGGCCGGGAGCGCGCGTTCTGCACGGTGCTGGGATTCCGGGGGCGACCCGCAGTCGTCGGCCGACGACTGACGCAGCTCGACGCCCGTCCAAGCAGCCGTATGCTCGAGCTTGCCAGTCCGGCTCTCTCGTCGCTGCCCCCAGACCCGCATCTGGCGCTATCATGGGAAGCGGACCGGCCAATGGACGGCTTGGAGCGTCCGCCGATCCAGTCGGGCAGGGAGAACAAGGGGGGCGGTGCGACACGTGAGGGGCACTGCGGTCGTACCGGCTGCCGCACTGGCCGTCATGCTGCTCGGAGGTCTGACTGCCTGCGGGTCGTCCAAGCCCAGCGAAGGGGGCAGCCCGACGGCCGGCGCATCGACGGCCAGCAGCCCGGCTGCAAGCGCCACCAAGACCTACCACAACGATGAGTACGGGTTCTCCATGGAGTATCCGGAGAGCTATGAGCTGGTTCACTTCGAAGCGACCATGGCAAGTGGGGCCACTGCTCCGATCCTGCAGGTCGGGTTCTTCAACTACGAAGGGCCGTTGGTCGGCGAGGAACCCCTTGAGGGACTGGCGGTCGCCGTGTACAGACTGGGCAAGCGGCGGTCACCGGAGGAGGTCCGCCAGATGGAGGATGGGTTCCGGAAGCTCGTCGACCCGCAGCTGGAAGCACTTGAGAACGTGACCGTAGTCGAGCCGCTAGAGGCTGCCGAGATCGGCGGCATCCCGGGCTTCACGGTCAGCTACTCGCACGCCTTCGAGGGGACTGAGGTGCAGAATATGGTCTACCTCCTCGTGGAGGGGCAGCATCAGTACGAGCTGAAGGCACAATGGGTCGCGAGCCCCGGGCACGAAGTCGATCCGCAGCTGGAATCGGCAGTGATGTCCTTCAAGCTGGACTGAGGTTCGGTGCCGCCTGAGCCGCTTCGCGGGACTGGCTGCGATCGTGTGCCGGGAAGAGGACGGGGGCGTGTCCGCATCCCACTTTCGGCGCCGGAGCCTGCCTGCCCGCCGCGGCCGCCGAGTCGACGTGCGACGGCAACTCCGGGAATCATCTGGTAGCATGCGGGTTCCGCCAGGAAGGGCCGATGCACGCCACCCTCCCGCGCCGCCGGCCGGAGGTCTACGGAGAGGAGTGCGACGAATGACGATACGGCTTCTGGGACTCGACTGCAGTCCGCGCGACGGCAGCAACAGCGGGTTGCTGCTCGACGAGTCCTTCAAGAGGCTCGATGCCGCCTATCCTGGCGAAGCCGAGCACGAGGTCGTGCACCTGCGCGACCTCAACGTCGAGCCCTGCAAGGCCTGCAACATCTGCGGCAAGACCAAGGACGGCCGATTCGTCTCTTGCGTAAGGGTCAATGAGGACGATGTGCAGATGGTCCTCGAGAAGATGGTCGCGGCGGACGGGCTGCTGGTCGCCACACCGGTCTACTTCGGACTGCCGTCCGACCTGTTCTCCAAGTTCATCATGCGCACACGCGTGCTGCGTCACCAGGACTTCAAGCTCGCCAATCGTCCGGTAGGCGTGATGGCGACCGCCGGCCGACGCTCTGGCGGCGCCGAGACGACCGTCATCGCTACGTGGCTGCCCTTCGTGCGCAACGGCTGTCTCGTCGTGGGCAATGGCGATGCGACCTGCCAGTTCGGAGCCTACGGATGGGCTGGAGGACGCGGGCACATCATGAGCGACGAGTGGGGTCTCGAGCAGGGGTTCCAGACAGCGGAGCGGGTGTTCACGCTCGCCGGCGTGTTCAAGGCCGGAGTCGAGGCGACGGGCTTCGTCAGTCCTATGAGGTTCTCGTACACATCCGGCATGAGGCCGGCGTAGGCCCACTGGTGCCGGGACGCCTGGCAGGGAGGCGGCATGAGCGACGCTGAGACCATCCTGGAGTTCATCCGCGACGAAGCCGATCTGGAGGAGGACGAGGTCGATGCCGAGACATCGCTCTTCCGGGGTCAGCTTCTCGATTCGATGAACCTCACCGCGCTGATCGCCTATCTGGAGGAGACCTTCGGAATCCGCGTGAAGCCGATGGACATCGTCTACGAGAACCTCGACACTGTGAACCACATGGTCGCGTTCGTCGAGCGCAAGAAGGCCGGCGATGCCTGAGACGAAGGCCTCCCCGGCCCCGGCTGCCGAGCAGACGCCGGAGCAGGCGACCGCCGCCGGCGACGAGCCGGTGAAGTGGCTGGCCTACAGCCTCGGGCTGGCGCTTCAGACCTGCCTGTGGCTCCTCCTCTTCCTCGGTATCGCGATCGCCGTCATGGTCGGCAGCAAGCTCACCGAGTTCCGATACGTCGGCTTCTGACGCGAGCGCTCAGCGAGCGATGGTCCCCGCAGCTGCCATGACGGACGTCGTCGGACGCCTGCGCCATTGGGCGCAGGAGCGCCCGCACGACCCTCTGCTCGTCACCGACGGCCGCTCGTACGCGTACGACGAAGCCCTGGCGCGCGCCGAGGCCGTGGCCGATGCGCTGCGCAGCGCCGGATGCGCGCACGGTTCGCGCGTCGCGCTCTACCTCGAGAAGTACGACCAGTTCTTCGTCTCGATGCTCGGCGTCTGGCTGGCCGGCGGCGTGGTGATCCCGCTGAACACGACGCTGCCGGCGGCCGATGTGGAGTGGCTCATGGCCAAGGCGGACCCGTCCTTTCTTGTCGTGCCGTCTCCCGGGGCGTGCCCGGTCGCGGGCCCGCGTGAGCTCTGTGTGACTCACGACGGGGAACACCTCGTGGACGGGCTCAGGGACGGCGCGCACGGCGGTGGGGAAGAGGTTCTGCGCGGGCTCTCCCGGAGCTCGCGCTCCGAGCAGCGGGGCGCCCCGACGAGTGGGGATGAGCTCGCGATGGTCATGTTCACGTCCGGGACCACCGGGGTCCCCAAGGGCGCCTGCCAGACGGCGCGCTCGGTCGCGGCCAACGCGGGCCATGTCGCTCTCGAGCTTGGACTGCGGGCCGACGACCGGATCTTCATCAACACGCCGCCGTACTTCACGAGCGGCATCTGCCACTTCCTCACGCTCCTGGCGGTGGGGGGGAGCGTCGTCGGTCAGCTCGGATTCTTCTTCGGTCCTGGCTTGCTCGACGAGATGGAGAAGCTCGGTTGCACCGGCTTTGGCGGCGCGCCGGCGCATCTCGTGCGCGTGGTCGGCCCGCTCGAAGAGCCGCGGCCGCATCGGCTCCGTTTCTGGGTGAGCAGCGGCGATCATCTGCCGGTGGCGGTGGTCGAGAAGCTGACCATGGTGCTTCCCGGTGTGAGCCTGTTCAACATGTACGGCCTTACGGAGGTGAGCGGCCGGCTCTGCATCCTGCCGCCGACGCAGATCGCGACGCGGGTCGGGTCGGTGGGACGCCCCATCGCGGACATGTCGGTCGTCGCACGCCGGCCCGACGGAGCGCCGGCCGAGCAGGGCGAATCCGGCGAGCTCTTCGTCGGCGGCTCGCTCGTGATGCAGGGCTATCTCGGCGAGCCGGAGCTCACTGCCGCCGCTCTCGGTGAATACGGCTTCCGGACGGGCGACTTCGGCCGAGTCGATGCCGACGGCTACGTGTGGGTCGAGGGCCGCAAGGACGACATCATCAAGCGCGGCGGCGAGAAGGTGAGCATCACCCAGGTGCAGCAGGCCCTGCAGGGCCTGGGCCGCTTCGCCGACGTGGCCGTCATCGCGGCTCCGGACGAGCTCCTCGGTCATGTTCCGGTGGCCTTCGTGGTCCCGCTCGATGCGCAGGCGTTCAAGCCTTCGCGCGTGCTCCGCGACCTGCGCGGAGTACTGTCGCCGGCGGCGCTGCCGGGGAAGCTCATCGCCGTCGCGGCGATCCCGCGCACCGGCTCCGGGAAGGCGATCCGCTCGCAGCTGCAGGCGATGCTCGCCGAGGAACTGAGGTGAGCGGCGGGGCCGGGTCGTGAGCAGCTTCCGGCGCGGCTTTCGCAACTCCAATCCGCTCGTCCTCGCCGTCGCGGCGTTGCTGCTCGTGCCGGCGCTGCTCGGCATCGAGAGCATCTTCGCAAGCGGCCTCTGGACCCGGGCGCCGCTGGACTACTGCCTGCGGACGGCGCGCGACTCATTCACCTACGTGTCCTGGACTGTGGGCCGCACCAAACAGGCGCCCCCCGAAGGGCCGGCCGTGTACCTGCTCGGCGGGTCTGCCGCCCGAGAGGCGATCGTCGGCGGCGAGGAGCTCGCCGACGACATCGCCGAGCTTGGCGGACCAGATGTGACCGCTTACGACTTCGGCTCCATCAACCAGAACTTCGCCCAGAGTCTGACGGTGCTCGACAACGTGCCGGACACTGCCGCCTGGCTGATCGTCGGCGTGAATCTGGGGCGCTTCACCTCCGACAAGGAGGCGAGCATCGACCAGGTGAGGGGCCGCGAGTTCCTCCTCAAGAGCCCGGCGCTGCAGAGCTTCGTGAGCGATGAATGGGGGGTCCGCGGCCGCGGCAGGACGATCCTCCCCGGCGTCTTCTCGTACGTCACCGACCTCAGTGACCGTCAGGTGCAGCGTCTGCTCGCCGGGGCGCCGCTGAGCCGCGAGTACCGGCAGCACGCCTACACCGCGGGCAGGGTGCGCAGCGTGGCCGAGAAGGAGCAGATGGTGGAGGTCTGGAACACGGAGAGGTATCCGGAGTTCGAGCGCAATCGACTTCTCAATCTGCAGGTGTTGGAGGCGCTCGTCGAGCGTGGCCGGGAGCGCGGGCTGCGCGTCGTCCTGGTCGAGCTGCCGCTGAACGAGGCGATCGTACGCGGTCGCTTCGACTACGCCCGATCCGAGTACAAGCGGCCGGTCCGCGACCTGGCGCGGCGCTATGACCTGCCGTATCTCGACTTCAACGACGAGCTCGCCATCCCGAACGCCGACTTCTACGATCTCTCACACCTGGTCGGACCCGGACGCGAGCTCTGGCAGCGCCGGCTGGCTCGCGAGCTGGTGAGCCTGATGGGCGCGGCAGACGACTCGTGAAGATCTTCTTCACCCTGTGGCTGATCCCGGTCGTCCTCGTCGCCCTGGGCGTGTTCTGGCTGGCGCTGCGCGACGACCGCTTCAGGCTCGCGTTCCTGCTCGCCGTCTCGGTCGCCGCTCTCGCTCTCCTCCACCCAGCCTTCGCCGCGGTCGCGCTCGGCCTGGTCTTCGTGACCCACCAGCTCGTGGCGCTGTGGACGGAGAAGCGGCTCGGCGGCGGACGGGCCGTCCTCATCATCGTCGCGATCGCGGTCGTCGCCTTGGCGGTGGGCAAGTACGGGCAGGTCGCGCTGATGGTCTTCTGGGAGAGCGACGATCTCGTGGTCAGCTACTTCCTCATGCCGCTGGGGCTGAGCTACTTCGTGTTTCGCCTGCTCCAGTACGTCTTCGACTGCCTGCGCGGTGTGATCAAGGAGAACTCGATCCTCCGCCTCATGACCTTCGTCATGTTCATCCCCACGTTCCCGGCCGGCCCTCTCGAGACGTTCCAGGGCTTCTACGCGAAACGCAGCCATACGTTCGACAGGCAGCTCTTCTACCGCGGCCTGCGCCGCATCGCCATGGGGTACTTCAAGAAGGTCTTCGTCGTCGACTTCCTCTTCGCCGTGTTCTTCAACGACATCGTGACGACCGTCGGGGGGGCGCAGTTCGACTGGCAGGAGGTGCACCCGCTTTGGCCGCTCGCGTACTGCATCATCATCTTCCTGCGTGCCTACTTCGATCTCTCCGCCTACACCGACCTGGCGATCGGCTTCTCGGCCCTCTTCGGGTTCCGCATCATGGAGAACTTCCACTACCCGTTCTGGCAGAGGAATCTCGGCGACTTCTGGCGCAGCTGGCACATCTCGCTGTCGAGCTGGGTGCGCAACAACGTCTACTTCCCGGTGTTCGGGCTCACGCGGAAGGTGTGGCTGGGGCTCTACGCGAGCATGCTGACCATGGGCCTCTGGCACTACGTCAGTGTGAACTGGGCGGTGTGGGGCCTCTATCACGGGACTGGCCTCGTCGTCGTCTCGCGCTTCGAGCGCTGGAAGAAGGCGCGGCGCAAGGCGCGCAAGAAGGCCGGGCTGCCACAGGAGGTGGGCTACGAGAAGTACCTCTCGTGGCTGGGGTATCCCGCGACATTCCTCTTCGTCGCGCTCGGCTACGCGTTCGTCTCGACGGACAGCATCACGCACGCCCTGACGATCATCTACCTGGCGGTGCGCCTGCCGCTCGCTTGGCTGGGGGCGCACCTCGTGTAGGAGGAGTCCGCCGCGGGGGATGGGCCCTTCGGCTCTCAGCCGCGCGGTACGAAGCGCTCGCGGTCCCAGCTCTCGGCAAGGCGTCTGACGACGCCGGCGGCGAGCAGCGCGCCGGCCTCGGCGTCGCTCGGCTGCATGACTTCGGCGGCCGAGTGCATGTTGCGCACGGGCAGGCTGAAGGAGAGGACCGCCGCCTGCCCGCTGGCCATGAACTGCTCGGCGTCGGTGCTGGTGGCGCCGGGCATCGCCTTCACTTGCACCGGGATGCCCTCGGCGTTGGCGACTTCGCGGGCGAGCTCGACCAGGGCGTGGTTGCTGCCGGCGCCGCGATGAATGACGGGGCCGGCGCCCAGCTTGACCTCGCCGCCGAGCTTCTTGGCGTCCATGCCGGGGTCGTCGCTGGCGAAGTCGACGTCGACGACGATGATCACGTCGGGTTGCCAGCGGCGCGACATGGCGCGGGCGCCCATGAACGTGGTCTCCTCATGGACGGTTGTGAGCGCCGTGAAGCGCGCCGCAGCCGGCGCCGCCGCGTAGTGCTCGAGGGCCCGAATGCAGACGTAGACGCCGGCCCGGTTGTCGAAGGCCGGGGAGGCGAAGCGCTCGTTGGCGAGCGGTACGCACCGCGCGGGGAAGGTGATCGGATCGCCGACCTGCACGAGCGCCAGCGCCTCGTCACGCGAGGCGGCGCCGAGGTCTAGCCACTGCTCGCTGATGTCGGGCGCCTTGGCGCGCTCCTCCTTGGTCATCTTGTGGGACGGCCGCCGGCCAACGACTCCGTGAACTGGGCCGGCCAGGCCGTGGACGATCAGATGCCGCCCGGGAAGGAGTTGCGCGTCGATGCCGCCGACGGCCTCGAACGACACGTAGCCGTGCTCGTCCACGTAGGTAACGATGAGGCCGATCTGATCGCTGTGCGCGGTGACCACGACGTGCGGCGTACCCTCGCCGGCGACATCTCCCCACACGTTGCCGAGTGGGTCGCCCTGGACGACACCGAGAGGGGAGAGTCGGCGGCGAACGATCTCTTGCGCCGGCGCCTCGTAGCCTGTTGGCGCTGGGGCCGCGCAGAGGTCGCGCAGCAGGTCCAAGTCGGTAGCCATCGTGTGCCTTCCGGTCGACGGTCGTCAGTGCCGTGACCCTATCACCCGCCAAGACCGCCGTTTGGAATGGGTGATGTTGAGTGGCGCGGCGAGCGGTGGTCCGTAGTAGGGTGTACGCACAGCGACTACGGTCTCGCACATCGCCCCGCGACGCGCGCTGCGCCGGCGCGCCGGCGCCAGCTGCAGCGACGGCGCGCCGGCGTCCTGTTCATCCTGTTGGTCGTCGTCTTCGTCATCGTCTGGCGGGTCAGCGCCTGCACTGGCGGCACGGATGAGATCGTCGGCGCCGCCGCCGTGCCGCCCGCGCCGGTGCCGACGCTCGAGGGCGACGGCGTCAAGGTCGGTACGTTCCTCGGCACCTATTCCAGGCGCTTCTACGGGCTTGGGCCCGTGCCCAATCGCCTCGACATGCTGTGGAAGGTTAAGCTCGGCAGCGGCTGGAGCTCTGGCAAGGAGGACGACGACCCGGCCAGCGAATGGCGCGGCAGCGGCTGGACCGGCCAACCCAGTCTCGTCGTCGACGGCGGCAGGCCGCAGTTGATCGTGAGCAGCTACGACTACAATCTGCGCCGCGTCGACGCGCTCACCGGCGAGGTCATCTGGAAGTACCAGTTCGACGACATCATCAAGAGCAGCGCGAGCGTCTTTCTCAACCCGGCGCCAACGGGCGAGGACGACAAGTACATCGTCCTCGCGGGATCGCGGCGCGGCTACCCGTACAAGCTGGCCGACACCCGTGTCGCTCCATACCGCGCACTCACCTTCGGCAGCGGCAAGGAGCTCTGGCGGCTGCCGGTGCCTCAGACTGCGTGCTACAGCCGCGACTGCGACGGCAGCGGCTTCTACCTCGACGGGCGCCAGTACATCGGCGTCGAGAGCGGCCTTCTCTACGCCCTCGATCCGTTCACGACCGAGGCCTGGGAGACGTTCGCGAGAGCCGAAGATCGTCGCCCAGGCGGAGCTCCTCGGCGACGAGCGCGCCAAGTCGCGCGACGGCAACCTCGTGCTCGAGTCGTCTGGCTCGGCCCTGGGCACGCGCCTCTACATCTCGTCGGGCGCGGGGCACGTCTACGGCCTGCGGCGCAGCGACCTCACCGTCGAGTGGGACTACTTCGTGGGCGCCGACATGGACGGCAGCGTCATCCCCACGCGCCGCGACAAGCTGCTTGTCTCGATCGAGAAGCAGTACATCAAGGGTAGGGGCGGCGTGCTCTGTCTCGACCCGGCCAAGCCGCCGGCCGAGGCGGTCGAATGGTTCTACCCGACGCGGGACCGCAAGGTCGGAGAGTGGAAGGGCGGCGTGATCGGCTCGTGTGCCGTCAACGACGACTACAACATCGACGGCAGCCGGCCGGCGCTGGCCGCCTTCAACTCCCTCGACGGCTACATGCACGTCGTCTCGCAGGACACGCTGGCCGAGGGTACCGTGAGAGGGCCAAACCGCGAGCCCAGGTTGCGCACGCCGGTCGAGGTCGGGCAGTACTGGAACGCTGGTTCGATCTCGACGCCGCTGCTGCTCGGCGATCGGATCGTCTGCGCCGGCTACGACATGCGCGTGCATGTCTACCGGATCACCTTCACCCCGGCGCAGCAGGGCGACGCGGGCTCTGCCGAGCGCCAACGGCGACGGCAAGTACTGGAAGGTGACGATCGACGAGACGACGCAGTTCGTCGCCAAGGACGGCTTTGAGTCCACGCCGATCGTCTGGAACGGACGAATCTACATCGGCTGTCGGGACGGCTGGTTCTACTGCCTCGGCGAGGCCATGACTCGGCCCGTGGCGGCCGGCGGCGCTTTCTGTCACTCTTTCGTCGCACACGTCACGCGGAGGAGGTGCCGTGAGCGCCGAGAGCGAGATCCAGGACCTGTTCGACGAATGGAACGCGGCCCTGCAGACCGGCGATGCGGGCCGCGTGACCCAACTGTACGCGGCGACGCCGTCTTGCTGCCGACGGTCTCGAACAAGGTCCGCCACAACCACCCCGAGATCCACGACTACTTCGAGCACTTCGTGGTCAAGGGGCCAAGCGGCGTTATCGACGAGGCCAACGTGCGCGTCTTCGGCGATCTCGCCCTCAACTCCGGTCGCTACACCTTCACGTTCGCCGACGGCTCGCGGTGGCGGCGCGGTTCACGTACGTGTACCGCCGCACCGCCGACGGCTGGCAGATCATCGAGCACCATTCGTCGCGCATGCCCGAGTAGCGTGGACGCTCGCGGGAGCAACAGTGGCGTGGCTGGCGGCGGGCAAAGAGTGGACGAGCACGTCCGACGACGGCGCGTACGCGCGCCTCGCCGGGCTGCCGCTGGCGGTCGACGGCTACTCGACCGAGCGTGCTGAGCTGGACGTGTCGAGCGGCTTCCGCCGGGTGACGACGACCGTCGTGCTCCGCGGCGCCGGCCGAGGGCCGCGGCGAAGACGTCACCTACGCCGCCGAGGACCACGAGCCCTATCCGCTCGAGCTGCCGCTGGCGGGCACGAGGACCCTGGACGCGTTCTCGGCGCTTGTGGGGGGTTCGATCTGTTCCCGGCCCGGCCGCCGCAGCAGGACTCCTTCCGCCTCTACCGGCGCTGGGCATTCGAGAGCGCCGCGCTGGACCTTGCCCTGCGGCAGCGGGGCAAGACGCTGGGCGCGGCGCTCGACCACGAGTATCTGCCGCTGCGTTTCGCCGTGTCGACGCGGCTCGACATCACGCCGTGGCTCGCCGTCGAGCCCACGCTCGAGTTCAAGCTCGACCCCACGCCGGAGTGGGACGCGGGGACGGTCGCGCGCATCGCCGCGACCGGTCGCGTGCGCGTGATCGACTTCAAGGCGTTCTACGAGGGATCACCTGTCGACAACCCGCCCGACCCGGCTCAGTACCGGATCGTCGCGGCGGCGTTTCCCGACGCCGTGCTCGAGGATCCGGCACTCTCCGGCCCGGCTCGCGACGGCCTCGACGGGGAGGAGGCGCGCTTCAGCTTCGACGCGCCGATTCACTCCTGGGCGGACGTCGAGGCCCTGCCGAAACTGCCGCGCTTCCTGAACATCAAGCCGTCTCGCTTCGGCTCGCTGGGGGCGCTGCTCGACTGCGTCGATCGCGCCCTCGCGGAGGGCGTCGTGCTGTACGGCGGCGGCCAGTTCGAGCTCGGCGTCGGCCGCGAGCAGATCGAGGCGCTGGCCAGTCTGTTGTATCCGATGGGCCCAACGACGTCGCGCCGCGCGAGTTCCACGGTGCGGCGCGCTTCGGCGTCCCCCGCAGTCCGCTGAGCCGCTCCCGCCGGGGCCCGCGTTCCGCTTCCGCCTTTCGGCGCTGAACCTGCGCCGGCGGACGGTCCGGCGGTCGTGGCGGTTCCGAGGCGGCGTCCTTCGCCGGCGTGCGCGGACACCCCTGGGGGTATATGCTGGCGCCAGGCTGTCTGAGTCCCTTTCGCGGTGCGTGAGTGCCGGCCTGGCGGGTGTAGACTGAGCATATGATCGTTATCGACAAGGAGTCGGGATGACGTCCGTCGAGGTGATCCAGGAGAAGTGCGGCATCGTCGGCCGTCGGAGGGAGCTTCGCGGCGCGCTGGCCGTGCTCAGCTCCGGCCGCCACCTCCTGCTCGAGGGTCCTGTGGGCGTCGGCAAGACCCGGGTCGCGCTCGCCGTCTGTGCCCATCTCGAGCGCGGTGTCGAGCGTGTCGACGGCGACGACCGCTACTCGGAGAGCAAGCTCACGGGCTGGTTCGATCCGCCGATCGTCCTCAATCAGGGCTATCGCGAGGAGTCGTTCTTCCCAGGCCCTTTGGTCAAGGCGATGCGCGAGGGGAGCATCCTCTTCATCAACGAACTCAACCGCATGCCCGAGACCGTGCAGAACGTCCTCCTGCCGGCATTGGACGAACGCATCCTGCAGGTCCCGCACATCGGCCAGGTCCGGGCCGCCGATGGGTTTCAGGTGGTCGCTACCCAGAACCCTGTGGAGTACATCGCCACCGGGCATCTTTCCGAGGCCCTGCGCGACCGCTTCGAGCATCTCGCGCTCGACTATCAGACGGCGACCGAGGAAGAGGCGATCGTGACTGCCGAGACCGGTTGCGACGACATCGCTCTGATCCGCACCGCCGTGCGGTTGGCGCGGGCGACGCGCCTGCATCCGCTCTTTCGCCGCGGGGCCTCGGTGCGCGCGGCGATCTCGACGGCGAGCATCGCCGAGGAGCTGCGCAGGGCGGACGGTCTGCCTCCCGGCGAGATCGACCGTGCGACGCTCTACTGTGCCGCGCAGGCGGGCTTCACGACCCGCGTGCATGTGCGCGACGAGACGGAGGGCGACTTCCACGCGGCCTTCGACGAGGTCTTCGAGCTCGTCGTGGACCGCGGCCTCGATCCCGACGAGGTGCTGGCGCCGGTCTCCCCAAAAGTCTAGGCGCCCCCGAAGGGGCGCAGGCCGACGAGGCGTACCACGACCTCGACGAGGGCGAAGCGCCGACCGAGTTCCTCCAGGAAGATGAGATGGCCGACGAAGAGTTCCTCGCCTTCATCGGCCGCCACACCGAGGGCAGCGAGGGCATCGTCTCGGGGAGCCCTCGCTACTTCGCCGAGCGCCCCCCCATCGAGGAGGTGCTGGCCCGGGCCACGAGTCTCGTCGGGCCACTGCGCGGCGCCAGCCACGTGGTCCGCGAGCCCATGCGCGAGTCGTACTCCGGCGAGCTCGACGTCGAGGCGACGATCGACAACATCATCGGCAAGCGGTTCCCCGAGGCGGACGACTGGATCGTCCAGCGCCGCGAGGAGCGCAGGCACCAGGTCGTCCTGATGCTCGACGCCTCCCTCTCGATGGCGGGCGAGAACATCGCCGTGGCCGCCGTGGCCGTCGCCGTGCTGGCCCTCAAGGTGCGACCGGAGGATCTCGCCATCATCGTCTTCGAGGATGAGGCTCGTGTGGTGACCCGGTTCGATGTCGCGGACTCCGTCGAAGAGGTCATCCGCAGCATGCTCGCCGAGCCAGGCTACGGGCTCACCAACATCGAGGCCGCGCTGGAGCTCGGCGCGGACGAGCTGGAGCGCGGCCGCAACCCGCGGCGCAGCGGTCTGCTGATCACCGACTGCTACCCGACCAAAGGCAAGGCCGAGCCGACAGATGCGGCGCGTCGCTTCCCCAGCCTGCATGTGCTGCTCGCCGAGTACGAGTACATGGACGAGGATCTCTGCCGCCTGCTGGCCGATTGCGGCCAGGGCGAGGTCTTTCTGGTGCACGACATGCAGGATCTGCCGCAACGCATGCTGGATGTGGCCAATCGCGTGCTGCGGTAGGCAGCCGGACCCGCACCGCCTCGAGCGACCGGGATCGGGTTGGGGAACGGAAGGCGGTCGTACCGGCAGTCGCAGGTCACAGCCGTATTCCCACCTGGTAGACGAGCATGCCGGCCAGGAGGGAGACGGCCAGCATCAGGCCCACGCTGGCAGCCGTCCAGCGCCACGAAGCGGTCTCCTTCCGGGTGACCGCGACGACGGCGGCACAGGGGATGAACGTCATCTGGATCACCAGGAAGGCGACTGCCGCCGGCGAGGAGAGCACGTCCGCCACCCGATCCGCAAGGCCGAGGCCGGTGCCGTCGGCAGGAAACAGGATGCCCAGTGTGGCGATCGTGTTTTCCTTGGCTGCGAAGCTGCTCAGCAGAGCGACGATCAGGCGCCAGTCGTCGAGGCCGACGAGCGCTCCCAGAGGCGCCAGCAGGCGTCCGAGACCGGCCAAGAGACTGTCCTGCGGATCAGGCCCCGGAAAAGCCGAGAGGGCCCAGACTGCGCTCGAGATGACGACGATGAGAGTTCCGGCTCTTTTCACAAAGGCAACTGTGTTACGCCAGGCGAACAGGCCGATGGTGCGCAGGTTGGGGCGGTGGTAGAGCGGCAGTTCCATGATCAAGGCCGAGCGAGCCCCGCGAAAGACGGTTCGATTGACGACCGCGCCGACGATGAAGAGGAGGAGCAGGTTCGCTGCTAGGAGCGCCCACATCACGAGAGGCGCCATCGACCCGAAGAAGGCGGGTGCCAAGAAGGCGACCACGGCGAGGCGCGCCGCGCAGGGCACCAGCGGCACGAGCAGGATGGTGAGGAGCCGGGCGCGGCGCTCCTCGATGATACGGGTGCCCATGACTGCCGGTACGTTGCAGCCGAAACCCACTATCAGCGGCAGGGCCGACTTGCCGTGCAGCCCCATCGGGTGCATGAAGCGGTCCATGACGTAGGCGGCGCGCGCCAGGTAGCCGACGTCCTCGAGCACCCCCAGAGCGGCGAAGAAGATGACCAGAATGGGCACGAAGGTCAGCACTGTCCCCACGCCAGCAATGAGTCCGTCGACCACAAGGCCGGAGAGCCACGTCGGCGCGCTGGCCAGGGCTTCCTGTGCCAGCTTCGTGAGCGGGCCGGTCATGAGCCCATCGAGCCACTGCACGATTGGGTCGGCGGCGGCATAGGTCAGCCAGAAAACGAACCCGAACAACAGCAGCAGCAGGAGCGGACCCCAGAGGTAGTGAGTGGCCACCCCGTCGATGCGGTCGGTCACGGTGATGGCGCCCGCCCGGGGCGAGCCACGGCGGCATGCACCATGCGTTCTACCCACTGATAGCGGCTGCTGGAGATATCGAGGTAGGCGTCCTCATGCTGCATGAGCACCGTCTCGACGTCCTCCCAAGCATTCGGTGCCGTCGAGCGCACCATGTCGGTGATCTCGGCGTCGCCCTCGAGCAACTTCAGGGCTACCCAGTCTTCGGGGTAGGGCTCTGGCAATCGGCCGGCGACCAGGGCGCGGAGGCGTTGCAGCTGCGGGCCGTGCTTGCGCGCGAGCGGCGGGCGCTCGGGCGCGAACGCTGCCGGGTCGGCGAGGAGCCGCTCGGTCGCACCGACCAGCTCGTGCAGGCCGCGGTTCTTGGTGGCGACGAGCCCTACGACGGGCACGCGCAGAGCCGCCTGCAACACCTCGATGTCGATGCGAGTGCCTTGGCGTTCGGCGACGTCGGTCATGTTGAGGCCGACCACAACTGGTACCGGCAACATGAGCAGCTCAGCGACCAGGTAGAGGCCGCGCTCCAGCGCCGCTGCGTTGACGATGACGATCACCGCGTCGGGCCGCTGGCGGAGGACGAAGTCGCGTGCGATGCGCTCTTCCTCTGAGCTGGCGGTGAGGCTGTAGGTGCCGGGCAGGTCCACCAAGCGGACGCGCCTTGCCCCGTCCACGAATTCCCCAGTCTTCTGCTCGACCGTCTTGCCGGGCCAGTTCCCTACGTGCTGGCTGAGGCCGGTGAGCATGTTGAACACGGTGGACTTGCCGACGTTGGGCTGCCCTGCCAGGGCGATCGTGATTGAGGAGTGTCGGGCTCGGTCCATGCGGGCGCGCTCCGGCTAGCGCGACATGATCTCGACCATGCGCGCCTGACCGCGCCCCAGGGCCACCCGCACGTCACGCACCAGTACGATGAGCGCACCGCGGCCTCGGTTCTGCACGACGGTCACCTCGGCTCCGGGGGTCAGGCCGAGGGCGAGGAGGCGGCTCGTCAGTCCTCTGCCGCCACGCAGCGTGCGCACCACGCCGGCAGCCCCTGCGGGCATGTCAGCCAGCGTGCGTGTCGCGGTCTCGGCCGGGGCTGACGGGCGCCGCTGCGGCGCGGCTCCCCGGCGTGGATGCGTGTGGTCGTGCCTAGGCATAGAGGAGTACTTCCTCCGCGAACTCGCGGCGAAGCGCGCAGCGGGCCATGTCAACACTAAGGAGGAGCGTTGCCTCAGACGCGGCCGCCCTCTCCACCGTCACAGAGACCTGGGGCAGCAGACCCAAGGTGGCGAGGAGACGGAGAAGCTCGGGATCCTCATCGGCGATGCGCACGACAGTGGCGCTCTCGCCGGTGACCGGGCCGCAGCTCGCTGGGCGGCCGGACAGCCGTCTCGTGCAGGCCACCCCGGGCGTCAGGGATGGGCTGACCATGAGGGCATGGGCGCCGGGTAGGTTCTTCATGCCGTGTCGTCTTCACCGTCATCTCGGGGAAGCTGTCGCCGAGCAGCGGCATGCCGTGAGTGGATTCCGCCGACATGGTGACCTCCTCGTTCCGTCTGGGCGGGACCACCCGCCTACGCGCTCGCACGGCCACATGACGCCTCCGCCCTCCATGAGCGTGGCAGCGTGGTCGGCGGCCGCGTCCCCTCACCTAGTGCCGGCAGGCTCCCTCAAGCCCGACCACCGGCAGGTCCCCCCTCACGTAGGCTGCTGCAGCCGTCTGCACGTCCGGCCCAGTCCCGGCGTGCACCGCGATGCCGACCTGGCCGAAGCCCATGAGTGGGCGGCCGCCGATGCCGTCGACGACGATGGCATCGACCGTGTTCTCGGCCAGGAGAAGCACTGGTCGCATGCAGCCGCCCTCTTCGTGCGGAGTGTTCTGCACGACCTCGACGCCGGCCACGTCGCCGTCGACGACCTCGACGACGGTGAAGCAGTCGCAGCGGCCGAAGTGCCCTGACCGTCGCGCCTCGAGACCGCCCGGAGCTTCCGAGGGGATCGCGATGCGCACCGTCGTTCCGTTGAGTTCACTCATGTGGATCAGACTCCGTTCCTGGTTGGTGGATCGATATCGTGGGGCCGGCGGTCGCGGTGAAGGCCGTCAGGCGCTGGCGTGACCCGGACCGCGGCCGCGCTTCTGGCGACCGGCGCCGGCGCCCCGGCTTCCATGTCCCATCCCGCAGTGCCCTGCCGCATCCCAGCAGGTGCCCACCTCGGCAGAGCCGCAGGATGGGCAGGCGGCCGGTGGCGGGTCATCTGGTGGGGCGCCCCAGAGGGAGCCGCAGGAGGCGCAGCAGAGCTGCCGCGGCTCGATACGGTACTGACCCCCACCGATGAGGATCGCCTTGCCCGCTACGAGCGCCTCTGCGACCTTGGCTCTGCCCCGCTCGAGCACGCGGCCGACGGTCTGGCGCGAGATGCCCATGGCTTCGGCGGCCTGTTCGTGACTCAGCCCGTCGAGGTCGACGAGACGGATGGCCTCGAGCTCGTCGACCGTCAGCTGTAGCTGCTCGAGCTCGCGGGCCGGCACGCCCGCCGGCTTGAACAGGGTCGCCCGCGGCACTCCGCCGACGGCTCGTTCAATCGGCGGGCGGGGCATGTCCGTCTCCTGTGGTTCCTAGCATATGCTCATCCTAGAGGGGGCGAGGTCCGGCTTCAACACGCCGGCTTCTCGCTGTCTGCTGCGTGATCGCCCGCGGCGCCCGGCGCTGGGAGAGCCCGCGGCGCAGGCTGGGTCGCGCCCACTTCGATCGTCTCTCTCTGGGCCGGCACCTCGCTCGGCGTCGGTGGATCCAGCCGCAGGTAGGCGCCGCCCAGGCGCCGGACCGGTTCACGCCGGCTCAGCGCCAGGCGCAGCGCGGTCCGGCGCAGGAAGGGCCGCGTCAGTCCCTCGGCGTCGCGGATGTCCTGCACGACGTAGGCGCCGACCGCGACGCAGGGTCCGGGTCGCGGTGCGCCCGCCCAGGCCGCCCTCGCTGCTCCGGGCATTGCCCCTGCGACCGTTACGGCCTCGCCCGGTGCCCTTGCATGGTGGCCCTCCCCGTCGTTGTCGGCGGTACCCGGGCCTTCCGTCTGCGTGCATGCACTGCTTCCTTCCTCCTCAGGTCCAATGACCGCTGACGGTGGGAGCCTCGACGGCCTCGAGTTCGCCGCGTTCGAGAGCGGCGAGAGCGTCGTGCGCGCTCACGCCGTTGCTCGTCTGGTAGATGGCGATGTCCGCCGCGGCGAGCACCTGGTGCGCGTTCGGCCCGACATTGCCGGTGATGACGGCCTCCGCGCCGTGCGATGCCACGGCGTTGCCCGTCTGGACGCCGGCGCCGCCGCTGGCGACTGCGCGGTTCTCGCGAGCCTGCCACTCGCCGGTCTCGGTGTCGGCGACGATGAACCAGCGGGCGCGGCCGAAGCCTGGGGTCGACCAGGGAGTCGATGTCGTTGCCCTGCGTGCTGATGGCTGACTCTCATGACTGCTCCTCTTTCGGATTCGTGTGACGGTACAGCTCGGGTCTGTTCGCCTCGGATCCAGCCCGCGGCTCGCCTGGCCCCTACGCATTGAGCACCTCTCCTTGCGGGGACGGCGAGAGCGAGGCGCTCACCGCTCCCCAGAGCTTCGCGACCTCGACCGCGGCTCGGCCGCCATGCGTGATGATGTCGGTGCCCGCGACTTGGGCATGTGTCACCGCTGGGTCGTAGTCGACAGTGACGACCAATTCCGCACCGGCGTCGGACGCTTCGCTGGCGATGCGCGCGCTCGAGCTCCGGGTTCAGGTCCGCCTTGTTGACGCAGACGCGCGAAGGGCAGCCGGAACTGGCGCACCACCTGCAGCACGCGGTCGAGGTCGTGCCGACCCGAGACCGTCGGCTCGGTGACCGACCAAGCACCAGGTCGGCGCCGGTCAGCGAGGCGATCACGGGGCAGCCGATGCCCGGCGAGCCGTCGACGATGACGAGATCGGCAGTCCGCGCTGCTCGGCCACGCTGCCGGCCTCGTTGCGCACGAGGGTCACGAGCTTGCCGGAGTTGTCCTCGGCGACCCCGAGGCGGGCGTGGACCAGCGGCCCGAAGCGCGTTTCGGAGACCATCCAGGCAGCCGTTGACGACGGGCTCCATGTGGATGGCGTCGGCGGGGCATACGCGCCGGCAGAGCTCGCAGCCCTCGCAGGCGAGTGCGTCGATCTCAGTATCCGGCTCGGGGCCGCCGCGCACGGCCGCGAAGCGGCAGACCTCGGCGCAGCGCCCGCAGGCGGTGCAGGCCTCGGGGTCGATGATCGCCCTGGCGGCGGCCGCTGAACTCGTGTTCTTCGCCGAGCTCGGGACCCAGGACCAGATGCAGGTCGGCGGCGTCGACGTCGCAGTCGGCGAGCACGGCGCCGCCGGCCAGCGCCGCGAAGGCGGCCACGATGCTCGTCTTGCCGGTGCCGCCCTTGCCGCTGATCACGACCAGCTCGCGTGGCGGGCTCATGACGCCACCTCCTGCTGCTCGGGCGGCGGCGTCGATGCGCGTCCAGGCAGCGCTCAGCTCTCTCCCGAGCCCTGCGACCGAGTCGAGCAGCAGATCGCCGCGGGCGTAGGTCTCGGCGATACGGCGGTCGTAGGGCAGCTCCAGCACGATCTCGATGCCCTCGTCGGCGCAGTACGAGTAGACTCGATCGTCGCCCAGACCGGCGCGGTTGACGGCTACGACGCAGCGCAGCCCGAGCGCGCGCACCATCTCGACGGCGAGCTCGAGATCGTGCAGACCGAAGGGCGTCGGCTCGGTGACCAGGACTACCAGGTCGGAGCCGCGCACCGCTGCGATCACGGGGCACGAGGTGCCCGGTGGCGCGTCGATCAGTACGACGTCGACGCTGTCGTCGTCGGCAGCTGCCAAGGTGGCTCTGGTCGTCGGCACGGCCATGGCCTCGCCGACTGCGAGCACCCCGGTCACGAGTGGGAATACAGGCTGGCGCGGGAGCGCCATGCCGTGCTCGACCACCCCGGTCTCACGCTCTTCCTCACGGATGGCCTTCTGCGGACACAGCAGCGCGCAGGCCCCACAGGAGTGGCAGAGCTCGGGGAACACGAGGACCGTGGAGCCGACGACGGCGATGGCGTTGAAAGCGCAGACCTCGGCACACACTCCGCAACCGTTGCAGCGCGCCTCGTCGACCTCGGGCACGAGGACGCGTACCGGCTCGCGGCGTTCGATCTCGGGATGCAGGAAGAGGTGACAGTCCGGCTCCTCGACATCGGCGTCGAGGAGCTGCACGGCCATGCCACGCGCGGCGAGCAGCGCCGCGAGGTTGGTGGCGAGCATCGTCTTCCCGGTGCCGCCCTTGCCGCTGGCGATGGCGATGCGCATGGCCTCAGACCTCCAGCTCGAGCACGCCGTTGGGGCAGGCGCTCAGGCAGGCACCGCAGCCGGTGCACTGCGTGGCGTCCACCTCGGCAGTCTCGCTCAGCGCAATGGCGCCACGGGCGCAGGCGTCGAGGCAGGCGCCGCAGAGGGTGCACTGATCCGCATGAGCCACGACGGCTATGGGTCGCGCTCGTGCAACTGGAGCCGGAGCCCCGGAGGGCACGTCCGCGCGTGGGGCCGGCACGGCGACAGCGGCAGCCATCTGCGCTCCGAGGCCGCTCTCCCCGCAGGCCTCGGGAGCCGCGCCGCGCCCGGAACCGTCACGGCGGCGCTGCCGGACGCCGTCTCTCTGGCGGTTGCCGGTGCCCCGACCTCTGTCTCTGGCGCGCCTCACTTCCGCCCCGCCTCGAGGCAGTCGAGGCGCTCAACGATCTCCCCCAGCCTGCTCTCCAAGCGTGCGAACGGGTCCGGCCAAGCGCATGCCAGCGCCCGCGAGTCGGCCTGCTCGGCACGCTGCCAGCCGGTGAGTCCGGTGGCGTAGAACTGGTTGCGGCGACCGCGGCCGCCGCCGCCCCGGCCACGACCCATTCCGGCGCCCCTCCCAGCGTTTGCTCCGAAGCCGACATCGGCCGTGGCACCGACACACGAGCCGCGCCGGCCACCCGTCATAGGGCCGTAGCCCATCGGTCCTGAACCGTCCATTCCTGGCATGATCTCTCCTTTGTCGCCGTCCGGCACTCGGCTTGCCGGAGCGTAGATAATGAGCATATGCCCAGTATATACCCAGGACCTGAAATGGCAAGCACCACCCACTGGACGAGAATCAGCGAATCACGGAGGGTTCTTGCTGAGAGCCGATCCGAGGATGGGACCGACTACGACGACGGACAGGGCTAGGAGGCCACGGGTGATGTTGGCGCCGACGACTGAGTCGACTACGTGAAGGCCCGGACGATTGATGTCACGCTCGCAGCCTCAGGCGCAACGGCGACCAGCGCCGAGCGTTTCACAGGCTCACGACCTCTGCTGCGCTTCAGCGGGGTCGAATCGATGAGCAGTAGGCCGCCGCGCGAGCCCGGGCTCTGCCGAGCGAAGCGGCCCAGGAGCCACTCGACGGTGTTCGCCAGACGCCGGCGACGCCTGTGGAGCCGGCTTGGCCCGGGAGTTCCGGGAATGGGTGTCAGAGCCGCTGATGCGCGGCGCTAGGAACCTGCGGTCGCTCGTGACGTCGACGATTACCCGGGCGACGCAGAGCGTGACGACCTCGGGGTCTCTGATGCGTCGCCGGGCGTTGCCTCTCGCGGAAGATCGTCTGCTGTGCAACAGAGCACAGTGCAGAAATCGTCGAGGTCAGCGTCCATCCTGGCCTCCGGGCAGACGGTGTCTTCGGCACCGTCGACTTCAGCCTCTCTGGTCTGCCCCCCTGGGCACGGCCGACCTCGTGGAATCAATCACGTAGGCGGGGTCCACCGCAATCGGCAGGATTCTTGCTTCCGAAGGTATCGTGTGTGATGCCTCGCGGTTCGGCGAGCCCGTGCAGGGAATAGTGCTCAGCGCCGACATGGACCGGCTCGAGGAGTTGCTCATCGAGGCGAGGACCTGGCCAGTCGCTTACGCCGTAAGTGCATGGGTGAACGAGGGGTCGCGCTCGGTCGGCGACGACATCATGCAAGCGCTCGTGGCCGGGAGCATGCGCGACAATGTCTTCGCAGCCCTTCGGTGACTCGTGTCACTCATCAAGAAGGAGGTGCTGTCGGCGATGGACGTGTGCTGACCCGACAGGGCTGCACGCCACCGAGAGCGTCTACGGGCGGTCGCACCTGGCCGCCGTGTTCGATTCGCACCTAGTACTCCGTGCCGCCAGTGACTGTGCTCGCCGTCAAAGACAGGACGCTCGGCCATAGCCCTTCGGCGGCGATCTTCCTCGCCGACGACTGCTACCACGACAAGCTGTTCCCAGCGGCGGCAAGCGTGGACGACGGGGCCGCCAGCCCAACGCGGCCGCGCGTGGTCACGAACCTGAGGCGCCGGCTCGCCTATCGTGCCCCTGAGCGTCGTTCGCCGCGTTGCAGGAACGTCTCGCTGCTCACCTGATCCGTCCAGCCGCCGCGTGTGCCGACCCGAAGATCGAAGCCCTCGACGTAGGGCTTGATGTCGAGCAGCGGCGTGTCGTCGAGCACATCGAGATCCTCGACAAGCAGCTCGGCACCGTGGCGCTCGACCAGACGCACGATGCTGAGGCCGAGCGGGTTGGGGCGCACCGGCGTGCGCGTGGCGAAGATGCCCCTGGGCACGTCGTCGAGAAACGGCACCACCTTGAGCGGCGACGGACCGGCGACGGACTTCACGATGTCGGCGGCACGGTGGAGCCAGTAGATGAGGTGCAGATGCGAGAAGCCCTCCACGTCGTCCAGCCCCTCGGCGAACTCGGCGAAGACCTCAACGCGGCCGGGGCTGCTCTCGGCGCAGACCGGCTGGATGGGTGTCTGCCCTGGTTCGCGATGCTCGCTGTGAATGATGCCGATCGGCTCCAGCGTGAGCCTCTCCACGTCCACCTCCGATGTCGTGCAGGGACAGGTCGCACTGCGGCGGGGTCGCGGTGAACCGCCTGCGCGGCCAAGCCGGAAGGTCCGCGTCGCTCCCGGGCCACGGCCCCGTTCGGTGGTACTCGATGCTCGGGCAGAGGAGTCCGCTGGACTACGAACCGGCTGTTGCCTCGGGCAGCCATGAACGGCTGATACTCGCCGACCGAGTCTGGCCGCTGAAGTCGGACGAGCATCAATGCAGTTCTGCTCTCATGATTCCGTGTGTGTGTTCCGCTATCGTCGCCCTCAGTAGCTCAGAACGGCATCCGCGCTCGTGGTCTCGATGATCACGCGAGCACCGGCGATCAGCTCCGCGCCACCCACCAGCATGTCCGCAGAGACCTCCCTGTATTCGACGCACGGCGTGCAGACGAGGAGCTTGCCACCGGTAGCCAAGAAGAGATCGACTTGGTCTTCAAGAGCCGGTAGGCCACCGGCCATCACATGCGCGTGGCAGGCCTTCGAGGCCAGCATCACGGCGGCGCCTTGCAGGACGATCACGGCTTCCATGTCCATGGCCAGGGCGGCGTTGCCCATCATGAAGGGCAGCGTGGCCCTCTCCTGGTCATCGGGACCGTGGGTCGCGATGATCGCCACTCGTTCGCGCGTTGGTTCTGTCACTGCTTGGACCCCCTGGTGGGACGGTGTGGGGTCGGCGCCTACACCGAGACGGCGGAACTCATTGAACCAGATGGCGACGGGACGGTAGATGAGGTGGCCCGAGCTTGCGTGAAAGGAAGCAGCAGGATGAGCTCCATGGCGAGGGCCACGTGAGCGAGGAAGACGACCGCGATCCACGAACGGCCGATGAGGGCGCGTACTCGGCAAGCTCCAAGACGAAGCCGCTCACCCCGATGATCCAGAGGAACCCGATGAGCAGCAAGTCGGAAACGGCGTTCTGCGGGCGTGGTACTTGTCGGGTCGGCGCAGGCGTTGCACGATGACGACGCGTGGCCCCGTAGACGAGGAAGAGCCCGGCGATGGTGCCCAGGAGCCGGATCGGTGAGTAGATGGGTACGAACGAACCGGGCGTCTTGAACAGAAGGTCGAGGATCGTGGCCGCCACCAGACCGACCATGCCGCCCATGATCGCGTAGTGGATGAACCAACGGCGTAGCGGTGAGGGCTCTGAGGCTGCTCCTGCCGCTATCGCAGTCTCGGTAGCGACTCTGGCTGACAATCTCCGCGAGGGTCGAAACGCAGCGCGCTGCAGGCCGGCCGCGAGCGGGAAGGTGGGGCCCGTCGGCCGTGCTTCGCGAGAGCGCCGGGAGTCGGCGCCGCGAGATCATCCACAACATGTTGGCGAGCGTCATCGTGGTGAAGAACCGACCAGGGTCGCCGACGCCGATCCCCAGCCAGTGGATCGCTTCGTAGGGGACGAACTCGAGCAGCTTGCGGTGGTATTGGCGACCTCGGGAGGCCCGGGAGACCACGCGAGCATGATTGCAAGAAGCGCCGCGAAGAGCACGGCGACGATGGCCCACGGCGCTGCTCGCTGAGCGATTGAGGCGGCGCGAGAGTCGTGGTGGGGTCGAAGCTTGCTGTGGCGAAGCGCCGTGCCGCCGCCATGAACTGCTCCCGGCTCGGCTTGCGCGCGGACACGTGTCAGAGCACTGCGCGCAGTAGTAGCAGAGCCAGATCTCGCGACTGGCGGCGAGTTCGGGGCGCTGCCCGAGTTGAGCGTAGCGGATCACTCGACGTGGAAAGGCGACGCTACCCTCAGATAGCGGGCAGACGGCGGTACAGTTGCCGCAGTTGAAGCAGGCACTGATATCGAAGGCGCCGTAGCGCTTCATCTCGGGCAGCAGAGAAGTGTCCATACGCACGGCCACGATGCTTCAGTCGCTCCCCTCGTCGGCCTTCGTTGCGACCAGCCGATACGTGGGGTAGTCGCCATCCATGCCGACCTCCTCGAGGAGCCCATACTTGCGCATGCCGGCTACGTGCCAGAGGACCTCGGCTGGGGAGATGCCCGTGGCTCCCGCGACGGCGGGCACCGTTGCCGCGCCCGCGGTGAACTGTGCGGCGACGGCCTTTCGCGTCGCGCGCCACTGCCGGTGCTGCTGCGCTTGCTCGCGCGAGAGCTTCACCGCGTCGCTCGCGCGCCGTCGTTAACGTCTCCGTGAGACGGGTGAGTTCCGGTCTCTCGTCAACCATGCGCCTCTCCTGTCGTGCCGGCTACGATGGCGTCGACCATCGCCTCGTACTGTTCGAGCGTCCAGCCGGCGATATCGATCGCCGCTGTCGGGCAGACTGCGACGCATGCGCCGCAGCCGCTGCAGAGAGCCGCGTTGATCTCGGCGTGGCTTCTGCCGTCAGGGTCGGCAGTGAGGGTGATGGCGCCCGGGTGCGGACACTCCTGCACGCAGACGCCGTGACCTTGGCAGCGGCTGAGATCGACCTCGGCGACAAAGGGATCCAGATCGACGTGGCCGCGCGAGAGGAGCGTCACAGCCTTGACCGCGGCCGCCGACGCCGACGCGACCGCCTCGCCAGCATCCTTGGGTCCTTGGCTGGCTCCTGCCAGCAGCGCACCGTGCACTGCGAGCTCCACGGGACGCAGCTTGGGATGCA
Source organism: uncultured Thermoleophilia bacterium (assembly GCA_963717285.1). Taxonomy (GTDB): domain Bacteria; phylum Actinomycetota; class Thermoleophilia; order UBA2241; family UBA2241; genus CAIXSE01. Next base: position 38,110 of record CAVQVW010000003.1, read on the forward strand.
CCTCGAGCAGGAAGCGGTCGGCGCCCACTGGCAGCTTGAGTGACTGCACGAGTTTCGTCGTATCGCCAGGGACCATGCCGACGGCAAGCACGACGAGGTCGACAGCGGCCTCCACCTCCTCGCCCCAAGTGAGTCCGTCTTTGCAGCTAACAATGGCGGCGGCATCGTCGTCAGCATCGGCGCGTTTGACCGTAGGTCGGGCTTCGCCTGCGAAGCGAACGAAGAGAGCCCCAGCTCTGGCGGTCCGCTCGTAGTACTCCTCGTGGCCGCGACCGTAGGCACGGATGTCCTGATAGAAGTCGTAGACGGCGATGTCGGGGTACTTCTCCTTGAGATCACAGATGGCGTGCAGTGTGGCCGTGCAACAGACGCGCGAGCAGTACTCGTTGACTTCGCCGTCGGCCTGGGGCTTGTTGACTCCCTCGACTTGGCGGCTTCCGACACAGTGGATGAACGCCACTGACCGCACCGGCATCTGATCAAGGTCCAACGGGCCGGAACTCGGTTCGGCACCATGGAGGGCCTCGATGAAGGCCGGCAGGGTCACGACCTGTGGGATGCGCTTGTAGCCGTACTCGCCCTTGGTTGGCTCGTATGCTCGAACCCGGTGGCCACGATCAGGGCGCCCACCTCGAGGTCCAACTCGCGACCCTCGAGACGACGTGCGTCGCCGCACCGATTGTCGCAGGGGTGAAGCCGGAGAAAGCCTGGTAGGACCCAGTGGCACGGGGGATCGCAGCATCACCATCGGCAATCGCGCTCGCCGCGACCTCGACGCCGCCAGCCTCCTGGCGCACGCGGAGCGTGAAGTCGCCCACGTAGC
>CAVQVW010000004.1:0-777044 GCA_963717285.1 uncultured Thermoleophilia bacterium
AATGTCCCATCGCGGAAACACCGTCCCCTGCCGATACCAGCAACCATGTCGCCACCAGGCACGTATGTAGCTTCGGAGCGGGGAGGATCACGAAGACCGACTCGATTCGGAGGGCTTGGCGTCCACTCCCGATCGCGGCCGCGTATCTGTTGCTCGGGGGGGCGATCGCGGTCGCAGCCGCCATCGGACTCTTCGGCAGGCAGAACCTGTACGCCTTGCCGCCATCGGAGTCGCAACTCTCGCAGCCCTGGTCATCTCGGTCTGGTTGAACGCCCCTTGCACATCTGGACCGGGCGACGATCGCTGCCGCCCTGGCACTGTTTCTGGTGTCGGGGGCCGTACGCAGCGAGCTTCGGCAACCGACTGGGAACCTGACTTCAAGCCGTTCGCTCATCCCGGACCTCCTCGCCCTTCCCGGCTACGCACTTCTGGCCGCCGGCCTCCTTGGATCTTGCTGCGTACAAGGGAGCCTCACCGTCAGTCTAGCGTCGCCCTCGAAGGGGTCGATCGCGGCGTGCGCACTCGGGGCCCTCGCCTGGGCCTTCATCGTGCAGCCCATGCTCCTCCAGAACGGAGCGCCGCTGTCGGTGATGCTGGTTCTCATCGCATACCCTTCGATCTCGATCTTCATGGTCGTCGTCACCTTGCGGATCGTCTTCAACCCCGACAGGAGCTTGTGCCGGCCTTCTGGTTCATGCTGGTTGGGATGACGCTCCTGTTCGTGGGCGACGTCGTGTACATGCTGGCCGACATCAACCTGATCCATCTCCCGGATCGGTTCCTCAATCTGCCCTATGCCATGGCATACCTTGGAGCTGGGGCGGCCGCCCTGCACGTGTCAATGCGCAAACTGAGCGAACCCGGTCAACGGCGACGCGCGCCGGCCTCCCGGGTTCGCGCGGCGGTGGTAGCCGTGGCGCTCGTCACTCCGGCTCTGCTTACGTTCGACGACCGCAGTGCCGCGACATCCGATCGCGTGGTCCTTAGCCTGTTGATGCTCACCATGACCGCTGCGGCAGTCGCGCGCATCGTCCAGGCTCTCCATTTGGCAGAGTCATCTGAGGCACGCCTCATCTTCCAGGCGAACCACGATGACCTGACCGGGCTCCCCAACCGTCGAATGCTGGAGCAGCACCTCTCTGGCGCATGCTGGAGAGAGCGCCCATCGACGATACCCACGTGGCGCTCCTCTACGTAGACCTGGATCGATTCAAGCTCGTCAACGACACTCTGGGGCACAGCCGTGGCGACGACCTCCTGGTCGAGGTGGCCCGGCGCTTTCGCGCGAACGTAAGGCCGACGGATGTGGTGACCCGCATCGGTGGCGACGAGTTCATGATCATCCTCGGCGAGGTCGCGAGCATCTCGCACGCCCTCGATTCGGCGAACCGTCTGCGCACATGCCTCAGAAACGAGCCCTTCACGTCGAACGGGATGACCTTCTACGTGTCTGCCAGCTTCGGCCTCGCCTTCGCCTCGGGCAACGGCCCCGAGGCCACTGCCGAGACCATGGTACGCGACGCGGACACGGCCATGTATCAGGCGAAGGATGCCGGTGGGGACGCCGTGGCGGTCTTCGACGAATCGATGCGTACTCGCGTCGAGGAACGAGTGGAGCTCGAGCGAGAGCTTCACGACGCGGCTCCGGGGACCAGCTTTTCGTCGCGTTCCAGCCGATCGTCCGACTGCCCATGGGAACGACCATAGGGATGGAGGCGCTGGTGCGCTGGGCCCACCCCGTACACGGCGTCATCTCTCCGGAGAGGTTCATCCCGCTGGCGGAAGAGAGCGGACTGATATCGGAGATAGGGGACTGGGTCCTCGAGGAATCCGTGAGCCAGTTCGCAGCGTGGTGTCGACAGTCGCCCGAGATGCGGGACCTGTACGTCTCGGTCAATCTCTCTGGCGCGCAACTTCATGACAACGGAATCGTGGATCGCGTAGCAGATGTGCTCGCAGTCAACGGCCTGGAGGGATCGTCGCTGTGTTTGGAACTGACTGAGTCGGTCGTCATGGATGATCCGGCCGCTGCCGCCGCCATCCTCACGGCGATCCGCCGGCTTGGCGTGCGCATCGCCATCGACGACTTCGGGTCCGAGTACTCCTCGCTCGCCTACCTGAAACGATTCCCGGTAGCTACCCTCAAGATCGACAAGACCTTCGTGGGCAACCTAGGCAAGCGGGACAGCGCCGACGCCACGCTGGTCGCCGCCATCGTCGCCATGGCGCAGGCACTCGACATCGCCACAGTCGCGGAGGGCGTGGAGACAACAGCCCAGGCCAACCACCTCACCGAATTGGGCTGCGACGCCGCTCAAGGCTATCTCTACTCACGACCCGTCGGAGCAGACAGACTTCCCGACGTCGTGATGTCGCTGGGGACAGCGACGCTGCGACTGGTCGAAGCGTGAACTACTGCCCAGCGGCCACCTTCTGCGACCATCTGGCTAGTGGGTCCGCATGGGTGAGGTCTAGTCGGCGAAGCGCCGGCTCCAGTCCGATGCCGTCGACCAGGACGGCGTGCAGATCCGGGTCCACCTCAGCCAGTCGTCTCTCAGCAGCAAGCACATCGCACCACGCCGGGATGCTCGCCGCCGACCCCAGGTAGGACATCGGAACTACGCCCTCGTACCCGGCGAAGATCAGGCGCAGCTTCCAACGGATCATCCTGAAGACCGGCATGTCGAGGATCGCGACGAACCACTCGATTCCGTGAGCGCGAGCCGCCAGGGTCAGCGACTGGTAGAGGCCCATGCTCACGAGGCCTTGGGCCGCCCTGCCCCGATAGTCGGCCGCCACCGCAAGAGTGGCGATATCCCAGGTCCTGTCCCTGTCGAGTGCCAGACCGGTGCGCTTGATGACTGCTTCGGCTGACTCTCCCCAAGTGCTCTCGACATCGTTCAGGCTCTTGAACCCTGCGGGAGCCGGCAGCAACACGCGCATGACACCGGCTGGAAGCCTGCGCAAATGGTCAATCACGCAGATGAACACGCTGTTCGCCTCGTAGCGCCCGTACTCCTCCCGCAGCATCTCGGGAGTATTGCCGAACGCCTCGAGGAAGACAGTTCGCTCGACGTGGCGAGCCAACTGCGCCCCTGGTTCGTCACCCCGGAACATGTATGCCCCGAATGGCTCTCTCGTGCCGGGAGGAGCTATCTCCTGCACGAGCCGATGCAGATCAGAATCTCGGAGGTCAGCTGCCCCGGTCATGGCTCAGAACGCTTTCGCCACCACCTCGGGGGAGTCGAAGTGGCCCCTCGTGAACTGTACGACCCGGTCCGCGTCGAATCGCTTGCACGCATAGATATCGACGCTGAAGAACAGAGTCGGAGTCTCCCAGGCATAGAAGTGGGCGCCCGAGGCCTCCCAATGCACCCACCCCGCCCAACCGTAGAGCTCGGATCGGTGTGTGACGGGTTCGAGCAGCAATCGCATCTCGCAGACGTCTGTCAGCTTGGACAGATAGGAGCAGACCTGCTCTTCGCGGATCGGAGCTCGGCAAACGCCTTCGATGACAAGCCGCTGCCTGCAGATCATCGGCGCCAAGTCGGGCATCTCCGCCGAGTCGACCGTGCTCTCGACTAGCTGGGACATAGCGTCCGGTCCTACGTCGTTTGCCGGGCAATCACGATGCCGCACGTATACTAGCATGGCTACAGGCTCCATGTCAGACATCGCTTGGACGACGCCGTGCGCGATCGGGTCTCGGCCGCAGCCGCCATCGCTGCGACGGCATCGCCAGACACCCGATGCCCGCCATGGGCGCCGTGAAGCCGACCTCCTGTGTCAGGCTCGGCAGCAACAGCACGGTCTTGTTCATCCGGGCGCCGACGACGAGCCGTCGTGGTCTCCACCGGCTCCCGGGGCCCAACGGCGGGTGTCTTGCGAAGGCCGACTTGCCCGTCGTCTGCAAGATCTGCGCCACACCCACGCCATGCCGGCTCTGCAGGCCGGCATCCATCCCAAGGTCGTGTCCGGGCGGCTGGGTCACGCCACAGTCTCGATCACGCTGGACACCTGCTCGCACGCCATACCTGCCATGCAAGAAGAGGCGGCAGCGCTGACTGCGGGGCTGGTGTTCGAGGGCCGTGGATGAGTCCGGTGTGGCGCTGGCCAGAACAGTATGCCCTAGGGGCAGGTGTTGCAGTTCACACTTGAACTCAGGCGATAGATCACCCACAGTGGATCACGCCGTCGACGAGGCCCCGCGCAAAGTCGCCGCGCTCGGCATCGAGATACGACACCCAGAAGGAGAGCAGCGTGTTGGTGGCGGCGCAGGAGGCGGCCATCCGGTAGTGAGACTCCCTGGCTCTACAAGGGCGGCGATCTTGGCCCTTCCCCGGTTCATCACAATCTGTCGCGCAGCCCGTTGCAGCAAGGCCATCCTCACGTGAGAGACCATGTGCAGAAGGCGGCGTTCCACCGCCCGACGGCAGCCCGCGGCGAAGCTTCTGAGCGCGAGCATCTTCCCTCGGCAAGCCGTCGCCTCTGCCGAGGCCGAAACTCCGTCTGCGCTTGATCGGTGACGCAGCAGGATCGCCACCGGTCTAGATCGAATCCGGAACCGTGGCACACATCTCAGTGCCTCCGTCCAGTTCGCGCATGGGGTAGGGAAGCGCCGCGTGCGCAGGGATTTGGTCGACGTAGCGCTCGCGGAACCGCGCCGACTGCATACGGCAAGCATTGCTGTGACGGCGGAACGCCGGGTGATCGCAGGTCTGACGCCAGAGATCAGCCACAGGCGTCTCAAATACGTTTCCCATGGTGATCGGCATGAAGTCGCAAGGCTGGAACTCACCGTGGGCTGTGACGTGAAACTGGCAGTGGCCGGCGAGGCAACCGACGAAACGCGCGAAGCCGATCCCACAGTTGGTCCACGTTTGACTGATGACTCGCGGTCGCCGCTGCGCGCCGCGGTTCGCACGCCGGACTTGCAGCAGAAGTCGGAGGCGTTCGCCGTCACTCAGAACGACTCCAGTCTCGGCAAGCAAGCGTCCCGTCGGAATGGCGTCGAATACGGTCAGCTCAGAGGCGCCCCAGCGCTGGGCGAGTCGGGCCAAAGCGATGACGTCACCGCACCGTACCGAATCCCCGGTCGCGTAGGACGAGACTCCGACGAGGAGGCCGGCACGGCGTGCAGCGGCGACGGCGCGCTGCGCCGCCACGAAGGCACCGGCCGTGCCCCGCAACCGGTCATGTTCCGCGGGAACCGGCGAGTCGATGCTGACCTGGATCGAGTGCAGCCCCGCCCTCGCCAGCGAAGTCGCTCGCTCCACCGTCAGATCGCGGCCGTTGGTGAATACTTGCGTCACGGCGCAGTCTCGAGGCACGTGCGCAATGAGCACCTCGAGATCGGGCAGAAGGAGCGGCTCACCGCCCGTGAAGGTTATGTTGCCGCAGCCGGCGGCGATGCTCTCGTCGATGACCCGCTTCAGCTCAGCCAGCGTCATGGACCGGCGGGGGTGCCTAGCTCGCCCCTTGCCGCTGTCGCCGCGCGACGCGCTGCAATGCCAGCAGGCATACTGACAGGATTCGGTCACTGCGATCGTAGCGGCCGCAGGCGTCTGGCGCCGTACGAGGAAAGTGGTGAGGTAGGATTCCAGCACGGCGTTGTGTGCGGTGCTCGGCACGGGCGGGAAGTACAGCGACCAGATACCCTCGCGCCCATCTATGCGCAACGGCTTGATGCGATTCAGCCAGGCGAAGTACGCGGAGACCAGACGTGAGCGAAACGGGCCCCAAGGTCCCTGGAAACGGGCGCGCACCCGTTCGTGCTCCCGCTCGACCTCTAGTGAGAGCCCGGTCAGTTCTGGCGTGCGTGCGAATTCGTACAGCATCTCGCTCGATCCTCGGCCCCATCTCGGCATCGGCGTGCCTGTGCGGCCCTACTACGAAGCTCTTCGACGAACCCTGGGCCTTCCTCGATTGCGCTCAGGCCGTAGTGACTCGAACCCCTGCCCGTCAGGCTGCTCACCCGGCCAGCGTCGCCGAGAACACCTGCCAGGCCAGCGCGGCCTTCGCGGTCAGGCTCAGTACGATGTAGACCTTCTCCCCGACGAGATAGTTGCGCCACGGCCCGACCTTCTTGTACTGCAGCCACATGTTGATCGCGAACACGTTGAAGAACGCGAACAGGCTGAAGATGATGCCGTAGACGAAGTTGGGCGGTCCCGGGCCGTCCAGCCCCGGGCTCGCCACGTAGATCAGCACGATGATCCAGGGGATGACGCCGGCGAAGCAGCCGAACCAGAACGACAGCATGCTCGGCCTGCCGGGCGTCTCGTACTTCTCGACCAGTAGGCCGAAGAGGATCATGGAGGCGTTGACGCCGAAGATGGCAAGGAGCGCCGCGATGTCACTGACCCCCGTGATCATGACGATGAGCACGATCATGAGAGAGGAGCTGAAGAAGTACTCGATCCAGCGCCCATAGTTGCGATCCTGCAGCAGGTTGCGCTTGTACCACTCGAAGACTCCCGGCGAGGCAATGACGAGCAGCGCCCCCGCCGAAATCGCCATGAAGGCGAACACGCCCCAGCCGAGCGGGATCTCGAAGAGCTCGCGGAGCTCTGGCGGAGTACCGGGCGGACCGGCCATGTAGGTCGATGTGACGGGCAGTGAGAAGTCGTTCGCCAGTAGCGCGATGGCGGCCGCCTGAACTGCCAGGATGAGACCGACAACGATGTTCCAAATGCGCAGACGCTGCAGACGACGGTCGTCAGTCAAAACGTTCGCCATGAGGCACCTCGTTGGTGTGGTTTTCGAGTCAACCTACCCGGACCGGGCATGTGCGACTCGCCGCGGCGTTCCCGGCGTCGGCGGCCGGGTTCTCCCAGCTTGCCACGGCGGCAAAGGGCAGTCCTAGACCGCTCAGGTGACTCACACCCCTGAGATTGGTCCACCCTGACGGTCAGGATACGCGACCGACCAGAAGGGACCGATGCCACGCAAGACCTGCCGTCCCGAGGAGATCATCACAAGGCTGAGGAAGGCCGACGTGCTCCTCGTCGGCGGCGCCGACGGCCTAGCCCGCAGCGACCGACCCAAACGCCCGGCCAGTCGCAGAGAGAAGGAGCTCGAGGAGCAGGTCGAGGACCTACGTCGAGTTGCGCGTCTGGCGTGAAGGGGGGGCTCTACCCCCTGTACGCGCAGATCGAGGCCCTGAGGCGCGAGGCCGGTGTGCCGGTAACGCGCCTCCTGCGACGCTTGGGCATCATCCCCTCCTCGACCTGGTACTACTGGCGCGAACGTGAGCTCTGCCCAGCGGCCGGAGTGCGCGGCGCCGTCAACCCTGCAGTCCTGCAAGGATGTGGTCCCGACGCGACTCACAGCCCGTGCGTACGCATCTGTGCTGTGCCGTGCGGTCCCGTCGGCTCCAGTCTCGTCGGCAGAATGTCGGCATGTGGCAGCAATCGGGGCAATTGCGCGCCGTGGTCAGCCCAGGCAAGCGCCATATGCAGGCACTCCTGGCGCCCCCGGCTGGAATCGAACCAGCGACACCAGGTTTAGGAAACCTGAGGAAGGCGTGTCGGGCTGTAGTGGCTCGTGTGCGATTGTGCTGCACGGTCCAAGGTTCTGGCGAGGGCTCGGTGCTGGGCTGTGGTCACGCGTGTTGGGCCGTGGGGAGGCGTCTCGTCGGCAGGTTGGCGGCAGCCGCATCCACAGCGTTGTGTGCGACTCCGGTACATGCTTGACAGAGTGGCTCCGGCAGCTGTGTGACAGTTCCGAGACGCGGCTTCAGTCGCCGGGCGACAGTGGCTTCGGCTCCTGGGCGACGGTGGCTTCGGTAGCTGTGCGACAGTCAGGCCAGCGGACGGGCGCCACTCTCCTCGAAGAGACGACCGGCAACGGTCGTTCGACGGGGAGGCTCAGGTCATGCTCATCGAGCTGGGAGTCGTGGAACAGCGCCACAAGGCAGTCCTTGAGGTCCTCGCGGGCAACAGCGTGGTCGAGGTGGCGGGGCGCTATGGAGTCAGCCGCCAGACGCTGCACCGCTGGCTGCGACGCTACGCGCGCAGCGGCATCGGCGGTCTGGCCGACGCCTCTGCGCGACCAGCACGCTGCCCGCACCGCACGCCGCCGGCGGTCGAGGCGCGCATCGTCGAGATGCGCCTCGCCCACCCGCGCTGGGGGCCGCGCACGATCGCCCACTACCTGGCGCGGGAGGAGCTCGAGCGCCAACCCTCGCGCTCCTCGATCTATCGCTGCCTGGTGCGCCATCGCCTGATCGATCCCAAGAAGCGCCGTCGCAAGCGCGAGGACTACCGCCGCTGGGAACGCCTGAAGGCCATGGAGCTCTGGCAGATGGACGTCATGGGCGGCGTGCAGCTCAGCGACGGGCGCGAGCTCAAGCTCGTCTCCGGCATCGACGACCACTCCCGCTTCTGCATCTCAGCCAAGCTGGTCGAGCGCGCCACCACGCGGCCGGTCTGCGAGGCGCTGCTTGCGGCGATGCGTCGTCACGGCGTCCCCGAGCAGATCCTGACCGACAACGGCAAGGTGTTCACGGGGCGCTTCGGGGCCCACCGCGCGAGGTGCTCTTCGACCGCATCTGCCAAGAGCAGGGCGTGCGTCATCTGCTCACCGCCCCCTACAGCCCGACCACGACCGGCAAGGTCGAGCGCTTCCACAAGACGCTGAGGAGTGAGTTCCTCGAAGGTCGTACCTTCGCCTCGCTAGAGGCCGCCCAAGCCGAGCTCGACGCCTGGGTGGCCCACTACAACTGCGAGCGGCCCCATCAGGGCATCGGCATGGTGGCCCCGATCAGAGCGCTTCGAGCTGGCGGCGCAAGGACAGCAGCCCGCAGCGCAGCAGCTTGAACCGATCGATGGCGAGACCGACGGCCAGCAGCTCCCCGCCGAGGGCGAGGTGGTCACGCGGCGCGTGCGCGAGGGTGGGCGCATCAGCCTCGAGGGCTTCGACTACTACGTCGGCGCCTACCTGGAGGGCGAGACGGTGGAGGTACTGACGCGGGGCAACGGCCTCGTCGACATTCAGCACCACGGCGTCTTCCTCGCCTGCCACGCCCGTCGCCGGCCGCACGAGACCAAGCGCCTGCAGCGCTCACTCGGCCACGTGAACCGCAGTGGCGGTCGTTTCGTGCTGCGCAGCGTCGACCCAAAGGGCACCATCAGCTTCGCCGGGGCAGCGTACACGGTCGCCAAGCGTCTCAGCGGCCAGCAGGTCGAGGTGCGCATCAGCAGGGGCAAGGTGCGAATCTCACACGACGGCACCCTTCTCTGCACGCATGCGATCCGCCACGATCGAGCCAAGGAGCTCGGCGCCTTCGCGATCCCCAAGGGCAGACCTCGTCAGCACCAGAAGACGGGGAACTCAGACACGACTACTGTCGCAGAGGAACTGGAGCCAATCCGTAGCACGGGTACCGACACTTGACAGCATCCACAGCGTTGTGTGCGACTCCGGTACATGCTTGACAGAGTGGCTCCGGCAGCTGTGTGACAGTTCCGAGACGCGGCTTCAGTCGCCGGGCGACAGTGGCTTCGGCTCCTGGGCGACGGTGGCTTCGGTAGCTGTGCGACAGTCAGGCCAGCGGACGGGCGCCACTCTCCTCGAAGAGACGACCGGCAACGGTCGTTCGACGGGGAGGCTCAGGTCATGCTCATCGAGCTGGGAGTCGTGGAACAGCGCCACAAGGCAGTCCTTGAGGTCCTCGCGGGCAACAGCGTGGTCGAGGTGGCGGGGCGCTATGGAGTCAGCCGCCAGACGCTGCACCGCTGGCTGCGACGCTACGCGCGCAGCGGCATCGGCGGTCTGGCCGACGCCTCTGCGCGACCAGCACGCTGCCCGCACCGCACGCCGCCGGCGGTCGAGGCGCGCATCGTCGAGATGCGCCTCGCCCACCCGCGCTGGGGCCCGCGCACGATCGCCCACTACCTGGCGCGGGAGGAGCTCGAGCGCCAACCCTCGCGCTCCTCGATCTATCGCTGCCTGGTGCGCCATCGCCTGATCGATCCCAAGAAGCGCCGTCGCAAGCGCGAGGACTACCGCCGCTGGGAACGCCTGAAGGCCATGGAGCTCTGGCAGATGGACGTCATGGGCGGCGTGCAGCTCAGCGACGGGCGCGAGCTCAAGCTCGTCTCCGGCATCGACGACCACTCCCGCTTCTGCATCTCAGCCAAGCTGGTCGAGCGCGCCACCACGCGGCCGGTCTGCGAGGCGCTGCTTGCGGCGATGCGTCGTCACGGCGTCCCCGAGCAGATCCTGACCGACAACGGCAAGGTGTTCACGGGGCGCTTCGGGGCCCACCGCCGCGAGGTGCTCTTCGACCGCATCTGCCAAGAGCAGGGCGTGCGTCATCTGCTCACCGCCCCCTACAGCCCGACCACGACCGGCAAGGTCGAGCGCTTCCACAAGACGCTGAGGAGTGAGTTCCTCGAAGGTCGTACCTTCGCCTCGCTAGAGGCCGCCCAAGCCGAGCTCGACGCCTGGGTGGCCCACTACAACTGCGAGCGGCCCCATCAGGGCATCGGCATGGTGGCCCCGATCAAGCGCTTCGAGCTGGCGGCGAGGGGACAGCAGCAAGTGGCGCAGCAGCCCGAAGCCGAAGCGGTCGAGGCCAAGGCCACCGGCGAGCAGCTCCCCGCCGAGGGTGAGGTGGTCACCCGGCGCGTGCGTGAGGGCGGTCGCATCAGTCTCGACGGCTTCGACTACTACGTCGGTGCCTACCTGGAGGGCGAGACGGTGGAGGTACTGACGCGGGGCAACGGCCTCGTCGACATTCAGCACCACGGCGTCTTCCTCGCCTGCCACGCCCGTCGCCGAGCGCACGAGACCAAGCGGCTGCAGCGCTCACTCGGCCACGTGAACCGCAGTGGCGGTCGTTTCGTGCTGCGCAGCGTCGACCCAAAGGGCACCATCAGCTTCGCCGGGGCAGCGTACACGGTCGCCAAGCGTCTCAGCGGCCAGCAGGTCGAGGTGCGCATCAGCAGGGGCAAGGTGCGAATCTCACACGACGGCACCCTTCTCTGCACGCATGCGATCCGCCACGATCGAGCCAAGGAGCTCGGCGCCTTCGCGATCCCCAAGGGCAGACCTCGTCAGCACCAGAAGACGGGGAACTCAGACACGACTACTGTCGCAGAGGAACTGGAGCCAATCCGTAGCACGGGTACCGACACTTGACAGGGTACCGACACTTGACAGGGTAGCGACACTTCATACAGCCCCGCCTTGCTCAGGAACTCGCTCTCCAAGATCCTTGTCGGGGTTCCCAGGCCAGTGTGGTATGGTGGGCATATGCTCTGTATTTTGCGTCTTCGTGAGTGATGCCTGGCCTGGGCACTAGGCAGCTTGACCTGAGTGCGTCGCTGCCGTCGAGCATCTCCTGCGCTTGCGGACAATGGGGAATCCGCGAGCGAGCACGGTGCATGAGTCTGTGAAGGGGGAATGATGACGTCCATCGTCGTCCTGGGCGGCAGTTTCGCCGGCATCAACGCGGCCTTCGAGCTCGAGCTCGAGCTCGGGCAGTCTGCGGAGATCACCGTCGTCGCCCGAGACTCCCGCTTCGTGTTCCTGCCCTCGTTGATCTGGGTGGTCCCCGGGTGGCGCAAGCCCGGGCAGATCAGCATGCAGCTCGAGCCGATCCTCTACCGGCGCGGCATCAAGTTCCGGCATGCGACGGTCGAGAGCATCGACCCCGAACAGAACAAGGTATTCACCGACAAGGGTGAGATCCGCTACGACTACCTGCTGATCGGGACGGGCGGCCGCCACGACTGGTCCGCCGTACCCGGCCTCGGGCCCGGGGAAGGAACCTCACACTCGATCTGTGACATCGCCCACGCGATGGACTCCGCCGAAGCCTGGCTCGAGTTCATCCGAGACCCGGGGCCGGTCGTCATCGGCTCGGCCCAGGGCGCCAGCTGCTTCGGCGCCGCCTACGAGATGGTCTTCAACATCGACCGCGCCCTGCGCGAGGCGAAGATCCGCAAGCAGGTCCCCTTGGCCTTCGTGACCTCCGAGCCCTTCCTCGGCCACTTCGGTCTCGGCGGCATGCGCGGCACGGAGCCCCTCCTCAAGGCCTACATGAGGATGCTCGGCATCAAGCCCTTCGTCAATGTCGGCATGGCATCGGCCAGCAAGGGTGCCATCACGCTCTCCGACGGACGCGTGCTGAACCACAAGTACGCCATCGTCATCCCGCCGTTCACCGGCGTCCCGGCCATCTTCGACTCGCCCGGCCTGGGGGACGAGAAGGGCTTCATCCCCACCGACGACTGCTACAAGCACCGCGACTTCGACAACATCTACGCCGCCGGTATCGCCGTCCAGATCAAGCCGCAGATACCGACGGAGGTGCCCACCGGGGTGCCCAAGACGGGCTGGATGTCGGAGGTCATGGGCAAGGTCGCGGCGCACAACATCGTGGCCGCGATCCAGGGCAGCGAGCCGCGTCCGATGCCCTTCGCCGACATCAGGCTACTCTGCATCATAGACGCCGGCAGGCAGGGCATGGTCATCGGCCTCGATCGCGTCGGCAAGCCGCGCCGCTACGAGATCATGATCCCCGGTCCCTGGTCGCACTGGGCCAAGCTCGCCTTCGAGAAGTACTACATGGCGAGGATCAAGCACGGGCTGGTGTACCTGCCCTGAGGGTACGTGGTGATGCCTGTGGTCGCCCGTGCGTCGAAGGGAAGGGACACCACCTCAGACCCCGTGCGACCAGATCACCGACACAGCGCCGCAGTGCACCCTGTCCCTGCACGACATCGGAGGTGGACGTGGAGAGGCTTACGCTGGAGCCGATCGGCATCATTCACAGCGAGCATCGCGAACCAGGGCAGACACCCATCCAACCGGTCTGCGCCGAGGGCAGCCCAGGCCGCGTTGAGGTCTTCGCCAAGTTCGCCGAGGGGCTGGACGACGTGGAGGGCTTCTCCCATCTCCACCTCATCTACTGGCTCCACCGTGCCGCCGACATCGTGAAGTCCATCGCCGGTCCGTCGCCGCTCAAGGTGGTGCCGTTTCTCGACGACGTGCCCAGGGGCATCTTCGCCACGCGCACGCCGGTGCGCCCCAACCCGCTCGGCCTCAGGATTGTGCGTCTTGTCGAGCGCCACGGTGCCGATCTGCTTGTCGAGGATCTCGATGTGCTCGACGGTACGCCGCTGCTCGACATCAAGCCCTACGTCGAGGGCTTCGATCTTCGAGTCGGCACACGCGGTGGATGGACGGACCTGGTGAGCAGCCAGACGTTCCTGCAACGCGGCGAGCGGCGGCCGGAGGCGCGGTAGACGCGCAGGCGCCGCGAGTTCGCCGGCAACGCGCGAGTGCGTCAGCCGGCGGCGACTCCGTCGTCCACGCTTGGCGCCGCTGGAAGCAGCTCGTAGTCGACAATAGACAGGCACGTCGAATTCTTCCGTCAGCCACTTCCCCCCTGATACGGGCACCGCCGCCGGCGCGAGATCGCCACCTCCGCCGAGCCAACCGAGGAGATCGACGGCTACGTGCAGCTCTTCGACGAGGTCCAAACCATCTAGAATCTTGACCTGTCCGGTGGCACGGGAGGTCGCAGCATGGGCATGCGAGAACGGATTGACGTCAACTTCGACTTTCGCAGCGACACGCCGGAGGGGAAGGACCCGGACGGCTACAGCCCAACGCTTCGCCGATACCATCGTCTTCTGTGGAGCAAGCCTCTTTCGGACGGCACGATGTTCGACCTCGACGACACCACTCGCGGCGAGTACCTGCATCACAAGTCCGACAAGCACGGGGAGTTCTTCCTCACCAGCGATGCGGTGGTCCCATCGTTCAGATACGAAGAGATGGTCAAGGACGAGGTGTCGGCAGAGGAGCTGGGGGAGCTCAACCACATCGGCTACACGATCGGCGGCATGATGCTGTGGCCGGGGAACCAAGTCGACCGGAAGATGACGATCAACGGTGCGCGGGGATGCCATCCTCGAATCAAAGACCGCTTCGACCTCACACTGGAGTGTATCCGGAGGCACTACGCTAGGGAGAAGCACCGTAGCAGGGAGGCCAATCCGCTGGGAGAGGTCCTCGATAGGTACGCGGACTTCTTCGCGCTCTTCGGGAACTTCCGAGGCTTCGTGGAGTACTTCCTCTTGCAGGATGCGGTCACCGTCAACTGCGGCGCTGTCATCTTCTCCACACCCTTCGATGACTTCACGACTTCGCCCATCCCGCAGACCCTCGAAGAATACCGGGAGTACCGGCAGCGAGCCATCAGTTTCATCAAGGCCCGCAACCGCCGGATCCGATCTTGCGGGCTGGCGCACCTCTCCAAGGACGACCCGTCGTCTATGGGCGTCGGCTCCGCAACGTGAGTCCAATCGCCAAGCAGGTAGCGATCTGATCGTTGGCCAACTGACCCCCGTGCCGTCGTCTGGCCCCATGATAGTTCAGGCGTGTAGCGAGACGGCCCTCGTGCATAGGCGTTGGAGGTCTTGTTGACATCATACGCGCCTGAAGAGCGCCCATGTGCGGCTCCTGCAGAGCAATCGTCGACGACATGCGACGCGATCAAGGGCCCGGCAGCGCCCCCCGCCAGACGAGAGGGTGCGATGGCAGATCCCCCTTCCGACTCAGAATCAACAACGGTTGGCCATCTAGTGCCTCCGGCTTCACCTCACCCCACCCAAACGCCATAGCCCCTCTCGCTGAGACGATTGGCAAGCGCCTCCTCAGCAGCGAGAGCCTCGTCCCGAGTCTCATAGGGCCCGCGATTGGCAACCAGCTTCGGGCGAAGGCGAATCCCGTAGTCGCGTGCCAGCTTGTTGCACTTGAGGCCGGCCTTGTGCTGCTCGAACCGCTCCTCGGGGGTGTGAGCCGTCTGCCCCACGTAGACGCAGGGCTTGTCGTCGCGCCGGTCCGGATTGCGCTTTCGGAACCTCGCCACATCCAGGACGTCGCGGCTCAACTCGATCACGTACAGGCTGTACGGCATAGGTCCTTTCCTGCTTCAGCGGTGCAGCGCCGGAGACACAATAGCCGTCGCATCGGATGGAAACGGTCTCAGCCGAAGGGTACCAGTGATGTATGCCGCCGCCGTCGCGACGACCCGATGCGCTACCCGCTGATGCACTACGCCAACTGTCTGGCGCGGCCACCTCTTCGTGTCATCCTCGCAGCTTCCGTAGTCATCGCCGCGCTTCACCCCGTCGTGCAGGGGTCTGGTCGACCGTCGAGCATGCGGCACGTGTCACGGGCCACTGCGACATCTCCCACGCCCCCACGCCCCTCAGGGGCTCTCAGTCGAGATGCTTGCTTGTCGACGGTGCCGTGGTCACAATCCACTACACGTGCGATGTCAGCGCCAAGAGGAGCGACCGCATTGAGCGGACTCACGGCACACCTACGAGCAGAACTCGCCAGCGATCTTCACGATCTCCTGTCCGCGGAGGGCGAGCGGAGCAAGTGGCAGCTCTTGGAGTCCCTCCAACCGCTCGGTTGGGATGGGCTCTCTGGCACCGATGTGAACAGCGTGCTGTACGAGACTGGCCGAGACTTCGTGCACGACGACCGCACTCCACCGCGGTGGTGGGTCGACCAAGCCGAGAAGGACAACGACGCCGCGTCAATCGCCATTGGAGCTCTGCCGGCTACCCTCGGAGGCGACCAGTCCTCCCGAGATGCCAGTGCGCCGTCCCGCTCGAATCTCGGAAGCACCCTTGGACTGGACCTCTACAAGGGTCATCCTCCGCGAGCGTGGCAGCAGGAGGCCTTGCAGGCATGGCGAGCAGCAGGTCAACGCGGTGTGATCGAGGCCGTCACCGGCACCGGCAAGACGATCGTTGGCATCTTGGCGGCAGCTGAAGCCGTAGCCAAGGGCAATCGGGTGCTGGTGATCGTGCCTGGGCTTGACCTTCTTGATCAGTGGCATGACCGGCTACGAAGCGACCTGCCCGAGGTCAGCGTGGGCTGTAGGGGCGGGGGCTTCCAGGACGATCTCCACGACCATGAGGTGCTGGTGGCGACAGCCCAGTCGGCCTGCCATGAGGCGATCATGCCCCACGGCAGGCAGGGGCTTCTCATTGCTGACGAAGTCCACCGCTACGGCGCCGAGAAGCTGTCCCTGGTACTCGAGTCCGCATTCACGGCGCGGCTGGGTCTCACGGCGACCTATGAGCGCAACGATGAGGGGATCGAACGTCACCTGGCGCCCTACTTCTCGGGCGATGAGCCCGCACCCAAGCCGGGCAGCGAGGTGGTAGCTCGCTGCGGATACGAACGCGGCCTTGCGGATGACATCCTCGCGCGCTTTCGAGTTGCGCTCGTGGGCGTCGACTTCACGCCGGCAGAGAGGCAGGAGCACGACGTCCAGGACGAGAGAGTCAAGCGCCTCGGGGGACAGCTCATCCACCAGCATGGGTGCCCCGAGAAGCCGTTCGGTGAGTTCATTCGAGCCGTGACTCAGCTCAGTGAAGGCGACAACCCAGATCCAGTTGGAGTTGGCAAGGCGCGCCAGTACCTCGGCGCTTTCAACAAGCGCCGTGCCCTGCTGGCCGACTGCGGCCGGAAGCTGACAGCGTTCGAGAAGCTGGCTCCAGTCCTCATGAGCTCGACGGGGGGCCTCGTCTTCACAGAGACCAAGGAGAGCGCCACCAGCGCCGCGGAGACACTCGAGACCCTTGGCGTATCGGCGCAGGCCTACACGAGCAGCCTGCATCGGTCGGCCCGCAAGGACGCGCTCGAGGCCTTCCGCGAGGGCAGCATTCGCGTACTCTGCGCGCCGAGAGTGCTGGACGAGGGCGTGGACGTCCCGAAGGCCGATGTCGGCGTGATCGTCGCGTCCAGTCATAGCCGCCGGCAGATGGTGCAACGCATGGGCCGGATCATCCGGCCGAATGCCGACGGCGGCTGCGCCAGTTTCGTCATTCTGTACGTGCGAGGCACGTCCGAAGACCCCGCTAGCGGCGCCCACCACGCGTTCCTGGAAGAGATGACTGACGTCGCCGAGAACCAGACGACCTTCCCTCCAAACCTCGACGCGCGAGATCTGCTCAAGTGGCATGAGGAGGGGAAGCTGACGCGACGTCCCGCACCTCCGTCGGTCAATGAACATCCTCGAGCGACCACGCACGAGGAACGCTTGCTTCTGGAGCTCTACGACGGTGGGGCGAGGATCGACCACATATCCAAGAAGATGGGCAGACCGCCAGGCGAAATCAAGTTGTGTCTACGAGACCTTGGGCGTGACGAAGGGATGCTGGCGCAACATCCCGACACCAGACGAGTCACGCCACCGCCCGCCTCAGCCCTCAAGGTCAAGCGACCTCCAGCCTGGCTCCAAGAGATCCAAGCCGACCATCCCAAGGCGTATGCGAAGTGGACTAGGGACGAGGAGCGAACGCTCTTGAGACTCCTCGACAGCGGGATGAGCATCGATCGCATATCCAAGAAGATGGGACGACAACCGAGCGGCATCGAGGGACGCCTGCGGCTTCTCGGGCGATTGGGCTAGGTTCGTTCAGCACTAGCCACATAGCATCCACTGACAGAACTGCTCTGCGCCGTCAGCAAGCTCGAACGACCAGCCGAGCAACGACGGGACCTCGCCCACGCAGCCCTCGAAGTCGAAGTAGATGGCTCTTGCCGCCTGCTCGTGCGTCAGTAGCTTCGCCAAGTGTTCTTCTCTTCCGACCGGAGCGTCCAACCGCGAGCATTCCGTCTGAGCCTCCTGCCAAGGAGCGTGCCGTGCGAAGCGATGCGATGGGACGTCACGCCTTGCAGACGTTGCTTGCCTGCAACTTGCCGCTCGCGCCCTGGGTGACTTCGAACGTAACTTTCTGGCCTTCGTCCAAGGTCTTGAACCCGTCGCCCTGTATCGCTCTCCAGTGGACGTACAGGTCGTCCCCATCCTCACGCGAGATGAGGCCGTAGCCCTTGGCCTTGTTGAACCACTTGACGGTGCCTGTGGCTGCTGACACGGTCGCTGTCACAGGCTCCTGATGAATGTCGGACACATCGTCGGCAAGATGGGCCCTTGAGAGCGCCTTTGCGGCATGAATGCGCACCTGCCTGTTGGGTGAGTCGAGAGCCTCCACAAGTTGAGACTTCGCAAGTGGTCCAAACCCCACCAATGCTGTTTCAGCCAACTGTGCCAGCTCCGGGTCCTCCAGCGCCTTGACTAGCGGAGGAACACTCGCCACCCCGAGATGGCGAATCTCAGCGAGAACCTCCTGGGGACGAGTGCTGGCGGGAAGCGCCCGGATGAGATCCTGCGCCCTCCCCACAAGCACCGAGGGCGACTCTTCTGCCCGACGATGAGGTCGTTGAGCCGCTCTCCGTGTCGAGGAGTGCGTCGACTGCTTGCTCGCGCTCTCTTTCGCCTCCACATCGGGTACTTCGTGGCCGTCAAGGACGATGGGCGGGTCATCTGTGCGATCGTCAGGGCCTATGACCGTGAGCAAGCCGTCTCTGAGCGTCATGGCCCGACAGCTCAGGGCCCTGTCGATGGCCTCGCCGACGCGCGATCGGAGCAACTCAGTGGTCTGGTCGAAGCCGAGAATGCGAGAGGCTTTCAACGCGACATCGTTGCGACGAGCCGATCCTGCCCGGCGAATGACGACATGGACCGCCCATTCGATCTCCTCAGTCGGCACGGCCTCCGACAGGCGAAGCTCCTTGGGGCCATGGCGCCTGTCCCTGACCACTGCAGCTCTGTCCTTCTTGCTCCACAGGACATCGCCTCTTCGCACGACCATGCGGTTCTTGGCCGCGTAGGTCACGGCATCTTGAAACGCTCCCTGGGTCATCCGATGGACGCTGCCGAAACGGGGGGCCTTCGTCACACGACATACCACTTCCGAGATCAAGATGGGGCTCTCGACGCTCACGACCCGAGTAACGACCTCGGCGAGCTTGGCGCGTGCCACTCGCACGAGGTTCGGAGGATAGACATCGAGCTCCACCTTCGCGACTCGATAGGGGGCGAGGGTGGGCAGTGTCCCAGCTGGCAGAGTACCGAGGACTCCATGAGTCAACCAGGCGGCCCCCACCTCGTTGTCACTGCCAGCTTGCTCAGCCGCCTCCTTGTCCGGGTCGAGTGGTGGCGCATCCGACGCCGTGTCCGCCAGCTGCACTTGCCTGCCGCTCAACCCAGGCAGAGCCTGCGGCTCGCCACCTTGTTGGTAGGCCTCCCACAACGGAGGATCCGCGTCCGTCGAGCTGGGCTCAGGCTGAGGGTGGTGCGGCCCGCCGCCATCAGGATCGCCGTCGCCGAGTTCATCGTGCTTGGTCTGAGCTCGTCTATCCCTTTCAGTCTCGCCCTGAGCCGACAGCCTGGTGTCCCCATCATCGCGCACATCGTCAGTCTCATCGGTTTCAGCGGGCCCGGCTTCGCCGTCCGTTGGCCTCACATACGCATCGGCCTCTGCGTCCGCCCTCGGGGTGGATGAAGACACCTCTGACGCTGCCCTACCCAATGGTCGAATCCCTCGTCTCTCGAGTAGTCGCCAGAGACCGGCGAGAGCCACTTCCGGGTCTCGATAGAACTCGCTTCCTCGCAGTCGCCAGAAGGTCCAGCCGCATCGCTCGAGCTGGCGTTGTCGAGCCATGTCGGCCTCGTACCTCTCAGGGCCATGCCACTGGTCCCCGTCGCACTCCACCGCCAGTCTGCTCTCTCCGCCCTCGACAACGAGGTCGATGCGGTACCCCGCGACCTCGTACTGGGGCGCCACCCGGAAACCGCGCCCACACAGATGCAGGAAGACGTCGACTTCGAACCAGCTGTCGAACGGGTCGGGCTGACTCCCGGGTCTCCGCGGCTCCGCTGCCAAGCGACGCACATCCTCCACTGAGGTCTCGCTGCCGCGGACGAACTCATCAACCCGAGGGTGCAGGCAGTACTGCAGCAGCTTGGTGCGCATGCAGCCCGGGTGCAGATCGTTGGGCAGTACGGAGTGGAACAGCCAGAGCTGGTCCTTCGCCCTGCTGGCCGCCACGTTGAAACGCCTCTCGTCCTTCGCCTTGGTCAACGCACCGATGCGATGTCCGTCGCCGACCGCAGAGACCATACTCAGGTACATGATGTCTCGCTCATCGCCCTGGAAGGAGTAGGCGTCGCCGCACACGAGCCGGCGACGCTCCATCTCGGTCGGTCCGAGCTCGCGGATCAGTGCTCGCTCGATGCGTTTCGCCTGTGCTTCACCCAGGAGGCTGATCACGCCCATGGTCAGGCCCTCGTAGCGAGCGTCCCGACAGCAGTCGGTGATCGCCCGGACCACGGCCTCGGCCTCCGGGCCGTTGGTGACTCTCCCGGTGGGTCCTTCCTGATAGCCGTCGGCGACGTGAACGCGCCGAATCGGCGTCAAGCGGTCCGCACCGAACTGGCGCAGGGGGATGAGAGGATCGTTCGGGTAGCTCAGCTGGTTCGAGAACTCGATGATCTCCGGCATGCAACGGAAGTGCTCCTTCAGCCGGATGCTGGAGCGGTAGTGGACCAGAGCCTGGTCGAAGAGGCTCGACTCCGTCGTGAACTCGCTACTCACCGGCAAGTCCATGATGAATCGCTGCCGCAATTCCTGGACGGCATCGCTCTTCGTACCGATGTACTCGGGAGCGATCTGCTTGTTGTCGCCCACGATGAGCAGTTTCTTGCCCAGGAACTGCAGGAAGAGGGCATCGATGCCCGACTGACTGGCTTCGTCGACGATGATCACATCGAACTGATCCCCGCCCGGCGTGATCGATTCCGCGACCCGATAGATGGGCATGACCCATGCCGGTATCGCTGTCCGGCACTGCTCCATGTTCGCTCGAGCCTCTCGACGGTGACGCGGAGCATTCTTCCCAGTGCCCTTGCCGATGCGCCGAGTCGCTTGCATCCAGGCCATCAGATGCTTGCGTTCGTGTTCCGTGAGATGCTCGAAGCAATGACCCCAAGCCTTGGCCTCGGCTAGCTGGGTTGCGAGATCTCTGATTCGGGATCGAAAGCTCTCGAGATGAGAGAGCGACGACTCCATGGCGCCCAGGTCAGTGAGACCCTCCAACCACTTCGAGGCCCTGTTCCAGTTCCACGCCGACTCAAACTCACCAAGTCGCTCGTCCCAAACCGGAGCATCCGGCCCCCCGAGGACCGCAGCGAGCGACGAGGGAGCGATGGGCTCCAGGCGCGCGCACAACTCCTGAAGCTCGTCGGCATCCGCTTCGACTCGCGCGAGGCGCTCAAGATCCTCGCGAGCGGCGGAGAAGGCAGCTACATCCCGTCCGTCGATCGACTGCAGGAGGCAGGAGGTGCTGGGGTGAAGGTCGCCGCCTTCGATCGAGGAACGCACGCGGTCGCGCAGGCCATCGATCGCGGCAGATGCCTCATCGAACCTCGAGTGAGCTACTGCAGCTTCGAGCGATGGGACCAAGCCCGCAACTGCCCCGTCCTCCTGCCATTCCGGCTCTGTCGCCCCCTTGACCCGGTGCAGTGCCCCCTTGGCGGACGCAAGCTCCTCAACGAGATCCACGATGCCCTCCAGAAGACTGTGGCAGTCGCGAATCGTGGCAACCAGGAGATGATCGGCCTCCGGCATCGGTGCGGCGTAGGGTGCCCACAAGCCGGAGAGTCGCTTCACAGCCAAGCGGTGGTCGCACCATTGGACGAGGGTCGTCAACACGTCCTGCGAGTCCGCCGCCATGCCGTCTACCCGGACCTGTTCGATGAGGTACCAGCGCTCCTTGACGACCTTGGGACGCAGCAGACGGTTGCCAAGACCACCTCCATTAGCGAGGTGCTCAAGCAGAATCTGCGCATCGGCTCGCACCGAGATGGGCTCGCGATCGTCTACGCCAGTCACGCTGGCTGCCCGGGCTGACTCAGGCAGCGCGTCGATCCCGGCGAGATCTGATCGAGTCGAGACCTCCAACTCCCGCCACACCCTTGAGCGCCCACCGAGGGTCTGCCGGACTGCGCTAGCACACCACTCGTCGCCGCTGGACAGACAGGACTGACGAGCCCGACGCAATCCCTCCACCTGTTCTATCGCACGACGAAGGTCCTCCTCAGAGGCGACGGACATCGCGGCAACGGCATCCTCGGCAGCTTCCGGAGTCAACGCATGCGCCTCTGACTTCGCCCGTGCCTCCTCAGCCACCATCGCATCGAACTGCGCTGCCGCGGACACGACTCCAAGATCCGGCACTGCCTGCCCATCATGGTCCGTCTCCGCAGCTGCCTGCGTGCGCGCAAGGTCCAGCAGTCGCAGGGCCTGACTATCGGAGAGCGGGGGCTCCGCCGCCTCGTCGTTGCCGTTGGACACCACCAGCCATGAGTAGCGCCCACTCTCACTCGCCAGCTGCTCGGCGATGGCCTGAGGCGTCCCGGAGTAGGTGCCGGCGATAGCTCCGTGCTCGGAGACTTCGCCTTCTCGCAAGACTACGAGATCGCCGCGGGCCCGCGCCTCTCGACGCATCGCTTCATCGAGCTGTTCCTCAAGGCGAGCTATGCGATTCCGATTCTCATCAGGGTCCCAGGTGTTGTAGCGGTCCGTGATCGCCTGGACAGACCTCTCCATATCAGTCATGGCGGCTCTGTCATCGCCAACCAGGAGCACGCACAAGTCGGCGATCTCAGCTGGCATCTTGTCCTTGAGTACCCTGAGGGCCCTAGGCGTCTGGCTGGTCACGAGGACACGCTGCCCCGTAGCCAGGAAGTGTGCGATGAGATTCGCGATGGTGTGCGACTTACCCGTGCCGGGAGGTCCTTGGACCAGCAGACCCCTCGTCGCAGCGAGCCTGTCGACGATCCTGAACTGCTCGGCGTTGGCCTCCAGAGGGAAGTACACCCTATCGGCGGGCTCTACGCTGTGTTCCTCGATCGCGTCCAGGGGGCTGGGGTTCGATTCGTCGGCTGCGACGAGGGCTTCGACCCCCGGCGGGATCTCCCCGTCATCCTCAATGAGGCTGAGGATGCGACCATAGACGTCAAGGATCGGGCGATCTGTGCGCTTCCTCAGGATGATCGCCGGAGACCAGGAGACCGTCGGAGTGTCGGTCATCGGCGCCGGGTGACCGTCCGACTCGTGGTATTCGCCGGTCGAGGCGACTGAGTTCGCCCAGCTGCGGAGAACGGCGTGCAACGACTCGTCGTGCCAGAACGACCCGGCGACCTCTTCAAGATCGTCGCGAATGCTGTTCGCGTCCGACGGTCTCGGCTGTTCATCGACATCCAACATGTCCTGCTCGAGGACCAGGTGTAGACCCTCAGAGCTGGGCCCAAGCGCGATGCGGCCGCGGTCCGCGTCGAAGACCAGCTCACAGCGTACGGTCACGAGATGGCGTTTCACGGCATGCCCGCTTGGCGTCTTCCACGAGAGCGCCCCGAGGCCCATGAGGAGCTCGACCTCCTCGGAACGCGTCTGGAGCTTCTGGTAGGTCAAGAAGAGATCGTCGTAGAGACCCTGCACCACCTGGGTCCGACGGTCGAGTTCCGCCCACGGCTGCCAGCTCTTGTCAACGTACTCCTCCCACTCATCGAGCACCTGAGGCACGAGGCCAGGCGGCATGCGGCCAGCATCGCTACCGCTCGACTCGGAGCTCGAGGAATCGGCTGCCTCAACGAGTGATTCGTCGCGCAGCTCCGGATAGGGTCTCGCGGAATCGGCGACATCGGCTGGGTCGAGCCACAGCCGCAGAGAGGGAGGAATCGCCGGGTGCGGCTTCGTCTTCGGCTTGCGTATCTCGATCCAGTGCTCTGGGAGCTTGCCCGCCACGTCAGGTTCGCTGGCAGCGATGCTGAAGCACTCCCTGACGTCCGGTATGTCAGCGAGCCACTTCACAAGCTCGTAGTCACCGTCGTCCACGGAGCGGACCGTCTTCCCTCGAAGCGCGACAATCTCGCGGAGGAAGGCAAACAGCGAGTGCGCCTGCTCGCGAACCCCGGGACTGTCGCTCATGCTGGGAACCCGCCGCTAGACTCCACGGCGCTCGCGGTGACGTCGAAGCGGAGACCGGACCCTCGCGAAGCGCGGCTGTCTGTGAAGCGCTGGGTCTCCATAGACACCAGCCTAGCGCATGGCAGCAACGCAACACAGGTCTTGAAGCTGTGTTCGGTCAGAGAAGCTGGATGCTGCGCAGCCCCTCTTCTCCTGCCGCCTACGCGAAGCCGACGGGTCCAAGGGCCTCGCCTGTCAGCCGCAAGCCGCCTACGCCGCGATCCGCGCACCCGTGCCTACGTCGAGCGGCGCACCGGGGAGAGTCTCTCCAAGCTGGAGATCATGCGCTGCTTGAAGCGCTACCTGGCCCGTGAGGTGTACCGCGCTCTCCAAGCAGATGCGCATGAACACCAGGGGCTTGACGGTCTGCAGGAGCATCCCGGGACGGTAGGAACGGTACCCAGCGTCGCCCTCGATGTCTCGTGCAAGCGCGTTTGAATCGCCTGCACACTCGGCAACCGCCTGGGCTCGTGCCCGAGCGGCGCGTCTGGCCGAAGAAGACTCACGAACTCAGTCCAGAAGCCACTTGATGGTCCACGCGCCGACGTGCATCACCACCGACGTCGGCACAAAGCCCTGCTGCGCCCGCTGGTGTAGCCATCCAACAGAGCTCACGCCCACACGGCCTGGGTCTGGCCCGTCGTCCTCGCCCAGACCCCAGACGCCGCCCTCCTCATGCACGCCGTCGCTCAGCTGGAGCAGTTGGTATGCCGCCGGCCACCGCGCCGCTCGCGCGTCGAGGCTCGTAAGACGTACCTTGATCGCGTACTCCCGCGCGTAGGCGACATACCCCTCGTTACCGCCATCGCCTCCTCGGTCGGGAAGGCGCTCTACGGCAAGCACAGCAACTCGCTCCGCGTAGATGCCGCCGCTTCCGTCGGTCCATTCGACCTGCACGGTGTCGCCAAGCTGCCCGCTCCATGACGGGCCATGGCGGTCGGAGATCGTGACCATGGCCGAAGAGCCAGCTGACCGGGGAGAGGCATCCGTCGCCGTAGCCGCTGGTGACGCTGCGGTAGCCTGTACGGAGGGCGGCGTCTCACCTCCGCAGGCCACGAGCAGACTGCTGCCGGCGAGCCCAAGGACTGCGGTCACGCTGAGTATTCCTTGCCGGAGCATGGCCCCACGCTACCAGCCCCTCCCGTCCCAGTCATCCATAGCCGCAGTGAACGTGACGGACTGGGAGGCCGGAGATGGGTCACTTGGGGTGGGACGGTCTGACCGCCGGAACGGCGGCCTTCTCGTTCCCCGGCATCTGCCCATCTGCCATCGCGTCGCCAGTCCTCGGCGGCGGCTCAGCTCTGGCTGCCCGCGACCTCCTTGAGCTTCTCGAGCACGCGGTCGAGGCTGAACGAGGCGGGCTCCTGCCGTGGCGGGAACTCCGCGAACTCGGCGATGGCCTCGGCCACCACCGCCTGGGCCGGGACGATCATGTAGATGCGGTCGATCATCCAGTCGTAGTAGGTGTTGGAGTCGGTGAGCGCGCGCTCGAACGGGTCGCGCCGCAGGTTCACGATCTTCGGAGCGCGCAGCTCGACGAAGGGCTCGAGCCACAGGGCGAGCTGATGGGCGCGCTGCTCCTTGAAGATGAACTTCCAGTCGCCGATCCGCAGGGCGACGAGCTCGGCGTCGTCGTTGACGTAGAAGAAGCGGTCGCGCGGGCTCTCGTCCGCCTCGCCCGCCAGGTAGGCGTTCATGTCCTTGCCGTCGAGGATGACCTTGAACGTCTGACCGCCGGCCTCGTAGCCGGCGCGGCACTTGGCTGCGACGTCGGGGTCGCCCGCCGCCGCGACGAACGTCGTCAGCATGTCCTGGTGGGCGACGATGCC
This sequence comes from uncultured Thermoleophilia bacterium, assembly GCA_963717285.1. Classification (GTDB taxonomy): domain Bacteria; phylum Actinomycetota; class Thermoleophilia; order UBA2241; family UBA2241; genus CAIXSE01. Next base: position 25,742 of record CAVQVW010000004.1, read on the forward strand.
GTTGAGCGTCACGCCGGCCTGCCACTTCGCCGGCCAGCGCAGGAACGCCGGCACGCGGTAGGCGCCCTCCCAGTTGCTGTTCTTCTCGGAGCGGAACGGCGTGATCGCCGCGTCCGGCCAGGAGTTGTAGTGGGGGCCGTTGTCGGTCGAGTACATGACGATCGTGTCCTCGGCGATGCCGAGCTCGTCGAGCTTGTCGAGGATCATGCCGACGTGGCGGTCGTGCTCGACCATGCCGTCGTTGTACTCGCCCTGGCCGCTGATGCCGCGGTTCTCCGGCTTGACGCGGGTGCGGAAGTGCATGCGCGTCGCGTTCCACCAGAGGAAGAAGGGCTTGCCGCTCTCGATGACCTCGTCGAGGTACTCGAGCGTGCGCGCCGTGACCTCGTCGTCGATGGTCTCCATGCGTTTGCGTGTGAGCGGACCGGTGTCCTCGATCTTCTGCGTCCCGTCGGGCTGCGCCCAGCTGTGGATGACCCCGCGCGGCCCGAAGCGCTTCCTGAAGTCCGGGTCCTTGGGGTAGTCCTCGTGCTCGGGCTCCTCTTCGGCGTTCAGGTGGTAGAGGTTGCCGAAGAACTCGTCGAAGCCGTGGTTGGTGGGCAGGTGCTCGTCGAGATCGCCGAGATGGTTCTTGCCGAACTGCGCGGTGGCGTAGCCGAGCGGCTTGAGGAGTTCGGCGATCGTCGGGTCCTCGGGACGGATGCCGGAGTCGGCGCCGGGCAGGCCGACCTTGGTGAGCCCGGTGCGCAGCGGGTTCTGGCCGGTGATGAAAGCGGAGCGGCCGGCGGTGCAGCTCTGCTGGCCGTAGAAGTCGGTGAAGCCGATGCCCTCATGCGCGAGGCGGTCGATGTTCGGCGTCTCGTAGCCCATCATGCCGCGGTTGTTGCAGCTGAGGTTCCAGAAGCCGATGTCGTCCCCCCACAGGACGAGGATGTTGGGTTTGCCCTCGGGCATGACGCACCACCTCTCTTCGGTCGACGGCGTAGCACGGACCCGGCGAGCGCCCGAGTCACGCGGACCTTATAGAAGTAGTCATCCGGTGACAACGCCGCAGCAGCGCTTGTACTTCCTGCCGCTGCCGCAAGGACACGGGTCGTTGCGCCCCGTCGTGCGGGCTTTCTCGGCGAGGAGCACCATGACCTCGTGCGCCTCGCCGCCCCGGGCCAGCGCCTCGGCGATCAGGCGCATGTGACCGGACCCCATTCGTCGGTCCACTTCCTATGTTGGTGCTTGGGCCACCTCCGGCATAGGTTTCGGCGGGGCGAAGTCAGAGAGCGAGAAGCCGGGGAAGGCGATCGTCTCTGGTGCCGATGGTCTGTTGCCGAGCGAGCTGTGCGGGCGCAGGCCGTTGTAGAGACACCTCCAGCCGGCCACCAGGATCTGCGCCTCCTTCAGTGTGCTGAAGACCTCGCCGTTCAGGAGCTCGTCTCTGAGCTTGCCGTTGAACGACTCGATGTAGCCGTTCTCCCAAGGCGAAGCCGGTTCGATGAACAAGGTCGTGACGCCGAGGTCGGGTCCTCAAGGATCAGGCAGCCCGTCAGCTCGACGAACAGCGGGAGTGGGATGAGGCTTGGACCGACTCAGGTCTCGTCTTCACCCAGGAGAACGGCACCGCACTCGACCCGGAGTCGGTGTCTCGCTACTGGAGCCAGGCCGCGAAACGGTCGATGCTGCCGTCGATCCGACTGCACGACCTGCGGCACACCCACGCGACCCTCGCCCTCCAGGCCGGTATCCACCCCAAGGTCGTGAGCGAGAGACTCGGGCACGCGACGGTGTCGATCACCCTGGACACCTACTCGCACGCCATCCCGGCGATGCAGGAGGAGGCGGCCGAGAGGATCGCGGGGTTGGTGTTGCTCGGCCGCTGAGTGGAGCGCCAAGGCCGGGCGAAAGAGGCAATCGGCGTGCAGGGTGTTGCACTTCCGACTTGAACTCAGCCGGCACGCCCCGCCTCGAGATAGGCATTGCTCACGTACTCGGGTAGACGATCAACCAGACCGAGAGCCTCGCACACAGTGGCGGCCTGCACCTCCCACTCGTCCTGCGACCGGGGCCCTGCCATGTCGGCACCACCAGTGAAGTACAGGAACACAAGACGAGTTGAAATGCCGTTGGCCTCACTCAACAAGTAGGCGTGCGCCAGACCGTTCGCGTACTGGTAGTAGCCCGTGAGCCAGTCGCTGTCAGGGTCGACCCCGAGTGTGCGCTTGACCTCGGTGAAGGCCGATGTGATGGCAAGCAGACTGGTCGCCGCTGTGGCGCCGCAAGTCGAAGCCAGTTCGGCGGTGTGAGCCTTGGCCTCCACGAGGATGCAGGTTCCGTCGGCGGCGTGCGCCAGCCCGTCCCAAACCGGTCCACGGGTGGGCCAGAAGGACTGCAGGGACCTCGTGGGAAGCACGATGCCGAGGCGATCGAGAAACGCCTGGTCCTGGTACTCGGCAAACGCATCGTTGGCCAAGGGCGAAAGCCACTCCAGCGGACCCAGTCCTATCGCCTCGTCGAGCGCCGCGGGGCAGTGTTCAACGTAGCGCTGCAGCCACCGCTGGGATCCACGCTCCGCGCGCTTCTGCTCCCGCCTCACCTTCCGCCTTTCGATTGTCCGGCGAACGCGTCTGCGCTTGACCTGCAAGACGAGGCCCAGCCTCGTCTAGGTGAAAGCGTGGCCTTCAGGGCCTTTCCTTGTCAGGTCGAAACGCTTGTTCGACAAGAGCCGCAATCAGCCGAACAAGACATACTTGTGGCCGACCATCTCGCTGTGCTCCAGATCTCCAGTCGACGCCTGTCTGTTGACCGCTCCGGAATCGGAGAAACCTAGGCGTTCGGCCACTGCCACGGATGCGGCGTTCTCCTCGACGACGTAGGCGACAAGCCTTGACTGCGTCTCCCGTCGCAGGTGGTTCACCAGGGCACGCGAGGCATCTGTGGTGATTCCTTCGCCTTGGCGATGAGAGACGACAGTGTAGTAGATCTCGATCTCTTCGCCGTCTGGGTTCGCGCCGCACGAGCGGAGATACTCGTCGGTTTCACGGTCCGCGATCGTGAGCGAGAACACCGCTGCATCCGTGTCGTAGGCCGCGATCACGTAGTCAAGCATCTGTGAGGCCCCGGCACGTGTCTTCTGTTCGGGAGTGAACGCCATGTAGCGGGTCGCGTCTTCGTCAGCGAGGAATGCAGCGAAGGCGTCGAGGTTTTCGGGCTTGTGACGGCGCAAGACCATGCGACTGGTCGCTAGCTGATCTGGCACGCTGAGCATGGGAGTCTCCTTGAGGCAGAACTCAGACCGAGAAACGGCCGTCGGCTTCTGTCGAGCAACTCCTCAGCATTCTGCAGAATCCCCTTGCCGCAGACCGCATGCTTCTGCAGAAGACCCTACCACCAGCCTAGTGAACGTCATACAAGACCGCGAACGCGAACGGGGAGACGAGGAACGAGAATTGCGAAGGTACCGCGATTCCGGCAAATGCTGCCTGGTGCTCGATGGTGGCAGGCGCTCTCGTCGGCAGAATGTCGGCATCTGGCAGCAATCCGGGCGATCGTGCGGTGAGACCGGCTCACGAAGATGCCATATGCAGGAACTTCTGGTGACCCCGGCTGGAATCGAACCAGCGACACCAGGTTTAGGAAACCTGCGGAAGGTGTGACGAGGCGTCGTGTCCCGTGCCCACTAGTGCTGCACAGTCCAGGGTTCTGGCGGGGCTCAGTGTCGTGCTGTGATCAGCCGTATTAAACCGTGGTGTGGCCTCTTGTCGGCAAGTTGGCGGCAACGGAGACTTGACAGTGAAGATGTCCCTGGCGCCTGCCTCTGTGAGGATGGCGCTGGGCTTCCTGCTGGCCGGTCTGACGCTAGTCTTGACTGACCGTGCGTGTCCTGCCCCTGATCTGTCGACCGTCCGCAGGGAGCTCCGTCCGTCAAGCACGCGACCGGAACGGGCGCCACTCTCCTCGAAGAGACGACCGGCAACGGTCGTTCGACGGGGAGGCTCACGTCATGCTCATCGAGCTGGGAGCCTCAGGAACAGCGCCACAAGGCAGTCCTTGAGGTCCCCGCGGGCAACAGCGTGGTCGCGGTGGCGGGGCGCTACGGGGTCAGCCGCCAGACGCTGCACCGTTGGCTGCGACGCTACGCGCGTAGCGGCATCGGCGGTCTGGCCGACGCCTCTGCGCGACCGGGGCGCTGCCCGCATCGCACACCGCCGGCAGTCGAGGCGCGTATCGTCGAGATGCGCCTCGCCCACCCGCGCTGGGGGCCGCGCACGATCGCCCACTACCTGGCGCGGGAGGAGCTCGAGCGCCAACCCTCGCGCTCCTCGATCTATCGCTGCCTGGTGCGCCATCGCCCGATCGATCCCCAGAAGCGCCGTCGCAAGCGCGAGGACTACCGCCGCTTCAAGCGCCTGAAGGCCATGGAGCTCTGGCAGATGGACGTCATGGGCGGCGTGCAGCTCAGCGATGGCCGCGTGAAGGCTTCCACCATCTGACTGCTTCCCGGAGGCGAGCCTCAGGTTCCGGCAGCAACCGCGCCCGCACGAAGCCAAAGGCGGCGGAGAGAGCCGCAGATCCCGCCGTCTGTTTCTGTGTCGCCTACGGGGCTTGTAGGCACCCGCAAGGTGGATGCCGGTGCGTCGTATGCGCGAAGAGCGCTCTCGGCGATCACGCAGCCTTGACCACCAACACGGGGACCGGTGACGCCTTGACGATCTTGGCGGCTGTCGATCCTAGCGCCACGCGCGCAAGTCCGGTGCGGCCCGTGTCACCCATGACGATGAGGTCGGCGTCCACGTCGGTGGCCGCCTGCAGGATGTTCCACGCGACGCTTCCCACACGGACTTGAGCGTGGCAGTCCACGCCGTTCACCCGGGAGAGGTCCCGTGCCACCGCCAGTCCCCAAACACAGGCCGCGGCTGTCTCAGGGCAGTCCTCGAGAGACGGTTCTTCGGGGAGCATCTCTGGTTCTTCGAGGCCGGTATAGACGCAGACCACTTCGAGCTTGGCGCCCAGAAGCTTGGCGAGCAGGACTGCGTGCTGCGTTGCCCGTACTGCTGGTGCTGACCCATCGGTGGCGAGTAGAAGAGCGCTGGCGGAGTGGCGGATCACGCCAAGATCAGAGAGCGTCACGCTCTGCGCCTCACACGTGATGATGGGCTCCAGCATGTCTCGGCTCTCCTCGTCACCGTGTATTATACCTTGGGTTGCCAACCCAACAGCGCACTCGTTGCCATCACGGCCCCGACCCGCACCCCCGAAATCGGTCTGGTTGAAGCGTGGTCTTCCGACCGATGAAGGAGGCGCAGATCCTCGTCGCAGACTGGCGCCGGCTCCACAACGGCCTGCGGCCGCACAGCTCGCTGGGGCAACGCCCGCCGGCACCGGAGACGGTCGTCTTCCCGGGCTTCTCGCTGTCTGACTTCGCTCCGCCGAAACCTATGCCGGAGGTGGCTCTGGGACCAACATAGGAAGTGGACCGATGAGTGGGGTGCGGTCATTGCCGGCACGAGGGCAGCTGTTAGGCCGTGCGCGGGATTGTGTCGGTGAGTCGTTTCCGCGCGCTGATACTGAGACCCCCGTTGTCGCGGTCAGAACCCCGCACAGGTGCCACAAACTCCAGCTTGTACGCGCGACTAGGCCTCATCCGAAGCGACGACCCCTACGCCCTTCCAGAACGCCACGCAGCCCGAGATCTGTCGCGCCGCGGGCTTCGGATCCGGGTAGTACCACGCCACCGCCTGCAGTTGCTCGCCGTCGACCTCAACGTCGCAGTAGCTCGCCGCGCCCTTCCAAGGGCAAGCGGCCTGCTAGGCGCTCGGCTGCAGGTGGCTCATCTCGACCGAGTCCTGAGGGAAGTCTGGTTGCCCTCGACGACGATCGTCTCGTCGCTCTCGGCCAGTACCGCGTTCTTCCACTGGGCCTTCATGACGGCCTCCTCGACCTCGTCTCCTGAGCCTGAGTTCACCTTGTTGCGTGAGCAAGCACTATCTACCCTTCTCGAAGCATCGACTGGGCTCGCTCGAGCTTGCTGCCACGGCCAACCGCCGGAAACTGGCGGGGGGTGGTCCGTCCTGCTCGTCCGAGCGTGTGCCGCAATAGACTGAGGAGACCGGGCGCAAGAGAGGGAGATACCAGCGGCAGCGAAGGTACTCAGTCGTCAGCGGCAGCCCCATCGCCGACAGCAACACCGACAGGGTCGTCAAGCGGCTTCTAGCCGCCACCGGCCAGGGAGAAGCCCGCCGCGGGGATGCGCTAGTCAGCGGTGGACTGAGGACCTTTGCCCGGCCGCTGAAGACGCACGAGACGCAGACGAGTGGGCAGGTCGGCTACGCCGCCGCGCAGCCACTGGCGACGTAGCCCGCTCGCCGTGGATCGTGATGGGCTCAGGTGCTTCGGAAACCCGAAGTCGAGCGTGATGTAGGCGTTGGGCCGCTCCATCGGCCACTCGGGATAGCGCTCCTCGATGGCCTTGAGTGCGTCGTTGACGCTGAAGAGGATGACCCCGGTGGTCGCTTGCGGCCGATCGGGTGCAGCTGGCTGTTCGCCTTCGGCTCACAGGCCAGCTGCACAGTGGCCCCACTCTCAATCTTCTCGTACACCACGTCCGGGACACCAACCTCGGCGAATCTCCACTCACTGCGGCGACTCCCGCATTACCATTGGAATTGGACCAAGGAACGGGGTCCGGTCAGTGGAACAGCACTATCGTGGCGATAATGATCACACGTCAGTGACGCGCTCCGTCCACCGCTCATTCGGGCCGACTGCGCCCGTCGGCCCAACCTCCAACTGGCCACGTGCGGCACGCAGCCGGCGACGAGCGACGGCCGTCAGCCCGGGCGCGACAGAAACGAGCACCACGCCGACGAGTACCAACGTCAGATTGTCCTTCACCCAGTCGATGTTGCCGAACCACATGCCGCCACCGACGAAGATGCCGACCCACAGGATGGCGCCGCTCACATTGTAGAAGAGGAAACGCCCAGGGTGCATGTGCGCGATGCCGGCGACGAAAGGGGCGAACGTGCGCGCGAACGGCACGAAGCGGGCGAGGATGATGGTCTTGCCGCCGTGACGCTGGTAGAAGGCCTCGGTGCGGGCGATGTGCTGGGGGCGCACGAGACGACGCGGCTTGCTCAGCAGTCGGCGACCGCAGAAACGGCCGATGAGGTAGTTGGCCCCGTCACCGAGGACGGCGGCGGCCAGCAGGGAGGCGCCGAGCGCGAGCGGGTCAAGAACGCCCGCTCCCGCCAGCGTGCCGGCGGCGAACAGCAACGAGTCGCCTGGCAAGAACGGGGTGACGACGAGCCCGGTCTCGCAGAACACGATGGCAAAGAGGATGCCGTACACCCATTCGCCGAAGCGCTCCACAAGCATGCTCAAGTGCACGTCGACATGGATGAAGAAGTTGCTGACGCGCGAAACGCCGTCCACGCTCTTGCGGTCCCTTCGTCTAGCCTCGCAGCTCGAGCAAGCTGATGGAAGGCTACATCCCCCGGGTATCGTAGGCAATCGGAGGGCGCCTGCCGCTCGTGCGCCAGCACTCGAGATGGCAGGGGCTGGCGACGCCACCCAGGGGCCGCCGGCGCGAGAACGCAGAACTGGCCGCAGCATGCTTGGACTACGAGCTCGATCCGCACGACTACACTCAGGCCGTGCACAACTTCCGCAACGCCCTTGGAATCGACGCCAAGGTTGATGAGCCCTGCCTCAAGACCGACCTCACCCGAGACGACCACTGCCGGCACTGGCACGCCCCGGGTTCCGCGGCGGCTGAGTTACTTGGGAACCATGCTATCTGCTGCGGTCTTCTGGTTGTAGAGCTCGAGCATCTGCTGCGGCGTGAGTCGTCGCATCCGCGTCTCTCCCCGGTGCCTCAGCGAGCGGTGCCGGCGTCGTGAGTTGTACCAGCCGACGTAGGTGACGAGAGCCAGCTCGAGGTCGAGGCGTGTCGGCCAGCGGTAGCGGCTGATGAGCTCGCGCTTGAGCGTCGAGATCACGCTCTCGGCCATGGCGTTGTCGAGCGCCGTGCCGGTGCGCCCGCGGCTCGGGGCGATGCCGGCTCTCTTCAGCCGCTCGGTGTACTCGTAGGATGTGTACTGGGAGCCGTTATCGCTGTGAGCCACGAGGCCACCTTCATGCTCCTGACGGGCGGCGAGAGCCATCTCGAAGGCGTCCGTGACGAGACTCTGGCGCATGTGCGGTGCCAGCTGCCAGCCGACGATGCGCCGCGTATGGACGTCGAGCACGAGGGCGAGGTAGGCCCAGCCCTGCCAGGTGCGCACGTAGGTGAAGTCGGAGAGCCACACGGCGTCGGGGCGGGTGGCCGTGAAGTCCCGGCGCACGAGGTCCGGGGCGGCCAGCGGGGCGAGGCCCGGCAGGGTCGTCTTCTTGCTCTCGACCGGCCCCACGCCGACGAGGCCGTTCCCGCGCATCAGGCGCTCGACGGTGCAGCGGGCGACCCGGACGCCGGTCTCGTTCAGCTCGTCCCAGATCTTGAGCTGGCCGTAGACGCCGCCGCTGCCTGCGTGCACGCGGCGTATCTGGGCGAGCAGCCAGACGTCACGCAGGGCGCGGGCCGAGGGTGGCCTGGTCCTGCGGGCGCGGTAGGCGCTCACCGAGACCTCGAGCTCCCGACAGATCGGCTCGACCCCGAGGCGGGCGCGGTTCGCATCGACGAAGGCGCTCACCTCGGACGGGGCTGGTCGAGCTCGCGGGCGAAAAACACGCTCGCCGCCTTGAGGATCTCGTTGGCGCGGCGCAGGTCACGGACCTCGCGGCGCAGCGTCGCCAGCTCCTCGCGCTCGGCGCTCGCTAGCCGGTCGGCGCGGGTGCCGTCGTCGGCCTCGTCCTGGCGCACCCAGACGCGCAGGGTCTCGTGGTGGATGCCGAGGTCACGCGCGACCGCGGCGATCGGACGCTCCGACTCGCGGGCGATGCGCACACTGCGCTGCCGGAACTCCGGTGAGTACTTCGATGGTCTGGCCATGAGACGCGGTCTCCCTTCTCTGAGGATACGATCCTCCAAGAAACGGAGCCTCCGTCAAACCCGGGGCGTGCCACACACGGGAGCCGAATCCGTCAATGGAGACCGCCGTCATGGTCCTCCTGGTGGTCGCGGTCGCCGCGACTGACCGGACCCCAATCGTCGGTCCACCTCCTATGTTGGTGCGAGAGGCGTGGGATCCGGCGTGTCCGTTGTCGGCGAGCGAAAGGCGACCTGATCCCCGCAATCGTTCTGCGCACAGGTTATGGAGTTCTCCGAGCCAGACAAACAGGCGCGGTTTGCAGCCTTCTACACCAAGCTGCCGACGAGGTGCCGACACGCCCCAGATGCTCTGGCTTCCGCCAGGGCGGGTCAACTCCATAGGACCCGGCTCCCTTTTGTGGCCTAGTCCCCGCGACTGACAGCGCCACGAGCCCTCGGCGGACCGCGTGACAGGCCCCCCTCGGCTGCTGCCAAGGATCGCCCACTGCGTTGACAAGCGAGCCGTCGTAGTAGGCCTGTTCTCTCGTCCCCTTCCCGCAGTACGATGGCAACGTCTACTGGTGGTGGGAGACGGATGGGCCCGAGCCTTCGTGGTATCGCTCGACTTGCGGCTTTCGCCGCCGCTCTTCTCGCGCTGCTGGCGCTGTCTTCCTGCGGCAACTCCCTCTCGGGAGAGGTGACCAGCGGGACGGGCAAGACCCCCATCCCCCAGGCGACCGTCGAGATCTCGGGACGTACCATGGTCACCGATGCGGAAGGCCGCTTCTCTGCCGAGGAGTTGGACGAGGGGGCGCAGAAGGTCACCGTCACGGTCGAGGGCTTCGAGCCCTTCACGACGGAAGTCGACGTGAGCGGGGAATCCACAGCGACGCTGTCGCTGCCAGACTCGGAGCTGCATGGCCGTGTCGTCGCGCTCTCACCCGATGAGTCCCCCCTACCGGCTGCCTCGGTCGCCCTCGACGACGTACCGCTCCCTCTGGATGGCCAGGGATCGTTCTCGGCTGTCGGACTCCCACCGGGGAAGTATCGGCTCACTGCTGGCGCTCCCGGCTACACAACCAAGCGCCTCCGAATCACCCTTGAAGCCGGTTCCAACGAGCATGAGTTGGCCCTGCCGCTCACCCTCCTCGCATCAGAGTCCGCCTATCTGACAGCCATCCAGAAAGGAGAGGAGGACAAGGCCTACGCGATGGTCGAAGCTACAACGACAGCCAAGATGAGTCAGAAGCTGTGGCGCAAGACACACGGGACGGCGGGAAGGAAGCTCAAGGCCTATGAGCTGGGGAAGCCCAAGCGGCTGAACGGCTGGACCTCGCCGGAGACCGGCAAGTCCTTTCGGTCCGTCCGTGAGGTGCCCGTGACCCTGACCTGGCAGTCGTCGGGAGGCGGCTCGTGGAAGGAGGCGTCAGCCGACTACTGGGTCCTCGGCAAGAAAGGCTGGGAGTGGGTGGGCTCGTGGCAGGCTCCGACCATCAAGTCGTTCGCGCTGCGCGGCGAAGTAGCCCTGGGCTCGGGCAGCGTTGCCCTCATCATGCACGGGACGCTCACCGTGAGAACAGCGAGCCGCAAGCCCATGCAGGCCAGGATCGCGTGCTGGGCGGATACCACGGGAGGCAGACGCGAGATGACGTTCACCCTGCCTCCCCCCAAGGAAGGAACGAGCACGCGCACGCACGCTCTGAGCTGGACGCAGTCGACGGGGCTGCTCAACGCCTCGCACTACTTGGCGACCGCGGAGGTCGGCCTGCAGGGGAGATGGAGCAAGCCCTATGCCACCGACTGGTGGTATGAGTATGAGTAGAGAGCTGCGAGTTGGGTTGCTCCCGCTGCTGCCGATCGTGACGGCACTGCTGCTCGCAGGATGCAGCGGGAGTATCTCGGGGCAGGTCTTGAGCGCCACTGAGGGCGAGCCTGTCTCCGGCGTCACGGTGAGTGCAGACGGCACCTCACACACGACGGGACCCGATGGCACGTACACGCTTCCGGAGGTGGCGACAGGAAGCCAGCTAGTCTCCCTGGAGAAGGCGGGATTCCCACCCCAGACGATAGAGGTCGATGTCCAGAGAGGGGCAAACACCGCCGACCTGAACCTCGCGGACGCCTTCCTCGAGGGTCGCATTCGAGAGATCGCCGTGAAGCCGAGGCGCATCCGGCGTGCCACCATCGCCGTCGACGACCGAAGAACAGAGAGCGATTCGACGGGCTACTTCCGGATGAATCAGCTTGCGCCGGGCCCCCATTCGGCCACGATCACCGCTGCCAACCACGAGCCGCTGGACAAGAACATCGAACTCAGTGCCGGCCCGAACGAAGTGGACTTCAAGCTGCCCCTGACAGCTGTCGGTACGGCCAAGCGCTACGTGTCGGAGATCCGCTACGGCAGGCCTTCCGAGGCGTACCGGTACGTGAATCCAGATGTGAGGCAGGTCCTCAGGCAGTCCGAGTGGTACGCGCGGGAAGGGCAGCTCGGCGCGGACATGCTCTCCTACCGGATCGCGGGCAGCCGCGCGATCGGGACGTGGACCTCACCAGACACCAAGAAGTCGTACTCATCGGTGCGAGAGGTTCGCAGAAGCGCCGTATGGATGGTGAGGATCGGTGCTCCCAACACGTGGGTGGAGCGGCGTGTCGACCACTGGGTCCAGGTGAAGGGCGTCTGGTACTGGCTAGGCACACGCGAGGGGATCTTCTGAGACGCCGTGGGTCTGCGCTCCCCTGTGAGCGTGACTCACGCCATGTCCGCTAGTCGGAATGAAGTGACTGTCGCAGACCTTGCCGACGTGTCCGGCTAGCGGAAAGGCGCCTTGGCAGGCTTCGCGCTCTCGGCAGGCGGACCAGAAGTGACCGGATGGCCGTCAGCAAGGAAGCGCTGACGCTATGGCCAGAGGATCCGGCTTCACGAACTCACGACCGCGCAGCCAGAGATCGGCGGTCTCGGGCAACCTGAGGTAGACGGCCCGGGCGATGCCGAGGGTACGTTCGGGGTGACGCTCCCAGGAGTGCTCTAAGGCGATCGAACCCAGCGCCGACTCGAGTGGCGAACTCGAGGAGAAGCGTTCCGCCCACGGTCCCAGGTGCTCGGCCGCAGCGATGAAGGCGCGCTTCTCAGCGTTGCAGCGCGCGTCGGCGACGACCAGGTTCTCGATGCCGTTGTCGGGCACGCGTGACCAGGGCAGGAAGTGGTCGACCTCGACTCTGTCGCGCAGCTTCTTCCCGCAGTAGAAGCAGGCGTTGTCCTGCAGCTCGCGCAGGGGAGGCAGGAGCCGCGCTGTGGACACGCGCTCGGCGCCGAAGAGGAACTGCGTCAAGCCGGAATCGGCGAGCGCCTCGGCGTTGAAGCGCGTCACCAGATCCATCCACTTGGCCTCGATGAGCGGCCGCAGCAGAGCCGGCCAGCTGCACCAGGTAGTCGCCGGCCCCGCCGACGAAGACGAGACGTCGGTCGAACCCGGGCCGGCGCGCCTCGCCCGCCGTCACCTGCGCATCCCAGGCGATCTCGTAGACGAACGGGTCGTGGGTGGCCCCCACGAACTGCAGACGCGGGATGGGCATCTCTATCAACTTCCACTCGACGCGCTCAAGGAGGTGCTGGAACGCCGCCGGCGCACTGCTGCGAGCTTCAGCAAGGGACGCCGAGGGATCGGGCGCGTGGCGCTCGCGGAAGGACTCGATGGCGCGCACGATCTCGGCCTGGCCCTTGGCGTTCTGGCGCAGCACGAGCGTCTCCTCCTGGGCGACGTAGGGACTCGTCTGCGGCCAGTAGAGCTCGAGGATGCGCTGGGCGAGGTCGGCGGTGGTCACCGTCGCAGGCGCTCTGCCCTCGGCTGTCGTGTGCTCCATGCAGGTGTCCATCAGGGCGAGCAGGAGGGCGTACTTGTAGGTGGCCGTGGTGCGGCCTTGATCGATGAGGGCGAGTAGGCGCTCGGCGAAGGCCAGTGCGCCGGGAGCCTCGCTCACTCCTTCTCCCAGTAGGGCGCCAAACGGGGGATCACGTGGCGCACGCCGCCGCGGGGGTCCTCCACGTCGCCGGGGTAGCGAGGGATCACGTGCAGGTGGACGTGGGCGATCGTCTGACCGGCCTCTGCGCCGACGTTGACCCCGAGGTTGAAGCTCTGCGCCCCATGCTCGATCCGCAGCTGCTCGCAGACCTCGCGGGCCAGCGACCAGAGGTCGGCGAACTCCTCCTCGCTGAGCTGCAGGAGATCGGCCTCGTGGCGCCGCGGCACGATGAGGGTGTGACCCGGACTGACGGGAAAAGCGTCGGAGATGGCGACGGCGCTCCCCCGGGAGAGTCCGGTGAGGCCATCGGCGATGCGCTCGCAGAAGGGACAATCAGCCACGGATGAACCCTGCTCGTCCTGCACTGATCCCCGCTCCATTCGCTGCCCCGTGGCGCTCGCTCGAAGTCTACCGGAGGAGCATTGCGGAGAGCGAGGGGTTCCACCCCGAAATCGGGCCGCACAGGTCTGCACGACCTGTCGGACGCCGAGAAGCGCTGCTCAGGGCGCCCTCGCCGCTCAATCGCCGACGCACCGTAGTCGAGCATCCTGCGTCGTAGTTCGCGTTTCGCGTCCTCCGAAGCCCCGTTCTGACCGCGTTCGAGCCTAGGAGGTCGTCAGAGCGGCCCGAAAAGCGAAGCAGGGCGAACCAGGATGACGCTATCTCAGCGCTGATGCGCACACGCATCGTGACCTACGGTCGCGGCGGGGAGCCTTCGGTGCTCCCTTCACCACCGTCGTTCCCGGGATGGGTGACGAATAGGATGGCGGTCGAGTGGAACTACGGTTCCGCGTTAGTTGACATATGGTTCAAGGACCGACCGAGGAGATGGCTGGTGCCGCAGAACACCGAACTGCTTGAGGCTAGACGACTCGATGGTGAGGCGGCGGCCCGCGACCGGGAGTCTACGCCCGCAGCGGCGGAACGATGACGGCCTCGCACTTCTTCACGCTCTCGCAAGTTACGGGGCGCATCGCCGAGGTACTCGCGCCGCACATGGGCAAGACCTTTTGGGTCCGGGCCGAGATCTCGTCAGGCAGGGAACGCGGTGGCTCCTTCTACTGCGACCTCGTCGAGACCGGCGAGAACGGTGCGATCAGCGCCAAGATGCGGTGCACTCTTTGGAGCCAGGACCTGGCGAGAATCAGGAAGAAGTTCGAGGAGGCTGGCGTTCCCCTGGTGTTCGATAGCGGCACCGAGGTCGGACTGTTGTGCTCGCTGCAGTACGACGCGCGCTATGGCCTCTCACTCCAGGCGCAGGACGCCGACCCGGCGTTCGCCGTCGGAGAACTCGAGTTGCGACGCCGCGCCATTCTACAGCGCCTTGAGAAGGAAGGGCTCTTCGAGCCGAACAAGCGCTTGCCGGTACCGTTGCTGCCCCAGCGCATGGGCGTCGTCACCAGCCGCTCGAGCGCGGCGTTCAGCGACTTCCTCAAGACGCTGACTCACCCCAAGTTCGGCTTTCGCATCCTGGTCGCCGACACCCAGATGCAGGGGCCGCAGACCGAAGCCTCGGCCCTGCGCGCGCTCGATGCCCTCGAACGCCTGAAGCCCGACCTCATCGTCATCATTCGCGGCGGCGGCAGCCGTACCGACCTTGCGTCTTTGGACAATGAGGCGGTCGCCCGACGTATCGCCGCCTGCCCGATACCTGTGTGGAGCGGGATCGGCCACGAGACCGACGAGAGCGTCATCGACTACGTCGCCAATATGCGCCACAAGACTCCAACGGCAGTCGCCACGGCCATCCTCGAACGCTTTGAAGAAGCTGCGAGCCACCTTGAGGTTGGAAGAGAGCGCCTCGGGACCACCTGGGCCTATCGTCAACAGATGGAGCGGCGGCGGTTCGAGCGCGACAGGACAGGCATACGCCAGGGAACGCGCAAGCTGGTTGACGTTTCAGGCGCGCAACTCGAACAGCGGCGGCAAGCTCTGCACCAGCGGGTCCAGAGGCGACTTGCCACCGAGCGCACCGCCCACGAGGCGACCCAGCAGCGAATCGTCTCAGCAAGCCGCTCCTTGCTACGCGCGGAGGCCGAGCGTCTTCGGAGCGCACGTAAACGCTTCCGCACCACTTGGGCCTATCGCCGCGAGATGGAGCGCCGCCGCTTCGAGCGCGACCGCACGGGCTTCCGGCACGGCACACGCAAGCTCACCGATGTAGCGCGGGCCGAACTCGGGGGGCGCCGACACCGCTTCGCCGGCGCCGCTCGATCCGCCCTCGTCGTGATGGAGAGCGAACTGCGCGCACGCCGATCGCGCTTCACCCCGAAGCGCGCCCAAGCGCGGGCGGAGGCCGAGAGCAAGCGTCTGACGTCCAAGAGCCAGGCATTGCGGCTGGCTGACCCCGAGCAGAATCTCAAGCGAGGGTTCGCCCTCGTGTACGACCGCTCAGGCCGGGTGATAGCCTCAGTGCGCGGGCTTTCCCGAGGCGAGACCTTGACTACCCGAGTAGGCGACGGAAGCATCGCGAGTAGCGTGGAGAGCGTGGAGGTGGACGAACATGACTGATGAGGAGCCGAAGCAGACCTACGAGCAGAAGATGGCGCGCCTGGACGAGATTCTGACGCGCATCGACAATTCCGAGACGCCGATCGACGAACTCGCCGAGGATGTCAAGGAAGGTGCGCGTCTGATCAAGGACCTCGAGGCGAAGCTCAAGGAAGTCGAGACCGAGGTAGCGGACGCCTTCAAGGAACTGGAAGAGAAGGCGTAGAGGAAGCGCGCGTCATTCGCGCGTCTCCACGTTCGCCAAGTGACGCCTGTCCAGGTCGCCGATGACGCCGTCAATGAGCTTTCGATAGACCTCTGCCGCCGGGCCGACCTCCGAAACAGGTGGCCGCTTCGCCTGAAGGAACCGGGCCAGATCTGCATAGCTCATGAACTCGATAGCCATCCCTGCTGCAAGTTCCCGGAATCGCTTCTCTTGAGGACGGAAACCCTTGCGACTTCCGTTCAAGAACGACCCGACATCAGTCTGAATGGCCTGGCGCAGCTCAGCCACAGATGCAAAGCGCTCCTGCCAAAGGCCAGAGAAGTCCCCTTTGCCAAGCAAGAGCAGAGAATGGCTTCGCTGCCGACCCGTGTGGCTCTCGACGGCCACGCCGAGCAGAGCGTACTTGAGTACTTGCGTCACGCTACACCTGGCGCCGACCTTCATCTCGAGCGAGACGACATCTGCGTCGGATGCGAAGAGGAGATCCGGCTGCATCGCCTTCTCGAGGTCGAACTCGGAGTCGACACTGCGGCCGTGCAGGGCGAACGCGTATTCGAAGGGTCGCGCGAACAGCTCCTCGAAGAGCGCGTTACGCAGGGATGACGGCGCCAGCAGGAAGAACTGCTCCAAGTTCTGGTTCAGCGTCACCTCGATGCGACGGAGGTGCCTCTTCACCTTCTCGGGCGTGTCGAGGCGGGCGCTCGCGTGCTTCTTGCGGCCGATGTGCTGCGGCTCCCAGTAGAAGAACTCGAGCGCCTCGTAGTAGCTATCGATCCAGCTCGGTTCCACATGCCCTCCTCTGGTTCCCGACTCGGGAGCACCTGCCCGAGGCCCGTCTTGCCTCGACTGCTCCATCGACCAGATGCCCGGCGTCTCGTACACGGAGTCTACGCTTCAGAAGCCGTACCGCTCCTCGATCCAAGCACACCACGACGTCCATTCCGATCCCTCGTCGCGCGCCTTCACCCACGCGATCCAGTCCTGGTGCGTGAACACGCAGAACGACGCCCTGCCGGGGAACAGGCCTCCCCAGTCGCTGACGTCATTGAGACCGGTCCTGCGCAACGAGTGCCTGAGCGTGTCGTTGCGCGCATCGAGGGCGACGCAAGAGACGACGAACTCGTACTCACCCGATGCCGCGATACCTTCGGCGAGTGCCTGCTGGCGCAGAAGCTGGTAGCCGGCCGTGGCTCCCGGACAGCACCGGAGACCAGCCAGCCGCTCGCTATCGACGGCGTCCCCGAGGCGCTCCCAGTACTTGCGACCCCAGGCGTGCTGATGGCAGAGCGTCGGGTCTGCCGAGACCGCGCCGGCATCCAGGCAGCGAGACCTGTCCGGGTTCGCCGGGCGAGACGCCGAACCGACGGACCGTCGGGCGGAGCAAGGGTAGAACGAGTGCTCGGTCAGCTTGTTCTCGACGAGCAGCAGCCCCGTGCGACCGTTGACCAGGACGGCGATGTCGGGAGACGTCTGGCCACTGCCGCGCGACCCTCCGTCCTCGCCGAGAAGCTGCG
The DNA here is from genome assembly GCA_963717285.1 of uncultured Thermoleophilia bacterium. Classification (GTDB taxonomy): domain Bacteria; phylum Actinomycetota; class Thermoleophilia; order UBA2241; family UBA2241; genus CAIXSE01. The sequence continues at coordinate 42,948 of CAVQVW010000004.1, forward strand.
CCGGCGACAGTTCGCCGGTCTCCGCGTACTCCAACTCGACCGAGTCCACAGTTCGGATGCCGCCGTGCACCTTCGCTCGAAGAAACGCGGCCAGAAGTGCGCGTCCGCCGTCGGTCTGACCAAACGGGAAGTAGGTGTTCACGCCGGACACCCAGGAGCTCTTCAGGTTGTGCGAGCCCGCATGTCGAGTGACACCATTCTTCGGCAAGTACTCAGAGAGTGGAGCGCGGACCTCATCCCACAGTGCGAGTTCCCAGAGTGATGCCGGCAGTATCCAGGGACGCCGGACCCCGTTCTGGGAACCCTGCTCGATCGTCTCGATGTGGTGGCCGCGCCACTCGACCTGCCGCTCGCTCATGTACTTGTCGAAGTCACGCATCCGTCTCCGATCAGAGCGCCGCTGGTGGCGGCCCGACAGTATCTCTCCCACGGGCAGGTACTCCGCACTCTGCGTGAGATCACGGCCGCAAGCTGCCACCGCACCTCACGACGCTACCACCGATCTCGAAGGGCGACCAGAGGCCTCTCGATGGCGCCCTGCTCAGCGGGTGCGGCCTCGGAGCAGTCGGGCGAGTGCGGGTGCGCCCTGACTGTCTCAGAGGGCGCACGATTCATCTCCGACCTTTGGTCGGGGTGCTCCGGCTCTTCCGTCACCTCCCCCGTGTACCATGTGGCCGTGGAGTCCGGACCACAGCGAATCGCCAGCGCGATTCACGCCGCCAACACCCAGGGGCGTGCCGCCTTGATGATCTGCCTACCGTGGAACGAAAGCGTGGAGTGGCTGCTTGAGGCCGCACGCGTGTCCGTGGCCGCAGGCGCTGATCTTCTCGAGTTCCAGGTGCGGGCGCCCTACCATCCGAGTACGACGATCGATTCCGTCCGTGCCGTGGCGAGCTACGTCGATGCACCGTGCCTCATATGGTCGGACTTCGCCGTCGTCCACGCCTTCGCCATCGCCGAGGAGCAGCCCTGGCGCCTGGTGCCCGAGTGCGTCGATGCCGGCATCTGCGGCGTGGTGTGTCCCAGCGCCGAGGGCTGGATCGATGCGTTCGCAAGTGCCTGCGGCTGGGATCTCGCGTCGGTCAACTTCATGGCGCCCGATTTCGGGCCCGCGCACCTCGAGGCCGCCTGCAGAAGCACCCGCGGCTTCGCCTATGCGATAGGGCTCAAGACCAGTCCCGCGTCGGATCCGACAGTCGTCGCGACACTCGCTTGGTTCCTCGCGCAGGTACGCAAGACGAGCGGCCAGCCGGTCTTCGTCGGCGCCGGAGTCGCCACGCCGAAACAGGCGGCTCTGGCGGCCGCCTACGCCGACGGCGTCGCCGTGGCGAAGGCGGTCTTCGAGACCATCGGCAGGGCGACCGGCCGCGGCGACGAAGGCATCGAGGCTCTCTCCGGTCTCGTGCGATCGATGCGGGTCACTCTCGAAGAAGCGGCGCGCCCGCGGTAGCTGCAGTCGCGCGGTCTCCCGGCAGCCGAACTGACTCGAGAGCAAGCGAGAGGCGAGCACGAGGCTACGAGACACGGTCATGGATGCCCCCTCAGAACGGGAACTCACCGTCGTCGTCCGCCTCCAGCGGAGGGAGCGGTGGCGCAGAGCCCGTCTCCTGCGTCGGGTAGCCGCCTCCGCCGCCGCTCTGGCCCTTGGGCGGAAAGACGACGTCGCCGGCGATGATCTTGACGGCGCTGCGCTTCTCGCCGGCCTCGGTCTGCCAGCGGTCCTGACGCAGGCGGCCGCTGATCTCGACGTGGCTGCCCTTGTGCAACCACTCGGCGCAGTGCTCGGCAGTGGCGCCGAAGACGGTGACGTCGAAGTAGTCGGGGCGGTCCTGCCACTCGCCGTGCAGCTTCTCGCGGCCGTTCACGGCGACGGACAGGGAGCAGACGCTGTGGCCGCCTGCGGTGGTGCGCAGTTCGGGGTCCTTCGTCAAATTGCCGCTGATGGCGACGAGGTTGAGTGCCTTGCTCACGGTTGCTCCTTCTCACGTGTGGGTGGGGCGCTCGCGTGCCCACGCCTCCCTACCGGTCGGTGACCAGCCAGAAGATGACGACAGCGAGGACGATCAGCCAGAGGATGGTCATCATGGATCCTCCTCCCCTCGGACCGTCGGGTCGATCCGTATCGGCTTCCATAGTGACCCGAGACAGGACCCGCTACTGGCTTCGTGCGGCCGCCGGTCCAGCAAGTGCTGTAGTGCCTGCCGGGATCAGTGTAGACCGGGTCGCGGACGGAGCGCTGTCCCAGCGGGAACAGGACACCCAGACCTGTCGGACGCCGAGAAGCGCTGCTCAGGGCGCCCTCGCCGCTCAATCGCCGACGCACCGTAGTCGAGTGTCCTGCGTCGTAGTTCGCATTTCGCGTCCTCCGAAGCCCCGTTCCGGCAAGGCTCGAGCCTGAGAGGGCGGGAGAGCGGCCCGAGAAGCGAAGCAGGGCGAACCAGGATGACGCCATCTCGGCGCTATTGCGCACGAGCTTCGCGCGTCTCCGACTGCACTGGAGAGTCCTCGACGTCCCCCCTGCCATCGTCCACGGGATCGCCCTCGCGCGCCACCAGCGCGATCTCGATCTCTGCGGCGAGCTCCCGAGCGTACCCATCGCCCTCGCGTTCGATCCAGCCGCACCAGGAGAGGTCCTCGGAGGGGGGCCAAGTCGGCGATCCGGCCCTCCGCAGCGAGAGGCGCACCAGACGGCCGAGGTGGGCGTGGGCGCAGAGTTCTGCCGATATCCTCTGTAGACGCGCGAGGCGCCGACGCAGCTCGCAGGGCGAGGGTCGAGGCGGTGGCGTGCGTCTCACGGGGTCTGCTCCTCCAGAGCGTTGAGGTCTGTCTCGAGGCGGACGAGGTCGGCCTCGAACGCCTCCAGCGAGAGGGGCTTCTCCCGGGTGAGACGCGCCAGGCCGAGCAGTGCGACCAGCCTGTCGAGGGTGGCGCGGGCGGAACGCAGGTCCCCGGCCGAGAGCTGACGTCTCATGATGAGCTCATAGCCGGCGATCGCGAGGCCCAGCTCGGCACGGCTGTCGACCTCGGCGCTCTCGCGCAGGCGCTCGAGGGCGGCGACCACGTACTGCTGGGCGGCACGCTCCCCGAGACCCCACCGCTCGCGCGCGAAGCGCACCACCGAACGACGCGGGGCGCGCGAGGCGAGGAGCTCAGAGAGCTCGGCCAAGCGCTGCTCGCGCTCGGCCCTAGTCGCTCGCCGGGGCACGATGCGCCTGCTTGCCGGTGAAACGCTCCCAGCGGGTCACGGCGACGTCGACGAAAGCCGGCGACGTGCTCGAGCGCGTAGCAGCACCCGGCCCGTGCTTCTCGCCGGCGATCAGGGCCGTGCCGGAGCCGCAGAAGGGCTCGTAGATGAGGCCGCCCGGCTTCGTGTGGTACCCGATGGGGCGACGCACGAGCTCGACCGGCTTCATCGTCGGATGCACGGAGCCCGGGGCGTCCTCGATCCGGCTCTCGATCTCCCAGACCGCCTTCGCGTCGGCGGGAGGCTTGCTCTTCGGCATGTGGCCCTCCTGCCAGCCGTACATCATCGGCTCGTAGTCCCACATGAAGTGGCTGTAGGTCAGCACACTCCGTGTCTTCTTCCAGATCAGCACCTGATGGGGGAGGAGGCCGACCTTGCGCCACGCCTGCCAGACGACCTCGGTGCGCATGATGCCGAACCACTGGTAGATGGCGGCGTCGTCTTCGAGGGCGTGCTCGAGAGCCGTCTCCAGGAAGTCGACGTAGAAGTCGACCGAGTGCTCGTGGTCGAGGTAGGCGTCCCAGTGCTTGTCCTTCGTCGGCGCGCCCCTGTTCGCCTCGCTCGCCGGGTGGGCGCCGCCCTCGTAGTCGACGAGGTAGGGCGGGTCGGTGGCCATCAGTGCGGCGCGCCTGCCGTCCATCAGTCTGCTCGACGTCGTCGGCGTTGGTCGCGTCGCCGCAGAGCAGGCGGTGATCGCCGAGAAGGTAGAGGTCGCCGGGCTTGGCGACCGGCTCCTCGGCGGACATCCGGCACCTCGTCGGGGTCGCTGAGACCCGCGGTCGGCTCGGCGAGCAGCGCCGCGAGCTCTTCCGGATCGAAGCCGGTCACATCGAGCTCATAGCCCAGATCGATGAGCTCGCCAAGCTCGAGGGGGAGGAGCTCGGCGTCCCAGGAGGTGTCCTGGGCCGTGCGATTGTCCGTCAGCCGGTAGGCCTTGGCCTGCTCGGGAGTCAGATCCGTCGCGACGTGCACGGGCACCTTCTCGAGCCCAAGACGTTGCGCAGCGAGAAGTCTCGTGTGTCCGGCCAGAACCGTGCCGTCTTCGTCGACGACGATCGGTTGCCTCCAGCCGAACTCCGCGATCGAGGCGGCGACCTTGGCTATCGCCGTCTCGGGGGCGACGCGGGGATTGCGCCGGTACGGAACGGGCTTCTCGATGGGCCACCAAGCAACCGCGAGATTCGTCTGTGCACTTCGGCTCATCATCTCTCCTTGTCTCGAGATCGCTGGAACTGCTCGTTCGCGAAGGCCTCGTAGGTGGCTACTGCTTCGCGAAAGACCTCGAGGTCTTGGGAGCGATGCGCGATCTGCAGCTCCTCTTCGGCGGACCGCCAGCGCGCCTCATCGAGAAGCAACTCTGCTGGATAGGAACGGGTCAAGCGTGCGGAACAGGCAAGCAGCAGCTCATCGGCCGCTGCGCAGAAGTCGAGCCAGGCGAGGACTTCCCGCTTGTGGTCGATCAGGCTGGTCCGGAGACCATCGGGTAGTGGCTGTCCGAGCGGCGACTCCACGTGGAGGTGATCGCCGCTGCGCGAGAGGACGAGACCGGCGACGATAGCCTGCGCGACGAGGTCGGCACCCAGCCTCATGACAGGTCAGCGCTCCATGGAACCGGCTCGGTCTCGGTGTCGACGGCCTTGAGGGCGATGCTCGACGGTCTCGCTGAAAGCCTCCCGCACCTGCCATCGGTAGAACCTGAAACACTGGAACACCCGAGCTGCGCCGGCGTCGGCAGGCCATGCTCCGACGGTAGCGGCTCACCGATGCGCAGCTTGGCGGGGTGACCCTTGCGCGTCTCGTCGTCGACGAGCCACCCCCCGTGCCTGGCGCCTGCGACTCGCCTGGAGACCGAGGCCTTGCTGAGCTTGAGAGCCCGCTGGATGTCAGTCTGGCTGGCGCATGCGTGACCCTTGGCGATGTGCTCGGCGACCGCCCGAACGACCTCGCGAACCTTGCGGCCGGCGCCGCTGTTACTAGCCTTGTAGAGCTCGGCGACGAGCTGGAACACCTCCGCGTAGTCCTCTCGGGAAGCGATCAAGCGACCGGCTACGTCGCGCTGCCGATGAGCGTGTCGCAGCACCGTGACGGCCTTGACGAGCGACAACAGGCGTGCGAAGTCGCGCGCCACACGTGTCTCGACCGGTTGTGAGGCCAAGTGCTCCGCGATCTCATCGGCGAACGGCACGACCACATCCCAGGGCGCCAACGCCTGCAGGTACTCCTGGAACGCCAGCAGCGCGGCGTCGGGCGCGGGCGTGCCGCCGGCCAGCTCGAGCAACGCCTGGGTGCGCAACGCGTGACCCATCTGCGCGTGGTCGTCAGGCACCTCGAGCGTGAAGACGCGGGTGTCGAGCTGCGCGCCCAGCCGTCGCGTGGAGGTCGTCACCAGAGTGGTCGGACCGGGCTTGGAGACCTCGCGCACGGTGTACTTGCCGGTCTCTGAGTCGCACACGGTGACCGCGTAGTGAAGATGATGGTCCTGCAGCATGTTGCGGATGGCGCTGGCGGCCGGGTTGTCCTCGCCGGCCGGCAGACTGTCCGACTCGCCGAAGACAGCCACGCGGTGCTCGAGTTCAGCGTCATCGTAGATGAGCGTGCGCGGCGAACCGGCGTCGATCGTGTGGACCGCCGCGGGGGGCATGTGGATGAGCACGACGTGGAGCGCGTAGCTCTTACCGGCGCCGGCCGGACCGAGGATGAGCAGATGTACCGGCATGGAGCCGGGCCTCATGGCCAACACGCGGCTGGTCACGGAGAGCAGGATCACGATCGGGGCGTTCAGGTCGCCGCCGTAGCCCTGGGCGTCGATCGCCTCGCGGTAGAGCTCGATGGGATCGTGGTGCGCTAGTACCGAGCGAGCGGCGGCGCGCAGCTCCGGCAGGCGAGCGTCCCGGCGCCCAGCGAGGATCTCACCGAACGGCAGCGCTGAGGCGCGCAGCTCGCCAACGAACGCGGCCACATCCACGCCGGCGACGTGGGCGTCGGAGATGTCCTTGGTGCCCTCAGGCGCAACGATCACACGCGCCTTGGGAATGTCACGGGCGATGCGCTCCGTGAAGTCCTCGGCGTCGGGCTCCTGCCAGATGTAGACATCGAGGCCCTCAAGCTGCTTCGCCATCTGAGGCTTCCAGTTGACCTTGCCGGGTACGCCGACGACCGGCAGACCGTAGTGCCAGCCGGTCCAGCAGTCGGACTCGCCCTCGACGATAAGCACCCAGCCTGCCTCGCGCATCGCTTCTAGCCGATGGACGCCGTAGAGATGGTGAGCCTTGTCGCTGCTGCGCCAGCGGAAGCGGTTGTCGACGCCGTTCTTGGCCTTGTGCAGGGCGGTGCGAAAGCGCACGGCGAGCGTCCCGCCGTTGCGGTCGAGATACGGGATGGCCACGGCCGGCTTGCCGTTTCGCCTGCGTTCGCTGCAGCCGTACTCGCGCAGTTCCGATTCCAGCAGATGCTTGAGCTGCGCCAGCGACTCCAGCGTCACACCGGTATCGGGGTGTTCCACTGTTTCAGGCCCTACCGCTGGATGAAGCGAGGGGTCCTTCTCGTCGCTCATCGCCGCCTCACCGTGTCACGCTTCTCAGGGAAGAGATCACGCCAGGTCAGACCGAGGGCAGTGAGGACGGCATCCGTCTCACACCCAGCCCAGCAGTGCAGAAGGATGCGGCCGCCCCTTCCCTCAGCGATGCTCAGGCTGGGATGACCATCGTCGTGTGCCGGACAGCGGGCGAGCCAGCCTCCGGCAGAGCGTCTCACGTCCGCGAGTCGCGAGAGGACGCAATCGAGGTTCTCCGCTGCGACGTCAACCACGACAGCGTCCCCAGAGAGCTCGCTGAGCACTTCTCGCGGGACGTGAAGCCCGCGTTCCTCCGCACCCCCCGTGGCGGAGGACGTATCGCACTACATTGCAGCGCCGAAACCGCCCCAGAAGCCGAGACGGGGCATGCGGCCGACCCCTCACCCCACCGCCGTCGCCGACGTCGCTCTCGCTCTTCCACAACGCTGCATTGCAGCGTTTCACGGAGGTCATCGCTCGGCCTCCTCGTTCTTCCTCCAGACCGGGTTGCCCTTGCGCTTCGTGAACGGGTTGCGGCCCGTCCGGAAGGGATACAACCAGCAGGTCTTGCAGGGGCACGTCTTGACGTCGGCATGCGGCCGGCTCGGCTCCTCTACGCTGCCGTCGGCCATCCGCCAGGAGAACTCGTGGCCACCGTGGCAGGCGAGGCAATGAAGCTTGATCGCCTTCTGAGGTGTGAGCTTGCGACCGTCTAGGTTGCCGTAGCCGGCGCTCGTCGCCTCATCGAAGTTCTCAACGACGTAGCCGCTGGGACCTGGGGAACGCAGTGGACGCGATCGCGGCCGAGACTGAGAGTTTGAGATTCGCTTCTCCGAGCCCATGTCACACCTCCCGTTCATGCGCCTGCGCCGGCTCGCATTGCTCCTCGAGGCCCAGCATGGCTAGCAGCTTGGCCGTCGGCACCAGCAAGCGCCCCGATATGCGGACTGCGGGAAGCGATCCGTCACGTGCCCCCTGATACGCCGTCGAGCGGCCGATGCCGAGGACGGCGGCAGCCTCCTCGATCGAGCAGGTGCTGCGACGGCGCAGACCCTCGAGGTCGACTGAGCAGATCTCCCGGCTCTCCGTCAAGCTGCGCCCCGTGCCTCTTGTCTCTTCGCGTCTCATGACTTGAACCGCCCCCTGATGCCTGGTATCGTTTGAGTCGTGCCCTTAACGAGTAATCCACTTAGGGAAATGTTAGGAGAGATAACCGTCATAATGCAACAGCCGCTAGCGTCACAGGAGAGGAAACATGAGCCGTGAAATCGGGACCAACGGGGAGTCCGACCTGGGCCTCTGGCGCGCTCTACGCGCCAGCGCCGTGGCACTAGACAATCACGGGGTCTTTCACCTGCGCACGTCCCACGAGCAACAGACCGCGGAGAGCTTCCTCGAACAGCGCGAGCGCTGGGATGCCGATCCCGAGCGCGCCGAGGCTAGGCACGAGCTGCGCTTGGGACCGCTCGAATACGAGCCGCTCAGTCAGCCCCGCCTGCCGAACGCCCTGGCGCGCATCGCCTCCGCCGCGGACACCGACTCCGAACGCATCAGAAGCGTGAAGCTCAAGACCGAGCGGTGCCATCTCGCCAAGGGTGCACGGCGTCAGGATGCGAAGTGGCTGGCCCGGCACGAGGCCGCAGAGACGGCGGAACGGGCGGCCGTCAAGGAAATCGAGCGCTTCTACCGCTCCTACGGTCCACTCGGCTACCAGGCGGTGAAGAGCGACGAGTCCTGGCCCGAGAGCGGCGAGCCTCTCGGCTGGATCATCGCCGAGGCCCAGACGGTGCGCTTCGTCCTGGAGGTCATCGACGCCCTCAACCGCGACGATGTGCGGGATCTGAAGGCGGCGTTGGCCAGCCGGCGGCGACAGGACCCTGACGCAGAGAGCGAGCCACCGGACCCGGTGCTTGGCGGCCGGCTTGTGCACTACGCCGTCTGTCGCAAGGCAGAGTCCCACAGCTACAGCTGGAATCCAGACAAGGAGCCCCCGTTGGGCAGGGACGTCGGCTGGTACGACCCCAACGCTCGCTATCGACTGCGAGGCGGGGATGAGGCGGCGCTCACCGAGCACGCAGGCGACATCGTCAGAGATCTCGTGCGATTGCGTCTGCCCGAGCAGAAGTACGACTTCCTCTTCCGGGACGGCCGCTTCTGGGAGGTGCCACGCGGTGGTCCCTTGCTGCGAGCCATCTGGATACACATCAAGAACACCGCGACGAAACGCACCCAGATCCGTCGCTGCCGGGAGTGTGGCACGCCGTTTCTTGTCACCGATCGTCGCCAGCGATTCTGTCCGCCGGAGGGGCCAGGCGGCAAGTCACGCTGCCTCGCCAGGCGGCAGATGCGCGAGCTGCGAGCCGAGCGAGCGACAGCAAGTGCCGCTGCGCAGGACCCACAATGAGAGGCTCGGTCCGCCGCCGCGGAGACCCCGGCTCTTGGGAGTACATCGTCGATGTCGGCCTGGCGGCGGCGCAACGCTGCACGGTCTGCAACAGGCGGTTCTGGATCGAGCGCCGCCCCAAGGATGACTGCCCCAGCTGCGGCGGCTGGCTCATCGAGACCGAAGAACGCCGCCGCCAGACGAAGGCCGGCTTCTCGACCCGCAAGGCCTGTCTCGCCGAGATGAACACGCTGCTCGTCGCCGTCGAGAAGCAGACCTACCAGGCGCCGACCAAGGCGAGCGTGCGCGAGTACCTCACGAAGGAGTGGCTGCCGGCCGTGAAGGCGACGATCCGCCCCTCGACCTACAACTCCTACGTGCAGCATGTCGAATGTCACATCGTGCCGCACATCGGCTCCGTAAAGCTGCAGAAGCTCTCCGGAAGTCGGGTCAACGCCCTCTACGCGACACTCGCCGAGACTGGCAAGAAGGACGGCAGAAGCGGCCTCTCGCGCAGACGATCCACCACGTCCACGCCTGCCTGCACAAGGCCTGCAAGGACGCGGTGCGTTGGGGACACATCTCGAGGAACCCGCTCGATGCCGCCGACCCGCCGAAGACCAAGGGCGACGGCACGAGGGAGATGCGGACCTGGAGCGCCGAGCAGCTCGGGGCGTTCCTGACCTCAGTCGAGGACGATCGCCTCCACGCCCTCTGGCACACCATCGCCATGACCGGCATGCGACGCGGGGAGGCTCTCGGTCTGCGCTGGAGCGACGTCGACCTCGAGAACGCGAGACTATCGGTGCGACGCGCCCTCATCCCGACGAACCGAGACGTGGTCGTCAGCGAACCGAAGACGGCCAAGGGCCGACGTGTCATCGCCCTCGATCCGGACACCGTCGAGGTGCTCAAGGGACAGGCAGCCCGTCAGCTCGACGAACAGCGGGAGTGGGGCGAGGCCTGGACCGACAGCGGCCTGGTGTTCACGACGGAGAACGGCGAGGCGCTCGACCCGGAGTCGGTGTCGCGCTACTGGCGTCAGGCCGTGAAGAAGTCGATGCTGCCGCCGATCCGCCTGCACGACCTGCGGCACACGCATGCCACCCTGGCTCTGCAGGCCGGCATCCACCCCAAGGTCGTGAGTGAGCGCCTGGGTCACGCCACCGTCTCGATCACGCTCGACACCTACTCGCACGCGATTCCGGCGATGCAAGAAGAGGCGGCGGAGAGGATTGCGGGGTTGGTGTTCGCGAGGGCGTAGCACGCCGAATCGAAATCGATCAAGGAGGCGAAGATGGGCTCGTCCTACCTCTTCTCTTGCCCTTCCTGCGGCTACGAGGCCGAGGTGTCCGGCGGCCTCGACTTCGGCATGGCGTGTGTCACCCATACGGTGAGCTGCCCGGACTGCAAGAAGCTGTCGGACGCGCTCATATCGACCAATCCCGGAGATGTGGTAGCGCCCAGGCTGCTGATCGACGACGAGGAGGGAGATCTCGATGTCCTTCCAGGCACGGTGCCTGAGCAGCTACGCTGCGAGACCGACCGCCGCCATACGGCGCGGCCGTGGGAACATCCTGGCCCATGTCCCCGCTGTGGCGCGACGCTCGTGAAGGGTGAGCTGGCGGTCGATTGGGACTAGACCATGCGGAAGCCTCGCATTCGAGGGTCTCTTCCCGATCGCCGGGAGTGAGCCCAGGAGTCTCGGCGGAAGGGACTGATCTCGTCTATCACCACCCCACCATGTCAAGGTGGTCGCAGGGAAGTCGGCACACGACGGCGTCCGTCACGCTCGACACCTACTCGCACGCCGTCTCGGCCAAGCAGTGGGCGGCCGCGTAGAGGGGCGCGGAGTGGATGCCTGCAGGGACGTGGGTCGCCGACAAGCACGCCGGGCACACGGGTCAGTCAACGCGAACCGGCCGAGACTGCTACCGGACCAGCGGCGTCCACACGAGCGCATGCGATCCATGGTCGGCGTTGGCGCCACCGACCACCGTCCGCGAATCGTTCATGCCATGCGGCCGGCTGTGATGATGCTCGAAGAAGGGCAGCCAGACTACTTCGCCTGACGCTCGCCTCAACCACGGTCGCTCGTATCCATCTAGTTTCGTCTCCCCCACAACATCACCCACGTTGTTCATGGATGTGGCATGGTAGCCTGCTGGAGTCCCGAGACCCTGCCATCCTTCTCCGGGTCCGGCGACAAGAGCGATGCTCTCCCCCTTGGCGTTCCTTGCCGTGCCTAGCACGGTCCCATCGGCATTGATCGAGGTTGGGTAGACTCCAGGGCGTTCATCAATCACGTCTGCCCTCCCTGCATTCGGGTTCCACTCCACAGCCTGGCACCGGTGCCCAACGTAGCCTACGACCAGGACCGTCCCGGCATCATTGGCATCCACCGCCTCCCCCAGTCACAGCCGAAATCGCGAAGAACGACCAGCTCGCCGTCGATCCAAGCCGCTGGTCGGTGCCCTAGCTGTCCCTTGGCGGGAACATCGACGCTCACCCACCCAGCGGCGAGGCCGCTGTCTGTGATGGCCGTTGCGCAGCTGTGAAGCTCGCGCTTCTCGCCGAGATCAACGAGACCGGCGGGGCCCCAGCGGACCGCATGCACCGACCCGTCGTACACAGTCGCTGCACCAACGACCTCCCCGTGGGAATTGATGTGCCGAGGCGTTCCGATGAAGCCACAGCGCCGTGGCTCGTCGCCAGTCGTCCACGTCCAGGGGACGGCATCCTTCCCGCCGAGAGCATCGGGATGGTTGCCGTGACCAAGAACCGCATTCATGTCGTTGACGTCGACGGCGCGGCAGTGAACTAGGTCCCGGGGAGCGACCTCATGAAGCAAGTACGCAGCTTCGCCATCGGGCACAGCGATCCGTGGTTGACAGGGGGCAAACGGAGCAGTGGGCTTGGACGAGGCGAAAGACGTGCCCACGAGCTTCCCCAGCGGACGCCCGAGCAGTCGCTCGAGTTCCTTCTTGTCCGGCGTTGGGAAGCCTCTGGCCATGACGCGGTCGGAGATTTGACCCTCGGTGGTCCCTCGCCCGTCTACCCGCACGGAGGTAACGGAGCAGTCCGGGCTGACAGTCTGGCGCGCAACAGGAGACTCGGAAGCCTCGCGATTCATGAGAGCAAGACGCTTGCGAATACGCTGAGGCTCGTCCTCCAGCCGAGAAGCTAGGCGCTCGAGTCGCCGGCGCGATGCCCGTGGCACAGCTGGCTTCTGGCCAGCCACGAACACGTGCGGTCGCCCTCGAAAGCTGCTCATTGAGACGATGAACGACGATTCCGCGTCGCGCATGCGACCAGAGCATTCCTCGAAGTTCGAGGCGAAGGCTACCCCGGGTACGCCCCTTAGGAAGAACGCCAGCACAAACGTGTGAGGCCGCAACAGCTTGGTTCTGGCCTTGATTGCTGCGATCCATCGAGCGCCCTCCTCCTGGAGAACTCGCGCAACGTCAGCGGGCTCCGCGTCCGAGAGCCCCGTCAGCCACTCCACGACGAAGTCAGACGTATCTCGCCCGTCCCAGCGACCAACGCCCGTGTAGGAGACGAGGCCATCCCAGTCGCCGTACTGCAGCGTGACGCGTTTCGACGCGGCATCACTCAGAAGGTCGCCCGTGTCTGAGTTCGTGAGCCTGTGGTCAGCCGACTGATAGATCGTCGCCTCGGTGAGCAGCGTGATGATGAGCGTCATCGCTTGTGCCAGTCCATCGTCATCGTCTCGGCCTTTCGATGCGTTGCTGCGACAGCTACGAAAGGAGTCCAGACCTCCCAGCCGGAGCCAGTGGGAGTGTGGCCGGCTGCTGCACAGGGGCGAGGCGTATCAGGCCCGCCGTGCCGTCCCGTGCACGCTTGTGCGCCTCCGTGACGTCCGTTCTCGTCGGCAGAATGTCGGCATCTGGCAGCAATTCGGGCGAAATGGCCGACACAGCCAACTCAGGAACTTCCATATGCAGGTACTTCTGGCGCCCCCGGCTGGAATCGAACCAGCGACACCAGGTTTAGGAAACCTGTGCTCTATCCACTGAGCTACGAGGGCGCCGCGTGAGTGTAGCAGGAGTGCCGCGAGACCATAGACCCACTCCCCAGGGCTACTTGATCTGATCCGTAATCACGTCGTACCTGTAGCTGCGACTGGAGACACGCTCGTGCGTCAAGCGGGCGTGTTCGCGAGCGCTTTCGTCGAACGTCTCACCCTCGTCGCGGCCGAGTGCCAACCGCAGTGCGGCACCCTCGAGGATGAGCTCCGCTAGTGCCTCTTCGGCTTCCTCAGCCGACGCGTAGACGAAGGGGTGACCGGATTCAGCCCTCGTCCGCAGAGAGATCGGCTCGACCGACCTGAAGTCTACCTCGCGGCCTGTCATCTTCCATCCATCAGCCCCCATGCGGTTGGCGATACTCATCTGCCCGATGTCGGGGACGGGGGCGGCGTAGTCTCGCCGGCCCTGCCGTTGGGCCAAGACGTAGACGATCTCGTCCCCATCCTTCCCCTTGACCGTCGCGGCATGGATCCACTGCTCAACGATGCCTCGCCACACCCGTATGCGCATGCGAGCGCACGCGACGATCGCCGCCGGATTATCGCTCCCGGGCGCGATGATGTCGCCGAGCCACGCCTTCTTCATGACTTCCTGTTTGTCCTTGTCCACTACTCACCCCCGGCCGCTGCCTGGTCACGATCTCAAGACTTGAGCCGAAGTCTACACGCGTGACGCGGCTGGTGCCTGAGGGCGTTCGAGCTCGATGAGAGGCGCTGGGGAGACCAAGCAGACGGCGACGGGGGCCGGCACTTGGTGAATGCCGGCCCCCGTCGGGCAAAATGCTATGTATGCAACCCGCTCACGCGGGAGCTGACTCCCCTACTTGCTCTTGCCGATCTTGAACATCTTGGTGCCGCACTCAGGACAAATGCCTTGGGTCGCGGGCTTGCCGTTCTTCATCGTAACGGCCTTCTCGCTCTTCATGACTCTCTTTGCGCGACACTTGACACAGTAGGCCTCAGTCGCCATGCGGGGGTCTCCTTTCGGACTTCGGGCCGTGTGCACACTGGGCGGACCGGTCTGCACGCCGCCCATATCTCGGCGAGCATACTACGGGGCCTCCACGCACGCAATGAGACTGGCGTTGCCTGCAGAGCGCACGGACTCGAAGCGCCGTGTTGCTCATCGCCCCCGCACTTGGTAGAACCATGGGGTCGGCGAGGCGTCAGTAGGCGCCCCGGACACGGGCTCGAGAGGATGGCAATGACCGCGGAGCATCAGGACAGGATCGCCAAGCTCATCAAGGACGAACGTGTGAAGCACATCCAGCTGTGGTTCACGGACATCCTCGGCAATCTCAAGATGGTCGAGATCCCCGACCGGCAGCTCCCCAGCGTCATGCAGAGCGGAGCGCCGTTCGACGGGTCATCGATCACCGGCTATGCGGAGATCGAGGAATCCGACATCGTGGCGATGCCCGACTGGGAGACCTTCAAGCTGCTGCCGTGGTCGCAGGCCACCGACAAGACGGCCTTCGTCTTCTGCGACGTTCTCGACCGCGACTTCGCGCCGTTCGAGGGCGACCCGCGCTGGGTCCTCAGGCGACAGCTCGATCGCGCCCGCAAGATGGGTCTCGATCTCTACGTCGGCCCGGAGCTCGAGTACTTCTACTTCAAGAGCCCCGACAAGCCCGAGGCGATCGACGACGGCGGCTACTTCGACGTGCTGCCGGACGATCTGGGCAACGACCTCCGCAAGCAGACCATGCGAGCCCTCGACAAGCTCGGCATACCCATGGAAGCATCCCACCACGAGGTGGCCCCTTCGCAGCACGAGATCGACCCGCACTACGACAAGGCCCTCGCCATGGCCGACCGCGTCATGATCACGCGCCTGATCGTCAAGGAAGTCGCGGCCCACAACGGCGTCCACGCCACGTTCATGCCGAAGCCCCTCTACGGCCACGCCGGCAGCGGGATGCACGTGCATCAGTCGCTGTTCCGCGGCAGCGAGAACGCCTTCTTCAGCGCCGACGACCCCGACCACCTCTCCAAGATCGCCAGAGGGTTCATCGCCGGTCAGCTCCGCCACATGCGCGAGATCACCTCGGTGCTCAACCAGTACGTGAACAGCTACAAGCGGCTCGTCCCCGGCTACGAGGCGCCGGTCTACATCAGCTGGGCGCACCGCAACCGCACCGCGCTCATCCGCGTGCCGCTCTACATCAAGGGCAAGGAGAGTACAGTCCGCGCCGAGGTGCGCAACCCAGACCCGGCCGCCAACCCCTACTTGGCTTTCGCCGTGTTGCTGGCCGCCGGTCTCGAGGGTATCGAGCAGGGATACGACCTGCCGCCGTCGGTCGAGCCCAACATCTACAAGATGAACGCCCAGCAGCGCGACGCCCACGGGCTGGAAGCGCTCCCCAACAACCTCTACGAGGCAGTCACCGCGACCAAGGACAGCGAGTTCGTACGACGCACGCTCGGCGACCACTGCTTCGAGCGCTTCGTGACCAACAAGCTCAACGAGTGGTACGAGTACCGCGAGCATGTCAGCGACTACGAGATCAAACGGTATCTCTCGAAACTCTGAGAGAGCGAAGAAGTCGACAGACAGGACCAGTCCGATGCCCTCCCTCACAGATCACCTCGCCGCCTGGATCCGCGACCAGGTGGCCGGCGGCGGCGGCCGGGGCGTCGTGTTCGGCGTCTCCGGCGGCATCGACTCCGCCGTCGTGGCGGGCCTCGCCCGGCGGGCCTTCCCGAAGCACGCGCTGGGCGTCCTCATGCCCTGCCACAGCGACCCGCAGGACGCCGAGGACGGCGCCCTCGTTGCGGAGCACTTCGGCATCGACGTCACGACGGTCGATCTCACGCCGGCGTTCGACGTCGTCGTGCAGACCCTCGCTGCGGCGAGCCCAGCACTGCTCGAGAGCCGCCTGGCGCTGGCCAACCTCAAGCCCCGCCTGCGCATGACGGCCCTGTACGCGCTGGCCAACCAGCTCGGCTACTTCGTAGCCGGCAGCAGCAACCGCAGCGAACTGGCCGTCGGCTACTTTACGAAGTACGGCGACGGCGGCGTCGACCTGCTGCCGCTTGGAAGCCTTGTCAAGCACGAGGTCCGGGAGATCGCGCTCGCGCTCGAGATTCCCGAACGCATCATCGCGAAGCCGCCCTCGGCCGGCCTCTGGGCCGGCCAGACCGACGAAGGCGACATGGGTCTCTCCTACAACGAGCTCGACGCCTACCTGCTGTCGGGAGAGGCGTCGGAGGACGTGAGGATCAGCGTCGACGCCATGCGCGCCGGCAGCGAACACAAGCGCGCCCTGCCCACGATCGCTCCGAGGCCAGATGATCCGACGGACGCAGCTCACCGCACGGGCCCAACGGCGTCTGATACAGTTTGACGCCCGTCGCATCCGGAGAGGGCACAGTGCCAGTCGTCGTCCAGAAATATGGGGGCACTTCGGTCGCCGATGCGGCGCGCATCGGCAATGTCGCGCGGCGCATCGTCGCCACCTACGAGCAGGGCAACAGCGTCTGCGCCGTCGTGTCTGCGCGCGGCGACACCACAGACGAGCTGGTCGCTCTGGCCCACGAGATCACACCGCTTCCGCCTGAGCGCGAGATGGACATGCTCCTCTCGGCCGGCGAGCGCATCAGCTGCGCTCTGCTGGCCATGGCCATCCATCGCCTGGGCCGGGAGGCCGTGAGCTTCACCGGCTCGCAGGCCGGCATCGTCACGGACTCGGTGCACACTCGGGCACGCATCGTCGGCATCAACCCCAGCCGCGTCCAGGAGGCCATGGCCGAGGGCCAGATCGTGCTGGTCGCCGGCTTCCAGGGAGTCAGCACCAACAGGGACGTCACGACGCTGGGTCGTGGTGGCTCCGACACCACCGCCGTGGCCTTGGCGCATGCCCTGAAGGCCAACGTGTGCGAGATCTACTCCGACGTCGATGGCGTCTACACCGCCAACCCGAGTCTCGTCGCCAAGGCCCGCAAGATCGCGCACATCTCGTACGATGAGATGCTCGAGATGGCCGCGGCCGGCGCGCAAGTCCTCGCCGTGCGCGCCGTCGAGTACGCGCGCAGGTACGACATCCCGATCCACGTGCGCTCGAGCTTCTCCGATCACGAAGGCACCTGGGTCAGAGAGGAAGACCCGAACATGGAGAGCCCCATCATCAGATCCGTCACGTACACGACCGACGAAGCGCGGGTGACCGTGCGCGGGGTGCCCGACCAGCCGGGCGTGGCTGCTGAGGTGTTCGGCGCCCTCGCCGAGGCGCACGTCAACGTCGACATGATCATCCAGAACACCAGCGAGAGTGGTCATACCGATATCTCCTGCACCATCCCCATGGAGGACAGCGGCGTCGCCGATCTTGTCCTGCGCACGGTGATCGAGAGGCTGGGTGCCAAGGGCTACGTCACGGATGACAACATCGCCAAGATCAGTGTCATCGGCGTCGGCATGCGCAGCAACCCCGGGGTGGCAGCGATGATGTTCAAGACGCTCGCCGGTCTCGGCATCAATCTCGACATGATCACCACGTCGCCGATCAAGATCTCGGCGGTGATCGCCAAGGACCGCGTCGACGAAGCAGTCCGCGTACTGCACGACGTCTTCGAGCTTGACACGGGCTGCATCCATCACGTGCAGGCCGACCGGGGCTCGTTCTGACGATGGGCAGGCAGTACCGCGTCGCCATCGTAGGAGCCACAGGAGTCGTCGGGGGCACCGTCCGAAGCATCCTCGAGGAGAGGGCGTTCCCGGTAGGCGATCTGCGCCTCTTGGCCAGCGCACGCTCGGCCGGCCGTCGGCTCACGTTCGCGGGAGTCGAGCACGAGGTGCAGGAGCTCGGCGCCGACTCGTTCGCAGACGTGGATGTGGCCTTCTTCGCGGCCGGCGGTGCCATCAGCCGCGAGTTCGCACGACCGGCGACCGCCGCCGGAGCCACCGTCATCGACAAGTCGAGTGTGTTTCGGCTGCACCCAGAGGTGCCTCTGGTCGTGCCCGAGGTCAACGCCGAGCACCTTGAGGCGCACAAAGGCGTCATCGCCACTCCCAACTGCTCCACCATCCAGATGGTCGTGGCCCTGCGCCCCATCCACGATGCCGCGGGCATCGAACGGGTCGTCGTGAGCACCTACCAGGCGGTGTCGGGCAGCGGCCAGGGCGGCATCGCGGCACTCGATGGGCAGCTGCGTGAGTGGGCGGCCGGAGACACCGTGGGGCCGCGCTTCTACCCCCACCAGATCGCCCTCAACGTGCTACCGCACATCGACAGCTTCCTGCCCTCAGGGGCGACGAAGGAGGAGCAGAAGATGGTCGACGAGACGACCAAGATCTTCGCCGATCCCAGCATCAAGGTGACCGCCACCTGCGTGCGCGTGCCGGTGTTCGGCGCACACAGCGAAGCGGTCAACGTACAGACGAGGAGCAAGCTGATGGCCGACGAGGCCCGCGCCCTGCTGGCCGGCAGCCCCGGCATCCAGGTCGTAGACGATCCGCAGGAGTTGCAGTACCCCATGCCGCTGCCGGCCGAGGGCACTGATCCCGTCTACGTCGGCCGTATCCGTGAGGACGTCACGATTCCCAACGGCCTCGACCTCTGGATAGTCGCCGACAACCTGCGCAAGGGCGCCGCACTCAACGCCGTCCAGATCGCCGAGGAGCTCGTGCGACGCGACCTGTTGAACCGCGGTGCAGGTATACTGAGGTGGTCATGAACGGCGCAGACACACCTCCGACACCAGACGCGCAGGCGACTCACGACGTCGTGATCGTCGGCGCAGGCCCAGCCGGCCTCGCGGCGGGCATCTACTGCTCGCGTGCCCGCCTCGACACGGTCATCATCGACCGAAACATGGCAGGCGGCGTCATCGCCGTCACCGAGCTCGTCGAGAACTTCCCCGGCTTTCCCGGTGGCATCTCGGGATTCGAACTGGCCGATCGACTCAAGCGTCAAGCCATGCAGTTCGGCGTCGATCTCCGCGAGATCACCGCGGTGACGGCGGTCAATCAGGAGAAGGACAACACCTACACGATCGTCACGGACCAAGGCGAACTGCGCACGAGAGCCGTGATCCTCGCCCCCGGCCGCGAGGCGAAGCGCAGCGGCATCCCCGGCGAGGAGGAGTTCATCGGCCGTGGCGTGAGCTGGTGCGCCACCTGCGACGGCGCCCTGTATCGCGGACGCACGGTCGCGGTCGTCGGCGGCGGAGACTCGGCCGTCGAGGAGGGCATCTTCCTGACCAAGTTCGCCGAAAAGGTCTACCTCGTGCATCGTCGCGACGAGCTGCGAGCCGCCGAGGTCGCCCAGGAACGCGCCTTCTGCAATCCGAAGTTCGAGTTCGTCTGGGATTCCATCCCCCGACGCATCGTCGGCGACGACGTAGTCCGGGAGCTCGAGGTCGAGAACGTGAAGACGGGCGAGGTCCGCGGACTGCCCGTCAACGGCGTCTTCTTCTACATCGGGAACACGCCGAACACACGCTTCCTGAAGGACGTCGTCGATCTCGATGACGGTGGGTACATCGTTACCGACGAACTGCTGCACACCAATCTCGCGGGCGTGTACGCCTGCGGCGACGCCCGCGCCAACCCGCTCAAGCAGATCGCGACCGCGGTGGGCGAGGGCGCTCTCGCCGCCATGCAAGCCGAGCACTATCTCTCCGCGGTCGCGTGTCTCATACCGGGCGCCAAGGAAGCGCCCGGCGGTGCCGCCCCCCGACCGGGGCCGCAAGGCTGACAGGAGGACCACGTGGAGGCCGTCTCCCAGGACAACTTCGAATCCGAGGTCATCGAGTCTCCAGGCAGGGTCCTGGTCGACTTCTGGGCAGAGTGGTGCGGCCCCTGTCGCATGGTCGGCCCCGTGCTCGAGGAGATGGCAGCCGACTACCCGTCGGTCAAGTTCGTCAAGGTCAACGTCGATGAGGCGCCAGCCGTCGCGCAGCAGTTCGGCGTCATGAACATCCCGACGATCCTCGCCTTCGAGGGCGGCGCGGTGAAGCAACGCGTGGTCGGCGCCATGGCCAAGACGAAACTGGCCGAGGAGCTTGGCTCTTTCCTCGGCTAGTCTCGCTCCAGGCGCAAGCCGCAGACGTCGTAGCTGAACGAGATCGGCGCGGTCACTGAAGGCGACGTCCATCCCCATCTGCGCGGCGACCGGTAGTGCCTTGAAGCGCTCCCGCACGAGCGCTGCCTTGGAGGCCGGTGCACCCGCGGTCTGCAGCCAGTAGTCCAGATCCACGGTGCAGCGCACGCTCCCCCTGCGGCTCGCTCGAAGCCCGGCTTCGCCGGCCAAGCTCTCCAGCTCCTCGGGCCGGTAGTGACGGCGATGGGCCGGCTGCCGCAGCCGAGCCAGGTCGTTGAAGGCGTCATCGACAGCTTCGTCGACGACCGCATCGACGATCACCACGCGTCCGCCCTCGCGGGTCACTCGCCGCAGCTCGGCCAGCGCCGCGACAGGGTTGGCCGAGAGGTGCAGCACATCGCATCCCATGGCCAGTGAGAAGGTAGCGTCGGCATGGGGGAGCGAGAAGAGGTCGACCAGGGTGAACGCCATGTTCTCGAGACCCAGCTCCGAGGCCAGACGGAGCCCTTCCTCGAGCATGTCCGGGCGGTCGGCAGCTGCCTCCAGAGTGTCCACTTCCGGCGCCAGCGTGAACGCCGCCATCCCCGCGCCGGCGGCATAGTCGAGAACGACGTCCGTCGCGCTCGGCCCCGCCAGCTCGATCAGCAGATCAAGCGACTCATCGCGACTCTCCTTCACGCCGTCCCCCCCTTCAGTCGCCGGCCGCCAGCCCGGCGTCCGTCCCGTCAATCGCGAGCAACGGTGAAGATGGTCCCCGTAGCGGACAAACCGATCTCGACGTCGTGGCCCTCGATACGAGCCGTTTCACGATACTCCCCCCCAGTCCCACCGAACGCTAGCTCGCTTGCCAGGGTCTCGGACTTGATGGTCTCTTGATGTCGCGTCACCAGTGACCGCAGCCCGTCGGGCGCCGCCAGCGTCAGACTGATGGTGTCCTCGATACGCAAATCGGCATTCTTGCGCGCAAGCTGAATAGCATGCACGAACTCGCGCGCCACGCCCTCCTCGCGCAGGGTGTCGTCGATCGCGGTCTTGAGGGCCACCGTACGCCCTCCTTCGCTCTCGACCTGGTACCCCTCGGGCGAGCTGGTCTCGATGAGCAGATCCTCCTCGACGAGACTGATCTCGCCCTCAGAGGTGGTGACCGTCACGGAGCCGGCGTCCCTGAGCCGGGCAACGAGGCCGCCGCCGTCGCCCAAGCTCAGCGCCACCCGGAGGGCGCCGAGCTGCTTGCCGAGCCGCGGGCCAAGCACCCTGAGGTTGGGCTTGACCGTGTAGGTGACCATCTCGCTCTCGTCGGCCACCGTGCGCAGATCCTTGACGTTGAGTTCGTCCAGCACGACCTCGCGCAGCGCCTCTACGGCGCGCCATTCGTCCGCCGGAAGCGCCACGACGACCTCGGCCAGGGGCTGCCTGGTCTTGACGGCGGCCGCATTGCGAGCCGCCCGACCAAGTTCGACGACGCGCCGCGCCGCGGCCATGTCGAACGACAGTCCAGTGTCGATGGCCTGCGCATCGCAGTCAGGCCAGGAGCAGAGATGGACGCTCTCCGGCGCCTCGACGTCGACGGAGCGCACCAGGTTCTGGTACAGCTCCTCCGCGACGAACGGCGTGAACGGCGCCATGAGCTTGGCCACGGTCACCAGAGCCTCGTAGCAACGTGTGGTAGGCGGCCAGCTTGTCGCTGTCGCTCTCGCTCTTCCAGAAGCGGCGGCGGCTGCGCCGCACGTACCAGTTGCTCAGGTCGTCGACGAACTGCTGGATGGCGCGAGACGTACCGGTCGCATCGTAGTCCTCGAGCCCCTCTGTGACGGTCTGCACCAGCCCGTTGAGTTCGCTGATCAGCCACCGATCGAGCAGCGGTCTTTCAGTGAGAGGCACCGCCCGCTCAGCAGGGTCGAACCGGTCGATGTTGGCGTACACGGTGAAGAAGCTGTACGTGTTCCAGAGGGTGAGGAGGAACTTGCGCACGACCTCGTCGACCATCTCCGCACTGAAGCGCCGCGGACTCCAGGGGTTTTGGGCGGCGAACATGAACCAGCGGAAGGCATCGGCGCCCTGCCGGTCGAGGATCTCGTCGGGCTGGACGACGTTGCCTTTGCTCTTGCTCATCTTCTGACCCTCGGCATCCAGGATGTGCCCAAGACACAAGACGCGCTTGTACGAGCTGGAGCCTTCGACCAGGGTGGCCACGGCGAGCAGGCTGTAGAACCAGCCACGCGTCTGGTCGATCGCCTCCGCGATGAAGTCGGCGGGGAAGCGTTCGGCGAAGACATCCTCGTTCTCGAACGGGTAGTGCCACTGCGCGAACGGCATGGCTCCGGAGTCGAACCACGCATCGATGACCTCGTTGACGCGACGCATCTCTCCCCGGCACTGCGGACACTCGAGCACGACGTCGTCGACGTAGGGCCGGTGGAGCTCGAGATCGTCCGGCACCGGCCCTGCCGCCATCTCGCGCAGCTCGGCGACACTGCCCACGCAATGGACGTGCCCTCCCTCGCAGCGCCAGATCGGCAGCGGTGTGCCCCAGTACCGATCGCGGCTCAGTGCCCAGTCGATGTTGTTGGCGAGCCACTCGCCGAAGCGTCCGTGCTTGATGTGATCCGGGTACCAGACGATCTGGTCGTTGGCCTCGATCAGCTCGTCCTTGACGGCCGTGGTGCGGATGTACCAGGTCGCCTTGGCGTAGTAGAGAAGGGGGGTGTCGCAGCGCCAGCAGAACGGGTAGCTGTGCTCGTAGGGCTCGACGCCGAGCAGCAGACCGCGGCCCTCTAGATCCTCGGCGATGGCCGGGTCGGCGTCCTTGACGAAGCGCCCGGCCCACGGCGTGACGTCGGCGATGAACCTGCCCTCCGTGTCCACGGCGTTGACGACGGGAAGATCGTTCTCTCGCCCCACGCGCATGTCGTCCTCACCGAAAGCGGGTGCAATGTGCACGATCCCGGTTCCGTCGGTGGTCGTCACGTAGTCGCCGGCGATGACGAAGTACGCCCGCGCGTCAGGCGTCATGTAGCGGAACGGCGGCTCGTACTCCAAACCGAGGAGGTCGCGGCCGACAAGCTCGCGCTCGGCCACGGCCTCCTTGCCGAGCACCTTCTCCCGCAAGTCGCGAGCGATCACGAAACGCTCGCCTCGGCTTCTCGCGAGAACGTAGGTGACGTCGGGGTGCACCGCCGCCGCCACGTTGCTGAGGAGGGTCCACGGCGTCGTCGTCCACACCGCCAGCGAGACCGGCGACGCATCGACGCCTCCCAGCCTGGTCGCCGCCTCCGGCACCAAGGGAAAGCGGACGTAGATCGAGTCGTCGGTCACATCTCTGTAGCCCTGCGCGACCTCGTGGCTGCTGATCGCCGTCCCGCAGCGCGGGCAGTAGGGCACGACCTTGTGGCCCTGGTAGAGAAGGTCCTTGTCCCAGATCTGGCGCAGGAGCCACCAGACCGTCTCGATGTACTCGTTCGTGTAGGTGTAGTACGCGTCGTCCAGGTCGATCCAGAAGCCGATCCGCTCCGTGAAGACGTCCCACTCGGCAAGATACGCGGTGACGCTCTCGCGGCAGAGCGCGTTGAACTCCGCGATCCCGTACTCCTCGATCTGCTTCTTGCCGTCGATGCCGAGACGGCGTTCGACCTCAAGCTCGACGGGGAGTCCATGAGTGTCCCACCCGGCCTTCCGCGGCACGCGATAGCCGCGCATCGTCTTGTAGCGCGGGTAGAGATCCTTGAAGATGCGCGAGATGACGTGGTGGGATCCGGGGCGACCATTGCCCGTCGGAGGGCCCTCGTAGAACACGTAGACCGGTGCGTCCTCACGCCCTTCGAGGCTCTTCTCGAAGATGCGGTGCTCCTTCCAGAAAGCGAGGATGCGGGCGTCGAGCGCGGGAAGATCGACGCGCGGCGACACTTCGCTGAAGCGGGGTCGATCGTCGCTCACCTGACTCGCTTTCGTCGCGTGGGCCGGGGGCGCGATTCTACCAGACCCCACCCTGCGCTAGACTGATGACATGACGGACCCCGCCGCGGCGCCGTTCGCGTCCACCGGAAGCCACCCCCGCATACTCGCCCTGCTCGACTACGACGGCACGGTCACGACCCGGGAGTGCAACGAGATCGTCTTCCAGCGCCTCGTCGGCGACGCCTGGCGCCCCTTTGAGAACGAGGTGCGCGAAGGCCGCATGAGTCACGCCGAATGCCTGCGACGACAGGTGGCGCTGGTCAGGGCGCCGCGAACAGAGTTCCTCGGCGCCCTGGTCGAGGCGGCCGAGCCGGTCCCGGGTCTGGCGGCGTTCTTCAGCGCGCTCGCAGAGCGCGGCGGCCACGCCGCCATCGTCAGCGCCGGCTTTCGCGAAGCGATCGAGTCCTTCTGGCACCGCGAGAAGCTGGCCCCTCTCGACACCTACGCGGGCGAACTCGTCGCAGGCGGCCCGAACGACGGTCCACCGCTCGGCATCGCCTTCAACGCAGCGTTCGGTGACTGCCCGCGCTGCGGTCCCGCCTCGTGCAAGGCGGCCGTGTTGAGAGCCCTTCGCCGCCCCGCCGACGTCGTTCTGGTCTTCGGCGATGGCGCCGGCGACCTCTGCATGGCTCGCGAAGCCGACCTCACGTTCGCGCGCGGCTTCCTCGCGCGGCGCTGTGAGGCCGAGGGCCTCCAATGGCGGCAGCTGCCAGACTACGAGGCCGTCTGGGCCCAGGTAGACACGTGGCTCAAGCACCGCGCCGTCCCGCGTGGCGAGCTCGTGCCGCCGACCTGAGCGGCTTTCTGAGCCGCCGCCCATCACGTATCATGTCGGCGGCCACGCGGCCCCGCGCCAAACGCACGAGCACCATGCGGCCGCTCCTCCTTCTCCATCCGGGTGACGCGTGAGACGACGGCTGAAGCGCAGCGGCAGACAGTTCGTGAAATTCGCCATCGTGGGCGGGGTCGGCACCGTCGTCAACCTCATCGTCCTCACGCTGAGTCTCAGCATCTGGGAGCAGTTCAACGCCACGACGCCGTTCGTGGTCGAGGTCTTGGCCAGCGGACTCGCGTTCCTCGTCGCCGTCGTCAACAACTTCCTCTTCAACCGCTGGTGGACGTTCCGCTCGACCGGCCCAGCTCACGTCGAGTTCGGCAAGTTCCTCACTGTGAGCCTCGCGGGCCTCGGCCTCAACACGCTCGCCTTCTCGCTCTTCCGTGGCCAGGTGGGCCTGCCGGTGCTCCTCAGCCAACTCCTGGCGATAGGCTGTGTCCTGCCTTTCAACTTCCTCGTGAACAAGTTCTGGAGCTTCCGCAGCGCGTGAACGCCCTCTCGCATCGCAGCAGCCTCCACCCACTGAACGCCGCTCTGGTCGTGCTCCTGAGCACCAGCCTGACGCTCGTCGTGCTCCTGTTCCTGCTCCCCAATCTCTGGTACGGGCTGCACGACATCAGCGATATCCCCGTCTACCACGATTACGCCGACAGGATCGCGATCGGCGAGACGCCCTTCGCCGACGACTTCAGGATCGAGTACCCACCGCTCGCCGTCCCTCTGTTTCGGCTCCCCGGCCACGTCGAGGACTTCACCCTGTACGCAAGGTGGTTCAGCACGTGGATGGGGGTCCTGACGCTCGCCGCCGCCGCTCTCACAGCGTTTGTCGCCAGCCGCCTCTGGCCCAGCGGACGGCGCGCCTATGCGGCGGCAGTACTCTTTCCCGTCGGCGTGGGATTGACGGGAGCGATCATCGTCAATCGCTACGATGTGGCGGTGGCGCTGGTCGTCGCCGCACTCCTCGTCTGTCTCGTCCAGCGTTGGTACGCGGGCGCCGCCCTCGTCCTCGGAGTAGGCTTCGCCCTCAAGATCACACCGGCGGCGATCCTCCCGCTCGTCTTGATCTTCGCCGGCCCACCGCGACGATGGCTCTGGCCGATCGCCGCGTTCACGGTCGCCGCCCTGGCGCCCTTCCTTCAGTATCTGCTGGCCTCACCACGCGGCGTCTGGCACGTCTTCCAGTACCACATCGAGCGACCGCTGCAGATCGAGAGCGTCCTCGGCACCCCCATGCTCGTGGGCCAGCTCCTCGGCGCCAACTGGGCGGAGGCCGGGCACAGTCACGGATCGCACAGCCTCGTGGCGCCGGGGGCCGAGCTCGCCGCAGCCGCATCGGGAGCCCTCACGTTGCTGGCCGTGCTCGCCGTCTACGCTCTGGTATGGCGACGTCGCCGACGCCTCCGAGACACCCGCCAGGACCAAGTGCTCGCCGTACTCGCCCTGATTCTCGCGCTGATGACGTTCAGCAAGGTGCTGTCGCCACAGTACGTCATCTGGCTTCTGCCGGCCTGGGCGCTGGTCGGCGCCGGCGACCGTGTCTTGGCGATCCTCGGCGGTCTCCTGCTTCTGCTCACGCAGATCGAATTCCCCGCGCTCTACTCAGACCTGCTCAGGATGGAACCCGGAGCGCTGACCGTCGTCATCGTGCGCAACGCCCTGTTGCTTCTCTTCTTCGCCGTCACGTGCTGGCGACTGTCGAAGCTCCCGAAGAGCGCAGAGGCCAGTCGCGAGCAATCTCTACGCTCGCTGACCGCGCCTCCGACCGAACGACGTGCGGTGCCACCAGTCGCGTAGCACGAGAACGATGAAGCGGCCGTTGTGCCGCGAGTAGCGACGCCAGAGACGACGCGGCTCGCACGCCAGTCGAAAGACCCATTCCAGCCCCAGGCGCTGCATCCATCTGGGCGCCGTCCTCACGCTGCCCGAGAGCATGTCGAAAGCGGCGCCCACCCCCACCATGACACAGTCGAGGCGCTCGCGATGGGCGAACATCCACTGCTCCTGGCGAGGGCAGCCTAGACTCACGAACAGCAGCTGGACGCCGGCCGCCTCGATCGCGGCGACGGCGTCCTCGTCCTCGCTGGACGTGAGCTCGCGGAATGGGGGAGACCAGCAGTAGCTCACGTCGAGCGCCGGATCGCGGGAGAGCAGTCGGCGCCTGACCTCTTCGAGCACCTCTGGTCGGCCGCCGTAGAGCCCCACACGGAGTCCCCTGCGTGCAGCAAGGGAAGTGGCGGCCATCATCACGTCCAGCCCCCGTGCCTGGCGTGCGTCCCGGACGCCCTGAAGGCGGCACGCCCACACCAGCGGTCGTCCATCGCAAACCGTGAGGTCGGCGGCCGCAAGATGAGCGGCGAACGAGGGTTCATCCCATGCGTCCATGACCATGTGCACGTTGGCGGCGCAGACCACACGGCCCCCGCCGTCGGCGGCCCAGGCCCCGATCACGCTGCTCGCCTCATCGACGCTGACGGGCAGCACGAGGGTCTCGAGAATGCGCACGGACTGGAGCGTCATGACGTATGCGGGCAGCTCGCCGCCGCGGTCCACATGACATGGGCATACGGCGGCATGACACGGTCGGGGGCGAACGTAGCGACCTTCGCCAAGTTCGCCCTGCCCATCTGCTCGCGCAATGTCTCGTCGTCCAGCAGCCGCTTGATCTCCTCGGCGAGCACCTCCGGCCGCCGCGGCGGCACGAACAGGACGTGCTCCCCCTGGACCAGGTGGTCTGCGCAACCTCTGATGCGTGTGGTGATGACGGGCAGGCTGTACCCCATCGCCTCAGTCACCGCCACGGGGAAACCCTCGAAGTAGGACGGCAGCACGAACACGTCCGCCTCCCGATACACACGGTCGAGATCGGCGCCATTCACGTACCCCAGCAACTCGACCGAGTCGTCGATACCCATGAGACTCGCGCGCCTTGCCAGCTCCTCAGCGGCGGGTCCGCGACCCGCGATCACCAGCCGACAGGGCCGCTCGCGGCGCACCATGACGAACGCGTCCAGCAGGTCGAACACGCCCTTCTCCGGGGTCAGCCGCGCGACCGTCAGCAATGTCGGCGTGTGGCCCGCCGGCCGCGGTTCGCGCACGAACCCCGGGACAGCCGGCACGAACGGGTTCACCACGACCTCGTACGACACGTCGGATGCGAAGCGCTGCCATTCGACCTGCTCTTCCGTGGACAGCAGCAGGACCACGGCGGCGCGCCGTGCCAGGATCCGCGACAGCGCCTTCAGCAACCTGTTGCCCTTTCCCTCCAGCCGATTCGACTGGCTTCCGTGGAGGTGCACGACGAGCGGCGGCCGGCCAGAGCGAACGCTCAGAGCGAGTGGAACGTCGCGAAGAAGGCCGCGCCAGTTGTGCGACGTCGCCACGTAGACGACGTCGGGCCGCAACGAGCGGAGGCGGCGGTGCACGCGCAACAGGTCGCTGGCCCGACCGAGCACCTTGGCCGGCAGCGGCTCATGTCCCGCGGTATGCGCGCTCCAACCCGCGATGGCGACCTCACACCCACAACGTCGCAGACCGTCGGCCATCAGCGGCGCCAGTTTCGGCAGCGGACCACCGATGGCGGGGAACCCGGTGAGCATGAGGACACGCAGAGGCCGCGACCCGCGACCACTCACTCAGGCCCTCCTCGGGGATTGACAGGGGCGACGGGCTTCGCGGGCTGTCGGCCGCGCTCGCTGGCGTCGCCTTGAGCCGGTGCCGAGCGGTAGCCGTAGTAGCCTCCGCGCCGCTTGGCCACGACCTCAATGAGACCAAGCTTGCGGCACGGAAGAGGCGCGATCTGCGCGCGCGCCTGCTGAAGCGCCGGCCGTTTGACGAGCTCCGCGTTGACGATGAAGAGCATCGCATCGACATTGGGTGCGATGGCTGCCGCATCCCCCACCGGGAGCATGGCCGGCGTGTCCACCAGCACGAGATCCGCTTCGCCGGCCAGTTCTTCGAGGATATCCCCGAAGCGATGCGAAGCCACGACCTCGCCTGGGTTGGGAGGCAGCGGACCGCTTGTCAACACGCGCAGAATGGGCGCGTCGCCGTTCGCGTCCGGCCATAGCCAGTCGCTCGCGCTGCTCCCACCATCGTCCTGCCCCGAGGGGTCCTTGAGCGTCCGCACTGCCCCAGTCTTGACCTCGTCGGCGGTCATGACCGTCGCGCCGTTCTGCCGAGGGCTCGAGGTGAGCGCGACCGAGACAAGGGCGTGCCTTGTGTCCGCCTTGCGTGCCAGCACCGACGAGAGGCCGACCGCGTTCTTCAATCCCATGTACGTATGGACCTTCGGGCTGCGCAGGTCCGCGTCGACCAAGATGACGTGCTTGCCGGCGAGAGCCATCGAGACCGCGAGGTTGCAGGCGGTCACGCTCTTGCCTTCGGCCTGCAGTGAGCTGGAGATCATGATGCTGCGGATGTCATCGTCTATGTTGACGAAGTCGAGGTTGTTGCGCAGAAGGCGATAGGCCTCCGCCATGGGCCCCGACGGATTGGAGACCGTCTGCAGCACGCCCTTCTCGCGGTTCTTGCGTGACACCGGGGGAACATCGCCCATGACGGGGAGGCCGAGTAGCTCGGACATCTGTTCCCCGCCACTGACGCGCGTGTTGAACTGCTCGAGGAGAAACGCGAGTCCGATGCCGAGCACCAGCCCCGCCACAAGCGAGAGGATGACGCCGCGCTGCTTGTCCGGCTCGAATGGTGCGGAGGCCGGCACGGCCGCCGTGATCGTTCGGAAGCTGCCGGTCGAGCTTGCCTCGAGGAGCTCGAGCTGCTGCAGGGTGGAGAGGAGGGATTGGTACTCGCTGGTGCCTCGCTGGGTCTGGCCGAGAGCAGCGAGTTGTCCCTCGACGACGGCGATCGCCTCGCTGACCTGGCCGCGAGCACTGCTGCGACCCCAGGCCAGGAAGGCGGCGGCGTACGCGTTGGCAGCGTCAGCGGCCGCCTTGGGGTCTGGGGAGGCGCCGACGATGCTCACGATGTTGGAGTAGGCGTCCTGAACGCCCGGCGTCAACTCGGCATCGACGCTGTAGCCCGCTTGAAGAGTCGATTCATCCATCAGCTCACGGGCGTCGGCCGCCACCTTGGAGCTGGCGATTACGGCAGGCACGCTCTCGATCTCGGCCTGCTGCGCCGTTCTGTCGATGAACGACTGCGAGAGCGGGTTGGCGATGTCGATCGACTTCACGTAGATCAACTGCGCTGTGGACGAGTACATCGGCGTCCGGGTCCACGTATACGCGATGCCCGCGGCCGTCACGACGATGACGACCGCGATGACGAGGCGCTTCCACCGCGCCAGCACGCGCAGGTAGGCGTGCAGAGAGAGTCCGTCGCTAGCTTGTTCCGTCATCCCGCCCTCTCGTAGTCACTGTTCGAATGCCCAAGTGCTCTCACTCCCTCACCGGGGCGCCTGCCCCAAGGATATCGGCAAGAGCCGCACGAGTGTGAACCCCGACCTCAGCAAGCTCGGAAGGCCGCGCCTGCGCAATGATCTCGGCGTAGACCTCGATTGTTCGGGCGACCACCGCGGACGGCTCGTTCCTCCGCTGCGCTGTGAGCCGGGCGGCTGCACCCAGACGGACGGCGAGGCCGCGATCGCCCAGGACTCGCAGGAGGGCCGCGGCCAAGGCGCGCTCGTCTCCGCGCTCGACCAGCAGGCCCTCGTCGCCGTCCTCGATGAGCGTGGGGATGCCGCCGACGCGCGTCGCGACGATCGGCGTCCCGACGAGCATCGCCTCGACGACCGCGTTCGGGCTGTTGTCCACGTGCGACGGGTAGGCGAAGACGTCGGCTCTCCGCAGCTCGGCCACGATGCCCTCGGGCCCCAGGCGCCCTAGCCACTCGACCTGCTCTTCGACGCCGAGCCGCCGAACCACGCTGCGGTAGAGACCGTCGACCTCCGACCCCGGCTCCACTCCTGCGATGCGCAGCCTCACGTCGGAACGACCCCATGCCCGAAGGATCCGCAGGGCGGCCAGAAGACACTCTGTCCCCTTCCCCAGCATGGCGCTGGACGTCGAGTAGATAGTCGGGCCACCACGCCTGGAGGGCTCCCACTGCGCCGCGTAGAACTCCGGGCGGATCACCTCATCGCAGTGGAAGTACTGCGCCCCGGGGTTCCTGTCGGCGAGCATCCGCCGATCCCACTCGGTGCGCCCGATGAACCAGCGGCCGCAGTGCAGGATGCAGGCTTCGCGCAGCGCCTGGCGCCGCAGCACGACATACCGATGAACGACACCGCGCCCCTTGAGGAACTCGGCGCTCGCGATGAGCCGCGCGATCTCCCGCCGGGAGCGACCTGCGAAGTACGCTTGCTCGTAGGCGCCGAGGATGCCTTGCAGAGAGATGACGAACGGCACCGGGGCGAGATGCGTTGCGAGCAAGCCGAACGCGCCCTCCGTCCCGTGCACGTGAACGATATCCGGCTTGAGTTCGCGCACGAGCGCTGCGGCGGCCACAAGACTCTCGTGCGGCGGGAGCTGGTGGCGCCAGCCATGGGCGATGCGAGCGACGCGGGACCTGGCCGGGCGCGCGCCCGGCACGTCCAGGTAGAGCAGCCCATCCTCCTCGAACGGCGCAAACGCTCGCTCGCCCGGTGTCGCGATCGCCAGCTCGACGCCGGCTTGGGCCTTGAGCAGCTGGGCCAGGGCGTCGACCCAGGCCTGAGGCCCGGGGAAGTCGGGCAGGCCGAGACGCCGGCGAACCGGTTGAGGCTGCCAGTCCGTGAACCAGAGGACCCTCACGGGGACTCCCCGCCCCTCGGCAGGACACGTCGTTTCGCCGCTCCGGCGACCCGTCGCAGCTGTTTCAGCCGAAGATCTATGGGCTCGACCAACCTCAAGAACGACCTGGCCGCCACGTACGCCGGCGATCTCAAGAGCCGCGCCACATCGTCCATGGGCCTGGTCCGGATGCCGAGACGGCCCGCGACTATATCCGCGCCCATCGCCTCGATTTGAGGCGGCTGCGGCCCCTCGAAGCTCTGGAGCCAGCTTAGATACTGATAGGCATTGTGCACCCGATACGGGCGCTTCAGGGTGAGATAGGACTGCTCCAGCCAGCGACGCCCTTCCCCACCATCGAACCAGCCGTCGAACATCGCCCAGTTCGAGTAGTACTCGACCTTCTCGATCGCCTGTTCGGGAAAGAGCAGGGAGTAGTGGTACATGACGACCCCCATCCCCGCCATGTCCCGGCCGGTCAGGTGATGCAGTTCGCGCGTGTCGCGACCCTCTTCGTCGGTCACCGTCGGAGGACGGTGGCTGGCGTACGAATACCCCGGGCCCCACCTGAACAGGCGATGGTAGTCGGCCGCGCCCCTGCGCAGGAACCAGCCGTCGGCCACGCAGCGGGGGCTGCCCCAGAACGTGTAGGTCGGGAACGTGACCGCGGTGATCGACGGTTCGGCGGCCAGAAGGGCGAGCATCTTCCACATGTCGCCGGGCAGGTAGAACTCATCGACGTCGACTTGCCAAAGGTAGTCGCCCGTGGCCCGCTTCGCGTAGGCCCGGCTCTGCTCGTCCTTCTCGCCCGGCCAGAAGCCATCCGGATGGCCGTCCTCCTCAGCCGTTACGATGGTCAGCTTGCCCTCGGGGTCCTCCTCGCGAGCGAACCGGTGGAGCTCGTCGACGGTACCGTCGCGCGAGTGCCCGTCGGCCGTGGCGATGCGGGCCGCGCCCGGCGCGGCGCCCTCCACGACGACGATCTGGTGTGCAAACGGGTAGAGCGACCGCAGGTTGTAGGGAAGAAAGGGCATGCCGTTCAGGACGATCATGCCGAAGGTCACCTGTGGCTTCACGGCTCCCATCGCGCGGCCTCCGCAGCATCTTGTACCACACGCGCAGCGTCCCTGCGCCGCAGGAGGGTCTCGATTGGGCGCAGGGTGAGATAGGCGAAGTAGGCGTCCACTCGTCGTTCGCTGAACCCCGCAGCCTCGAGCGCACCGATGCCTCGCCGAAAGCCCTTCACCCAGCCGAGCCGCGCGAACGCCTCGTGAGTCAGTCCAAGTGGCCCGACCATTCGATTGATCCATCGCACGTACTCGGGGCGCACGGCCTCGCGCAGCAGCCGCTCACTGAGCGGTCGCAGCGGAACACGCCGCATCGCGCGGTAGTTGAGGAAGTTCCGCTCGTCGGCTGCGAACCTCTCCTTCTCGAGATCGAGCCCATGCTTCGCGAACACCTCGTGCTGCCAGCGACGCCCCTCCCGCTCCTTGCTGGGCAGGGTGAGCATCCGCATGGCGATGTCGATGTCGAGGAAGGGCGCCCGCGGCTGCAGTCCGAGCGCTGCCGGGACCGTGAGTAGGTACGACAGGAGCTGCATGCGCAGCCGCACGACCGTGAGCACCCTGGGCAGCACCTCGCGCCGTATTCGGGGCTGTTCGTCCAGCAGGCGGCGGAGTCCAAGACGCTCGCTCCAGAACTGGCTCATGCGCGAGTCCGCGCACATGTGGCCATAGCGGAACACCTCCAGCAGGTCCTCCGGGCTGTCCAGCGTCTCGATGACGCGGACCTCGGGGTCATCGCCGGCGAACCACTCGCCGCAGGCGCCCGAGAGGACCGCGGCGCCCGAGCCGACACGGGAGAGTATGTAACGGTAGAACTCGATGTGGTACATGCCGTGAGCGTGAGTGGAGACGCCGAACATGGCGTCCCAGTCGTCCAGGTAGTGGTGGAAGTCCCCGAGAGGGACCAGCTCCCAGCGGATACCGAGTCGACGCGCCACCTCGGCCGCCTTCACGGCCTCCATCGAGCGCGCGGGATCGTCGCTCACCCCGTAGGTGAAGGCCCGCACACGTGGCCGGTCCTCGAGAAGCAGGTCGATCATCCGCGAGTCGTGTCCACCGCTGGTAGGCACGACGATCTCGCCGGGGACGGCCGCGGCGGCGGAGTTGACCTTGGCCGTCATCACTTCGAGCAGTTCGTCTACACTGGTCTTGCGCTCGAGCCAGTCGAGGGCGGGATCCTCACCTTGCTCGACGCGCAGGCCGTCCGGTCCCGAGTACAGGCGCGACGAGTGGCGCAGGACGAGGACGTCGCGAACCGGCGTGCGCCCGAAGACCGAGAACCCGAAGTCGAGGTAGTCGTTGAACCCCTCAGGGTCGAACTCGAGGTTCGGCAGGTCGATGACCTCATTGATATTGTGGCTCGCGCTGCCCGTTCGGACGTTGTAGAAGCAGGGGCGTGAGGCGACCCAGTCGGACTCGTAGAGCAGCCGCTCCTGCATGGGCGCCGAGATCCCCTCAGCCGACCGCACGTGATTCCTCCTTGGGCGCGGGCAGGAGCTCAGTCCCTGCGGGCGCTGCCTTGGCGCGCCGGCGCCACGTCTCGGCGGCCAGCAGAGCGAACACCCAAAGGCCCATGGGGTAGCGCGCGGGATTGAGGAACGTCCACGAGACGAACCCCTCGAGCAAGGTCCCCACCAGGACGCCGAACAAGACGAGAGCGAGGAACTCGGCATCCCCGTCGCCGCTCAGCGCCAACCGCAGCGCTCGAAGCGCTGCCAAGCCGTACATCAGCACGACGAGAAGGACTCCCACGAGGCCCAGCCGATAGAGGATCGGCACCCACACCAGATCGGAGCTCATGAGCCGGATCTCCCCGGCCAGCGGATCCTGTGCAGGAGGGCCGAAGCCCTGGCCCACCCAGGGCCCGACAGGTCCCAGCCAATCGTAGACACGCTCCAGCTTCTCCTGCCTGTTCTGCAGATTGGCGTCGCCAGTCAGACTGCCCGTGGCGGTCGCCTCACCGATCCTCGACGCGACGTAGGCCGACTGCACGGGTAGTGCGGTGAACGCGATGCCGACGAAGGCGACGCCGATGGCGAGGATCACGACGGCGCGCCGGACGGCGAGTCCTGCCTGCGCCCGCTTGACGAGGCGCACGCCGAGCACGAGGAGCAGGACGACGAGCGCGATGAGGAGGAGCGAGCGGGTGTACGAGACCCAGAGAGCCCCGAGCGTCACGATCATGGCGCCGACCCAGAAGACCGTCCAGGTGCGTCTGGCGAACATGTAGGCCAGCGACAGGATGAGAAACGGCGGCATGAAGTAGAAGCTGCGCGTGAGGCGCTGGCCCATGAAGGTCACGGTCTGATACTCGGTCGCCTCGTAGATCGGCAGCTGCAACCCCTGGTGAAGGACGAAGAGACCTGCGGCGGCGGTGTTGACGACGACGAGGGCCTTGATGAAGTCCAGGGTGTCGCGGCGGCTCGCGCTGCACAGGATGGCGCGCAGGAGGAAGTAGCCGACGAACAGGTAGATGAAGCCCTTGGCCTGCACAATGACCTGCGACAGTTCGCCGAACCGGAGCCAGCTGAGGAAGACCTCGAGCACCGCCAGTCCCGCGATGCCGGCGATGACGAGTTCCTCGGGTGGCGCCAGCGCCGGCCCGAACGGCGCCGCTCGCGGGCGCGATCGGTGCCAGACGGGCAGCAACAGGTCGAAGTACAGCAACCAGACGATGACGAGCCAGATCATGAGGTGGGTGGAGGGCGAGAAGCGTCCGGGGACCCAGAAGATCCTCGCGTTCTGGAAGAAGACCGCATCGCTCATGAACATGAGGAACGGTATGCCCAGCAGGAACACGCGCCGGCGGAAGGACATCCCTACGAAGAACAGCAGAAGAACGGCGGGCAGCGCGAAGCGGATGATATTCACTCCTGCCCGCCCTCCCCGTCGACCGGCGCGGCCCACCGCACCGCAGGCAGAGGCGCGCCCTCGCCGCTTCCCGTCACGGCGGTGGTCACCGCCGCCGTGAGTCGCTCAGTCGTGAAGCACGCCATGTAGCTGTCGATGGCGTCCGTATACGTCTCGTGGCCGCGCCTTTCGAGATCACGGAACCTCCGCCGCAGGTCGCCCCAGTCGCCGTCGCGGAATGTCATACCGACCCCGAAGGAGTGTGCGCGATAGGCCATCAGGCCGCGCCCGGGCACCAGGACCGGTCGACCGGCAGCGAGCGCCTGCAGCATGACCCCGCTCGAACCGTCGTGGTGCCTGTACGGGAGCACGACGCAGCGCGCGGCTCGCAGGAAGAGATCGGCCGTAGCCGACGACTGGTAGTGACCGCCCGTCTCGAGCAAGGTCCCGCGCGCCGCGAGGGCTGCGCGCAGTCTGCGCACGTCGCCGTCGGACGACTCGCCGTCGAGGGCGAGACGTCCGCAGTGAAGCACGCAGGCGTCCTCCTCCAGCGCCAGCCGGAGAAGGATGTCGTAGCCGCGTCGATGCTGGTTCGTCCCGACGTAGGCAAGAACGCGGCGCCTGGGCTGAGTCGCCAGGAACTCCCGCACTCGCAAACTCCACTCCGCGGTCTCGGCCCGCTCCTCGGCCGGCTCCTCAGCATCCCGGAAGATGTCGGGCATCCAGCGATGGCTCGACGCGTGCAGGCTCGCGTAGCGCTCGTCCAGCACCAGCGCCGCAGACACGGGACAACGACGTGGCAGCAGGACCTCGTGGAAGACCTTGTCGGTGATTCCATCCCGACCGAGTCGGCTCCTGAGCCCCTGCTTCGCGCGAGCCGCGAACGCGGGCGGCGGCCGATACTGGTAGTTGGTGGAGCGGATGAAGAGGCCCGCGACGCGCCCCGGGAGCCGGCGTCCGCGCCGCACTCCAGCTGCGAGAGCAGGCAGGAGGTCGTCTGCCTCCGTCAGCAGCGTCACCCGCGCTCCGCTCTGCTGAATGAGATCCGCCACGTTCTCCAGGGTCGGGCGATATGGCATCGGACCGCCGTCGATGTCGAGCATCTCGACCGACGGATCGGCGGCCAGCCGGGCCAGGCGCGGGGACGCGGCCCCGCCCCCCCGCGGCAGATGCGCAGCGACGACAGTGCAGTATCCCATGCCGGCAAGGATCCGGGCCAGCGCCTGACAATACACCAGACGATGCCCTTCAAGGCTGGGCGATATCAGAAGGGCGACGGATCCATCCGTTGACCTTGACAGCGACTCCACTGCGAGGTCAGGACGATCCGTTCGCACGCCACCACTTGAGCAGCGGCGCGACCGCGCCAGGCCTTGCGGCAGCCAAAGTGACGACCGCTGTTGGGTCCTCGTGGACCTCGAAGGACAGCGCAGGCAGGTGTGCGATCCAGCGCACGCGATCGATGCTGATCCGTGCGTTCACGGCGTAGCGGCCAGTGTTGAGCAGATGCGGATCGACCTCGCACCGCAGCGAGTTCCTCCCCACGCCCAAGTCGGGGCGTTCCTCTGCTACCGCGTCCGTCTGGTACGTTCTGAACGCCACCGATCCATCGGCCAGGGTAAGGTCGAAGCCGATCGTGAGATCGTTCGGGACGCGCGCGATGTCCACGTCCATCTCGACAGCGAACGGTTCGCTCTTGACCACCACCGGCGTTGGCCGGTCGCCGGCGCCGAGGACCCGCACGGCCGCCAGCCGGACGTCAGCGTCGCCGGGGCGCTCGTCGCCGGACCACTCGACCGAACCATCGGAGCCCCACTGAAGCTGAAGGTACTCGTCGACGACCTTCGTCGGCGGGCCCTCGTTCACGACATGCCCTGACTTGAGTTGGACGACCCGGCTACAGAGGCTGCGGACAGCCTGCATGTTGTGGCTCACGAACAGAACAGTGCGTCCGGAGCCGGCGACGTCCTCCATGCGACCCAAGCAGCGACGCTGAAAGGCAGCGTCCCCGACCGACAGCACCTCATCGATGATGAGGACCTCGGGCTCGAGGTGCGCCGCCACGGCGAACGCCAGACGAACGTACATCCCGCTCGAGTAGCGCTTCACTGGCGTGTCGAGAAACCGAGAGATCTCAGAGAACTCGACGATCTCATCGAACCGCTGGCTGATCTCGACCCGGCTCATGCCGAGGATAGCGCCGTTGAGGTAGATGTTTTCCCGGCCCGTGAGCTCGGGGTGAAACCCGGTCCCGACCTCGAGGAGGCTGCCGACACGGCCGATGAGCTCGATCGTCCCCTCGGTCGGCTCGGTGATGCGCGAGAGGAGCTTGAGCAGCGTGCTCTTGCCGGCGCCGTTGCCGCCGATGAGACCGAGGACCTCGCCCTCCTGGACCTCAAGGGAGATATCGCGCAGGGCCCACAAAGTCTCGTTGCGGTACGTCGCTGCTCCGGGGTGCCGGATGCGGGCGATGGGCCTCTTGACAGCGGCGGTGAGCGCGTCACGAAGGGTGGCGCTTCTTTGAACGGCACCGCCGATGACGTACCGCTTGCCCACACCGTCCATGCGAACGCTCATGCTGCTCATCGCCTACACCACATCCGCGAACGTGCGCTCCATGCGCTTGAAGTACATGAGGCCGGTCACGAGCAGGAGGGTCACGATGATGGCCGACGCGACCAGTAGCAGATTCGGCGGGTCTCCCCCGTAAAGGGCCCAGCGGAAACCCTGGATGACGCCGATCATCGGGTTGAGGGCGAGCAGGATCCTCTGCCATCCCTCAGGATCCTCGGGAATCTGCCAGAAGACCGCAGACAGGAACATCCAGAGCTGTACGAGGAACGGGATGATGTATTGGACGTCGCGATACAGGACGTTCAGCGCCGAGAGCCACAGGCCGCAAGCCAGGGCGGTCACCATCGCCAGCAGGACGAGGAGGGGAAGCGCGACGATGTGCCAGCTGAATGGCAGCCCGTAGCCCACCATGAGGACGAGGAAGACCGCGAACGCGATGACGAAGTCCACGAGTCCCCCGATGACTGCCGAGATCGGAATCACGAGCCGCGGGAAGTAGATCTTGGTTATCAGGCTGGCGCTGCCCACGAGACTGATCCCAGAGCGCGATAGCGAGCCGGCGAACAGCTGCCAAGGCAGCAGGGCGGCGTAGACGAAGATCGGATATGGGATCTCCTGCCCCGCTACGACGGTAGGCGTGTACTCGATCTTCATCAGGCGCTGGAAGACGATGGTGAAGACGACCATCGTCAGGACAGGCTGGAGTACGGCCCACGCGATGCCGAGCACTGCCTGCTTGTAGCGGACCTTGATGTCGCGCCACGTGAGGAAGTAGAGCAGCTCGCGATACTCCCAGACCTCACCCAGATTGGGCGCCGCCCAGCCGCGGGTCGGCTTGATCAGCCGTTTCGTCCTGACGGCCTCAGCGGCCGAAACATCAGTTGCCATCCCACTCCGTCTCAGATGCCCAAGCAGACTGCGGACTCAAGGTGTCCCATGCGCAGCCCCGCTTCCGAAATCCGTACACAGGCCCGGTGACGCTTATCGGCAGCGAGCCCTCAATTCCTGAACCGGGATGCCGACGCCTCCATCGACGAAGTGCTGAAGGCACGAATCGATCGATCCACGAGACGATGGCCCCCGCGTCAGCCGCCCCCTCCCCGCCGCACGGGCACCCGACGCCTCTCGTTCGCTGGATCGGAAGGAGGCAGTAGTGTTCAAGGTGAAGACCCTCCCCGCAGTCGTCACCGCCGCCTTTCTCTTCGCGTTCGCGTGGTCCGCGGCTCCCGCGGAAGCGCACACGGACGCCCACTACCTGCAGGACCGTCTGGCCCGGTTCGACGACTACGGCGCCAATCTGCACAAGCGTATCACCAAGCTGACCAAGCAAGCCCCGAAGGAACGTGGCAGCGCCAGGTTCCGCGCCCGCGTGCGCAGCGCCGACCTCCAGCTGCTGCGCATGAACAAGAACCTCGCACGCTTCAATCGCGCGCTGCTCGAGCGTCCCGGCATCGATGCGGGCGTCGCCGAGAGCCTGCTGGCCGGCAACGCCGAGGCCCGGCACATCGACCGCGACGCACTGCGGATGAACTCCCGTGCATTGCACCGCAAGGGCAGGACCGACCTCAACGGCAGGGTCTCCCTGCGCTACTCCGAGTCGCGCGCGCTCAGTACGAAGATCCGCGACAAGGTCGAGAAGGGCAAGAAGAGGGGTCACGACCGCGACCAGGCGCCAGACGAGCCGACCCCGACACCGGCGCCCATGCCCGCTCGCCCACGCCGACCCCGACTCCGGCACCCACCCCTGCTCCCACCCCGACGCCGACTCCGGTGCCGTCGGTCACGCCGACTCCCACACCGACGCCGACGGTGACGCCGACCCCTGCGCCGACGCCGACTCCGTGGGTAACGCCCACGCCGACACCGACCCCCACCCCGACTCCGTGGGTCACCCCCACGCCCACTCCCACGGTGACGCCGACGGTGACGCCGACGCCGACTCCGACGCCCACGGTGGCGCCAAGCGGCACGCCGACTCCCAGCAAGACCATCGCCAACGTCGTCCTCCAGGACGGCCAGGTGTACGACGGCTATACATTCACTGGCGGAAGTTCAGTCAGAGGCGTCATCCACATCGACTACGACGTGCGGAACGTGACCATCAGAAACTCGATCGTCAAGGCGGGTCCGCAGAACGGCATCACCATCAACGCCGACGGCGGGACTGAAGTCCGCAACATCCGCTTCGAGAATGTCACGGTCATGTCGCAGCCCCGCATGGGCTTCGAGTGCACCGACCGCTCGAGCAACGGCATGTGGAGTGGCATCGACCTCGTCGACATGGTCTTCGAGCCGCAGGGCAATCAGGCCATCAGCTTCGACGGTCCGGCTGGCGCCGGCGACTCTACCGTCGACAACGTCACCATCAAGGGTGCAGGCACCAGCTCCACGCAACCGTGGGGCAACGCGTTCGAGATCAACGGCCCGTCGAACATGACGGTCCGCAACTGCCACTTCTATCAGCCGCGCAACCACGTCTTGAACCTTCAGCGACACTCATCTGGGCCAAGCGGATGGGTCCTCGAGAACAACGTCTTCGATACAACGACGCGCTACCAGTCCGTCAAGCAGGAGAGCGACTCGCAAGTCGTTCTCGGACTCAACGTCGTGGGTGGCGTCTACCGCAACAACACGATCATCTCTTCGGCTCCGGGCGGGAGCGTCGCCTATCTGTCTGCGTGCCGCGACATGGACTGGCGCACCTCCGCGTGGCGCGACGCGACGAACCGCAGCGGCTACTCGACGCCGACGCGCGTGAACGGATGCTCCGGCAACCTCTTCTGACGGTCGACGTGCCGGGCTCGTGACCGACGCGTAGGGGCCGGGGATGACCGCACAGGCGGCTCGCCCCGGCCCCTACGCACGTCCCGCCCACGCTCTCAGGCTCGCGAAGACCCCATCGAGCCCCCGCTCGACTGCTAGACTGACGGCCACCTGTGGATACCACGCGCGCGACTCCGGACAGGGGCTGCTGCACCGGCAGCTACCTGCCGATAGAGGCCGGGAAGCTCGATCCGCCGGCCGGAGCCGACGGCTGACACCAAGGGGAGCCGAGTGCCGAGCAAGACAGATGCGACGACCTGTGCCATGCGCGGAGCGGGCTCGACCGGATGAGCGCCGTGCCGCGCATCTCCGTGGTCACTCCCTCCTTCAATCAGAAGGATTTCGTCTCCACAACGCTCTCGTCGGTGCTGGATCAGCAGTACCCCGGACTCGAGTACGTCGTCATCGACGGGGGCTCGACCGACGGCAGCGTCGAGGTCATCGAGGGCCACGCGGACCGCCTCGCCTACTGGGTCAGTGAGCCCGACGAAGGCCACGCGAACGCCCTGAACAAAGGCTTCGCCCGGACCACGGGCGAGATCATGTGCTGGATCAACAGCTCGGACCTCCACTTCCCCTGGACCCTCGCCACCGTGGCCGAGATATTCACCCAGCTGCCGCAGGTCGAGTGGATCATGGGCGTCCCCAGCGAGTTCGACGAGGATGGCGGTCTCAAGGACGTCCACGCCGGCTTCACCAGCGCCTACGATGTCCTCGCAGGCCATGCCCGCTCGATCCAGCAGGAGTCGGTCTTCTGGCGCCGGAGGCTGTGGGAGAGAGCGGGGAGCTGCGTCACCGAGGAGTTCAAGCGCGCCGCCGACTTCGAGCTCTGGCTCCGCTACTTCTCGTTGACCCCCCTCTGTCACGTGCAGACGGTCCTCGGCGGCTTCCGGGTCCACGAGGACCGGCTGGGCGATGCCGGCGGCGGTCACTACCAGCGCGAGATGGACGCCTTGCTGGCGCGCTTCCGCGCCCGGCAGGATCAGCGCACGCTGCGACGCGCACGGATGGTCGCGGCCATCGGACCCGGTCGACGGAAGGTGATAGGCGAAGCGCTGCATCGCGCGGGGGTGTGGCCGTGGTATCGGCACCCCAGGATCGTCTTCGACTTCGACACCAGGCGATGGACGCTCCTCTAGGCCGCAGACAAGGCGCGCCCGAGCGCCTGTCCGAGCCCGGCCGACGGCGCCTCCACGTCGTGTTCCTCATCCGGTCGTTCGGCTTTCCCGAGGGCATGGCCGCCACGCACCGGGTCAGGCTGCTCGGACGGGCACTCATCGAGCAGGGCGCGTCCGTCCGCGTGCTGTGTACTCGGGTGAGCGAGCTCCCAGGAGAGGTCCTCAGCGCGGAGACCAAGGGCACGACCCCGGAGGGCATCTCCTTCCGCTACACGACGCACTCGACCGTGCGCTCCGACTCCTTCATCGTCCGGCGTCTGCGCGAAGCGCTCGGCTTCGTCGGCGCCCTCGTTGAGCTGACCAGCATGCGGCGACGCGGATCGCTCGACTGCGTCTACCTCACGGCCGCGCCCGACGGCTGGCGGCTGAGCGTCTGGCTCCTCGTCCGTGCGATGAACGCGCAGCATGTGCCCGTGGTCGTCGAGTTCAATGAGCTGCCGGGCGACGCCACCTGGTTGCCCAGCCTGATCTCGCATCGCTTCTCCCATCTCGACGGCATGTCGGGAGCAGTCGCGATCTCTCGGTGGCTGGCCGAATGGGTGTCAGCGGAAGCGAAGCGCATCCACCGGAGCGTCGCGCAGATCGAGATCCCCATCGTGGTGGACACCGCCGAGCAGCGACCGGAGCCGTACCCGGATGGCACGCCGACGCTCGTCTACTCCGCCTCCACCGAGTACGGGAGAGCCGTCACGTTCCTCCTCAAGGCCATGCCCATCGTGTGGCGCAGGCACGGCGACTGCAGGTTGGTCGTCACAGGCATGCGGCCCGACGTCGTCACCGACCTCGTGACCCGCGAGGGTCTAAGGGACACGCTGGCGGATGGTCGCGTGGTGTCCGTCGGCTACGTCGACAGACCGCGCCTGCTGGAGCTTCACAGGGAGGCTTCAGCTCTCCTGATCCCCCTGTTCGACGACCTGCGGTCGCGCGCTCGCTTCCCGACCAAGGTCGGCGAGTACCTGGCGTCCGGCCGCCCGGTGGTCACGACCGACGTCGGTGAGACGGAACGATACCTGGGCGACGCGGTCACGGCGTACGTGGCGACACCAAGCGACCCCACCTCGTTTGCCGACCGCATCATCGAGGTGCTGGACGATCCTGCCAGGGCGGCGGCGATCGGCCAAGCGGGTCGCCGCCTCGCCGAGGAGGACTTCGACTACTCACTGCATGGACCGGCGCTCCACACCTTCCTCACCAGTCTCTCGGCGGCACCCGCGAAGAAGCCGCCGTCGGTCCGGGCAAGCGGCTCGGCCGAAGTCGGACGAGCGACCGGATGGTTCCCACGCGCGAGCAGGATGGCAGACAAACCGGAAGCTTCCGGTCGGGCCGAGGGCTCGAGCATCCTCCCCATACGACTCGCCGTGACGATCGACACCGAGGCGGACAGTCAGTGGGATGCCGGCGTACCCGTGACGACGCGGAACGTCGCCTACTGGGAGCCGTTTCAGGAGCTGTGCGAGACGTATGGGGTCGCGCCGACCTACCTCGTGGCGACGGAGATCGTCGAGGACGACAGGGCCCGTGACCTGCTGGGCGGCTGGGCACAAAGTGGTGCAGCCGAGATCGGTGCGCACCTGCATCCATGGACGACACCTCCCTACGTCGACCGGCCCGGCCTCCGCTACAACGATGCCGCACACGCCTACCCCTCCCAGCTGCCGGACGACCTCCTGGGCGAGAAGTTGACCGTGCTCACGAGACAGATAGGCGACGCGTTCGGCCGCGCTCCCACGTCGTATCGCGCCGGCAGGTTTGGCTTCGACACCCGTGCGGCGCGTCATCTGGCCCGCCTCGGATACAGCGTGGACTCCTCCGTGACCCCCTTGTCGTCCTGGCGCGCCCATCCCGGCAGAGATGGCGAGGGCGGCCCGGACTTCCGTCACCACTCGCCCCACCCCTTCCGAATCGAAGGCACGGGCGATCCTGATCTCCTGGAGATCCCGGTCACGGTTCTCGCGACCTACCAGCCGCTGGCGCGCTCGCGCGCCCTTCTCGAGGCCTATCGCTCGCTCCCGGTGCGGGGTGCGCGCAAGCTGGCCTTTTCACGCTGGCTTCTGCCACAACCCATGTGGCTGACGCCCGACCCTCGCTACGATGCCGAGGACCTTGTTTCGGTGTGGCGATGTGCACAGCAAGCCCGACATCGGACGGCCGTCATGATGTTCCACAGCAGCGAGTTGATGCCGGGTGGCAGCCCGTTCCGCAAGGACGCGCGCTCTGTCCGCGAGTTGCTCGAGTCCCTGGATGCCTTCTTCT
Organism: uncultured Thermoleophilia bacterium; assembly: GCA_963717285.1. Taxonomy (GTDB): domain Bacteria; phylum Actinomycetota; class Thermoleophilia; order UBA2241; family UBA2241; genus CAIXSE01. The sequence continues at coordinate 87,475 of CAVQVW010000004.1, forward strand.
CGACCGTACGCGCGGCGGGCGGCGCGTTCGCGACCCTCTCGGCAATGGCTGAGGATCTCGAGAGCGAGCCCTTGAGGACGCGCCCGCTATGAGGCTGCTGCTTCTCGCGGATTGCCTCGAGAACGGCGGTCTCGAACGACAGATGTCGCTCTTGGCCACGAACATGCCGGACGGTTGGGAGGCGCGTGTGTGGGCGTTGCAGGGCGGGGCGTTCGAGGAGTACCTGCTGGAAGCGGGGGTGCCGGTGCTCGTGCGCGAACGCCGGGGCCGCTTCGATCCAGTTCCCGCCGCTCGGCTCTGGCACGACATCCGCTCCTGGAGGCCAGACGTGGCACACGCCTGGAGCTGGATGTCGATGCTCGCAGCCGGGCCTGCGTGTCGCCGGCGCAACGTCCCGATCGTCGACGGCACCATCCAGACCGGCGCCTACCGCCGCGAGCTTCTCGGGCTGAACCGTCTGGGCATGTCATTTGCGACGCTGGTGGCGGCCAATACGCAAGCCGGCCTCGATGCGTGGGGGGTCGCCAAGGCGAAAGGCCGGGTCGTGCACAACGGCTTCGACTGGTCGCGTATCCCCCAGCAGCGCCCAATCCAGCCGCACGACCCCACCGGCACCACAGTCGTGATGACCGCGAGAATGGCGCCAGAGAAGCACTATGACGTCGTCATCGCCGGCGCCCGCAGGCTGAACCGCGAACGCCGAGGCTGGCGCTTCATCCTGGTCGGTGACGGACCCGACCGCCGGCGCCTCATTGAACAGGCCTCCGATCTGGTCACCGAGGGCGTCGTCGCCTTCCCTCGACCCGGTCTCGAAGTGCTCGACCTGGTGCGAGACGCCGACATCGGCGTGCTCATGACCAACCCAGCGCTCGCCTACGAAGGCCTGTCCAACTCCATCATGGAGTACATGGCCCTCGGACTGCCGGTGGTCTGCGGCGACGGTGGCGGCAACCCGGAGCTCGTCCTCAACGGCACGACCGGGTTCATCGTCCCGCCGGGCGACGCAGGGGAGCTGGCGCGGCGTCTTTCCTACCTTCGCGACCACCCCGGGGAGCGACAGGCGATGGGTGCCGCCGGCCGGGCGCGCATCCGCGACGAGTTCTCACTTAAGACCATGGTCGACGGGATGATGGCCGTCTATGAGGAGGCGATGGCCCGAGGGGCTTGACTCAGCCTTCCTTCTGCCCTCGCGACGGGAGCTGTCGCCCGCGTCGCAAGCGGCCGGCGACGCCCGACCCGAAGCGAGCCGCGGACAGCGCCGAGGGCATAGGATCGTCCCAGCGGAAGTAGGGCAAGACCTGTCGATGCGCGATGCTCTGGAGCCATCCGGCGGTGCTCATCCTGCCGTCCGCGCGCAGGGCGAGGAAGCCACGCAGATCGGCGCCCGGGAACCAGTAGCGGAGCCCCAGCTCGTACTTGCGCCCCTTGAGCTGTGGACCAGGGTTCCCGACCAAGCGGTCGTACACGAAGAGCGCCAGGTCGTAGCCGCTGGCGACGAGCAAGGCGTTCGCCGCGGTGAAGCGAGCGTTGCACTCGATGACCTTCAACACGCCGTCTCTGTCGTCCCGCTTGAACTCGACGTTGCCCACACCGCGAAGGCCGGCGGACCGGAATAGTCGCAGCCCCAGCTCTCGCACCTCGGGGTTCCAGTCCGTGACGTGATAGCAGCCAAGACCTCGGCCCTCCGGAAAGCGCCTCACGACCCTCTTCGTGAAATCGCAGAGGGCCTCGCCGTTCTGGTCCACGTAGGTGTAGTAGCTGCAGAGACGGTCGTCGGGCCCGGGGATCTCCTCAAGAAGGACGAGTTCGAGGCCGGCCGCCTCGCAGCGCTCGTAGGCAGCGAGCAGATCGGCGTAGTCGACAGCGCGAAAGAACTTGTCGCCGAAGACCGCCTGGAACCTGTGGGAGTAGAGCGGCTTCAGAATCAAGGGATAGACGTACTCCTCGCGGCGCTCCTTGACGTCCTTCAGACTCTCGACGTGCCAGAACTGTGGCGTGGGCACCCCCGCCTCTCTCGCCGCCTGGTAGGTGGAGAGCTTGCTCAGCAGACGGCGCTGGGGCCCCGGGTCAGAGATGTCGAGCACGAACCTCTCGCCAAGCTCCTTGCGATGATCGATGAGGATCTCGATGCCGGCGTCACAACAGGCGAGCAGCACCGCTCCTCGAAGCGGCTCCGAGCGCGAGCTCAGAAGGTACTCCGCCCACACATCTTGAGGCGCACCGCTTGGGAGCTGGATCGAACGGGCAAAACGCGAGCGCAAGCTGGGGGAGTCTTCAAGCAGGTAGACGTCGACGCCGTGCCGACCGAGACTCCTGGCCACAGACAAGGCGTTCCCTGCCGCGCCGCCCATGAGTATGGCGGGCGGGAGGCCGCGGTGCTGCGCGCGACTCATCCTGAATGCGCTCCAAGAAGCCGTTCCAGGATCAACCTCGCCACCCGTGTCCCGCCGTCGCGCTTCTTGTAGTGGTAGTGGTGGCCCGGCGTGGTATTGACCTCCAGGACCACTCCACCCGACTCCTCAAGCGGTACGGACGGATCGCCCGTGATGACGTCGACACCGGCGAGACGCGCGCCGACGGCGGCGGCTGCTACTGCGCCGGCCTCCGCGAGCGCGGGGCAGACCGCATGCAGGGCCGCCTCGTTGTCCTCCCGCCGATTGTCGTTGACCACCGTCTTCACCTGCACCGCTTCTCCAGCACCCGGTACCGACCCCATCCCGAGGCCCTGCCGGCGCAGGGTGTTGCGCAAGTCGTGGTCGACCCGGATGACCGTCTGGGCAGTGTCCATGCCTCCCCGCACGCGGGCGGCGTTCTCTACCTTCATGAGCTGCGCGATCGTCGACTTCCCATCCCCGCGCACCGTCGGTGGACGACGGTGGACCGCATCGAGAAGCTCGCCGTCGAGGTAGAGGAGGCGGTAGTTGCCGCCCGAGGCTTGCTCCTCGATCACGATCTGGCGAGACCAGGCCGCCGCTCTCGCCATCGCCCTGGCAAGCGGGCGCTCACCCGTGACGCCAGTCGTCACGCCGGCCCCGGCGGCGCTGTCGATGGCGGGCTTCACGACGCATGGTGCGCCGAGTGACTCGGCGAAGCTGCGAGCCTGGTCGAGCTGGTCGAGGCGACAGACGAGGTGTCGCGGCACCGGCAGCCCCGCCTCGCTCAGCAGCCGGTACACCGCCGGCTTGTCGCCGGCCAGTGCGAGGGTCACGGGGTCGTCGAGAGAGGTCAGATTGTCGCGCACCCGGATGGTCACTCCATCGCGCCCGATCTCGAGCATCCGCCCGCCAAGCTCCCTGACCGACGCGCCCACGCTGTCGGCCGCGTCCCTCCAGACAGCCTGGTAGAAGATGGCGCGCTGTTCCGTCATGGACGTACTCGCCGAGGCCCTGGCGAGCACCCGCCGCATGACGTTGTCGTAGAGGGCCAGGGGGCCGACCAGACGCTGCGTGATGTCAGGCACCGGGAAGGCCATGTCAGGGCGCCGTGACGTAGGCGGTCTCACCATTCCACACGGATCGCGAGGACTCCACTGGCGCTCCTTCCGGCCCAGTCCCATCAGCGGGGCCTGCCGCGATTCTATCCTAGGCGCCTTCCTAAGCGACGCCGTCGCCATTCCCGCCCGTGCCGCAGCGTTGCCCACCTGCGTCGGCGGTCGCTGTCGACGGACGTAGGACACACGGGTAGACTCGTAGCCGTGCCAGTCATGCCTGCCCAAGCGCTCAGCACGTCGGTCTGCTATCCGGACCTCAGTGCCACCGTGCATTTCCGCAGTCCACCGCAGGGCGCCGCGGAGGAACTGCCCGGGCTCTACGGCAGCATCTTCTCCACGGCAGCCTGGTTCCGGATCTTCGATGGCGCACAGGCGGACGGAGCGTGCATTCTGAAGGAACCGCGCCATGTCTTGTTCTTCTCCCTCGCTGACGACACGCTCGAGGTCCTGAACAAGGCGTTCCCGATGGCGCCCGAGGACGCCAAGCGGGCCTGCAAGACGCTCTTTCGCGCTTTTCCGCAGGCGCGGCGCATCCACCTCGAAGTGATGTTCCAGCCGCAGCGGCTAGAACTGCCTCTGCGAGTGCTCTGCTGGGCCGATGACATGGTCATAGACCTGCCAACGGCTGCCGATGACTACACCGAGATGCTGGGCAAACGCACACGCAAGAACCTCCGCAATGCCGCAAACCGGCTGCGCCGCGACCACCCCGACGTCACGACCCGTGTGTCCGTTGCCGGCGGCGACACCGACAGGCTGTTCGACAGGTTTCTCGAATGGCATCTCGCCAGCTGCGCGAGACGCGGCATAGAGTCCGGCTACGTGAGCAAGCCAGAGCAGGCCGCTCAGACGAGGGCCCTGATCGCAGAATCCGGCGAGGCACAGACGACGCTGATCGACGGACGCCCCACGGCGGTCGAGTTCCTCTTCTTCGTGGGAAACGAGGCCACGCTCTATGCCGGAGCGTACGACCCAGAGCACGGCGATCTCAGCCTCGGCTTCCTGTCCACCTACTGGGCGGTCCTCGAGTCCCTCCGCAGAGGTGCGCGCCGCTGTCATCTGCTGTGGGGGACGGACTACTACAAGGAGCGTCTCGGAGCTCACCCCCATCGGGCGGTGCGGCTCTCGGTATTCCGCTCACCGGCGGCTCGGCTTGCCTCTCTGGATGAAGCGCAGGAAGTAGCCCTGCGGAACCTTCGGCGCAACGGTCAGCACGAGTACTGGCGCGCCCGACATGCCGCCGGGCACGCACTGAGAGACCTGCGCGACCGGGCAGCAAAGGTCGCCCAGCATGGGGATTGAGATTGACCAGCGCCTCGACTTCCCCGACCTCGGGGCACAGGTCTACCCGAATCACGTACCGGACGGCCTCGGCGAGGAACTCCCGGGCCTCTACAACACCCTGTTCAGCACCATCGACTGGTTCGAGATCGAGGACGGCGCTACGGCGACGGGGGCGTGCATTCTGGAGCGACCTCGCCATGTGCTGCTGTTTCACAGACACGGGGGCACGATCGAGATCCTGAACAAGGAGGCCGCAGTAGCCCCAGCGGACGTGAAGCGAGCCTGCCAAGCCTTGTTCCACGCGCTTCCGCACGCGCATCGCATCCACCTGGAGATCATGTTCCCACCGACGGAGCTGCGGCTGCCCAAGAGAGTGCTCTACTGGACGGACCACATGGTGGTCGAGCTCCCTTCGACGGCCGAGGCGTACACGGCCTCGCTGGGCAAGAGGACACGGCGTCACCTGCGGCGCAGCCGGAAGCTCCTGCAGCAAGACCATGCCGGCATCAGCGTCGAGACCATCTCGCCAGTCGTGGAGTGCGACGAGCTGATCGCCACGTTCGTGACGTGGAAGAACCGCCGTTTCAGCGCGACCGGCCGGACCACCATCTGGCAGCGTGACCCGGACAACGCGGGTCAGTTCGCCGAGCTGGTACGCCGGCGGGGGGAGGCTCGCGTGACGACCATCGACGGGAGATGGGCCGTGATCAAGTTTCTCTTCCCGGTAGGAGCGTCGATGTACTCGCTTCAATCGAGCTTCGACCCGGACTACCTGCCGTACAGCCTGGGTGCTCTCAGCACCTATGACGTGGCTTGCGAGGCGGCGGAACGAGGCTTCAAGCGCGTCAGTCTGCTGTGGGGCGAGGCCGACTCCAAGTCCCACCTCGGCGCTCGTCCAAGACGTGCGACTCGCCTCTCGATCTTCCGGTCGCCCACGGCGCGTCTGCGTTCCCTTGATGAAGCGAAGGAAGTCGCCCTGCGCAACCTGCGGCGCAACGGCCAACGAGAGTATTGGCGTGCTCGACACTCAGTTGGCCGCACCTTGCGCGCCGCGATGCCGGCGCGGGAAGAAAGGGGCTGATCGTGCCCGACAGTATCTCGTTCGCGGACCTACGCGCCACCGTCTATCGAGCCCACGTTCCGGCAGGACTCGCCGACGAACTGCCGAGCCTGTACAGCAGCCTGTGCTCCACACAGGAGTGGTCCCTCTTCTGGGACGGAGTCGCTCCCGAGGGTGCCTGCACACTCAGCGACCCACGACACGTGCTGCTCTTCACCAGGACGAAAGGGACGATCGAGATCCTCAACAGGGTCTTTGAGATCTCGCCGGCCGACGCCGAACGCGCCTGCCGAGCGCTGTTCCGCGCCTTCCCTCACGTGCACCGGATCCACCTCGAGGTCATGTTCCCCCCAGAACAGGTGCGTCTCCCACATCGAGTACTGTACGGAGTGACCCACATGGTCATCGACCTGCCGAGCACGACTGGCGAGTACACGGCCTCCCTCTCCAAGAACATGCGAAAGAGCCTCAAATACCACCAGAGGAGGCTCAAGCGCGACTTCGAGATCGTCTCGACAGATGTCGTCTCCCCTGAGACATGCAGCAGCCAGGAGCTCTACGACCTGTTCTCAGATTGGAAGACGACGCGCTTCGAAGCGCACGCACGCGAGCTCGGCCTTGTCGGACCGAAGCTCGCGAAGCTCCTCGACGCGAGAGGCGAGGCCCACGTGACCTCGGTCGATGGGCGTGAGGCGGCCATCAAGTTCGTCTTCCCCGTGGGGGACACCTTGTACATCGGCCAGTCCGCCTTCGACCCGGCCTATGAGCCGTACGGTCTGGGCACCGTCACCTCCTACTGGACCGTCTGTGCCGCGATCGAGCGCGGGATGAGGAGAGTCAGCTTCATGTGGGGGACGGAGCCTCACAAGCAACGCCTCGGCGCTCGCCCGCGACAGGCCTTCCGGCTTTCGGTGTTTCCGAACCAGACTGCCAGGATGCACTCTCTCGGCGAGTCGCGCGATGTTCTCGTTCGCGTCGCCAAGGAGCGCGGGACTGGCGTGTACTGGCGAACTCGCAGACAAGTGGGTCGATGGATCCGTCGGCGGATCCCGGGACGAGGTGAGCAGTCGAGCGAGACGGAGGCCCAGGGACGGCAGACCGACCGCAACGACCGCCAGCCGCCAAAGGGCCCGTTTCGGTATCGCGATCTCGGGGCGGTCGTGCATCCTGCCGTAGATCCGACCGTGTATGCGGCCGAGCTTGAGATCCTGTACTCCAGTCTCTTCTCGACAGTCGACTGGTTCGAGACTCACGACGATCCTCCGTGGATGGGTGCCTGCATCCTGGAGCGACCCAGACATTTGCTCATGTTCACCGGCAGCGGCGACACTGTGAAGGTGCTGAACAAGGCCTTCGCGATCGAGCCCTCCGACGCCGAGCGCGCTTGCCGGGCTCTCTTTCGCGCCTTCCCGCACGTGCGCCGCATCCACATCGAGGTGATGTTCCCACCGTCTGCGCTCTCTCTCTCCAGGCGCGTCCTCTATACGACAGACCACATGGTGGTCGACCTGCCGCCCACGGTTGAGGAGTTCGTGCGCTCGGTGAGCAGGAGCAAGCACCTGCGGAGTCACCGCAACCGCGTCAAGCGCGACTTCGACGATGTGTCCGCAGAGACCATCCCTTCCTCCGACGCGCGGACCCCGTCTCTGTTCAAGCAGTTGCTGGAGTGGAAGACCGCCAGCTTCGCACAACGCGGAAGGCAGACGTACTGGGAGGACGATCCGCAGCTGATCGATCGCTTCGAGGCACTTCTCCGGCGTCGCGGTGAGATCCGCCTCACGAGAGCCGACTCGAGACTCGTGACCATCGCTGTTGACTTCCCCGTCGGGGAGTGCCTGTGCGCCCAGGAAACGGCGAGCGACCCCGACCCCGCACTCGCCCGCTACGGCATCCCTCTCCTCAGCGACTACTGGAGCATCTGCGACGCGATTCCCCGTGGCCTAAGAAGTGTCAACCTGCTGTGGGGAACCGAGGAGTTCAAGTCCCGCTTGGGCGCGACCCCAAGACGCGCGTCCGCGCTCTCGGTCTTCCGTACCCCCACTACTCGTCTGTGGTCCCTTGATGAAGAGTGGGAGGTCGCACGGCGAAACACGACCCGACGAGCGGCGCACGAGTACTGGCGGACACGCCGAGCTGCGGGTCGCATCCTCAGAGCCCACGGAGTGATCAAGAGATGACCCACAGCCACTTTCACTATGCGGACCTTGGCGCCACGGTCTATCCATCGCACGTTCCAGCGGGGTTGGCAGAGGAGCTGCCCGGACTGTACAGCAGCCTCTGCACTACGACTGAGTGGTTCTCGACGCAGGACCAGGTCACTGCCCAAGGCGCGTGCACGCTGACAGAGCCACGCCACGTCCTGCTGTTCACTCTGGAGAACGGGACCATCGAGATCCTCAACAAGGCATTCCGGATGGCACCTGTTGATGCCAAGCGAGCCTGCTTGGCTCTCTTCCGGGCCTTTCCGAACGTGCATCGAGTGCACCTGGAGGTCATGTTCCCGGCACGCGAACTCGCGCTGCCCAGCCGCGTGCTCTATCACGCGGACCACCAGTTCATCGGGCTTCCGTCCACGATCGAGGAATACAGGGCGTCTCTCGGCCACACCCGCAAGCGACTCAACCGCTTTCAGAACCGTCTGAGCCGGGATTTCCCGGACCTCTCGACGCAGGTCCTCGTCGCAGGTGAACGCAGCGAAGAGCTCTTCGATACGTTCCTCGCGTGGAAGGAAGCGCGCTTCAAGGCACTCGGACGTCAGGTCTTCTGGCACATGGTTCCGGGCCTCCGGGAGCGCTACGTCGAGCTCCTGCGGCTGCGCGGCGAAGCACATGTGACCGTCATCGATGGGCGGATGGCAGCGATCATCCTGACGTTCCCCGTCGGAGAGGCGCTTTACGGCGAGCAGACCTCCTTCGACCCCCGCTACGAGGACTACTCGCTGGGCTTCGTTGCCTCCTACTTGCTGGTGTGCAACGCCATCGAACGAGGTGCTCGCTACTGCGGCCTTATGTGGGGCGACGAGGAGTTCAAGGCGCGGCTCGGCGCACATCCCGTCAGGGCGACCCGTCTTTCTGTCTTCCCAACCGAGAAGCACCGGCTGTACTCCCTGAGGGAGGCCGGGGATGTCATGAGGCGCTACCTCCGCACCAAGGGTGAGACCACGTACTGGAGAAGCCGGCGCTCCGTCGGCAAGCAAGCGAGGCGCCTGCTGTCGGTTCGCGACGCTGGGATCGTCTCCCGTGAACCCTGATACGCTGGTCCTGCCGCCGAGGCCGTGGCCGGCCGGAACGTGACCGTCGTCCGCTCGCGATTCGGCTGCCGAGCCAGCAACATGCTGCGTAGGACTGCCTGTTGCTGCGGAGACACCAGGCCCAGGGCAGACGCCCACGAGAGAGAGTGAGGTGGGCACTACGGTGAGCAGCCGATGGCTCGAGGGCCGCGCACCGAGGTGGCTGCTGACGCATCTCGTGCCAACCAGAACTGCCGGCCGCGCCGCTTGAACAGCGGCTCCCGCAACACCGCCCGATCAGAGGCTCTCCGCAGAAGGCGACGCGGGGCGCTGACCGTCGCGGTGCTCTCAGTCGCCGCCGTGTTCGTCCTGGCGATCGCCATCCTTTCCCCCGATGAGGAGCCCGAGGGCGCGATCGTGGCTGGACCGTCCGAGACGCCGTCCGCCGCGCCGACGACGACCGCCCCTGCCCCGATCGCCTCGCCGACGCCGGCAACTGCAGTGCGCACCGTCTCGGTTCGGGAGTTCGGAGCGTCCGGCGACGGGACGACCGACGATACCGAGGCCGTGCTGGCAGCTCTCACCGCGACGGCAGGTCAGAGAACGGCAATTCTGTTCCCCGCAGGAACCTACAGGGTCACGGACGTGCAGCTCCCTTGGAACGTCATCCTGAAGGGCGAAGGCGCCGACCGCAGCTGGATCCAGGGGCGTCTCGAGGTCGGTGGCGGTAGCCGCGTGGCCGATCTCAGATTGGGCCGCGATGGCGCCGCGCTACGGTTCGCTCCCGACGCGTCACAGGTCTTGTTTCGGCGCGTCGCGTTCACCGGCGGCGGCGGGATGACCTCGGGCGAAGACCAGGGCGTCATCCGCTTCAGTGGCGGACGTTCGGCCTCGTTCATAGCCTTCGAGGACTGCAAGATCGGCGCCAACTCGGTGGATGGGAACGGGGTGAGCATGGTGAGCAACGGCTCGAACGACGCCACCTACCACGACATCACGTGGCGCCGCTGTCGTTTCGGTAGCTCTCCGCGCATGGGTCTGGAAGTCATACAGCGCGCCGACCACGCCCCGATCACCAGCGGCTACCGGCGCATCGACCTCTACGACTGCGTCTTCGAGCCGACGGGCTCCGAGACCGTGTCGTTCGACGCGGTCGGAGACGCCGGCTACTCGACGATCTCGGGGTGCACGTTCAAGGGCTCGGGCTGGAACTCGGCCGAGCCCTTCGGCCAGGGGATCGAATTCAACAGCGTCACAGATATGCGCTTCGTCCACAACACCGTCTATCGAGGTCGCGACGCCATGATCAACCACCAGGGCCGCAGCGGCAGCCGCACCGGAACGGTCTTCGCCCACAACGTCTTCGACGCGAGGAGGAGCTTCATCGAGGAGGTCCCATCCGCGTCGACACAGGTCATCTACTTCTCCAACGTGTCCGGCGTCAGTTTCCGGGACAATGTGGTGAAGAGCGACGTCGGCGGTCAGCTCGCGTACATCGACGGGTCCGCCGACAACACCTTTCTGCGCAACAAGTGGACAGACACGCGAGCCGTCGGCCTCGGTCATGCCTGCCTCTGGCTCACGGACGGGTCCCAGGGCAACGTCTTCGACACGGAGATCATCAAGACCGGCGTGGCCGGACCCGCCATCCACGTACGGGACGGCTCCGACGAGAACGTGTTCAGAGACTGCACGTTCATCCTGCCCGGCCAGAGTTCGCCGAGCGCCGAATCAGCGTTTCACGTCGCATCCGGTCTCACCCTGAGGGTGCTGGGCGGCAGCTACACGCGATGACCGGGAGGCACATGGAGGGCCCGCCTGTGCCGCCTCTCAGTTGTAGTCGGCGACCACCGTCGGGAACTCAGCCACGAGACGTGCGCAGCGAGCCTCGATGACGTCCTGTGCGACCTTGCCCGGCAGGCTCCCGGACGGGGCATGCGGCCTGTCTGCGTACGGATAGGCGTCGACGCGGTCGAATCGCACCGCGCCGAGCAGCGTCCGGGTCTCGTCGAACTCGGTCTCGCCCTCCCCGGGGAATCCGACGAGGACGTGGGTGACAAGGCGAAGTCCCTCCGCGGCTGCCCGAAGCCTCGTGAGTCCCTCGACCAGCTCCTTGGCGGAGTAGCCCCTCCGCATCGCGGCGAGGATCTGCTCGCTCCCCGACTGCACGGGCACCGTGATCTCTGCGATCCGATCTGCGTTCGCCGCGAGCATCGGGATGAGCTCTTCCTGATGACGCAGCAGCCACCTCGGATTAAGATCGTCGATGACGAACCGGTACTCACCAGATCGCTCGAACAGACCAGCCAACAGATCCACGATGCCGGCCCCCAGATCCTGCCCCCAGCAGCCCACGTCACCGGCGATCACCTCGAACCGCTCGAACCCGGCGGCGAGCCCGGCATCGAACTCGGCCAGCACCGTCGCCAACGGTTTCGAGCGGAGCGGACCAGCCGCGATGCGGATGGCGCAGTAGGTGCATTCGTTGGCGCATCCCCAAGCCACACGCAGGCTGCATACTCCCGCTTCAGAGCCGTTGCCCGACGGGGCCGAGGCATCCCCCTGAGCCCGCCTCAGCCCTGTGGATCGGAGGACCTGACGAGCCAACCGGCGGGCGCTGCCGTCCATCGCATAGCCCATGCTGCGGCGCGCGCGAGCCTCATAGGGAGCCCGGTCCTGCACGTCCGGCACGTCCGCCAGCTTCACCCGAGCGCCTATTAGTTCGTCGAGATGCCCCGACCTGGCCGGCGGCACGGCCGCTACGCCGGGATGCGCGGCGGCGAGCTGCTCGTGACAGATGCCGGCCAGACAGCCCATGGCGATCAGGCGCGATCCCTTCTTGCGCCTGGCATCCAGGTGCTCCAGGCACTCGAAGCCCGACTTCTCGGCGCCTTCATGGACGGCACAGCATGCGGCCAACACGAGGTTCGCCTCCGCGACGTCGTCGACCAGCACCCAGCCATTCGCCTCGAGGTACCTGTACAGCAGAGCGACGTCGACCGTCATGCGTGGGCAACCCTTGTCCAGCGCTATGCAAGCTGTGCTCATCGCAACATCCATCCGTTCGGCCTATCGCTCCCATCGGCCCATCGTCCTGCGGCGAGGAGACGGAAGTCTACAGGGCAGGGCGATGTCAGAGGTCGTTCGTTGTCAGGTCCGGCAACGCTTTCTGCTGCCCGAGGCGGAATCCTGCAGGGAAAGGCGCTCGCGCGCCGGGCACTGGATCAGTAGGCCCCGCGCTTCTCAAGAACGGCCGGTATGGTCTGCAGCAGGAGCTTGATGTCCCAGCTCAGGCTCCACCCGGTGACGTACATGTAGTCGAGCTTCACCATCTCATCGAAGGGGATGTCGCTTCTGCCGAGGACCTGCCACAGCCCCGTGATCCCCGGGGTGATGTCGAGGCGCTTCTGCGTCCAGCCGCGGACCTGCCGGGCCTCATCCACCCAGAGCGGCCGCGGCCCCACGAGGCTCATGTCGCCCGTCATCACATTGATGATCTGCGGGAGCTCGTCGATGCTCCAGCGACGTATGAAGTGGCCGACGCGAGTCACGCGTGGGTCGAGCTTGATCTTGAACATGGGGCCGGAGTACTCGTTCTGCTCGGCCAGGTCCTCTCTCAGGGAGTCGGCGCCCACGTACATGGAGCGGAACTTGTAGATCATGAAGGACTTGCCGCCGCGCCCCATGCGTTCTTGGCGGAAGAACACAGGCCCCCGCGAGTCGACCTTGATGACGACCGCCATCACGGCCAGGATCGGAAGGAAAAGCAGGAAGACGAAGCCACCGACCACGAGGTCGAAGGCCCGCTTGACGACCATGTTGAAGCGGCTGAGCTCGACGTGGCCGACGTCGAGGAGCGGGATGCCTTCCACGTCGTCGACCAAGGCCCGCGAGCTCACGACCTCGAAGAGGCGGGGGACGATGTTCACCCTCACGCCCAGATCGGCGCAAGCTCGGACGATGCGCAGAAAATCGTCGTGACGCGCCCTTGAGAAAGCGACGATCACACGATCCACGCGCTGCTCAAGCAGAACGTGCTGCAGATCGCTGAAAGCGCCGATGGTGGGCACCGGCGGACCGCCCGCGCCGTTGCTGCGCGGCTCCCCGTCGTCCAGGAAACCCACGAGCGTGATGCGATACTCGGGGTGCTTGCTGATCTTCGCCGCGAGCACATGCCCCACCTCGCCGGCGCCGATGATGAGCACACGTTCCTGCATCGCCGCCGTCGACCAGATCGTCCGGCGGCTGATCACCCGGCAGAGGGGCACCAGCACGATGGCGATCAGCCAGAAGACGATGAGGGCGCCGACTGGAGCTCGCGCGCCCTCGATGAGGACGAGCACGATGAGGACCAGCCAAGTCGCCACGGTGAGTGCCGTCGGACCGTTGAGCGTCTCGGCCAGATTTGCGCCGCCGATGCTTCGGCCCGGCACGCGATAGAGTCCGAAGGCCCAGAGAGCCGCGAGCCAGATGGGGGAGAGTGCGACGAACATCAACAGGCCACCGCGAACATCCGCGGAGAACGGCGCGGCCAGCCGACCGATGACGGGCACGCCCGCCAGAGCGCCTGCCACCCAGACGGCGAGCAGCGAAGCCAGCAGGATGCCGACAGCGTCCGCTCCGACCGTCGCCGCGACGCGTCGCTTGGCCGGCCGTTGGGTCAGAGCCCGCTCGGCGCCCAAAGCGCGCGCCGTCTCTTCTCCGCGAACATCGTCGCGTCTGAGTGCCCCGTCCGACATGTAAGCACCATCGGCAACATCGGCACGCAACAATAGAGGTCCCTTCTCGAGTCCGAGCTCGGGGATCCACACGCGCGCCTCCCTGCGAGGCGAATGGCCGGATACTGCCGGATCTTGTGTTCCCGACGCCGAGTGAGCGAAAACGGCGCCATCGTCGGGCTTCACTCTCGCGAGCTCTGACTCATCCAAGCGCCACATCCAGCGTCATCATCAACGCGAATCCCCCCATCACGCTGATCGTAACGTAGTCACTGTGCGAACCGCGGTGAGCCTCGGGAATGAGCTCCTCGGCCACCACGAAGATCATCGCCCCAGCGGCGAAGCTGAGAGCGTAGGGCAGAAGCGGTCGCATCAGAAGGACCGCGGCTGCCCCTGCGACGCCTGCCAGCGGCTCAACAGCCCCTGAGATCTGGCCCCACCAGAAGGCGCGCCGCCGCGAGAAGCCTTCGCGGCGCAGTGGCATCGATACCGCGGCTCCCTCAGGGAAGTTCTGGATCGCGATTCCCAGCGCCAACGCTACCGCCGCGCCAAGCGTCGCTCCAGGAGACCCGGCAGCCGCGGCACCGAAAGCGACTCCGACAGCCAGCCCCTCGGGGATGTTGTGTATCGTGATGGCCAGCACCAGCAGCACGCTACGGCGCCACGAGGTACGGATACCCTCGGCCTCATTCCGCGGAAAGCCAGGGTGGAGGTGGGGCACCAGCTTGTCCACAGCCAAGAGAAAGATGCCACCACACAAGAAGCCTACCACGGCCGGGAACCATGCAGCGCTCATGGTCTCGCCCGCAAGATCGATGGCCGGCGCCAGCAAGGACCAGTAGCTTGCAGCGATCATGACGCCCGCCGCGAACCCAAGCATTGAGTCTAGGACGATGGGTCGAAGCTCTTTGGCGAGGAACACAAGGGCCGCGCCGGCAGCCGTCACGAACCATGTGAAACAGGTCGCAAGAAGCGCCTGGAGGATGGGATCGAGGTCTCGGAACTGACTCAGCATCGCCGTTTCACTGCGAGATCCCCATATGGGCAGCCTATTCCCCGACGGTCGCCCCATTCAAGGGCTCCCCTTGCCACTCGCGATCTCGGACGTCTGTCGGAGCGCCAAAGCGAGCCCTCAGACGTCCGCCGTTCAGTGGGCGGCGAGCCGCACGAACTTCTTCAGCATGACCGGGCGCAGATCCCAGAGCCAGGACAGCTCGATGACATCGGGATTGTTGCAGGCCGAACACGAGTCGGCCTCGGCGAGCAACTCCCGGCGACGCGGCAGAGCCAGCGCCTCGGACAGCGCTTGGCCCGAAGCTCGCAGTTCCATGACGTTGGCGATCGGCTGATCGTGGCGACGACAGTCGCGGACGGCACCGTCCGCCCCCACAGTCATCAGTGAGTGGGGCGCGCGACACCGGTAGCCGGCCAGACCCGGATCGTTCTCCAGGAGGTCGAGATAGGCGCCCGTGGCGAGGATCGGGTAGCCCTCACCGCCGAGCCGCCGAGCCTCTCGCGCCGCAGCGCTCAGCTCCTCCGGCGTAAGGGCGAGATGGGAGAGCGACTCCACGAAGCCTGTCGATTGCATCTGGCCAGTCTCCATGGGGCAGAAGAAGAGACCCGCCCTCCACGACTTGGCCACCACGGCGACACGTGACAGAGCGCCGAGGTTCTGGCGGGAGAGGACGGTGTTGAGGAGCAGCAACGGAGCCAGAGGATCGGCCTGCAAGGACAAGGCGAACTCGCCCACGCGGCCGTACAGACCCGGCATTGCTCGCAGGCGGTCGTGTGCCACGCCGACGTCGTCGACACTGAGGATCAGCGCATCCACGTTCCCGCGCAACTCGGGCCAGCGCGCCGCCATGAGCCAGCCGTTGCTGATGAGCGTCGTGTAGAGGCCGACGCGCTTCGCGACCGCGAGGACGTCGCCGAGATCGTCGCGCAGGAGCGGTTCGCCGCCCCATACCACGAGCTGGGCGAAGCCCGCACGAGCCGCTTCACGATACAGCCAGGCTATCGTCTGGGCGTCTGCCTCCTCCGAGGTCCCGTCGCGCCACAGGCAGGTCTCACAACGAGCGTTGCAGCGCGACGTGATGAGGTGGCTCAGAGTGTGGGGACGCCCGAGCGCGCGTGCCGTCGCCAAGCGACCGGCGAGGCGGACGCGACCCGACCTGTGCTTCATGGCCCCACCTCCTGCGGCACGACGAGGTAGTCGCCCAGGCAAGGCTGCGAGCGGCTAGCTGGTCCTTCGGCGGCGCCATCTGCGGCGCAGCAGTACGCCTACGAGCAAGGCGGCAGCGACCGCGGCAGCCACGGCGGGTGCGACAGTCCTGGCGCGACTACTCGCGGCTTGGGCAGCACCATGGGCGTCATCTGCCAACGCATCGAGCGCGTTCACGAGCTGCTCGCGCTCGCGGTGCAGGTCGCGGACGATCTCGTCCGGAGTCCTCGCCCGCGTCTTGCCGTTGTCCGTCATCAGCTCCTCTCGCTTTCGGCCGAAGGGGGTTCGCGCCGCGACTGACCCGGCTCGTCCTCGGCGGTCGGCTCGCCCGGCCCACCGTCCGGCACCCGTGGCCGGACCGGCCATGCCGGCTCATGCGGCGGCGCCTGCCCGGCGGGAGTCTGCGGCCCCGTCGCCCGCAGACGCCGGGGGTCGATAGCGCTCTTCGCCTGCTTCGCGTGGGCCTTCAGCACGTCTGCCGTCGTCTGCGCCTCATCTACCGCTCTCTGCGGCACCGGCGCTCCAGCACGCCTGATACTCGCGCGCGCAGCGAGCACCAGGATCAGCATGACGAGCACCAAGATCGCCGTCACGATGAGCAGCGCCAGCCACAGAGGCAACACCAACGACAGCGCGACGGCGATCGTCGCCAAGGCGAAGCCAAGCGCGTAGAGGGAGAGCAGGCAGGCAACCAACACCATGACTACGGCGGCGCCATACATCGCGCCTTTTGCCTTGAGCTCCGCAGTCAGCAGCTCGAGATTGAGCTGCACAAGCCGCTGACCGTGGTCGCGGATGTCCTTCAGTGACGCAGCGATGTCGTTGCGCATGCCCACGCTTGCACCCTACCCCCGGCCCGCAGGTTTCGAACTGGCGCCTTGGCGAACGTCGCCCTCAGGACTCCGCGTTTCGATGCTTGAGCGAACCGGGAGCGCTCCAGGAGTGGATCGTCCTGATGTAGTTGGCGCGCTCGAAGACTGATGGATCGTCGCTCGCGAAGTAGCTCGCGCTGCCCCTCAGTTCCCCCACGGACTCGTACTCGTTGGCGTCCATCCACTCCACGAGCTCACGCTCGACCGTCCCGAAGTGTTCGCGTCCGTTGAGGAGGAGGGCGGAGGTCATCATCGCAACGTCGGCGCCCGCAAGCAGCGCCTTGGCCGCATCGATGCCATTGTGGACACCGGACGTCGCGGCGAGTGACGCCTCCTCGCCAAGCCGGGACCTGAGGATCGCCGTCCACATGACCGGCAGGCGGAGCTCCCAGCGCTGACTCAGCTCGACGCGGGGGACGACCTCCCTCGTGTCGGCGTCGAGCTCTGGCTGGTAGAACCGGTTGAAGAGCACGAGCCCGTTGGCTCCCGCAAGGATGACTTCGCGGGCGAAGCTGGCCAAGGTGGTGTAGTAGGGCGAGATCTTGACCGCCAGAGGAATGCTGATCGACTCCTTCAGCGCCCGGATGATGCTGAGATCGTTGGCCTCCATCGCCGCACCGCTCAGATAGGGGTCGGTCGCAATGTGGTAGAGATTCAGCTCGAGAGCGTCGGCCCCCGCCTCCTCGACGAGTCGCGCGTAGCGCATCCATCCGCCGTGGGATGTGGCGTTCAGGCTGGCGATGACCGGAACATCGAGTCGGCGCTTCATCTCTTGGATGGTAGACAGGTAGCGATCGGTCGTGGACTCGTAGGTCGTGACCTCGGGGAAGTAGTTGAGGGCTTCGGCGAACCCTTCCGCGCCCTCCTCCAGCGCCCGATTGAGCTGGATCTCCTCGTTGACGATCTCCTCCTCGAAGAGCGACGGGAGGACGATGGCCGCCGCACCACACTCCTGCAAGCGCAGAGCGCTCTCGGGCTCGCGCGTGAACGGCCCCGCCGAGGCGACGAGCGGCGAGCGAAGGCCCAATCCAAGGTACTCAGTGCTCAACCGGTTCATCGCGGGACCTCCGCGTCCTGCCGAGTCCCGGCGTCGCCATCGACCTTCGCCTCGTCGTCGGATTCAGCGGGCATACTCCGCGAGACCGTCGTGAGCTGTTCGTAGTACCGCCAGCGTTCGTCGACGTCGGCCTGCACCAGGTCGAGCAAGCGCTCGGCGCGCTCGGGGTGCGTCCTGCTCAGGATCGCGAACCGAGCCTCGTTGGCGAGGAACTCCCTCACGGGCATCGAGGGCTCACGCGAGTCGAGCTTGAACGGCTGACCGTCCTGCGTCTCGGTAGGCCGGAAACGATACAGAGGCCAGTAGCCGCTCTTGACCGCATCCTTCTGATGCTGCATCGACCGTGACATGTCGATCCCGTGGGCCACACACGTACTGTAGGCGATGACCAGCGATGGCCCCGGCCATGCGTCAGCCTCGAGAAGCGCCTTGACGGACTGCGCATCGTTGGCGCCCATGGCGATCTGTGCGACGTAGACCGAACCGTAGGACGAGGCGATCGCCCCCAGATCCTTCTTCGGGGTCTCCTTGCCCCAGGAGGCGAACTTGGCGACCGCTCCGCGAGACGTGGCCTTGGAGGCCTGACCGCCGGTGTTCGAATAGACCTCGGTATCGAGGACGAGTATGTTGACATTGCGCCCGGAGGAGAAGATGTGATCCAACCCACCGAAGCCGATGTCGTACGCCCAGCCGTCGCCGCCGACGATCCAGACGCTCTTGCGCACGAGGTCGTCCGTCAGGGCAAGCAGGTGGCGCACGTCCGGATCGTCGGTATCGAGGGAGCCGAGCTCCTCGACCAGTCGGACGATTCGCTCTCTCTGCGCCCGAATGGCTGTCTCGCTCTCCTGATCGGCGCACAGGATCTCCTCGACCAAGCCCCCGTCAAGCCGCGGCGCAAGCTTCTCGAGGAGCTGTCGGGCCCTGGATTTCTGGGCTTCGTAGCCAAGTCGCAGGCCCAAGCCGAACTCCGCGTTGTCCTCGAAGAGCGAGTTGCACCACGCCGGGCCCCGCCCGTCCTCGTCGACCGTCCACGGGGTGGTGGGGAGGTTGCCGCCGTAGATCGAGGAGCAGCCCGTGGCGTTGGCGACCACGATGCGATCACCGAAGAGCTGGGAGACCAGCTTGACGTATGGCGTCTCACCGCACCCGGCGCACGCGCCTGAGAACTCGAACAGCGGCTCCAGCACCTGCGAACCCTTGACCGTGTTGTGCGGCAGCAGATCCCTGTCGAGCTGGGGGATCGTCTCGAAGAAGGCCCAGTGGGGCCGCTCAGCCGCACGGTGTTCCATCGCGGACTCCATGCTGATGGCCTTGTGGCGCGCTTCGGTCTTGCTCCTCGCGGGGCAGACGTCGACGCACACCCCGCACCCAGTGCAGTCGTCGGGCGCGACCTGGATGGTCACCTTGTGACCGGGGAGCTCCTTGGAACGGAACTCCTTGGACTTGAATCCCTCGGGAGCGCCTACGAGCGCCTCAGGTTCAAACACCTTCATGCGGATGGTGGCGTGCGGGCATACGATGGCGCACTTGCCGCAATCGATGCAGACCTCAGGATCCCAAATAGGGATCTCGAGGCCAATCGCCCGTTTCTCGTACTTGGTCGTTCCGGTGGGGAACGTGCCGTCGACGGGGAAGGCACTCACCGGCAGAAGCTCGCCCTCGTCGGCCATCATGCGAGCCGTCACGCGCTGGACGAAGTCCGGCGCGTCCTCGGGCACGAGGTCCCGGACTGCCATGACGCTCGTGACCTCGGCCGGTACGGCCACCCGCTCCAGTTCCTGCAGCGAGCGATCGATGGCTGCGAAGTTCCTCTCGACGACGGAGGGACCGCGCTTGCCGTACGTCTTCTCGACCGACTCCTTGATGCGCGCAACGGCCTCGTCTGCCGGGAGGACGCCGGAGAGATGGAAGAAGCACGGCTGCATCACCGTGTTCACACGGTTGCCCATGCCCACTTCCTTGGCGATCCTGTTGGCATCGATCACCCAGAACTCGATGTGCTTCTCGATCAGCTGCGCCTGAACGGTGGCCGGCAGCCGATCCCACACCTCAGTCGCCGGGTATGGGCTGTTGAGCAGGAAGGTGGCGCCTTCCCTGGCCCGCTCCAGGACCTTCAACTGCTCCAGGAGGCCGAACTGGTGGCAAGCCACGAAGTCGGCGCTGTGGATGAGGTAGGTCGAGTTGATGGGCTGGGGGCCGAAGCGAAGGTGAGAGACCGTGACGGCTCCCGACTTCTTGGAGTCGTAGACGAAGTGTCCCTGGGCGTGGAGGTCGGTGTTCTCGCCAATGATCTTGACAGAGCTCTTGTTGGCACCGACCGTGCCGTCTGAACCCAGGCCGAAGAACATCGCTTCGACTTCGCCATCCGGGCGCGGGACGCGGAACTCGTTGTCCGGGGGAAGGCTGAGGTGCGTCACATCGTCGACGATGCCGACCGTGAAGTGCCGCTTCGGCTGGTCCTTCTCGAGTTCGTCGAAGATCGCCTTGACCATCCCGGGGGTGAACTCCTTCGAGGCAAGCCCATAGCGCCCTCCGAGCACTCTCGGCATGCGCCCAAGAGCCGGGGTCGCTGAATCCATGCTCTCCGTGAGAGCCGCGATCACGTCCAGATACAGGGGCTCACCGGAGGCACCCGGCTCCTTGGTGCGATCAAGAACGGCGATCGACTGCACCGTCGGCGGCAGCGCGGCGACGAGCTGCTCCATGGGGAAGGGCCGGTAGAGGCGCACCTTGAGCAAGCCGACCCGCTCGCCGGCGGCCGTCAGCGCCTCAACGGTCTGCTGCGCCGCCCCGATGCCGGAACCCATCATGACGATGACGCGCTCCGCGTCGAGGGCGCCCTCGTACTCGACGAGGCCGTAGTGACGGCCGGTGCGCCGTTCGAAGGCATCCATGGCCTCGGCGACAACGCCAGGGACGGCGAGATAGAAGGGGTTGCATGCCTCGCGACCCTGGAAGAACGTGTCTGGGTTCTGTGCGGTACCACGTATGACCGGTGCGTCCGGCGTGAGGCCGCGAGCCCGGAACGCGAGGATGTCCTCATCGGACACCATGGTCCTCATGTCGTCCTCACGTAGGACCTCGATGCTGTCGACCTCGTGCGAGGTTCGGAAGCCGTCGAAGAAGTGGAGGAAGGGAACCCGCGAACGCAGTGTGGCGACGTGAGAGATGAACGCGAAGTCCTGAGCCTCCTGCACGGAGGCGGCGGCAAGCATGGCGAATCCTGTCGTGCGCGCGTGCATGACGTCGCTGTGGTCTCCGAAGATCGACAGGGCGTGCGTGGCGATGGTGCGAGCGGACACGTGGATGACCGTCGGCGTCAGCTCACCGGCGATCTTGAACATGTTGGGGATCATCAGGAGAAGGCCCTGGGAAGCGGTGAACGTGCTCGACAGGGCGCCCTTCTGCAGAACCCCGTGCAGAGTGCCGGCCGCGCCAGCCTCGGACTGCATCTCGAGGACCTCGGGCACCGTCCCCCAGAGGTTGGGCTTCCCGCCCGCCGCCCAGTCGTCCGCCGACTCGCCCATCGGGGAGGCCGGAGTGATCGGGTAGATGGCCACTACTTCGCTGAAGGCATAGGCGACGCGCGACGCCGCCTCGTTGCCGTCGATGCAGACCCATTGCCCTTCCAACTGCGCCTCCCGCGTCGCCGTGTCGACACACGTCCCTTCCGCCCCGCCGATCCGCCCCCCAGACTTGAGAGCCGAGAGACAGCGTTCCTCGACGGCAGGCGATGCCGCATCCGTCGCTAGCGACGGAGTGGTATTTTGAATGGTTCCTGCATCAGTAGCAAGCTCCCACGCGCCCGGCGCGCGCGAGCTGACCCGGGATGCCCCTACGGAAGGACCTCGTAGCGCGCCCACACCAGACCGTCATCGAACTGTTGGACCTCAGCTAGACGAAGGCGTGCGATGTCGGCGTCCGAGACGGGATCGGGTCCACGCATGAAGGCTCGTGGCGTCTCACCGCCCACCAGCACGGGCTCGAGCAGGACGCTCACATCGTTCAGGAGCCCGGCGCGCAGAAGCGCTCCGCTGAGCGCGCCTCCGCTGTCGACGCGTACGGTCTGCACGCCGAAGCGCTCGTTGAGAAGCTCGAGGGCGCCTCGCAGGTCGACGCGGTCGCGGCCCGCCGCAAGTGTCGCTACGCCTTGGGCGGCGAGCCGCTCGCGCGCTTCGGCGGGGGTGGCGGCCGCGACGAGCGCGACGGCGTCGCGCCAGTACTGCTGCTTGCGCAGCCAGTTCCACGTTCTGAAGCGGCCACGACTGTCGACGACGACGAGCAGCGGCCCCTCACCAAGCTCCTCGGGGGCCGGCGGGCGTGCATCGTCTTCGGCAGGCAGGCCCGGCCCCTCGATCAGCGTGTCAGCGCCGGTGAGGATGGCGTCCTCACGGAACCCGGCCGCAAGCGCGTAGAAGCGCCCGATATCAGGCTCGATCCAGTCGATGCGCCCGTCGAGACTCGCCTCGACGTGCAAGATGACGCGCGGAAGCATCACGCCTCCTCCCCGGCGACGTCTATCGAACCTGCTCCAGTCTACCAGCGCCGGCGCCTCCGCCGGCTGGCGGAGGCCCCTCGCCCGACCAGAAGCCCACGATGTGACGGAGGCGGGCTCACTCAGGTACGATTGCTTCCCGCGCGTGTGCAGCTGCGCAGAACCCCAAGCGAGGCAACGATGACGAGAGACACGCCGCTTACGATCCCATGCTGCATGAGCACGCAGCATCCCGACAACGTCAACGTGCCCTTCTTCTCCTCCGGCCCCGAGCTCAGCGGCGAGGACGAGGTGCAGGAGGCCTACTACGCCTTCTCACACCTGGGGTGCGACGAGCAGATGTGGGACGTCGAGGGCAAGGAGGTCGACTCGTTCGTCGTCAAGAAGCTGCTCACGCGCCACCAACCGTACTTCAAGGAACACCGTCTGGGCCGCGACGTGTTCGTCACGCTGCGCGTCCCCAACCCGACGGTCGAGAAGGCGGAGGCGAAGATCCTGCTCGAGACCCTCGAGAGCATCCCGCGGTCGTACGACGCCTCGAAGCTCGTGTTCGGCGACGACATGCCGCCCATCTTCGAGGTGATCCTGCCCATGACCGCCTCGGCCAAGTGCGTGAACCGCGTCTACCACTACTACCGGGACTTCATCGTCGCAAGACAGAATCGCCCCTTCTACCAGGGCGACGTCTCGATCGCCGACTGGATCGGGGAGTTCAAGCCCGACACGATCAACGTGATCCCGCTCTTCGAGGACCTGCCCCAGCTGAGCTCGGCGGACGAGATCACCGCGGACTACCTCAAGGGCAAGGATGCCACGGACCAGCGGGTCTTTCTGGCGCGCTCCGACCCAGCGATGAACTACGGGATCGTCAGCGCCGTGCTGATGACCAAGATCGCTCTGGCACGCTTGGAAGACCTGCAGGAGCGCAGCGGCGTGAGCATCCACCCGATTCTCGGCGCCGGATCAGCCCCGTTTCGGGGGAACCTGTCCCCGGCCAACGCGGCGCGAGTGGCCGCCGAGTACCCAAGTGTCAAGACGTTCACAGTACAGTCGGCGTTCAAGTACGATCACGCCCCGACCAAGGTGATGAACGCCATCCGCTATCTGCGCGACCGCGGGGTCCGGCCGGCGCAAGAGATGGACGAGGAGAGCTGCCACTCCGTGACGGCGAGGTACTCGGCGGAGTACCAGCGGCAGGTGCAGGCGCTCGCGCCCGTGATCAACTCGGTGGCTCGCTTCGTACCCGCTCGACGCAAGCGCAAGCTCCACGTCGGCCTGTTCGGCTATTCGCGTGATCTCGGCGGTACGCAGCTACCGCGTGCGATCTCGTTCACTGCGGCGCTCTATTCACTGGGCGTACCGCCCGAGCTGCTCGGCCTCTCCGCTCTCACCTCCGCGGACCTGGCCAGCGTGCGCGGCATGTACCGTCACTTCGACGCGGACCTCGAGGACGCCCTGCGGTTCGCCGACCTCGAGAGTCCGTTCATGCCGAGCGAGGTCCGGTCCGCGATCCTGAAGCTGGGCCTTACGGCGAGCGTCGACGGAGAGCATCGCGAGATCGTGCGCCAGATCAGCCAGCTCACGCTCGACGAGCAGAATGAGAACGTCGCCGACCTGGTGGTTCGCGCGGCTAGCCTGCGCCGCTTCCTGGGATAGCCGTCGGCCCCTGTCGTGCCGCCTGCCCGGCGTCGTACGTCAGCCCTGCTGGCGGCCGGGTCCCGTCTCGAGCGTTCGCAGGTACTGCGAGATCGCATCGAGCCCGCCCTCGAGCACGTCCCGGGCGCAAGCGTAGCCAAGACGGAAGGAAGACGCCTCGTCGAAGGCTGCCCCGGGGACCACGAAGGCGCCGTTGAGTTCGAACATCTCCGAGCACAGCCGCGTAGAGGCGATTGGGTAGTCGTAGCGCACGAGGGTCGTCGTGCCTGCGCGAGGGCGCACATGCGCGAGCCGCGGCTCGCCTGCCAGCCACTCGTCGACCACAGCGAGGTTGCCGCGTACGATCTCGAGCGCTCTGGCGAGCACGGCCTCGTTCGTCAGAGCGATGGTCGCCAGCGCGTCGTCGAGTACGCCGCAGCTGATCGTCGTGTAGTCGCGCCGTTCCAGACAACGCTCGATGACGGCAGCGGGCCCCGCGACCCACCCCGTGCGCAGACCGGCGAGGGAGAACGCCTTCGACATGCTGCCCGTGCTCACGCCCTTCTCGTAGAGATCGGCGATCGAAGGCGCCGTTGTGCCAGGTGTGTGCTCGAGACCCCTGTAGACCTCGTCGCAGTGGACGTAGGCGCCGCACTCCCTGGCGACCGCGGCGATCTCGCCAAGCAGTGTCTCGTCCATCAGTGAGCCAGTCGGATTGTTGGGGTTGTTGATGACGACCATCCGCGTCTTCGTGTCGACCAGCGAGCGCAACTCGTCGGGATCGGGGAGATAGCCGTTCTCAGGGCGCAGCCGCAGGAGCTTGACTCGCGCGCCAAGCGCCTCCGGCACCGAATAGAGCTGCTGGTAGGTCGGTTGCACGCAGACGACGGTGTCGCCCGGCTCCACGAGGGCGAAGTGCACGAGGAAGTTCGCCCCGATGGCGCCGTTGGCGGTCAGCACCTGATCCGGCGAGATACGCTCGCCGTACAGGCCGGCGATAGCCTCGCGCAGGCGCGGGGAGCCGGGAACATGGCCGTAGGTAAGCTTCGTCTCGAGCATGTCGCGCAGCGCACTGTCCGCATCGCCGCTCACGGCGAGCAGTTCACGGACAGTCAATGGGTCCACACAGGTCTCGGCTACGTTCCAGCGAGCGGTGGTCTCGCGAGCGTTCATCCACTGCTCGACGGCGAACGGCTTGATGTCCACGGTGCCTCCCTGTGGGTCGAGCCGGCGCAGCTCGCCGACAGATCGCAGGCATCCTACAGCATCGCGCGCGGCGCGAGTCCCGCGTCGTCTATGCTCTACCTGGTGCTGGCCCCGGACCCAATCGCAAGGAGAGTCGTGATGGACGCCGCACAGTTCCGCGAACAGGGTCACGCGCTCATCGACTGGATCGCCGACTACCGCGAGAGCATCGCCGATCTCCCCGTGATGAGCCGTGTCCGACCCGGTGAGATCGCCGCCATGCTCCCCAACGACCCACCGCAGCAGGCCGAGGGCCTCACCGGCATAGTGTCCGACCTGGACCGGATCGTTCTCCCTGGGATCACTCACTGGAACCACCCAGGCTGGTTCGCATACTTCCCCTCCAACACCGATCTCTCGTCAGTCCTCGCCGACCTGGTAGCCGCCGGCCTCGGGGCCCAGGGCATGAGCTGGCAGACGAGCCCGGCGGCGACGGAGATCGAGGACGTGGTCGTGGAGTGGTTGCGGCGGATGCTGGGCCTCTCGGATGCCTTCAGTGGAGTGATCCACGACTCGGCGAGCACCGCGACCCTCTGCGCCCTGCTCTGCGCCCGCGAGCGTACGACGCAGTTCAGCCAGAACCGCGGGGGGCTGCAGGCCGAAGCCGCCCCACTGGTCGTGTACGCGTCCGACCAGGCGCACAGCTCGATCCCCAAGGCGGCTCTGCTGGCGGGGTTCGGAGCCGAGCACCTGCGCCTGATCGAGACAGACGACGCACACGCCCTGCGCATGGACCTGCTGGAGTCGGCTGTTGAGGCGGACATCGCGGCAGGGCGGCGGCCCTGTGCGTTCGTTGCAGCAGTCGGCACTACAGCCACCACAGCGATCGACCCAGTGCGCGCCATGGCGTCACTGGCGGATCGCCATGGCCTTTGGCTCCACGTCGACGCCGCGATGATCGGCAACGCCATGATCTGCCCCGAGCACCGTTGGGCGTGGGACGGCGTGGAAGACGCCGACTCGATGGTTCTCAACCCGCACAAGTGGCTGGGCACGGGCTTCGACCTCTCGGCCTACTACACGCGCGATCCCAAACACCTCGTGCGCGTCATGAGCACGAACCCCAGCTACCTGAGCACCGATCAGGACGGCATAGTGCGCAACCTCCGCGACTGGGGGATCCCGCTGGGCCGACGGTTCCGGGCACTCAAGCTCTGGTTCCTCATCAGGGAGTACGGCGTGGAGGGCTTGCAGAACCGCATCCGCCGCGACATCGCCAACGCCGATTGGCTACGCCGGCAGATCGATGCGGCGCCTGAGTGGGAACGCCTCGCTCCGGCGCCGTTTCAGACCCTGTGCGTGCGTCACGTGCCGCGCGGACTGACCGGGAACGAAGATGCGCTGCGGGCGCACAACCTGGCGCTCGCCGAGCATCTCAGCCGGCAAGGCAGATACCATCTCACGCCGGCGATCCTCAAGGGCACACAGATCCTCCGCATCTCAATCGGCGCACAGGCCACGAAGCGCGAACACGTGGCAGGGCTCTGGCAGGAACTGCGGGAGGCGGTTCAGTCGAGGCCGATGTAGCCCCCGACGCGAGTCCCCAGGCTCTGGTACTCGCCGCACCAGTCATCTTCGCGCACGCGAGGGAAGGCAGCTTGGGAGAAGCCGGCGCGCTCCGGCGACGGAACGACCACGACCGACGGAGACCGCCGCCGGCAGGTCCCCCAGCCAGGACCGCGATCCCTGGCGAACACCGAACCCCGCGGCTCCTCTCGGCCGAACTGGCAGCTGTAGCAGCCTGGCTCTTCGAACCCCATTTGCCCTCCTTGTACAGTGATCCGTCTCTTCCGGAGCTATCGGCAGGAGAACGAGCCGGCGTGAGAGATACGGGTTCTGCCGCGGGCTGATAGGCTGCCGCGCTATGGCGCCCCTCACCCTCATCGGGATCGCGATCGGGCTGGCCATGGACGCGTTCGCGGTCGCGATCGGTGCCGGGATCACGTTGGGACGGGTCGACGCACGCCAGACCTTCCGGCTCTCCTGGCATTTCGGCCTCTTCCAAGCCCTCATGCCGGTCATCGGTTGGCTGGCCGGGCTCACCGTCGCGGCGTGGATCTCGCCGATCGACCACTGGATCGCCTTCGGTCTGCTGGCCGCTATCGGGGGCAAGATGATCTACGAGGCCATGGCGCACGGTGAGGAGCACGTCCGCCCAGACCCGACGAAAGGCTGGTCGCTGATCCTTCTCTCGATCGCGACCAGCATCGACGCCTTCGCAGTCGGCCTGTCTCTCGCTCTGCTCGGCGTCGCCATCTGGTATCCGGCTCTGGTCATCGGTCTTGTCGCAGCCGCCTTCACAGCCGTCGGTCTGCACCTCGGCAGACGCTTCGGCGCCCTGCTCGGACGCCGGATGGAGGTCGTCGGCGGCGTCATCCTCATCCTCATCGGCTTGCGGATCCTCATCGAGCATCTCACATCCTAGCGGGATCACCCCGTACAAGGTTCAGCGAGAGTCTGGCCACGCGATCTCGCGTCAGACGGGCGCCTGGTCCACTGCCCGTGTCTCCTCGCGGTCCTCGGTCGCCGGCGGGTCGAGCCGCTGCGGCGGTCGCGGACTCAGGCTCGCCAGCATACGCTCATGGGCACGATTGCCCGCATCCTTGCGCCACATGCGGGCGTACCACCACAGCCAGCCGCGCTCGAGCATCCTGTCCCAACTGCTCTTGTCACGCTTGGTGAGCAGCGTCCGCAGCGAATCCACGACTCGCCCTGTGCTGTAGAAGCGCCGGTTGCCACGCAGCGTCTCGCGCTGCAGATGCACAGGTGAACTCTTCCGTGGCCTGAACACCACGTGCTGAGCGTCGTAGAGCTCCCAGTCCTTGGTGATGAGCCTGTCTTCGGCATCGAGCTCGGCGAACTGCTGGGTGCCGGGCAACGGGGTGAGGATGTTGAGCATCACTGTGTCGATGTCGTTCTTGAGGGCGAACGTGACCGTATCGCGCACCGAGTCCGGGGTGTCGTGCTCGGCACCGAGCACGAACATGCCGTGGCTACGGATGCCGTAGTCGTGCAGGATCTCGATGGAGCGCTCGATGTCCTCGACGGTCTGCGACTTCTCGAAGTGGTCCAGGGTGTCCTGGCTGACCGACTCGAGGCCGAGAGCGACGAATTCACAGCCAGACCGTTGCATGAGATCGAGCAGCTCGGGGTCGCGCACGACGTCGGTTCGTACCTGGGCACCCCACGGGACTGCGAGACCCTCGTCGATCATCATCTGCAGCAGGCGCTTGAGGCGGCGCTTGTTGGCGGCGAAGTTGTCGTCGTAGAAGAAGATGCGCTTGGGGCGCTTCTCCTTGATCTCGGCGATCACGCTCTCGGCGCTGCGGAAGCGGTACTTGCGCCCGAACATCGCCGTCACCGAGCAGAAGTTGCAGGCGAAGGGGCAGCCCCAGCTGGTCATGATGGGGATGTTCGAGAGACGCTCGTAGCCCTTGATCAGGGAGAGGTCCGGGAACGGCAGCGTGTCGAGGTCGGCGCAGGGCTCGCGCAGCTTGTTGTGCACGGCGACGCCCGCGCGCAGGAAGGAGAGGCCGGCCACGTCCTCGAACTGGCGCTCGCCCTGGAGCGCCTCGATGAGCTCGAGCATGGTCTGCTCGCCGCCCTCGCCACGCGCCACGTAGTCGCCGTGCTCGAGCGCCTCGTCGGCCATGAAGGTGACGTGGGAGCCGCCGTGGATCACGGGGATGCCACGCCAGCGCAGTTCGTCGGCGGCGGCGTAGGCAGCGGGCGTAGTCGACGTGGTGCTCGAAAGCCCAACGAGGTCGGCGGAGTGCACATCGTCCCAGTCGATCGGCGCCAGATTGGGATGGTAGATGCGTACGTCGTGCCCCTGAGCCTTGAGCGTAGCGCCGATGATGGGCAGACCGAGACGGACGAAGTACGACTGCGACCAGAGATGCATGCTGGGCGCGTCGGGTTCGATGAGGCGTATCTTCATGAAGGTCCTTTGGGTGTGACCGAAGCGGCCGAGGTGTAGCCGGCCACCGCACGGTGGCCTTGCGGTTCATACCCACAATACAGGATAAGCCAGACAACCACCGTCCTCCATGCTGTGCCAGCCTTTGATAGCGTGTGGATGACCATCGTCAACTGGAAGGAGTCGGATCGGTGGACTTCGACCAGCCCGTCGCGCGGGCAGGCACGGCGAGCTTCAAGTGGGACCACCATCCCGAGGGAGTGATCCCTCTCTGGGTCGCCGATATGGACTTCGTCTCGCCGCCGGCGGTGGTCGACGCCGTTCGAGCGCGGGCCGAGCACGGTGTCTACGGCTATTCGACTGTTCCGGAGTCCCTTGTCGAGTCCATCATCGAGCACATCTACGGACGCTACGGCTGGCGCATCGAAGCGGACTGGTTGGTCTGGCTCCCGAGCCTCGTCACCGGGATCGATCTCGCCTGCGGCGCCGCGGCCGAGCCCGGTGGCGCGGTGATGACGATCACGCCGGCGTACCCGCCGTTTCTGATGGCTCCTGCGACCCAGGGCTGCCGGCTGCTGACGGTCCCCGCGAGCCGGCAGGATGGCAGGTGGCAGCTCCCGCTGGAGACGATGGAGAGGAGGGTGACACGCGACACCAGAGCACTGCTCTTCTGTCATCCCCACAACCCGATTGGACGAGTCTGGGAAGCGGACGAGGCGGCGGCGATCGTTCGCTTCTGCCGACGTCACCGGCTCGTGCTCTGTTCGGACGAGATTCACTGCGATCTACTGCTTGATCCACTCGGTCACACGCCGACTGCGCTCGCCGCCGAGGACGCCCTCGACATCACCATCACCCTGATGTCGCCGAGCAAGACCTTCAACCTGCCCGGCCTCAACTTCGCCTTCGCAATCATCGCCGCCCCCGAGCTGAGGCGACGCTTCACGGCGGCTGCCAGAGGCCTGCTCCCGAATCCTGGCTGCTTCGCGATCGCGGCGGCCGAGGCCGCCTACCGGGAGGGCGACCGCTGGCTGACCGAACTGCTCGAGTACCTGCGTGGCAACCGCGATCTTCTGGAGCGTTTCGTCGCGGAATCACTGCCCGGCGTCGGCATGACACACGTCGAGGCGACCTACCTGGCATGGCTCGACGTACGCGGACTCGATCTGCCCGATCCGATGACGGCCTGCCTGGACGCTGGGGTGGCGCTCTCGCCCGGGGCGGCCTTCGGCGACCCCGGGTTCTTGCGCCTCAACTTCGGCTGCCAGCGCCGCACCCTGCGGGAGGGACTACGTCGCCTGCAGACGGCCCTCAGCCGAGCGTAGGTGCCCAGGCTCCGGTACGCAGACCACGCTGACTCGCTACGCGTCGAGAGCCAGAGCTGAGTACGGGACTTCTCGCCGACCCCGAGCCGCCGAGCAGAGCCCAGCCAAGAGCACCGGGAGCGGGCGCTCGGGCTGCGCGGCGCCGGCTACGAGGAAGACGGCCGCGCCCGTTCGGGACTGGGCGCTCGGCCCTACTCGGAGCGCGGCCTTTTGGGCTTGGGCGCAGGGAGTCCGCGCGCCGTCAGCCTCACCAGTTGGGTCAGCCACTCCCGATCCTCGATCCTGTCCTCGATCAGGAAATGTGGCTTGGCGCTCGGGTAGGGAGGCGACTCGACCGTCTCGCCGACGAAGGCCTGCCCGCCGGGCGTCATCTTGACGAACAGCCGGTCGTCGCAGACGAGTGCGACCACTTTGTCGTCGCAGTAGATGGCGAACTCGCCGAACATCTTCCGGGACCTGACGCGGCCGGCTTCACTGATCTGATCACAAACGTACTTGACGAAGTCCGGGTCTGAAGACATGACATCACCTCACGAGTCGCTGGCAACCGGTCGCGGTGCGGTGCACGGCGCCTACTCTCGCCAGTGCTCGGGGCGGTTCAAGGAATCGGCGCAGACGAGCGTGCCCCGAACGGAGCCGATCACCCCTGCACGGAGAGCCTGGACCATCCAGGCATCCGCGTGTTCTTCAGGGATCGGGAACGGCGCCGCAAGCCCGAGCCGGCCCGCTGGCTCAAACCCGTGGAGCCGGTAGTACTGCGGATGCCCGAGAACGAACACCAGGTCCACACCCGACTCGGACAGCAGCTGCAGGCCTTGCTCGATCAGCCTGCCACCGACTCCTCGCCCCTGGTCGTCGGGCACGACGGCCAGGGGCGCCAGGAGCGAGATCGACGCCGGGTTCGCAGCCCCTTCGAGCCGCGCGGCAGTGAACAGGATGTGTCCCACGGGGCGCTCGTCCTCGCGAGCCACAAGGGACACGAACGGCCGAGCACTTGGATCGCTCAGAAGATCGCTCACAAGCTCCGCTTCCTTCTCGTAGCCGAAGGCTGCTCGCTCCACGAACAGTACATCCTCCAGGTCCGCCGCCACGGCCCTGTGGATACGCATGCGATCCTCCGATGTCATGTGGCGCCAGCCAGACCGCGACGAACGCGCTTCGGCTCGAGCAGTGGGGATGCCCCGCCGTCATTGTAGCGCTCCCGGCCTGCGCGAAGAGCTCTCCGCTCCAAGCGGGCCCCGCACGCATGACGAAGCAGTCGCCCTCGCCGACGGCCAGCGGGACCTCGTCCTAGACTGATGGCTGGCCAGGCGCGAGGGCCACGGAGCTGATGCTCTCAAGCACCGTCCGGTGCCGCAGCGCGTAGTCGCGCCAATCGAAGCAGCGCCTAGGCCTTCCTTGTCGACACGCGCCCCATCATGCTACGCTGGCCTGGCGGTTTCCAGATGGCAATGCTGTGCCCTCGGGAAGCTGGGATTGCGCGCAGACTTCGCGCCCTCGTGCGGACGTCAGCGATTGCACGGGCAGCACGGTGGGGGGATTCAGTTTGGGCACCACCGAGTGGATCGTCGTCGTTTCGGTAGTGGGCGCACGCCTGCTGCTGCCTCTCGCCATCCCCTACTTCCCGCTGATCGGCATCATCGCTTGTCTCATCCTGGATGCGTTCGACCAGGTCATCTTCCGGCAGTTCGAGGCCATCGACCTGAGCGGCTACCAGGGTTACGACAAGGCGCTCGACATCTACTACCTGGCCATCGCTTTCACGGCCACGATGCGTAACTGGACCAGCCGCCCCGCCTTCAGGACGAGCCAGTTCCTGTGGTTCTACCGCCTCGTGGGCGTGGTCGTCTTCGAGCTCACCCAGGTGCGCGTCCTGCTGCTCATCTTCGCCAACACGTTCGAGTACTTCTTCATCTTCATCGAGACCGTGCGTCTGCGCTGGAAGCAGTCCCACATCGGCTGGTGGACGGCCATCGTCGCCGCGGGGATGATCTGGGTGTTCATCAAGCTGCCCCAGGAGTACTGGATCCACATAGGTCAGTGGGACACGACGACGGTGATCACGACGATCCTGACGACTCCCACCCTGCTCATCGGCGCCATCGTCGCCATCGCAGTGATCGTCTTCGCGTTCTACTGGGGGATCAAGCACAAGGCACCGTCGACCGACCGCCGGTTCACGCTCAGAGCCGACCCGCTGCCGCCTGAGTGTCAGGGCGCCGAGCTCTATCGAACGGCCCGCGTCGCCGAGAGGGTGTTCGACCGGGCACTGGCCGAGAAGGCCGTCTTCCTCGGCCTGATCAGCGTCATCTTCGCGCAGATCCTGCCCGGCGTGGCGCTCAGCAACTTCGGGGTGCTCATCTTCGTCGTCGTCTTCGTGGCCATCAACGCCCTCGTCAGCCAGTCGATCGCGCGCCGCGGCCGTACCTGGAGCTCAGTGGCGGTCGAACTCGTCGGCATGGCCGTCGTCAACCTCGTGATCGTTCTTGCGATGCAGTTCTTCGACCGCGTGGTCGGGATCATCGACAACCCGGCCCCCGCCTTCACGACGCTCTTCTTCGTCTTCCTGGTGACCGTGATGACGGTGCTCTTCGACCGCTTCCGTACGGTGCAAACGGCGCGCGACGTCCTGGAGCGCGCCAGCAAGACGTGATGCAGCAGCATCCGACGCCCACCCTCGACGCCGCCGTCAGAGGAAGTAGCTCAGCTTGTCCGCAGCCCCGTCGACAAGGCGCGTCCAGAGGCCTGTCGGAGCCTCGCCAGGCCGGCTGATGGCGATGTCAGGGCCGAACAGGCGCTTCTCGAAGAGCTGGGCCGTCTGCTGGTCGACGACCACCACCCCGACTTCGTAGGCGCGGTACAGAGCCCAGGCGTCCAGGTTGACCGTCCCGAAGATGACAGCATCGTCGACCAGGAGCACCTTGCCGTGCAAGACCGCGTCCGGGTACTCCCAGATCTCGATTCCGGCGTCGAGCATGCGGCCGTAGTCGTGACGCAAGGCGGCGCTGTGGATGGCGCTGTTGGACTCCTGTGAGACGAGCGCCCTGACCTTGACACCGCGACGCGCCGCCGCGATGAGGCGGTCGACGAACTCGTCCTCGGTGAAGTAGGGATTGGCGACATCGATGCGAGTCTGGGCGTCATCTATCAGCTGCCGGCTGGACTGAAGCGCCGAGACGTCGCGCGCATGGGCAGTCCCGACGACGATGGCGGGCTTGACGCCGGGGTCCTCGGGGATAGGGAAGTAGGGTGCCAGCGCGGCCACATCTCCGTCGACCGGGCCGCCGTGTGCGCGGAATGTCGTCAGGAACACCATCTGCAGCTGCCGGACCACGCCCCCGGTGAGGCGCGTCATCACGTCGTGATACCCGCCGTCGGCGAAGTGGTCCTCGATGCCCGCGCCGCCCGTGTACGCAACCCGACCGTCGACGATCAGGATCTTGCGGTGCTCGTAGTGGCCCACTTGACGAAGGCTCCACTCAAGGTCACGGTCGGGCCACAGGCCGGTCTCCCAGAGCGGGAGCACGTCGTTGACCACGATCTGGACTCCCGCCGCAGCAAGGTCGTCGTACATGGCTTGCGACGACCGGCTCGGACGGCTTCCGTACGAGTCCACGACGAGACGCACCTCGACGCCACGGCCGACGGCGTCCTTGAGCGCCGCAGCGAACTCCTCCCCGACCTTTCCCGAAGTGAAGCCGAACTGCATCATGTGGACCGAGCTGCGAGCCGCACGGATATCGTCGAGCATGCGGGGGAAGAAGCGCCTGCCTTCCGGCCAGGGCTCGACGGTGGCGGCGGTGGCCCACGCGAACTGCGTCCCCAGGTCGGAGACCGTGACATCGTCGCGGCTCACGAAGTCCGCCGTGGCCTGGAGAGCGCCGTCTGCGGTGACGGCCGTCGGCGCGGGCGGCCAGCTCGGCGGCTCGGCCAGGCGCAGCACGCCCCACCACAGTGCCGCGAGGACCCCCGCGACGAGCAGGGCGAGCAGAGTCCGCCGGTTCCATCGCCGGAAGCCGTGGATGCCCTTGAAGCTGCGTCCGTCCACGCGATGGACCTCCTCGCCTCCGCTCAATCGTAACCCACGAGACCCCGACGCCGGAGTGCAGGCACGGCACCGTCGCCACGAGCCGCGGAGAGCCACATCGGGGACGTCGACGACGCTACGTGAGCCACGAGTCCCCGGCAAGTCGGCGGTGGCACGACTAGGGGACGAACACACAGCCTCTGCTGTACGCAGGCCGCTGGGAATCTACCTTCTCTTGCCGCGACCTCGGCGGATGGCGCCGAGCAAGGGCGATCCGGCCCCGAGCAGGAAGCCGAGCTGGTACCATCCTCCGTCGCGCGTGACGTCGTAGACGGGGAACTGCTCCAACCACCCGAATACATGCATGATCAGCAACGGCCACGCGGTGATGCCGTTCCACAAGCCCCACAGGAACTCCATGGGTGCTCACTCCCGTGCTAGACCTCGGTGGGCGGAACGATGGTACCACCGAGGGCACAGCACGCCCTGACGCGAAGGGCCCCGCCGGCTCCAGTACGACTCAGCCCCCGGTCGCCCCGCGTTTCTCGGCCTTCTTGCGCTGCTCGCCGCCGAGGATGTGCTTGCGCACGCGGATCGACTTGGGTGTGACCTCGACGAGCTCGTCGGCGGCGATCCATTCGAGCGCGCTCTCCAGAGTGAGCAGACGCGGCACCTTCAGACCCGTGTCGATCTCCTTGGTGGAGGAGCGGTAGTTGCCGAGCTGCTTGCGTTTCGTGGGGTTGCAGAGCATGTCGTCGGCGCGCGAGTTCTCCCCGATGATCATCCCTTCGTAGACGGGTTCCATCGGGCTCACGAAGAGGATCGCACGCTGCTGGAGGTTCTCCAGTGAGTAGCTCGCCGCCTCACCGAAAGCCTGGCTCACGAGAGAGCCGCGCTCGCGGCCCGGCAGCTCCCCCCGCCAAGGGCCGTAGCCCGTGAACCGCGAACTCATCACGCCCAAGCCACGCGTCTCGGTGAGGAAGTCGCTGCGGTATCCGATCAGGCCTCGAGTCGAGATCGCAAGCTCGAGGCGCACGAGTCCCGTGCCGCTCGACTCCACGGCCAGCAGCTCGCCCTTGCGCTGGCTCAGCTCCTGGATGACCGTACCTTGGTACTCGTCCGGCACGTCGATGATGAGCTGCTCCATGGGCTCGAGCAGTTTGCCACTCCCGTCATGATGGGTGATGACTTCCGGTCGGCTGACGCAGATTTCGAGCCCCTCGCGGCGCATCTCCTCGATGAGAATGGCGAGGTGCAGCTCGCCGCGGCCACTCACCTTCACGCCATCGGGACGACCGAGGTCCTCAACCCGGAGGGCAACATTGACGCGCAGCTCACGCTCCAGCCGATCCTTGATCTGACGCAATGTGGCGGCCCGGCCGTCCTTGCCGGCAAAGGGTCCGCTGTTCACGAGGAAGAACATGCTCACCGTCGGCTCTTCGATCTCAAGCGGCGGCAGCGCTACTCCGGCCGCCTCCGGGCCGGACGCCGTCAGCGTGTCGCCGAGAGAGATGTCCGAAGGACCCGCAAGCCAGACGATGTCGCCCGCGGCGACATCGTCGACCTCACGGTTCTCGAGGCCACGCGTGACCCAGAGGTGCGATGTACGCGCAGCCTCGACGCCCGCGACCTCCCAGCCGGCGGCCGGGTCTCCAAGCTGCAGATGGCGAGTCGTCACGCGCTGCAGCTCGTCTCCCACCTTCAGGGCGCCCTGAAGGACACGCCCACAGCCGATACGCCCGATGTAGTCGCTCCAGGCAAGCGTGCTCACCTGCATCAGGAAGGGTGCGTCCTGGTCGACGCGCGGGGCAGGGACCTTGGCGATGATCGTCTCGAAGAGGTCGTTCATGCCCGCGTCGGCCAGCTCGGCGAGCAGCGCCGGCGAAAGCCCGCCGCTGCCGTCGCGGAGATGCTCCTCGCGGTCGTGCTCCTCACGCTGGTACTCGTCCAGATCGTTCACGATCCAGCCCTCAAGACCCGAGCCGTAGAGCACGGGGAAATCGAGCTGCTCGTTGCTTGCACCGAGTTCGACGAACAGGTCGAAAGTCTTGTCGAGGGCTCCGGACGGGTCGGCGTTGGGCCGGTCCGCCTTGTTGACGACAACGATGGGTCGCAGCCCGAAGCGCAGAGCCCGCATCAGCACGTACCGAGTCTGAGGCATCGGACCTTCATTCGCATCCACCAGAAGAAGCACGGAGTCGACCATGCTGAGCACTCGCTCGACCTCGCCGCTGAAGTCCGCGTGACCGGGCGTGTCGATGATGTTGATCAGGTAGTCCTTCCACTCCACCGTGCAGTGCTTGGAGCGGATCGTGATGCCGCGCTCGCGCTCGAGGTCGTTGCTGTCCATGACGCGCGCGTCGACGTGAGCGCTCTCCCGGAAGACGTGCGCGACACGGAAGATGCTGTCGATGAGTGTGGTCTTGCCATGGTCGATGTGGGCGATGATGGCGAGATTGCGGATCTTGCTGACGGCGTGCACGGTCGCGGTCTTTCTGTCGGGGTGGCGGGCAGCTGGCGGCCCACGGCTGACGTCCGGACGTCCGGCAGCGCTGCGCCAGCCAGACGGTCTCTCCAGTGTACACGCAGCGCGGGCCGGCGTCGCCCGAGCACCTTGGGCCCACGGTCAGGATTCGGGCAGCGGGCCTATGATCGCGGCGGCTGCAGGCGGCATTGCGACAAGGAGGAGCCAGAGGCCACTGGGCGCTTCCTCCGCCTCAGCCTCAGCGGCGCCATCATCCGGCCGCAAGGCGCGCTCCCGGGCAGCAATGTCGTTCGGATCGAGTGGCCCCGCCCAGCGCTCGGCGGAGGCGCGCGCCACGCCGGGCGGGCGACGCTTGTCGGCGCCCAACACCGAGCCCCTGGCTACGACGATGAGCAGAATCGACAAACCGCCGTTGAGGAGCACGAACAGCCGCCAGTCACCGCCGACGAGGAGCACAACGGCTGCGGCGATCCTCACGAGCCCACCCCCCACACCCAGTCTGATCGCTGCCCATGCTATGGCCCTCTCGCAGATGCGCCGGCTCGGGGCGTGGAGATACGGGCCCGCTCACATATGGTCTCAGGAGGGAGAAGGCCGAGAAGCCGAGAAGCATCCCGAGGAAGTTAAGCAGCACATCGTCCAGCTCAGTCAATCGGTACGAGTAGCCAAGCACGAGCGAGACAGCGAGCTGGCTCAGCTCGATGGCGATCGGAAAGAGCAGGGCGGCAACAGCCATGCGCCGCCACGACGCCAGCTGCGGCGCAGCCACCGGCAGCAGGAACCCGAAGGGGGCCAGGGTGACGACGTTCCCTCCCAGGATCCACACCTGGGCGAACTCCGTGGTGTCGCGCAGCGTCTCGCCGATCGAGGCGAGGGGAGCGAGATTCACCGTGAGCTGCTGGCCGATGGCCTCGACACGCACCACATCGCCCCGGATCGGCAAGGGGAAGAGCGTCGCACCGACCACCCAGCCCAGGTACAGCACGAAGAGCATGCGCAAGATGACGACGAAGGCTGGCTGTCCGCCGCGAGCCGCCCTCCACCCCACGAGAAGGGCACATGCTGCCACGAAGGGATACACGACGACACCGGTGAGCATGGACCTCCAGACTGCCTGACGGAAGGCCCAAGACTATCGCGCTGCAGCCGCCGGCACCGCCCAAAGGGCGGGCCCGGCGGTGCGGCCGACGACCACGGCCAGCCGCTCCTCCACACCACGATTCTGCTATGGTGCTCACCAGCGTTCCGACGTCCCGAGCTTGCCCATCATCGCAACCTGTCCGGATTGGGTACAATACTCGGGAAGCACTCCCTTCCGAGCCCTGCTGGGCACACGGATGGGCCAGTTCGAACTGGAGGAGTGTGCCATGATCTGGGTGCTCGCCGCCCTCATTATCTTTGGCGTCGTCATCTGGCGGCTGGTCCGACTCGAGGCACGGAGCCGTCAGCAGACCGTGGTCATCGAGGAGCTGCACCAGCGTGTGTGGCAGCTGGAAGACTTGGTCGCGATGCTGCACCAGAAGCGCCAGTCCCGCCCCGAGTAGCGCCTACCCCGCAGCGGACGCGCTGCGGAAGGCCCGAGAAGATCGATGCCGACCGGCCGTCGTCGAGGGTACCGCCGATCTCATCGTTCCGTTCGCGTGGCATGCTTGGCCTGCCACGGCCGTCTGGTACGCTTCCACGATGCTCCGTGCCGTCACTTTCGATTTCTGGAACACGCTCTTCGTCGACCTCAGCGGCCACGAGCGCGAGAGACGGCGGGCCGACGTCCTCCAGGCGGAATTGAAGCGACTGGGCCTTCACCACCCTGTCACGGTCATAGACGAGGCGCTTCGCACGGGTTTCGGGTTCTTCGATCGTGTCTGGCTCCTTGAACAACGCACTCCCAGCTGTTCGGAGATCGTCGACAGCATCCTCAGCGCTCTGGGCGCACAGCTTCCCGTCGACGCCGAGGACCGGATCGTCGAGGAGTTCGAGCGGATGGTCCTCCATCTGCCGCCGAAGCCGATGGCCGGCGCCCGGGAGATCGTGCAAAGGCTGGGGCTGAACTACCATCTCGCCGTCATCTGCGACACAGGCTACTCCCCCGGGTGGGCCCTGAGAGAGATCCTTGAGCGCCATCGTATGCTCGCCGGCTTTGAGTACCTCTTCTTCTCGAACGAGCACGGCATGAGCAAGCCGGACGTCCGCGTCTTTCGGCGCACTCTGGACGAACTCGGCGTGCCCGCTCGCGAGGCCGCCCACGTGGGCGACATCCAGCGCACCGACATCGCCGGCGCCCAGGCCGCCGGCATGGCCGCTATCCACTTCGTCGGCGCCAACCATCGCGACGAGCCCCACTCGAGCGCCGACGCCATCGTGCGCCACTTCAACGAATTGCCGAGAGCGCTTCGCAAGCTCGCATGAGGACCCTGCCCACGCCCGCTTCCTCCCTCGAGCACGTATGCAGTGAACTCTCCACAAGAGACCGCTGAGGAGCCGGAACTGGAGCGTCGCGAGCCTATCGACGTCGTCTTCCTCGACTGGGGGAACACCCTGATGGTCGGCGACGGTGCGCAAGACGAGCCCATGGTGAACTGGACGCACGTGGCTGCCATGCCCGGGGCGCACGAAGCACTGCGAAGGCTGCGCGCCCACTATCGGCTCATCGTCGCCACCAACGCAGCGGACTCCGGCGTGCAAGACGTGCGCGCCGCTCTGGCGCGCGTAGGGCTCGACGCACTCGTCGATGACGTCGTCAGCTCTCACGACGTCGGTGCCCGCAAGCCCGACCCCGCCTTCTTCCGTGCCGCGCTGCGGGCTGCCTCCGCAGTGCAGCCGCCAGCACCGCGACGCGCCGTCATGGTGGGCGATTCATGGATCAACGACGTCGCGGGCGCCAGAGCGGCGGGGCTGCGTGCGATCTGGCTCAACCCGTCGGGCGTAGGGCGCCCCTGCGGCGCGCCCAGACCGGATGCCGAGATCCGCGGACTCCACGAGCTGCCGCGGGCTCTCGAACGACTCGACTACCCACCCGATGTCCGGCGAGCGCCAGACTAGGCGCCCGGGAGACCGGCCGCCACCTCTGCCAGGGGTCGCGAAGCTCTACAGCCGCGCGAGCTCGGCGGCCTGATCGAGGCGCGACACGACCTCATCGCGCCCCAGGACGAAGAGCGATTCGAAGAGTCCGGGAGTCACGCTCTGGCCGCTCATGCCGAGGCGAAGCGCCGCGAACACCGACTTGGGCTTGGCCTCGACGAGGCCCGGTAGATCGCGCACGAACCGCTCGATGGACGCCACATCCCAAACGGGCAGCTCACGCAAGCCGCTGACGCTGGCCGACAGTGTCTGCGCCGCGCCCGGCGTCGTCGAGAGCGTGTCGCGCATCGGCGCCGGGAACCCCAACGGACGGAAGA
Source organism: uncultured Thermoleophilia bacterium (assembly GCA_963717285.1). Taxonomy (GTDB): domain Bacteria; phylum Actinomycetota; class Thermoleophilia; order UBA2241; family UBA2241; genus CAIXSE01. The sequence goes on from CAVQVW010000004.1 coordinate 127,932, forward strand.
ACCAACCCGCGATAGGGATGAAATCGGCGAGCACCTCGATCTTCTCCTGGACAAGAGGCACGAGGGAGCGGGTGAGGCGCTCCTGAGAGGCATCAGGGGCCGTGCGCGGCACGCGTGCCGTCTCCGCTCCCTCGACAGCCTCGGCCAAGGCCTCCGCACCAGCCATCGCCAGCTCGCCCACCCCAACCGGGTCTCCGTAGAAGCCGACGCGTGTCAGGTAGGCGAGCATGCGGTCTGCCAGACGTTCGACGTGCATCTGCCGGATGTAGCGGCCGTTCATCCAGCGGAGCTTCTCGATATCGAAGATGCTCGCGCTCGTCCCGAGCTTCTCCACATCGAAACGATCGACCAGGTCGTCCAAGGTCCAGGCGATCATGCTCTCGTCGAACTCGGTGCTCAGAAACGCCAGGTAGTTGCGCACGACGTCGACCAGGTATCCCATCGCCGTGAGCTGCTCGAGCTTGGTGGCACCGTGCCGCTTGCTGAGCTTCTTCTTGTCCGTGCCGAAGAGAAGTGGCATGTGCAGGAAGACGGGCACGGCGGCGCCAAGCGCTTCGTAGATCACGATCTGCTTCGGCGTGTTGCTGATATGGTCGTCGCCACGGATCACGTGCGTGATTCCCATGGTCACATCGTCGACGACGACTGCCAAGTTGTAGGTGATCGTGCCGTCAGAGCGTTGCACGATGAAGTCGCCGATCGTTGCGTTGTCGAACTCGACGGGATCGCGCAATACGTCATGGAACACCGTCCTGCCCCGGGGCACATGCATGCGCAGGGTGTAGGGCTCGCCGGCGACCTTGCGGCGCTCCACCTCCTCCGACGCGAGCGTCCGGCACTTGCCCCCGTACACCAAGGCGCGCCTGTCGGCCTGCGCCGCCTGACGTTCGGCCTCCAGCTCGTCCGGCGTACAGAAGCATGGATAGAGGTGGCCGGCTGCCAGCAGCTTCTCGATGTACTCGTGGTAGATGGGCTGGCGTTCTGTCTGCCGGTACGGCCCGTGTGAGCCGGGCGCCTCCGGCCCCTCGTCCCAGTCGAGCCCCATCTCGCGCATCGAGCTGAGGATCTGGGCGATGGCCTCGTCGGTACTGCGCGAGAGGTCCGTGTCCTCGATGCGCAAGATGAACGTGCCACCGTTCTGGCGGGCGAAGACGTAGTTGTAGAGGCCCGTGCGAGCGCTGCCGAGGTGAAGGTAGCCTGTCGGCGAAGGGGCAAAACGGACGATGACAGCCGCTCTGGCCGCCGACTGTGGCTGTTCGATCATAGACCGTTCATGATACCGCATCACATGGCTCAAGCTGGGCGGCGCGCCCGGGCGGCCCCACGGTATGCGTTTGCCCGCCGGTGGAGTTACAATGCCGCCATGAACGAATCACCGCAGTCACCACAGCGCGCACGCGTCATCGAGTCGCACGTCAGCAGTCCCCAATCGCCGGTGGAGTTCGTGACCGGGGACATCCTAGGCGTGGGCCACCGCGACCGGCAGTGGACCACCTACGTGTGGGTCACCGATCAGAGTGGGCACGCCGGCTGGGTTCCAGACAGCTACCTCGAGATGACGAGCGAGCACGAGGCGGTCGCTGTGCGCGACTACGATGCCACGGAGCTCACGATCGTCAAGGATGAGATCGTCGAGGTCCTCGAAGAGACGGGCGGCTGGGTCCACTGCCGCAACTCGGGAGGCATCGACGGCTGGGTGCCTACGAGCAAGGTCCAGCTCCTCACCGAAGACTGACGACTGGCTGCCGCGGGCGGCGAAGCGCTCTTGGCGCATGCGCCTTGTGAGCGGCGCCGCAGGACCGAGGAGCGAAGAGAGAGCGACCACTCGCCGGGGGTCGCCGGCAAGCGTTGTGGGGCAACACTCGTTTCTGGTAGCGTACCGCATCCGCCCCCGACAGACGGAAAGCCCGAAGCGACATGCCACAGCTGCGCATCGTCGTCCTCGTGAAGCAGGTCCCGGACACGCAGAACGTGACCGGCGAGGCCATGAAAGAGGATGGCACGATCAATCGGTCGGCTCTGCCGGCTGTGTTCAACCCCGAAGACCTCAATGCCCTCGAGGAGGCGCTGCGCCTCCAGGAGCGTCACGGCGCGCGAGTCACGGTGATCACGATGGGTCCCCCAGCCGCCGTTCAGGTCCTACGCGAGTCGCTCTACCGGGGCGCGGACGAAGTCATCCTGCTGACCGACAGGGCGTTCGCTGGCGCCGACACGCTCGCCACCAGCTACGCGCTCTCCCGGGCCATTCTGAAGCTGGAGGGCTGCGATTTGATTCTCTGCGGCCGCCAGGCGATCGACGGCGACACCGCCCAGGTGGGACCGCAGACCGCCGAGAAGCTCGGCGTGCCACAGATCACCTGCGTGAGCCGCATCGACGAGCTGGTCCCCCCCGGCGTGATCGCACAGTCCGGCGCCGAGACCGCCGACGGCCGGGGTCTCGTCACCGCGACGCGCTCCATCGAGGGCGGCTTCGAGACCCTCTCCTCCTCGCTACCCTGCTTGCTGACCGTCACCGGCGAAGCCAACGAGCCGCGGTCGGCCAGCGTGAAGCTCGTCATGACCTACAAGAACGTCTCCGCGGAAGCGTTGCCCGAGTACGACGACAGTTATCTCGACCCGCAAAGCGACGCCGCCGAAGTGTGCATGATCGCACGCGACGGTCGCCCCGTGTGCCGGGCGCGGGTCGTGCAATGGGACCATGAAGCCATTGCCGCCGACCGCGAACTGCTCGGCCTGCGCGGTTCCCCCACGCGCGTGAAGGAGATCGAAAGCGTCGTGCTCGCACAGAGCGAAGCGCGCATGGTGGAGCCCGACGAAGCGGCGATCACAGATCTTGTGCACGAGCTGATCGAGGAACACATCCTTGGCTAGCGTGGATCAGACGAAGACGCCGGCCGGCGACGTCTGGGTCTTCGTCGAGCAGCACGACGGCACGGCGGCCGAGGTCAGTCTTGAGCTGGTCGGCCGAGCGCGCGAGCTGGCCGACACACTCGGTGCAGGGGTCGGCGCCGTACTGGCCGGCTCGGGCGAGACGGTGCGGGCAGTGGCTCCCGCCCTCATCGCCCGAGGCGTCGATGTCGTCTACCTCGCCGACGACGACGCGTTCGCCCCGTACATCGCCCTTCCGTACACTCGCCTGCTCTGCCATCTGATCGGCGCCCACCGGCCCCAGATCGTCCTGTACGGCGCCACGACCACTGGGCGCGATCTCGCACCGCGCGTGGCGAGCGCCCTGCGCACAGGCCTCACGGCCGATTGCACCGACCTGCGCATCGGGGATCACACGGCGAAGGACACGGAGTACCGCGACCTCCTCTTTCAGATCCGCCCAGCCTTCGGAGGCAACATCATCGCCACCATCATCAGTCCCGAGCACCGGCCCCAGATGGCGACAGTCCGTGAAGGCGTCATGGTGATGCCCACAGCCGACCCAGGACGCACCGGTGCCATCGTGAGCGTCGACGTCCAGCGCGCCGGCGACGCATCGGACGGAGATGCCTCCGAAGGCGTCGTCCAGCTCGCCGACACCGACTTCGCAGTGCGCCTCGTGCGGCGAGTCCAGGAGGAGAAGAGGGTCGACCTCAAAGGGGCGCGGGTCGTCGTGTCCGGGGGCGTGGGTGCCGGTTCGCGCGATGGCTTCGCACTGGTCGAAGAGCTGGCCCGCACTCTGGGCGGCGTCGTGGGGGCCAGCCGAGCGGCCGTCGATGCCGGCTGGGTGACTCACGATCATCAGGTCGGTCAGACCGGCACCACGGTGCGCCCGAAGCTCTACATCGCCTGCGGCATCAGCGGCTCTGTCCAGCATCGTGCCGGCATGGACCAGAGCGCACGCATCCTGGCGATCAACGAGGACCCCGGGGCTCCGATCTTCTCAATCGCTCACTACGGCATCGTCGGCGATCTGCGCAAGGTCGTCCCGCTCCTCATCGCGGCCTACAAGTCGAAGGGCGGCGATCATTCGGCGGTGGCCACAGTCAACGGCAGAATGCCGGAAGCCGCATCGTGAGCAACTTCTACACCGACAACGCGGATCTGCAGGCGACGCTGAGGCGCCTCGACCTCGCGCGTATCGTCCGCCTGCGTGAGGACGACTTCCGACAGGCCGAGGACTTCTCCTACGCCCCGCGCGACCATGAGGACGCGATCGACTCGTACGAGCGTGCGCTGACGGTAGTCGGCGAGATCGCGGGGGAGTTCATCGAGCCGCGCGCAGAGGCGGTCGATCGCGCCGGCAGCGAGCTGATCGACGGCGAGGTGTGCTACGCGCCCGGCATCGAGGAGGCGCTCGAGCGCCTGAGGCAGGCCGACCTGATGGGGATCACCCTGCCGCGCGTCTACGGCGGCCTCAATTTCCCCGCCTCTATCGGCGTGATGATCGTTGAGATGGTCTCGCGGGCCGACCCGGCGCTCATGAACATCTTCGGCTTGCAGGACATCGCCGAGACCGTCAACAAGTTCGCCTCGGACGAGATCAAGAGCGCCTATCTGCCGCGCTTCGCGAGCGGAGAGGTGACGGGGTCGATGGCACTGACCGAGCCGGAAGCCGGCAGTGATCTCCAGAACGTCCAGCTCAAGGCGACCGAGGCGGGAGACGGCACCTGGCGGCTCAACGGCGTGAAGCGCTTCATCACGAACGGCTGCGGCCGCATCTCGCTCGTCCTCGCTCGCTCGGAAGAAGGGACGACCGACGCCCGCGGCCTCTCGATGTTCCTCTACGAACGCGACGAGCACATGCGCATCCGTCGGCTGGAGGACAAGCTCGGCATCCATGGGTCGCCGACCTGCGAGCTGCAGTTCGATGACGCTCCGGCGCTGCTCATCGGCGACCGACGGCGTGGGCTCACGACGTACGTCATGAGCCTCATGAACGGCGCCCGCATCGCCATCGCCGCGCAAGCCCAGGGCATCGCAGAGGCGGCCTATCGCGCCGCGGCCAAGTACGCGGGTGAGCGCGTGCAGTTCGGGGCGCCGATCGGCGAGCTGACGGCGGTCCGGGCCATGCTCGCCGACATGAAGGTCGAGCTGGAAGCGGCGCGTGCGCTGCTCTACGAGACGGCATCGATCGTCGACATGAAAGAGTCCCTCGAACACCGCCTGTGGCACCTCGCCGGCAACGACTCACATGAAGCCAGGCCGAGTCAGGTCAAGGAGCTGCGTGCCGAGCTCAAGACGTACACCCGTTTGGCGGCCCTGTTCACACCCATGGCGAAGGCTGCCTGCACCGAGATGGCCAACCGGATCGCCTACGAGTCGCTGCAGATCCACGGTGGCTCTGGCTACATGCGCGACTTCGCCGTGGAGCGGCACGCACGCGACGCACGCATCACGAACATCTACGAGGGCACGACCCAGCTGCAGGTCGTGGCTGCTATCGGCGGCGTGCTCGGCGGCACGCTCGCCACGCGACTTGACGAGTACGACGCCGAGGATTTCGGCGCAACACCGGAGTTGCTCGCACGCGTGCGACAGGCGAACGCTCGTCTCATGGAAGCCGTGACCCGCGTACGCGAGCTCGACGACGTGCGCTTCCGCGACTTCCACGGGCGCCGACTGGTCGAGATGGCGATCGACGTGATCTGCGCCTACCTCGTCCTGCGCTCTGCCCAGGACGACTCACGCAAGCTCCTGGCGGCCCAGTACTTCGTCGATGCCATGGAAGCTCGCGTCGAGGGCGCCGCGACCCGCGTCCTCAGCGGCGATCCCGCCGCCCTGGACGCGCTCGCCCAGCTGGGGACGGGCTGAACGAACGCTCAAGCCACCGTGCGCATTGGCCGATACTTGCATCACGATCCCCCGAGAGGGCCGTGACAAGCTAGCCAGCCGGTCGCGGCCCTTCCCCCTTCTCTGGTGGCCACCCCCGCCATTTGTTACAGTGACACCTCTTCTACCGCGAGGGCCGCAGTGATCTATTGCATCGTGCCACCGGAGCTCGGGGATGCGGCGTTCCGCCGACTCGTCGAGCACTATGAGGACAACCCGAACGTGAAGGTCCTCCTCGAGCGCCGCAAGAGCGAGCGTCGCAGCGACCGTTCTGGAGGCGCAGCCCGTACTACGCGGGACCGCCGCCAGCACGGTGGCGGCGCCTCCGAGGTCTAGGGCCCGTTCGGGGGAACGCGTGGACGACAGCATGAAGCCGTTGCCACGGGGGAGCGAGACGAGCCTCGTCCTCACCCACCTGATGATGCCGGCTGACTCCAACTACATGGGCAACATCCACGGCGGCATCATCATGAAGCTCATCGATGAGGCGGCGGCGGCCTGCGCCTACCGATTCTGCCGAAGCAACGTCGCGACGGCGGCGATAGACCGCATCGACTTCCACCACCCTGTGCAGATCGGCGACCTTGTGCGTCTACGGGCCAACGTCAACTACGCTGGGCGCACCTCCATGGAGGTCGGCGTCCGGGTGGAGGCGGAGGACCTGCGCAGCGGCCGCGTGACACACACCAACTCGGCCTACGTCGTGTTCGTTGCGGTCAACGAGAGCGGCCGGCCGGTCCCCGTGCCGCCGCTGATTCCCACGACGGATGAGAAGAGGGCCTGGCGTACCGCTGCCGAGAAGCGACGCATGAAACGGCTCGAGGAGCGCCAGCCGGCCGACGACTGAGCAGGGCCCTTCGAGCCGGGAGCGGCCGCTACGACACACCGCCAGCCAGCGGAGCGCGTCGCTCCATCCCGAAGGCAGCCCCGGCCTCGCCGGCATCCGACGCTTCGAGCCGCAGGAGCTCGCGTAGCGCCAGGTCCGCGATGTCGAGCTGCGCGGCGGTCGGCTCGCTGGTAGTGAACAAGCGCTGCATCTCAATGCCCGGGCGACGCAGAGTCCGCGCCAGCGGATGAGTCTGGTGGCTCCCCATCCAGTTGAAGAGCTCGACGGCCGTCCCGATGCTCACCAGGCCCGCCACGAAGGTGGCCACCGGCTTGCTCTCCTGGCCCGCCGCACGCAGCAGCAAGTTCGTGGCGACCGTGGTGAGCGCCATCGGGACGATCAGGTTGGAGCCGCAGCGCCCATGCTCCTTGCTGGCCCCAGCTGGATCGGTGTCCGTTTCGTAGGCTGCGATGCTCTTGTGCTCCGCGCCATGGTATCGGGCCAGGCGTGAGTCGCGCAGCAAGAGCAGCACTGGAGCCAGCGAGATGCTCGCGGCCACGACCTCGCGAAGGAGCGCCGATGCGGGGACCCTGTGTCGCACGAAGTAGGTGCCCGCGACGCTGGCGAGCGTCGCCGCCAACATCCTTGGATCCTCCTGCGGAAGGACCGGCCCTCCCGTGGCGCGCCGCACCGCGGGCAAGACCGCGAGGGCCTCTCCCAGTCTGAGCAGACCGCGCACGACGGGCAGTTGCTGCGCGGCCTCACGTCCGGGTAGCTGTACCTTCTGGCCCGAGCTCACACGAGTACCATCCGGATGGCACACGGCTGCGGCCCAGAAGCGCTCGCTCTGCAGGAGCACGCCGTTGCGGAGAGCCATCCCGCCGAGATTCATCGCGGGTCGCCCTGTCCTTCCCCCCCCGACTCCGCGGGAGCCGACTCCATCACCCTGCGGATGCCACGCAGAGCCTGACGGATGCGCGCGTCGTTCTCGACCAATGCGAAGCGAACGAAGCCGTCCGAAGACGTGCCAAACCCGACACCCGGACTCACGGCGACCTTGGCCTCATTGAGCAACAGCTTGCTGAAGTCCAGCGAACCCACATGGCGATACGCCTCCGGAATCGGCGCCCAGACGAACATCGTGCCGCGCGGCTTGTGCACCGGCCAGCCGACGCGCTCCAGGCCGTCGCAGAGGACATCTCGCCGCTTCTCGTAGACCGCGGAGATCTGTTGTGGCACGTCGTCGCATTCGTTCAGGGCGGTGATGGCGGCGATCTGGATAGGCTGGAAGACGCCGTAGTCAAGGTAGCTCTTGAGGCGCTGGAGACCCCCGACGAGCTCCGCATTGCCGGCGCAGAACCCGACGCGCCAGCCCGACATGCTGTGGCTCTTGCTCAGCGAGATGAACTCGACGGCGACGTCCTTGGCCCCCGGCACCTCGAAGATACTCGGGGGCTTGTAGCCGTCGAAGACCACCTCGGCGTAGGCGAAGTCGTGAATGACGGCGACCTCGTTCTTCTTCGCGAAGTCCACAAGGCGCTCGAAGAACTCGAGATCCACGCAATGGCCAGTCGGGTTGTGGGGGAAGCTCACGAGGATGACCCGTGGACGCGGCCAGGTGCGCTCGTACGCTTGCGTGAGATCCGAGAAGAAGTCGGCGGTGTCGTGCGAGAGCGGCACACTCGTGACCTCGGCGCCGGCGAAGATGCAGCTGAACTGATGAATCGGATACGAGGGCTCCGGAACCAGAGCGGTGTCGCCTGACCGCAGCAGCACCCACATCAGGTGGGCGAGCCCCTCCTTGGCGCCGATCGACACGACGGCTTCACGCTCAGGATCGATCTCCACCCCGAAACGCCGGTCGTACCATTCGGCCAACGCGACACGCAGCTTGGTGATGCCGCGAGAGGCGGAGTAGCGGTGGTTGCGGGAGTTCTGTGCCGCTTCCGACAGCTTGTCGACGATCGCCTGGGGCGTCGGCACGTCGGGATTGCCCATGCCGAGATCGATGATGTCCTCGCCCCGGTGGCGCGCCTCGGTCTTCATGTCATTGACGATGCTGAAGACGTAGGGCGGCAGTCGGTCGATGCGGCGGAGTTTCACGCTGGTCCTCCCTCAGCTGAACGAGTCTCCCGATCGGGCACCGGAAGTGAATCAGTATGCACGATGACGCGGCGTGAGGAAAGCGGGCGACCAAGGTGCGTCGGTCCCTCGGCCCAGGGGAACGCCCAGTCGCGACCATGCAACGGACGATCGGATTCCAGCTGCCCGACTTGAACTGACCTTGGCGCCCTGCGGTTGCCGCCTGGCCCTCCCGCCGCCGTTCGCGGTGGCGACGCCACAGCCGTCAGTCTGCTCCAGGGGGACGACACGATGAACAATGGACCAGCGGTCCCACGGGGAACATAATAGGAAGACAACCTCAGCGACACTCCTCACTCGATCCAGCATCGGCCCGGAAGACGCTGACCCACCAAGGAGGACCCATGGGATTGTACGATACCGCCAAGTCCAAAGCGGGCGACCTGGCGAGCGACGCGGGGCGCGCCGGCAAGGTGACGGCCGCCCAGGCCAACGTCATGCTCCTGCAGCAGGACCTCAGGAAGGCCGAGCGCGAGCTGGGCCGGGCGACGTTCCCGCTGATCGAGAGCGGCGAGCTGGACCACCCTGATCTGATCGTGGCCGCCGAGCGTGTGCGCGCCGCGCAAGGCGCGATCGACGACAAGCGGGCGGAGATCGCGGAGCTGCGCGCGCCGTCGGACGAGGCCGAGGATGCCGCGGATGAGACCATCATCGAGGCGGCGGTGATAGACGAGACGACAGATGATTCCGCGGTCGAGGAGGAGAGCCCCAGCGCCTGACGCCACAGAGACCTCCGCTTCCAAGACTCCTCCGCACGGCGGATACCCCAGCGCCGTCGCCGGGCAGCGCCTCTTCCCGCGGACATCGTCTGGTACCCTGAGAGGGATGAGGAGGCTGCAGTGACCAACGATCCAGGGACGTCTCGACCCGAGATGCTTCGAACACCCGTCGTCGACCTGCGTTCCGGGCAGACGATCGACGGGTGCTACACATGCTCGGAGGTGGAGAGCACCGCCGACCGCAACGGAAAGCCGTTCCTGCGCCTACGCTTGCGAGACGCGACGGGCGATGTGAAGGCTATCCATTTCGACCCATCGGATGAAGCTCTCGGCATGACCGCGGGCGACATCGCCGTCGTCTTCGGCACGTACAGCGTCCACCCGCAGTACGGTCCTCAGGTGCAGGTGCGTCGGCTGCGACAGGCGACCGCCGAGGAATACGACCTCTCAGAACTCGTACCAAGTTCGCCGATCGACGCCGGCGAACTCGGCGAGCGCCTTCACGCGCTCATCGACTCGGTCAGCGACCCCCAGCTGCGCGCGCTCCTCGAGCGCGCCTTCGACGGCGCCCGCGAACCTGGGGCTACATTCGTCGTGGCTCCCGCCGCCGTGCGCAATCATCACGCCTACCGCCACGGGCTGCTCGAGCACTCTCTCATCGTCGCCGAGTGCGCCGGAGACGTCGCGTCGCGACTCGGCTCCGTCGACCGCGACATGGTGGTCGCCGGGGGCCTGCTGCACGACATGGGCAAGACGCAAGCCTACACAGCCGGCGGCATGCTGCCGATGATGACCGACGTCGGTCGCCTGCACGGCGAGATCGTGATCGGCCAGAACATCGTCCAGCGCCTCATCGATGAGCTGGCTGCCTTCCCGTCGGACATGGCGCTCCGCCTCGGTCACATCATCGTCTCGCACCACGGCATGCGGGAGAAGGGCAGCCCTGCGGTCCCGATGACGCGGGAGGCGATCATCGTGCACTACTGCGACGACATGACGGCGCGCATCGCGGCGGTCGACGACGCGGAGCGCGCCACGCCACCCGGCGAGCCGTGGTCGAACCGCATCTTCATGATCGACGCTCCCGCCTACCTGGGAAATCGCGAGGAGACGAACAGCGATTCCCACTAGCTAGTGAGCCAAGCGGACGTGCCGCGCCGACACCCGCCGGATAGTCCGCTCCCTGTTGGTTTCTGGCTACACGCTGGCAGACTAGCCGAGGCAGACGCCTTCGAGTCACGTGAGCCACCCAAGCCGAACGGAGCGCTACGCCGTCAAGACCTGAGCCGCTGCCCCACACCCAAACGGCGTCAGCAGCGCTCGACGAAGAGGATCGTCGCCGGAACCGAGCACAGCTCCGCGAAACGCGCCGCGTCAGATCGACTCCCGACGACGTCTCCGTAGTGCATGGGGACGACCGCGGACGCCTCGATCAGCCGACTGGCCTCCGCGGCCTCGGGCGCCGTCATCGTGTAGGTCCCGCCGATGGGTAGCAGCGCAACGTCGCAGCGCACATCGCGCATCTCAGGGATCAAGTCGGTGTCCCCTGCGTGATATACACGCCGCCCATCAAGCTCGAGCACATACCCAAGACCCCCGGCCTCGCGCGGATGGAACAGCACACCGGGCTCGCGGTACTTGTCCGTGTTGTAGGCGGGCACCGCGGTGACGGATGCCAGGCCGATCTCCACAGTCTGCCCAGCCTCGATCGTCACCGCCGTGAGACCCTCGTCTTGCGGCAAACCGGCAGTCACGGAGGCTGGGCCCACGATGACCGTCCCAGGCCTCGCGATCAGCGCGATGTCGTCCGGGCTGAAATGGTCGGAATGCTCATGCGTGATGAGGATCGCATCCGCCGGGGGTGCGTTGGCGGGAAGCTTCCAGGGGTCCACATAGACGGTGCACGACCCCTCGATACGAAACGTGTCGTGGCCGATCCAATGGATGCCTTCGATCATCTCCCCTCCTTCAGCGCGCTCGCGGGGGCGCACAGAGAAAGCACAGGGCCGACCTCCTGGGTCCGATCTCGTCCCAGGCGGCCGGCCCTGCCGTAGCTGGTGAAACCTCACTCGTCGTCGGAAACCGCCTCCTCGTCGGCAGCTGGCTCCTCGTCGGCAGCTGGCTCCTCGTCGGCAGCTGGCTCCTCGTCGGCAGCTGGCTCCTCGACAGCCTCGGAGCCGGCCGCCGGCGCCACGAGCCGGACATTGGTGGCCTGTGGCCCCTTGCGCCCCTGCTCCGTCTCATACTCGACCAGCTGGTCCTTGTCGAGAGTAGTCACACCTTGCGCGAGGCCAGTCACATGGACGAAGATGTCGTTGTCGTTGTCCTGCTCGATGAACCCGAATGCCTTCTCGGCCGAGAACCATTTGACTTTACCCTGAGGCACGTCTATCTCCTTCTGTCTTGCAGCGCATCCGCGTCGTGCTTGGTGGCCATGGATAGCGCTCCTTGTGCCACTCACGCCGGTCTCTGGGGCGCAGAGCGTACCTGTAGTGTAGACCCTTTCGCCACTACTCGAAAGCGAGTCGCCGTCTACTGCCGGTGAACCGCGAAGATGGCGATACGAGCCAGCAGATTGGGAGCGACAGCACGCTGCGGCGGAGCTTTGTCCGTGCTGCTGAGGAAGAGTTCCTGCCCGATGGACAGACCCTCCTCGGAGCAGAGCTGGCGGAAGTCCTTGATGGTGCAGAGGTGGATGTTGGGAGTGTCCCACCACTGATAGGGAAGCTCGTGCGAGACGGGCATGCGGCCACGAAGGCAGAGCCGCGTCCGGGGGACCCAGTGCGCGAAGTTCGGGAAGCTGACGATCGCCTGCCGGCCGACGCGCACCATCTCGCGCACGATCATCCGCGGATGCCGCAACTGCTGCAGGCTCATGCTCAGGATGACCACGTCGTGCGAGCCATCAGCGAAGTCGGCAAGGCCCTCGTCCAGGTCTCCGTGGAAGACCGAGAGCCCCTTGCCGACGCACGCCTCCACGGCCTCCTGAGAGACCTCGACGCCGCTGCCGTGTACGCCCTTCGCCGAAATGAGCTCGCTGAGGAGCTCACCGTCCCCGCAGGCGAGATCGAGCACTTTCGCGCCCTCGGGCACGAGGTCCTCGATCAGCTTGTAGTCGATGCGCCTCATCGCTTCAGGCCCTCGGTGTGTAGGTGCGCGAGCCGCTGGCCAGAAACGCACTGATCACACCCTCCATCTTCTCGCGCTCAAGGAGAAAGGCGTCGTGACCGAAGTGGCTTTCGACTTCGTAGTAGCTCACGTGCTTGTGGGTCGCTCGCAGCGCGCCCACGATCTCCTTCAACTGATACTCCGGATGCAACCAGTCGCTCTTGAACGCGAGCACCAGAAAGCGCGCCTCCACACCACGAAAGGCTTGCACCAGACTGCCGTGCTGCCGCGTGAGATCGAAGTAGTCCAGGGCTCGCGTGATGTACAAATAGGTGTTGGCGTCGAAGCGGTCGGTGAACGCAAGGCCCTGGTGGCGCAGGTAGCTCTCCACCTCGAAATCGGCAGAGAAGGTAAACGAGTAATCGTGGATCTGGCGCAGGCGGCGCCCGAACTTCTCCTGCATGGCCTCATCGCTGAGATACGTGATGTGACCGACCATGCGGGCCACGCTCAGGCCCTTGGTCGGAGCGGGGCCGCCATAGTAGTGACCGTCCTTCCAGTTGGGATCGGCCATGATCGCTTGCCGGCCGACCTCGTTGAAGGCGATCGCCTGAGTCGGCTGCCGCGCCGCAGTGGCCATCGGCACGCAAACGTGCACACGCTCGGGGTGCGAGATCGCCCACTCCAGCACCTGCATGCCGCCCATCGATCCGCCTACGGCCGCGAGCAGCTTCTCGATGCCCAAGTGGTCGAGTAGCATCGCCTGCGCATTGACCATGTCCGCGATCGTGATGATGGGGAAGTCGGTGCCGTAGGGACGTTCGGTGGCAGGGTTGGTCGAGGCCGGACCGGTGGAGCCGCTGCAGCCGCCGATCACGTTCGAGCAGATGACGAAGTACGTGTCCGTGTCGAGCGCCTTGCCTGGGCCGACCAACATGTCCCACCACCCCGGGCGCCTGTCGTTCGCGCTGTGGAGACCGGCGCAGTGGGCATCGCCGGAGAGCGCGTGAGCGACGATGATGGCATTGTCCCTGCGCTCGTTGAGCGTGCCGTAGGTCTCGTAGGCGAGCGTGAACGGCCAAAGCTCGCCCCCACCCTCGAGGCCGAGACGCTGGTGCTGCTGGTCGAAGGTCACGCTCTGCGCGCGCACCAGGCCGGCGGAGCCCCAGTCGTCCCCGGCGCCGGTGGGGATGTCCCCGATCTCCTTGGTCTGTGCGCGCTTCTCGTCAGTCATGGTCCAACCTCGGTAGGAAGCACCGTGAGCGGCCCATGAGACCGCCCGGCGTCCATTGTACGCGCTCGCCAGGGCCGCTCGCGCCCCGCCGCACGTCTCTGCGAATCGGGTGAGCTGTGCCGGTCAAGCCTTGGCCAGCGCCTGATCGATGTCGGCGAGGATGTCGTCGATCGACTCGATGCCGATGGAGAGACGCACGAAGTCGTCGGTGACCCCGGCGAGCAGTTGCTCCTCAGGGTCTAGCTGCGAGTGCGTGGTCGTCGCCGGATGGATGACCAGCGACTTCGCGTCGCCGATGTTGGCGAGATGCGAAAGCAGCTCCGTGCTCTCGACGAAGCGCCTCCCCGCCTCTCGGCCTCCCCTGATCCCGAAACCGATGATCGCCCCGAAGAGGCCCCGGTAGTGATAGGCACGCGCCAAGGCGAACGAGGCGTGGGACGGCAGCCCCGGGTAGCTGACCCAGCTGACCAGTGGGTGTCCCTCAAGGTGCTCGGCGACACACTGAGCGTTGGCGCTGTGCCGCTCCATCCGCAGCGGCAGCGTCTCCAGACCCTGCAGGAAGAGAAACGCGTTGAAGGGCGCGAGCGCGGCGCCGACGTCACGGAGGAGGCTGACCCGCAGCTTGGTGATGTAGCTCAACGGCCCCAGAGCCTCCTGAAACCGGAGACCGTGATAGCTGGCATCCGGTTCGACGAGTCCGGGGAACTTGTCGTTCTGTGACCAGTCGAATGTGCCGGCCTCGACGACTACGCCCCCTATTGACGTGCCGTGCCCCCCGATGAACTTGGTGGCGGAGTGAACGACGATGTCGGCCCCGTGAGCCATGGGCCGCACGAGATACGGCGTGGCCAGAGTGTTGTCGATGATCAGCGGAACGCCGGCGTCGTGGGCGATGGCGGCGACCGCCTCGATGTCAAGGGTATCTAGCCTCGGGTTCCCGACCGTCTCTGCATAGATGGCCTTCGTGTTCGGCTTGATCGCGCGACGGAAGTTCTCGGGGTCGGCCGGGTCGACGAGCTCGATCTCCAGCCCAAGGCGAGGCAGCGTGTGGACGAAGAGATTGTACGTTCCGCCGTAGAGACTGCCGGCGCTGACCACATGATCCCCAGCGCCGGCGATATTGAGGATTGCGAAGGTGATCGCCGAGGAGCCCGAAGCGAAGGCGAGCCCCCCGACCCCGCCCTCAAGTGCCGCGACTCGCTTCTCGAAGACATCATTGGTCGGGTTCATGATGCGGGTGTAGATGTTGCCGGGCTGACGCAGGCCGAACAGGTCGGCAGCGTGATCGGAGTCGTCGAAGACGTACGACGTCGTCTGGTAGATGGGCACGGCGCGCGCGTTGGTCGCCGTGTCCGGCACTTGGCCGGCGTGAAGCGCGAGGGTCTCGAATCCATGGGAGGGGTGGGCTGACTCAGTGCTCATGGCGTCTCCTGTCAGATGTGGTACATGGGTGCCGATGCGGCGCGAGCCGCCGCATCGGCGATCGTGGCCGAACGCAGGATGTGGCGCAGGCACTCCTGCACCTCCTCCCATACCGGCGCGACCAGGGCCTCGGCCTGGCCGCCACAGCGCATTCGGCCCTTCCCGCCGTGCGAGCCGTCGATCATGTCGACCACGTCGAAGAAACTGATCGCTGAGGGATCGCGAACCAGCACGTAGCCGCCACCCACTCCCCGCCGGCTCTCGACGACGCCACCGTGGCGCAAGTCGTGCATCACCTGATCAAGATACTTCGGAGGTATCTCGGTGAACGCCACGATCTCGCGCGCCTGGACGGGTTCGTCACTGCCGGGGAGAGCCAGGCACACGAGGGCCTTGATCGCGTATTGGCTCTTGGCTGAGAGGTGCAGCATCGTCTTCCAGTATCAGGATGGGCGGGTCACCCACCGACTCTTCCCGGTATTCCTACTTCTTCCTAGAGTTTAGAAGTTTACCGGCCCACCCAGCGACGTGTCAAGGACGTGACCTCGCCCGGCGCGCCGCAGGATACTGGTACCATCATCGCGTGAGCTCTCTCTCGGACATCCTGCGGCGCGAGCTGCCCGGACTCGAAGAGGCCGTGCCCCTCGCGCCGCTCTGCGCCTACGGTGTCGGAGGCCCAGCCGAACTCCTCTTCCGTGCGAAGACCACGAACGCGTTGGTGCACGCCGTCAGAACGGCGCGAGAGCACGCTGTCCCGCTGACCGTGCTGGGCCAGGGCACGAACGTCCTCATCAGCGACGAGGGCCTGCCCGGGCTCACGATCC
This sequence comes from uncultured Thermoleophilia bacterium, assembly GCA_963717285.1. Taxonomy (GTDB): domain Bacteria; phylum Actinomycetota; class Thermoleophilia; order UBA2241; family UBA2241; genus CAIXSE01. Next base: position 143,967 of record CAVQVW010000004.1, read on the forward strand.
TGACGCGAAACGCGGAGCACACGGTGGATGGCGAGCTCCTGGTGGTCGAGGCGGGTGCAGAGCTTCCCGCCCTGGTCGCGAGTCTGGCCGAACGAGGCCTCGCCGGCCTCGAGTTCGCGGGCAACATCCCCGGGTCGGTCGGTGGCGCGGTCGTCGGCAACGCCGGCGCCTACGGGCGCGCCGTGAGCGACGTCCTCGTCAGCGTCCACTTCCTCGACGGTGTCACAGAGCACGTGAAGGAGCCGGCCGCGCTGGAGTTCGCCTACCGCACGAGCTTGTTCAAGCAGCTGCCCGATCTCGTCGTCCTCTCAGTGACCTTCCGCCTGCGCCGCGGCGACCGCAGCGAACTGCTCGAGGAGGTCGCTGAGGATGCGGCACTGCGCCGCAGCAAGCATCCGCTCGACTCTGATACCTGCGGCAGCTACTTCAAGAACCCGTCGCGCGAGCTGACGGCGGCTCGCCTCATCGAGGACGCCGGCCTCAAGGGCCTCAGCACCGGCAAGGCTCTGGTCAGCGAGAAACACGCGAACTTTCTTGTCGCGCTTCCCGGCGCGACGGCAGCCGATATCGAAGCTCTGGCGGCTGAGGTCAAGCGCCGCGTGCGGGAGCACAGCGGCCACGAACTCACTGAAGAGGTGCGCCGCCTGGGAGCCTGAGCCCGCCGGGCTATACTTGCCACACGCGCCCCGATGAACTTGCGCCGGAGTACCGGCGTCTCTCACTCTGCAACGGGAGGAAGACGATCGAGGACCTGCCGCACGGCCTGGCGGACCGCCTGCGCAACGGCGAGCCAGAGGCACGAGTGGAGTTCTTTCGCCGCTACGCCCCACAGGCGCGGCGCATCCTCATCCTTCAAGGGTATTGCGAGGAGGTAGACGACGCCGTGCAGGACGTCTTCATCAAGGTGTATCGCGCGAAGATCCCCGCCGAGTCGACTCTGCTTCCATGGTTCTACAGCGTCATTCTCAACACGGGGCGCGACCACGGCAGGCGGCGCAAGACGCGCCTCGGCCTGCTCGACAAACTGCAGCAAGTCGCGCCCGACTGCGCGATCGACCTGCCGGCGGAGCCCGCGGACCCTGCCTTGCGAGCTGCGCTCGCAGCGCTCCCCGCGGAGCAACGCGAGGGCGTGGCGCTCCGCTTCTTCGCCGATCTCGCTCTGGATGAGATCGCCAAAATCCAGGATGTTCCGGTCGGCACGGTGAAGTCCCGCTTGCACAGCGCGATGAAACGGCTGCGCGGATCGCTCCAAGAGGTAGGTTTCGAGCGGCATGACTGATCCTCCGCAGACAGACGGCGCTCTGCCTCCCTACCTCGACGACGACCGTCTCCTGGCCTACGTCCTGGGTTTGCAGACCGATCCGCAGCTTGAGGCGGCTGCGATAGAGGACGATGCGCTGCGCCACCGCCTCGATGCGCTGCGTAGCGAGATGACGCAGATCCATGAACAGGTCGCTCGCGCCGTGCCAGAGCCGAGCGAGACGTACACCGACCTCTCCGAGCTACGCTGGGCCGCCCTGCGCCCGCATCTCGAAGAGAAGCCGCGCACGGCGGCGCGGGGTCGCCCTCGTGCACCGTCCGGCACAACACGCTGGCTCCGTGTGGCTGCTCCAATCGCCGCGGTCCTCGTCGTGCTGGCTGTCGGCGTGGGCGTCCTCCAGCAGCGAGACGGTGGCGTGCTCACGAACCAAGGCGACAAGGCGGCGACCGACCTGACGGCTCCCGAAGTCCCGAGCGGCGGGACGGCCGACGCCGAGCGTGCGACGGAGGAACACGTCGGTCTGGATCAGGCGGATCTGTACGATGTCGTGCTCATCGCCCGCGCGAGACCCTCGAGCAGCGGCTTCCAGCGGTTCGACGTGGTGCGGGTGTTGCGGGGAGTGGCGCCAACCGTGCTTCGCCTGCGCGTGGCGACTCGAGCCGCCGAGGCAGGCCAGCTCCACATCGTCTACCTCTCCCCCTCGGGAGGCGGCGAGGACGGGGCAAGCACCGCCGCCGGCGACGAGGGCCTCAGCCAGTCCATTCGCGACGACCTGCTCCGCTTCGAGGAGGACGGCGACACCGTTCTCGCTGCTCGGCTGCCAGCCGACATGGACACAGACGACATCGTCCTTCCCTGAGCTGTGTCGCCGAGGAGCGAGGTGTTTCTCCTCGCCCTGCTATGATGCCGCCAGTGACGCCCATGAGCCCATCCGCCAGACAGAGGTCCGCCCGTGCCTTCCGCAACCGCTACTTCAGCGATGCGAAACCGGCGTTCCTCGAGCTCTTTGACCCGCGACAGCTACGCATCCTCGACCTTGGCTGCGGCGGCGGACACAACGGCGCCCTTCTGAAGCGCGCCGGCGCCCGATGGGTGGGCGGCGTGGAGCTCAACGCCGATGCCTGCGTCGCAGCCCGACAGCGTCTCGACGCCGTAGCCCAGTGCGATCTCGCCGAGTTCAATCCGACCGCGTTCGGTCCGGAGCCCTACGACGCCATCCTCGCCAGCGACGTGCTCGAGCATCTAGCCGAGCCGGAAGTGGTGCTCTCCCGCGCCATCACGCACCTTCGCCCCGGCGGCATCGTCGTCACCTCCATACCCAACGTCGCACACGTGTACGTCTTCGCCAACCTGCTGCTTCAGCGCTGGCCGCGCAAGACCTCCGGGATCTTCGATAGCACCCACGTGAGGTTCTTCGGCAAGAGGAACATGATCGAGCTCCTCGAGGGCTGTGGTCTGCGGGTACTGCGAGTGAAGCCCTATTACACCCGCTACCGGCTGATTCGCGCCGCCTGCCTGGTCCTGTCGCTCCACGTGTTCCGCGACTACTGGGCGCGGCAGTTTCTCCTGCTTGCCGACAAGCCGGGATGAGCCGGTACGACCCCGACCGACGCGGAGGGACAGTGACAGATCTCCTCTCAGGAGCGAACTACCTGGTCATCGGTGCCGCGAACTCACGTTCGATCGCCTGGTCCGTCGCCCTGGCCATCAAGAGACATGGGGGGGCGGTAGCTCTCACCTATCAGGCGAATCGCCTGAGGAGTCGCGTTCAGGTGCTTGCCGACGAGCTCGGGGGAGCGCCGCTGATCGAGTGTGACGTGAGCAGCGACGAGGCGGTGCGTCGCGCCATCGACGAACTTGCCGTGGCGATGCCGGCCCTCAATGGCGTGGTCCACAGCGTCGCCTGGGCGCCCGCGCACGACCTGCAGGGCAGCTTCGTGGAGACGACGCGGGAGGGCTTCGCGCAGGCGAACGACGTCAGCTCGTACTCCTTGGTCGCCACCGCCCGCGAGGCCCGGCGCCTCATGGCCTCGGGGGGATCCATCGTCACCATGACCTACGCAGGCTCGTGGCGAGTCGTGCCCAACTACAACGTCATGGGCCCCGCGAAGGCGTCTCTGGAGAGCGCCGTTCGGTACCTTGCCGCCGATCTCGGCCCCGAAGCCATCCGTGTCAACGCGATCTCAGCCGGCCCGATCGCCACGGTCGCGGCACGCACCATCAAGGATTTCGACGGCATGCTCGATCTCCTCGCCAGCCATACGCCGCTGCGTCGCAACGTGACGGCCGAGGAAGTGGCCGACGCCGCCGTCTTCCTGCTCAGCGATCTCGCCCGTGCGATCACCGGTGAGATCCTGCATGTCGACGCCGGCGCACACACGACCGTCTGACCCGCTCCCTGCTCCGGCGCGGCCCAGGGCACAACGGAGAGGGAAGGTCAGCAGAAGCGAGTACAGTCGGGGGCACAGGAGCCCACGTGAGGAGAGAGGAAGGATGCAGACGATGACCATCCCACCATGCTCGATGAGAAGAGCAGCGTCGGCGGCGCTCCTCGCGCTCCTGGCCCTGATGCTCGGCGCCTGCGGATCCAGCGGTGAAGTCGCGGCGACGGGCGGTGCGCAGGCGAGTCCAGCGGCGGACGAGGCGCCCATCTCGACGACCGGGGCGAGCCCCGCCATCTACGTCGCTCAGACACTGCGGCCCAGCGTGGTCGACGTGAGTGTCGCGAACGCACAGGGGCAGGCGCAGGGACTCGGTTCCGGCGTCGTCTATCTATCGAGCGGCGTGATCGTGACCAACAACCACGTCGTGACCGCGGGCGGGAATCAGCCAGCGGCGAGCATCGCCGTCACACTCGCAACGGGCGAGCGTCTTGACGCCTCCCTCGTGGGCCGGGATCCCCTCTCCGATCTCGCAGTCCTGCGCGTCGAACCGGCTGCTGGCCTGCCGGCGGCCACCTTCCTCACGGACATGTCGCAGGTCCAGGTCGGGGAGTATGCCTTCGCACTCGGCACGCCGCTGGGCCTCGAGGGATCGGTGACCATGGGCATCGTGAGCGCCATCAACCGCGAAGTGCCGGGCGGAGGCTCGCTCGGCACGCTGGACCTGATCCAAACCGACGCGGCGATCAGTCCCGGGAACTCAGGCGGCGCGCTGGCCGATTCGCGAGCCCGCGTGATCGGCATCAATGTGGCCGCCGCCTCTCCCGACATCGAGACGCGGGCCCAGAACATCGGCTTCGCCATCCCTTCCGACCTGGTCGTCGACGTCGTCGAGCAGATCCTCGAAACGGGCAAAGTCGACTACGGCTACCTCGGGATTCAAACGACGACGATCACCGAGAGTCTGGAGCAGGACTACGGTCTCAGTCGCTCCGAGGGGGTCCTCGTCGTTCAGGTCGAGCCCGATTCGCCGGCCGCCAAGGCCGGCGTCAGGCAGGGCGACATCATCATCCAGATCGGAGGCAGGGTGGTGGACTCCGAGGTGGACCTCTTCTCGTACCTGCGCGGCCAGAAGCCTGGCGAACAGGTCGAGCTCGTCATCGTTCGCGACGGCGAAGAGCGGAAGCTCACAGCCACCTTGGCGAGCCGCCCGAGCAGTTGACGCACGGTCCGAAACCTGAGCCGAGCTGAGGACCTGCCGATGACGCATCAAGCCATGGGATAGACTAGCCACTCGCATCTTCGATGGAGAGGCACGCATGACGCCCTGCGCGACCAAGGGACGCAGGCGGCTCGCCCCCGGTCCGGCACTCATCTTGGCGCTCACGATCGGCCTCGTCGCGGGGCTCACCGCCTGTGGCGGCGACACTCCGAGCAGCGGCGCCGGCACCAGCGTGCGACCGTCGGCGACGCCCAAGGCGGGGGGCACACTCACCGTCTCCTATCTGACGGACGCACAGAGTCTGGATCCGGCGCTCGCCCAAAACGCGACCGAGCGCAGTGTCGCCAACGCCGTTGCTCAGGGTTTGTTGCGCTACCGAGCGAGACCCGGCGCCGAGGGCGCCGTACTCGAGCCCTGCCTCGCCGCCGAGCTGCCGACGAAAGCCAATGGCGGCATCTCGGCCGACGGGAGGATGTATTCGTTCGCCCTTCGTCGCGGCGTCACATTCCAGCCGCCCTTGAATCGCGAACTCACCGCAAGCGACGTCAAGTACAGCCTCGAGCGCATGATGGGCATCGCGCCCGCTGAGACGAGGTCACTCTACGCGGGCGTCGTCGGCTCGGCGCGTTTCCTCGCGGGGAAGGAAGACGAGATCGCTGGTCTCGAGGTCGTCGACGACGAGACGATCCGCGTCAGGCTCATCAGACCCGACCCGTCGTTCCTGAACGCATTGGCCATGGAGTCCAGCTATATCGTGCCGGAGGAGTGGGTCGAAAGGTGGGGAGCGGAGTTTGGGCAGCATCCGCTCGGTACCGGCCCATTTGCCTTTCTGAGATGGGTGCCAGGTGACAAGATCAAACTGGCGCGAAGCCCCAGCTACTGGGAGCCTGGCAAGCCCTACGTCGATGCAGTCGACTTCGTGCGTGCGCCCACGGCCGAGACGGCCGTCGAAAGGCTTCGGGCGGGCGAGGTCGATGTCCTCGGCCACGGCCTGCCCCCTGAGGGGCTTCCCGCCTTCGCCGACGAAGCCTCGTGGCAGAGCCAAGTGCGCACGCGGCCGCTACTCGCCGGAACGTACCTGTTCCTGAACACCGGACTGGCGCCGTTCGACGATGTCCGCGTCAGGCGCGCGCTGAGTTGGGCCATCGACCGTGAGGGAATCGCCGGGCTCCAGCCGGACCGAGCTGAGCCTCTCTGGCAGTCCTACCCTTCGGGACTTCCCGGCAATGCGGAGAGCGCTGTCTCCTACGGCTACGCTCCGGCGAAGGCCAAGTCCTTGCTGCGCCAGGCCGGCTATCCGCACGGGTTCGAGACCGTGCTCTTCACAGACAAGGAAGGCCTCGATCCAGCGGTCCTGAAGACGGTCCGCTCCAACCTTGCAGCAGTCGGCATCAGCGCGAGACTGAGAACGCTAGACCGCGCTCAGTACATCCGCCGGCGCAGCAAGCCAGGAGCACTGGCCATGGGGAGCATCCCCTGGCAGGCAGGCATCCCCGACCCAAGCGCCTGGATCGACACGATGGCCAGCGAGGCCGGCGCTCGGCGTGGCGACAACCCCAGCTTCTGGTGGGACGCCGAGCTGGATACGACTCAAGCAGCGGCAGACGTGAGCGCCGATCAGCAGGCTCGCATCAGGAAGTACACGGCGATGCAGCGGACCATCGCCGCCCAGGCGCCGTACGTACCGCTCTACTCGTCCTTGCAGACGACCCTGTGCTCGAAGAACACCGGCGGCTTCTACGTGCACCCGGTGTACCGGATCGACCCTGCGAGCTACTGGAAGATGTAGTGACCTGAAAGGAGAGGCCGATGGCCCGACAGTTTCCCGAGATCGTGACGTACAAGTCGGCGTTCAGCTTCGCACTTGAAGTCGAGAGGGCGTGTGCCGACTTCGCTGCAGCAGCTGAGGTACTGGCCCCGACCGACGCCTGGCAAGCCAAGCTCGAGGAGCTCGTGTGTACGCACGACGACCGCGTCGACAAGCTCAGCCGCAAGCGCCAGGACCTCGACGAGCCGCTGCACGCCCTGGAGGGCGCCGCGTATCTCGACACGCTCGGCAGCGAACCGGCCACGAGCTGGCCCGCAGCAGCCGAACAGGTGATCGGGGCCGAAGAGGAGGCCGCGCGGTATCATGAGGCCTTCGCGGCCGCCTGCGAGCCGCTGCTTGGCGACACCGCGCGAGCCTTTTCCAAGTCCGCGAAGCAGAAACGCGCCGCCGGCCAGGAGTTGCGCGCGATGCTCGGCTGACACTTGCCGCGGCGACACTTCGAGGGATGCCGTCAGCTTGCGTGCGGCCCGGCACCGGCGAGTTCGGTCAATGCCAGTCGAGGGACGCCGGCACCGGCGTAGAACCGGACGCCGGCTTGCGCGAGGCCAGCAGTGATGCCCGTGAAGTCGCCATCGAGCACGCCTTCGGCCGCCCAGGCGGACTTGCCAGCAGCGGCGGCCTCCATGACGGCGACGATGTTGCGCTCATTCCCATGACTGACCGGGATCGCCGTCACAATCACCACGTCGGCGCGGTCCATGAGAGCGAGGTTCTCGGCGTGCGCCTCGTCGCTGACCGGCGAGAACGGTGCCTCCACGGCCATCCTCAGACCAAGCTCGCGGCCTGTCTCTTCATCGGTGTCGAGGGCGTTCAAAACGCCGGCGGACACGTCGTACCCGGCGTCCACCAGCTCGCGCATCATGCCGGAGCCGGTGCCGCCGCCACAGACGAGGTGCACGCGCCCCAGACGTTCGCCCCTCAGGCGCGGCGAGAACGTGAGGTAGGTCCTGCCGGCATGTCTGTGCAGAAAGGCACGCACTCCATACACCGCCTCGATGATCTCCGGCCGCAGCACTTCGTCGGGCGCTCCGTAGGCAGCCACCTCGCCCTCAGAGAAGACGAGCAGCTTGTCGAAGTAGTGGATCGCGAGATTCAGGTCGTGGAGCACGCAGAGGACCGTGAGCCCCTCGGCGTTCAGTTGTTTGAGCAGATCGAAGAGTCGGAGCTGATGGGAGACGTCGAGGGCCGATGCGGGCTCGTCCAAGAGAAGCAACTGCGCGCGCTGCATGAGCGCCTGAGCCAGCACCACAAGCTGCTTCTCGCCACCGGAGAGCTCCGAGAAGCGGCGATCGACCAACCCGCCGACGCCGAGCCGAGCGAGGGTCTCCCCGGCGTCGGCGGGCGCATCCGCCTCCCTGGCACGGCAGTAGTAGCCCATCTCGACCACCTCGCGGACCGAGAGGTCGAACTCCAGCGCGAACTGTTGCGGGACCAGCGCCACCTCACGGGCCATGTCGCGACGCCGATACGTGTGCGTCGGCTTGCCTCGCACGAGGATCTTGCCGGCCGTGGCCCTCAGCACGCCGTCGATGAGGTCGAGCAGCGTGCTCTTGCCGCTCCCGTTCGGACCGACCACGCCGACGAAGTCACCCGCATCGACGTCGAAGGAGACACGCCTCAGAACGGGACGCACGTCGTAGGTGAACCCAAGGTCCCTGACCGACACGAGGTTTCTCGACGACGCCATCACGACCGCCTCCGGCGCAGCAGGTAGACGAAGAGTGGTGCGCCCACGAAGGTGGTCACGACCCCGACGGGAACTTCCGCCGGCGCCACGATCGTGCGCGAGAGAAGGTCGGCGATGCCCATCAGGGCGGCGCCGCCGAGAAGCGCGATAGGCAGCATCCGCCGGTGCCCAGGACCGACCAGCAGCCGCGCAATGTGCGGGACCACCAAGCCGACGAAACCGATGACACCGGACACGCTCACGGCGATCGCCGTGAGGGCCGCCGCCGTCACCAGCAGGACGCGTTTGGCGCGCTCGACCTCGACACCCAGTTCAAGAGCGCGCTTCTCGCCCTGCAGGAGGATATCCATCTCCTCAGTGAAGAAGATGGGGACGACCATGAACGGCAGCGCGAAGAGGGCTACTTCCACATCCTGCCAGCCGCGAGCGCTGAAGCTGCCCAGGAGCCAGTAGACGATCGCGTGCATGTCCTCGCCGGCACGGATCATCATCACACTGATCACGGCGGTAACGAGGTAGGAGATCGTGACCCCGGCCAGGAGCAGCACGTAGATATCGATCCTCCCACGCCGTTGCGCCGCGACCCACACGACGGCGAGCGTCACGAATCCGCCGACCAGAGCGAACAGAGTGACCCAGGGCAGCTGCGCCAGGTTGAGGACGATGCCGAACGTGGCTCCCAGCGCGGCGCCGGACGACACGCCGGTGACGTAGGGGTCGGTCAGGGGATTCAGGAACAGATCCTGCAGGATCACGCCGGCGGCCGAGAGAGCCGCGCCGACCAGAAACGCCAGAAGCACCCGGGGGAGCCGGATCTGCCAGAAGATCACGCCGCCCGGTTCGCTCGTGCCCGGCCCCGCGCCCACGTACTCGAAGAGCTTCTCGAGGGGCAGCGAGGCCGGGCCGAAAGCGAGAGACACGACAAGGCACGCAACGAAGATGACGACTGCGAGAGCGAGCCCGAGCCGACCTGCATTGCGTGCCCGCGGAGTCACTGCCCCTGGTACGCCTCGGGATGGATCATCGCGGCGAGCTCCTGAAGGCCGAGCGCAAGTCGGGGCCCGGGACGCGTGATGAGATCGTCGTCGATCACGTAGACGCGGCTGTCTTCGACGGCGCTCATCTGCCCATGCCCGGGCCTCTTGGCGATGTCACCCGGAGAGCTCTGCGCCCCCGATACCGCGACGTAGACGGCCGGGTCTTCCTCGATCAGCACCTCGCTGCTGTAGGTGGGAAAGCCGGGACCAGCCGACGCCCCGAGATTGCTGCCCCCGGCGAGGATCACGAGATCGTCGATGTACGAGCCGCTGCCCGCCGTCATCAAGGGCTTGCTGTAGATCTCGACGAACGTCACGCTCTTGTCCAGAGAGCCGACCTTCGCCGCAACGTCCGCAGCGGCGGTCTCCATCGCCTCCGTCACCACGGCCGCCTCGTCTGCGACGCCCATGAGCTGACCCAGCTCCGTGATGGTGACGATGACGCCGTCGTAGGTCGTCGGATCCGCCACGTACACCTGTATGCCGAGCTTCTCGAGCTTACTGCGCAAGCCGGCCTGGATGCCGCCGGCGGCGAGGACGAGATCTGGCTGCAGGGCGACGATCTTCTCTACGCTGGGGTTGGCGAAGTCGCCGATCTTCGGCAACGCCTTCGCCTCCTCCGGATAGTCGTCGTAGGAGGTCCCGCCGACCAGCTTGTCGCCCGCCCCGATCGCGAAAGCGATCTCGGTGTTGGCGGGAGCGAGACTGACGACACGTGACGCCGGCTGCTCAAGCGTGACCTCTCCGCCGGCGTCGTCGGTGACCGTGAGCGGACCGGCGGAAGAGGATGGCGAGGGGTCGGCGGCGGAGTCGTCCGATCCGCAACCCACCAGAACGGCGGCACCGAAGATGCACAGCAGGAGCGCCGCCACGACTGCTGCCGCCGACAGGCGGCTTCGGGGGCTGGTGATAGTCATCATGCTTGGTTCTCCCTTCGAAGTTAGGCTCTGCGTTGCGGGTCCTCGAACTTCAGGACCCAGTGGTCGTCGCGCTCTTCGAAGCCGTCCCAGCCGAGTGAGACCGGTTCCGCGAACAGAGGCGCGTCGGTGACCATGGTGTGATACTCGCCCTCCTCGCCGCAGACATCGGCGCCGGCGACCACGAGATCCGCGACCAGCGCAGCATCGACCTGCCGGCCGAGATAGGCCGCGTCGAGTCTGGCTGCATCCACCGCAACGACTGTGGCGCGCATGCCAGACCCGATCAGCTCGTCCACGAGTGAGCGTCGCGGTTCCCGCCAGAGGGGCAGATGACACGACGATCCGGCCGCCCGGCACGCACCCTCGACCCAGTCGCGATGGGCCTGCAGATCGATGTCGCCGAACACGCCCTCCCGAACACCCCGACGGCGGAGGTCGCGGAGAGCCGCGACGAAGGTGGGTTCGTATTCAGCCCACGTCGTAGCTCGCGTGACCAGTGGGATGCCGAGCGCCGCGGCCTGAGCCTCGAGCAATGCGAGCGGCAGACCGTGGCCGCGGCTGTGGGTACCGTCTTCCCGCAGCATGCACAAGAGCGCAGCGGGCCGTCCGCCTGCGGCGACGGCCCGCTGCAGGGCGAGGCAGGCGTCCTTGCCTCCGCTCCACGAGCAGAAGAAGCGACGGCCGGCCAGCGTCGCGGTCGCGTCCGAACCCGACGACTCCGCACCATGCGCGCCGTCAGTCTTCACCGGTATCCTCCCGCGCCTCCCGGCAAGCGGGGCAGATGCCGTAGACCTCGAGATGATGGCCGTAGATGCTGAAGCCCGTCTGCTCGGCAAGCCGCCGCTCCAGCTCGACGACATCGCCATCTCCGTCGAAGCGCACCAGGCGCCGACAGACCCCACAGATGAGCGGATGGTTGTGGCCCAGCGGCGGCGCCGTGTAGCAGATCTCGCCGCGCCGATCCTGCACGCGGGCAAGCAGACCCAGGTCGGAGAGCAAGGTCACGCCGCGATAGACGGTGGCCTGACCGACGCTCTCGTCCCGCAGAGCGTCGGCAGCTTCACCGATCGTCGCGGCCCGGTCGCCGCACGCGAAGAACTCCCAGATCAGGCGCCGCTGACGCGTGAACGGGATGCCCCTCTCTCGAAAGACGACGGCGATCTCGGGCGAAGCCTCGGGCTTCCCGGCGCATGAGTCCACAGGCAAGTCACTCCGATGTCGATGAGAATGCTTCTCATTCTCACTTGAGAAACCCTATCAACCGGGCGGCGCCGCGTCAAACTTCCTGGGTTGCGGGGCACGGGATGACGGACAACGCCGCGAAGGCCGCCAGGAGCCGATCATTCTGTGGTCTCAGCCGCGGACTGACCCGCACGTACTCTGGCAGTCCGAACGACGCGCAGTCGCGCACGAGGCAGCCGTGCTTGAGCAGGTCACGCCGCGCTTCCGCGGCAGAGCCCACGCGTACGAGGAAGAAGCCCGCGGACGAGGGCTCCACCGTCCAGCCGTCAGAGCCCAACTCACCCATGAGCCGATCGCGCTCACTCTCGAGGAGCTGCAGCGTACGCCGATGGTGCTCGCTATCGGCGAGCGCGCGGACGCCGGCAGCTTGCGCGCAGGCATTCACATTCCACGGCGGCGCCGCGGCACGCAGCCCCGCCGCTGTCTCAGGCGCCGCGACGACATGGCCAAGGCGCAGACCGGCGAGACCCCAGGATTTGGTCATCGACCGCAGGACCAGGAGATCGCCCTCGGCAAGCAGCGTGCGCGACCACTGCGGCGTCGCAAGGAGACCGCAGTACGCCTCGTCGAGCACGAAGACCGTTTGGGGATAGTCGCGCACGAGAGCGGCGGTCAAGGCCGGAGGCAGTGCCGCTCCGGTGGGGTTGTTGGGGGAACAGAGCCAGCAGAGACGAGGGCTCAGCTCCGCCAGAGTGGTCCGAAGAACGGGCTCGTCACAGCGGAAGCCCGCCCCGGCGCCCGCGTGCGCAAGCCTGACCTCGGCGAAACGGGCGCCGGCAAGCCGCGTCGCGACCTCGTACTCGCCGAACGAAGGTCCCAGCGACAGCGCCGTATCACCGGGCGCCAGCGCCAGCTGGGCGATCAGGCGGATGAGCTCAGTGCTTCCGTTGCCTGCCACGACGCAGTCCGCCGGCAGTCCGTAGCGTTCAGCGACAGCGGCACAGAACTCAGCGGCGTGGGGGTCCGGGTAGGCGTCGATGACCGCGGCTGACACGGCGCCGGCCACACCCGGAGCCGCGCCCAGTGGGGACTGATTGGAGCTGAAGTCCGTGATCGCGTCTGGACTGAAGCCTTCGGCGCGGAGCGCGCGCGAATCGATGGCCCCATGTGCAGCCGCAACGACGCTGCGAAGGACGCTCACCCCCACACTGCCCACGCGACCACAGCGGCGAACCCGGCGGCGGCGGCGATGACGATCCCGCCGCCGGCCCAGACGACCGCCACTGCCTCCGCAATGACGCCAGCCGTGAGCGGCCGCTCCGCTCGCCCCACTGCGTAGGAGCCGGGGCGCGAGAGCCGCACGCGCAGCGCCCCAGCCATGGGCGCGATCGTCCACAGCTTGTTCGGGCTCGTCGAGAGGTGCCGCTGACTCAGGAGCGCGGCCCATGCCATCTTGGCCGTCCCCCTCACGGAAGCGAGAGCGACCAGGAGCAGGCCGGTCAGCCGAGCCGGCACCCAGTTCAGCACATCGTCGCAGCGCGCGGCAGTCTTGCCCACATACTCATACTCGCCGCGATACCCGATCATCGCGTCCATGGTGTTGACCGATCGGTAGACGAGGGCCCCGGGCAAGCCGAACAGACCGAAGTAGAACAGCGGCGAGACGACGCTGTCGACGAGGTTCTCGGCCAGAGACTCGACCGTGGCGGACACGATGTGCGGAGGATCAAGCTCGCGGTCGCGACTCACCAGGGCGACGAGGCTGGCACGGGCCTGACCGAGATCACTCGCGAGAGCTCGACGCACCTCGCTGGCGGCAGCGACGAGACCCCGCAACGAGAAGGTCGTCTTCAGCACCACGGCGCCAAGCGGCAACGCCAGCCACCAAGGCAGCCAGCTCAGCACGAGCACGAGCGCCAAGCCCACGGCAAGGGATGCGCCGATGACCGCGACCACGATCAAGACACCGAACCCTAGCTCGGCCCACGGTCGACCACGCGGTCGACGCGCCTCGAGCGCCCCGATGAGCCGGCCCATCCAGACGACCGGATGCGCCGACGAAGGCGGTTCCCCGAAAGCCACGTCGATGACGCCTGCGAGCAGTACCATGGCGAGCGTCAGTGGCCAGCTGTGTGGAACGAGCATCACGCAACGTCACCGGACGCATCGTCGTCCGCCACGGCCGCCCCTGCAAGGTGACTCGTCCCATTCACGAAGCGAACGTTGACCCAGCCGCTGGACCACTCGAGCAGCGAGACGCCGCCGTGCGTCGTTGTGAGAGCCCACCACTTCTCGGGGAGCACGCCGAGGAAGTGATTGAGGATGGCACGGATGGGACCGTCATGGGCGACGAGGCAGGCACAGCCGTCCGCCCCGCTCTTCGCCAGCGCGCCGACGGGCACCGAGCCTGCTACCACCGCTCCCTCCATGGCAGGTGAACGGCCGTGACGACTGACGATGTCGTCCACCGCCGCGAGCACACGCGACTTCATCTGGGCGAGGGACTCGCCGCCGGGCAGCGCCGTGTGATACGGATCGGCGACCATCGCGGCGTTGAGCTCCTCGTCGGCGAGGAAGTCGTCCCAGGAGCGGCCCTCGTAGACACCCATGTGGATCTCGCGCAGGCGGTCATCGTCGCAGATTGGAGCGGACACGCCGGACAGCCCCCCTGCGGGAGGCTCCCAGACGGCAGCGATGTGCTCCGCCGTCTCGTGCGCCCGGGCGAGATCGCTGCAGTACACAGGCATGGGCCCCAGGGGCGCCAGCCTCAACGCCACTGCGCGAGCTTGAGCCAGACCCTCCTCCGTGAGGGGATGGGCGCTGTGGCCCAGCAGATTGCCGGGCGTGTTGCCAGTCGAGGCCCCATGCCGCACCAAGTAGAGCTTCATCGGTTCTCCTTCGCGACGAGCACCGGTCGAGTCACCGCGCCAGAGCGCAGCCCACGACCAGCGCTGCCGCCTCCGCAAGCTGGATACCCATCCCGTACGCGTCCCCGGTGAGGCCGCCAAGCCGCTTCGCCACGGCGGCCTGCACGAGGAGCGCCACGGCCATGGCCACCACGGCGGCGACGACGCACGCCCACCACCCTCCGGCTCCTCCGACCGCGAGCGTGATAGCGGCCGCGGCCACGAGCGCAGCGACCAGAAGGCCAGCGGCCAGAGCCACCGGCCCCAGCGTGCGCTCGTGAGTGAAAGCCTCGCCCGTGCCTGTCGGGCGTGCGTAAGGCCACACGTACACGTCGAGCGCCGGGAGCGCGCGCGCCGCGGCCCATCCGGCGAGAAGGGGCGCGGCGGCATCGGCGCCCGCGAGCGTGCTCAGGGCCGCCACCTTCAGCAGCAGGATGAGCACGGCCGCGACGACCCCCATGGCGCCTACCCGGCTGTCCTTCATGATCTGGAGAGCTCTCTCCCGGGGAGCCCCGCTGAAGATGCCGTCGGCAGTGTCCATGAGGCCGTCGATATGCAGTCCGCGCGTCAGCACCTCGAGAAACAGGATGACAAGGACCGCCGCGACCAGCGCCGGCAACAGCTCAAGCAGGCCGGCGTAGATACCCCACGCGGCCGTGCCGAGCGCCAACCCGACGAGAGGGTACCAGCCCATGCTGCGCCAGAGCTCGGCCGGCGACACCTCACCGCGCACCGGCAGAGGGATGCCGGTGAGGAAGGTCGCCGCCAGCGTCACGTGCCGGAGGTGTCCCGTAGGCCGGCGACGCAGCTGTTCCATCAGCGCCTCAACGCGCCAGCTGGGCGTCCGCCCGGCTCGGGTCACCTGCGACCCCCGCGCTCTCGAAGGTCGCCATATCGACAAGGACACGGGCGGCTACCTCGATGATCCCCATGGCCAAGGCCGCGCCCGTGCCCTCGCCGAGGCGCATCTGCAGATCGAAGAGCGGCGTCAGGCCAAGCTCGTCGAGCACCACCTGATGGCCGATCTCGATGCTCACATGGCTGGGCAGGATGTAGTCGACGCACTCGTGACAGAGCCTCACCGCCGCGAGCGCCGCAGCGGCACTGATGAAGCCATCCATCACGACTGGCACACGATGGGCGGCGGCTCCCAGGAACACGCCCGTCATGGCGGCGATCTCCAGGCCTCCGACCTTGGCCAGTACATCCAAGGGGTCGGCGGCATCGGGGGTGTTCACGGCGAGCGCTCTCTCGATGACGGCGACCTTCGCGGGTAGCGCCTCGGCGCTTATACCCGTGCCCCGGCCGGTCACCAGCGCCACCGGCTGGCCGGTCAGCGCCGCGATCACCGCAGAGGCCGCGGTCGTGTTGCCTATGCCCATCTCACCAGTCGCGACGATGTCCAGGCCGAGGGTCAGCTCCTCCTCGACCAACTCCAGTCCGACCTGGACGGCGGCAAGACACTCCTCACGCGTCATCGCCGACCCCAACGCCATGTTGGCTGTGCCCATGCGGATCTTCTTCTGCCGCACTCCGGAAGCGTCGCTGAGGTCGGCATTGACCCCGACGTCAGTGACGATGACCCTGGCGCCGACGTGACGAGCAATGACATTGATCGCCGCTCCGCCGGCGACGAAGTTCAGGACCATGCCGGGCGTGACCTCGGCGGGAAACGCGCTGACTCCTTCGGCCGTGACGCCGTGGTCGGCCGCCATGACGGCGATCACCTTCTGATCGATGACCGGCTCAGGTACAGCCTTGATGCCGGCCAACTGGATCGACAGCGCTTCCAGTCGGCCGAGAGCCTTCGGGGGCTTGGTGAGCTGCGCCTGCCGGGCTTCCGCTGACCGCATGGCGTCGGCGTCCAGCGGCTGGATCTGGCGAACGGTGTAGTCCAGCGAGTGGCTCACGTCGACTCCTTGGAGAGAGGTGGCGGGGCGTGGGGGCCGGGGGGTGGGGCGGACGGCCAGGGCGCCGTCAGAGCGCGCAAATCGAGCGGGATCCCCGAGACGAGGAAGAACACGCGGTCGGCGAGCGCCGCGAGGCGTTGGTTGGCCCATCCCAGCTGGTCACGATAGAGGCGCGCCAGCGGGTACTCGGGAACCACGCCAAGCCCCACCTCGTTGGAGACGGCGAGGAACGTCACCCCGGTCTCGGCGAGTGCCGCCAGAAGGTCGTCGACGGCGTCCGCGATCCGACGCGCGACGGCGGCCTCCTGGGAGGCGGTCAGCAGCGACTTGTCGTAGTTGAACCCATCGCCAGGGTCGGTACCGCCGAGATCGCCGACAGAGAAGATGAGGTTGCTGACCCAGAAGGTGACGCAATCCATGAGGAAGACGGACGAGCCGCCCGTCCCGGCGCGAGCCCGCACGACGGCCGGCACATCAAGGGGGCACTCCACGGTCGCCCAGGCGGCAGGCCGCGCGGCGCGATGCGCAGCGACACGCGACGCCATCTCGGCGTCGTTCGCCTCGGAGGTCGCAAGGTAGGTCACGCCGACGCGCGAGGCGGCTGCGCCGGACGCCGGCGAGTGCTCCTCCGCCAGCGCCGTCGCGAGCCGCTCGGCGAAGGTGCTCTTGCCGCTACGCGCGCCGCCGGTGACCAGAATGAGTCGATCGTGAGGCCCCACCGCAGCCCTCCCTCGAGGCTCTCTCGCGATGACCCCCCAGCCTTGGTGTCCTGGCTCGCGCTTCCTCCTACTGGCCGCGCCTTCCCGCCCTTCTGGGCAGTGGCCACATTGCGGCGGTCGTCCGCGCCTACAGTTGCGGGGCAGCGCCGGCTTTGCACCGGCTTCCCGAGAACTGAGGGATACGCATGAAGGCTACTCCCGCCGCGACTCGGACGTCAATCCGTGGTGGCGGAACGAGCGCCGTGCGGACGTCCCGCTCCCGGCCCACATCCGGGCCGCTCCCGCCCGAGGGCATGGCTCTCGCGCCGCCCGGTATACTCGTCCGATGATCGCCGAGCACAGCCAGACCATGCGCGATCTGCACGCAGCGGAGCTGTTCGTCCAGCTCGACGACGACCAGCTCGCGAAGATCGAGACGGTGGCGCAGCCTCTGACGCTGCCGGCCGAAAGCACCCTGTTTCTGCGCAGCGACCCTGCCGTGGCCTTCTACCTGCTTGCCGAGGGTCGCGTGAAGGTCTACAAGCTGCTCCGCGACGGACGCACGGCGACCATCCGTCACGTGGACTCCCGACAGACGTTCGCTGAGGCGGCGCTGTTCCACGACGAATACCCGTCGAGCGCCGAGACCATGGCCCCCTGCCGCCTGTACCGGTTCGAGACACGCGCCTTCCGTAGCCTGCTCTTGGCGGAGCCGCAGCTGGCCGTCAACCTTCTGGGGGCCATGGCGGGACTACTCGCGCTTCTCAATCGGCGCGTGGAGGAGTTGCTGCTGCCGGTGCCGGCGCGGCTTGCCCGCTACCTGCTCGCACTAACCGACGAGCACGGATCGCCATCGGGGATGGTGAGATTGCCGACCAGCAAGCGCGAACTGGCGGCTCGCCTGGGCACCGTCCCCGAGACGCTAAGCCGGACGTTTGATCGCCTCAGCCGCGGCGGCGTTCTGCGCACGGGCGGCGACCACGAGTTCATCGAGATCGTGGACGACGAGAAACTGCAGCGACTGGCGCAGTACTAGGGGCCACGACCCGCGCTCTCCACTTGTGTGGGTCGAACGGGCGGTCCCGGTCACCTTCGAGAAGCCCCGCGTCATGGAGAGAACTTCCCGCGCCCGGGGGTTCTTGACCCACGTCAATGGCAACAGGCGTGTGTGTGAGATAGCATAACCCATGTCACCGTAGTGTTTACTCCGAAAGGGAGACCCTCATGGCAGTACGCAGCATCGTCCACATCGACGAAGAGCTCTGCAACGGATGCGGCCTGTGTGTCACTCCCTGCGCCGAGGGCGCTATCGAGATCATCGACGGCAAGGCCAAGGTGATGAAGGAAGAGCTGTGCGACGGCGCCGGGTTCTGCCTCGCCGTCTGCCCGGAGGGAGCGCTCACGATCGAACAACGCGACGCGCCCGAGTTCGATGAAGAGGCCGCAACCCAGAAGATGGCCGCGAAGCTGGCCGCCAGCGTTCGTATCAAGCAGACCTGCTTCCGCTGTGGCAGCGACGAGGACCGGGGTGTGCTCTTCCCGTGTCGCCTCAAGGGCGAGAGCCTGTGGGCCTGCGCTCGCTGTCTGCCGCCGCTGATCCACGGCTAGGAAACGTCGCCCGAGGGCGCCGGAGGTCGAGCATCCGACTCGGCTAGACGATGTCGAGCAGTTCGAAGCCCGTTGCCTC
The DNA here is from genome assembly GCA_963717285.1 of uncultured Thermoleophilia bacterium. Lineage (GTDB taxonomy): Bacteria > Actinomycetota > Thermoleophilia > UBA2241 > UBA2241 > CAIXSE01. The sequence goes on from CAVQVW010000004.1 coordinate 162,686, forward strand.
GTCGAGTCGCCGCACGGCTTGGCTGTCGAGCAACTCGACGACAACGGCCTCGCCCACGATCCACGTCGTGACGCCTGCCCGGATGCAGCCGGCGGCCACCTGATCGTCGCGGCCGAAGGCGGCATGGAGGTGCAGCACCGGCTGCCCGCTACCGTCCGGGAACAGGGTACCGACACCAGCCATCTCGTGGACGTCGTGCAGCACCCGTTGCATCGGCGCGATGGGGTCGGCGCGTCCGTTCTCGGGGCCGACAACGAGACGGCTACCGCCGTCGGCGCCCCCGAGCAGAATGACCGTGGCGCGCAGGATCCCTTCGTTGCGCGCCGCCTCCTCGATGCACTCATGCACCGTATCGCCGTCCTCCAACCGGATGACGAGCGTTCGGCCCAGACTGGCAGTCGAGTACTTCATGGCGAACCTCCCTGCGGCCGCCTCATGAGCGGCGACCGCAGCATCATCACCGCCTGCGCCGCCGTCCGTCAACCTTGCTAGACTCGGACAGTGACCTCTACCCCGCACCTGCCCGGCTCACCGGGCGCCGGTCCACCCTCAGCACGCGTCCTCCTGCGCGACGTCTTCGGTTTTGCGGAGTATCGCCCGGCTCAGGAGCAGATCGTGGAACACCTCATCGCGGGCGGCGACGCTTTCGTACTCATGCCGACTGGCGGCGGCAAGTCTCTCTGCTACCAGATACCGGCACTCGTTCGCCCCGGTACCGGTATCGTCGTCTCGCCCTTGATCTCGCTCATGAAGGATCAGGTCGATGCACTTGAGGCGGCCGGCGTAAGCGCCGCCGCCTTCAACTCGTCGCTCGATGCGAGCGAGGCGCGGAGCATACTCGCGCGACTGCATCGCGGCGAGCTCGAGCTACTCTACGTCGCTCCGGAGACCCTCATGACCGACCCCTTCCTGGCTCGGCTGAGACAGCTCACCGAGGTCGGTCGTGGCCCCGCCCTCTTCGCCATCGACGAGGCGCACTGCGTGAGCCAGTGGGGTCACGACTTCCGACCGGAGTACGTACGACTCGGAGAGCTGCGCGGCCTGTTCCCGGGTGCCCCGATCGTCGCCTGTACGGCGACCGCCGACCCCCAGACAAGAGACGACGTGCGCGCTCGGCTCGAACTCGGCGACGCCCCCAGCTTCGTCACCGGGTTCGATCGGCCGAACATCCGCTACACGGTCGTCGACAAGCACGAGCCGCTGCAACAGCTCAGGAGGTTCCTTGAGGGCCGACCGGACGAAGCTGGCATCGTCTACTGCCTGAGCCGCAAGCGCACGGAAGAAGTGGCCGCCAAGCTCGCGGCTGCCGGGTTCTCAGCGGCCGCCTACCATGCGGGCCTCTCGGCGGAGAAGCGGCGCCGCGTGCAGGATGCCTTCGCTCGCGACGACCTCCTGGTGGTGGTCGCCACCGTGGCCTTCGGCATGGGCATCGACAAGAGCAACGTCCGCTTCGTCGTTCACTACGACCTGCCGAAGAGTGTCGAGAGCTACTACCAGGAGACGGGCAGAGCGGGCCGTGACGGCCTCCCCGCCGAGGCTCTTCTGCTTTTCGGCCTCGGTGATGCACCTGTCGTGCGGGCGCTGATCGAGCGCGGCAACGCAGACACCGACCTCGAACGCGACCCCCGGCAGGTCCGCGTCGAGCTGCACAAGCTCGACACCATGGTGGGCTACGCCGATGGACTCACCTGCCGGCGGCTGACCCTCCTCGGCTACTTCGGGGAGCAGCGGCAGGACGACTGCGGGAACTGCGACATCTGCCTCGATCCGCCCGAGACCTACGACGCCACAGAACAGGCGCGGATGGCTCTCTCGTGCGTCTACCGGGTGGGAGAGTCCTTCGGCATGGGTCATGTCGTCGATGTCCTGCTCGGTGCAGACAACGAGAAGATCCGCGCTCGAGCCCACGACGAACTGTCCACCTACGGGATCGGCGTCGGGACGAGCCGCGAGCACTGGCTGAGCGTCATCCGGCAACTGATCCACCGCGGGTATCTCAGCCAGGACATCGCACGCTACTCGGTCCTCGGGCTCACGGCCAAGGCACGCCCACTCCTGCGCGGCGAAGAGACACTCACGCTGGCGCGGCCTCGCACTCGCGTCCCTCTCGCCAAGAGGCCGCGCTCGAGGATGGGCGGCCGCGGCGACGCGCCCACCCTCGGCGACGGGGATGGACGGCTGTTCGAGGAGCTACGCGCCCTGCGCAAACGCCTTGCCGGGCAACAGGGCGTCCCGGCCTATGTCGTGTTCAGCGACGCAACGCTGGCCGAGATGGCCTCTCGGAGACCGTCCACTTCGGCAGAGCTCCTCACCGTGGGCGGCGTCGGACGCGCCAAGCTTGAACGCTACGGAAGCATGTTCCTCAGCGCCATCGCGGCCGAACGCGACGAGCCACCTCGCGAGGCGTCAGCCTAGCCCACCCCGACAGGCCCCTGCGTGGTAGCCTATCCGGATGGGCCTTCCCCTCTTCGCCACCGTCCCCAGAGGCATGGAATCGCTGCTGGTCGGCGAGCTTCGCGGGCTCGGCGCGCGCGAACTCAAGCAGACGCGGGCCGGCGTGTCCTTCGCTGGGTCGCTGGAGACAGCGTACCGCGTCTGCCTGTGGTCGAGACTGGCGAGTCGCGTGCTTCTGCCATTGGCCAGCGGCCGCGCCACGGACGCCGACGAGCTCTACTCGACGGTGCAGAGGGTCTCCTGGGACGAGCACCTGGGCGTCGACGGCACGCTCGCGGTCGACTTCACCGGCGTCAGCGAGGCGATCCGTGACACCCGCTTCGGGGCGGTACGGGTGAAGGATGCGATCGTCGACCAGTTCCGCGAGCGGCACGGAGACCGACGCCCCTCGGTCGATGTCCGCACGCCCGACCTGCGTGTGAGCGCGCATCTGGCGCGCGGTCGCCTCACGGTCTCGGTCGACCTGAGTGGCGACAGCCTGCACCGACGCGGCTACCGCCTCGACAAGCTGCAGGTCGAGGCGCCGCTCAAGGAGAACCTGGCCGCGGCCGTGCTGCTCTACGCGGAGTGGTCGCGCGAGAGCGCTGCCGGGAGCAGCTTCCTCGACCCTCTCTGCGGATCCGCCACACTGCCCATCGAAGCAGCTTGGATCGCAGCCGACGTCGCCCCCGGCCTGCTCCGAGCACAGAGCATTGCGGGCTTCGGGTTCCTCCGCTGGAGAGGGCACGAGGAGACCGTCTGGCGAAGGCTCGTAGACGACGCCCAAACCCGGCGAGCGGTGGGCATGGAGCGCTTGCGAACCGCCGGGGCCGGGACCGTCATTCGCGGCAGCGACCGAGACGCGCGCGCCCTGCGCGTCGCACAAACCTGCGTAGAACGCGCCGGGTGCGCCGAGGTGCTGGCACTCGAGCGCGTCGACCTCGCGGAGCTCCGCGCGCCTGCTCGCCAAGGGCTGCTGGCCACCAACGCCCCATATGGCGAGCGCCTGAGCGAGGGTGAGGATACCGAGGCCGTCTATCGGCTGCTCGGCCACCGGCTGCGCGACCACTTCGGCGGCTGGCGGGCTGCAGTGCTCGCCGGTCACCGTCGCCAGGTCGCGGCCATGGGGCTGCCTCCGAAGCGCGAGACCGCACTCTACAACGGCCCCATGCCTTGCACTCTCGCATACCTCGCGGTCGAGCGGAGCGTTCTCGCGACGGCGGCGCGCTCCGACCGCGCCGCCGCCCGCTCGTCCGCGCCACGGATCACAGGAGCGCGCGCCGACGAAGGGACGAAGACGGACCCCGTCGAGCCAGGACCCACGCCGACCCCCGGCCTCCTGAGCGGCGGCGCCGAGCAGCTCGCCAACCGCCTGCGCAAGAACCACAGACGTCTTGGGCGGCAACTGCGCCGCGACGGCATCACCTGCTACCGGCTCTACGACGCCGACCTCCCAGAGTACAACTTCGTGGTCGACGTGTACGGCGACTGGGTCCACGTGCAGGAGTACGCTCCGCCGCCCGAGATCGATCCGACGAAGGTCCGGCGCCGCATCGAGGACGCCATGGCGGTCATTGCGACCGTGCTCGAGATTCCGGCTGACCGGCTCGTCCTCAAGGAGCGGCGGCGGCAGCGAGGCGCCGCGCAATACGAGCGCCACGCAACACGTGGCTCCTTTCACGAAGTCGCCGAGGATGGACTCACCTACCTCGTCAACCTCACGGACTATCTCGACGCCGGTCTGTTTCTGGACCAGAGACTCACGCGGCGCCTGGTACGCAAGCAGGCGGGTGGGCAGCGCTTCCTCAACCTATTCGCCTACACGGGGACGATGACCGTGAACGCCATCGCGGGGGGAGCGTCGTCGTCGACCAGCGTGGACCTCTCGTCAACGTACCTCGAGTGGACGCTGCGCAACCTCGTCGCCAATGGTCTCACGGCAACGCTCGAGTCGTCGGAAGCTGTGCCAGACCCGTCAGCGGAGCACCGCCTCGTTCGGGCAGACTGCCTAGGCTGGCTCACGCAGGCGAAAGGCGAGTACGACATCATCTGGCTCGACCCCCCGACGTTCTCCAATTCGAAGCGGATGGGCCGCGCCACGTTCGACGTCCAGCGCGACCACGCCGACCTCATTCGTATGACCGCCCGTCGTCTGCTGGCGCCGGGAGGCGCGTTGCTCTTCTCGACCAACCGTCGCGGCTTCAAGCTCGATCTCAAGGAGCTTGGCGGACTGCACGCAGAGGACCTCTCGCGCAGCACCCTGCCGTTCGACTGCGAACGCGGCGCCAAACGCCATCACGTGTTCCGCATCGAGCGTCGCCGGTGACCCACGGCGTAGCTTCAGCGAATGCTGGGTACTGAAGCGACGAGGGTGGGCATGGTCGACATCAGGCATGCGCGGCGCTGTGACCCCCTCAGCGCCTGAGGCGCGGTGAGACCAGTCCATCGCGCCTCTTCATGTGTCGGAGAGGTACGATGGACAGCGTCATGATGTCGCCGAGACAAACGACAGCCCCCTACGGAGCGTGGAGTTCCCCGATCACGGCTCGACTCATCGCCGAGGCGGGCGTGGCACTCGGCCAGCTGCAGGCGGTGGCCGGCCGCACGTTCTGGCTGGAGATGCGTCCCCTCGAGGGAGGCCGCTCCTGCCTGGTCCATCGAGCCCCCGGCGGTGAGATAGTCGATGTCACGCCACCGGGCTACAACGCCAGAACGCTTGTGCACGAGTACGGCGGCGGTAGCTACGCCCTGAGCGAGGCGGGCGACCGAGTGACGGTGTTCTTCAGCGAGTTCGAAGACCAGCGGCTCTACCGGCAGGAGATCGCCATCGACGGCTCGGCCACGTCGCCGGAGCCGGTCACCCCAGCACCAGCGACGGCGCGTGCCCTCCGATATGCCGACGGACGCGTGACGCCCGACGGGCGCGCTCTGGTCTGCGTTCGCGAACAACACGAAGGCGGCGACGTCGTCAACGAGCTCGTCGCCGTTCCGACGGCGGGAGGGCAGCTGTCAGCTGGCCATGTCCCCTCGCTGTTGGCCGGCGGTCGCGACTTCTACGCCGCCCCACGCATCAGCCCCGACGGCGGTACTCTGGCTTGGCTCTGCTGGGATCATCCACAGATGCCGTGGGACGGCACCGAGCTGTGGGTCGCGGCGCTGACGCCCACTGGGCTCGCCGCTGCTCGCCGTGTCGCCGGCGGGCCGGGCGAGAGCATCGTCCAGCCATCTTGGAGCGCCGACGGCAGCCTGCACTTCATCAGCGATCGCAGCGGCTGGTGGAACATCTACCGGCTCGACGATCAAAACCACTCGGCGAGCGCCAGCGTGCTGGCTCCGCTCGCCGCCGAGTTCGCCAAGCCGGCGTGGGCCTTCGGCCTGCGGAGCTACGCCTTCCTCGACGATTCTCGCATCGTCTGCTTCTTCAGCCAGGATGGCATCGACCGCCTTGCTCTGATCGAGCCGGATCGCCCCGGCGTTCAGCCGATCCCATGCTCCCACACGACGTTTTCGAGCGTCGTCGCCACGGGTGAGACCGTCGCAGTCATCGGCGGCAGCGCCACGCAAGGCTCGACCGTGGCCCTGCTCGATCCGACCAGCGGCCAGCTGGCGCCCGTCCGCCACAGCAGGCCCATCGCGGTCGACCCTGAGTACCTGTCACGGCCGGAGCCGATATCGTTCCCGACATCCTACGACCCCGGCTCGGTGACGGGGCCGTTGCTCGCGGAGCTCGACGCGGCCGGCGGTGAGACCAGGGCTCACGCCCTGTACTACCCGCCGACGAACCCGGCCTTCCGGGGGGCGGAAGGCGAGCGGCCGCCGCTCATCGTCATGAGTCACGGCGGCCCCACCTCGGCCCGCGAAGCCATCCTGAGCCTCGACATCCAGTTCTGGACCTCACGCGGCGTCGCCGTCGTCGACGTCAACTACGGCGGCTCCACGGGCTACGGCCGCGCCTACCGCGAGCGTCTCCGCGGCAACTGGGGCATCGTCGACACGGTCGACTGCATCAACGCCGCGCGGTACCTCATCGCACGCGACGACGTGGATCCCGCACGGATCGCCGTGCAGGGTGGCAGTGCCGGCGGCTACACCACTCTCAACGCGCTGACGCGGCACCGCTTCTTCTCCGCCGGCGCCTCCTACTTCGGCCTTGCCGACCTCGAGCTGTTCGCGAGCGGCGGCACGCACAAGTTCGAATCGCACTATCTTGACGGCCTGGTCGGCCCGTATCCCGAGCGCGCCGCCGTCTACCGCGAGCGCTCGCCCATTCAGCACGTACGGGACATCTCCTGCCCGGTGATCCTTCTGCAGGGGCTCGAAGACGCCATCGTTCCACCCGCCCAGGCAGAGGTCATCGTCGCCGCTCTGCGTGCCGGCGGGCTGCCGTACGCGTACCTTGCCTTCGCGGGCGAGCAACACGGCTTTCGGAGAGCCGAGACCATCATCCGGGCGGAGGAGGCCGTGCTCTCGTTCTACGGCCACGTCTTCGGATTCGGGCCCGCCGACAAGGTCGAGTCGCTGAAGATCGAGAATCTCGAGACCGGCAACGGGATGAGCCGCACGGAAGACTCCGTCTGAGGCATGCGCACCGCCCGACGCCTCATCTCGGTGCTACTCCTGATCGGCGTATTCGCGGCGCTCGTCCATGTCTATGGCGCGCCCCAGCAGTGGTTCGGCATGCGGCTGGACGATCTGACCCAGCTAGGCGACCGGCGACCGGCGGTGAGCGCCTCGACAGAGTCGCTGCCGGCCTATGCGCGGGAAGTCGCCGGCAAGCCCTGGTTCGCGCGCTACTACACACGCATCGTCTTCAGCGACCAGGGCGGCACCGGCTCCTACGGCGGCAGGCTGACGAAATGGAACAAGCGCCGTGTGCGGATAGACGTGCTCAACAACGGCGGGTCGGGGATGAACGCCTACGTGAAGAGCCTTGCGCGTCGCCTCAACCGCATGCAGTCCGCCACCCGCTTCGCGGTGGTCGACGGCTCGGCCGACATCACGATCGAGTATCTCTCCCACGACGAGTACGTCCGCGTCGTCGGCGACGACTCCGTCGGGAATTGCGAAACGCGCTTCTACAACGCAGCTCCTGGACTCGTGGAGGCCACCGTCAAGGTAGATGCCGGCGTGTTGCGGACGCCGGCCCAGCGCAAGCCGGTCGTGATCCACGAAATCACCCACGCCATCGGCTTCAAAGGCCACTTCCACGACCCCAGCTACCGGACTCGCAGCGTGCTCTACTACGCCGCCTCCATCACCGACTGGAGCAGGGACGACGGAGCCGCCGTACGCATCATGTACTCGTCGGCAATGAAGAATGGGATGAACCCAAGCGCAGTACGCAAGGCGCTACGGCGGATCCCCTAGAGCGAACGGAAGAGGAGGACGGACGTATGGTTTCGGAGTGCGAGCGATTCTGGGAGCGCGACAGCTACGCCGTCGTTGGACACCAGGCGAAGAGGAGCTTCCCCAAGATCACGTACAAAGCCCTCAAGGAGCGGGGCAAGACAGCCTACGCGATCGATCCGGAGAGTCCCGAGGTGGAGGGCGACACCGCCTACCCAGACTTCGCTTCTCTCCCCGACTCAGTCGAAGCGGCCGTTCTCGAGCTGCCCAAGGAGGAGACCGCGCTGTGGGTCGGCAGGGCCGCGGACGCAGGCATCAAGGAGATCTGGCTTCACCAGATGACCGATACGCCGGAGGCCTTGGCCGAGGCCGCGCAGCGCGGCCTCCATGTCCTCACCGGCCACTGCGCCGTCATGTACAACCTGGAGGGCTTCAGCATGCACTCCCCTCACCGCTTCATTTGGAAGCTGCTCGGGAAGTACTGACCGAGCCACGCCACCAGCCGCGACGCACCGCTACGCCGGCCTGTAGCCCTCGCCCAGCGACGCCTTTCGGCACGTGCGGCAGACGGTGATCACGGAATCCGTCGATTGCGGCGTCACCATGCGGTACCGGAGCGCGTCGGTCGCCAGCTTGGTGCCGCACAGAGCACAAGTCGCGGTTTCCATGAGGTGAACGCTCGCAGCAGGCTGATTCGCCGAGGGGGCCGGGTGGACGGTCGACTCGTCCGGCTCAGGCGATGACGGAAGAGGTTGGACGACGCCCATTGGTCCTCTCTCCTGCAGCGTGTCGGCGACCCCGGAGACAGCTCGCAAACAAGGGACGGTGTACTTGGGAGTGCCCTCTCGAACGCGGCACCAAACTCGCTCCGTTCACACATCGGCGCGCTCGAGCCGACGCGCTGCCTTTTCAGCCATCGCTACCTCCGCCGCAGCTTTCGGCTTCGAGGAGCGCCTGCGTACCGCTCCCGGAGGCGACTCGCGGAAGGCGCCGCCGGCGGCCGCCGACAGAGCGTGAGGTAGGCTAGCTACGTCTGTAGCCCTAGGAGGCGGCCATGAAGCTCGATGTGCGGCGGAAGGTGGGTGCGCTGTGGCGCGAATCCGTGGCGCTGGTGCGCGCCGCCTTGGCGCACGACATCTATCAGCTCGCCGCCGCGCTCACGTACTACGCCATACTCTCGGTCGTGCCCGCACTTCTCGTCGTCGTCTCCATCCTTGGTCTGGTCGGCGTTTCCTCGCAGACACTGGACGCCATTCTCACGGAGGTGCTAGCGACAACCAAGTCGGATTGGGCGGTCGAGGTGGTCGATACGCTTCTGGCCAGCGTCTTCTCGTCATCGAGCGCGGGCCTAGCCCTCGGTGCGGGTGCGCTCACCGCGATATGGTCCGCCTCCGCCTACGTCAGGTCCCTCATGTCGGCGTCGGGCCGCATCTACGGCGTGAAGGAGCGGCGCTCCTATCTGCGAAGCCTTCCCGTCCGTCTTGGCCTCGCTTTGCTCCTTATCCTGCTGGCCGCGGCCGCGGTGGCGATACTGGTCCTCCTCCTCGGGCCGATCCGCGACTGGATCACCAGCACACTCGGGATCGCGGAGACCCGAGAGGCCGGATGGGCCACCCTCGCGTGGACGCTTCTTCTTGGCGCCTCGGCATTCTCGCTAGCCCTCCTCTTCAAGTACACCCCGAACCGGGCTCAACCGAGCCTCTGGCGCCTCCTCATCGGCGCCGTCGTGACGGTGGTCGCCTGGCTCCTCGCCTCAGTGGGCTACAGCATCTACTTCGCTAACTTCAGCTCGTACAATCGGGTCTACGGCGCCCTCGGCGCAGTCGTCGGCTTCTTTGTATGGGCCTGGATCATGAACATCGCAGTCCTCGCCGGGGTCGAGGTCAACAGGGCCATCGAACAACTGTGGGGTGGCGCCAAGGCTGCAGACGCGGACGACGCAGCGGACGAGACCGGCGAGGATGATGCTGCAGACGGAGCTGTCGCGGCCGACGGGGCTGATGCTGTCAGCGGAGCCCCTGCGACCGACGAAGCCGACTGAGCTGTCCCTGACCGTACGATCGACATCGCCGCCCGCGCCCATACCCCAGCTGCGGATGCCAGCGCCGGAGCCCGGCTTCCTCAGCCCTCTGCCCGATCCGGCTCCCGTGATGCCCGGGCAGTGACGACGGGCGCGACCGCCTGGCCGCAGACGGTCGGGTCGCCCGGGCTCACCCCTGAGAGGCTGGGGTGCCCAGAGGGCACCATGCCCGTAGAGCACGCGGCATATGCCGGTGCCAGAATCGCGACCGCAGCGAGAGTGCCGAACCTCGAGCGAGTTTGCACTGCCGCTTCGGTGGAATCACTACATGCCACGTGCGTCGCGACTCCAAGCCCCCGCGCCGACGCACCCAGCGCCGACTCAGCGAGGTGATACCGTGACGCAGGCACGTGACACGTGCAGCGACCCCACCATCTACCGCAGACGGTTCCAGCATCATGCCGGGCTCATCCTGGGCCTGCTGATCCTGGCGATCGCGGGCTTCGTCTTCCTGAGACCCGACGGCACCGACAGCTCCGTGGTCGGCGTGCGAGACGTCATGAACGGCGGGGACGAGTACGTCGGCAAGACCGTGACCGTGAGCGGCGTCGTCGCCAAGGTCCTCGGCCCCGGCGCCTTCACCTTGAGTGGCGGCCTGGGCGCCGACGATCTCCTGATCATCGCAGGCAGGGGGGCGCCGTCCGTCGCCGAGGAGGAATCCCTGGCGGAGGGCGTCATCGTCAAGGCGACAGGTGAGGTCAGGCGCTTCGACGACGCCGCGATCAGGGAGGAGTTCGGCGTCGAGTTGTCAGGCGATGGGCTCGACGGCGATTTGATCATGGTTGTGGAAGCCGTCGCTCGCAGCGGAAGCCAGTGACGGCTGGCTGCCTGTCGGCGGACCCTGGCAGATCGATCGGTCCGACCGCCGCCCGAGACGAGCGGGAGACCTAGCCCGAGGCCAGTACGAGCGACCCGGGGTGACCCCGGGACCAGTCTCGCCATGAGCTCAACTGGCCGCCGCGGACCTTGAGCACGCGACCCTCAAGCGGGCCATCGATCGCGCGCAGGCCGCCATCCTCGGGATACGGATACCACAGCGAGCCGGTCTGGCTGTCGTGGAGGACGAACACGTCATGGTAGGTCCAGCCGCTGGCCCCGAGCTCGAGCACCAGATCGCCGGCTGGCAGCGGCTCATCGGAAGCGTCGCGCAGATCCGCCTGAGCTCCGATCCTCACCTCCCGGCCGTACACCGCGGCCAGCCCAGCGAGAGGTCAGTAGCTGACGGCCATGTGAGCACCGCCAACGACATCATTGACGATCTCGTGCCGCGTCAGGATGTCGATCGGGTACGCGCGAGCCTCCCCGGTGAGTTCGATCCCCACCAGAGAGAAGTCCTCGCCGTCGTCAGGGTAGTCCGCATCGCCCGGAGCAAGAAGGACGGGCTGGACGATGGGCCTGATCACGTTGACGCCGAGACCGTAGTCGAAATCCTGTGGCTCGAAGCCATACTTGTAGACTGCCGTCGAGATGTCCCAGTCGTGGCTCTGGCGATCCGTGATGATCACGGGAGGGCCGACCCGGGTCGAGGACGGACGCGCCGGAGGAGAGGCGGTGCCGCAGATGAGCGGCGGCAGGCCGTCGTCGCCGGCGCCGTCGTGGGTCGCCGCACCCAACTCACTCGCGGCTGGGCTGGCGCCCGGGGGCTCTTGCCCGCACGCGCTCAAGCCGACGATTCCCAGAGCCGCGATGAGGACGACACCGGCGGCTCTGCTGACCGAGCCGCCGGCCGGAGACCGACCAGGCAGCCCCGAGCGAGGCGGCTGCGCGTCAGGCTGGCTGCGCGCCGGAATGAATGTCTCCCATGTATCCATGGTCTGTCCCTTGCGCGGAGTCGGCACAGCGTGGACCTGTCACACGAGGTAGCCGATGTCCCAGGCGCCCGTCGGATACGCCCAGGGCATCGACTTCAGGTCGCGAGCGGTCAGTCCGCCCGCCATGGCGGCGGCGAAGACGTTGATGACCTCGTCGGCGTTGTGCCCGAGCAGATGCGCACCGACCAGCTTGCCGGTGCCTTGTTCGACGAGCACCTTGGCGCCGGAGACGCGGGCGCCTACCCGGCGTGAGGGCGCCCACGAGGTCGTGTCGAAGAGATCCGCGGTGACCTCGACTCCCCGCTCCGCTGCCTGAGACTCCGTCAGACCAATCGAGGCCAGGGGCGGATCTGAGAAGACCACACTCGGCACGAAAGCCGGGTCGTAGACCGCGTCGGCCTCACCGAGGATGGCACGGACGATGACGCGTGCCTGAGCGATGCCGACCGGCGTGAGCGGGAGGCCGCGAGCGGCCCCGTCACCCGCGGCCCAGACCTGCGCGTTCGTGATGCTTCGCAGGTGATCGTCAACCTCAACGCCGCGCTTGCCGAATCGCACGCCCCCCGCTTCGAGATCGAGGGCCTCGAGGTCCGGCACGCGCCCGGCGCCGTGAACGACCATGTCGCAGCCGAGACGCTCGCCGCTCTTCAGGACCACGGCGAGCCCGTCGCCGGCTTTCTCAACCGCATCCACCGGTGCGTCGGTGCGCACGTCGATCCCGGCCTGGCGATACCCATCTGCCAGCATGGCGGCCAGGTCGGGGTCGAAGCCCCTGAGCACCTGAGAGCCCCGGTGACACACCGTGACCTCGGCGCCCGCGGCCGCCGCTATGTGCGCGAACTCCAAGCTGATGTAGCCGCCTCCGATGAAGACGATGCGGGCGCCCAGCTGCTCCGCCGCCAAGAAGCCTTCGCTCGTCAGAACGAGGTCCTCTCCCCTGATGCCGAGAGGAACCGGCCGAGCGCCGGTCGCGATCACGATGCGCTCGGCCGAGTGGCGATTCCCGGCGATGGACACTGCATCGGGACCGACGAAGCGCGCCTCACCGTGCAGCGCCTCGGCCCCCGCACCCTTGATCGCGCCCTCGACGCCCGCGGGTGCCGGGTCGGTGAACTCGCGCTTGAAGGCGATGAGCGCCGGCCAGTCGATGCTCAAGTGGCCGTTCAGTCCACCTCTCTTCTGGGCGGCGGCTCGCTCGACGACCTCCGCGGCCGTGAAGAGGACCTTCTTCGCCTCGCAGCCACGGAGCAGGCAAGTGCCGCCGAACTCGCGGCGGTCCACGGCGGCGACCCGCCTGCCCGCGGCGGCGAGCTCTTCGGCGGCCGTCTGCCCTGCCACGCCCGTCCCGATCACGATAACGTCGAAGTCAGTCATACGATCCTCCTGCAAGCAGCTTCCACCACGTGCCTCGAACGCCAGCCGCGCCGTCGACACGGCGAAGCCCCACTGAGCGCGGGCGTGAGGATTGCTATTCCCGCGAAGGCATGAACCGAACCCGGCGATCCGCATGCTGCGGAGGACCGTGTGCAGAGCGCAGGGGCGGTCTCTCGACGCCGGATGTCAGTCGCACGCACGGAGGCGGAGCTGAATCGTTGCGACGCGGCCGGTGGCGGAAGAGAACCGTGAGAGGCAGAGCAGTGACCGAGGTGCGCCCAGCGCGACTGCCGCTATACTCACAGGACGCGCCGGAGACCCAGCGCCACCAGCTTCCTCCGCATCGATACCGGCGACTTGAGAGCACACATGCCCGAGCTGAGCGAACTGCAAATGGAACTACGGCGCCTAGCCGCCGAGCGCGATGCTGTCATCCTCGCCCACAACTACCAGCGACCCGAGGTGCAAGCGGCTGCCCACTACGCCGGTGACTCGCTTGAACTGGCCCGGATCGCGGCCGCCGACGACCACAGCGTGATCCTCTTCTGCGGCGTCCACTTCATGGCCGAGACCGCGCACATCCTCTCACCGCAGAAGACCGTCCTGATGCCCGACAAGCGTGCCGGCTGCCCCATGGCCGACATGGTCACGGTGGCAGGCCTGCGAGCTCTCAAGCAGGAACACCCGGACGCGGTGGTGGTCGCCTACGTCAACACGTCCGCCGCGATCAAGGCCGAGACGGATGTGTGCTGCACGAGCGCCAACGCGGTCACCGTCGTCGAGCGATTCCCCAAGGAGCAGAAGATCATCTTCGTGCCAGACCGCAACCTGGGCGACTACGTCGCGCGCCAGACCGGCCGCAGTGAGACCATGACCCTTTGGCCCGGTTACTGCCACGTCCACGATGACTTCCGCGCCGCCGAGATCGAGACCATCTGCGCTGACCATCCCGGTGCCGTCCTGATGGCCCACCCTGAGTGTCGGCGCGAGGTCCTCGAGATCGCCGACGTGGTGACGAGCACCTCCGGAATGCTACGCCATCCGGCCGGAAGCGACGCCGGAACGTTCGTCGTGGCGACCGAGACTGGCCTGCTGTACCGCCTTGGAGCCCTGTACCCGGAACGCACGTTCATCGCGGCATCGCACAGGGCGGTGTGCCCGAACATGAAGCTGACGACCGTCGAGAAGTGCGTGGCGACGCTCTCCGACGAGTGGGACGACGTCCTCGAGCACGAGATCACGGTACCCCCGCAGATCCGCGAGGCGGCGCTGCTCGCCGTCGAACGGATGATCGCCTAGCCGGCTGCGGCGCCGCCGGCCCACCGAGTCGGAGCGAAGTACGCGGAGTCCAGACGACCCTCCCGTCGCTCTGCACGCACGGTATCTTCCGCGCCCGCCGTCCGCTGGTCATCGTCCTCACCTGGCGGGCGACAACTCGCGCCTGTGCGTAGGGCTGACACGAGCCACTTCTGGGTACGCTGTGCGTCGACCGCCCGCGAAGAAAGGCACGACGTGAGCCTCTGGAGCAGCCGTGAGAGTCGCAGTGAGCTGCTTCTGGCCTGCCTGCGCATCATGATGGGAGCGGTCTTCCTCGCCGTGTGGACAGACAACCTCGCCAAGGGCTTCTACACGCCAGACGGCTGGGCCGACTTCGTGCAGAACTACGCCGATACCACGAGGGTGGGAATCTACGCGACCATCCTCGACGACTACATGATCCCCAACTCGGCACTCTTCGCCTACGGGCAGCTGGTGATCGAGCTGGTCGTCTTCGGGCTCTTCCTTCTGTTCGGTGTCTTCACCCCCGTGTCGGGGCTTCTGGCGGCCGGGTTCCAGCTCAACCTCCTGGTAGCCACCTCAGGCACTGGAGAATGGCCGGGCACGTACATCATCATGTTCGTGCTCCTGGTCGCTGTCGCACTCGCGCAATCCGGACGCACGCTCGGCGTAGACGCGCGCTTCGCGAAGCGCCGACCGCATCCGCGCCTGCCTCTCTACTGAGGCAGTCTGAAGCCGAACAGCCGCAGGCGCAGCAGACACCAGAAGATATCGCGCGTTGCGGCCATGGTGCCTCGCCACGTGCCTGCTATCTTGGAGTGACCTGCTCGCGGCCGATACCGGGTGTCGCGGACCACGATGCGCGCGCCGACGAGACGCGCCTTCACCACCATCTCCGTTGGAAGCGCGAAGGCGCGCTCCTCGAGACGCAGATGCTCGAGGAGGTGGAGGCGGATGGCGCGAAACGGCCCATCGTCGCTCAGGCGCATGCCGAAGAGAACGAAGAGACCGGCCGCCAGCCAGTCGTTGCCCAGGCGTTGGTGCAGCGGCATCCGGCCCGGCGATGCCCCGTGGACGGCCCGACGGCGAGAGCCGACCACGAGATCAGCATGGCCGGAGAGGACTGGGCCGACCAGATCCTGCACCTGCGCCGGGTCGTCGGTCCCGTCCGCCTCCATGAACACAACAGCGCGGGCGGCGCGGGCGGCGGCGGCGCGAGCACCCGTGAGGCACGGGTATCCATAGCCACGCCGTGTCTCACGAAGAAGGACCGCGCCGGCGGCGGTGATGAGCTCGGGGCTGCCGTCGGACGAGCCGTTGTCCACGAACAACGTGCGGTTCAACAGACCCAGTCCGCGGAGCTCGGCCAACAGCGCCGGCAGGGCTGCAGCCTCATCGAGAACGGGCACGACGATGAAGTAGTCTGGACCCTGTGTTGAACCATCCACGTCTGCGCGCCTACCTTGGGCTCGGCTTGCTGGCCGCGGGCCTGTGCGGCCTCGCGCTCTGGGGCGACCTGAGCCTTCACGGCGAGCGCTTCGCGGCATTCTACGGCCTATCCTTGGCCGGCTTCGCCCTGCTGGCGACGGCGGCAGCGAGCCTGCCGCTGCGCCACGTCCTCGTCGTCGCCCTCGTTCTGCGCGTCATCTTCCTGCCGGGCACGCCGACGCTCACGGACGACTTCTACCGATACCAATGGGACGGCCGAGTGCAGCAGGCGGGCTTCAACCCGTATCGCCACGCACCCCACGACTCACGACTCGACGGGGTCGACTTCTCCGATCGGAACCGCATCAACCACCCCGAACTGAGGACAGTCTACCCTCCGCTGGCCGAGGCGACCTTCTACGGCGTCGCCGCGGCCGGCGGGGGAGTCCTCTCCTTCAAGCTCCTCTTCGGCGCCTTCGACCTGCTTGCCGCGGCGGGAGTCTGGTGGCTGGCGGGCGCCAAGCGTAGGACGGCAGCGACCGTGCTGTACCTCCTGTGCCCAGCCGTCATCGTTCAGACGTGGGGAGCGGCGCATCTGGAGATCGTGGCCGTGAGCCTCGTCTTGCTGGCCGCCGCCGCCCTGCTGCGCGGCCGAGACCTGCAAGCCGGCCTGCTGCTGGGGCTGGCGGTGGCCTTCAGAGTGACCCCGGCGGCGCTGCTGGTGCCCGCGCTGCTTGGGGGACGCACGAAGCCTGCCCGCTTCCTCGCCGGATTCGTCCCTGCCGTGGTCGTGCCCTACGTGCCGTACCTGCTGAGCGGCGGCGCCTCTGGCTCGCTCCTCGAGAGCGGCACCGGCTGGACGGGGGGCGCCTTGCTGTTCACCTTGATGGCCAAGCTCGTCGAGCCGGCAGCGGCCAGACTCCTCTGCTTGGCCGTCTTCCTGGTCGGAGCCGTGTGGATAGCCCGCTCTCTCCAGGGTCCGGCGCGCACAGCGCGGGCCTTCGCCTGGACCATGACCCTGCTGGTCGTCTGCTTGCCGGTCGTGCACGCCTGGTACTGGCTCGGACCTTTGGCGCTGGGCTTGGCAGCCGGCATCTGGCTGCCGGTCGTGATCGGCTTGATCGCTCCCTTCCCGGAAGCCATTGCAGGCCGTTGGCCGACCGAGCTACCGCCGTGGCGGCAGCTCGGCGCACTGGCGGCATTGTCGCGGCTCGACCGCCGCAGAAGCGGCGCGGAGTTGGCAGCCGCGGCCGACGTGCCTCATACTCCCCACAAGATGGGACGCAGAGAACCGAGATGACGTCCAGCCGCCGATCGCAGGCCCGCTCTGGGCCGCGAGTCCTCGTTGTTATGGCCAAGCCACTCGTACGCGGCACGGTCAAGACGCGACTGGGCGCTCACCTCGGCGAGGACGAAGCTCTTTCCGTGTACGAACGGCTCCTCCTGACCACGCTTGCGCAGGCTGAGTCGCTACAGGACACCGACCTGGTAATGGCGGAGGCGAGCCCCCGAGACGGGGCAGGCCTGGCGACGGTCCCGTCCAGGCTCGGTCGGTCCGACCGAGCGGGACCGGCCCCCGATCTGCTGGCCGGTCGCGCACGCCCTTGGCGCCACCTGGAACAGCGCGGCGATACCCTCGGTGCGCGCCTTGCGGGCGTCTTCACCGATCTCTTCGCCGACGATCCCACGTCCGTCGTTGCGATCAACAGCGACAGCCCGGCCATCCCCGTCGCCTACCTCGAGGAGGCCTTCTCCCGCCTGGCGGTCGCTCCGTCTCCCGGCCGCATCGTCCTGGGTCCGGCCACCGACGGCGGCTACTACCTCATCGGCATCGACGCGCCCGCTTGGAAAGCCCACCGTGAGACCTTCGCGGGGCTGCTCACCGACTCGCCGATGAGCAGTGCGTCACTGCTGACCTACACGATGCGCGCGGCGCGGGAGAGCGGCCTCCACGTCGAGCAGGTGCCGCTCTGGACCGATGTCGACGAGCCGACCGACCTCCTGGTGCTCGCCCGCCTCGAAGGTGAAGCTCCGCCGCGCGGGGAGCCTTCCGCCGGCCTCAGAGAGATCTACCTCCACGTCACGCACCGCTGCGACCGCGACTGCCGCCACTGCTACGACAAGGACGCCGCGCGGGCCACCGGCGAGCTCACGACCGCGGAGTGGAAGAGCGCGATCGACCAATCCGTCGCCCTGGGCGCCACGAGCTTCGTGTTCATCGGCGGCGATCCCCTGCTGCGCGACGACTTCATCGAGCTGATCGACCACATCACCGAGACACACCAGGCTCGCGTGCGCTTCTTCTTCAACAGCTATGTCGACGAGGCCACGGCGGCAGAGCTGAGCCGCGCCGGACGAGGCCTCCTCACGCCGCTGGCCAGCATCGACGGTCCACCCGCCATCAACGACGAGCTTCGCGGCCCCGGCAGCTACGAGGACATCATGGCCTCTGTAGCCAACCTGATCGCCGTCGGGCTCGAACCGGTTGCCAACACGGTGCTCGTGGGACCGGCGTTGCCCGGCTTGGCGCAGCTCGCACACGAACTGCGCGCCGCCGGGATCAGTCGGCTCCATCTCATCCTGCCACACCAGCAGGGCGGTCTGCCTGTCGACCCGACCCTTCTCCCAAGCGGGGAGGCGATGCTCACGGCACTGCGAGACTTGCTGACCGCCGCGGCAGAGGTCGACCTCGCAGTGGACAACATCCGGGGCTGGAAGCGGCGGATCGGACTGCGCAACGATTTCTGCGCCGCCGGCTGCCGGGACCTCGCTATCGACCCGTACGGGAACGTCCATGCGTGCGTGATCACCGCGGGCGACCCGGCCTTCGTGGCTGGGTCGCTGCGCGAACAGAGCCTCGCAGCGATCTGGCGCACATCAAGCAGTCTGCGCCTGCTGCGCGCGGCGCGTGCCCGCGACCGGGAGGAGTGCCGCGTCTGCCCCGTGGTCGACGCCTGTGGGGGGGAGTGCTGGGTGCAGGCGCACTATGCCGCCCGCGCCAACGACGCGCCGGCCGGCTACCGCGCCGCGTTCCCGTACTGCGACCTTGTGCGGCCGATACTGCTGGAGCTGCAGGCCGAGGCGGAGAAGGCGGCGGCCCGGGCTCCGTCCGCCGCGACGGAAGGCTGCGCCGCGGAGGGCGCCTGCGGCAGCCAAGCGGGCGCCGGGTCCGACAACTACGCCCTCTTCGACTGCATATGAGGCTGTTGACGGCGCGGGCGTGCCTCGCGCGCACACCGAACCCAGCGACAGGTGAGCCGGACGTCCGCGCCGTGTCCCTCGCCATGCAGCGCGCCGCCAGTGACGATCATCCGCTACGCGCCACCCGCAGCACCGCCGATCCGCGCACCCGGTCCTCCTTGATGTCGAGGAGCGCCTCGTTGGCTTGCTCGAGATCGTACTCCTGCACCTGGCTGCGCACGGGGATGGCGGCTGCGTCGCGCAGGAGCTCGCGAGCATCGCGGCGTGTCGAGTTGGCGACGCTGCGAACGACTCGTTCCTGATAGATCCACGGGTACTGCACGGCCGGGATGGGCGTGCTGTGGATGCCGCCCATAGCCACGATGCCGCCCCTATCCAGCCGGCGCAGTGCGGCGACAGCCAGCTCGCCGGCGGGTGCGAAGACGACGGCCGCGTCAAGGAGAACACCCGGGTCCTGACTCGTCTCGCCGGCCCACGCGGCGCCCAATTCGAGGGCCAGGCTGCGATGCTCCTGGCCACGGGTGAACGCATACACCTTCCAGCCGCGCCAGCGCGCGACTTGGGTGCAGAGATGCGCCGCCGAGCCGAAGCCGTAGATGCCGAGGTGCCGTGTCTCGGAGACCTCGACTGGTGAGTCGGTCGCGGGCCAGCCCGGCGCACGGCCCGGCAGCCACGCACCCTCGCCCACCACGCCGACCAGGCGCAGGCAGCGATAGCCGATGATGCCCGCGCAGAGCAGCGGTGCCGCTGCGAGATCGTTCATGTCGGCCGGCAGGCGGTAGACCCATTCGGCCGGCGCGACAGCGTACTCGGCGAAGCCGCCGTCGACGTCGTACCCCGTGAATACCGCGCGCTCGCAGAGGTTCTCATCGCCGCGACGGCAGAACCGGCAAGTCCCGTCTGTCTGGTGCAGCCACGGGACGCCGACGCGGTCGCCAATCCGGAGGGGCGCGAGGCCAGGCTCGCCTCCCGGAGAGACCCCGTCCGCACCGGCTCCGAATGCTACGACCTCGCCGACGATCTGATGTCCGGGCACCAAAGGCGCGCGATGCTGAGGCAGCTCGCCCTCGAGGATGTGCAAGTCGGTGCGACAGACACCGCAAGCCTGCACCCTGAGCAGCACCTGACCGGGCATCGGCGCCGGAACCGGCATCTCCACGAGACGCAGGGGTGCTTGCGAGACCCCGGCAGGCGCGGCCAGCTGCATGGCGCGCATGGTCTGCGGGATCTCCCCCATCGTCCTCGTCATGACAGCACGTCCTTCCGACGGAACAGCAGGTAGGCGACGAATGTCAGACCGGCGCTCCATGCTCCAAAGGCGACAAGCCCTCTGACGATGGGATCCCAGTGAATCGGGTCGCGGAAGAAGTTCACGTACTCGAGGAAGTAGTGCGGGAACACATAGGGCCGGAGCCAGTCGAAGTAGCTGAAGGCGATCAGGACCTGGACCACGATGTAGATGACGATCGTCGTGATGAGCGCCGTGAGGCTCGAGTCGGTGACGACACTGAACAGAAGGGACAGCGAGACGACGCAGGCCATCGCCGCGAGGCCGTACAGGCAGCACAAGGCGATCAGTCCCAGCCCGTGCCAGATTCCGACCGTCGTCCCGGACAGCGTGACCATCGGCTTCAGGTCGAAGAACAGCGCCCCGAACAACAGTCCGCCGACCAGCATCACGCCGAAGCCGACGGCCAAGTAGAGCACCGCCATGGCCCACTTGGCCAGCAGCATCGATCCGCGCCTGACCGGTCGCAGCAGGATGATCCGCAAGGTCCCCAGCTCAGCCTCACCAGCGACCATGTAGCCGGCGACCATGGCTGCGGCCATTGGCAGCAGGAAGGGCAGCAGTGCTGACAGCGACGCCAGAGCCACATACATGCCGTTGCCGGCCACCATCGACATGAACAGCGGCCCCTCATCCCCCTCCGGACCGCCAGCAAGGGAGAGCGCCAGGGCGATGACGAACGGGATGGCGAAGGCGCCGCCCCAAATGACGTAGCTGCGGCGCTGATAGAGGATTTTGAGCCACTCCCGCCGCAGCGGGCCCCAGGCACTACCCGTCATCGAGGGCGCCATGCTGCCGTGCGCAGTCGCAGACTGCGGCCGGGGGAGCGTTTCGGGGGCGGCAGCCCCGGAGCTGGGACTCATCGCCGGCCCCCCGGCAGAAGACGAGCGATACGGGCGCGCCGCTTCTTCGACGGCGACCCGCCCACGTCCGTCTCCGTCAGCTCGAGGAAGTAGTCCTCAAGGCCCTGCTCCAGCGCTGGCACGACGGCGCGGACGGCGATGCCGCCCGCGACCAGCCAGCGCACCATCTCGGGAACGACACCCTCCGCAGCTTGCACGATCAGGTAGCCCTCGTCACTTCGCACGGCGTCACCGCCAAGGTGAGCTCGCAGCGTCTCGGCAGCCCGCTCCTGATCGTCTGTCAGGATCTTCACGGCGTCGCTCTGCGGGCGCAGCTGCGACACCGGCCCCTGCACGACGACTCTGCCCCGATCGATGATCACGGCTCGCGTACACACCTGCTCGACTTCGTGCAGCAGGTGTGAGCTCAGGAACACGGTCGTGCCCGCCGCGCCAAGACGGCGGATCAGCTCCCGCACGTCCTTCATTCCGCGTGGGTCGAGACCGCTCGTCGGCTCGTCCAGCACGATGAGCTGCGGCGAGTGAAGCAGCGCCTGGGCGATGCCGAGCCGCTGCTTCATGCCGTGGCTGAAGCCGCCCACGCGGCTCTCGGCTCGCTCGCGCAGCCCGGCGATCTCCAGGACCTCGTCGATGCGTTCCTCGCTCACGGGTCCCGTCATGCTGCCCAAGAGGCGCAGATTCCGGCGTGCGCTCATGAGCGGGTAGAAGGTGGGGTCATCGACGAAACCGCCGACGTGGCGCAGGGCGCCCTGCAAGTCTCCGGGGACGCGATGACCGCAGATCTCGGCGTAGCCGCTCGTCGGGCGAATGAGCCCCAGAGCCAGCCGGATGACGGTCGTCTTGCCGGCGCCGTTGGGGCCCAGAAAGCCGAAGACGTCGCCGCGATCGACCTCGATGTCGAGGCCGTCCACGGCATGCAGTTCACCGAAGTGCTTGGTGAGACCCCGCGTGACGAGGACGTGGGGCCGTCCCCCGCCGCTCTGCCGCTCGGGCCGCGCCGCGCTGTTCATCGGCTCCCGCGCCGCTGCCTCCACCTCCGTCATGCGCCTCCGGACTCAGCGCACGGTCTGCACGAAGGCCTCAAGATCTGCCTTCGTCACCAAGCCGCCGGCGATCAGCGTCGAGTCACCCTGCTGCCAGATGAGGACACCTCCGAGCGGCGTCGTCAGCGAGTGCACCGCTGACCCGTTCGCAGTCGTACTCTCGACCAGCGCCACCGGAAGCTGCTCCAGCTGTTTGCTAAGCTCGGGCGTCGTCTTCGTCTGCGCGAGCGTGATGGCGCCGAACCCGGATCCGTACAACAACACCGTGCTCGGCCCCGACGTCTGGGGCTCGTCCATGCCGGCCATCCCGAACAGCGGCTTGCCCGTCGCCGTCCGCGGTACTCCCTCGTCGAGTACATAGGCCCAGCGAAACGGGCGCGCATCGTACCCGCGCGCCCGGGCGAGCTCGTAGGCGACCAGGCTCTGGGCCTGGTCGATGGTGAGAAGTGCGCGGCGCGCGAGCTTCTCGCGCTCGGCGTTCTCGGGCTTCGCAGGCCCGTGCGTGGCGGCCGCCCTGCCCCTCTCCTCCTCCGCCGCGGCACGCGTCTCCGCGGAGTCGATCTCCTCCGTCGTCACCGTGGCGCCGTCCGGCACCGTGAATTCGTAGAGGCTCGCGTCGATGGCCTCGTAGGAGACGCTGTCAAACCCGAACTCCAGAACGGCCTCGCCGCCACTCTTGGCGAAGACTTCGACGCGCAGCGGCATCATGGTCTCGCCGTCGACAAGGGCCTCCACCGATCCCATGGCGGTATCCTCGGCTAACGGCGTCATCCGCAGCACGTAGGCCTCGCGACCGGCGACCGTAGCCTGCCCGGCGACCTCGACCGCCGCGTACGGCGCCAAGCGCCGCAAGCTCGAACTGACCGCAGAAGGCGTCAGCGTTGCCGCAGCCGAAGGAGAAGGCCTCGGCGCGTCACCGGAAGCGGTCGTCATCACGTAGCGACGGGCGGTGTTCGTTGCGGACTCGTACATCCAGGCCGTTCGCGACGCCTTGCTCGCGACCGCGACTTGATCGCCTCCGCCTCCTTGCGACTCGATACGCACGCCTTCCTCACTCGCCCAGAGGCGCCCCTCGCCGCCGCTCGTCAGGGGCGAGTGCGCCGGCATTTGCGCAAGGTCCGAGGGGACCTCGAAATCGCCGAACAGTCGATTCCTCCACGAGATCCTGCCACTGACGGCCTGCGGCCGGTCGTTCGCCTGGCTCATCTTCGTCAAGAGCTCAGCGGCGGACACGGTGGCCAGCGTGGTCGATGAGCCGGCTCCGGCCACCGAGACCACGCCGACGACGAGAGCGACCGCGGCAACGACAGCCGCCACGAGAATCAAGCCGCGTCTGGACATCATTCGGACTCCTTCCAAGAAAGGCGCTACTGAGTAGGGTGTATCCCCAGAATGGGGATGGAGCAACCCGACCGTCCACTCTCACTCTCGCGGCCTTCGTCTCACTGCGCACAACGATGGCGCCCGCAGCCGGCACGCCACGACGCTGACCGACCGTGAGGAGCCTGAGCGCGGTGGTTCAGGGCATGGACAGCACGAACTTCTTCCAGCCCGCGTAGAAATCCGCCCAGCCGACGCCAAGCTCCTCGCGAGTCGCTCCGGCCAGCCCACCTCTGCTGAGGTCTGAGGCAGCGATGGCGACGAGGAGCGGTCTGAGCTTGTGCAGGCCCCAGCGATCGATCACGTAGTACACGAGAGAGGCGCCCTCGAGATAGGCGAGCCGCACCTGCTCTGTCGGATTGCCCATCCAAAGGTTGCCCGTCGCCAGGGCATCGAGCAGCGGCCACATGTGGTTGCCAGTGGCGACCTCCTGGCGCAGAGGGCCGAAGTCGCGTCCGCCCTCGACAGCCGTGGCCAGCCCCTCGAGAAGCAGCGTGGGCGCGTGCCCCGTCCCGGCGAACCAGTGGACAGTGTAGGCATGCGTCATCTCGTGAGCAAGCATCAGCGGCATCCAGTCGCCTGTGCCCTCGAGCATCGGCCCCAGCACGCCGATATCGCGGACCCGCCAGGGCTCAGGGCTCACCCGAGAGGCGGCGTTGGAGAAGAACTTGATGCGATCCTCGCTCGGTCCGCCGCCGAGCGCGTCTCGCAGTTGCTTCATCGATGAGTACAGAGCGACGAGGACCGGCTCATCGGAATCGACGCCGACACGCGCCAGCCGCGGCCGGGCGCGGGCGCCGGAGTCCGCCAAGGCCTTTGCCCTGGAGAGGGAGCTGCGGTCGGCGATCACAAGCAGGCCGTGACGCCGCACGACAACGGGGTCGTTGAATGCCAGGAGATACTGGCGTCGCACGGCAGGCGGCGTCTCGTCCCCAGTCAAAACGACGCCGCCTCCCCGACGCTCCAGCTCCAGGATTCGTTCGCCGCCGATCCGATCCGACGGCCCGACGCGCCCGAGCTGGCCGGCCGCCTCTACATCGTACCGGCCGAGGACACCGGGGACCGGAGTCACGACGAATGAGAACGTCGTCCACGGCAAGGGGGAGAGTCGGCGGTAGAGCTCGTTCACCGCCTTGCGAGCGGCCCTTCCCCGCACAGGGAGAGCTTCACGGTAGGCGTCGCGGTCGCGCGCTTGGAGGGCCCGTGCTGCGGCGTCGAACGCCGCTTGAGTACTCTCGAGGTCCGCCGCGCGTTGGAGTCGAGTCGCGGCGCCGCCATCGTCCACCGCGCCCTGGGAGATGACTACCGCTCCGGCAAGAGCAAGAGCGACAGCCGCCGCCAAGCAGGCGATCACGAACCCGGGGCGAACACTCCCTCGTAAGGACCTCATCGCACCATTCTACGCGGAGGGCTCCCTGGAGGCACTTGCAAGGCCACCCCACTACCCTCGCCGCTTGGCCTGGTTGCCGGTCGCGTATACGCTTCTGCGCGCATGAAGAACACCGCCCCCACGCCCCCCGAAGCCCACAGGTCTGCGCCGGAGGCCTCGATGGCCTCGGTCCAGGCCATGCTCTCCCCTACACGAATCGCCAACTCAGGGCGACCCGTCCTGGCAACCGGCGCCCAAGTTCGCCGTGAGTTCGGGCGAACCTCGAGCTACTTCGCCGTCCTGGAGACGACCGTAGCCGGCTCCGGCGGCGAGGGCCACGCCAGGGTCAGGCGGTAGGTCTTCTTGACCCTGATAGTCTGCCCGAACCTCGCCGTCGACCGCCTTCTCACTGCCGAGAGCGTGTGCTTGGGGGGACTGACGCGCTGCCGCGCGCTGCGACAGCAGGCCGGCGGGAAGGGCGCGAACGTGCTTCGCGCCCTTCACGTTCTGCGTGGCGGGTGCGGCGCGGTCCACGGACTCCTGACCGGCTTCGCCGCGGGTCAAACCGGCAGCCTGTTCGCGGAACTCGCCGCCGTGGAGGGCCTTGCGACCCACCTGATCAGGTGCGCCGGCGACATGCGCGTCTCCACCGTCCTGCTCGCCAGCGACGGTTCGGTCACGCGGCTGTTCGAGCACGGACCGGAGATCAGCGTTCGGGACGAGGCCGCGCTGCTGAGTGCGGTGGCCGATCGGCCGGCCGAACCCGGAGAGTGGGCGATCGTCGACGGAGCGGTCCCTCCCGCCGCGAGCAAGGACTTCTACGGCACGATCTGCCGGACTCTGCGCATCGCCGGGTATCGGGTCCTCGTCGACGCCACCGGCGTTCAGCTCGTCGCCGGGCTCAGTGCCGGCCCGGACTTCGTCAAGGTCAACTTCGCTGAGGCTTGTTCCGCCGTCGGCGCGCCGCGCCTCGTGTGCACTGACGGGGACCGTCCCTCGGGGAAGGCGCTCGAAGAGGAGGGGCAGGAGCTTAGCCGGCTTCTCGTCGCCGCAGGCGCTCGGGACGCCGTAGTCACGCTGGGCGCCGCCGGGGCCGTCGGCCTCATCGGCGACCAAGTGTGGCGCGTGCAGACGCCGCCCATCGAGGCCAGGAACGCCGTAGGATCTGGCGACTGCTTCGCGGCTGGACTGATCGTCGGCTTCGAGCGCGACGAGCCGCCGGAGACCGCTCTGGCGTTGGCCGCGGGCGCCGCCGCGGCCAACGCGGCCTCACGCCTCACCGGCCATTTCGACCTGGAATCGGCATACAGGTTGACGAGTCTGGCCACCGTCGAGCCACGCGCACACTGATCTACTCCGGGCGCACGGTTTCCCTTCCGGCCTCGCACCCCTACACTGATCGTCCATGAGACCAATCCTCCTTGAGATCGGTGGCCTACGGCTGCACAGCTTCGGCCTGATGGCCGCGCTGGCGCTGATCCTCCCCGGGATCTTCATCGTTCGCCCGCTCATCAGGCGCCGCGGCGTAGACGCCGAGTTCGCCTATGAGCTGATCATCGCCGCGGCGATCGGGGGCTTCGTCGGGGCACGCCTGTACTATCTCCTCGAACACTGGGCCCTGGTCCGGAACGATCTCGCGGGTGTGCTTTTCGGGGGCATAGGATTCACCTGGTACGGCGGCCTCATCGGCGGGTTCGTCGCCGTCGTCGTCTGGACGCTGATCCGTCGCATCCCGCTCGGTATCGTCGCCAACGCGATGGCGCCGGCAGTCGCCGCCGGCTACGCCATCGGGCGCATCGGCTGCCAGCTTGCCGGCGACGGCGACTACGGTCGCGAATCCGACGTCCCGTGGGCGATGGGGTATCCCGAAGGCACCGTGCCGACCGCTCCCGGCATCACCGTTCACCCGACGCCGATCTACGAGATCCTGATGATGCTCCCCATCATCTGGGTGCTCTGGCGGCTGGCTGGCAGAAACCACTCGGGGTGGTGGACGTTCGGTTGGTTCCTGGTCCTGTCCGGACTTGAACGCCTCCTGGTCGAGTTCGTGCGCCGCAATCCGGCGTGGCTCGCCGGCCTCACGCAACCGCAATGGGTATCCATCGCGGGCATCGCGGCCGGCCTCGGGCTCATTCTGGCCTACGCGAAGCGGCCCGCGGAGAGAACGTCCTAGCCGAGCGCGGCTGCGCATTCTCTCCGCCAGGCCGTGTCTAGTCGCCGGGGCCACTTACAGCGTCGGCCGGAACGATCAGCAGAGGGCACGGTGCAGCCTCAAGGAGCCTGCGCACGACGCGCCCGTGTCCCTCGGCGAAGGTCCCGCTCCACGACAGGACTATCAGCTCCGCCTCGCAGGCGAGCGCCTCCCGGGTGATCGCACCCACCGGGTCCCCGATCCGAACGCTGACACGGTGGGTGCGACCGCTGGCGCACTGGGAGAAGCGCATGGAGAACTCCTCTTGCCAGTCCGACCATTCGTACTGCTCCTGGTCGATGAATCGAGGTGCGGGTAGGCTCCCGGTCTCGGCCGGGGTGTGCCCGGTGACGACGTTCAGCACCATGATCTCGCGACCTGGCCGGCACAAAGTCGCCTCGGCGAAGAGCATCGCGGCAGAACTCGAGGGCGTGCCCTCGAGCGGCACAATGAGGCGCTGAAGGCCGGAGAGAGCCCGCATGCCCGGCCTCACCAAGAGGAGCGGTGCAGAGAAGCACTCGAGGAAGGCCTCGGCAACGGCGCCAAGACCTGGGCCATCGACCGCCCCCAGGCCGACCGCGAGGCAGTCGACATCGGCTCTTGAGACCAGCTTCACCAGGTCCTCGGGCGAATCGGCGGCCACGTCAATCAGCTCCAAGCCCTCAGGGTCACCAACGCCTGCTCCCCCGCCGGTCTCGTGCACGTGGACCGCGCGGACATCCCAGCTCGCAGCGGCGGCCAGACCGCGAGCGGAGTCGATCAGCCCCTCTTCCGCCCCACCATCACTGACGACGATGAGAAGCGTCACTGTCTGACCTCCCGCCAGACTCCTGAATCGACACGCCGCAAGGCATGCTGCCCAGGATGGAACTGCCGCTCGACACCGTCCAAGATCAGGCTCACGGCGGCACTTTCGACCAATATACCCAGATCGAGCCCATCGCCATGCCGCCGGAAGTCGAACCGCAGGCGGGCGCCGCGAAACAGTAACGGCACACTGACGGCGCTCCAGGCTGGCGGCAGATGCGGGTCGAGAAGAAGAGCTTGATCGCGGCGCTGGATCCCTGCGAAGCCCCCCACCGCGGCCTGCCAGAGGCTGCCCATCGTGGCGAGATGCAGCCCACGGGCGGCATTGCCCATCGTGTCGCCCAAGTCGATAGCCGTAGCCATCTTGAAGTCCCCGACGGCATCGTCGACTCGGCCGAGACGCGCCGCGACCGCAGCGTGCATCCCCGGGCTCAGGGAGCTGCCGTGTACGGTGATCGGCTCGTAGTGGTCGTAGTTGGCCGCCGCCACGGCGTCGTCTATCTCATCCGACAGCACATGCGTGAGCATCACGACATCCGCCTGCTTCACGACCTTGGAGCGCAGCGTGACCTCTCGACCAAGCATCACATCGGCGGCCATCGGCCGTGGCCTCAGGCTCTCCAGCGGAACATCGTCCATCTCGTGAAACCCGGCGAACTGCTCGTACACGAGCGTCTCGGGGTCGAATCCGTCCACCATCCCCTCAGCTACGCCGCGCCACGTGTCAAGCTCCTCGTCCGAAAGGCCCATACGATCCCACAACTCCGTGGCGTAGCCAGAATCGACCCTCTCAAGCCAGCGCAGAGCCTCGATGGCCCGCTCGATGTTCCAGCGCGCCAGCACGTTGGTGTAGGCGTTGTCGTCGACGGCTTCGTGATACTCGTCCGGCCCGACGACGAGGCGTATGTGATAGCGCCCAGCCTCGCCGGGGACGGCGCGCGAGGCCCAGAAGCGCGCCGTCTCGAGCATCATCTCCACGCCCATGGCAGCCATGAAGACATCGTCGGCCGTGGCCTTCCAGTACTCCCACACCGCCCAGGCAACGTCGGCCGAGATGTGATGCTCCATGATGCCCGAGAGGATGGGGACCATCTCGCCGCCCGGGCCACGGCCGTAGGCCGGCGTCGTCTCGACTCCCCTGTCGGCTGATTCCCATGGGTACAACGCTCCGCGATGCCCCATCTGTCGCGCCTTCTCGCGAGCACCCGCGAGATTGCGGTAGCGATAGGCGAGAAGCGTGCGCGCCGTCTGGGGGTGCGTGTAGATGAAGAACGGCAGCACGAAGATCTCCGTGTCCCAGAACACGTGCAGGTAGTAGGACATGCCGCTCAGGCCGCGCGCGCCCACCGAGGCTGTGTCCTTGGTCGGATGGGCGCTGCTGATCATGTGGAACACGCTGAAGCGCAACGCCTCCTGGTCGGCGGCGTCTCCGCTGACGACGAGATCTGCGTCACGCCAGCGCTCGTCCCAGGCCGCGCGATGGCATCGGAGAAGCTCGTCGAAGCCGACACGCTCTGCGCGTGCAAGCACGCGACCTGCGGTGTTCGAGGAGGGGACGCGGGTGCGCGCCGCGACGATCGCCGCCAGGCGGTCGACCGTTGCGGGATCACCTGGCTCGAGGCGCCCGCCGATCACGTCGCGCCCCTGCTCCACGTAGCGGACGACCGGCGATCCCATGACCGGCCTGGTCGTGAGGGCGAGAACGTGCCCGCCTCCGTTTCGGCCGGCAGTGCGCGCGATCAGGCGCGAGCTATCCAGCGACTGGACCTCCGTCTCCCGGATCGGACCCCCCGCGTAGCTGACACCCACGGCGCCCTGCCAGATGAGGCGGCCGCTGTAGTCTTCGGAGGTCGCCTCGGCACGCATGGCGACGATCTGTCGGTCGGCCAGAGAGGCGAACCGCGCCGTCCGAACGGCGATGGTCCGGCCGTTCCTGTCACGCTGGCGCCAGAAGCGGTAGACGACCCCATGGCGCATGTCCAGCACCCGCCTGTGCTCGAGGACGGTGCCGCTGGCCATGTGCAGGGGGGCCCCGCCGACGATCAGGCGCAAGCCGGTCCAGTCGGGAGACGGCACAGGCTGGCGAAAGCTGAGTTCCCCCGTACCGTCGCCGAAGACACCAGCTACGAACGTAGCCGGCGTCGACACGGCGGAACCCTCCTCCAATGAGCCGCGAGTCCCACTCTCACCGTTGGCGATCGTCAGGAGTGTCTCGATCTCGCGCTCACGGAAGGGGTCGAATCCTCTGACCTCGTAGCACCAGGCGAGATCGACGGGCAACTCGGGGAAGGCACCGCGCGCTGCGGCCGTGCGCCGTGACAACTGACCACCAAGGACGTGCAGCAGGTCTTGAGATCCGCCCCTTGCGGCAACGACGTGTGGTTCTGGACCAGCGGTCAGAGCGCCTGAAGCGATTGAGGCAGTGCCCAGACCCTCGTAGCCCACGATCAGAAGCTCGGACGCGTCACGGCGGCGGCTCTCTATCAGTGTCTGCAGGACGGCGCGCACGCTGTCGCGTCGATCAGTATGGCCGATGTACAGGTGCCCGGCATCGACCGTCACCCCGCCCTCTGGCAGACCCACGGAGCCCATGCGCCCCTTGACGAGCTCGACGAGTTCGACGAATCCGTCACTCGCGATCTCGGCGGGGGCGACGTCGATCCTCCACCGATTGAAGCCATCGTACTCGGGAGAGACGTCGAAACCACGCGACGTGGACTCCTCGCCCACGACCGCGGCCACGGTCGCAAGTCTCGCCTCCTCCTCCTTGCTCGCCTGACGCCTCGCCAGGAGCCGCGGACCCTGGGGGCCGACCACGTATACCTCTGAGCCGCCCGAGAGGAAGAGGAACAGGTGGCCCTCGAGGTCCGGCCGCGCCCGCAGCCTTCCATCCACCTCGCGGATGCCCGCCTGGCTGACGACCGCGATGTCGACCCCCAGAGCGCAAAGGCGCTCGACCAAGCTCCGCGTCGCCGCGACGTGGTCGTCCCGAGCCGCGGCACCGGCCTCCTCCCAGTCGAAGCATAGGACGGAGAACGGACGGTCCGGCATGTTGTGGATGTCATCCGCTTCGGGCATACCCTCCCATCCTGCCCACTGAGCCCCCTTCCTGCACCGCCCAAGGAGGGCGCCCGAACGAGTCCCGGGGAGTCACAGGGAGGCGCTAGAAGGCACGATTTCCAGGTAATTCACGAGGTCCGTGTCCCGCGGAGTCACGCCCGTCCAGTCGCACGCACTTGGGTTTCCGAGTGGGTTGCAGCGGCCCGTTCTGGGGGTCATCCCGAGAACCCGCAGAGCATGATCTACGCACGAATCGGTGGTGGACCGCCGGGGAGGAGAACCTCTGACCTTCGCCGTGCAAACCCAGCGACGGACTTGCTGGCGGCTGCAGCGGCGGCGTGAGCTTGCTGGAGGGCGAAGAGGATCTGGCCCATCCGAACGCTACTTCGCGAGCCGTTTCGTCACCGCGGGTGCGAACCAGCTTCTTCACCCAAGCGGGGGCAGCACGATGAGCGTCTTCATGGGGCTGAAGCCGGTCTGGTTGGCACTGTTGGCCGGCATCCTGGTGCGGAACTCCCACTCGCGGTCGGCGGTCGTCATGGCGACGTTGATCGAGTACTCGCCGCTCGCGTTGAGCGTCTTGGTGCGCCAGTTGCTCCAGCTGCTGCCGAGGCGGCGCTTCTGCAGGGTCACCGTACCGGCGCCGTTGGCGCCGGCGGCGGTCTTCACGCTGCCCGAGTACTTGACGGTCTCACCGGCTGAGATCTCATCGTCGGAGAGGGTCAGGGTGACGACCCAGGGTTGCGGGGTCTTGTTGAGCAGCACGCTCACTGAGCCCGCTGCGTAGTCGGCCGTCGCGATGTCCTGGAGGCCGTCGCGGTTGAAGTCGGCGGCGGCGACGTCCGCGACGCGGCGGCCGACGGGGAAGGGAGTCACCTTGCCGAGACCGCCTTGGCCGTCGCCGCGCAGGACGAGGGCGCTCGTCCCCAGGGCGCTGACCGCGTCCCGTCGGCCATCGCCGTTGACGTCGGCGAGAGCGACGCCACTGGGCGCTCCCTCGTCGTTCGTGACGACCACCCGGCCCCCAGGCGCAAGGGAGAAGCCGCCGGCGCCGTCGCCGAGCAGCACCTCGAGTTCGCCCGTGCCCTCAAGCGTCTCCGTGAGCGTTAGGTCCTGCCTGCCGTCACCGTTCAGGTCGCCGACGGCGACGATGTGCGGCTCGAGATGGGTGCGGTAGACGACCATTGCGGAGAAGCGACCGCTCCCGTCACCGAGCAGCACTCCCGCGCCCGTGCCATCCCCCTCGGAAACTACGACGGTAGCAGCGACAAGGTCCTGCTTGCCATCGGCGTTGAAGTCGCCGACGGCGATATCGGAGGACACCTCAGGGGTGGGCACCCCGTATCGGGGGGCGAAGCCGCCGGCGCCATCGCCGAGCAGCACCGCGGCTTCCGAGAAGGGGTATTTGTCCATAGGGTGTGCGCACGCCGCCACGTCCGGATTGCCATCGCTGTTGAAGTCGCCGACGGCGACGCCGGTCGGGTACAGGCCCGCGTAGAGGCGCGGCGCCCCGACGATGAAGTCGGCCCTGGCGGTGAAGCCACCGAGGCCTTCCCCGAAGAGCACGCTGACGGTACCGTCGGCACCATTGCCGGTCACCACGTCCAGCATGCCGTCGCTGTCGAAGTCCGCGACGGCGACCGAGCTGGGGCCCGCGCCGGTAGCCCAGGGGCCCGTGTCGGCGAACCCGCCGCGGCCGTTCCCAACGAGTACGCGGAGACTGCAGCCCTTGCCATCGACCGCCACGATATCCGGCTTGCCATCACTGTTGAGGTCGGCCACGTCGAGTGCGGCAGGACCGAGCCCCGCGGGGAAGTGTTTGGCGGGCGCGAACGACAGTGCCGTGGCGGGCGTGGCGCCCAGCGCGAGCCACAGGGGGGCGGCACAGAACAAGGCGAGCAGCGCGCACGACCACACGGCGCGATGGGCTACAACGCCGAGCGTCAGCGGTTTGCGCATCCCGTTCCCACCCCTCGGAGCCTCGCGTCCGGCGTGCCTGTTCTCATTCAGGTCCCGAATGAGAACAGTGTACCCGGGCGGTGCTGCGCCACGCCGTTTGCTGACCGTGCCGCGCAGCTGTACCCATCACGGAGGTCGGCTTCCGTCGCGGCTGTCTGCGCCCTGCCGTCGACCTAGCGGAGGTGACCAGCGTCGAGCGAGTCGCCGTTCCGTGGTACCACCGATGGGGTGTCAGACTGACCGCGAACGGTTGGCTCTACGCCGTCGGGGGTCGTGATGCCGTGCGGGTGGGGTTGGGCAACGGCCGCGCACTCTTTGTCGGCACGGATGAGCCCGAGCGACTGGTTGATGCCATCGAATCAAACCGGCCGGTTGACCCGGTGGTCTGACGATCTCCCTCGGGTGATGGCGACGCGGGCGGGGCGGATTCCTGAGGTGCCTTCCAGAGCAGCCGGGGCGATCCAGCACGCCGCGAGACAGACTCGACAGAACTGACGGAATGCCGGGTCTCGGTCAAGGAGGTCCGGATCCTCATCGCCGACTGGCGGCGGCTCTATGGCGGCCTGCGGCTACACAGCTCACTCGGACGAAGCCGGCCGGCACCGGAGACGACCGTCTTTCCGGCTTCTCGCTCTCCGACTTCACCCCGCTGACACCTATGCGAGAGGTGGTCCTGGGATCGGAGTAGAAAGTGGACGGACGGACGGGTCAGGTCAGTTGTGCAGTCTGTCTCGGACAACCTTCTGCAACAGTTAGGATTGAAGCCCTCGGCTGATCCGGTGCGTGTCAGGTGCCAGAAGGAGTCGGGAGAGTGCCATGGCTCGCCAGCTCGCACCCAATGACGCGTTGGCTCGCAGGTTGCGCGATCCTTGGAGATGGGTCGTGGTGCTCGAGCGGATTGCGGGGGGGCGCTGGTACTTGGCGAGGTCGCATTCCGACTGGGCCGAGATGGCGAGACGCTGCCGGGGTGGCAGCTTCGTCACCTTCTTCTTCGACTCGGCTCTCAGGCTCGCTGAAGACACCACCTCCACACGTCGCGAGATCGACCTCTTCCGCCGAGGGAAGAACGAGGTGGTTGTCGGTCGCGTCGACCGGGGCGAGGTCCTGGCCGATGATGTCTTGCTCGATCCATCGGAGGAGCTCGCGGAGTTCTTCGGAGAGCCGGAAAAGGACGCCGTCCTCTTCTGGGGCGACTACCCCGGTCGAAAAGACGACGGAGATGATGTGCTCAAGTTCGTCTTGGGCGATGAGGACGCGATGCTTCGTCCCCATCCTCACTGAGCGATAGCTGCGCGACGTCTCGAGAGTGTACTGACCTGCACCCCTGAGATCGGTCTACCTTGACTGTTGGGTTTCTCGACGGATGAAGGAAGCAGGCCACGCCGAGAGATCCCCATGTGTCCCTCCCACAACCGAACCTAGCGTCACGGGATGGCGCTGGGCGGCATTCGCTGGGACCGCACGGCACAACGGCGAACTCCACGACGAAGTCGCTGCGGCTCAGTTCCCGCTCACAGGGAGGAGGCGCCGCCGGTGTTCAGCTTGTCGCCGCGGGGAGGGTCACGACGCAGACCGTGCCCTGGCCCTCCTCACTCTCGAGCTGTATGTCGCCGCCGTGGGCTCGCGCGACCTCAGCCGCAATCGACAGGCCGAGCCCGGTGCCCTCAGCGGAGCGCGACGGGTCGCCCCGGTAGAAGCGCTCGAAGACGTGCGCGATGTCCTCGCGCAGGATCCCTGGTCCGGTGTCGCGCACCTCGACCCTGACAGTCGCCTCCTCGAGCGAGCCGCGCACGAGTACTTGCCCGGCACTCGTGTACTTGATGGCGTTGTCGAGGAGGTTCACGAAGAGCTGCACTAGGGCGTCGCCGTCGCCGCTCACGGCAAGACCGTCGTCGATCTCGCCCAAGAGCTCCAAGCCGCGAGCCTGGGCGAGGATGTCGAGGGACGCGACGACGTCGCGGAGCAGCTGGCTGAGCTCGACGCGTTGCGGTGCCTCGATTCTGCTGGCGTCGCCGCGGGCCAGCTCGAGCAGCCGCTCGACAAGGGTGTTGAGGCGCTCGTTCTCGACGGCGACGTCATCGAGCGCCTGCTGGTACTCGGCACTGCTGCGGCGCTTCGCTCGCGTGACCGTGACGATCGCGCGCACCGCCGCTACCGGTGTGCGCAGCTCGTGAGAGGCATCGGCCACGAACTGGCGCTGACGTTCGAACGACTCGTCGAGTCGCTCGAGCATGCCGTCGAAGGTCGCCGCCAGGCGACCCACCTCGTCGTCGCCGTGCGGTAGCCCCAGGCGTTGTGAAAGGTCAGACGGAGAGATAGCGGCGGCCGTGCGTGTCATCGACGCGAGCGGCCGCAGCATGCGTCCGATGAGGAGATAGCCGAGCAGCGCTGCCGCCGCGGCCGCCAGCGGCAGCAGCACGAGCAGCGTCACGCGCAGCTCCTCCAGCGTAGCCAGCAGCGGCTCCAGAGACATGCCGACGCTGAACACCGCGAGCGTCCTCCCCTCCTCGCGCAGCGGTGTCGTGAGCACTCGTGTCCGTGCGCCCGTGTCCGAGTCGACACGAACCTCGGACGTGGCGACGCCTTGGTTTTGCCGCGGCCAGCGTTGTCGGTGCGAGAGAAGGTTGGCGATACGTCCCCATCTGCTTGAGCGTGACTCCGCTGGGTGAGGACACGACGATGCCGAGTGCCGGCACGCGTGCGTCACCGGCGTCGACCCCCTCGTCAAGCCCAGGTCCAAGCTCGAGGCGCCCGTTCTCGAAGTTGGTGCCCGCCATGGCCTGCGCCGTCGCGGTGCGCAGCGAGTCGTCCAGCGCGGCGAGAAGCCGGCGCTCGGTCCCGTAGTAGACGACCAGCCCGACGACGGCGAGCACGGCGAGAACCAACACGGCGATGCCCAGCGTGAGCCGCGCGCGCAGGCTCCTAGGACGTCTCATCGTCCTGCTCCGCTGAGAGTCGGTAGCCGGCGCCGCGCACCGTGCGGATGAGCTTGAGCGCCGCGCCGTCGTCGAGCTTGCGGCGCAGGTTGCGGATGTACACGTCGACGACGTTGGAGTGGTTGAAGACGTCGTAGTTCCAGACGTGTTCGGCGATCTGCGTGCGCGTGAGCACGCGCTCGGGCTCGCGCATCAGGCACTCGAGCACCGCCATCTCCTTGGCCGTGAGCCCGACCCGGACGCCGCCCCGCTCGACGCGATGGGTGAGCGTGTCGAGACTGAGGTCGGCGATGCGCAGCACGCTCGTTCGCGGCTGGTCGTCGGTTCTCCGCGTGAGCGCCCGCAGACGCGCCAGCAGCTCCCTGAGGGCGAAGGGCTTGACCAGGTAGTCGTCGGCACCGGCGTCGAGCCCGGCCACGCGATCGTCCACGCCGTCGCGGGCGGTGAGCATGAGGATCGGCGTCTTGGTCCCACGCGAGCGCAGCTTGCGACACACGGTGATCCCGTCGACCTCGGGCAGGAGCAGGTCGAGGATAATGACGTCGAAGGCGACCCCCCCGCCCCAGTCGAGCGCTTCGCGACCGGAGAAGGCCACGTCGACCGCGTAGCCCTCTTCCTCGAGGCCGCGCTTCACGTACGCGGCGATGCGTCGCTCGTCTTCCACGATCAGGACGTGCATCCCGCTCCCTCGCTGGTCGCCTGCGCTGCCAGTCTAGGGGCGGGACATGAAGCCCACATGAAAGCGAGATGAAGTCGAGACGTGAACCGACTACTGCGGACGGACAAGCCGGCGCGGCGTGCGGTGAGTCATTCCGTATCATCTTCCATCAGCAGCAGGTGAATGACCTGAACCAGTGCTCCCTTTGGCAAGTCAACGAGCGGGATTGGGTCCCCGGACCTATCCGCGTCTGCGGGCGACACTTCGTCAACGTACAGACAGGCACCGTCTGGAGCGTTCGCGTTGTCGCTCATCGCGTACTCATACCCGGAGGCGCGACAGTCCAGGAAGCGCACGCTGTTGCGGTCAGCGAACTCCGGGCCCCTATCGTACGCTTCGATGAATGTAGTCATGCTGCACCCCATCCCCAGCTCACGCGCGCCGCCCACCTCCGGGTCTTCCGCAGAGGCAACCGCCGCGCGGGACTTGGACACAAACAGAAGTGGGGCGGGCCGGCCTGAAGCTGGCCCGCCCCACGCAGTTCGAGGACTCCGAAGAGATAGTCGAGTGGCTACTCGACGCCCTCGAACTGATGGTCGACGTTCGCACCATCAGCGTCCTGGTGACCACCGCCCGGCAGGTTCTCATCGCCGGGCTCCTCGGCGCTCGCTGCCTCTGGCTCGGCAGCCTCGGCCTTCTCGACAGCGGTGACTGGAGGCGTGGTGCTCTTGACAGGCGTGCTGCTCGCCTTGGCCTTCACGGCGGCGCCGCCGAGGGCGCTGAGGCCCAGGACGCCAACTCCCGCGATGACGGCGATCCTCGTCTTGTCCATGCTTCTTCTCCTTGTCTGGGTGGTGTGACGACTCCACCATAGGAGACGGGGATGAAGCCCTCATGAAAGGGATGTGAAAGGGTCACAAGTCGACGATGTGATTGAGCTCTTCGCCTTGACCTGCCCCCCTGAAATCGGTCCACCCAGCGACTATGGTGTGAATCGATGCAGGTGGAGTCAGCCATGTCCCAGAGGCGCTACCGCCTCGAGGTGACCGTTGCCAGATGCCCGGAAGCGGGCGGGGAAGAAGGTCGCCTTGTCGATCGTGATCTCGTAGATGGGCCATCGGGACGTGATCGCCGGCTGGGACGGTCTCGCAGTCGCGTACGGATCGTGGAGCGGAAGGCGAGCAGGAGAGCTCGGAAGTCGCGACATCGAGCGGCTCGGAGGGATGACAAACGCGGATGTGGCGACGGGACCCCACCGTTGCCACATCCGCGCCAGGAGTGCTCCCTGGGTGATCTGAAGACCCGGGAGCAGTACCGGCGATTCTGTAGGCCGGCACACTGGAGGGAATGTGGGGATGGACCGCACTACGACGCCCACCGCGAGAATCCTGCATGCGGTCGCTTTCCGGAGCGTCCGGGGAAGCTGTCCACCCGCACGGCCCTACGCTGCCCGGTGAGGACGGCTCAGAGGCGGTACCGAGATGGGGATTATCGGCGGGCACACGGACGGCTCTGCCGTTCAAGGGGGAAACGGCAGAGCCGTCCTCAGACCCGCGCTGCGTAGGACGGTCCATGTCAAACACGGTAGCGGGTCAGGTCAAGGAGACCTGAACAATCTTGGTGGGAGGCAGGGATTTGCAGGGGAAACGACGCGGAGATCGCGCACCCTGCTTCACCTCGCTTGGCTTTCGCGGCCGCGGGAAGAATCAAGGTAGGAGGACGCATGTCAAGGGTGAAAACACCAGAGTGTATGGGCGGGACGAGGTGCAGGCCGCTGAACGCCGGGCGTGGGCTCGGGACGAGGGATGCAAGCACTACTACGACGGCATCCACTTCTGGATCAGCGAAGAGGGCAGCCGGCAGGCCACGAAGCACGAGGTCGCGCCTGAGTGGGGCTGGCAGCATCGAGCAGGCTGCACGTGTCCGCTCTGCCGAGGGCGCGAACCGACGAGACGAGACGATCTGGAATCGAAGCGCTGAAACCAGGGGCTTCTGATGAGACATCATGGGAGGGCGATTCCGCACATGATGCGTGCCTTCACGATCGCTCAGCTCAAGGATCCCCGCGCCAAGCTCGCGACCTACGGGGTCGGTCGTGTCTGTGCTGAGCCCGACTGCGAGACGCGGCTCTCGATGTACAACCCGTCCGCCTACTGTGCTCTGCACGATCACAGTCGCACCGAGACGATGCGACCTGCGGGACCGAAACCCGTCATCGAACGCCGCTGCGCCGCCGAGAGGTGTGAGGTGCTCTTCCTGACCACCAACCCCAGACGCGTGTACTGCAGCGAGCGCTGTCGCCAGGCCGCCTTCCAGCGGCGACGAGCTGCCTAGTAGTCCCCGGGCCACTTCCGGTCGAGGCCGCCTGTACCCATGCGGGAAGCGCCTCGGGGGACAATCATAGACAACAGGTGGACCGATGAATGGGGTCCGGTCACGACATCGCCTTCGCGGACCACGAGGTGCGCGCGCGGAAGGGTACGACCGCATCGGGCCAGGCGCGGGAGTATTCTGCGGGCCGGAGCTGAGAGGCTGCGCCCGCTGTCCCTCATGTTCTTCGCCGATGTCGAGCGCTTCGAATCGACGCGGCCGGCCTGGAGGACGACGGTCGTGGACCGCTACATCGAGCGGTTCGTCGAGCTGGTCAAGGGCGCGGAGGAGGCCGGTGAGATCCGGCCAGTGAACTTCCGCTTCCTCGGTGAGGTGCTCAGACAGATCGGCCTTGTGACCCGAGATGAGCGTGTGCTGCGCGCCAGCGGACTCACCAGCGAGGAGGCCGTGCTGGAGGTCGGTGCGCTCATCTAGGAAGGGGTTCGTACTCCGTAGCACCACCGTGGTGGCACGCTCGGACGTACAAGCCGGAGTAGCAGCACCCACGCCTTCTCCTGACCATGGCACCCGGGGTCTCGAAGACCGCGCGCGCCAACACTCACGCATTAGGCAGCTCGCGGACTATCATGAGAAGGAGCAATGGATGGGGCCGGGCACACGGGGTCTGCCACTGTCAAGAAGGGTCGCCTGAGGCGCAACCGGAGGTACGGGGCATGGCTGCAGGATTACGCAGAGGACTACGGCGCATCAGGCGCGTCCTCAGGCTGATCACGCGCATCATACGGGCAGACTATCTGGAACACGAGAAATGGCAGGCGAGACGCCTACAGCTGAAGCGCGAGTGGGAGGAAGGCGGGCGTGCCGGTCCCCCGCCGCACGCCGTCAAGGAAAGCGCACTCCGCTCCGCGGCCAATGCCCGCGGCATTCGTACCCTCGTCGAGACGGGAACGCTACACGGCGACATGGTCGCCGCCGTCGCCTTGGATTTCGACCACATCTACTCCATCGAGCTGAGTCGCGAGCTGTACTGGCTCGCACGGCTGCGCTTTCTCGGCCGGCGCAATGTCCACCTCGTACAGGGAGACAGCTCCGACGAGCTGCAGACCGTGCTCGAACGAATCGACACGCCCAGCGTCTTCTGGCTGGACGGCCACTACGGTGGTGGTCACATGGCGCGTGGCAAGAAGGACGTCCCCATCGTCGAAGAGCTCTCGGCGATCCTTGCGCATCGTGTCCGCGATCACGTGATCGTGATCGACGACGTCGGCATCTTCCAACGCGCGGAGGGCGATACGCCGTCACTTGCGGAGTTGGAGCGACAGATCCGGGCCAGTCGGCCGACGAGCGATTTCGTCGTCGAGGACAACATGATCCGCGTGGCGTTGGCATAGGGGCGACGGTCGCCCTCGGTGCTGTCGTCCCAGCTCCGCGGCAACCCCCTTGCCACCGAACGCAGCGTCACGCGATGGCGCTGAGCGGTGCTCGCTGGTACTGCGCGGCACTGAGGAGCGCTGTGACCGGCCGAGGCCCGAGACGATCGCCTGGCCGGGCTTCGCGCTCTCTGACTACGGGCCGCCGAAACCAATGCCGGAGGCGGCTCTCGGACTAGCATGGGAAGTGGACCGACGAATGGGGTCAGGTCACGCGGCGCAAGAAAGTCGGAGGCGGTCAGTCGAGCCACGAACGCAAGCCCCGCGCCGCGCGGTAGGCCTTGAGCTTGGCCATCGTCTGGGCCTCAATCTGGCGGATGCGCTCGCGCGTGAGGCCGAACTCCACGCCGACCTCCTCGAGCGTGCGCGGGTGCCCGTCGGCCAGGCCGTAGCGCAGCTCGATGATCGTGCGCTCCCGCTGCGTCAGCAGATCGAGGACGCGCTCGAGATCCTCACGCTGCACGATCTCCTCGACCTCCTCGACGGGCGCGATCGCCTCCGTGTCGGCGATGAAGTCGGCCAGCAGAGTTTCACCCTCGTCACCGATCGGCTTGTGCAGGCTGGTCGGCTCCCGGCGGATCCTCTGGATGTCACGCACCTTCTGCGGGCTGATGCCCATCTCAGCGGCGATCTCCTCAGGGGTGGGCTCGCGGCCGATCTCCCGCAGGAGCTGGCGTTGCACGCGGACCAGCTTGTTGACGATCTCGACCATGTGCGCCGGGAGACGGATGGTGCGCGCCTGGTTGGCGAGGGCGCGCGTCACCGCCTGACGGATCCACCAGGTGGCGTAGGTGGAGAACTTGAAGCCACGCTTGTAGTCGAACTTCTCGACGGCGCGGATCAACCCGAGGTTGCCCTCCTGGATGAGATCGGGCAGCGGCAGGCCTCTGCCGGTGTGCCGCTTGGCGATCGAGACGACGAGGCGCAGGTTGGCCTCGATGAGCTGGCGCTTGGCGTCCATATCGTGACGCTCGATGCGCTTGGCGAGGGAGACCTCCTCGACGGCGCTGAGCAGCGGCACCTTGGCCATCTCGCTGAAGTACATGCGTACCGGGTCGCTCGTCGGCGTCTTCACCGAGAGGTCGAGCTTGACGTGAGCCTCCTCAGCGTCGTCGCTCGACGCGGCCGCGTCGACTTCGGCCGGTACGTCGCTCTCCACGATGTCGATGCCGAGGTCGGCGAAGACGCCATGGATCTCCTCGATCTGCTCGGGGGTGAGATCCATCTCCTGCACCGTCGCGGCAACGGAGGCGGAGTTCAGAGACCCCTGCTCCTGGCCCTCCTCTATCAGCCCGCGCACCTCCGCGGCCTGCAGCAGCGCCAGGTCGGCGGAGGTGGCATCGTCTGCAAAGATGGAGTCGGGCACTCGGCCTCTCCTGCCCTTCGTCGTGAGCGTGGTCACGGGGGGTGGTCAGAGTGGTGACGGGATGGTTCACACCCGGCGCGGACTGGGCTCGCCAGATGCGCGTCCGCTGGGCGGCGGAGTCGGCGATGTGAGACGAGCAACGCGCCAATAGTGAGTCTAGTATAGCAGACTTCTGCCCGCCGTGTCGGGCAGTTCATGCGCAATTGTGCTGCAAAGTTCAAGGTTCCGGCGGGGCTCCTTGCTCGGCTGTGGTCAGGCGTGATGGGCGGTGATGAGGCGTCTCGTCGGCAAGTTGGCGGCAGGGGAGTCGGCGTCCGTTCGCGCCACTTCGTCGCGGAGACCAACGGCCTCATCGAACGCTCCCACCGTTCCCTCTGGTGCGAGAACCTCTACCAGCGCGGAATCATGACCTTGGGGTGGTCAATTTCAGGGGGCCAAGTCGTTGGTATGGCACGCCCCGGGTTCCGCGGCGGCTCGGCTACTTGGGAGCCAAGCTTCCTGAGGCTTGCTGATTGCACTGCTCGAGCACCTGCAGTGGCGCCTGCCGCCGCGTCTGCCCGTTGCTCGTTCGCTTGAGCGAGCGGTGCCGGCGACGGGCTGGGTGATCTCTTCCTGTTCTTCGGATGGTTCCGTCGAGTCGAGAGGGATCACTCTCGCGGTCAGGACACGGTGCGGGTTCCACTACTCCAGCTTGTAGGCGACGTCGGTCACATGAGAGCCAGGGGTGCGGGAGATCGGTCGCCTTCGTCTCTTCGGTCGCACTCTGATGTCGACCACCCTCCAGATTCCGGGCGCCTTCGGGCGATGATCTCCTTGGGGCGGTAGGTCTTCTTCGGCATGGTCTGCCTCCTTCATCGGT
The DNA here is from genome assembly GCA_963717285.1 of uncultured Thermoleophilia bacterium. Taxonomy (GTDB): domain Bacteria; phylum Actinomycetota; class Thermoleophilia; order UBA2241; family UBA2241; genus CAIXSE01. The sequence goes on from CAVQVW010000004.1 coordinate 205,177, forward strand.
CGAGAAGCGCCGCATTGCGGGTGGACCGATTTCAGTGGTGCAGGCCAGCACCTTCTGTTTCCTGCGTAGCGCGGCGATCGGCGGCCTGCTCAGCGTCTCGATTCCCGCGGTGATCGCCTTCGCAGTGCTCGTCGAACCCGCGGCCACCCCCTCTTCGCACGCGTGAGCAGAGAACTGAGGCGCGCGAGCGCCTGATACGTTCACGACGTGCCGTGGGCGTGGCCCTTGGCGCCACGCGACCGACGGTGGGCTCTGAGCGCCGAGTCCGGTCTTTCCGCGTCGGCGTGGAGCCATGCCGCCAGCTCGACGCCGACGCCGTTGAAGTCGAAAAAGCATCGCGCCCGGATGCCTTCGCTCCGGCAGAGTCGCGCCAGGCGGCCGCGCGCAAAGACGAGATCGGCCTCCCGAGCCATGCAAAGGTCTCGACCACCATCGCCGAAGGCGACGACGACCTCGCCTTCGCGACGTAGGCTACGTGTGAGGGCTCCCTTGCAACGCCCGCGGCCGCAGACCCGACAGTCGCCAAGCGGCTCGTGGAACTCAAGCTCAAAGCCGCCGACGGCATCGCCTTTGAGATCAGCTGCGTACACCGGGATGGCGGGCAACACCTCGCGACGCCAGACTGACTCAATGGCCTCGCGAAACCCGGCGCTGACGACCGCCGCTCTGCCCCCGCCGGCCAGCACACACTGGAGAAAAGCGCGGAAGCCCGGTCGCAGGTCGGCTGCAGCGACGAACTGGGCCAAGATCTGTTCTCGGGGAACGCGGAGCAGACCGATGCCTCGCTCGAGCGACTCACCCTCGCTCAGCCCCTGATCCCGCGCGGCCGCGGCGACGCGTGACCACCCGTCCGCGTGTCGAGCGAGCACGACCTCCATGCAGTCACGGGTCGTGATCGTGCCGTCAAAGTCCATGGCGACAAATACATCGCGAAGGTCGCGCGACGTGCGCATGGCTGTGCCAGGCGCCTTGGTCTCATCCACTGGAGTCGCTCCGCTCGGGTCGGTTCTGCGCTCAACCTACCCCGCGGCGCACTTCAAATATCCCACATCGAGCCCTTCGGACGAACACCTTGAGACGGCCCGGCCTCCACATCTGGTAAGGGAACGGTCAATGGTGGAACACTCGAAGCAGGTGGACTGGAGGACCACGATGAATGTTCCCTACTTCAGATGCGAGGACTGTGGCCACGAGTTCGAGAAGACCGAGTTCATGCCGGATGTCGAGGATGACGACATCGTCGAATGCCCCGAGTGCGGTGGCATGGACATCCAGTTGGTGGATGAGGTCAGGACGGAGGACGTGCCGAAGAGTGGGGGCTGAAGCCAAGGCCGTCCCGATGCCGCCGCTCTCGTAGCGGCGCAGCCAGCGGTGCACGCTCTGGCGGGCCACGCCGTAGTGGCGGGCGACCTCGCTGACCGAGAGGCCGCCCATGACCTCGAGCACTGCCTGATGCTGATCCACGACTCCCAGCTGCGGGCGGCACTCGGGAGACAGGGGCGAGGGGCACTTCGTTGCCATAGGCGTGCCTGTTCGCCGGAGGGTGGACTACGGGATTGGGCCGGTGCGGAGAACACGGGGCTGTAGGCAACAGGGCGGCGGTGGAGAGCCCCGACAAGCGCCTCGACCTGACGCGCCGAAGCGTCGCCGAGCGTGGCGATCCTGTTGTGGCTCGGCGCCCTTGCCGGAGCCATCTATCCCGTCCGCCTGCGGGACAGTAGACTCCGAACCCACATGACGGCTACGGCGACCACCCCCAGGGTGAACCCGAAGGGGATGAGCGCAAGCCAGTTCCACCGGAACGGCGCACCGCCGTAGGCACCGAACCAGATCAGAGGAAGCTGCCAGAGCGTGTCGGCGACATCCCTAGCCTTGAACTGCTCCGGCCCGGCGATAACGACGACGTAGCGACCGGACGTTGCACCCGGGCCCGGCTGGACGCGAAGCGTGTAGAGGACGCCGGGCTCGAACGTCACCTCCCGTTCGCCGCCGTGCCAGAAGTAGGTCAGCGAGAAGGGCTCGAACTCGCGTTGACGAGGTGCCGCGCGCCCGTCCGGGATCTCGAGCTGGTCCCGCCCTTGGGCCGTGATCACGAGTCCGGGGCGGAAGTCGGCATGCTCGGGGTAGGCGGGCACGATGATCCCCACCACTCGAGTCACCTGCTCGGGGACGGTGAACCGGTACTCGTCGTAGGCGTCTCCGGGCGCCAGGTAGCCGTACGTCGCACGGGAGACCTCAGGGCCGCCGGTGGAGACGGGACCGTCGCCAGACCCGGGCTCGAGGCCGGGGACGTGTGCTTCGGCGGGATGTGCGCCGGCCAGCACGAGCATCGAGACGAGCGCGATCAGCGCGGCTGGTAGCACGATGGCCCGAGCGGACATGTTCAGTCGGCGGGGACGGGTGCTCATAGCATCTTTGTTCCCGAAAGTGCCGAGTCCGACTGCGCACTCAGGGAGCGGCGGGATCTTCATCGCCGTGCCGGTCCCGCTTCTCGTGACGCGCAGCAGGCGAAGGAAATGACCGCGGCGGCAAACGGCGGCCACCCTGGGCGAGCGTGACCGACGGCCGGCACGAGGTCGCCCGGCTGGGTCTGCCTCGCCCGGTTCGCGGCGCATGAACACCCGCGCTTCGACGCGGAGGCCGTGCTCCGCCTCCTTATCTCGGGTCGCCCGCATGCCCGGCGCCCACTCCTCGGGTTCGAGGTCCGTGAAGCCGTGCCTTCTGTAGAACGGCCCGTTCCACGGCGCGTCACGGAAGTGAACAGCCGCTCACTGACCGGCTTCTGGGATTACGCCGTCGTTCCGTCATACTTCGCCCCGGTTGGGTGAAGTTGCTTCCCTGGCTGGAGTAGGTAGCCGGTAGATGCAAGAGCTTGGAGTATGTCCTGATTGTCCACGAGACAGGGCCACGGAAGGAATAGTCCTCGGGCTTCGCGATCTTGTCGATGTCTTTCTTGTGTTTCTCGGCGGTGCCCTTCGACAGGTGGAACTTGAGTTCGTCGCTGTTCTCGATCGTTTCGTGGATGATCAAGGCGTCCTCGCCAGTGACCTGATACGCCTCGAACCTGAGGAGACCATTCTCGAGCGAATGTGCTTCAGTGCCAACGCGCTGCCACCAGTATCTGAGATCCTCGAGGTGGGGTGCATCGCCCGGCGTGCATGTCCACTTGGCGGTGACCTGGATGGCCGTCTCCTGGTCGGGCCGCTTGTGGTCGTCCTTCGCGTATCCGAACAGCACCTCTCCGAACGCCACTGGCACGTCTTTCGCTGTCAGCGCTTCCCTGGCAGGAGAGGGGATGGCGACTCCACGAACGAGATGTAGCTCAGGCTTCGCGACCTTGGTGAGCGCTCCCATACACGGGGGAGATGCCGCCACTCCAGCTTGTACGCGACGTCGGTCACGTGGTGGAGGGGTCACCGCCAGATGTTTCCCCCTGGCCGCCTCACCTGAGGCTGCGACACGGCCTCAGACCTAGTCGCCGGCTCCCGACCCGGGGCCCTTCATCCGCCGAATCTCGGCCTGCACCTCGGCCTCCGTCGTCTCCTGCCTGCTGAGTGCGCTCCCAGCATGGAACGCCAGACCGATTCCCCAGGGGACCATCACCCACATCGGCCAGAACGAGACGCGCGGTCCTAGGAGCCGTTCTGCAGGGCCTGTTGCAGACGTTCTCGTCCAGGTGTCCAGGCGATCGCTCTAGGCCTCGTGCGGGCGCTCCCCCGAGCGAGCTAGGTCTAGGGGTGCAGACCAAGCCCGGAACTCCATTTGATGGAAGTTTAGTAATGCTGGTATTGACTTTCTAAGTCTTGAGTGCCACGATACATCTGCTTAATGAAATGGGAGATTGTTTTATGACCAACGACTGGCACGAGCTCACCGGCCTCACGGACGATCGCCGCTTCCTTGTGACGGAGGTGCGGTTGGGGTCCGGCATCTCGATCCGTGGGGAGTTCGAACTGCCGCCCCTCGCGCGCCTGCGCTACGAGGACCAGGTCTTCGTGAGCGCGTTCGTCCGGAGCCATGGATCGATCAAGGAGATGGAGAAGGCATTCGGCATCAGTTACCCGACGGTCAAGAACCGTCTCAACCGCATCATGGAGCAGCTGCCGCTGGTGGAAGTGAGGACGTCTCCGATGTCGGACAACGCTCTGGACCTGCTCGAGCGCGGTGAGATCACCGTGGACGAGGCCGCTGCAAGGCTCCAGCGATGATTCTCCCAGCCGAGATCGTCGACCCCATCACGTCGTCCGGACGGCGGCCCGGTTCGCCTATGGCTGCCGGGCCTTCTCCCCCAGCCCCTGTAGCCGCGGCACGCGGAACGGTCAGCCACCTCTGCAGGCATAGATCGCCCGCCGACAGAACGATCCACCGAGAAGGAGCACCAACGATGAGCAAGGACAGAGCCCGGATCCTGAAGATGCTCTCCTCAGGCACGATCACCGCCGAGGAAGCAGAGCGCCTACTGGGCGCCCTTGATGCACGCAAGAGCAGCGACACCGCGTCCGGCGGGTCGGCGATCAAGGGCGACCCCGAATCGCTGGTCGCTGCGCTTCCGAAATACCTCTACGTCAAGGTCACTGCGGTGAACGGCGACAACGTGGACGTCAAGATTCCCGTCGCGCTCGTGCGCTCGGGGCTCAAGCTGACGTCGCTCATTCCTCCGCAAGCCATGACTCAGATCAGCGACTCGATGTCCGAGCACGGCATGTCTGTCGACTTCTCGAACTTGAAGCCCGAAGACATCGACGAGCTGATCAGAGCCCTACACGAGACGGAGATCAACGTGGACAGCAGGAACGGCGACAAGGTGCGGGTCTACTGCGCGTAGGGCTCCCTCCGTAGCGTCGGTGGGTCCCCCTGCTCGGTGAGACCGACCCCCGGTCGCCCCGGCCATGACTCGGCGTAGGAGTCGCCACTCCAGCTTGTACGCAACGTGGGCCGCGCGAAGGGAGGGTTGCGGGAGGTCCTCTCTGCCTCTCTGCTGCAGCCGACGGAGCACCTGCTTCACCTGCGATAGACGTCAGGGACGCCGGTCACCCGGACATGCGTCGGTGGCGATCCATGGCAACGTTGAACTCCAGCTCGGCAGCACAGTACTCACGCCGTATCCGAGCCTCTTCCTCAGCCGTGCCCGCGCCACCCCAGCGCTGCCGCGTCTCCCTGAGTTCCCGCAGCAGGCCGACGGCTTCCGGAGGCATCCCGGCGTTGGCGAGCACCCGGGCCGCCATCCGGAACTCCGGGGGCAGGTTGGCGAACCTGTCGGGGGGCAGCGGCTTGCCCTCCCCCGCGAGGTTCTCGAAGGCGCCCTCGAGCTTCGCTTCCTGTATCCGTCGCTCAGCTACCCACGCCATCCAGTCCACGACGACCTCTGCGTCTGACGAGAGCCGGTACGCGCCACTTCACACGTCACAGCTAGCGTAGACCATCCCCGCCCCACCGGCGAGCTCCTCACCCGCCGTGCCCCGTGGTCCCATCCGCTCCCGCTCCGCCTCTGCTTCGCCCGTCGAAGTGCGACGATTTGGGTTGCAGAATGGTTGCAGCGGCTCGTTTCGGGGGTCCTCCGGCGATCTCCCCGTCCCGTCCGGCCCGCCCAACGCTTGGCGGATGAGCTGCGCGCAGCTCGCTTCTCAGGATACCGGACCGCAGTATCGCGTCTGCTCGATCCGCTGGTTCGCCATCGTCGCCCGTTCTCTTGAGAGTGCGATCCTGGGCTAGATTGCAGGCGGCGGCCCTGTGCAGGACTAGTCTGCAGACTGAGGCGTCAGCGGACGAGCCCCGTCCAGCTCCTTGACCGCGTCCTGGTTGAAGCCCTTGATGACAAGCCAGAGCCCCATCACCATCTCCTGCACGGCCAGCGGGATCACTAGGAACAGCAGATCTGGGCCGACGTCGAAGAAGTGAAGCGCGTAGTTGGCCACGTACGGAAGCGTGCCGACCAGGCCCCAGACGGACAGCCAGCGGGGAATCAGCCGGGTCCGGTAGAACGATGTGTACAGGCACGCGGCACCGATGATGAACGCGAAGGTCCCGATGTCGCCGAGCTTGCCGTCCGATTGGAGTACGACAGCGCCGAAAGCCTCCAGGGCAGCCGAATCGGTTCCGGCAGAAGTGATCTGCCTGATGAGCGCAGCTAGTGTCACCCAGATGACGGCAGATAGGATGTACCAGGTTCCCTCGAACGCCCCCCGAAACAGGACCATGCCCATCGCGAGGGGTTCGCTGTCCTTTCTAAAGAGCGGGTAGAGGAAGAGCGTCATCGCCGCCAGCGAGAACCCCATCACGACGATGAAGAACGCGCCCAGGACGACCCGCGACGGATCGGTGGCCATGAACGCCTGGAAATCCCCGTCGGGGAACCCCCCGACAGCGACGACGGACAAGACCCCCGCCACCGTTCCGATGATGTAGAGGACGCCTGCCATCACGGCATTCAGTCTGTACGCCTTCATGACCACTCTCCCCATGCCGACTCCATTGGCAAGCGCACCGCGCATAGCGTGCGCGGGCTACGGCTGGAGGTTACTACAGAGACCGTTGATGGCGTCAGGTTGATGCGCTTGTTGGGCGTGTCCGCGAACTAGTTTGAGTTCGAGGGCAACACCGGCCGCTGCACCGTGGACCAGGATGCGCTCGCCGCCGGACGAGTCTCCTCTTCCATGCCGACTCCCCTTTGATACTCCTGCGTCGGATGATGGAGCGTTGACGTGCCGGTTGCGCGATGCTACCGGCAGCGAGCGCCGGAACCCGGCCCCCCGAGTCGAACGCAGAGGAAGAGACCGTCGGCGGAGAGGGGCCCTCGACCACGGAGGCGAGACCATGACGACTCGACAGGCTCTCCTTCTGGACGGCCGGCGGCGCGAACACTCCCGGACCTTGGCGGTGGCTCACGATGCTCTGCGCGACGGCCTCTCGTCGGCCGGCTGGGCCGTGGACGACTGGGCGCTGCGCGGCGACGACGTCTCGTTCTGCACCGGCTGCTTCGGCTGCTGGGTCAAGACGCCGGGCGTGTGCGCGGGTCGCGGAGCGGCCCGCAGCGTCGCCGAGCGAGTCATCGCGAGCGGCCTGGTGGTCCTGCTCACGCCCGTCACCTTCGGTGGCTACTCAGCCGAGATGAAGAAGGTCTTGGACCACGTCATCCCCGTCCTGCTTCCCTTCTTCCGCAAGGTCGACGGCGACACACGGCATACGATGCGCTACGACAGCTACCCGGACCTGCTGGCCGTCGGTGCGATGGACTCCGGCCGTGCGGTTGCTGAGGGCGAGGCCGAGACGTTCCGGCACCTCGTCGCCCGCAACGCCCTCAATCTCGCGCCGCCGACCTGGGACGCCGGCACCTTGCCTGCGGAGGCGAACGAATCAGAGGTGCGCCACAGCGTGACCCGGCTCCTGGCACAAGTGAACGTCGGCGGTGCACGAGTCTCGGATATCGAGGCGACCGAGGGGCCGGCAAGCAGCGACGGGCTGATCTTCGAGCACGGCGGCGGTGGCATCGTGGCCGGTGGGCAGGACGCTCCGCGCAGCGCGGTGCACCTGATCGGCAGCCCAAAGCCGGGCAGCAGCACTTCCAGCTCCCTCGGCGAACATCTGCTCGGCCTGCTCGCCGAGCGCGGCCTGGACACGGAGACCGTGTCGCTTTCGAAGGCCCTGCGATCGCCGCACGCGACCGACGCGCTGTGCGCCTCCGTCGATGCTGCCGACCTCGTCGTACTCTCGTTCCCCCTGTACGTGGACAGCCTGCCCGGCGTCGTCACGCGGGCCCTTGAGATCATCGCCGGGCACCGTACCCGCGTCGCGGCCGACGGTGCCACGACGGCCGGGTCTTCCGGCGCCGAGGTACCCGCCTTCATGGCCATCTGTCAGTCCGGCTTTCCCGAGCAGAGCCAGAACGCAGTGGCCCTGCGCATCTGCCGCCATTTCGCCCAAGCGGCGGGCTTCGAGTGGGCGGGTGGGCTGCCGATGGGCGGCGGGGCCATGCTCGGCGGTCGACGGCTGGCCGAGCTTGGCGGCAGGGTGCGCCACCAGGCCCGTGCGCTTGAGCTCGCCGCCGCAGCGCTCTGCGACGGCCGGGAGGTGCCGGCCGAGGCCGTGAGCGCACTAGGCAAGCTGCCTGTTCCGGCACTTGTCTATCGTGCCGGAGGTAATGCGGGATGGCGCAAGCAGGCAAAGGAGGCGGGCGTGCTCTCACAGCTTGCGGCGCGGCCGTTCGTCGGGCCGAGCGAGGAGGCGTCCGCTGTCTCTGGGTGAGCTGACGGATGCCGCATCGGCATCAGGCGAGGTCGGGATGGTCACAGCTACGGGGGTTCCACCGACGAATGGGCGCTCCTCGTTGGGGGGCAACCTGACTCTTCCCGAGACAACTGCGACAGCATGAAGGCTCACAGGATCATCATCTAGACGCTGGTCACCGTCGCCATCGTGGCGGCCTTGATCGCGTATCCATCTGAATACGTCTTCCGAGTCCTCGCCTGGCGCGACACCGATGCCTTCGACTGGCAGGAGTTCCCCAGCCACCGCCAGGAGTCGGGCTCGAATACCTACACGTCAAGAGCGGAGTGGCGATGACTGAGAGCCCGCAAGCAGGTGTATCTCGGGGGACGGTAGTACTCGTGATCGCCACGTTCGCCGCCTCGATCGCGTCGTTGCTCGTCGCCCCGGCGCTGATGCCGGACTCCTACTCGCTTCTTCTCCACGGGACGAGTGAGTCAGCCGCGCAGGGTGTCGAGGGCGCGTGGATGGCGCGCCTCGGCTTCCTGCTCCTCGGGTTCGCGGTTCTGTGGCTGGCGGGTGTCGCGCTGCCCCGGTGGGGCCGGTGGGCCTCGATCGCGCACCGCTGGTTCGGCGTCTGGATGATCGCTGCCGCTGCGTTCTCCACGCGTCCATGGGGGGAGAGCGCCCCCTTCGACCCGACCGAGGATCTCCTGCACACGGTCGCCGCGTCGGCGATGGGCATCGGCTTCATGAGGCGGGCGTACTCATGCCCGCCGATTGGACACGGCCCGCCGTCTGCTGGATGGCGTGGCCGTGCCGCAATGAGAGCTTCTATGACATCGATGCGGCTCGCGTCGGGCACGCGCTTGTGGCACGAGAGATCAACCGTTGCGAGCCGGTGCGCCTCATCTTGAAGCCCGAGGAGGTGGCCGAGTGACCGGATCCCTTTCACCGGTCCACCAAGAAGGCGTCGATCTCACCCAGCAGTCGGTGTCGGCGGTCGTCGTCCAACAGCGAGGCAGTGATGGAGTTGCGCGCCAGCGCGACGATGTCGTCGGTGCCGAGGTCGAGTGCGTCCCGAACGGCGACGTAGTTGTCAGCGAGGTACCCGTCGAAATAGGCGGGGTCGTCGGAGTTGACCGTGGCGCACACGCCGGCGTCGAGGAGGCGTTTGAGCGGGTGGCGCGAGAGGTCCGGCGTCACATGCAGCTCGAGGTTGCTCAGCGGGCACATCGTCAGCGGGACCTGCTCCCGCGCCAGCAGCTCGACGAGGGCGGGGTCGTCGATGGCGTGCACGCCGTGGTCGATGCGTCGCGCGTGCAGCAGCTCGAGGGCCTCCTCGATGTACTCCCCGGGGCCCTCCTCGCCGGCGTGAGCCACGGCGACCAGGCCGACGTCCCGGGCCCGGGCGAAGACATCGATGAACTCGCTCGGCGGGTGGCCGACCTCGTTCGAGTCGAGTCCGACACCGACGATCGCGTCGCGGAACGGGAGCGCGGCCTCCAGGGTGGCCATGGCGCTCTGAGGGCTCTCGTCACGAAGGAAGCACATGATCAGGTGCGAGCTGATCCCGAGGTCGCGCTGCGCGTCGCCGAGCGCGCCGCGGATGCCGCCGACGACGTCGGCCATGGGCACCCCGCGCTGCAGGTGGCTCTGCGGGTCGAAGAACACCTCGACGTGGCGGGCGCCGTCGGCATGGACGCGTTGCAGGTAGGCGGCCGTGAGTTCGCGAAAGTCGCGCTCGGTGCAGAGGACGTGGACGCCCTCGTAGTACACGTCCAGGAAGTGAGCGAGGTCGTCGAAGCGGTAGGCGGCCCGCGCCTCTTGAGCGTCGGCGAAGCGCACCTGCACGCCGTTGCGCGCGCCCATCGCCAGCATCATCTCCGGCTCCAAGGTGCCCTCGATGTGCAGGTGTAGCTCGGCCTTGGGGAGGCCGCGGATGAACGCGTCGTCACTCATGGCGCTACTCCGGAGGTATGGGCACGCCCAGCTTCTGCACGAAGACGGCCCTCTGAGCTTCCAGGTCCTTGCGCCCCTGCTTCATGAGCTCGGCAGTCTTCTTCCGCGCTCCGTCGAGACGCGCACGTGAGAGCCAAGAAGACTACCTGCCCACCGGCAGTAGCCTGGCCGTTGAAGTCCGGCGGGCCGACTGCGAGGCCGGCACGCCGGTGTCGGCCGCGACCCCAGGCCCCCGAAGCGTTGACAACTCTCTGCTCCAGCATAGCATGGGAGTAGTTGCGTGCGCGCGGCGGGCGGGCAGCGAACGATGTCGTCCGGAAGGCGGAGAGCAAGAGGGGCTCCATGGCCAACGACTACCCGGTCGACTTTCGCGCCGACTATCCCGCACGCAGTTCACGCGGCTGGGCGGTGTTGACCATCCTGCTGATCAAGTTCCTCGCCTTGATCCCGCATGTCATCATCCTCGTCTTCCTGGGCATCGCCCAAGCTGTCGTGACCGTGGTCGCGCAGGTCGTCGTGGCGATCAAGGGCGAGTACCCCGAGGGCATGTTCCGTTTCATCGAGGGCGTGCTGCGCTGGAACACGCGCGTCGCAGCGTTCGCCCTCTCGCTGACCGACCGCTACCCGCCGTTCACGCTGCGGCCCGACCCCACCTATCCGATCGATGTCGTGATCGAACGTCCGCGGCGCAGCAGTCGGCTCTACGCCCTCTTCACCCTGCTGGTGGAGATCCTGCTGATCGCCTTGGCGATCGGATTCGTGGTCTTGCTGGCCACCACCGCCCGCACCTGGGACTACGGCACCGCCTACGAGGCCGATAGCCCGTGGAGCCTCAACGGCAACCTCTCGTCCTCCAGCCCCAGCATTCTCGTTCTGCGCGTTCTGGCCGCGTTGCCGCATGAGATCATCGTGGCCGTCCTGGGGTTCGTCACGTTCTTTGTCTGGTTCATCGTGCAGTGGATCATCCTCTTCACAGCACACTACACGCGGGGCCTGTACGACTTCGTCGTCGGCGTGATGCGCTGGCGGACGCGGCTCAGTGCCTACACCGTGGGGTTGATCGACCGCTACCCGCCGTTCACCTTCGAACCGTCCCTCACCGCGTCGGACGCAGCGCCACCGGGATTGGCGTCGGCTGGGCCTCCGCCGCCAACCTCCCTGTCGCCTGAGCCGGGCACGCCTCCTGCGGCGGCACCTGCGCCGCCGAACCAGCAGTGACCAGCCTTGCTGAGTGCCTGCGCAGAAGACTGGCTGCGCGACAGGGGGCGAGATGAGTCCAGACAGGAAGTTCGCGATTTGGGTGAGAGTACTGTATGTAGTCGCGTCGGTCGCATGACCGGGCCCCAGTCATCGGCCCACTTCCTATGTAGTCCCAGGGCCGCCTCCGGCATAGGTTCGGCGGTCCGTAGTCGGCAAGTGAGAACCCCGGCCACAACGGCGTCGCCGAGGCGTCACGTCCGCTCCCCTCACGCCCCAGCTTCGCCCGTCAAAGTGCGACGATTTGGGCTGCAGAATCGTTGCAGACGGTCGCAGCGGGGGTCCTCCGGAGGGCGCCCAGAGCCCGATTCAGGGACGAATCGGTGGTGGACCACAGGGGAGTCGGACCCCGTGCTGGACATGAGCTGGCACGCCCCGGGTTTGACGGAGGCTCCGTTTCTTGGAGGATCGTATCCTCAGAGAAGGGAGACCGCGTCTCATGGCCAGACCATCGAAGTACTCACCGGAGTTCCGGCAGCGCAGTGTGCGCATCGCCCGCGAGTCGGAGCGTCCGATCGCCGCGGTCGCGCGTGACCTCGGCATCCACCACGAGACCCTGCGCGTCTGGGTGCGCCAGGACGAGGCCGACGACGGCACCCGCGCCGACCGGCTAGCGAGCGCCGAGCGCGAGGAGCTGGCGACGCTGCGCCGCGAGGTCCGTGACCTGCGCCGCGCCAACGAGATCCTCAAGGCGGCGAGCGTGTTTTTCGCCCGCGAGCTCGACCAGCCCCGTCCGAGGTGAGCGCCTTCGTCGATGCGAACCGCGCCCGCCTCGGGGTCGAGCCGATCTGTCGGGAGCTCGAGGTCTCGGTGAGCGCCTACCGCGCCCGCAGGACCAGGCCACCCTCGGCCCGCGCCCTGCGTGACGTCTGGCTGCTCGCCCAGATACGCCGCGTGCACGCAGGCAGCGGCGGCGTCTACGGCCAGCTCAAGATCTGGGACGAGCTGAACGAGACCGGCGTCCGGGTCGCCCGCTGCACCGTCGAGCGCCTGATGCGCGGGAACGGCCTCGTCGGCGTGGGGCCGGTCGAGAGCAAGAAGACGACCCTGCCGGGCCTCGCCCCGCTGGCCGCCCCGGACCTCGTGCGCCGGGACTTCACGGCCACCCGCCCCGACGCCGTGTGGCTCTCCGACTTCACCTACGTGCGCACCTGGCAGGGCTGGGCCTACCTCGCCCTCGTGCTCGACGTCCATACGCGGCGCATCGTCGGCTGGCAGCTGGCACCGCACATGCGCCAGAGTCTCGTCACGGACGCCTTCGAGATGGCTCTCGCCGCCCGTCAGGAGCATGAAGGTGGCCTCGTGGCTCACAGCGATAACGGCTCCCAGTACACATCCTACGAGTACACCGAGCGGCTGAAGAGAGCCGGCATCGCCCCGAGCCGCGGGCGCACCGGCACGGCGCTCGACAACGCCATGGCCGAGAGCGTGATCTCGACGCTCAAGCGCGAGCTCATCAGCCGCTACCGCTGGCCGACACGCCTCGACCTCGAGCTGGCTCTCGTCACCTACGTCGGCTGGTACAACTCACGACGCCGGCACCGCTCGCTGAGGCACCGGGGAGAGACGCGGATGCGACGACTCACGCCGCAGCAGATGCTCGAGCTCTACAACCAGAAGACCGCAGCAGATAGCATGGTTCCCAAGTAACTCAGCCGCCGCGGAACCCGGGGCGTGCCACCTCCGCCCAAGGAGGGCGCCCGAAGCAGTCCCGATAGGTCACAGGGAATCCCGAGACGTGACGATTTGCAGGTAATTCGCGAGGCGGGTGTGCCGGGCAGTCACGGCGAGAACCGTGAAGAACCGGACAGTTGGGTTGCGAAATGGTTGCAGACGGGGCGCATGAAGACCCTGAAGACGTTGAGGACGAAGGCGACTCGCAACCCATGCTCGGTCGCATTTGTCGCTTCGGTCGGAGATCGTGCCGACCATACCTCCTCCCACAATGCCGCCAAGCCGTTCAACCGCCGAACCATTTGCCTGACGCAAGTCCGGGTCATCTAGTTTCAGCAGGCGCTACAGCTCGGAGTTCTCGGCGGCTTGTCCGAAGTCGGCCAGGAGAGCAGCTTGAAGGTCCCGAATTCCTGCACTCCCTGGCTCTTCGAGCAGGCCGCTGAGATCCGAGCCAAGACAGATTTCGATGTCCCTACGTGAGAGATAGCTGCCGTGAATCAGAACCTCGCGAATCTGGTCAGTGGCGTCGGGATACTCCCATTCCTCGGGGTCACGATTCTCAGAGAGAAACGTTCTGTAGCGATGTTCGATGACCGGCGATGACTGCGTTTCTATCTCCTCAACGACCCGCAGTATCTCGGCAAGCTTCCTGTCCAGCGCTTCCTCCGAGCCGTAGAAGATGTGCCCGTTGGGATGCGCGGTCTCGTTACGATCGTCGACCAATTTGGTGTAGGTGCCGATCTTCGCGTTGTCACAGGCGATCAGCTTCAGGAGCCGTAAGATGGTACGCTCGTTCACCGTGCTGAAGACGAACGGCGATGCTGCCCCTAGCAGGTTCTTCTCGATGTCCTTTCCAAACCCGATTAGTCCCTTCTCGAAATCCTCTGGACGCGCCTGCTTGATTTGCCAGATGTTGAAGTAGACGAAGCTCATCGTCAGCATGTGATAGGCCAGAAAGGCGAATTGGTGCTTTCCATGCGTGTAGTTCGTCTCAAACGCGTCCCAGAGGAAGGCTACGTACTCGGCCTCGCTGGGCGCCCTGAAGGACAGTGGCAAGTAGTCGACCAATCCCCACGCTGCTTCTTCCACGGATCAACGCCCCTTTGAGGAGGGTTGGCCGTCCCCCCAGATCCGAGCGAGGGTAGCTTCAGCCTTCCTCTCAAGACGCTCGACGAGCTCAGTGGCGGAAGCAACGAGGAGCCGTTCGGCCTCAATCTCGGCCATGGCCTCTGCCTGAACCTGCAGGGAGGGTAGCGGAACCTTGATGTGGCGCAGGTCATCCGAGCTGAGCTTCAGAGTGCCGTGTGCTGCCGTCTCAATGACACGAACGAACTGCCTGTGCTGTTGCCTGAGCACCGTTGCGAGGAAGGCTGGTGAGACAACCTCTGTGCGCGGCAGGAGCGCCTTGACGTCCTGATTGAACGCACACGCTCTCTGAACTTCGCAGACGGGGACTCCGTTGGCGAGCCCCATGCCGCGGACCAGAACGAGAATCGAGCCTGCCGGGGCTAGTCGTGTAGAGCCGGAAGCGACGGCCTCTTCTGACACATGAAGTGACGCATCGGAGATGCGTTCGCACTTCATGTCTTTCGCGGAGACCCAGGGAATCTCGCCATTCCATAGGCCCTCGCTAGTCTTTGGTGGAGTTCCGCCGCTGGCAAGTGCTGCCACGTCCCCCAGCTCAACCCTCGGCCAGTCCGGCTCCGCCACAACGTGCGAAACGTAGTTGTCAATCACGGTCTGAGCGCCGCGGATGATGGCCCGTTGGCTCACAACCTCCCCAACCAGCTCGTCTTGGACATCGACAGGCGGCACAGGGATTTCGAGCTCACAGAACTTGGTCTTGGACAGCTCCTTGAAGGTCCCCCCAGTCGCCCAGGCTTCCATGGTCGGCACAAGCCTTGTGAGCGCCAGTGCCACGTACTCCGGTAGCACCCTCGTCTTGTCGACAACAACGACGTTCTTGAAGCCCTGATTCGTCGCAATCGGCACGCGGTTGAGACCGATGCGACCGACAGTTGCACGCGTGGACACGATGACCGAATCAGCAGGAATCATCCGGGCAGCAGAATTGCTGAGCCCTAGTTCGCTGATGGTGCGCTTCGTCGATCTGATCTCAGGCAGAAACTCGTTTGCAGGAAGATCGACCAGGGTAGCCCACGGGATACCGCCGTTCCAGAACTCGCCTACCTCGGACTTGGGCGTGCCCCCGCTTTCGATCCGGAACGACCCCGTGTCCCCGAGGGAGACCATTGGGTACTCGTGCGCGCTATGGGCGTACTCACGGTACCGCCCTCCACTCAGGTTGTAGTCCCCAGTTTCGGAAACCCGCACCTTGTCGACCACGAGGCCCAGAGTCAGCTCTAGCTCCGCTGTCGACTGACCCATTCGGACTCGGCCCAAGTACTCTTCGATTTCGGCACGAGCCTGAGGCAAGTCATCCGTTGCGATTGGCCGGCGCTGCGCGCCAAGTCCGAAGCCGTCGTCACCGATCTCGAAGAAAGCGATTGTGTCGCTGCGCGCCGCCACGACCTTGTCCAGGATGAGGATTGACGTCTTCACCCCGGAGTACGGATTGAACACGCCGGCGGGCAGCGACACGACGGCGACCAGACACTCCTCCAGGAGCATCTTCCGGAGTTGGGTATAGGCGGTCTGACCCTGGAAGACGATGCCCTCGGGCACGATGATTCCGGCGCGCCCGTGGGGCGTCAGATGCTCCGCCATATAGTCAACGAAAAGCACCTCGCTGCGCTTGGACTGCACCGAGAAGCGATTGTGCGGCCTGATGCCGCCCTTAGGCGACATGAAGGGCGGATTGGCGAGAATCACATCGGCGTGTTCGTTCCACCGGTCCTCACTCGTCAGCGTGTCGTACTCGAAGATGTGAGGATCGGTGAAGCCGTGGAGGTACATGTTCGCAAGGGAAAGCCTGACCATGTCCGGCGATATGTCGTAGCCCTTGAGGTTCTCCGCGAGACGTCCTCTGTCATCGGGGGTCAACGTGCTGTTGCCCTCGGCGTCGGTATTCGCCCGAAGGATGTGCTTGAAGGATGAGATCAAGAACCCCGCCGTACCGCACGCGGGGTCCAGCACCGACTCTGACTTCTTCGGATTCACGATCTCGACCATGAACTCGATGATGTGTCGCGGAGTGCGGAACTGCCCCGCGTCCTGCTGCGCGCCGAGCACCGACAGGAGGTACTCGAAGGCATCCCCCAGACGCTCACTGTGGTCGTAGCTGAAGTCGTCGATAACTCTGAGAAATGCATGAAGCGTCTCCGGGTCGCGGTAGGGCAGGTAGGCGTTCTTGAAGATACTCCGAAAGAGCGGCGGAATGCCGGGGTTCTCAGGCATGCGCGTGATTGCCTCGGCGTAGAGACTGAGTGCCTCGTGACCGCCCAACCCCGAACGCATCAGCTTGACCCATCCGTAGCGAGCGAACTCGCCGGCGAAGAACTTGCGCTCCCCGCCAAGCTCCTCGCTCTCGGCGTCCATGTCGTCCATGAACTTGTAGATGAGTGCGATGGTGATCTGCTCGACCTGGCTCTTCGGGTCGGGCACCTTGCCGACGAGGATGTCGCGGGCGGTGTCGATGCGGCGCTTGGTCTCGCTGTCGAGCATGAGGCTCCCTTAGGCGGCGAACTGGTTGAGCGGCACGTAGTCCTTGATGTACTCGGGGACGAGCTGACGGAACCTCCTCGGCACCGCCGTGAAGTCGCCGGTCGAGAAGGTGGGATTGGTGGCGAGGTCCGTGTACTGGCGAGTCTCGATGGTGTGGCGCACGAGGTCGCTGGTGACGTAGGCCTTGAAGAAGGTCTTGATGGCGGGAATCGCCTGCGGTTCCTCGGGCACGTGCTCGGCGACGAACTTGGCGAACTCCTCCTCCAGCAGCTCGTCCTTGCTCTTGAAGGCGGGGATGAGGCCGAAAACCCTCTCAAGGATCTCGCGAAGGCTGATTCGACGGTCGACGGCGGCAGCGCGGCGGAGCTTCTCCAGTGAGTAGTAGTCCTCGGGCTGGTCGAAGACCTCGCGGTTCACGTGGTCGATGACACGGTCCCATTGCCCCGCCTCGACGGCGTTGGCGATGACCTTGTTCTCGCGCACCGTCTCCTCGAACCTCTCGAAGAACATGCGATCGATCCTCATGCCTTGGAGGCCGACCTCCTCGACCTGGATAGAGGCGAGGATGTCCGCACCGAGATGGTCATAGGTCTCGGCCTCATTGACCTGGCCGCCTCCGCCCTCACCGGGTGACAGCCTTGGAAGAGCGATGACTTCGTCGTAGTCGAACTCTTCCTCGAAGTACTCGCAGTTCCCGAAGAAGTCGAAGAGCTTGAAGGTCTCCTTGTGGGGCTCGGTGACGCCCGCCCGGATCTCCTCATCGAAGAGCTGCTCACGGAAGTCGTGCTTGCGCGTGCCGCGACCCTTGATCTGGATGAAGTCGGTGGGCGAGAAGACGGGCCGGAAGAGACCGAGGTTGAGGATGTCGGTGCAGTCGTAGCCGGTGGTCATCATGCCGACCGTGACGCAGACTCTGGCCTTGCTCGTCCTGTAGGCGGGGATGAAGTTGCCGGAGCCGAGCAGGTTGTTGTTGGCGAAGTTGATGGTGAACTGCTGCGCGTCTGCAATCGACGAGGTGACCTGCACCGCGAAGTCGGAGTGGTACCTGCCAGGGAACATGCGATCGGCCATCTCGTTCAGCACCTGGACGAGCTTGGAGGCGTGGTTCTGGCTCACACTGAAGATGATCGACTTGCCGACCTCGCCGCTGACGGGGTCGCGGATCGCGTTCTCCAGGAAGGTCTTGCAGAAGAGCGCGTTGGTCGCCTTGGCGAAGAAGCGCTTCTCGAACTCACGCTGCTTAAAGACCTCCTCGTGGTCTTCGCCCCCGTCGTCGGTGAAGGTGACGGCGAAGCCCTCGTCGCTTAGCAGCTCTGTGGTGATCTCGGTGCGGGCGTCGACGACAGTCGGGCTCACCAGGAACCCATCCTTGACCCCGTCCAGCAGTGAGTAGCGGTAGGTGGGCTGGCCGCTGTCGCAGCCGAAGGTGCGGTAGGTGTCGAGAAGCTGCCGACGCTCCAGGTCACGCGGGGTCTGCCCACCGCCATCATCGACGCCCCTCAGGTAGTCACGGGGCGTGGCCGTGAGGCCGAGCTTCGCGCCGACGAAGTACTCGAACACGGCGCGCGCATTGCCGCCGATGGAGCGGTGTGACTCGTCGGAGATGACGAGATCGAAGTCGGTCGGCGAGAAGAGGCTCTGGTACTTGTTGTTGAAGAGCAGCGACTGGACCGTGGTAACGACGATCTCGGCGCGGTGCCAGTCGTCACGGTTCTCCTTATAGACGACGGTACTGAAGTCGGCGGAGAGCAGGCTAGCGAGTGCCTTCTTCGCCTGGTCTTCGAGCTCCAGACGGTCGACGAGGAAGAGCACGCGACGGGCGTTGCCGGTGCGCAGGAAGAGCTTGACGACCGCGGCTGAGACGAGCGTCTTGCCGGTCCCGGTTGCCATCTCGAAGAGATAGCGGTTGCCACCCTCCGCAGTCGCCTTCTGCAACGCCTGCACCGCCTTCAGCTGATAGGGACGCAGGAAGCGGAGCTTGTTCGCACGGACGTACTCGGCACGCTCGTCCTCGTTCTTCCAGCCGGCCTCGGAGGCGTAGGTCGGGCGTTGCGTGAGTGCGATGTAGTCGTCGCCGACCTGCTCATCGACGAGACGCTTCGGACTGGGTTCGAACTTGCGGTACTTGCCAACCGAATCGGGATCCGGGAACGTGGTGATGACGTTGGGATTGCCGTGTTCGAGGTCCCAGAAGTAGTGCAGGTTGCCGTTCGAGAGGATGACGAAGCGGCAGTTCTGTGACCGTGCGTACTTGCGCGCCTGCTCCTTGCCGACCAACGGGTTCTTCTCCTCGGACTTGGCCTCAAGGACGATGAGGGGAAAGCCTCTGTCGTCGAGTAGCAGGAAGTCGATGAAGCCGCTGCCGGTCCACTCGAAGTTGTCGCCGAAGGCGTCGAGGTCGCCCTTCTTCAGGGCGCAATGGAGCTCCAGGCAGATGTTGGCGGGCTTGCCGTCTTCGGGGAAGAAGCGCCAGCCGGCAGCCTCCAACAGCTTGTTGATCTTGATGCGCGCTGTCGCTTCCTTGGCGGCCACGCGTCTACCCCTTGCCGGCTGGCTGGCACGAAAGAGGCGGACGACCCCGATCGTCCACCATCAGCGATGCTACACCACTAGTCGGGTGAAGCGGTGATTGGGGCGGCGCCCAGCGCGTTGAGGCGGGTGGGCCGAGACCCCCGATGCCGCGGTCAGAATGCGGTGGGCGTGGGCGAATTCAGCTTGTACGCGCAGGTCAGCTGCATGAAGGAGAAGGGACAGAGTCCGGGGGCCGCTCTGCCTCGAGCTGCACCGCCGGCGCTCACCCACATCCGCCTCTGGCACTATCAGGGAAGTGGACCGACGATGGGGTCCGGTCATCCATCTACTAGATTGAGCGTTGCTTCAGACCCTATCGATGCGTTCGTCGGCTATCCATTGCAGGAACTGCGGCTCCTTCGTCTTGTCCGAGCGGACTAGATAGACACGCTTTCGTGCCCTTGTTAGAGCCACCAGGAAGTTGCAGACATCCCTGTCCGATATCTTGCTCTTGTCCTTGTCCTTCACCATGTACTGATCGTCGCAGTGCGTGATGAAGACGTAGTCAGCCGCGAGCCCCTTTGAGCTCTGCACGGTAGTCGCCGTGATCGGAATCCCACGAACACCCGGTTCCCCGCCACGTGTACCATCCGCAGCTGACAACGCCTCGCTGACATGACCTAGAAGGATTTCCTGGAGATCGCAACCGCACGCGCCAAGGACTACCTCGACTTCCTCGGTCTTCACGGGCTTGCCGCTCTGGATTCTCCGGCAGATTCCCACCAGACGCGAGATGTGTTTGCGCTTGTCGGTCGGAATCAACTCCACTACATGCTGCGCACTTGGTTGGTTCGTCGCCTTCACCAGTGAGGCAAGCTCTTGTTCCTCAAGTACGCAGCCGGCAGCAATTCGCCAGCCGAGATTGCTCGTTCGATCTTCCATGATCAGCTTCAGGCCATCGACGAGGCCCGGGTTGCTGTCCTTGTCGCCTACGTCGTGCCGAACGTTGTTGAACCCCTTGACCACGAGAGCGCCTGCAATTGCATCTGATTGTCTCCTCGTCTGCGAGATGACGAGGACAGAGAACTCTGACTTGAGCGCCTTCGCTATTTCCTTGATCCTCTTCTCTACTGCCCAGGGTATCTGCTTCGCGAAAGCATGCGTGTAGACGATCTTCGGGTTCTTCTCGCTCTCTTCATCCTTGGCCTGGCACTCGAAGTACTTGTAGCTCTTGTCAACCCGGCCACAGAGCAGACCACGCTTCGTCGCCGCGCCTACGACATCATTGACTGCTTCAACAATCACTCTCGTTGATCGAGAGCAATACGGTAGCTCGAAAGAAGCCCAGTCGAGACACTCGTCGTCGTGCTTGCTTCTGATATGACAGGCGCTCGCAGACTTGAAGTCGTAGAGCGCCTGATCATCATCCCCGGCCAGGAGGATCGGGCTTCTCTCGGCAAGGCTGTCGATCAGAGAGACCTCGAGCAGGTTGAAGTCCTGGAACTCATCGATGACAACCTGGTCGTACTGTGGAACGCGAGAGGCGTCATTCTCATACATCCTAACGAGGTCAAAGACGACGTCAGAGTACCCACGCCACTCACCGTAGTAGCGCTTGCGCCCCTGGTAGAAGACCAGTCCCGGATTCTCGTCATCGCGGTCATAGAACATCTTCTCGAACTTCGCGCTGTGACCAAGGAGGATCTTGGCATCCTCATCAATGACGCGTGGCAACTTCGGAAAGATGACTATGGGCTTGCCTGTGGCCATACGCAGCTCGCTCCTGGCGAAGCTGTGAAGTGTCCGAACGTCAGACATTTCGTACAACTCTAGGGCCAGTTGCTCGACAAGGGAGTTCACGAAGGTCAGAGTCAGGGTCTTCGGCATGCCGCGAAGCACTTGTTTGAAGAGATGAGTCTTACCCGTGCCCGGACCAGCTACGACGATCTTCCGTGGAGCAGGTGATTCGATGATTGCATCTACGTAGCTTTGGCGGTCGGCGAACGCCCTTGCGTATTCTTGGTCCAGCCGCAACAGGTCGCTCCCGTTCGAGGTCGTCACATCAGCTCTCTCTTGCTCCTGATTGTCTTCCGGGTGGCGGCTTCGTGAAGTCGCATCGCGCTAGACCTCCAGAGCCTTGAGCAGCTGGCCGTGCAACTCCACCAGCGCTTGGGAGAAGATGGCAGCCACTGCCGCCTTGTGGTCTTCAACAACCCTGTTGGCAACGGCGACCTTTGACGGCATCGTCAGACTGTTCTCGTTGGCCCACTCGCTGAGCTGGGACGCCCATGAGGCCTTGGCGGGCGCAACAAGCCGCGGAAGTAGAGGCACATCGACCCCCCCGTTGCACTCGGCCAGTAGTGTCGAGACGGCCCTAGAGTAGTCGGCCGCCGGGAGCAGATTCTCCACGCCCGGCACCGGACCCATGACGATTCGCTCCTCGGGAACTCCGTGTCGCACCAGCTCCTCCTTGAGCGACTTCCCGCCAGAATCTCCGTCCAAGAGATAGGCAACTTTCGCTCCTTCGAGATCCAGTGATGTGTAGAAGTCCCTGGGCACTTCAGACAAGCCCGGAGCAACCTGATACGGCAAGATCTCGAGCCCGTTCGCACTGCGCAGAAGCGATGGCAGCAGAATCATCTCCGTCGCGCCCTCGGCCAATACGACGCATCTGGCTGGGGTGAACGCAGCAGCCGCTGCCCCCATCGCGATCATGAGCGGTGAGTAGCCGGCTCCTTCGCTCCAGAAGCTGTTCCTCATGTCGCTGGCCTGAAGATTGGTGGACGATGGAACCACTGAGCGGATTCCCACCCCCAAGTCTGGAGGCAGGCACGCTGGCGAGTGAGTGGAGTAGATCACCCTCGTGGCTTGCTCCTGCGAGACGAACATCATGACAAGATCTGCCTGGGCGTCGATGTGAAGGTGACTCTCTGCCTCATCGATCAAGAGAATCGGCGGGGTCGTGGTGTCTCGCGCCGACAGGAAGGCGACAAGAGCCACGAACATCCGCAGGCCGGCGCTTCGCTCATTGAAGACTGTTATATCCTCGTCATTCTCGATGATGGAGACGCGCAGTTGGTTCCCATCCACGGAGAGCTGAACACTGAGAGTGGCCTGCTTCCAGGTGTCACGGAAGCGACGTTTCAGACGGTTGTTGGCCTGAGCAATGGCCGAGTCACGGCGAGCTACATCACCTGCTCTGTGTGCCTCGACCATGGCGCGAAGATTGAGCCGTGCCATCCGCAACAGGTTTCGAAGAGCAGCTGGAACACCGCCCAGGAAGGCATCGTCCAAGACGTATGCCGATTGCAGACTGCGGTCGTCTTCGTTGAATAGGAGGAAGTGCGGAGTCCGCTCCCGCAGGACCGATTGCACAGCGACCTCCGGGTCGCTGCGCTCAAGCCATGCCTTCGCGCTGCTGAGAGCATCACGGAGCCCATCTGCCCTGGAGTCGGGAACCAGCGCGTTTGCCAATTCCTCGGCCTGTCCAGCAATATCGCCCTGGTCCAGGGTATGCCCGTCATCGACGATGCCGCGCAGGGCCTCAAGCAGCTGCCGCAGTTCATCCTGGAAGTCCCGAGCGTCCTCACCGTCCTTCGGGCTCCCGAACGGGCCTTCATTGGCAACTAGCGCGTGGAGTGTCTTTCGCTTGGCGGTCCTTTCCAGAACGGCAAGCGCCTTCCTCAGCGGCTCGATGGCTCTGCGAGGCTTCGGCTCTATCTCGACAAGCACGCTGCCTCCAGCTGCCCTGCGGCTCACATGCATCGTGCGCGGAGGCTCTTCGAGATCCTGGTCTACGACCCCTGAGCGGTCGCCCTCATCTAGCGCGAACTTGGCTTCAACGACGCGAGTCTCATCCGTGACGACTGTGCCCCGAGAGCGTTCGATTACGCTCAAAGTCGCACCGCTGTTCAAGTAGGCCAAGGCATCCAAGAAAGTGGTCTTTCCAGCCTCGTTTGGGCCGACGACTGCAATGACTTTGCTGTCAAGATTCACCTTGACGTCGGCAAGGCGCCCGTAGCCCCTGACACGCGCGCTGACTAACCTCACAGGTCTATCTCCCTGGCGTCGGGGACTGTTGTCACCGGCTGCTCGTAGGTCACTACCGGACCCCGTTCGTCGTTTCAGTCTCCATAGTAGCGTGAGGGACGGTCCTTGTGTGAGTGCACGGCAGTGCCCGTCTTCGCCCCGCTCGTCCGCCCCCCCCCCCCCCCCCCCCCCATCGTCGAAGAGCCCCAGCAACATGCCCCTCAACCCAGAGGCGGAGACGATCGGCCTCCGATCACGGCCCTCTCAGCCCGTGCTTGTACCGTGCCATGACCGTGGTAGTACATCCGTGCAGATCTGCTCGTACCGCGTACCACGTCGCCAGGCTCGTCGGTCCCGCGCGCCCGTACGGGCTTGTACGCCCGACACGGGCCTCGGTCTCCTGCGTCTCTTCGGTCTCTACCGGCGGAGTCGGTGAACCGCACCGCCGACGCAGAGACGCAAGCGACCGAAGCGACGATCTCCGCGTGACGGCACGGTTGAGCCCCCCGACAGAATCGCCAGAACCGACAGAACTACCCGGGGCTCCGTGGGGGAAGCGTCGGCTCTGTCAATTCTGTCACCGGGACCTGTGGTCCCGCCCAACACGGATCCCCGTGGCCGACGCCGGTGTGGCCCGATGGTCATAGGACACGGGGAACCGCCCCCTCAGGGCGGAGTACATCGCGTCACCGACCGTGCGTCTACTGGACCATTTGCAGCGAAATCGTGCAGTAGATGACCTTCGCCAGCGGGAGAACACACACCTCTGCAACCCATCTCGCAACCACGCGACCCCGAGAACGTGCTCCCGGCCTACTGGGGCGGTAGTCAACGTACACCTGTGAGGTGTCTGCGCCACCGCGTCTCCTCAATGATCTTCGAGAACAGGGGCCTTCTGGGCCCCTCGATCTCGAAGGAGCCACCATGTCAGATATCACCGAGGCCTTCGCCGCCCTGGAGCGGCTCGATAGGGACGGCCAGAAGGCGCTCAGCGTCGCCACGATGATGCTCCAGGAGAAGCTGCGCGCAGCCACGGCCCGTGCCGAGAAGGCCGAGTGGCTCGTCTCTTGCCTCCACAAGTGGGCGACGGATTGGGGTCTCTCCTTCGACCTCACCAAGGCCGCCCTGCGCTACGACGCGAAGCACCCGCAGGAGCCGGCCACGCTGACACCATGGTTCGAGGCGCACGTCGCCGCCGAACTGCACGACCTGCACGCCCGGCTCGACGACGCCCTCGACGGGCGCGAGAGCGCCGAAATTCGGGCCGAAGCCGCCGCAACACAACTCACCAAGCTGTATCTGCGGAGCTGAGGACGACGTAGTCTGCTGCGTGGCGGCGGTAGATCTCGATCCCGACACCCCCACAGGTTCGGCGAGCGGTCCGGGCAGGTGCCCGTGTGCCAAGTTGTACGGCCAAGCATCTTCATGACCTTGTGTGCCGGCGTGCCCATAGTGACCCACGATGTCTGATCGCCGGCGGGTGCAGCCCTGTGCATCAGGGCGCGGTGGTGTCCCTGGGGCCTCAGCGTGGCCCAGGTAGCTGCCCCGCGCGCGACGAGGCCCGCCACTTCCCGTAGTGACGGGCCTTTCCCCTTGTCAGCAATCGTGCGCGGATTCGCCATGGATGGCACGATGGCACGGGTTTTGGAGGGGTAGAACACACACGTCTCACGGCCCCCGCCCACCGTCCTCGCGGAACCTCCTGAACCGCGTCCAGCAGGCGAGTCGGTAGTCGTCGAGTCTGTGCCGCAGACGCACACGGTCATGGGCCCGGAAGGCCGCCGTCACGTCGGCCTCGAGTGCGCGCAGGCCGTCGTCGTCGAGGGGACAGCCGGGCACATGCTGAGCCTCCACGCGCGCAAGACAGTCCGTGACGAGCCCGAGTGCCTCGTGGCGCCAGGTGAGCTCGGCGATGATCTCGCCGCGGTAGATGCGCAGCCGTCGCCGCAGGTTCTCGGGCAGCGTGTGCCCGAGAGGCGAGTCGAGCATGAGTCGGCCGCCCTGGAGCGTGAGCAGAAAGCCTCTCTCGAGCAGCGCGTCGAGGACCCGCGCGGCGCCGTTCACACCTCCTCCGTCCACGCCGGCGGCTCATCGTCATCGAACGGGAAGAGTTCCGTGGCGGCCGGGGCCTCCGGAACCTCCTCCGCGGTCGGGGTTGCCATCCCCCCCAGATCTGCTGCCATCGCGCCATCGGCGAGCAGCTCCGGCGCCGGCAGCATCGCAACGTCGGCGGGCAGCACGTCGGCCACCACCAGCTTGGCCGGCTGACCGCGCCGGGTCTCGTCGTTACGCAGGTAACCGGCCTTGATCGCTCGTTGGCAGCGGCGCCGGGCGGCCGAGAGGTCGAGGTCGAGCTTCTCGCAGACCTGCTTGTAGGTGGCCGCCTTGCCGGTGCGCAGGTGGACCTCGTCGACGGCCGCGACCGCGGCCCGGACCTGCGCCGAGACGCCGGCGTCGACGGCGTTGGCGAACAGCTCGGCGATGAGCTCGCGCACGGCCGCGTAGTCGGCCAGGGTGGCGATGACGCGGCCGTCCCCGTCACGCTCACGCGTCAGCTGATGCAGGAGCGCGTGGGCGGAGATCAGGCCGAGCAGCGCCTTGAAGTCGCGGCGCAGGCGCACCGCCAGGGGCGGGATCAGCTGCGCGAGGCGCAGCGCGTAGGGGATCTCGACCTCGGCCACGTTGCCCTCGAGCCACTGCTGCAGCGCGGCCCAGCGGCGCAGGGCAGCGGCGTCTGCCGTCTTCTGGCTGGCGATGGCGCACATCACGGCCGCCGTCTGCTCGCGCGTGTCGGTGACCGTGACGCTGAGCATGCGCGTCTCGTTTTCGGGATGCAGGCCGACCAGGGTCGTGGTGACGATGAGGCCGGTCGGACCCTTGCGCTCGATCAGCCGCGGCACCAGGCCCTCGCTGGTCTTCTCGACGGTCTCGTAGCGGATGGAGCCCTCGGAGAGCAGGCTGCGCACGAGGTAGGTCTGAAAGTCGCCGGAGAGGGCGGCCGCCTCGGCCAAGATGAGGACGCGGTGTTCGAGCGACTCATTCGAGTAGGCGAGGGCGCGCTCGCTCATCGCGCTCAGCATGTAGGAGGCGCTTTGCGGGAAGTGCACCAGCACCTCGTCGAGGACGAAGCTCTTGCCGCCCGAGGAGGGGCCCTTGATCGCCAGCGACACCGGCTTGGCCAAGAGGCGGCTCGTGAGCACGAGGAAGATGATGAGCGCCGCGACCTTCTCGCCGACGACGCCGCGGGCGGAGAGCGATTCGAGGAAGCACGCGAGGATGTCGGGCTCGCGCGCCAGGTCGGCGCAGTCGGCGAAGGCCTGCTCGGCGGCCTGGGTGCGCTCGCCCTCGACGACCTCGGCCCAGGGCACGGCCGCCTCCTTGAACGCCCCCCAGGCGGCATCGAAGTCGTCGGGACGGGCGAGGTGCAGGGCGCTCGGGTCCTTGCACGCGGGTGCCATGCGGATGAGGCGCACGCGGGGCGCGATGCTCGACCGGGCGATGCACCGCGTCATCGCCTCGCCGCCCTGGTCGGGCTCGACGACGACGTAGATCACCGCGACGCCGTCGAGGAAGTGGGCGAACTCCTCCTTCCAGCTGTTCGCCCCGGGCAGGCCGAGGGCGGGCTCGCCGTGGAACCACAGCGTCTGCGCGTCGGACTCGCCCTCGACGAGAGTCACGTAGCCGGCCGCGCGCGCTTCCGCCTGCCGCTCAAGGCCGTAGGGGCGCGCCTTGGTGCCGCTCTTGAAGGTGAAGCGCGGCTCGCCGACGAGGCGGTGGCGATACTTGACCGTGAGCTCGGCGCCGGCCTCATCGAGGAATGGGATCCTGACCACCGGCGTGCCGTGCAGCTTCTGGTCAACGACGCCGATCTGCTGCAGGAACTCGACCGGCAGGGCCTTGGCCGTGGCGTACTCGGCGAGCGTGAGACCGGGACCCGCTACGGCACCGGCCTTGCCGCCACCTCCGTTGGTCGCAAACAGGTCGGCCATGGTCAGGCCGAGGGCGGCGACGATCTCCTCCGCCGTGCAACCGGCGAAGCACTTGACCAGGATCGCACCGTCGTCGCCGGCGCCCACTGAGAGACTCGGTGAGGTGTCGTCGTGCGCCGGGCAACAGGCCGTGTGCTGGCCGTTGCCGGTGGAGCTCACCTGATCAAGGTTTGCGAGGAAGTCATCAAGTTCCATGGCCCTCGACCTCCTCGAGCAGCAAGTCGCCGTCGCTGGTCGGCAGGTCGAAGGCCTGTGCGAGCCGCTTCAGTTCCACCGATCCGGGGGCGGGACGATGCGCCCGAGCTCCATCTGACCGATGCGGTTGGGGTTGATCCAGGCCTTGTGACCGACGCAGGTCTTGCTCCATCCGCGCTCCTCACGCAGCTTCCGAAGCATCTTCATCTTCAGCCTCCTCACGTGGCGCCACAGTCACCGTGACCGCGGCAGTTGACGTGAGCTGAGACTCGTGGTACGAACAGATGTAGCGCAAATCTGTTCGCATATTGAGGTGCCCCGTGCGGATGCCTGTTGATGAGGAGTTGGTGAATCGGATTGCGCCCGACCTCCGCGAGCTGGCCAGGGCGATTCTCCCGACGCTCGACGTCCCCGACATGTCAGATGAGCAGAAGATCGCCTACATCGGGAGCGTCGCCGCGGTCGTGCAGGAGGAGGCCCGCAAGCACGCCCAAGACTTCCTGTCGCCGGCCCCGGTGTCGCCTCAGGACGAGGTGCGCATCGAGCAGGCCACGCGCTGGCTGGAGCCGATCGCAGAGGCCGTCCGAGAGGATGTCTTCGGCTCTGCGGAGCCGCCGTTCCCGTCCCTCGAAGCGGCCGCCGAGTGGATCGAACACGAGCATGAGGATGCGCGCGAGGCGGAAGAGCTGGTGGCCCGCGACCTGGGACGGCAGGTCGACGCGGCCGTGGCGGCCTGGCTAGCGGTGCCCGTCAGGGCAGGGCATGAGTTCGCCCGCATTGCGATCGGCCCCGAGGAGGCGCGCGTGCACTACTTTGGGAAGGACGGCTGGGCGCACGCGCGAGGGGCGATGGGCAGCGCCAAGCTCAGCCGCCTGGCCTGGGCCGCCGAGGACATGGCCCGGGCGGCGGGATGGAACCGGCCGGCACAGGCGACGACATACTTGCTCCTCGGTGTGGCGGCCCCAATGCCGCACTTCTCCATCTCCACCATGGTTCACTCCGCCGGCCCGAGACACGGTCAGACGGATCGGCTGCGCCGGCGTGAGGCGCTGCTCACGATCCGCGGCTCCGACTTCAGCTACGACGAACTGCGCGAGATCTGGGCGCGCCTGCGCAAGCAGGGCATCACCGAGAAGAAGCCGCTCTCACGAAAGCATGCCGAGGTGTGGCGGTTCGTTGAGGCCCGCCGCGCACGGGGCCTGCCCTGGAAGCAGATCCGCTCGGAGTGGAACGACTGTCACGACGAAGATGAACAGTATGGGACGATTCGAGGTCTTCAGGCGGCGCACCGTCGCGCCGAGGAGAAGGGCCGCATGGCGGCCAGTTTCTTCGAGTCCGTAGAGGAGTCAGACGGGGACGCTGCTGACGAGGGCTGACGGCCGCGCAGGGACCCGCGGGTGCCGGCGTTCATGCTCTTCCAGGACCGTACAGACGTTCTGCCACGAGCCAAGGAGCACGTCGGGGGCAGATGGCACGATGGCATCGCTGCGGCGGGGGTAGAAGACACACGCTCTCTCTTCAGGTCGGTGTCGATGAGCTCGAACTCCCACCCGCGCGTGTGTGTGTTCACCCCCGGAATCGCGCTGCCATCGTGCCATCGACCCGGCGGCTTTCTCGGTGGCGGCGTCTTGCTCAATTATCACGTGTCGCCCATGACCTCCTTCCGCCCCTACCTCAATCCACATACGCGGCGCTGGCAGACGATCGTCGAACTGGGTCGTGATGAGGCCGGCAAACGCAAGCAGATCTTCCGCACCGTGGCGAAGGAGAGAAACACCAAGGCCGAGGCGAAGCGGGTCGGGCGGCTGCTTGTGAACGAGATGGAGGCCGGCACCTACGCCGAGCCGACCGATCTCACCGTCGCCGAGCTTCTCGAGACGTGGCTCGCCGATGTCGCCCGCCATCAGGTCTCCGGGCGCAGCCAAGACCGCTACGGGAGCATCGTACGCATCCACCTGGTGCCGGCCCTCGGCGGTGTGAAGCTCACCGCCCTGCGTCTCGATCACATCCAGTGCTGCTACTCGGGCCTCATCGACAAGGGTCTCGCGCCGGCCACCGTGCACAAGACGCACGCCCTATTGCACAGCGCCCTGAAGCACGCCGTGCGCATGCGACTGCTCGCCCGCAACCCCTCAGACGACGCCTCCCTGCCGAAGATCAGGCGCCCCGAGATGACGGCCCTCTCCGAGGAGCAGGTCGGGGAGCTCCTGCGGGCCGCCGAGGGTACACCGCGTGGCCGTCCCGCTGCTCGTGCTCGTCACCCTCGGGGTGCGTCGCGGCGAGCTGCTCGGCCTCAGCTTGGGACGACCTCGACCTGGAGGCGGGTCGGCTCTCAGTGCGCCGTACCCTGGAGGAGTCCTCGGCCGGGGTCGCCCTCAAGGAGCCGAAGACGGCCCGTGGGGCGCGCACCATCGCCCTGCCGCAGGTCACGGTCGAGGCCCTGCGCGAGCAGCACAAGGCGCAGGGCGAGATGCGCCTGCGCGTGGGGCCGGGCTTCAACCGGCGGGAGCTCGTCTTCCCCGGAGCCGACGGTGAGCCCTGGTGGCCCTCGACTGCTTCGCGCGGGCCTGCCGGCGGGTCTTCACGAGGGCCGGCCTCCAGTGTCGGCTGCACGATCTACGGCACACCCATGCCACGATGCTCCTGCGTCAGGGCGTGCACCCCAAGGTCGTCCAGGAGCGTCTCGGACACGCCAACGTCGGCATCACCCTGGACGTCTACTCGCACGTGGCGCCGCACATGCAGGAGGAGGCGGCAGCGGGGATCGATGTGGGGCTGAGGGCGGCACTCGGGGGATAGGGCGGAGGGGCACGCCCTTGTCACAGGCTGGCCTGTTCGCCGGAGGCTGGACCACGGGGCTGGGTCGCTACGGAGAACACGGGGCTGTAGGCAGCGGGGCACAGCGAATCGTCGGTTCTGGCGATTCTGTCGCGGGGGTCTCTGGTCCGCCAGATGCAGAGGATGCTGGAGACGCAGCGGGACTACTCGACGCGCGTCTGGTCGGTCGCCGTGACTCTTCGCTCCCTCCTCAAGGCCTGTGTTGCTCGGCCCACGCCTCGGCCAGCTCGTCGCTCCGATCAACAACACGGTTCCCGCGTATGGCGTCCCAGATGCAGTCTCTGTAGCGCGATGGGATGAGGTAGTTCACGCCGGGTGCGAAGGAGGTGCCGTCCCCAGGCTCGTCCCAACCCGCGAGCGACCACTCGCCCGGGCTGCCGGCGAAGCGTACCCGCACCGGTGTGCTGACGCCATTGCCGGACCTGGGCTCGCCGTTCGGCCTGACCGACCACCACCAGCGGGCCGTGTACGCGTAGATCTCGGCACCATCGGACGTGGTGCGCCCGCCGCAGACCTGGATGACGACGATGAGATGCGGCCCATCGGTGCTGAAGCCGTTCTTCTCCGCAGCGAAGTGTCCGGCGAGGCGGGAGGTGAGTTCCTCCTCCAGGGAGGGCTGTTCGGCGACGAGCGCTTCTGCTTCATCGAGATCGACGACCACGGCCTCGAAGCTGCGTTTGCCGGGGAGCTTCTCTGGCGGGCCGGTCGCATCGTAGGAGGCGACGTCATCGGCAGTGCCGACCGGATCACTCTCGAACATGGAGCAGCCGGAGACCATGCCTGCTACGGCGATCGCCACTGCCAGCAGCGCGATTCCCCGCCTGGCTACGGATTGCACCACCATCCTCCACCCGCGCGCTCTTCCGGACGCTCTGTGCGTGACTTGCGTGCCTTGACTCTCAGTCTATCTCGCCCCTCGGGTGCGTCGGGGTGAGGGGCCCGCTGGGCGACAGCCTCCTCACAGGGGCAAGTCGGCATCCGGCTTGCGCGGGACGGGCTCGGGATGCTGCATGCACCAGTCGACGACCGTCTCCGAGAGGTTGTAGTAGCAGGTGCCGTGTCCGCCGACGTTGGGGTGCTCGAAGTCGCTGATCTCGGCGATATCACTCCGGATCGCAACTTGTCGCTCCTCGTCGAAGGTATCGTCGTCGAGCAGCGTGTGTTCGATGTAGGCGAGCATACGGTCATGGCCGGATTCCGTGGTCCAGTTCTGGTTGCTGTTCCGGTAGGCCTCATCGGTGAGTCGCCCAATGCACCGTACCAGCTCACCCTGGACCGTTGTCGCCTGCCCTCGTGACGGCACAAGCTCGCGCCACAGGCGGTCGTGTTCTTCCCACCACCTGTAGTCACTCATCGCGCCCACACCTTCGGGGACCAGGGCTGTTCCTGCACAGATGCCGTCCAGAGCACCACCCGCAGTGCTCTGATCGGCCTCCTCTGACACATCCTCGAAGCATCGCATGACGCCCGGGTCGCCAATCCATCTTGCCAGGTCGACCACCGTGCGACCCTGCCCATCGACGGCAAAGGGGTCGGCGCCGCGCTCTCGTAGCAGCGAGACGATCTCGGCCTTGCTCTTCGGCGCGGTGAGCACAGCTGACAGTGGAGTGCTACCGAAGGCGTTCTTGATCTCAAGGTTCGGCCTCGCGTCCAGCAGGATCCGCACCGCCTCCACGTTCCCCTCATAGCAGGCGAAGTGAAGCGGAGTGAGGCCAGACTTGTCGGTCGCATTCACATCTGCACCCTCCGCGAGCAGAGTCTTCACGAGGGGCACATCATCCTCCAGGGCGGCGTAGTGCAGAGGGATGCGCCCGCCTTGATCGGGGTGGGTATCTCGGCGGCTCATGTCGATGGCTCCCCGGAACGAGCGCCAACCCGCCCAAGCTCCAGTGCTTTCCCGCGCAGCGGCTCGTAGAATCGGTGCAAGACCCCTCCCTCCGTTGGGCAATCCTATCGGCAGGAAGGCCGATCGCGGTGACGCAATCGCCAGAACCGACAGATCGGGGTTGAAACGTCAGTTCTGTCAAATGGGGCGGTGAACCGTCTCTACCCGCTGAGGCTGAGACCCCCAGTCCCGCGCCCAGAATGCGGTGGAAGTGCCGCCACTCCAGCTCATACGTGCGAGTCGAGCACATGCAGGGATAGCTTCCAGGGGTCCGTCGCTTGCGTCGCTTCAGTCGCGGGTCCCTGCGGGCCCCACAGACTCAGAAGACCGTAGAGACGCATCCCGCGCGCAACATGACGGAACGTGGGAAGAACGCTACCTCAAAACCAGCTGGACGAGAGCCCAAACGAGTCAAGTGGCACACTTCAGAGTTGAAGTCACACGTCGCTGTCACGCTGGTAGCCATCGAACTCCCAGTCAAGCTCACGGTTCAGCTGCAAGGCGACCTCTGCCCATGTGTCGGCGGAAGCGTGCAGGACGAGCTTGCTGAGAAAACGGTCCACAACCTCCCAGGAGAACGAGGGCAAGATCAGGAGACCGCGACCCCATGTTGCCGCGCCTCGCCGCGCCAACGCCGTCGGCGTGACGACCTCGAACTGGAAGAGGTCTCCGCCCTCGCCGTCCCTGAGTCCGATCTCGACCTCGATCGCGACCGCACAGTCTTCGACGTCAGCCGGCAGCGCCGGACGCGCGAGATCGGCACTCATGATGGATTTGACTATCGGTACCACGTATCGGTGCATGGCCTGTGCTCCCTGCCCCTCTCAGTCTACCTCGCCCCTCGGGCGCGGTGGGGTGAGGGGTGGGCTAGGGAGACCCCGAGAACGTCTCCAGTCGAGTCCTGTAGGCATGTCGCCCAGTCGTAGGGTTGGCAGCAACGATGAAGTCGGGCAACGCGTCAGGCGAGCGTGATCCACTCGCGGTGAGCATGCCCGGCTCGCGATTCCAGCCGATGAGGTGCACGACGACAGCGTACTCGCCCGGGCTCAGGGCCAGGCGTCCGACGTGCGCATCCGGAGCCTCGTGCACGTGCTCGATGCCGCTCAGGCAGAGCTCGCCATCGCTGATGAACCGGTAGGGCTCCGACTCGACCTCCAGGTACGTCCGATCCCGCTCGCTGAGCGCCGCGGGAGAGCTTGCCGACCCCACCCGCACCTCAATCTCGAACGCACCGTCACTGCGGATGTTGATGGGCACGAAGTCACCGGCGGAGACATGCCTGAGGATGTCCCCATCCTCACTGAGTTGGCTGTCCCACGTCTCGTAGTCGTGCACCGAAGCGAATGCAGCCGGGCGCCACACGCAGTGCATGCCAGCATCCGTGGCGTAGGCCCCGAGGAGTCGGTCGTTTGGCTCCGATGCCTCCGGCTGACGCCCACCGAACGCGGCACGGATGCGGTCCAACATCGGCGTTCTCCCGAGCAAGTAGTAGGCCGTCCGTACAAGCCATCGGCACCGACTGCCCCCTTCTGCAGAGGACCCTAGCAGCAGGTTGGACGGGTGTCATGGGGCCTGGTGCTCTCAATGGTGCTTCAGCCGAAGAGTCGTGCCGTGGTCAAGTCCTCATCCGGGATGAGCCTAGCGTACTCATCCGCCCACGGCTCTAGCCCCGCTCTCGCACGAACCGCATCCTCAAGACAGACGGGCGCGATGATTGTGCGATTCGGCAAGACCTGCGCTTCAGAGGCTGTCGCGCGCCGACGACCCTCGCCTGAGTAGTCCACTACATCGATGTGATCGAACGTACCCACCGCTTCCTTGTAGGCCGGAAGAGGGATGTCGGACCGGACTGGAGCCTTCCCGACGACTACCCAGTCACCGACGTAGAACTTCGCATCCAACGCGAGAGCCAAGAAGACCACCCGCCCACCAGCGGCAACCGGGCCGACAGGCTGCGGCGCGCCGGAGGCCACCTCAGCATCGAAGACCGCCAGGTAGTAGGCGTGCCGTCCGTACTTGCCGACGATCTGACCCAATGCGAGACGATCTTGGTCGATAGGGATGGTGAAGACATCGCCCACATGCAGCCGCAACCTCACCAAGAGTTGCCTCCCATCCGCCGGGTGTAGCTGTCACTCATGCACGAGCGGACTACCGAGACGCGGCGTCAAAGGCATCGGCCCAAGCCTCTGCGAACGCCTGCGGACTCGGCTCAGCTCCTGCCGCTCGCGCAGCGGCGCTCTGCTCAACCCAGTTCCGGCTTAGCACATCCCGGAAGTCGTCGGGCAGCTCAAGCGCCTCGTCGAGCGCGCCCTGCCAGGTATCTGCGCTGACCCCCAGAGCCTTGGCGGTCTCCGAAGCAGTCGCCTCAAGCCCCGCCCTGTCACTCGCATCAAGCTCCCCGATAGCGTCAAGGACGTAGCACTCGATCATCCTCAGCACGGCTTGCCGACATAGCGACTATCCACGATGAAGCTCCAGGTTCCAGTCCTCTCGTCCCAGTGCCCACCTCACAGGAAGTGGACAGTCCACACAAGACATCGGCACCGACTGCCCTCTTCCGCAGAAGACCCTAGCAGCAGGATGGGCGGGTGTCATGGCCTTGGCGACGATCGGCGTCCAGACGCGAAGGCAAGCGAGACGATAGCGACCGAAGAGATCCTTCGTCTCCTCGGTCGCGCTGGTCGGGCATCGATGCGGGACCCAACACCGACGCCGGTGACGCAATCGCCACAACCGACAGATCGCGGCGAATCGTCGGTTCAGTCAGTTGCGTCGGGGGGTGTTCGTTCCGCCGAGACCCCCGTCGCCGCGGTGAGGACACGACGGGAGTGCCGCTTCTCCAGGTCGTACGCGCAAGTCAGTCACATGAGGGAGCGGGCGGAGACCCAGAAGACGCGCGAGACGCAGCCGGGGGCGGTACCCGATATCTCATCCTAGCGTCCAGCCGGTCGGCTCGACACCGCAACCGGGACGAGCAGCCGAGACGGTCGATCGGTGGTCAGAGCCGCCCGTCCTTGCCGCAGAGCCAGTTGAGGTGCATGGAGCTCCAGAGGCGCGCGAACACCTGCCGCGCCTCACACTCGATCCCTCCCAGTGCACAGTGGACGGCGCTGCCGGTCCATCTCTGCTCACACGGACACACCGAAGACTAGAAGGGGCTCCGGCACGCGCCCCTCGGTACGGAGCGCTGGCCTTCTCGGCGGGGCCTCAGGTAGCATGCCTGCCTGAGACTACGGTGATCACCGGTACCTTCATCCTCGGCGTCAGTTGGGTCTGCTTCTGGCTATCAGGGCGCGCCTTGGCGCGCAGCAGTGGCAGAGGCGGCGGCGCTGCGTCTGGGAGCGGGCACGGGGGAGGGGCCCGCGCGGGGCTTAAGTTCGTGCGATACGCGTCTCTAGTCGGCGTGGTCGGCGGCGGGTTCCTCGTCTTCTCCGCATTCTTCTTGAGCGCACAGGTCGTCTTCTGATGATGCTAGAACCAGCGGGTGTCGCCGAGGCGTCCCGTCCGCACCCATCTCGCCCCGTTCGCTCCCATCCAAGCGCACGCATTTGGGTTGCAAGATGGTTGCAGACGGTCGCAGCGGGGGTCCTCCGGAGGGCGCCCAGATCCCGATTCAGGCACGAATCGGTGGTGGACCGCAGGGGAGTCGAACCCCTGACCTCCGCCCAAGGAGTGCGGTCCCCACGGCAGGAATCCTCCGGATCCGGCTGCACGCCACGCGCTCTCAGGAACGCGTGACGGCCCTTCGGGGCAGGCGATGAACGGCTAGCGCGGCGGCGTTGCGGGCATACGGATCGTTGAGAGAGGAGCCGAGAGAACAGAGGCCTGTCATGAGTACGCTGCTCGGAAGACGTCCGGAGCGCCTGGGCCCTTTCGGGCAGGGACTTCTTCTCTGGCTGTTGGTCGAGCTCTGGATCCTCAATCTCGCTGACTTCCTGCTCACACGCCACGCGCTCTGGCGCGGCCTCGCTCAGGAAGCCAACTGGGTGATGGACTTCTTCTTCCGCCAAGGCACCCTGCCGGCCGTCTCCTTCAAGATCGGCACGGTCACCGTGGGCGTGCTCCTTCTCTGGCGCCTGCGCCACTACCGTACCGCCCTGGTAGCGGCAATACTGCTCACGGGTCTCTTTGCCGTCGTCGTCGCCTATCAGGTCGTCTGGCTGATCGCCCTGCAGCATCGTGCATGAGCCCGAGAGGCCGCCGACCATTCAGACAAGCACGGCCAGTGCAGTCACACCCGTCAGTGTGAGAACGATGCCGAGCCACTGATGGCGCAGCGGTCGCTCTCCAAGGAAGGCGAAACCGAGAATGACGGCGAAGACGCCGAACTGCGTCGTCGTCACACCAGCCACGGTGAGCGGGCCGAGCGACAGCGAGATGGTGAGCAGCAACAGACCGCAGAGCTCGAGCACTCCTGCGCCAATCGCCGTGGAGCGCCATCCCCGAGGCACGGCGAGGCTCCCGGCCGCAAGCGCCACGGGCAGAACGAGCGCCAGCGAGACCGAGCGCGACAGTGCGGCCTGTGAGAGCCAACTGATGCCGTCGGCATGGCTGTAGCAGAGCATCACGGCGGCGAACGAGAGACCTGATGCAAAGGCCCAGAAGGCACCCGCGGTCGTGCTGGCACGATCGTGCACGGACGTGAGGAGAGCACCGACCGCGCAGAGCGCGAGCGCCACCCCGAGCGCCGGCGTGATCGGCTCGCCCAGCAAGACGAAGGCGACCACGGCGTAGGCACCCTGCAGCGAGTTGAGTGTCGAGACCAGTCCGAGATCGCCCACGCGCAGGCCGCGCAGGAGGCAGGAGAAGGCGACGACGAAGGCGACGCCCGCCAGCGCCGCCATCCCTGCGGCGCGCCACTGATCATCCCCATCGGGAAGACCCTCTGCCACAAGGGCGACGGGCACGATGACGATGAAGCCAGTCGCCAGCACCCAGGTGACCTGGGTGAGCGCCCGCGTACGGCGCGTGACCCGCTGTGAGAAGAGGTCGCTCGCCGCGTACGAGAGAGCCGACGACAAGCCTGCGAGGATCGTGAGCACGCGACGCGCGCCGCGTCACATATCTATGCGACAGACCGTGAGATCGGCGAAGTTGCGGGACGCCAAGCCCTGGTGCTTCTCGACGATGGTGTCGGCGAGGGCGTCGAGCGCCGCGAAATCGGCGGCGCGGGGCTTGCCCTTGGCCATCACCGGCTCGAGTAGCTCCGCCTTGAGCTTCGGCATCATGCCGGCAAGAGTCTCCACCGTCTTGCCTCCCCAGCCGTAGGAGCCGATCACGGTGAAATACTTCGTTCTCGGCCTCAGAGCGTTGGCCAGAAACGCGGCGTTGGCTGCCAGCGGATGTGGACCCCCAAGGATGGTCGACGTGCCGAGGACGACCGTTCCGGCGTGGACGAGCGAACTGGCCAGCTCTCCGGCATCCAAGGTCGTGAGGTCGAAGCGCTCGACGGCGACGCCGCAATCGGTGAGTGCCGCAGTGAGGGACTCCACCATCAGCCGGGTACTGTCGTGCATCGAGACGTACGGCAGGCAGACGATGTTCTGCGGGTCGCCGCCAGCCCAGTCGCGGTAGGCGGCGACGATGAACGCGGGATCGTCGTAGACCGGCCCGTGGCTCGGGCAGATGAAGGAGATGGGGTACGCCGTCACCTTGTCGATGTTCTTCTGCACCTGAGCGCCGAAGGGCATCATGATCTCCGCGTAGTACCGCTTGGCTCCGTCGTACACCTCATGCTTGTCGGCGAACACATCGCTGGTCGCGTAGTGTGACCCGAAGAAGTCGCAGCTGAAGAGGATCCGATCCTGCTCTAGCCAGGTGCACATGGTCTCTGGCCAATGCACCCACGGGGTGGAGAGGAACGTGAACGTCTTGTCGCCGAGGGCAAGCGTGTCGCCGTCGCCGACGATGCGGAAGCGCGCGCCGTCCACATGAAGGTGATCGACAAGCATGGTGCGCGCCTTCTGATTGCAGACGATCGTGAGATCGGGGTAGCGCTCCAGAAGCATGGGAGTCGCGCCGGAGTGATCCTGCTCGACGTGGTGGATCACCAAGTAGTCCGGAGGCGGCAGCTCGTCGAGCTGCCGGGACAACGCGGACCAGTGGACCGGATCGACCGTGTCCAGCAGCGCGCTCTTCTCACTGCCCTGCACGAAGTAGGAGTTGTAGCTGGTGCCGTCCGGCAGGGGGATGAGCGCATCGAAGAGGCGACGATCCCAGTCTACGGCGCCGATAAGAGAGACGTTGGGTACGATCTGGCGTGGCTTCATGGTCACCCTCGGTGCGATCGGGAGATAGGCCTCGTGCTGTCACCACCAGTATAGCGGCGAGCTCGCGCTTCGGCCCGGCAAGCCCTCGATCTGCCTCAGCCTGGCCGATCGAGTTCGTCGGCGAGTTGCTCCAGGAACAGACCGACGTCGGTGACGATGCCGACCGTCTGGAAGCTCCCGCGGTCGGCGAGCTTCGTCACCACTGCCGGATTGATGTCGATGCAGACGGTGCGCACGGAGGCCGGCAGCATGTTGCCGACCGCGATGCTGTGGAGCATCGTGCTCAGCATCAGGCAGGCGCCGGCCTGCTGGAGGTAGCCACGCATGGTCTGCTGCGCCTCCAGTACATCGGTGATCACCTCCGGCAATGGACCGTCGTCGCGAATGCTGCCGGCGAGAACGAACGGCGTGCCGGTACTCACGAGGGTGTGCATCAGACCGCCACCGACGACGCCCTGCTCCACGGCCGCCGCGATGCCGCCGCAGCGCCGAATCGTATTGATGGCGCGCAGGTGGTGCTCGTGGCCGCCAGGCGTGGACGTCCCCTGGTGGAGACTGATCCCCAGGGACGTTCCGAAGAGCCACGACTCTATGTCGTGGGTGGCGATGGCGTTGCCCCCGAACAAGGCGCCGATGTAGCCCGCCTCGATGAGGCGGGCCAGGTGCGGCGCCGCCCCGGTATGGACGATCGCTGGGCCGGCGACGGCGATCGTCAGCCTGCCCTCGAGCTTCACCTGGCGCAGCAGGCGCGCGACTTCGCGGACGATCTGCGCTTTCGGCTTCTCGCTGCTCACGGCCGAGGCCATGAACTCGAACGGCTGGCTCTCGCGCGGTCGTTCGAGCGGTATGACGCGGACGCCCCTGTGCCCCGTGACGAAGGACTCGCCGGCCTTCGCGTCGTTCATGGGGACCATCTCGGCCGTGCCTCTCTCGGAATCGACGCGCACGCCGCAGTCCATCTCGGGGTGCAGCACACGGAGCCACTCACCGCTCACCCGCACGAAGGTCTCAAGATTTGTGCTCGAGTAGAAGCGCTCAGGGAGCACTCCGTCCGCGGGTGAGGGCGCCAGCGTCACGTCCTGGGGCTTCACCGCGACCACGCCGTATTCGTTGATCGCCGTGAGCAGTTCATCCAGGTGGGCTGCGTCGCGCCCGAAGATACGCATCGCTGCGTGCGACGGGTCTTCCTTCATGCGCCCGACCTCGAACGCGAGTATCTCGAACTCGCCCTCGAGATCCATGATCTGGTCCATGATCTGCGGCATCAGAAGAGAATCGATGAGATGGCCCTTCATCTCAACGTCCTCATAGGGCATGTCGGGCACCAGCACCTCCGCACGCTCGAGTAGACGTCGACGCTGGAAGTCTATCGCCTCACGGTGCAGGGCGCGCCAGGATGCAATGGCTTATCATCTTGTGCACGCTCTATCGACCACTGATAAGCTATGTACAAGTCAATAAGGATGGCTGATGGACCCGCGTCTCAACCCCTACACACCCAACGCCGGCGCGCCCCCTCCAGTCCTGGTCGGCAGGACCGACCTGCTGACATCGTTCGACATCCTCCTCGCCCGGCTCGTTCGCGGCCGCACGGACCAGTCGATGATCGTCACGGGCCTCAGAGGCGTCGGCAAGACGGTGCTGCTCGGGGAGTTGCGCGGCAAGGCTGAGGCAGAGGGCTGGACGGCTGTCGAGGCCGAGATCACGAGACAGATGGACTTCGGACCACACATCGCGCAGCTGGCGCGGCGGGCCCTGTTGGGCGTGGCGCCCAAGGCGCGATGGAAGGACCGCGCTCGTCGCGCCGCCGGCGTCCTCAAGTCGTTCACACTCACCGTATCCTCAGAGGGGACGCTCTCGGCGGCTCTGGACATCGACCCGGTAGAGGGCAAAGCCGACAGCGGCGACCTCGCCAGCGACCTGACAGACCTCTTCGTGGCACTCGGCGAGGCCGCCCGAGATCAGGGCACAGGCGTCGTGTTCCTGTTCGATGAGGTGCAGTTCCTTGCTCGACCCCACCTCGAAGCGCTCATCGCCGCCCTCCACAGGACGGTGCAACGCTCTCTGCCCATCACTCTGGTGGGAGCCGGCCTGCCGCAGATCCCGCGGCTCGCCGGAGAGGCGAAGTCCTACGCAGAGAGACTGTTCACGTTCCCGGAGATCGGCAGGCTGACCGAGGCGGAGGCGGTGGAGGCGGTGGCTGCACCAGCTCGCGAACTCGGCGTGGACTTCACCACCAAGGCGACGGCGGAGATCGTCGCCTACACGCAAAGCTACCCGTACTTCCTCCAGGAATACGGCAAGATCGCTTGGGATGAAGCTGAAGCCTCGCCCGTC
This sequence comes from uncultured Thermoleophilia bacterium, assembly GCA_963717285.1. Taxonomy (GTDB): domain Bacteria; phylum Actinomycetota; class Thermoleophilia; order UBA2241; family UBA2241; genus CAIXSE01. Next base: position 245,952 of record CAVQVW010000004.1, read on the forward strand.
TCCCTCAAGACCGTGCGCGCCGTTCTGCCGCTGGTGGAAGCCAAGCTGGATGGCAGCTTCTTCAGAGTCCGCATCGAGCGCGCTACGCCGCACGAGTTGCGCTATCTGAGGGCCATGGCCGAACTCGAGGAGGGGCCGTGCAGGGCGAGCGAGGTAGCTGCGGTGCTTGGACGCGCCTCGGAGCAGCTCGGCCCAACGAGATCCCGGCTCATCGAGAAGGGCCTCCTCTACACCCCTGGGTACGGACTCGCCGCGTTCACGGTGCCGCAGTTCGGACGCTACCTCACCCGAACGACGCCCGTGCGTTGAAGCCGTTCCGCGACTCGACGCCCCGAGGGGTCGGCGAGTTCTCCGCCGCGCTACGTCTCCTCAGCCTTGGGGCCCCTGCTCCGCCTCGATCTCCTCCATGACGGCCTTGGATGAGGGCAGGAGTTCGACGATCAGGACTCCAGCCAGCATCAGGGAGCCGCCCATGAGCAGGCGCCACGTGAGGACGTCCATCCCGAAGACGACGCCGGCGGTGACCGCGAAGACGCTCTCGAACCCGAGCAGGACGGCGGCGTGCGTCGAGGTCGTGTAGCGCTGCCCCCAGCTCTGGATGAAGAAGGCGTAGATCGTCCCCGTCAGCGCCGTCCACAAGGTCATCGCCCAGAATGCCCAGGGCAAGCGGAAGGTGATCGGCGTGACGAAGGGCGTGACGATGAGGAGCGCCGCGGCCGAGAAGGCGATCTGCGTGAAGGCGAGAGTCCCCGCCTGCACCTTGGGCGCAAAGAAGCCGGTGGCCATGACGTGCGCTGCATAGAGGAGGGCCCCGAGAAGAGTGAGGCTGTCACCCGTGCTCAACGTGAAGTCGCCCTGCAGCGAGAGAGCGGCGAGGCCGGCGGTCGCGACGAGAGCGCCGACGATCTGGTAGCGGCCGGGCGAACGCTTGGCGAACACCCAATAGAGGAAGGGGACCATGGCGACGTACAGCCCGGTGATGAACCCCGAGACACCCGGTGAGGTGCGCTGCAGGCCGATCGTCTGCAACACGAGAGCCGTCAAGTACAGGGCACCGAGCACGCTGCCTCTCGCCCAGTCACCGCGCCCCGCCCTGAGCCAGCTCCTGGGCTGGATGACGGCGAAGACGCCCGCGGCCACGAGATAACGCAGCAGGAGGAACAGGAGGCTGCCGGCGACGATGTCCTGGGCGATCGGGCTTACGGCGTCGGTCGTCATCTCCGTCGCGAGCTTGAGAAGGACGAAGCTGCTGCCCCAGACGGCTGCCACCGTGAAGAGGAGGATGTCCGCGACAAGGGCCCTCCGGCGCGAGTCGTGCTTCATCGTCGCGGGAGTGGCCATCGCCGCAATCTTTGCAGATGTGTCAGGCCGGCGCGAGCACGCCGACACTGCTACGTGCCGCCCGCCACCCCACACCAGCGCATCGCCATCAGGGCGGCGGCGGCGGCGAAGTCGAGCAGGCTCTCCAAGCTCAAGTGCTCGTTTGCGGCGTGAGCGGTCTCGATACCATCCGGACCGAAACTGAAGGTGGGTGTGCCGGCACGCGTGAAGGTCGCCGCATCGTGCCAGCTGTCCAGGCCCGCCGGTCGGCCGCTGCGCCCGACCTCCGCCGCACAGCGAAGCGCCGTCAGCACGAGCGGATGATCTGCCGGCATCTCTGCCGGCACCACGTCGTCGGTCCACGTGAAGGCCAGGGGATGCTCGGCGAACCACGGATCGCCGGCGACGGAGGCGTTGAGCCGCTCGATCACGTCGGCCTCGACCCGCCTTCCGGTCCCCTCATCGTCGACGTGGCCCGGCAGGTAGGTGATGTTGCAGGTCACGTCGCAAGAGGCGGGGTAGGTCACGACCCAGGTGCCGCCCCTGACAAGGGTCGGGACGATGTCGCCCGGAAGGAGCAGTGGGTGCTGGTGGTCCGGGCGGACGCGCCATTCCTCGCGCAGCGCTCTGATGCCCTGCAGCAAGGGCAGGAGATTCTCGATGGCGTTCACGGCGCCGCCCGCGCGCCAGTGGGGCTGTGGCATCTCCGCGTGCCCAGCGCGACCCGCGACCCTGATCACCGGGGTCACGGTGCCGTGGCAGCACACCCAGGCGTCGAATCCCGTCGGTTCGGCGACGATCCCCGCGTCGGCCCGCACACCGTGCTGCACGCACATGTGGCCGCCCGCCCCCGACGACTCCTCGTCCGTGTTCGTGCAGAACACGATGTCGCCGGCCAGGCGCACATCCAGCCGACGCAAGGTCTCGAGCGCAACGACGAGGCCCGCGATGCCGCCCTTCATATCGGCCGCGCCGCGCCCGTACAGGATGCCATGACGCTCGTCCAGCTTGTAGGGATCGCTCTGCCAGTCCTCGCGATCCGTTGCATCGACGGCGTCGATGTGCCCGTTCAGGAGCAGGCTGCGGCCGCCGCCCGAGCCGGCGAGGACAGCCGCGAGCTGCGGACGGCCCACAAAGTCGAGGCCTGCCGGGATGGAGCGCGTCCCGCTGCCGGTCGCCGCCGGCTCCCAGAGGTCGGTCTGCGCACCGAGGCCCTCAAGGCGCGCGAGAAGCCGGCGTTGCAGCTTCTCTTCGTCGCGAGCCGGGTCGCCAGGCTCGCGCGCCGTCGTATCGCAGGCGACGAGCTCAGCAAGCAGCCCAACGACCTCCTCGCGCGCGCCAAGTGCCGTTTCGACCACCTTCTCTTCCAGCCCTGAGCGCAATCCGATCCGGCGCTCCCTGGCCCCGGGGGATTCTTCCATGGCGGCCTCCTCCATGCCTCCGGCTCGTGCGCCGTCGGTGCCTCGGACGACGCGCTTCTCCCCATTCTACTGGCGCGGTCGCGTCGCGCCTCCGACTGATAGCATCAGCCCATGGGCCGCTTCGACCCACGCCGCCGCTTCACGGCGCTGCGCACCCTCGACCCCAATGTCCGCAGGCTCGGCCTCGTCAGCTTCCTCGCTGATTTCAGCTCTGAGATCGCCTACCCGCTCTTCCCGATCTTCGTCACCACCGTGCTCGGCGCGCCAGTCGCCGTGCTGGGCCTGATCGAGGGCGTCGCCGAGGCGACCGCCAGCATGGCCAAGTACCCGTTCGGACAGGCCGCCGACTACACTGGCCGACGACGCCCCTTCGTGCTCGCCGGCTACGCCCTCGGCGCCCTCGGCAAGCTGGTGATCGCGCTCGCGTACGCGTGGCCCATGGCGCTGGCCGGCCGCTTCACCGATCGCCTCGGCAAGGGCGTACGCACGGCGCCGCGCGACGACCTCATCGCGGCGAACACACAGCCGGGGCAACAAGGGCTGGCCTTCGGCCTTCACCGCAGCTTGGACACGCTCGGGGCGGTCGTTGGTCCGCTCGTCGCACTGGCGCTCGTCCAGGCCAACGTCCCGCTGCGCTGGATATTCGCCATCGCCGTGGTGCCGGGCCTGCTGAGCGTACTCGCGATCGTGTTCTTCGTACGCGAGCGCCGTGAGCAACCCCGCCGCACCGCCTTCCAGCTCGCTCTGCCGGCCTCACCAGCCTTTCGCTGGCTGCTCTGCGGTTCTCTGCTGTTCGCGGTGGGCAATTCCAGCGACATGTTCATCCTGCTCAAGGCGCAGGACGCGGGCGTGACCACAGCCGGTATCATCCTCCTGTACGTGCTGTACAACGTGACCTACTCGGCCGCGTCTCTGCCGCTCGGCGGCCTCAGCGACCGCGTCGGCCAATTCCCGCTCGTGACCGCCGGCTACGCCCTGTTCGCCACCGTGTACATCGGATTCGCGGCAGCCGATTCGGGCTGGGCGCTGGCGGGACTGTTCGCCCTGTACGGCCTCTACATCGCCGCCACCGAGGGCACGAGCAAGGCGCTCATCGGACGTGCCATCCCGACAGGGGAGCGCGCCTCCGCACTCGGTCTCTACTACACAGCTACCGGCCTCGCGAGCTTCGCGGCCAGCACCGTCGGCGGGGCGCTCTGGAGCGCCGTCGGTCCCTGGGCGACGTTCGCGTGGGGCGCCGCCGCCGCAACGGCCGCTGCGGCCATCATGCTCCTGGGCCGCGGCAGGGTGCGCCGAGCACTTGCGGCCTGAGCGCTCTCGCCGCACGGACCAGCGCACAGAAGGCGCGAGGCCTCGACGGAAGGACCGCCGCCGCAACTGCGCACCGGCGGCCGGCCGCCATAGCGGAGTCGGCTTGCCCGGTTTACTTCAGGCACGTACACTGTCGGCAGCGATATAATCGTCGCCTCACCTCGACCAGGACGTCGACAAGCGGCCCCGCCGCCGGCCGTCCGCACAGAAGGGCAGGGAATCGACGGAGCATGACCGGCACGCCTCGCACCCTTGTCGCCGAGATCCTCGAGAACACAGGCGCCAACGCAGCCACTTGCTATCAGTGCGGCAAATGTTCTGCCGGCTGCCCCATGGCGGCAGACTCCGATCTACGCCCCCACGACGTCATGCGTCTCGTCATGCAGAATCGCCGCGCCAAAGCGTTGAGCGACCCGACCATCTGGTTCTGCCTCACCTGCGAAACGTGCTCGGCACGCTGCCCCAATGCCTGCGACCCCGCCCGCGTCATCGACGCCCTTCGCGAGATGAGCATCGACGCAGGGGTGTCGTCCATGCCGCGCCACATCAACGCCTTCCACAAGGCGTTCCTCGAGCAGATCAGGAAGAACGGAAGGCTGCACGAGGTGGGGCTGGTCATGGAGTACAAGATGCGCAGCGGCGATCTCGTGAAGGATGTCACCAACGCCCCGTCGCTGTTCACGCGCGGCAAGCTGGGTTTGCGCGCCGACCGCATCAAGGGCGTCGCCGAGGTGCAGCGCATCTTCCAGAAGTGCGGGTTGCGTCCGTGAGCGCCGAGGCCACTGAGCCACGTCGCGACGGCGTCGCCTACTATCCGGGCTGCTCTCTGCACGGCACGTCGCGTGAGTTCGACGAGAGTCTCCGCGCAGTGGTTCAGGCGCTGGGCATCGGCATCACCGAGATCGATGACTGGTCGTGTTGCGGGGCCAGCAGCGGCCACACCACCGATCACCTCCTGGGTGTCGCCCTGCCGGCGCGCAACCTCGCATTGGCCGAAGCGCAAGGGTTCGACAAGGTGCTCGCCCCCTGCGCCGCCTGCTACAACCGCCTCGCCGCAGCCCGCCTCGCCGTCGCCGGCGAGAAGGGTCTCGCCGAGCGCATGCCAGATGTCCTCGGCAAGCCGTTCAAGAACTCCGTCGAGGTGTTCAATGCGGTCCAACTTCTGCGCGACGCGACCGCGACGATCACCGAGAAGGCGGCTGCGGCCGCAACGCCCAACCCCTTGGTAGGCGTCAAGCTCGCCGCCTACTACGGCTGCCTGCTCGTGCGACCCGCCGAGGTCTGTGGCTACGACGACCCCGAAGACCCCACGTCGATGGAACAGGTCATCGCCGCCTGTGGCGCCGAGCCGCTGGACTGGAACATGAAGGTCGAGTGCTGCGGAAGCGCCTTCTCCGTCAGCCGTACCGCCTCCGTCGTACGCCTGGGGCGGTCGATCGTCAACGATGCGCGCGCCCACGGCGCCGAGGCCATCATCGTCGCCTGCCCCCTCTGCCACTCCAACCTCGACTTGCGCCAGAAGGCCATGACGGAGCGCGGCGAGGAGCCCCTTCCGGTCATCTTCATCACCCAGCTCGTCGGCCTCGCACTCGGGCTGTCGCACGCCTCACTGGGCCTCGGCCGCCACTTCGTCCCCACGTCACCGCTGCTCACGCGCCTGGTCGAGCGCGCCGTCGTGCGTGAGGCGGAGGAGGCGAGCAAGGCGGCTGCGGCGAGAGCCAAGTCGGAGGCGCGCTCCGAGAAGGTCGCGTCCGCCCCCAAGGGAGGTGAAGCACAGTGAGCCGCATCGGCGTGTTCGTCTGCCACTGCGGCGAGAATATCGCTCGCACCGTTGACTGCGCCGCCGTCGCCGAGACGCTCAAGGATCATCCCGGCGTCGCCTTCACCACCGACTACAAGTACATGTGCTCCGACCCGGGACAGGCCCTCGTCCGCAAGGCGATCGAGGAGAACAACCTCAGCGGCGTGGTCATCGCCGCGTGCTCGCCACACATGCACGAGAAGACCTTCCGCAACGCCTCGGACAAGGCCGGCCTCAACAAGTACATGTGCGAGATGGCCAACATCCGCGAACACTGTTCGTGGATCCATGAGGACCGCGGCGAAGCCACTGCCAAGGCGATCGACATCTCGCGCACCATCGTCGAGAAGGTCAAACACAACAAGCCGCTGGATCCGATCCGCATCCCGATCACCAAGCGGGCCGTCGTGATCGGCGCCGGCATCGCCGGCATCCAGGCCGCTCTCGATATCGCCGACGGCGGGCACGAGGTGGTGCTGATCGAGAAGGAAGCCTCCATCGGCGGGCACATGAGCCAGCTCAGCGAGACCTTCCCGACGCTGGACTGCTCCCAGTGCATCCTCACGCCGCGCATGGTCGAGGCGTACCAACACCCCAACATCAAGCTCCACACCTGGAGCGAGGTCGAGAGCGTCGATGGCTACATCGGCAACTTCACGGTGAAGATCCGCAAGAAGGCGCGCAGCGTCAACGAGGATCTCTGCAACGGCTGCGGCGACTGCTTCCCGGCATGTCCGGCCAAGCGCATCCCGAGCGAGTTCGAGGCAGGCCTCGGCAACCGCACCGCGATCTACGTCCCGTTCCCGCAGGCTGTCCCCAACATCCCCGTGCTCGACCGCACCAACTGCACACTCTTCAAGGGGCGCCGCAAGGGCCTCGCCAAGGACGCCTGCGGCAAGTGCAAGGAGGCCTGCCTCAAGGGAGCCATCGACTACGACACGGAAGACACGTTCATCGAGGAAGAGGTCGGCGCCGTCATCGTGGCCACAGGCTTCCAGCTCTACGACATCGGGCGGGATCAGCCAGCGGGCCTCAAGGGCTACGGTGAATACGGCTACGGCGAGGTGCCAGACGTCATCGACGGCCTGCAGTTCGAGCGCCTCGCCTCGGCCTCCGGACCGACTGCCGGCGCGATCCGCAGGCCCTCAGACGGGAAGGAGCCCAAGACCGTGGTCTTCGTCCACTGCGTGGGCTCCCGCGATCCCGAGAAGGGCATGAAGTACTGCAGCAAGATCTGCTGCATGTACAACGCCAAGCACGCCATGCTCTACAAGCACAAGGTCCACGATGGACGCGCCGTGGCCTTCTACATGGACATCCGCGCGGCCGGCAAGGGTTACGACGAGTTCAGCCGGCGAGCGATCGAGGAGGATCACGCCGAGTACATCCGCGGCCGCGTCAGCCGTATATTCCGCGAAGGCGACAAGGTGAAGGTGTGGGGCTTCGATACGCTGAGCGGCGAGCAGGTCGTGATCGACGCCGACATGGTGGTGCTGGCGACGGCAGTGCGTCCGCAGCCCGGCATCGAGAAGCTCGCCCAGGCCGTCAGTGTGAGCGTCGATGAGCACGGATTCATCAACGAGGCGCACCCCAAGCTGCGCCCAGTCGAGACCAACACCGCCGGCGTCTTCGTGGCCGGGGCCTGCCAGGCGCCGCGCGACATACCCGAGAGCGTGGCGATGGCGAGCGCCTCGGCCGCGAAGGTGATGAGCCTGTTCAGCGCCGACGAGCTCGAGCGCGATCCGGCCGTCGCCGTGGTCGACGAGAACACCTGCATCGGCTGCATGAACTGCGCCCGGGTGTGCCCCTACGGCGCTATCGAACAGCGCGAGATCTGCAGCGTCGACGGCCACGTCTGTGGTCATGTGGCCTACGTGAACCCCGGGGTGTGCCAAGGCTGCGGCACGTGCCAGGCGGTCTGCTTGAGCAAGAGCGTGGAACTGCAGACGTTCACCGACGAACAGATCTTCAGCGAGATCAACGCCCTCTGCTTCTGGGAGTGACGGCGGAATGAGCGACGAGAGCCGCAGGAGCGACGAGGTCGCCCAGTTTGAGCCACGCATCACCGCCTTCGTCTGCAATTGGTGCACCTACACCGGCGCCGACCTCGCGGGAACCAGCCGCCTGCACATGGCCAGCAACGTGCGGATCATCCGCCTGCCCTGTACCGGCCGCATCGATCCGCTGTTCATCGTCAAGGCCTTCGAGCGCGGCGCCGACGGCGTGATCGTCAGCGGCTGCCACCCGGCAGATTGTCACTACACCTCCGGCAACTACCACGCCCGGCGGCGGTTCGCCGTATTCCGCGATCTCATGGAGTTCATCGGCGTCGACCCGCGGCGCATGACGTTCTCCTGGGTCTCGGCCAGCGAGGGTGCCAAGTGGCGTGACGTGGTCAACGAGGCCGTCGTCAATGTACGCGCCCTAGGGCCCTTCGAGGCCTACCGCGCCCTGACGCCGGAGCCCCCGGAGACACTCGACGAGATCGACACCCTTCTGGCCGCCGCGGAAGAGGGAGAGAGGGCGTGAGCGCCCTCACCGAACTCGCCCGTCAGCTCCTGGACGATGGCACGGTGCGCGTCGTCATCGGTTGGGAGCACGCTCGTCGCGGCGCCCGTCCCGTTTTCGTGACCGACCCGGCCGACGCCGACAAGCTTGTCTTCGATACGCGCTGCGCCCACAACCTCGTCACCTACCTCGACCCGCGGCGCGACGACGTCGTCAACCTCGGCAGGATCGGCATCGTCGTCAAGGGCTGCGACGCCAAAGCGGTCGCGGGCCTGCTGCGTGAGGCGCAACTCACCCGCAACGACGTCGTGCTCATCGGCGTGCGCTGCGGGGGCGTCCTCGAGGAGGCCGAACTCCCAGAGCCGCTCGAGCTCACCGCCGAGAACGTCGCGCCGCGCTGCTTCGGGTGCGACAACCGCGAACCCACGCTCGTCGATCATCTCCTCGGAGAGCCGCAGCCGGAGCCACCGCGACCGAGCATGACCATAGACGAGCGCGTCGCCGCTCTGGATGACCAGCCCCTCGAGGAGCGCTGGGCCTTCTGGACGGAGCAGTTCAACAAGTGCGTACGCTGCTACGCCTGCCGGCAGGTCTGCCCCCTGTGCGTGTGCGAGCGTTGCGTCGTCGACAAGAGCCAGCCGCAGTGGATCGAGGCCTCGGCGCATCCGCGCGGCAACCTGTCCTGGAACATCACGCGCGCCTTGCATCTCGCCGGCCGCTGCGTCGGCTGCGGCGAATGCGAGCGCTTCTGCCCGGTCGGCATCCCGTTGACTCTTGTGAACCGCAAGCTTCAGGAAATCGTCGCCGAGCGGTACGACTACACGGTCAGCGACGACCCCGAGACGCCGGCGCCCATCGGCGACTACCGGCTGGACGACAACCAGGAGTTCATCAAGTGACGGATCCGACCGGCACGAGCCCCGACCGCGCAGGAGGCGTCCGCTGCTTCATCAGCGAGAGCGACCTGCGCGATCTCACCGCCGAATTGATCGCCGCCGGCACCGAGGTCATCGCCCCGGTGGCCGTCGACGTCTGTGCTTCGCCGTCGGCGATCGCGTCCGCTGCCTGCCGTATGCCGGGCACGGCGCCGGTGGAGATCGAATACCGCCAGCTCGACGACGCGTCCGAACTCGATGTCGGCCGCGGCATGCCGGTGCTCTCGTTGAAGGGCTACTTCCTGCCCGAGCACGAGGCGCTGTACTGCTGGCGACAGCGCGGGACGGAGATCGAGATCGAACCGGTGCCGACCGTGTTCGCCCCACGAGTCGTCCTGGCGGCGAAGCCTTGCGACAGCGCCGCCCTGGAGATCGTCGACAAGGTCATGAACTGGGATTATGAAGACGAGCTGTGGAACGGCCGTCGGCAGGCGACGACCATCATCAACCTGGCGTGTCCATGCGTCGACGAGAGCTGCTTCTGCACGGCCGTCGACTTGGCCCCCGATAGCACGAAGGGTGCCGACGCGCTCCTCACCCCAGTCGACGGTGGATACCTCTTCGAGGCGACGACCGACAAGGGCCGCGCCTTCGCAGACGAGCACAGGGCGCGGTTCTGCACCGGCACCGGCGGCGAGGAGCATCGTGGGCGGCAAGCGGACGACGAACGCGCCGCCGCGCGAGCCCGTGCCGCCGCCAATCTCGAGATCGACGCCGGGTCCGTTCGAGACTGGATCGACACCCACTTCGACGATCCGTTGCTCGCCGCCCTGGGAGTGCGCTGCAACGGCTGTGGAGCGTGCACATCCGTGTGCCCCACATGCCACTGCTTCGACATCGTCGATGAGGAGGAGGGCATAGGGAAGGGCACGCGACGAAGGTGCTGGGACACCTGTCAGGCGAGCACCTTCACGCTGCACGCCTCAGGACACAACCCGCGCGATAACCAGGGCTCGCGTTACCGCCAGCGTCTGAACCACAAGTTCGCGATCTACCCGCTCAAGTTCGGCGAAGTGCTCTGCACGGGGTGCGGGCGTTGCACGCGCGTCTGCCACGCCGGCCAGGACCTGGTCGAGATCCTCGCCGCGATCGACGTCGCCGCCAGACACCCGGCCGCAGCGACTGAGACCGGCGAAGCGAACCAGGGCAAGCCGCCCGCGGATGTCCCCGAAGAGGTGACTCCGTGAACATCTACCAGCCGCACCTGATGACGGTCGTCGAGATGATCGACGAGACGGCCGACACGCGGACTCTGCGCCTTGAGTTCGCCGACCCGGTCCTGCGCGACTCGTTCGAGTTCCGTGCCGGTCAGTTCGGCGAGTACACCGTCTTCGGCGCCGGCGAGGCCACCTTCTGTATTGCGAGTTCGCCGACCCGCAAGGGCTTCATCGAGTGCAGCTTCAAGTCGGTCGGCAAGCTCACGACAGCCCTGCGCGAGGTGAACCTCGGCGACACGCTCGGCTTCCGTGGCCCCTACGGCAATTGGTTCCCGCTCGATGATTGGATCGGCAAGGACATCGTGTTCATCGCCGGCGGCATCGGACTCGCCCCCGTGCGCTGCGTCATCTGGAACGTACTGGATCGGCGCCAGGAGTTCGGCGACGTGACCATCGTCTACGGCGCCCGCTCGGTCGGCGACCTCGTCTACAGGCGCGAGCTCGAGGAGTGGGCCGCGCGCGACGACGTGCGCGTGGTGACGACCGTCGACCCTGGCGGTCAGACCGAGGACTGGAGCGGCGAGGTCGGCTACGTGACGCCGGTCGTCAAGGCAGCTTCCCCCAGCGCCCAGAACGCTGTCGCCGTGCTCTGCGGCCCCCCGATAGTCGTCAAGCTCACGCTGCCGGTGCTTGGCCAGCTGGGATTCGCCGAAGACGCCATCTACACGACGCTCGAGAACCGCATGAAGTGCGGCCTCGGCAAGTGCGGCCGCTGTAACATAGGGCCGGTCTACGTCTGCAAGGACGGACCCGTCTTCACGGCAGCCCAGATCCAGTCCCTGCCCGCGGAGTTCTGATCTCCGCCTTGCCATCATCGACTGTTGCCGAGCGTGCGCCGGCCATCTATCATCTGGGTTCGCCTGCTGGCTGGTCCCGGAAGGAACGCCCCGCGTGCATCACCTCAGGGTAGAGTGCCTGCCGATCACGGTTCTCGATCTCGTGGCGCGCTGGCGCCCCGAATGCCACTGCTGGACCAGCGAGCCTCTGCACCACGGCTAACTTCGCGAAGCCGCCCTTGGCCGGAGCGCCGTCGTCGGCTTGACCGCCGGAGACGCCCGCTCGGGCGGATGGTCGTTCGTCCAGACCAATCGACTGCGAACACCACCAATCACGATCGACGCCGGGAGAAACGATGAGCGACGACAAGACCAGCAGCGCGGGCCACCTGTCCTTTCTCAGCGAGGAAGACAAGCGCCGGATCCACGATGGGGCGCTGCACATCCTAGCTGAGGTCGGGATGAGCGTTCACCACGTGGAAGGCCGCGAGTCCATGCTCGCCGCAGGATGCACCCAGGACGACAACGGCCGCGTGCATGTCCCTCGCACACTCGTCGAACAGGCCCGCGCCACCGCACCGGCGCGCATCGGTCTGTACGACCGCGCCGGCGAGCCGGCGTTCACGCTGGGTGGCTACGAGGCCGTGTTCGGCACGGGTTCGGACCTCATGCACACCTACGACCTCGAGAGCGGGGAGCGTCGCGAGACATCACTCGCCGACGTCGCGAGCTCGGCTCGGCTGTGCGACGCGCTCGAACACATAGACTTCGTCATGTCAGGCGCCTACCCCCACGAGGTGGAGTCCCACCGCGCCTACCTCGAGGAGTTCCGCGCCATGGTCATGAGCACCACGAAGCCGCTGGTGATGACAGCCGAGGGCGGAGCCGACGTGGAGCGCATGTGGGCAGTGTCCAGCGAGCTGCGAGGAGGCGAGGAGGCGCTCCGCAGCAAGCCCTACTTCATCCTCTACGGCCAGCCCAGCAGCCCTCTTGAGCACCCCGTCGACAGCATCGACAAGCTGCTCCTCTGTGCCGACACCGGCGTCCCGGCCATCTACTCGCCCGCACCGCTCGCCGGCGGCACGGCGCCGATCACGGTCGCCGGACACGTGGCGCAGGGACTCGCCGAATCGCTCTTCGGCCTCGTGATGCACCAGCTGCGCCGGCCGGGATCTCCGTTCATCACGGGGATGGGGCCGGCCGTCCTCGACATGGCGACCGCGCAGTCATCCTACAACGCTCCCGAGTATCTGCAGAGCTACGCCTGTTTCGTGGAGATGGCTCGCTGGCTCGACCTACCGAACTGGGGCTATGGCGGCACGTCCGATGCCCAGGTTGTCGACGCCCAGGCCGGCATGGAGATCGCCGAGCTCACCTTGCTCAGCATGCTCCTCGGCTCGAACCTCAACCACGATGTCGGCTACCTCGATTTCGGCCTCACGGGATCGCTCGAGCAGATCGTCATCGTCGACGAGTACATCGCCATGAACCGACGGCTGCTTGGGGGAGTGGAGGTCAGCGATGACACCCTCGCCCTCGACGTGATCGCCGACATCGGGCCCGGTGGCGACGCGCTCTCGCACAGGCACACCGCCAAACACATGCGTCGCGCCCAGTGGCGGCCACGCATCCTCAACCGCAAGGGTCACGAGCGCTGGCTCGAGTCCGGCGCGCAGGACTTGCGCGAAGCTGCCCGCCGACGCGCCCTGGTGCTGCTCGAGACCCACTCCCCGGCGCCGCTGGACGAGGCCCTTGCGCGCCGCCTCAACGAGATCGTCGACGGGTTCACGCCCAATGCCTGAAACGCGAGACCGTACGACCACGCCAGACAGCGAGCGTCTCCCTCACCTCGCCAGTACCGTCGGAGCACCCGGGTTCGTGCTACCGTGGCTCGATCGCTTCTACGAGCCGGCGGACATCGATCTGGTGCTCGCGGCGGCCGCCGGCGAGCTTCCCGGAGAGCATCCCCCCCGAACGCTCGACCGCGCCGTGCGGCGCGCCGTGCTCGACCGCGATGACGGCATCATCACTCCGGCCTCGTTCCACGCCCGCTACGAGATGTGGGCGTTCTACGAGCACTGGGCCGACATCCCCCAGGAGATGCGCGACCTGCTCAACGAGTGGGAGCTCGACGACTATATCGCCGAAGCCGGCGCGGGGATCAGCGCCATGCGCGACAGCAGGGGGCGGTGTGAAGGCGACCAGCACGACTACTCCTACCTGCTGCTCGAGGAGGCTGAGGACCTGCTCCGCACCCGGCCGGCCATCTACCTCTGGCCCTGCAACTGCCGGGCCATGATGGGCAAGTGCGACAAGTCACACACCGTGTGCCTGCGATTCGACAACGAGCGTGACATCGGCTGGGAGATCACCCCTGAGCGCGGCATCCAGATCCTCCGCCAAGCCGACCGTGAGGGACTCATGCGGACCGCCTACCTGTCGAGCATGCACGGCCATCACGGCATCTGCAGCTGCTGCAGCTGCTGTTGCTTCCCCATCCTCGCCGGCGAGAAGCTGAACGCCGCCGCCCTGTGGCCGGTGCGCCGCCACCTCGCTATCGTGGATGCCGAAGCCTGCACCGCATGCGGCCGCTGCGTGAAGCGCTGCCCCTTCGCAGCGCTCTCGATCGACCGCCAGGTCGTCCCCGCACTGCGCGTTGATGTAGCCGCCTGCCGCGGATGCGGCCTGTGCTCCACCGGATGTGCAGAGGGCGCCATCCGCATGCGATTGCGGCTCACCGGCTGACCTCCGCGTGCCCGTCCGGCGCCTGCTCCGCGGACGAGCACCAGCGGCGTGATTCTCGGGCATCCGCCTCACGAAGGCAGGACGCCCGCCGGAACAGCCTCAGATGAGGTTCCCCGGCGGCAGATCCCCCGGCTCGCTCCGGGCCAGCCAGCGCTCGTACTCAGCGCGGCGGCGCTGTGCCTCGGGCGCCGCACACGCGCCGCCCTGCGAGGTGCAGAGCAGCTCTGGCGGCAGACTCCGACCAACGGCGTCCGCCACGTCCAGCGCTTCGTGCAGCGGCAGGACGGCGGAATGCCCCGCCAGCGCCAGGTCGGCGAACACGTGCGCCATGACGGTCGCCGCGAGAACGCGGCTGCGACAGGGCTGGCAGAGACCTCCCGGCATCGGATCGCACGGCATGCCGGTGAAGGCTTGCAGCGCGAGCGACGCGGCGTCCTCGGTCTGCTGTGCCGACCCGCCGACCATGCCCACGATGCCCGCCGCAGCCATCGCCCCGCAGACGCCCGCTTCGCCCGTACAGCCGAGCACCTCTCCCGTTGGCTCCGTTCGAGTGAAGGCAATGGCGCCGACGCCGGCAGCGACGAAGAGCCCGTTCAGCACATCGTCATCGCTCAGACCGCGCGACTCCTGCACGGCGCTGAGGGCGGCGTAGACGTAGCCTCCGCCGCTCCCCATGGGGCCGGGTACCGTGCAGACACCCGGGATCCCCGCGCCGGCGCCGTAGGCCCAGCGAATCGTCTGTGCCGTCAGGTCGCCGGTGAGCCGGCCCTCCGAGTCCTGATGCGCGCCCCAGCGCGTCGCGAAGTCCGGCTTGAACGGGCTGACCGGGACGGAGACGTGCTCATCGTAGGCGGCGCGCGTCTGCCGGCGCATCAGCTGCGCCAACGTCCGCATGGAATCGACGACGCGCTCGCGCGACCATCCTGAGGCGTCCGTCTCGTACTCGATGGCGGCCTCCCAGAGGGGGACACCCCGGCGCGCGGCGACCTCGCGCCAGCCGGTCATGGTCGAGAAGAGCTGCTGTCGGCGCTCGCGCTTCAGGGTGACCGGCACCACGGGCCTGAGCAGCGTGACCCGACCAGCGAAGCCCTGTTCGCCGAGCGTCCTGCCCACCGACTCCATGTCTGGCGCAGATTCGAAGCGCAGGACGTGCAGGCGGCTGCCCCCGTCGGCCTCGAGCGTCTTGCTGTCGATCAGACCGGGCAACTCGGCACCCAGCCGCCCAAGTTGCCCGCCGCTCATCGCCTGGTCGCCATCGAAGAGAAGCAGAGAGTACGTGTCGCCGATGCTCCTCCATGCGAACCCCTCGATGAGAACCGTCTCGATCATGCCGCCGCCGGTCGACGTTCCCACGAGGGTCACCGTCCGGCCACCGGCGCTCGTCAATACGAACTTCATGACGTTGGGATGGTCGCTCTCCGTCACATCCGCGAACTCGAATTCGCTCTCTAGCCCGGCATCCACGGCCAGTTCGAGGGCCTCGAAGAGCCGTTCGTCGTCCGCAGAGAAGCCCAGAATGCCCGCCACCATGGCGCGGTCCTCGGCCATGATGCCGAACGTCCCGGCGAACGAGCCCTTCCGGTCTAGAACGATGCGCGCCCTTGAGGGAGGCTCGCCGAGAAGGTCCCGGGCAAGGCCGGCCAGCCGGCAAGGAGCCGCCGTATGTGAGCTGGAGCCCGGCTGCATCACCGGCCCGAAGACGTCGTTGAAGAACTCCGGGTAGGAGCCCGTCGTCACTGCTTCGCCTCCGTGGACCCGAAGTGCAGCCCGCCGATCTCGAACCAGGTCCCCATGCCGCGCGCCTTCGCGGCTGCGTGCACGTGGTGCGCCGCCGCGAGGTCCTCCACGGCGACGCCGAGCGACTTGAACAGTGTGACTTCGCTCGGCGACGTGCGCCCCGGCGCCCTGTCGAGCAGCACGTCCCCGATCTCACCGACGATGTGGTCGTCGTCGATGGCGCCCTCGGCCTTGGGGATGAGGAACTCTCCGGCCTCGTTCAGCGCGGACTCACGCCGGTCCACGTAGAGGCGAGCGATCGCGACCAGCGCCGTGTCCAGCTCCCGAGTCGTCGGCGTGTAGGCGCCGATGGCATTGATGTGCGCACCGGGTGACACCCAGTCACCGTACAGGACCGGCTCTCGTGCCGTCGTCGTCGTGCAGATGAGATCGGCGCCCTTGACTGCGTCCCGAGCGCTTGCGCAGACCTCGACCTCCGGACCGCGACCCCCGGACTCACGAGCCGAGAAAGCCTCGGCGCTCTCCGCGGGCTCGCTGTAGACGCGCACGCGGCGGAGGCGGCGCACGCAGTTCATGGCCTGCAGGTGCGTGTGCGCTTGCGTGCCCGCGCCGATGATCGCCAGGTCGCCAGCCTCGGGTCTCGCCAACAGATCGGTGACGAGACCGCTCACGGCGGCGGTGCGGATCGCGGTGATGGAGGTCGCGTCCACGATCGCGCGCAGCAGGCCACGCTCCGTATCGAAGAAGAGAACGACCCCTTGGTGAGTATCGTACTCGCTGCCGAAGTTGGCGGGGAACGCCGCAACGACCTTCGCGCCCACGGCCTCGAGACCGCCGAGGTAGGAGGGCATGAGGCCCATGACTCGTTCGCCGCCAGGCATGGCCAGCATCGTCCGCAGCGGCATGACCGCGTCGCCCCCGGCAAGCATGCTGAGCGCGTCGCGCATCACGCCGATCGCTTCCTCCATCGGGAGAAGCTCGGTGACGAGCCTCTGGTCGGCGATCAACACCTTCATGACCGGCCCTTCGCCTGCCGGACATGGCGCTCTGCGGCCCGAGCTACGGCGTCCCCATCCACCTCGACGCCGAGGCCTGCTGCGCCGAGAGGTCCGATCCGGCCGTTGGTCGGCGTGAGGTCCGGTGCCTTCACGAGGTCCTCCTCAAGAAGCTGGTGCATGATCTGGTTCCCTTGCGTCAGGTTGGTCGTACAGATCCCCAGGTGGTGTTGCGCCGCGTCCGTGATGCCTGAGACGGACTGCCCATGGAGGCAGACGGGGAGGCCGGCGGCGGCTGCGATGGCACTGGCCTGACGAAACGCGAGCAGGCCGCCGGCCTCGTGCGGCGAAAGTACGATAGCGTCCGCGGCCCGCTGGCGGCACACCTCGAAGACGTCTTCCGGGGTGAACACCGCCTGATCGGCGGCGACCGGCACCCGCACGGCCTCCCTGACCTGCCGCAGCGCGGCGATGCTGAGCGCCGAAGTCGGCTGTTCGATCCACTCGGGCTCATAGCGCCCGAGCAGGCCGATCATGTGAATCGCCTCCGACACGCTCCAGGCCCCATTGGCGTCCAGCCGGAGCCGACGATCGCCGATTGCCTCGCGCACAGCGGCCACGATGCGCACATCCCTCGCCTCCCCACGGCCCACCTTGACGTAGATGACCTCGTGTCCAGCCGCGGCGAGCCGCTGCGCGTCCTCCGCCAGTTCGTCCGCCTCATCGCCCTGCGGAAAGCCGAAATAATCGACATCGTCGCGCACGGCGCCGCCGAGCAAACGGTGGATCGGCCATCCCGTCGCCTTGCCCATGATGTCCCAGAGCGCCATCTCCACGCCGGCGAGCGCCAGATTGGCGGCCCTAGGGGTGTGATTGAAGCCGCCGAGGAAGCGCGCTTGCGAGCAGAGCCGCTGGATGTCGAAGACGGGTTCGCCGACGAAGAGCGAAGCTGCCGCCCGGATCTGGAGCGCGGTGCTCTCCGCGGGAAACGGCGCCGTGGATTCTCCTATGCCCACGATCCCGCCGTCAGTCTCGACCTCGACGAGCACGACGCACGCACCGTGATCGACCCTCCCCGCCCAGTGATAGGGCTTCTTGAAGGTCAGTGCGAGCGGTGTCGTGACGATGCGCGAGACTCTCAACTGCCCGGCGGCACGCCAGCCCGCCGCCGTCACCCCGGACATCAGTTGTACCTGATGCGCGGGTTCAAGACGGCGTACAGAACGTCTGCC
The DNA here is from genome assembly GCA_963717285.1 of uncultured Thermoleophilia bacterium. Lineage (GTDB taxonomy): Bacteria > Actinomycetota > Thermoleophilia > UBA2241 > UBA2241 > CAIXSE01. The sequence continues at coordinate 263,950 of CAVQVW010000004.1, forward strand.
ACAAGATTGGCCACAGCGTATATGAGGACGATCAGCAGGGCGGTCGCCTGGATCAGCTGCAGGTCGCGACGCTGGATCGCGAAGAGCAGCAACCGCCCGATGCCAGGGTACCCGAAGACTGCCTCGGTGACGATCAGCCCGCCGATCAGCCAGCCGATGCCGATTGCGACCACCGTGATCGTCGGCAGCAGAGAGTTGCGCAGGACGTGCGTGAAGAGCACGCGTCGCGGCGAGAGGCCCTTGAGATCCGCAGTGCGCACATAGTCCATCTGCAGCACGTCGACCGTGCTGGAACGCGTCATCCGCGCGACGTACGCCAGGCTCGTCAGGGCTACCGTGATAGCCGGCAGGATGAGGTACGGGAAGGCACTGATGAAGCTCGAGTCCGGCGCGATCGCCGATTGGGCGGGCAGCCAGCCCAGCTGGATCGCGAACACCCAAATCAGGATCACGCCGCTCACGAACTCGGGCAGACCGATGAACGAAAGCGAGCCGACGGAGATGGTGTGGTCGATCCAGCTGTTCTTGCGCAACGCCGCCACCAGCCCCAGGAGGATCCCCAGAGGCACGTACATGAGGAATGCCATCACCCCCAGCATGGCGGAGTTGCGAAGCCGCTCGAAGACCAGCGGGCGCACTTCGGCGTTCGTGCTGACCGAAGTGCCCCAGTCACCTTGGACGAAGTCCCCGAGCCAGCGACTGTACTGCACGGGGAGCGGCTGATTCAGACCGAGCTCCTCGCGCAGATCGGCCTTGGCCTGCTCGGTCGCGAAGCGCCCCAGCACCATGGTGGCGACGTCCCCGGGCAGGATGGTCGTCGCGTAGAAGATGATGATCGACGACAGGACGACGGTGAGCACCACGAAACCGAGTCGCCTGAGGATGAAGCGACCCATCAGACGCCCTCCTCAGCGAGAACCAGGGTCTCCGCCTGAACTCGAGCCAACTCGTCGAGCGGAATGTGGCAGCATATGCGGTGCTCCCCCTCGCCTTCACGCCACGGCGGCTCCTGCTCCCGGCAGATGTCGCCCAGGCAACGCGGGCAACGCGGATGGAAGCGACAACCCGGCGGCACATCCATCGCGCTCGGCACCGACCCGCCAAGGCGGATCGCCTTCTGCTTGACGTCCGGGTCGGCGAGCGGGACCGCCGAGAGCAGCGCCTCGGTGTAGGGGTGGAACGGAGGTATCAGCACCTTGACTGCCTCGCCGAACTCCATGACCCTGCCCAGATACACGACGGCCACGGAATCCGACAGATGCTGGACGGCCGAAAGATCGTGGGAGATGAACACGTACGAGGTTTGCTTCTCAACCTGCAGGCGCATCAGCAGGTTCATCAGGGAGCCCTGCACCGAGACATCGAGCGAGGAGATCGGCTCATCGCAGAGAATGAGCTCGGGCTCCGCAGCGAAGGCGCGCGCGATCGCCACGCGCTGCTTCTCACCACCGCTCAGCTCGTGAGGGAGCCTGTCGAAGTAGGTCGTCGGCAGGCTCACCGCCTGCAGCAGCTGCATGGACCGCTCCTTGGCCGCCTGCCGACCCATCCCGCCGAGCAACGAGAGCGGCCTCATGATCGCTTCTCCGACACTGCGCGTGGGGTTCAGCGAGGCATCAGGGTTCTGAAAGACCATCTGAATCTCTTTGAGCACGCTCTGCGGACGAGCGCCGGTGTTGGGCGGAAGGGGTTGCCCGCGCAGCAGGATCTCTCCACCCGTGGCCGGCGTAAGTCCGATGATCGCCCGAGCCAGCGTCGTCTTGCCGCTACCGCTCTCGCCGACGATGCCCAGCGTGCGGCCGACATCGACGCGCAGATCGACCCCGTCCACGGCGCGCACGGAGCGACGCTCACCGAAGCCACTCAGAAGCCCGCGCGCCGCCTTGAAGTGGACCAGAGTCTGCTTGGCTTCGACCAGGACCTGCGATTCGTCGAGACCGACCTCATCGCCTCGCAGCGCCTCCGTCGCCAGACGCAGGTGCGTCTCGAGCGACGGGATCTCCGCCCAGCGGCGACAGGCCGTCGAATGATCGCCCGCCACCCGTCGCAGCGCCGGCCGCGCAGCCGAGCAGGCGTCCTCCGCGTAGCTGCAGCGTGGAGCGAAGATGCAGCCCGGAGGCAGATCGTCGACGCGCGGGATAGACCCCGGGATCGTCACGAGCAGGCGCTTCTCGGGCGTGGCTTCGAAGTGCGGGACGCAGCCGAGAAGATCCAGCGTGTAGGGGTGCAGGGGTCGCTTGAACAGGTCTTCCAGCGCCGCCTGCTCCATGAACTCGCCGGCGTACATCACACCGACTCGATCGCAGATCTTGGTGATCACCCCGAGATCGTGGGTGATGTAGAGAATGGCCGAATCGAACTCGCGCTTGAGCTCGGCCACAAGGTCGAGCACGACCGCTTGCGTCGTCACATCGAGCGCCGTGGTGGGCTCGTCCATGATCAGGAGCGACGGATTGGTCATAAGGGCCATGGCGATCACGCAGCGCTGCAGCATGCCGCCGGAGAGCTGGTGCGGGTAGCGCTTCATCACCGCCTCAGGATCCGGCATGGCCACCTTGGTGAGCATCTCCGCCACGCGTACACCGGCAGCGCTCCTGTCCATGCCGAGGTGCTGGCGCGCGACCTCGGCGAGCTGCTTGCCGATCGTGATGGACGGGTTGAGCGCGCTCAGGGGGTTCTGGTAGACCACGCCGACACGGGACCCCCAGAGGCCGCGCAGTTCCTTGGCCGAAAGATCGAACAGCTCGACACCGTTGAGACGTGCACTGCCTTCCGTGACGCGTCCGTTGGAGGCGAGATAGCGAATCGCGCCCATCGCCAGAGTCGACTTGCCGGAGCCCGATTCGCCGACGAGTCCGAAGCTCTCGTGTTCATGGACGGTGAAGGAGACACCGCGCACGACGTCGAGGGGGCCCAGCTCGGTGGTGTACTGGATGTCGAGCCCCTCGACCTCGAAGACAGGGCGCGCTGCGGATGCCTGCATCAGTTCCTCCCACCTCCCGGCAGCATGACCTGGCGCAGACCGTCCGACATGAGATTGGTCGAGACGACCAGCACGGCGATCGTGCAGGCCGGAAACAGCAGCACCCACGGCGCGATGGCGAAGAAGTTGCGCGCTTCGTTGATCTGCAGCCCCCAGTCTGGCGACGGGGGCTGGACACCGAGCCCGAGGAACCCGAGCGAGGCGACGAGGAAGATCGAGTACGAGAAGCGCATGGAGGCCTCGACCAGCAGCGGCGGCAGTGAGTTCGGCAAGACCTCGCGGAACAGCACGTAGCTGCTGTGCTCGCCGCGCACGCGAGCGGCCTCGACGAACTCCTTGCTCTTCAGGTCCAGCACCATGCTGCGCACCACACGGGCGACCATGGGGAGGTAGACGATCGCTACCACAAGCACGAGGTTGATGTTCGATGGCCCGACCGTGCTCAGCAGCACCAGGGCAAGTAGCAGGGACGGAAAAGAGAGGAGCACATCGAGCAGTCGCATCACCACCTCGTCGATCGTGCCCCCGACGTACCCCGACGCCAAGCCGATGGCCGTTCCGAGGACCAAAGCCAGTAGCGTACCGAAACCGCCCAGAAGGAAGATGTTGCGAGTGCCGACGATGACGCGGCTCAGGATGTCACGACCGAACTGGTCGGTGCCGAACGGATGGCTCAGGGCGGGGCTGTCGAGGCGGATAGTGGCGTCCTGCGCCTGATAGTCGTAGGGCGCGACCCAGACACCAAACACGGCCAGGAACAGGAAGCCGCAGAAGATGACCGTGCCGACGAGAGCCGCAGGGCGCTTGAGCAGACGACGCCAGTAGAGCCTCCAGGTGGGCGGCCGCGAAGTCGCACCGGCCGCCATCACATCGCTGACGGCCTCTTTGTCCATGAGCTCCGTGTCGAAGAGCTCGTCTTTCACGTCCGGGTCGACCACTACATCGTCCTCGCCTCAGGCGTGACGCAGGGTACAAGCCTGAGTATGTCAATGCACCCGCCTCTGGTCCACTGGCCAGGGTGCGACACGCGACGCCCCGGCGTGCATCACATGCAGGTGACTACGCTCGCCAACGCGTGCTGCGGGCGTAGTCCTCAGCGACGGCGCGCATCGCGAAGTAGAAGCGCGTGATCTCCTCGTCGCTCACCGACCCGTCGGCCGGCACCTGGCAGTAGGGAATGGCCACGACGTCCGGGGCAAGCTCCTCTGCCAGCTGTCTGAACCCGGTCACCATCTCACCGAGCGGCACCTGGCGTTCGAACATGACTTCGAGGTGACCCCGTCGGCCCAGCGACTCCTCCGCGAAGCGCCCGAACTCTTCCTTGATCCCCCTCAGGGCATCACGGCTATAGCGGAACGAGCAGTTCAAGCCGTGCACCATCTGCTCGCCGCGCATGTACGTCCCGAGGGAAGGATGGGGTCCACACACGTGCCTCAGACCCCCTCCGTAGCGCGCCAGTAGACGATCGCAGTACGGCCGGTCGAAACGCTCGAAGACCGCCGGTCCGAGCAGGCTGGCGATGTCGTCGGTGACGAGCGCCTTTCCTTCCTCTGGCCGCCAGATGGGCCAGTTGCTCAGCGCTGCGAAGCGGTCGCTTGTGCCGACCACAGCCAGGGCAGCGTCCTGAAGGGCCATCTGGGCCCGCGTCACCACCTCGCAGGCGTGGTGGATCGCCTCGGGTTGGCTCTTCAGCGAGACGAAGAACAGTGTCTGGTCCATGAGACTGAGCACGTCGCCCAGAGGCGACATCATGTCGACACCGACAAGCGAGACCTCGCTGGAGAAGCACTCGGTCGCGAGCTCCAGACGGCGGAGGATCTCGGGCGCCATCCCGCTGATGTAGGGGTCGGGGTCCCGCAGCCCATACACCTGGTCGATCTCGGTCACGACCGGGGACTTGATGGCCGGCCAGGCGTCTGGATCCTGCTCCCACCACAGCTGAGCTCCGAGCATGACGGGCACAGTGTGGAACGCCGCCCAAGGCGGCCCGACCCAGGGGACGTAGTCGTCCGGGAGCACGCGCAGCGACCGTTCGATGCGCCTGACAGCAGACGAGAACCACGCTTCCGTGTCGAGAAGAGCGTCGCGAACCGTTGCGCCACACTCGGGGCCGATGTCGATGAGCACTGGGATGTGGTCCACCGGCTCGTAGCGCCACACCTGGCGCATCTGCGCCTTGACGCGCTCGCATCTCTCCGCATCGACCTCGAGATCCCCCGCCGCCAGCCGCATGTCGAGTCCGAGATCTCCGTTCATACAGCGGCCGGGACCTTCTCGATGCTGATCTCGACCTCTTTGACGGCCGGGAACCCACTGATGGGGTCGCAGACGTCGTCGTACGTAAGCAGGTTGGCGTTGGCTTCGCGCCCGCCGTGCGTCAGCTGGACCACTCCCGGCAGGATGTCCTCAGCCGCCACGACGCGCGCCGGTGCATCCAGTGTCCCCACGCGTGACGTCAGTCGGACGACATCACCGTCCCTGACCTCGAGGGCCTCGGCGTCGGTCGGGTGCATCTCGACCTCGGCGCGCATCGTGTCTCGCGGCTCATCGGAGAGACCGCGGAAGCGACTGTGAGCCACCGCCGCCCCGCGCGCTCCTGTGATGAGCACGAACGGCCGGGCCTCATCGGGCTCCTGCAGGTAGTCGGGGCGCCGGTACTCCGGCAACGCAGCGTGTCCCATGGCGAGCAACTGCCGCGAGACGAGCTCGATCTTGCCCGAGGGCGTGGCGAACCCCGCGCCCCGGTCAGGAGACACGTACGACACGCCTCCTCGGTGTGCCTCGAGTTCCTCGATGCTCAGGCCGGTCGGCTCCAGCAGCCAGCGGTTGAGCTCCCTCTCGTCCTCCCAGGGGAAGTAGGCTCCCGCGTCCATACGCTGCGCGAGGGCTCTCCAGAACTCGTACTCCGTCTGCGCGCCCGGCAGAGAGACGACTCGATCGCTGAGGGCCAGCGCCTGCTGTTCCGGATACGCGTGCAGCTCACTGCGCTCCAGGAACGAGGCGGCCGGCAGCACGTACTCCGCCAGCGCCGCCGTCTCGCTCATGAACAGATCGCGCACGACGAGGAGATCGAGCGCCTCCAGGGCGCGCTCGAACCGGGCCGAGTTCGGGTGTGTAAGGGCCGGGTTTCCTCCCGTGACGATGAGTGCGCGCAGGGGATAGGGCTCGGAGCCGAGCATCGCACCGACGGCGGTCATCGTGTGGCATTCCTGTCGCTCGGAGTAGAGAGCCGGGAACCGGTCGGCTCCCAAAGGCAACAGGTGATTCAGCGGCACATCGTCGTAGAGCGTGAGATCGCGGAGCGGCGGAGGCTTGAGGAAGCGGCTACCGCCCGGCTGGTCCACCGCTCCAAGGAGGGCCGCGAACATCGCAATGACCCGCACCGTATCGACGCCATTGACGTGGTGCTCCAGGCCGTTGCCCGGATAGATGGCCACAGCCGGCGCGGCGCGGGCCATGAGTCCTGCCATCTCCCGCACCTTCGCGGCCGGCACCCCGGTCTCGGCCTCAGCTCGCTCAGGGGTGAACGCCCGCGAGTAGGCGGCCACGTCTCGGAAGCCGACGGTGTGCTTGGAGATGAACTCGTTGTCGTAAGCCCCCGACTCGATGAGCTCCCGGACCAGCGCCCACGCCAAGGCACCGTCTGTGCCTGGGCGCACGCGGGCATGCACGGTTGCCCGCTGAGCCATCTTCGAGCGCCGTGGATCGATCACCAAGAGCGACGCACCGCGACGGCGCGCGACGCCGATGGCATGCGCCACGTTGGGGAGCGAGGCCGGGGGGTTGGAGCCCCATACGACGACACAGTCTGCCCGCTCGTAGTCAGGAACGGGCTGCGCGCCCTGGACGAAGCGGAAGCCGAGATAGCGTGTGTTGAAGCACATCGAGTCGTTCGACAGGTAGTTCGGGGTGCCCACGGCGTGGGCGAAGCGTCGCGCCAAGCCCTCCTGCTGGGCGAAGCCGATCGCCTCGCCCTTCCAGATGCCCACGCTCCGACTGCCGAAGCGTCGTCCGGCTTCCAGCAGGCGCTCGGCGATCTCGTCGAGCGCCTGCTCGAGATCCACCTCCACCCATCCTCGATTCGTGCGCCTAAGGGGCGCCGTGAGCCGATCGGGGTGCTGCATCACCTGGGCTATCGTCCGTGCCTTGATGCAGAGTCGGCCCCGGCTGTGCTTGTGCCCGCGATCGCCCTCAACAGCGACAACACGGCCATTCTCGAGATGGACCTCGATTCCGCAGCGGTCATCGCACATGCGGCACAGAGTGTGGCGAACCTCAGATCCCACCGTGTTCTCCTGCTCCTCTCAGAATGCGCTTGCGTGCCTGCCATTCCCGGAGCGCCCTGTATTGGAACTGAGGGGGAGGGGGCCCGGCAGGCCCCCTCCCCCTCCGCCTTGCTCAGCGGTGTTGCGTGCGGGCGTACCCGCCGTCCGCTGTCACTCCGTGAAGTACGCCGTCCTGAACAGCGTGTGCACCCAGTCGGGGGACAGCTCGATGCCATCGATGTCCTCTGACTCGGCGGCGACCGCCTCGTTGACGAGGAAGTTGATCATCGGGACTTCGGTCTGCAGGATCCTCTGCGCCTCCTTGTAGAGGTCGGCACGCTCAGATTCCTCGACCGCAAGCGGGATCTCCTTGGTGATCCTGTCGAACTCCTCGTTGCTCCAGCGGGAGTAGTTCCACGCCGCCGTGGAGGTCAAGGCCAGCTGGAAGTAGGTGATCGGAGCCGCCCGGGTACCCCAGTCGACGAAGCTGAACTGGGCCTGATACCAGGTGTCCTGCCCCTTGTCCGCGTAGTACACATCCGGCGGAACCTTCTGGATATCCACCTCTACGCCGATCTGCTTCATCTGCGCCTGCCAGGCGGTGGCCAGCGCCGGAACGGGGTCTGCTGTCTGAGCCACGAGCTTGATCTTGACGCCATCGGCGTAGCCGGCGTCGGCGAGCATCTGCTTGGCCTTCTCGGGGTCGTAGGGCACCGACTCATCCAGGTAGTAGGCCGAATAGGCGGGGCCGACCAAGGTGCCGTTCCCGGGCACCCCGACGCCGGGCGCGACCAGGTCGACGATCCCCTGGCGATCAGTGCCCGTCATCAGTGCCTGCCGCAGCGCGAGGTCCTTGCCGGGCCCCTCGTCCGTGCGGATCTGCAGTTCGTAGCAGTAGTTGGTCTTGGTCGTGATGATCTTGAGGCTGCCGCTTGCCTCGGCCGTCTGCTTCTGCTCGGAGGTCAGACCGCCAACCCAGTTGAGCGAGCCGCCCTGGAGGCCCTCGAGCTGGCCAGCCGTGTCGGGTGAGTAGACGAACTCCACTCCATCGAGGTAGGGCAGTTGGGTGCCGCTCTCATCCTTGCCCCAGTAGTCGGGGTTCTTCTTGAGGATGGCCCGGTCCTCAGCGGTGTACGAATCCAGCATGTAGGGACCGGTGCCGACGAGTTGCTTCATGGGGTTCTTGACGGTCCTGCAGAGCATCTTCGCGCGATAGTCTGTGAGCGACGCGGGGAACTCGGAGTTGGTCGTCTTCAGATTGAAGGTCACGTGCGTCGGGTCAGTCGCGACGACACTCTCGATGCCGGCGTAGACCTCGGCCATCGGTGAGCCCAGCTCCTCGCTACGGAGGCGATCGAACGAGTAGACCACGTCTGCCGAGGTGAACGACTCCCCGTTGGTGAACACGACGCCGTCCTGCAGCGTGAACTCCCAGACCTTCCCGTCTTCGGAGCCCCACTCCGTTGCGAGCATGGGAGCGACACTGAAGTCTTGAGCGAGGTCGACGAGGTTCTCCTGGACCTGAACGTTCAGGATGATGTCGCCGACCGAGCCCGCCATGAGGACTGGATCGAACTGCCCGTTGCCGGGCTGCATGCCGACCTTGAGGATACCGCCTGGCTTCATTGCCGCCGTGCTCGGACTGCTCTCGTCGCTACTGGAATCGCCGCAGCCGGTCGCAGCCAAGGCCAAGGCCATGACGACCACAGCTGCGGCGGCCGCGACGAGGATTCGACGGGGCGCCCCGCGGGATGCCCCCGATCTGCGTGCCTTTCCTTCGTTCATGCGCTTCCCTTCCCCTTCTGATCGCGAACCTGCTACGACATGTATCCACGCCGCCACAGCAAAGCTTCGACCGCCTCGCGTGAGGTCAGTGGAGGCATGCTCCTAGAGACCCTAGCGGCCGAGCCGCACATGTCAAGGAGCCACGTGGCAGAATCTCCGAAGCTGACGCCGGACGAGCTGGTCCAGATCGCTCGGCGCCTCGTGCTCCGCGAGCAAGCGAGCTACCTCGCGCGCAGCCGCCGCGCCAACGTCTGGCTCGCCGAACGCACGCCACTTGCCGTATGTCTCGCGCCCGAAGAACGTCGGCTGGTCCAACTCTCGCGCGTGACGTCTCGTGTGGGGCTGAGCGAGATAGTGACCCCCGGGGCCTGCCGCGTCGATCGCGTCCACGGCGAGCGCGTCGTCGCCGGCCGCCGCCGGCTCCTCAAGCGCGGTCAGTGCGACGATCGCGGCATGGTCGACCACGAACTTCTCGAGCGACAGCGTCTTGAACGAGCCAAGAACGCCGGCGGCCTGGAACAGGAAATCCGCCCCGGCCTGGGCCGCAGCGGACAGACCGAGGACCGACTCCATCGCCGCCTGCGCATCGAGGCGGTGGGCGTCGGTGACCGCAGCTCCCGCCCTCACCGGCAGACTGCAGGCCTGGGCGAGCCGCACGGTAGCTTGGGCGAGCCACGCGAACTCGCGCGTGCCGAAGTGGATCGCGCCGTCGCGCATCGACGCCATCGCCGAGAGACCGCCGTAGATGAACGGGCAGCCCTCGCTCGTGTGCTGCGCCAGAACGAGCGCCGCCAGGACCTCGGCGTGCTGGACGACGAGAACGCCGGGCAAGGAGGCGGGGCCCGTCGTGCCCCCCATGACGCACGACGTGACGCATACGGGCTGGCGCAGCCGCGCCCAGCGCACAAGAGTCCTGGCCATCTCGCCCGAGAGCTGCAACGGCGAGTTCGTGTTTAGAATGACCAAGGCCCGAGGCTCGTGGTGCCACTCCGCCCCGAACAGGATCTCGTTGACGCCGATCGCCACGTCGAGGTCGTCGTCCGTGGCCGCCACCCACTCGCATGCCTTGTCGCTCAGCGTGACCCGGGAGAAGGCCCCGCGCCGCGTGCGCTGCCGTTCAGGCAAGTCGAGGACCGCCAGGCTGTCGCCGAGAAACCCGATGGCGGGCGACTCGTGGCCCAGCCTGATCGCGTCGTCCAGGTCGGCGATCGTACCCGGATGCAGCCGATCGCCCTTCAGGATGTTGGCGGACCCCGAAGCCGAGCCGTAGACTGCGCGTCCTTCGCCGAAGCGTACGTCCCGCTCCGGCCTGCGGCCGACCAGCGCGAACGACGGGGAGGCGGCGGCCAGCGCCTTCTCGACCATACTCTCGTCCATGTAGACACGCTGGCCGGCCGCGCGCGCGCCGTGCGAGCGCAGAATGGCCACAGCGGCATCATCGCGAACGGTGACGCCCGTGCGTCCGAGCACGCGGAGCGCAGCCTCATGGACTGCCGCGACGCCGGCGGGTTCGAGCACGAGAAGCCCCTGACCCCTAGGTCAGGGCTCGGACCAGCTGCACGGCCCCTCCGGCATCGGGTGCGTACCCCGCCGCGCCGATCCTGTCCGCGAAGGCCTGGGTAACGGGAGCGCCCCCGACGATGACCTGGGTGGCCAGACCGGCGGCGCGCAGCGCGTCGATCCCTTCCTTCATCTTCGGCATCGACGTCACCATCAGCGCCGACATGGCAACGACACCGGCGGCGTGGTCCTTGGCGGCCTCCAGATAGCGCGCCGCCGAAACGTCGACGCCCAGGTCGATGACCGTACACCCCGCGCCCTCAAGCATCAGCGCGACGAGGTTCTTGCCGATGTCGTGGATGTCCCCCTCGACGGCGCCGATGACGACGGTCGCGCGCCTACCGCCTTCCTGCGCAGTCAGATGCGGCGAGATGACGTCCATCGCGGCCTTCATCGCGTCGGCGGCGACCAGCACCTCCGGGATGAACATCTCGCCACTGCCCATCTTGGCGCCCACCTCGTCCATCGCGCTGATGAGCGCGGAGCCCATGATCTCCCCCGCCGGCGTCCCCGCCTCGAGCTCCGCGCGAGAAAGGCTCGCTGCGCTGTCCTCGTCTCCCGAGAGCACCGCCTGCCTGATCTCCTCTATGCTCACGATTCCTCCTCGCGTCCACGCCACGCGTCGTCATCCCTGTTGATCCTTCCCGTTGCCGGAGAGTACGTGCCCGATAGGCGCCTCACGACGCGAGGTCCGCATCGGCGCGAACGACGACCTCGTCCATCGCACGCTTCGTGTCGTCCGGCAGATCCACCGGCGCAAGCTCCTTCCGCAGGCGCCGGTACTCATCCACCGCGCGCTCGTAGAGGTCCTTCTCACCCTCGGCCTCCCAGGCCGCCTGCAGCTGGAACCGGAACAAGCCGGGCTCGACCATGTCGCGGCAATGGCTCAGCGTGTGCTTGCGCTTCAGGAAATGTCCACCGACTCCGGCATCCAGGATCTCGTCCACGGCCAGCATCTCATCGTCGACGCGCACACCGCCGACGTACTCCTTGAGAAGGGCGACGAGCTGGTCGTCGATGACCAGTTCGATCGGGCTCGCGAGGCTCGCTCCACCGAGCCGGCCCACGCCGTACACGAGATCCATCCCGGCCATGATGCTCACCAGACCGCCGAGGGCCTTCTCTGTCACCGCCAATCCGTCCGAGGTGTACGTGTCGGTCATCAGAGCGCACCCCGTGACTGGGATGCCGAACGCCTCCTTGCACACCTGTACGCCTGCGGACCGCGCAAGATTGGCCGCCGGCGTCGCCAGAGCAGAGAAGCCAGTGGTCATATCCATCGTCAGGTTGAACATCGTCATCATGATGGGATGACCGGGACGGATCACCTGCGCGATCACGACATGCGCGAGCACCTCGGTACAGTTCTGCAGCACGGTTCCGGCCATGGTGACCGGCCCTGTCGCGCCGGCGATGACATGACCGTCAGAGGTGATCGGCACACCGTGCCGGCACGCCTGCAGGATCTCCTCGAGGTCCATCGCCTTGACAACGAACGGCGAGACGGTCCCGGGATTGATGATCGCGAGGCTCCGCTCCCTGAGAGCCTCGACGCCTCCCACGCGAGCTGCCATGAGCTCGAACATGTACGGGACGGCCGCGAGGCTGAATGCATGCATGAACAGCGGCTTCGTCGTGTTCTGCAGCTGGATGTTGAGGGCGTGCACCTCGGCCGAGGTGGGCGGTACATCCATCGGCGTCTGGATCGCGCAGAGATCCACGTTGTCCAGCACCTGGATGAGCTGGCACCACTCGGCGTACGATGCCGAAGTCACGTCCTCGAAGCGACGCGTGTCCGGGTCGTGCCGGAGCATGCTCTGCACATTGGTCGACGTGTAGAAGAGGCCGTCCGGATGAGGGATCGGACAGTCGTATCGCTCGTCTGCGCCCTTGATGGTCACTTCCTTGGGCGCGCTGCGCAGTGCCGTCTCCACCAGGTCGGTGGGGAACCGGACCTGGCGCGTCTCGTAGTCGACCTCGGCGCCCGCCTCGTCCAGAATGGCAAGCACGCCGTCGTGGTCGACCTTCACTCCCTGCAGCGCGAGGATGTGCAGGCACTTCTCGTGAATCTTCCACACTTCGTCGGTGGAGAGCAGCCGCAGTCTGAGTGTGTCTCCCATGGGGATCTCCTTGTCCTGGTCGCCGTCTCCCGTGCCCCATGCGAGAGGCGCGGTGCCGTGGAGTCGACGCCGCCGCCCTCGCCCCCGCCCTTCTGTCCGGGGTGCGATGACGACGGGTCGAGCCTTGCGCAAATCGCTGTCTGGAGGGAGGCCGGCGACCGACCGGCATGACTTCATGAGGCTCGCGTCTACGGCCCCCGGGAGTCGAAGCTCGTACGGTCGGGAGTGAGGACGTAGGAGGCGGACGCCCGCGGGCGCCACGGGCGCCACTCGTGCCGAGGAGATCGTTCACGCGCCGAGCGGTCAGTGTCATGTCGCTGTCTGCTGTCCACGAAAGCCTCGGGGCTGCCTCGACGGTCGGAGCGCGTGCCGCAATCCTAGCCGACAACGGCCGTGGCGCAAGTGACCGGCTACCCCGCTCGAGCCCTCAGGCGTGCTCGGGCGACCAGTCGGCCGCCGCCGCGAGCATTTCTGGAGTGATCTCCTGCCGCACCTCGCCGTAGTCACGCCAGGGGTCCTCGCGGAGTTGTGAGATCCTGCGACGGACGTTGCCGACCGTGTAGCGATCGGCGCGCATACGCGCCCCAGGCTCGTCCCAGCGCAGGGGCACCGAGACGGGCCCCCCCGGACGACGCCGCGTCGAGAACGCGCAGACGGAGGTGGCGCCGCGGCCGTTGCGCAGGTAGTCGATGTAGATCTTCCCCACCCGCCGGCTGAGCGCCATGCTGGTCGTGTAGGCGGACGGATCGAGCCGGACGAGCGCCTCGGCAACCGCTTTGGTGAAGGGCTTGACTTCGTGCCATGCCCTCGTCGGCAGGATCGGCGCGACCACGTGCAGCCCCTTGCCTCCGGTGGTCTTGACGAAGCTCCGCAGTCCGAGACCGGCGAGCACATCTCGCACCAGGATCGCTGCGTCGGCGACCCGAGCGAACGGCAGCTGAGTATCCGGGTCGAGGTCGAAGACGATCTGGTCCGGGTTCTCCACGTTCTCCGCGTGAGAGCCCCAGACATGGAACTCAAGCACGCCCATCTGGACGAGGCTGAGAAGCCCTGCCGTCGAGTCGATCGCGGCGTACGTCGCGACCCCTCCCTGTTCCTCGATGGGCACGCGCAAGACGGCCACGGGAAAGCGAGCTGCAACGTGCTTCTGATAGAAGCACTCCTTGGCGCGGCCTTCCGGGCAGCGGACCAGCGTGAGCGGCCTGCGGCTCACGTGTGGGAGCATCCACGGGGCGATATCCTCGTAGTAGCGCGCGAGTTCGAGCTTCGTGAGTCCCAGCTCCTCATAGACCACACGGTCCGGATTGCTGATCGAGACGCCCCCCACGATCACCCGACGGTCTCCCCGCAGATCCTTCCTCGTCCTGCCAGGCGAGGTACTCGTCGGGCCACCGGCAGCTTCGTCGCCGGGTGGCGACAGCGCCCCCGCGGGGGGCGAGTACGCCTGCAGTACCTGCGTCTGCGGCGACTCGGCCACGACCTCGAGGGCTGACTTGTCCAGCCGCAATCCCTCGAAGGACGCGTGCCTGAACCCCCTGCCGTTCCAGCTGAGGTACTCGATCTCGGCGACGAGCTGCGGACGGACCCAGTGGATGCCCGCAAAGTCCTTGCCTCTGGGGGGATCGACGCAAGCTGACTCAGTTTGCCGGATTCCATCGAGCCGGCCGCGAAGCTCCGTCATTGTCTGGTCGTCCCAACCCGTGCCCACCCGGCCGGCGCAAGAGAGCGTGCCGCCGGGCTCCCGACGAGAACCGAGGAGCAGAGCGCCGAGGCCGCCGCGCCCGCCGGCGCGATCGGTGAAGCCGACGATCACGAACTCCTGGCGCCGCGTGCACTTCACCTTCAACCAGTCGCGACCGCGTCCGGGGCGATACGGCGAGTCCCGCCGCTTGGCGACCTCACCCTCGAGTGCGAACTCGCAGGACTGCGCGAAGAAGTCCTCCCCCGAGCCCTGAAGGTGCTGCACGTAGCGCACGCGGTCGCCGGCGGTGAAGCCCTTCAGCAGCTGGCGGAGCACCTCCTTGCGACGCTGGAGCGGGACACGGGTCAGGTCTTGACCATCGAGGTAGAGGAGGTCGAAGACGTAGTAGACGATCCCGCCGCCCGCGTCGGTGCCGCTCTGCAACGTGCGGGCCAGCTGCGAGAAGCTGGTGCGACCGTCCTGCCCCATGAAGACGACCTCGCCGTCAAGGATCGCCGAGCGTGCCGGCACACTCCGTATCGAGCCCAGGAGCGTCGGGAAGCGACTAGTCCAGTCGCCTCCTCGGCGGGTGAGCAGTCGGGCTCCGCCCTCCTCCAGACGACACATGATCCGATAGCCGTCGAACTTGATCTCGTGCAGCCAGTCGTCGCCGCTCGGCGACTGCGCGACCAGCGTCGCCAGCTCCGGCGCGACCAGCGCCGGCGCAGCGGCTGCTCGAGCACCGGGGATGTCGGCGGCGGCCGGACGTTCCGCGCCGTCCTCGTTGGGCGAGGACTCGGAGGCCGCGGCCTGCTCGGCGGGCAGCTGCTCTCGCTGCCCCTCACCGCCCGGATCGCCCAGACGCGACTCACCCGCGGCGATCTGCTCCAGGGAGCGCCCGGTGATCACGCTGTCCGGCTGGACGACCGTGATCGCCGCCTCGTGACCACAGCGTGTCTGCTCGTCACGCTCCTTGAAGAGCAGCCAATTGTCCTGGTCCTCCCCCGGCCGATGAGCGAGCCGCAGGAGCATCCATCGGCCGCGGAGCTTCTCGCCCTCCAGGCGGAACTTGAGCTTCCCCTTCCTATAGGCGGCGACAGGGTCGACGGCCGCCTCGCCCTCCGCAAACCAGCGACCGCGGTCCCATACCATGACCGTGCCGCCGCCGTACTGGCCTTTCGGGATGGTGCCCTCGAAGCTCGCGTACTCGAGTGGGTGGTCCTCAACGTGGACCGCAAGATGCTTCTCGGCCGGATCCAGGCTGGGCCCTTTGGGGACCGCCCAGCTCTTGAGCACGCCGTCGAGCTCGAGTCGAAAGTCGTAGTGCAGTCGCCGCGCGGCGTGCTTCTGGATCACGAAGGCGTTGCCGCCCTCACTGGATCTGACGCCCGGCCCTGGCTCAGGGGTCTGCGCGAAGTCGCGCTTCTTCTCGTAGTCGTCGAGCGCCATGAGGATTCCTCACTGAAGGTCGTGCCCAGGTGTTTGCCGGAATCGCGATGGTCCTAACTCCCGCGCCCGATCAGCGAACCGGACAACGACGCGTCTGCGGTGAGGAAGGCAAGAGGCGCTTGTATCGAGGGAGACGGTGAGCCACGGACGAAAGAGGGGGGCTCCGCTCGCCGCTGGAGCCACAGCCGGGAAGGACCGGCGAGAGCATGGACAAGGGTCGGGTGGCGGGAGCGACGGGACTCGAACCCGCGGCCTCCGGCGTGACAGGCCGGCGCTCTAACCAGCTGAGCTACGCCCCCGCGAGGAGATGCTGCGTCCCCGGACGGCAGCGCCGACCAGCTTCGTGCAGCGAAGTGGCAGTCTAACATACGGCGATGGACACGACAAAGCGCCGGAGAGCCAAAGCTTGCGCACTCGCGCCGACGACCTCGGTCGATGTCGCCCTTGGACGAGAAGGCGTCAGGCGTCTGGCGTCGCGAGACGTGGCGGCGGCTCTGGGCGTTCTCCCCAGGAGGCGGCTGGAAGACTGACGGTCACAGTCGTTCCCACGCCCTCGGCGCTGTCGATCGCGATGCTGCCGGCGTTGCGTTCGACCAGCTCGCGACAGACCCAGAGGCCGATCCCCAGCCCAGACCGTGCTCCATCGCCGGCTCCGCCGCAGTAGCCGAAGTCAAACGCCTCCGCCAGCTGATCCGCCGTCATGCCGCGGCCGTCGTCCTGTACCGTCAGCGTGACCGTCGAGGGGTCTTCCGCCAAACCGGTACTCACGCGGATGGACCCGTCGGGGGTGGCGTAGCGGTCGGCATTGGCGATGAGGCTTGCCAGGACAAGCCGCACGTGGCCGCGGTCGGCGGCGGCGACCGGCGGCGGTGTCGGGCTCGGCGCCGCCTCGATACGGCTGGTTTCACGACCGCGCAACCGGCGCAGAGCAAGCAGCTCCTCGACGAGCTCGTCGAGCGGCACGGCCTCCGTCGCCATGGGTGTCGCCGCAGACTCCAACCAGCCGCTCTCAGTTGCGCTCGCGATCCTGGCTTCGAGCCGCTCTGCGCTGCGCTGCAGCGTCTCGAGGTGCTCCCTCTGCTGGTCCGTCAGCGGCCCAGCCAGTCCCTCGAGGAGGAGCGAGATCAGCGGGTACATCACGGCCAGCGGCGCACGCAGTTCGTGGCGCACGTACGACTGCCGTTCGTGTGCCGCCTCGCGTTCGTCCCGGTGGGGTCGGTCCATGGACACACTGTACCGCGGCTCGCCGTGCTTCGCGAGGCGTATGAACGCCTCGCACACCAGACCAGGGCCCCCTGACGAGCGGGGCGGGAATCGGCGTCGGCGAGACATGGAAGCTGGTGGGCGATGCTGGATTTGAACCAGCGACTCCCTGCTTGTAAGGCAGGTGCTCTACCCCTGAGCTAATCGCCCGTGAGCGCCAAGTATACGCTGCCCGGACGGAGGGCGACCGACGAAGCCGCCGGCGCTAGGCGCCGACGGCTTCCTGAAGGATCCAAGGGGAACAGAACAAGCTGAAGGGTCAGACCGGGTCGATCTCCCTCCAGGTGTCCGGCACCTGCTTCACCGTCAGCGAAAAGCGGTTGAGCAGATTGGCGATGCAGTTGTCGTTGTAGAAGAGGTCGGTGGTGCCGCGCATGTCGTCGTCCGAGTCCACGACGAGCATCCCGTGCACGCCGTACACGCCGTGACCCTTGAGGACCTGACCTTCCACGTAGATGACGCCGTAGTAGTCGCCGCCACCGCCGTAGTCGAAGTCGCCGCCACCGAGGACGAGCAGGATGCCCGGCTGAGCTTCCGAGTTGTAGTCGCCGCGGATCGTGTAGCCGCCAGCACTATCGATCACGCAGAGACCGCTGATGCCTCCGGCGGGAGCCCATTCCGGATCGACAGGGCTGGCGTCGGCGGCGGCAGCGGACGTGAAGTAGCGCCCATGATTCTTGGCCAGCTGGGTGAGGCCGTCGATCAGCGCCGGCGAGAACACCTCGCTCGGCGACAGAGCCGCGGCGCCGGTGAACTGCGCGATCGGAGGCGTCTGCGTGACGCTGGGCGCCTCGATCGCCCCACCCACGTGGACCGAGGTCACGCCGCCCGGAACGACGTCGACGGGGGGCGGCACCTCCACGTAGATCTTCGGGTTGTTGCCGCCGCCGTTGCTGTACAAGTCGCCGCCTGCGCAGAGGGCGATTCCGCGAGGGAAGTTGGTCGTGTACGGGATGCGCTCGACGAGCGCCTGAATCCGGGTCGCCTTCGGCCCGACTCCCGACTGCGCTTCGATGTACATCCTGTTGTCGGGCTGGTTGGCGTCTGTGGGTTGTCCCATGTCCCACTTCAGGTTCTTGTCTATCGTCGCCTGGTTGTCGTAGTAGTCGACGACCACGAACTGCCCGCTGGCAGGATCGGGGAACTCCGCCGTGTCGAACTCGCCGCGGAAGGCCGTCGTCCACGCCGTGGCGGTGAAGTCGGGTCCGGTCCCGCTCGCCGTCGGCCACGCCGCGTTGAGCTCGTACATCCCGGCGTCCACCGCCGCCTCCGTCACGTTGAAGGCCTTGGCGCGCATCCTGTCCTTGTAGGTGTTCGACTGCACGTTCGAGACGAGCACAACGAGCGCCGCGGCCAGTGTGCCCAACGCGGCGATGACGCCGATGATCACGATGAGGCCCGCCCCACGCTGGCTCCGGTAGCTGTACATCTTCATCGCCTTCCCCTCTTCACCGCTACTGATTCCTCAGCTGCGCCGTCGTCTGGAACTCTGTGTAAATGGGCGAATGCAGAGGGTTGACGTCGACGAGCAGGTTGATCTGAACTGACACCACGCTGCTGCGGTTCGTCGTCCCGAGGACGGTCGTGTTCTGCACCAGGCTGCCATCTGTCGCATAGTAGCTGTAGCGGAACAACGGCGTTGGGCTGCCCACCGAAGGCACCTTGTCGTTCACCACATGGTCCACGAGCATCCGCCCCCCTTCGCCGGCGATCTGCTCCGCGTCGTTGTATGGGTTGCCCGGCCAGCCGTCGGTGTTCATGTTCACGCCCTCGATGACGCCGTTGCCATTGGCGTCGTAGAAGCGCCAGAGCTCCTCGTCGGGGTAGAGCCGGTACATGACCAGGTGGGGGTCCATGGACGGGCTGTCATTGCCCGCCAAGTTGAATGTCGTCGAGACGACGATGGTACGCACCCGGGCACGCACCAGAGCCGCCTCCGACGTGTTGGAATTGCTCTGCGCGTCCCTGACCTCCCGCTCCAGCCGCGACATGGCCTCGCGAGCATGGTCGCGAGCCTTGTTGCTCGTCGCCGAGTAGGAGTAGGAGCGGCTCAGAGCGAACCAGCTGACGAGGATCATCGCTGTGATGATCGACATGATGCCGATGGCGATGAGCAACTCCATGAGCGTCATGCCGCTCTGGCGGCCCCGCCGGCGTCTGTCGCGGAGTGAGCTCATGGTCAGAAGGAGATCCAGTTGTCGCCGCCCGTGAGATCACCGCTGCCGCTCGTCGACGGGAGGGCAGGCGTGCCCCCGGTCGACGTGCTCGCGGAGACGTTGTAGATGCCGGAGGGGAGATCGTTCCAGACCACCGACTTGTTGTTCTTCTTGACCCTGATTCCCGCCGGCTTGCTGCCCTGTGCTGAGCCGTCCTCGCGGTACCACTGGCCCGTGCCGACGTTCTGGACCCACGCGAAGATGTCGCTGCCTTTGGTGTTGCTGACGGTCAGCGAGTACGTGGGTTGCGGATCGGTCGTCACGGGGCCGACGGAGCCTGTGAACGCCGAGACGTTGCCGGCGTTGTCGATGGCCGCGATGCGGTAGTACCAGGTCGCGCTCCATCCCGCGCTCGAGTCCGGATATACGAAGTTCGGGTAGCCGCCGTTCAGCTGGACCCACGGGCCCCCGGCGCTCGCGCTGCGCTCGACGATGTACCCCAGCACACCGCTCGGCGGCGAGCCGCCGTCGGTGGAGGGCGCCCAGGCCAGGTTGATCGTGCCGGCCCCCGGGGCCTTCGTCGCCGTGAGGCCCGTCGGCACGGTGGGTGCGACCGTGTCCGACTGGACGGCAGGCGTCGCAGCCACCTCGGCCGACTGAGGGCTCCGGTTGCCGTCTTGGTCCACGACCAGGACCTGGTAGTAGTACGTCGTGCCGTTGACCACCGCCGTGTCGCTGAAGCTGGGGTTAGTCAGACTGCCCTGGTACACCGTTTCCGCGCCGCTCGCGACCCCGCGCCAGAGTTCGTAGTGACTGAAGTCCCCGATCTGGGATTGATCCCAGGAGAGCGAGACGAGCCCGTCGCCCGCCAATGCGGTGAGACCGGTCGGTGCCGAGGGCACGAGGAGCTCGACGTTGAACGACATCGTCGCGGTGCTCCCCTGCATGCGATTCGCCGAGAAGGCCGTCATCTCGATCTTGTAGACGCCGTCCTGCGCAGTCGAGTTGTCCCAGACGAACTGGTAGTGGCCCGGCTCGTTATTGTACTCCACGGTGACCTCGTCCGCTGCGACAGTCACCCCGGTGAAGGAGCTCACCGTGAACTTGACGTAGCCGCGTTTCGCCGGATCTGCGTCCCCGGCATTCATGCTGGCGATGTCCTCGGGGCTGATCCGCACGTCCACGACGACCGGCGAAGTGATGATCGTCGACACATCGGGGTTCGCGGTATCGAAGATGCTGGGCGGCCCGACCGTGGCCGACACGATCTCGGGGCCAGCGTACTGCCGGTACACGAGCGTCTGCAGAACGGCCGGCTTGACCGGCGCTGGGGGAGCGGTCCAGGCGACTCGCACCTCGACCTTCTTGTACTGCTCCTCACCGGCCGCCGCGCCTGTCGGCACCGGGGCCACGGTGTACTGGATCGTGTAGCGCTTGGTGGTGCCGGCGCGCACGAAGTCCCAATATGGGCCAAACTGGCCGGAAGCGTACGTCCCGCTGGACAGATTCGCAGCCGTGATCTGATCGTAGTCGAGCTGGCGGACCTTCTCGATCTTGTCCTGGGCGATCTGCAGCGCGACGTTGCGCGAGTTGTCGGCTGAGTTCTTCTCTGTCGCCTCCACGAAGAGGGGCACAAGCGCAGCGAACGCGATGCCGGCGATCACGATCGTGACCAGCAACTCGACGAAGCTGAAACCCATCTGGGGCGATCGTGCCCGCCTATGATGCCTGTTCATGTGCCCTGCCTCCGGATGGCGAGGTGGTCGATCTCTCGTCTTGTATCGGCGTCGCCGGCCATCGCATTAGTGCCCCTGCCCTCATGTGTCGCCTCGGTTGACGCCAGATGCACTCTGTCTCCCCAGAGATATTCAGCGTTGCGTCCCTTCCGCCTTCGTCAACCGACGAAAGGACGAACGAACGGAATCTACCGGAAGTAGCGTCGGACCCAGAGGGCCCACCGACAAGGGAACATCTGTCTACCCGCGAGAGTCAGGGGCTTGGAGGCGGGGCGCGGCCAAGCCGATCAGGTATCGCTAGCGCAGGGCCTCGAGCTCCTCGAGAGTCTCCTGCAGGGCCTCGATCTGACGGCCGTACTCGGCGAAGTCGCCTGCCTGCAAAGCCCTCTGGGCATCGTCGAACTGCTGTCCTGCGAGGGCGATGAGGTTCCGTGCAGCGGCGTCCAGCGTCCCGCCCGCCCCACCGGGCTCTCCGTCTCCGCCGCCGTCGCCGTCGGAGGGCTCCGCAGCGCCGCGAAGGCGTTGCCCGAAGACGGAGAGCAGGGCCTCATCCAGTGTGGGCCTCATGGCCACCAGCTGCTGAGCGTCGTTGGCGCCCTCGGTGCCAGGCGTCCTGTAGAACACGATGACCTGCTTGAGCTGCGGCAGCTGGGTCTGCTCCGACTGCAGATACAGCGGCTGTACGTAGAGCAGCTGATCCTCGATGGGGACGACGAGGAGGTTCCCCTTCACGACCTCCGAGCCCTGCTGGTTCCAGAGCGTGAGCTGAGCCGAGATCTCCGGTTCCTGGTTGATGAAGCCCTCGACCTGGTCTGGACCGACCACGGTGGTGCTCTGCGAGAACTGGATGTTCACGATCTTGCCGTAGTTGGGAGCGTCCGAACGCGCACCCAGCCAGCTGATCATGTTCTTGCGCCCGTTCGGGACGAACGGGAGCATCTGCAGGAACTCCTCGTCCTTCTCGCTCGGCAGGCGCATGATCACGTAGAGGGCCGGCATCATGCCCTCGCCTCCCTGGGCGGGGTCGCCCGGGATCGCCCACTGGTCGCCCTTGTTGTAGAGCACGTCGGCGTCGTTGACATGGTAGGTGGCGTGCACGCTCGACTGGATCCTGAAGATCCCCTCGGGGTAGCGCACGTGCTCCAGGAGGCCCTTGGGCATCTCGGAGCCGGGCGTGAAGAGGTCAGGGAAGGCGTCCCGATAGGCTGACAGCAGCGGGTCCTTCTCGTCGAAGACGTAGAAGGTCATACCGCCGTTGTAGGCATCGATCACGATCTTCACGGAGTTGCGGATGTAGTTGAGATTGCCCTCGGGCGCTGAATAGGGATAGCGGTCGGTGACGGTGTAGGCATCGACCATCCACCAGAGCCGCCCCTCGGAGATGACCATGTACGGGTCTGCGTCGAGCCGCAGGAACGGCGCGGCCGCCATGATCCTCTCGCTGATGTTGTTGCGCATGATGAGGCGACTCTCGTCCTTCAGCGATGACGTGGTGAAGAACTTGATGGTGCCGTACTCCGCTGAGAAGGCGAGCTTCGCGAGGAGGGGCGAGATGGCGATGCCCCCGCTACCGTCGTACTCGCGGAAGACATCACCTCCCCTGCCCGGATAGTCGAACTCCTCTTCCTCTGTCTTGACCAGCGTGTAGTCCGTGCCGCGTTCACCGTAGTAGATGCGCGGCTCGTCGATCTCGAGGCCAGGCGCACTGCGCGGCGGAACGTCCTGCACGAGGAAGTCGGGGGACCCGTCCTTGGTGACCTGGTTGACCGCCGACATGGCCACGCCGAATCCATGGGTATAGGTGATGTGCTGGTTCACCCAGGTCTGGGCCTGGGCCGGCAAGCCTTGGATGTTGAGCTCGCGCGCAGCCAGCATCGTCTGCCGGTAGACCCCCTTCACGGTGTAGCGGTCGATGTCCGAATCGAGAAACACGTAGTACGGCCGCAGCCCCTGTATCTGCTGGTAGCTGGTCGTCAGGACCGTGGGGTCCCACAACCGGATGTTGCGAACCGTCGGCGCGTTTCGATCCAGTTTGGCGATCGTGAGCGGCGACTCCGGCGCCAGCGGTTCCGTGCTGATGATGTCGAGATTGTAGGCCGCCCTGGTCGCCTTGAGGTTGTTCGCGATGTACTCGCGCTCCTTGGCCAGCTGGTTCGGATTGACGATGAGCGACTGGTAGGCCGCCGGCACGATGCCCCGCAGGACGATGAGGACGCCGATCCAGATGAGGATCGTGACGGGCCACCATTGCCTCCGACGCCACACGTTCCAGATCAGGAGGCCCGCCAGAACGAAGGCTATGAGCATCGTCGCGCGTGCGACGAGCAGGCGCACGTTCACATCAGTGTTGGCAGCTCCGTAGATGGCTCCGGCCGTCGAGTAGAGGAGGTTCCAGGCCTGGAACAGCTGGCCGATGCCGACGACGATGAAGATCACGCCGAGGAGTGCGGATAGGTGGGCGATGGCCGGCCCGCCGAGCTTGATATCGATCTTCGGCAACTGCGGTCGCTCGAAGCGCTGGCCACCGCGGCCAAAAGGCGAGGGGATGCTGGGACCCTCGTCCCCTTCCCTCCCGCCTTCACTGCCGTGGCCCTCGGGGGGCGGCACAGGCATCGCCTTGTAGTCGATGCCGCCCATGATGAGGTGCACCACGATCGCCACGACAAGCGCCACGATCAGCGCGCTCGAGACGAGGCTGTGCACCGACTGCCACATGGGCATGGAGAAGACATAGAAGCTGACGTCGTGGTTGAAGATGGGGTCGGACTCACCGAACGGCGTCCTGTTGTAGAAGAGCAGGAAGGTCTGCCACTGCGACGCGGCGGCGAGAGCGCCGAAGGCCGCCACGACCGCACTCACCGCGAGTCCGCCGACGCCTACGTAGCGGCGGAACGCGGGGCTGCGCGGCTCGAGGAGATCACCGTCGGCGGAGGCACGATACCCAGGCGCCAGGCGCCGCGCGATCTCGACGTTGACTTCGACGAAAACGAAGAAGACCAGGAACGCGGCCGCTCCGACGACGACCTGCCACAGGATGCGCGTCCAGAACACCGAGCGGTACCCGACTTCTCCGAACCAGAGCCAGTCCACGTACACGCCGAGAAGCCGACCGGACACCGCGAGCACGAGAACAGCCAGACCGACGATGATGCCGGAGATGATCCGGCGACGCGTGCGCGCGGGGTTGGAAGTCGCCGGCTTCTTGCGCGGGCGGATTGGGCGAACGTTGTCCATGCCGCGAGTATGACATATCCGCGCTCTCCCGACACACGACCAGCGCTCATCCGCCTTGGGACTGCACGGTCCAGCCCCCGATTGCTGCGCCTGCTCCCGAGAGGCGATCGCCTTGGAGGATGTGTGAGCCGCGACGACTCGGGGCTTCGCGACCCGTGTGGGGCCGCGATCTGCCCACTCGAGGAGGAACAGGAGCCGCGGCCAAGCTTCCCGCCCGGTGCCGGGCGAGCTTCGAATCGAGCGGACGCCGAACTCGCCCACGCCATCATCGCAACATCTTCCTCAATGGTGGCGCAACACGCACTTCACATTCGGCGGGCACAATGTGCACTGTGACAAAGACTACGACGACGGTCCCCCCCGGCCGTCAAGGACCCGGCTATTCAGACAGTGAGCCCCCACTGAGCCGAGAAGGTCTACTTACCGGGTGAGCCTCCATCGCCCGGGTGTCGTGGCTCCACATGGGCCGCGGCGGACGATTTCATCGGACGCCGCGGCCCATCCCCCCTTCTGGACCGAAGCCACCCGATGCTGACGAGGCCTCCCGCACGTGACTCTCCGTTCTCCGGCAGATGCCCGCGAGCAGCGCCTTGGCTTGGGGGCGCCTCGTGCTCGTTTCGCCGAGAACAGGGAAAGAAGCAACTGAAAGGGCCGCTGCATCGCGGAGCGTGATACGCGGCCGAGACCGTC
Organism: uncultured Thermoleophilia bacterium; assembly: GCA_963717285.1. GTDB lineage: Bacteria > Actinomycetota > Thermoleophilia > UBA2241 > UBA2241 > CAIXSE01. Next base: position 288,869 of record CAVQVW010000004.1, read on the forward strand.
CCACCGGGCTCTCGGGCGTGTAATCGTGACCGTCGCGAGCTATCCTGCTCAGAGACGGGGACGCAAGGACCATGTCGGCGACAAGGAGCTCCATGCCTCTCGGTGGCTACTGCAGCGTCTGCGACCGCTGGGTCTGGCTCACCCCATACGGAGAGTGCCAAAACGGGCACCCGGCCAGCGCCGTTCGCGACGTCCAGCAGCTCCAGGCCCAGTCGAAGGCAGCGCTCGTCGTCGAGCCACCGCCTCCTACGGCCCGCCGCGCCCGCTTCCGGTGGTGGTGGCGTCACTCATTGTGGGTCGCTTGGACGTTCACTGCCGGTTTCGCGAACTGGGTCGCCTTCATATACATCGGCGTGCGAGCCCGTCACCTGCCTTGGGCGCTCCTCGGGTTCATCTACCTGGCGCCCCTCATCCTGACGATCCTCGCAATCGGTACGCCGCTCCTGCAGATCATGATCGCCGTGCAGCTTGTCGTATCTGTGATCAGCGTCGCCAACGCGCTCTATCTCCGGCCGTATTACCGAGCCATCATGTTCGGCGATGTGCCGCCGCGATCACTGCCGTCGCCTCCGCAACCGCCGCCGTTGCTGGCTGCCACAGAACGACCCGCGCTGCCGAAGGGCATCGACGAAGCTGCAGCCGAGGTTCTGCAGTCGGCCCGCGCGCAGGTCGACGCCATCCTCGAGCACGCCGAGGACATCGGCAAGGCAGGGGTGCGGGAGGACGTGGTCGCCTTGTGCCGCACGGCCGACCAGATCATCGCCGAACTCGCGACCCACCCCCGCAAGCTGGACGCGGCACGCGGGTTCCTGACGTACTACCTGGACGCCGCCCAGAGGATCGTCGAGGGCTACGTGTACCTCAGCGGGCGCCAGTCATCACCTGAGATCGGCAAGACGATCACCCGCGCCGAGGACTCGCTGCACGTCGTTCAGCAGGCCTTCGACCGGCAGCTGGCGAATGTGCTCGAGGATCGCGCCCTCGACCTGGACAGCGATATCGAGCTGCTTGAGAGGACCGTCCGCAGCGAGACCATGTACACGCGAACTGGAGAGCTGGAATGACCGACGACACTGGACCGAGGGACTCAGACGACGCCCTGGCGCAGGGCGCCGCCGAGGCAGATCGGCCGACGGAGGATGTCGCCACAGGACAACAACTCAGCCGAATCGATCCCGCTCGTGTCGCTGAGCTCAAGGCGGCCGTCGATGTGACCGACGCGCAAGCCGTCCTAAGCTACGGCCTACCGGCCCAGAGCCGTATCGCCAACTTCGCGGATTCCCTACTGGGCGACGTGCGCAACAAGGACGCAGGGGCGGGAGGAGAGGCTCTCACCGGCCTTCTCGACAAGGTCCGTGAACTCGATATCGATGCCCTCAGCGCGGGGACCGGGAAGTCCCGGATCCCCATCCTGGGTCGTTTCGCGAACACGTTCGAGCGTTTCGCAGCGCGCTACCAGAAGGTCGCATCCAGCATCGACCGCATCGTGGATGCGCTCGAGCGTTCGCGAATGGCCCTGCTCAAGGACATGACCGTTCTCGACAAGATGTTCGAGCTCAACCTCGACTACATCAATCAGCTCGAAGTGTACATCGCGGCGGGCGAGCAGGTACTGGAGGAGCTCCACACCGTCAAGATCCCGGCGCTCGAAGCCGAGGTCGCCGCGACGAGCGACGTCATGGCCGCCCAACAGCTGACTGACCTCCGGCAGGCGACGGGACGCTTCGAGCGGCGCATCCACGACCTTCGGCTCACCCGGATGGTCGCCGTCCAGGCGGCGCCCCAGATCCGCCTCATCCAGGGCAACGATCAGAACCTGGTCGAGAAGATCCAGACGTCGATCCTCACGACGATCCCCCTGTGGAAGAACCAGATCGTCATCGCCATCAGCCTGTATCGGCAGCAGACTGCTGTGGAGCTTCAGAAGCAGGTGAGCGACACGACCAACGAACTTCTGGCCAAGAACGCCGAGCTGTTGCGCGTCGGCTCGGCGAAGGTCGCCGGCGAGGTCGAGCGGGGCGTCATCGACGTGGAGACCCTGCGGAAGGTGAACGCCGACCTCGTAGCGACGCTCGAGGAGACGATCCGCATCCAGGACGAAGGTCGCACGCGGCGGCTGGAGGCCGAAGGCGAGATCGGCCGTCTGCAGGCCGAGCTGCGCGACAAGCTGCTCGAACTGCGGACCCAGACGCCGCAGCTCGACCGGTCCGGACCCGGGCGCCTTCTGGAGCAGTAGGCCGCCCCTCACAGGGGCCCGAGGGTCCGGCCTTGGCGGACTCCCCGGACACGCGACCCTCAGAAACATGCTCCTCGTGATGAGGTCACTCGGCCGCGGCACGAGATGCGGCTGCCCCCGGAGCCGGGGGAGGCGCCTCGATGTTCATATGCGGGAGCCACCCGAGCCATTTCGGCAGATACCAGCTTCGGTGGCCGAGAAGCGTCATCGCCGAGGGAACGATCACAGTCCTCACGACGGTCGCATCGATGGCGATAGCCACGGCAAGACCGAAACCGAGCTGCTGGAACATCGTCATGTCGCCCATCGCCACGCCAGCGAAGACGGCGACCATGATCAGCGCGGCGCCTGTGATGATGCCGGCGGTGGAGCCCACGCCGAAGATCACCGCCTCCCGAGTGTCACCGTGCTCGGCGTATCTCTCGCTGATCCGGCTCAGCAGGAAGATGTGGTAGTCCATCGAGAGTCCGAACAGAACACAGAACATGAGCAAGGGGAGCCAAGCAAGGACGCGCTCCACCTGCACGAATCCCAGAAGGCCTGCGCCGTAGCCATCCTGGAACACCAGCGTGACCAATCCGTAGGCCGCCCCGACTGACAGGAGATTCATGAGGATGGATTGCACGGCGATCACCAAGGAGCGGAAGGCGAGCAGGAGCAGGACGAAGCTGAGCGTGAGGACCAGCCCAATGACCCAAGGAGTATACTCGGCGATGAGGTCTATCGCGTCGGCGTAGAGCGCCGGCACTCCCCCGACGAGGACATCGACGGGAGCACCTTCAGCTGCCGTCGGCGCCACGTCACGCAGATCGCGCACCGCATCCATCGCAGTCCCGCTCGTCGGGTCTGCATTGACAGCCAGCTTGAGGACGGCGAACTCGCCATCCTCGCTCGCTTCGTAGCCGACGACCTGAAAACGGCCGTCAGTCGCCGCCGCCGACCGTGCGTTCGCAAGTGCGGCCTGAACGCGCGGATCCTGCAGCTGACCCTCAAAGGCGATCAGGATGGGTGAGCTCACCCCCGCCGAGAACTCGTCCTGAAGGGCCTGGTAGGCCCGTTTGCTGCTTGTGGAGTCCGGAAACTCGCTGGCTCCGGACATGCCCGTCTTCATGGTCAGCGCCGGAGCGGCCAGCAGGGCGAGCGCTGCGCACGAGACGAGGAGAGAGATCAGGGGCCGCTTCATGATCACCCTCGCAGCACGAGTCCAGAACCGCTCTTGATCGTCCTTGAGACCCGTGCGCGCCGCACGCCGCCTCACCTGCAGCCAGTTCACGTGGACGCCGAGGAGCCGCAGCACAGCGGGCAGGAGCGTGAGGGCGGCTGCCACGGCCGCTACGACCACTAGGATGGACCCGGCGCCGAGGCTGGTGAAGACGGAAAACGGAACGATCAGCATCCCCGAAAGCGCGAAGACCACGATGCCGCCGCTGAAGAACACCGCGCGGCTTGCCGTGGCGGTGGAGATCGCGATTGACCGGGCCACATCGTGCCCTGCCTCGCGCTCCTCGCGAAAGCGAGACACGATCAGCAGCGAGTAGTCGATGCCGACCGCGAGCCCCATCATCGTGATGATGTTGATCGCGAAGACCGACACGTCGAACCAGCCGCCGAGGAGAACTGTGAGAGCCGACGCCACGGCGATGGCCACCAGAGCGAGCGCCAGAGGCACAACGGCCGCGGCCACCGCGCCGAAGACGATCACTAGGATGATCAGAGCGACGGGGATGCCGACGAGTTCGCCGCGGCGCAGATCCGACTCGGCGAGTTCCTTCGTCTCGTGCTCCCAGGCGGCAGCCCCCGTCACGGATACGTCGAAACCGTCCCTCCCATCCTCCTCGAGGACCAGGTCGTAGAGAGGACCGAAGTGCTCCTGCGCCTCGCTCGCACTGCCCGTGAGAGTCACGAGAATGAGGGCCGTGCGCCCGTCGTCTGAGACCAGCTTGGCCGTCGCCTCGCCCTCCGCCAGTCCGCCCCCTCCAGACTCACCGCGAGCCTCAGGCGAAGCGTCCATCGCCTCGGCGATAGAGACCACGCTGCTGACGTCCTCGGGACCAGTCGACTTGATCCGAGCGCCAAGCTCTGCGAGGCGCGCGAGGAACGCTCCGTCCGGGTCTCCAACGGCGTGCTCGGAGGAGCGCACGACCACTACCTCGGTGTCGGCAGCTGACCCTGGGAGATGATCGGCCACGAGCCGCTCCACTTGCTTGGATTCCGGCGTCGTGAGGAAGTCGTCCGAGGCGCTGAGTACCCCGCTCCCCAGGAGGAAGACTGCACCTCCGGCGATGGCGGCGACCAGCCAGATGAGGATCGTCGCCCCAGGATGGCGGACGGCACGCCCGCCGAGTCGCTCTGTGAGGAAGGCGCGCGTCGTCAGCCTCGAGGCCTCATCGCGCCTTCTCCTGGACCCAGTCCGTGCCGAGACCGTTCACGAAGGCGCGCAGCACCTCGCCGCCGCGGTCGCCGAAGACCCCCCCGCGTCGCTCATGCAGGCGCTCCACGGCCGCGAGACCATGGACGAGAGCCCACGTCGCGTGCATGACCAGCATCACGTCCTGCTCCCGGATCCGAAACGACCCATTCGCGATCCCCTCACGCAGCGGAGACTCCAGCAGGCGATAGACGCCCGTCGGCGCAAGGAAGGCCTCATCAGGATTGGCGAGATCGAGATCCTCCATGGCGGTGAGGCTGTCGAAGAGAAGCGCGACCTCCGCCGGGTGCTCGCGGGCGAAGTACATGTACTCCTCGCCCATCGCGACGATGCGCTCACCGGGGGCAAGCCCTGAGGGGACGCGGGCGAGATGGCTCTCGAGAACGACCAGGCTGGTGCGCGCGATGGCGAGCAGGATGTCTGAGCGGCCCCCGGCGAAGTAGCGGTACAGCGCCGACGGGCTGAAGTCGGTGCGCCGGGCTATCTCGCGCACGGTGAGCTGGCTCGCGCCGCTCTCCATCACGATCTGGCGCGCCGCCAGCACGATCTCGTCGTGTGTCTCATGATGCCGGCGCTCACGCCTGCCACCACCACTGTGCCGGCGCTTCTGCTGAGGTCGGGGAATCGCTTCGCCAGACTCCCCAGGCAAGCTAGAGGTCAAGCAATCTCTCCTACGTAGTGCGACGGGCGTTCACTTTGAGAACGACATTCACACTACGGTCGCTCGGCTTCGCCGTCAAGAGCCACAGAGCCGCGTCGGCGGCGTCGCTGAAGCGGCACCTGCTGACTGGAGTCGTGCTTGCCATCCCGTGCTGCCGGGAATAGGTTACGCGCAGGGGCCGAAGTCCCATGTCTGTCCGGTCGGCGCAGGGCGACCGGACGATAGTCACGTACATCGAGGAGGAGCGTGCACCATGGCAGCAGACGCAGTGCAGCAGGAGGACATCCGCAAGTGGCAGGGGCAGTGGGTGTTCGACGAGAAGGGCGAAACGATCGGCAAGGTCGGTTTCGTACTGGTCGACGACCAGTCGAAAGCTGAGTGGATCATTGTCAGTACGGGTCCGTTCCTCCACGTCGACAAGCTCGTCCCTCTTTTCGACATGGAGCGGGGGGCCGACGGCTTGGTCCTCCCCTACTCCGTGGACATGGTGAAGAAGGCTCCGAAGGTCAGCATCGATGACATGTCGGACGATGAGGAGAAGAAGCTCTACTCGTACTGGTGCGTCAGCAAGACGGCGGCGCTGCCGCGGACCTGCACGAGGCTGGTCTAGGAAGCCCGCAAGGCGGTCGCCGTCTCCCTGCAGGCGAATACGGCCGGCCAGCCCGTGAACCTGCTTCGCTGTGCCATGGCGAGGCGCACATGAGTCAGCGAACCTTCGCAAACGATGGGGCCGCGAGAATCGGCCCCGTCGTTTGCTGGCGTTGGGGGCCCCGGACCACTTCGTCACCTCTCGATCGCGCTGCCCCGAGATGTCTCGCAAGCCCAAGCGAGGATCAAGCAGCGGCTTCCGCCAACGTTTGTCCGAGCGCCTTCCCATGCTAAGGTTGGGCGGCGCAAGGATCGGCCCGCTGACGCCGGGGGCCAGAGACGATCGGGTCCCACTTTGGCTCTCGAGAGGAGTAGACCATGAACCACATCGTCGTACTGGGTGGCAGCTTCGCCGGCGTCAACGCGGCCTTCGAGCTCGAGCTCGAACTGGGGAGTGCTGCGGAGATCACCGTCGTCGCGCGAGACCCCCGCTTCATCTTCGTGCCCTCGCTGATCTGGATGGTCCCCGGGTGGCGCAAGCCCGGGCAGATCAGCATGCAGCTCGAGCCGATCCTCTACCGGCGCGGCATCAAGTTCCGGCATGCGACGGTCGAGCGCATCGACCCCGCGCAGAACAAGGTGTTCACCGACAAAGGTGAGATCCCCTACGACTACCTGCTGATCGGGACCGGGGCCAAGTACAACTTCTCCGTCGTCCCCGGCCTCGGCCCTGAGGAGGGCACCTCGCACTCCGTCTGCAGCCTCAAACACGCGATGGACTCCGCCGAGGCGTGGCTCGAGTTCGTCCAGGACCCGGGGCCGGTCGTCATCGGCTCGGCCCAGGGCGCCAGCTGCTTCGGCGCCGCCTACGAGGTGGTCTTCAATATCGACAAGGCGCTGCGCGAGGCGAAGATCCGCAAGCAGGTCCCCTTGGCCTTCGTGACCTCCGAGCCCTTCCTCGGCCACTTCGGTCTCGGCGGCATGCGCGGCGGCGAGAGCATGCTCAAGGCCTATTTCAGGATGCTCGGCATCAAGCCCTTCGTCAATGTCGGCATGGCATCGGCCAGCAAGGGCTCCATCACGCTCTCCGACGGACGCGTGCTGAACCACAAGTACGCCATCGTCATCCCGCCGTTCACCGGCGTCCCGGCCATCTTCGACTCGCCCGGCCTGGGGGACGAGAAGGGCTTCATCCCCACCGACGACTGCTACAAGCACCGCGACTTCGACAACATCTACGCCGCCGGTATCGCCGTCCAGATCAAGCCGCAGATACCGACGGAGGTGCCCACCGGGGTGCCCAAGACGGGCTGGATGTCGGAGGTCATGGGCAAGGTCGCGGCGCACAACATCGTGGCGGCCATCCAGGGCAGTGAGCCGCGACCGATGCCCTTCGCCGACATCAAGCCGCTGTGCATCATGGACGCCGGCAACCAGGGCATGATCATCGTACTCGATCGTGTCTTCAAGCCGCGCCGCTACGAGATCATGATCCCCGGTCCCTGGTCGCACTGGGCCAAGCTCGCCTTCGAGAAGTACTACATGGCGAGGATCAAGCACGGGTTGGTGTACCTGCCCTGAGGGTCCGGGGCACAACGTGTCAGCGGGTCGGCCTGCCTGAGCCCTGTCGCCGCGCGCGAAGCAGTGAGGGCGAGCCCGGGCCGGGGCATGCATGCTGACGCTCTACCAACTCGAATGGTGTCCATCTTGTCACTCGGTCCGACAGGTGATGACCGAGCTCGGCCTGACCTACACGGCTGTCAACGTCCCGTACAGGCGGGAGGAACGTACCCAAGTCACCGCCGCCTCCGGGCAGGAGAGCGTACCTGTGCTGCGGGACGGCGATCTGGTGCTTGCCGACGCCGCAGCGATCGTCGAGCACCTCCGCGCCACGTATCCGAGCCCCGACGACGCTGCATGGCAGTCCGAAAAGGGCTCCTGGCGGATGGCCAGCAGCGCATCGATCCCCCCACGGGAGGCGTTGGCCCAGCTGCGGGAGACGCTGGCGCAGAAAGGCTTCAAGGTCGTGAGCGAGACGGGCGGGCGCGAGATCAGCGAGCATCTCTCCTCCGACTACGTCCTCCTCGGGGTGATGCTGCCCGAGGCCGCATCTCCGGCCCTGGACCTCGACCCACTCGCCCCGAATGCAATCCTGCTCGGCTTGGCTGTCGTGTCGACGGCAGGCGGGACCGTGATCGCCGCGGCAGACCCAGTGGGCGAAGTCTGGCTCTTCGCCGATGCACCTCTGCTCAAGGCGCAGGCGGTGGCCAGGCGTCGACTGGCCGAGGTCCTCGAAGCGCTCTGAAGAACGCGCCCTCGATCGACGCGTGCCGCTAGTCCCAGCGATACAGGCGCAGACTCACCCACCCAGCACCGAGCGCGATGCCGCCGAGGACTACGTAGTCCCGCCAATCCCAGCCGAGCCCATTCCAGGCGTCCTGAAGGGCGTTCACGGCGTATGTCAGGGGCAGGAAGTCCGCGATGCGCAGCATCGTCGGGCTCATGACCTCCGTCGGCGGCCCGGCACCCGAGAGAAACAGCATCACGAAGAAGAGCATGAGACCCGCACCCTGAGCGGCGCGGCTCGACCGCAGGACCGCGCCGATGAGAGCACCAAGAGCTGAGAACGCAGCCACACTGGCGAGAAAGGCCACGATCAGCTGCAGGGGACCGGAAGGGAAGCTCACTACGTAGACTGCGTCGCCGAAAAGCCACACCAGCAGCGCGCCGATGAGGGCGAGTACGAGCCCGGCCAGCACCTGCGAGCCCAGCACAGCCGGCACCGGCACCAGCGATGCACGGAAACGCCGCAGCACTCCCCCCGAGCGGTAGGCGGTCAGCCTCGCCGGCAGCATGATGATGCCGACCGACATGGCCGCCAGCGCGATGTACGCCGGCACGTAGTAGTCGAGAGGAGCGAGGCCCGCAAACAGGACCTCTCCCGGCCGCACGGGACCCCCGCCGAAGATCTCGCCCATCACGAAGAGCAGCACGACCGGGAACGCGAACGTGAACACGAGCGTCGTCGGCTCGCGCAAGAACAGCTTGAGCTCGACCCAGGTCAGCTTCAGCAGCACACGCATCAGCTGACCTCAATCCTCCACGTGATGCCCGGTGAGCTTGAGGAAGACGTCCTCGAGCGAAGGCTCCTCAACGCGAAGGTCGAGAGGCACTATGCCGCGCTCGACGAGGGCTGCGGCGGCCAGAGCCAGGAGCGGCCCCTCGCCCTCGAGCACGACGCGCCGGCCGCGACGCGACAGCGACCTGGCTCCGGGTACCGACAGCAGCCAATCGAGATCAGGAAGGTCGCTGGCGAAGATGACCCGTTCCCACGGATCGTGCTCGACCACGAGAGCTCGCGGAGTGTCGAGCGCGACGACACGACCGGCGTCCACTACCGCGACCCGGTCGCAGAGACGTTCGGCCTCGTCCATGAAGTGGGTGACCAGAACGACCGTAGTCCCGCGCTCACGGACCTGCTCGATGAGCTCCCACGCGACGCGACGCGACGCGGGATCGAGGCCCGTCGTCATCTCATCGAAGAAGACCACGTCCGGCTGGCTCACCAGGGCGAGAGCGATGAACAGGCGCTGACGCTGCCCGCCCGAGAGGCTCGAGAACGTGGCGTTCCGCTTGTCCTCGAGACCCCACTGCTCGAGGAGGATCCTCCAGTCGGGAGCGCGAGGCGTCAGGCTCGCGAACAGACTCAACGCCTCCCAGACCTTCAGGTGGTCGGGAAGACGCGACTCCTGCAGCTGACAGCCAATGCGCCCGCGCAGAGCTGCCGCTTCGGCCCTCGGGTCCTTGCCCAAGACCTCTACGCGGCCGGACGTCGGCGACCGGAGTCCCTGGACGCACTCCACGGTCGTCGTCTTCCCGGCGCCGTTGGATCCCAGCAGCCCGAAGATCTCCCCTCTCTCCACCTCGAAGCTCGCGTCGGCCACCGCCGTGACATGACGATAGCGCTTCTCGAGGTGCTCGCAGACGATGACGGGTGGCATGTCCTACCGGATCCGCCTCGGGGAGGGATTCACGCGGTTGCGAAGCCGCCATAGGGCGACGCGTTCGCCACAGGCTGATGCGCGTCGAATGATCGGCCCATCCTGCGAAAACGCTCGCGGCGCTGCCACCGCCGCTCCCGTGGTGTGATCTCGTCGAGTTCGGCGAGAGTCTCGAAGATGGCGTCACCCAGGCGCGAGGCCGTGTCCTTGGGATGGTGGTGCGCGCCTCCTCGCGGCTCAGGAACGACACGCTCGATCACGCCCAGCTCCAGGAGCTGCGGCGCAGTCGGACGCAGGGCCTCTGCGGCCTGCGGGGCGAAGGCCGCGTCACGCCAGAGAATGGCGGCGCAGCCCTCCGGCGTGATCACTGAGTAGGTCGAATTCTCGAGCATGAGGACACGATCGGCCACAGCGAGGGCGAGCGCTCCGCCGGACCCTCCCTCGCCGATCACAGTAGCCACCACGGGAACTGTCAGGCGGGCCATGTCGAGCATGGTCTCCGCGATCGCGCGAGCCTGCCCCCCCTCCTCTGCGGCGATGCCGGGAGACGCCCCGGGCGTGTCCACGAAGGTCAGCACCGGCAGTCTGTGGCGTTCAGCCAGGGCGAAGAGGCGCTGCGCCTTCCGGTACCCGTCTGGTCTGGCCATGCCGAAGTTGTGCAGTGACTGCTCCTCGAGCGTCGTGCCCTTCTGATGACCGACGACGAGCACCGCCCGACCTCTGAACCACCCGAGCCCGCCGATGATGGCGGCGTCGTCCGCCCGCAACCTGTCGCCCCTGAGCTCCTCGAACCCGTCGATCAACAGCCCGACGTAGTCACGTGTATGCGGCCGGTCCTTGTGACGCGCAAGTTCGACCGTCCTCCACGTGTCACGGCGTCGGCTCTCCGGCCGAAGCGTCTTCAACCGCCCCTGGATCCTCTCGATCTCCTCTGACAAGTGGATTCCGGGCATAAGCGGCAAGCGACCGAGCTCTGTCAAGCGCTGCCTGAGCCAGCCCGCTCGCGCCTCGCTTTCGCGATCCTTGTCCTTCTCGTCGTTCAGGTTCCTCACCTCCTTCAAGAAGTCGCATGTAGTTGCCGACCCTGGCGCGAAGCTCATGTCGCGGCACCACGGCATCGAGATGGCCGAGTCCGAGCATCCGCTCCGCGCTGCCGAACCCTGCGGGCAACTCCTCCCGCGTCGTCTCAGCGATGACCCGCGGTCCGGAGAAACTCAGCAGCGCCCCTGGCTCGGCCACGCAGATGTCGGCGAGGGAGGCGAAGCTCGCCAGTACCCCTCCGGTACACGGATCGGCAAGCAGAGACACAAACGGCGACCCGGCCTCGTTGATCAGGTCCACCGCGCACGTCGTCTTGGCCATCTGCATGAGAGCGAGAGTGCCCTCCTGCATGCGTGCCCCGCCCGAGCTGCAGACCGCGACAACGGGCAGTCCGTCGGCGACGGCGAGCTCCGCGCAGCGCCAGAACCGTTCGCCGACCACACTGCCCATGCTGCCGCCCATGAAGCCGAAGTCCAGGACGGCGAGGACACAGCCGGTGCCCTCGATGCTGGCCGTCCCCACGACGATAGCTTCAGAGAGGCCTGTCTTCGACTGGGCGGCGCGAATGCGTTCTGGGTAGGTCTCCAGGTCCACGAACTCCAGCGAGTCGACAGGCGTGACCGACGTCCACAGCTCGTGGAACGACCCCTCGTCCGCCAACTGGCGGATGCGCTCCCTTGCGCCGATGCGCAGATGAAGGCCGCAGAACCGGCAGACCATGAGGTCGGCGCGAAGCTGCGCGTGACTGGTGCCCTTCCGGCAGGAAGGGCACTCCCACCGGGCATCCGAGGGTTCGCCGCCGCGGCGCTCAATCTCGACGATCACGTTCATGGGCGGGCGCCGATCAGCGCGCCGCTAGCCTTCGAAGCGACGGAAGACAAGCGTCACGTTGTGGCCGCCGAAGCCGAAGCTGTTGCTGGCCGCCACATCTACACGCTGCTCGCGAGATCGAAGAGGCACGTAGTCCAGGTCGCACTCAGGATCTGGGTGCGTGAGGTTTATTGTCGGAGGCACGACTCCGTTGACGATCGTCAGCACGGTGGCCACAGCCTCGATAGCTCCAGAGGCGCCGAGGCAATGGCCAATCATCGACTTGTTGGAGGAGACAGCGACTCGCCTGGCGTGGTCGCCCAAGGTGGCCTTCAAGGCCCTCGTCTCAGCGATATCACCCGCGGGAGTCGCCGTGCCGTGGGCGTTGACGTAGTCAAGATCCGTCGGGTCGATGCCAGCCTCGGCAAGCGCCGCCTTCATGGCTCGCGACTGCGACTCCCCGGTCTCGTCCGGCAGCGTCATGTGGAACGCGTCCGAGCTCATGCCGGCCCCCGCCAGCTCTGCGTAGATCCGGGCCCCACGTGCCAGAGCGTGCTCGAGGCTCTCGAGGACAAGGCACCCAGCACCCTCTCCCATGACGAAGCCATCCCGGTCAGCATCGAACGGCCGAGACGCCTCCTTCGGATCTCCGCTTCTGGTGGATAGAGCCCGGGCGGCGGCGAAACCGGCCAAGGCAGTCGCGGAGATGGGCGCTTCGCTGCCGCCCGCGAACACGACGTCGGCATCACCGCTGCGGATGATGCGCGCCGCGTAGCCGACGGCGTCTGACCCCGCCGCGCACGCAGTCGAGGTGGCACTCAGGGGGCCCTTCGTCCCGAGTTCGAGAGACACGTGCGCCGCACCCATATTGGGGATCATCATCGGTACGAGCAGCGGATTGACGCGTTCCGGCCCCTTCTCGAGGAGCTTGCCGATCTCGGTGTGCAGAGTCTGCAGCCCGCCCACGCCGCTGCCGATGACCGCGCCGACCCGTTCGGCTTCGGGCTTGGGGTCGAAGTCGGCATCGGCGGCCGCGGTCTTGCCGGCTGCGACCGCGTATCGGCTGAAGAGGTCGAGGCGCCGCACCTGACGTTTGTCGATGTAGTCCTCAGCGTCGAAGTCCCTGACCTCGGCAGCGATGTGCACCCTGTGGTCGGAATGATCGAAGCGCGTGATCTCGCCGACGCCGGAGTCACCCGCTGTGAGTCGCCGCCAGAACGTCTCGAGGTCGCTGCCGATCGGCGAGATGACACCCATCCCGGTAACGACGACTCTCGTGGTTGCTGTCATGCGTTTGTCCGCCTCATTGCGGCCCTAGATGCCCAAGCCGCCATCGACGGGGAGGACGACGCCGGTGATGAAACGCGCGCGCGGCGATGAGAGAAAGGCGACGGCATTCGCCACGTCGTCGGTCGTTCCGATGCTCTTGAGCGGTGTCGCGTCAACGATCATGCCTCTGGTCTCCTCAGACAGAGCCTGAGTCATCGGTGTGTCGATGTAGCCCGGGGCGATGGCATTGACCCGGATGCCTCGCGGACCCAACTCCTTGGCCAAGGACTTCGTGAGCCCAATGATGCCCGCCTTTGCGGCCGAGTAGTTGGCTTGGCCGGCGTTGCCGCGGCGGCCCACCACGCTGGCCAAGTTGATGATACAGCCAGACCGGCGGCGGAACATCCTGCGTGCCGCCGCCTTGCTGACAAGGAACGTGCCCCGCAGATGCGTGGCGATCACGGCGTCGAAGTCGCCGGCATCCATCATCATGACGACGTTGTCCCTCGTGATGCCAGCGTTGTTGACGACCACGTCGAGGGGTCCGAGGTCGGTCTCGACGCGCTCGACCATCGCGTTGACCTGTTCCTCGTTCGAGACGTCCCCCATCACGCACACGGCTCTGCGACCCAGTCGCTCGACCTCGCCGACGACGCCTGAGCAGGCCGCGCCATCGGAGTAGTCGTTGATGGCCAGGTCGGCGCCGGCCGCGGCCAGTTCGAGCGCGATTGCGCGCCCGATGCCGCGCCCCGCGCCGGTGACCAGAGCCACCGTCCCGCCGAGATCAAGATCACCGCTCACAGGGCCTCCAGGAAGCGTCTGTCGCTTCGCAGCGCCGAGAGGGTCTCCGCATCGGAAACTCGCGAGACCACTGCCTCCGGCACGATCCGCCGCGCAAGGCCGCCGAGCACGCTGCCCGGCCCTACCTCAAGAAAGACATCATACCCTGCCGCGTACACAGCCTTCACTGCCTGCGTGAAGCGCACGGGGGAAACGAGCTGCCGCTGCAGGAGTTCCGCGAACCCGTCCGACTCAAGCTGCAGGCTGCAAACCGAGTAGAAGAGTGGATCGGGAACGCGCCACTCGGCCTTCTCGAGCTCGACCCGCAAGGGCAGCCGTGCGGGCTCCATGAGAGGCGAGTGGAAGGCCCCGCTCACCGGTAGCGGGATCACCCGACGCGCCCCGGCCGACTTGGCTCTCGCCTCCAGGTCGAGAAGAGCCGCCTTCGTGCCGCTCACCACCACCTGACCGGGGCTGTTGAAATTGGCTGGCCAGAGGTCGTCCATTTCGGCGCACAGTCCTTCGACGGTGGCGTCGTCGAGCCCGACGACTGCCGCCATGCCGCCCTCGCTTGCAGCGGCGGCGGCCTGCATCGCCTCCCCCCGCCGAAGCACGATGCGCAACGCATCGACGAACGACACCGCGCCAGTCGCCACCAGGGCCGAGTACTCACCCAGACTGTGACCCAAAGCGACAGCGAAGCGCAGACCGTCGCGCCGCAGGATGCGCAGGATGCCGATCGACACGCAGAGCAACGCCGGCTGCGTGATATCGGTTCGTGCCAGCAGCGCCGCTGGGCCGGCGCCGCAACGCTGCTCGAGATCGTAGCCGAGGACCTCGGAAGCCTCCACGAACGTCTCGCGCATGACCGGCTCGGCGGCGCACAGGTCGCATCCCATGCCCACCGCCTGTGACCCCTGCCCGGGGAACATCAGAAGGAGCTGCTTCATGGAAGGCCCTAGAGCTCCCACCGAGTGAGACACGAGCCCCAGGTGAGGCCGGCGCCGAAGCCCGCCATGAGGAGCATGTCGCCCTTCTTGAGTCGACCGCCCTGAGTGGCTTCTCTCAGACAGATGGGGATCGAGGCGCAGGAAGTGTTGCCGTAGCGATCCAGATTGGAGAACACCTGCTCCTCTTCGAACCCCAAGCGGCGAACCGCGGCGTCGATGATGCGGATGTTGGCCTGGTGGGGCACGAAGAGGTCGATGTCGGCGATGCTCAGCTCAGCATCAGCGAGCACCTTCTCGCAGGAATCCGCGACTGTTCGCGTCGCGAACTTGAAGACCTCACTGCCGGTCATGTGCATGGTGTGCCCGTGCTGCCGCACTGTCTCGTGGCTGGCCGGCATGCGCGAGCCGCCTGCTGGTACGTTCAGGAAGGAGGCGCCGCTGCCGTCGTTGCCCAGATCGAAGCTGAAGATACTGCCCTTGTCGGTCGGCTGCACCAGCACGGCTCCGGCGCCGTCGCCGAAGAGCACGCAGGTGCTCCGGTCCTCCCAGTCGACCATGCGGCTGAGGACCTCCGCACCGAGGACGAGCACGTTCTTGTAGATTCCCGCCGAGACGAAGGCGGTCGCGATCGCAAGCCCATAGACGAAACCCGTGCACCCAGCCTGAACGTCGAAGGCGCCGGCGCGCCGTGCGCCGATCTTGTCCGCCACGATCGAGGCGGTGGCGGGCATGATGTGGTCTGGTGAGATCGTGGTGACGATCACCAGGTCCAGATCCAGAGGATCGACGTCGACCGATTCGATGCAGCGGCGAGCGGCGATCACGCCGAGATCGCTGGCCGCCTGATCGGCGCCGGCGATGCGCCGTTCGCGGATTCCCGTCCGAGACGTGATCCACTCGTCTGACGTGTCGAGAAACCCTGAGATCGCGTCGTTGGTCAGCACGCGCTCGGGCACGTACACGCCCAGCGCGGAGATGCGCGCGCC
Source organism: uncultured Thermoleophilia bacterium (assembly GCA_963717285.1). Taxonomy (GTDB): domain Bacteria; phylum Actinomycetota; class Thermoleophilia; order UBA2241; family UBA2241; genus CAIXSE01. The sequence goes on from CAVQVW010000004.1 coordinate 304,619, forward strand.
ATGCACCAGGCCGCGACGCAGCCCGATCACAAGCCACCCTCGGCACCCGGCAGGCAGCCCTCTCGTCGGTCTCTCACAGCTTGGCTTCCCCCGAAGCCAGCGAGGCGGCATCCACGATCGCGAACATCAGCTCACCGCGGCAGGCCAGCTCGCCCCCGACCTCGGCCACCACCTTGGCGCGACCGACGGGGCCATGCACGGCGGTGATCTCGGCCTTGAGGTGCAGCGTATCGCCAGGCCGCACGACACGCTTGAAACGGACCTTGTCGATGCCCGCGAAGAGGCCGACGCGCCCTTTGGCCGCGCCTGCGCTGGCGGCGGCCAGCGTTGCCGCCTGGGCAAGCGCCTCCACGATGAGCACACCGGGCATCACAGGATTGCCGGGAAAGTGTCCGGCGAACCAGAAGTCGTCGTCACGGAGCGTTCGCGTGGCCAGACAGCGCACCCCGGGCTCAAGCTCGACGACCTCGTCGACGAGCAGGAACGGCGGTCGGTGCGGCAACAGCTCCATGATCTGTTCCCTGTCGAGTTTCACGGCTGGGTCCTCGAGGTCAGGATGGTCTCAATTCACGATCGCGGCGGACATGGCGACGTTCGATTCCGACGAGCACTGCGGCAGCCGCGAGACCCCAGCCCAGAAGACTCCCTACGGGGATGGCACGGCCTCCCGGGAGGGGAAGGCGGCCCAGATGATCGTCGATCTGACTTTGTCGCTGCTTGAGCGCACTCCTCAGCGGCCGCGCCATACTATCGGCCAGCTCGCGCTCAACGCCAGCGATCACGCGCTGGGCCAGCCCCGGCGGAGCGAACTCGACCCTACCCCACGCCGCCATGGCTTCGCGCACCATGCCCACCTCCGAGAACTCGGCGGCGCAACTGGAACAGGATTCGAGATGGCGCCGCAGCTCGGCGACTTCCGTGTAGCCCAGCTCCGCGTCCAGGTAGAGGTTCATGCGCAAGCGGAAGTAGCCGCAGCCCATCAGGCGCCACCTATCTCGTCTGCCGAACCCGGCTCCAGACCACGGGCGCGCAGATTCAGTCGAAGGGAGGCGCGACCCCGATGAACCATCACCCTGACGGTGCCCAACGGCCGGCCGGTCATCCGCGCGATCTCCCGGTAAGGCATGCCGTATACGTCACGCAGGACGGTAGGCGTGCGGTAGCCATCGGGCAGCTCGCCGAGCGCCGCGAGCAAGGCGGCGGCAGTGGGGCCCTCGCCGAGAAGAGGTGTGGCCTGATCGACGATCTCGGGGGGGAGAGACACCACCTCGGGCCTGCGTCGCTCGCGACGGCGAAGATCGACGGCCGACGACGCGACGACCCGGAAGAGCCAAGTTGAGAAAGCGGCCTCGCCCCGGTACTGACCCAAACGGCGATAGCAGCGCAGAAACGCCTCCTGTACGGCATCTTCCGTATCCGGGTGATTGCCCAGAATGCTGTAGGCGACAGAGTAGGCCATGTCCTGATACCGCTCCACGATGCTGGTGAACGCCGCCATGTCGCCCCTCGCGGCACGCGCGATCTCGGCGGGCGACGGGTCGGGCTGCGAACCCCACTTGTCAGAGTCAGACGCAGTCACTCCACGAGAAGTTACAGGAATCCAGGATACTTGCCGGCCCGCGGACTGAGCCGCCGACCAGTCTACACCCAACACCGTGACGGGGCAGGCGGTAAGCTTCCAGCGGATGAAGACCATGTGGCGTACCCTGAAGCTCCTCGGCGACTACAAGTGGCTCACGCTCGCGGGCTTCACGCTAGCCTTCGCCCAGATGGGGCTCGGGCTTCTGGTCCCCTGGATGATCCGACTCACCATCGACGAGGCGCTGGATGGCGGTCAGGCCGGCCTCCTCGTCACGTATGGTTTGGCGCTCCTCGCGATCGCAGGCGTGCGCCTTGTCGTCGCCATCGGCCGTCGTCTGGCCAGTGGCAAGGTGAGCCTGGACATCGAACGTGACCTGCGAAACAGAGTGTGGGCACACCTGTTGCGCCAGTCGTTCGGCTACTTCGACCGCTGGCCAACGGGTCAGCTCATGAGCCGCATCATGAGCGACGTGCAGAACGTGCGCATGTTCCTTGGCTATGGTCTGGTCTTCTTCACGATCAACCTCGTCATGATGCTCGCGATAGCCGTCATCCTGTTCTTCCTCGATTGGCAGTTGGCGCTTCTCTCGCTCGCCTTCCTCCCGTTCTTGCTCCTCGCCACCGTGCGCTTCAGTCGCCGCCTGCAGCCGATCCTCAGGGATGTGCAGCAACGGATCGCCGACGTCACGACTGCAGCCGAGGAGAATGTGGTGGGCTCACGCATCGTCCGTATCTTCGCTCGTGAGGACGATGAGCTCGAGAAATTCAGCAGCCGCAGCTACAGGGTGTTCCAGGCCAGCGTCGCTGCGGCGCACACGCGTGCAGTGTACATCCCGCTCATCGCCCTCCTCCCCAACTTGGCCGTGGCAGTCCTTCTGTATTTCGGTGGACGCCAGGTGATCGATGGCAGCCTGAGCCTGGGCTCGCTGGTCGCCTTCTACAGCTACCTGATGATGCTGGTGTACCCGGCCCAGGTGATCGGCTGGCTGACGAGCCTCGCCCAGCGAGCCATAGCCAGCGGCGAGCGCGTGTTCGAGTTGCTCGATGCGCCGCTGGAGATGGTCGAGAGGCCAGATGCGCAGCCGCTGCGTTGGGCACGCCCGGCCGGCGCCGTCACGTTGGAGGATGTGTCGTTCGCCTTCGCTGACCGGCCGGTACTCGAGAGCGCCAGCCTCGTGGTTCCAGCCGGTCGGACCATCGCCCTCGTCGGCCACACGGGCTCCGGCAAGTCGACGCTGACGAACCTCATCCCTCGCTTCTACGATCCTGATGCCGGCCGCGTACTCATCGACGGACGAGACATACGCGAGGTCCCGCTCGATGACCTGCGCGGGCATGTCGGAGTCGTCACCCAGGATCCCTTCCTGTTCAGCATCTCGATCGCGGAGAACATCCGCTTTGGCCGCCCGGAAGCCGACGAGCAGGAAGTACGTGGAGCAGCCCGCGCGGCGCACGCCGATGAGTTCATCACAGCTCTCCCGGAGGGCTACGACACGGTCGTCGGTGAGCGCGGACTCACCCTCAGCGGCGGGCAGCGCCAGCGCATCGCCATCGCGCGAGCTCTCGTCATGGACCCGCCCATCCTCATTCTCGACGACGCGACCTCGAGCGTGGACGTTGAGACGGAGTCGAGGATCCGCGCCGCGCTCGGTGCGATCATGCGCGATCGCACGACCTTCATCATCGCCCACCGGCCGTCGACGCTTTCGCTCGCGGACGAGATCGCCGTGCTCGACGAGGGCCACATCGTCGAGCGGGGCACGCACGCGCAGCTGATGGCCGACGAGACGCTCTACGCGCTCATGTTCGCTCGAGCTCAACGCGAGGGCCGTGACCTCGATACCATCGACGTCGACCTGGAAGAGACGTAGTGGCTGCGGCTCCCCGGCACCCCCAAGGCCCGCACGGCTCAGGTGCCTCGCTCGATGAACTGAGGGGCTGGCGCGCCTTTCTGAATCTGGCGCGCGAGCTGAAACTCGCCCGGCTCGCCCGGCTCGCCCGCCCGTACCGGCGCCGTGCCATTCTCAGCCTGATCGCCATGCTGGTGGTCACGATCAGCAGCCTCACCGTGCCGTACCTGCTCAAGGTGGCCATCGACTCCGGGATCGTCGCCGGCAGCGTCACATTCCTCACCTGGGTCATTGTGGCCTTCGTAGCCGTCAGCTTCCTGAACCTCGGCGCCAGCTACCTCCAGACGTATCTCACAAGCTGGGTGGGATCGCACATCATCGACGATCTGCGTCGTCAGCTGTTTGGCCACCTTCAGAAACTGTCCTTGGACTTCTTCAGCCGTCAACGAACCGGCTGGATCGTGAGTCGCCTCACGAACGACATCGAGGCCTTGGACCAGCTCGTGACCGAAGGCGTCACCTCACTGGTCACCAACTCGCTGACTTTCTGCGGCGCGATCGTCTTTCTGCTCATCCTGGACTGGCGCCTGGCCCTCGCCACACTGACCATCATGCCTCCATTGCTGGTCGCGACCCTGATCTTCCGCTCACGCTCGGCCCGCTCCTACGCCCGGGTGCGCAACAAGATCGGCGACGTGAGCGCGCACCTCCAGGAGTCAATCTCGGGCATCCGCGTGCTCAAGGCGTTTCGTCAGGAAGAGAGGGACTACGAGCGTCTCGACGTCGCGAACTCCGCCTATCGGGCCGCCAACATGCAGACGGTCGTCCAGAGCGGCCTGTACTTCCCCTTCGTCGAGTTCATGTCCGCGGTGGCCGTGGTCATCGTGTTGTGGTACGGCGGCTCTCTCATCGGCGGCCAGAGTCTCCAGATCGGGGTGCTGGTCGCGTTCATCGGGTACCTGAACAGCTTCTTCGACCCTCTGCAGCAGCTGAGCCAGCTCTACAACACCTTCCAGGCTTCGATGGCGGCGGTCCAGAAGATCTACGCCGTGCTCGACACGGAGCCCGACCTGATGGATGCGGCGGACGCCGTCGACCTGCCCGATGTGCGCGGCGACATCGTCTTTCGCGACGTGACCTTCGGCTACAGTCGCGAGCAGCCCGTCCTTCACAACGTCGACATCACGATCGCCGCAGGCAAGACGGTCGCGCTCGTCGGCGCGACCGGAGCGGGCAAATCGACGGTGATCAAGCTCCTGGCACGCTTCTACGACCCTGACCAAGGGACCCTGCTCATCGACGGTCACGACCTGCGGAAGGTGACGACGAGCTCGCTCCGCGATCAGCTCGCCGTCGTGCCGCAGGAAGCCTTCCTGTTCAGCGGGTCAGTTCTGGACAACATCCGCTTCGCCCGTCCGGACGCGGATCCCACGGAGGTGAAGCGCGTCGCGCGTATCGTCGGCGTTCATGACTTCATCGAGACACTGCCCCAAGGCTACGATACGGAGGTCCGGGCGGGAGGGGCGGCGCTCAGCACGGGACAGAGACAACTTGTCAGCTTTGCCCGAGCGCTGCTGGCCGACCCGCGGATCCTCATCCTCGATGAAGCAACATCGAGTGTCGACGCGGAGAGCGAGCGGCGCATCGATCGGGCCATGGCGGTGCTCTTCAGCGGCCGCACCGCCGTCATCGTCGCCCACCGCCTGAGCACGGTGCGGTACGCAGACGAGATCCTCGTGGTCGATGGAGGACGGGTGGTCGAGCGCGGAACCCACGACCAGCTCGCCGCCCTGGGCGGTCGCTACGCGCACTACTTGGCGCAGTGGGAAACGACGGGCGAAGCTCTGTAGAGCGCCTACTCGACGCGCGGCAGGCGCCTGCCGAGCCACTCAGGAAGCCACCAGTTCCAGCGCCCAAGCAGACGCATGGTGGCCGGGACCATCAGGATGCGGATGACGGTCGCATCGAACGCGATGGCCACGGCGAGACCGATGCCGATGGCCTTCGTGATGAGAATCGACGTGAAGGCGAACGAGCCCGCGACGACGATGATGATGAGCGCCGCGCTCGTGATGATCCGCCCAGTCTTGGCAAGACCGTAGCGTACGGCCTCGCGATTGTCGTGAGTCTCGTCCCAGGACTCGCGAATACGCGACAGCAGGAACACCTCGTAGTCCATCGATACGCCGAACACCGTGCAGAAGAGGAGGATCGGCAACTCCGCGTCGATCGCCCCCGTGCTCGTGAAACTCAGGAGCCCCTCGAGGTGCCCCTCCTGGAAGACCCACACCATGGCGCCGTACCCGGCCAGCAGCGAGAGCACGTTCATGAGGACGGCCTTGAGCGGCAGCAGAACGCTGCGCAGCAGAACGAGAAGGACGATGGCCGTCACGCAGACAACGAACAGGATGATCCAAGGGAAACGGCCGCTGAGCACGCTCAGAAAGTCGTGGACGGCCATCGAGACCCCGGCGACGTGGAGCGCAGACCCTGACGGTCCGCCGGTCTCGAGGATGTGCGTCGCCAGCTCTCGCGATTCGGACGCGGTCGGCGACCGCGACGGCACGACTCGGAAGAGGACAGTCCCGGTGCCGGTTGTGGCCTCGCGCAGGCGCGCCGCTCTCTGGCGAGCCTCCGCGCCCATCAGCCCCTGGACGATGCTCGGGAGGCCCATCTCCGAGCTCTCGGCACGCGGTCCTGACCCCCGATCCACGGTTCGCCAGAATGCAGCCACCGCCGGGGCCGACTCCACACCGGAGATGTTCACGACGCTGACCACGCGATCGACCCCCGGCATCGACTCAAGCTGCTGGCCATACTCGAAGAGCTTCTCAAGGTTCTGGGGGGCCAAGGGGTCGGACTCCCCCTCCCACGTCACCAGCGCTTCGATCGGCGAGAGAGCCGAGGGGTCGAAGTGCGTCTGGAGGATCTCGTACCCCTGACGGGGCTCCGAGTCAGGCGGCAGCGACGTGGCGCTGGGGACCTCGGTCTCGATGCCCGTGGCCGGCCAGGCCACCAGCAGAACGAGCGGCACCGTGAGAAACAGTACAGTGACGGGTCGGCGCATGACCCAATCGGCCCACCGTCGCCAGAACACCCCATCCCTCCCCGAGCGACCGACGATGCGCAGCGAGTCGACGCGAGCGCCTAGCATGCCCAAGAGGGCCGGCAGAAGCGTCAATGCGGCGAGAACCGAAACGAGGACCACAAGGCCCCCTCCTATCCCCATCGACCGCATCGACATGAAGGGAATCATCATGAGTCCGAGCAGACCAACGACCACAGTGAGTCCAGAGAAGAAGATCGATCGACCTGCGGACTGCACCGTGACCTCCACTGCATCGGCGACGGGCCGACCAGCTGCCAGCTCCTCGCGAAAACGGCCGACCATGAAGAGGGCGTAGTCGATGCCGACCGCAAGCCCTAGAAGCGTTGCTACGCTCATGGCGAACACCGACATGTCTACCGCATGAGCGAGGAGCCAGAGGCTGCCGAGCGTGACGCTGACCGCCGTCGCTCCACAGATCACCGGAAGGCTGGCCGCCACGAACGTCCCGAAGATGAGGAGAAGGACGAGGACGGCCACCGGCAGCGTGTAGCCCTCAGCGGTGCGCAGGTCCTCCGCCGACCTCTCCTCCAGCTCGGCGTACACTGCGGAATCCCCGGTGAGGTAGGTCGACAACTCGGTGGGACGCAGAGTCTCGCGGATGGCTGCGACCTGACCCTGAACCTGTTCGGTGCTCGCGTTGAACTCGAGCACCGCGAAAGACATAGTGCCGTCCCGCGAGATGAAGTCCGCATCCCCCGTCGAGGCGGCAGTCTGTACGCCGACGAGGCCGGGGAAACGCCGCGCGTCAATGTCCGCGAGAGCATGGTCGACCTGAGCGCGGAAGGCCGGGCTGCGAGCGCTCAGACCGTCGCCGACGAAGACGACTGTGAGGCGGGCCGGGCTGAACCCCAGGCGCTGCTGCATCTCGCGCTGGCCCTGTTGGGACGCGGACTCAGGACGGGTGAAGCCGCCGCCCTTCAGCTGGGAGGGCAGGCCCACCGTTCCCACGAGGCCCGCCAGGAATGCTGCACCCCAGAGGATCAACACCAGCCGGCGGCGGCGGTAGGCGAACCGCCCCAAGGCAGCGAACAACTCGGTGCACCTCCTGTGCGCACTGAGGACGGAAGCGCCGCGACGCCGTGACATCGCCCAGCAAGAAGACGGCGGCGCAGTCGAGAACGATATACTATGCGGCGGAGGAGGGGTCTCCGCAGCGGCCCCACACCGTGACTGATCCACAGAAGGAGACATCCGCAGGTGGCGTCGTCATGCGCAGTGGCGACGTGCTGGAGATCTGCCTCATCATGCCCAGCGGACGCGGCCGCAGGATCTGGGGTCTGCCCAAGGGGGGCATAGAGGCCGGAGAGACGCATGCCGAAACGGCCGTGCGCGAGGTCGCTGAAGAGACTGGCATGGAGGCCATCGTCGACCGGGAGCTTGGCTCTATCGACTATTCCTTCTACTCGAGAGAACGCGGCGGACGCATCCACAAGACGGTGCACTACTTCCTGATGCACGCCGTCGGCGGGGACACGTCATTGCACGACCACGAGGTCCGTGAGGCTCGCTGGATGAGGCTGGAGGACGCCCTGCAGTTGATGACGTACCCCAACGAGCGGGAGATGGTGCGTCGCGCGGCGGCGGCGCTGGACGACGCCGGCGCGAGTTGAAGTCGGGAGGCCGGGGGCCGTATGCACGTAACGCTTCTGGGAACGTCTGGATGGATGCCGAGCGACCGACGCGAGACCACTTGCATCGCCTCTCGCACCGGCCATACACTCCTCATCTTTGATGCCGGCACCGGCCTTCGCCGCCTCGGAGATCCCGCTCACGCCGCTCTTCTTGACGACGTCCGTGACATCCACCTGTTCCTCACGCACTATCACCTGGACCACGTCTGCGGACTGGCCTACCTTGGCGGCGTCCTGCCCGGCCGCCAGATCACGATTCATGCGCCGGAGGTCACCCTCACGGGCATCGAGCCCGAGGTCGCACTTTCCGGACTGCTGAAACGGCCCTATGTCCCGCACGACTGGAACGATCTCACGCACCTGAGCGTCCAGCCCATCGGCCCGCGCGCCGAGGTGGCGGGACGCGTCGTGACCGTGCGACCGCAGAGGCACTCGGATGTCAGCGTCGCCTACCGCGTCGATGATGCCTTCGTCGTCGCCACCGACACACCGGCCGATCCGGGCACGGCGGAGTTCTCTGCGGGAGTCGGCCTCCTCCTGCACGAAGGCTGGTACCAGGCAGTGGACGCAACGATCGCGACACTTCCGCCGGGGTACGAGGTACACAGCGAGGTGGAGGAGGTCGCCCGCCTCGCCGCGGTGGCCGGCGTGGATCGCCTGGTGCTCATCCACCTCAACCCGCTGCTCGGCGAAGCCTACTACCTTCAGCTCGAGGCGACTGCCAGAGGGCTCTTCGCGGCCACCGAGGTCCACACCGACGGAGATGTTCTCGACACCGACCGGGTCAGAGTCACCTGAGCTGCCGTCGGGCTGTCACCCGCGATCCGGCGTGATCCCTCTTCGCAACAAGCGCCTCCTCGCGGCGATCATCGTCACCTTCGTGCTCGCAGCTGCGGTGCTACCCGCCTTCGTGGCCTACCGCTATACGGCGCCGGAGCAACGCGGCGACTTCCTCAGGCGCCCCTGGCGCGGCTGGGCCTTTGCGCTGGCCGCCCTCACCGGACCTGGGAGTGCTCAGCTCAAGACGTCCGGCATGGCGCTGCGCAAGGCCGAATGGCTCTTCAAGGGAACGGCGATCGATCCCCAGGAGGTCCAGCTCCTGTTCGTGCCCCAGGACGCCCCGCTGACGTTCAGCCACAGCATCGGTGCGCGTGAAGTGGTCTCTACCGCGACACCGTACTACCGCTTCATCTGGCAGGTGCGCGGCCTCGTCGACACCATCCCCGACTCGTCGCGGACGATCGTCGCCCTGCTGGACTACGAGACCGGGCGCGTACTGTACGACATCCGCGACGACCTCCTGCCCTCGGAGTTGGCCCCGGAGCCCTCGTCCAGGCCCACCGTCGGCCCATCCGCCGTGCCCTGACACAAGGGGGCCCAAGTGAACGTCGCCACGCTGCCGGCACAGACCGGTCTAGGATGCGCCTCGACGGCGACCACCAGCCCGCCGAGGAGATCCGACCAGCGCGGCCACGACCCGCAGCTTCGACGACAGCCGCATCGTCGAGCCCGACGAAGCCTTCGCCGACAGGGCGGTGAGCGGCTAGAGGACAGGCCTGCCGGGCGCTGTTCTGGAGAGGTCCTCGACCTTACCTCGAGCCGCCGACTTCGAGACGGCGCGCACCCCGGAACGGCTGACGGGACAGCTCCATGACCGAGAGCCATCAAGCGTCCGCCGACGCGGCGTCCAGGCGGCTGCTCACGCGTGCGATCGTAGCGGTCGTCGGCAGCCGTGTCCTTGTGTTCGCCGTGGCCTTTGCTGCCGGGGCGCTCATCGGCGTCAAGGAGCTGCCCATCAACTGGCGCTTTCCCTCCAGTGCCGAGGTGTTCGAGGGGTCGCTCGGACACCTTCTCAACCCGTGGGCCCACTGGGATGGAGTCTGGTTCATCAAGATAGCCACCAGCGGCTATGCGGAGGATGGTGGCAGCACCGCCTTCTTCCCCCTCCTGCCATCGCTTCTACGCTACGTCGGCGTCTTGTTCGGGGGCAACCTAGTCGTCACCGGCGTGGCCATCTCTCTGGCCTGCTTCGCGGGGTCCGCCTGGCTTCTGCATCGCCTCGTTCGAGCCGAATTCGACGAGCAGATCGCATCCCGCGCGCTCGTCTACCTGGCCATCGGCCCGTTCTCCTTCTTCTTCCAAGCCGTGTATACGGAGTCGCTGTTCCTCCTGCTCTCCCTTGCCTGCTTCGTGTTCGCCCGCGAAGGTCGATTGCGTCTCGCGGGCCTGATGGGTCTGCTTGCCGTCCTCACCCGCAGCACAGGCGTCTTCCTCCTCATCCCCATGACGTTCTACTACTACCAACATCGTGGCTGGCAGCTGCGCCGGACCGATTCGCACGTCGCGAATCTCTTGATGATCCCCGAGGGGTTGCTGATCTGGATGACCTATCTCAGCCTAGCCTTCGGCAACCCTCTCTCGTTCGCTGGAGCGCAGGCTGAGTGGGCGCGCAGCGTGGCCGCTCCCAGCTACACCGTCGGGAGCGCCGTCACGGCCGCCCTGGAGGGGGGCCGGCAGCTCGTCTCTGCCCCGTACGGGGCTCTCTCGCTGAGTATGCCCAGCCGATGGGGCTCGCTCGACGTGGCAATCACCAACGTCTTCGCTCTCTGCGTGTTCGTGATAGCCGGGTTGCTGCTCTGGTACGGAGCGCGTCGCCTGCCCCCGCCGTACTCGCTGTTTGCCCTGGCGTCTCTGGCTTTCCCATTGTTCTTCCCAGCGCACTCGATGCCGCTCATGTCGTTTCCGCGCTTCGCGCTCACCGTCTTTCCGCTCTACATCTCCTTGGCGCTGTTCACGCGCGACAGGCGCTGGGCTCATGTCACCGTGGTGATCGTCGGCCTGCTCGTGCTCGTGGCGCTCACTGCGAAGTTCGCCATCTTCAGCTGGGTAGCGTAGCCGCCCCCGGCATTCCGGTCGCTACTGGGCGGCGGGCGCATCCCGCTTGAAGACGTGCACGCCATCACTCGAGAAGACAACGCGAAACCGGTCGTCGAGGGCCAGTTCGCGGAGTGCCTGGGAGTGCGCACCCGGGTTCTCCCGGTCAAACACGAACGGATACCGCTCGTCGACCAGCACCCACTCAGCTTCGTCGTAGTACGGGAACACGTACGCGACGCGCCTCGCCGCCAGCTGGGCTCCCGCGTTGTTGTTCACCGAGACCTTGGCCTCGGCGGGTATGAGTCCCACGGCCTCGTCCAGCACCACGTCATGAGCCGCGCGCGCGTAGTGCCTGACGTCGTAGGTGGAGCCGGGGAGAGGAAGCGGACCCAAGGAGTAGTTCCCAGCGAAAGCGAAGATCACGACGAACGCTGCCAAGGTCGTGCGGCGCACGCGCTCACCCGTCATCTCCTCCTCCCTCCGCAGCCAGCCGCCACCCAACCACCGCCACAGCCGCATCAGGCCGAACACGGTCGCAGAAAAGAGGAACGGGACGGCGAGCGCCGTGTAGTGGAACTCGATACGCCTCTGGAACGGGGTGGAGGAGAGCGCGTTCAGCATGAGCTCGGGCGCGGCGATGAGGGCCGTGAGGGGGCTCAGCAACGGCAAGAACCCGAAGGGCCACAGAAGCCGCAACCAGTAGACCAAGTTCGAAGCAGAAGAAACATCGCCGATCGTTCTCGCAGGGTCCGTGAGCATCGTCTTGACCACTCCACTCGCGCCCTCTCCGTACTCGCCGTAGCGTGCGATGAACGCACTCTGACCATCATTGAAGTGCGGGATGATGGCCCAGACAGCGAGTGAGAAGTAGAGGACAGCCACTACCGTCACCACCAAGGGCCTCCAGGAGCGCTTGCGGAGCGCAAAGTAGGCGCCCATCACGGCGATGGCCAACGGCACGGTCTCCTTGCAGAGCGCCGCCAGGATGAAGAAGACGCCGGCGGGCACCCAGCGGTCCTCCTCCGCGTAGAGGAACGCCCAGATCAGCAGCGGTGTTGCGAGGGCCACCGGGTGAAACTCGTTGAGCACCAGGAAGCCTGTGGCCGGGTAGAGGAGGTAGGCGCCCGCGAGGAGGGCGCCGGCTCGTGGCCGACGAGTGAGGCGGGCGCCCAGGCGAAAGGCGGGCCATGCACCCGTGGCCACTATCACGGACTGCAGGACGAGGAGCATCACGGGACTCGGCCAGATCCACCACGGCAGGGCGAAGGCCGCCAGAATCGGATCGACATGAGATCCCAGGCGGGACATCTGGCGCGGCGAAGCGTCCCCCGTGGTGATCTCCAGGAAGTGTCCGTGCGCGGTGTTGTAGACCGCCTGCGTCATGTTGCCAAGATCGAAGCGAGCGTCCATGTAGGCGCGATACTTGAGCCAGGAGAGCACGGAGTACACGACCGCGAATAGGAGCGCCGCGACGAGGACGTAGATGGCGGCGCGGCGGAACTCGCGGGCGTAATCGTCGGCGCCGAGCTCGTCGACTCGAGAGAGGTCGAGCGATCGGCGAAGCCGTGCCCAGACGTCGGTGTCGCGGCCCTCGTCCACCCGTCCGTCCGTCAGGCCTGCGCTCACTGGCCTCTCCGCCGCCGGATCAGTAGATCGACGGCGACCGCCAGACCTACGAAGGCCAGCTCCACCACCGTCACCCAGAGCCTCAGGAACAGCGCCCAGGCGAGCGCCACCCCGCCCGGCAGCCAACCCGCCAGCGACGCGGTCAGCGCAGCTTCACGAACCCCGATGCCGCTAGGGAAGATGAAGGCGGCCATCCCTACGACGTAGGCCAGCGCGTATGCGGCGATGACCAGCGGGAGGGCCTCGATCTCGAGACCGACTATCGCTCGTCCGAGAAGCCAGGCGCCGGCACCAGCCAGCAGCCACGAAGCCGTGTAGAAGGCCAGCAGGGCCACGACGCTTCCGAACCGCAAGACGACGCCCAGAGGCGGCCGTCGCAGCAAGGACAGCACCCATGTGGAGAGAGGACCGAAGACACGTGGATGCAGAAGGCCAACGAGGACAGGAAGGGCGAGCAGACCCGGCGCCATCATCTCTGGACGATAGTCCCAGAACGGGAAGAACACCGCCAGAGTCATGAGCGCCGAGCAGATGCCGAGGGCTTGCTCGTAGATCATGGCGGCGCTGACGCGCTCTATCGACAGCCCCTGGGCGTGAGACATCCAAGCACGGCCGACGAACATGAAGACATTGCCCGGCAGGTAGCGGGCCAGAATCGACTTCGCCCACGTGGCAGCGGCCACGGAGAGGGGACTGTCCAGCTCGAATCCCCTGAGAAGCAGCCACCACGCAAGAGCTTGTGATGAGTAGAACGCCAGGAACGCCAGCGCTGAGAGAGCCAACCAGCCGGGATGCAGCGTCCATTCGTAGTCCTTGACCGTAGTCCATGAGCGCAAGAGATACGAGGCCAGAAAGTAGACGATCGCCACAATGAGGACGGCCTGAACGGCGCGCAGGACGGGGCGGGCCCACGGCCGGCTCGAAGGCGGCGGGACTGCGATTGGCGGCGGGGCGGCTCGTCCCTCCGGCACCGCCCTCAGCACCCCTCCAGAGCCGCCAGGAGAGTGCGCGCGACCGCGGGCGGCGTGAGCGCCTTCCGGTAGAGGGCGAGCGATGCAGCTCCCATTCGCCGCCGATCTTCCACGCGGAGAAGGCCACTCAATGCCGTCGCCAGCGCCCCTGGGCTGGCTGGCGGCACCAGGACTGCGTTCTGCGGATCGGTCAGCAGCTCGCGAGCGCCCGGCGTGTCTGCGGTGATCAAGGGCCGACCGCAGCTCAGCGCGTCGTACACCTTGTTGGGCACGACGCGAGCGGCCTTGTCTGAGCGTCCGAAGACCCCGAGACAAACGTCGGCGGCGAGCGTCTGGGCCCGCAGAGACGCGGGGCTCAGCGACCCCAGCCACTCGATGTTGGAGAGCCCGCGGGACGCGATCTCCCTCCGCAACGAGGCGGACAGCTGCCCCTCCCCCGCCAGCACGAAGCGGAACGGCTGATCGCGCAGCAGCTCGGCCGCCGCCACCACCGTCACGGCGCCGTGCAGGGGGCTCCACTTGCCGTACTGGAAGACCCGGAGCGTTTCGCCCTCCCGAAGAGTGCGAGCTTCGCCGTCGGCATCGGGCACCGGCAGGGCTCCCACCGGGACGACGGCGAGGCAACGCTCGGGCAGGCGAAACGCTGACCGGTAGTAGGCTGCATGAGCCTGAGTGTCGGCAAGTACGAGGTCGGGCAGCTTGAAGGCCACGCGATCGGCGGCCCGAATGGCGCCTGCCTTCAAGCCCCGGCCGACGATGAGGCCTCTGTCGCCCACGAACGTATCCCACAGGGAGACCAGGGGATCGAACACAAGCCGTGTGCGCAAGAAGCCGGCGACGGCACGCCCGAGAGGGACGACGAAGTGCCCGGGGTAGCCGACTATGACCGCGTCGACGGGCACGCGGCCACGAAGCTGGCCGAGGAGATCGAGGTGGGCCTTGCCGAGACCCGCCACAAGCCGCGCGGCTCCACCTGGCGTTGCCATCTCCGCAGCAGTCAGGTGCGGGAGTGAGGCTCTGACCTCGTAGACTGTGACCCCACACTCACGCAGCCCCGCGACCATGACGGCGCTTCGCGGATAGACAGGGTCGTACGTGCCGAAGTAGGCGACGGCCCGAATCACAGCCTGTCGGCGGCGCCCAGTGAACGGCAGGCAACGTGCGCGTCGGCGCCTCCACTGGGGTCCGTCCCCGCAAGCGCACCCTCGGGGGCGGATGCCCGATGCCCACCCTCTTCCCCGAGAGCGCCCGTCCGCCCGCCGATCACGACGGCGACTTGTTCGACGGCGGGGCCCCTCCGGGCACGAGAACTGGCGATCAGCTCACCGATCAGACCGAGCGACAGCAGCTGCACTCCCACGATAATGAGGAGCGCCCCCAGGAGGAGCAGCGGGCGCTGCCCGATGGGCTGGCCAAACACCAGCTTGTCGATCGTGAGATACGCCTCGATGAGCACGCCGATCACGATCAGCAGCGTGCCGATGCCGCCGAACAGGTGCTGCGGGCGATGCTGGTATCGCCCCAGGAACAGGACGGTCAGAAGATCGAGATACCCGCGCACATAGCGCTGCCACCCGTATTTGGAGCGGCCCGCGACCCTGCGCCTGTGGCTCACGCGCTCCTCCGTCACGCGGAAGCCGGCCTGCGCCGCGACCACGGGGATGTAGCGATGCTGCTCGCCGTACACGCTGATGGTCTCGATGACCTCCCGTCGATAGGACTTCAGCCCGCAGTTGAAGTCGTGCAATGGGATGCCGGTCGTGCGGCGCACGGTCCAGTTGAAGAACCGGGAAGGCACCGTCTTGCTGAGTGGGTCCTGTCGGCTCTGCTTCCAGCCCGACACGAGGTCGTAGCCTGCATCCAGCGGCGCAATGAGTCGCGGGATCTCCCGGGGATCGTCCTGGCGATCACCGTCGAGCGTCACGATGTAGTCGCCCCTGCAGGCAGCGAAGCCATGAGCGAGCGCCGCGGCCTTGCCAAAGTTCCGCCTCAGCCTCACGACTCTCACATCAGACCGCTCCGAGGCCAGCCGTGACATCACTTGGAAGGAGTCGTCAGTCGACCCGTCGTCCACGAACACGACCTCATAGGTGCGCCCGAACTGCGCCAGCGCCTCATCGATCTCGTCGACGAGCTTCTCGAGGCTCTCAGCCTCGTTGAACGCGGGAATCAGCAATGAGAGTGTGGCGGCCATATCGACTGCCTAGAATACATCCTCGCAGCAATGCCCGTTCGCGGTGGCGATGTGCCCACTCCACCGACGCCGACTGCCAGCTGTGCGCGAGAGAGACCTTCTCAGGACCGGAGCGAGCGCAGCAGCTCCATCAGCCGCTCCAGCTCGGACCTGTCCGTGAATCCGATCTGGATGGTGCCGCCACGCTTGCCGCGGCGGATGCGCACCGGCGCCTCCACAAGACCGTAGAGCTCGTCCATGAGGGCGCTCAGGTCAGGATCGGTGGCCGGCGCGACCGGAGGCGCGACCGGTTGCTCCCTCCCGGCCATCCCTCGCACGAGTTCCTCGGTCTGTCGAACGCTCAGACCCTGGACGGCCACGCGGCGCGCAGTCTTGCGGCGCTGCCCGTGATCGGACAGGGCCAAAAGGGCGCGTCCGTGGCCTTCGCTCAGCTCTCCTGTCTCGACCATATGCTGCACGTCATCCGGCAGTTCGAGCAGGCGCAGGATGTTGCTGACGGCCGCACGACTGCGGCCGACCAGTTCGGCAACCCGTTCATGGGTGAGCCCGAACTCGTCGACAAGGGCCGCATACGCATGCGCCTCCTCGATGCTGTTCAGGTCTTCGCGAGCCACGTTCTCGGCGATCGCCATCTCGAGAGAAGCGACCTCATCGGCCGTACGAACGAGGGCCGGGATGCGTTCCAGGCCGGCCAGCTTGGCTGCCCGCAAACGTCTCTCGCCGGCAATCAGCTCATAGCGCGGAACACCGGCCACTCGGCCGCCGGCTTGGGTGGTGGCGGCCTGCTCAACGATGGCCGAAGAAACTGATGGGAGAGGCCGCACGACCACCGGTTGAACGACACCGAGCGCCTTGATCGACGAAGCCAACTCGCCAAGCTCCTCATCGGAGAACGTACGACGTGGCTGGCGCCGATTGACGGCGATCTCAGCAAGCGGCAGCTCGCGCAGGCGAGGCTCGGCGCCGCCGGTCCGCGCATGACCCTCTCGGCTCTCACCGATCAGCGCGCCAAGGCCCTTGCCGAGCGCCTTCTTGTTAGGCACGGGAGACGACCTCCTTGGCGAGATCGAAGTAGGCATCGCTGCCGGAACACGTCGCATCATAGCGCGAGATGGGGAGGCCGTGACTCGGCGCCTCGCTGAGCCGCACATTGCGTGGGACCACGGTGTCAAAGACATGCGCGCCGAGGTGCTCACGCACCTCCTTGGCCACCTCGCGACCCAAGCGCGTCCGGCCGTCGTACATGGTCACCAGCACGCCGAGAATCTCCAGCCCAGGATTGAGGTGCTCCCGGACGAGATCCACCGTGTCGAGCAGCTGAGCCAAGCCCTCGAGGGCGTAGTACTCCGACTGGACCGGAATGAGGACCTCTCCGGCAGCGACGAGGGCGTTGACAGTCAGTATTCCCAACGAGGGAGGACAGTCCACGAAGACGAAATCGTACTGGGAGACATGGCCTGTGAGGGCCCGGTCCAGCACGTACTCGTTGCCCTCGGCGCCGGCGAGTTCGACGACGGCGCCTGCAAGGTCGGGGCAGGATGGGACGAGAGAGAGGCGTGAGACCGTTGTCGCGACCGTCGCCTCCGCCACAACCGCGGCGCCCCCGAGTATGCCGTAGCTGCTGAGGCGTGCTTCCTCGGCGCGAGCCAGGAGCCCAGAAGATGCGTTCGCCTGGGGGTCCATGTCGACGAGAAGAACGTCGAGTCCAGCCTCGGCGAGACACGCGGCAAGGTTGACGGCGGTCGTGGTCTTGCCGACCCCGCCCTTCTGATTGGTGACGGCGATGACGCGGGTCACCGGCCTCCTTTCGCCGAGCCACCGATACTAGCAGATGGCAAGTACGGCGCGACGATCGCGTCCTCAGCCGCACAGAGGCCGCTTTGCGGCCACCCCGACCCGTCTTGGGAACCGAGCCGGGGTAGGACGGACCTTCTCGTAAACAGCGCAGATGGCATCGGCCAGAGGAGAGCGCGGCATCGGTACCAGCGGACCTGCGACCAGACCGCACGCGGCGGCCGCGGCGGCCGCGGCAGGCTCCTCGACGAGGACGGCCCTCTGAGTCTTGCTGGCCAGCAATACGCCGCCGGTCTCAAGGAGCGGTGCGGCGAGCTCGACCAGCACTGGCAACGGCGCCACAGCGCGCGCGAGCACGACCGAAAACGCCTCGCGCCCCGGTTGCCCGATCCCCGCGTACTGCTCGCTCCGTGCGCACACAACGCGCGAGCGCGAACCCACTCCAGCGACTCTCACGGCCTCCTCGAGGAAGGCACGCTTCTTCGCCGACGAATCGAGGAGGGTCAGGTCGGCCGACGCTTGCACCACGGCCAAGGGCAGGCCGGGCACGCCGGCGCCGGCGCCCAGATCGACCCACTTGGCGGCGACGCGCCCTTGGAGCGACGGCACATCGAGGAGCGCCAGGGAATCGGCGATCAGGACGCGGACGATATCCGCGCGGCTGCGAAGTGCGGTGACGTTGGCCGCTCGCCACTCAAGGAGCAAGTCGACATAGCGCGACAGACCTGCCGTCTGAGCCGCGTCGAGGCTGAACGTTGCCGCCGCGCTGCTCAGTGGATCCATGCCCTGAGCGTACCACGCGGACACTCCACCGGCGCGACAGACACAGCGGCATCGCGGGCGGAAGAAGACGTTCTAGTCGTCGCTCAGCTTCGTAAGCACCAACACGGTACCGCCGCAATGCCGCCTGCGCAAGTCGAAATCGTCGACGACGGCACGGATGATGGAGATACCCATCCCGTGCTCGCCGTACCGGATCCCCGGGATGGCCACGCAGTCGGGACAGTCGACGTCTTCTTCGTCGAAGCCCGCGCCGTCGTCGCGGACCTCTATCACAACGCGGTCAGCGTGCATTGTGAAAGCCAGGTGGATCTGACCGCCCGCGTCGTCCTGGTAGGCGTGGCGGACGGAGTTGGAACACGCCTCGGTGAGGGCAAGCTTGAGGTCGGCGACCGCATCCCCCGAATAGCCGCCTGAGCGCAGAAGACCAGACAACGCCAATCGACCGAGTACGATGTATTCAGGCCTGGCGGGGATCTCGAGCTTCACATAGTCGCCCACAGGGAGCAATGCTGCCGGGTCGCAATCGTGCAAGCTATCTCCAGTCACCTGATTGCCGTTCGAACGTTGACATTGGCCCCGCACATAGAACATAGACTTCCCCGCAGAGCGACGTCCTCAACCGCATCGCCGGTGCGACGCACGAGGAGCCGCTTGCAGTTCGGGCATTTGGTGTTCTGCCCTTCGTGGCCGGCGACGTTGCCCACGTAGACGAACCGCAGCCCGGCATCTTCGCCGATCCTGACAGCTCGCTGGAGAGTGGGAATCGGCGTCGCGGAGAGATGGGAGTATTCGAGATACGGCATGAACCGCGTCACGTGCCAGGGAGTCTCTGCGCCCAGCTCCGTCGCGATCCATTCGGCGATCGCGCGAAGCGTGCCGTCGTCGTCGTTCACAGTAGGGATGACGTTGGTCACGATCTCGATGTGACAGCCGTGCTCGTGCTTCGCGCGCGCCGCAGCGGCGAGGACAGGCTCGAAGTGGCGAATCCGGCAGAGTTCCTGGTACTGCTCCTCGCTGAACCCCTTCACGTCCACGCGGTAGGCGTCGATATGGGGAGCAAGCACGTCGAGGGCCTCCTCGGTGATGTAGCCGTTCGTGACCATCACGGTGTAGAGACCATGCTCGTGGGCGAGCTGCGCCCCGTCGAGGATGTACTCCAGCCAGATAGTCGGCTCGTTGTAGGTCCACGCGATGCCCTGACAGCCGTTGTGGTCCGCCAGGACGGGAAGGTTACGCACCGGAAGGTCGCGCAGGTCGCGCATCGCCTCTGCAGGGTCGGCATGCGCGATCTGCCAGTTCTGACAGTGCCGACAGGCGAAGTTACAGCCAAGGCTGCCCAGCGAGAGCACCGTGGTGCCCGGAAAGAAGTGGTAGAGCGGCTTTTTCTCCACGGGATCGGCCGCCACGCTGCAGACGCGCCCGTAGGTGATCGCGTAGAGCGTCCCGTCACGGTTGACCCTCGCCCGACAAGCCCCGCTCTGGCCGGGCCTGATGTGACAAAGACGAGGGCACACGCGGCAGTCGACTGAATCGTCCTCGCGACGCTCGTAGAGCATCGCCTCGTGCCATCTGGATTGCCCGGTCACAGTCGCACCCCAGAGATCGGCCGCCGGAGTCGCCCGATGCCGTGCCGTACGATCTCAACAAGCCGGGCCTGAAGATCGGGGTTGCCCGACGCGATGCAGGCCATCTGGAACGACGAGTCGGAGCCCAGCACCGGCTTGCTGTCCAGTGAGCGACCAGCGGCATCGCCCACCGGTACACCAGCCTCCCTGCACAGAAGGTGCACGGCCGCAAGATCGTACGGCGAGTTGCACAACACGTGGCCTCGCCCGACTCGCCGGAACTCCGTCTCCGTCCACGGTTCGGCCTCGATGATTGCCGGACCGATGTCCACGTAGGCATCGAGCTGCCCTGTCAGAATCCGAGTCACGGAGTAGGTCGCGGATCCAATGTCGAACACGGCGCCGCCGACCGACGAGATGTCGATGAGCTCCTCAAGCACACTCGCAAGGACCACGGCGGGCCGGCCGCGAAACCCGAGCGCCCAGAACAGGCTCTCGGGGTCGGTGCGGTTCGTGGGCAGGAACGGGATGTTCGCACCAGTCGCCCGCCTCATGCTGAAGCCGGCTCCCTTCTCCGCGACGAAGAGATCGCCGGTCTTGATCTCCTGCACGACGCCCGCGACCACGTCCCCCATGGTCGGGGAAGGCAGTGGGGGAACGGCCGCGACACTGACACACGCCATCTCGAAGCCCGCCGCCGCCGGGCGAGTCCCATCGATGGGATCGACGATGAGGACCAGCTCGGGATCGACAGCGCCCTGGAGCCCTCCATCCTCCGAGTAGAAGGCCCAGGTGGGCTGCATCTCGTGCATATGCCGGACGAGCAGCTTCTCTGCGACCTCGTCGATCCCGAACGTCACATCGCCGCCGACCGCGGTTCCCGCATGCGCGCGAGCGGCGCGTACGCCATGCAGAGGCAGCACGACCTCGCGGATGCGCTCGCAGAGATCGATGAGTGTGTCGGTGGTGTGGCTCACGCGGGCGCTCCCGCTTCGGGGCCGCCTCACGGCGACCGCTGACCGGTGTGCGATTCTACCCTGCTATACTCAATCGTGTCCTGCTGGGCCGGTGTCGTGCCCGTGCCCAGCGGATGCGCCCATTGCCGCCATCACACTACAGTACGGATCGTCATGAGCAGGCCTTTCGAGCACCCTGCCGACCACGTGGCCTATCGCGGTCCAAGCGGTGCCGTCTACCTCAACATCACCAACCGCTGCTCATCCTCCTGCAGGTTCTGCCTGAGAGAATGGAGCGAGGGCGTCTACGGCGAGAGCCTTCTGCTTGACGTGGAGCCGGGGCTTGAAGACGTCGTCGTCGCTATCGAGATGGCATTCCTCGATGGACCCGCCGAGGAAGTCGTCTTCTGCGGGTTCGGCGAGCCCACGATGCGCCTCGATGTCGTGCTCGCGGTGACCGAGTGGCTCCGCCTGCGACGTATCCCGGCGCGCATGGACACCAACGGCCATGGTCAGCTCCTCAATCCGGATGTCGACGTGCCGGAGGCCCTCGCAGAGGCCGGCCTGACCGCCGTGACGGTGAGCCTCAATGCAGCTGACCCTATCTCCTATGATGGTCTCTGCAGACCCGTGTTCAGCAAGGCACACAGGGCCGTCGTCAAGTTCGCCGAAGACTGCGGACGGCTCGGCATCGAGACCACGATCAGCGTCGTCGACTGCCCGGGAGCGGATGTGCCCGGCTGCGAAGCGGTCGCGGAAGCGCTGGGGGCTGGATTCCGCGTGCGAGCGCTGGCGACGCCGAACGGAGAGAGCAAAGGGACGACCACATGACGGAAGACGGCACCCGCATCCTGCTTGTCGACGACGAGGAGGCCATTCTCAAGCTGCTGCGCTTTCCTCTCGAGAAGGAGGGCTACCTGGTCGTGACGGCCAAGAACGGTGCGGAGGCTCTGGACACCTTCGCTCGAGAGAGCTTCGATCTCATCATCCTCGACCTCATGCTGCCGCAGGTGGACGGTATGGAGGTATGCCGGCGGATTCGCGCCCAGAGCATCGTCCCCATCATCATGCTGACCGCCAAGTCGGACGAATTCGACAAGGTGCTGGGGCTTGAGATCGGGGCTGACGACTACATCACCAAAGACAAGTTCGGACTGCGCGAGTTCCGCAGCCGCGTACGCGCTCAACTGCGCCGCGCCGAGATGGGCCGTAGCTCGGAGGCTGCCAAGAAGGAGTCCATCGAGGTCGACGGGCTTGAGGTAGACCTCCTCAAGCGAAACGTCACGGTCCGCGACACCAAGGTAGATCTGACCTACATCGAGTTCGAGATCCTGAAGACGCTGATCGCTCATCCGGGGCGCGTCTACAGCCGCCCTCTCCTGTTGCAGCTCGTCTGGGGCGATTCCGACTACCGCGATGCACGCACCGTCGACGTGCACATCCGCCACCTGCGCGAGAAGCTCGAGCGGGAGCCCAAGGACCCGGAGTTCATCTTCACGGTCCGCAACATCGGCTACAAGTTCCGCGAGTTCTAGGAGGCACGGGGCGCGTCGCGCCTGACTGCCCATGCTTTTCCGCTCAGTCAAGAACTGGCTCACCGTTCTCATCCTGGCTCTGGTCGCTCTGGCCATGGTCGTCGCGTGGGTCTACGTCGTGCCTCCGCTGCTCGGGCGCCTGGACAAGCAGAAGCTCCTGGACGAGCGAGGCAATGCCAAGATCATCAGTGAGACGGTCAGCGATTGGGTCACTTTCGATTCCGAGAACGGCCAGACGGAGATCACAGATCCCGCCTCACTCGAGACCATCGTAAGACGTCTCAGCCTGCAGCTGGGTGCGCGCGTCATCGTCCTGACGAGAGACAAGGCGAAGAAGTACGACTCAGCAGGTGAGGGGGGCTTCGAGGAGTTCTTCGTCGGTGACTACCCGATCGTCGAGGAGGCCCTCGCTTCCGGCGAGGTCATCCAGGCAGTCGTCACAACAGGCGACGGCCGGTTCGCGGCCACAGCCGTCCCCCTCTTCGCGGAAGGCGGCACCGATACCGTCAGCGCTGTCGTTCTCACGATCGCGTCGCTCGCCGACGTCGACAAGGCCGTTGACGCCGTGCAGGGCCAGCTCTTCTTCGCGCTGGTGCTGGCACTCGGCGTCAGCCTGGTCCTCGGATACCTAGTATCCTTCTTCATCGCGCGCCGGCTGAAGCGTATCGAGCTCAGCGCCGAGGCCATCGCCACGGGCGACCTCACCGCCAAAGTGCCAGACGCGCACGAAGACGAGATCGGTCAACTCGCCGGGGCCTTCAACACCATGGCCGAGCGATTGAGAAACGCATTCGCCCAAGTCGAGAACGAACGCGACCGCGTGGAGGTCCTGCTCAACGACCTCACCGAGGGAGTCATCGGCTTGTCGTCGGAGGGCAAGATCACGATCGCCAACCCTGCGGCAGGAGACCTGCTCGGTGGGCCGTCGGTCCTGGGCAGCGACCTCGACAACGCCTTCCCCGTCGATGTCGCCGAAGCCTGGAGGGAGTCGCGCAGACACGGCACGGTGGAAGCGACGGTGTTCGTCCACGGGGACCGCACGCTCGAGGCCACCACCTACCCGGTCGGCAGCGGCGCAGACTTCACATCGATTATCGTGCTGCGCGACGTCACTGCCCGGGCGCGCCTCGATCGCGCCCGCCGCGATCTGATCGCCAATGCGTCGCACGAGTTCAAGACTCCGCTCTTCTCGCTCGCAGGCTCGCTCGAACTCATCGACGAGGGCGGCCTCAACCCTGAGGAGCAGCGTGACTTCCTTCAGATCATGCGGCAGCAGATCGACCGCCTGAGCAACCTGGCCGTCAGCATGCTCGACCTCTCGCGTGTCGAAGCCGGGTCATTTGAGTTGCACTACGAGGAGGTCGAGCTGGCCGCTGTGGCGGGCTCCGTGCTCGACGAGTTCCAGGCTCAGGGGCAGGCGAGTGGCGTCGCCCTGGTCCTCGAGGGAGGCCAGCGTGACACGGCGTGGTCCGACGAGCAGCGCCTGGCCCAGATCCTGCGCGCGCTGGTAGACAACGCCGTCAAGTTCTCCCCCCCGGGGAGCACCGTGCGAATCACCGCCTCAGCTGACGCAGAGACCGCGACGTTGGTCGTCCGCGACGACGGTCCTGGAATCCCCGATGGAGAGCTGCCGCACGTCTTCGAGAGGTTCCACCGCGGCAGGCAGGAGAGAGCGACTACCTCCGGTGCCGGTCTCGGGCTGTCGATTGCCCGCGAGCTCACTGAGCTGCTGGGTGGGCAGATCTCAGCCACCTCGCGCAACGGCGAGGGTGCGAGCTTCACCGTTCGCCTGCCGCGCAAGGCCCAGCGCCGGGGCGCAAGTCCATCTTGACTCCGGTCGTCGCCGCCCCTCTCACGAAGGACGTACCGGATCAAGTGCTCTGTATCGGGCCTGCCGGCGGCTGCAGGGGGGACGACCGCGATCCCGTCGCCATGCTCCCGGCACAGAGGTCCCCCGGATGCGGTGACCCAAGCAATGAGGCGCGATGGCGGCAAGAGGGAGCGCGCTGCTACCCTGAAAGAGCAACCATCGATTCTCGAGGCGGAGGCTTGCATACCACTCCATCCGGTATCGCCCACTGTCTTTGACAGGACGGCCGGGCTGAACGCATACTCTCTCGGCGGGACTGCATTCTCGTACTGGTGGCCTGCGGCGGGAGCACAGCGCGCCATCGCGAGCATCACCCCCTTGACGAGGCGAACGAGGAGCGCGACCCCAGCGCGGAGGTCGTCGGCGGCCATATTCGCGACGTGGCGGACGTCATGGTCAGCCACGACGTGGACGCAATTGGCATGCCCCCCGCCGCGATGTCGCGGGAAAAGAGGACACAAGTCATGAGGTGCGTCGAGGCGCGCGAGGCTTCCTCGGTGAAGGGCTCGGCCGAACAGGTCGCCGGAGCCTCGGATCTCTCGCACGACGCCACCCCCCGCCACCTCGAGGAGATCTGCGATGGCGAGGCGGGGAGTCATGCCGAAGACTGATGTCGCCACGGTCGACACCCTCTGCGATCTGGTCGCAGCCTCGCATGTGCGCGTGCTGGCCGTCGTCGGCCTCGCCAAGAACGCGGGAAAGACCACCGTGGTCAACGCCCTCCTCGAGAACTGCGCCTACCGATTCGGCCTCACCTCACTCGGCCTCGATGGCGAGCGCACCGACCACCTCACAGGACTCGCCAAGCCGAGCATCACGCCGCCAGCCGACACGCTCGTGGCGACTACTGTCGGCTCCCTCGAACGCTCATTGCACGCAATGGGCATCCTCGAACGACTGCCGTTTCGCACCCCCCTGGGCCCAGTCGTGATCGGCCGGGCGGCGGGCGGCGGGCACGTCGAGGTGAGCGGACCGACCACCCTCACGGAGCTGCGCAAGACCATCGCGCGATTGCGGGCGCACGGTGCCGAACGAGTCATCGTGGATGGTGCCATCGACCGCTTGGGGAGTGCTTCCCCGCACGTCAGCGACGGCATCGTGCTGGCCACGGGCGGCATGGCAGGCGACAGTCTCGAGGATGTGGTCACGAACACGGCCGCGACCGTCGATCTGCTGTCGACACCACAGGTGGCGGAGCAGACACGCAAGCTCATGGCGCCACACCGCGAGCGCGCCGCCCGCCTCGTATCGTTCGATGCGCATGGACGGGCCACCGATCTCGAGATGGGAACGACTGAATGTGCAGGGGTGGCCGCGGCGCGGAAGGTCGTGCGATCGGCTGCCGTTGCGCTGTTCGTGGGAGGGGCGCTCACGCTGGGTTTCCTCGAGGACCTCGCGCGCGTGCTCCCCCCAGGTTCGCGACTCGACGTGGTCGTGCGGGACGCGACGGTCCTCGTGTTGCCGGCCCGCAGCCTGGAGCGGGTTCGCCGAGGCGGCATCTCGGTCAAGGTCCTGGAGCCCCTGCGGCTGCTCGCCGTGACCGTGAACCCTTTCCGTCTCCCGCGGCCCTTCCCGTCCAGCAGCTTCTTCGCGGCCATAGCGGACGCCGTAGGCGATCGCTATCCGATCCTCGACGTTGTCAACGATCATACCTCCCTTCCGAGCTCGCGGTGCGGAGGCCGCCCGGATCCCCTCCTCCCGGAAGAGGCTGATTCAGTGATAGAAAGAGGTTGATGCAGTGAACGACGTGATCCGCCTGAGGACCGACCTGGAGATCCGCGCACGCGCGGCCGCCGGCACGATTGCCGACGACATCCAACGGCACATCGACGAGCACACGACCGACACGACTGAGCGCGCCACTCTGCGGCTCCTCGGCATCAGCGGTGTCAGCTCGGGCGACGTGCCTCTGGTCAATGTCGTAGTGGAACAGGCCCGCGACATGCTGCCCGAGGGCATCATGCGGCCGTTCGTCGACCTCATGCTTCAAGAAGGCGAGAGCGCTCAAGCGGTCGCCGAGGGTGTCGCCGACGGAAGCATGCGGCTCGCCGAGGTGCCGACGAAGCGCCGTGCCGCCGCAGAGGCGCGAGGGGAGGAGCTCGCCGCGGAAGGGGTAGCTCGTATCGACACCGTGCGCAAGCGTCGCAACGAACTCGTAGCCGAGACCGGCGAGCCGAGCACGCCGTACCTGTACGTCATCGTGGCGACCGGGAACATCCACGAGGATGCGATCCAGGCGAAGGCGGCCGCACGCGCCGGCGCAGACGTTATCGCCGTGATCCGCACGACCGCTCAGAGCCTACTGGACTATGTTCCCTACGGTGAGACCACCGAAGGCTTCGGCGGCACCTACGCCACGCAGGAGAACTTCCGCCTCATGCGCGCCGCCCTCGACGACGTCGGTCGGGAGGTCGGTCGCTACATCCGGCTCTGCAACTACGCCAGCGGCCTCTGCATGCCCGAAATCGCCACGATGGGCGCACTGGAGCGCCTCGACATGATGCTGAACGACTCCATGTACGGCATCATCTTCCGCAATATCAACATGGAGCGGACATTCGTCGACCAGTACCTCAGCAGGCTGATCACGGCGCGCGCCGGGATCATCATCAATACGGGCGAGGACAACTACCTCACGACCGCGGATGCCTTCGACAAGGGCTATACGGTCGTCAGTTCCGACTTCATCAACGAGGAACTCGCTCTGCGCGCGAATCTTGAACCGTGGCAGATCGGCCTCGGCCACGCATTCGAGATCGATCCGTCGACGCCGGACCAGATCGTCTACCAGATCGCCGATGCCCAGCTCATACGCCAGCTCTTTCCCGGCTACCCCCTCAAGTACATGCCGCCCACCAAGCACATGTCGGGCGACATCTTTCAAGGCCACATCGTCGACGGACTCTTCAACCTGACCGGCATCCTGACAGGTCAGCACATCATGCTTCTCGGCATGCCCACGGAGGCACTCCACACGCCCTTTCTGCAGGATCGGTATGTGTCCATCAGGAACGCCAAATACGTGTTCGAGAGCTGCCGCCACCTTTCCGATGAGTTCGTGCTCAAGCCGGGTGGCGTGATCGAACAACGCGCCAATGACCAGCTCGAGAAGGCCACGCGACAGCTCGAGCATGTCAGCAGCATAGGCCTCTTCAAGGCGCTCTCGAATGGCGAGTTTGCCGACGTTCGACGCGATCCGCAGGGCGGCCGTGGCTTCGATGGTGTCTTCAGACGCCACGGCGACTACTTCAACCCCTTCTTCACTGCCCTTTTCGAGGGCCGCATGAGTGGCCCACCTGCGGTGGCGGAGCCCATCGTCGGTCCGCCGGACGAGAGGAGGTCGACACCATGACCGTGCATCCCTACGGCGACACGAAGGATGACGGTGTCGTGCAGTTCTCGTTCACGCTGCCGATCCCGCACTCGCCCAAAGCCTCCGACGTCGGCAAACGATTCCTCGAGAAGCTGGGCTTCCACACGGTGGCCGTGGCGGAGTGTGCAGCCATCGACCCCGGGTACACGTTCTATGTCGCCTACGCTCGCACCGATACGGGCATCGACCCCGACGAGGTGGAGGGTGACTACCTGGAGGTCGAGGAGATGGACTACTACGCGGTCAACCGCCACATCCGGGAGAAGCTCGGGCGCAAGCTGGTCGTCGTGGGAGCTGCAATCGAAAGCGACGCACACACCGTGGGAATCGACGCGATAATGAACATGAAGGGCTTCGCGGGGAACTACGGCCTCGAGCGCTACCCCGAGATCGAGGCGTCCAACCTCGGCTCGCAGGTACCGAGCGAACACTTGTTGAAGTCCGCGCTCGCCGAAGACGCCGACGCCATCCTCGTGTCGCAGATAGTCACGCAGAAGAACGTGCACACGCGACACTTGACCAAACTGATCGAGTTACTCGAGGCCGAGCGCGTCCGGGAGCGTTTCATCCTGGTGGTAGGCGGGCCCCGTATCGATAACGCATTCGCCAAGGAGCTTGGATACGACGCCGGGTTTGGGCCCCGGACGACGCCTCTAGAAGTGGCGGCGTTTCTGGCCCAGGAGACGGCGCGGCGTCGCCAGGCGATGGAAGGAGAGGTAGATGGCTGACACCGACATCGTATTCGTTTCAGCGGTACGGACCGCTCAGGGCCGCTTTCAGGGCGGTTTCTCAAGCACTCCCGCCGTGGATCTCGCAGCCCTCGTCATGCGTGAGGCACTCAAGCGAGCCGGAGCCTCGGGCGAGCAACTCTCGGAGGTGGTCTTCGGCAACGTGATCCAAGCCGGCTTGGGGCAGAACCCCGCGCGCCAAGCAGCGATCAAGGCCGGAATCCCCGATAGCGTCCCCGCCATGACCGTCAATCGCGTCTGCGTCTCCAGCACCGCCGCCGTGGTGATCGCCGCGAATGCCCTTCGGGCTGGTCAGGGCGACATGTATCTTGTCGGCGGCACCGAGAACATGACTCGTGCACCCTGGCTGCTGCAGGATGGCCGCAGCGGCTATCGCATGGGCATGCCCACTGACAAGATCTACGATGCCATGGTGTGGGATGGGCTGTGGTGCGCACTGGGCGACTACCACATGGGCGTGACCGCCGAGAACCTCTGCTCGGAGTTCGGCATCACTCGCGAGGAGCAGGATGATGCCGCGTGCAGAAGCCACATGAGAGCCGTCGCGGCGATCGACGAGGGCCGCTTCGCAAGTGAGATCGTCCCGTTGTCGATCCCCCAGAGGAAGAGTGAACCACTTGTCGTGGACACGGACGAATGCCCCCGCCGCGACGCGAGCCCTGAGTCCATGGCGAAACTGCGGCCGTTCTTCAAGGAGGGTGGGGTCGTCACGCCCGGCAACGCGTCGGCCCTATCGGACGGTGCGAGCGCCGTCGTCATCACGACCCGCCGCAAGGCCATGGGATTCGGCCTGCAGCCCATCGCTCAGCTCCTGAGCCACGCCACTGTGGCGGTCGCTCCCGAGATGATGGGCCTCGGCGAGACCAGAGCAGCTCAACGGGCGCTCACCGAGGCCGGTCTCGCGAGCAGCGACGTTGACCTCGCCGAGCTCAACGAGGCGTTTGCCTGCGTCTCGGTCCTCGCGACTAGGGAGACGGGCCTCGACCCGGACACCGTCAATGTCAACGGGGGCTCCATTGCGCTTGGACACCCCCTGGGCAGTACCGGAACCCGGATGCTTGTCACGCTCATCCACGAGCTTCGCCGCAGCGACAAGGAGATCGGCCTGACGGCAGCCTGTGTAGGCGGAGGCCAGGGAGCCGGCGCGGTCATTCGAGTCGAGAGCTAGGAGGCACGCGGTGAGGGAGGGCAACAGGTTCGGCGCTCACAGGGTCCTTGAACCGAAGGGCGTCCTACCGCAACCGGCACTGCGGGTCGACAACACCATGGAGATCTACGACAACGAGATCCTGATCGACGTCGACACGCTGAACATCGATGCCGCGAGCTTCACCCAGATCGAGGACGCAGAGGGCGGCGATGTGCGCAGGATGGCCCGCCGAAGTCTCGACATCATCGCCACTCGCGGGAAGCACCACAACCCCGATACCGGCTCGGGGGGCATGCTCCTGGGCACCGTGCGAGAGATAGGACCGAAGCTCGCCGAACGTGACTTGGAGGTCGGCGACCGCATCGCCACTCTGGTCTCGCTGTCTCTCACCCCCCTCGCGATCGGCGAAGTCATCTCCATCAACAGGGACACCTGCCAGATGAAGGTCAAGGGACAAGCCATCCTGTTCGAAAGCGGCATCTATGCCAGGATGCCGGACGACATGGATGAGGCCCTCGCCCTCGCCATCCTGGATGTCGCGGGAGCCCCGGCCCAAGCTGCGAAGCTGGCCCGGCCAGGCGACACGGTCTTCATCATAGGCGCCGGGGGCAAGAGCGGACTCCTCTGTGCCTACGAGGCCCGCCTCCGCGTGGGCGTCTCTGGCTGTGTCATCGGTCTAGTTCACGGTGATGCCGGAAAGGCGCGGCTGGAGAGAGCCGGCTTCTGCGACCACATCATTCAAGGCAGTGCGACTGACCAGCTGTTTGTGTTCGATGCGGTCGGCCGAGTCACAGAGGGCCAGATGGCCGACCTGACGATCAACTGCGTGGATGTGCCCAACACGGAGATGGCGAGCATTCTGGCCACAAAGGACTCCGGTACTGTCTACTTCTTCAGCATGGCGACCAGCTTCACGGCGGCAGCACTCGGTGCGGAGGGAATCGGCGCGGACACCACGATGCTCATCGGCAATGGCTACACGAAGCACCACGCTATGATCGCCCTCGAGGACGTGCGCAAGAGCCACGTCCTCATGGAGATCTTCGAGCAGACCTACGCTACCGGAGCGGGGCTCCCGGAGCTCGTGGAGATGAGGGCCCGGGACATGTGACAGGCGGATGCGCCACGTTCCATGACGAGCGGCTTGCTCCTGCTCGCTGGAGCTTGCGGCTGACGTGGGTCGCGACCAGCGTTTCACGTGAAACCCTCGGAAGATGCCGCGGGCGGGAGCTGCTGCTCGCAGCGTCTTCCGCGTTCTGCGACGCCAGCTCGCGCATCGTCCCCACCGCTCCGTGAGCTTCCTTCCACCCCCGTGGCTCAAACCGCCTCATGCTCGTGTCGAGCTGCTTCGCAAGGGCGCACTCCAACCCAAGGGATCAGCCGCCTCTCCCGGAAGAAGCCGCGAGCGCTTCATGTGAAACCGGCCCGCGGGTGCCTGAGTAGTCGCTCGCCAGCAGCAAGCGTCCCCGAACTCCTTCTCGCTCCCTGACACCCGGAGTCCGGTGCCAACATGCTCGCAGGTCTGCTTGGCGTACACTCCCGTATGCAGACGCACACCACCGAGAGACAGGAGAAGCGGCATGGAAGAGGGCGAGCTTCTGGAAGCGCTCCGCAGCGTGCAGGACCCCGAGCTTCGCCGCAGCATCGTCGAGCTCGGGATGGTGCGCGACCTCATAGACGACGAGGATAGGGTCGGCGCGACGATCGTCCTCACCACGGCAGGCTGCCCCATGCGGGGCCGGATCCGCGCCGAGGCTGAGCAGGCGGTCTCCACGGTTGCGCGCGGCCGGGCTGTCGAGGTGACGCTGGCCGCCATGACAGAGACGGAGCGCGAAGCGCTGGCGGGACGCTTGCACGAGCGGAAGCAGTTCGTTCACACGCTCTTCGGCCCAGGGTCAACCACCCGGACCGTGACCGTCGCCAGCGGGAAGGGCGGTGTCGGCAAGTCGACCGTCACGGCGAATCTCGCAGTCGCATTGGCGCAGCAGGGGTACGCAATCGCCGTCATCGACGCGGACATCTATGGTCCAACGATCCCGCTCATGCTGGGTCTCGCACCTGTGGCCCCGGCCACGCACGACGGCAGACTCCTGCCACCGGAAGCCCACGGCGTCAAGGCTGTCTCGATGGGGTTCTTCCTCCCCGACAACCAGCCGGTCGTCTGGCGCGGACCGATGCTCGCCCGGGCCATCGAGCAGTTCCTCGGCGACACTCTCTGGGGCAGTCCCGACTTACTCCTCATCGACCTGCCTCCAGGGACCGGCGACGTCGCCCTGACCGTCGCCAAGATGCTCCCGCACGCCGCCATGGTCATCGTCACTACGCCCCAGGAAGCGGCGGCGAAGACCGCCATCAAGGCTGCCAAGATGGCGCGCATGACTCAGCAGCACCTTCTCGGCGTGATCGAGAACATGGCCTTCTACGTGTGCCCCGACTGCGGCAGCCGCCACAGCATCTTCGGCCGGGGCGGAGGCTTCGAGATCGCCCGCCTCATGGATACCCGCCTGCTCGGCCAGATCCCGCTGGATGAAGCCACCCGGCAAGCCGGCGACGCCGGATCGCCGATAGCACTCGATGTATCGAGTCCGGTCGGCGCTGCGTTCTCTGAGATCGCCGGAACGGTCGCGGAGACCGTGCTGGCGGCTCCGCAGCCACAACGACACGACTCGCCTCAGAGCGCGGCCGACTGAGCCTCGCCAGGCAGCGTCCGCTCCCGCCTAGGGCCTCGCCGGACGCTGGAGGGCGAGGCCCCCCACGACCTCCACGGCGGCGCGCGCAGCAAGCTGGCTGAGATGACCCTGGAGATCGTACCGTGGCGCCAGGCAACAGATGTCGAAACCCGCGAGGCGGCCGCGGCTCAGGATCCGCAAGGCGCGCAGGAGCTCGCGAGCGCTGAGACCACCCGGATCCGGGTACTTCTGCCCGCCGTGAGCCGGGTCGACCACGTCGATGTCGAGCGAAACGTAGATCGCCTCTGTCCCGGCGCCAGCGGCCTCCAGCGCCTCTTGGGCCGCCGTGGCGACCCCGAGCTCGTCCACATCCGCCATGGTGAAGTAGTGGATTCCGAGCTCCTCCGCAACGTGTTTGTCGCTCAGCGATTCCCTGCCCCCACGGATGCCGATCTGCACGAAGTTCTGTGGCTCGACCACGCCCAGCTCGAACGCCCGTGCCCACTGTGAACCAGCCCAGTACTTGGGCTCCAAGCTCAAATCGAAGTGCGAATCCAGCACCACGATGCCGAGCTTCCCGGTCAGCTTGCCGGCTAGCACCTGCAGGACCGGGATGGGTATGGAATGGTCGCCGCCGAGCACCACCGGGAGAGCGCCGACCGCGACGATATCGGCAAGCCTGTCGTGAGCGCGAAGGAAGGTCTCTTCCACATCCCCAGGCACTACGGGGACGTCGCCGTAGTCCACAAGCCGGAGATGATCGAGAAGCACGAGATCTCGGTCGACCTCGGGAAGAAGTCCCCGGCCGTGACGAAGCGAGTAGAAGACGGACTGACGGCGCATCGCGGCAGGGCCCCCGTCGGCCCCGGAGCGGTAGTAGATGCTCCCGTCCGGAGCTGGATCAGCCAGAGGAGGCGCGTAGGTAACGGGATCCAGCAGCTTCACGCCTTCGTAGGGCAGCCCGAGGAAGACGACGTCTGCCCCGGACAGTTCCTCAGGGCGAACCGCCAGCGGAGCCTCCATGAACGTGGGAATGTCGCCCCGAAGAATGGGGGCCATCGTGCGCTCGGGCCTGCCCGCCTCCCCCGCGGCCCGGTCTGCCGCCCGTCTCCAAGCGGCCTGCACATCCTCGGCGTCCATGCTTCCTCCTCGGCGAGCTCATCTCCAAGGCTTGCTCGCCGTCCTCGAATGCCGTATAAATACTGTCCCCCTCGGGACCCTTTCGTGGGGCATTAGCTCAGCTGGGAGAGCGCCTGGATCGCACCCAGGAGGTCAGCGGTTCGATTCCGCTATGCTCCACCACCTCTTTCACCCCTCATCGTCATCGACGCCGATGTCCGTGAGCTGCACCATGGGCGCCTCTGGGTCGAATCTCACCATCCGCGATGAGCATCGGGGGCACGGCTCGTGACGCTCGCGCGCCGTGAACTCCGCGCCACACGCCAGGCACTCCGCAGGAATCGGGAGGTGATCGAAATGCAGACGGGCCCCCCTGAAGAAGTCGTCCTCTCCCGTCAGCATCTCGAAGTACATCTCGATCGACTCCTGGTCGAAATCGGCAGCTGGTGTCATCGCGAGATGGAGGTCGGTGACTCCGCGGGCGCCGTTCGCCTGAGCGGCTTCCCGGGCGCGATCGACGATACCTTGCGTGATACCCAGCTCATGCATAGGTGTGCCTCCTGTCTCTCTTGCTCATACCCTGCGGGCGACTTCGCGTCCTGCCTGGGGCCCCATGCCGCTCGCCACGCAGCGGCCTCGAACTTCCGGCCACGTCGCCGCGATCGGCGGGCAAGGCTACTCCGTCGCGGGCGCCCGGCCGCGATGACAGCGCGGCCCAATGCGCCCATGCCGAACGGCCGGGCCGCGCTCACCCCCCGATGCTGGCGCTCGCAGCTCAGACAATAGGCCGCGGCAGCAGTCTGAGCGCCGCCATGAATGCCTCCCGTCAGTCGCGGATTCCGCGGCGCTGCCGCGAAGGCCCGCTCATGTCGGCATACTGATGGATCGGAGTGCCCTCACCTGAGCGCAGCACCAGCAGACCCTCGCCATCGAGGACCGCAACATCCTCGGCTGCCAGGAACGCGAAGAGGCTCACGATACCGACAGCATCGGAGCCGCCGCCGAGCTCGTCGACGCCGAGAGTGTGGTTCCCCGAGAGCCGCCGCAGCGTGACTGCCAGACGCTCCCACGTGTAGCGGACCCGGAGGCCGCGCACCAGCAAGTCGATCCCGGTGTCGTCTGACTCGGCGATCCGACCCGTTCCCGGCCAGTCAACGAGCGGGAACTCGTCCCCGACCGCCTCTGCCGCGCTCCTCTTCAGCATCTCAATGGAGAACATCCTACCTCCCGGTCAAGAAGTCGGACCAGTCTACCCTTCGGCGACGCGGACCAGCCACCTACTGCTCGGGCTCCACATGGACGACCACATCCGCGATCTGTCGATACTTGCCTCGGAGGGCCTTCTCGACATCGTGAGCGATGGCGTGACCCTGTTGCACGGTGGTCTGCGGGTCCACCAGGACGTGCAGGTCCACGTACACCTGGGTTTCTGGACCGCGGGTGCGCACAGCGTGGCAGTCGATCACTCCCGCGACACTGCGAGCGTACTCCTGCACCTCCTCCGCCGGGAGTCTGGCGGCGTCGGCGAGCGTCATCATGACATTGCGGATGACGCCCCACGCCGTCCGCAGGATAGCCAGAGCAACGAGAAGAGCCACTATGCCGTCGGCCTGCTGCCAGCCCGCTCGCACGAGCAGCAGGCTCACGATGACGCCGATGCTCACCACCACGTCGCTGAGCGTGTGACTGGCGTCCGCCAGCAGCACCTCACTGCCCAAGCGGCGGCCCGCGCGACGCTCCCACACAGTCACAACGCTGTTGATGCCGAGCGTCCCCAGCATCACTGCGAAGGAGACGGTCGTGACCTCCGTGGGCAGCCCCCTCCCGAGCAAACTGTCGATCGCCCCGCGACCGATCGAGTAGGCGGCGAAGGCGAGCATGACGCCGATGAGAGCCGCCGCGAAGCTCTCGAACTTGCCGTGGCCGTACGGGTGCTCGTCGTCGGGCGGACGCGATGCGAACCATAGCCCGACGAGACCGATGACATTCGACGCACCATCGAAGAGCGAATGAAAGCCATCCGCCTGCATGGCAGCGGAGTGGCTGACGGTGCCGTACCCCAGCTTCGCGATCGCGACGCCGAGGTTGAGAAGCAGCACGACCCACAGGACTGCCCGGATGCTGCGGTAGCGGTCAGGTCCTCGCACCACGAGCCTCCCTTCGAGAAAGCGGATGTCTGCCGTGCGCTACCGGCTGAAGGTCCTACGGTCGCGCGAGAAGTCCCATGCGCTCACGCACCTTGTCGAGCGTGCGCGTGGCGATCGCCTCGGCTCGCTCGGCACCAGCCCTGAGGACCTCGAGCGTGTAGGCCTTGTCGGTCTCGAGTTCCCTGATGCGCCTCTGGATGGGAGTCAGCGCCTCGACCACTACCTCGCCCAGGTCTGCCTTGAAATCCGCGTAGCCCCGGCCCTCGTATCGCGCCGTGATGGTATCGACGGTCTCGCCGCTGAGGATACTGTAGATACCAAGGAGGTTCGTGAGCGCGGGCTTGTCGGGTCCCGCAACGACCTCGCTGCCGGAATCCGTCACCGCTCGTCGAATCTTCTTGCGAATGAGGTCCGGCGCATCCATGAGCGCGATGTAGCTGTTGGGCGAGCCGGCGCTCTTGCTCATCTTCCGGTGGGGCTCGTCGAGGGCCATGACACGAGCCCCGATCTTGCGGATCACCGGACGCGGCACGACGAACGCCTTGCCGAACGCGTTGTTGAACCTCTCGGCTACGTCACGAGTGAGCTCGACGTGCTGCTTCTGGTCTTCGCCGACCGGGACCTCGTCAGCGCGGTAGAGCAGGATGTCGGCCGCCATCAGGACCGGGTAGTCAAACAGACCCAACAGGGATGCTCTCGCCCTCGCCCCCGTCGGTCTTGTCCTTGAACTGCGTCATCCGCCGCAGCTCGCCCATGTAGGTGATCGTGTTCAGGATCCACGCCAGCTCGCTGTGGGCCGGCACGTGACTCTGGACGAAGACGATGGAGCGCTCGGGATCGATGCCGGCCGCCAGAAAGAGGTTGGCGAGGTCGATCGAGCTTCGCCTGAGCTCGGCACGATCCTGGCGGACGGTGATCGCGTGAAGGTCGACCACGCAGTAGACACACTCGTGAGTGTCTTGCATCGCCACCCAGTTGCAGAGAGCACCCAGGTAGTTGCCGAGGTGCAGCGACCCTGAAGGCTGGATGCCGCTGAAGACGCGCGGCTTGCGCTCCGTCCTGGCCGAGACGCCCTGCGTCAGAGTAATGTCAGGTGCCTCGCTCATAAGCGAGGAGTCTATCCGAGCCGTGCGAACCGGGCCACCGTTGTCGCCCCGGCCTCCCGATGCTACCCTCCGACCACCGAGGATCGAGGCTGCGACCGCTGGAGCCGCGGATCGGACTTGGACTCAAGAGAACCAGCAGCGAGGTCGCATGTGACGCGTCAACGGTGGGCCATACTCAACCCAGCGGGCGCCCGAAGAGTCATCGTGACCAAGAACCTGCCGGGCTCCCGCTGGCAGCGGCTTCTCTGCGCCGCAGACTGCCGCCTCGAGGTCGCCGGAGGGCATCGCTCTCTCGATGAGTCCGAGCTGGTCGACGCCATCGGCGACCGTTGCGCGGCGGCCATCGGCCAGCTCACCGAACCTTGGACTGCGACCGTCCTCGGAGCACTGGCCGCGGCCGGGGCGACCGCATACAGCAACTACGCAGTGGGCTGCAACAACGTCGATGTGGCCGCGGCGACGGGTCTTGGCCTGCCCGTAGGAAACACGCCGGGCATCCTGACCGAGACGACGGCCGAGCTGGCAGTAGCGCTCACCTTCGCCGCAGCGCGACGCGTGGCGGAAGGCGACCGCCACATGCGTGCCGGCCGCTTCGACGGCTGGTCGCCGAATCTGATGCTTGGCGAACTGCTCTGGCGCAAGACGCTGGGAGTTGTCGGAGCGGGTCGCATCGGCGCCGTCTACGCGCGCATGATGGTGGAGGGCCACAAGATGGACCTCCTGTACTACAGCCCCTCGGTCAACGAGCAGCTAGAGTCGTTCGTCGCCGAGTACAGTGCCTTTCTTGCAGCCCGTGGGGAGAGGCCGGTGGACTGCCGCCGCGCTGCGACACTCGACGAACTGCTGCGCGTCGTCGACGTCTTGAGTCTGCACGCTCCGCTCACGGAGACGACGCGCCATCTGATCGGGCGCCCCGAGCTGGCCATGATGAAGGAGACAGCGGTGCTCGTGAACACGAGCCGCGGGCCCGTGCTCGACGAGGTCGCGCTCGTCGAACACTGCCGCGCGCATCCGGGCTTTCGCGCCGGGCTGGACGTCTACGAGGACGAGCCCGGCATGAAGCCCGGCCTCTCAGAGCTGGACAACGTGGTGCTGGCCCCTCACCTGGGCTCGGCCACGAGCTGGACGCGCGAGGGCATGGCCACGCTCGCCGCCGCGAACGTCGTCGCCCTTCTCAACGGTTGGCCCGTCTGGCCGCAGGCCACAACGCTCAGCGACGTGCTCCCGTTTCTCGACGAGCCGGCGCCTCAGGCTGCCCCGAGCATCGTCAACGCCGACGCCCTCGGTCTGCCAAGGCTGGCGAGGGATAGAGACGGCCGGGGCTGACCGCGACCTGCCTTTGCGAGACGGTGCGTATCTCGCCTCCAGATGGAACGATCCCGCAGTCACCGTATCCGCGACGACGTGGCTGGGCTGCATCGTCGACGAGTTCAGTCCGCGTCGATCTCCTCGTCCGTCGCGCCGCTCTCACTCACGACCATGCGGGCCATGGCGCTCACGACGTCGCCCTCACGCATGTTCATGACCCGCACGCCTTGGGTGGCGCGCCCGTAGCGCTGGATCTCGTCGGCACGCATGCGGATGACCACGCCGTCGCGGCTCTGCAAGACGACCTCGTGGTTCGCGCGCACGGTCCGCACCCCAGCGAGATAGCCCTTGCGGTCGGTGAGCGTGATCGTTCGCACGCCCAAGCCGCCGCGGTTCTTGACCGGATAATCGGCGATAAGCGTCCGCTTGCCGTATCCGTTCTCGGTGATGACGAACAGATCGGCGTCGTCGCGAGCGACGTCCATACTGATGACCTCGTCTCCCTTGCGAAGACGAATGCCGATGACGCCCGAGGCACTGCGCCCCGTAGGCCGCACGTCCGACTCGTGGAAACGAATGGCCTGGCCCAGGCGGCTGACCATCAGGAGGTCGTCGTCTCCCGACGTGTGTCGCACCGTCATGAGCTCGTCGTCCTCACGTATCGTGATGGCTATGATGCCGTCCGCCTTGAGCTTGGTGTTGTAGGAGGCGAACAGGGTCTTCTTGATGACGCCCTTGCGGGTGCCGAGTATGAGGTACTTGCCCTCGCTCTCGTCGAAGTCGCGTGTGGCGATGACCGCACACACCTTCTCCTCCGCGCGTAGGGGGAGAAGATTGAGGAGGTGCTTGCCGCGGGCGTTGCGGCCTCCGAGCGGCAGCTCGTGTACCTTGAGTCGGTACACCTTGCCCACGCTGGTGAAGAACAGCAGGAAGTGGTGCGTGCTGCTGATGAACAGGTGCTCGACCTCGTCCTCGTCCTTGAGCTCCATGCCGGCCACACCGATGCCGCCCCGGTGCTGCTGGCGGTAGGTGGCCACAGGCAACCGCTTGGCATAGCCGCCCTTGGTCACGGTGATCGCCATCTGCTCCTCGGCGATGAGATCCTCGAGATCGAGGTCGCCCTCGTCTGGGACGATCTCGGTGCGACGGTCGTCGTTGTAGAGCCGCTTGACCTCGAGAAGCTCCGCCTTGATCACGCCGTAGATGGCATCCTCATCGCCGAGCAACTCGCGCAGCTCCTTGATGCGGGCCAGAAAGCCACGGTGCTCCTCGATCACCTTGTCGCGCTCGAGACTCGTCAGCTTCTGGAGTCGCAGGTCGAGAATGGCCTGGGCCTGGGGTCGCGTCAGTTCGAACGTGTCCATGAGGGAGTCGCGCGCATCGTCGACGTCCGGCGCTCGGCGAATCATCGCAATCACCTGGTCGAGGTTGTCGAGAGCGACGAGCAACCCCTCGAGGATATGTGCCCGTGTCTCGGCCTTGTCGAGCTCGAACTTGGTGCGACGGACGATGACCTCCTTCTGGAAGGAGATCCATGCCTTGAGCGACTCCGGCAGAGTCAGCGTGCGCGGTACGCCGCCGACCAGCGCGATGTTGATGACGCCGAAGGTCGTCTGCATCTGCGTATGCTTGTAGAGCTTGTTGAGCACCACCATGGGGACGGCCTCGCGCTTGAGCTCGATGACGAGACGCATTCCCGAGCGGTCCGACTCGTTGCGGAGGTCGCTGATCTCGGTGAGCTTCTTCTGCTTGACCAGCTCGACGATGGTCTCGATCAGGGCCGCCCGGTTGACCTGGTAGGGGAGCTCCGTGACTATGATCGCGGAGCGATTGCCCTTGAGCTGCTCAGTGTGCGCCCTGGCGCGCACTCGGACGCGCCCGCGGCCCGTGCGGTAGGCTTCCTTGTGTCCTGCGGTACCGAGGATCACCCCGCCTGTCGGGAAGTCGGGCCCCTTGACGTGCGCCATGAGGTCATCCGCCGTAGCCTCCGGATCTTCGATGAGCGCCACCACGGCGTCCACGACCTCGCCCAGGTTGTGCGGGGGGATGTTCGTCGCCATCCCGACGGCGATGCCGGACGCTCCATTCACCATGAGATTCGGCATGCGGCTGGGTAGTACGGTGGGTTCGCGGCGCGTCTCGTCGTAGTTGGGCACCCAGTCGACGGTGTTCGCGTCTATGTCGCGCAGCATCTCGACGGCGATCTTGCTGAAGCGGGCTTCCGTGTACCGCATCGCCGCCGGGGAGTCGCCCTCGACGGATCCGAAGTTCCCTTGGCCGTCGACCAGCGTGTAGCGCATGTTGAAATCCTGGGCCATCCGCACGAGCGTGGGGTAGATGACAGCCTCACCGTGAGGGTGGTAGTTACCGCTCGTGTCGCCGGCGATCTTGGCGCACTTGCGGTGCTGCTTGCTCGGTGCCAGACCCAGGTCGTTCATGGCCACGAGGATGCGGCGCTGGCTCGGCTTGAGACCATCACGCACGTCGGGAAGGGCGCGGTCGACGATGACGCTCATCGCGTAGTCGATGAACGACGAGCGCATCTCGTCTTCGAGTTCGATCGGCTCGATGTTGCCCTCGAGTGTCTGCAGCATGTCAGACATCGAGGAACCGCACCTCCTTCGCATTCTTCTCTATGAAGGCGCGACGGGGCTCGACTTTGTCGCCCATCAGCATCGTGAAGACCTCATCGGCGGCTTGGACGTCCTCCATGGACACCAGCATCAGCGTGCGGGTCATCGGGTTCATCGTCGTCTCCCACAGCTGGTCCGGATTCATCTCACCGAGGCCCTTGAAGCGCTGGAGCTGTATGCCCTCCTTGGCGAGTTCGATGATCTCGACCCTCAACTCCTCGTAGCTCAGCGCGTCTGCCTTGCGATTCCCAAGCCGCAGGACGAAGGGCGGTGCGCCCACCATCTCCCTGATCCGCTCGTGCACGCGGCGAAGCGCCTGGAACTCGCGACCCGAGACGGCGCCGAAGGGGATGCGCAGGTTGATCGCAAGGCCGGTGCGGCGCTCCACGAGGCGCGCCTCGACCGCCTGCGCTTCGTCGTCGACAGCGAGCACGTCGACGACGTACCGCTCGTCGGGGTTCCCGCCGAGGATCCCCTGCATGGTCGCGAAGTCAGGCATGTCGGCCTCGATCGTCGGGCCGTTCTTGAGCCAATCGATCAGCTCTCCGCCCCACTGGCTCTTCAGCTTCTTCGCCCACCCCTCGTACTCACCGAAGAGCCTCAGGAACCGTTGGTACTTGGCCTCAGTGAAGGCGAAGTCCGTGCTTGTGTTCTCCACGCGGATCTGTTCCAGACGCCCGCGCAGCAGGATCTCCTCGAGTTGGCTCTCCTTGTGGATGTACGTCTCCTGATTGCCCTGCTTGAGCCTGTACAGCGGCGGTTGTGCGATGTAGACGAAGCCGGCCTCGACCAACTGCCGCATGTGGCGAAACAGGAACGTGAGGATGAGAGTGCGGATGTGTGAGCCGTCGACGTCGGCGTCGGTCATGATGATGATCTTGTGGTACCGCGCCTTCTCGACGTCGAATTCTTCTCCGATGCCGGCGCCGATAGCGCTGATCATAGTGAGGATCTCGGTGTTGGCGAGCATCTTGCCGATACGCGCCTTTTCGACGTTG
This sequence comes from uncultured Thermoleophilia bacterium, assembly GCA_963717285.1. Classification (GTDB taxonomy): domain Bacteria; phylum Actinomycetota; class Thermoleophilia; order UBA2241; family UBA2241; genus CAIXSE01. Next base: position 346,213 of record CAVQVW010000004.1, read on the forward strand.
ATGATCTTGCCGCGCAGCGGAAGGATGGCTTGGAAGCTCCGATCACGAGCCTGTTTGGCCGAACCGCCGGCCGAGTCGCCCTCCACAAGGTAGATCTCGCTGAGGGCGGGGTCCTTGATCGAGCAGTCCGCCAGCTTGCCCGGTAGCGAGCCGCCTTCGAGAAGGCCCTTCCGACGAGTGAGGTCACGCGCCTTGCGCGCCGCGTTGCGAGCCCGCGCCGCGTTGATCGCCTTGTCGACGATCTGTCTGGCCTCGGGAGGGTGCTCCTCCAGGAACTCGGCAAGCCGGGAGTTGACCGAGACTTCGACCAGACTGCGGATCTCGGTGTTCCCCAGCTTCGACTTCGTCTGTCCTTCGAACTGCGGGTTGCGCAACTTGACCGAGATGAGCGCGGTGAGACCCTCGCGTACATCCTCACCCGAGAGATTGTCCTCCTTCTCCTTCAGGAGGTTCTTCTGTCGTGCGTAGTCGTTGATCGTCCGCGTGAGAGCGCTCCGGAAGCCGGAGAGGTGCGTGCCGCCCTCGGTCGTGTTGATGTTGTTCGCGAACGTGAAGATCGACTCGTTGTAGGAGGAGTTCCACTGCAAAGCCACTTCGACCGCGCCGTCGTCTGCCTCGTTCTCCAAGAAGATGATGCTTGGGTGAATGGCGTCCTTCTCGCGATTGATGTACGCGACGAAATCCCTGATGCCGCCTTCGTAGTGGAAGACGACGCTCTCGCCGTCGGCGCGCTCATCATCGAGCGCGATGAACAGGCCTTTCGTCAGAAACGCCGTCTCCCGCAATCTCTGCGCGAGCACTCGATAGTCGTAGTCGACATCCTCGAAGATGTCCGGGTCGGCCATGAAAGAGATCGCGGTGCCAGTGGGGGCATCCTTCTCGAGCTTCTCGAGTCTCTCGAGGCCCCCGACCGGCACGCCGCGCTCGAAGCGCTCATGCCAGTGATAGCCCTCGCAACGAATGTCGAGCTCCAACCACTCCGAAAGCGCATTGACGACGGAGACGCCGACGCCGTGAAGACCGCCGGAGACCTTGTAGCCGGCTCCACCGAACTTGCCGCCGGCGTGCAGCATGGTGAGGACCACTTCCGCCGCGGGCTTCCCGTACTTGTCCATGACTCCCACGGGGATGCCTCGGCCGTTGTCGGTCACGGTGACGGAGTTGTCCGGGTTGACGGTCACCGCTATCCGGCTACAGTGCCCAGCGAGAGCTTCGTCGACCGAGTTGTCGACGACTTCGTAAACGAGGTGGTGAAGCCCCCGCGGGCCGGTCGATCCGATGTACATTCCCGGCCGCTCGCGCACCGGATCCAGGCCTTCGAGAACCTGGATATCCTGGGCGTCGTAGTGCGGTTGCTTCACTTGACCTCGCAGTCTTCGGAGAGGCGCGACAGGGGAGCTGGAGACGGTCCGGATTGCCTGCGTGAGTATACCAGAATCAAGGCCCGCAGGCGAGCCAAGGCGATCTTGAAAGTACCTGCACAGAAGGCTTTTCTGAAGGCTTCGACCGCTCTCCCCTGGGGGGCCTTCAGCATTCCCCGGCCGAAGCCCGCAAGGCCGCCTCGATCGCCTCTCTCAAGCGCTGGTCGCGCACGTCCTTGGCCGCAGCCCGCGCCCTCCCCAGAGCGGCCCCGCCCAGCCTCTCGCGCTGGTCGCCGGTGCTCGCTTCCGAAGCCTCCGGCTCCTGCGGGGCGCGGGCGGCGTGCTCGACCACGAAACGCAATCGCTTCACAGGGTGGCCCGGCGAGACCTGATCCATCCGCGCGAGAATCTCACCACCCAGGTAGGTCAGCTCGTTGGCCCATATGGAGGACACGCAGCACACCGTGAGCACCCCATTGAAGAAGCCGCTCGGACGCGCGCAGCTCGCCACAGGAGCACCGGAGACGAGAGACCAAGCGCCGAAGGCACAGGCCTGATCGCTCGCCCCGATTCGCCGCAGCGCCGGGTCGAGGATCTCGCCGAGCGGCCTCGGCAAACGGCTGTGCAGGGGGTCGTCCTCGGTCCGCCGGTTCACAAGGCATCCATCTCCGGAGGCGCTGGTCCCGCCGCTTCTCCCAACGCCGTATCCGGGACGGGGGCCTGCTGCGACCCTGGCAGCGGCAGCTCGACCAAGGTCGCTCCGGCGAGCTCGTCCTTCGTGAAGTACTCGCGGTTCGTCGTGGTGATGATCGCCTGACCAGCTGCCGAAAGCTTCCTCACCAGGAGCCGTCTGCGAGTGTCGTCGAGCTCGCTCATCACGTCGTCCAGGAAGAGGGTGCCGGTTGCGCCGGTGCGTTCGGCCGTGAGTTCCTGTTCGGCGAGGAGCAGAGCAAGGACGGCCAGGCGCTGTTCTCCCTGTGAGCCGAACAGCCGCAAGTCCCTCCCGCCTGGCGGCAGGTCGGCCGCGGCGCAGGCGATGCCGGCATCGTCGATCGTCTGCACTGACGGGCCGCCGGTCCGCGGCGTTCCCGACGCGACTTCGAAGAACCTGACGTCGTCGCGATGAGGCCCGAAGAGAGACAGGCCGCGGCGGATCTCTCCCGGGCGCCGACGACGAAGCTCCTCTCGCAGGGCCTCCAGATCGAATCCGAGTGTTTGCAGTTGCGTGACAAGCTGCAGATCGTAGGCCTCCCCCTCTGGTGCAAGAGCCGCCGCCGCCGGCGCGAACCGGCCGCCAAGCTCACTGACCAAGTCGCGGCGGCGGCGCCCGAGCTCGGCGGCGGCACGAGCGAACTGAGTATCCCAGGCGTCGAGAGAGCTCTCGGGCGCACCACCCTTCACCGCGGCCAGCTGGGCGTTGCGCTGGCGCAATGCCTCCCGCATCTCGCGAGCCGCCGCAGCGTAGCGCTTGTCGAGGATACTCGCGAACGTGTCGAGATGAGCGCGCCGACGCGCAGGGCTTCCCTTCACGAGAAGGAGACTCTCCGGTACGAAGATGGAGACCTGCGTGCGATCGCGCAGGTCCTCAAGGGAGCCGACCTCAACGCCGCTCCAGCGCATCCGCTTCCCCTCGCGGGGTGCGTATCCGAGCTCGACGACGGCGGGCGGCGCGAACTCGTCCTCCAGCGTCAACTCGACTCTCGAGAAGCGTGCTCCCCAGAGGACGAGCTTCTCTTCCCGTCTGGTCCGCGGCGAGGCTCCGCGCAAGGCGTACCAGGCTCCCTCAAGCAAGTTCGTCTTCCCGGTCGCGTTCGCCCCCACGACGACATTGAGTCCAGGACCGAATGCGACGACGGCGTCGCAGTACGAACGGAAGTTGACGAGCCTCAGTCGAGAGACGAACACACGCGATACTCCACGCCGTGGACGTCGACGACGTCGCCATGCTGGAGGATCCGGGAGCGACGCGTCTCAAACTCGCCGTTCACCTTCACCTCACCGCCCTGCACCACAAGCTTGGCGTGCCCCCCAGTACCCACGGCCCCCGCAACTTTCAGAAACGAGCCCAGCGGAAGCGAGCCATTGACCACGACGTCGATCAGGTGCTTAGGCGAATCGGCATGATGAGGTACACGAAGTCGCCTGCAGCCGCGCTGATGAGTCCCGGCCGCAGCGGGCTGGTGAACCGCATCACGACGGCGGCCTCATCGACTGCGTCGATCCCATCGACAAGGTAGACAGGACTGAACCCAATCTCGAAAGGCTCGCCTGCGAAGTCGACATCGAGCACCTCCTCAGCCTGTCCGACGTCCTGCGTGAGCGCGCGCATCGTCAGCTTGTGATCGCTGAACGACATCCTCAACGGCACGCTCTTCTGCGCCAAGAGGCTTACCCGCCGCGCAGCCGCCATGAACGCATCCCTCCCCAGCGCCACTTCGTGGTCGAAGGTGTCGGGGATGAGCTGCTTGTAGTTCGGGAACTGACCATCGATGAGGCGCGAGGCGACCCAGACGTCGCCCGTAGGTCCGCTGAGGCGAAAGAGCGCCTGGTTCTCGCTGATAGCGACCTCAAGATCGCCGGGACCCATGGCGGAAGCGAGACGCGACACCTCACTGAGAGCCTTCACCGGTACGATCGCCTGCACCTCGCTATCCAGTGCGTGGTCGAGTCTGGTCTCCTTGACGGCCAGACGGTAGCTGTCAGTGGCCACCATCTTGAGAGTATCGCCGACGATCGTCATGAGAACGCCGGTGAGAATCGGCCGGGTCTCGTCGCGAGAGGCCGCCCGCCCTACCTTGTTCAGAGTCTCGGCGAAGGGCTCGCGCCCAACGGAGAACCCGGCCGCGCTGTCGAACGTCGAGGTCTCGGGAAAGTCACTCGCGGACCAGGCGTTGAGAGAGAATTCCGCCCTGCCGGCGCGTACCTTGAGCAGCGTCTCACTCGCCTCGACCGTCACCTCGTCTTCCGGAAGATTGCGGACGACGTCCGAGAAGAGGCGGGCGGGGATGACGAGCTCCCCTTCGTGCTCGACACCGATCGCGAGGCTCGCCTTGATGGAGAGCTCCATGTCGGTGGAGTAGAGATCGAGACGTCCGTCTTCCGCACGAAGCAGAATACCGGACAGCACAGGCAGAGCGCTTCGTGTCGAAACGCCGCGGGCGAGGACCGTCAGTTTGTCGACGAGCAGCGAGCGATTGCATGTGAACTTCATCCCGACTCCTTATGATAATAGAGAGAAGAGTACTCTCCATCATCTTCATAGCGCCTGTTGACAACGCGGAGAGCGGCGAATCCTCCCGCACCTGCACAATATCTGCCTCTGCAATGTCCTGTGGACAAATGCACAGGGGCAAGCACGTTCTCGCGGGTCGCCGTCTCGATACAGAAGCATAGCTGATTTCCGCGGTGAGACGCCGAGAATATCCACGGGCGGTCGGGGGGTTGTGCACACTCTCTGTTGACAATAGAGGGCGTGTCTCGAGTCAGCCAGATGTTGGCGCTGACCACAGAGTCCCTGGGGCCGTCAGCGACTGGAGCGCAGACGGGTACTGATGAGGTCGACCAAGTCCTGGAGTTGCGGATCGTGGCCGTCCTTGAGCTGGCGCTCGACCTTGTCGACGGCGTACATGACCGTCGTGTGATGGCGCCCCCCGAAACGTGCGCCGATTTGCGGCAGGGACGTCTCGGTCAGCGCTCGAGCCAAGTACATGGCGATCTGTCGCGCATAGGCCACGTCTTGAGTCCGGCGATTGCCGCGCAGGTCGTTGACGTGGAGACCGAACTGCCTGGCAACCTCCGCTTGGATCATCTCGATGGTGATGGCGTGCTGGTAGGCCTGCGGGACGATGTCTTTGAGAGCCTCCTTGGTGACGTCAAGGGTCACGTCCAGGCCGCGGAAGGAAGCGAAGCTGACCACCCGGGTGAGCGCTCCGTAGAGCTCGCGGATGTTGGTGGTGACGCGCGAAGCGATCCACTCGAGGACCTCAGGATCCTGGATCTGGAAGCCCTCCCACTTCACCTGCTTGCGGAGAATGGCGATCCGTGTTTCGAGGTCCGGCCTGCTGATGTCGACGACGACGCCTTGGCCGAAGCGCGAGCGCAGACGCTCTTCGAGCTCCTCCAGCTCGCGCGGCGGTCGGTCGGACGTGATGACGATCTGCTTTCCGGCCTCATAGAGCGCGTTGAACGTGTGGAAGAACTCCACCTGCGTCTGTTGCTTCTCGACAAGGAACTGCACGTCGTCGATGAGCAGCACGTCGTTCTGGCGATAGGCCTGCTTGAAGCCCTCGATGCGGTTCTTGTCGGTCACCGCGTTGATGAAGTCATCCGTGAAGCGCTCGACGGTCGTGTACTTCACCTGGAGGTCTGGGTGGTGTAGCAGCGTGGCGTGGGCGATGGCCTGGATCAGGTGGGTCTTGCCGAGCCCGGTGTCGGCGTAGATGAACACCGGGTTGTAGGCGGTCGCAGGCGACTCGGCGACACTGCGCGCCACGGCTGCCGCGTACTGGTTGTGCGGTCCTTCGACGAAACGGTCGAACACGTACCGCTGATTCAGATTGCCCGCGGCCTGGGAGGAGCGTACTTCCCTAGATGGACGATGAGTCGCCTCCTCGTGGGTTGCATCGCCCGGCGCCGGAGACACCTGCTCGCTCGGTGTCGGTGCCTGGGCGGGTGCTTGGGTGGGAAGTGCGGCGACGCGGGCGTCGACGACGAAACGCACCTCGATCGGGTCGCCCAGAACCTCCCCGAGCGCCTCCGCGACCATGCTCGCGAAGCGCTTCTCGATCCAGTCGCGGGCGAAGTCGTTGGGTACGCCGACGACGAAAGCACCGTCGTCCAGACTGAGCGGCAGAGTGCGATCGAACCAGAATCGGAAGGCGGATTCGTTGAGGCGTCCGCGCAGTTGCGCCTTTGCGGTGTCCCAGATGAGTGTCAATTGGTCGTCCGTGGCCGCCTCGCGATCTGACTTCCCGAGACGGTCCAGTGCCGCCGGGGATGCCTCACCCGGCGAGTCAGAGAATGCTCTCGAGGAGGTGAAGGCCTTCCTCGGCCAGCCGTCGCTTGCCGTCGCCGAGCGAGTGTATCAACCCCATGTCCTGGAGTATAACGAGCTCCCGAAAGGCCGTTGCCGGAGCCACGCCGAGCTCTCGTGCGATGGCGGTCGGACCTGCGGCTCCGAGTTCCATCAAGAGGACGAGGACCTTGGTCTGACGGGTCGAGAGCTTCACATCAGTGGTCGCCTTCGGCTGTGCCTGCTGCGGTGCGCGCGCCGGCATCCTGATGGTGAATACTGCTCCCCCGCCGAGATTGTCCTCGACTGTGAGCACGCCGCGCAAGAACTGCAGCGATTCGCGTGCCACCGGAAGACCTGACCCGACCCCCCGGATGAGCTGGCGCTGGAGGGCGGTCGCCGTAGTGAAGCCCGGTGAGAACGCCCTCTCCTTGTCGTCGACGCCGGGGCCGTGGTCGGAGATCCGGATCGTCTGGCCGTTGTCGAGAATCGTGATCACCACATCCTTGAAATACGCGTGCAGGAGGTTCTCAATGAGCTCCTGAAGCACGGTGTACGGCACCTGGCCGCCTTGCTCGCGGCAGTAGCTGTAGGTCTTCTCGGCCAAGGAGGCGATGAGGGCCGGCAGGTCTTTCTCCTCGATGGCGACGACACGCGGGGGCGACGTGAGCGCGTCGTAGATCGCGATGCGAGGCGCGCTCGCGCCCGATGGGACATCGGGCAGCCCACGAAGCACGGCTGATCCATCGGGTGACGTGCCGGAGACCGGGGCTGCGTCGCTCCCGGCCAGCTCCGCTGGGCTCATCGCGGCGGCCTCCCCGTCGGCGAGCAGCCTGTCGAGGAAGGACTCCATAGGGGGGAGGAGTATAGCAGAACGCTCCGTCCGCGCCGAAACCGCCGCCGGGGCTCAGGAAATGCTCGTTTGCAGCCGCAACCCGGAAGTTATCCACAGGGTGTTCAGGATGTGTGGAGATCAGCTCACCGTCATGCCCCATACACCCACGATTGACGGCTCTTGTGGAGAAGACGGTTTCAGCCGGCCTTCGGCGTCTCCGCCCCGGCGGCTCCAGACCAATCGACGAGTGGCCGCGCAGCACGCCGTTGTCAACCGCGGAATCCGCTGAGGAAATCCCTGCATAACCAGCTGTTCTCCAGCTCCATACGGCGATAGGCGCCAGTTCGGCGGAGTTTGCCACGCGAACGTCTTATCCACGGCGATTGTGAGCCTATTAGCGCGCCAAAAGGTGCTTGTCCACATTGTCCACAGGTCGCTGTGAACGGAGACCGAGCCGCGCGAAACGGCCAGTCCCGATGAGCGGGGCGTGCGCTATACTGGTGTTGTCCCGCGGAGCTCCTGTTCGAGGAGCTGAGAAGGCGCTTCCTAGTGCCGACGCTTCGTACCTGACCACCCTTGAGGTGGCGGCGCCTCCGGGCGCTGCTGGGTAATGCCAGCGAAGGGAGAGATCATCGTGAGCACCACTACCCCCGCGCGCTCCTCTGTGTCGCCGGATGGCCGCCTGGATGCGCATGCGCGCTTCAATCTCAATCTCAACCCGGCGCACTGGGGCGTGCAGACCCTAGCGGAGATAGGCATCGCCGTCGCCCTCGCGGCGGTGCTAGGCCAGTTGCGGCTCTTCGTGATGCCACAGGGCGGCTCAGTGAGCCTCGAGTTGCTGCCCATCATCTTCGTCGCGGTCCGCAGTGGGGTCGTTCCAGGCCTCACAGCCGGACTGCTCTATGGCCTTGTGCAGCTGTTCTTGCCAGGCGCCTTCGTCTACCACCCGGTTCAGGCTGTCCTCGACTATCCACTCGCCTTCATGGCTCTCGCTCTGGCTGGTCTCGTGCTGGTGAGAGGGTGGCGCACCCTTGCTTTCGCGGTCGCCTTGGCGGTCGCCGGACGTCTCTTGTTCCACTTCCTCTCCGGGCTGATCTTCTTCGCCGAGTATGCCCCGGCATGGGAGGCGCCGTGGTTGTACGCCCTCACATACAACCTCATTTACCTTGTGCCCGAGGGAATTCTGACGATCCTGCTCCTCTGGCCGCTGCTCAAGGCCCATGACGCTGCCTTTCCCGGTCGCCAGCGGCGGCTCGCGTGAGGCCTGGGCAATCGCTGCCGCAGGGGTCTGGGGGGGCTCGCGCGGTCGTGTTCCTGAACGGGGAGTACGAGGATGCCGCCTACTACTGCGCCAGGGCGGCGACGGCCGATCTGGTCATCGCGGCCGACGGTGCGGCCGAGTTCCTGAGTGCTCAGGGGATTCGCCCGGACCTGGTGATCGGGGATCTCGACTCGCTGACGACTGGCGTTCTCCGAGACATGACGGCCAGGGGTGTGGAGGTCGAGCGTCTTCCCGTCCACAAGGACGCCACAGATGGGGAGCTTGCCGTCGCCGAGGCGCTGCGCCGCGGTGCCTGCGAGGTGCTGCTCGCCGGCGCCCTCGGCGCCCTCGATCACACTCTTGGCCACCTGGCCATCCTCCGCAGCCTGGCGGCTCGCGGGATCGACGCGCGGCTCGTCTCGCCTGATCTGACCGTGCGGGTGTTCGTCGGCCCCTCGAGGAGCACGCTCGACTCACCTCCTCCCACGAAAGTCTCGCTGGTGGCGCTCGGTGGTGACGCGTTGGTCACGCTCGAGGGCCTCGAGTACCCGCTCGTGCGGGAGACGCTGCCGGGGGACACCTGTCTCGGGCTGGGCAACTCGGTCGCCTCGGAGCCGCCGACGGTTCTCGTTCACGAAGGGGCGGTGGCCGTGCTCGTGGCCTCCGGTGAGGAGTCCTTCGGCCAGCGGCTGTCCCGGCGTGGGGCCGCATGACGCACGCCGGTCGCGCCTGGTCGGCAGCCGCCGTCCTGTGGGCTCTCCTGATCGTCGTCTTCGGTGCGTTGCCGACCCAGCAGCTGGTCAGCGAGGTCGCGCCCGAGAGAGAGGCCGCGTCGACGTTGCTCGGGCACTTCGTCGAGTACCTGGTGCTCGCCGCTCTGCTGGCGGCCGCGTTCGGCCGGCGCTACAGTGTCGCTCGGCGCGCTGGTCTCGTGATAGTGCTGGCGGTGGGGCTGGGAGTGGCGATCGAAGTGGCGCAGGCCTTCCTGCCGTACCGCGACTGCCAGCTTCTGGACGTCCTTGTCAACGCCGCCGGGGCCTTCTTCGGCCTCGTCGTCGTCAGTGCTATCGAGAGGCTTCGGGCGCGGGGATGACGATCGCGTCGCGCATGATGCTGGTCGCGACGTCCTCGGAGGGGATGTCGTAGCCGGATTTCCTGACGAGGTGCTTGAGTGTCGTGACACGACACTCGCGCAGACCAGCCGGATCGTTCCCCGTCGGAGTATGCTGACGTTGTGCCTTTGCGTTCACGCGCCGTACCTCCCTCCGCCTTCACGCGGGAAATCGGCTCGTGGCGGCGGCGAGTTTACCAAGATGCGTAGGCAGAAGTGATATCACCCAGGAGGTGTGCGTGATCGACATCCACGAAGCTCTCGACGCCGTCTTGGCGGCGGTGCGGCCCCTCCCGCCGGAGGACGTGCCCTTGTTGGAGGCGTGCGGGCGCGCCACGGCCGCCGCGGTCGTGTCGCCAGAGTCGGTGCCGACGTTCGACAACTCAGCGATGGACGGGTACGCGGTCGGTGGTTCGGCGCTCGAGGCCGGTCGGCGCGAGTTTCGGGTCGTCGTCGATATCCCTGCCGGAAGATGGGTCGGCGACCGGGTCGGAGACGGAGAGGCAGCCAAGATCATGACGGGAGCGCCCATCCCGCCGGGCGTCGACACCGTCGTCCCCGTCGAGCTCGCCGAGCAGGACAGCGACAAGCTCTTTGTCCACACGCCCGTGAGGGCTGGTGCGAACGTGCGTCGCGCCGCCGAGGACATCGCTGCCGGCGATGTCCTCCTCGAGCAGGGCGCCTTTCTGGCGCCCGCCGACGTCGGCTTGCTCGCGTCGGTCGGCCACCAGTCCGTGGCCGTCGTGCGCCGGCCTCGCGTGGCCATCCTGGCCACCGGAAGTGAGTTGGTGCCGCCCGGCCTGCCGCTCGGCCCAGGGCAGATCCGTAACTCCAATTCGTTCACCGCCTACGGGCAAGTGGTCGCCGCGGGCGGAGACCCGATCCTGCTTGGCATCGCTCCCGACGATCTGTCCGAGACGCGCAGGCTCATCGCCGCGGCGCTCGACCAGGACGTCGTCATCACGTCCGGCGGGGTCTCCGTGGGCGAGTACGACTTCGTCAAACAGGTCCAGGACGAGCTGGGCGTCGTGCGCCGCTTCTGGGGCGTGGCGGCGAAGCCCGGCAAGCCGATCGCCTTCGGCACGCGCGGAGATACTCTGGTGTTCGGCGTGCCGGGGAACCCCGTGGCGGCGATGGTGTGTTTCGAGCTGTACGTGCGGCCGGCTCTTCTCGCTCTCCAGGGGCGGCGAGACCTCTATCGTCCCTTCGTGTACGCGGCCGCCGAGGAGACCGTGAGGCCGAACCGGGAGCGTACTGACTTGCGACGCTGCCGCCTCGTGCGTCGCGAACGCGGATGGGGCTTCACGACGACGGGGCGACAGGGCTCGGGGATCCTGCGTTCTATGGCCCAGGCCGACGGGCTTGCCGTGGTGCCGCCCGGCCACCCCGGGGCAGACGCGGGAGAGGAGTTCGCCGTCATGCTCCTGGACGGACGGGCGACCGATCGCCCGCCGTTCCCGCGGAGTCCGGATCGAGCCTCAGCGACCGGGTGAGCCGGCCCCTCCTCGCGGGGTCGAGCCTTCGAGAGAGGCCCAGACGATGAGGCGGTGGCTGGCACTGTACGGCGGGGTGCAGGTGGTCAGAACGAGCCCGTAGCCGCGGTCGAGGAGCACGCTGACGTCGGCTGGCTCCACGACGGTCTTCTTCACGACAGCGTACCGGAACTGAGCGTATGGGGTCTCCACGAGGATCTTGTCGCCCGCTCTGACTCGGTCGAGCTTGTAGAAGGGTGCTCCGTAGGTGGTTCGGTGGCCCGCGACGGCGAAGGGCTCGCCGGCTCCCGGCAAGGGCGTGACGGCATAGTGCACCGGCCCGCTGCGCAGAAGGGAGCGGTCGCTGTCGGGATCAAGTGCAGCTGGACCGCCCACGCCTTGCTGGACCAGCCTGTCGAGGGCGATTCGCGGGATCCTCAGCCGGCCGATGGCGTCGCCTCTCTCGAGCCCTTTGCCGTAGGCCAAGGCCGACCGACGGATGATCTCTCCGTCCGGCGCTCTCAGCGCGGTGGCCTCGACCGCCGCGAACTGACTGCTCGCGTCCCGATAGGCGGTATCCAGGCGAGTCTGCTGCACCTGGGCGTAGCCGGCCGACCAGAAGGGATACGAGAGAATGAGACCGCCGGCGATCAGCAGCACATCGCCAAGCCGGCGAAACTGCCTGCCGCTCCAAGCTCTATTCCCGGGGCCTTCGGCGGGCGTCTGCCCGCTCGCCATCGACCGCCACCTTCGAGGCATCATCGCGTCATGGTACTCGGCCGGCCGACCGCCGCCAACCGCGGCCACTCTCCATGTGGCCGTTCACCCCGTGCTGTAGGGTAGCGGCGATGACGCTGCCAGAGACCCACGCAATGGGCACTGCGGGTCGCCTCACAGTGCTCTCTCCCGAGGACATGCGACGGCTGGACACTGCCGCCCTCGAAGTGCTGGAGGGAGTGGGGGTCGCCGTTCCCTCGGAGAGGGCGCGCTCGGCGTTGTTCGCTGCAGGGGCGCTCGTCGAGGGCGTCGTCGTCAGGTTCCCACCACGGCTCGTACGGCGTCTCGTCGCGCTGGCGCCTGAGACGATCACGCTGGGAGCCAGGACGGCAGCGTCTCTCGTGACCGGCCGGAGGCCGCTCGTGACGACGGACGGCTGCTGTGTCGAGATCTACGACCTTGAGAGCGGCGAGAAGCGTGACACCCTGGCGCAGGACGTAGCGACCATCGCTCACGTGGTCGATGGCATGCCGGAGGTCGACTTCTGCTGGCCTTCGGTCAGCGCCCTCGACCGGCCCGTCGAGCGGCGGGGGCTGCACGAGTTGTACCTCACTCTCGCCAACACGGGCAAACACGTGCAAACGGTCACCATCGTCGAACCCCAGCTGGCGGACGTTGCCGTGCGCATGGGACTGGCTGTAGCGGGCAGCGAGGACGCTCTTCGACGCGAGCCTCCTATCAGCGCGCTCCTCGGAACGGTCACGCCACTGGGTGGCGATGCCGGCACCCTCGACACCGGCCTGATGCTCGCCGAGGCCGGCATCCCCGTGGGCTTCGTGACCATGCCGATGGGCGGCTCCACGACGCCGATCACGATGGCGGGCTCCCTGGTGGTCGCCCTCGCCGAGGCGCTCAGCAGCGTGTGCGTCGTCCAGGCGGCCTTCCCCGGCGCGCCCGTGTTCATCTGCTTCATCCCCAGCCTCATGGACCTGAAGACCGGCGACTTCACGGGCGGTGCGCCGGAGGATACGATCATGGGCGCCGCCGTGGGAGACGTCGGAGCTTTCTACCGTCTGCCGACGCAGTGTGGTGTGAACTCATCGGGCGCCAAGCTCTCGGGCTGGCAGTCGGCGCTCGACGACACAACGACGACCTGCCTGTCGATGGCCTGCGGCGTCGACATGCTCAGCGGGGTGGGAATGGTCTCCGGCGGGCGCATCTTCAGCTATGAGGAGATGGCGCTTGCCGTCGAGACCCTCGAGCAGGTGCGCCGACTCGCCGCCGGCGTCGACCTTGGCGCGCTCGATGGGACCCGATCTCCCGCGTTCGAGAGGCCTGGGGTCGGTCCCCAGCTCGGCTCCCGGCAGCCTGACCGTCCTCCGCTCGAGCGGGTGCGAGCGATCCTATCGGAGCATCGCCCGCCACCACTCGGACAGTCCCTCGATGCAGAGCTGCGGCGACTTGTGGGTATCGACGACGCCACGACCGGATAGGCAGGGACGCGCCTGGTACCGGGCCCCGAGACTGCACCGCGGAACGCTCAGGTGCTTGTCTTTTCAGCCTCGTGCTGTATAAAAGGGAATCAGATGCCTCCGTGGGGGGAGCGCCAGCTGCACGTAACTTCAGGAGAAGGTAGGCTTGAGAGCGTCTCGTCACGCCGACGCGACGCTCCTACGGCAATCAGCTCGAAAGGATGGAGCATGAGAAAGGGCAAGACCTACATGGTGGCGGCCGCACTCCTCGTCGCGATTCTCGGGGTCATGGCGTTCGCCGCGGGCTGCGGGGACGACACTCCCAGCGACGAAGAGAGCAGTCCGGCGGCCGAGCTCGAGGGGACTCCCGCCGAGCGTGCTGAGGCGATCCTCGGCAATGCGCCGACCGGCCTCGCCAAGACGATCGTCGACAGAGGCAGCGTCATCGTCGCCAACGACGCCAACTACGCGCCGCAGAGCTCCATCGACAAGGCGACCGGCGAGCTTGTCGGCTTCGACGTCGATGTGGCCAAGAAGATGGCGGAGGTCCTCGGCCTCGAGGTCAAGTTCGAGAATCCGGCCTGGGAGACGATTCCCGCTGGCCTGAACCAAGGTCGTTTCGACGTCTCGATCGGCTCGATGACGATCACCGAGGAGCGCATGAAGGCCCTCGACTTCACGGACCCCTACTACTACACCTCGGGACAGGTCTTCGTGAAGGAGGGTGGTATGCAGATCGCGTCCGCGTCCGATCTCGATGGCAAGAAGGTCGGCGTGGGGGCCGCGACCACCTACTACGACTTCCTCAAGGCCGAGACCAAGGCCAACGTGAAGACGTACACCACCGACGCCGAGACCTTCCCGGATCTGCGCAACGGCAACCTGGATTTCGTGATGACTGCCGGCCCCACCGGGCAGGAGGCCATCTCGCAGGGGCAGAAGTTCGAGTTCTCGGGCAACCCGCTCTACTACGAGGACCTGGCCTTCGCGGTCAAGAAGGGCGAGGCCGACTGGGTGGCGCTTCTCAACCACGCCGTGCAGACGATGCATGCGGACGGCTCGCTCACCGACATGAGCGAGACGTGGTACGCCGGGCTCGATCTCACCAAGAAGGCGGAATAGCTGAAGAAGGACCGGTCGTCGGCGTCGCTCCGACCGTGCTCTAGTCTGGATGCGGCGGGGGTCCGTGCGTAAGGGACCCCCGCCGCACTCCCCGACCGAGAGGTCTGCGTTGTTGCACAGGAGACCCTGGCTCGCGAACATCGCCCTCCTTGTGGCCATGCTTGCCCTGATGGTGGCAGCTGTGGTGCCGGCGACGCACGCGGCGACACCGTCGCCCACGGCCGGGGGTACGCCCGAGATCACGGGTACGATCCCGAACCCGAAGGATCCGAAGGGCCTCCAGAACTGGACGGGCGACCAGGTCGTCGTCAACTACAAGGCGAACGGCGCCGAGCTCGATCTCGAGGCGTGCACGCTCTACGTCAACGACATCCTGCAGCCTCTGGGCGCCCCTCCGAACATCGTGCCCGCCGTCTCGCGGGCGACCTCGTCTCTGCGCTACAAGTGGGACACCCCATACAAGCAGGGGAACTACGAGTTCCGCGCCGTGCTCGTCACGACCACCGGCGAGGAGGTCGAGTACTCGTGGTCGTTCGGCTCCAAGGGCGAGGCCGGCGCCGGCGCGCTCGTCAGCTTCCAGGTGATGCGAGACTGGTTCGGGTTCATCGCCCAAGGGGCCATCATCACCGTCGAGCTCACGGTCATCTCGATCGTGCTGGCCTCCCTTCTGGCTCTGCTCGGATCTCTGGGCAGGCTCTCGCGGAAGATGAGCTTCAAACAGGCCTGGAGGCGCTACCAGAGCTGGGGCTTCATGGCCCGCCTGGCTCTCAGCCGCATCCCCTACTGGATCGCGACGTTCTACACCTCGCTCTTCCGGGGGACCCCGCTGCTGCTGCAGATCATCGCCATCTACTCGGTGATTCCCGAGGTGATCAAGTACTTCGGTCTGCCGGCGTCGTACAATCCGGATCCCTTCTGGGCAGGCGTCGCCGCCCTCTCGCTCAACTACGGTGCGTACCTCACCGAGGTCTTCCGCGCCGGCATCCAGGCGGTGCCGAAGGGCCAGCACGAGGCCGCCTGGGCGATAGGTCTCAGCGGCTGGCAGACGCAGCGGCGCGTCGTCCTGCCGCAGGCCTTCAAGATCGTGATCCCTGCGGTGGGCAACGACTTCATCGCCCTCATCAAGGACACCTCGCTGGTGTCGGTCATCACGGTAGAGGAGCTGCTGCGGCGCTCGCAGCTCGCCGGGGCCGCGACATTCAGCTTCTTCAGCACACTGCTGGTCGCGGCCGCGTTCTACTGGGCGCTCACCATCTTCTTCAGCTTCTGGCAGGCCAAGCTCGAGACGCGCATGGCGCGCGACAAGGCGAGAGAGAAAGAGAAGGCGCGCTGACATGGCGACCAACGACAGGACCGACGCTCCCATCACGACCGACCGAGAGCTCATCGTCAAGGTCAAGGACCTGCACAAGTACTTTGGCAGGAACCATGTGCTGAAGGGCATCGATCTCGAGGTCCACAAGGGCGAAGTCATCGTGCTCATCGGGCCTTCAGGTTCCGGCAAGAGCACGTTCTTGCGGTGCCTGAACTTCCTGGAAGATCCGACCACGGGCGAGATCGCCGTCGGCGGCGTGCATGTGGTCTGCGGGAGCCACGGCGGCGCCTTCAAGAAGGCCGTGCATGAGATCCGCATGAAGTGCGGCATGGTCTTCCAGGAGTTCAATCTCTTCCCGCACAAGGACGCGACGGAGAACGTGACCGAGGGGCCCATCCTCGTGCGTGGGGAGAAGAAGGGCGACGCCGTTCGCAAGGCGCAGGAACTGCTCACCAGAGTCGGGCTTGCCGAGCGCATGGACTTCTTCCCCAGCCAGCTCTCCGGTGGCCAGAAGCAGCGCGTCGCGATTGCTCGCGCCATGGCCATGGAGCCCATCCTGATGCTCTTCGACGAGCCGACGAGCGCTCTCGACCCGGAACTCATCGGCGAGGTCCTGAAGGTGATGAAGGACCTCGCCAAGCAGGGCATGACCATGATCGTGGTCAGCCATGAGATGGGGTTCAGCCGGGATGTGGCGGACCGCGTCGTCTACATGGACGAGGGGGTGTTCATCGAACAAGGACCGCCGGCGGATGTGTTCTACCACCCCAAGGACGATCGCACGAAACGCTTCCTGCGGCATATCCTGCCCGAGAAGGAGCCTCAGCACGCCGCCGAGCTCGGGATCTTGGCCGAGCAGGAGGACACGGCACTTCCGGAGACGCCGATCGGGCAGGGCCCGGCGGGCGAGACGCCCCTGCCCCCCGGCGGCGAGCGCCTCTAGTCGAGGCGTCGCGAACGCTCGATCCCGCTCCTGCCTCGCTTGGCTCACGCGGCTTTGCCCCGCTTCTGAACGCGGTGCTACACTCAGGCCGTGGTCGCCTCGTTCTTCAGCAACTGCACCATCAATCGCGCCTGCGGTCTCTAGAGTGCGCGCCCGTCGGCGGGCCGCATCGAATGCCTTGGCTTGGTCGGTGCCGGCGCTCGCCCCTCCTCCCTGGTCCCAACGACTGTTCACTGTGAGGCTTCACGCATGACCACCCGGATCGACCCCATCGCTCCGCGTCTCGGCTGGGATGTCCTCGCCCAGGCCGACGTCGAGCGCATCCATGAGACGACGCTCGAGGTCCTCGAGGTCACGGGTGTCCGGTTCCCGAGCCCTCGCGCCCTCGACGTGTTTGGACAGAACGGCTGCAAGGTGGACCACGCGAAGCAAATCGTGAGGGTGCCTCGGACTGTGGTCATGGACAGCGTCGCCAGAGCTCCCAAGGTGTACTCTCTCGCTGGTCGGGACCCCTCCGCGGACGTACTGCTGGACGGCAGGCACTGCTACCTGAGCAACGACGGCTCCGGCGTGTTCGTTCACGATCACCGCACCGGCGAGAGGCGGTCGAGCACCAAGAGCGACGTAGCGACCAGCGCCCGCTTCGTGGACGCTCTCCCAGAGATCAGCTACTACTGGGGGCCCGTCGTGACGAGCCAGGATGCTCCTGTCGCCACGAAGGCCCTGCACGACGCCGAGGCGGTCTTCGCCAACACCAGCAAGCACTTCCAGACAGTGACGACGGTCGGCGAAGGGCCGGCGCGCTATCTGGTCGAGATGTCGGCGGCGATCGGCGGTGGGGTCGAAGCGCTTCGGGAGCGCCCGATCCTCAGCTTCATGCAGTGTTCGGTGGCTCCGCTGGCCCACGACGGACCGAACCTCGAAGCGATCCTGGTCGCCGCGGAGTACGGCCTTCCCAGTGGCTTCATGCCGATGCCCCTCGCCGTCGGGACCGGCCCGGCCACCCTGGCCGGCACTCTGGTCGTGCACAACGCCGAGACGCTGAGTGGGCTCGTGCTCCTGCAGCTCGCCTTCCCCGGCGCGCCGGTCTTCTTCGCGGGGGCTCCCAGCGTGATCGACCTGCAGACCGGAGGCTACACGGGCGGTTCGCCGGAGGACTACCTGCTTGCCGCCGGCGCTACGCAGCTCGCGCACTTCTACGGCATCCCGATGGCGATGGGCACCATGGCGACCGGCGCGAAGCAGCCGGACTGGCAGGCTGGCGTCGATGGCTCGTTCAGCACCTTCGCGAGCGTGATGAGTTGCGCGGACATGATGAACGGCGCTGGGCTGCTGGACGGGTCCAAGACTCTCAGCTACCCGCACATGGTCATGGAGACGGAGATCTACGGCATCGTCAAGAGACTCTCCGGGGGCATCGATGTCGATGAAGAGACGCTGGCACTGGATACGATCGAGTCGGTGGGCCCTGGCGGGACATACCTTGCCGCGAAGCACACGCGCCGGCACATGAAGGAGATCTGGCGGCCCCGGATCTGGGATCGCTCTCCCTACGAATCCTGGGCGCGAGAGGGCAAGAGAGGAGCATTGGAGAGGGCGACGGAGATCGCCGAGGAGATCCTTGCTACGCACAGACCCATGGCGCTCGCGGAGGACGTTCGGGAGGAACTGCGCAATATCGTCGAGCACGCCGACAGGGCGCTGGTGCGGGCCTGATGTTCAGCAGCGCCCCGTGCATCGTGGAAGCTCGCCCGGGTGAGCCCGAGGCACGCCCTTCCGGCCGGCATGTCCGCGTGATCGTGAGGACGGTGTGACGTGAGCACGACCCGACCGACCCTTGCCTCGCCATCGCGGCTGGCTCTGAAGATCATGAGCGAGCAGGACGTGGATGTGGTGCATGCTGCGGCGCTCGGGCTTCTGGGAGACAGAGCTACGGCGGCCGAGAGAGCGCTGGCCCAAGCGCCTGAGGCGGTCACGCTGGCCGGGCGCGTCTCGGCACACGATGTCCTGCTCGACGGAACGTGCTCCTGGCTCGCCGCCGGGGGGGGCGCCTCACTCGTGCGCCCGGTAGCCGGCGGTGATCCTCGTGCGGCGACAGGCGCTGATCTGACTGAAGCGTGTCGCCTAGCGGACGCTCTGCCCGACGTAGGGCTTGTGGCTGGCCCGCCAGTGCTCACCGAGGATCTGACTACCCTCGGCGAGCTGCAGGCCTGCCTCGAGGCCACAGGGAAGCATGTCCAGGTCTCGACTCTCCGCTCGTCCGCTGAGGCTGAGCAGGCGGTGTGCATGGCGCGCACCTTGGTCAGTGCGCCCAGAGAGCCGGCAGCGCGACCTCTGATCTCGCTCTGTGCCAAGACCGAAGGCCTTCCCGCGGCGCTGGTGTTCGCGCACGCTGGGCTTCCGGTCGGCATCGCTCTCCCGGTCGACGGCGGACCGGATGCCGCGAGCGACTTGGCCATCGCCCTCGTGTGCCACCACGCCGCCGTCCTCGCCGGGTGCCTCGCGGTGCAGAGCGCCGCTCCCGGCGCGCCCTTCCTGTATCTCGCCCACCCGGCGCATGCCGGCGTGACGGCGCACGGCCCGGAGGCCGTCCTCTTCGCGCTTGCCTCGATCCAGCTGGCGGCACGAGTCGGTCTACCGGCCAGCGTGACCGCGTTGGCGACGGGCGCCCCCGAGTCTGGCTGGCAGTCGTGCACGGACAACTCCCTTGGCGCGCTCGGCGCGACGACAGCGGGCGGGGCAGTAGTGATGGGCGCCGGCACGCTGAGTGAGGGCCGCGTGTTCTCGGCGCAGCAACTCGTCATGGACGCCGAGGTATTCTCCTGGAACGCGCGTATCGCTGCCGGGATCCCGGTGGATGAGGGCACCCTTGCCCTCGAGGTGATCAGGCAGGTCGGCATCGGTGGGAACTACCTCGGACAACGGCACACTCGGCAGAACATGCGGTATGTCTGGCGCCCACGCCTGCTCGACCGTAGCATGTGGGACGCGTGGGTGGCTTCAGGCAGGGAGGGGCCCTACGAGAAGGCGACCTCGCTCTGCCGGGACCTACTCCGGGAGCATCAAGTCGCTCAGCTCGACGGGGCGACGACCGGCGCGCTGACGCGCATCCTCGCGACGTCCGGCCTGTAGTGGTCCCTGGCGAGCCGGACCACAGGAATCACGAGAAGGAGCCATTCTGATGACACGGACGTACCGGGACATACCGCTCTTCAAGGATGTCAGCGAGGAGGAGTGGCATGACTACCGCTGGCAACTGCGCCATCGCCTGCGGAGCACCGACGAATTCGCCAGGGTCCTCCGCCTCGACGACGATCAGCGCGCCGATCTGGATGCATGCATGGGGAGGTTCCGGGTCAGCGTCACACCGTACTACGCTTCACTCATGGATCCCGATGACCCACGATGCCCCGTGCGCATGCAGGGCGTTCCGTCTCCCTCAGAGCTCGTCGTCCGCGCTGAAGACGTCGAGGACGCGGTCAGCGAGGACGTCGACTCACCGACGCCGCGCATCACGCATCGCTATCCCGACAGGGTGCTCTTCGTGGTCACCGAGATGTGCAGTATGTACTGCCGCCACTGCACCCGGAGGCGTGTCGTCGGGCAGACTGAGGCCATGGTCAGGCACGTGGAGATAGACAACGCCATCCGCTACATCGCGCGCTCACCGGAGGTCCGTGACGTGCTGCTCAGCGGGGGCGACCCGCTCGTGCTTTCGGACCGGCATCTCGAGGACATCGTCCAGCGCATCCACGCCATCCCGCACGTCGAGATCATCCGCATCGGTACGCGGGCGCCGGTCGGTGTTCCCGCAGCGCATCACGCCCGAGCTCGTCACGATGCTGAAGAAGTACCAGCCCCTCTACATCAACACGCAGTTCAATCATCCCAAGGAGTTCACGCCGGAGAGCAGGGAGGGCCTGTGACATGCTCGCCGACGGCGGCTTCCCTCTGGGCAATCAGACGGTGCTCATGCGCGGCATCAACGACTGTGCGGCCGTCATGATGAAGCTGGTCCACGAGCTGGTCGCATGTCGCGTGAAGCCGTACTACTATTATCAGTGCGACCTCGCCGAGGGGACGGCGCACTTCCGCACGAGCGTGGCCAAGGGGATCGAGATCTACGAGAGCCTTCGCGGACACACGACGGGGTTCGCCGTGCCCACGTACATCATCGACGCTCTCGGCGGCGGCGGGAAGATGCCGGTGTTTCCCAACTACATCATCAGCCAGGCGCCGGGTCAGATACTGTTGCGAAACTACGAGGGCGTGATCAGCAAGTACACGGAGCCCAACGACTATGTGGACGGCGAGTGCCGATGCGCAGACTGTGAGGCGGAGAAGCAGCGGCGTGGCGTGGCGGGCCTCTTCGACAGTTCCACGCCGACCATCCAGGACGTGTGGCAAGCTCGCCTCCAGAAGGTCATAGACCGCAAGAACCGCATGGCCGACGTCCACGGTCCAGTCGAGGGCTGAGCGAGAGCCTCAAGGGAGAAGAATGGCGAGAGTATTCGTCGAGCCGATCGGAGTGACCGTCGAGGTCGCTGAGGAGGAGACACTGCTCGGCGCGCTGCTGCGGGCAGGCCTCGAGGTGCCGCACACGTGCGCCGGGCGCGGTATCTGCGGGAAGTGCGCGGTCCGGCTTGGAGCCGGCGAACTGAGCGAGCCCGGCGAGGCCGAGCTTCGCAGGCTGCCCGAGAATCTGCGGAGCGAGGGCTGGCGATTGGCGTGCATGGCTCGTCCCCGCGCGGAGCGCATCAGCATCGAGGTCCGGCAGACTGGCGGCCGCCGCCGCATCCTCACCACATCGCAGCTGCACCACGGCGTTGTCCACCCGGCTGTGCGGGCCGTGACCCCTCGTGCTGGCCAAGCCCACGTTCGAGGACCCCCGGTCTGATGTGCGGCGCCTGAGCGACGCGCTGGGCGGTGCGGAGGTGCCCTTTCAGGTCATCGAGCGTCTCTCAGACGTCGCGCGAGAGGCGGACTGGCACCTGGTCGCGGTCGTTTACGGCAGGCGGGTGGTCGCCGTCTATCCGGGGGACCGCGTGCCCGTGCTCTATGGAGTAGCTGTCGATATCGGCACATCGAAGATCATCGCGTACCTGTTCGATCTCAGCCGCGGCACATTGGTCGACCACGAGGCTGTCGAGAATCCCCAGATGCGCTACGGAGAGGACGTCGTTTCCCGGATGGCCCAGGCATTCGAGCAGAAGGAGCGCGCGGAGCTCGCCGCCGCGGTGCGCGGGGGCATAGACGCGTGTCTCCAGCTTCTGTATGGACGGTGGGGAGTAGTGCCCGACCAGGTGTGCGACATGACCGTTGTGGCCAACACCGCGATGCACCATCTGGCTCTGGGGGTCTCGCCCATGGGTCTGGGCGCTGCACCGTTCGCGCCGGCCGTCGCAGAGCCCCTTACCTTGCGCCCGCGGCAATTGGGCCTCGACATGCACCCGGAGGGCGGTGTCCACTTCCCGCCGCCCATAGCGGGTTTCGTGGGCTCTGACGCGCTGGCCGTGATCGCGGCGACAAGGCTGGCCGGCAAGAAGCGTCCGTCCATGGCGATCGACATCGGCACAAACACGGAGATCGCCCTGGTGAGCGACGGCCGGGTGACGGTTACGAGCTGTGCCTCCGGGCCGGCCTTCGAGGGGTATCAGATCCGTCACGGCATGAAGGCGGTGGCGGGCGCCATCGAGCGAGTCCGCGTCCTGCCCGACGGGCGGGCTACGGATATCGAGACGATCGCTCATGCCTCGCCCTGCGGGTCTGTGCGGATCCGGCGTCGTCGACCTGCTGGCCGGGCTGGTCAAGTCCGGCGTCGTCGGCAGAAGCGGACGCTTCGCAGACCACCCCCTGGTTCGCCGCCGCGAGTCGGGGGCGGAGTATCTGGTCGCGGAGGGATCCGGCGGCGAGATCGTCTTCACCCAGCAGGACGTGCGTGCATTGCAGCTCGCCAAGGGGGCCATCCACAGCGGGTGGGAGCTGCTTCTCGACAGGCTCGGCGTCGAGATCGAGGATCTCGACCACGTGTACATCGCCGGCGCCTTCGGCAACTACCTGGACCTGGACGCCGCCCAGTTCCTGGGTCTGTTTCCCCCGGTAGCGAAGAGGCGCGTCGCATTCGTGGGCAATGCGGCTGGGGTCGGCGCTCAGATGGCGCTCATCGATGTGCGCGCCCGCCGGCGGATGGCTCGCCTGCGAGACGCGCGCCGACTTCCTCGATCTGGCCACGAGCCCGCGATTCCACGAGGTCTTCGCCGGCCGGCTCGGCTTCGCCGTCGACGATTGACCGTGGGCGCGCGGCCGCGCCGGGATCGCCGCCGCCTCGCTGATCTTGGGCTCGATGGCCAGGCTTCATCAGGTGTCCGTCGCAAGGAGCTGCCGTTGATCGAGCCGCCGGCATGAGGGCTGCCGGCCCGACGAGGGGCGGCCGCGACTCCTCCGCCTATGCGATGGTGGTCACCGCGTATCTGCTCATGGCCGCGACCGCGGCGCTTGTCGACTACACGAGCGCACCGGAGAGCGTGGTGCTATGCCTGCGCATGGCCTTCGCGGCGCTCGTGCTGGCCGCGGTCTTCGCGCGCCGCGCCACCCTCGCCGACTGGCGCCGTCCGGGGGCCGTCCCACGGCTTCTGCTCATGGGTGCTGTTTCCGCGATCACTCTGCTGCTGTTCTTCTTCGCGGTCCGCTCTACCAGCGTCGCTGTGGCCATGATCCTTCTCTTCATGATGCCGGTCTGGGTGGCTGTGGCCGCGCCCCTCGCGCTTCACATGCCTCGCGAGCTGATCGTCTATCCGTCTCTGGCGCTGGCCCTCGCGGGACTCGGCGTGATTCTCGCGCCCGAATTCCTCGGTGGCGGCCTCGAGGTCTCCGCTTGGGGCTTGGCCGCCGGTCTTGGCTCCGGACTCGGGTACGCCGCCTATGCCCTCTTGGTCAAGGACCTGACGAAGAGAGTGTCGTCGTCGACGATCTCGCTCGCCGAGACTGGACTGGCTGCACTGTTCACGTTGCCCCTCGCCCTCTGGCAGATCGGAGAGACAGGATATGAGCTCACCGGGCGTGATCTCGGCCTTCTGCTCGTGATGGGCGTTGTCTGCACCTCGCTTGCGTACACGATTTGGATCGAGGGCACGCGGCGCGTCCGCGTCGAGCATGTGACAGTGCTGGGCTACCTCGAACCCGTGGCGGCGCCGGTCTACGCGCTGTTGCTCATCGGCCAGAGACCCACGGCGTGGACGATCCTCGGCGGCGCGCTGATCATCGCCGCTGGCCTGCTCGTCGTCGTCTTCGGCCGTGGCGAGGGAGCAGAGTCGACGGCCGCCGCGGCCGAGCCGGAGCCATTGTGAAGGAGTGGTTCACCCGCGGTTCGCTCCTCGGGCTCTCCTGGGCACCTCCCGGTCCTGCCTCAGGGTGCCGTGTCCCGCGCTTTCGGGTACTCTCCTGCTGTCTCCTGCCAATCCGTGTTGCTCGGACCCAGCCGCAAGAAGGTGGACCTGCGATGAGTGTCCTCGATCCGTACCGGAGTCTCAGGCCCGATTCCGGGCTGGGCCGGGTGTTGCTCGGGCTGCGTGAGTGTCGCGCACGCGTGCGGAAGGAGCCCCCCTCATGACGCGACACGTCGAGAGTGCCCCCAAGCTGACACTCACCAAGTCCATGAGCATGCTCGAGGACGCCCAGCGGCTCACGCCCGGGGGTGTCGGCGGTATTCGCCGGCCCTACAATTTCGTGGTAGGCGAGTACCCGGTCTTCATCACCCATGGGCGTGGTGGCCACATCTTCGATGCCGACGGCAACGAGTACATCGACATGCTCTGTGCCTACGGGCCGATCATCCTTGGCTACGTCGAGGACGAGATCAACACGGCTGTCAGGGCGCAGATGGACAAGGGGTTCTGCTTCAGCCTCGTGCAGCCGATCCAGAACGAGCTTGAGGAGCGCCTCGCCGACATCATGCCAGGCGGCGAGCAGACTATCCTCGTGAAGACCGGCTCGGATGCGACAAACGCTGCCGTTCGTGCTGCTCGCGCTTACACGGGCCGCGACCGGATCGCCCGCTGCGGGTACCACGGCTGGGGAGACTGGTGCGTGGAGAACCGCGGCGGCGTACCCGCGGCCGTGGCGGAACTCACGAAGGAGTTCGAGTACGGCGACTTGGACGATCTGGAACGAGTGCTCGCCGAGGACCCGGGCGAGGTCGCCTGCGTCATCGTCACCCCCGTTGGACATCCGCTGGCCAAGCCCGTCGTTGCGCCGTCTCCCGGCTATCTCGCGGCCGTGAGGGATCTCACCCACGAGCACGGAGCGGTACTAGTCTTCGACGAGATCCGCACCGGGTTCCGGGTCGCCATGGGCGGTGCCAGCGAGCGCTATGGAGTCACACCCGACCTCGTCACGGTCGGCAAGGCGATGGCCAACGGCTACGCCATCGCCGCCCTCGTGGGCAGGCGCGAGGTCATGAGCGTCTATCTGAAGGACGCCTTCCTCAGCTCGACGTACTTCCCCAACAGCCTGGAGATGGCGGCAAGCATGAAGTGCATCGATATCCTCGAGCGCGAGAAGGTCCAGGATGCGATCTGGGAGAGGGGCACCCGCTTCCTCGATCGGCTGGGTGCGATCGTCGGCGCGTCCGGAGTGCCGGTCACGAAGAGCGGGATCCCTCCCATGCCGTTCCTCACCTTCGACAGGGTCGACGAGCACTACAAGGAGAGACGCACCGAGTTCTACACCCAGTGCATTCGGCGGGGGCTCTTCGTGCAGCCGTACCATCACTGGTACATCTGCTATCGTCACACCGAGGCCGATTTGGACCGCGCGCTGCGCGTGGTCGAAGAGAGCCTCGCCTACGTAGCCGACGTCTACCCCTTGGCGCGTCCGCGGTAGCCGCGCCGGCGTGAGGGAGCCGCTCATGGACAAGCTCATCATCACCGTGGCCGGGGTGGGCGCCGAGACAACGAGCGAAGTGCAGCCGGCGCTTCCTGTCTCGGCAGCGGAGATCGGCGCCGATGCCGCCCGGTGCGCCGAATGCGGAGCCGCCATCTACCATCTGCACGTGCGCGATGCCGAGGGAAACCCCACCCAGGCGCTGGAGGCGTTTGCAGCTGCGGTGGAGGAGATCCGGAAGCGCAGCGACATCATCATCCAGACCAGCACGGGCGGAGCTATGGGCATGAGCGCCGAGGAGCGCCTGCAGCCCCTCGCCCTGATGCCCGAGATGGCGTCGCTGACGACGGGCTCGGCCAACTTCGGCGGGGACATCTTCTTCAACGATGCATCGCTCATGAGCAGGTTCTACACGCGCATGCAGGAGGGAGGAGTCCGCCCGGAGTTCGAGATCTTCGAAGCCGGGCAGATCGACAACGCTCTCCGCCTGGTCAGGAAGCACGGCCCCGCCGGCCCCCTCATGCACTGGGATTTCGTTCTCGGCGTGCCGGGCAGCATGAGCGGCGAGCCTCGCAACTTGGTGTTCCTCGTCGATCGACTGCCCGTGGGGTCTGTCTGGACCTCCACCGGCATCGGCCGCTGGCACATGCCTGTGGCGATGACGGCTCTGGCGCTCGGCGGCCATGTGCGCCTAGGTTTCGAAGACAACGTCTTCTACCATAGGGGGGTCCTGGCGAAGGAGAACTCCGAGCTGGTGCAGCGCGTAGCGCGTATCGCGCATGAGTGGGACCGAGACGTCGCCGACCCCGACGAGGCGCGACGCCTTCTGAGGCTGGCGCCCTACGATTCGTGAGGCGAGAAGCGACGGCCCAGGCGGCGGGCAACGCCGCGACACGTTGGTCGCGCTGGTCGGAGACTGGCACAGAGGAGGCGCCGAGGCTAAAGTCCATGCTTCTCTGTGTCGACATGACGGGGGTCGGGCGAGGCGAGTAGAGACCGTGGTGCTGGCGAATGACCGTGGCGCGGTCGACGCAAGGTGAGGGCGAGGGAACCAGATGGCCATTCGAGCGAAGAACCGCAGAGCTGAGCGCGGAGAGCTCGAACTGCTGCGCGGCCTGGTGTCGCTTGCCAACCAGCTGCAGTCGAGTCTGGACCTCGACGCCATCGTTCACGTCATCGCCATGGCGCTCAGCGAGACCTTCGGGTTTCGCGAGGCCACCGTGTACCTTCTCGATGCACCCGCGGACAACTTCCGCGTGCACGCGACCGTCGGCGAGCATGCGGACTACGACAGGGAGCTATTTCACCGGCCGGTTCCGCGGCGGATCTGGGACGAGCTTCTGCGCGACGAGTATCGGATCAGCTCATCCTTCTTCGTGGACCAGCGACAGCACGACTGGACGGAGGAGCAGCTGTACTACCTGCCCCCGCTCGACATCGGTCCGCGACGTCCGGACGAGTGGCAGCCCAACGACGATCTCCTCGTGCCGCTCTACGACAAGCAGCGCGAGCTCATGGGCGTTCTGGACCTCTACGACCCTGCCGACCGCACTCTCCCGCACCTCGAACTGGTCAGGTCCCTCGAGGTGTTCGCCACCCACGCCGCCGTGGGCATCGAGAACGCGCGTCAGTACGAGCAGCTCGAGGAGACCAGGACCCAGCTCGAAGCGCAGCTTCTGCTGCGGCACCAGCTTCTCGACTTGAGCGCCGCCCTGCTGTCCACGCTCGACGAGTCGCACCTGTTCGCCCAGATCGCGACTGCGGTGAAGGAGATCGTGGACTACGACATCCTGGAAATCAGGCTCGTTGACGAGGAGACGAATGAGCTGTACTGCTGCTACGTGAGCGGCGCGGCCTCCGATGAGGTGGCGGACTGGCGCTGCTCTGTGGACGAAGGCGTGTGCGGGTGGGTCGTTCGCCACAACGAAGCTCAGCTCATCAACGAGATGAAGGACGATCCTCGCGCGGTGGTCGTCCCGGACACCGAGGACGAACAACACGCTTCGATCGTCGTGCCGCTGAATGCGGGCGGCAAGGTGATCGGTGTCATCGCGCTCGATCGCGAGGGTGACGGGAAGTTCGAGGAGCATGAGCTGGAGCCGGTTCTGCTCTTCGCGAATCTGGCGGCCATCGCGATCAACAACGCACGCAGCTACGAGGAGATGCAGCGGCAGGCGATCAGTGACGGGCTCACAGGTCTGCACAACTACCGGCATTTCCACGAGACGTTGAAGGCTGAGGTGAGTCGTGCGGAGCGCTACGGCGAGAACTTCTGTCTGCTGATGATGGATCTCGACCGCTTCAAGGCGGTCAACGACACGATCGGTCATCAGATGGGAGACGAGGTGCTGAAGGCTGTGGCGAGCGTCATGCGCAGCTGCTCGCGCGAGTCGGACTACCTGGCACGCTACGGCGGCGAGGAGTTCGTCGTCATCCTGCCACGGACCGATCTCAACGAGGCGCGGCTGCTGGCCGAGCGTATTCGCGCTCAGGTCGCCGCCATCGACATCGGCCATCTGGAGCTCAGAGTGACCACATCCATCGGCGTCTCGTCGTATCCCGCCTCCGCCGCCGACAGCGACGGGGTGCTAGGTGCTGCGGACGCCGCTCTGTTGCGCGCCAAGGCCAGGGGGCGCGATCGAGTCTGTCTGTTCGAGGAGTACAGGGGTCATGCCGGGGCCGATCTCGAAGGCGATGTCTTCTCTGTCGGGCGCACCTTTGGCGCCTTCATCGGTCTCTCGAATTCGGAGACCGCAGGCCTCATCGCGGCGCTGGCCGTTCGGCAGGGTGGTGCGGAGCTGCAGGACGAGGTCGAGCTCATCCTCGGAAGCGGCGACAACGGCGACGCGAAGCCGAACGAGGTTCGCGAGAGCGCCGTCGCCGCGCTCATCTACGGGAGCGAGCGTTGGGATGGCCAAGGGTATCCCGAAGGACGCCGCGGGAGCGCGATCCCCCGAGTCGCCCGCGCTTTCGCGATCTGTCGTCGCTTCGACAGCGCCTCCGCGGGCGGTGACAGGGTCGGGCTACTGCGCGCCAATGCGGCCCGAGAACTCGATCCGCGTATGGTCCAGCGGTTCACCGCGATGCTGGGCGCCCGCGTGGCCGAGCACAACTAGCCGCTCTCGGGCCGGGCGGCCTGGCCCCGCCTACGACGTCAGCTTGGTCGCCTGTCGCGTTGCCCACAGCGCCGCGATCCCCGTCAGGGTCGCGAACCCGAAGGTCACCGCGAAGCCGACGAGGACCGAGCTAGTGTCCCCGCCCGGATTGAGGAGTGAGCGCATCGCATCAAAGACGTAGGTGGTCGGGTTGATCGTCGCGGCCACCCTCAGCCACTCCGCGGTCACGTACTCCTCGGGGACGAACGTGTACGAGAGGAAGATGAGTGGGAAGAAGGCGAACGTCGCCGCCTGCGCGGCCGCGGCGTTCTTCGTGCGCAGCGCGACGAAGGCTGCGTATCCCGCGAACGCCATGCCCCACAGGAACGCGAGCACGACGACTAGGGCGAACCCCCCCGGACCGGTGGCGACGTCGAGGCCGATGGCAATGGCGAGCAGCATGACGAGAACGACCTGCGCCGTGAGGATGATCGCACTCGCCACCATCGGGCCCCAAATCATCGCTAGGCGTCGTGTCGGCGTCAGGAGAAGCTTGGTGAAGTACCCGTTCTCAATGTCCTTGATGAGCAGCTGGCCAGCGAGGCCGGCCCCTCCTACGGCGGCCGACACGAGCGATACGGGCAAGATGAAGCCCAGGTAGGAGCCCTCGAACCCCGGCAGGCTCGCCACCGATGAGAGCCCGCTGTTGTATATGAACAGGAAGAAGACGCTGATGGCGATGTTCGGGATGACCGTTGCGGGCTGGCGCGCGGTGTCGCGAAGCGACCGCCCGACCAGCAACACGATGTCGTTCATCGTGGGTCCTCCCCATCCAGCGCCTCTCCCGTCACCCTTAGGAACACATCATCGAGGCTGGGTTGCTCGATGCGCAGGCCCCGGAGACCGACTCCGGAGCCGTCCAGCAGGCGCACCAACTCGGGGACGTTCTCGGCCGCATGGCTGAAGTAGAGACGGACGTCGCTCTGGGAGACCTGACGGTTGGGGGCGGCTGCGGCGAGCGCCGCTGAGGCGCGTAGCGCCTCAGCGGGCGAGTGGAGTTGCAGCTCGACGACGTCGTCACCCACTTGGTGCTTCAGCTCGTCCGGCTTGCCTCGGGCGACTATGCGCCCCTTGTTGATGATCGCGACCTCATCGGCGAGACGGTCTGCCTCTTCCAGGTACTGCGTGGTCAGGAAGATGGTCACGCCCAGTTCCCCGTTGAGCCTGCGGACTTCCTCCCAGATCGCGACTCGGCTGAGCGGATCGAGGCCGGTGGTCGGCTCGTCAAGGAACAGGATACGTGGGTCATGAACGAGCGCGAGCGCCAGGTCCAGGCGGCGCTTCATGCCACCCGAGTAGGCGCCGCTGCGCTTCTTCGGGTTCACGTCGTCGAGCCCCACCGTTAGGAGAAGGCGCTCGGCCGTCTCTCGAGCGTGATTGCGCCCTCCGCCAAAGAGCTGAGACTGGAGCATGAGGAGCTCGCGGGCCGTCATGAGCGGGTCGAGGCCGACGTCCTGAAGAGCAACGCCGATCGCCTCTCGTACCTTGCTGCCCTGTTTCTGCACGTCGTAGCCTGCGACACTCGCTCGACCCGACGTGGGGTCGAGGATCGTCGTGAGGATCTTGACGAGGGTGGACTTGCCGGCACCGTTGGGACCAAGGAAGCCGAAGATCTGACCCTCCGGGATCTCGAGGTCCACTCCGTCAAGGGCGTGGAGATCGCCGAAGTCCCGGTGAAGCGCCTCGACCGAGATGCTGCGATCTTCGCTACTCATACCCGTCCGGCCTCCTCGACCCATGGTCCGCGTTCCTGTGAGCGATGTCGGGTGCCTCGGCTCCGCGGTGTGTGGCGAGGAGCGTCGTGGGTAAGACCCGAAGAAGCGAGTCATGGGGGCTGCATGCCTGTCTTCGAGCATCACAGTACCATGCCCGTATCCGTCGAGGCGTTGTCTGCCTATCACGTCCGGCGCGGTGCCTTCGAGCGCCTCATCGCGCCATGGCAGCGCGTCCGTGTTCTGGGCAGCGCGGGCGGAGTGCGAGACGGTGGCCGCTATGCGTTCGATGTGGGGCGGAAGCCGCTCAAGCGGCGGTGGGTCGTCGAGGTGAGCGGATTCGAAAGCGGTCGCCAGTTCACGGAGCGTCAACTGGAGGGCCCGTTCGTGTTCTGGGAGCACACCCATCGCTTCGTGCCTCGCGGCCGGGACGAGAGCGAGCTTGCCGACCGCGTTGTGTATCGGCTTCCGGCAGACTGGGTCTCAGACGCCGTCGCGACCGGAGCCGTGACGCGACGGCTGGAGCGCCTGTTTCGCTTTCGGCACGCATGCGCGCGCAGCGATCTCGAGAGGCATGCGGCCTGGTCAGAGCGGAGTCGAATGAAGGTAGCCATCGCCGGTGCCGGCGGCCTCATCGGTTCGCATCTCGCAGTCTACCTGACGACTGCCGGGCATGACGTCGTGCGGTTGGTGCGTCGACCCGTGCGGGGGGCCGGCGAGGTCACTTGGGACCCCGATGCTGGCCACCTCGACCCGCGGAGTCTGGACGGGGTCGAAGCTGTCGTGAACCTGGCCGGCGTCAATCTTGCGTCGATCTGGACGAAGGGCCGGAAGGAAGCCATCCTCGGCAGCAGGGTACGGTCGACGCGCACGCTGGTGGCGGCGATGGAACGCATGGACACGCCGCCTGCGGTGCTTGTCTCGGCGTCGGCTGTCGGTGCGTACGGCTCCAGGGGCGACGAGGCGCTCACCGAGCTAAGCGATCCGGGGACGGGGTTTCTGGCGGAAGTGTGCCGGGAGTGGGAGGCCGCCGCGGCGCCTGCGGCGGCGGCCGGCGTTCGTGTGGTCACGCCGCGCTTCGGCATCGTGCTGGCGGCGTCAGGCGGTGCTCTGGCGGCCATGCTCCCGGTGTTTCGGGCCGGACTGGGGGGGAGAATCGGACCGGGTTGGCAGTGGTGGCCGTGGGTGGCGTTTGAGGACGTCCTCGGGGCTCTGGAGTGGCTCATCCACGATCAGGAACTCGACGGCGTCGTCAACGTTGTGGCGCCGGAGGACGTCACGAATCGCGAGTTCACCCGCACCCTCGGCCGCGTGCTGCGCCGCCCCGCTTCCCTCGAGGTGCCCCGCGTCGTCGTCGAGAGCCTTGGCGGCATGCCTGAGGAGATGCTCCTCGCCAGTCAGCGAGTCGTTCCGGCGCGGCTCAACATGCGCGGCTTTCGCTTCGCTTTTCCCGGCCTGGAGGCGGCGCTGCGCTACGAGCTCGGCCGCTGAGAGGGTAGCCTAGTCCGCGATGGCGACGGCGTGAGCGATGTCGCTGGTCGATTCGAGCTGGTCGAGCATGAACGCGGCGACGTCGGCGCGGCCTATCCGGGTGCCGCCGGGGAGAGAGAAACCTGGACCGACTTGATAGCGCCCTGTGGCGGGGTCGTCCGTGAGTCGGGCCGCTCGCACGAGGGTCCAGTCCAGCTCGCTCTGACGCACGTTCACTTCCGCGCGTCGCAAATCGGCCAGCGCGCTTCTCATGAACAGCGGCTTCACGAGGCGCTCGGCGAACCAAGGCATGTTCGGGTCGTGCCCGGGGTACGTCCTGCTCGATGAGAGCACGATGAGCCTTCTTGCCCCGTAGCGCTGCATGGAGCGGATCACGTTGAGCGCGCCAAGGGCGTTGACCTGGCTGTCCGCCTTGCCGCCCCGCGCCGCCAGGGCGACCAGCGCGGCCTGCCGGCCGTCGACCGCGTCGCTCACTGCACCGCCGTCCAGAACGTCGCCTTGGATCACGCGCACGTGGTCGCGGAGGTCCCCAAGTCCCTGTGGCGAGCGGACGAACGCCGTCACGTCGTGGCCGCGTGCGAGCCCGCCCTCGACCAGCAGTCGCCCTGTTCGCCCGGTGGCTCCGAATATGACGACCCGCATGCCCTTGATGGTATCAGTTCGTTCTGCGTCACTGCTTCGGACGCAGAAAGCGAGAGGCCGGGGCTGGTACGCCCCGGCCTCTCGCCACGCCTGCGAGGCAGGCACGCGGCAGGGTAGGCTTCACTCGTACTGGATCGCCTCGAGGATCCGGGTGCCGGCGGCCCGGCGGGCCGGCAGCACCGCCGCGACCACACCGACGACCACGGCCAGGGCCAGGAACACCCCGAGCTGCAGCCACGGCAGGCTGAACACGAGGTTGCCCTCGCCCATCTGCGTGACGATCACGTAGGCCATGGCGACGCCGACCAGCGTGCCGAGGACGCCGCCGATCACGGCGGTGATGACGCTCTCGTAGCGCACCATCTGGCGAAGCTGCCGGCGGGTCGCACCGATGGCGCGCAGCATGCCGATCTCGCGGGTACGCTCGTGGACGCTCAGCACCAGGGTGTTGACGATGCCGAAGATCGAGATGACCACGCTCATCGCCAGCAGGCCGTAGAACATCATCAGGATCTGGTCCACCATCTTGTTGACGGAGTCGAGGTACTCGGCCTTGGTCTCGACCTTCTGCGTCGGGTACTCGGCGAGCGCCTTCTGCACCGCTGCCTGGGCGCCGTCGCTGCCGTCTGTGCGCACCAGCGTCATGCCGGCGGCCGTCGGGACGTCGAGCTTCTCGAGCGTGTCGAGGCTGAGCATCATGCCCGAGTAGGCCATCTGGTCGCGGTAGAAGCCGAGCACGGTGAGCTCGGCCGTCTTGCCGCTCTGGCTGGTGACGGTGATGGTGTCGCCCGCTTCGACCGTGGCGGCGATCGGCGAGCCGTCCTCGAGGATCACATGGCTCGCGTCGAGCTTGGCGTACAGGGCGTCGCCGCCGCCGCGCCGCCAGTCGGGACCCCAGACCTCGGTCCACACGGTGGGATCCACGGCGTTGGCGGTGACGACGCCGCCGCCCTTGACTTCGAACGGCGCCCAGGCGACTCCGGCGGCCGCTTCGACGCCGGGGACGTCCTCGAGGGAGCGCACGGTCTCCTGGGGCACGGTGAGGTACGCCGTGTTGTCCTGCGCGACCAGGTCGGCGCGCGTGGACGTGCTGATCGCGCCGCCGAACGAGCCCTTCATGGCCTGTGCGAACACGGCGATGAAGACGACCATGGCGAGGCCGATCATCAGGGCCGCCGCCGTCGCCGCGGTGCGGCTCGGGTTGCGGCCGGCGTTGTCGCGGGCGAGGCGACCGCTGATCGGCGCCAGCCTCTCGAGTGGCCAGCCGATCATCCGGCTCGCCGGCCGCACGACGTACTTGGCCAGCATGGCGATGGCGACGAAGAGCAGCAGCGCGCCGAGGCCCATCGAGAGCAGCCGGCCGCTGGTGGCGCCGTCGCTGAAGATGCCGAAGGCGAGGGAGCCGCCGCCGAGAGCCGCGAAGGCCAGGGCGATCGCCGTGCCGAACTTCGCGAAACGCGTCGGCGGCAGGGTGGCGCCCTCCTGGAGGGCGGCCACCGGCGGCACGCGCGTGGCGCGCAGGGCCGGGGTCAGCGCCGAGAGCAGGGTGACGCCCACGCCGACCAGCACGGCGATGAGGATGGTGCGCGGTTCGAGCGCGATGCCGGCGGTGGGGATGTCCACGCCGAGGGTCTTGAAGAGCAGGTTGATGCCCTTGGCGACGCCGAGGCCGGCGACGATGCCGGCTGCCGAGGCCAGCACGCCGAGCGTGAGCGCTTCGGCGACCACCGACGTGAGCACCTGGCGGCGGCTGGCGCCGAGGGCGCGCAGCATGGCGAACTCGCGGCGCCGTTGAGCGACCGTGATGCTGAAGGCGTTGAAGATGATGAAGGCGCCGACGAAGACGGAGACGCCGGCGAACGCCAGCAGCACCGGCGTGAGGAACGAGCCGATCGCGTCAGCCGTCTCGGCGGTCGCGTCGGCCGCAGCCTGCTCGCCGGTCTTGACGCTGACGCCGGCCGGCATGGCGACCTTCACGTCCGCGGCGAGCTCCTCTGGTGTCACGCCGGGATCGGCGGAGACGGAGATGCCGCTGAGCCTGCCGGGCTCGCCGCCCCAGCGCTGCACGTCTTGCAGGCGGCCGGCGACGACGATGGTGCCGCCGAGGGAGCCTGAGTCGCCCCACTCGAAGACGCCGGCGACCGTGACCTCCTGGAGGCCGGACGGGGCGGCGACGGTGAAGCTCTCGCCGGGCTTGAGGCCGGCCTTGTCGGCGAAGCTCTTGATGATCGCGACCTCGTTGCGCCCCTGGATCTCACGGCCGGCCACCAGGGTCGCCTGGTCGAAGGGCTCGCCCAGGTCTCCAGTCGTGAGCAGGGTGGGGGAGCCGCCGGTCTGGATGGTCTTGCCATCGACGATCGCGGCGCCGATCGTCCGGTAGATCCCGGCGGCCTTGTCGACGCCGGGGACGGCCAGCACCTGGGCGACGAGGTCGTCGTTCAGCGTCTGGGGCGCGTCGCCCTCGAGGCTGGTGAACGAGCGTTCCGGCTCGACCTGCACCGCCGTGCCCTTGAACGAGGTCTCGAAGATGTTGGAGAACCCGTTGTTGATCTGGTCGGTGAGCACGTAGGTGCCGGTGATCATGGCCACGCCGAGCAGGATCGCCAGCGTGGTCAGGATCGTGCGAAGAGGCCGGCTGGCCAGGTTGCGGAGGGCGAGGCGGGTCATCGTCAGACCTCCACGGCGACGCGGGCGACGGGCTCGGCGACCGGCGTCTCGAGGTGCTTGATGGTGTCGTAGATGGCGTCGCGCGTCATGCGCTCACGGTCGAGCACTATGCGACCGTCCTTGAGGAAGACGATGCGGTCGGCGATACTCGCGGCGCCGGCGTCGTGGGTGACCATGATCACGGTCTGACGGAACTCCTCGACGCTGCGGCGCAGCAGGGCGAGGACCTCGCCGCCGGTGCGCGAGTCGAGGTTGCCGGTGGGTTCGTCGGCGAACAGCACGGCCGGCCGGGTGATGAGCGCCCGGGCGACGGCCACGCGCTGCTGCTGGCCGCCGGAGAGCTCGGACGGGCGGTGGGTCAGACGGTCCTGAAGCCCGACGGCCTCGATCACTGTCCGCCGCCAGGTCTCGTCGGCCCGGCGGCGGGCCAGGGACATCGGCAACACGATGTTCTCGTCGGCGGTCAGCGTCGCCAGCAGATTGAAGCTCTGGAAGATGAAGCCGATCTTGTCGCGCCTGAGCTGCGTCAGCTCGCGGTCTCTAAGGTCCGTGATGGTGACCCCGTCGATGGCGACTGTGCCGCTCGTCGGCCTGTCGAGTCCGGCGAGGATGTGCATGAGCGTGCTCTTGCCTGAACCGGACGGACCCATGATCGCGGTGAGCTGGCCCTCCGCGATGTCGATGTCGATGTCGCGCAGCGCGCGGACGACGGTCTCTCTTGTCCCATAGGCCCTGGTCAGACCGCGGGCCGTGACGACCGTCGCCACCTCGCTCGCGAAGGCGAGCTCCAGCTCTTCGACGCTAGGGGTAGGACGTCTGAGTTGCCTGCCGGCGATCTGGTGCATGGTCTCTCCTCCGTTTGGTGACTGACTGCAGGCTACGGGGCGCGGGGCTGCGGGGAATCGCCCGGGAGTGGTCAATCAGAGGGGGCAGAAGAGGGACATTCGACGGAGCCGTGCACCTCCACGGAGACACGCGCCGGCGGCCCTGGGGGTAGATGCGCTGGTGTGAAGGGCCGGCCAGCGGCTGCGCCGAGCCTCCGGCCTGTACCTCCCCCGAGGTACGCGTCCGGGGTCGATCCGGGCGTGGCCGTTGTCGTGGCCCGAGCGTATCATTGAGAGGTCCGTAGGAGTCGGAAGCAAGGCGAGTTCTGGCGGTGGACGTCATCGAACTCGGAGGAGGCCCAGTGATCGCTGGCATGCGCCTACTGAGCGCGCGCACGGTCGGATGGCTCGATATCGCCGTCCTCGTGTGGATCGCGGTCTGGATCGCGCTCGGAGTGCTCGTTTGGCATGACATCCGGATGCAGGCCGCCCTGAGCGAGAACGTGATCAAGATGGGTGTCGCGGTGGAGGATACCGGGGAAGCCCTGGCTCTCGTGGGCCGTCTGCCGCTCGTCGGCGGCGGAATCTCCGAATTCGCTGATCGGATCACATCCACCGGCGCCGAGGTCGAGGCCAGTGGACGCGAGAGCCGAGACAGCATCATGCGAGTAGCGCTGGTCAGCGGCATCGGGGTCGGCGTGTTGCCCGTGGCCATGGTGCTCCTGCTGTACCTGCCCCTCCGGCTCTCGTGGCGCCGGGACGTCGCCGCCATTGCCGCCGCGCTGGCTCGACCCGGCGGTGACCCGGGCCTGGACCTCTATCTGGCCCGGAGGGCCATCGACGCGCTGCCGTGGAATCGTTTGCACGCCCTGAGCGGTGATCCGTGGCGCTCGATCGCAGACGGCCATGTTCGCGCTCTTGCGGACGCCGAGCTGGAACGGCTGGGCCTAGACAGACCGCGCTAGCATTCCACAGAGCTCGGAGCGTGCGCGGAAGGGGCGCCCGAGGCGCCCCGAGAAGAAGATGATCAGAAGCACATGTTCGCCGGTCTGTTGACACGGTCTGCTATACTGTCTTCCCGAAACAAGACAATATCAGTCTTGGTGCCTCGGGCAGTATGGCTCTTCCACACCGTGAACGTGCGAGAGGAGGCGACGAGATGCATCGCACGTCCGCCGCGCTTGCTGCCAAGCTGCAGTACGTCCAGAAGGAGGCCGGAGCTGCTCGCGCTTCCTTCAGTCAACGTTTCATCCTCACTCCGGAGATCGCGCCGGGAGTCCGGCTGGTGCTCACTGAGACGGGGGGCGTTCCGCTCGCCTTCTCGCTCTGGGATGCCCTCGACGACGTCATCGCACTGTGCAACGACGCAACCGTGCCGGCGATGACGGCGCTTCTGGCGATCGGCGATGACCAGGTCGACGCTGCCGCAATGGCCGGGCGGCGCATCGATCTTGGTCGAATGGCGCGCAGCCAGCGGGCACCGGAGGCCCACTACGTCCTGCTTCACTACGTGGGTCGTCGCGAGATCCGTCGTGTGGTGCATCGCGTGGTATCTCCGGTGCGGCCGTCGACGGCGGCGGCGTGACGCTGCCGCTCCGCAGCGAGCGTGCTCGAACGAATCGGGGCACCCAGCTTTCCGGGCCGTGTTTCCAGGGGCGCCACTCACACGGTCGGCGCCTCCCTGCGCGCCGTGACACAGACTAGACTAGGCAAACCAAGTGGAAGTGGCGCGGTCGGCAGCGGCCAGCCACGCACGTCGAAGGGGGAGTCGAGGACTATGGCAGAGCCGTTCATCAACACACCGCCGGCGCCCGAGGACAAGGGCGCCATGACGGCCGAGAACGTGGCCGCCGCCTTCGCGGGCGAAAGCCAGGCATCGCAGAAGTACCTGGCCTTCGCGGATGTCGCGGACGGCGAGGGCTTTCCGAACGTGGCACGGCTCTTCCGCGCCGTGGCCTACGCGGAGAGCACACATGCACGCAACCACCTCAGCGTCATGGGGGGCATTGGCACGACGGCGGAGAACCTGAAGACCGCCTGGGGCGGCGAGACGTTCGAGATCGACGAGATGTACCCAGCTTACGACGCCGTCGCCCGAATGCAGGAGAACGCTTCGGCGCGAACGAGTATCCGCTACGCGGTCGCCGCCGAGGCGGATCACCAGCAGATCTACGACGCTGCGTTCCGCGGCGTGGAGGGCCAGGCGGATCTCGACGGCACAACGGTCCGTGTCTGCCCTATCTGTGGCCATACCGTGATCGGTGACGCTCCCGACGAATGTCCTCGTTGCGGTACCGCAGGTGCCTACTTCCGGGAGTTCTGATGGACGAGGCAGTAGCCAAGCGCCTGCCGTCTGCCGAAGATCTGGGCGCGATGACCAGGGCCAGCCTTCAGGCGGCGTTCGCCGGCGAGAGCCAAGCCGCTGAGAAGTACATGGTGTTCGCTGAACAGGCTGAGGAAGAGGGCTACCCGAATATCGCCAGACTGTTCCGCGCCATCTCGTTCGCCGAGACGCGCCACGCACGCAACCACCTCAGGGTGCTGGGCGGCGTCGGAAGCACCGCCGAGAACCTGAAGAGCGCCTTCGACGGCGAGGCCTTCGAGGTCGACGAGATGTACCCGGCGTACGCGGAGGTAGCCCGGATGCAGGCGATGACCCAGGCAAGCCGCAGCGTGAGGTACGCGCTTCGGTCGGAGGTCGACCACAAGGAGATGTACGCCGAAGCCCGGACGAAGGCTCTCGCCGGGGCGGACATCGCGCCCGATACCGTCAGCGTCTGCGTCATCTGTGGCCATACCGTGATCGGCGACCTGCCGGACAAGTGCATCGTGTGTTCTGCGCCGAAGGAGTGCTACCAGGCCTTCTGATGCGATCCCGAGGGGTCGAAGAAAGGGCGGGGGCGTGCGTGCATGCCCCCGCCCTTCCCCTTGCGTCCGGACCCTTCAGCTGCGGACGTCAGTCCTCCACGGGCTCGAACATTTCCTTCTCGACCCCACACTCAGGGCAGACCCAGTCATCCGGGATGTCCTCGAACGCGGTCCCGGCCTCGATGCCGCCGTCGGGATCGCCGATTGCGGGGTCGTAGACGTAGTTGCACACGGTGCAGATGTACTTCTTCAAGCTGGTCCTCCTGTGTCAGGTCTCTCTCACTGGCTCTCGAGCAGCTCTTCGGGGTCGACGTCTCTGACGACTCGCGCCGGCACTCCCATGAGGACCTTGCGCGCAGGGACGTCTCTGGTGACCACGGCGCCAGCCGCCAGGTACGCCTCCGAACCTACCTCGATGCCCGGGCAGAGCACGACGCCGCCGCCGATGCGTGCGCCGCGCCGGATGGTCGCGCCCTTGATGAGAGCGTGGCGCTTCTCGGTGCGGCCCATGAAGTTGTCGTTGGTCGTCTGGACGCACGGCGCGATGAAGCAGCGATCCTCGATGGTCATGTACGCGGTGATGTAGACCTGGGTCTGGATCTTGGTGAGGTCGCCGATCGCGGTGTCGTTCTCGACGACGCTACCCCGGCCGACCACGACGCGCTCGCCCAGCATGCAGCGTTCCCGCACTCCCGCGTAGTCGCCGAGGATACAGCCTGGGCCCAGCGTGCTGCCGCGATACACGACGGCGCCGGTGCTGATGACGCAGCCGGCGCCGAGGACCGTCCCAGACAGCCCGCCGCGCTTGGCGGTGCTCGTCGGCGAGAGTGACGGGACCTTGCCGAGGATGGCGTTGTCCTGTATGAAGCACCCCTGGCCGATCACCGTGTCGTCGTACACGACGACGTTTGCGCCGAAGGTGACGTCGGAGCCCACCGACACGTTGTCACCGAGAAGCAGGTTGTGGCCGAGGCTGGAGGGGGTGAGAGTCATGGGCGCTCCCGATCGGCGAAGGTCGGACGGATCAAGTCAGGTCCGCAGTCTTCACCGGCTGACCGCCGTTGCGCAGGCTTCGCTCCATGGCATCGAGAACACGCACCACATTGAGGGCGTCGCGCCCGTCGCTGAGCGGCTGTCTGTCTTCGCGGATACACTCGATGAAGTGCTGAGCCTCGACGCGCAGCGGCTCCTCGTTGCCGATCCTGGGGATGTGGATGTCGCCGAAGTGCAGGGTCACGAACTCGCCGTAGCTGTCGAACTTGGTGCGCGTCGTCGTGGCGCCCTTGTCGTAGATCGTGACCTTCCGGTCGGCCTCCATGTCGTCGAATACGACCATCTTGTCGGAGCCCACGACCGTGATCTTGCGGCTCTTGTGAGGGTCGAGCCAGCTCACGTGCAGGTGGCCGACGACGCCGCTCGGGTACTTGATGTAGCCGAACACCACATCCTCGACGCCGTCCTGCAGGTAGCACTCGCCGCGCGCGCTGACCTCCTCGGGCTCCTCCCCGATGACGTAGTTGAGCACCGAGATATCGTGCGGACCGAAGCTCCAGAGAGCGTTTTCGTCGGTCCTCACCTTGCCGAGATTGAGGCGGTTCGCGTATACGTAGAAGACTCTGCCGAGACTGCCCTCATCGACGAGCTCCTTGAGCTTGCGCACCGCGGGATGGTACTCGAGAAGGTGGCCGACCATGAGCTTCACGCCCTTGTCCTCGGCGGTCGTGAGGAGGTCTTCCGCGTGGGCAGCCTTGAGGGCGATGGGCTTCTCGATAAAGGTGTGCTTGCCTGCAGCGAGCGCCTTCATGCCGAGGGCGTAGTGTGTCGGCACGGACGTCGCGATGACCACGGCGTCGAGGGTCTCGTCGCGCAGAAGCGTCTCGAGGTCGTTGGTGACCACGGTGTTGGGGTACAGGGTGCGAGCCTTGGACAGGTTGCCCTCGTCCAGATCGCAGCAGTAGGCGAGCTCGGCGTCCGCAAGGCGGTCGAAGTTGCGCACGAGGTTAGGACCCCAGTACCCGAGCCCGACCACGCCGACGCGGACCTTGTCAGTCAGAGTCACGAGCGTCTCTCCCTCTCAGAGTTTCCAGACCTTGCCGGCTCCGGGGATGCCGGCCGTGGCGTTGCGGAGATCGACCACCAAGTCGGCGGCGCCGACCACGG
Organism: uncultured Thermoleophilia bacterium; assembly: GCA_963717285.1. Taxonomy (GTDB): domain Bacteria; phylum Actinomycetota; class Thermoleophilia; order UBA2241; family UBA2241; genus CAIXSE01. The sequence continues at coordinate 387,232 of CAVQVW010000004.1, forward strand.
AGCGATAGTCGAGCGCCGAATGCGCGGTCACTATGGTGACTGCATCATAGCCCTCGATGCCGCGGTAGCCGTCCAGGTCGATCGAACGCAGGTCGAACTGAACCAGTTCGGCGCAGTGCGGATCGTGGTATGCGACATCGGCGCCGCGGTCGCGCAGTAGGCGGATGACCTTGAGCGCCGGCGATTCGCGCAGGTCGTCGATGTCGGCCTTGTAGGCGACGCCGAGTACCAGGACCTTTGCCCCGTTCAGACTCTTCTGCCGCGTGTTGAGAGCCTGGTTGAGCTTCTCGACGCAGAAGTAGGGCATGTTCTCGTTGACCTTGCCGGCCAGCTCGATGAACTCTGTCCAGAAATCGAACTCACGCGCCTTCCAGCTGAGGTAGAAAGGGTCGATGGGGATGCAGTGGCCGCCGAGACCGGGACCGGGCTGGAACTTCATGAAGCCGAACGGCTTCGTGGCGGCGGCGTCGATGACCTCCCAGACATCGATCCGCATGCGATCGCACAGCATGGCGAGTTCGTTCATCAGGGCGATGTTGACGCTGCGGAAGATGTTCTCCAGGAGCTTCGTCATCTCCGCGACCTCGGGTGTACTCACCGGCACGACATGGTCCAGGGCTGGTGAGAACACCTCGAGGGCGCGCGCCGTGCAGGCAGGCGTCAGTCCTCCGATGACCTTCGGCGTGCTTCTGGTCGTGTAGTCCGTCCGGCCCGGGTCGACCCGCTCTGGGGAGAATGCCAAGTGGAAGTCGATACCGGCGACGAGTCCGGAGCCTGCTTCGAGCAGGGGCGCCAGCTCGTCGCGGGTCGTGCCCGGGTACGTGGTGCTCTCGAGTGTCACGAGCTGGCCGCGGCGCAAGTGTCCCGCCAGTCTGACGGTGGCGGCCTTCACAAGGCTGAGGTCTGGCTCACGGTTCGCGTTCAAGGGGGTCGGCAGGCAGATGATGACGGCGTCGCAGTCCTCTGAGGCGCCGTAGTCCGTGGTGGCGTGGAAGAGGCCGTTCTCGACCACCTTCTTCAATGCCTCGCTGGAGACGTCCTGGATGTAGCTGCGGCCCGCGTTCACCTCGGCGCACCGCTCGGAAACGACCTCGACGCCCACGACCTCGATGCCCGCTTCAGCGAAAACCATGGCCAGCGGGAGGCCGACATATCCGAGACCGATGACGGCGATCTTCACAAGGGCTCCTGAACGTCGATGATCGAGGGGGAGGATGCAGCCCATCCGGTCACGGCATGATACCGCATCGCAGCAGGAGGCCGCGCGGTCCCCGGTGAATAGGGAGAACGCCGGCCCAGGTTGCGCCTCGACCGAGCACAAGACCTCGCTCGGCCGGAGCTTATGTTCGGGGTACGGGTGGAGTAATCTGCTTGGTTGCCGATAAGGGAGTTCACATACCGCGACTGAAGACTGAAGGAGGGTGTGAGGTGCCAAGGAGTCTGCGCCGACAGGATGGCCTTCTGCGTGAGGCGCTCTGGATAGGCTTCGTCGTGGCGATCGCTGCCGTCGTCCTCCTCGATGGGATGGCGCTGTTCGGCGCTCATCAGTCCGTCGGGGACAGCGCGGCCACGGCTGCTCGTGAGGCGCGCAACACCTACTATCAGACGCAGGATGTGGCTCGAGCGGAGCTGGCTGCCAAAGGGTATCTCGAGAAGGACGGCAAGGTGCTGATCGAGTTCAGTACAAGCCGCGGGTTGGACGGCGCGCTGCTGTTCAATGTCTCCGCGACCGGGCATGCGGAGACCTACGCCTTCAAGTACTTGAGCTACGTGGGGCTGGATGACTGGGTCGACCGTACGACGAACCCGACGACCACGGGGTCGGCGTCCTAGCAGAGTCGGGCTGTCTCAGCAGGTGGTCCGCAGGCGGCGACGCGCCGAGTGGCGTTGGAGCCCGAGCTGGATCATCTCCTCGACCAGGCTGGCGCTATCCATCCCCGAGGCCGCCCAGAGGCGAGGAAACCCACTGGTCCGCGTCATCCCGGGGATCGTGTTGATCTCGTTCACCAGGACGCGCCGGGTGCCTTGCTCCAGGAAGAAGTCGCAACGCGCGAATCCGCTGCAGTCCACTGCCTCAAAGGCGGCGACGGCGAGTGAGGCGACCTCCGCCTGCTTGTCCCCGCCGATGTCCGCGGGGATGACGAAGGACATCATGCCCTCCGTGTACTTCGACTCATAGTCGTAGAACTCGTTCGCCGGAAGGACCTCTCCGGCTACGGTGGCGCGCGCTCCCTCGTTGCCCAACACGCCGCACTCCAGCTCGCGTCCCACGACGGCCCGCTCGACGATGGTCTTGCGATCGTAGGTCGCCGCCAGGGCGAGTGCCGGAGCAAGCTCGGAGCGATCGTGGGCCTTCGTCATACCTATGCTGGAACCGAGATTCGCCGGCTTGACGAACACTGGATAGCTGAGGCGACGCTCCACTGTCGCGATCGCGTCCGACGTGTTCGCGTCGGCATCTCGGAGCACGAGGTGCTCGGCCTGGGGGAGGCCACGAGCCGCGAACACGGCCTTCATCAACTCCTTGTCCATGGCCACGGCGCTGGCGGCCACGCCGGCTCCTGCGTAGGCCAGGCCGGCAAGCTCCAGCAGGCCCTGGATCGTGCCGTCCTCGGCGAACGTCCCGTGCATGACCGGAAAGGCGAAGTCGAGGGGCTGAAAGGAGCCATCGGCGCGCCGCAGACCTGGTCTGGCCGGGTCGACGACCAGATGAACGCTCTGGCCCGAGGCCTTCTCGATGCCGCTCTCGAGAGCGGCATCGAGGTCGTCAGGCTGCTTCCATCGGCCGTCGCGCGTGATGCCGACGGGCACGACCTGGTACTTTCGGATGTCGAGCAGGTCGGCGACGAAGCGGGCGGAGGCGCGAGAAACCTCATGTTCGGCGGAGCGGCCGCCGAAGAAGAGTGCAAGCTGCAACATCGCGGCTAGACTACTCGGCGCCCAGAGATGGCGCAACGGTCGCGGCGTAAGGAGGGGTGAAGAGAAGTGGAGCGGGCGAGAGCGAGCATCGTCCGTATGCACTCGGGTATACTTCTAGCGTTGTTCTCCTGAAAGAGGTACGTTGGCCGGAGCAGACTACACCGTGTACGGGCAGAGGCGGAGGCGGCGCTGGCCGTATTTCGCGGGTGCGGCGGTGTGCGTGCTGGCAGCACTGGCCGCGTGGCAGATCATCGGTGTACCCGGCGTCTCCGCGGTCACGCCTGGCCCGGACGCGTTCGTGAGCGACCCCTCGCTGCCCATCGTCCTCAACGTGAAGGGGCTCGGGGGCCTTGAGGACGTGCGCGTGACGCTCGACGGCGACGACGTGACCGACGTCACCACGCGAAACGGCGATACGCTCACGTTCACCCCATCGGGGCTCGCGGATGGCGACCATCGCGTGACGTTCAGCGCCGCCAGTTCGAACCTGCTGCGGCGGGACGTGCAAGAGGACTGGGTGTTCACCGTCGACACGAGCGTCCCCAAGCTCAAGCTCAATGGCTCAGCTGAGAAGGGCCGCATCAACACATCGCCGGCGGTCTTCAGCGGCGCCACGGAGGCGCACGCCACCGTCACGGTGACCGACGGCACCGCCAAGGCCGCCGCCGTCGCCGGCGTGAACGGCAAGTTCTCGGTGAGTGCTCAGTTGCCGGACGGCCCCTCGAATGTGACCGTCACGACCACGGACCGGGCCGGCAACTCGACTGCCGAGACGCTGGACGTGTACGTGGATGCTGTGCCGCCCGAGCTGACGGCGTCCGAGATCCCGAAGAGGAAGCGCAACGCCAAGATCCAGCTGCGCATCGAGGCGTCCGACCAGCTGGGCCCCCCCAGGCTCACGGTCGCGCTCGACGGCGAGGAGCGCCGCGCCAAGAAGCAGGCCTCATCGATGATCTTCAAGGTCGAGGATCTCGCGGAAGGCAGACACGTCGTGATCGTCACTGCCAGCGACAAGGGCGGCAACGTCGTCACGGACAAGCAGACGTTCGTCGTCGACAGCACGGAGCGCTTCGGCTCCAAGGCCATGTGGCTTGGCGCGCGCGGCAAGGACGTCAAGGCGCTCCAGAAGCGGCTGGACGACGCGGGTGTGCTCGAGGGCAAGCAGAGCGGCGTCTACGACGAACGGACAGAGGCGGCGGTGAAGGACTACCAAGGCACGTACGGCTTCACGGCCGACGGTAGGGTGGATGGCGATACGCTCACCGCCCTGGGTGGTCAGATCGTCGTCGATCTCGGCGACCGGCAGCTGTACCTCTACCGCGGCGACAAGCTGTTCAAAAGCTACGGCATCGCCGTCGGTCAACCCGCATATCCCACACCGACCGGCAGCTGCGTGATCGTGAACAAGCAGGTCGACCCGACCTGGATCCCGCCAGACTCGGACTGGGCGAAGGATGCCAAACCGATCCCTCCGGGCCCTGACAACCCCCTGGGAACGCGGTGGATCGGCACCAGCTTCTCCGGGATCGGGATCCACGGCACGCCCGACGGCTGGTCCATCGGCACCTACGCTTCGCATGGCTGCATCCGCATGCACATCCCGGACGTCGAGGATCTCTACACCCACGTGGTCGTCGGCATGCCGGTTCTGATCCAGCTGTAGTCACCCGCTCCGATATACTCTGGCTGCCGCAAGAGCAGGAGCACGTGCGGCGCCCGCGGAGTCTGACCGTCATCGGAGGGGAGCATGGCCGACGTACGGCCCTTCAGAGGTATTCGCTATGCCGGTTCGGCCAGCCTTGATGACCTGGTCGCGCCGCCCTACGACGTTCTGTCCGCTGAGCAGGCCGGCAGATTGCGCGCTCGCAGCCCGTTCAACGCCGTGCATATCGACTTGCCCGTGGGGCCCGGCGAGCCACCAGACGAGGCCGCCTACGGGGGCGCCGCCGACACCTTCGCGACGTGGCGGCGGCAGGGCATACTCCAGCGTGAGGCTGAGCCCGCCGTCTATCTCGTCGACCAGACCTACCTGGGTCCGGACGGGCGCGAGCGGACCCGGCGCGGTTTCATCGCCCGGCTCTTGCTCGCGGATCTGGCGGATCGTGTCGTCCTGCCGCACGAGAAGACGCACGCCAGCCCCAAGGCGGATCGGTTGGCGCTCTACCGTGCGACTCGCGCCGACCTCAGCCAGATCTTCCTTCTCTACCCCGACGTCGACGGCCGCGTGGCGGACGAGCTCGCTGCGGCCGCAGCGGCGCTGGAGGCCGATCAGGTGAGTGAGGCACGCGACGCCGATGGCAATACCCACAGGATCGGCCCTGTGTACGGCGAGAGGGCGGCGCGCATCGCCGCCCTGCTCGGCGATCAGACGCTCTACATCGCCGACGGGCATCACCGGTATGAGACGGCGCTCGCCTACCGTGATGAGCGACGAGCGGTGGGAGATCACAGCGCCGACACGATGATGGTCTATCTGTGCGGGATGGACGATCCGGGGCTCACCGTGTTTCCGACCCATCGCCTGCTCAGGGGCGTGGAGGTGCCGCCGATGGCCGCTGCCATCGAGCGCCTGCGCCCCGTCTTCGATCTCCTTCCAGAGACTGCTGTCGGGCGCTCCGAATGCGAGCTGCTCCTGGCTCGTCGTGTCGAGGCTGGAGTCGACGACGGCAAGGTCTTCGGCCTCTACTTTCCACGCGAGGAGGCCTGCGCCTTGCTACGGTTGAGGGACCTGTCCGCTCTGGAGCGGCTTGTTGCGGAGGGCTTCTCCGCGGAGGCTGCACAGCTCAACGTGACGATCCTGCACTATTTGATCTTCCGCGACGCCTTCGGCGTCGGCGTCGGGAATACGGAGGGCAAGATCGAGTACGTCAGCGATGTCCCGGAGGCTTTCGTGCGGCTTGCCGGTGGGGAGTACGCACTGGGAGCGTTCATCGACTCGACGCTGGTCAGCGAAGTCAAGAGCATCGCCGACCAGGCTGAGACCATGCCGCAGAAGTCCACCTACTTCTATCCCAAGCTGCTCACCGGTCTCGTGTACGACGCCCTCGGCGACTGACCGGCGTTCCGGCGCGTGGGTGAGCTGGCTCTCATCTTCGTCTCATCCCTGGCCATCGCCTACTCGGGCGCTCTGATGCCAGGACCCATGCTGACCGTGGTCGTCACCGAGAGTCCGCGTCAGGGGGCGAAGGCAGGCCCGCTTGTCGTGCTCGGTCACGCCATCCTTGAGCTCGCGCTACTCGCGCTGCTCATCGTCGGCTTGGGGCCCATGCTCGAGCGTCCCGCGGTTCAGGCAGGACTTGCCCTGGTCGGCGGCATCATGCTGCTGGTGACGGCCGCGCTCATGCTGCTGGCGGTGGTACGCGGCCGGGTCGCGCTCGAACTGGAGTCGGGGGCGGGAGCTTCCAGGTACGCACGCACGGTGCTGGCCGGCGCCGTCTCCAGCCTGTCGAACCCGTACTGGATCATCTGGTGGGCGACGATTGGCCTCAGCCTCGTCACCAAGGCGTACGCCCTCGGCGCGGCCGGCCTGGTCGCCTTCTACATCGGGCACATCCTTGGCGACCTGAGCTGGTACTCGGTGGTGAGCGGCGTCGTCGCGGCCGGACGACGCTGGATCACGCTGCGCGTCTACCGAGGCATGATCGTCGTCGCGGCGTGCTTCCTCCTCGCCTTGGCCGCCTGGTTCCTGGCTTCAGGAGTCGGTTCGTTCGCGGAGCTCGGCCTGGGCTAGGCGAATGCCGGCGCTGCCTGCCGGTCCAGGCTCGGCGCCTTGTCGAAGGCCTGGCGATCGCACGAGCAACGCGGCGGGCCTTCGTGAGTCACCGCCCAGCGGTGCCGCTTGCGGTAGACTGGGGCGGTCCCCGCCAGCCGTCTCAGGAAGGTGAGCCCATGAACGTCCGCGTCACGATCACGCCCAAGCAGGGCATCCTCGACCCGCAGGGCGCTACCGTGGAGCGTGCTCTGCCGGCCCTCGGGTTCCAGGGCGTGAGCGATGTGCGCATCGGCAAGTTCATCGAGCTCGTCATCGATCCGCCCGCTGGAGTGACGACCGAGCAGCTGGAGGCGACCGTCGACGACATGTGCCGCCGGCTGCTCGCCAATCCCATCATCGAGGACTACACGTTCGACCTCGGCGACGGGTGAGGCGAGGGATGCACCCCGCCCATCGCACCGTGCGCTGCGGCGTCGTCGTCTTTCCCGGCTCCAATTGCGACGCCGACGCCTACCATGCCCTCCGTACCTTCACCGGCGTGGAGGTCGACTACCTGTGGCACAAGGACACGGACATCAAGGCGGTCGACGCCATCGTCCTCCCGGGGGGCTTCAGCTACGGCGACTACCTTCGTTGTGGCGCCATCGCCCGCTTCAGTCCCATCATGCGATCGGTCATGGAGTTCGCCGAGGGCGGCGGGCTGGTGCTGGGGATCTGCAACGGCTTCCAGATCCTGACAGAAGCTGGTCTGCTCCCGGGAGCCCTGCTGCGCAACAACGGCCTCAAGTTCGTCTGCCGCTACGTGAACCTCCGCGTCGAGACCGCACGCACACCGTTCACCAGCGCCTATCGGGAGGGGGAAGTCATTCGCATCGTCGTCAAGCACAACGACGGCAACTACGCCGTTGACCCCGGCGCGCTGGCGCGAATGAAGGCGAACGACCAGGTCATCATGCGCTACGTCGACGCGGCCGGCCAGACGGGGGGCGAGACCAACCCCAACGGTGCCGTGGACGATATCGCTGGCGTCTGCAACGAGGAGCGCAACGTGTTCGGGCTCATGCCCCACCCGGAGAACTCGGTGGAGGCCGCCCTGGCCGGCGGAGCCGACGGCCGCGGCATCTTCCAGAGCATGATCGACGCGGTGCTGGCGCGGCAGAGCGGCCGATGATCCGGCATGCGACGCTGGAGGCGGCGGTGAAGCTGGGCCTCACGGAGGAGGAGTACGCGCACATCTGCGAGATCCAGGGTGGCGAGCCGACGTACGTGGAGCTCGCCGTCTACTCGCTGATGTGGAGCGAACACTGCAGCTACAAGCACTCGCGGCCCTTGTTGGGGCGCTTTCCGACGAGTGGCGAGCGCGTACTGCAGGGGCCCGGAGAGAATGCCGGCATCGTCGATGTGGGTGACGGCTGGGCTGTCGCGATGAAGGTGGAGAGCCACAATCATCCGTCTGCGGTAGAGCCCTTCCAGGGCGCCGCAACAGGCGTCGGCGGTATCGTGCGCGACATCTTCACGATGGGTGCGCGCCCCTGCGTTTGCCTCGACTCGCTGCGCTTCGGCGAGCTGACGCAACCGCGTCAGCGCTTCCTGCTCGACGGCGTCGTGGGCGGTATCGCTCACTACGGCAACTGTCTCGGCATCCCAACTGTCGGCGGCGAGATCTACTTCGAATCCAGCTACGCAGGCAACTGCCTCGTCAACGCGATGGCGGCAGGCATGATCCGCACCGACGGTATCGTCAGGGCGATCGCCAGCGGTGTGGGCAATCACGTGGTGCTGATCGGCTCCAAGACCGGTCGCGACGGGATCGGTGGCGCCAGTGTCCTGGCAAGCCAGGAGTTCGACGAGACTCTCGAGGAGAAGCGGCCGAGCGTTCAGGTCGGAGATCCGTTCACCGAGAAGAAGCTCATCGAGGCCTGCCTGGAACTGCTCGGCCGCAAGCTGGTCGTGAGTATGCAGGACCTGGGGGCCGCGGGGCTCAGCAGCTCGAGCTCCGAGATGGCCAGCAAGGGTATGGTCGGGCTCGACATCCACGCCGATCGCGTGCCACTTCGCGAGGCTGACATGGAGCCGTGGGAGATCATGATCAGCGAGAGCCAGGAGCGCATGCTGGCGATCGTCAGCGAGGCGCAGCTCGCCGAGGTGCTCTCGGTGTGCGAGCGCTGGGACCTCGACTGCACGGTGATCGGCGAAGTCACCGACAGCAAGATGCTGCGCATCTTCTGGCATGGCGAGCGCGTGGCCGATATTCCGGCCCGTCGCCTCGCCGACGAGAGCCCCGTCATCCGGACGCCAGCCGTGAAGCCGGCGTACATCGCCAACGAGCCGGTCGCGGTGACCCAGGATGCCTACCCGCAGCCGGCAGATCTCGGCGGTGTCCTGCTGGACCTCCTGGCGACCCCGAACATCGCGAGCAAGCGCTGGGCGTACGAGCAGTACGACTACATCGTGCAGGCGAACACCGTGCAGATACCCGGTGGTGATGCCGCTGTCCTGCGCATCAAGGACAGCCGACGCGGCATCGCCTTCAGCACCGACTGCAACGGTCGCCACTGCTACCTCGACCCCCGCCGCGGCGCCCGGGCGGCGGTCGCCGAGGCGGCGCGCAACCTCAGTTGTAGCGGCGCCCTGCCCATCGCGGTCACCGATTGTCTGAACTTCGGCAATCCCGAGAAGGGTGAGATCTACTGGCAGTTCGAACAGGCGGTGGAGGGTATCGCCGAGGCATGCGAGGTGCTCGCGACGCCGGTCGTGAGCGGGAACGTCAGCTTCTACAACGAGAGCTTCGGGCAGGCCATCTACCCGACGCCCATGGTGGGGATGCTCGGCGTGTTCGACGACGTCGGCATCAGCATCGACCACTCCTTCAAGGACGACGGTGACCTGGTGCTCGTGCTCGGCGCGAGCGGCGGCTGGATGGATGGCTCCGAGTACCAGAAGCTGCACTTCGCAAGGGTGGAGGGGCGCGTGCCCGAGGTCGATCTGCAGCTCGAGTGCGATCTCCAGACCAAAGTCCGCGCGGCGATCGAGGCGTGGCTGCTGAAGAGCGCGCATGACTGCGCCGAGGGTGGCCTCGCCGTGGCGATCGCGGAATGCGCTATCGCGAGCGGGACGACGGGAGGCGGCGCTTGTGCCGATCCAGAGGTCTCAGCCAGGCTCTCCGGCCGGGCTGGCCGCTGGTGTGGTGCGGACGTCGACCTGAGCGGCGAGCTACCTCCGTCGGCGACTGGGGGTGGTCACGGCGCCCGGGCCGACCTCATCCTGTTCGGTGAAGCGCCCACGAGAGTGGTCGCCACGGTGGCGCCTGAGCTGCTCGGCTCCCTCCGCCAGATCCTCGGCGACCTCCCGCATCGGGTCATCGGCCGGGTGACCGGCGCCGACCTCAGGTGTACCATGGATGGGCGTGAGGTCTTCGCCATCCCTGTGGCCGAGTTGCACGCGGCCCACGAGTCGCTTCCGAAGCGTCTCGCCTGATGCCTATCGACTGAGCAAGGTGTACACCGACCACTTCCGCGATACGTGTGGCGTCTTCGGGATACATGCACCGGGTCACGACGTGGCACGCCTCACCTACTTCGGCCTCTACGCCCTGCAGCACCGCGGGCAGGAGAGCGCGGGGATCGCCGTCAGTGATCGAGGCCAGATCACCGTCATCAAGGATCTCGGTCTGGTCAGCCAGGTGTTCAACGAGCAGATCCTCGGGAGCCTCAGCGGAGAGCATGCCATCGGTCACGTGCGCTACTCAACTACGGGCTCGACTCACTGGCGGAACTCACAGCCCCTCGTGCGCAATCGCAACGGTGACGTGATCGCGCTCGGCCACAACGGCAACCTCGTGAACACGACAGAACTGCGTGAGGAGCTCATGCGGCAGGGGGTGAAGTTCTCCGGGACGACTGACACCGAGGTGATCACGGCTCTGATCGCGAATGATGCCGAGGGCGACCTGCTCGGCACCGTACGCAACGCCGTGACGAAGATCCGAGGTGCCTTCTCGGCGACGGTGATGAGCGGCCAGGCGCTTGTGGGCTTCCGCGATCCCTACGGGGTGCGTCCGTTGTGCTTGGGGGACTACGAGGGTCACCCCGTCATCAGCAGCGAGACCGCAGGCTTCGACATCATCGGCGCCGACTTCGTCCGTGAGATCCAGCCCGGGGAGATCGTGATGGTGGATGAGGAAAACGGTCTGCGCAGCGAAGTCGTCGAGCTGGAGGGCTCGCGCCCGGCCCTGTGTATCTTCGAGTTCATCTACTTCGCTCGGCCCGACAGCTTCATGGCCGGGCGCACCCTGCACCTCGTCCGCCAGCAGATGGGCAGCCACCTCGCCATGCAGGCGCCTGTCGACGCGGATCTGGTCATCCCCGTCCCCGACACCGGCATGCCGGCGGCGATCGGCTACGCCGCCGCCTCCGGCATCCCTTATGCCGAAGGTCTGATCAAGAACCGCTACGTGCAGCGCACCTTCATCCAGCCGAACGACCACCTGCGCCAGGTCGGCATCCGCATGAAGCTCAACCCCCTCAGCGCGATCATTCGCGGCAAGCGTCTGGTGGTCGTCGACGACTCGATCGTGCGCGGCAACACCACGAGCAAGCTCGTCGACATGCTCTATGCGGCGGGGGCCACGGAGGTCCATCTGCGCATCAGTTCTCCGCCGATCCAGTGGCCCTGCTACTACGGCATCGACATGGCGACCCGCGCCGAGTTGATTGCCGCGAATCTGAGTGTCGAGGAGATCCGCGCCAAGGTGGGCGCGACAAGCCTGCACTACCTCACGCTCGCCGGCCTCCAGGCCAGCACCGGACTGCCCGCCAGTCAGTTCTGCCGTGCCTGCTTCAGCGGCGAGTACCCGATCGACGTGCCGGAAGAGTACGGGATGTGCAAGATGCGGTTCGAGGAGGGCGCCGCCAACTGCGAGGCGTAGAACGTTCGGCGTGGCGGCTTCGCGGGGTTATTCCCGACTCCGCCATGGGGAAGCAGTCCATAATGGGACAAACCTACGGAGGAGGAAGACGATGCCACTTGGCAGGAGAAGGCCGCTGATGCGGGCGGCGGTCGTGGGCGGCGCCGCCTACCATGTCGGGAAGAGCCGGACGCAGAACCGCTATGCGGAAGAGGAGCAGGACGCCCAGATCGCCGACCTCCAGCAGGCGCAGTACCAAGCGCCCCAGCAGGCAGCGCCGGCGACACCCGCACCCGCTCCGGCTGAAGAGGGCATGGCCGACCAGCTCGCCAAGCTCAAGAGCCTGCTCGACTCGGGCGTGCTCACGCAGGACGAGTTCGCGGCCGCCAAGCAGAAGATCATCCAGGGCGGCTGAGCCGGGCCTGCAGGGAGAAGGAGAGCAGAGATGGCAATGGGTCCGGTACAGATCCTGGTGATCGGTTATGGCGAGGACGCCGAGTTCACTGGCGCGGCGCTCGACGAGCTGAAGCGCCTGCGCGAGCAAGACCTCGTGCGCGTGATCGACCTCCTCTTGGTGATGAAGAACGCGGACGGCTCGGTCGAGAGGATCGAGCTCAGCGACGGTGCAGAACTCGCCGAGCTGGGAGCGGTCGCCGGCGCGCTGATCGGCTTCGGCGCAGCCGGCGAGGAAGGAGCTGAGGTCGGTGCCCTGCTGGGCGCCGAGACGGCCCTCGAGCAGGGTTCTGCCTTCGACGACGAGGACGTCTGGTTCATCGCCGACGCCATCCCCGAGGGCACGGCTGCGGCGATCGCCGTCCTCGAGCACCGCTGGGCCATCCCCCTGCGTGACGCGATCAGAAGCACAGGCGGTGTGCCGCTCGCCGATGAGTGGCTCCATCCCGAGGACCTGCTCGCGGTGGGCGCCGAGATCGGCCTCGCGATCGAGTAGCCTGGCGAAGGCGTCGGCAAGAGGAATGAGTCTTTCGACGGGGGCGCTCGGCCGCCCCCCGTCGCATCTCCGGCACTTGTTCCGGAACGACCGCCGGGTACGCGGTGCTGCCCGGCGGTCGCTGGCTACGCCTCGGCAGGCAGCGCGGGAGCGTCTTCTCCCTGCAGCATGTCGCGCCAACCGAGGAGCACTCGGTGCGCCGCTTCGGCGCCGACGACGGGCTCCTCCGGAATCGGGAAATGGGCGGGATGCAGCAGGAACGGTTGCGTCTGTGGGCCTCCCATGCCGCCGTGGAAGGAGATGAGCTCCTCGAAGGCACATCCCTCGTCGAGCTGTTCGTCGTAGAAGCTGTTGACCATGATGTCGGCTACGTGTGCGAACGAGTCGGTGCGCAGGAGATGATGCGGGGCATTCGGCGAGAAGGGCGCCAAGGGATCCTCGCCAACGACACGCCCCTCGGCCAGGTAGTTCGTGCCCTTGGCCCCGAGGGCCAGAGGCCCGTGCTCGGCGGAGCGTACCAACAGCCAGCCCACATGAGGGTGCTCGCGTAGCGCTCCGATGAGCCGAGGGTGACGTTCGTCGATCTCCTCCAGCGTCAGCCGGCGTTTCTTCTCCATCAGGTAGATGAGCCCAAGATTGCCCGATCCAAGGACGACCGCCTCCTTGCTGCTCACATCGTTCGCCGGACCACTCGTCTGGCGTGCGCCCGTGGCTTCGCGCACGGCGAGCGAGACCGCTGAATCGTTCTCGTCGCCGGTGGCCAGAGAGGCGACTCCGACCTCGACCGACTTGTCTACCAGCTCGTCCAGGCCGTACCCGTTGCGTTGCTTGAAGGTGGCGCCCTGGGTCTGGCCGTGGTCGGAGAGGACCACGATCTCGTAGGGGCGCGCCGCGTACTTGCGTGCGTCTGCGAGGTAGCCGATGTGCTGGTCGATCTTGCGCAGCACTTCGAGCGTGTCGGTCCGCTCGAGTCCGGAGTGGTGGGCTACCTCGTCGTACCCCGCGAAGCATGCGTAGATCGCCGGCCGTCCTTTCATCATGTCGGTGAGCACGCTGAAGACGGTGAGGTCGCGCACGGCGACGGCAAGCCCGGCACGTACGAAGCTGTAGCTGAGCGGGCGGTGACCGCGAGGCTGGATGTCACGGCGGCGCGATTTCGCAAGGGCCGACCACTCCAGCAGCAGCTCGTAGAGGAACTGCACGAGCGTCCTCACGACGTTGTGCCCGTTGGCGAGGTAGGCGCGGTAGCCGGGGTTGGCGCGTTTCTCGGCATCGATACGGCTGACCGTGAGGATCACGTGGTCGGCTTCGCCCGAGAGCAGATTGCTGCGGCTGGCACCTCCCTTGGCGAGGAGTCCATGGCCGGTCACGTGGCGCTTCTCGATCTCCGCGCAGTCCTTCGGCGCAGAGCACGTCATCGTCCTCCCCGACTCCTTCTCGACCCAGCGGAACGCCGGCATGTTGTCGTTCGACCCCATGAGCAGCCCGGCCTGTGATGCGCCCGTCTGAGAAGAGAGGTCCGTTTCCCAGTCGAGCAGACGATGGGAACCGCCGGCAAGCCACCGCGCCATGACCGGGGCATGGCCATCCCGTACGGCCCGCCTGAGCACTGGCTTCGACAGTCCGTCGATCTCCAGGTAGAGGATGCCCGGGACAGCTGAGATGTCGCGCCCGCCCGCGCGCTTGGCGACTCGCTGGACCACGCGCAGGGAGTAGGACTGGTCGTCGCCCGTACCCAGGATGGCCTCGATGATGCCGGACACCGCTGCCGCGACGAGCGAGACGGCCAACGCCGCCCAGAAGGAGTCGACCTGGAACGTCCGCTCCGAGAGGCTCGCCGCCAGCAGGATCATCAGCGCGTCCAGGGCGAGGATGATAATGAACCCGAGCGGGAGGGTGAACGGCAGTCGAAGAGCCGCGATCAGGGGCGGAATCAGAGCGTTCAGTACCGCGATCAGCACGGCGGTGAAGAGCGCCCCCAGAATGCCCTCGACCGAGACGCCGGGCACGAGCAGGGCGGCTGCGTAGATGGCCACGGCGTTGGTGACCCAGCTGAGCAGCAGACGCAAGGGTCTCAGACGCGGGCGGGCCGGCTGCCACTCTGGCGTGGCGCCGTACTCGACCGCCCCGTCATCCGGTGTCGCAGCAGCCTCCTCGGGCATCGCCGACTCCTTATCGTCCGGACCTGTACGCACGACGACGGCGCATGGCTCCAGCGCCCTCGTGCACTAGCGACGACTTGGCGGTAGCGCCTGTGATCTCCGCGCGACCAAGCGGCTACGAAGGGGCTGGTGCCCCATGGTTGGCTGGTCCCGCAGGATTGTCAAGTGCTGGGCAGAGCCGCCTCGACCCTCGACCCGCCGCCAGCTGGGCATTCGCTTGCGCCGGTACCGTAGAATGGTCCGACCGGAGCGCACAAGGGTCCGCGTCAGTCATCGCGAGGGTACATGGCAGAGCCCGATGGGCAGTTCACATACAAGCAGGCAGGCGTCGACGTCGAGGCCGGAAACCGCGCCGTAGATCTGCTGAAGTCGCGGCTGAAGAGCACGCAGCACCCGCTCGTCCTGGGCGGGCTCGGCGGCTTTGGCGGCGCCATGCGCCTGCCGCGGCTCAAGGACCCCGTACTTGTCTCGGGGACGGATGGGGTAGGCACCAAGATCGAACTGGCGCGGGCCACGGGGCGCCTGGACACGATCGGTATCGATCTGGTCGCGATGAGCGTGAACGACGTGTCTGCTTGTGGCGCCGTTCCCCTCTTCTTCCTGGACTACCTCGTGGTGGGCAAGATCGTCCCGGAGGCGGTCGCCACGATCGTCTCTGGAGTCGACGAAGGCTGCCTTCGGGCCCAGTGCGTGCTCCTGGGCGGCGAGACGGCCGAGCACCCAGGCCAGTTCCCTGACGGCGACTTCGACATGGCCGGCTTCGCCGTCGGATTGGCCGAGCGTCACGAGTTGTGGGGGTCGCACCTCGTGGCAGAGGGGGACGTGCTCCTCGGGATCCACTCGACTGGCCTCCATTCGAACGGCTTCAGTCTCGTCCGTCACTTGCTGGAGAAGCACCAGATCGCACTGGAGAGCGAGTTCGCGGTTCCCGGCGGACCTGCCGGGCGTCCGTCTGCGGGCAAGGACAGCATGCCGGCGAGTGTCGGAGAGGTGCTCCTGACGCCGACCGCCATCTACAGCGCAGTGCTGCACGACCTGGGCCACGCCGGCGGCGTTCACGCGGCCGCGCACATCACCGGCGGCGGGTTTCGCGACAACGTCGGCAGGGCCGTGCCGGACGGGATGGCGGCCGAGATCGAACTCGACTCTTGGTCGCCGGACCCAGTCTTTGGCTGGTTGCGCTCCCTTGGCGTGAGCGCCAACGAGATGCTCGCCACGTTCAACTGCGGAATCGGCATGGTGGTGGTCGTCGACCCTGAACACGTTGACAAGAACCTCGGCGTGATCGCCGAGACAGGGACAGAGGTAGACGTGATCGGCTGCGTGATACCGCGCGGCGATGGTCCGGCGGTGCACTATCGGGGCGAGCTGCGGCTGTGAGGCCTGTCGACCTCATCGGTTGCGGAGCGTGCAATCTCGACCTCATCTACCGGCTGCCGCCGGGTTTGCCCCTGTGGGACGATCTGGGACCGGCCGGCACGGAGCAGCCGCTTGACGCTACCTTGCGCGAGGGCCTGGACGAGGCACTGGGGGATCTAGAGCCGATTCGATCGGGTGGTGGGCAGGCGGCCAACACCGTGCACGCGCTCGCGCGGCTCGGCTACCGCGCGGCGATGATCGGGAGGGTGGGTGCCGACGACGACGGCCGGTATCTGCTCGACGGACTCGCTCCCGCGGACGGGCGCATGGTCGCTCGCGAGGGCCGCACGGGCCGCGTCTACGTCCTGCTCGACGAGGACGGTGAGCGGCGCAATCTCGTTTGGCCCGCGGCCAACGACGACTTCTCCGTGGCGGACCTGCCGAGACGCCCGCCGCGGACGCGATTCGCCCTGTTCACCTCCTTCGTTGGGGACGTCCCTCTCGAGGCGCAGCTTGCCTTGCTCGAGCGTCTTCCCGCCGAGACGCAAGTAGCCTTCGATCCCGGCGAGATCTACGCCCGGAAGGGTGTGAAGCGCTTCCTTCCCATCTTGCAGCGCTGCTCCTATCTGTTCGCCAACGAGCGTGAACTGGAGATGCTCTGCGGTCTCTCCCTTCCGGAGTCGGTCGACTTCGTGCTGAGTGCCGGAGTCAACGTCGTCGTGTGCAAGATGGGCAGCCGCGGCGCGCGGCTGATCGGTCGCCGTATGGACCTGTATGTGCCTCCGCAGCCGGCCGAAGTGGCCGATGTGACCGGCGCCGGTGATGTCTTCGCGGCCGGGTTTCTGGCGGCCCTCATCGAGCAGGTCGGACTAGAGAGCGCGGGTCGGCTGGGAGCGTGGGCTGCGGGCCGCGGGATCGCCGGTGCAGGCCGGAGTACGTACCCCGACGCAGCGGCGTGGAGGGAGCGCCTCGCCCAGGAGCGCGACGCCGGCTGAGCGACGGTGCAAGGAGGAAGGCGATGAGAAGGCGACACTGCGCTTGCCCGGGACGGACGTCGTGAGGATCGGCTGGCTCTCGACCGGGCGGGATCAGGCGGCCTGCAATCTGCTGTCCGACATCGTGGGGCGCGCACGGGCGGACGATATCGCCCTCGACATCGCCACGGTCTTCTGCGATCGCGAACCGGGTGAATCGCTGGAGAGCGACGAATTCCTGGGGCTCGTCGGCCGGCTGGGCATACCCGTGGTCTCGCTGTCCAGCGCCGAGAGCTGGAGGGCGGCCGATGAGGCGGGCGTGGAGCGGGCGGTCTGGCGCGACGAGTACCATCGCGCCGTGATGGACCTGCTCGAGCCATGCGACCTGGACGTACTGGTGATGGCCGGGTACATGCTCATCGTGAGTCCGGCCATGTGCCGGCGCTACGCGCTTCTGAACCTCCACCCCGCCCTGCCCGGAGGTCCCACGGGCACCTGGCAAGAGGTGATATGGCGGCTGCTGGAGGAGGAAGCCCCAGAGACGGGCGCGATGATGCACCTTGCCACCGCGGAACTGGACCGCGGGCCGGTGATCGCGTACTTCCGGTTCTCGATACAGGGGGCGCGCTGGGACCCGCTCTGGGAGCAGTTCCGAGAGAAGCGGGTTGGAAGGAGCGTCGCGGAGATCGCCGCCGACGAAGACGAGGACGAACCCCTCTTTGCGCAGATCCGTCAGGTGGGCGAGGAACGCGAGATCCCGCTGCTGTACCGGACGCTCTGCGAGTTCTCGGAGGGGCATCTCAGCACGTCGTGTGGTGCAGTCTTCGCCGAGGCGGTCCGCCTGCCCCTCGACCTCACCGGCCTCGTAGAAGCCGAGGTCGCGCGGCTTTGAGCGCCGGGACCCAGTCTGCCGCCGGCGAGCCGCGCATCTTCGTCACGGACTGTGAGGGTCCGCTCACCCGGAACGACAACGCCCAGGAGACGGCTGAGCGCTTCATCCCGGGCGGCGGCGAGCTCTTCGCCCGACTCAGCAAGTACGACGACCTCCTCGCCGACGTCGAGCAGCGTCCTGGCTACAACGCCGGCGACACTCTTCGCCTGCTGCCCCCCTTCTTGAAGGCCTTCGAGGTCAGCGATCAGGACGTGTTCTCGTTCAGCGCCGAGGGGGTGCTCCTCGTCCCCGGCGCAGTCGAGATGCTGGAGAAGCTGCGGAGCCTGCTGCCAGTGTTCATCATCTCGACCTCGTACACGCCGTATCTCCAGGCGCTCTGCTCCCTCAGCGGGTTTCCGGTCGAGAACGTGCGCTGCACCGAACTGAGGCTCGACGCCTGGGAGATGCCGGCCGCCGAGAAGGCGTGGCTGCGCGAGCGGGTCGCCGCGGTGATGGAGCAGGACATCATCGAGATCCCCGTAGGGGCCGTCTCCGTCGCCGATCTTACGCTCGTCGACCAAGAGAGCGCCGCCATGATGGACGACCTCTTCTGGCGCCAGATGGACGGTCGCGTCAGCGGGGCCATGCTCGCCGCCGTCCGCCCGATTGGTGGCGGCATGAAGCTGGCCGCACTCGAGGAAGTCATGGCGGCTGAGCGGGTCTCTGGCGATGGCGTCATGTACGTGGGCGATTCGATCACCGACGTTCCGCCGCTGGCAGCCGTGAAGGACTGGGGCGGCTTCTCTCTGAGCTTCAACGGTAACGCGTACGCGCTTGCCGCGGCCGAGTTCGCAGCCGCCAGCCCTGATGCCGCGGTGACGGCCGAACTCGCGGCGGCGTTTGCCGCCCACGGTCGGCAGGGTGCTCTCAAGGTGGTGCGCACCTGGCCGAGGCCCAAGGAGGGCGTTGCCAGGCCGAGGGGCAAGGCACGGGCCTCCGTGGGTGTGGTCGAGGAAGAGCTCGCAGCGCTCGCCGAGGTCTCCGCCGCGCTGCGGCGGAGCGTTCGCGGTGAGCGCGTCGCTCGCCTCGGTTGAGGGCTTGAGGGCTCGCCTCTCTCCATCTCGCACGCCGCTCGTTCGCCCACGACCCTGCTGAATGAGCCCCCATCTTGGCCTACTCGTGTCGCTTCCCGGTTGGCTTGCGGCAGCCACTCGCAGCGCCTGAGCCCTTCACCGCGCGGTGCCTTTCTTGTACGCTCTCGGGACAGGGCAGCCCGTAGCGTCCGGGCTTGGCCGCAAGCAGGAACATCGTCAGAAGGAGCAAGCCAATGAAGGTCAAGCGAGCCCTCATCTCCGTGTTCGACAAGAGCGGTCTCGAGGCGTTCGCCAAGGGCCTCACCGACATGGGAGTGCAGATCATCTCCACTGGCGGCACCGCGAGGATGCTGGAGGAGTCGGGCATACCGGTCACCCAGGTCGAAGAGGTCACCGGGTTCCCCGAGATGCTCGACGGGAGGGTGAAGACGATGCATCCCCGGCTCATGGCCGGCATCCTCGCGCGTCGCGACGCGCCCGGCCACATGAGCACCATCTCCGCGCATGGAATCGAGCCGATCGACATGGTCGTGTGCAGCCTGTATCCCTTCGAAGAGGTCGCGGGGGAACGTGGCGTCGAGGACGCGGTCGTGATCGAGAACATCGATATCGGCGGACCGAGCATGATTCGCGCCGCGGCCAAGAACCACGCCGGAGTGGCCGTCGTCACCAGCAACGAGGACTACGACAGCATTCTGGAGGAGATGAGGCAGACCGACGGGGCGCTGACCACCGAGACGCTGCGCGATCTTGCGGCCAGGGCATTCCACCGCACAGCTCACTACGACTGCGTCATCGCCAGCTGGTTCAGCGAGACCGAGGGCGACTTCCCGGACTACATGATGCGCGACTACGAGAGGGTCCTCGATCTGAAGTACGGCGAGAATCCACACCAGCGCGCCGCCTACTACTCTGAGGTGGGGCTGCGTCAGCATCTGCTCTCGCAAGTGGAGCAACTCCACGGCAAGCAGCTCGGCTTCAACAACCTCTACGACTTGCACGCGGCGCGCGCCATCTGTGACGAGTTCACGCTGCCCTGCGCGGTCATTATCAAGCACAACAATCCCTGCGGCTGCGCTCTTGCTGAGAACGTGGCGGCCGCCTACGACAAGGCATACGCCTGTGATCCCGTGAGTGCGTTCGGCTCGGTGATCGCCGTCAACCGGACGGTGGACGTGCCGCTGGCCGAGCGGCTGAAGGAGCTCTTCGTCGAGGTGCTGTTCGCGCCGGGCTACGACGAAGCCGCGCTCGACATCCTCACGGAGAAGGCGGGCATCCGCATTCTGAGGAGCGACGAGCGTCGCCGGAGCAACCCGGGCGAGCTCGACTACAAGCGCGTGGCCGGCGGCATTCTCGTTCAGGACAGGGACAGCGACGTCGAGGAACGCGATGAGATGACTGTGGCGACGACGCGCCATCCGAGCGAGCGGGAGTGGGGCGATCTCATCTTCGCGTTCCGGGTCGCGAAGCACGTCAAGTCGAACGCCATCGTGATCGCCCGGAACCTCGCCACGGTGGGCGTCGGCGCCGGGCAGATGAGCCGTGTGGACTCCACGCGTATCGCAATCGAGAAGGCTCGCAGCGATCTCCACGGAGCCGTCGCCGGCTCAGACGCCTTCTACCCGTTCCCGGACGCGGTCGAAATGGCCATCGAGAGTGGTGTGACGGCATTCATGCAGCCTGGAGGGTCGAAGGGCGACGAGTCGGCGGTCGAGGCCTGCGACGCTCACGGCGTAGCCATGGTGATGACGGGCAGGCGGCACTTCCTGCACTGAGGGCTCGCTCTCGCGGGTGCGAGCACCCCAGAGGGAGCTCTGTCACTGCCGGGAATCCGGGGCTTCGGCGCGTCGGGAGGCGCGCTGAGAGGCGATGGTACAATCGAGCATCGGGCCGCTAGCTCAGTCGGTAGAGCAGGGGACTTTTAATCCCAAGGTCACAGGTTCGATCCCTGTGCGGCCCACCACAGAACCGCTGCACAGAGGTCTTCCGGCCCCTGGCGCTTCCGCCCAACCGCTCTCTGCCGGTCGCTCAGTCCCGGAGCTGCCCCTTCGCGACAAACACCGTCTTGGAGGGGGAACCGAGTGCAGCCGGATCGAACCCTTTGACGATCAGCCAGACTGCGAGGACCATCTCCTGCACTCCCATGGGCGCGTACAGGGCGAGATCGCCAGCGGCAAGAAGGTCCTGGTCTATGGAGCCTCGGGCAGCGTCGGCACCTTCGCGGAGCAGCTGGCCAGGCACTTCGGGGCGCATGTGACAGCGGTCTGCAGCACCGCGAATCTCGAGATGGTGCGGGCTCTGGGCACCGACGAGGTCATTGACTACACGAAGGAGGACTCCGCCGAGAAAGGCGAGCGCTAGGACCTGATCCTCGATGCCGTCGACAAGGCCTCGAAGGCGCAATGCAGAAAGGCGCTTGCTCCACACGGGGCATGCCTGAATGTGGGGATGAAGCGACGAGACGCCGCAGAGGGTCTGGACTTCCTTCGGGAGCTTGTCGAGGCGGGCGAGCTCAGACCGGTGATAGACAGATGCTTTCCCCTGTCAGAGGCCGCCGCGGCTCACCGCTACATCGAGAAAGGGCACAAGAGGGTCAACGTCGTCATCAGCGTGGGTGAGGCCGACCAGCGCTGGGCCACCTGACGCGGTCCAAGCATGAAGGACAAGGGCGTGCGTTCGGCTCTTGCGATAGCATCCACCCCGCCGCGTCGAGCATAGGAGGAGAGCGATGGTCGAGCCGAGCACGAGCGACGAGCAGCTACGCCAGGTGGCGCTCGTGCGCATCAAGAAGCGCCGCGACTTCCACTGGCACCTCGTCACCTATCTCGTGGTCAACGCGCTCCTGGTCTTCATCTGGGCGCTGGGACCACGCGTCTCGTTCTGGCCGATGTGGGTGCTGATCTTCTGGGGAATGGGCCTGGCATTCCACGCCTGGTACGCCTTCACCAGGCAGGAGACGACGGAGGCCGAGGTGCAGGCCGAGATACGGCGAATGAAGGGTCCCGGGTCGGGAGCTGACGACTAGGGAGGGAGGCGCTGCCGCATTCGCCAGACGTTCGGCATCGAGCTCAGCCGAGGTCATGCGTCGCCTTGGCGGCGGTGCTGCGCGCCTGAAGACGCTGTGCCCGGCGCCAGCCCTCGCGGAACGCGATGGGCCCCGGTACTTGACGCGCCGGAACGCTCGTCGCTATGCTTATTCGTATAATGTATGTACAAATGTGGCAAGAGAGCCTGCGGGAGCCTCGGCATGCCGCGCTTGCCACGGCGCCCATCACGCGACGACCCCAAGCTCCCCCGGAAGACCAGGCGCGCCGTCCTCGCGATTGGCGCTTGCTGCAGCGCCTCGACTGTGCCTCAAGTTCCGCGACCCTGCCGACGCAACGCGATCTGGCGCGCCCCGTACACTCAGCACGAGGACCCATGGTCCACGGTCGGGGGAGCGATCAGGGAAGGTCCAGCTGCCGGCTCGGCCGACTCGGTATGGCCGCGTGCCAACACGGTACCGCCGCAGAAGGAGGACCCCCTTGAGTGAAGTTGCGACACTGCTCGTCGAGATGCGGGAGGACGATGTGCTCGCCGCGGTGCGCGCCGCGAGGGATGCCGGCGCATCGACGGCCGACATCATCAGTCGGCTTCAAGACGGCATGCGGACCATCGGCGACAAGTACGAGAGCGGCGACTACTACCTCTCCGAGCTCATCATGTCGGCCGAGATCTTCAAGCGCGCGCTTGCCGAGATCGGCCTCGACCAGTCCGCCGCCGACACCGGCACACGCGGCACCGTCGTGCTCGGCACCGTGCACACGGACATCCACGACATCGGCAAGAACATCGTCCGCAGCGTGCTCTCGGCGAATGGGTTCAAGGTCGTCGACTTAGGCGTCGACGTGCCCGCGCAGAGCTTCGTCGACGCTGCTCGCGACAACGGAGCTCAAGTGGTCGGACTCTCCTGCCTGCTCACGACCGCCTTCCCCGCCATGAGGGAGACGATCGCCGCCTTCGCTGCGGCCGACCTGCGCGATGAGGTGACCATCGTGATCGGCGGCGGGCCGGTGAGCGGCGACCTCGCCGCCCAACTCGGCGCTGACGGCGCCGGCGTCAGCGCCCAGGATGCGGTCGTCCTTGCCACGAAGGCCGTTGAAGGAGGTGTGTCGTGATCGAGCCCGGCACCGATATCCGCCGCGAACGGATCCGCAAGGCTGTGGCCCTCGAGCCGGTCGACAAGGTCCCAGTCGTCCTCGAGGGCGTCGCCTGGAGTGCCCGCGTGACCGGGATGACGATGCGGACGTTCCTCAGCGACCCGCTGCTCGCGACGCAGGCGAACATCGACGCCTTCAACGCGGTCGGCAACGCCGACGCCGTCAACAACCCGACGTTCGACGTCTCCTCGCTCAGCTTTCTCTGGATGACGAAGGTGAAGCGCCCCGGCTTCGAAGGTCTCGGCGACGATGAGCCTTGGCAGGTCGAGGAGACGGGCCTCATGACACCTGCGGACTACGACAGAATCATCGCCGAGGGCTGGGGCTCGTTCCAGGCCGCCTACCTGAACGAGCGCGTGGCCCCCGGGAAGTTCGAGGACTTCATCCGATTCGTGCAGGGCTCGCAGGCGGTCGTGGACAAGGCCAACGCCGCGAGCATGCCCTACCTGAGCATGGGCCTCCTTACGACGCCGTTCGAGTACTTGTGCGGCGGCCGCTCGTTCACCGAGTTCGTGTTCGATCTCTACCGCATGCCGGACAAGGTCGAGGAGGCGATGCAGGCGATGATGCCTGGTCTCAACGACGCCGGCATCGGCGTCAACCTCCAGGTGGGCTCGCCCGGCATATGGATCGGCGGCTGGCGCTCCGCCAGCAAGATGCTGTCGCAGCCGTTGTGGGACCGCTTCGTCTTTCCGTACATGAAGGAGATCGTCGCCCAGACGGCGGCGGCCGGTCTCATCCCGATCCTTCACCTGGACTCCGATTGGACGCGCGACCTGCCACGCCTGCTCGAGCTCCCGGCGAAGGCCTGCATCCTCTCGCTCGACAGCATGACCGACATCCGCAAGGCCAAGACAGTGCTCGGCGACCACATGTGCATCATGGGCGACGTGCCGCCGGCACTGCTTAGCAGCGGCACGCCGGAACAGGTCTACGAGCACTGTCGGGCGCTCGTTGCGGACGTGGGCCCGACCGGCTACATCCTCCAGTCGGGCTGTGACATCCCGCTCGACGCGCCGCTCGAGAACGTCAAGGCGATGGCGGACGCCGCGGCCGAAGCATGAATGCAGGCCAGGGGCGCTCGGGCAGCCTCAAGCTCATCGCCTGCCCGGCCGTCCTCGGCGAGCTCGCGGAGGGGGCCGTCGAGGGTGTCGACTGCCACGAGCTCGAGGCGCAGCTGCACGTCAGCCCGCAGCGGCTCAAGGAGGCGCTGCGCGTCGCCGTGGCGGACGCCGACGTCCCGGGCGCCACGATCGTGCTCGGCTACGGCCTCTGCTCCAACTCCGTCCTGGGACTGAAGACCGAGCACGCCACCCTTGTCGTCCCCAAGGTCGACGACTGCATTGCCATGCTGCTGGGCTCCAACGAGGCGTTCGCCGCCGAGACAGAGAAGCAGCGCGGCAGCTACTTCGTCGCCAGGGCATACCTCGAGGCTTGCGACACTCTCATGAGCGATCATGAGAAGCTCGCGGCGAAGCGCGGGCGCGAGCGCGCCGAGAAGATGATGCGCCTACTTCTCGGCCATTACACGCGCATCGCTCTGATCGACACCGGCCGGTACGATCTCGGGCCGTACCGGGCGAGCGTCGCCGATTTCGCCGGCACCTTCGACCTGGCCGTCGAGGAGGTGCCCGGAACGACGCGGATCCTGGACGCGCTCGTCGAGGGCGGCTGGGGTGACGATTTCGTGGTCGCGTCGCCTGGCCACGAGCTTACGCTGAGGGACTTCCGGCCGGCGCTCTTCGACGACGGCAGTTCGAAGTGAATCTCCTCTGCATCGCCGGCTTTCTCGGCTCGGGCAAGACGACCGTACTCCTCGAGGTCGCGCGGGCGATGGTCGCCGAGGGCCTGCGACTCGCTGTCGTGGAGAACGAGATCGGCGAGGTGGGCATCGACGGCGAGTACGTGCGCAAACACGGCCTCTCCGTCCAGGAACTGTTCGGGGGTTGCATCTGCTGCACCCTGCAGTCGCGTCTGGTGGACACGCTGCGCCAGGTCGAGGAGCAATACGACCCCCATTGGGTGATCGTGGAGCCGACGGGGCTCGCCGCGCCCGGCGGCATCCTCGGGCCGGTCGGCGAGCTTCTCCCAGGTATCGAGGCGACCCGCGTGCTCACACTCGTCGACGCAGTCCGCTGGGAGATGCTGGTCGCCGTCGTCGAGCCTCTGATCGCGGCTCAGGTGCGCGCTGCCGATGTCATCGCCATCAACAAGATGGACGAGGTGACGGGTGACGCCTTGGCCGTGGTGCGGGAGGATGTCCTGCAGCTCGCTGGCGACGCGCCGGTCATGGCCGTCTCCGCTACGACGGGCGCCGGGATGGAGCGCCTGCTTGGGGCCGTCCTTTGACGCCCCACGACCACGACGTTCTGCGGCACTCACCCGACCACGCTCGACCCGCTGTCTTCGCAGCTGGCGCCGAGGTTGCGTTCGCGCGACCGGCGTATGCTGCCGAGGTCGAGTCCGCCGTGATCCGGTTCTTCGCGGCCCTCGAAGCCGGACTCGTCGAGGCGGGCTGCGACCTCGTCGGCCACATCAAGGGCACCATTGCCGCGCCGGGAGCCGGCGACTTCACCTTCCACTCCACCGTCCTGCGCGCGAGGCCCTGGATGACGGATGCGCTGGGCGGTAGGCCCATGCAGGCGGCCAGCCTGACCGTCAACGTCATCGTCTTCGGCGTCGAGGAGCGTGTCCTTCCGGAGATCGTGACCGGCGCCTGGGCGCAGGCTCTGGAAGCGAAGATCGTCTGGCGTCGCTCGCTAGGTTCCGGCGTCGGATGACGGGCGCATCTCCGCGACTCAGACTCGCGCGCCGTACTTGAGTCCGGTCTCGATCATCGTCTTGATGCACTCGGGCTTCGCCTCGTCGATCACGATGCCCGAGCCGAGGATGAAGCCGCCCTCACCGGCGACGTCCTCGATCAGCTGGCGCACGTAGTCCTCCATGCCCTGGGGGCTGCCGGTGGTGATCAGCGCTCCAGGCACGTTGCCGCCGAAGCACTGGTACCCGCCGAGATGCTTGCGGGCCTCGTGCATGTCGGTGGCGTCGAACATCCAGACCATGCGTCCGGCAGGGATCTCCGCGTCGTGGATGGCCTCGAGTCGCTCGTTGTAGCCTCCCTCGGCGAAGCACAGGGGGACGATACCCTCATCTATGAGGCCGAGAAGCACCTTCTTGAGCGTCGGCCAGTAGAACCTCCGGAAGTCGGCGTCGCTGAGGAAGCCGTCCGCGCCCTTGTGCAGCGGGATGAAGACCATCGGGTGCCGGTTGATGTTGCACGCACGCAGGCCCTGGTCGACGGCGATCGGGACCAGCCGTTCGCACGCCTCCAGCACCTTCTCGGGCCGACGGAACTTGTCGAGCATGAGCCCGCGGGTGCCGCGCAGCGTGTCGCCGAGGATGTCGAAGGGCGCCTTGGTCGCCCCGCCTGCGAAGCCTGGCAGGCCGAACGCGGCCATTGCCTGTGCGTCCATTGCCGAGAACCTCTGGATCCACTCCAGGGCCGCGTTGCCGGCGGCCATCATCTTCTTCAGCATGTCCTGCACCGGAGGAGTGCCGAACGGTATGAAGAACGGACCCGTCATGGGGCCCTCGACGAGATCGCTGAAGGGGTCAAGGGTCGCCCAAGGCTCGAAGGCGCCGATGACGCGCGGCAGGTAGAAGCGCTGCCAGAAGTTCGACGGGTCGTTGATCAGCAGGTCGTACTCGTCAGCCTTCATGTACTCGGCCTCGTTGTACTGGTAGCCCGAGTCCTCCCCGACGCCGTGTCCCGGCCAATCGTAGAGCCGGTAGTCGAGTTCGTCGTACACGTGGACCGGCACGATGTTGATCGAGAAGGCGAGCACGTCCTGGCGATACTCGGCGTGGAACTTCATCCACGCCTCCGCGAGCTTGTCGTAGTCGTAGTAGGTCTCTTTCGCAGTGAGACCTTGCGACAGGCCCGGGAAGAGGCTCATCCAGGGGGCGATCGGCACGCGCTTCGGCTTCTTCAGTTCGATCGCGTCACGGAACATCTGGACGCGCTCCTGGTAGCGCGCCTTCACCTCATCAGACTCGAAATCGACGGCGGGGTTCGCCCACGCGTCCATGCGGGCGGCGAAGCGCTGATCGGCGGTGAGCTCTTTCCAGTTCTCCGTGAACATCTCATGCACCCCCGATCCACTGCTTGGCGAGTCCTACGGCCTCCACGGCGTCCTTGCCGAAGCCGTCGGCACCCGTGAAGGTCACTACCTGCTCGGTGATCGGCGCGCCGCCGATCATCAGCTTGACGCTTCCACGGAGACCGGCTTCATCCGCCGCAGCGACGGTGCGCTTCATCGAGTCGATGGCGCTGGTGAGCAGGCAGCTCATCGCGATCACGTGCGCCCTCTTCTCGCGCGCCGCGTCGACGAACGCGGCGACCTTGACGTCCACGCCAAGGTCGACGACGTCGAACCCGGCGATGTCGAGCATCGTCACAACGATGTCCTTGCCGATGTCGTGGATGTCGCCCTCGACAGTGCCGATCACCACAGTCCCGAGCTTCTCTTGAGACGGTGCGCTCGTCAAGTGCGGCTTGAGCTTCCCTGAGATCGACTGCATGATCTCGCCGGCCATCATCAGCTCGGGGATGAAGGCCTCACCGCACGCGAAGCGTTCTCCGATCACGTCCATGGCCCGCTTGCAGTCGGTTAGGATGCCCATCGGATCGGCGCCCTCCGCCAGCAGTTGGTCGACCATCGCCAGTGCGTCGTCTTCCCGAAGGTCGACGATCGCCTGCGTCAGCCCTTCTGTCATGGTTCCTCCCTTGGGGTTTCGGCCGGGGCGGGATCTTCGACCTGCGCCTCGCCCATGTACAGCGCCTCGAGACGAGGGTCTCCGCGCAGGTCGGCTGGCGTGCCACCCAACGCGATCGTGCCCTTCTCGAGGACGAACACGCGATCGGCAAGTGAGAGGCCACGCTCCACGTTCTGCTCTATGAGGACTATCGTCATGCCCTCGTCACGGATCTTGACCAACGTGTCGTAGAGGCGGTCGACGGTGGTCGGCGCCAAGCCGAGCGCGATCTCGTCGAAGATGATGAGTTCCGGGTCAGCCATGAGGGCACGGCCGATGGCCAGCATCTGCTGCTGACCGCCTGAGAGCTGCTTTCCCGACTTCCTGCGCCTGTCGGCGAGGACGTCGAACAGGTCGTAGACGCGGTCGAGGCGACCCTGCAGGCCGTCCTTCTTGCCAGACTCTGTGCCGGCGAGCACCAGGTTCTCGTGCACGGTCAGGTCTGCGAAGATGTGTCGACCCTCCATGCAGTGCGCGAGGCCGAGGCGAGCGATGTCGTGCGAGGCCAGGCTGGTGACGTCGCGTCCGGAGAGGCTGATGCGGCCGTCGGTCACAGGGATCATGCCGCTGATGGCGCGGGCGGCCGTGGTCTTGCCGGCGCCGTTGGCGCCGAGCAGTGCCACGACTTCTCCGTGGTGCACGTCAAACGAGACGTCGGAGAGTGCCCTGAAGTGGCCGTAGCTGGCGGACATGCCCTCCACTGTGAGGATCGGACTTGCATCGTCCCTGACCTCGTGGGGCGTGACGCGGGGCACGAGGGCCTCGCAGCCGGTGCCGAGGTAGCAGGAGACGACTTCCGGCTCGGCCAGCACCTTCTGCACCGGTCCATCGGCGATGAGGCGGCCCCAGTCGAGGACGGCCACACGGTCACAGCACTCGGTGATCACATCCATGATGTGTTCGATGATGACGATGGCCTCGACGCGGTGACGCAGCACCTTGATGACCTCGATGAGCTCGGCGATCTCAGACTCGACGAGTCCGGCGCCGATCTCATCCATGAGCAGCACACGGGGTTCGAGGGCGAGCGCCCGCGAGAGTTCGAGCCGCTTGAGTTGCAGCAGGGTCAGGTCGTCGGCCTTGACGTGCGCGACGTCCCAGAGACCCATCTCACGCAGGATCCCCTCGCACTCTGCATGGACCCCGGCGCTGGACGAATGGGCCCCGTAGTGCCGCGCCACCAGGAGGTTCTCGAGCACCGTCATGTGGCGGAACGGTCGCGGTATCTGGTGCGTGCGACCGATGCCCCTGCGGGCGCGGCGGTACGACGGCATGTGCGAGACGTCCACACCGTCGAAGTGGACGGTGCCGGCGCTCGCATGCAGAGCGCCGCTCAGCATTCCGACGAGCGTGCTCTTGCCTGCGCCGTTCGGGCCGATGACGCCGAGGACCTCGCCGTGAGTGACAGCGAGGTCGATCCCGTCGGCGGCGACGACATCGCCGTAGCGTTTCGTGAGGCCGGCACAACTGAGCAGGACGGCTCCCATGGCGGAAGGCTCCGCAGGGCCATCCTGCACCGTGGCGGCCAGCTTGGTGGCGGCCTCTGAAGAGGCGGCGCGCTGTTCGGCGGTCAGCTCGAGCGGCGCCGCTTCGAGCTGCGCCGTTTCGGCCGCCGCCGGCTTCCTGCCCGACATGAGCCTGCCGGCGATCGCCTTGGCGACTCCCCAGATCCCGGCCGGCGCGAAGCGGATGATGAGAATGACGATGAGGCCGGTGATCAGGACGTGGAGCTCAGGGTAGTCGGCGAGGTTCTCCGCGAGCCAGACCGTGAACACGCTGCCGATGACGGGCCCGACTATCGTTCCCACGCCGCCGACGATGGTGGTCGTGACGATGTTGATCGTCCAGGTGATGGCGAGCGCGCCGTCTGGCGTCACGACGCTGAGACGCATGGCCTCTAGTGCGCCGACCATGCCGATGAGAAAGGAGGAGAGCACCCAGACCCAGAGCTTGGTGCGGAAGGTCGAGACACCCATCTCTTGAGCCGTGTCCTCATCGTCGCGAAGCGCGCGCAGGCTCAGACCCAGACGAGTGCGCAAGACCACGAAGACGGTGACCGTCGCGAACACTGCCAAGCCGAGCGCGTAGTAGTAGAGCGTCTGGATGGTCACGATGTACTCGGTCAGGAAGAGACCGGTCGTGCCTCCGAGGCCGTTCCAGTTGATCATGAAGACGTAGACCGCCTGCGAGAGCACCAGCGTCGCGATGGCGAAGTAGAGGCCACGGAAGCGGAACATGGGCACGCTGACGACGACTGCGAATACGGCGGCGACGACACCGCCAGAGAGGATGAGCAGCGGCAGCGGCCAGCCGAGGTGTCCACCGACGACCGCTGCAGCGTAGGAGCCCATGCCCACGGAGACGGCCGGCGCCAGTGAGACGAGGCCGCCGTACCCGGCGAGGATGTTCCACGCTTGCGCCAAGCCGACCAGGACCAGCATCTGGTAGATGACCAGAGTGTAGTAGCGTCCGATCACCGGCGGCAGCACGGCCAGGACGATCACGGCGGCGAGCGCCGTGCCGAGAGCGAGCAGGGCCCTGGGTGACCGGAGCGAGCTGAGGAGGAGCCCCATCAGGCGCTCTCAGTCGTCCCGAAGAGCCCTTGCGGGCGGATGGACAGGACGATGAGGACCACAAGGGCGCCGATGAAGACGCGCCATCCGTCGCCGACGAATGCCGCGCCCACGCTCTCGATGATGCCCAGGAGCAGGCCGCCTATGAGCGTACCCTTGATGCTGCCGATGCCGCCCAGTACGACTACCGCGAAGCCGGTGATGAGGTACGCGGTCCCCGTTGACGGCGCGAACGAGAAGGCCAGGGCGACGAGTACGCCGGCGATCGCGGCAGAGCCTGCCGCCATGGCGAAGGTCGCGGCGTACACGCGTTGGACGTTGACGCCCATCATGCCCGCGGCCGAGGGGTCCTCGGCGCTTGCGCGCAGGCGACGGCCGAAACCGGTGCGCGTGACCACGAGATGTGTGAGGGCCAGCAGCGAGATGCCGGCAGCCAGCGTGATCACGTAGACCACAGGGATGGTGACGTCGCCGAGAGCGAAGTTCGCTTGCGCATAGGAGGCATTGAGCGAGCGCACGTCAGGCGTGTAGGCGAGGATGAACAGGTTCTGCAGGACGACAGACACCCCGAAGGTGATGAGCAAGGGCGCCTCGGCGCCCTTGCTCATCACCGGCGTCAGCCCCCAGCGCTGCAGTGGGTAGGCGAGGAGGGCGATCGCCGGAGCGACGATGAGGATGCTCAGAAGCGGGTCGATCCCAGTCAGCTGAGTGACGCTGAAGGCGAGATAGGCACCCAGGACGATCAGCTCGCCATGGGCGAGGTTGATGAGTCGCATGACGCCGAACACCAGGGAGAGCCCCAGCGCGACCACGGCGAAGAGACCGCCGATGCCCAGCCCGTGGAGAACAGCAGTGATCAATTCATTGCTGCTGGGCATCGGCTCGTCTCTTCGTATCGGTCAGGACGGTCTCGGGCCTACTCCATCGGGAAGATGATGGGGAACGAGCCCTCACCCTCCGGCCACACCTGCTTGGACGTGCCGTCCTGCCACTGCGCGACGACGAGGGAGAGCTCCGCGGTGTGATCGGGCGCGAACTTGATCGGGCCGCACACGAACTCGCCGTCGGTCGCCGCGATGGCGTCGACGATCGCCTGAGGCTCGGTGCTCCCCGCGCGGGAGATGGCGTCCATCATGATCTGGGCGCTGGCGTACTCGGGACCGAGGATCTGGCCGGGCTTCTTGCCGGTATCCTCAGCATAGCGAGCGCCGAGCTCGGCCGCGCCCGGGTAGGGCATCTCGGGGAGCCAGTAGGCCTCGAGGGTAATGCCGCTCGCAAGGTCGCCGCTTGCATCAGCGAACTCCTGGAGCTGCGCGCCGCGCTGGAAATAGAGGATCTTCGGCAGGTAGTTCGCGGCGTCCATCTGCTTGCGCAGCGCGACGAACGTGGGCGTGTCGCCGAGCACGTAGACGTAGTCGGCGTCGGAGTTCTTGAGTTTCGTGATCAGGCCGGTGAACGCGGTCTGCGAAGCCGGATGCGTCTCCTCCAGTACGACATCCCAACCAGCGGCCACGGCAGCGTCCCTAACGAGCGGGCCGAAGACCGGACCGTCAGGACTGTTGTCCATGCTGATGGCCATCTTCATGTTGGTCTTGAGGTCGAGATCGATCGGGAACTGCACGGCGTTGTCGGCGACCGGCCCGGCAGCCACGAAGAAGTCGAACGCGTACTTCCACTCCTTGACGCCGCGGAACGGCTCCAGGGGATTGCCGGTCTCGAGGTATGGGATGCCGTTCTTCTCGGCGGCGAGGGCCGCGGCATTGCCGACCGTGGGGACGACGGGGCCGAGGATGGCGACGGCGCCCTCCTTGTTGATGAGCGTGTCCACGTTGCTCGAAGCGACGTTGGGATCGCTCTTGTCATCGAGCAGGACGGTCTTGATCTTCATCATCTCGCCGCCGACGTCGATGCCGCCCTTGTCGTTCTGGTCGGCGACGGCCGCTTCGATGGCCCACTTCTCGTAGGCGCCAAACCCGGCAAGCGGGCCGCTCATGGAGGCGTCAACTCCGATCACGATCTCGCCGGCTGCCTCCTCGCTGCTGCTACTGCTGTCGTCGCCACAGCCCGCGATGAACAGCGTGCCCATGACGAGGAGCAGCGCGAGCACCACTCCAACGATCTGCCTGAATCGGTTCACGGCCTCCCCCTTTGCTGATTCCACGTGCATGAGTCCGGGACTCACTCCTCCAGGAACGCATTATATATAGAGATTGCTCCACATGTGCCGTCGAGTAATGGCGCTCACGTGTCGGGAAGAACATGGACGACCACGGACAGGGGTGCCGATGCACCCCTGTCCGTGGTCGCTCTCGGCGGACTCTGGCGAGACTGCCGCCGAGCTGCCGAGACGGTCCGTACCTCTGCGCCTACGGCAGGGGGAAGATGGCCTCGCCGTTGGCAACGTCCTCGGGCCACACGATCACTGACTTCTCGTCCTGCCACTGCGTCCAGATCACCGGGATCACAGAGACGTGCTGCTCGTTGAACTTGACCGGACCGCATACGAACTCGCTGTCGGTCGCCGCGATGGCGTCGACGATGGCCTGCGGATCGGTGGAGTCGGCACGGTCGATCGCGTCCATCAGGATCTGCGCGGCGGCGTACTCAAGGCCGAGAATCTGGCCCGTGCTCTGGCCCGTGTCGTCGACGAAGCGCTGCCCGACCTCAGCGGCGCCTGGATACGGCAACTCGGGAAGCCAGTAGCTCTCGATGAACACGCCGTCCGAGAGAGGTCCGAGAGCGTCTGCGAACTGCTGGAGCTGCGCACCGCGGGCGAAGTCAAGGATTCTCGGTTGGAGGTTGGCCGCGTCCATCTGCTTGCGCAGCGCGACGAGCTGCGGCGTATCGCCGAGAGCCACGACGTAGTCGGCCTTCGACTCCTTGATCTTCGCGATGAGGCTGCTGAACTCAGTCGCGGTGGAGGGGTACACCGGCATCTTCACTTGCTTCCAGCCGTACTTCTTGGCTGCTCCGGTCCATATGGCGTCGAACACGGGGCCGTCGGGGCTGTTGTCGACGCATGTCGCGACGATGCCGTTGGTCTGCTCCTTGAGTCCCAGGTCGGTCATGACCTTGAAGTTGGAGTCTCCCAACTCGGCTCCGGAGACGAAGAAGTTGAACGCGTACTTCCACTCCTTGACGGCCAGGAAGGGCTCTATCGGGTTACCTGTCTCGAGGTACGGGATGCCGTTCTTCTCGGCGGCAAGGGCGGCCGGGTTGCCGACGGCCGGAGTGACCGGCCCGAGGATCGCTACCGCGCCCTCCTTGTTGATGAGCGTGTCTACGTTGGTCGACGCGACCTTGGCGTCGCTCTTGTCGTCGCGGAGGACGATCTTCACGTTCACTTGCTTGCCGTCGACAGAGATGCCGCCGTTGGCGTTCTGGTCGGCGACGGCTGTCTCGATGGCCCACTTCTGGAAGGCTCCGAAGCCGGCCAGGGGTCCGCTCATCGAAGCGTCGACGCCGATGACGATCTCTTCGCGAGCGGCGGAATCACCGCCTCCGTCATCACCGCCCTCATCACCTCCACAACCGGCGATCAAGAGCGCGAGCGCGACGAGGATGCTCGCGGCGAGGATGGCTCCGGTCCTCGTCACGCGTCGAAGCCTGTACGGTGTCATGCGTAGCTCCCTTCTGGGGTGGAGACAATGCAGCGCCACCAGCCTTGCGCACAGCGGCACACAATATGTATAGATATTAGGTAGCCCGACGAAGGCGTTGTCAAGGGGTCGGAGTGGGCGGCGCGCCGCTCGCCGCGCCGCCCACCGCAAAACCCGACCGTTCGGCGGATTAGCGGAGCCCGAACTCGTCGATTGCCTCGACGAGCGCCTCGACGTTCTCGGGCTTGGCCTGGTCGGGGATGCCACCGGGGCCGTCGATGATGAGCCCGGTCTCGCCGAAGAGGTCGACGAGTTCCTTGACGTCGTCCTTGACCTGCTGCGGTGTCCCAGTCACCAGCAACGAGCTCGGGACGTTGCCCCAGAAGCACATCACGTCGCCGCAGATCTCCTTGAACTTCTTGCGGTCGACGCGATCGAAGTGCGCTGCGACCTTGCCGGGCGGCAACTCGGCGAGGAACTCGAGGCGCGGTGTGTAGTCGCCCTCGAACAGCGGCATCGGCGTGATGCCCGCGTCGACGCACGCCTCGATGAGCCCCTTGAAAGTCGGCCAGTAGAACTTGGCGAACTGCTCGTTGCTCATGAAGCCGCCGGCGCCCTTGTGCATGGGGATGAACTGGCGCGCCACGCCGGTGACGGCATAGGCGGCGTGCAGATGTCCGATGGTCGCCTCCTGCATCACGTCGACGGCCTTCAACAGGGTGTCCGGCTGGCGGAACATGTCGAGTGTACTGCCGCGCAGACTGCGGAACGTATCGGAGACGACGTCGAAGGCCGGCATGAGCGCTGCGGCCCAGGTCGGCGGGTAGCCAAGATCCTTCATCTCCTGCAGGTACCGGGCGTTGGCCGCGTTGGTCTTCTCCTGCGCCTTCGCCATGTCGAGCATCGCCTGGAGCGCCATCTTGAGCGGCGGGATCGAGAGCATGTTGCCGAGCACCTGCAGGTAATAGCTGTTGGAGAACCAGTAGAGGGGTGGGAGTGGGATCTGCCCGAGCCCCTCCAGCTTGGAACCCATTCTCGGGAAGATCCTGCTGAACGTGAAGCCATTGGGGTCGTCAATGAACTCCGCGAGCTCGTCGGCCTTGACGTACTCGTTCTCGACCCACTGGTGCGGCGCGTCGTCGCGGAGGCCGCCCTCCTCGCCGGCCCACATCATCTGCTTGTTGCCGAACGAGGCGAAGAAGTCCGAGGCGAGAACGTCGTTTGTGGGGGCGAAGTTCCAGCCGAAGCGCAGCGTGGCCTCCTTGGTGGCCTGCCAGCGCGCCTCGTGGTCGTACCCGGCATCCCGGTTGGAGATGCCCTTGATGAGCGTGGCGAAGTTGTGCACGTAGAGCGGCATGACGGGCACACGGTCCGGCTTCTTGAGTGCGACGACGTCGTTGAAGCGCTGCTCGCGCTGTTGGTAGAGCCGTTCGGCCTCGGTCGTCATGCTCCCTCCCCCCCGGTCCACTCGGCCGCCATCTTGAGTGCGACCGTCGCATCACGGCCCCAACCGTCCGCGCCGGTGTAGTCCTGCACCTGCTGATCGACTGGCGAGCCTCCGATCATGATCTTGACCTGATCGCGGAGACCCGCGGCGGCGATGCCTTCGATGGTCGCCTTCATCGAGTCGAAGGCGAGGGTGAGCAGCCCGCTCAGGCCCACGATCTCGGGCTTGAGCTCCTTGATGGCCTCGATGAAGCGCTCGACCGACACGTCGATGCCGAGGTCGTGGACCTCGTAGCCGTTGACGTCGAGCATGAGGACGACGATGTCCTTGCCGATGTCGTGGATGTCGCCCGCTACCGTGCCGAGGACGATGGTGCCTCGCTTGTCCGAGCTGATCTCCTCCGAGAGATACGGCTTCAGCTCGTCGGCGATTGCTCTCATCATCTCGCCGCCCAGGATGAGCTCGGGGATGAAGATGTCGCCACGCTCGAAGCGGTCGCCGAGCTCAGTCATCGCCGCCTTCGCATCTTCGAGCACGGCGGCAGGGTCGTCGCCCGCCTCCAGCATGCCGGCAACGATGCGCATTGCCTCGTCTTCGTTCATGCCAACGATGGCGTCGGTCAGCTTCTTCGTCACGCGCGCCTCCTTTGCAGCGGGTCTTGCGGGCTCATGAGGCATAATGTATAGATATTTGGCTTGACGGCAAGCGTTCGGCTCTCACTTTCTGCGATTGGGCACACTGGTGAAGCTTCGCAAAAGACTCGGCGAATGGTAGCCATCCCGCACGGAAGCGGCATCGACCGGTCGTCCTACGAACCGGCGTACACTCAGCTGGTCAGTATCCTTCGCCAGGCGATCGCCAGCGGGCAGTATCAGGCCGGCGATCAGCTCCCCACCGAGTCGGAGCTCTGCGCCGCCTACGACGTGAGTCCGATGACGGTCCGTCGCGCGATCGGCATGCTGCTTGACCAGGGCGCCGTTCGCACCAGGCGTGGCCGCGGCACCTTCGTGCAGCCCTTGCGCCTCGCGACAGCCACGTTCGACCTCAGCGAGTTCCACGAGATCCTCGCCGACAAGGACGTGACCGCCAAGGTAGTCGAGGCGCGCGTCGTGCCCGCCGGCGCGCGCGCCGCCGCCAACCTCGGCGTGCCTGACGACACGCGCGTGGTGTCCATCCGCCGCATCCTCCAGAGTGGCATGAAGCCGCTCATCTACCACCGCGAATCCCTGATCTACGACCCCACGCAGCCGACCGTCGAGGCCGAGCTCAGCGTCACCGCCCTGCGCGACATGTTCGAGGGCGGCGTCGGCACGGGCCTGAAGCGCGGCGATCTCACCATTCACGCCTCCGTCCTCACGCAGGAGGAGGCCGACCGCCTCGCGCTACCGGCCGGCCATGCGGCGTGGGTGCTCGAACACATCTTCTTCGGCTACGACGAGATGCCGATCAGCTGGGGCTGTTTCATAGCCAGCGGTAGGCTGTTCTCGTTTCGTGCCAGCGTCGGCGGGCCCGCCCGTGAGAGCGCTGGAGGAAGGAAGGAGAAGCGCCTATGACCGAGTTCGAGACCTCGGATGCCTCGTCGCTCGCAGGCTGCATCGCCGCGCTGGACGAGGAGGGTGCACTCGATTCCATCGCGACGCGCGTTGCAGCGGGGGATGAACCTCTCGCGATCATCGAGGAGTGCCAGGTCGGCATGCGCTGGGTGGGGGAGCACTACGAGTCCGGCAAGTACTTCATCTCGGGACTGATCATGGCCGGCGAGATCTTCCGGCAGGCGATGGAAGTCCTCAGTCCCCTGCTTCCGGAGATGACGGCGGATGAGGGGCAGCGCACGGTGCTGCTCTGCACGGTCCGCGGGGACATCCATGATTTGGGCAAGAACATCGTCAGCATGATGCTCAGCTCCTATGGCATCGTCGTGCACGACCTCGGCGTCGACGTGGCTCCGGAGGAGGTCGTGCGCAGAGCCATCGAGCTGCGACCCGATGTCCTCGGCCTCTCGGGGCTCCTCAGCGTCGCCTCCGAAGGCATGAGGGAGACAGTCTCGGCGGTGCGCAGCGCGCACGGCGAGATCGGACGACAGCTGCCGATCATCATCGGTGGCGGCATGGTCGACGAACGGATGCGGCTCTCTACAGGGGCCGACCTGTGGGCCAACGACGCCTCGCAAGGCGTCCGTCTGATTCGTGAGGCCATGGCCGCCCCCGGCGGCTGACACCACCTGCCGACCCGTTCCCCGCGTTCCGGCGGAGGGCGGCTCGGGCGCGACCCGGCGGAAGCTGCCGCAGATCGCGATACGCGCCCGACAGGCTGTCAGGTTGTCAGGTGCTCCGCCGTGGCCTTTAATCCCAAGGTCACAGGTCCGAGCCCGGCGCGACCCTCCGGGTCGTGCGGAGGTCTGTCGTGCGGCATCGTTGGTCCTCCGCTCCTCGACCCATCGGCGACAGACACGTCACGAGTCGAGGGCACGGCGAGCTGGCAAGCGCACGCCCCAGATCCGCCGACAGAACATGAGACAGGGAAGGTCGTGAAGAGAGCCAGCGTAGCGCTGTTTGCGGTTCTGCTACGTAGGCTCGCTGCTGGCGGCCTGTGGAGGCTCGGCTTCCAGCGAGGCGCCAGAAGGTGCGTCGGACTCGACTGCGCCATCGGAGTCGCCCGGCGATACGACCGCGGCGACACCTGCGGCGAACCCCTACGACGACATCGGCTCCGACATCCAGCCCGACGGCGACCGCCAGCCCGCGCTCGGAATCCTGGTCAGTCGTCGCTTCGCTGGACAGGCAGAGCAATCGGGCCTTCAGCAGCTTCTTCGAGTCGCCGTTCTTCACACCCAAGACGGGCGACATGAGAATCGAGTGGTCACTGGCCCCGCTGGCGGACGAGTGGAGCGCTGGGATCGTCGTCTTCAAGAAGGGGCAGACGCCAGAGAACAGCACTGGTGCGGTCGACGACCTGCGAGGGTTGGCGTACATCGAGCCGGGCAGCCAGTACGAATCAGGCGGCACGATGACCTTCCGCCTGCAGAAGGGCAAGCCCTACTACATCCTGACGGAGATGTGGCACTCCGGCGTGAACGTGACGGTGAGCGAGAAGGACTAGGCGGGTCGTCGTGCCCAACAGGCGCGCTCACGAGCCAGAAGACGAGAGGCCCGCCGCCCACACGGGCGACGGGCCTTCCGCCAGCTGTCCAACAGCTCTGGTGGGAATCCGTTTCGTGCCGACCATGCGCCGCTTCGGCGCACTCGGCGGTCGGATCCCGGATGCCCCTGCTACGGCTGGAGCACGCCGGTCGCCAGGAGCACGATGAAGACCAGCAGGGCGCTTCCGCCGAGCAGAGTGTGCCAGTGCTTCTTCATGTTTCCACCTCCGTGAATGGGGATGATGGGGCCGAGCTTCGCTCTTCCTGCCGAGCGGGCTCAGCGGGTGGTGGGATCCCTGCGACGAGGGGGCGTCACCGCGTCGGCATTTGGCCAGCGCAGCCCCTCCTCCGCGGGCGAACGATAGCTCGCCCGAAGTTGTCGGCCTCAGAGACGACAGAGACCGCTACCTGAATCCCTCCATCCGGATAGCGGTCCTGCTATCCGCCTTGCCTCCACGGCGTCTGCCGCGGACCCCGTGGTACTTGCCGGCGCATTCTGTCAGAGCTGGAGAGGAAAGGCAAAGCGGCACGCGGCCTGCTGGGCGGCTGTGCGCGGGCCGCCCCGGCTCACGCCGGTGGCCGCCGAGGTATAATCCCCCGGCGGCAGAGCGTGCCCCCATCGTCTAGCGGCCTAGGACACCGGCCTTTCAAGCCGGCGGCACGGATTCGAATTCCGTTGGGGGCACCACTTCTCTTCACGTTGCGGAGTGCCTGCCCGACGCCCGACGGCATCCACCGCCGCTGGTCGCGGGGATGGTCTTCAGCATCGAGCCGGGCATCTACTTCGCCGGGGATTACGGCGCGCGCCTCGAGGACATCGTCGTTTGTACGGAGCACGGCTCCGAGCGCCTCAATCACAGTCCCCGCGAGCTGGCTGTGCTCGAAGTCTGAGCCCCGGTCTGGCCGCCGCATCGGGTGTGCTGGCGCCCGCCCCTACCGCACGGAGTCGAGCAATTACTCAGGCGGGGCGAATCCACGCCGGAGTGTGTTCTCGGTGATGACCCGTGGCTCCAGGTACTGGACGACGTACCTTGCGTCCGGGCGCCTTGGAGCAAGTCGGTCGAAGTCGGCGAAGACACGCTTGACGCGGTCGCCTGACGAGTGGCGGCCCGCGGTCGCTACCACGTGAAGCGCGACATCCCTGGTGCCGGTGACGGCGATGAGGTCGACATCTGCATGGCTCACGAGATGATCGCCAAGCTCGCTGCCGGGAGCCGGCAGGAATCCGACGGCGGCGGCGGGGAAGCCGGCCGAGACGAAGAGCCGGCTCAGATAGGCACTGCTCTCCCGGGCGCGGCTCCCCGGCTTGAGAACGACCGGATCGCCTGCCGCCAGCGCCGTACCCGCCATGGTGCAGGCGCTGGTCAACGGCCGCTGCGACGACGACAGGACCAGGACGAGACCGCGCGGCTGGTAGAAGTAGTGATTGAGCTCGCCGGGCTGATGCCCCATGCGGCGTACTGTATCCACCTCCCGGATGAGCGCGGCGAGGCGCTCGAGGTTCTCCGCGGCCATGGCCACTTCACGGGCGCACCAACGGACGGCGCCGGTTGTGCTCGACGACCGTTCGGCGAACAGCCTCGCCTGGAGCTCGCGCCCGTTCTCTCGAACGAGCCACGCGGCACGTGCCGCCGCCGCCGCCCGCTCCTCCACCGACATGCTCCCCAGGGTGTCGGCCGCGGCCGCGGAGCGGCTGATGACCTCATCGGCCGCCAGGCGGGCGACTTCACCCGCAGGCATGGCCGGCTCGGAAGGCTGCCCTTCCCTGTTCGCGCGAGTGCTTGGGCTTGCTGCGCCGGCGTCAACGGTTGAGGCCTCCCGGACGGGAGCGGAAGCGCCACCCATGAACTGCGCCAGGTAGTCTGGTCCGCCGGCCTTGGAGCCGATGCCGCTCATCTTGAATCCGCCGAAGGCCTGGCGCTCGACGAGCGCCCCGGTCGTGCCGCGATTGATGTACAGGTTGCCGACGCAGAACTCGCGGCGGATGCGCGCAATGGCGGCGGGGCTTCGCGAGATGAGGCCGCCGGTGAGGGCGTACTGCGTGCCGTTGGCGATGGCCAAGGCCTCGTCCATGTCGCGCGCCTTCATGACGGCGACGACCGGCCCGAAGATCTCCTCCTGGGCAATGACGGCGTCGGGAGCCACCTCGGCGAAGACGTGAGGACCGACGTAGAAGCCCTCGTCGGGCCAGCCGCCGGCCGGAGGGCCGGTGAGCAGCGTCGGCCGGCCTTCGCGCATACCCTGTTCGACGTAGCTCTCGATGGACGCTTTGGCCGTGGCGGTGATGACTGGACCCATGCGGCTCGCAGGGTCATCCGGCGGGCCGATCTTCAGCGAGCGGGCCGCGTCGAGGAAGCGTTTGAGGAATTCGTCGTAGGCGGCCTGCAGGACGATGATGCGCGAGGTGGCCGAGCACTTCTGCCCCTGGAAGTAGAGGGCGCTCGCGATGCTCTCGGTCACGGCTACGTCCAGGTCAGCGTCCGAGTCGACGATCAGCGCGTTCTTGCCACCCATCTCGGCGATAACGCGTTTCACGCCACGGCGTGACGGGTGCTTGGCCGCCTGCTCGATGACATGCAGGCCGACGTCCTTGGAGCCGGTGAAGGCGATGAGCTCGACATCGGGGTGGCGGACGAGTGCGTCGCCTACGGTGCCGCCGGGCGACGGGAGGTAGTTCACCACGCCTGGCGGTGCGCCCGCCTCATGGAGGATCCTGACGAGCTGCGCGGCGATCACCGGCGTGGGACCGGCAGGCTTCACGATGACGCAGTTGCCAGACACGAGAGCTGCGCTTGTCATCCCCGTTAGAATGGCCAAGGGGAAGTTCCACGGGGCGATCACGAGGCCGACGCCGAGAGGTCGCAGAGCATCCTCGTCTTCAGCGTCAGCGGTCTCGGCGAGCTGACCCTCCGACTCCAGCCGCAGGATCTCGCGGCCGTAGTACTCGAGGAAGTCGATCGCTTCGCCGACATCGGCGTCTGCCTCACGCCAGGTCTTGCCGGCCTCGAAGACCTGGAGGGCGGCGAGATCGAAGAGTTCGCCGCGCATGAGCTCCGCCGCGCGGAAGAGGAGCGTCGCGCGTTCGGCCGCGGACGTGGTCCCCCAGCCCGCGAAGGCCTCGCGAGCGTCGACGATGGCGTGCGCCGCCTCGGTTTCCGCGGCATAGGCGGTCGTCCCGACGACCCGGTGCGGCCGCGCCGGGTCGAGTGACGTCAGCTTCTCGGCTGTCTCGACGGGTTCCCCTCCGATCCACAGCGGCCAGTGCTTGCCGAGGCCAGCCGCCGCCTCGCCCGTCCTGACCCGATCCAGCGCCGCCTCGAAGGCCGTCACGTTCTCCG
Organism: uncultured Thermoleophilia bacterium; assembly: GCA_963717285.1. GTDB lineage: Bacteria > Actinomycetota > Thermoleophilia > UBA2241 > UBA2241 > CAIXSE01. The sequence goes on from CAVQVW010000004.1 coordinate 429,288, forward strand.
GTCGCGCGAAGTCCGCGTGCGGCTGGTTCACGAACGGCCCCGGGAAGGCCACGTCGGTGGGCGCGCAGACGGGCACGCGCTGAGGCACGCGGTCGACGTCGGGTGAGGGCTGCGGCCTCCAGACGAGTCGCTCCTGGTCGTCGCCCTCGACGCGTGCGAGTCGCAGGAAGGACTCGTTGGCCGTGTTCTCGAGCAGCCGGCGTACGAAGTAGGCCATGCCCGGGATGAGCTCACCCACCGGCGCGTACTCGCGGACCCGCAAGCCGAGCTCTCTGACTGCCGCCTTGATCGGCTCACCCATGCCGTGGAGCATCTGCAGCTCGTAGGCGTCGCGAGGGATGCCAAGGGCCTCCGCGGTGACGATGGCGTGGGCCAGGGACCGCACGTTGTGGCTGGCAAAAGCAGGGCGGATCTGTCGCGGATGCTCGAGCATGATGCGCGTGATGCGCTCGTAGTTCACGTCTGAGTCGGGCTTGTGGGTGAAGACGGGAGCCGGCCAGCCCTCCTGGGCAGCCTGGATCGTCTCGTAGTCCCAATACGCGCCCTTCACCAGGCGTACCGTGATGACACGGTCGTGCTCGCGGGCCCAGCTGATCAGGCCGCGAATGTCGTCCTCCGCGTCGCGCAAGTACGCCTGCACGACCACGCCGGCCTGGCCGTAGCCAGCGAACTCGTGCTCCTCGAGGAGTTCCTTGAGCACGGCGAAGGTGAGATCGCGGTAGCGGAACTGCTCGAGGTCGAGATTCACGAACGCACCCGTATGCTGGGCTTTGCGGAAGATGGGGCGCAAGCGGTCCTTGACTGCCTCCACCGAACCGCGGAAGTTGAGCGCGTCGATCTGCGAGAAGAGCGAGGTGATCTTGATCGAGATGTTGACGCGCGGCAGCGGACCCCAGGCAGCCCGATCGATGGCGGAATCGGGCTTCCATGAGGCGACTTCGCGCTGTAGTCCGTCGAGAAGCTCGAGGTAGCGTTGCTGGTAGTCGACGGCTTCGGCATCGCCGACGGAGGCTTCGCCGAGCACGTCCAAAGTGAAGCCCATGCCGTGCCGGCGCAGGGTCCGAAGCTTGGGCAGAGCTGCGGATGCGTCGCGACCCAGGATGAAACGCTGGGCGAAGCCGACCATCTGGTGGCGGATCACCGGGGTCGCCAGCGGGGAGACCAGACGTTGTTTCGACGCCGCGAGGCCCATACGCAGCAGCCGGGGCGTCTCGAGACCCGGCTGCTCGAAGTACTCGCGCAGGTGGCGGTCGATTTCGTCTGCGCTGCGGAGGGTCGGGAAGACGTCGACGAAGCGAAAGAGCTCGACCTTGAGGCGCTCGTCGGCCATCACCCAGTCCATCACCGCGCTCTGCCAACCCTCGCTCGAGAACGGAGAGGTCTTGTGCCGGGCGGCGAGGCGGAAGAGCTCCCTGGCCATGCTGCGGACCGCCGGCTCGATGTCAGCCGAGTTGGGCGCCCGCGTCGCGTCGTCTTGCCCATGCTCGGTCACCATGGCTCCTTTCAGATTCCCCCAGGCCACCCGCGGACGTCACCGATGCCACACAGTCTATCTCGCTGGAGTTCGTCCGTGGCCCGTCTGAAGGCGTACTTCGGCCATTCCGCCGCGGTCTGCCCGACGACTGGTCTCAGGCAGACAGGCGGAACCGCCAGACAGCCAAGGCGAACAGCCCTGCCGACCACGCCAGCGCCACGCCGAATGCTGGGAGTACGTCGGCGACGCCGAACCCGCGCACGATGATGCCGCGAAGGCCATCGAGGATCCAGGCCGTGGGCAGCAGGTGCCCGACCGCCTGGAAGGCCTGCCCGGTGATCTCCAGCGGGAACCATGCTCCGGACAGCGCCGATACGGCCATGGAGACCAGCACCGTGGCGGCGACCATCGCCTGCTCGCTGGCGAGCAGGGAGGCGAGAAGCAGACCGAGCGTGGAAGCGACTAGCGACAGCGAGACCATCATGAGCAGCAACGCGGCGGGGTCACGCAGGTAGTCCACGCCGAAGAGCAGTTGCCCGGCGCCGATGAGGATGATCTGCTGAATGAAGGTCAGCATGAACATGCCGGCGATCTTGCCCCCGATGAGCTCCCAGCGCCGCAAGCGGGTCGTCATGAGCCGCAGCAGCGTGAAGTTGCGGCGCTCCTGGATGAGAGCGATGCCGGCCGTGAGCATGCTGAACATGATGAAGTTGACCATCATCCCGGGCGAGCTCAGGACGAAGCCCGAGGGGATCTGGCCTGCGGCGGCCCCGGCCGCCACGACCCTGGTGGTGGCGGCGGGGTCGGCGAACGACTCGGCGGCGGCGGCCCGCGCTCGACCTAGCGCCTCACTCACACCGTCCGTCGCTCCGTCTTGCCGGTCGCTCTGGCTGTCGGCCGTCACCGCGACCGCGGCCTGTGCAGCCCTCTCGACGGCGGCCAACCGGCCGGCTGCGACGCTGACCTCGGTCTGCACCGTCTGCACGCCGGAGGATCCTGAGGTACCGACGACGGTGAGCTCGACCGGCTGGCCATCCTCTACGCTGTCGGAGAAGTTCGCAGGTATCAGAAGGGCTGCTGCGACCGTACCATCGTCAACGGCTGCTTCAGCCTCTTCTCGAGCCATCATCTCGACCTTGACGACGCTGGACTCCTCGAGCATGGCCACGAGCTGCCGTGCGGGCGCTCCCGTGTCGGGATCGTGCACCGCAATGGGCAGGCGATCGCTGCCCCCGCCGAACATGAGGCCGAAGAAGCCCGTGAAGGCGAGGGGCATGACGACCGTGAAGAGGAGAGCCAGGCGGTCACGTCTCGTCTCCAGAAGGTCCTTGGCGGCCAGTGTCCAGATGCGGCTCATGTCGACCTCACGCGTACCGTCGCCGGAAGCGCAGGACTGCGATGACGAAGAAGGCGATCGCGAAGAGCAGAGCCACGAGCAGGTTGAGGCCGATGTCGGTGAGCTCACCGCCGCGCATCGTCGTGTCCCAGCCTCTCAGCAACCAGCCGTTGGGGGTCAGTTTCTGGATCGTGGCGTAGGTCCCCGCCATCGCCGCCGTTCCCACGAAGTTGCCGCCTAGCAGGGCGAGCACCAGATACACTCCAGCCCCGATCGCGCCTGCCTGCGCCGGTGTGCGCACCAGGGAGATGATGAGCAGGGCGAGTCCGGAGGCGACCGCCGCCGCGGTGATCGTGAGCGCCGCGATCGCGTCGAGCCGGCCCCAGTCGATGCCGAAGATGAGGCGGCCGGCGACGAGGAGGAGCACGGCCTGCACCGCCACCGTGGCGAAGACGCTCACGAACTTGCCGGCGAGGATCGTCTGGCGGGGTGTGGGCGTGGTGAACAGGCGGGGAAGAGTGCCCGCCTGGTCCTCATCGAGGATGGTGCGTGCCACGTTCGAGGCACCGAAGAAGAGGAAGAACACCATCATCCCCGCCAGGATGACGCCCGTCACCCCGATGTCCTTGCTCTCCTGGTCGTCGCGCAGCTGTGGCGGTCGTTGAGCGACCTGCACGCGCGCGTCGGCGTTTTCGCGGACGTACTCCTCAGCCGCTTCTCGAGCCGACTCCGCCGCCTGGCCGCCATCCGGTTCGAGGTCCACGGCTGCTGCGGCCGCGGCGCCCCCGCCGTTGAATGTGAGCAGCGTCTGCTCGACGATGCTCTCGACGATGTCGCCGCCGATGCCCTGCGTGGGGTTCTCGTAGAGCTCGATCGCCGTTCTGCCGGCGAGACCGTAGACTACGTCGCTGAAGTCGTCCGGGATGATGACGGCGACCGAGTCCGTGCCATCGTCGACTCTCTCGCGGGCGGCCTGAGCCGAGGGCACCGCGCTCACGTCGAGGAGGTCGGCGAGACCCTGATCCTCGAGCACGCCGACGACCAGCGCGCCGGCGGCCGGCCGGGTATCCGCGCTCCCCCCGCTCGGGCCCTTGTCAGCGTCAGCCACGACGATCTTCGTGGCCGAGATCGAGAAGCCCTCGCCCCCGCCGAACGCGAAGCCGAGCAGAGCGGCGAGGGCCAGCGGTGCGAGCAGCATCATGGCCAGCGCCGGGAGGTCTCGCATCGTGCTGCGAAGGTCCTTCCACGCGATCGCGACGATGCGGCTCACAGCGCTCCGCCTGCCGTTGGGGCTGTGGCGGTGCTCAGGCTCACGCCGTCCTTCCTCAGTCGCGCAGAGCGCGACCGGTCAGATGCAGGAAGACCATCTCGAGGTTCGGCTCGGTCACGTTGACCTCCGTGATGCGCGAACCTGCCGTCGCGGCTGCTTCGAAGAGTCGCGGAAGCACCTCGTTCGCGTCGTGCACGAAGAGCACGGCCTTCTCGTCTTCGGCGGTCGCTCTGCTGACTCCCTGAACACCGGCCCAGCGCTCGACCATGCCGATCAGGTCATGGTCGACGCGGAGTTCGACGTGCGCCTCCTCGCCGACGATCCTCACTAGCTCGTCACTCGTGCCGTGGGCGATCATCCTGCCGTGATCGATGATCCCGACGCGATCGCTCAGTTCCTGGGCTTCGGCCATGTAGTGGGTGGTGTACAGGATGGTCATGCCCTGGTCGCGAAGAGAGAGGATGCCGTCGAGAATCGAGCGGCGGCTCTGCGGGTCGATGCCCACGGTCGGCTCGTCGAGGTACAGTACTTTGGGCCTGTGCAGGAGCGCCACACCGATGTTCACGCGGCGCTTCATGCCCCCGCTGTACTTCTCGACCCGGTCCTTCTGGCGGTCGACGAGGTTGATGAGCTCGAGGACTTCGTCGACGCGCAGCCTGAGCTCGGTGCCGCTCAGTCCGTACATCTTGCCCCAGAAGATGAGGTTCTCTCTGGCGCTCATGTCGGGGTAGAGGGCGATGTCCTGGGGGACCACGCCGATCGCTTCCTTGACCGCCTGGGGAACGGCGATGATGGAATGCCCATCGACGTAGGCGTCGCCACCGCTGGGGCGCAGCAGGCAGGAGAGCATCGAGATCGTGGTGCTCTTCCCCGCGCCGTTCGGGCCCAGAAGGCTGAGCACCTCGCCCTTCTCGATGCCGAAGCTCACGTCGTCGACCGCCAGCACTCCGTTGGGCGGATCGAACTGCTTGCGGAGCTGCTGGACCTCGACGATCGCCACGGGCTCTCCCTCGTCGCCGGAGTTCGCGCCTCTCCGCTCTTGTACCACGAGGACCGCAGGAGGTCACGCGTTGCGCGCTGCGCCTGCCGGGGCCTACCTCGTGCCGGCCGCGTACATCAGCCGCCCCCCGCCCGGGGGCGCGGCGAGCCCGTCGCGTCCTTGCTGGATCAGCCCTGCGAGGGAAGCGGTCCGAGCGGCCGGATGACGCAGATCGGCGTCTGCTCGTGACCTTGACCGAGAGGATTGTCGCGCATCAGCGTGGCGATGAGCTCTCGGTCGGCGCCTGGGGAGGCGCCGAGGACCGTGACCGCCAGGTCGCTGGCGTCGATGACCGCGACGGCCACGGGTCCACCGGCGGCCTTGCGGAGGATGCGACTCAGGCCTGCGGCGACGCCGTCAGGGTCGGCGGGACCGAGGCTCGCGGACCTGTTGTGCGGCGGCAAGCGGTTCGGGGTGGGGCCGTCTATCGCCTCGACCTCACGGCCGGCGACCCTGTAGAAGAGTCCACGCTTGCGCACGAGGCGGCCGGCCGCGCCGGCCGCGGCCGCCGCGACGATCCGCGGTGCTCCGACCTGGTCGATCGCCAGTTGCATCGTCTGCGGCGTCCCAAGGCCGAGCCCGTGAGGCGTACGCGTGACCGCCTTGCCCAGAACGTGCGCAAGCCGCGTGGGGTGGATCTCCTCGATGCAAGAAGCTCCGTCCCTGGGCGGCGGAGACCGCGTTCTCGGCGATGGCGATGCTGTCGCCGGGCCTCACGTGGGGAGCCACGTGGCGGAGGATCACGCCGGCGAGGTCGTCGCCGCGCCGTACGACGTCCGTGCGGATCGGCAGACGGGCGTACACGCGGCCGGCCGTGGCCGCGAACAGGTGTTTCAGTGCGTTGGGCTTGTACGCGTCGAGGAGACGCTGCGCCTCGGCGGCGCCGGCAGACGAGGAGAGCCCGGCTGCCGACGCGAGCAGCGCCGGCGTCCGGGCGTCGGCGACGTCCGGTACATCGCCACGATGCTTCGGACCGATCTCCGCCGGCGCCGTGAGGGCGGCCTCGATGTCGGCATCCTCGAGCACCACGCTGCCGTCGCAGAACTCGCGCAGCCAGAGCTCCACGTTCGCCGCACGCCAGAAGAGGGGCGATTCCTCGACATCGCCCCGGCAGCAGGCGCGGAACGCTTCGACGATGCCGTCGCCGTGCCAGTAGGGACGCGCCTGAAAGGTCGGCGATTGATACAAGCTCGTGAAGGCGGCGCGTCGCGCCTTGATCCAGCGCATCTCGGGAGTCGTGAACCCGACCTTCCAGCGCCGCAGGCGTATCTTCTCCGGGAGGGTGCCCTTGAGGCCGGCGCGCAGGATCCACCGGCTCCAGCCGTTCTTGATGATGGCGGTGTCGGGCAGGCTGAGCACGTACTCGACGAGCTCCTGATCCAGGTAGGGCACCCGGGACTCCACGCTGAACGCCATGGCGTTGCGGTCCTCGTAGCGCAGCAGGCAGGGAAGGCAGTAGGTCAGCAGGTCCTGCAGCAGGCGCAGCTTGAGGTCTGACTTCGAACGGCCGGGCACTGGGTCGACGACGTGGTCGAGGAAGTCCGGCCTGAGCAGCCGTCGCGTGGCGAGCCGCTTGCGGCGTTGGGCGACGCGTCGCCGGACGAGCGGAGAGAGCACGTCGACGGACTTGGACGCTCTCGCGACGCAGCTCGGCGTAGCGACGCTCCTTCTGCAGCTGTCGCAAGTAGACGAGCTGGTAGGGCACGTACCCGGCGAGCAGCTCGTCGCCGCCCTGGCCGTCAAGGAGCACGGTGACCTGTTCTCGGGCCGAACGCATGACGCACCACTGCGCGTAGGGGCCGGTGCTGACGAAGGGCTCTTCCTGGTGCCAGATGAACTCGCGCAGCTCGTGCAGGAACTCGTGTGAGTCAGGGTTCGTGTATGTCGTGTCGGCGCCGGTGCTCTCCACCGCCACCTCGATGTAGTCGCGCTCGTCGATAGGGTCGCCATCGAACACCGCGCTGAACGTCTTGAGCTGGCCGCGTAGGGAGGTGGCGTCCGGCGCGTTCTCCCGCAGGAGTTCACTCATGAAGGCCACGATGGTCGTGGAGTCGAGGCCACCAGAGAGACAGGAGCCAACGGGGACCTCCGAGAGAAGTCGCCGTTCCACGCTCTTGCGGAAGAGCTGCCGGAAGGCAGCTGGGTCCGGGTCGCCGTCGCTGCTCAGCTGCGGGGTCCAGTACGCGTGGCTGGGGAGCGGCGTCGTGAGCATGCCCGGGCCGTCGCCGTTGCCGGAGGCGATCGCCGCGATCGCCGCTGCGTTCGCCGCCCCCAGCGGGATCTCGATCCAGGCAGCCGCCGGCACGTGGTAGATCCCGGCGAACATGGTCTCGTTGCGGTGGTCGTGCAGGCCGTGCTGAAGGAACTCGTAGACCATCTGGTCGTCTGGCGTGGCCTTCAGCTCCCGGTCCTGCAGCAGCCCCTTGATCTCGCTGGCGAAGAGCAAGCGGCCGGAACGCGGCGAGCGAGCGTAGTACAGCGGCTTGATGCCGAAGTGGTCACGGTTGAGGATGAGCTTGCCACCGACCTCACGCAGGTCGGCGATCGCGAACGCCCACATACCGTTGAAGCGCGTGGCGCAGGCCGTTCCCCACTCCTCATAGGCGTGGACGATGACCTCGCTGTCGCCTTGGGTGCGGAAGGTGTGCCCCGCCGCCTCAAGCTCGGTGCGCAGCTCGCGGTAGTTGTAGATCTCGCCGTTGTAGACGAGCCAGACAGTCTCGTCTTCGTTGGCGAGGGGCTGATGGCTCCCGGCGCGATCGATGATGCTCAGGCGGCGGTGCCCGAGGCTTATCGTCTCTCTCTCGAACGATCCAGCGTCGTCAGGTCCGCGATGGACGAGCGCGGAGGCCATGCGGCCGAGGAGCTCACGGTCTGGTGATCCGGCGAAACCGAAGATGCCACACATGTGCTGGTGTCTCCTCGCGGGTGGGTGGTCGGCCGATTCGGGCCTGCATCACTCCCGGGGCCCGCGTCGGCCAAGAGTATCACAAGCCCTCGAGGCCCCATCTTCGCCATTGTGCGGACTGGGTTGGCTTCGCCGTGGCCCGGACTCCGCGTTGCCGGCCCCCCCGTCGGCTCGTAGACTCTCGGTATGTTGGTCGGAGCCCATGTGAAGTCGTCTGGGGGCGTGTGGAAAGCCGTCGATGCTGGTGTCGCTCTCGGCTGCGAGGCGATCCAGCTCTTCGCCGGCAGCCCCCGCACCTGGCGTCCGATGTCGTACAGGGAGACGGATGCCGAGCGATTTGTCGCGGCGCGCGTCGCCTCTCCCATTCGCTTCGTCGTCATTCACACCATCTACCTCATCAACCTGGCGAGTGCCCGCGAGGACTTCTACGAGAAGTCGGTGGCGTCACTGCTGGGCGCCGTGGCGGCGGCGGAGCAACTCGGCGCCGACGCGATCGTCACCCACGTCGGGTCCCATCAGGGCAGCGGCTTCGAGGCAGGTCTCGAACGGGTGCGGGTCGCTCTCCTGCGGGCGCTCGAAGAGAGTGAGGAGTCGTCGGTGCGCATCCTGCTCGAGAACACCGCCGGCGCCGGCGGCACGATGGGCGTGAACTTCGAGGAGCTTGGCGCCATGATCCGCGTGGCTGGTTCGCACCCGCGCATCGGGCTGTGTCTCGACACTGCTCACATCTTCGCCGCCGGGTTCGATCTGCGAACGGCCGCAGGTCTCGAGGAGACACTGGCGGGTCTCGATGCCGCTTGCGGTCTCGATCGTCTCGTGATGATGCATCTGAACGACTCCAAGGCGCCCCTTGGGTCGAACCGGGACCGCCACGAGAACATCGGGGAGGGGGAGCTTGGCCTTGCCGCCTTCCAGGCGATCATGCGGAATGCGCTCCTTGCGGAGATACCGGGCATCCTCGAGGTCCCCGGCTACGACGGTCAAGGCCCAGATCAGCAGAACATCGATACGCTGCGTCGGCTGGCTGACCCCGCTCCTTGACCGCCGATCGGCCAGATGCCTCACCGGATGGGCCGCGCCGGTTAGGGACCTGGCCCGCCGGTGGCATACTCCAGATGGAACCCGGATCGGCGTCGGCGACCCTGACTGCGAGGTGGCGCGCATGGAGCTTGTGTCCGTGATCAACGTCAACGATGTGGGGCTGGCGAACATCATCAAGGGCGTGCTCGAGCAAGCTGGTATCGAGACGATGATCGGGGGCGGCGGCGAGGACGCCTTCCCGCCGGGAACCGTCGGCACTCTCGAGGTCCTCGTCCCCGCGGCTGACGTCGAGAGGGCCCTCGACCTGCTCGACCAGTACGAGACTTCGCTTGAAACGGAGGACGACGAGGAGTAGGCAGGGTACCCTGCGGGTTCTGCGCCATGAGTCCCGCTGCCCAGCCGTGCTCCGCTCTGGTATCATGTGCGGCGCTCTTGCGACCGTATTCGGCCCCCTGCGGGCTGCTCTCACATGGGAGTGACGATGTTTGGACGCATCTTCGGCCGAGGCAAGGACGACTCCGAGCAGGCAGTCTGTGCCGAGTGTGGCCGCACCCTTCTCGCCGGCGAATGGACCCGAAAGGTCGCGGGTCCTGGCGGCGAGGAGCGACTCATCTGCTCGCTCTGCGGGCCAGACCACCCGCTTGACGAGGATGTGCTGGAGGACGCTGCGGCAGCGCAGGTCGGCAGCGGCCCCGTGCGCGAGACCCTTGACGGGTCCGAGGAGTCGCAGGGCGAGGCCACCATCTCCGGAGAGCTCGACATCCGAGACGCCGACATTGCGGCGTTGCGGGAGCAGTTGGCGCTCGCAGAGGCCAGGAACCAGGAGCTGACTCTCGAGGTCGCTCGCCTGCGCACCGCGACTGTCGAGCCCGCCTCGGCCGCGGCGCCGCAGGCGGACGTGGTGGAGGAGTCGTTGCCGTTCGGTGAAGCCGATGCCGTTTCGACAGAGGGTGCTGAGGGACCGGCGGCCGATTCCTCAGAGCCCGGAGAGCGTACGTGGGGCGAGACTCCGGCGGAGTTCGCCGCGGAGATCCCGATTCCGGAGCCGGAGGAAGAGCCGGAGGAAGAGCTGGACGAGGAGCCGGAGTCGGCGTCCGGTGACGCGGATGACGCTCCTGTGCCGGCACCCTCTTTCGAGGACACGCAGCCCTTGCCTGCAGTCGCCGAGATCGACCAGGAGTCCGCCGCCGAGCTCGGCGATGGACCTGCTCCGGAGGCGCAGATCGAGAGCGTCGCCGAGGCCGAGGCCGAGGCCGACGACGGGACGCTCCCGGTCACAGAGGCCGAGCCGGAACCGGTCCCGTCGCCGGGCGAGGCGGAAGTCGCCGCACTCGCTCTCCTGCAACGTGGTGTGGACCTGTTCAACGTGAGCGAGGTGCCGCGCAAGATCGCGGAGACCAACGAGCAACTCGGCGTGCCCGCTGTGCACGCAGCAGCCGATGACGGGCCCAACGTGGCGATCACCTTCATGTGGTCGATGGGCTGGTATCGCTTCCGCGTCGACACCGTCAGTGGCGACGCGACCATGGCCGACCGTGGCTACGAGGAGATCTCCGACCTTCCTCCGAATGCGGGTGTCCGCGACGACGGGACGGTCCACCTCTCACCGGCGCAGATCGGGAGTGCGGCAGCTCAGCGAGCTCGCAAGGACGAGGCGGCGGGACGTGCTCCGGACTTCGGGCGTCCGCCGAGCGAATCGGAGTCCCCGAGCGTCGTCGCGCAGAAGCCGCCGGAGATCCTCAGCAAGTCGTTGCTCGGTCAGCGCAGCGACGACGAACCGGCGGACTGGGAGAAGACGAGGGCGCGCGACTTCGACTGGGAGCGCTGACGATCGCTATCGAGATGCGCCAAGGGCCGGGCGGCACCTCTCGGGTGCCGCCCGGCCCTTGGCGTATCTGGCTACGACCCAGGCGACTTGACCCGTCGCCAAGCGGGGGCCGATCGGCCGGTGTCGCTCAGAGCCCCAGCGTCATGCCGCCGAAGATGGTCTCCATGAGCTTGTCGAACGACTTGGCCTTCGCCGGGGGATCGACGCTGACCGGTTCATCGAAGTCATCCATGGTGACGGCGAGCTCGATGGTCATGCCCTCAACGCCCTCCATGTCCTCCTGCTCGGTCGTGTCGAGTGCGGCCGCAAACTCGGCCTTGCGCATGAGCATGTCGTCGACGCCGACCCAGTAGTCCACTGAGACATCGGTGAGTGCCTTCTGCAGTTGCGCAGCCTGCTCCTCACTTTGCGCAAGGCTCTGCTTGAGCTGGTCGGCAGTCTCGGCATCGCCGAGCTTCTTGGCGAGGTCCGGGTCGTTGGCCGCCTGCATGAGAGCTGCGGCCAGCTTCTGCGGATCGCTCGTGGCCTTGAGGTGGTAGGTGGGCGTGCCGCCGACGTCCTCGGTGCCCACGACTTCATAGGTCGTACCCCACTCCTCGGGATCAAGGCCGAAGCTCTTGAGCTGCTCAGTAGGGGCCGCGCCGGTCTCCGCCTGAGTACTCAGGGCGGAGGAGTTCTTCTGGTCGACCACGTACCACTGACCTTCGTACTCCACCCACATCTTGTCGCCCTTGGCTATCAGGCCGAAGTTGAGGGCTTGGTCGGCAACGGTGACGCTCAGATCCATCTGGGCGGCGACCGGGTCAGCGGCGCTCCTGCCCTCGGCGTGCAGGGTCATGCCTTCGCTGAGGAGCGCCTGCTCTATCGGATCGGTCGCCTGGGCTGTGTCGCCCCGGACATCGAGTGCCATGTCGGCGGCGAACGAGGCGCTCTTCACCTCCGCCATCTTGGCGTTGCTCTGCTCGATGATCTCCTCGGCAGAGAGATCTGAGACAGCGGCAGTATCAGGGGAGGGACTGCTCGACCCCGAGTCGCTGCTGCCACAGCCAGCGGCGACGGCGAGCAGGAGCCCCGCCACCACGAACAGCGATGCCCACGTTGACAGGTGCTTGTGACGCATGGTTCTTGCCTCCCCTTTGTGGCTGTGCTGTGTCGTTCGTCGTCGCGCCTGCGTGGTAGACGACGACCTCCTATCGGTCCGTGAGCCCCCGTTCTTGAGGCTGTCCGCGCTCTACTCGGCAGATCTCCGGGAGATGACGACTGCGCGGAAGGGCTCGCTGCCCTCCGAGGCAGTCTCGACGCGGGTGTCGTCCTTCAAGTGGAGGTGGATCACCTTGCGCTCCGCCGCAGACATGTGCTGCAGTGTGACGCTGCCGCCCTCGCGCGCGACCTTCTGTGCGGTTCGGTCGGCGAGGGACGAGAGTGCCAACTCGCGCCGGCCACGGTAGCCCTGTGCATCGATGATGACCTGGAGCCGATCCCGTCTGTCGCCGTTCACCGCTATTGCGGCTATGCACTGGAGCGCGTCGATGGTACTTCCGTGACGTCCGATGAGCAGGCCGAGATCGTCGCCGGCGATGTCGGCCCTGACGCCGGTGGGTGTCTCGTGGACGGAGACGCTCGCTTCAATGCCCATGAGGCGTACGGCCGTCTGGACGAACTCCCTCAGCGCCTCAGCCTCGGCCCCGGGTGGCGTCTCGCTCTCATGCAGCTCGTCGGAGGGCAGCAGCCGCGCCTCGACCTGGGCCAGCATCTTGCCCCGGCCGAAGAGGCCTCCCTTGGTGCCCTCTTCCACGACGAGGAACTCGACGTCCCTCTCGTTCACGTACGGAACTACCTTGCGCAGCTGGTCGAGAGCCTTGCGCTTGGCTTCATCAACGGTCGCGGCGTCGGCGACGGTAGCGAACTCCGTCTCGTCGTCCTCCGCTATCTCATCCAGACGAATATCGCGAGGTTCTTCCATCGCTGCCCTCCATTCTCGCCAAGCTGAGGACGGCTGGTGTCGAGGATCAGCTCTCTACCGGGCCGCTTGTGCTCGTTCCGGAATCGGGTGCATCCGGCGGGCTGCTCGCACTGGTTCCGAGTTCGGGTGCCTCAGGTGTTTCTGGTGCCTCTGGTGTCCGAGGAGGCGCACCTTGGCTATCGTCGGGCGTCGGTCTGCCGCTGCCGCTGCCCGCGCCTGGCTGGGCGCCGGCGCGTGCACCCTTCTTCTTGCCCTTGCCCGGCGGCGGCTTGTTGCCGCTGCGTGTCGTGGCTCGCTTGCCGCTGGACCTCCCGGCGCTGCCGCTACTGGCCTCTTGCCCGCTGCCGGACTTCGCGCCGCTCCGGTTCCTGGACTTGGCGGCGGTGCCGCCCGTCTTCTGTCCTGTCTTGGTCTGCTTCTGGCCGGATCGACCCCGCCCTTGGCCGCCTGAGCCGGTCTTCTTCGTGCCGCCTCCAGACCCACCCTTGTCGCTCTGGTCCTGGGCCGAAACGAGCGCGTCCACTACCCGGCTGCGCTTCTTCGCCGGCTGGCTGCTTGCCGCTGCGAGGTCGAAGGGCTTCATGGTCTTCCTGATGATCAGTTGCTGGCCGATCGTCCAGAGGTTCGTCGTGACCCAGTAGACGAACAGGCCGGCGGGGAATCTCCAGAGGATGAAGATGAAGATGATGGGCATCGAGCGCATGATCATCTTTTGCGTCTTGTCGGTCTGCGTCACAAGCATGAGCTCCGTGGAGATCAGCTGAGTGACGACGTAGAGAACGAGCAGGATGTAGGTCGGGTCTGGGAGGCCGAGGCCGCCTCCCCCCGCTGCTACGGACTTGATCCAGAGAAAGCCGGCATCTGCCAGCGCCTGCGTGGTGGCCGGATCGAGGTAGTCGGTGCCCCTGATGGCGTAGTAGAGGCCGATGAACACGGGGAGCTGCAGGATAAGAGGAAGACACGACGCGAAGGGGTTGACGCGGTGCTCCTGGTAGAGCTTCATGGTCTCCTGCTGCAGCTTCTCCCGGTTGCCCTTGTACTTCCGCTGCAGCTCCTTGATCTGGGGCTGGATGGCCTGCATGGCTTGGGCGGAGCTGAACTGCTTCCAGGTGAGCGGGAAGAGGATGAGCCGCACGGTGATGGTCAGACCGATGATCGCGAGGCCCCATGCCCAGTCGGGCCCCAGGCCCCGACCGGCGAGGACATCGTGGTAGCTGACCAGGATCCAGTTGAGGAGCTCGACGAGCTGCTTGAACCCGGGGACGCTATCCATGCGCTCTCATTTCACGCTCAGCGGTGTCGTGCTCGCAGTCGGGGTGACGCGATGGCACGGGGTCGTACCCGCCGTTGCTGAAAGGGTTGCAGCGCAGGATTCGCCAGCAGGCAAGTCCAGCGCCGCGCAGTGCCCCGTGCTCGCGCAGGGCTCCGACGGCGTAGTTGGAACACGACGGGTAGTACTTGCAGCGCTGCCCGAGCATCGGGGAGAGGACGTATTGGTACACCCTGATGAGGGCGATGAAGACCTTGCTCACGTCCTGTCAGCCTCCGTCAGTAGCCCGGCGCGGTCGAAGAGTTCTCGGGCGGCCTCGCCGACCAGTCCCTTCTCTCCCGCGCTCTCGCGTGTCAGCAGGTCGAGCAACTGCGGCCGTGCGATCAGCACCAGATCGTACTCCACCGATAGGTTCTGTGCACTGCTCATGAAGGCCTCTCGCAGGAGACGCTTGATTCTGTTGCGGACGACGGCCCCGCCCATCTTCTTCGAGACGGACAGCCCCAGCCGAGGGGTTGCGGCGTCGGCTTCCGCCGGGCGCTTGAAGGAGTAGAGCACGAGGAATCGTGAGGCTGTGGAGTTTCCTCGCCGGTAGACACGCTGGAAGTCTGAGGAACGGGACAGACGCGAGAGTCTGTGTGGCATCGCGCCGGAAGGCTACGCGGAGAGACGTTTGCGACCCTTCTGCCGCCGCTTCCTGATGACCAACCTACCCGCACGGGTGCTCATCCGCTTGCGAAAGCCATGCGTCTTGCTGCGCTTGCGGGTATTCGGTTGATAGGTCCTCTTCACAGCTTCCTCGCTCGATAGCCGACACTCAGAACGTGCAGTATAGCTGCGGGGGCTGACTGCGGTCAATTTGACGCACTTCGGCCTCCCCCCCCTAACATTCCGTCCGCCCCGTGCCGATACGCCGAGCAGGCCGTGGCAACTACCAGGGGCGCGAACGATGCTCCTCCAAGGGTCGATTCATAGATTCAACCTTGCGGGTGTCCTGCAGTTCCTCGCGCAGAACACCTCCAGCGGCGTGCTCGAAGTCCGGGACTTCGAGGAGTACGGGTTCATCTATCTCGTCGATGGTCGCGTCGAGGCCATCTCGCTGCCGCTCACTGATGAGAAGCTGGGCACGCGTCTCGTCAAGGCGGGGTGCCTCGACGCCCAGCAGCTCGCCGAGACGCTGATGGAGGACTCGGAGCTGTCGCGTGACGAGAAGAAGCTCAAGCCCCTGGGCCAGCGCCTCATAGAGAAGGGGCTAGCGGAGGAGCAGACGATTCGTCGCGTCATGGCCGGACAGACCATGGACCAGGTCTTCGAGCTCGCCCACTGGCAGAACGGCATCTTCCTATACGATGAGCCCGAGCAGATGCCGCGCTTCCAGGTGACCATCCAGGGAGACGTCCAGAAGCTGCTCCTCGACGCCTATCGGCGAATCGACGAGGGTGAGAAGGCACGCAAGGGGCCTCCGGCGGTCGCTCGTGAGGTGTGCTATGCCTGTCCCCTCGAAGGCGAGTGCACGGACGCGATCAGAAGCAGACACCTCAAGCAGGATGTCTGTCTGTGGCGGGAGCTGGGGGCCGTGCTGGACGAAGGATACGATCGGCTGCGTGACGCACGGAAGCTCTACCGCTCCAAGGACGACGACGCCGGGGTGTCGCTTGACGCCTCGCTCAAACCAGAATGAACCCGCACCTTCCGGGAGGCTGCATGGCGGGCGCGCGTCGCTCAGCGGGACAGCTCAAGCGGACGCGCCGCTCAGCCGGCAGCCGCCCCGAGGCTGCGCAGGCGCGCCAGCTGCCCGCAGGCGGCATCGATGCCACGGCCGGGCGAGCGCCGCACGGTGCACTGCACGCCGCCAGCTCTCAGTCGCGCGCAGAGCGCGTCCAGGTCAGCCTCGCTCGGCCTCACGAACTCTCCGCCGGTCTCGTTGTAGGCGATCAGGTTGAGGTGGTAGCGCGGCGACCTCAGCCGTGTCTCCAGCGCTTCCACCTGCTGTGGGGTGTCGTTGAGGCCGTGGAGCACGACGTACTCGAGCATCACCTTGCGATGTGTGCGGGCGAAGTAGCGCGAGCAAGCCGCGAAGACGGCCTCGAGCGGGTCGCTGCGGTTGAGCGGCACCAGGCGGTCGCGCAGGTCATCCGTGCCGGCGTGCAGGCTCACGGCCAGGTTGAACTGCAGCGGTTCGCCGGCGAACCTGTCGATTCCCGACACCACGCCGGCCGTGGAGACCGAGATCGACCGGGCGGCGAGACGAAACCCGGATTGGTCATTGAGCAAGCGGCAGGCGCGGAGGGTCTCGTCGTAGTTGTGGAAGGGTTCCCCCATACCCATGAAGACGACATTGGTCACGCGGCGGTCGGCATCGCGAAGCAGTCGGGCGAAGTGGAGCACTTGATCGACCATCTCTTCCGCGGTGAGCCCGCGCTGCAGCCCCGATCGCCCAGAGGCGCAGAAGGCGCACCCCACAGCGCAACCCACCTGGGTGGAGACGCAGACCGTCGCTCTGGAAGGGTACGTCATCAGGACGGCCTCGACGGCTTGGCCGTCCATGGCCCGGAACAGCGTCTTCCGGGCCGATTGGTCCGCAGCGATCTGCGACTCCGCCGCCTGCAGCGTCAGCGGGCTGAGGCGTTGCGCCAACCCTTGACGCAGCGCCAGCGGAAGGGTGGTCATGTCTGCGAAGTCGGTGACGAGGCCGCGGGTCAGGGCTTCGTAGACCTGGCGAGCGCGGTACGGCCGGACGCCGAGCTCCGCCACCACGGCAGAGATGAGGTGCGGATCGATCACCCGTTCATTCTACCGCCGATGCCTGAAAGGGATGGCGAGCATGAGCGCGAACAAATAGACCGCGAGACGAAATCACACCCAGAAGTGGATCCAGAGGTCGAATGAGTACCGTGCAGATCGTCGGCATCGTCGTAGCTGTCGCACTCGTGCTGCTGCTGATCGTCGCGCTTCTGGTCACGCGCCGTCGTGGACAGGCCTCCGGTCAGGAACAGGCGGCGGCATCCTCCGCCGGATCGTTCCTCGACCAGGCGCCGAAGGACACGTTCGCGGGTCTGGGCAGGGTCGAGCAGTCGGTCGAGGACGTGACTCTGGACCCCGTCTCCGAAGAGATCGTGGGTCCCAGAGTCGGCGGCGATGAGTCGTGGGAGGCTGACCGTGGGCCGACCAGTGGCGACGAGGGCGCGACTGGCCCCCAGGGCGAGATGGAGGTCGTCGGCGAGCTGGCGGCGGCGGAGACCTTGGGGGAGACCCCCGGGAGCAACTCGTTCGGGGAGAGCGTCGCCGACATGCCGGCAGAGACGCCCGCCGTCTTCGCCGGGAGCGAGGAGAGCGGTGAGGCGACAACCCCGCCGGCCTCCCAGTCTGGCGACGCCGGGTCGACGGTGCTTCTCTCGGACATCATCGTCACGACCAGTAACAAGCTCGTCGATCTACGGGACGCCGACGTACGTCGCATGCTCACGGACTTGGTCAAGCTGGAGGTCGACCAAGCGATCGAGATGCGGCGTCTGGGCCAGACTGTGGACGCCGTCATGCAGCTCACCGAGGCCGAGAAGATCTCGGGCGCTCTGGGCCTGACCGAATCCGCGCAGCGCATTCGCTCGATGATCGAGGAGATGCATCGCTCGGGGTGAGGCTGTCCCGGCCGGGATGTGGCTGCGACTAGTTCGTCAGGCTCTGCAGGGGGGCCGGTATGCGGCCGCCGCGCTGAATGAACCGGTCGTTTCCAAAGCTGCTCACGGCCATCACCGGCGCTTCGCCGAACAGCCCACCGAGCGTGACCCAATCCCCTGTCTTCTTGCCGTGGGCCGGGATCAGGCGGGCGCCGGTGGTCTTGGAGTTGATCATCCCGATCGCCATGACGTCGGCGATCGTCCCCGCGAGGGTGTTTCTGGGGATGTCGCCGGGGACGACGATCATGTCGAGACCCAGCGAGCACACGGCCGTCATGGCCTCGAGCTTCTCGATGCTCAGGGCGCCCGCGGCGGCCGCCTTGGCCATGGCGGCATCCTCGCTGACGGGAATGAAGGCTCCAGATAGGCCGCCGGTCGACGAGGTCGCCATGGTGCCTCCCTTCTTGACCGCGTCGTTGAGCATCGCCAGTGCGGCGGTGGTCCCGGGCGCTCCCACCTGTTCCAGGCCCATGCCCATGAGGATCTCCGCGATGGAGTCGCCCACGGCCGGGGTGGGCGCCAGTGAGAGATCGATGATCCCCATCTGGGCGTCGAGCATGTGGGACGCCTCGCGCGCGACGAGCTCGCCGATGCGCGTGATCTTGAAGGTCGTCCGCTTGATCAGATCGGCGAGCTCGATGAGTGAAGCCTCAGGATGGTGTTCGACGACGCTGCGCACGACGCCCGGTCCGGAGATCGCCACGTTGACGCTGGCTTCCGGCTCTCCCGTGCCGTGCAGCGCGCCGGCCATGAAGGGGTTGTCTTCCGGCACGTTGCAGAAGACGACGATCTTGGCGGCGCCGATGCTGTCGCTGGCGGCGGTCATCTTCGAGACGGCCAGCACCACATCGGCCATGCGTACCACGGCGTCCATGTTGATGCCGGCTTTGGTGGAGGCGACATTGACCGAGGAGCACACTCGCTGCGTCGTGCTGATCGCCTCGGGAATGGCCTCGATCAACGCCGCGTCGCTGCGCGTCAGGCCCTTCTGGACCATGCAGCTGAAGCCGCCCACGAAGTCGATGCCGATCTGCTGGGCGGCTGTGTCCAGGGCGTGCGCGACCTCGACGTAGCCCGCCGGGTCGTCGTTGCCGAGAACGTGGGCGATGGGGGTCAGCGAGACACGCCGGTTGACGATGGGGATGCCGTACTTCTCCTCGATCTCGCGGGCGACTGCCACCAGTCGTCCGGCTCGTCGCACGATCTTGGCGTGGACGAGTTCCGCCACTCTGTGGGGGTCGCGATCCGAGCAGTCGTACAGGGAGATACCCATGGTGACGGTGCGCACGTCGAGGTTCTCCGAGCGGATCATGTTCACGGTCTCGAGGATCTCGGGCTCGGTGACGAAGACCACGGTTTCCTCCCGTCGCGGTCGCCTTTGCGCCGCGCGCCCTGCGGCAGGCGCTCTGGCTAGATGCGGTGCATGAACTTGAAGATGTTCTCGTGCTGCACGTGGATCTGTAGCCCCACGCGCTCGCCGGCGCTCTCCAGCGCCGCCTTGAGGTCGGCCATGGTGGTCTCCGTCTGGTCGAACGAGATGAACATGATCATCGTGAACATGCCGTTGGAGACCGTCTGACTCACGTCGTCGATGTTCGCATTCTCGTCTGCCACCGTCGTCGCGACTTCGGCGAGGAGGCCGTGCTTGTCGGGGCCGAGAGCGGTGACGATCACCGTGGTGCGCATGGTCGATTCCTCTTGGGTGCCGGTCGGTGCGGACAGGGGGATAGTATACTGAACGATGAGAGCGATGCCGCCCGCCTCCGGCTCCCCGGATCCACCCCCCTCGCCCGGCCGCCTCGACCGCAGGCTGTCTCGTTGGCTCGCCGTCGGGTGGCCGCATCCCCGCTGGGTGGGGCTGCCCCTTGGTGCTCTCTCCCTGACCGCCAACTACGGCATCCTCTGGTACGGGATCGCCTTGCTGCCGTGGCTGTGGGGAGAGCCGAGGCCGCTGGCGAGAGCTGCCTACGTCGCGGTGCCGGTCACGCTCGTCGAAGCCTCGGGCTTCCTCATCAAGACCCTTGTCGCCCGGCCGCGACCGCCGGTGGCCGATCCGACGCTCACCAGGCAGATCCCGCTGCCGCCGAGCAAGTCGTTTCCCTCGTCGCACGCCAGCATGTCGGTCGTGGGCACGTTCGCGGTGACGGCGATGTATCCGTGGGCGCTGCCCGCTCTGATCGCCCTGACCATCGTCCTCTGCTTCAGCCGGGTCTACCTCGGCGTGCACTATCTGGGCGATGTGCTCGGTGGCGTCGCCTACGGCCTCCTGTTCGGCGCCGCCTGGGTTCTCCTGATCGCGGCACCGGCATGAGCACCGAGGGGCGTCGCGTACTGGCGGGACGCACGGCACGCGCCGTCTTGGGAGCGCTGGTGCCCGCCGTGGTCGCGATCGCCGCGGTCAGCATGATGGGCTGTGCACAGACGACTCCCTCCACCGAGTCGACGGGCAGACCATCGCAGGACGTTGGGTCAAGTCCGCCCGGGGCGATCGCGTACGCGATCGCCAAGGCCTTCGCGCGCAGCGTGCATCCGCGAGCCGCCGATACGCGGGGAGAGATCGAGGCGCGTGAGTTCGTCTTCAGCACGCTGCAGCAGTCCGGGTACTTCCCGCTTCTCCAGGAGTTCATCTCCACGCGGGGCGGTGACCGAGTGCACTCGGGGAACATCATCGCCGTCAAGGAGGGTGAATCGGCCGAACGGCTGATCGTCGGCGCGCACTACGACTCGGTGCCGGGCAGTGACGGCTACACCGACAACGCCGTCGGGGTCGGCCTGCTGCTCGAGATGGCGGCGAAGCTCAAGTCGCGGCCGACGCCGTACACCATCGTGTTCGTCGCTTTCGGCGCCAAGGAGGACGGTCTCTTCGGCTCCCGCTACTTCATGGACGCCATGCCCAAGGTCGAGCGTGACGCCACACTCGGCATGATCAATCTCGATGGCGTTGCGGGGGGCGATGACCTGTATGCCTACAACCGCCCGCATTCCGTCGGGTGGCTGCGCGCCGACGTCCTCGCGGCTTCGGAGGTGGCGGGCATCCCTCTGAGGGCCGCCCCTGCTCGTCCGGGCACGTCCCGTGGCACGGCGGCGCTGGCTTCCGATGATGCCGCCTTCGCCTCGGCGGATATCCCGACTGCCGCCGTCACGGCCACCAAGTGGGCGGCAGGTGAGGGTGATGGCAGAACCCAGACTGCGAAACACGGTCGGGTCTGGCACACTCCCAAGGACACGGTACGGTTCATCGAGAAGAACTACCCCGGGAGGGTGCAGGGGCAGCTTTCGGACCTCGTGCGTCTGCTCGAGGTCCTACTCACCAGCGAACTGGAGAAACGGCCGTGAAGCTCGGTATCGTCGGTCTGCCCAACGTGGGCAAGACCACGCTGTTCAACGCGTTGACGCACGCAAACGCGGCGGCCACCGCCTACGCGTACACCTCGGCCGAATCGAACCTCGGTGTGGTTGCGGTCCCGGACGGGCGCCTGGATCGCCTGCACGAGGTGCTGGAGGCCCCCAGGAAGGTCAATGCGACCATCGACATCGTCGACATCGCCGGGCTGGCGGAGGGAGCGAGCCGCGGCGAGGGGCTCGGCAATCGGTTCCTGGCCGACATCCGCGGTGTCGACGCGGTCGCTCACGTGATCCGCGCCTTCGGCAACCCGGACGTCGCACACGTGCGAGATTCGGTCGATCCGCGCGCGGACGTGGATCTCGTGGAGACTGAGTTGGTGCTCGGCGACCTTGAAATGGTCGAGCGTCGAGTCGAGAAGAGCCGCAAGGCGGCGCGCAGCGGTGACAGGGCGGCGCAGCGCGAACTCGCGACGCTCGAGGGCCTGGTCGAGGCGCTTCAGCAAGGGCGGCTGGGGCGGAGCGTCGAGCGGTCTCCCGAGGACGAGCCCCTGTTCCGCGAGCTGGCTCTGGTCAGCGACCGACCGATCCTGTTCGTCCTGAACACCGACGATGACGAGGGTGCCGCCGAGGCGCTGAGCGCTCACGAGAGCTTTGTGTCGTGGGCGCGAGAGCGGGGCGACCAAGTGGTCGCCGTCGCCGCGCGCCTCGAGGCTGAGCTTGCCGATCTGGAGCCGGACGAGGCAGCCGTGTTCCGCGCGGAGCTCGGCGCCGATGAAGAGGGGGCGATCGGCGTCTTCCTGCGGGCCGCATACGAGGTGCTGGGCTACATCACCTTCTTCACCGGTGACTTCCGCAGCAGCGAGACCCGTGCCTGGCAGCTGCCTCGCGGCTGGACCGCCAAGCAGGCGGCGGGGCGCATCCACAGCGACATCGAGCATGGTTTCGTTCGTGCCCAGGTCGTGGGTATCGAAGACCTCATCGCTCTGCGCTCGTTCCACGCGGCCCGCGAGAAGGCGCTGCAGCGCACCGAAGGGAAGGACTACGTGGTGCAGGACGGCGATGTGATCAACTTCATGCACACTGGCTGAGTGCCCTTGCGGCCGGCGAGGCTGTGCCGATACACGGAGTGAGCAGCGATGAGCGGTAGACCAGACAACCAGACACGGGCGGCTTCCACTGAGCCGACGCCGATCGCTCACGGACGCGATGATGAGGGTCCGCGGCGTGCTCGCCGAACGACGCCGGACCTCGGATTGGTGGCGGTCGTCGCTGGCCTTGTCGGCCTGCTGGCGGGACCATTCCTGATCGCCGACCCGACTGCTCGCTACATCATCCTCATCGCCGACGTCCTCGCTTTGGTCTTGGGCGGCTGGTCGTTGTGGGATGGCGTCGTGCGGCGTTCTGGGCGCCTTGATATGGGCATTGCCGCGGTCGTCGCGGGTGGCGTGAGTCTCTACCTGTTCATCTCGTACGTGAGCGGTCCGCCGCTTGGCGGCACCTGAGGAGCCGTCCTTCCTCCGGTCGGAGGGGCACTCGCTGCGATACTTGGCCTGCTGTAGATGCGCGCAAGGGGTCGGGGACCGCTCGACCAGGGCTCAGGCTGCCGGCGCGGGCGGCGTGTAGACTCGCGCCTGCAGCTCCTTGTCCAGCTGGTAGAGGCCCGCTGGATGCTCCCCGGCCATCGTGAATTTCTGGACCATGTCGCCGGCCGTCTCTTCCTCCTCGACCTGCTCGGCGATGAACCACTGCAGGAAGTTGTAGGTCGCGTGGTCCTTGATCTCCAAGGCGAGCGAGGCGAGGTCGTGGATGCGGGAGGTCACGATCTCCTCGTGCGCCAGGGCCTCCTTGAACATGTCGAGCCCCGCGGCCCACTCCGCCTGTGGTCTGTCGATCGCCTCCAGTGTCACTCTGCCGCCGCGTGTCGTGACGTAGTCGAACATCTTCTGCGCGTGTGCCAGCTCCTCTTGATACTGCACCGTCATCCAGTTCTGGCCGCCGGGCATCCCGAGCGCTGCGAACTGGGCTGCCATGGAGAGGTAGAGGTAGCCCGAGTACAGCTCCCAGTTGATCTGGTCGTTGATCGCTGCCTGTATTCTGGTGTCAATCATGGTGTTCGCCCTCGCTCTGTGCTGTTGATGGGTCACGGTGACGGGTACGATACATGGTGCCTTGGAATGGTGTGTACCCACTCTGCGGCAGGTCAGTCGACCCGAGCAGGTCGGTCAACCGGACTGCGCCTTGGGCGTGACTCGATGTCGAGGCGTCGGCTGCCCGACGGATAGTCCCTCCGCTGAGCTAGCAGCTCTTCTTGCCGCACGCTGCGCAGCTTCCGCTGCAGCCGAGGGGCACCGGCGTGAGACACCGCGGGCAGCGGAGGGTCGGGTTCTCGAGCTCCAGGCCACATTCCTTGCAGGTCATGCCTACAGCACCCCCGCGACCTTGGCGACGATACCGCCCACCAGGAAGGCGAGCACGACACTGCCGAACCACGTGAACGCCGTGAATGCCCTTCCCCGCTCCTTCATGATGACCAACACGGAGGCGATGCAGGGTACGAACAGGGTGATCGTCACGAGAGCGACGAGGACCTGCGTGCTGCTGAGTCCGAGTTCGAAGAGACCGGCGGCGCCGAAGTCGCGCCGCACGAAGCCCATCACGAAGGCGGTCGACGCCTCGGCAGGCAGCTCAAGCCAGCCGACCGTGAGGGGCACCAGGAGGGCCTGGATCTCCCGCAGGGCGCCGGTGACCTGCAGGAGGCTGATGAGCAGCGCGCCGACGGCGAAGTAGACGGTGACCTCGCGAAGGAAGACGAGGCTCTTGCGCCATGTCTTCGCGAGAACGTTGCCCGGGCGCGGCAGGCGCAGAGGCGGCAGGTCGATGAGCAGTTCGGTCGAGGTGCCGGGCAGAACGCGCGCCATCACGAGGCCGATGAGGCCGAAGATGAGCAGCATGATGCCAGCGTAGGCGAGGGTGATCAGGCCTCCGCCGGCCACCGCGAGGAGTGCGATGATCACTCCGAGCTGGGCAGAACACGGGATGGCGAAGGCCATGAGGGCAGTCGCGATTCGGCGTTCTCGCTCGTTGCCGAGGATGCGGGTGGTCACGGTGGCCATCGTGATACAGCCGAAGCCGAGGATCATTGGGATGATGGCCCGGCCGTTCAGGCCGATGGATGTCATCAAGCGGTCGGAGAGCGCCGCGATACGCGGCAGATACCCTGAATCCTCCAGAGTGGAGAGGACGAGGTAGAAGGCGATCACCAGGGGCAGCAGCAGTCCGAAGACGTACGTGACGGTCATCGTGAGCACACCGAACTCGCCGGCGAGGATCTCGTAGGCCGGCCCGGACGGCCCAGTCACAGCCTGGACCAGGCTTCGCAGGAAGGGCTCGACATAGCCTTGCATGAGAGTGCCCTCGGTGAATCCGACGACGGTGCCTGCCACGAAGACGCCGATGATCTCGTACATGAGGTACAGCGTGAGGGCCAGCACCGGGATGCCTGTGAGGGGCCGGATGAGCGCCCGGCCAAGCCGGGTGCGAAGGTCAACGCCGCCTCGCGTTTGCTTGACGGCAGTGGCAACGATCGCGTTGACGCGCCAGCGCCGGTCCGTGTAGATCTCGTCGCGCTGCCTCATCGGCTCCAGGCCGTGGCGCTCCGCCACGTACGGGTCGCCTTCGAGCACGAGGAGCGCCTCTGGCCGCGTGCCGACGCGATCGAGGAGCCGGGTGAGGCGGTCCTGGAGGGATTGGTCCGAACACCCCGGGCGTGCGCTCTCGATCGCCGCACGCACCTTGTCGAATCCCTGACGACGGATGGCGACCGTGGGCACCACCGGGACACCGAGAAGGTCGGAAAGCCCCTCAACGTCTATGAGGACGCCCTTCGCCTCCGCCTCGTCCGCCATGTTGAGCGCCACGACTGTGGGGATGCCCATATCCACGATCTGTTGCGTCAGGAAGAGGTCACGTTCCAGATGGACGGCGTCGACCACATTGATGATGACGTCCGCTTCCATGACGATGTCGCGAGCCACAGTCTCCTCGTCGTTGAAGGAGGAGACTCCGTAGATGCCCGGCGTGTCGAGGAGTACGTCGCCGCCCAGATGGCCGCTCGAGACAGAGACGGTGGTCCCGGGGAAGTTGGAGACGTCTGTGTGCAAGCCGGTGAAGGCATTGAAGAAGAGGGATTTGCCGACGTTGGGGTTGCCGACCAGCACGATCCTCCGAGCCCCGGCGGCCGGCTCGACGACGACCGGCACGTGGCAGGAGTGCCTGCTCGCGCCCCTCATGGCGAGGAGATCTTCTCGACCAGGATGCGGTGGGCGAGCTTGCGGCCCAGGCAGATCTCCTGACAGCGATGGCGCAAGAGCACCGGGCCCAGAGGGATCTTCTCGGTGGCATCCACGACCGTTCCCTCACCGATGCCGAAGCGCAGGCACTGGGCCCGCGCCTGATCGTCGGCGATGCTCAGGATCCTGATGGGACGACCCGGCTCGGCGTCCAGTAGCGTCACTGGCGCTCCTTGGCTGGCTGAGGTGGCTCCCTCACGTGGGTAGTTAGGCCTGCCTAACTTGGAACCGTAGGCTACGTGAAGGGAGGAAGGGGTGTCAAGCCGCGCCATGGGCGCGGTCGTGGTGGGAGCCCGCGCGACTGAGAAAGCGGCGGGACGAGATGGTTGGCGGAGCGACATGGGAGTCGAACCCACCCAGGACGGGAACACCGCCCCGCAGACGGTTTTGAAGACCGCGGCGGTCACCGGACCGCAAGCCGCTCCATCGGACCTCTGTGTCGGCCCTCGTTTCGCTCCTCGGGGAGCCTTGAGGCGCGAGCGTCGATCGAGTGTGAGTCTCGCACGTACTTCGGTGGCGCCGCAAGCGGCGCCACCCGCAGCGGCTGCGCGATCGGCGAGCCCCCCTCTCCGCTACCACTTCCTTTCGGACGGCGTGGGCTTCTCGTAGGCGAAGCTCTCGAGATCCCAGTCCCCGGCGGAGCCTGCGAACGCGTAGACGCTGTCGAGGAAGCTCGTCAGGAGCGCGTCGGGGTCTTCGGCGGCGTGTGCCACCTCATAGGGGAGGACCCAAAGCCCCATCTCTTGTGACCAGGTGACGCCAGCAGGCATCTCCGCTCGATCACAGTCCGGCGGCTGCGGCGAGATGTAGGCCGAGAACATGGGGTTCGGGAACCCGTCGTTGCCCGGCCAGAAGCCGGCACCGATGTACTCGCCCATCTGATCCCAACGCTGGATGTAGCCGCGATCGAGTCTCGGTGCCACGCGCTTCCCGTTGAAGCGCATCACAGAGAGGTCGAACCCGCCCCACCAGAACTGGATGCTGGTGCGGCCCCAGAACTCCGACGACCATCTCTCCAGCACGTTGCGCGAGGCGGTCATGGCTGCGAACCAGGTGCGAACGGCATCGGGCTCGTACTCGCAGTGGATGGCGTCGGTGTCGAGCGGCGTGGCATCCTCGACCTCCTGCGGCTTCGCCCACAGGTCGAGTTCGATGCCGAAGTCGTCGAAGGCCGCGCCGATCTGCTCCCACACGCGGCCGACGCACGGCGCGGGAAGAAGCGGCACGCGGTGGACCTTTCCGTCGCTGGAGCTCGTCACGATCTCGTGGTCCAGGAGATCGAAATCGATTTGCACGGAGAGTGTCCTCCAGGGCACAGGACCGGTCGTGATGCCGCGCGCCGTCATGTACAGGCTGGCGCCTAGCCACTCCGAGCGTGGAGGAGAGAGCTGCAGTCGCACCTTGCCGGCGATCTGCGTGTACCGCTGCAGTGTCTGGATCGTCCCAGCTACGCTCGCGTAGTCGAAAGCCGGCCAACCCCTGGTGAGCGAGTCGTTCATGACCCTCCTCGGTATGGGTGTCTTCCATGCCCGATTCGCGCAGCGTTCAGACATGGAAAGGGGACCGATGGCGGGACCGGGTCTGGGCGGGAAGGGCCCGTATCCTCAGGCCGCTTGCGCTGCGAGTGGCCTTCGTGTGCGCGTCGACCACGCGGGTGCCGATGGGCCCCTCGGTGAATCGTCGCGCCGCTTCCAGGATGTCGCCCGCACGCCTGAGCGGCGCATGGGCAGCGTCAGCGGCGCTTTCGGCCGCCGCGCCGCTGGCGCGTCGCGGCGGGTCGGCCGCGGCTTGACGCCACTTGCCGCTGAGGGTGCTTCGCGGCTTCGGCCTTGGCCTCCGCGGTCGACGGTCTGGCGACGAACACGATGTAGATCACGATGGCTGGTGCGAGCCAGAGGAACAGCAGGGCGTTCAAGACGAACACACTCAACAGGAACGAAAGGACCAGGGAGAAGAGGACCGCCGACTGCATCATGCGGGTCTTCTCGGGCGTGAACTTGCGTCCCCGCATCCAGTAGTCGTTGGCATCGGCTGTCATGCCGAAGCAGGCCAGCGCTGCGAACAGCAGTCCCCCCGTGACGGCGATGCGACTCCAGCCGTCGAACCGCCCGCTGGTGAGCGACTGATAGGCGGCCATGACGCAGAAGATGGCGCTGACCGTGAGCACGGTGAGGCCCGCCGCGCGAATCAGCCGCTGTCGCAATGTGAGTTGGAGGATGTCGGCCATGATGGGCATGATACCTTGCTGCGCCCACTGATGCCGCTCTTGGCGGCGTATGCCTGCCCCGCTCTCCTGATGCCGGGCTACTCGTTCCAGGTGGGAGACCGTCGCCCTCAGGACGGTCACTGCGTCAGAGGCGGGAGCGAACCGCCGTCAGCGGCGACGACGTGGCACGCGCACGTCGCCGCGACGGAGCGTGAGGCCCTCCCGGTCGAAGAGCTCGAGAAGGGCCTGCGCGTTGCGGCGGCCGCACTCCATCCGGTCTCTAAACCCAGCCAGGCTGACCTCGTCGTCGGCAGCCAGCAACTCCTCGAGTCCCTCGCGGGCGCGAGCGACGGCCGCCTCCGTGAACCAGAGGTCCTTGTCAACGCGGACCGTCTCGCCTCGTCGCGCCAGGGCGTCCAGCACCGTTGCGATCTCGCGGGGCGGTCGGCGCAGCTCCTCCGCCAGCTTGGCGAGTGTCGGCGGCGCAAGCGGCTCGTGGCGAAGACGGGCGAGCAGTTCCTCCGCCAGCGCAGCTTGCTCATCGCCGAGCACGCCTGAGTCGGCGGGCGCGTAGCCGCCTTCGCCGGCGACCAGCTCGCCTTCGGCTGCCAGGTCCTTCAGGAGGGCGTCGACGTCGGCCATCGGCAGGCCGGGTACGAGGGCGGCGAGCTCTCCGGCTCCCGAGAAAGGACGATCGGGCCGCGCCGCTGTGCGCTCTGCAGCCCCCGCCACGAGCGTCGCTGCGAAGTCGCGCGACGGTCCCGGGACTGAACCAGCGTCGGCTTACTGCTCCGACCGTCCGCCGCCCGAGCGGGGTCTTGATGGTGGCGCAGCGCTTCGAGCTGGCCGGCTGCCTCCGCATTCGCGAGGAGCGTCCCTGCCTCCGCGGTGCGATGCCCAGTGCCGCCAGATCATGAGAGGTCAGCCCCGACTGGTCGGCATCTGCCGCCAGCTCGAGCACCGCGCGTGGCGCGTCACCGGTGCTGAGGGCGGTCAGGCACGCCGAGTGGCGTTCGCGGCTGTGCCAGCGGCGTGACGCCATGGCCAGGACCTGGCCGCCGCCGAGGGTGCTCATGGGAGAGAGCGCGCGCAGGATGAAACTGTCGTGGGGCTCGACGGCGGCCTGGCGGTCGAGTCGTACGACCGCCGCCGCCCCTGCCCCGGGGGCGATCTCCCGGCCTTCGAGCGGCGCCACGCGGGCGATGAACTGCGCCGTGCCGTGATGCAGTCGCACGCTGTCGCCGGAGCGCAGCGGCCTCGATCTCGGCAAGACCTTCACCCAGGCGTCGAAACGTCGGGTCACGTGCCCGGCCAGCTCGGGTGCCACAAGCCAGTCGCCGCGCCGGACCTCATCCCTGTCGAGACCTCGCAGGTTCACGCCGATGCGGCTGCCCGCGCGGACGGACTTGGCCTCATGGTCATGGGACTGAACGCTGCGCACCGCGGTCCGCACGGCGCTCGGCTCGACGATCAGCGGGTCGCCTGCGCGGACCTCCCCTTGCCAGAGGGTGCCGGTCACGACCGTGCCGATGCCCTTGAGCGGGAAGACGCGGTCGACCGGCAGGCGCGCCGGACCGCCGCGCCGCCGCGCTTTCACCTCAGTGGCGGCCCGCTCGAGCGCCGCCAGCAGCTCGTCCCTGCCACGACCGTCGCGGGCGCTCACCGTGACTATCTCGCTGCTCGCATACGGCGACTCGGCCAGGAATTCGCTCACGTCATCCTTGGCCAGCTCGAGTAGTTCGTCGTCCACGACGTCGGCCTTCGTCAGCGCGACGACGCCCTGCCGGACGCCGAGCAGATCGATGATCGCCAGGTGCTCGACGGTCTGCGGCATCACTCCGTCGTCGGCGGCGATCACCAGAAGGAAGAGGTCGATGCCCGTGGCTCCGGCCACCATGGCGCGGACGAAGCGCTCGTGGCCGGGCACGTCGATCACGCTGAGGCGGCTGCCGCCTGGCAGATCGAGCTCCGCGTAACCGAGCTCGATCGAGATGCCACGCTCCTGCTCCTCGCGCAGGCGGTCGGTGTTCTTGCCGGTCAGGAGAGCGATCAGCGCCGTCTTCCCGTGGTCGATGTGGCCCGCTGTCCCGAGGGTCAGCGGTGGCGCGCCGGCCTGTCGAACCCCGGCCCGATGATCCCCGTCCGGCGGGTCCGGGACCATCATTCGAGGGCGTTCAGGATCGCCGCGGCCAGTCCGCCGAGTTCCGCAGCCGGTACGGCGCGGAGGTCGAACAGCAAGCGATCCTCGTGCACGCGGCAGACCACGGCGGGCAGGCCGGAGCGCAGAGTCGCGGCGAGGCCGTCCACTTCGTCGGGCGGCACTGTGACGGCGATCGCGGCGCTGGGCACCTCAGTGACGGGGAGAGCGCCGGCGCCGGCGCGCGCCACCGTATCGATGACGACGACCCGGTCCGCAGCCAAGACTGTTCCGGTCACCCGAGGCTCGGCCAGCAGCTGACGCAGCCGCTCGGCTCGGCTGCGCACGTCTTCGATCGGGGCCGCGAGGGCGGCCAGAGTGGGTACGCGCTCCCGGGCCAGCGCCGGGTCCAGGTAGAGACGAAGGAGCGCATCGAGTGCGGCGAGATCGAGCTTGTCGATACGAAGGGCGCGAGCGAGTGGATGACGACGCATCGCATCGACGGTCGCGGCGCCCCCCACTGCGATGCCTGCCTGGGGCCCGCCCAGCAGTTTGTCTCCACTGAAGGTCACGACGTCGCAGCCGGCGGCGATGCTCTCTTTCAGCACCGGCTCCTCGCGGAGGAGTTCGATGTCTGCAAAGGCTCCGCTGCCGAGGTCGTCCACCAGGACAGCGCCGCGTTCGTGTGCCAGTGTCGCCAGTTCCCGGAGGGTGGGCTCGGCGGTGAACCCGACGATCCGGTAGTTGCTGGTGTGCACGCGCAGGATGGCTCGTGTGCGCTCGCTCCACGCACTCTCGAAGTCGCGCAGGTAGGTACGGTTCGTCGTCCCGACCTCGACCAGCTTGGCGCCGCTCTCGCCCAGGATGTCGGGGATGCGGAAGCCGTCGCCTATCTCGACCAGCTGGCCGCGAGAGACCAGCACTTCGCCGCCACGGGCGGTCGCCGCGAGGGCGAGCAGCACGGCGGCGGCGCAGTTGTTCACCACCAGAGCATCTTCGGCGCCGGTGACGGTGCACAGGATGTCGTGGACGTGGTCCTGCCGACTGGCCCGTCGACCGTGAGCCAGGCTGTACTCGAGGTCCGTGTAGCCGGAGGCCGCCATGACGACCGCGTCTATGGACTCCTGAGGCAGAGAGGCTCGGCCGAGATTCGTGTGCACGACCACGCCGGTCGCGTTGATCACGCGTCGCAGCGAGGGGCTCATGGCGACCTCCAGCAGACGAGTCACCCACGGCGCCAGCGCGGCCGGCGTGAGGTCGGTCTCCACTCGGGGTGCGCCGACTGCCTCCGGGCTTGGCCCTCCCGCCATGATCTCCGCCCGCAGACGCTCGAGGACCGTACGGACGGCGTCGACGACCAGCGCCCGCGGGTAGCGCTCGAGCAGGACCAGCACGGCGGGCTCTCGCAGCACTTCATCGACCGCCGCCAGCGCACGCAGGCTGGCGCTCGTGTCCTGATCGTTCTGCGCGGCTTTCTCAGTCATGGTTCTCGGCCCTCTCGTCGGGGTGTTCGTCGCCTCCCTCGCGACGCCGGCGCATCCCGAGCACGATGATCGAGAACACGACGACGCCGGCTGCGAAGTACCAGTCGCGTCCCACCAGACCGATGGCTTCCATGGTGTCGGGAGCCATGGTACGACCTGCGAGAAGGCCGAGGCCGGCGAGGCCGGCGATGCCTTCGGAGAGCGGCCAGAACCATGGTGGCTGTGAGGCTCCGAAGCCGATTCCTGTCGCGAAGATGGAGCCGACCACGACGGCGGCACAGGCGATGCCGACGAGGATGAGAAGCCCGACCTGCGTGAGGGCCTCCCCGGGCGATCGTCCCGCCGCCCACTGCCACACCGGGCCTCGATCGATGCCGGCGCCGAAGACGAGGACGGCCAGCCACGCGACGAGCGAGATGACGCCGACGGCGCCGGCGAGCATGAACGGTATGAGCGACAGGACGCGCAGCACGGGGGCTGGTGCTGGCCTCTCAGTGAAGTGCAGTCCCGCTTCGTCGGGTTTCCAGCCGAGGTCGCCGGCCCTGTGCTCGGGGCTCATCGGAGATCGTCGCCGACGTCTACGCTGCGATGCACGCCTGCGCGTCCCACGGACTCAGGCCCGCAGTGAGATGGCCCCGGATGAAGCGCCCGACACTTCACCCACGGTCCAGGCCGAGACGCCGTTCGCCGCCAGCTCCGCCAGCAGGTGCGCGTGCTGGTCGGGCGCAACGGCGATGAGGAGCCCGCCCGAGGTCTGCGGGTCGAAGAGCGCGAGGACACGCGGATCGGCAGGGTCGACCACGTCTGCATCGCCCGCTGCGCCCAGTCGCGGAAGGGCGAAGTCGCGGTTGCTGCGCAGCCCTCCCGCGTAGACGCCCTTCTCGATGAAGGCAAGGACCCCGTCGTGGAGTGGGACGTCCTGAAGTCGCACGACGGCGCCGGTCCCGCTGGCATCGAGCATCTCGCCCAGGTGGCCGGCGAGGCCGAAGCCGCTCACGTCGGTGCAGGCGTGCACGCCCACAGCCGCCATGGCCGCCGCCGCCGCGGCGTTCAGGGCGGCTGCCTCCTCGATCGCCGCCAGCATGTCGCCTTCGACGATCAGCGCGTTCTTGAGGGCGCTCGCCAGCACGCCTATCCCCAGACGTTTCGTGAGTACCAGCCGGTCGCCGGGCTGGGCTCCGCCGTTGTAGACGATGTCGCCGGGCCGAGCCACTCCCGTGACCGCCAGGCCGTACTTGGGCTCCTTGTCGTCGATGGAGTGACCGCCGGCAAGCTCGGCGCCCGCTTCGATCACCTTCTCGGCCCCGCCGCGCAGGATGTCGGCCAGAGGCGCCATTCCTTGATCCGCGGGCCACGCGACGAGATTCATGGCCGTGATAGGTCGGGCGCCCATGGCGTAGATGTCGCTGAGAGCGTTGGCGGCGGCTATCTGCCCGAACCAGTAGGGCGAGTCGACGATGGGCGTGAAGAAATCGACCGTCTGTACCAGACAGAGGTCGTCGGTGAGGCGCATCACGGCGGCGTCGTCGCGTGTCTCCAGCAGTCGCGTGAACTCCGGAGAGCTGCGCGGAAGGGCGTCCAGAACGGCTTGCAGGTCGCACGGACCCAGCTTCGCCGCTCAGCCGCTCTTCGCTGCGAACTGCGTGAGGCGGATCTTCTCGGTCATGAGGAGTAGCTTACCGCAGATACGGAGTGAGCCTCGTGCGCGGCGCGTTGCGGAGAAGAGGCCGGTCTCGAGTCGAGGTTCGCGACCGAGGGCTCATTCTCCAGTCTGTGAGGGACATGTCATGGTGGGCCTGCTTGTGGCCGAGAGGAGCTCGCTGGCGCGGTACGAAGAGCGCACGAAGGGCGCCGCGCGGACGAGGATGCCGAGCGTCTCCCCGAGGCGTTCGAGTGTGCTGAACTCCTCGGGCGTCACGTAGCGCGCGACCGGCAGGCAGTCGCGTCGGGGCTGCAAGTACTGGCCGATGGTGAGCACGTCGACACCCGTCGCTACGCAGTCGATCATTGCCTGATGAACCTCGGCAGAGTCCTCGCCGAGGCCGAGCATCAGACCGCTCTTGATCTGCGGCCGTCGGGGTGCTCGCGCTGCTCCGTCGGGGGGCACGGAAGTGCTGCGCGCCCAGGCGACTGCTCGGGCCAGCAGCTCCAGAGATCTACGGTACTCGGCCTGCGGTCTCACGCGCGAGTAGAGACGGGGCACCGTCTCAAGATTGTGGGCGAGGACATCCGGTCGGGCTGCAAACACGGTGTGCAGTGCCATCCGGTCGCCGCTCAGGTCGGGGATGAGGACCTCGACGGTGGCGCCTGGTGTCTGCAGGCGAACTGCCTCGACGGTCGCGGCGAACTGGGTCGCTCCGCCGTCTGGCAAGTCGTCGCGAGTCACGCTCGTGATCACGGCATGGCGTAGCCGGAGACGCGCCGCGGCCTCGGCGACGCGCCGCGGTTCGTCCTCGGCTGGTGCTCCCGGCAGCGGACGATCACCAATGCCGCTCGGCGAAACAGCGCTCGCACCGGCGCCGTCCCTGCCGACTGAACAGAAGCGGCACCCGCGAGTGCATGCATCGCCCAGGATCAAGAATGACGCTGTGCCTGCGGAGTAGCACTCACTCTTGTTCGGACAGCGCGCCCCACGGCAGACCGTATCCACCCGCAGCTCGTGGAGCAAGGCAGCCGTCGCTCGGAACCGCCGTGGTAGAGGCGCGTCCACCTTCAGCCAGGCGGGCTTTCGGCCCGTGGGAGAAGTGCTCACGGCTTGTGGGTCACAGGCTGTGGAGGCCGCGCCCCAGGGCGGAGAGACTCGCTTCGCCCACGGCCTCCGAGAGAGTGGGGTGGGTGTGGATGGTGCTCATGACGTCGCTCAGCTTCAGCCCACAGTGCACAGCCAGCACGAGTTCGTGAATGAGTTCGGATGCGTGCGAGCCGACAAGGCTGGCACCGAGAACTCGCCCACCGTCAGGCTCACAGACGATGCGCACGAAGCCGTCTGGCTCTCCCTCGATCACTGCCTTGGAGTTGGCATTGAGCCGCGTGTGAGCCACTTGGACCTGACGCCCCTGCGCGGCCGCGCGCTCTTCGGTGAGCCCGCAGACCGCCACTTCCGGCGAGCTGAACGTGGCGTACGGTATCGCTGTGCGGTCGCAGGTGAGGCTCGAGCCGGTCAGCGCGTTCTCCGCGACGATCGCGCCCTGGTGATAGGCCCAGTGGGCCAGCATGGGCGGCCCCGTGACGTCGCCGGCGGCGAAGACGCCCTCGAGTGTCGTGCGCAGCGTTTCGTCGACGATCACGAAACCTCGTTCGTCAAGTCGCACCCCGGCCTCCTCGAAGCCCATGCCTCGACTCACCGGGCGTCGCCCGACCGCGACCAGTACGGCCGCTGGTACTCAAGTCGAGACCGTTCGTCAGACGTAGCTTCACGCTGGCGCTGTCGCCGCCGCTCACGGCCCCTTGCCCGGCTGCGTCGCCCGCCTCTTCCACGGCAGTCTTCAGCAGGACATCGATGCCTGCCTTTCTGAACGCCTGCTGCAGGGTGCGCGCCACGCGTGAGCTCTCGCCTGGCACGAGCTGGTCCAGCATCTCGACGATCGTGACCTTCGAACCGAGGTCGGCGAACACCGAGGCGAACTCGCAGCCGATCACGCCGCCACCGACGATCACGAGACTGGGCGGCACGCGATCGATGCGCAGCAGCTCGTCGCTCGTCATGATGCGGGCATCGCTCCAGTCGAAGAGGTCGAGACGCACGGGCTCCGATCCGGTGGCAAGGACGACAGCGTCGCCGGTGAGTTCGCTCCCATCGGCCAGGGAGAGCCGGCCGGGGCCGGCCAGCGAAGCCCGGCCGGCCACCACCTCGATCCCGCGAGCCTTGAGGAGTTGCGCGACGCCGTCGCGCAGGGTCGTCGTGACCCGCTCCTTGCGGGCCATGAACGCCGGGAAGTCGAGGCTGACCTCGCCGGTCAGGATGCCGAACTCCGCCGCCGCGCGAGTCTGGCGCAGGCGCCTTGTGCCCGCCACCATGGCCTTCGTCGGGATGCAGCCACGGTTGAGGCAGGTGCCGCCTATCTCGCGCTCTTCGACGAGCGTCACGGCGGCGCCGAGCTGGGCCGCGCGACCAGCGGCGACGTACCCGGCTGGGCCGCCGCCGAGCACCAGGATCTTCTTCATGACTCCCCCCTTGGACCCGTGTGGTCCCCGTGTGTGCCGGATGGGTGCCGCTGTGTGGATCTCATGGCTCTCAGACCCGCTTCGAGGCGGGCAAGGACGCCCCTCCAGAGGGTGTCTCTGGCCACCGAATAGCCGCCCCCAGCGAGCCCGTCGCCCACCCAAGGCTCGCCGAGGAGGGTCTCCGCCGCCTGAGTGGGCTCTCGTGAGGGCCGTCGCTCGAGCACGGAGCCGTGGACGAGAACGCGCCCGCGGTCGCGGGCTTGCGCGATGGCCACGATCTTCTCACCGCGAGCCATGAGGTCATGTCGCATGATGGTGGCGAAGCAGAACGACGACCGCCGATAGGCAGCTGCGCCGCTGCCGTCGACGAAGACCCCCAACTCCTCGAAAGCGCCGGCGAAAGCGCCGGCGACGAGGGCATAAGGCGTCTTCAGGTCGACCGAGGCGCCCGGGCCGTCGCCGAACGTCCCTGCCGGAAAGGCCACGGCGAAAGACCACTCGAAGTCCTCGCCGTGCAGGACAGCGCAGCCGCCGGACGGCCGTCGCACGACGTCGAAGGGAAGCTCCGGGGTCAGCGTCACGTGTTGGAACTTGCCCAGAGACAGCGCCGGTGGCGACCACGTGTAGCGTCGCGCCAGGACGCTCTCCACCGTCTGCAGGAGTCCCGCGTCCAGCGCCATCTGGACCCCGCCGGCCGCGAGCAAGTCGGGAAGCACCCTGACGCAGCTCACCCGGCCGCCCGCCGCGCTGTCATGTGGGCACCTCCGTCCGCCGTTACCGCCGAATCTCAGGCCCCTCGAGGAAGGTCCGGTACTCGCCGGCGTCCATCAGCGCATCGATCTCTGCGCCATCGTCCAGGCGGACGCGAACGAGCCAGCCGTCGCCGTAGCAGTCCGTGTTGACGCGTTCGGGCTCGTCGAGGAGGAGCTCGTTCGTGGCGACGATCTGGCCGGTCACCGGTGAGTAGACGTCACTCACGGCCTTGACGGACTCGAGTTCGCCGAACGGTTGCCCGCCACTCACCATGGAGCCCGGCGCGGGCAGCTCGGCGTAGACGACCTCGCCGAGAGCGTCCTGAGCGAACCAGGTGATGCCGAGCACGGCTTCATCGCCCTCGACGCGCACCCAGTCGTGCTCCCTGAAGTACACGATGTCGTCCGGATAGGTCTCTTCCGCCATGTCGCCTCCCTCGCCGGCAGAGCAGTGGGTCATCGCGACTGTACCACCAGGCGGCAGCGACGTGCAGCGTCGGTCGATCGCGGGGAGTGTGGTGGGCGCACGTGGATTCGAACCACGGACCTCGTCCTTATCAGAGACGCGCTCTAACCGACTGAGCTATGCGCCCGCGAGTCTCGCAGTCTAGGGATGGGGCCCCAAGCCGTCAACCGGCGAGCGGGCGCGGTGTGAGCGTCATCCCTGCTGACGTATACTCCCTGTGAGATGAACCTTCAGGAAATGGTCATATACGGTGTCAGCTTCGACGTGATCGGCAAACAGCCCATCGTGCTTCTCAAGACGATGGAGGGCAACAAGTTCCTGCCCATCTGGATCGGTCACCCCGAAGCGGCCGCCATCCTCATCAGGCTTCAGGGCACCGAGTTGCCGCGGCCAATGACCCACGATCTGCTGACCAGCGTCATCGAGCGCTTCGAGGCCGAGATCACTCGCATCACCGTCACCGAGCTCAAGGAGAGCACCTTCTACGCGACCCTCACGCTCAACAAGGACGGGCGTCGAGATCGAGGTCGATTCGCGGCCCAGCGATGCCCTGGCCTTGGCGGTACGCACCGAAGCACCCATTTTCGCCTCGACTGAGCTCATCGACGAGAACGCCATAGAGTTCGAGCGCGAAGTCGACGACACCGAGGAGATCGTCGAGAGCTTCCGCGACTTCCTGGAGAGCGTCTCACCGGACGATTTCGTCGGCGCCGAGGCCACTCCTGACGAGGTCGCCCTCGCCGAGGATGAGGACGATGAGGACGACGGATTCGACGACGAGGACCTCGACAACGACGAGGACGAGGAAGGGCTGGCCCACTGACGCCGGACGGCGACTGGCCAGCCAGAACGGGGGGACGAAAGACGTGCCGAATGGGAGCAACGATCCGGTCATCAGGCAATTCCGCGACCAGATCTCAGACAACGATCTCAAGATCATCGACGCCATCAACAAGCGGCTCAAGCTGGTGAAGCAGCTCAAGGCCTACAAGGAAGAGCACGGCGTCGACTTCCTTGACCCCGCGCGCGAGGAATGGATGCTGACGTTCGTGAACCGTGCGAACAAAGGGCCGCTCTCAGCCGAGGGCCTGGCGGAGGTCTATCGCAACCTCGTCGAGGTCACCAAGCGCGAGGCCTCTAGCGGCTGACGCGGGGCCGTGGGCCAACCGCCCTCGTCTACATCTCCTGTTCGGCGTCCAGGGCGGCCCCCTCGGCCGGCTCGGCTGCGGTCATGCGCGCTCGCCGGCCCCGGCGCCACTTGGCGAACAGGTAGACCGCCGCACCCGCGAGGGCTGCGGCGACGACGTAGTCGGCCCAGCGGAGCTGCTCCCGGATAGCCTCCCAGTTGCCGCCGACCTGCATGCCTACCCAGCCAAGGAAAAGCACCCAGGGGATGCATCCCAGCACGGTGTAGAGCGTGAACTGCCAGAAGGGCATCTTGCCGATGCCCGCCGGCAGCGAGATGAACGTCCGGACGATGGGCAGCATCCGGCTGAAGAAGACCGTCGCGGGCCCATACTTGGCGAACCATCGTTCGGCCAGCTCCACGTGGTGGTGGCGGAGCAGGATGTACTTGCCGTACTTGTCGATGAATGGTCGCCCGCCGTACAGCCCCACCGCATAGGCGACCCACGACCCGACGACGTTCCCGGCGACTCCCGCCACCGCTATGCCCAGCAGGCTCATGTCGCCCTTGCTGACGGCGAATCCGGCAAAGAGCATGATCGCTTCGCTGGGGACGGGGATGCAGGCGCTCTCCAGCAGCATGAGCGCGAAGACTGCGGGCAGCCCCCAGTCACCGATGAGACCGGTAGCCCATTGAACGACGATATCGATGATGGAGTGCATCAGGTTAGGGTACCCCACCGGACGCTCCGGGTCATGCGGGCAGCTGGCCGCACGTTGTGGGCTATGGTAGGTTCGAGGCACGATCTCACGCCGCAAGGAGACGCATCGCATGGCCGTAGGACTCATGGACATCAAGGGGCAGTACGGAGAGCTCCAGGAGCGTATTGAAGCTGCGGTTCTCGCTGTGTTGCGTAGCGGGCGCGTCATTCTCGGACCGAACGTGAAGAGCTTCGAGGAGGAAGCCGCTGCGTCCATGGGGACGGCGGGCGCGGTGGGCGTCGCCAACGGGACCGATGGCCTCACGATAGCTCTGCGCGCGCTTGGTGTCGGCGCCGGTGACGAGGTCATCACCGTGCCGTTCACGTTCTTTGCCACGGCCGAGGCGATCGCCCAGGCCGGCGCGACCCCGGTGTTCGTGGACATCCGCCCAGACACCCTGTGCATCGACGCGCGAGCCGTGCGAGCCGCCATCACGCCGCGAACCAAGGCCGTGATGCCCGTCGACCTGTTCGGCCTGCCTGCCGACGCGGACGCCGTCCGCGCCGTCACGGAGGAGCGCGGATTGCCCATCGTCGAGGACGCCTGCCAGGCTTGGGGCGCCACCTACAAAGGGCGCAGGGCCGGCAGCCTCGGCGACATGGCGGTGTTCAGCTTCTTCCCCACCAAGAACCTTGGGGGCTTCGGCGACGGTGGCCTCATCACGGCCAGCGACGCCGAACTGATCCAGAGCGCCCGGGAGCTGCGCTTCCACGGCAGCAAGGACAAGAAGACGTTCACGGATATCGGCTTCAACTCACGGCTGGACGAACTGCAGGCGGCTATCCTCCGCATCGAGCTTGAGGTCATCGACAGCTGGAACGCGCGTCGCGCCCAGGTGGCGGCTTGGTACGACCAGTACCTGCCGCGCGAGATCGTGCGCCCGGCAGTGCCCGAGGGCTCGACTCACGTGTACCACCTCTACGTGGTGCGTCATCCTGAGAGAGACGCCATCGCGGTGGCCTGCAAGGCTCGCAACGTCGATTGTGCCGCCTATTACACGACGCCCCTCCAGCTGCAGCCGGTGTTCGCGGAGCTTGGCCACCAAGCCGGCGACTTCCCCGTGACCGATGTCGCCGCCGCTGAGAACCTCGCCATCCCCATGCACCCCAACCTCAGCGAGGAGCAGGTGCGCGAAGTCGCCGAGGCGGTGGCGGCCGGATTGGCCTAGGCAGGGTCCGGCGAGGTCTTGTGCCAGCCGCGGTGACCCGACACGATGCTTGCGGCGCGTTTCCCGGTCAAGGGATCCCGGGCCGGCTCTGGCCGTGAGAGTCTGGGTAGATACTACCGCTGCGGTGGACGTCGTCTTCTTCGCGCCGATCGTGCAGCGGTTGGAGAGCAGCGGCCACACAGTCACGTTGACTGCTCGGCGCTTCGCCAGCGCCGATCTCGTCCTGCGTCGGTACGGGCTTGCCGCGGTGCTCGTCGGGCATCACCGAGGCGGGGGCGTGGCCGCTCGCGCGGTGGGGCTCGCCAATCGTACCCGACAGCTCCTTGGATCGGCGGCCGATGGTCGCTTCGACGTCGCGGCGGGCAGCCACACGAGCGACTTCGTGCTCGCCGGGTGGACTCTCGGCATCCCGCAGATGACCTTTCTCGACGAGGACGACCTGCGCAAGATGCCCTTCAGCCTGCGCATGGCCGACGAGGTCGCCGTACCTGATGCGATCGCGCGGGAAGCCCTGTCCGCCCTGAGGCCGTCACCGCGAAGGTTCGTGAGGTACCCCGGTTTCAAGGAGGAGTACTACCTGCACGACATTCAACCCGATCCGCTGGTGCTGCGGAGTCTGGAGGTTGATGATCGACACGTCGTGGGCGTCGTGCGCCCGTCTCGGTCGAGCGGCACAGCCACTGACGCTGCTCACTGGTCGAACGAGGCTGTATTGGCCGCCTTCGTTCGAGAGCTGGCTGGTCGGCGCAACGTCACCCTCGTGCTACTTGCCCGCGACCCGGAACAGCGGCAGCGCTTTCTCTCTCTCGACGCGCCCGGGCTGGTGGCGCCCGAAGGCATGGTGGACGGCGTCGGGCTGATCGCTGCCGCGGACTTCGTTCTCGGCGACGGCGGCATCATGACGCGCGAGGCCGCAGCGCTCGGGACTCCTGCGTACACCGTGGCTGGTCATCCACTGACGGCCGTCGATCGGGCGCTTCTGAAGGCGGGTCGCCTGAGGCTGGCCACCGGACCGGATGATCTCTGGCTGAGGAAGAAGGATCCCCGTACGGCGAATCGCGAGCCCCGCGATCCTTGGGTCTTCGTCGATGAACTGCTTGCCCTGGCGCGTCGCCGTCCCAGGCGGAGGCGGTCAGATGGATCGACAGGCGCCGAGCGTGCGATACGATGATCCCGTGGACATCCGACAGATCAGACTGTTCTGCCGCATCGTCGACCGACGCAGCTTCTCCCTGGCCGCAGAGGAGTTGCTGATCACCCAGCCGGCGGCGAGTCAGCAGGTCCAGAGCCTCGAGCGAGAGCTCCAGACGATTCTGCTGGATCGCTCGCGGCGCACGGTGACCCCGACCGACACAGGATCCGTCCTCTACCGATACGGCCGCGAGATCCTCGATCTCCACGAGCGGACGTGCACTGAGATCCAGAATCTCGGCGAGCTCGTTGCCGGCAGGCTCGTGGTCGGGGCTTCGACCGGGCCCGGCGAGCACGTGCTGCCGGCGATGCTCACGGGCTTCAAGGCGGAGTACCCAGGCGTGGCCATCTCGCTACGCGTCGACGACACGCACACCGTCGTGGAGCGGGTGCTGGCGCGCGAGTTCGAGGTAGGCGCCGTAGGCGCTGTCGCCCCCCGCCCGGATCTGGTCGCCGAGCCTCTGGCGAGGGACGAGATCGTCCTGGTGTGCGGCGCGACCCACCCGTGGGCGACTCGCAAGAGCGTGAAGCTCGCCGAGGTGGTCCGCGAACCGCAGATCGTGCAGCAGCACGGGGCCGGCGTGCGCTCTGTGGTCGAGGCTCATCTGCGCTCCCACGGCGTGCGGCCCGAGAAGCTGAACGTCGTCATGGAGATGGGCCTCATGGAGTCGGCCAAGCAGGCAGCCATCGCCGGCGGCGGAGTGACCTTCGTCAGCCGCTGGGCGATCGGACCGGAGGTCGAGCACGGCGCCCTTGTCGTCGTGCCCATCGATGGACTGCGCATCCTGCGCGACTTCTCCACGGTGCGCTCCAGGACGCGCGTGCTCTCGCGTGCCGCCGAGGCTCTCCTTGAGTTCTTTCGCGAGCAGTATGCTTCGGCGGGGAGATGACGCCGGCCTGACTCGGCCGATCGTGTCACGGGTCATCGGCGCAGATCGGCGCCCTTGGACGGGTATGTCCAAGGGCGCCGATGAGGCCGGAGGGCGGCTGGGCCCTTCTTCGGCAGCCCCCTGCCGCTTGTGGGCTCGGGGCTCTCTGTCTGGCGCGTCGCGCTTGTGCCTGCGTCAGACGCTGGCGCCGGCCTTGAGCGGTCGCGTATGGATGCCGCATTCGCCGCCGCACTTGCTCGTGCCGATCCAGCGGCCGGCGCGCTCGTTGGCACCGGTCGAGATGTGCGTGCACGGCTCGCATCCGAGCGAGCGGTAGCCCTCGCCGTAGAGAGGATTGACGGGCACATTGTACAGCGCGATGTACTGCCAGATCTCGCGCTCGTGCCAAGGCAGGATCGGGTTCAGCTTCAGCAGCCCCTCATCGCGCTCCTCGACC
The DNA here is from genome assembly GCA_963717285.1 of uncultured Thermoleophilia bacterium. GTDB lineage: Bacteria > Actinomycetota > Thermoleophilia > UBA2241 > UBA2241 > CAIXSE01. The sequence continues at coordinate 471,569 of CAVQVW010000004.1, forward strand.
TCGAGGTAGTCGGTGCGCGTGCGACCCTCGGTGCAGCGCAGGCCCGTGACCCAACAGGTGACGTTCATCTCCTCGATGGCCTGGCGCACGGGCTTGACCTTGAGCTGGTCACAGCACTCGTCCGGATCGGTCTCGTAGAGCTTCTCCGGGATCTCGACGTCGCTCTCGAATACTCTCGTCTCCGGATACCGCTCGACGGTCTCTACCATGAAGGCCTTGGTCGCCGCCGGCTTGAAGCGGGTGGTGACGATGAAGCCGCGGATGCGGGGATCCACGCGCTTGGCGAGGTCCCATGCCACGACCGAGTCCTTGCCGAGGCTGTTGGCCACCACGAGACCGTCGCCGTGTTCACGGAGCGCGTCGCTGATCAGATCGAGCGACCGCTCGACCTTCTCTGCGAAGTTGAGCTCTTCGACCAGGTGGTGGATCTCTTCCGGGGTGGTGGCGAACTGCATAGCCAAGCCTCCTGATTGCTTCTGCGCCGGAGCAGCCAGCGCCTCAACGGGACATGCCATAGACCTTATGGAGCGGATGCATCCGCCTAATGCGGCACTCTAGCAGTCCGGGCTGGTATCGTCAAGACACCAGGGGAACGCCCCTCCTCTTCTGCTCCAGGGCGGCTGCCTTATTTGACGGATAAGCTAGACGCGTGCATACTCTGGTTCGGCCAGCTGCGCGAGAGGGCAGACCGGTCATCGGTCTTCGAACCTTCAAGGGGGTCTGTGGCGGAGCCGCCCACACGTGAGATCCTGGCTGACGCCGACGCACTAGCTCTTGAAGTCGGATCGCCCGCTCTCGAAGGCGAGGCGCTCCCACCGTTTCGCCCCGTTCCTGCTCCCGCAGGCGCATGGCGCTGGCGGTGGGGTCTCGGCCTGGCCGCGTGGGCGCTCTTCGTGGCCGGCTGCTACGTTTGGGCCGACGGCCATCTCAACCCGTATCTCAGCCTCACGGGCTTCTTCGTCGGCTTCCTGGTGGGGCTCACAGGCATGGGAGGCGGAGCGCTGATGACGCCCATCCTGATCCTGTTCTTCGGATTCCCTCCCACGATGGCCATCGGCACCGATGTGACCTACGCCGCGGCGACGAAGGTGTTCGGCTCATGGAAGCACTGGCGGCAGGGCTCCGTGGATGTCCCTCTGGCGCTGTGGCTGGCCGGCGGCAGTGTGCCGGCGACTCTCCTCGGTGTCGGAGCTGTCAACTACCTCAAGAACAACCACGCCGAGCTCATCGACGGCGTTCTCTACCGGGCCATCGGTGCTGCCCTCATGGCCATCGGCGTCCTGCTCGTCGTCAAAGTGGTGATGCACATCGACAGGACGCACCGCAGAGAGAACCTCGCCCTGTCTCCGGCCACGAAGGCCATGACGGTCGCGTTGGGCGCGACGGCGGGGTTCGCCATCGGGCTCACCTCGGTGGGCAGTGGGACCTTCCTCGGCGTGTTCCTGATCCTCCTCTATCCTTTGACCACCGACCGCATCGTCGGCACCGACGTCTTCCACGCAACGATCCTCCTGCTTGTCGCAAGCATCGCCCATATCGGCAGCGGCAATGTCGATCTCTGGATGGTGAGTGCTCTGCTCATGGGATCCCTTCCCGGGGTGCTGATCGGCGCGCAGCTGACCGTGCATGCACCGAGCAGAGCGCTGCGCGCGGTCCTGGCCCTGGTCCTCTTCACGAGCGGATTGGCCCTGTTCATGAGGATGTAGGAGGGCGCGAGCCTGCGCCGCGGACACGTTCAGGCGAGGCGGGCGACAACGGACCTGGTCTGGTACGCTGCGCTGAGCGCTGACGCCGGCCGTGCACCACCAGGAGGGCCTCCATGTTCGACTTCCTCACGCTTCCCGAACGCACCTCGAAGCCGCGCGAGAGCGGTCTCACGCATGTGCTGGACAAGGGCTACGGTCTGGGGCAGGTTCGGCAGTTCATGGAGTCCGCCCGGGACTACGTCGACATCGTGAAGCTGGGCTGGGGAACGGCCGTGGTGACGCCGAACCTCAGAGAGAAAGTCGAGCTCTATCAGAGCTTCGGCATCCCGGTGTGTTTCGGGGGGACCTTCTTCGAGCTCTGTCTGCGGCAGAACAAGCTGGAGGAGTACCTCGGCGTCGTGCGCGGGCTCGGCATGGACTGCCTCGAGGTCTCGGACGGTACGGTCGCGATGGAAGAGGACGACAAGCTTGCCTTGCTCCGTCGCCTGAGCGGGGAGTTTCGCGTCCTCAGCGAGGTCGGCAGCAAGGACGCCAGCGTCGTGATCTCGCCAGACAAATGGGTCGACAGCATCGAGCGCGAGTTCGATGCCGGCGCGTGGAAGGTCATCACCGAGGGCCGGGAGTCGGGGACTGTCGGGATCTACCAGACGGGAGGGCAGGTCAAGGAGGATCTGCTCCAGCGGATCGTCGCTGCCGTGAGCGCCGAGAACCTGCTCTTCGAGGCTCCCATCAAGAGCCAGCAGGCCTGGTTCGTAGAGCAGTTCGGCGCCAACGTGAATCTCGGCAACATCCCTCCTGAGGAAGTGCTCTCCGTCGAGACGCTGCGGATAGGTGTGCGCGGCGACACACTTCTGCACTTCCACTGAACCTTGCACGTCGCCGAGGACCCGCGAGCGGAGGGCCGATGGTCCGGATAGGTGTCTCTTGAGGTGCCTGCTCGTTCGCCATGCCGAGACCGACTGGAACCGTGAACCGGCTCGCTGTCAGGGATGGGCTCAGGTCGGCCTGAATGTGACGGGGCGCGCGCAGGCGCGCGACCAAGGGCGCTCGCTGGCGGGGAGCGGAATCGAGCTGATCGTGACCAGCCATCTGCTGCGCGCGCAGGAGACGGCCGGGCTCATCGCGGCGCACATCGGGCACGAAGTCCGCCTGGTCGTCGACCCCCGGTTGGCCGAGACCCATCGAGGTGACTGGGAGGCGCGCACCTTTGCGGACATCATGGCCGAGGAACCGGATGTCTGGCGACAGTATCGTGAGCACCCCGAGGTATTTCGGTTTCCGGGCGGCGAAAGCCTGGCAGAACAGCAGCGCCGCGTTCTGGCCGCGCTCCGCGATGCCGCGCAGTACGGCCGACCGGCCGTACTGGTCACGCACGGCGGGAGCATCCGCCTGGTCCGCTGCTTCGTACAGGAGCGAGGCATCCAGGCGTTCCATGATATGAGGACCGACCACCGTGGGGTGGACGAGGTCGAGACCGACGATCTCGCTTCGAGGATCGCGTGCTTCCTCGCCTGACGACCCCTCAAAACGAGTCGCGCAGGAGCGCGCGGGTGCCTATGGTATCCTCTGACGCCGCACCGCTCGTCATCCTTCACCTTCCCTTGCCACTGTGAACCCACATGACGACTCACATGCTCGTCCCGCCGGCGATGAGAAGTCGGTTGACGCGCAGTCTCACGGGAACAGCTCCGTTACGGGGGCACCGGCAGCTGGGACAGCTGCCGGAGGCGCTGCCCGGAAGCGGGCCATCCCAGATCCTCCCGAGATGGATCAGCGAGTGGGACGCAAGGCGTTGGCCTTCGTCGCCGTGCTGCTCGTGGTGGCGGCGCTCTCGACTGCGGCGGTCGTTGCCCTCAACGCGTTCGCGGACCCCTACGGCTCGCTTGGTACGCACATCTTGCCGACGCTGACCACGTCGGATCGAACGGTGAAGGCTGACGCCATCGAGAATCTCGAGGAGGGACCGGAACTCGTCGTGCTCGGGAGCTCACGGTCCATGCGCTACGAGCCCGAGTTCCTCGAGAAGAGGACGGGCATGCGGACGTTCAACGCGGGCGTGAACGGCATCGGCGGGACGGTCGACGTCTGGGCCATGACCCAGTTCATCCAAGAGGTCTGGCCAGACGCCGACCCGGAGTACCTCTGGCTCCTGGACGTCGAGGCGTTCGTGCCGGTCACCGTCGGCGCTCGCACGGCGAACGAGCCTCGTCTGGCCAAGTACGTGGGTATCGCCAGTGCCGGCAACGATCCCGTCGAACTGGCGCAGGCCATAGTCGAGAACCGCACCACGATGTTCTCACTGGCCACCGCCAAGGACTCCGTGCGCCTTATCCTCTATCGTGACAAGGCGGCGCAGACGACGAGCAAGTTCCGCAAGACGATCCGCGCCGACGGCGCCCTCGTCGAGCGACGGTGGACCGAGAAGGAGTGGAAGAGGCGCTGGCCTGACTCCGTAGAGCGCTACAGCAATCTGCATCGTACCGTCTACAGCGACGGCCCCGACGCGGAGGCCCAGGAGTACTTCGAGGAGACCCTGAGGTTCATGAACGAGCAGGGCGCGACGCCGCTGATCGTACTCACGCCCATCAATCCCAAGCTGCGCAAGGTGGTGGGTCCTCTCGGCTGGGGAGAGCGCTACGAAGAGGTCGTGAGCTACCTGGCGTCTCTGCAGGACGAGTACGATTTCGTCTTCCTCGACCTCACCGACCAGACCGATTTCGATGCCGATCCGAACGAGTGGTACGACGGTGTGCACATGACGACGGTCAACTCGCGCCGCGCCATCGACCACATCCTGGAGAAGACCGGCGGCCTCCCGCAGTGACCGTGCAGGGAGGCTGAGAGCAAGCGGTGCTCTTCAGCAGCTTCACATTCCTGCTCGTCTTCCTGCCTGTCGCGGTCGTCCTCTTCTGGCTGGTCCCACGCGGGCTACCGCGCCTGACGTACCTGGTCGTCATCTCGTGTGTCTTCTACGGTCTCTGGGACTGGCGCTATGTCCCGCTGTTGCTCGCTGCGACGTTGGTCGATTGGGTCGCGGGACACTACATCGCGCGGGCAGAGAGCCCGCGGCGGCGCCAAGACCATTCTCGCCGTCGCCATCGCTCTCAACATCGGTCTTCTGGCCTATTTCAAGTACCGCGGCTTCTTCCTGGGTTCGATGAACGGGCTCCTGGGTCTGCTCGGTGCGGATGAGCCCCTGCCTGCGCTCAAGGTGCTTCTGCCAGTGGGTATCTCGTTCTATACGTTCGCGGCGATCTCGTACGCGGTCGACGTCTACCGCGGCACGATCAAGCCGGCGAAGAGCGTGATCCACTACCTGGCCTGGGCCACTCTCTTCCCGTACATCATGGCCGGACCCATCATCCGCTACGAGCACGTCGGGCAACAGCTCGAAGGCGCCCAGCAGCGCTTTCGCTGGGCGCTGATCGGCAGCGGCCTCTTCTTCCTCGTCATGGGCCTCGCCAAGAAGCTGCTCTTCGCCGACGTGCTCGCCACCTACGTCAACGACCTCTTCGCCCATCATGCGGAGCTGAGCCTGTTGTCAGGCTGGGGGGCCGCGCTAGGCTATACGCTGCAGCTCTACTTCGACTTCTCCGGCTACTCGGACATGGCGGTCGGCGTGGCGCTCATGATCGGCCTGCGCTTCCCGCAGAATTTCAACTCGCCCTACAAGGCAGCCAACGTCTCCGACTTCTGGCGTCGATGGCACATGACGCTGTCAGGCTGGCTGCGCGACTATCTGTTCATACCGCTCGGCGGCTCACGCGGGCGACAGCTGCTCACGGTGCGCAACCTCCTGATCACCTTCCTTCTTGGCGGTCTCTGGCATGGACCGGCCTGGACGTACGTGATCTGGGGGCTCCTGTGGGGCACCTATCTCTCGGTCCACTCGACGCTTCGCAAGTATGGCTTCACGCCGAAGTGGGTCTGGCTCAATCGGGTCATCACGTTCCTCTGCGCGGTCGTCGCCTGGGTCTTCTTCCGTGCGACGACCGTCGACTCTGCGCTCGATGTGCTCGGCGCGATGATCGGGCTCAACGGGGTTTCGGGCGGTGGGTCCATGCGCCTGGCCCCAGCGTTGGCCGGTCTCATCGTCGGCGGCCTCCTGTGGGTGAACTTCCTGCCGAACACGTGGGAGATCAAGCCCTCGCCGAAGCTCCGCTACGCGCTTCTGCTGGGCGTGCTCTTGGGGGCATCCCTGCTTGCCCTCAGCAAGCCCAGTCCCTTCCTGTACTTCCAGTTCTGACGCGCTCCGTCGCTGCGAGGTGGGAGCGCCCACGCCGACACTCGGTATACTCGCCCGGTCGAGCAGCCGACCACTGCGGTGGGCCCCTCGTTCCCGGCCACAGGGCATGCCAGCCCGTCCGCGATAGGATTGCTTCCGTGATGCAGACCATCGACTTGCCCGCCGACGGAGCTCGCCCGGCCGGCTCCCGGGTGCCGCGCCAGAGGCTCTACGAGCCGCGGCCCAAGAGCCTGAGCGCCCCGCGCTCCTAGCGCATGCCCAAGAACAGGAAGCCGAATAGCCAAGGGTACTCGCTGCTCTTCAAGGACTCGGTGATCTACGGCGGCGGACGTGCGGTGCAGAAGCTGCTCGTCGCCCTGCTCCTGCCGCTCTACACCGCGTTCCTCAGCCCGAGCGACTACGGCATCCTCGGCATGGTCGTCGCGGTGACGACCCTCCTCGACGTGTTCGTGACCTTGGGCTTCGACGTCGCCTTCAGTCGCTTCTACTTCGACGACAAATCCGTGGAAGAACGCAAGAGAGTGGTGACCAACGTCTTCTACGTGTCGACGGTCTACCCACTGATCCTGCTCGGAGTGCTGGTCGTGTTGATGCCGACCATCGCGCCCCTCCTGATGGGCGCCGAGTACAGCCCCGGCGACTGGCGCTACTTCGCTGTCGCCCTTCTCACCCTGTTCTTCAGCAACCTGAACGACCTGCCGTTCACGCTCTTCCGACTCGAGCACAAGCCGTGGCGCTTCAGCGCCTACACGATGGGACGCGTCGGCGTCATGGTGCCCCTGTCGATTCTCTTCGTGGCGGTGTTCGAGTGGGGACCCATGGGCGTGCTCCTCGCCAACCTGGCGACGGCCGCGGGTATGCAGTTGGCCCTGCTGCCGACCTACATCCGCAAGGTCGACTGGCGGTGGCACGGCGATCTGATGACAGGGATGCTCGCCTTCGCGGTCCCGGCGCTCTTCACCGGAATATCATTCTACTGGCTCAAGCTCTCCGACCGTCTCTTCCTGCTTCACTACCAGGGCAAGGCCGAGGTCGGCCTCTACACTGTCGCCAACTCACTGGCGCAGCCGCTGTACCTCCTGTTGATGGCGTTTCGCATGGCTTGGCCGCAGTGGCACTACGCCCGTTTGCACGAGCCCGAGAAGCATCGCCATATGGTGTCTCGCAGCTCGACCTACTTCATGGCGCTGAACGGTGTGGCGCTCGTGCTGCTCGGCGCGTTCATGCCCCTCATCGTGCACACGTTCCTGAACGAGCGGTACTGGAGCGTCGGACCCGTGACCTTCGTGCTGGCTCTGTCGATCGTTCTCTACTCGCTGTACTTCGTCTTCTGGGTAGGCGCGAACGTCGCCAAGAAGAACCGCATGATTCCCGTGTTCTTCGCCATCGCCTCGGCCGTGAACATCTCGCTCAACTTCTGGCTGATCCCCGAGTACGGGATGTGGGCTGCCGCGTGGACGACCGTCGTCGGATACGCAATCCTCGCGATCACGGTCTACTTCTACTCGCAGCACTGGTACCCGATCCGGTACGAATGGGCGCGCCTCCTGAAGGTGCTCTTGGCCACCGGCGTCACACTGGGCGCGGTGTGGGGCATCGCGTGGCTGAGCGGCGAGGACGTGGGTATGCCCGACGACGAGCTGGTCGTGCGTGCCCTCCTCAAGACGCCGGCGCTGCTTCTCTTCCCGCTCGTCCTCTGGGTGACGGGCTTCTTCGAGCCGGGGGAGAGGCGGAGACTGGCGGGTATCAGGCGTCGTCTGCCTGGGGGGGGACCGGAAGGGGATCCGGGCGAAGCGGCTGCGGCCGGGGGCGAAGCTACGTCGCCGGAGTCGCCGCCAGACGGGGCTGAAGAGGCGCCCGGTCGCGAGTCCGCCGAGCCTGGTGGCGCCGGCGAGGGGGGTGCGCCACACGGCGAGGGGCCCCGGGACGGTATCCTGAGCGGTGCGACCGTGGACACCGCGCCCGCCGATGAGCCTGGGATACACGGGCGGCTCGAAGGCGGGCTCGACGACGAGGAGCTTGCCGCGGAGGAAGAGGCTCTCGAGAGAGCGCAGGAAATGGACATCGAGGTCGATCCGACTGAGGGGGGGAGTTCGAGGCCGTGAGTGCGACCCGGAGGCTTCTGGTCGTGGCGAACCCGTACCCGCCGATGGTGAGCGCGGGGACCACGCGCGTTGTCCGCTTTCTGCGGCACCTGCCGGAGCACGGCTGGGAAGCGACCGTGCTGACGGCTCGGGCACAGGGGGTGGCACCCGAGTCGGCTGTGCGTGTGGTTCGTGCGCCGGTGCCCGTGCCCCGGCAGCTGCTGGGTGGTGGCCGGCGCAGCACTCGCATCAACCGCTGGATCACTGTGCCCGACCCATACATGGCCTGGATCGGGCCCGCTGTCCGGGAGGGTCGCCGGCTGATGCAGAGCGAGCCGTTCGACGTCGTGCTCTCCAGCTCGCCCCGGCCGAGCGTGCATCTGGTCGCGGCGAGCTTGGCGCGCCTGAGCGGTGTGCCGTGGCTCGCGGACTATCGCGACCCGTGGTCGAACTACCAGTTCCGTGCCTATCCGACCAAGGCGCACAGGCGGGCTCATCGCGGCCTCGAGGCATGGGCCCTGCGGAGCGCCGCAGCCGTGACCGCGGTCAATCGACCGATCGTCGACGATTTGGTGACGCGCCACCCTTGGCTGGCCGGCCACGCCGCCGTCCTGCCGAACGGCTTCGACCGAGCAGAGGCCCGCGAGGACATCAGCCTCGGCTCCGGTTTCTGGCTGGTGCACACAGGCCGTCTGTACGGGCGTGAGCAGCAGGTCGGCGCCTTCCTCGCCGCTCTGGCGACTCTGCCCTCAGAGGTCAAGGCGCTGTTCGTGGGGGTCGACGAGAGCCGTGTCATCCCCGAGGCTCGACGGCATGGTCTCGAGTCGCGAGTGCGGGTAGAACCGTTCGTCCCTCACGAGCGTTCGCTCGGCTACCAGCGAGCGGCCGATGCCCTACTCCTGGTGAACGGCCGCCGGCGGGAGTCGATGTCGAGCAAGGTCTTCGAGTACCTCGAGGCCGGCCGGCCCGTCTTCGCCATCTCTCCGTCCGGTTCGGCTGCTCGCGCCCTGTTCGCGGAGGTGGGCGGCGGCACGTGCGTCCTGCCCGGCGATGACATGGGGGGCCCGCTGGCGAGCTTCGTCGAGAGCGTGCGCCTCGGCACAGCGCCTGTGGCGGATGGCCAGGCGCTGGAGCGGTACGATCTGGTCCGCCTCACGGCGGAGCTCGCGGCGCTTCTGGACCGGCTGGCGGCCGGCTCCGACCTGACCCTCTGGGAAGGACGCGGCCGGCGGCCCGCCCGTGGCTCCGGTGGTAGGATGCCGGCATGACCCAACGCTCGGGACCACGAGGCGCGACGGTCTCGGCCGAGCCGCGCTCCCGGCGTCGCGACTTCGCGCTCGTCGGCTTCGGCGTCGCGCTCACCATCGTTCTCTCGGCTGCGGTCGCGCAGCGATCCATGGTCGGCTACGGGCTACTCGCGGCTCTCGCCCTGGTGACGCTCTTTCTTCTCGTGCGTCGTCAGCTCGCTCGGATTCGCATCGGCGACCTCCTGGTCGCCGGTCTCATCGCCCTGCCGGCGCTGGCCCTTCTGGGTCCCTCGTTCGCCCACCCCTCGTTTCCCCAGCTGTTCGCGTTTCGCCTGCTGCTTGTCCTCGTCGGGTTCGTCGGCATGACGTATCTGATCGTGCGGCCCACGCCGCTGCATTTCGCGGCAGGCGATGTCGCCCTGCCTGTGGCTCTGTGGTTCGCCTGGATATGCATCGGCCTCCTGTGGGCTTCCGAGAAGCCGGCGGCCCTCAACTACCTTGCCGTCGTGGTCACCATGCTCGCTCTGCTGGCGGCGACGGCCGCCGCCGGAAGCACCCGCCGTCGCCTGCGCGCCTTCGCCTTCACCATGCTCGCAGCGTATGTGCTGATCGTCGGCTTCACCGTCCTCGAGGCGCGTCTCGGCGTGCGTCTGCCCACCTCTCGACTTCTCACGACCGTGACCTCGCAGACCTACGCCGTCACCAGCGTGTTTCACAACCAGAACGACCTCGCGACCTATATCGCGTTCTGCTGGCCCTTCATGCTCTGCGCGTTCTTCTTCACGCGACGCCCTCTGTGGCTCATCCTCAGCGTCGCTTGTATGGTGCTTGGGGCGGCCGCATTCGTGCGCACGGGCTCGCGCTCGAGTCTGGTCGCCATCGGCCTTTCATCGTTCGCCGCGGTGGTCTTGTTCGCCCAGGTGGGCCCGCGCTTGTCGACACGCGCCGGGAAGATCGTCGGCGCGCTCGTCGTCGTGGTGCTGGTCGGCGGAGCGGGCTACTTGCTCTTCAACGACTCGGAGAGCTCCATGCTGCGCCAGTTCCGCCTCGAGTCGCTGCTCGCGCAATCGCGGTCGGGTACCGGCTCGGGCGCCATTCGCACCGGTCTCGCCAGCCAGGGGCTGGAGATCGCCGGCGGCACCTTCCTGGTCGGCGCCGGTCCCGGCCAAGCGGAGGTGATGGTCTCCTCGGGCGTAAACGCTCTCGGCATCTCGAACCTCCACAACTGGTGGCTCGAGACCTATGTGAATGGCGGTCTCGTGGGGTTCGCTCTGCATCTGATCTTCTTTGTGGGTCTGGTGGCAACGACCTGGCCCATTGCGCGGCGCGATCCCGACCCGTTCGTGCGCTATCTGGCAAGCGGCACTGTCCTCGCCCTGGTGGGATTCACCGTCGGGGCCCTTGGTCCGAGCAGCTCAGTCAGCTTCGCGCCGCTGTGGATCCTGTACGGCCTTGGGCTGGCGGTGGTCTCGCGTGCCCGCCTGGCCGCGAGAGAGGGGGCCTTGCCGCAGGCGGCCCTGTCCGCGCCTCCAGGTGCCGCCGCCGCCGCCGATCGGGCGGTCGACAGCGGCCTCACAGGCGCCGAGGTGAGGGCATGAACGTCCTCGTCGTGTCGCATCTCTATCCGTCCCCCGGAGTGGAGCGCCATCTCTTCGTGCACGAACAGATCCTGGCGCTGCGCGACCTCGGCGCGGAGGTGCATGTCGTCTCGCCGACGCCCTACGCGCCTCGCATCCTCTGGCGCGACTCGCGCCAGAGACGCCGCGGCGAGAAGCCGCGCCGGGCCGTTCGCGACGGCGTCGTCTGCGAGTACCCGCGTGTGCTGCAGCCGCCGAGGCGCATACTGTTCGACCGCCTCGGGGACACCGCGTATCGCAGCGTGCGGCGGCTGCCGTCGCTCAAGTCCGAGGCCTACGACCTCGTGCATGCCCACCAGGCCCTGCCGGATGGCGCTCTCGCTCAGCGACTGGCGGCTGATCTCGGTGTGCCCTACGTGGTCACCGTGCACGGCGCCGATGTGTACCAGCACTTCAGGTCGGGAGGCGCCGTGGCGCGTCGAGCGAAGAGCGTGCTCGGCGCGGCTGACGCCGTCATGGCCAACTCGAGTGCGGTGGCGGGGCTGCTTGGCGGGGTGGTGCCTCCTGGGCGCCTGACCGTGGTGCTGAACGGAACCACCGGTCTGGGGAGGGCCGTGGATCCCGCCGACGACTATCTCCCCGGACAGGCGCTGGTGCTGACCGTCGGCTATCTCATAGAGCGGAAGGGGATCGGGGATCTGATAGACGCGGTCGGGAGAATGCGTCGCGATGGTCGGCGCGTGCATCTTGCGGTCGTCGGCGACGGCCCCCTGCGCGGGGCCCTGGGCGCTCAGGCGCAGGCCCAAGGCGTGGCCGATACGGTGCACTTCCTCGGCCGTGTTCCCCACGCTCGCGTGCTGACGCTCATGGCCCGTTGCGACGTCTTCGCACTGCCGAGCTGGGACGAGGCCTTCGGGCTCGTCTACACGGAGGCCATGGCGCAAGGGACTCCGGTCATCGCCGGCAAGGGCGAAGGACCCGAGGACTTCGTCACCGATGGTGTCAGCGGCTATCTTGTGCCGGTTCGTGACTCCGAGGCTCTGGCCGGTCACATCGCGCGGGTGCTCGACGATCCCGTGGCCGCGAAGGCCGTCGGCGCCTCCGGCAAGGCGGCGGCACTCGCCCTCGGATGGGATCGCAACGCGCGGCTCACTCATGAGGTCTACGAGCGTGTGATGGCGCGCGGCGCCGCGAAGGGACGATGATGCGCGTCGCGCGATTCCTAGAGGAGGCGGCGCAGAACCCTCCGGCCATGGTCCTGCAGGTCTCGTGGGCCAACGGACTCGACCTCATGCGCGACCTGGCGCCGGCGCGTGTCCCTCTGCTCGCCGTCGACGCCAATCCGCGTGCTATCGGACTTCGCTCGCGCCTGGCGACTCCCCTGGTGTGCCCCGACCCACGTGAGGATGAAGAGGCGTTCGTCGCCTTCCTGGAGAGGATCGGCTCCCGCCTTCCGCAACGGTGTGTGCTCTTTCCGACGCACGACCAGTACGTCTGGCCTATCTCGAAGAACGCCGAGCGTCTCGAGGCCTGGTACATCATCCCGTTCTCCCCCTGGGGCACGATGAGGCGCCTCTACGACAAGCGCGAGCAGCTCGAGACCGCGGAGCGCATCGGCGTCGACATCCCAAGGACAGTGTTCGTCGACGGCGATGGGGATCTCGAGCGTGGGGCCGACGAGATCGGCTTCCCGGCCATCTTGAAGCCGGTGGAGTCCCTCGCCTTCAAGGTCCGCTTTCGCCGCCACGTGCTCGAGGTGTCGTCTCGCGAGGAACTCCTGCGCGTCTACGACAAGGTGCGTGACTGCGGCACTCTCATGCTGCAAGACATCGTGCCCGGAGGCGACGAGGAGTTGTACACGCTGGGCTCATACCTGGACGCGAGTTCGCGGCCGCTGGCTCAGTTCACCGGTCGCAAGCTGCGCCAGCATCCTCCCCGCTTCGGTCACGTGAGCATGGCGGAGAGCCTCTGGGTTCCAGAACTCGCCGAGGCGGGCCTGCGACTCCTCCACGAGCTCGGCTACCACGGCGTCAGCCAGGTCGAGTTCAAGCTCGACCCTCGTGACGGCCGGTATCGCCTGATGGAGGTCAACGCTCGCCACTGGATGTGGCACAGCCTCGCCAGCGCCTGCGGGGTCAATCTGTCGCTCACGGCGTACCGCGATGCCATCGGCCGGCCCCACGTGGCACCGAATCAGACGGACGGCCGCAGGTGGGTCGTGTCGTTGACAGACACCCGGGATGCCTTCTCACGCTGGCGTCGTGGAGAGGAGAGCCTGCTGCCCTGGCTGAAGTCTTATAGGCGCGTCAGGGTGGACGGCCTGTACTCGGCGCGCGATCCACTCCCCGGCGCGTTGCTCACCGTGAGGCAGCTGCGGAGGGTCGTGACGCGAACCGGTCGTCCGCATGAGGGGGAGGCTCCGTGAGGCTTGGACACTTCATGGCGGCGGCCGCGGCGCAGCCTCCGGCCGTCGTTCTGCAGGTCAGGTACGCGTGTGGCCTCGGCATCGTCCGCGACCTCGGCGTTCACGGCGTTCCGTCGCTGGCCCTCGATGCTGACCCGGGAGCGATCGGGCTCCGTTCGCGCTTCGCGCTCGGCATGCGCTGCCCGGATCCTCTTGACGACGAGGAAGCGTTCATCACGTCCCTCGAGCGTCTTGGGGCTCGACTCCCCCAGCGCGCCGTCCTGTTCCCCAGCCACGACGAGTACATCTGGCCGTTGTCGCGGCACGCCGAGCGACTGGCGCCCTGGTTCATCGTACCCTTCGCGCGATGGGATGCCATGCAGCGTGTGTACGACAAGCGCGCTCAGCTGGAGGCCGCTCGGCGGGCTGGCGTCGACACGCCGAAGACCGTGTTCGTCAGCTCGGCTGCCGAGCTTGAGGCGGCCTCGAGCGAAGTCCCGTTCCCCGCTGTGTTGAAGCCCGTGGAGTCCCTCGCCTTCAAGACGCGTTTCCACCGGCACATCGTGGACGTCTCCTCGCATGACGACCTGCGACGTATCTACGACAAGGTGGACGATTTGGGCGTCCTGATGCTTCAGGAGCGCATACCGGGAGGGGAGGATGAGCTCTACACCGTCGGCTCCTACCTCGACGCCCGATCGCGTCCGCTGGCGCTCTTCACTGGTCACAAGCTGCGTCAGTACCCCCATGCCGGGGGGAGTTGCCTCGCCGGCGTCGGCCTGTGGGATCCTGAGCTGGCCGCAGCGGCTCTGCGTCTCCTTCAGGAACTCCAGTACCATGGTGTCAGTCAGGTCGAGTTCAAGCGCGACCCGCGCGACGGCCGGTACCGCCTGATGGAGGTCAATGCCCGTCACTGGAAGTGGCATGCCCTCGCGACCGCCTCCGGCGTCAATCTGTCGCTGGCCGCCTATCGTGACGTCATCGGCCGGCCGTTCGTGGCTCCGCGACAGCGAGACGGCGTCAAGTGGATCGTCGCCAACAAGGATGTGCCGCTGGCTCTGCTGGAGATCGCCCGCGGAGAGAGGCGCGCCGGCGACTACGTACGCTCGCTGCGGGGCGTCAGGATCGACGGGCTGCACTCCCGCCGCGATCCCTTGCCGGGTCTGCTGAACGCCGGTGCGGTGGTGAGGCAGGTCGCCACTCGCCGGCCCCGCGCCCGGGCCGAGGTGTGAGCGTGACGAGCCCAGCGACACATGCCGGTCGCTGCGTCCGGCCAGGAGTCCGGCCCGAATGAGCCTCAGTGAGCTCGTGGTCCTCGTGGATGCGCCTGCCGGCTTCGTGCCCCGTGCGGTCTGGGTGCTCGATACACTGCTGGCGCAGGCTGGGTGCCGTGTCACCGCGACGAGCGACAGCGACCGCGCCGCCGATGCCTGCCTCGCGTACGCGCCCACTCCCGTCCCCCGCGTCCCCACCGTGCCCTGCAGCGCCGCCGCGATGGACCTCTTCAGCGTCGAATCGTCGCTACCGCCGGGGTCGTTCGTCGAGCAGCCGGAGGCAGAGGGCGCCGTGGGAGCCTTCGCCGCCGATCCCTCCGCTGGTTTCGCGCTGCCCTTCGATCTGGTCGCTTCGGCGTTCGCCCTCCTCGTGTGCTGGGATGAGCGCACGTGCGGCGAACGCGATCGCTTCGGACGCCTCGCGTACAGTGACAGCGTGTTCGCCTCAAACCCGGAGTTGAAGATCGCGGAGCCGGCCGCGGATCGGTACGTCGAGCTCCTGCGCGGGGTGCTGCGGCCGCGGCTCGAGGAGCTGGGGCGCGGTCCTCTGCGGCCGCCTGGGTGGATGTGGGCGCACGACGGTCGCAAGGCAGCTCCCAACGGCGGCTCTCCCTTCGCCGTGGCGCTCACTCACGACCTCGACAATCTCTGGCGCTGGACCCCGCGCGGGTTCGCCGCGGCGGGCTACCGCAGCGCCCGAGCCCTACGCCATGCCGACATTCGAGCCCTGGGCCGAGAGGTCGGCGACGTCGGCGACTGGCTGACGCGCCACCTGCCGCGGCGCAGCGACCCGTACTGGACCTTCCCGCAGATCCTCGGTGGCGAGGACGCGCGAGGCGTACGGTCGACCTTCTACATCATCGCGCGGCATACGGACCCCCGCGATGGGAACCAGCCGGAGACCTACCAGCGCCTCTTGCCCGAGGCCTTGGCGCTGCTCCGCCGGCATGGCCGAGAGGTCGGCTTGCACGGCAACGACAGCGACCGACTCGGTCGTGAAGCTCTCGAGCGGGACCGTGAGCTTCTCGAACGAGGCAGTGATGGCGAGGTGCGCGGCGTGCGCTACCACTACCTTCGCTGTCTGTATCACGGGACACTGCCGCTGCTTGAGGAGGCTGGTTTCAGCTACGACACCAGCCTTGCCTTCGCCGAACACGAGGGCTACCGTTGCGGCTGTTCGTTCCCGTTTCGCCCGTACTGCCTGGACCAGGAGCGCCCGCTCAACCTGGTGGAGCTGCCCCTGGCTGTGATGGACGGCACTCTGCAGCAGGAGCACTATCGTGGACTCTCCGCTGCCTCGGCCGAGCTGGCCGCTCTGTCGGTACTCGAGAGCCCTGCTCGCAGCGGGGGTGCGGTGAGCATCCTCTGGCACAACAATCGATTCGACCGGCGGATAGCGCGCGGCTACGACGGTCTCTACTGGCGGCTTGTCGACAGGACGCTGGCAGGGGGTGCGTGGGTGGCGTCCGCCAGCGAGATCGTCGCCCGCTGGCGCCAGGCCACCGGTGCGCTGGAGCCGCGGCCATGGAGACCCGCAGGCGAGCGCGCATCGCGTGCGACGCGAGGCCGTCAGGCCTCACGTGCCGCGGCGACGCGCGTCGTGCATCTCTCCGTCGTGCACAGGCCGGACGACCCGCGGATCCACGAACGCGAATGCCGCACCCTCTCTGCGGCGGGCTACGAGGTGGCCTACCTCGCACCAGGGGCTGTGTGCGGCATCGACGAGAGCGGTGTGCTGCATTCCCGGCTGCCAGAGCGGAGTCGGCGCACACGGCTACTCAGCAGCGTCGAGATCGTCCAGGCGCTGCGCCTGTGCCGGCCACAGGTGCTTCACATACACGATCCGGAGCTGCTGACGCTGTTCCCCGCTCTGAGGGCGCTCATCCCGCGGCTCGTCTACGACATGCACGAGTACGTGCCCGAGGCGGTGGCCGGGAAGCCGTACATACCTGCCCCGATACGGCCGCTGGCGGCGCACGTGACCTCAGTCGCCCAGAGGGGTCTCGCGGCTCTCGCCGACGGCGTGGTGGTGGTGGCCGACGAGCAGTTGGCGGCGTTGGGCAGCGCCCCGCGACTCCGCGCGACGCTGCCCAACTACCCGAGTCTTGAGCGCTTCGACCATGCCGTGCCGGAGCCCGGGCTCGCCGATCCCCGCCTCAAGCTCATCTACGTGGGCAGTCTCTCGCGGGCGCGAGGCTGCACCGTGATGCTGGACGTGCTGGAGCAAGTGACCGCCGAGGAGGCGGTGCTGTACCTCGGCGGCACCTTCAACGATCCCGGGCTTGAGGTCGAGGTGCGGGCGCGTCTGGCGGGCGGCCTCGGCGACCGCGTCAGACTCCTCGGGCGTGTCCCTCCGCGGCAGCTTCCGAACTGTCTCGCCGCCGCCGATGTGGTGTGGGTGCCGTCTCTTCCCGATCGGCAGTACCGGCACCCCACGATCCCCACCAAGCTCCTTGAGGGCATGGCCGTGCGCCTCGCGGCGCTGGTCAGCGACATGCCGGGGCGCGGCGAGCTCGTGCGCCGCGAAGAGTGTGGTGTAGCCGTGCTTCCGGGTCCAGACGGTCACCTGGGCGGCGTGCGCCGGCTTCTCGCCGATCGCGAGGCGATCCCGGGCATGGGCGAGCGCGGCCGTGCGGCGGTCGTGCGTCGCTACTCGTGGGAGGCCGTCGCCGGCGATTTGGTAGACTTCTACGATTCGCTCTGCGCCGGCCTTCCGGGGCAGCCTGCGGCGCGACCGCCAGAGGAGTGATGACCACGTGAGCATCGAGCATTTCACCAACGTCCTCGTGCTGGCTCCACACACCGACGACGGCGAGTTCGGCTGCGGCGGCACAATGGCGCGGCTGGTCGAGAGTGGCGCCAAGGTCACGTACGCCGCCTTCAGCACCGCGGCCAAGAGCGTGCCCGCCGGATTCCCCAAGGACGTTCTTCGGCACGAAGTGCGCGCCGCCACCGGCGTGCTCGGCATTCCGGAGGGAGACCTCAAGGTCTTCGACTTCGAGGTACGCACCTTCCCGACCATGCGACAGGACATTCTCGAAGAGATGATCGTCCTGCAGCGAGAGATAGACCCGGATTGTGTGCTCATGCCGGCCCTCATAGACCTCCACCAGGACCACAAGACGATCGCGGAGGAGGGGTTGCGCGCTTTCAAGCGCACCACCGTCATGGCCTACGAGATCCCGTGGAACAATCTCAACTTCTCGCATCAAGCCTACGTGCGGCTCGAGGAGCGGCACGTGGAGAGCAAGGTGGAAGCGCTGGCGTGCTACGCCAGTCAGGGGCATCGCAACTACACGCGCGAGGACTACATCCGCAACGTGGCGCTCACCCGCGGCATCAACATCGGCTGCGAGTTCGCCGAGGTCTTCGAAGTCTACCGTTGGATCCTGTAGGCCGGCGACGGCGCCGCGCCCCACGATGACACTGCCGCCCATCTCCATCGTCCTGACTGCCGTAGGGTGTCCTGGGGCCAGCACGCTCATTCGCATGCTCAAGGCCAACGGTGAGCGTGACATCGCGATCCACGGCGTCGACATGCGCCGGGATGCTGTAGGCCGGTTCATGTGCGACGGTTTCGATCTCGTGCCTGCCGGCTCCTCACCAGACTACATGGCGACGCTCGCGGCCGTCGTCGAGAAGGTGCGCCCAGATGTGCTCTTCGTGCAGTCGTCGCACGAGATCGAAATCATCGCCCAGCACCGAGACACCTTCGAGGCGCTCGGCGCACGTGTGCTCGCCGACGGGATCGACGGAATCAGGATCGCCGGAGACAAGGCTCTCATGCACGCTGTGTGTCGGGAGATCCCGGTCCCTCAGCCTGAACTGCTCATGCCGGAGACTCTCGCCGAGTTCTCCGCCGGGGCCCGGCAGCTCGGCTATCCGGATGTCCCGGTCTGCTTCAAGCCTCCTGTGGCGAAGGGATCGCGGGGCTTTCGCATCCTATCCGCGCATGTCGATCGCGTTCACGATCTGCTTCACGAGCGTCCCATCAACCGCTACATGACGCTCGCCGACTTCGAGGACCTCTTCCGCGATGTCAGACCGTTTCCCCGGCTCATGCTCATGGAGTACGTGGACGAACCCGAGATCACGGTCGACCTCTTTGCTCAGAAGGGCGAGATCCTGCTGCACCAGGTGCGAACCCGGGAGCAGGTCCTCACGGGCCTAGCGATGGCGTTCAAGACCATCGAGCGTCCTGAACTCGTCGACCTGACGCGGAAGGTGGTGCGCAGCCTTGCGCTCGACTACTTCCAGAGCGTGCAGTGGATCGGCGGGCGACTGCTGGAGATCAACCCCCGCGTGTCGACGTTCGTCTACCAGGAGGACTTCGTCATCCCGTACCTGGGGATCAAGCACGCCCTCGGCGAGCTGGACGCCGAAGGAGCGGAGCTTGCCCAGTCCAAGGTGCGACTCTCGCGTCGCTCGGTGCGCTACTACGACCAGGTCTTCTGGGACGAGTGACCGCGAGGCGGCCGCGTGCATATCCTCTTCCTGACCCACTACTTCGTTCCCGAGAACAATGCGCCGGCGGCGCGCGTTCACGCCATGGCGCGCGAGTGGTCGCGTCTCGGGCATCGGGTGACAGTGCTGACGGGCGTGCCCAACGTTCCCGCGGGAGAAGCCTACGAGGGCTACGAGAACCGTTGTCGTCAGGTCGAGTGGATGGACGGTATTCGCACTGTGAGGGTGTGGACGTATCTGGCGGCCAATCGCGGGCGTGCCCGCCGCGGCTTCAACTTCCTCTCCTACATGGGCTCAGCAGTGCTGGCGGGCATCGGTCTGCGGCCTCGCGCCGATGTGGTCATCGCCACGACGCCCCAGTTCTTCGCCGGATGGGCAGGGGTGCCGGTGAGCCGCGCCCACCACGCGCCGTTCGTGCTAGAGGTGCGCGACATCTGGCCTGACTCGATCACGGCCGTCGGGGCGCTGCCCGAGGGTCACCTCGCCGTGCGCGCCCTCGGCAAGCTCGAGCGCGCGCTCTACGCCGAGGCCGACCACATCGTCGCCGTCGGAGAGGGGTACCGGCAGAACATGATCGCCAAGGGCGTGCCGCCGATGAAGATCGACATCGTCACGAATGGAGTCGATTCCGACCTCTTCACACCTCGGGCCGTCGATGAGGAGCTCCTCCGCCGCCTTGGCCTAACCGGGAGATTCGTCGTCACCTACGCAGGAACGATCGGCATGGCGAGCGGCTTGGAAGTGGTCCTCGATGCCGCTCAGCGGCTTGAGGAGCAGGGTCGCGACGACATCGCCTTTCTGCTCGTCGGCGACGGTGCAGTCCGGGCGGAACTGGAAGCAGAGGCGCGCGCGCGGCGGCTCGGCGCCGTCGTCTTCACCGGTCTCGTGCCGCGCCGCGGACTGCCCGCGTACCTCGCCAGCAGCGACGCCTGTCTCGTGCATTTCCGCAAGCAGCCCCTCTTCGGCACCATCCTGCCATCGAAGTTCTTCGAGGACGCGGCCATGGCGAAGCCCATCCTGCTCGGCTTCGAAGGCGTGGCGCGAGACATGATGCGCGCGGCCGACTGCGGCATCGCCTTCGAGCCGGAGAACGGCGCCGAGCTGGCCGCCGCCGCGGTGCGTCTTGCAGACGATCCGGCTGAGGCTCAGCGGCTCGGCGCCAGCGGCCGACGCTACGTGCTCGAGCACTTCGACCGGCGCCAGCTCGCGTGCGACTATCTTGAGCTGCTTGAACGCGTCCGCGCCCGGCACGGACGCTTGCCGTGATCACCAGCCGCCGCTTCCGATGCGCTCCTGCGCCAGCAGTCTTCGCCTGCGATAGGATGTGGCGATGAGCACTGTCCGGAGGAAGACGTGAGCGGCGAAGACGCCACCCTTGACGTCGGGTCCTGGTTCGCGACGCTGGCGCGCAACTGGTGGGTCATCCTTGGCCTGACCGTGCTGGGCGCCGCTGTCGGGGCCGTGGTCACGTACGTTTCGGCCGACGAGTACACAGCGACCTCGGCGGTCTACATCGGCCAGACCACGGACGCCAACGGCAACCCGATGCCGGGCCTGAACTCCAATGCGCGTGCGGCGACCGAGCTCCTCGCCAGCAACACAGCTCTTGCTGAGGCCGCAGAGCTCACCGGCATGGGTATGACGGCTGGCTACCTCGGCGAGGCGACCCTCGTCGAGACGCCGAGCGGCCAGACGTCATCCGCGGCCGTGAACATCGTGGTCATGAGCGTGACCGACGAGAGCGGCCGCCGCGCCGCGGCCGCCGCGAACGCCCTCGCGGATGTGCTGGTCTCGAATATCTCCCAGGGAGTCGAGGACAAGGTCGTCGTTCTGAAGCGGCAACTGGCAGACGGGGAGACGGCGCTCGCCGCCTCGGTGCAGCGCAGCACAGCGGCCCAGAAGGCACTTCGCGATCTCGCCAGGGAGAGCGGGGGTCGGGCCGACCCGAGTGCTGCGGCCCCCTACGTGGCCGTCGCACAGGCGGCGGCGAGCGAACAGCAGGCTCTGCAGGCCGCGAATCAGAAGACGGAGCTCTTGCTGCTCACCGCCACGGACGTGGAGCGCCCGCGGATCCTCTACAAGGCGGGGGTCCCGGACGAGCCGAGCGGACCTAGTCTGGCGCTCAACGCGGCGGCCGGTGCGCTCGCTGGTTTCGTCGTCGGCGTTCTCGTGGCTTTCGTGCGGCGGCGCTTCACGGAGCGAGCCTGACAGCGACGGCCATCGTTCGGTGACTATCCGCCGAAAGGCTGCGGCTGGTTTGCCGCGACCAGACTGAGTATCTCCCAGGCGACCGTTGCCGCGAGCGTTGCCGTGAGGTGAGAGGCGTCGAGATCCGGCAGCACTTCCACCACGTCGGCGGCCACGATGTCGAGGCCGCGACAGGCGCGGATCAGCGCCAGCGCCTGCATGGAGCTGGGGCCGCCGCACTCGGGCGTGCCTGTCCCCGGCGCGAAGGCGGGATCCACGAAGTCGATGTCGAAGCTCAGGAACGCCTTCCCCGCAGCGCGCTCTACGGCCGCGGCAACAGCGCCGGTGCCCAGCTGCGCAAGATCGTCCCAGGTCATCACGGTGAACCCCGCCTCGCGGTCTTCCTCGAGCTCTCGAGCGTGGTACATACCGCCGCGGATGCCCATCAGAGTCGACCGCTCGGGGTCGATGAGGCCCTCTTCAGTCGCCCTGCGAACTGGCGTGCCGTGCGTGTACTTCTCGCCGAAGTCCTCATCGACCGTGTCCGTGTGTGCGTCGAAGAGGATCAGGGCCAGCGGGCCGTGGACTTCGGCTGCGGCTCGCAGCTCCGGCAGCAGGACGCCGTGGTCGCCACCGAACGCGATGGGGGTGATGCCTGCGGCGTGTAGCGGGCGCAAGGCCTCAGTCATCTTCTCGTAGGAGCGGTCGGTGAATCCGGGGACTACCGGCGCGTCGCCGTAGTCGATCGCGGAGACACGGTCGAAGACCGCCACCCGCTGGGCGGGGCTGTAGTAAGGGCGCAACGTCAGAGAGCCCTCACGGATCGCCTTGGGTCCGAAGCGGGCTCCGGCGCGGAAGCTGGCGCCGGTGTCGAAGGGCAGACCGACGAAGGCTACATCGACGTCTTCAAGATGCACGGTGTGCGGCAGCCTCAGGAAGGTCGAGATGCCCGCGAATCGCGGCGTGTGCTCAGGATCCGCTGGCCCGTGACCCTTCATGGCGCCTCCTGTAGGAATGCGGGTCCGGACTCCGAACTGTGTACTGTCCGAACGGCTAGCGTGCGGCGGTCGACCAAGAATTGGCGTGGTGCGCTGCTTCAGCACGAGGGGGGACATGACTGCCGAGAGCATCCGGATCCTCGTGATCGACGACGACGCCGAGCTTACCACGGCGGTGCGCGCCGCGCTCGAAACGGAGGGGTACGATGTCTTTGTGGCAAACTCGGGCAAGGTGGGTCTGGAGATCGCCTACACGCGGCACCCTCACCTCATCCTTCTCGACGCCATGATGCCTGGAATGGACGGCTACGAGGTGTGTCGGGAGCTTCAGTTCGGCTACACGAAAGACATCCCCGTGGTCTTCTTGACGGGCAGGACTGAACTCACCGACATGGTGGCGGCCAGCAGGTCCGGGGCCTCTGGGTACATCACCAAGCCGTTCCGCACCGAAGAGGTGCTGGGGTCGGTGAGTGATCTGCTCCGCGACGCATCGGTCTTCCACGACGACATCACCGGCCTGCCGACACTGTCGAAGGTGCAGGTCGAGGTGCAGCGCAGGCTCTTCGATCACAGCCAGTTGGGGATTCTCTACGTGACGCTGGACGGAGTGCACCCGCTTGAGCAGATCCAGGGCTTCGAGGTGGTCGACGACGTGTTCCGCGTGATCGCGCGGCGTCTCACAGAGGCACGCGGCGTTCTTCTTCGCGATGAGGACTTCGTGTCCGTCTCGAGCCTCGGCAACGGCTTCCTCATCGTGCTATCTCCGCCGAGAGATCGCGGCGTCCTCGCCGATGAGCACCTCGTGTCGGTCAAGCGCCGTCTCGAGCGGGACCTCATCGACGGCCTGGAGCGTGATCTGAAGGCCGACCTGCTTGCTACTGTGGGCCTCTACGTGGGTCATGCAAGGCTCACGCAATCGCCCAAGGTGCGCTTTCGGCGGGCGCTTCTCGAGGCCATCAATGCGGCCACACGCACCATCGAGACCGAGCGCAGCGAGCTGCGTCATCGTCTGGACCAGCAGTTCGACGAGGTGCTCAGCAGCGAGCAGATCAGCTGCGTGCACCAACCGATCGTGAGGCTTGACGGGTACGGCGTCATGGGCTACGAATTGCTCGCCCGGGGGCCCATGGACAGCGAGCTCTATCGTCCCGACGTGCTCTTCGACGTGGCGCGGCAGCAGGGTCGCGTCGCCGAGCTCGACCGCCTGTGCCGCATGGCAGCTACGGCCTGCAGCGTGCAGCTGCCACCCGGGTGCCTGCGCTTCATCAACATCGATCCACTGGGGCTGTTCTTCCATTCCCGGACCCGGGAACTCATCCGTGAGTTCATCGATGCCACTCCGGTCGAGCTGAGACAGCAGACCGTGATCGAGGTCACGGAGAACGCGATCATCGAGGACTTCGAACACATGCGCGACGTTGTCGGCCTCCTGCGCGCCGAGGGGTTCCTCGTCGCCATCGACGACGCGGGAGCCGGTTACTCGGGGCTGCAGACGATGGTCGAGCTCGAGGCCGACTTCATCAAGCTGGACATGAGTCTCACACGGGGCATCGAGGACTCGATGGTCAAACGGCGCCTGGTGAAGACGCTCCGCGACTTCTGCGAGGGAGCCGACATCCAGCTGATCGCGGAAGGCATCGAGACCCGCCCGCAGCTCGACGTGCTTCGTGAGCTGGGAGTGGGCTGCGGACAAGGATTTCTCTTCGCGCATCCGGAGTCGGTCCTGCTCCTGCAGGCCACGGTGCTTCCTGAAGATGAGCGACCTCCCGTCCCCCCCTCAGGGCCTGACCCGACCATGAATTGAAACACATCCGCCGGCACCCTTGCGGATGCAGTACCCTCGCGTGGTACAATCCCGCCCACGATGTCGAGCCCTGACGCCAACTGCCGCAGCACCTCGCGCCACCGGCGTCACTGGCTCTGGCGCGCCTAGCGCGCCCACTCTCGACACCTCGCGCGGGTTATGTCCGCACCCCGTCCACAGCACTGTGGACGTCGCGTTCCCCAAGACAGGCAGTCGTCCATCGTGCACCAGCACCCACAGCGCGTATCGAGAGGAGCCAGGGAATGAGCGAGTACAAGAAGAAGTTCGTTCTTGACGAGGAGAGGATCCCCAAGGCCTGGTACAACATCGTGCCCGACCTTCCCGTGCCGCCGGCGCCGCCGCTCCATCCCGGGACCCTGCAGCCGGCCGGCCCGGACGACTTGGCGCCGATCTTTCCGCCGAGCATCATCGCCCAGGAGGTCTCAGCGGAGCGCTACATCGAGATCCCCGAGGAGGTCCACCAGATCTACCGTCTGTGGAGGCCGTCGCCGCTGGTCCGTGCCACCGGCCTGGAGAAGGCACTCGACACGCCGGCCAAGATCTTCTTCAAGTACGAAGGGGTCAGTCCAGCCGGCTCACACAAGAGCAACACGGCCGTCGCGCAGGCGTACTACAACAAGCTCGACGGTACGACCCGCCTCGCCACCGAGACCGGGGCCGGCCAGTGGGGCAGCGCCCTCAGCATGGCCTGCCAGATGTTCGACCTCGAGTGTATGGTCTACATGGTCAAGGTGAGCTATCAGCAGAAGCCGTACCGGCGCAGCATGATGCAGATCTGGGGCGCGGACGTGATTCCCAGCCCCAGCGATCAGACAAACGCCGGTCGCGCCGTTCTGGCGCAAGACCCCGAATCGCTCGGCAGCCTGGGCATCGCCATCAGCGAGGCCGTGGAGGACGCCGTCACGCACCCCGGGTCCAAGTACGCCTTGGGCAGCGTCACCAATCACGTGCTGCTGCATCAGACGATCATCGGCGAGGAGGCGCTGTTGCAGTGCCAGGACGCCGAGGCCTACCCCGACGTGCTCATCGGCTGTGTCGGTGGCGGCTCGAGCTTCGGCGGGATCGCGTTCCCCTTCCTGCGTGAGAATCTGGCAGGCAAGGCCAACACGCGGCTCGTAGCGGTCGAGCCGACGGCTTGTCCCACGCTCACCAAGGGCAAGTTCGTCTATGACTTCGGTGACGAGGCTCAGAGCACGCCGCTGTTCAAGATGTACTCGCTGGGCCACGATTTCATGCCGGCCGGCATCCACGCCGGTGGGCTGCGCTACCACGCCATGGCGCCGCTTCTCAGCCACGTGTACGAGTTGGGGCTCATGGAAGCGGTCGCCGTGCCGCAGACCAAGGTCTTCGCCGCGGCACAGCTCTTCGCTCAGACTGAGGGCATCGTGCCCGCACCCGAGAGTGCCCATGCGATCCGCACGGCCATCGACGAGGCCCTGCTCGCCAAGGAAGCCGGGGAGAGTCGGAACATCATGTTCAATCTCACCGGCCACGGCTTCCTCGACCTCGGCGCCTACGACGCCTATCTGGGCGGGAAGCTCGAGGACTACGATCACCCGGAAGAGGCGATCGCCGCCTCGATCGCCAAGCTGCCGAAAGTGGACTGACGCTACCCGAGCGATCTCGCTTGCGGTGACGGAGGACAGTCGTCAGGAGGGGCGGCGGAACGGCTGTTCCGCCGCCCCTCCGCGCCGTTCGCGAGGACCCATCTCGCCCCTGACGGAGTTCACCCGGCGAGCGGCAGGTACACGGTGAAGGCGACTCCGCCGCCCTCCTGGTTCGCTGCTGCCACCATGCCCCCTTGCGCCTCCGCGAGGCCGCGGACGGTGGTTAGGCCGAGGCCGACTCCGTGGGTGCTGCGGGACGGATTCCCGCGGTAGAAGCGATCAAAGACGAACGGCAAGTCGACCGACTCGATGCTCGGTCCGCTGTCGATGACGCTCAAGCGTGCCCACAGTCTGTCGTCCACGGGCAACTCGGCCGGGCTTTCCCCTGAGCTGACGGACACGGCGACCCGGCCGCCGGACGGGGTGTGCTTGAGCGCGTTGTCGAGGAGACTGGCCACCACCTGGACCAAGCGGTCACGATCGGCCTTGACTCTCGCCGGCGCGAGGTCGGCCGCAAGGTCGACGTCGCGTGCCTCAAAGAGGCTTTGTGCTTGTGCCATGGCTTCGCGACCGATGTCGGCAAGGTCGAGTTCCTCGTACGTGATATCGAGGTCTTCGCTCTCGAGCTCGCTGAGGCTGCGAAGCGCCGCGAGCAGCCGTCCGAGGTGCTCGACCCCCTCGCGGATCACACGCAGGTCCTCTGGCGTGGCGGGGAACCCTCCATCCTCGAGAGTCTGGATGCGAAATCGAATCGTGGCGAGCGGAGCCTGCAGCTCGTGTGCCAGGTCGGAGGACATGTCGCGCCGCCACTCCTCGTTCTGGGCCAACCGCCCGGCCATGGAATTGAACGCGACAGCGAGAGCGCCGACCTCATCCTCGGTGTGTGGCGCGACGCGGATGTCAAGGTTGCCCTTGGAGACCTCCTGCGCAGCGTCGGTCAGCTCCTCGAGGGGTCCGGTGACTCGGCGGCTCACGACGAGACTGACGAGGAAGGCGAGGATCGCTGCGGCCACCACGCCGACCACCAGATCGCCGGTCAGTGCTCTCTGGTAGTCCTTCTCCGCCGCTGTCCGCGCGTTCAGAGGTGTGTAGAGCTCTGCGGTGGCGACCCTCTGGCCTTCTGCGACGATAGGGTACCTCTGCACATCGAACTGGTCCTCTGCCGCGACCACCCCACTGGGCTCGGCGCTGGCCGGGGGCCCAGGTTCGGACTCAGCCTCCCCCCCCGTGGCGGTCCCAATGCCGCTCGCTCCGCGGTCCACATCACGTCTCTGGACCGTGAAGAGCAGTTGTTCCTCGACCGAGTAGACGGCAACGTCGACGTTGCCCAGTATCGCGACCTGGCTCAGAGCGTAGATGGATGAGGCGTCCCAGCCATCCGGCTTTCTGTAGGTGTCCGTCAAGGATCGTAGGACCGCCTCATCGCGCGTGCGCTGCACTTCGCTCAGGTAGCGGTCAAAGCGGCGGTCGCCGGCGACGAAGACGATCACCGCCACGACGGCCACTGCCAGCAGCGCCACGGCGGTGTGCGTGAGGGCCAGGCGCAGGCGGAGCGTTCGTCTCACGTTCGACCCCCTGTGGCGACGTTCCCCCGCCGGCCGCCTCGGTCACTTGTCGCCGGTGTTTGCCCGTCGCGTTCGGAGTGCTCCGCGACCGCGCTCACGGTGCGCTGCTCGTCCACGGCCACGAGGATGCATGTCGGCTTGCCCACCGTCTCATCCTACCCTGCCGGACACCGGAGGGCGGCGAGACCCATCTGATAGGATGCTGCGCACGCCCAAGGAGGCTCACTCTGCCCAACCTCAAGGTGTATCGCGCCGCCTTGGCCGTAGCTCTCGCTCTCATCGTGATCGCCCTCTTCACGCTGGGTAGACCCGGCACTCCGAAGCTGAGTGACGAGCCCGTGTCGTTCGACGGCACGCGGGCGGCCGCCGACATGCGGGAGATCGTCACTCAGTTTCCGCAACGGGTGGCCGGATCGGACGCCGACAATCGAGCCGGCATGTGGGTACGGGAGCGCTTCGACCGGCTCGGGCTCGAGAGCCATGTCCAGGGCTTTCCCGCGAAGATCGACGGTCGCGATGTCGCCCTGCAGAACGTGTGGGCGGTCGCGAAGGGCGATACGCCGGGGACGATCATCGTGATCGCCAATCGGGACATCCCGCCGCGCGCTACCCAAGGGGCGAACGACAATGCGTCGGGCGTCGCCGCTCTGCTCGAGCTCGCACGGTCATTCACAGTCGCGTCGCACCATCATTCCATTGTCTTTCTTGCGACGACTGGCGACGCCTTCGGCGCGCTCGGCGCCAGACAGTTTGCGGAGCAGGTGCCGGCAGGCGACATCACCGCGGTCATCGCCTTGCGGCAGATGGCCACCCGCGAGCGCGAAGGCATCGGCATCGACGGCTGGAGCACCGCGCCGCAGGCCGCGCCGCCCTGGCTCTGGCTACTCAGTGGCCCCGCAGCCAGAGTGTACGTCAATGACCAGGCGTTGCTTCCGGGAGTGGCGGCGCAGGTCATCCACCTCGCGGCGCCCACCAGCCCGGGGAGTCAGGGACCCTTCGTCGCGGAGGGCGTTCCCGGTGTCACGGTCACGGCGGAGGGCCCGGGCGTCGATGCGGTGAACGACACGCTCGACAACGTCTCCAACTCCGCGCTCACCAAGGCCGGATCGGCGGCGCAGGCGATGGTCCTGACCATCGACGGCGCCGCCGTCCCCGAGGCGCGCAGCGGGGGGACCATCTTTCTCACCCGCCAGCGCACCCTGTCGGGGACCGCGGTGATGGCGATGCTGAGCGCCTTGCTGCTGCCGCTGATCGCCGTGACGGTCGACCTCTTCGCGCACTGCCGGCGGGAGGGAGTCCAGTTGCGGGCCGCCTTCGTGCGAGCAGGCCTGCATCTGGCGCCGTGGCTGATCGTAGTTGCCATCGTCTATCTTGCGAATCTCTTCGGATTGTTGCCGCAGAGTCCGGGGGCGATCATTCCGCCCGGGTCGCCGGTGGTGGCCGAGCCGTACTACCTGCGCGCCGCCATGCTGCTGGCCCTTCTCCTTCTGGCGTACGCCTACGCTGTGGCTGTCGAGCGACGCCTGGAGAGACGGGTGCGGACGGATCCGCGTGCGACGATCTTCGTGGCGCACTTCAGCCTGATCGTCGTCGCGTTGGCGGCACTGCTCGTGAACCCGTATTCCCTGCTCTTCGTGGTCCCAGCAGCCGTGCTTTGGCCGCTCGCCCGGCCCGGAGGATGGCATCGGAGCATTCTGCCTGCCTACCTCGGACTGGCCATGATCCCGATAGCGCTCGTGTACATCGCGTCGAGCCTTGATCTTGGCTGGAACGTCTGGTGGTACTCGCTTCTGCTCATAGAGACTCGCACGATCCCGGCCGCGGTGGTGCTGTCCGGGGTGTTCTTCCTGTCATCGGCCGGCGTGCTTGCCCACGAACTGCACGAGCGGGCTCCTGCGACGGATGATCTGAGCTGGCAGCACCAGGACCGGCGCAAGCAGCGGCTCGGGATCGAGCCGGGGGTGCGCCCCAGCGCACGACCCCAGAGGCGACGTCGCAGCTAGCGAGCCGGCGTCTGAAGGAGCCCGCCACCGCAGGACTCGTCGCTGGGAGCCCTGCGCCGAGCGGGGCTCCTAGACGTCCTCTTGGGAGAACGATTCGTCGATGGTCGAGTCGATCTCCGGCTCGAGCGCAGCGTCGTCGCCCTTGGGCACCGGGTTCACGCCTGTGTCGTTGCGCAGCAGCGCCGATTCCCCAGTCATCATCGCGTCGAAGGCCTTGGCCTTGAGACGCGAACGCGTCTCTTCGATGCGTCTCCTCATCTCGGCCTGGTCGACCTGCTCGACGTCCTCGCCCTCGGGCATCGTAGCATCGGTCTCCTTGGCTGGTACCTCTTCGCTCCGGGCGGGCTGGTCGTCCTTGCCGGGCGGCCATGCGTTCGCGGTCTCCGTCGGCAGCACGGGCTCCTCGAGTGCTTCCACCGGCTCCGTCACGACGGCGATGGGCTCCTCGATCTCGATCACGGGCTCCTCCACCGCGGCGACAAGCTCCTCCGCCCCCTCGGCGTCAGTCTCCTCCCCCCAAGGCCGGACAGGTGACTCCGGCGGCTCGGCAGCAACCGTGTCGGCAACGAGATCCGGCCCCCCCGTCTCGCCCGCCTGCTCCGTGAGCAGCGCTGCGGCGTCTCCGGCGTGGTCTGTCTCTTCCTGAGCGACATCCTCGATTGAGGGCTCCGACTCGTCGAGGCCGGCCTCGTCCAGAAGTTCCTCGTGAACCTCTTCCTCCGCCACCGGCTCGACCCCGGTCGCCACATCCCCAGGCAGCTCCTCGAAGGGCCCGCCCTCCGCCACCGGACTGCCGGGCGTTTCTTCCATGGTCTCCGTCGGCGCAGACGGCTCGGCCGAATCGCTCAGCCCGAACGGCTCGGAGAGGTCAGCCTGGACCGCGGCGCGCGTCTCTTCGATACGTAGCAGCAGGTCTTCGCCCGGCGGGACCGCTGTCTCGCGCGGGGTTGCAGCCTCCGGGGACGGCTCCGGCTCGACCGTCTCTGGTTCGACCGTTGTCTCCGCGGGCGCTACTGCGATGGGTTCGGCGAGCACGACTGCCTCGGCGGGAGCCTCATCCTCGAGGTCTGCCGCCAGACCGACACCCGTGGGCGCGTCATCCACCACGGCGGCGGGGAAGGGCTCCTCGATGACCGCCGGCTCGTCCGCGAAGGAGGTGACGTCTGCGCCGGGGGCCGACGCCTCCACGGGTGGGAAGTCTTCGACAGGAGGAGGCAAAAGCGTGCCCGACGCGCTCTCACGCAGCTGTTCGCGCAGCTCACGTCCGCTCTTGGGCGCGAGCAAGACACCCACCGCCGCTCCGACCGTGAGCCCGAACAAGAACTTGATGAGCCGCATTTTGATGCCTCCTTGGCTGCCGCCCGATGTCTGGCCAGCTGCACGGGCGCGCGAAGCCGGCGAGAAACTGTTTCGGAAGAAGTTGGCGCGGACTTTACTAGTCTACAAGACTGTATACGGTCCGAACGAATCTGCCGTCCGCACTTACGCCAGGCGCTGGACGGTCACCTGGCCGTTCTCGGTCGGGCTCACGAGGACGACCCATTTGACGCCGTATCGTTGCGTGATCAGTGCCGCGGCTTCACCGACAGCGGCGCTCCCTTGCTTGCCGGCGAAGGCCATCATGGGCAGCATCGGCTTCTGCTCGATCTGGATGCGCACGCCCTCCTCACCCTGCTTGAGCAGGATCGGTTCGGTACTGAGCAAGCGCAGTTGTTCGATACTGGAGGGGGCGAGTTCGATCACGCCACGTACGTTCGCGTTGAGGGGAGGCGCGGCGTCGAGGTCGCGTTTCACGCTGTGGGCGTACCACCACGCGACCGCCAAGGCGATGAGCGCCACGACTACGAACGCGACGACGACAACGATTCGACTGTCCATGGCGTACCGCCGCCTCCTCTGGTTTCATCCCCTATCTGACGAGCGCCGGATCCCCTCGAGGCGGTTCGCCAGATCACGTTCCACGCCGCATATCGGCAGGTAGTAGCGGCGGCCCAAGAGCTTCTCGGGGAGATAGCGCTGCTCGACCCAGCCGCCTGAGTCGTGCGGGTACATGTACCCCACACCATGCCCGAGTTCCTCTGCTCCCCGGTAGTGTGCGTCGCGCAGATGTGGCGGAGGCGGCTGGTTTCCCTCGCGCCTGACGTCCGCGAGCGCCGCGTCGATCGCTCGGTACGCGGCGTTGCTCTTTGGCGCGAGAGCGAGGTAGGTCGCAGCCTGGCTGAGGTTGATGCGGCACTCCGGAAGCCCGACGAACTCGACCGCGCGAGAGGCCGCCACTGCGATCTGCAGAGCTTGGGGGTCGGCGTTGCCCACATCCTCGCTGGCGAACACGATCATGCGCCGAGCGATGGACTTGGGGTCCTCGCCGCCGGCCAGCATCGAGGCCAAGTAGTAGGTGGCGGCGTCGGCGTCACTGCCGCGCATGGACTTGATGAAGGCCGAGATCGTGTCGTAGTGGGAGTCGTCGCGGTCGTAGGTGACGGGGCTTCTCTGGGCGGCGTCGCGCAAATCGTCCAGGGTCAGGGAGAGGGGTTCAGGCCCCGCGGCCGGCGAAGGCCTGTCGGCGACGGCTCGGGAGCGCCACGCTGCCTCGAGAGCGTTGAGGGCGACGCGTGCATCGCCGTGCGAGATCTCCGACAGGAACGCGAGGCCGCCGGATTCGAGCTCGACGCGGGTCTCGCCGAGACCATGCTCGGCGTCGTCAAAGGCTGCCCGGACGATACGCTCGACGAACTCAGGGGCGAGTGGCTCGAATCGATAGAGCTGGCAGCGTGAAACAAGCGCAGAGTTGACCTCGAAGTAGGGATTCTCGGTGGTCGCGCCGATCAGAGCCACGATGCCGTCCTCAATGGCCGGCAGCAGGGCATCCTGCTGGGCCTTGTTGAAGCGGTGGATCTCGTCGATGAAGAGGATCGTGCGCGCTCCCTCGAGGGCTCGCGCTTCCTGAGCGGCGCGGATCGCGGCGCGCACATCGGCGGTGCCGGAGCTGACGGCCGAGAGTTGCGCGAGGCGGGATCGCGTCTCGGTGGCGATGAGGCGCGCGAGCGTCGTCTTCCCGGAGCCGGGAGGTCCAAAGAAGATCATGCTGAAGATCTCCCCACCCTCGATCGTCGCACGCAGCACGGTGCCCTTGCCGACGATGTGTTCCTGACCCACGAAGTCGGCGAGGCCGCGAGGCCGCATGCGCGCCGCCAGCGGGGCCTCAGCGGCGACCTGCTCGTTGCTCAGCGAGAAGAGGTCCATTGGTCCAGTGTAGTGCTTGCTGCCTGCCTTCGCATGTGGGGTGCTATACTCCGCCGCGTGATCATCGACGCCAGCAGAGAGCCTCGGCTGCAGGTCGACGAGGCGGAGCCCTTCGTCATTGACAGCTGCGAGGTGCAACGCGACGTGGAGCGCTCGACGCTCACGAACATCGTGCTCGCCGGGAGCCCGTTCCCGCTGCCGGTCGGCGCCCGCGTCACGTTGTGGGCCGGGCCGACCGTCGTCTTCGTGGGCATGTCGGTCGACGCGGAGCGCGTCATCGATCTGCTCTCGGCCGAGACCGACGACGCCCTGCGAGACGACGAGACTATCTGAGCCGGCCTCGAGAGGAGCCAGAGTGAAGGGACTCGTCCTCAGCGGCGGCGCCGGCACGCGCCTGCGACCTATCACGCACACGTCGGCCAAGCAGCTCGTCCCCGTGGCAAACAAGCCGGTGCTCTTCTACGGTCTGGAGGCGATGCGGGACGCCGGCATCGAAGATGTGGGCATCGTCGTCGGGGAGACCCGCGGCGAGATCGAAGCCGCCGTGGGCGACGGCAGCCGTTTCGGTCTCCGCGTCACCTACCTGCCGCAGGAGGCGCCGCTCGGACTTGCGCATGCGGTTCTCATCAGCGAGACCTTCCTCGGGGACGAACCCTTCGTGATGTACCTCGGCGACAACCTCCTCAAGGAGGGTATCTCCCCCTTCGTGCGCGCGTTCGAGGCCAGTCGGCCGGATGCGCTCATTCTGCTGCAGAGGGTCGCGGCGCCGAGCGAGTATGGGATCGCCGAGCTGCAGGGGGAGCGCGTCGTGCAGCTGGTGGAGAAGCCTGCCCAGCCGCGCAGCGATCTCGCCCTCGTGGGTGTCTACCTCTTCACGTCCGCGATCTTCGCAAGCATCAAGAGCATCACGTTCTCGGCCCGCGGCGAGCTCGAGATCACTGAAGCGATCCAGGACATGATCGATCGTGGTCTGCGCGTCGAGCCCCACACGGTCAGCGGCTGGTGGAAGGACACGGGCAAGCTCGAGGACATGCTTGCAGCGAATCGCTTGGTCCTCAGCGGGATCGAGGGCGGCGTCAACGGCGAGGTCATCGACTCGACTCTGGAGGGGCCGGTACAGATTGGCGAAGGGAGCCGCCTCGAGCGCTGCACTGTGCGGGGCCCAGTGGTGATCGGCTCGCGCTGCCGTCTGACTGACGCGTTCGTGGGTCCGTACAGCGCCATCAGCGACGGCGTTGTCATCGAACAGGCCGAGGTCGAGCACTCGATCATCCTTGAGGAGAGCCGCATCTCTCAGATCGGAGCTCGTATGACGGACAGCCTGGTCGGTCGTGCGTGCGTTATCACCCGCTCCGAGGGCCGACCCGCCGCGTTTCGCTTCATGATCGGTGACTCGAGCCACATCGGCGTTGTGTAGTCCGGGTGGATCTGATCGAGCGCGCCGCTCGGTGCGAGCGGAAGCCCCGGCGTAGGAGGAGAGAAGCCATGATCGACGGCGCAATGGTCAAGAACCTCAAGGTGATACCCGATGAACGCGGTCGTCTGATCGAGTGCCTGCGCAACGACGACGACCTCTTCATCCAGTTCGGCCAGCTCTACATGACGACGACACTTCCGGGTGTCGTGAAGGGCTGGCACCTTCACGAACTGCAGTACGACAATGTGGTCTGCGTGAAGGGAATGATCAAGCTCGTGCTCTACGACGGCCGCGATGGCTCCGATGGCGGTGCGGCCTCGCCGAGCGCGAAGCAGCTGGACGAGTTCTTCCTCGGCGAACATCGTCCGCTTCTTGTGCGTATACCGCCGGGCGTGTGGCATGGATGGAAGTGCACGAGCCTCGAGGAGGCGTACATCGTGAACGCACCCACAGAGGTATTCAGGCACGACCAGCCCGATCAGCGCGAACTGTCGCACGACTCGCCCGAGATCCCCTACGACTGGGGCGTTCGGCTGCGCTAGGCGCGGCCGGTGACAGCGATGCCGCGATGGCTGGTCACTGGAGCCGGAGGCCAGCTGGCCACCGCCTTCGAGCCGCTCCTCGAGGGCGAGGTGGTACTCCACTCGCATGCCTCACTCGACGTCTGTGACGCCGATGCGCTGCGCGTCGCGGTCCACGGGTTCGCTCCCGACGTGATCCTGCACACTGCGGCGTACACCAGCGTCGACGGCGCCGAGGGCGATCCGGAGACTGCGGAGGCCGTCAACGTCGGGGGAACCCGGAACGTCATGAGGGCTGTGAGCGGTACGCACACCCGGGTCGTCTACTTCAGTAGCGACTACGTCTTCAACGGTGCCAAGGGTCATCCCTACGTGGAGAGCGATGACCCGGGCCCGCTTGGCGTGTACGGGCGCACCAAGCTCGCCGGCGAGGCGGAGGTCCTCAGATCGCCCGGAGGCATGGTCGTGCGTACCTCATGGCTGTTCAGCGAGACGGGCGTGAACTTCGCGAAGACGATCCTTGGCGCGGCCGCGGCGCGCCGCGGAACAGAAGATCCGCTCAGGGTCGTGGACGACCAAGTCGGCTCGCCCACGTATGCGGGGCACCTGGCGGCCGCATTGATCGAGGCGCTGCGGCTGGGCGTCGGCCCGGGCATCTACCACATGGCCGGCAGCGGATACTGCTCGTGGCTCGAGTTCGCTCGCGAGCTCGTGGCGCTTTCCGGCATGAACAGCACCATCGAGCCGATCACGACGGCGGAGTTGGGCCGGCCGGCAGCGCGGCCGGCGTTCTCGGCCCTTGCGACCGAACGCCCGATCCCCCGCCTGCCCCACTGGGTGGACGGTGTCGCGATCGCGGTCGACAGGCTCCTCGGGCTCGGGTAGGGTCGCCCAACCGGCTGCCGCGGGCGGCCGGATCGCTGCCCGAGCAGCGATGCTCCTGGTCAGTGGAGGACAGCCCAGTGAGGCTCGTGGTCACCGGCGCCGCCGGGTTCATCGGCTCGAACTTCGTACGCCACATGCTACGGACGTACGACGACATCGAGATCGTCAACTTCGACAAGCTCACCTACGCCGGCAACCTCGAGAACCTGCGCGATGTCGAGAGCGACGTGCGCTACTCGTTCGTGAAGGGCGACATCTGTGACGCGGATGCTGTCCTGAAGACGCTTCGTGGCGCCGACGCCGTCGTGAACTTCGCCGCCGAGACGCATGTGGACCGCTCGATCTCAGCGCCGCAGGCCTTCATTCGAACCGACGTTCTCGGGACCCACACTCTTCTGGAAGCGGTCCGCGAGCTCGGCGTCGGGCGGTACGTACAGATCTCGACCGACGAGGTCTACGGCTCCATCGAGGAAGGCGCCTTCACCGAGGATGCCGGGCTCCGCCCGTCGAGTCCGTACGCAGCGAGCAAGGCTGGAGCGGATCTGCTGGTACTCGCCGCCCACCGTACGTACGGCGTTCCCGTCGTCATCACGCGCAGCTCCAACAACTACGGGCCATGGCAGTATCCGGAGAAGATCATTCCCTTGTTCATCACCAACGCCATCGACGGCCAGTCGCTGCCCATCTACGGGGACGGGCTGAACGTGCGCGACTGGCTCTATGTGGAAGACAACTGCGTCGCGATCGACGCTGTGCTGCGTCGCGGTCTCGTCGGCGAGGTGTACAACATCGGTGGCGGCAACGAAGTGACGAACCTCGAGCTCACGAGCCAGATACTAGGACGGCTCGGGCAGGACGACGGCCTCATCCGACACATCGCCGACCGCCCGGGGCACGATCGCCGTTACGCAGTGGATTGCTCCAAGGCACGCGCTTTGGGCTGGGAGCCTCACACGTCGTTTGAAATGGGGCTGCAGCGCACCGTGGACTGGTACCGCAGCAACCCAGCCTGGTGGCGCGCCATCAAGACAGGTGAGTGGCGAGAGTACTACGCGAGCCAGTACTTCGAGCTCGGCTGAGGCGGCCTAGCGGTAGTTGCGCACGGGCGTGCCCTTGGGGCAGCGGTAGTAGAGCCAGAGCGCCTCTGAGTTGTACATGCGCGCGCAGCCGTGAGAGAAGGGGCGCGGGAAGCGCTTGAGCAGGTAGGGCTGGTTCGTCCCATGGATCGCGATGCCCCCCGCGCGCCGGTAGAACATCACGCAACTGCCCAGCGCGGCTCCTCCGCCGGGCTTGCGCTTGTGGTAGATGCTGTAGAGGCCGATGGGGGTGGGATAGCCTGGCCTACCCAGGGCGACCTTGAAGCTGCGCACCATCTTGCCGCGCTCGTAGTAGTAGAGCTTGTACTCGTGCCGGACGATGACGATGTAGTGCGCGTACTTGTGCGGCACCATGTGCTCGTTCTTCCGGTTGATGACGACCTTGCGGGGAGCCGAGAAGCCGGAGGCGTGCTCCGCATCGAACGCCATGCGGGCGCGGAGGCGGACGGTCCCGAACCTGCGGGGCGCCCAGCTGAAGGAGAAGCGGGAATCCGCGCCCAGCGTCGTGCTCGCGGCCTGGACCCAGGTGCCGTCGCTCAGTCGGCGATCGATGAGGACCGTGCCGCCGGGGTGGGCCGGATCGACGCTGCCGCTGAGGCGGAAGGTCCCGCCGGGCGGGATCCACACCGTCTTCGCGACGTTCAGGTAGACACGTGGGCGGACCCTCACCCGTACGACGGCGGTCGCCGCAGCGTGCTCCGCGTCGCCGGCGAAGGAGGCGCGGTACTCGGTCGTCGATTCCGGGGCCGGCAGAGCCGCGAAGGCGAAGCTCCCGTCGGGCGCGGCGACAACGCCGCCGACCTCTGTCCAGTCGGCGTCGAGGGCCGCCTTGCTGGTCAGCGTCACGGTGGCGGAGGGTACGGAGATCGTGCCGCTGAACCTGACTTCGGTCACGCTGCCATACCTGAAGACGGTGGGCGAGGACGATGCCGACAGGGTGGTCGGGGCTGGCTCAGCAGGAGACGCAGACGGCGACGGCGACGGCGAAGAAGGAGGCTCGGCGCCGTCCGCGGCTGAGGCTACGGCCGGCAGCAGGCCGAGGAGCACCAGCAGCGGCAGCAGCCAGATCGAGCGGGAAGCGAATCTTCGGATTCCCATCATCGCTGCACTATACCCCACCTTCGCTTGAGCCGTTAGGGGCTACAGCCACAGCCATCAGCCGGCTCGTCCGGTGGCTGATGCCTGTGGATCTCGCCCTCGACCACATAGAGGACGTCCTCGGCGATGTTCGTGGCGTGGTCCGCAAGCCGTTCCAGTTGTCTGGCCACGCTGAACAGGAGGATGGTGGCGTCGAGATGCTCGGGGTGGGCGCGTATGACGTCCTTGAGGGCCTCGATGAGATCCGCGTAGAGCGCGTCGATCTCATCGTCGGCGGCGAGGACCAGCCGCGCCTTGGCGGCGTCCTGGTGCACGAGTGAGTCCAGCGCCCGTTCCATGATCGCTCTGGTCCGGTCGGCCATATCACTGACAGCCCTTGGGGAACCGGGACGGGGTGCTCGCAAGCCAGTGAGATGGCGCGCTCCGCTATGTTGACGCCGAGGTGGCTTCTTCCCCGCTTCTGACGCAGGCGACGGCGAAGCCCTCCTTCTTGAGGTTGTACTCGACCAGAACCAGGATGTCGCGCTCGTCGTCGACGATCAGGATGTGTTCGTGGGTCATGCCACCTCGAAGGTCCACGAGACGGTCCTCCGTGAAGGATACTCCGCCACATCGGGAACGGATAGCATGTGCCCCCATGAGCGAGATCATGGAGAGCACCGCATGAGAGGTCGCCCCGAGGTGCTCGTGATCGGAGGAGGACCGGTGGGCGTCTGCTGTGCCTACTTCCTCGCACGCGCCGGCGCTGAGGTCGCTCTCATCGAGAGGGCCGAGGCCGTCTGCCCGCGGACTGGCGCCGCCTACGGCAACTGCGGGCTGATCACCCCCAGCGCGGCTGTGCCGCTGGCGGCTCCTGGTGTGCTCGCCCGCGGTCTGCGCATGATGCTCGACAGCTCGAGCCCCTTCCGCGTGACTCCTCGGTTCAGCTCGACTCTGGCCCGCTGGCTGTGGCTGTTCCGCGCCTCGTGCGACGCGGCCGATTGTCGCTCCAGGAT
The DNA here is from genome assembly GCA_963717285.1 of uncultured Thermoleophilia bacterium. Lineage (GTDB taxonomy): Bacteria > Actinomycetota > Thermoleophilia > UBA2241 > UBA2241 > CAIXSE01. The sequence goes on from CAVQVW010000004.1 coordinate 510,012, forward strand.
GTCGGTCCTGCGGGGGTTGCACGTCGCCAGTGCGGCTCTTCACGAAGACTTGGGTCGGAAGCACGGGGCGAGCTGGGGCTACCAGCGCAACGGGCTGTTCGAGGTCTGCGAGACGGCCTCGGGTCTTGAGGCGGCGGCAGCGGATGTGCGGGAAGCGTGTCGCGTCGGCGTTGACGTTCAGGAGCTGTCGCCCGCCGCTGTGCGCGAGCGTCTCCCAGACCTGCGCTGCGCCACGGCTGGTGGCTTCCTCTTCCCGGAAGACGCCCATGTGGACCCCATGCTCTTCACCCGCACTATGGCTGAACTCGCTGCCGAGGCGGGGGCCGAGATCATCACAGGCGTGGAGGCTCTGGCCCTGGATTCCTTCCGAGCATCGTCGGTCTGGCTGGTCACCACGCGTGGTGAGCGGGTGGCCGGCCAGGTCGTGCTCGCCGCCGGCTCCTGGACGCCGGCGCTGTCTCGCGGTCTTGGCCTGCGCCTGCCGGTCGAGCCGGCGAAGGGGTACAGCATCGACGTGGCGTCGTCCGATGACTTCGTCGAGGCGCCTGTCCTCCTCGCCGAGGAAAGCACTGTGCTGACACCCTTCGCCGAGACCCTGCGCATCGGCAGCACGCTCGAGCTGGCCGGCTGGGACATGACCGTCCACCCGCGGCGCGTGGCGCGGCTGCGAGATGTGGCCGCGCGCGCCGCAGGCTCCTGCGCGGCCGGCCCCGTACGCCGTGTGTGGGGAGGCCTGCGGCCGCTGTCGCCCGATGGGCTCCCTTTCGTGGGCCGCTGTCCCGGCAGCGAGAACGTGATGGTCGCGACTGGCCACGGCATGCTCGGCCTGACTCTCGGCCCGATCTCCGGCCGCCTGGTGGCTGAGCTGGCCGGCGGCGTAGACCCGGCGCTGGACCTCGCGCCGCTCTCGCCGGGGCGCTTCGGCTAGAACGTCCGGCTCCGGGCGTCGTCCGAAAGGCTCGGCGCGCGGGACTGTCTTCAGGCCAGGATCGCCTCGTATGCCGTGCGCCAGTCGCGGAGGTCGCGGTAGACGTGGTCTGGGGCGTGTCCGGCCAGCTCCTGCACGGAGTAGCGGCCTGTGGCCACCGCGATCGTTCTGACGCCGAGGTGCGCGCCGCACGCGATGTCGGCCGGCGTGTCGCCGATGACGACGACCTCCTTGCCTGTGAATCGCCGGCCGGTCAAGACCTCGGCGCGCTGGACCGCGACGGCGGGCAGCTCCGGGCGCGCTTCGGAGTCAGAGCCGTAGGCGGCGACTTTGAAGAGGGGAAGCAGCCCTGTTGAGGACAGCTTGAGCCTTGCCCCCATCTCCACGTTTCCGGTGAGCAGACCGAGCACGGTACGACGATCGGCGGCGAGGGCCGTGATGAGCTCCCGTACTCCCGGCAGCACCTCGACTACTGGTCCTGCTGCGATCTCCACCCGGAGCAGCTCGACGTAGCGCGCCAGACAGGCCTCGAGCCGTTCGTCGACAGCTTCCGGTTGCTCGGCGTGATGGGATGCCGCGCCCCACAGTGCCACGAGCTCGCGAACGATCCCCGGGTCTGTGCGCCCGTGAAAGCTGTAGTCGCCGAGATCTCCCTCGACGCGGTAGACGTCCCGCAGCGCTCGCAGGACTGCGCGACTGCCGGCGCCGTGGCTGTTGATGAGCGTGCAGTCGATATCGAAGAGGACGAGGCGTTCCATGTGTGGCGATTATAGGACGTGACGATCGTTGAGGGCTCACAGCTGGTTAACAGCTGGGTGGGAGGGCGCTCCAAGGTGGGCGCGGTACAACTCCGACATCGAACTGATCGTCACTGGAGGAATTCCATGTCAAGGGTGTTGTCCAACGCGAAGTCATTCCTGGTCGGATCTGTCTCGGTCATCGCGATCGCGGTGCTCCTCATCGCTTTCGGGGTGGTGCCGGTGAAGACTGAGAAGACCACTGTCGTGAAGCAACAGACGGTGAGCGAGGCAGCGACTACGAGCGCGGCGCTCTCGGGCGGCTCTCTTACCCCAGAGCAGATCTACGAGACGTACTCATCCGGGGTCGTGGAAGTGCTCGCAGACTTCGCCGGAGCGCAGGCGGGTAGCCAGTACGGTCCGGCAGCGTCTTCGTCATCGCAGGCTCTGGGATCGGGCTTCGTTGTATCGGAAGACGGCAAGATCCTCACCAACGCGCACGTCGTCTCGGAGAGCGGTACGACGGCGGACGCTGTGTCCGTCGTGTTCAAGAACGGCGACGCGGGGATGACCAGCGTCGATGCCACTGTCCTCGGCGTTGACAACAGCAGTGATGTCGCTCTGCTCAAGGTCGATCCGGCAGAGTTCCCCGGTCTTGAGCCTCTCGTGCTTGGCGAGTCCGGCTCCGTGCAGCCCGGTGAGGAAGTCGTGGCTATCGGCAATCCTCTGGGGTACGACTTCTCCGTGACGAGCGGGATCGTCTCAGCGGTGGACCGCAATTTGCAGTCACCCGATGGATCTGTCATTCCCAACGGCATCCAGACCGACGCCGCCATCAACTCGGGCAACTCCGGCGGCCCTCTCTTCGACTCCGAGGGTCGGGTCATCGGCATCAATGAACAGATCGCCACGCAGTCCGGCGGAAGCCAGGGGCTCGGCTTCGCAGTACCCATAGACACCGCCAAAAGGGTGATGGAGCAGCTGGAGTCGAGTGGAACAGTGATCTATGCCTACCTTGGCGTGCAGGGTCAGAGCTTGACTGCCGACGTGGCGGAGGTTCTGGGTATCGACGCGCAGTCCGGAGTCCTCGTTGCGCATGTCGCCGGCGGCAGTCCGGCGCAGCAGGCGGGCATCGAGGGTGGCACGGAGGAGTCGACGATGCAGAACCACACCTACGTTCTTGGCGGCGACGTGATCCAGGCTGTCGACGACGACGAGGTCACCAGCGCAGAGGATCTCGCGGCGGCCATCATCGAGCGCCAGCCAGGCGACACCGTGACGCTGAGGATCGTCCGCGACGGCTCGACCACGCAGGTGGAGGCGACGCTGGCTGAGCGGCCGAACGCCTGAGGCCGTACCTCCGCCGCACAGCGGCCGCCGATCGGTCGAGCCTGGGTGGGGGGCAGGTGGATGCTGGCCGCGATTGCGCCGACGGCGATGACGCACGCCTCGAGAATCGCCGTGTCGCTATCCGTGAGGCCGCCTGCAGCGGCCGAGGGACTTCAGCGTCGGCACGTGCCGCAGCAACACTCCCGCTGATGCCACCAGCCGACCCCGGGCGTTTCTTCCGCTGCGACTGTCGCCTTCTCGTCCGTGCCACGCCACATGCTGACGCCGTCGTAGAAGAACTGCCCTGTACCCCGGTCGACCCAGGCGGGTCGCTGGCTCTCGAGGACTTCGTCACGGGTCAGGGTCGATCTGCTCACGCCTGCTCCGGCCGGTTCCTCGGTCTCCAGGTCGAGTCCACTGGCCGCGAGCCACGCTCGGGCAGCTTGCCTGGGTTTGTGATCAGAGTGGTGACACCGGTCGCCGCGTCCCTGCGCATCCCCGCCTCTCCATCCCAGAAGCAGATGATACTGCCGCGCTCGTGAAGCGCCTCGATGCCGAGGCCCATGACGTCGCAGAGTCTGTACGTTCCCTTGGCCTTCATGGACGCTCCTTCTGATCCCCATGCTCTCCTCCTCAAGTATTCGACCGTGGCGGTCGCGTGCATATGGGACATGCGTCCAGTGCCGGCGGAACTGTGGTCGGCCGCTTGCTTGCGCCGAACCCTTGGCCTGACTATCATATGAACACCTGTTCATAGATTCATGTGAAGAAGGAGAACTGTGAAGGATCGAGCGCCCGGGCGATATGAGGACGATCTCGGCCGCTGCGACGTCGCTGCCGTGGACGAAGGACGTGTGCGCGAGGTCCGTCGGCGCCTCGTCTCGCTCGACGTTGTCGAACAGATGGCCGCCGTCTTCAAGGTCTTGGCTGACCCAAGCCGCTGCCGGCTGGTGGCGGCCATCATCGAGGCGGGGGAGCTGTGTGTCTGCGATCTGGCGGCAACGGTCGCGATGAGCGAGTCGAACGTCAGTCATCACCTTCGCGTGCTGCGCGACCACGGTCTCGTGCGGGCCCGCCGCGCCGGTAGGATGGTCTTCTACTCCCCGGACGACGCGCACATCCGTGTGCTTCTCGACATCACGCGCGACCACGTGGCGCATCGCGGCGGTGGGGGTCCAGGGCGTCATGATTGAACAGGCGCTGATGCTCGCCCTGCTGCTGCCGCGTGAGGCCGAGTGCGCGCGCTGCGTCGACGAGGTGGGTCGCGAGCTGGGTCGCGTCGAGGGAGTGTGCGCCGTCGCCGCGGATGTCCGTCGCGGCGTCCTCACCGTCAGCTACGACGAGGAAGCGCTGCGCCCCGCGGATGTCGAGACGTACGCCTGGCGCGCTGGGGCTCAGGCTCATTGCGAAGAACACTGCCCGGTGGCTTCTCACGATCACGGGCAGCTGGACCTCCGGCTCGCCCTGCCCGGAGAGGATGGCTCGGAGCGGCGCGTGCTCCACGTTACCGGCATGGATTGCGGCGATTGCGCCGCCAAGCTCGAATCGGCGCTGCGCCGGGAGCATGGGGTCCTTGGCGCCGAGGTCAATTTCGGCGCCGCGACTCTGGTGGTCGTCTTCGCCCCGGAACTCACCGACTTGGGGGCGGTATTCAGGGCCGTTCGGCGTCTCGGCTACGACACTGTGGAGCGTCGCGCCTCTGAGACCGACGCGCAGTCAACTGCGGGCGGCGCGTCGGCGGCTGTCGCGCTCACCCGTGCGCAGCGCTTCTGGCCTCGCGACCGTCGGGCCCAGCTCACGCTGATCTCCGGCGCATTCGTCGTCGCGGGCTTTGTGGCCCAGGCTGTCGCTCCGCGTGCGGCACCCTGGCTCTTCGTGCTTGCCATGGCTGCCGGCGGCGCCTACGTGGCTCGTGCCGCCTTCTTCAGCCTACGCGCCCGGCAGGTCGACATGAACGTGCTCATGACGCTGGCCGCTCTCGGCGCCGCGGCCATCGGTGAGTGGGCGGAAGCGGGTCTTGTCGTCTTCCTCTTCGGGCTGGGGACGGTGCTGCAGGTCGCGACGTTGGAGCGCACGAGGCGCGCCATCAGGAGCCTCATGGAGTTGACGCCGCCCACGGTCAGTGTGCTGCGCGAGGGCTCGGAGGTCGTGCTGCCCATCGCCGAAGTCGTCTCAGGCGACGTCGTGCTGGTGCGTCCGGGCGAGCGCCTTGCGGTGGACGGCGTGGTGCTCGAGGGCTACGCGAGCGCGAATCAGGCGCCCATCACCGGCGAGTCGGCGCCCGTCGCCAAGCGAGCTGGTGACAGCGTGTTTGCCGGCTCGATCGTCGAGGGGGGCAGGTTGCGCGTGCGCGCCACGACGGGCGCCGCTGACAACACCGTCGCCAAGATCGTCCACCTCGTCGAGGAGGCGCAGGCGCAGCGGGCGCCGGCGCAGACCATCGTCGATCGCTTCGCCTCACGCTACACCCCTATCGTCGTCACGCTGGCCGCCGCGGTCGCTTTCGTCCCGCCGCTTCTCGGTGAGCCCTTCGGGACGTGGTTCTACCGCGGGCTGGCCATCCTCATCATCAGCTGCCCCTGTGCCCTCGTGATCTCCACGCCGGTCAGCATCCTCGCCGCGCTCGGCCGAGCAACGCGCAGCGGCGTTCTTGTGAAGGGCGGGGTGTACCTCGAACAGGCCGCCAAAGTCGGCACAGTGGCCTTCGACAAGACGGGCACTCTCACTGCGGGGCGGCCACAGGTCATCGATGTCGTCGGACTGCGGGGCGCCTCGGAGGCCTACGTGTTGTCGCTGGCGGCGGCCGTCGAGCGGCTCAGCGAGCACCCGCTGGCTCGGGCCGTCGTGGAGGCGGATCGATCCGGGAGGTCCGCTGCGCGGGATGAGGGTCGTGCTCACGACGCCAGGACAGCCGAACTCGGGTGCGAGTGCTCCGGCGGCGAGCCCGACTCGCTGGCGGCCTGCGCCTGCGCGGTCGCGGATCGCCACGATCGAGCGAACGAGGCGGCTCGCCGAGATGGGCACAAGCCCGAAGGGGGCCGCGGATGCTCGCGGAGCGATCCTGGGCCGCCCGTCCCAAGGCGCGTGGACCGCTTCCGCGCCATTCCCGGCAAGGGCGTGCGGGCCGAGGTCGACGGCCGTCTCTACTTCGTCGGACGGCCTGGACTCCTCGGCGTCGACGGGGAGGACCCACACCTCGTCGCGGCCGTCGACGGACTGGAGCGCGAGGGCAAGACGGCGATAGTCCTCGGCGACGAGGACGGCGCTCTCGGTGTGATCGCCGTGAGCGACCCGCTTCGGCCTGGCGCCGCCGACGTCATCGAACAACTCCATGGCCTTGGGATCGAGCGAGTGATCATGCTGACCGGCGACAACCCCGCGACGGCTGCGGCGGTCGCAGGTCAGGCCGGCATCTCCGACGTCCGCTCCTGTCTCCTTCCCTCCGACAAGGCCGCTGCCGTCGCCCAGGTGCGTGATCGCTACGGCACGGTCGCGATGATCGGCGACGGCGTCAATGACGCTCCCGCGCTCGCCGCGGCAAGTCTGGGCATCGCCATGGGTGCGGCCGGCACCGACGCCGCACTGGAAACGGCCGACATCGTCCTCATGGGGGACGACCTCGCGACGGTTCCGGAGACGATCCAGCTTGCCCGTAGAACGACTCGCGTCATCTGGCAGAACATCATCTTCTCGATCGCCGTCAAGGGTCTCTTTCTGGTGCTCGCGCCGCTCGGCCTGGTGACACTCTGGGTGGCGGTCTTCGCGGATATGGGGACTTCGCTGCTGGTGACCGCGAACGGCCTCCGCCTCATGCGTCGCTAGCTGGCCCCGGACAGTACACTTGACGGACGCGGTCGTCGCGACTTCAAGGGGGAAGACCATGAGCACCACGATCTACACGAAGCCCGGTTGTCCGTTCTGTGCTGCGGCGCGGACCGACCTCATGAACCGAGGCGTCCTCTTCGAAGAGATCGATGTGTACGCCGTGGCCGGCGCCAGAGCCCGGCTCGCCGAACTCACTCAGGGCAGGATGGTCGTACCTGTCATCGTCGATGAGGACGGCGACGTGCTGGTGGCTCCGTCCGGTGGCTGAGGCGTGTGAGCCTGGGCGCGCGTGCCGCGCCCCCGCCAGCTAGCGCTGTTTGGTCGGCAGCCCAGCCCGTCGCCAGGCGGCGAAGCCGCCCTGGACGTTGGCTACGTTCGAGTACCCCAGGTTCGCGAGTTTCCGGGCTTGTCGTGCGCTGCGGTGTCCGCTGAGGCAGATGACCAGCACCGCGGTGTCACGTCTGATGCCGACCTTGTCCTGCCTGATCAGTTCCGGCGGCACGTTGCGGGCGTTCTTGGCGTGCCCTCCGCGGAACTCTCCCGGAGAACGTACATCGACCAGCTTCGCTCCCCGCTTCGTGCGCGCGTACGCTTCCGTGACGTCGATCCTCTCGACGACGGCTCGCGTCGACTCTGCGCGCGAGTCGCTCCCGCTAAAGGGCCACATTGTCGTGCTGCGGCTGCTCCACGACGCTGGCGTACAAAACCTCGAAAGGCCCACTCGTCAGAATCGAGTGCAGTGTGCCGTAGATGGACTGCACGGCGTCGCCCGCGTAGAACACGTCGTGAGCGTCGAGCGACTCCCACTGAGTCTCGAAGATGAAGTGAACGTCGCTGAGGGCCGCCTCCCGCTGCTCATCGTGCAAGGCGCTCGCCAGAGGCGACATGCCGAACGAACGCAGGATCCTGTGGCTGGAATGCCCGGCGGAGTCATCGACGAGGGCAGCCAGTCGCTGAAGTGCGGCTTCGGCGCGGTGCTCGGTTCCATTGAGGACGCTGAACATAGTCTGACCGACGATCATCCGGATCATTCCTCCTCGGGTAGACCCTGCTGATGATACCCCATGGGCGGGGTCTCGAACGCGGCCGACGTGAGTCGAGAGGTTCGAGAGGCTGTGGTGCGCTGCCGTCGGCGAGTCATGTTCGCGTGCCGCACAGGCGCGGCAGGCGCGCAAGCCGCGATCAGCGCACCACCTCGCGGAAGGCCGCGGTGAGAGCGGCGGGGTCGAGCGCTTCAGCGCCCTCTCCCGTCCAGACGATCTTCCCGGAGCGATCGACGATGAACGCCATGGCCTGCGGCTCGCTGTTCGCGCGGCGAAGTCCGTAGGAAGCTGCGATGGTGCCGTCGTCGAGCAAGAGCGGGAAGGAGAACTCGCTCGCGGTCGGAGCAATCGCCGTCACGTCGCCGTGCCTCTGGCAGATGACGATCACCTGCCCGCGGAGGCCCCAGAGCTGTTGTGCCGCGCCGCTGAGACGGGCGAGTTCCCCCGCAGCTTGATCGGAGACCGAGGGCACGAACACGAGAATCGGGAACCAGTCACCGCGGTACTGCTCGAGGTCGATCTCGTTGCCGTCCGCTGCGGTGAGGACGAAGGTCGGGGCCTCGCGGCCGACTCCGGATGCGTAGCCCACTTCGGGACCTCCTTGGAGTGGGGCCGGGGCTCTCCAGCGTTCTCCCCGATTCTATCAGAGCGCTGTCGCAGGCATTCCGCTACGTCGTCGTCGCCGGGTCCCGCCACTTAGCCAGCCGTACCTCCGGCGAGCATGGGCATCAGCGCGGTCGCTGTCGTCGTGTGGAAGCGCGCCGCACTGGTGCCGTGCCATCGGCATGTGATTACCTAGACGCGCCAGAGTCCGACGCAGAGCCCTCAAGGAGGCCCGGCTTGAAACGCAACCCGTTCGCCGGCCGCACACGCAGCAGCGGCCTCAGTCTCAACGTGTTCACCGACGACGAGGTGCAGGATATCCACCTAGCAACGCTCGAGGTGCTCGAGCGCACCGGTATCTGGGTGGAGCTCAAGGAGGCGCTCGACATCTACAGCGACGGCGGCTGCGTGGTCGATCGCGAGTCGTCCATGGTGCGCATACCGCCCCACATCGTCGAGGAGGCCATCGCCAGCGCGCCCCCGACCGTCGTGCTCTGTGGGCGCGACCCGAAGAACGACATCGTGGTCGGGGCGGGGCGCGTCGGCTTCAGCAACTTCGGCGAGGGCATCAAGGTCATCGATCCGACGACGGGCGAGCTCCGCGCCTCAACGAAGCATGACCTCGGGGAGATCGCGCGCCTGGTCGACGCCCTGCCCGAGGTCGATGTCTTCGAGATGGCCGTCGTCTCTGGCGACCAGCCGCCGGAGACGTTCTCGCTGCACAACCACGAAGCCGCGATCGTGAATCAGACGAAGCCGATCTCCGGGGGTGCGCAGGACGGGCGCGCCGTGCACAAGACGGTCGAGATGCTGGCCGCGGTGCAGGGCAGCGCGGACGCGGTGCGAGAGCGGCCGATGATGGTCATGGGCACATGTCCGGTGAGCCCGCTGAAGCTGGTCAAGGACTTCTGCGAGATCATCATCGAGACGGCCCGCGTGGGGCTGCCGAGTTGCGTGCTCAGCATGGCCATGGCCGGCGGTTCGTCACCGGTGACGCTGGCCGGGCACGCTCGTGACTCACAACGCCGAGGTGCTCGCCGGCATCGTGCTCGGGCAGCTCACCGAGCGTGGCAGCAAGGTGCTCTACGGCTCGTCGACGACCGCCATGGACCTGCGCCTGGTGGCGGCCTCGGTCGGCTCGCCGGAGTGCGCTCTGATCAGCGCCGGCGCAGCGCAGCTCGCCAGGCAGTATCGCCTGCCGAGCTACATCGCCGGTGCGTAGGGAGACAGCAAGCTCAGTGACGTGCAGACCGGTCACGAGAAGACCCTCACGGCCCTTACGGCAGCGTTGGCAGGGACCAACCTGATCTACGGCCTGGGAATGATCGAGTCGGGCGTCACTTTCGACTATGCACAGCTCGTCATCGACAATGAGATGGCGCGAATGGTCAAGCAGCTCGTGCGGGGAATCCGGGTGGACGACGAGACCATGGCGGTCGACGATATCGCTCGCGTCGGTTCGTTCGGCGACTTCCTCAGCCTGGATGCGACGATGCGCCACATGCGCGAGACGTCGCAGCCGGAGCTCATGGACCGTCGCGTTCGGGAGGACTGGGAGGCGCGCGGCGGCACCGACATGTACCAGCGCGCCCTCGAGCGAGCTCGCGAGATCCTCGAGACGCACCAGCCGGATCCGTTGCCGGACGACGTGCGGCAACAGGTCCGGCAGATCGTCGAGGATGCGGATCGCGAGCTGGCCGGAATCTGAGCGGTCGTTCCAGCGGGGTGGAGGATCCTCCACCCCGCTGCCGTCCGTTCGGGTCCTAACGCGTGGCTGCGCGCATCGAACGCCCTCCGGAAGGATCGTCGGCACCCGGAGCTCTCGGCGTCCTGCTCCTCCGGGATGCTCTAGACGCCGAGCACAAGCTTGCCGAGGGCTGGCCTCTCGAACAGCAACCGATGGGCTCTGGGCGCTTCCGCGAGCGGCAACTCGCGCCCTATCGCCGGCCGCAGCGAGCCGCTGCGCAAGCCGACGCCGATCGCACGATGAGCTTCCGCGAGCTCCGCAGCGGTCGCGTTCGGCAGGAGCATGGCCAGGATGGAGCCGTCGACGTTCATCAAGTCACGGGGGGTAATCTCGACGGTCCCGCGACTCCCGACGACTACTACTCGGCCCCGCGGAGCGAGCGCCGCGAGATCGTTTCCGAGGTTGATGTCCGCCCGCAGCTCGACGATGAGGTCGAGGCCACGCCCATCGGTCAGCGCCTTCGCAGTCGCGAGGTGGTCGGGCTGGCGATGGTCGACGACGCGGACGGCGCCCTGTGCCGCGACCAGTTCGAGGCCTGCATCGCTTCCGGCCGTCCCGATCACGTTCAGCCCCGCGGCCAGGCCGAACTGGACCGCGGCGAGGCCCACGCCGCCGCTGGCCCCGTTCACGAGCACGGTCTCTCCCGGCTGCGCGTTGGTGCGCTGGAAGAGCGCCCGAAACGCCGTGACGAAGGGGATGCCGAGCGCGGCACCCTGCGCGAACGAGATTCCCTGAGGCAGTGCGTGTACCTGGTCGGGCCGGCAGAGGGCGAATTCGGCGTACGTGCCGCTCAGGGAGCCGGCCACGTAGACCCGCGCGCCGCTCTGGGTATCGATTCCGGCGGCATCCGAGCCCGGAGTGTAGGGCAGGGCCGGCAGTGCGCCGTAGATGCCCGCGCGAGTGTACGTCTCGACCGGGTTCACGCCGATCGCGTGGATCCGTACGAGCACCTCGTCATCGACGGGATTGAGCTCGGAAAGCTCCTCGGGACGCATGACCCCCGGTTCGCCGAACTCATGCACCCTGATCGCCTGCAACACCGCCCCCTAGTTCATGGCACGATGAACGCGCCGTTGTCGAGGAATCCCGCGAGCCTGAAGCTCTGACCCCCGTCGAGTCGCTCGTACGTGTAGTCACCTGGATCCGTGCCGGGTTCCATTGGCTGCCCTGGCGCGTACGGATTGGCCGGCCAGGGGTCGACGTACTGCGCGACGGCGCCGCTCTCTCTCACGTCGGCCGGCATCGGGTAGGCGCCACCGTTGGCCGCAGCCCACGCGGCGATGCCGGCCTCGATGTCGGTGATCGCGTCGATCGTCTGCTGACGAAGCACGTGCTCGGTCGACGTCGGACTGGGGTCGGGAGCGGGCTCCGTGGGTGTGGGGCCGGCTGTGGGAGCTGTGGGAGTGAGCGTGGAAACCCGCCGAACGGGCAGTGAGACGGTCGCCTGATCCCCTCCGACCACCCGGAAGGTCGCCGTGTCGGGGTCGCTGCCGATTGTGAGAGTCGCCTCCGAGGGACCGGCGGGTCCGTCGAAGGTGAAATGCGATGGCAATGCAAAGAGCAACTCGCGGCCGTCGGCACTCGTGACAGCGTCGACAGTGTCGCTGGGCTGAAGAGCCTCGTCGTAGACGGTCACCCGATAGGTCGTCGCTTCGCCCTCGACGACGAGGCCGCCTCCGGCGCCATCGGTGCGCGCCCAAGCGCCGGCCCACGCTACCGGTGTGGGCGTCGGAGAAGGCACGATGATCGCCTCCTGCTCGCCGCGCAGCCAGTAGAACCAGCTCGCTGCCGCGGCGGCCGCGATCACGATCAGCAGCAGGAGCAGGAGCCATAGTGTGTTCCCCGGACCTCTGCGGGCGGGTCGTGACATGACGATCGTTGGCTGCATCGGCGGCGCGGGTGGAGCCCCGGACTCCGGCGCAGCTGGTGTCACCCGCGTCGCCTCTGCGCTCTCGTCGCTCTGGATTCGCGTACTCTCCTCGTCGGACGCCGTTCCGGGGGTGTCGTCCATGTCAGGCCCTTCCTGTCGTTGCATCTCTTCCCTGCTCCAGCGTTGCCCAAAGCTCGTAGAAGGTGGGACAGGTCTTGCTCACGCAGTCCGGATCGTCGATCAGCACACCCGGCACGCGCAGTCCGAGGACGGCGAACGACATGGCGATGCGGTGGTCGCCGACGGGGTCGATGTGGCCGGCAGTCGGGGCCCCAGGGTGGATTCGCAGGTAGTCTGGCCCAGACTCGGTTTGCACTCCGAGCCGGCGAAGATTGCCCTCCATCGCGGCGATGCGGTCGGATTCCTTGAGCCGCACGTTGGCGATACCGGTGATAGTCACGGGCGCGTCTGCGAGTGGGGCGATGGCCGCAAGTGTCATGAACGTGTCGGAGATGTCGCCCATGTCGATGGTGAGGCCGGCCAGCCTGGCGGGGCCGGCCACGACGACACCGTCCGGCTCGTCCTCGACCGAGCAGCCCATCGCCGCCAGCACATCGACGAAGCGGATGTCGCCCTGCAGGCAGTCCTTCCGATGAAGACCCACGACCTTGACGCGGCCACCGCTCACGGCCGCCGCTGCGTAGAAGTATGAGGCGGTCGAGGCATCGGGCTCGACTTCGTAGGATCGAGCCACGTAGGTCGCGGGGGAGACGCGGAACCGCCGATGATCCTCGCGCTCGGCGGTCACGCCGAACTGATCCATCATCCTCAGGGTCATGTCGACGTAGGGGCGACTGACGAGACCATCGACCTCGATCGTCAACGGACTGCGCGCCAGCGGAGCTGCCATGAGCAGCGCCGAGATGTACTGGCTCGACGTGTCGCCGGGTAAGCTCAGCTGGCCGCCACTCAGCCCGCCTGCCTCCAGCGTCAGCGGTAGTCGATCGGCGGCGGCCGGCCTGGTGCGAGCACCCTGAGCGCGCAGCGCCTCGAGCAGCAGGGAGAGCGGACGGCGGCGCAGCTGCGCCGCTGCGTCAAACCGGTAGCTACCCTCACCGGCGGCGCTGGCGGCCAGCAGGAAGCGTGCGGCGGTACCGGCCTCCGCGCAGAACACGCTGGACTCGGGTGCCGGGATGCGGCCGCCGGCACCCTGAACGCGCCAGCGGCTGCCGGCCGTCTCGCCTACGTCGAAGCCGAGGCTGCGCAGCCCGGCCGCGAAGGCGAGCGTATCGTCGGCGGCGAGTGCTCCCCTGAGCGTGGACGGGCCGTGGGCCAGCGCGGCCAGAAGCAAGGCTCGGTTGGTGATGCTCTTGGAGCCGGGCACGGCGACCGTCACATCTAGTCCGGACTTCACCGGGCGGATCTCGCGCGATATACATCTGTTGGTGGGACCAGCCATGGTCACGGCGATGATACTCCAGGACCGACGAGATGCTTCATGTAGGACTCGTACGAGAACGTGACACGCATGCCGGCGCGTTCGCAGACGCTCAGGGCCGGGGTCTCTGTTTCAACGCCGAGCTCCACGCGGCGCTGACCGCGTCGGGCCAGCTCGGCGAAGGCGTGCGCCAGCAGCGCGCCGCCGATGCCTTGGCGCCGCCACTGCCGATTGACGCCAAATCCGTCGATCCACCCGATATCACCGCGGTCGTAGGCCATCAGGCCGGCCACCGCCTGGTCGCCGTCCCAAGCGAGGAACCAGAGGCCTGGGTCGAAGTCGCCATGGCCCGGCGGCGTCGTCGGCCACTCCTCGAAGGGTGCGCTCCCACGCTCATGATCGCTGTACGCATCCTTCAGGGTCGTGAACATGGTGCTCTCATTCCCGCAGGCGCGGAACGGCCTGATCTGGACGCCGGCCGGGGGTGACGGGGGGGCAATCGGCGCTCCCAGATCGGCCGCCAGTCGATAGGATGTGCGAACCAGCCGAAAGCCCCGGCGCTGCAGGAGCTCGCGCTTGGCGCGGTCGACGGTGATGCAGAAGACGGAGAGCGTGGCGTCGTCGCCGTGCCCCTGAGCTCGTGCCAGTTCCCGCGCGCGACGCTCGGCGAGGTTGAGGAGGCGCTCCGCCAGCCCCGACTCGTCGTGCTCGGGGTCGATCCAGTAGTCGGCTTCGAGTTCGCCCGCGCCCAGCTGGTCGCCGCTGTAGGCGTAGCCCGTGATGCGCCCATCGTCCGCGACTGCCACCCACGCATCGCGACTCAGGTCGAAGCCTTCCAGCGACCAATCGCTCTCAACATCCTGCGTGGTGGTATCGGGGCAGCCAGTCTCGACCAGGTCACAGGCGTTCAGCAGATCGACGACCGCGGCCAGGTCAGGTGGCTCAGCCTGCCGGATGCGGCTCGGTGCTGCGCTCATGAATGGATGCTACACTACCTTCTCGCCATCGCTGTCCTGACGGACCGACGGGGTGTTTGGGCGCCACCGCCGCGGGAATGACGGGAGCGAAGGTCTCGCACTCCGCGGATGCAAGGAGACGGCATGAGCGTCGGAAGGTGCCCCGGCCAGGACCGCATCAACTGGACTCCGGACGATATCTTCGATGTGCGCTGCCCCGCCTGTAGCGGTAGCATCGAGTACTTCAAGGACGACCAGCGGCGCAGGTGTCCGACTTGCGGCGCCGTGGTGGAGAACCCGCGTTTCGACAACGGCTGCGCGCAGTGGTGCGCTGCGGCCGACAGCTGCTCGATCATGCGCGGTGTGATCACCGAAGACGAAGCGGCGCCGCAGGGCTAGCGCGGCGCGTCCCGATGAATCGCGTTCGCAGGACCCCTCCAGGGAGGCCGATTCATCGCGTGCGCACGACAATCCGCGTGCGGCTGGGCTAGTATCGGGCGCACCCAGCAAGCGGACGGAGGGAACGAAATGGACGTGCCACTCGATCGCACGGTGATCATGGATGCGGTGGCGAAGCTGCACTTCCGGACCCAGGCCTTCATCGATGGTGAGTTCTGCCCTTCGGCGAGTGGCGCCACGCTCCCCTCGTTCAACCCGGCAAACGGCCAGAAGATCGCCGACATAGCCGCATGCGATTCAAGAGACGTGGATCGCGCCGTCAGGGCGGCCCGCACGGCCTTCGAGAGGGGCGTCTGGTCTGGCCTGGCGCCCGCCGCGCGCAAGGCCATCCTGTTGGACTACGCCGAGCTGCTCGAGCAGCATGCATTTGAGCTCGCCCTTCTCGATTCGCTTGAGGCGGGCAAGCCGATCTCCGACACCGTCGCTCTCGATATCCCTGACACGATCGACTGCATGCGCTGGCACGCCGAGCTCATCGACAAGCTCTATGAGCGCCTGGCGCCGGCCGGTCCAGACAACGTCGCCCTGATCGTGCGGGAACCAATCGGCGTGGTGGGCCTGATCGTGCCGTGGAACTTCCCGGCCCAGATGACCGCGTGGAAGATCGGCCCGGCGCTGGCGGCGGGCAACAGCGTCGTTCTGAAGCCCGCCGAGCTCACGTCGCTGAGCGCTCTCCGCATGGCCGAGCTTGCTCTTGAGGCGGGCGTGCCGGCTGGTGTCTTCAGCGTCGTGCCGGGATATGGCCCCGATGCGGGCAGGGCGCTGGGCCTGCATATGGACGTCGATATGGTGGCCTTCACGGGATCGACGGAGGTCGGCCGTGAAGTACTCCGCTACTCGTCCGAGTCCAATCTGAAGCGCGTGATCCTCGAGCTCGGGGGCAAGAGCCCGCAGGTCGTATTGGCCGACGCCCCGGACCTCGACCTCGTGGCGGAGAACGCGGCCTCGGCGGCGTTCTGGAACATGGGCGAGAACTGCAGCAGCGGCTCACGCCTCATCATCCATCGCAGCATCAAGGACGAGGTCCTCGAGAGGATCAAGGACATCGTCAAGACGTGGAGGATGGGCGATCCGCTTGATCCTGAGACGCGCATGGGCCCCATGGTCGAGCCGGACCACCTTGAGAAGGTGATGGGATACATCGACTCGGGCAAGAGAGAGGGCGCCAAGGTCGCGCTCGGCGGCGGGCGCACGCTCGAGGAGACGGGTGGCAACTTCGTCGAGGTCACGATCTTCGACGAGGCCGGCAGCCAGATGGAGATCGCGTGCGAGGAGATCTTCGGTCCCGTGCTGACCGTCATCCCGGTCGACAGCGATGAGGAGGCGGTCGCCATCGCCAACGACACTCGCTACGGCCTGGCCGCCTCGCTCTACACGTGCGACCTGAGCAAGGCGCATCGCATCGCGAGGCAGTTGAGGGCCGGCACGGTCTCGGTGAACTCATTCTCCGAGGGCGACATCACGACGCCGTTCGGCGGATTCAAGGAGTCTGGCTTCTTTGGCCGCGACAAGTCGATGTGGGCGCAACAGCAGTACACGGAGCTGAAGACCATCTGGATCCAGCTGGACTGAGTCGAGGTCCCCGGCAAGCGCCGTCCTCGTTCGCAGAGCGCCGACGTGTCCAGTCTGTCGTGGTCGAGTGCAGACGCGGCGGGCGCCGCGGCGGAGAGCCTCAGTTGAGGCCGAAGTGCCTGAGGTCGTCCTCGCTGGCTCCGAAGTAGTGCGCGGTCTCGTGCAGAACGGTTATGCGGATCTGCTCGGCCAGGTCTCGCTCGTCTCGCGCCTCGCGTTCGAGATTGCGCTGAAAGAGGTGGATCAGGCCAGTTCCGGGGCCTGGTCCCAGGATCGACTGGTCGGGCATGGCAATGCCGTGGAACAGCCCCAGCGTGCGCGGGTCGAGGCCCTCCAGTACGAGCGCTTCGGAGGGTCGGTCCTCCACGAAGATGGGGACGTTCCGGAGGTGGGCGAGGACTTCATCGGGCAACTCGTCCAAGGCGTCCGCAGCGATCTGCTCGAACCGCGCTCGCGGCAGGACTGGCTTCGGGCTTGAGGTGGAGGCGTCCAGCCGCAGCACGGCCAGCCACTCCGTGACCATGCCGCGCCGGTCGTTCTTCTCCTCGCAGGCGCTGCCGAGCAGATGGCGTGCGTCCGCCTCGTCGATCGGATCGAGCTCGGGGCCGGCGAGCAACTCTCGCAGCAGGCGCGCCGCGTCGCCGGCGTCGTCGTAGTACTCCAGATAGATCCCAGCGGAGGCGATCCAGGGCTCGGGGTCTTCGGGGCTCGTCGTACTCCAGCGGCGGTAGGCGTCAAGCGCAGCTTCCGGGTCGTCTTCGGCGAGGGCCAGCTCCGCCTCCAGAGCGAGCACGTCGGGAGTGCCGGCGGCCGCATCCTGAAGACCGACGAGAGCTCGCCACGCAGCTTCCAGATCGCCATCGTCCAGATGGCTCCAGGCGTCGTCGAGCTCGCGTTGAGCCTCGGGGTCGAAGTCTGTCGGTTCCTCATGCATCCCGCCTATCCTAGCGCGCTTGCGACGAAACGCGACGTTTGCCTGCTGACCGCTGCTGCAGTCGCCGGGCGGTTCCCTTCGGTCCAGCGTTGCCTGCGCGGGCGACGCATGATCAAGAGTGGGCGACGAGACTCTCGACGGCGCGGTAGACTGTCACCTTCATCAACCGCCGCTGAGGGGTGGAACATGGGCTACGGCTACCGTCCCAAGGACCCGCGCGCGAAGTTGCGCGAGGTCGTTGCCGGCTACGTGCAGTCGATGCGCGTGGCCGGACGCAAACCGAACGCCGGGGTCGTCTTCGGCGAGTCAAGCGATGGGGCCGTGCCGCAGACGGAAGGCTTCCTTGTGGAAGACCGCCGGTCTGGTCGCCGCTATCTGCTGCTCGAGGATGGCGACGTGCTGCACGATCCGCAGGAGAGCTGGCTGGCCGAGCCCGACGACGAACTCGTGACGCTGTTGGCCAGGTCGTTGGCGGACGCGCGCATGGGCGGCTCGGGGTGGCTCGCGGGTGACGAAGTCGCGGACGACCCCCAGCATGTACCAGACCGGCGAGACGCGCAGCGTCCTCATGGGGGGCCGGAGCGCCGCAGCTGACCTGGTCGCGGGCGGGCGCGTGACCCGCTGCGTAGCCGTTCGCGTCCGGCTCTGGTATAAGCAGAAGCGTGAACGCTTCCCCCGCGCGACTTGACCCTTCGTTGCAGGCGCCGCCACCGTCGCGTTCCGCGGCGCCTCTCTTCTTGGGCGTCGATTTTGGCAAAGTGACTACCTCTCTGGCCCTGGGCGAGCTTGAGGCCAACGGTGCCCTGCGTCTGCTGGCGACGCGCTCCGAGCGTCACCGCGGAGAGCCGCTGCAGCCGTTTCTAGCGATGTATCGAGAGCTTGATCATCGCCGGCTCGCGGGAATCGCCGCCACGGGGATCCACGGCGACCGGCTCGGCGCGCCGGCGCTTGCCGGGATTCCCGAGGAGATCGCACAGGAGGAGGCCGCCGCCTGGCTCTATCCCCGGGGGTCTCTCAATGTCGTCAGAATCGGCGGCGGCGGGTACTCAGTACTCACCCGGGACGCCCGTGGGCAGATCGCCTACGAGGCCAACGAGCGCTGCTCCGCCGGCACCGGCGAGACCGTGGAAGGCCTGTGCGCCCGTCTTGGACGGACACTCGCCGAGGCGGTCGAGCTGGCGCAAGATGCCTCTGACGGCATCACAGTCACGAGTCGCTGTGCGGTCTTCGCGAAGAGCGAGCTCACGCATTTCGCCAACCAGGGTGAGACGCACGGACGTATCTTCTATGGGCTCTTCGCGGGCGTGGCCCGCAATGTGCACAGCCTCTACGACAAGAGCAGGGTCCCGGGGCCGCTCGTGCTCATCGGGCATGGCGCCCTGATCGAGCCGCTGGCTGAAGGGGTCAGGTCGCTCAGCGGGCAGTCTGGCGTGGTCTCGGAGCACGCGGGCGTGTTCGAGGCGCTCGGCGTCTTGCGCCACGTGAGCCGTGAGCCCCCGCGCGGCTCCTTCCCGGTCGATCCTGAGGTGCTCACGCGCATGACGCACGCGCGCATCGGGCGTCTGCGCCCCGCTCGCGAAGGCCCTGGCTCCGTGACGCGACTCCAGGTGCCAGATGGCGGTCGGCTCGGACCTGCCCAGGCGGCCGTATTGGGTCTCGATCTGGGCTCGACGGGCTCCAAGGCGGCCTTGCTCGACGCGACCACGGGAGATGTGCTCGCCTGCGTGTATCGGCGCACCGAGGGCAATCCAGTGGAGGCGGCTCAGGCGCTGGTCGCAGAGGTACGCGAGATGGTGCCGCGCAAGGTCGTGGCGGTGGGCCTCACGGGCTCCGGGCGCGATGCCGCAGCTACCCTGTTTCGCGCTGCCTTTCCGGAGCTCGGTGAGCGGCTCGTGGTGCAGAACGAGATCGTTGCGCACGCGACTGCGGCCGTGCGACTCGATCCCGACGACGGCGACAGCCTGTCGATCGTCGAGATCGGTGGGCAGGACGCCAAGTTCATCAACGTCAGGGGCGGCCGGGTCGTCGATGCCGACATGAATCGGGTCTGCAGTGCGGGAACGGGATCCTTCCTCGAGGAGCAGGCCATCGCCAACGGTGTTCCCGACATGGAGGCGTTCGGCCGCCTGGCGGCGCAGAGCGACGCCCCATCCGACCTTGGGCAGACGTGTACTGTCTTCGTCGCGGATGTGGCCGCGGAGGCGCTCAGCGACGGCTGCTCGCGCGCCGATATCTTCGCCGGGCTGCAGTATTCCGTCGTGCGCAACTTCCGCAGCCGGGTCATGGGCCAGCGGCGCCTGCTGCGGCGCGTCTTCTTCCAAGGCAAGCCCGCGACTGACCCCGGGCTGGCGCGCACGCTGGCCGCCGTTCTCGAGCGGGAGGTGTATGTGCCCGCGGACCCGGGATCCATGGGAGCCGTTGGAGTCGCGCTGCTGACCGTGTCGGACGACGGGCGTCTGGCCGAGGCGGCGGCCATCGATGTCGAGCGGGTGCTGGAGGCCAGAGTCACCGGGCGCCGCGGCTTCCAGTGCAAGGACCGCGACTGTCGCAATCTCTGCCGACTGGAGCTCGCTGAGGTCGACGTCGCGGGCGACCGCGAGAAGGTGCTCAGTGGCGGCCAGTGTCCGAAGTACGATGACGTGGCGGCGCCGGCCGCCAAGCTGCCGAAGGACGCTCCCTCACCGTACCAGGAGCGCGAGGAGCTTCTCGGGAAGCTGATCGGGGCGGCGAGAGGGAGGGGCGTCGGCGCGTCCGCGCCGCGGCTCGGCCTGCCCTACGCCCACTACATGGTCGACGCGTTGCCGTTCTTCTCAACGTTCTTCGGCGAGCTGGGGTACGCCGTCGAGGTGCTCCGCCCTGGCCCCGACACGTTGGTCGAGGGCGATCGCCGCTGCACCGCGCCGGGCGCGTGTGCCCCGGTGAAGCTGCTGCACGGATTGGCGGGGGCCGACGTCGACGTGCTGGTCGCGCCCGTGTTCGTGCACATGCCGTTGCCGAACGCCGGCGCCGTCACCTACACGTGCCCGATGACGCAAGGGGCCCCGGATATGGTGGCGCGCGCCTTGGCCGCCGAGGCCTCGGCGACGCGGGTGTTTCGCCCCGTCTTCTTCGAGCGTGAGAGCGAGGGGTTTGATGCTCCCAGCTTCTCTCGAGCTCTCCAGAGCGTCGCGACGGCGCTCGCCGCCGGCCCCAACGGCTCTGGTGTCTCGCACGGACCCTCACGCGTCGCCTTCCGCGCCGCCTACGACGCGGCTCTCGCCCGCCAACGTCGCTACGAAGAGGGCCTGCGCGGCATCGGTGTGCATGCCCTCACCTGGGCGCGCACGCACGGCTATCCCGTCGTGTTGATCGCCGGCGAGACACACGTGATCCACGACGCGGTGCTCGACGCCGGCATCCACGAGCTGGTGGCCGCCAACGGCGGATTGCCGCTGCCGGTTGACTGCTACCCTGTGCCGGCCAGTGTCTCCGGGATAGAGCGAGTGCACTGGGCCAGCGCCGGCCCGACTCTCAGGGCAGCCGCCGCGGGTGTGCAGGAGGGCGACGTGTTCCCGCTCCTCCTCGGGGCTTTCGGCTGCGGCCCCAACTCGATGATCGAGCATCTCTTCGCCGATGTCGTCGCGGATTGGCCGCACGTCGTTCTCGAGAGCGACGGTCATGGAAGCAGGGCGGGTTACGTGACACGGATCCAGGCGTTCATGCACAGCATCCGCGGTTGGCGTAGCGGCGAGCAGTCCCCTCCCCCCGTCGGCGATCGCCTGGCCCGCTACGATCGGCGCCTGCCGCGCAGTCTCGAGCCGGGCGCCTACGATCGCTACTACTTCGGTCACGTGGGCGGTGGTCTGGGCCGCCATCTTGCCGCGGCGATGCGCGGTGCGGGGCTCGACGCAAGCTACGTGGGCGAGCCGGACGCCGCCGCCCTGCGCGCGGCAGGGGCGGCTTGCTCCGGCAAGGAGTGCCTCCCCTACCAGCTCATCTGGGGCGCGTTCGAGCGCTTCATGGCCGAGGAGGCGAACGACCTTGGGGGCGGGCGTGCCCTCCTGCTGAGCGCGGGCAACGGATTCCAGGCCTGTCGAGCCAACCTGTTCCCACTGACCGAGCAGCTGGCTCTCGAGCGATTGGGCCTGGACGGCCGTGTAGAGGTCGCCGACTTCAGTATCGTGACTAGCGACCCGCGCATGATGCCAGTCGCTTGGGCGGCTCTGGTCGCCGTCGATCTGCTCAACATGATGCGCTTCCACAATCTGGTCGCTGAGCGAGAGGCGGGCGTCGCCGACGAGATCTTCGAGGCATACGCCGACCGTCTCGAGAATCTGCTTGAGCGACCGCGGGCCAAGGCGGGTTTCGCAGCTCCGGTCGCCGGGGCTCTTCGTGTGGCTTGGGAGATCGAGCACCTACTCGCCGAGGCAGCCGGAGCGTTCCGTCGCCAACCTCTGGACCTCGAGCGGCTCGCCGACGTGCGCGACGTGTACCTCTGCGGCGATCTCTTCCTGCGCGTGGACGAGTGGGGCAACGACGATCTGCAGCGCAAGCTGGCGGCTCAGGGCCTGCGTGTCGTGGTTGAGCCCTTCGGCGAGTTCTTCGAGCTGCTCGTGCTGCGCGCCATCCAAGATGGGGCATCCACTGCGGAAGTGGTCAAGAAGCGGGCGACGCTGCTTGCCATGCAGGCGATCGCCGGACGGCTGCTCGCAGCCGTCCGCGTCCAGCACCCATGGGCCTTCTGGCACGACGTGCGCCAAGTCGATCGCGAGAGTCGTCGCCTCATCAGCGGCTATCCCTTCGGCGAGACCATTCCCACGGTCGGGGGTGCCCTTCTCTCCTGGCGCACCCAACCGGTGGACGGGCTCGTCGCAGTGGCGCCGCGTGGCTGCGGGCCGGCCCTGATCGCAGAGGCGCAGCTGCGGCGCGAGGCCGGGCTGCCGATCCTCTTCGTATACAACGACGGCGACCCCATCGATGAGAGCCGTTTGGCCGGCTTCGCGTGGCGGTTGCGTCGTAGGCCCGCACGCCGGCGCACGGCGCGTACCGCCCGACCGACTCTTCGGGCCTGACGCGAGTCCGTCGGCCTGGCCTTCTGCGCAGGCTCCGTCTGTGTGTCCCCCGGTCGCGCCGGGCTCGGCCTCAGCGGCAAGGGGGTTGCGGGCAGCCGCTGGCGCTGAGCGCCATCGGGGCCTCGAGCTGGCTCATCGTCGAATCGGGCGCCAGCCACTCGGGGCCACGCCTCGACGCCATCAGCGAGAAGACCCGGCGTGATGCGGCGGGACTTATTGGGAACTGTGACTGCGTAGCTGCAATCCAGACCAGGGAGTCCCATGACTATCGAATCTCGCGCAGTGCTGCGCGTCATCGAGCCGGAGTCAGTCGTTGAGGGTGCCGGCGTCCGGCTACGGCGGAGTATCGCCACGCCCACTCTCGAGTACGCCGATCCGTTTCTCCTCCTCGATCACTTCGAGTCGGAGGATCCTCAGGACTACCTCCCCGGCTTCCCCTGGCATCCTCACAGGGGTATCGAGACGGTCACCTACATGCTGGCCGGAGAGGTCGACCATCGCGACAGCATCGGAAACGCCGGGAGGATAGGCGCCGGAGACGTCCAGTGGATGACGGCGGGGGGCGGCATCATGCACGAGGAGATGCCCCGGCCCGGACCGGACGGGCGCATGGCAGGCTTCCAGCTTTGGGTGAATCTGCCGGCCGCGCTCAAGATGACGAAGCCGCGCTATCAGGACGTGCGTGCAGAGGGCATCCCCGAGGTGCGACGCGGGGACGGGTCGGTGATCCGGGTGGTCGCGGGAGAGGTGGATGGGGTTTCCGGAGCGGTCGCTGAGATCTACGCGGAGCCCGAGTATCTCGATGTGTCCATGCCTTCCGCGACGACGTTCGCGCAGCTCGTGCCGAGGGGCCACGCGGCCTTCGCCTACGTGTTCGAAGGCGAAGGCCGATTCGGGGTCGGGGGCCGGCATGGTGACGGAGGCGGCGACGGCCAGCGGCTGCCCGCTACGCGGCTCGCTCTCTTCGCCGACGGCGACGAGGTGCGCGTGGAGACGCATGATCAGCCTGTCCGGTTTCTGCTCGTGAGCGGTCGTCCACTGGGGGAACCGATCGCGAGGTATGGGCCGTTCGTGATGAACGCGCGCGAGGAGCTGCAACTAGCCTTGGACGATCTGCGCGCCGACACCTTTGTGTGGCGTGACGGTGAGGCGTGGGCGAGCGGGCGGCAGACGTGGCGGCGCGGCTCGGACTAGACCCGTTCAGCTCCTGCTGCTTCGGGGCCCGCGCGATGGGCGATTCGCAGGTCCGCGACCACCGGCCAGTGATCGGACGGCAGCCGTCCACCGGGGCGCAGGTGAGCGATCCGTGCGTCGAGTGCCTCCCACTCGGGCGTGACCAGCACGTAGTCGATCCTCGTCCCCTCAGTGCTGCCGTCCCACGGATGGTGCGTGGCAGCTCCGCGGCTGCGTTCTCCCAGGTGAGCGAGCGTATCACGCAGGCCGGCGGCCACGAGGTGCGCCACCGCCGGATCCCCGGCGGTGGCGTTCAGGTCGCCCAGGACGATCCAGGGCAGGACGGGGTCCAGCCAAGCGAGCAGCGCCTCGGCGCTCCGCGACCGCATCGTCGCTGAGGCGCCGTCCCAATGGGCGTTGGCGACCCCGAAACGCTGCTTCGACACTCTGTCCAGGAAGCGGCACAGCGTCACCGTGCGAGTGATGGGATTGCCCCACCCGCGTGAACCCGGGACCCATGGGGTCGGCGAGAACCAGCGCACCGTCCAGGCCTCGAGGTCGAGGCGTGCGGGCCGGAACAGCACGCTGCAACGCTCGCCTCTGCGGCGGCCATCGTCGCGTCCCGCGCCGGCAGCCGCGTACCCCCTGAGTCTTCTCAGCAGCGTGCATTGCTGGAAGCCGTGGACTTCCTGCAGCCCCACCACATCCGCGTTCAGGGCTTCGAGTGTGGCGGCGCAGGCTCGGCTGCGCAGCGGCCATGAGTGCGCTCCGTCCCATGCCCAGCCGGTGCGGATGTTGAAGCTGGCGGCGCGCAGACGTTCGTCGACACAGCCACCAAGCGTTCCTGGGTTCGTCACGGACGAGGCCGGTGAGGGCTTGCGGACTAGGGCCGCCAGAAGGCGGCGTCCTCGGGGGCCAGCATGCTATCCCGCGGCGGTCGTCCGTGCGCCTCCGCCTCTCTGCGGAGAGCGGCCTTCTCCTCTGGCGTCGGGTGCTTGGCGTCCACGCCTCCCTGCTCAACGTAGTCCTTGAACACGACGAGATCGTGCATGATCCGCCGCTCGATCTCGTCCACGGGCAACTGGTCCTGGTCGTCCGGGGGAGTCATCTCGAAGTGTACCCGCGTCTTGTCGGGCATGAGCGGTTCGAAGCTGATGCTTCCGCTCGCCTCTGCATCCGCGCAGACGAACTCGTTGCACGCCAGCTTCTCGTGGCCCGTCAGCACCCAGCGTGCGAAGTGCGGCCAGTTGGCCTCCGCCACTGAGAGCGGCGCCAGTACGTCCACATGGCGGCTGATGATGTGCATCGTGGTCTCCTTCCCGCTCGTCGTTGCTCGCTCATCTCGAGAAAGGCTCCCTCGCCGTCAGCTATGAGGCCGTCGCCGATCTCAGACTCCGGACATGACCGGCACCCTTCTCTGCTTGATGGCCACGAGCAGGGCGTCGAAGTCCTTCTCGACCTGATCGGCGTACGATTCTGCGAAGTCGGCGATCGCCCGGTCGAAGCGGTCGCCGCCGCCCAGGTACGCGCTGATCGCGATCCGCTGGCCGGATCGCGCATGTGCACGTGCGAGGGCCCAGCCACAGACCTCGGCGTAGACCTCAAGGCCGGCCGGTCTGACGCGCTCGATCTCGAAGGATCCCTTCATGTCCCGCAGCTGACGCCAGTAGAAATGGCTTCCGTTCGGCCCGGTCATCCAGCCGAGGAAGATGTCGCTGGCCGCCTGCATGAGGCGTTGACCGGCGACGACCCTGTGCCCCTGGTGCTCGTACCTGCTCTCGCCGAGGTATGGTGCGAGCACGGACCGGGTCGCCTCCTTGATCTGAAGGAGCAGCGGGTCGTTCTGGTCTCGCCCTCTCATGAGGGTGATGAAGCAACGTGTCCCGACGCTGCCGACGCCCACCACCTTCCTGGCGACGTCGAGATAGTCGAACCGGTCGAGGAGCGTGCGGCGGGCGTCGGTCAGGGTCTCGCCGTACTGCTGGAGGAGGTCCAGGACCTCATCGATATCGCGATGCTCCTCGAAGTGCATGATGAGCGGCGGCTGGTCCACGATGCGGCGCACGCCGTCGACGACCTCGGTCATCTTGCCGGCCGCGTGCAGGTTGTCGCGTGATCGCGCCTTGGCGATCGCGGCCTCTGCCCTCTTGCCTCGAGGTGCGCGCTTGGTGTTTCGCAGGACTCGGAGGACATCGTCGGCGGCGACGCGCGAGTACCAGACGTCGAGTTCGCGCATCTCGGCGTAGGCCGCCATGTGTTGCCGGTACGAGCGCGCGGCGGTGAGCGCTGATTCTCGACCAACGTCCCGACTGAAGGCGTTGTTGCGGGCCGCGACGACGAAGCTGGCCGCCAAGCGCTTGATGTCCCATTCGAAGGGCCCGGGAAGGGTCTCATCGAAGTCGTTCACGTCGAACATGAGGGTGCGCTCCGGTGAGGCGAACATGCCGAAGTTCGAGAGGTGTGCGTCGCCACACAGCTGCACGGTGAGCTCGGTGCGCGGCAGGGGCGCGAGATCGGCCGCCATGAGTGCCGCCGACCCGCGGAAGAAGGTGAAGGGCGAGACCGACATCCGCCCCCAGCGGATGGGGACGAGGTCCTGGAACCGGTTGGCGTCTTGAGCCCTCAGCAGGGAGATGGGATTCGGCCGGTCCGGGGGGGCGGTCCACGCGCCGTGCGTCCGGCGAGGAACGGACTTGCGCCGCTCTCGGCCGTATGCGCGCTGATCCTCGGCTGAGGGGCTACCTCTTCGTTCTGAGCCAGACATCGTGCGCTCCTTCTCTCCCTTGTCTGAGGGGCAGCGGGTCCTCTTCGCACTCGCCGGCGGACTCAAGTCCATCATTGCGCCCCGCATGAGCTTTCCAAGGCATGCTTCCCACAATCCGCCGTCCTCGCACCCGTCGGTATGGTAGCCTGCCTTGATTCCGGAGCCGCAGGGGCTCCGTGGCGTACCACCAAGGGGGATGATGACAGAGCCTGGCGGGCCAGAACCGCGCAAGGAGGCGCGGCTCGCAGCGCGGGACCGCATCACGTTCCTCGGCCATGCGACGGTTCTCGTTGAACTGGACGGGCTGAGGTTCCTCACCGATCCGCTCCTGCGCCAGCAGGTGGGCCCGCTCTGGCGGCGCACGCCCGCGCCGCATCTGGGTCCCCTTTCCGGGCTCGATGCCATCCTCATCTCTCATCTGCACTTCGATCACTACGACCCACCCTCGCTCCGCCTGCTCGACAAGGGCGTGCCGATCGTCGGTCCTCCGGGAAGCGCTCGTTCGCTGCGCTGGCGAGGCTTCATGGAGGTCCACGAGCTCGGCCCCGGCGAGAGCATCCGTCTCGGCCCCACAGAGATCACGGCTACCGAGGCCCAGCACCCGCGCGGTCGTCACCCTCTGAGCCAGGGTACTCCCAGCGTGGGCTACGTGATCAGCGGCAGCCAGGACATCTACTTCGCCGGCGACACGGGGCTCTTCCCTGGGATGGCCGACCTCTGGCCGGGCCTCGACGTCGCCTTGCTGCCGATCGCCGGTCTTGGCCCCCGTCTGCCCGAGATCAAGCACTTGAGTCCGCGGCATGCGGTCCGGGCGATGGAGTTGCTGCGACCGCAACTCGTCATCCCGATCCATTGGGGCACGTACCATCTGCCCGGGACCACCTTGATGCGGATGCGGCCAGACATCCACCGTCGGGCACCGCTGATGTTCATGCGCGAGGCCGCCTCCCTGCAGCCGGAGATCCGGACGGTGATGCTGGAGCCGGGCAAGGCCCTGAATCTGGAGCCATCCGCGTCTGCGTCGCTCAGGCGGACACAGCTGCCGTATCGCGTGGGCCCGATGGACCGGGGCACGGCGGGCGGCCTGCCAGGGTCGGGCTAGTCGCCCTCGCGCCCGGCTCTTCTCCCGACGGCGAAGTCCTGCACGACTATCGCCACCACGGTGATGAGGTAGAGCTGACCGGCCACCGCCTCGGCCATGGCCATGAGCCGTCCCAAGTCGCCCCTCGCCGTCAGATCGCCGTAGCCGGTCGTCGTGATGGTCGCGAGGCTGAAGTAGAGGTAGTCGGTCGATCTCACCGCCCCGACCTCCCGTGCGAAGAACGGATCGCCCTGCACCGAGGCCAGGAGTGAGAACGAGGTCGCGAAGAACAGCGCGATCATGAGGTACAGACTGATCGCGCTGTAGAGCGTATTGAGATTGACGACGCGATGGGTGAGACGGCGTCGGGCGATGGCCACCGGCGCCACGATGACCAGCAGAGCCGTAAGCCACGCAGTGACGATCCTCGCCGCGCCGTCACTTCCGAGAGCGCCGACGGCGATTCCGGACATCGTGACGATCACGAGAACGGCCGCGACCGATCCCAGGACCCGCCGGTCTACGTTTGAGGCGCGAAGCGCCGCCCACGTGGTGACCGCCAGGACGGCCAAGGCGACCACTCGCCCGTATCGATCGTCTCCACCCAACGCCGACGCGAAGTACGTGGCGATGATGAGCACCAGAACGAGGCCGTAGCCGTCCCGGAACCGTGGCCGTGCCACGGTCGTGGCTCCGCCTCCTTCCGGCGCTCCTTCCTCGGTCTTTCTCTGTTCGTTGTCTGCGGCTTCGTCCATGGTCTCCTGGCGCCTCACTGTACTCCATCGCTGTGGGCTGGCCCAGACGCAACGATGATGTGGGTGGCCGACGAGCCCCCCCTTCCGCATAATGTGGGGTGATGCTGCACGATCCGGCCATACTCTTCGAGAGCGTGATCAGCGACGCTCAGCGGCCGCTGTTCTTCCTCCTCGTGGGCTTCCTCGTCACCTTCGGCCTGACGCGCCTGAGCACTCGCCTGGCGCGGGCGGGGGTGTTCTCAAGGCTGCGTCCCAGCAGCATCGTGACTACCGGAGGCCTGCACATCCATCACGCGGTGTTCGGCATCGTCGGCATGGTCGCCTCAGGCATCCTGGCGTTCGCCTTCGACCTTCCCAGTCCATGGATCGAGGCCTTGGCCTTTGCCTTCGGCGCCGGCGCCGCGCTCACGCTCGACGAGTTCGCCCTCATCCTGCACCTGGAGGATGTGTATTGGGCCGGCGAGGGGCGTGCTTCCATCGATGCCGTCATCTTGGGTGTGACGTTCGTCACGCTGCTTCTGACCGGGCTTCTGCCGAGGGGCGTCCACGGAGTGGCCGACTACGTCACGATCTCCCGCTGGGTCGGATTCGCCCTGATCCTGGGCGGAACCGCGTTCGTCGTTGTGAGCTACCTCAAGGGGAAGCTGTTCATGGG
Organism: uncultured Thermoleophilia bacterium; assembly: GCA_963717285.1. GTDB lineage: Bacteria > Actinomycetota > Thermoleophilia > UBA2241 > UBA2241 > CAIXSE01. Next base: position 538,932 of record CAVQVW010000004.1, read on the forward strand.
GACGGTCGGCATCTTCGTGCCGCTCGTGGCGATGATCGGCGCGGTGCGTCTCGCGAAGCCGAACTCGCCTTGGGCTCGGAGGCGCTACGCCGGCAACTCCGGCCTGCTTGAACGCGCGCGGCGTCGCGACGAGGGCTTCCATCGTCGCTGGCTACAGCGCAAGCACCACGTCTGGGACCTCATTGGCGGCAAGCCCCACGTGCGCGTTCCGCGCGGCCCCGCGGCCCGCGCGAACCACGATCCTCGCGACGGCGACTCACGCTAGTCCACGACGCGAGGGGCGCTTGGCCCGCGAGCACTCGCTGGGCAGGCTGGGGAATCGGCGCTCTAGGCGCTGGGGCCCTCGGTGAGATTCCCGAACGGCGACTCCCAGGCGGCGCGCGCCCTCCGACAGAGCCTCCTCGCCGTAGAGGCAGAATGCGAGGCGCAGAGAGGACTCGCCGTCGGTGCCTGAGAAGCGCGCTCCCGGCGCGAACGAGACGGCGTGCCGCTCGGCGACGGGCAGCAGCCGGGTGGCGGACAGGCCCTGCGGAAGCGTCAGCCAGATGAAGAAGCCGCCGGCAGGCGAGGTGAAGCGGCAGTCCGCCGGCAGGTGCTCACGCAGGGCGTCTGCCAGCGCGTCTCTGCGCGACGCGTAGGCGCGACGGAGACCGGCAAGGTGGTCCTGGTATCCCGTCGTCGACCATGACCCGCGCGACGACCGTCGCGGCGTACTGGCTCACGCAGCCACCGCTCTGGAGCATGCCGGCGGCGGAGAGACGTTCCAGCAGGTCGACTCGGGCATTGATCCAGCCCACACGCAGGCCTGGTGCCAGGCACTTCGAGAACGATCCCAGCCGCACGACGGGAGCCTGCGGGTCGAGGGTCCACAACGAGGGCGGCGAGCTGCCCTCGTACACGATGTCGCGGTACACGTCGTCCTCGATGATGATCAGGTCGTGCGTGCGCGCCAGTTCGAGGAGGCGCGTACGCCGGGCGGGTGAGAGACACAGCCCGGCGGGGTTGTGGAACGTGGGGATCGTGTAGAGCAGGCGCGGCTTCTTGCCCGCGACACGGAGAGTGGCCAGGGTCTCCTCGAGCGCGGCGAGGTCGAGGCCGTCCTCGTCGATCGGGACGGCAGCGATCTCGAGCGCGTGATCCCGCAGGGTGCCGAGGGCAAGGGCGTAGGTGGGCGACTCGACGAGCACGACGTCGCCGACCGCGGTGAGCATGGTGAGCACAAGGTCGAGCGCCTGGGAGTTGCCGCCGGTGACGAGGACGTCCGCAGGCGTGGCCTTGTGGCCTTCGCAGCGCGCGATGCGAAGCGCGATCTGCTTGCGGAGGTCAGGTGGCCCGAGGGGTGCGCCATAGGCGAGGGCGCCGGGGCCGTACGCCTCCAGCGACTTGGCCGCCGCGTCTCGGATCAGGCCTGTGGGCAGCAGCGCTGGGTCGGGCTCTCCGAAGGCCAGCTCGATCATCCCGGGGCGGAGCTTGTGTTGGGTGTGGCTCGGCGACTCAATCACGATCTCATGATACGGGATGTGTGGCTCAGGCGTGAGGTGCCCGGGACGGTGGAGACCAGGGCGCGGACGACTTCACGGGGGCGCGTCGTGCTGTAGCATCCCTTCGCTGGGTCGCCCCTCCGTGGGGCGCTGCGCATCGGGACCAAGGTCGGCTGCGTGCTCTTCCCGACGATCACATTCGCCATCTTCTTCCTTGTCGTGTACGCCGTGAGCTGGCTGCTCATGCCGCGCCTGCGGCTCTGGAAGGCGATGATCATCGTCGCCAGCTACGTGTTCTACGGCTGGTGGGACTGGCGGTTCGTGCTGCTCCTGGTGGCAGCGACCGTGATCGATCAGACGCTGGCCGTCCAGATCGGCCGGGCGCGCGCAAGAGCCGGCGGAGGCGGGGCCGCCAGGCGCTGGCTCGCGCTCGCGATCGCCGCTAACCTCGCTGCGCTCGGCGCATTCAAGTACTACGACTTCTTCGCCGTGAGCCTCGACCGTGCGTTCACCACCCTCGGCCTTGGCGCCTCGCTGCCGCTTCTGCAGATCGCCCTGCCCGTGGGCATCTCCTTCCTCGTGTTTCGCATGCTCTCGTATGTGATCGATATCTATCGCGGCAAGTTGGCGCCCGCTCCGCCCCTGGACTTCGCGGTCTACGTGGCCTTCTTTCCCTATCTGCTCGCCGGCCCCATCGCGCGCGCCGCCGATTTCCTGCCCCAGCTGGTTTCTCCCCGTGATCCACGCTCGGTCGACGCCGCCAGGGCATTCACCTTGATCCTCGGCGGACTGGCCAAGAAGACCCTCATCGCCGACTACCTGGCGACGCACATCGTGAGCGGGGTCTTCTCCTCGCCGCAGTCCTACTCCTCATGGGAGGTCCTGTGGGGCATCCTGGCCTACTCGGTGCAGATCTACTGCGATTTCAGCGCCTACAGCGATATCGCCATCGGCGTGTCCCTGCTGCTCGGCTTCCGGCTCCCGGACAACTTCAACGCGCCCTACACGGCGCGGAGCATCCAGGACTTCTGGCGTCGCTGGCACATCACGCTGTCGAGCTGGTTGCGCGACTACCTGTACAGCCCCCTGGGGGGAAACCGCAAGGGGAACGCCCGAACCTACCTGAACATCATCATCACGTTTCTCCTTGCGGGCCTCTGGCATGGCGCCGGATGGACGTTCGTGTTCTGGGGAGGCCTCCATGGCGTCGGCCTGTCGGTTGAGCGTTCTCGCGCCACGGCGCGCCAGGCGCGCGGCTTGCCGGAGCCTGGGCGTACGCCCCGCTCGCGGGCTCTCCAGCGTATCGCCGTCTTCTCGTTCGTCAGCCTGGCCTGGGTGTTCTTCCGAGCCGATTCGATCGGGGGCGCATTGGCGGTCCTGTGGCAGCTTCCGGCCGGATTGGGGAGCCTCGGCTCGGCCGTGACCTGGCCGATCATCGGGCTTGTGACGCTGGGCATCGCGATCCAGTACATCCCACCGCGCCTGAGGGAGCGTTTCGAGGTGGGGATGGCCCGTGTGGGTTGGGTCGGTCAGGGCGCCGTGCTGGCCGGCGCACTATTCCTCATCGACGCGTTGGGGCCTCAAGGTGCGGCCGAGTTCCTGTACTTCAGCTTCTGACCTTCGAGGGATAGACGAGCGACGGGCACATGGCAAAGGACTACGGACAGCACGGGGACGACGCGCGTCGGGAGCGCGTGAAGAGCGGCTCGGCTCTGCCGCGTCGGCCGGGTCGGCCGGGTCGGCCGATGCGGCGTGCTTCGGCGGGCGCGACGCTACTCGCCATGCTTCTTGGCTTCTTCCTCGCGGGTCTGCTCGACGTCGGGGCTATAGACAGGGAGATCAGGGGCCGACCTCTCGGTGCAGCACGCAGCGTGCAGTTGGCGCTGCTCAAGCCGATGCTGGTGCTCAGTGAGAGCTTGCGGTTCAATGGACCGGCCGCGGCTCTGGACGCCATGCTCGGCCGCGGGGAACAGCAGCATCACACGCTCTCCGAGGTTCCCGCCGAGATCGAACCCAAGTGGCCTCGCGATATCAGCTCCGAACAGCCTCTGCGACTGTCAATCATCGGGGACTCGATGGCCCAGGTCTTCGGATCGTCGCTCAAGAACCTCGCCGAGGACACGGAGTTGATCCGGGCGAAGCTCGACTACAAGGTTTCGAGCGGGCTCAGCAGGCCCGACTACTTCGACTGGCCGCAGCACATGGTCGACGAGCTGGTGCGCTTCGACCCGGATGCGACGGTGGTCGTCTTCGGCGCCAACGACGGGCAGAACGTGATGTACGAGGGCAAGGTGCTGAAGGAGGGCAGCAAGGCGTGGCAGCGTGTCTACCGGGAGCGGATCGGCGCGGCTATGGACATCCTGACCCGCAACAGCAGGCGGGTCTACTGGGTGGGAAATCCGATCATGCGCGACGGCGGCTACAGTGACCGCATCGCGCTGATGAACGGTCTCTACGAGGCCGAGGCGCAGCACCACGCCGGCGTCATCTACATCGGGACTTGGGGCCTCCTGGCCGACGAAGAGGGTGACTTCGCCGAGTACTTCCGTGAAGCCGACGGCGATCTCGTGCTCGTGCGCGGCGCCGACGGAATCCACCTCACACGTGCCGGCGGCGACCATGTGGCGGCCAATGTCCTGGACGTCATCCTGAGGGACTGGGGGATCTCAGCACCGAGCACGGTGACTGAATGAACGAGGCCGCCCAGAGGCCGAGGCGCGAGATGGTACGCTTGGGAAGCGCTGGGGTCTCGCCGGAGGAGGCCCGGTACTGCCGTCATGGGTCCACGCATCGACATCCCGCAGCTCGATGAGCACCTCCTTGCCGAGTGCGACGTGCAGACGTTTCGCGCGGGAGGCCCGGGGGGGCAGCATCAGAACGTCACGGACAGTGCCGTGCGCTTGCGCCATCGTCCGACTGGTTTGACGGTCACCTGTCGCGCACAGCGCAGCCAGTATCTCAACAAGATGGATGCGCTTCGCCGGCTCCGCCTGAAGCTGCGCAAGCTCAACGAGCCACCCCCTCCTCCGCGCCACGCGACGAGACCCTCGAGGGCGGCGGTCGCCCGTCGACTGTCGGGCAAGAAGTCTCGCGGGACCGTCAAGCGCCTGCGACGTTCCCCCGACGCCGAGAACGACTAGCTCATGCCTTTGACAGAAGAAGGGCGGGCATGATCGTCTTCTCGGGGGTCCTGCTTCTGGCCGTGGCCGCCGGTCTGTTCGGGAGCATGCTCGGCGTGGGCGGGGGTGTCATCATGGTTCCACTTCTGTCCCTCGGCTTCGGCCTGCCCATCAAGACCGCGATAGCCACGAGTATGGTCTGCGTCATCGCCACCTCCGCCATGGCGCAACTCACTTTCGTCAGGAGGGGAATGACGAATCTGCGGCTCGGCTTCCTTCTCGAGATCGCGAGTGCGATCGGGGCCATCCTCGGAGGACTCACCGCGGTGCTCGTGGACGGTCGACTGCTGCAGGTCGCGTTCGCAGGCGTCCTCGCCTACGTCGCCTGGCAGATGGGCCGTCGCGGTGGCTATCGCCCGACCGAGCGCACCGGAGTGCTTGAGGGGAGCTTCTACGATCCCGCGGAGCACCGCGACATCAGCTACGGAGTTCGCCGACCCCGGCTCGGGTTCGTGCTCACCATAGGTGCCGGGAACGTCGGTGGGCTGCTGGGTGTCGGCGGCGGGGTCTTCAATGTGCCGATCATGAACCTGCTCATGCGTGTGCCGCTCAAGGCCACCATCGCAACGAGCAACCTCATGATCGGGGTGACAGCAGCGACCAGCGCCGGCATCTTCTACGGCCGGGGGTTCGTGGATCCCGCCTACGCCGCTCCCGCGGCGCTGGGTATCCTGGTGGGCGCTCGCTTCGGTCCCCGGCTGGCGGCTCAGTTGCCCGCGCGGGTGCTTGGAATCGGCTTTCGGGTCGTTCTGGGTGTGTTCGCCGTTCTCATGGTCGCCGAGGCGGCGGGGGTGGGTCTGTGAGCAAGGGGCATGCAGGCGGCCTCCCGGCGCCGTCCGCTCAAGCGCCGAGGACGCTGGTCGAGCGGTTCGTCGAGCGGCTGCTCGCCGCGCAGATCGGGTTGAGCGTGGCGCTCATGCTCCTGGGAGCGGCTCTGGGGCTCGCCGCAGGAGAGAGGCTGCACAGCGGGGTGGTAGTCACCTCCGAGCTGCCGGGGGCTCTCCTTCGCTGGGAGCCGGCCGCCTTCCTTTCGCTCGGCTTGATCGTCCTCGTCGCGACGCCCTTCGTCCGGGTCGCCGGCTATCTAGCCGTGTATGCCCTGGGGCGTGACAGGCGATACGTTCTGGTGACCGCGATCGTGTTGGCGATCATGTGCATCGGCGTGCTGCTGGGGAGAGCGTAGGCTCGGGAGGGCCTGCTAGCGCCGTACGTAGTCACGCGAGGCGGCGCCGTACATGATGACCCTGTCCCTGCCCTCATCCTTTGCCTGATACAGCGCCTCGTCGGCCAAGCCCATCAGGGCTTCGAGAGAGGTCGCATCTCGCGGGCAAGTCGCGACTCCCACGCTGATGGTGATGCAGGCGTCGGCGGGCAGGCCAAGTCCTGTGTACCTGGTGCCCTGCAGGGTGCGCCGCACGCGTTCGGCCACGTAGTAGGCGTTCTCTCCAGTGGTGTTGGGGAGAAGCATGGCGAACTCCTCGCCTCCATACCGTGCGCAGACGTCGCTGGTGCGCAGAGCCTCCTCCATGGCGCGAGCCACGGTCTGCAGGACGCGGTCACCGGTCGCGTGCCCGTACGCGTCGTTGAAGTCCTTGAAATGGTCGATGTCGACCATCAGTATGCTGAGGGGGCTCTGGTGGCGCAGCGTCCTCGCCATCTCCTCGTTGGCACGGTGCATGAAGAACCGGCGGTTGTAGAGGCGGGTGAGATGATCGGTCACCACCTGCCGGCGGATAGCGTCGTACTTGTGCGCGTTCGAGAGCGCGCTCTGGATGTGGTTCTGCAGCGCCGTCAGAATGCCGTCGGTCAGCAGGTGGATGTAGTCACCGCTGGTCGCCGTGACCATGAGGGCCATATTGCCGATGTTCTCGGACACCACGGGAATGACGATCTGACAGGTCATCGTGTGCGGGAAGAGCGAGCAGACGTGCCGGTCCACGCGCACGAGGCATGCCATGCGTGACCGCCTGGCGCACGGGGCAATCAGGCGTGGATGCGCAGCAATCCACCGACATGGCGGGGGACAGAGTCCCTTGGGCGCCTTCGAGAGAGAACGCGCGCGTGTCCTCGTCGAGAAGGAGGAGAGCGGCGAAGTCGGCTCGCAGGAATGACCTTGCGGACGAAAGCACACGCTCGACTGTCTCGCGATAGGGCAGCGACGAGTTCATCTCCTTGCCCAGCTCGCCCACATCCATCAACTGCCGGTTGAGGGCCTGAGCGCGCATGAGGTCCTCCTTGACCCCCTGCGACACCCACTCCTTGTCCTCAGCTGCCGAGAACACGGCGATCAGGGTGCCCACCAGATAGGAGAGCTCGCGCGCCTCGTCGCGGTACATCGGGTCACTGCGCTCGTACTTGTCTCCCAAGCGCTTGCGTGAGCGGTCGATGAGGCCGCCCAAGGGGCGAAACACGAGGATGTGGAAGGCGACCGCGATGGCGACCAGGGCGACGACCAGCGCGGCGGCGAGTGCCCACAAGGAGACCTCGCCCGGCGGCTGGGTGACGCCGAGCAGCACCGCGGCCAGAATGGCCACGACTATCGCAGTGGTCTTGACCTCGAGGCTGAGACCGCGATTGTAGCGCGGGTCGTCGCGCCACTTCTGATGACCGGGATCTACCGTTGCGTCCGCCTCTCTGGAGCTTGCGGCTGTTCCAGATATCGGCACATTGACGCCGACCCATGAGGAGCGCGGCCGTCAGTCCCTACAGGCGGCTGAATACGCGGCGGTCCGGGGTAGTCCGGGGAGCTCTTCGGCGCTCGCCGACCCGGCGGTCGCGCACGTAGTACACGCACAGGGAGCAGTACGTGCTGCAGTGGAGTCTTGTGTCCACGTCGGCGACGCAGATCATGCGGGTCGTCAGGCGGGGGCGGCGTTGCCTCATGGTGAGGAGTACGCGGAGCCCCTGCCGATTCCTTCCGGAGCACGGCGGAGCGGGTCTGGACGTCAGCTCAGGCGGTGTTCAGCCGGCCAGATACTCGTCGACGACTGAGAGCACCTGGGCGATGCGAAAGGGTTTGGTGATGTACCCGTTGATTCCCGCGTTGGTGGCTCGCTCCATGTCGACTGTCATGGCCTTGGCCGAGAGGCCCACCACAGGGATGTCGCTGGTGACGGTGTCGGACTTGAGCTCGCATACGGCTTCGTAGCCGCTCAACACCGGCATCATCATGTCCATGAGCACGAGGTCGGGCTGGTGCTCTCGGGCACCATCGACCGCTTCGCGACCGTTGGTCGCCTTGTAGACCGTGTATCCCTGCGTTTCGAGAGACATCGAGACGATTCCCAGGATGTCCGGGTCGTCGTCTGCGACCAGGATGGCCTTTGGCATCCGCGCACCTCCCTCAGCTGATCTTGCCCGCCGCCAGTGGATCGGTTGGCTTCGTAGCTATCGGCATGGTGAACACGAAGCTGGAGCCCTTTCCGAGTTTGCTCTGCAACCGGATCGAGCCGCCGTGGAGCTCGACCAGCTCGCGGACGATCGCCAGGCCCAGCCCCGTGCCGCCCTGCAGGCGCGTCGCGGAGGAGTCGATCTGGGTGAAACGCTGGAAGACCTTGCCCTGGTCCTCCTTGGCGATTCCGATCCCGGTGTCGTTCACCCAGATCTCGACGAAGTCGCCGTTCGGCCGGGCCTCCACGCTGACATTGCCGTTGTCGTGCGTGTACTTGATGCCGTTCGTCAGGAGATTGAGAAGGATCTGATTGAACTTCGCGGGGTCTGCGAGAACCAGGGGCAGGTCGGTGGGCAGGAAGGTAGAGATGCGGATGCGCTTCTCTTGAGCGCGTGGCTTGACCACCGGGAGGACGCCGAGCAGCGCCGCTCTCAGGTCCACCGACTCCTTGTTGAGCTCGAGTCGCCCGGACTCGATCTTGGTCAGGTCGAGCACGTCGTTGATGAGGCCGAGCAGCGTCTCTCCGCCACGAAGGATGCTCTCGACGAACGCGGTCTGCTTCTCGTTGAGCTCTCCTGTGGCGCCACTGAGCAGCAGATCGCTATAGCCGATGACCGACGTGAGCGGCGTTCGTAGCTCGTGGCTCATCGTCGCCATGAAGTCGCTCTTGAGCTCGTCGATGTGCGTGAGTTCCGCGTTCTTGCGCGCCAGTTCCGCGTTGGTTTGGATGGTGCGCAGCACGAGAGCGACGAGATCGCAGAGGGCGCGCACGGTCGAGAGCGTCGACTCGGCGATGGTCTGTTCACGTCGGTAGAGGAGGCAGACGACACCCAGCGATCTCGCTTTTCGCTTCGAGTGGCACGACCAAGAAGCCGTGGAAGCCGGCCTTCTCGATCGCCTTGAGAAGGAGTCCGATGCGGTTGTCGGTCACCGTCTCGTACTTCCGCATGCCGTCTGCAGCGACATCGACGATCCCCAAGTCTCTTCATCTTCCTGATGAGGGCTTGGTCGGCCTCTCCTTGTTCGGCTCTCTGGTCCCACTCGCCCGAGTTGGGGTTGTGGACGAGCACGAAGGCGGTTCTGAGCCCGGCCACGTCGCCGATCCTCTCGAGCGCGTTCGGCATGAGGGTGTCTACATCTTGATGCCGCAGCAGGAGCCGGCTGCTCTCGCTCATCGTCACCAGCTGCTCGTTGACTTTCTGCAGGAGCCGGAGCTGTGCCTCGGTCTCCGCTTTCGCCCCGGCCAGTCCGGTGCTGCTGCGGACCAGTGCGGCCGCAAGCCGGCCTGCAAGCAACGCGACGATCAGGAACGCGGCGATGTGCAGCGAGACGATGGGAAGCGCCCAGTCGGCCGGCACATCGATCCGCGCCAGCGTGACCGGCGCCTCCAGCCAGCCGGTCTCCTGAAGTCGCAAGAGGACGACGTAGGCAAGCCCTGCCGCCGTCGCGGCGGCGTAGGGTGCCCATGCGGGAAGGAAGACGGCGGCCAGGACGATCGGCCACACGTAGAAGATCGCCACCGGACTCAGCGTCCAGCCGGTGTACGCGATGCCGGCCGTGATGAGCGCGATGTCGGTGACGACCATCGGCCCCGCCAGCGCGCGCGTGGGCACACGCCTCTCAAGAAGGAAGAAGGGGACGGTGACGGCGACGAGCACGGCGAACGCTACGATGAGCTGCGTCGGCGAGAGCCCTTCGTCCTCGAGCTGTACCCAGAGCACCGCCGTGATCACGGCCAGTGAGGAGAGCACACGGGTGTACAGCACGTCGTGCAGCTGTTTGCGCAAGTCCATACGCTAGCCCGTCGTTGGTTGTTGGTAAGGTATTCTATCGTGCGATCCACAGTACGTCTGCGCGCACCGGACCGATGGCTGTCGCTGAGGGTCCGGTCGCCGAATGCGGGGAGTTACGCCATGTCGCCTCTCCATCTTCCTTCGTGCCGGTATCAGACATATGCCATCGCCGGTCTCGCCTCCCTGCAGCGTGACGCAGTCGCGCGAGTCTGAGCTCCCCGGCCAGACCCGGCCAGCCTCCGGCGGCATCGGTGCCGGGGTGACGCTGGCGGCTGTCGAGGAGCGTCTCAAGTCCCGAGGCGGCATCCTTGCGCTGTGGCTGACCGGGAGCCTTGCGTACACCGCCATCACGCTCCTTATGCAGCGGGGCGGTGTTCCGGGCTGGGACGAGGCCGCGCATCTCTACAAAGCGTCCCTCGTGCGCGAGGGGCAGTCCGTGTTCTGGGACAACTTCTGGTACGGCGGCAGCTACGGAGCGGTCACCTACGGCTTTGTCTACTACTGGCTGGTGCAGTACGTCCCGGCCCGGATGGTCGTCGTCATCGCCGCCGGCGTCATCCCTCCTCTGTACTACATCTACCAGCGTGGCATGTGGCGGATCGACGACGTTTGGCCAGCTTGGGTCTTCGCCGGGGTGATGGCCATCTACCTGGCTCACGGCCAGGATCCCTTTGTCGTCGCGCTGGCGCTGTCCGTGGCAGGGCTCGCGCTGTTGGCGACGGGGAGGCCCCTCTGGGGCGCTCTCCCCGTCGCCGTGGGCGTGTTCGTGAATCCGATGGGCCTCGTCGTCACGGGTATCCTCATGCTCGCGGATCTTGTCGCTCGGCCCGAGACGCGCCGACGGTATCTGGTGTTCTTCGCCCTATTGGCGCCCGTGGTCGCCGTGCGTGTGCTCTTCGGGTGGTCGTTCGCCGAGCCAGGCAGCTATCTCAACGAGACGAGTCAGCTCCTCGTGTACCTTGGCTTCGCCTTGGCCGGGGTCGCCCTGGCGGGGGTCAACGCGGTACACCCCCGAGGTCCGTTCGTGACGCTCTTTCTCATCTACGCTGCAGTCTGCGTGACGTCGTTCGTCATACCGGACAGTCCACTCGGCAACAACATCGGCCGCTTCTTCATGGTCTTCGGTCTGCCCCTCATGTTCCTGCTGAGACACTCCCGCCTGCGTCGGCCGTTCGCGCACGGCGATCTTGCCATCGTTCCCATCGTCTTGTTCGCCCTTCTGCAGTTCGGCACCCCCATCGATCACTACAGCAATGAGCGCGAGCTGCCCCAGACGAGGGAATCCTTCTTCGCCCCGGCGCTGGTGGTGTCCGGGGAGAGGCACGACAGCGACCATCGCATTCATGTCGTGGCATTGCGCCGACACTGGGAGGCTCTCTACTTCCCGCAAGCGGGGTTTCCCATCACTCGAGGCTGGTACCGGCAGGCGGACGCGATCCACAACGGCCTCTTCTACACAGACTACGACGCGGCCTCCTACGTGCGGTGGTTGCGGAGGATGGGTGTCGAGTACGTGTTCCTCCCCGACGCTCCTCTGGATCCGTGGAGCCGCCGCGAGGCCCGTCTTCTGGCGGAGTCTCCGGATTTCGAGGTCGCGGAGCGCGCCGGCAAGTGGACCATCTATCGTCTTCTGGGGGCAGAAGGGTTGGCGGTCGGGCTCGATGGAGGAAAGGCGCGGGTGACGGCTCTCGGTCACCGTTCGTTCAGCGTCGCGGTCGACCGACCCGGGTCCTACTTGGTCAAGATCACCTGGAGTCCGTACTGGGACCTGGAGGGCAACGGTCGGCTGATTGCCGGTAGCGACGGCTTCATCCGGCTGGAGGCAGAAGAGGCCGGCACGTTCACGGCGAGGATCGACGTCGACGTCGGCCGAGTCCTCGGCGAAGCCAGAGAGGAGCTCGGCAGATGACGGCGCGTTCGCTCGCAGAATGCGCCGGTGCCCAGGCCAGGCAATGGTCGCCTCTGTCCGTCGCCCTTTGCAGGGCGTTCTCGCGGACGTGGACCAGTTGACGGCACGAGCGCCCGGCGGTACAGTGCAAGAGGACCGTTTCAGTCCGGTCTGTCGGAGGGGATGGACAATGGGACTTCAGCTCACGCGTGGCGGGGAGTACGCGTTGCGTGCCATGAGCTACTTGGCGTGCTATCCCGAGGGCCATGTGGCCTCACTGCGGGACATATGCCAGGCGCAGGAGATCCCCGAGAGCTTTCTGGCCAAGATCCTGCAGAACCTTGCTCACGCCGGTCTCGCCGTTTCGCAGCGTGGCGCGCACGGCGGTTTCGCCTTGGCGCGCCCGGCCTCGGACATCAGCATGAGAGACATCGTCGAGGCTGTCGACGGTCCGATCGCACTCAACCCATGCGTGCTGTGGCCGGAGGAGTGCTCGCGCAGTGACGATTGCGCAGTCCACGAGGCCTGGATGCTCGCGCAAGATCAGCTCATGGGTGTCCTTGGCACCGTCAAGCTCAGCTCGCTCGCTCCTCGAGCGGCCGGCTGACAGCCCCTCGCGCTCTCACCCGGGGCCCGTAGCCTCCTCGACCGGCGCCGGTACCACCGGCTGACCGGCCTGATGCCGTCCGCACGGGCTCGATTGCGGGCGCACACCATCCCAGGCAACGCCCGAGGTGGTGTCGAGGAGTAGAAAGCGCCTGCGGACGGAGATCCACAGGCGCCCCGATGCTTGCGAGTCGAGCCCGCTCGTCTTCGCGATGATCAGGCGGCGCGACCGCGCCGCAAGGCATCATCCTCAGCCAAACTTGCCCATACGCGGCCCGCAGTTCGACGAGGTCGTGCTCGAGCCGAAGGCGGTCAGGAAGCCTGTGAACTTCTGCTGGACCTCGGTGGAGCCACACTCCGGGCACACCTTGTCCTCGTCGCGCAGGAAGCCTTGACGGTAGGTCTCGAAGGAGTGTCCGCATGCCTCGCACGTCAGTTCATAGGTCGCCACGGTGTCCTCCTGGTGATGTGGTTCCTCGGCCTGCCCACGGGCTACTTGGGCTTCTTCTTGGGGGGGAACTTCGCTTGGGTGCGCAGAGGCAACACACGCCCCTGGGTGGGCTTCCACCGTGTTCCTGTGAACTCGAATTGCGACATCTTCTGCTCGACATCCGTCGCTCCGCAGCTCGGACACACCTTGTCCTCGTCGCGGATGAAGCGATGCAGGCATATCTCGAAGGCGTGGCCGCACTTCTCGCAGACCAGATCGTATGAAGGCATATCCCTCCTCTCGAGGAACCGGAATCACTGGGTCTTAGGGGCGTAGCGTACTACACATCGATATCGTCCTGCGGCGCGACCGCGCCGCCGAGGTCAGCCTCAACACTTCTTGGGAATCAGCTTCTCCCCATCGTAGGCGGCGACATCGAGATTGCGGATGATCCCCACGAGCCTTTGGCGTACACGTGTGGAGCCGCACTCGGAGCAGACCCTGTCTTCCTTCTGGAGCAGGTGCTCGCACTCGAGCTGGAACTTGTGCTTGCAGTCCTTGCACACGAGAGAGTAGGAAACCACATCTTCCTCCACGGAGTTGGCGCTCACATACCCGTGTAGGTATTATACAGCGTAGCCCTCCGAGCGCAATCGCGCCGGCGCATGCGTCGACGGCACGAGATGGGCGCTGCCGGGCTCCCTCACAGCGGCGTCGGAAGGATCACCATGCGCAGCAGGAAGCTCCAGTTCGCGGCTCTTGCCGTCACCCTCGCGGCCGCTCTCCTGGCGATGGCTTGCGGGGACTCGTCGGACTCATCGGCCCCTCCCCCCGCTTCGGGCGACGTCGAGGTCCTCGCCCCCGCCGACTTCAGCGTGGCCGACTACGCCGGCAAGCCACTCGTCGTCAACTTCTTTGGTTCGTGGTGTGGCCCGTGCAAGGCTGAGGCTCCCGCTCTGGCCGAGTTTGCAGCGGCCCACCCCGAAGTCCAGTTCGTGGGCATCGCCGTGAACGACTCAGAAGACGCCGCGGTCGGGTTCATGAACGAGTATGGCTTGAGCTACCCCATCGCGATCGACGACGGCAGCCTGGGGTCGTCGTGGGGCGTCAGCGGGGTTCCGACGACCATTTTCATCAACAGCGGCGGGCAGGAGGTCGACAGGATCGTCGGCGCCGCCGGCCGCGGTCAATTCGAGGAGAGCCTCGAGAAGGCGCAGTGAGACGACGGGGTGCGGCGAGCTTGATTCGCCGTCCTCCGCGGCGCTCTCTCCGGTGCTAGGGCGTCCGGGATGATCGCCGCCGAGCTCACCTCGCTGAGTGCCACAGGCGTGGGGCTGGCGCTTCTGGCGGGCCTACTCTCGTTCGCCTCCCCTTGCGTCTTGCCGCTCCTGCCGGTGTATCTTTCGTTCATCTCCGGGGTCGGTGTCGAGGAGCTTGGCGGGAAGCAGCGTCGGGTGCTCGGCGCCTCCCTGCTGTTCGTGGCCGGCTTCACGGTGGTGTTCGTGCTCATGGGTGCCGGCGCCGGTGGGGTCGGGCGACTCCTCCTTCTCTATCGGCAAGAGCTCATGATCGTCGCGGGCGCCTTCATTGCGTTCAGCGGCCTCGTCGTGGCCGGAGTCATTCGCTTGCCGAAGCCGGCCATGAGGGTCGTTCCGCGGCGCATGGGTGTCGGCGGGGCCTTTCTGACCGGCGCCGCGCTCGCCATCGGCTGGACGCCCTGCGTCGGCTACGTCCTGGGAGCCATTCTCACCATGGCCGCGTCGAGCCAGAGCGTGTGGTCTGGCTCCCTGCTGCTCCTCGCCTACTCCGTGGGGTTGGGAGTGCCCTTCGTACTGGCCGCGCTGGCTTTTGACTGGATGAGCGCCCGGCTCAAGTTCATCAAGCGCCACTATCGGGGCGTGCAAGTGACCGCGGGCGTCCTGCTGGTCGTCTTTGGCGTTCTGCTCATGCTTGGTGTGCTGGAGCGCCTGAGCCGCTGGCTGCCGTCATTCAGCCTCGGAGGCCTGTGAGGCGGTATCCTAGGCCAGATGGAAACGCGCCACCGCATCGCTGAGATCGGCCCGCAGGCCCGCGCCGCGGCCGAGGCCCTCCGGCTCGTCGTGTCGGGTGACGTGTCGACATCACGGCTCAAGCGCTGGCTCTACTCGACCGACGCCTCCAGCTATCGGGCCGTGCCGGATGTCGTGCTCGTGGCCGGTTCGACCGATGACCTCATCGCCGCCGCTGCGATCGCGGCCGACTACGACATGTCCGTCGTGGTTCGCGGAGGAGGGACGAGTCTGGCCGGCCAGGCGATAGGGCCGGGCATCATGGTGGACTGTTTCAAGCTCGACCGAATCATCTCTCTCGATCCCGACGCCGCGACGGCCCGAGTGGAGCCGGGGGTGATCCAGGCGTCTCTCAATCGTGCCGCGGCGCCCTATGGGCTCGAGTTCGGTCCCGACACATCCACTCTCGACCAGGCGACCATCGGCGGCATGGTGGGCAACAACTCCTCGGGCTCGCGCTCGATCATCTACGGCGAGTCGAGGGACAAGGTGCGGCGCATCGCGGCCGTGCTCTCTGACGGCGACGCCGCTGTCTTCGGAGCCTCCGCCGGCGGCGAGCTCGCCGGCGGGCTCAAGCTGGGCGGCGGAGCGAACGGTCCGCGGGCGCGAGGGCTCGCCGAAGCCCTTGCGGCCGTGCGAGAGCGCTACGGCCGAGCGATCGCGAAGGGCTTCCCCGATGTGCGGCGCTACACCTCCGGCTACAACCTCCGCGAGTTGCTCGAGCCGGAGCCCAACCTCGGGAGGCTGCTTGCCGGCTCGGAGGGCACGCTCGCACTGTTCACAGAGCTGGAGGTTGCTCTCGACCCGCTGCCTCGGTCTCGCCTCGGAGCAGCACTCACGTTCGCCGATTTGCGGACGGCCCTCGTGGCCAACGTCGTCCTCCTCGAGACTGGTCCGTCGGCCGTCGAGTTCCTCGATCTCGACCCGCTCCGTCGCGCTCCCAACCTGCGGACGTTCGCGTCGATGGCTCCCCTCCTTGCAGGGGAGGATCAGGCGATGCTCATCGTGGAGTACCAGGGCAGCGAGGACGATGTGCATGAGGGACTCGGCCGCCTGCGTGCGGCACTTCCCGGGCTGGATGCGGGGGGGGTGAGCTGGCTGGACACGGCGGAGTCTCTGGCGGATGCCGGCGCGCTGAGACGAGCAGTCTTGCCGCTGCTCATGGGCGCCCCGGGAGCCGAGCGACCGGCGGCTTTCGTCGAGGACACGGCTGTGGCGCCCGAGCGCCTTGCGGACTTCGTCGCCGACTTCCAGCAGCTCGTCCGGGCGCACGGTCTGCGCGCCTCCTTCACGGGTCACGCCTCTGCGGGGTGTCTTCATGTCCGGCCGCTGCTCGACCTCAAGACCGCCGCCGGGGTCGGGCACATGGGCTCGCTGGCTGGCGAGGTGGCCGCTCTCGTCAAGGCTCATCGTGGCGCGATCTCGGGTGAGCACGGCTGTGGTCGCTCGCGGAGTTGTCTCTTGCCCGGAGTGCTCGGCGAGGAGCTCTACGCGGCCATGGTCGCGGTCAAGGACGCGTTCGACCCATCACGTCTCCTTGGCCCGGGCATCGTGGTGGACGGGACGCCGGTCACCGAAGGGCTTCGCTTCGGCGTCGATTACCGTGCCGCCGGCGCCTGGAAGCCGCGCCTATCCTACGCGGCTGAAGGTGGTTTCGACCTGGCGATCGAGAAGTGCTTCGGAGCCGGTCTGTGCAAGAAGCTGGTCGGCACGATGTGCCCGCCGGCAGCTGTGAACCGCGACGAGGCGCGCAGTACCCGGGCACGGGCGAGCGCGCTCCAGGGCATCCTCAGCGGCGCGATCGAACTCGACACCATCAGCGACAGTGAGTTCGACGAGGTGCTCGGGAGCTGCGTGGCATGCAAGGCCTGCAAGACGGAGTGTCCGGCGGGCGTGGACATGGCGACGCTCAAGACGGAGTGGCTCGCTGAGAAGCGTGCGCGCAGCGGTGTGCCCGCATTGGCACGCGCTGTCGGTGATCTCCGTCGTGCGACCGCTCTGGTCTCGTTTGCGGCGCCGGTCGTCAACGCGGCCGCCAGGACACGGATCGCCCGTGGCGTAGCAGATCGTCTCGGCGTGGCTCACACACGCCCGCTGCCGACCGTGGTGCGGCGGTCGCTCACGCAGAGGCTCGCGTCGGATGGGCCCCTGAGGATGCTCTCGACGGGGAGCACCGTGCTCTTCGTCGACTGCTTCGTGCAGTACCAAGAGCCGCGTATCGGCGAGGCGCTGGCGACGATACTGCGTGCGGCCGGGATCGATATGACTCTCCTGGACGCTGGTTGCTGTGGACGCACGGCATTCTCGACAGGACAGATCGCGAAGGCGCGCGTCATGGCCGAGCGGGCTCTGGGTGCACTGCACGTGCGGGCGCGCGCCGGCGACGATCTCCTGTTCATTGAGCCCAGCTGTCTCTCGATGATCCGCGACGATTGGGCGCGCCTGCTGCCGGACGACGACAGGGTCGCCGAGGTGGCGCAGGCGGCTCGTCCTGCTCTCGCTCTGGTCGCGGATCTAGCCCGCGACAAACGGCTTCGTTTCCTCTCGGGCGGACACGTGCTTCTTCACAGCCATTGCCACGAGAAGGCGCTCTCGTTCGCGAGGGCGACGGAAGAGGCGCTGCGCTCCGTCCCGGAGCTGCAGATGGACATCCTCGACGCCGGGTGTTGTGGCATGTCCGGTCTCTTCGGCTACGAGGCCGACCACCACGACTTGAGCGTGGCCATGGCGGAACGTGTCCTGCTACCGGCGGTGAGAGCGGCTCCCGAGGGAGCCCTGGTCCTCGCCACGGGTACCTCGTGTCGTGCCCAGATCGGCGATCTGGCGGCTCGGCGCGCGCTTCATCCCCTGGAATTCCTCGCGCAGCGCCTGACGTGCGGCCCGGCCGATGGGGGAGGGCGGTCTCCGTCCTCCGCCAGTCCGTCAGGGTCTTGATGGGCTGGCTGATCCTCATCACGGGCGTTGTGGGATTGTCGATTGCCGGGTATGGTTTCGTCGCTCTGACTATCGGCGCGGTCCGGCGCCGCCGATATCTCGATATCATGTGGGCTGTGGCCGTTGTGATCGCCGTGGTCTTGCTCCTCATCGCAGAAGGCGATCGGCTGCTCAGATGATGGCCCGGAGTGGTGCGCGCTCTGTGCCGACCCGTTTGGGGGAGCCTGGCCCCTCGGGGCGAATCTCAACGGAGGGTATGCCGCGACTCCGAGGTCGCGTGGACGGGAACGGATTGCGGTCGGGGACCAGTCGTCTTCGCACCGATGCTACGACGTTCGGGAGGGCGAGAAGATGGCCAAGCGACGCATCCTCGTTGTCGATGATGAGGCGGACATCCGGCACCTTGTCGGCGAGGCCCTCACGGCGTCGGGCTACGACGTTCGCGTGGCCGCGGACGGCCGGGACGCCATCCGCACGGCCGCCCAGTACCTGCCCGATCTCGTCCTCCTGGACGTGACGATGCCCGGGATGGACGGCTATGCAGTGTACGAGCGCCTGCGGGCGAAGCCTGTCGATCTGCGCTCGCCGATCGTGTTTCTCACTGCCCGCCGCGGAATGGACGACAAGCTCTTGGGGTTCGAGAAGGGCGCCGCCGACTACGTCACCAAGCCGTTCCACATCAAGGAGTTGCTGGCACGGGTCAAGGTCCACCTCGGTGAGCTTCATCCGCCGCGCGGTGACACTCCCAACCCGCTGACCGATCGTGAGCTCGAGGTGCTGGGGCTTCTATCGGGGGGCAAGACATACAAGCAGGTGGCTCGCGCTCTCGGGCTCTCGCAGAGCACCGTGCGCAACCACCTGCACAACGTCTACCACAAGCTCAACGTGGTCGATCGTGCGCAGGCCGTGATCGTCAGCCGTGAGAACGGGTGGATCTAGCCGCGCACGGGAATGTCGCTTCGGCGTGTCTCCGCTCTGGACTTGACGGATGCCGGCAGCTCAGGACATCGAGACGGGCATGTCGGCGAGCCTCCAGGCGACGCCTGCGTCACGTCGCTCGCCGCGCCGCCTTTCGGAGAAGGGACCGGGGCCGCTGATCCAGCGGTCCCGTCGCCGATCTCCGTCGCGACGGTCGATGATCACTCGCACGTCGCTTCGCCCCGAGTAGTACTGCGTCAGACGCCCGTAGAAGAAACCCTCGAGCCTTCGCGGAATCACGATCACCCTGGTCTGGGTGGCCTGCGTCATCTCGGACATGGTCTACCTCCTCTGACGCCTCCAGACTACCACCGCGTGCTCCAACGCATTCGCCGTGGATGCCGCCATCTCCTCCGCGATGCGTATGGCAGGCAGACATCCGTTGTCAGCTGCGACTACGGATTCGCTAGTGGAGCTTCTGGGGACGTCGCGGGTCCTCATCAGCCTTGAGGACTTTCCCTATCCTCATTCGGTCGGTACACTTGTGAAGTCGGTAGGCGTGGAAGCCATCAGCGAGGAGGCGCGACGTGAATCTGGCCATCGACGGACGGCAGATCACCGCCGAGCCTGGCGCGACCATCCTTCAAGTGGCTCGGTCGGTCGGCATCGACATCCCGACGCTGTGTCAAGATGACCGTCTCGAGCCTTTCGCGGCCTGTCGCCTCTGCCTCGTGCAGGTCGCCGGAGCGCCTGCTCCGGTGGTGGCCTGCGGTACCCAGGTGCGTGACGGGATGCAGGTGACGACCTGCACGCCCGAGATCGACGAGCAACGCCGGGTGCTCATCGATCTCATGCTCAGCGACCACAGGATCGACTGCCTGGTCTGCGACCAGTCTGGGGAATGCCGTCTGCAGCAGATGGCCTACCGCTTCGGCGTCTCGACGACCTCGTATGCCGGCGAGACGCGCGACTACCCTCCACGCGAGGACACGCCGTTCATCGCCTATGATCCGGGCAAGTGCATCATGTGCGGCCGATGCGTCGGTATCTGCCAGCAGGTGCAGGGCTGCCACGTCCTTGACTTCGCGGAGCGCGGCTTTGACTCACTGGTCACTACCTCTTTTGGCTGTTCCATGGTCGACACGAACTGCGAGATGTGTGGCAACTGCGTCTCCTCTTGCCCGACCGGTGCGCTGCAGGACAAGCTCAGCCGACACCGTGGCCGCACATGGGACGTCAACCTGGTCGACACGGTCTGCGTGTACTGCGGCTGCGGATGCACCATCCAGCTTCACGTCAAGGACGACAGGGTCGTGCAGGTCACGTCACGTGTCGGCGAGGGGCCGGGTGAGGGCAATCTCTGCGTCAAGGGCCGCTACGGCTTCCAGTTCATCGGGCACCCCGAGCGTCTGACAACGCCCTTGATCCGGCGCCACGGGGAGCTCGTGCCGGCGACGTGGGACGAAGCTCTCGATCTGGTCGCCGCGCGCCTCGGCGAGATCAAGGTCGAACATGGGCCGGATGCGCTGGCTGGGTTCTCCTCGGCCAAGTGTACGAACGAGGAGAACTACGTTTTCCAGAAGTTCATGCGCGCCGTGATCGGCACCCAGAACGTGGATCATTGCGCGCGTCTTTGTCACGCGAGCACGGTCAGCGGTCTGCGCCAGTCGTTGGGCAGTGGAGCCATGACCAACTCGTTCGATGACCTCGAGGAGGCCGACGCCATCCTGATCATCGGCTCCAACACCAGCGAGGCCCACCCCATCGCCGCTCTTCGCGTGAAGAAGGCACTGCGCCGCGGCGCGAAGCTCATCGTCGCGGACCCTCGCGAGATCGACATGGCCAGCCGCGCCGACATCCATCTGCAGCTTCGCTCGGGGACCAACGTCGCGGTCCTGAACGGCCTCATGCACGTCATTCTGGAGGAGGGCCTCGCGGACGATGAGTTCATCGCCACTCGCACCGAGCGCTACGACGAGATGCCCTCGGTCCTTGCCGCCTACACGCCGGAGCTGGTGGAGGAGATCAGTGGCGTGTCCGCCGATGCGTTGCGCGAGGCGGCGCGCGTCTTCGGCAGGGCCGAGAGAGGAGCCATCCTCTACTCGATGGGGATCACTCAGCACTCGCACGGCACGGAGCACGTCATTGCGATCAGCAATCTCGCGCTGCTCACTGGCAACCTCGGTCGTCGCGGGACTGGGGTCAATCCGCTGCGCGGCCAGAACAACGTGCAGGGTGCCTGCGATGTCGGAGCGCTGCCCAACGTCTACACGGGCTATCAGGCGGTCGGCGACCCAGCCGCGCAGAAGAAGTTCTCTGAGGCATGGGGCGTCGATCTCCCGGACCGGCCTGGTCTCACGGTGACCGAGGTCTTCGACGCCATCGCCACTGGCGAGGTCAGGGGCCTCTACATCGTCGGCGAGAACCCGATGCTCTCGGACCCCGACCAGAGGCACGTCGAGCAGGCGCTCAAGGATCTCGACTTCCTCGTGGTGCAGGATCTCTTCCTCAGCGAGACGGCGGAGTACGCCGACGTCGTGCTGCCGGCCGCGAGCTTCGCCGAGAAGGATGGCACGTTCACGAACACTGAGCGCAAGGTACAGCGCGTAAGGAGCGCCGTGGCGGCGCCGGGAGAGGCGCGCTCCGATTGGGAGATCGTCGCGGACCTCGCGCACCGGCTGGGCGCCCGGGAAGGCTGGGACTACTCTCACGCCGGTGACATCATGGAGGAGATCGCCAGCGTGACTCCCTCGTACGCGGGCATCACCTTCGCGAGGCTCGATGAGGGAGGCCTCTGCTGGCCCTGCCCCGATGCGTCGCATCCCGGCACGCCGATCCTCCACGTCGGCTCGTTCACGCGTGGCAAGGGGAAGTTCTTCCCGATCTCGTATCAGGCGCCCGCCGAAGAGCCAAACGAGGACTTCCCCTTCACGCTCACGACCGGTCGCATGCTCGAGCACTACCACACCGGCACGCTGACGCGCCGTTCGGACGGGTTGAACGAGCTCGTTCCGATGGGGTCGGCCGAGGTGAATCCGCTGGACGCCGGGCGACTCGGCGTGATCGACGGCGCCACCATCACCGTGGAGACGCGTCGCGGCGCCATCGGCATCCCGGCGGAGGTCACGGACCGCATTCGACCCGGGACGGTGTTCATCCCGTTTCATTTCTGGGAGGCGCCGGCGAATCGTCTGACCAACCCGGCCAGGGACCCGGTGGCCAACATCCCCGAGCTCAAGGTGTGCGCCTGCCGCGTGACGATCTGAAGGTCGCAGCGGGAAGGCCGCCGCAGGGGTGTAAGCTTGATTGAGACCCCGGAGAAAGGCCGTCCCGCAGCCATGGTCGCCGACTATCACATTCACACTGCTCTTTGCGGACACGCTGTCGGCGAGCCGCGCCAGTACGTGGAGCGTGCCATCGCTCTCGGCATGACCGAGATCGGCTTCGCCGATCATCTGCCTCTCTCGATGCACGGACAGCCGGGCTACGCGATGCGTCGTGAGGATGTGGCCGACTACGTGGCGACGGTGCAGGCTCTGGCGAGGGAGTACGCTCCGCAGATCCGCATCCTGTTGGGCGCGGAGGTGGACTACTTCGAGCAGTCGGTGGAGACGGATGCGGCGCTGCTGGCGGAGTACCCCTTCGACTACGCGATAGGGTCTGTCCATTTCGTCGGTGACGGCTTCTCCTTCGACCATCCGCGGAACGCGCAGCGCTTCGGGCGCTACGGCGTCGACAACGTGTATCTGGCGAGCTACGAGCTCGCTGCCAAGGCGGCCTCGACCGGCCTCTTCCACATCATCGGGCATCTCGATCTCGCCAAGAAGCACGGACACCGGCCGGATGATGCCGAGCGTGTGTCTGCCGCCGCGTCCGCCGCGCTGACCGCGATCAGGGCGGCGGGCGTCGCTATCGAGCTAAACACGGCCGGCTGGCGCAAACCGGTCGGTGAGGCGTATCCGGCGCCGGGCCTTCTCGCCGAGGCCGCCGCTCTGGGCATCCCGTTGGCCTTCGGCTCGGACGCTCACCAACCTGACGATGTGGGCTCGGACTTCGCCCGCGCAGGGGCGCTTGCGCGGGCGTCGGGGTACGCCACCTCCCTCCATCTATCCAGCGGCGCTGTGAAGGCGCTCCCGTGAAGCGCCTGGGCCGACTCCTGATGGCCATTCACAACCCCCATGCCTCCGGGGGGGAGTATCACCGAGACGTGCCGCTCATGCTCGAAGCCCTTCGCGGGCTCGGGTATGAGGTGGAATCGCGCGCGACAGAGGGAGTCGGGCATGCGACCGTCCTTGGCCGGGAGGCCGTCGCCAGGGGATGCGACGTAGTCTGCGCGATCGGGGGCGACGGCACCGTCAACGAGACGCTGAATGGCCTGGTCGGGAGCGGCTTGCCGCTCGCCATCATCCCGACAGGCACGGTCAATGTGCTGGCGATGGAGCTCGGGATCCCGCTCGACCCACCGGACGCCGTGCGAGTCCTCGAGAAGGGGAACACATCATCCATCGATCTCGGGCGGGTGAACGATCGCTACTTCGGCCTGATGGCGGGCGTGGGCATGGACGCGGCGGTCGTCGCCTCGCTGAACCCCACCTTGAAAAGGGCTCTCAAGGAGGCGGCGTTCGCGGTGCAGGGGCTGGCCAACTACCTCATCAAGGAGGATCCGCTCATTCGCATTGAGGCCGCGGAGCGCACCATGGAGGGCTACTTCGTGGTCATCGGGAACTCGTCGAACTACGGGGGGGGCTTTGGCATCACGCCGATGGCGGACATGCGTGACGGCCTGCTCGACGTCTGCGTCCTCAAGGACAAGTCGTTCCTCAGTACGGCGACGTACTGGACGGCGGCGCTGCTCAACGCTCACATCAGGCATCCGAAGGTCGAGTACTTCCGCACCGAGGAGGTCCGTCTCACCTGTGCGGACGATGGCAAGGAAGTGCTCGTGCAGACAGACGGCGAGGTCGCCGGCAGCCTGCCCGTCACCTGTCGCGTCGTGCCACGCGCCTTGCACGTGGTCGTGCCGTAGGAGTTCGCCCTAGAGACCCATCAACTGGGCGAGAGCCGTCAGGCGATCGCTGTAGTCCTTGCGTGCCTTGGCGTCGCGGGTCGCCAGCTCGTCAGGGTCGGCCACGGGGACGACCCTGAAGGCCGGGTTGTCGAAGACGCGCAGCTCGAGAGAGTCGCCCTCACGGTACGGCTGGTCCTTGAACAGCTTGTGCAGCACGTAGCGCGTCGTGGCTTCGCCCACAGTGAGGATGTAGTGCGGGGTGGTGATGGAGAGCTCTCGGGAGAGGTATGGGAAGCAGTTGTCCAGCTCCTCGGCTTCGGGTGGACGAACGCTTGTGGCATCTCGCGCCACGCACTTGAGGAGGGCAGTCGCGTAGACCTTGTCGCCAGAGCCGGTCAGCGCCGGCATGAACTCCGAGAGACGCTCGACCTGCTCTTGACCCGCCGTCCTTCCGTCCGCCTCGTCGGCGGGGTCAGGGCCCAGCGCGACGACCATCACGGCGCAGTGCGGGTGGCCGCCGCCAGGCACGGAGCGAAGTCGCCTTGCGACGATGTCTCGGCATTGAACGCATTCGCCGACGCTCTGCGCGAGCCTGTCAAGCTGTTCGGCCGCGTCTTCCATCACGAGTCCCTTCTGTCGAGGTGCCGGCTGGGCCGCGATGCACTGCGGCCGGCCTGGTCAAGCGTTCTCCGTGTTGAGTCGGTACTGGCAGACGATAGCGTTGGGTCGCCCGACAAGAGCGAGCAGTAGCTCGTCCCCGAACGGCGCCAGCACCATGGTCACCTCTTCGAACTCCACCGAGATGTACTTGGCCGCATGCTCGCCGAGCTCCGCGGCGAGGTGAGCGCTGTACTCGATCACTCCGCCGGCCTGGGCGGCGAATGCATCGACATTGAAGTCCGGCTCGGCGTCCGCGGCCACCAGGAAGCCGTCGCGGGAGATGAGAAGGGCCGCGATCATGCCAGGTATCTTTCGATAGGGGGCGAGCCGGCCGGCGAGAGCGTCAGCTTGGTCGGTCACGTTTCCTCCAGGGCGGTCTCGATTTGAGCGCGTATCGACGCTCCGGAGCTCTCTGCCGTGGCATCGTCCGCAAAAGTGAGGGTGAGGCCGTCGCGCGTGCCGGCGAGCTCACTGAGGAAGATGGTCATGCGAGGGATCGGCGCCTTCTCGGCGTCCGGCAGAACACCCTCCATGGGCAGTTGGATGAGCGAGTCGCCGGAAAGAAAGAGACGGTTCGCTTCGCGCCCGGACAGTCTCACCTGCACTCGCACCCTCACTCCGTGGGGGAGCTGCTCTCTGGCGATGTCGATCTCCACGTTCTCAAGAGTAGCGAGGCGGGTGGGAGGTAGCAAGACGCGGCCCGCGCGGGGCCGCCGTGTCACTGAGCCGCAGCCAGCCTGGCGGCTTGGGGTGCGAGAGCCTTGTCCGTCGCCGTCGGTCGAGCTTCATCTCGCGCGGCGGCCAGCAACTCGTCGAAAGAGCTTGCCGAGGGGAACGATGCAGCGCCGATCGCGAGGGTCAGGCGGCGTCCCGCAATGAGGCCGGACGCGACCTCGCGCGCAGCCTTGGAGGCTGACTCGCGGGCCTCCGACAAAGGGCGGCCGGGTAGCAGGAGCACGAAGGCTTTCGGAGCGAGACGGAAGGCAAGATCGTTCTCTCCAAGCTGGCTCTCGAGACACGCCGCCGCGTTCCTGATCAGCGCCTCGTCGTCTCGCTTGCTGAAGCGACCACGACCAACCTCTGCGTCCTGGAGCCGGATGTAGACGAGGCTGAGCGGCTGGTCGTCAGCATGAGCCACATCCATGCGGACGGCCGCCATTCCCGGCAAGCGCTCACCCGCCAGGAATCCGCTGACGCTGTCGCTCCTCCCCGAGCGAGCGCGTCGACTCCGGTCAGGGCTGAGGCGGTGCGCGGCGATGACCCCGCCGGCGAGGAGCATGAGGAGGATGATCACACTGGTCGCGTGGCTGCCGCCGAGGCTGGGATCGGCGATGGCCAGCACGACGAGCAGCAGGGGTGTCGCGGCGAGGAGATAGGGCCGATCGTGCTGTGGAGACACACCCAGCTGCCCGGCTGCGAGGAGCGTCACGGCGCCCAGCAGCCAGCTGTCGACGCCTCCGGCCAGCGCCAGCGCACAGCCCAGGAGGAGCCAATCGGCGACCGCGAAGCTGTGGGCGAGGTGTTGGGGCCGGCGTTTGGCGACACCGATCGAAAGGAGTCCGATGACGAGGCCGAGACCTGCGGGGAGCACTGCCGCCGGGTGGCCGGTGGCGTACGCGCCGGCGCCCAGCAGCACGAAGAAGAGGACTCGGTAGCGGCCTCGCATGAGGGCTTGGTTTCGGCGCCTGCGAGGGGGTCGCCTCATTGGGACGTCGGCTGGATCTGCGCCTTGGCCTGCTCGGGGGATCCGCAGTGCATGCGAGCGTCATTCTGGCGCCTCCCCGCGTTTCCTGCATCGAGGGGTCGGGCGACGGCCTCGTGATGCGGCCCCGACGTCCGGCTGGCGGCGTGAGGCATGCGCGCGATAACATGGGCCCCTTGGAAAGGGCTCTCTTCTACTCCGGAAACGAGGCGATAGCTCATGGTGCAGTGCGCGCCGGAGCAGCTTTCGCCTGCGGCTACCCGGGTACGCCGTCGACCGAGATCATCGAGGCGGCCGCCAACATCGACGGCATTCACGCCCAATGGTGCATCAACGAGAAGGTCGCGCTGGAGACGGCCGTGGGCGCCTCCCTGGCCGGCGCGCGCACTCTGGTCACGATGAAGCACGTCGGCCTGAACGTGGCCGCCGATCCCTTCATGACCCTGGCTCTCACCGGGGTCAACGCAGGACTGGTCATCGTCAGTGCCGACGATCCCGGCATGCACTCCTCCCAGAACGAGCAGGACAGTCGTGCCTATGCGAAGTTCGCCAAGGTGCCGATGCTGGAGCCTTCAGACAGCCAGGAGGCCTACGATTTCCTGGCTGAGGCGTTCGCTCTCTCCGAGGAGTTCGACACTCCAGTCCTGCTGCGCACGACCACGCGGCTGTCCCATGGACGGGGCCGGGTCGTGCCTCGTGTGCCGGTGGACCTTGAACCCCGCTCCTACGCGCGCGACGTCGACAAGTACGTGATGGTCCCGGCGTACGCTCGCGCCCGGAACCGCGTCGTCCTCGAGCGTCTCGAGAAGCTGCGACGGCGCTCTGAGGAGTCGCCGCTCAACGTGCTCGAGGCGGGCAGCGCGGACTTGGGCATCATCGCCTCCGGCATCGCCTACGCATACTGTCGGGAGGCGTTTCCGAACGCGTGGTTCTTGAAGCTCGGCATGTCACAGCCCCTCCCGTACGCGAAGGTCGCAAGGCTCTACCAGGAGGTATCCCGCGTGGCCGTGGTCGAGGAACTCGATCCGTTCATCGAGGAGCAGGTGCGTGCTCTCGGGCTTCCCGTCTTCGGCAAGCAGGCGATTCCGGCCGACGGCGAGCTCGACCAGGAAATGGTGTTCAATGCCATCGAGCCTTTCCTGCAGCGCCGTCCGCCACGGCGTCGGCGTGTGCAACTTCCGCCGACGCCGAAGGTGTCGACCCAGGCGCCGCCGAGTGACCTGCCGGTCCGCCCGCCGGTCCTCTGTCCGGGTTGCACCCATCGCTCGGTGTATCACGCCTTGCGCCGGCACAAGCTCGCAGCGATGGGAGACATCGGCTGCTACACGCTGGGCTCATTGCCCCCGCTTGGCGCCCTCGATACCTGCCTCTGCATGGGGGCGAGCATCGGGATGATGGCGGGCTTCAACAAGGCGCTGGGCCGCAAGGCCGCAGTGGGTGTCATCGGCGACTCGACTTTCTTCCACTCGGGCGTCACGCCGCTCATCGACGCCCTCTACAATCAGGCCGAAGGCCTGGTGCTGGTGCTCGACAATCGCACGACCGCGATGACCGGGCACCAGGGGCACCCTGGGACCGGCCTGCACGCCGACGGCAGCAACGGGCCGGCCATCGGCATCCAGGGGCTGTGTGAGGGTATCGGCGTTCGCTGCGTCACGGTCGATGCCAACGACTTCACGGCGCTCGATGAGGCCATCAGGGACGAGGTCGATGCGCCAGGGCTCGGCGTCGTCGTAGCTCTCGCGCCCTGTGCGCTGGTGGTGCGCGAGAAGAGGGGCAAGATCCTCGTTGAGGAGGAGCGCTGCAACCTCTGCGGCGTGTGCCTCAAGCTCGGCTGTCCGTCCATAGTCCCCGGCGACGCGGCGATTACGATCGCCGATTCGTGCACCGGGTGCGCGCTCTGCGTCGAAGTGTGTCGTCGCGGAGCTCTGAACTCCGTCGGTGGTCCTGGGGACAGCGACGGGGCCGCCGGATGAACGGCGTGACGACGGTCTCGCTGGTGGGTGTCGGAGGGCAGGGCATCCTGCTGGCCGCCGCCGTCCTTGCTGAGACTGCCGCCGCCGAGGGCCACGACGTGAAGGCCAGCGAGGTCAAGGGCATGTCCCAGCGCGGCGGCAGCGTACTGAGCTCCGTGCGCTTCGGCGATCACGTGTGGTCTCCGGTGTCGCGTCATGCCGACGTGGTCGTCGGCATCGAGCTGTTGGAAGGCAGGAGAGGTCTCGACCTCTTGGCGGCGCGCGGGACGCTGGTGTGCGCCGTGACCACGCGGATCGCTCCCGGGAGCGTTCTGCGGCGCGAGGCCGTGTACCCGGAAGACTTGGCGGTCGCCGCCGCGGAACGCAGCGTCCGTCTCATCGCCGTCGATGCGACCGATCTCGCGCGCCGGGCGGGCGACGAGCGAGCCGCCAATGTAGCCCTTCTCGGCGCGGCGAGCGTCGTGTTGCCCTTCGGCGAGGCGTCTTGGCAGAGCGGCATCGCGGCGGCGGTGCCGGCGAAGGCCCTCGATATCAATCAGCGAGCTTTCGCCTTGGGGCGCGCCGTCGGCAGCGAGGAGGTCAATCCGTGAGGGTCACCCAGCTCACCGTGTTTCTCGAGAATCGCAGCGGGCGGCTCGCAGAGGTCGCGGCCATCCTGGGAAGGGCTGGCATCAACATCCGCGGGTTCTCGACCACCGAGGCCGCCGAGTACGGCATCGTGCGTCTTGTCGTGGCAGACCCCGAGCGTGCGAAGCGGTTGTTGCACGATGGGGGGTTCACGACTCACTTCTCGAGCGTCATCTGTGTCAAGGTCCCGGACGAGCCCGGCGGGCTCGCTGAAGTGCTCGATCAGCTGGCAGCCGCGGGCGTCTCCATCGACTACCTGTACAGCATCTCATTCCAGAACATCTGCTTCGCCGTGCGCGACATCGACGACGCCATCGACCTGCTTCGAGACAAGGTCACACTGCTGAGCGACGCCGAGGTGCGCGCCCTATGACCCGCAGCGAGGAGCATCTTCTCCCGGATCGTTCTGGGGGCTTGATGTGGGAGCCCGCCGTCGAGACGCTGTCGCGGGTGGCGCTCGACGAACTGCAGATGGAGCGCCTGCAGAGAGCGCTGCAGAACGCCCGCGCGAACGTGCCGTTCTACCGCGAGAGCTTCGGCCAGGCTGGGATCGCCCCGGGCGACGTGGTCTCGCGCGCCGATGTCGCCCGTCTGCCCTTCACCACCAAGGTCGACCTGCGCGACCACTATCCGTTCGGGATGTTCGCCCGCCCGCGCTCCGAGATCATCCGCGTGCATGCGTCCTCAGGCACGACCGGGAACCCGACGACCGTCGGCTACACTCGCGCCGACATCGGCACGTGGGGCGATATGATCGCCCGGACTCTCGCCGCCGGAGGGGTCAAGCCGGGCGATCTGCTGCAGAACGCCTACGGCTACGGTCTCTTCACCGGCGGGCTCGGTCTGCACTTCGGCGCTGAACGGCTGGGCTGCACGGTCGTACCCATCTCGGGCGGCAACACCGAGCGTCAGCTCAAGATCATGCGCGATTTCGGCGCGACCGCGCTGAGCTGCACGCCGTCCTATGCCATGTACCTCGGCGACGCGGCCCGCGATCGCGGGCTTCGCCCCGAGGACCTGCCGATCAGGGTGGGCTTTCATGGGGCCGAGCCTTGGACGAACGAGATGCGCACCCTCATCGAGGCGGCGCTCGGTATCGATGCCCTCGATATATACGGCCTCTCCGAGATGGGCGGGCCGGGCGTGGCCTTCGAGTGCCTCTGCAAGGCCGGCATGCACGTGAACGAAGACCACTACATGGCCGAGATCATCGATCCGGACACGCTGCAGCCGCTTCCTGAGGGCGAGGTCGGTGAGCTGGTCTTCACGACCCTGTCGCGCGAGGCCCAGCCACTCGTCCGCTATCGGACGCGCGACCTTTGCAGCCTCGATTCTACGCCGTGCGCCTGCGGCCGCACCTCCCTGCGCATGAGCAAGCCCATCGGGCGCAGCGACGACATGCTGATCATCAGGGGCGTGAACGTCTTCCCGAGCCAGATCGAGGAAGTCCTCATGAGCATCCCGGAGATCGAACCGCACTACCAGATCGTGGTCGATCGCGAGGGATTCCTTGACGTCATCGAGGTCTGGGTCGAGGTGGGCGAGGGGGTCTTCCCGGAGACCATGGGCGATCTCGAGCGCTTCCAGCGGAAGGTACAGACGCGGATCTCCAGTGTGCTGAACATCCATGTGGCGGTCAAGCTGAAGGAGCCACGAGCCATTCAGCGCTCCGAAGGCAAGGCTGTGCGCGTCGTCGACAGACGCAAGAGCCTGTAGCGCTTCCTCGCCCGCGCGCCGAGGGTCTCGCGGCAAGCTGCCCGCGGCGGCCTCGAAGAGCGCCACGAGCGTCGGTGTCGCCGTCTCCCCTATAATCCAGCTGTGAGTCCCATCCGATCGACCCTCGGGCCGCTGCGCGGCCTCCACATCGATCTCACCGGTCGGACCAGCCACGAAGAGGCGGTCCCCCAAGGGGTCGCGCGCGCCTTTCTCGGTGGCCGAGGCCTGGGCGTCTACCTCGCGGTGCGCCTGCGGCTGTACGACGTCGAACCACTGGCGCCGGAGAACGCCCTGATCTTCGCGCCTGGACCGCTCACGGGGACCGGCGCTCCCGCGAGTGGCCGCTACAGCGTGACGAGCCGCTCACCGCTCACTCGCACCGTCTTCGACGGCAACTCTGGCGGCAACTGGGGCAACGCTTTCCGGCGTCTCGGCTGGGACTACCTGATCGTCTCCGGAGCACTCAGGGCTCCCGGGTACTTGTCGATCACCGCCGAGGGCGTCGAGTGGTCGCAGGCTGACGAGCTGTGGGGCCTCGACGTGCCGACCTCGATAGCCCGCCTGCGTGAAGTGCGCCCGGACAGCGAGGCGGCGGTCATCGGCCCGGCGGGTGAGCGCGGCGTCCTGTTCGCCTCCATCGTCAACAACCGTGGGCGCTCCATCGGCCGCGGCGGTCTTGGCACGGTCATGGGGGCCAAGCGGCTGAAGGCGATCGTGGTCGCCGGCCACGGCACGCACAAGCCCGCCGTCGCCGATCCCGAGCGTCTCGAGTTCATCGTGTACGAGGCCGAGAAGCTCCTGAAGGCGAACCCCATCACATCCCAGGCACTGCCCGAGTTCGGCACATCCGTCCTCGTGAACGTCCTGAATCAGGCCGGAGCGCTGCCTACTCGCAACTACCGGGAGAGCCAGTTCGAGCACGCCGACCTGATCTCCGGCGAGATACTCAAGAAGGAGCACCTGCGTCGACGCAGCGCCTGCCGAGGTTGCGTCATCGGCTGCGCCCGGCGCACGACGGCCGGCTCGGAGAGCGGTGAGGGGCCCGAGTACGAGAGCATCTGGGCGCTGGGCGCCGACTGTGGTGTCGGCGACCTCACCGCCGTCGTCCAGGCAAGCTACGTCTGCAATCGCGCGGGCATGGATACGATCACCATGGGCGCGACGATCGCGTGTGCGATGGAGCTCGCCGAGGAGGGCCTCCTCTCTGGTCCGCGCTTTGGTGACGCCCGGGCGATCGTCGCCCTGGCTGAGGCGACCGCCGCGGGGGAGGGCCTGGGCGCCGAGCTCGGGCTTGGCTCGGCGCGGCTGGCGGCGCGCTACGGTCGACCGGAGCTGTCGATGAGCGTCAAGTCGCTCGAGACTCCGGCCTACGACCCCCGGGGCATGAAGGCCCAAGGCCTCGCCTACGCCACGTCAAATCGAGGCGGCTGCCACCTGCGTGCCAACATGCTCGGCCCCGAGATCCTGGGCGTGCCCAAGATGGTCGACAGGTTCGCGACACTGGGCAAGGCGGGTCTTCTCATCAACATGCAGAACCTCAACGCGGTGCTCGATTCCCTGAGCGTCTGCAAGTTCACGTCGTTCGCCATGAAGGAGGACTACTACGCGCGCTTGCTGAGTGCGGTGTGGGGGGAGACCATCGAGCCCCAGGAGTTGCTGCTGCTCGGCGAGCGCATCTGGAACGCCGAGCGGCTCTTCAACAACGCGGCCGGCTTCGACCGCTCTCACGATACCCTGCCGGACCGGCTCCTGCACGACCCCGTGCCCGCCGGGCCCGCCGTCGGCCAGGTGGTAGACTTGCCGCCGATGCTCGACGAGTACTACATCTCGCGCGGCTGGGACGTCGAGGGTCGACCACCAGTCGCCAAACTGAGCCGGCTTGGGCTGACGGATCACGCGGCCGACCTGCCCGGGGGCGTGAGTGGCGCCCCGGACGGACGCTCATGAGTTCCGCCGTCCTCGAGCAGTTCCAGCGCATCGGCCGCGATCTCTTTCTGGCCGGCGTCATCAGCTCGCACGGCGGAAACATGAGCGTCCGCATGGGAGATCGCATCCTGATTACCCGGCGTGGGTCGATGCTGGCGCAGCTCGAGGAGCGTGACATCATCGCTACGGGCCTCGAGGAGAACGACGCCAACGTGATGCTCGCCTCCACCGAGATCGGCGTGCACCGTGCCATCTTCCAGGGGACGTCTGCTCAAGCGATCGTCCATACTCACCCGCCGTACGCCATCGCTCGGTCACTCGTCTGCGACGAGGTCGTGCCCATCGACAGCGAGGGCTCGTATCTGTTGCACAAGGTGCCCGTCGTCGCCGCCGAGCTCACGGCGGGGTCCAAGGAAGTGGCGACACTCCTCCCGCAGTGGCTCAAGGAGTACGACCTCGTCATGCTGCGCGGTCACGGTCCGTTCGCCATAGGGCACCTGCTCGAGGAGGCCTACCAGCTGACCAGCGTCTTCGAGATGACCTGCAAGATCATGACGATCGCAGAGAGCATGGGGCAGCGGGTCAAGGAGTACCGCAAGGGATCCGAGCGCTACGAGAGCTGGTGAGAGGGCCGCGCTTCCGCGCTCTGTTCTCGAAGATCAGGCAGTGCAGCCGCGGCGTCTTCCTCCGCGAGAATCTCGTGAGATGCGCGAGCCTCGTCTGACCGTCACCGATCGGGGCTGAGCCGTCGTTCGTCCGCGACTTGTGGCGACGGACGGGGCTAGCCGCCGCTCGGCGTCGGAGTGGGCGTCGGCGTGGGCGTCGGTGTCGGCGTGGGCGCCGGAGGGGGTTTCGGCGTCTTCGTCGGCTTGATCGTCCTCGTGGGCGTGGGCGTGGGCGTGGGCGACGCCGAGCCGCTCTCGGATGGCTCGGGTGACGCTGACATCTTGGAGTAGGCTCCGTTCCACGGGCTGAACGACCACGACGCATACGAGAAGCCGGGGTACGGCCCGTTCTTGAAGGCCGTGGCGAAGTACTTGCCCCACATCGGCGCGCAGTACGTGCCACCGAAGGCCCCATACATGGGCGAGTTCTTCTCCGAATCCCCCATCCAGACGGCGGCGGCGAGTTGCGGTGTGTAGCCGCAGAACCACACGTCCCAGCCGTTCTCGGTGGTGCCCGTCTTTCCGGCCCTCGGGTGCGGGTAGTACGCGCCGGAGGCTGATCCGGTGCCACTGCTCGCCGCCCGCTCCAAGTTCTTGGTGACGACAGAGGCTACGCCCGCGGGAAGCACGCGCTTGCCCTTCGTCTTGGGCTTCCAGTCGACGTGGCCACCGGGCAGCACGACCTTGACGATGGCCTGCGGTTTGTGGTGGATGCCTCCGCTGGCCAGAGTGGCGTAGGCGACCGCCATCTCGAGAGGAGTCACCCCGGAGGTGCCCAGGGTGATCGACGGCACTTCGTCAAGCTTGCTGGTGACGCCCATCTTGTGGGCGATGTCGGCCGTGTTCTCGGGGCCGACATCGACCGAGAGCTGGGCGTACACGACGTTGTCAGAGATGGTGGTGGCCTGCGACACGGACTCTGGGCCTCCGGGCCCGTCGCCATTCACGACCCACGGCGCCGCGTATGCGCCCATGGGGATGACGATCGGACTCTTGGACGAGTAGTACGTCGTGTCCGGATTCATGCCTTGGAGCACGGCGGCGGTGAGCACGAAGGGCTTCATCGACGATCCAGGCTGGCGCTTCGCCTGCCACGCCAGGTTGAACTTCTGCTTCTTGTAGTCGAGGCCTCCGACCATGGTGCGGATGTAGCCGTTCTTCGGGTCGATGGAAACGAGGGCCGCCGAAGGCTTGAAGCCGAAGTTCAGCGGCGCCGTGCTGTTCCTGAGGATGTCGACGGCATCCTGCTGCCACCTCATGTCGATGCTGGTGTGAACCTTGAGGCCACCCTCGAACACCTGGCGGCTACCGTACCGTTTCGTGAGCACGCGCGTGACGTAGTCGATGAAGTAGTCGGCCATGTCGTTGTTCAGCGACGGCGGGTGCTTGTAGACGCCGAGCTTGCGCTTGCTGGCGGACGCCGCCTTGTTGGGCGTGATGTAGCCGTGCTTGGCCATGAGTTCCAGCACGCCGTTTCGCCGCCGTTTGGCCTCTTTGGGGTTGGTCGTCGGCGTGGCGCGCGTGGGCGCGTTCGGGAGCGCTGCGAGCAGCGCCGATTCCTCGAGTCTCAGCTCAGAGGCGCGTTTGTGGAAGTAGGTGCGGGCGGCCGCCTCGACACCGTAGGCGCCGGCGCCGTAGTAGACCGTGTTGAGGTACTCAGTGAGGATCTTGTCCTTCGACCACTTGTCCTCGAGCTGCCATGCGAGTACAGCCTCACGCAGCTTGCGCGTATACGTCCGCTCACTGCCCACGTAGGCGTTCTTGACGAACTGCTCGGTGATGGTCGAGCCGCCCTGCACGACTGTGCCGGCGCGCAGGTTCTCGACCAACGCACGCGCGACACCTTGTGAGTCGACGCCGTGGTGGGTGTAGAAGCGCACGTCCTCAGTGGCGACGGTCGCCTGCTTCATCGACTCCGGGATCTTGGCGCTTGGCACTATCACGCGGTTCTCGGCGCCGTGCAGCTCGGCGATCTTCCTGCCGTTGCGGTCGTAGATCTTCGTATTGGTGGCGTTCGGGCGTCGTTCCAGCTCGCTGAGAGTGGGGAGATCGCGCGAGAGGGCGTAGATGGCGCCGGCGCTCATGCCCAGCGCCACCACGATCAGCAGCAGCAAGGCGAGTACGACGAACTTGAGCCAACGTCGCCTTGGTTGTTTCCGGCCCTGCTGCCGCTGACGCCGCCGGACGTCTCTGGCGTCGGCCTGTCGTTTCTGGTCAGACATGTGTCCTCATTGTACCTGATGTGCTGGAGCGGGTCTGTTCGACGCTCGGAAGCCCGCTTTCGCTGAGACGCGTGAACGCGTCGGAACGTTCATGCAGTCGGCACGCCGCTCTCGCCGTGAAGTCGTCTCCCGTGCGCTCAGGTCGCGCCCGTCGCGAGATCATCCACATCGTCTGCAGCTGTCGGGACCGCTTCCTTGGGCTGCACGATTCGCGCGATCGGGATGGAGACCTCGTAGAGGATCAGCATGGGAATGAGCATGGCGATCATGGAGAAGGCGTCCTGGCCCGGCGTCAGCAGGGCGGCGAACAGGGCCATGATGACGATCGCGTAGCGGCGGTTCTTGCGCAGGAACCTGTCGCTGATCACGCCGACCTTGGCGAGCAGCACGAGGACGACCGGCATCTCGAAGATGAGACCGAAGGCGAGAACGAACAGGGCCACGAATGTGAAGTACTCGGTGGCCCGGTTCTGCACATTGAAGGTGTCGCCCCCGAAGTTGAGGAGAAACGTGAGGCCCTTGGGAAGGACGAAGAAGTACCCGAATGCGACGCCGCCGAGAAACAGCACACTGGTCGCCGCTACGACAGGGTAGAAGTACCGTTTCTCGCTGCTCGTGAAGGCTGGGCCTACGAACGCCCAGAGCTGCCAGATGAGGAATGGGGACGTCATGAGAAGACTCGCCACTACCCAGACCTTGAGGCTCACCATGAACGGCTCGACGGGGCTCAGCGTGATGATCTGGTACGAGGTGATATCCAGGCCGGGGACGTGCCTGAGCGGGTACAGAAGCAGGCTGAAGACGAAGTCGTTGAAGATGGCCGCCGCGACGACGCCGGCCACCAGGACCACTACCACCCAGAACATCCGCTTGCGCAGCTCGTCCAGGTGCTCGAGGATGGTGAACCTGTCGTCGGGGCCGGCCGCCATGGCGCCTCAGGCGTCGCCGGGCGGGGAGGTCGTCGTGGATACGCTGGGCTCTGGGGGCGCCTCGGGACCCTCCGGCGCGTCTGCCTCGTCAGCTTCAGCCTCTGCGGCCGTGTCGGTCGCATCGGCGGTGGCCTCCAGCGCCTCGGCCGTCTCGACTTCGGCGGCGTCTGCAAGCATCTCGTCCGCCTCCTTCGGCACATCTCCCGCCGACGCTGTCGCGCCGGCGGCCGGCAGAACGTCGATCGCTGAAGTGACGGCGTCATCGCTGGACTTCGCCGGCGCGGGCTGGTCGGCGGCCTTCATATCGATGCTGATGCTGGACTTCAGGTCCCTGACGTCGGCGGCGACGTCGTCGATACCGAGTTCTGAACGTGCCGTCGATGTCGCCTTCTTGAGCTCCCGAATGGCTTGGCCGAGGCTGCGTCCCGCCTGTGGCAGTCGCTTTGGGCCGAACACGAGTAGGGCGAGGACGAGCACGATCAGGATCTCCATGGGACCGATGTTCACGGATGGGTCCTTGCGTCGGATATCAACCTTCTCATCTTAGGCTGGCCCGGGAGGGCGGTCAACGCCGCACGCCCCGAACTGGCCTGGTCGAGCCGCGGGGCCGCGTCGGTGCCGTGCGAGAAAGCAAAGTACCTGCACGTCACGAACTGCGCGGACGCGCGCCGCCTCCCCTGGGCCTTGCGCGGCGGAAGGTGTGTTGGTATGTTTGCGTCCTAGAGGCTCGCCCCGGTTCTTTCCGGTGCGGGTCCTGATTTTCCTCATGGCTGGTTCTGATGACCGAAGCGTACCTCACCAACTGGCTGTACATCGGCCTCTTCATCGCCGCCGGCGGAGCTCTGGTCGCCCTCATCCTTGTGTTCTCCAAGCTGGTGAACCCAGAGCACCTCACGCCGGAGAAGCTCGCCCCCTACGAGTGCGGCATTCCGCCGGTCGGGCGACCTTGGTCGCCGTTCGCCGTGCGCTACTTCGTGTTCGGCCTTCTCTTTCTCATTTTCGACGTTGAGGCCATCTTCCTGTTTCCCTGGGCCATCGTGTTTCGCAGCCTGGGGACGGCGGGGTTCATTGAGATGGCGCTCTTCGTCGCGGTCCTGGGCTTCGGACTGGTCTACGCCTGGCGCAAGGGGGCTCTGGAGTGGGCTTGACCGGCCGAGGTTCCGGCCAGGCCAGGCCGCGTTTTCCCAAGCTCGAGCACTTTCAGAAGCCGAACGTCATCACGACGACCACCGACCTCATCTTCAGTTGGGCCCGCTCCCACTCCGTCTTCCCGTTCCAGTACGGACTGGCCTGTTGCGCCATCGAGATGCTGAGCTCCGGGTTCGCTCGCTTCGACATCGCTCGCTACGGGATGGAGGTCTTCCGGCCGACTCCGCGGCAGAGTGATCTGATGATCGTCGCAGGCACGGTCAACGAGAAGATGGCTCCGGTACTCGAGCTGCTCTACCAGCAGATGTCGGAGCCCAAGTGGGTCGTCAGCATGGGTGCCTGCGCCAACAGCGGCGGGCCCTTCTACGACGGCTACAACGTGGTCAACGGGGTCGACAAGATCGTCCCGGTAGACGTCTACATCCCCGGGTGCCCGCCACGGCCGGAGGCGCTGTTCCAGGGGCTTCTCGAGCTGCAGAAGAAGATTCAGCGGCACTCGTTCGTTCCAGTCGCTCCTCCGGCGTCCGGCGACGGGGGAGGCTGAGGCTCATGGCGCTCGAAGTCGGTGTCAATCCCATGGGGATAGATGCTATCGCCGAACTCCTGGCGACCGCGTTTGCGGGCGAGCTGGAGGACGTGCGCGTGCAGGAGCCGGACACGGTCGTGGCGCGTTGCGCCAGGGAGAAGACCAAGGACGTGGCACATCGCCTCAAGGCCCAGGATGACGTCGGCTACAGGACCCTCAACTGGATTGCCGGCGTCGATCGCGGGACGTGCCTGGAAAGCGTGTATCACCTGTACAGCTGGAAGACCAACACCTACTTCCGGCTGCACGTCCAGCTGTCGTCGACAGACCCCGAGGTGGAGACGGTCAGCGACATCTGGCCGGCGGCCGAGTGGCTCGAGCGCGAGGCGTGGGACATGTTCGGCATCCGCTACGTCGATCACCCCGACCTGCGCCGCATCCTGCTCAAGGACGACTTCGTCGGCCACCCGCTGCGCAAGGACTACGTCGATCTCGTCGAGAACCATCCGCATGCCTGACAGCTTCGCGACAGCCGTTCCGGATGAGGCGGTCCAGCTGGCGCAGCGGCGCATCGATGAGGCGTACGCCCAGGGCGAGGGGTCGAACCTCGAAGGCCTCAGGTTCAACGAGGTCATCGTCAACATGGGGCCGCAGCACCCCTCGACGCACGGCGTGTTGCGGCTGGTCGTCACTCTCGACGGCGAACTCGTCAGGGACGTGATCCCCGTCGTCGGATACCTTCACCGCTGCAAGGAGAAGCTCGCAGAGAAGCGCACCTACTACCAGTACATCCCCATCACCGATCGCACTGAGTACCTTGCGGGGATGAACTGCGAGTGGGGCTACGTGATGACTGTCGAGAAGTTGGCCGGTATCCGGCCGACCCGGCGGGCGGAG
This sequence comes from uncultured Thermoleophilia bacterium, assembly GCA_963717285.1. Classification (GTDB taxonomy): domain Bacteria; phylum Actinomycetota; class Thermoleophilia; order UBA2241; family UBA2241; genus CAIXSE01. Next base: position 577,603 of record CAVQVW010000004.1, read on the forward strand.
TTCATCCGCGTCATCATGGCCGAACTCAATCGTATCGCCAGCCACATGGTCGCCATCGGCACGTTCACCGCTGACTTGGCGCCGCTGGGGACGGCCATGCTCTTCTATACGTTCCGCGACCGTGAGCTCATTCTCGATCTGCTTGAGGACGTGAGCGGCGCGCGCATGATGTTCAACTACTTCCGTTTCGGCGGGGTGCGCTACGACTTGCCGGATGGCTGGGTCGAGACATGTCGCGACGTCATGCGCAGGTTGCCCAAGCTCATCGATGAGTACGAATCGCTCGTGCAGGGCAACGCCATCTTCCTGCAGCGATGCGTCGGCAAGGGAGTCATCTCGCAGCAGGACGTGGTCGACTACGCGATCACGGGGCCGTGCGCGCGCGCGTCGGGCGTGCCCCACGATCTGCGCCGTACACGCCCGTATTCGGTCTACCCCGAGCTCGACTTCGAGCTGCCGCTGGGCCAGCATGGCGATGTCTTCGACCGGTACCAGGTGCGCGTGGACGAGATGCGCCAGTCGGTGAGGATCATCGAGCAGGCGCTCGACATGCTGCCGAAAGGAGCGGTGCAAATCGGCTCGCTGCGCGCACCCTACGCGATCACGCCGCCTCCCGGTGAGTGCTATGTGGGACAGGAGAACCCGCGCGGCGAGTACGGTACCTACATCGTGAGCGACGGCTCGCGCTACCCCTACCGGCTCAAGTACCGCGACCCCTGTTTCATGCACCTGCAGATATTCCCGAAGCTTCTGCGGGGCAACAGGATCGCCGACGCCGTCGCCATCTCAGGCAGCATGGACCTCGTCCTCGGAGGCATCGACAGATGAACGACCTCCTCATAGGAATCCTGCGCGCGGTCCTGTTCGTGCTCATCGCCTACACGGTGGTCATGGTCTCCGCGCTGATCAACATCCTCTTGGAGCGCCGCGTCCTGGCCTTCATGCAGGACCGCCTGGGGCCCAACCGCACCGGCCCTCAGGGGCTGCTGCAGAGCGCCGCGGACGCCGTGAAGATGATGGGCAAGGAGGACTTCCGCCCCGCCCTCGCCGACCGGTATCTGTTCACGATGGCGCCCATGGTCGTGATGATCGGCGCCGTGGCGATCCAGACCGTCATTCCCTACACGAAGGGGCTTGTGGCCACCGAGCTCAATGTGGGCCTGGTCTTCATCGTCGCCATCACCGGCTTCACGACTCTGGCCATCCTGCTCGGCGGCTGGTCGTCGTGCAACAAGTACTCCCTGGTCGGCGCCCTGCGCGGCGCGGCGCAGATGATCAGCTATGAGATCCCGATGATCCTCAGCCTTCTGGTCGTCGCCATGCTCGTCGGCTCACTGAGGCTTGGCGAGGTCGTCGCGGCTCAGGACGGCTACCAGTGGCTCGCCTTCTATGCGCCGTTCACGTTCCTCATCTTCTACATCGCCTCGATCGCCGAGCTGAACCGCGGCCCGTTCGACCTGCCGGAGTCGGAGTCGGAGCTCGTCTCCGGCTATGGCACGGAGTACTCGGGCATGCGTTTCGGCATGTTCTATCTCAACGAGTTCGCTGGACTGACGGTCATGTCCATGATCGCTGTGACCCTGTTCTTCGGCGGATGGCACGGCCCCTTCGAAGATGCCATCCGCTTCTGGGGCGTCTCGTGGCTGCCACTGGTGTGGTTTCTCATCAAGACATACGCTCTCGTCTTCCTTCTCATCTGGATCAGGACCTCGCTGCCACGCCTGCAGGTCGATCAGCTCATGGCCTTTGCCTGGAAGATCCTCATTCCGCTCGGCCTGGTGAACATCCTCGCGACGGGCGCCGTGGTGCTCTGGGTGCCGCAGTGGAAGTGGGGCATGGCGGTCTTCAGCTGGCTGGCCCTTCTCGCCTTCGTCGCACTGTTCGATCCCATCCTCAAGTGGCGTCTGCGCAAGCGGCGCGCCCCGGTGCCGGTGGTGAGTGCCTGATGCTCGGGATGTTCAAGGCCATGCGCACCACGATTCGGCATCTCCCGGCCAAGAAGGTCACGGTGCAGTATCCCGAGCAGCGCGAGCAGCTGCCGGCGAGCAGCCGCGGCCTCTTTCGCGTCGTCGTCGACCCGCGCAGCGGCGACGCCCGCTGCCGGTCGTGCACACTCTGCGAGACGAACTGCCCCGTGCAGGTGATCCGCGTGGAGCACACCAGCAAGTTCGAGCTTCCGGCGCCCAACCTGGCGCGGATCTCCCGGGCGCGTCTCGCCGCTCAGCCCAGCATCGACCTCGATCTACTGCGCCCGGTGCTCGATGACTACCACGAGCACGGCACGGGGCTCATCGCCATCCTCCAGAACACCCAGGATGTGTACAGGTACCTGCCGCGTCGGGCCCTCGAGGAGGTCGCCCTGCAGACCGGCACCTCCCTCGCACATATCTACGGCGTCAGCAGCTTCTACAACCAGTTCCGTCTCTCACCGACGGGGGACCACATCGTCGAGGTGTGCCACGGCACGGCCTGTCACGTTGCGGGGTCCCGGAAGATCGCCGAGGCTCTCGAGGAGGAGCTCGGGATCCCCGAAGGCAAGACCACGGAGGACATGAGGTTCACGCTCGCGTCGGTGGCTTGCATGGGGGCGTGCTCCCAGGCTCCGGTCATGCGTATCGGCGACCTCACCTACGGGGGGCTTACGCCGGACAAGACGCGCCAGATCATCCGCGGCATGCTGCGCGAGGTCGGGGCGGAGAAGGGGTGAGCTGAAGTCGCCATGACCGACACGACACGCGATGACACCACACCGCAATCCGAGGGTCGCAACGTGCGCGTCGCCGGGGTCGCCGGCGGCGGCTATCGCGTCACGGTCTGCGCGGGCACTGCGTGCACGTTCGCCGGCTCACCGGCGGTGCGCGAGGCGTTCGTGCAGGAGGTGCAGGCCGCGGGTCTCGGTGACAAGGTCGAGGTCTCCATCATCGGGTGCCACGGCCTGTGCTCGATGAGTCCGGTCGTGGTGCTCAGTGACGACACGTTATACGGGCACTTGCGGCCCGAGGACGTCAGCAAGGTCGTCGAGGAGCACCTCAGAGACGGTGTCCCGGTCGAAAGGTTCCTGTACAAGAACCCCCACACAGGCGCTCGGGTGCGCGACTGGCACGACATCGAATTCTACCGGCAGCAGACGCGCATCGCGATGCGCAACGTCGGCATGATCAACCCTGAGAGCATCGATGAGTCCGTCGCCCGCGGCGGGTACGCGGCGGCTCGCATGGTGCTCACGGATAGGACGCCGGAGTGGGTCGTTGCGCAGGTCACTGACTCGGCGATCCGCGGCCGCGGAGGCGCCGGCTTCTCGACGGGCGTCAAGTGGAAGTTCGCTCAGCAGTCACGCAGCGACGTGAAGTACATCATCTGCAACGGCGATGAGGGCGACCCCGGAGCCTTCATGGACGCGTCCATCATGGACGGAGACCCCCACGCGGTCATCGAGGGCATGATCATCGGCAGCTACGCGATCGGAGCGCATGAGGGCTACATCTATGTGCGCGCCGAGTATCCCCTTGCGGTCAAGCGCCTGACCATGGCGATCGCTGACGCCGAGGCGGCTGGCTTCCTCGGCGCCGACTCCTTCGGGAGCGGCTGGGATTTCAGCCTGAAGCTCAAGCTCGGCGCCGGCGCCTTCGTCTGCGGCGAGGAGACGGCGCTGATCGCCTCGATTGAGGGTCGGCGCGGCATGCCGCGCACACGGCCGCCGTTCCCTGCAGTCAGCGGCCTCTGGGGCAGGCCGACCAGCATCAACAACGTCGAGACGTTCGCCAACATCCCATGGATCGTGACCCATGACGCTGAGGACTACGCCCAACTTGGCGTGGAAGGCTGCCACGGCACCAAGGCCTTCAGCCTCGCCGGCAAGATCGTCAACGGCGGTCTCGCGGAGGTATCCATGGGCGTCACGCTGCGCCATGTCATCTTCGACATCGGCGGCGGCATCCGTGACGGGCGAGAGTTCAAGGCCGTGCAGCTCGGCGGACCGTCGGGCGGGTGCGTCCCGGCGAGCATGCTCGACACGCCGGTGGACTACGAGAGTCTTGCGGCGACGGGCGCTATGGTCGGGTCAGGCGGCATGGTCGTGGTCGACGACCAGACCTGCATGGTCGACATGGCGCGCTTCTTTCTCCACTTCACTCAGAGCGAGTCCTGCGGCAAGTGCGTGCCCTGCCGGCTCGGGACCAAGCGCATGCTCGACGTCCTCGACCGCATTGTTTCCGGCGAGGGACGCGAGGGCGACGTCGGGCTGCTCGAGGAACTCAGCGGCTACGTCATGGAAGGCAGCCTGTGCGCCCTCGGGGGCACCGCGCCCAACCCTGTGCTCACCACCATCAAGTACTTCCGCAAAGAGTACGAGGCGCATGTCGACGAGAAGCGTTGTCCGGCGGGGAAGTGCAAGCCCCTCATCCGCTACGCAATCGACGCGGAGGCGTGCACCGGCTGCACGCTTTGTGCCAAGAAGTGCCCCGTCGGCTGCATCACAGGCGAGCGGAAGCTGCCCCACGTGATCGACCAGGCCCCTTGCATCAAGTGTGACACCTGCCGTCAGGTGTGCAAGTTCGACGCGGTGCGCGTCCTGTCTGGCGTCGTTCAGCCAGCGGCCGCTGGTGGGGAGGCGTAGGGAGACGATGGCCACCCGCGCCGCAGAGACCACGCCCACGCCGGCCCGTCCCGGCCAGGTGACAGTCGTCATCGACGGACAGGACGTGGCGTGCGAGCGTGGCGAGACTGTCCTCACGGCGGCGCGGCGCGTCGGCATCCACATCCCCACGATGTGCGTTGAGGCGCGGCTGCATCCCCTGGGCGCCTGTCGCATGTGCGTTGTCGAGGTGGAGGGCGCACGCAAGGTGATGACGAGTTGCACGACGGCCGTCGCCGACGGCATGGTCGTGCGAACCGACACCGAGAAGGTGCGCGCCATGCGGCACCTCTACCTAGAACTCCTGCTCAGCGATCACAACTCCTTCTGCACGCCGCCGTGTCGCGATGCCTGCCCGACCCACATCAAGATTCCACAGTTCCTCGACTTCATTGCGCAGCAGGACTACAAGAGCGGCGTGCGCAAGCTCCGCGAGGACCTGCCGTTTCCAGCTACTCTGGGGCGCGTCTGCCCACGGCCTTGTGAAGGCCCGTGCCGCCGGCAGTTGGTCGATCAGTCCATTACGATCTGCCAGCTCCATCGCTTCATGGCCGATCAGTGCCTCGAAGGGGAGCAGGAGGGCGAGTTGCTGCTGCCGAACGAGCCCAAACCAGAGAGCGGCAAGCGCGTCGCGGTCGTGGGCGCTGGGCCGGCTGGTCTCGCCGCCGCGTTCTATGCTCGACTCGAGGGACATGCGGTCAAGATCTTCGAAGCCATGCCCAAGCCGGGCGGTATGCTCCGCTACGGCATCCCGAGCTACCGCCTGCCGCGAGACGTCCTCGACAAGGAGATCAACGTACTGTGGCGCATGGGCGTCGAGCTCCAGGTGGACAGCCGCCTGGGGGTCGACTTTCAGCTCGAGGAGCTGCTCGCGGACTATGACGCCGTCTTCCTCGCCCTGGGCGCCTTCAACAGCAACGCCATGCGCATCCCGGATGAGGACGCCGACGGTGTCGTGACCGCCGTCGATTTCCTCGGCGACCTTGAGCGCGACGGCGACGTGCACGTCGGCGAGAAGGTCACGGTCATCGGTGGTGGCTTCACCGCCATGGATGCCTGCCGCACCTCCATCCGGAAGGGCGCCAAAGAGGTGACCTGCCTCTATCGTAGGTCGCGCGACGAGATGCCGGCGCATCGCAGCGAGGTCGACGAGGCCGAGGAGGAGGGCGTCAAGCTCGAGCTGTTGTGTGCTCCCGTGCGAGTCGTTACTGAGCGCGTCCACCGCCATTCCGAGAGCAGGGTGACGGGCATCGAGATGCTTCGCATGGAGTTGGGTGAGCCCGACGAGTCGGGCCGTCGCCGTCCGGTGCCGGTTGAGGGCTCCGAGTTCATCGTCGAGTGCGATCAGGTGATCGTCGCCATCGGCCAGCACCCGAAGCTCGACGGTACCAGCGAGGAGCAGGGCGTAGCGCGCACCAAGTGGCGCACGATCAAGGTGGATGATTGGACGTTCCAGGCTGCCGACCCACGCGTGTTCGCCGGAGGCGACGTCGTGCTCGGCGCACAGACCGTGATCCAGGCGGTGGCGCAGGGCAAGAAGGCGGCCTGGAGCATGGACGCCTACCTGCGCGGCGCGGACATGGCCGACGTGTCCAAGCGGCTCATGCAGCTCAAGGCGACGCCGTTCTTGGAGGCCCTGGCGGCCAAGCGCGAGGTCGACCCGGACATCGTGCGCATGGCGGAGATCCCCCCGGTGTTCATCGACATGGCCACGGATGTGAGTCGGCCCCGTCCGCCGTCGGAGATGCCCAAACTGGCGCCCGGCGATCGAAGCGGGACGTTCGAGCAGATAGAGCTCGGCTTCGGTGAGGAGCATGCCGTGGAGGGCGCGGCGCGCTGTCTTGACTGCTACTGCCCGTCGAACGGGACCTGCGACCTGCAGCGGTACGGCATCGAATATGAGGTGTTCAGGAACCGCTTCCACGGCGGAGACGCTCACGACTACCCTGCCGACTTCCGTCACGATTTCATCATGCGTGAACCCAATCGGTGCATCAACTGTGGGCGCTGCGTGATCGTCTGTGGGGAAGAGGTCGGGGCGAGTTGCTACGCCAACATGGGCCGCGGATTCGACATGATCGTCAGCACGGCCGACAACCTGCCACTGCAGATGGTGGGCTGCGTTTCGTGTGGCAAGTGCGCCGAGACATGCCCTACGGGCGCCATCGTCACAAACCCGCGTCGCCTGCAGCGCTACGGTCTCGACGAGAGCCGTTGCATGTTCTGCGGGGAGTGTGTCGAGGTCTGCCCCTACGGTGCGCTGGAGCAGGCCAGCTTCTTCGAACTCGCCGACTTCAGCAGAACGGCCCTTGCGGGCGAGTCGCTCTACGAGCGGGACCCCCGCTCCGTCGAGGCGCCGCGAAAGACGGTGCCTGATCTGGTCCCCCACGTCCTCGCGGCGGAACTGGGTCAAGGCTGGGCCTGGTCGCCCATCAAGGACGATCCGGTCGACCTCGACGAAGGGGAGGGTGACGGCTGATGCCGGGCGGCGACTTCCATCCGTGGCTGTTCGTCATCGTCGCCGCATGGGTGCTGGTCTGCGCAGTCGGCGTGGTCGCGTCCAGAAGGATCATGTACTCCGCCGTCTCGATGGTGTTCTGCTTTCTCGGCGTGGCGTTCGCCTACGCGCTCCTTCACGCCGAGCTGATCGCCATCATGCAGCTCCTGGTGTACGTGGGCGCCATCTCGATCGTCATCATCTTTGCGATCATGCTCACCGAGGCCCAGGGCGGCGACTACCGGCTATTCTTCAACCGTCAGGCCATCGCCGCCGGTGTGCTGGCGGCCGTCGTCGCCGCGGCGCTCGTCGCGGCCATCGCCACGGCCGATATCGGCAAGATCGGTGACGTCACGCTCAACCCTGGCGTCAGAGAGCTGTCCATCATCCTCTTCAACCGCTACGTGTTTCCGTTCGAGCTCATCTCGCTGGTGTTGCTCGCGGCCATGATCGGCGCGATCGTCTTGGCTCGCAGAGAGGAGGGACCGCGGTGAATCCCCTCGCGTGGTGGCTCGTGCTGGCCGCGTTGCTGTTCTGCATCGGCGCCTTCGGAGCCTTGGCGCGGCGCAACGTGATCGTCGTCGTCATGAGCCTTGAGATCATGCTCAGTGCGGTCAATCTCGCGCTCGTCGCGACAGCCTCGTTTCGCACCGGCGTCCCCGGGGGGGGCACGCTGTTCGCGCTGTTCATCATCGCTCTCGCCGCCGCCGAGGTCACGGTAGGCATGGCGATCGTGATCGCCAACTACCGTCATCAGCGAACGGTCCAGGTCGACCAGTACGACGAGCTGAAGGGCTGATGGGCGTGCGCTCGGGGGGGAAGCCATGAAGGGGATCGTCGCTCTCATCCCGCTGCTGCCGCTGATCGGCTTCCTCGTCACGCTGCTCTTCGGGAAGCGCCTTCGGCAGCAGGCGCACGTGCTGCCGACGGCTCTCGTCACCGGCTCGGCCGCGTTGTGCATCGCCGCGTTCGTGTGGGTCCTCCGGCACGACGGCGAGCCCTTCTTCTTCCGGCCGTTTACCTGGATCACGGCCGGAGCCTTCGATCTGCACTGGGGCTTCCAGGTCGACGGGCTGACCGGCATCATGCTGCTGGTCGTCGGCCCGATCGGCATGCTCGTGCATTACTACTCCATCGGCTACATGCGGGACGACCCCGGCTACTACCGCTTCTTCGCCTATCTGAACCTCTTCATGTTCGCGATGTTCATTCTCATCCTGGCCGACAACTACCTCGTGATGTTCCTGGGCTGGGAGGGGGTCGGCCTCTGTTCCTACCTCCTGATCGCCTTCTGGTACCGCAAGCAGAGCGCCAGCCAAGCGGGGAAGAAGGCCTTCCTGGTCAACCGCGTTGGCGACTTCGGCTTCACCTTGGGCATGTTCCTCATCTTCGTGACGACCGGGACACTGCAGTTCACGGGCGTGTTCGAGCGGGCCGACGCCGGCGAGATCGGCGCCAGCACGCTGACCTGGATCTGCCTGCTGCTCTTCGTCGGGGCCGTGGGCAAGAGCGCCCAGTTCCCTCTGCACGTCTGGCTCCCCGACGCGATGGAAGGCCCCACTCCGGTGAGTGCCCTCATCCACGCCGCCACCATGGTCAACGCAGGTGTCTACATGGTGGCGCGCTCCTACCCGCTCTTCCTGCATTCCGAGGCCGCGATGGTGGTCGTGATGGTCATCGGCACCTTCACCGCGATCTACGCTGCGTACATCGCCATCACGCAGCACGACATCAAGAAGGTGATCGCCTATTCGACGATCTCCTCGCTCGGCTTCATGTTCATGGCGTTGGGCGCCGGGGCGTGGGTGGCCGGGGTCTTCTACCTCTTCGCTCACGGGTTCTTCAAGGGGCTGCTCTTCCTCTGCTCCGGTTCGGTGATCCACGCGATGTCGGGCGAGCAGGACATGCGGCGCATGGGCGGTCTGCGCCGCGCGCTCCCCGTCACCTTCTGGACGATGATGATCGGCGCCTTGGCGATGGTCGGAGTGATTCCCCTGGCGGGCTTCTGGGCCAAGGACGAGATCCTGGCCGGCGCCTTCCACCAGTCGGTCCTGGTGTGGGTCGTGGGCATCATCACCGCCTTCCTCACCTCGATCTACATGTTCCGCCTGATGTTCATGACCTTCTGGGGCGAGACCCGAGCCGATGAGACGACGCGGGCGCACGTACACGAATCATCCGCGGTCATGACCGTGCCGCTCGTCCTTCTTGCAGTGCCTGCTGCGCTGCTCGGTCTCGTGGTGGGCTGGCCGCCCGAGGGCGGATGGATCCACGGGTTCCTGGAGCCCGTGTTCTTCGAAGTCGAGCATGAGGAGTTCCACTGGTTGGGATCGGGCGGGCTGCTCATGCTGATCTCGCTCGTCGTCGTGCTGCTTGGCATCGCCGTCGCCTACAGGCTCTACGTCAGTCACGTCGAGGCTCCGGGTCGCCTCGCTCGGCGGCTTCCGCAGGCGTACACGGCGTCGCTCAACAAGCTCTACATGGACGAGGTCTACGAGGTCGTCCCGATCCGTAGCACCCTTGCCACGGCGAGCTGGCTCTGGACGTTCGTCGACGTCAAGGTGATTGACGGCGCGGTGAACGGCCTCGCCGCGTTGTGGGAGCTGTTCGGCGAGCGGCTGCGCCCCCTGCAGACAGGGCGCGCACAAAACTACGCGCTGTACACCTTGATCGGGACGCTGATCCTCCTCGTCGTCCTGGCCTGGATATGGGTGGTGTGACGTGAGCTGGCAGGAGCAGATCGGCTTCCCGATCCTCTCGGTCATCACGTTCCTGCCGCTGGCGGGCGTGCTCCTGATCCTGCTGGTCGGCCGCGGCCGCCCCTCCGTGTACAAGGGCATCTCCCTGCTCGTCACGCTGGGAGCCTTCGTGCTGGCCCTGTTCATGATGGCGGTCTTCGACACAGAGGCTCGGGGCATGCAGTTCGTCGAGGATCTCGCCTGGGTCCCGGCTCTGAACATCCACTACGGCTTCGGCATCGACGGCATCAGCGCGCTCCTCGTGCTTCTCACGGCGCTGCTCGGGGTGGTCGTCATCGTCGCAAGCTGGCACTACGCCAAGGATCGCGAGATGGGGTTCTTCATCTCGCTGCTGCTCCTGCAGGTCGGCATGGTCGGGGTCTTCTGCGCCACGGACCTGTTCCTCTTCTACGTGTTCTGGGAGGCCATGCTGGTGCCGATGTACTTCATCATCGGCATCTGGGGTGGGCCGCGCCGCATCTACGCGGCCATCAAGTTCTTCCTCTTCACCCTGGTCGGCAGCCTGCTGATGCTCGTCGCCATGATCGTCGTCGTCTACTACGTCAACGACGCCACCGGAGTGCTCACCTTCAATATCCGGGAGTTGAGCGAGCAGATCTATCCCTACCGGCTCCAGTTCTGGGCCTTCCTTGCGTTCTTTCTGGCGTTCGCCATCAAGGTGCCGATGTTTCCTCTCCACACCTGGCTACCCGACGCTCACGTAGAGGCGCCGATGGCGGGTTCGGTGCTCCTGGCCGGTGTGCTGTTGAAGATGGGGGGATACGGCATGCTCCGCTTCTGCCTGCCCTTCTTCCCCGATGCCGCAGTGGCGTTCGCCCCGTACATCATCGTCCTCTCGGTGATCGCCATCTTGTACGGCGCTCTGGTGTCGCTGGTGCAGAAGGACCTCAAGAAGCTCGTCGCCTACTCGAGCGTCAGTCATATGGGCTTCGTGACCGCGGGCATCTTCGCCTCGATTGCGGTCGCCGGGAACGCCATCGGCATGGAGGGCGCCATTCTGGTGATGTTCAACCACGGCGTCCTCACCGGCGCCCTCTTCCTCCTGGTCGGCTTCCTGTACGAACGCACGCGTACGCGTCAGATAGCCGACATGGCCATGCTGGCGACGCCGATGCCGGTGGCTGCAGGGTTCCTGCTGTTCTTCTCCCTCGGCTCCCTCGGCCTTCCCGGCCTGAGCGGGTTCGTGGGTGAGTTCCTCAGCCTTCTCGGGCTGTTCCAGTACTCCTACTGGTTGACGGCGCTGGCGGCCCTCGGCGTGATTCTCGCTGCCGCCTATCTTCTGTGGATGTTCCAGCGCGTGATGTTCAACGATCGCGGCGTCGACGCGGTCAGGCCCTCTGTCGGCCTGAGCGACCTCGGCGTCCGCGAGATCGTGTCGCTGCTGCCCTTGGTCGTTCTGGCCGTCTGGGCAGGCGTGTACCCGAACACCTTCCTCGACTACCTGCATGTGCCGGTTCGGGAGATCCTCGACGAGGTCATGCCGTCACTGGAGAGCGCTCGAGCGAGCGGGCTGGCTCAGCTTATCGCCGGGGCGAAAGGGCACTTCTGATGGACGCCAACAACTCGCTGGCGATCATCCTGCCAGGCGTCGTCGTGGCGCTGGCGGCCGTCGCCGTCTTCGCCGTGGATCTGGTCACGAGCAGGAAGTCGGTGCTGGCGTGGGTTGCCAGCGCCGGACTCATCGCTGCTGCGGCAGTCGCGGTCGGCCAGTGGCTGGCGCTTCCGGATCCTTCTCAGGATGGCGGTGGGCGCGACCCTGAGGTCGGCTTCGCCGGCATGGTCGCGCTCGACAAGTACGCCGTGTTCTGCGTGGTGCTCTTCGCCGTCATCGGCATTCTCAGCATCATGCTCTCGGATTCGTATCTGGCACGGCGCCGGGCCGCGCGGGGCGAGTTCTACGGGCTTCTTCTGCTCGCCATCACCGGGATGATCGGCATGGCGGTGAGCACGGATCTCATCGCCTTCTTCATCTCCTTCGAGTTGATGTCATTGCCGACGTACGTGCTCGCCGGCTACCTCTGGCGCCAGGAGCGTTCCGGAGAGGCATCGCTCAAGTACTTCGTCACCGGGGCTTTCTCGTCCGCCATCTTGGCGTTCGGGCTGGCGCTGGTCTATGCGGCGACGGGCCAGACGAACTACGCGGCGATCGCCGAGGGTCTGGGCGCCCTGGAGGGACTCGACGCGCGCGGGCTGCTCATCGCGGCCCTCGCCCTCGTCGTGACCGGCTTCGGCTTCAAGATCTCGGCCGTCCCCTTCCACGCTTGGGCGCCGGACGTCTACGAAGGAGCCCCTACGCCGGTCACGGCCTTCATGTCGGTGGGCGTCAAGGCTGCCGCCTTCGCCGGGTTCGCCAAGCTGTTCGTCGTCGCACTCGGTCCCGAGTGGGCCACCTGGGTCGATGCTCTGATCATCCTGGCCGTGCTGACGATGGTCGTCGGCAACGTGCTCGCCCTGCCGCAGCGCAATCTCAAGCGCATGCTGGCGTACTCGAGCATCGCGCACGCCGGGTACGTGACGCTCGGCCTGGTCGCTGCGGGTGGGCCGGGGGGGCGACTCGGCATGTCTGCCGTCCTCTTCTATCTGGCTGGCTATGCATTCATGAACCTGGGCGCTTTCGGCGTCCTCATCTGGATCCGGAACCGGCGCCCGTTCCGCTACACGCTCGATGAGGTGAACGGGCTCGCCCGCAGCATGCCCTGGGCGGCACTCTTCACGGTGTTCTTCATGGTGTCGCTCGTCGGCATCCCGCCGACGATCGGCTTTTGGGGCAAGTTCTACCTGTTCACCGCGGTCGTGCAGAGCGGGTACACATGGCTCGCCATCATCGCCGTGGTCATGAGCTCGGTGTCTGCCTTCTACTATCTGCGCGTCGTCTGGCACATGTACTTCAAGGAGGCGCCCGAGGGCTACGTCGCGGGCGTCGCCGAGTCGGAGGCGGAGTCGGGCGCCGAGTCGGAGCCTCCGGTCTCGGTGGAGACTGGCGACGGGGTCGAGCCTCAGACGTCCGAGCTCGGCGTCGCCGCCGCGGTCAGTCTGGCCGCCGCCGCCGTGCTCGTCCTCGGTGTCTTCCCGGAGTGGCTGCTGAGCTCGGCCGAGGATGCCGTGAGGTTGATCCTGGGCGGGTGACCCCCGGTCCCGCGATTCGCTGAAGCCGATTCCTGATCTCCGCGTCGGAGACTCCGGACACCGCGCTTCGTGCGCCGCCGCTGGTACACTGAGACGATGCAGATCCTGTTCATCGGCGACGTGTTCGGGCAGCCCGGGAGGGATGCCCTCCTGCGTTGGCTCCCGGATTTCAAGGAGGAGTCCGGCGTCGACTTCGTGATCGCCAACGGCGAGAACGCGGCCAACGGCGCGGGCATCACCTCGAAGCTGGCGCTGAAGCTGCTGGACGGCGGCGTGGACGTGATCACGACCGGCAATCACGTCTACCGGCAGAAGGAGGTCTACGGCTTCCTGAACGTCGACGAGCGCATCGTGCGCCCGGCGAACTACCCGGCGCGTTCTCCCGGCCGCGGCCTGACGGTCCGTCCGGCGACCGACGGCAGTGAAGTGGCCGTCATCAACCTGGCCGGTGAGCTCTTCATGAACAGCGGCATGTCGCCGTTTCGACTCGTCGATCGACTCGTCGACGAGGCGGCCGAACTCGCCGAGGCGATCGTCGTCGATCTGCATGCGGAGGCGACCAGCGAGAAGGTGGCGATGGGCCACTACCTCGACGGTCGCGTGACGGCACTGCTGGGCACACACACGCACGTGCAGACATCCGACGCCCGGGTGCTGCCCGGCGGTACCGCCTACGTCACCGACGTCGGCATGACCGGGCCGCTCGAGTCGGTGATAGGCGTGCGCACGGACATCATCGTGCAGCGCTTTCTCACCGAGTTGCCGGCGCAGTTCGCGGTGGCGGAGGGGAGCGTGCGGCTCAACGCCGCGCTCATCACGCAAGAGGGCGGCCGGGCCACAGGGATAGAGACGATCGAGGAGATCTTGCCGGGAGGGTAGCTCCGCTACGCCTTGTCGCGCAGATCCAGGACCCGCTTCGCCTTGCCGGCGCTCCGCTCGATCGCTCCGGGTTCGACCAGCGTGACGAGCGCCCTGAGTCCGAGGACCGACTGGAGCTTGTCCGCGACGGCGCTCTGGAAGGCGACCAGGTCGGCCATCACGTCCGAGAAGACAGTCTCCTCGACCTCGAGACGTACCTCGAGGTCATCGAGGTTCTTCTTGCGGTCGACGACGATGAGGTAGTGGGGACGCACGCCCTCGATGCCGAAGAGCACGTCCTCGATCTGGCTGGGGAAGACGTTCACGCCGCGGATGATGAGCATGTCATCGGTACGCCGGCGAACCTTGCTCATCCGCACGAGCGTGCGTCCGCACTCGCAGCGCGACGGATCGAGCACGGTCAGGTCGTGCGTGCGGTAGCGCAAGACCGGGAACGCCTCCTTGGTCAGCGTCGTGATGACGAGCTCGCCCTCCTCGCCGTGGGCGAGCGGCTCCTCGGTCGCCGGGTCGATGACCTCGAGGAGGAGGTGATCCTCGTTGACGTGCAGGCCGCAGGTGCACTCACACTCGCCGGCGACTCCTGGTCCCATCACCTCGGACAGCCCGTAGTTGTCGGTGGCGCGGATACCGAGCTTCGTCTCGATCTCGGCCTTCATCGGCTCGGAGCAAGGTTCGCCCCCGAAGAGTCCAAGCCTGAGCTTGAGCGCGGAGAAGTCGACACCGAGCTTCTCTCCCTGTTCGGCGAGATAGAGAGCGTACGACGGCGTCGACACGAGGACCGTCGTTCCGAAATCCTCCATCATGAGCAGGTGACGCTCCGTCTGCCCGGAGCCGGCGGGGATGATCGTCGCACCGATGCGTTCGATGCCGTAGTGCATGCCCCACCCTCCCGTGAACATGCCGTAGAGGAACGCCATCTGGACGAGGTCGCCGCGGTGGACGCCGGCGGCGGCGGCGACTCGTGCCGTCAGCTCGGTCCACGTGTTGATGTCGCCGCGCGAGTAGGCGACGACGATCGGCTTGCCCGTCGTGCCGGAGGAGGAGTGGACGCGCACCACCTCGTCGAGAGGGAGGGCGAGCATGCCGAACGGATACGTGTCCCTGAGCGCTGCCTTGTCGGTGAACGGCAGGCGTCTCACGTCTTCGAGCGTGCGGATGTCTCTCGGTCGCACTCCCCTCTCGTCCATCTCGGAGCGGTAGTGCGGGACTCGCTCGTAGGCCCACGATGTCGTCATCTGGAGTCGGCGCAGCTGCAGCTCGTGCAATGCCGAGCGGTCCATGCACTCGTACTCGGGGTTCCAGATCATGATTCCTCCCCTTCCCCGCGCCACGCGCCAAGGTAGATGGTCCGCACCGACTCGTCGGCGAGCAACTCGCCGGCTGTTCCTTCGAGTACCACGCGGCCGGTGCGCATGACGTAGCCACGGTCTGCGTGCTTGAGAGCGAGCCGCGCATCCTGCTCGACGAGCATGATGGTGACGCCTTGGGCGCGCAGTTCCTCGAGCACCGAGAAGATCTCGGCGATGACCTTGGGCGCCAGGCCGAGGGACGGCTCGTCGAGCAGTAGCAGCCGCGGTCGGGACATGAGCGCTCGTGCCACTGCCAGCATCTGCTGCTCCCCCCCTGAGAGCGTCTCCGCAGGCTGATCCGCTCGTTCCCCGAGTACCGGGAAGAGCCTGTGCACTCTCTTCAGCCCCTCCGCGATCGCGGACCGTCGCTCGCGCCCGGCACCGTAGGCGCCGAGTTCGAGATTCTCCCGGACGCTCATCGTTCCGAACAGCAACCTGCCTTCGGGAACGAGTGCCAGGCCGCGTCGCACGAGCCGCTCGGGCCGCGGTGCGGTCAGGTGGGCGCCGTCGTAGGTCACGGTCCCGGCGCGCACGGGCACGAGCCCCACGATGGCTTTGAGCAGGGTGGACTTGCCGGCGCCGTTGGCGCCGATCACGGTGACGAGTTCGCCTTCGCCGACCGTGACGTCGATGCCGTGCAGTACCTCTACGCGCCCGTAGCCGGACTTCACGGCGCTGAGCTCCAGCAGCGCGCCAGACTCAGACATCATCGACCGCCTCCTCTCCGAGGTACGCAGCGATCACGGCGGGATCCTTCTGGATCATCCGTGGCGGTCCCTCGGCGATCTTTCGACCTCGGTCGAGCACGAGGATCTCGTCGGAGACGTCCATGACGAGACCCATGTCGTGCTCCACGATGACGACGGTGATGCCCGTGTCTCGCACCCGGAACAGCGTCTGGACGAGTTCGGCGGTCTCGGTGGCGTTGAGTCCGGCCGCAGGCTCGTCGAGCAGCAGAAGGCGCGGCTTGGTGGCGAGGGCGCGCGCGATCTCGACCAGTCGGCGGATTCCCGCGGGAAGGTCGGCAGCCGGCGCGTCGATCCACTCCTCGATGCCGATGAGGCGCAGAAGGCGGCCGGCCTCGTCGCGGGCCTCCCGGTCTTCTGTGACCGCGCTCGGCAGCCTGAGCATCGCCGCCGTGAATCCCTGGCGCTGGTGAGCCTGCCTGCCGACCATGACGTTCTCGCCCGCGGTCATCGCCTCGAAGAGTTGAGTGTTCTGGAAGGTGCGCGCGACGCCCGCGACCACCGTGTCTCGCGGTCGGCGGCCGACAAGCTCGATGCCGTCGAACAGAACCGAGCCATCGTCAGGCCTATCGAACCCGGTCAGTGCGTTGAACAGCGTGGATTTGCCGGCGCCGTTGGGTCCGATGAGCGCCTGGATGGTGCCTTCGAACACGTCGAACGAGACATCGTCGACGGCGGTGAGCCCCCCGAAACGCTTGGTGACGTTGCGCACCTGCAGAAGAGTCACGCGGTGTCGGCCCCCTTGCGTCGCCGGCGCCACAAGCCGGCAAGCCCTCCGGGCGCGAACACGATCACGAGGACGATAGCGAGTCCGTAGATGTCTTCCTGGTACGACTGGAGAGTCTGGGCCGTGTCGCGCGGGATGCCGGGGATGAGCGCGTCGAGATACTGCACGAGTGTGAGCAGCACCGCTCCGGCGAGCGGTCCCGCGAGCGAGCCGGCGCCCCCCACCACCGTCATCGCGATGAAGGCGATCGACGCCGTAAGGGTGAAGATGCTCGGGGACACGAAGCCCACCACGCTGGCGTAGAGCGCGCCGGCAAGACCGGCAAGCAGCGCGCTGACGACGAAGGTCCGCACCTTCACGCCGACAATGTCGACACCGCACGCCTGTGCGCCCAGCGGGCTGCCGTGCAGTGCGCGCATGGCGCGGCCGGGTCGCATCGACGTTATGTTGAAGGCGATCAGAAGCGCGATGCCAACCGTCGCCCACACGAGCCAGTAGAGGGAGGCGGCTTCTCGGATCTCGATGGGGCCCAAGGTGGGGAAGGGTATGCCACCGAACCCGTCGACGCCTCCGGTGATGGGCTCAGCTTCGACGAACGCAAGCGTCATCAACAGCCCGAAGCCCAGTGTCGCCATGGCGAGGTAGTGCCCCTTCAGACGCAGGCTCGGCAGGGCGAGGACCAGTCCGCCCGCCGCGGCCAGAGCGCCGGACGCGGCGAACGCCAGTGGCCAGGGCCATCCGAGCCGCACCGTGCAGAAGGCCGTCGTGTAGGCGCCGAGCCCGACGAATGCGGCGTGGCCGAGCGACACCTGCCCCGCGTAGCCGAACAGCAGTGCGAGTCCCACGACTACGAGGGCGTTGATGCCCGCGAACGTGAAGATCTTGAGAAGGAAGCGGTCTGTGATGAAGAGGGGGAGCAGCGCGACGAACGCGACGGCCACCAATGGGACGAACGTTCTCAGCTTCCGAACCCCCATCACACCTTCACTCGTCCTGACCCTCCGAAGAGGCCCTGTGGGCGCACGAACAGCACGACGAGCAGGACCACCAGCGCCACGGCGTCCTTGTAGATCGGATTCAGGTAGCCTGCCGTGAGGCTTTCGAGAAGACCGAGTATGAGGCCCCCGCCGACGGCGGCAACGGGGTTGCCGAGCCCGCCGAGGATCGCGGCCGCGAAGCCCTTCACCCCCACGCCGGCGCCGACGTTGAAGGCGGTCTGCGTGAGCGGTGCGACGGCCAGTCCTCCCAGGGCGCCGAGGGCTGCGGCCAGCGCGAACGATGCCGTCACCATAGCCCCCGCATCGACACCGACGAGGCGGGCCGCATCGCGGCGTATCGAGGTGGCTCTCATCGCGCGGCCGAACGTGGTCCGGCGATAGAGTAGGGCCAGACCCACGACGGCCAACGCGGTGAGTACCCAGATCCACATGGTCTGCCGCTCGATTGCGGCGCCGAGCACCTTGATCGAAGCGCCCTCCGTGAACGGCGCGAGGGCGCGTTCGTCTGGCCCGAAGAGGTGCAGCGCCATCTGCCGTAGCACGACCGCACCACCGATCGTGACCATGATGATGCGCAGCGGGTCACCGCCCCCTATCGGGCGTACGGCAAGAAGCTCGAAAGCCCCGCCGATCGCTGCGGTGGATGCGATCGCTGCCACCGCAGCGATCGGAAGCGGCAGCCCAAGACCGGAGAAGAACACGCCCAGCATGCCACCCAGCATGAAGAACTCCCCTTGGGCGAAGTTGATCGCGCCGGTCGCCGCGAACACAATGGTGAACCCGAGAGCCACGAGTGCGTAGATCGATCCGTTCTTGAGACCGGCGACGACGAACTGCAGGAGAGCGTCCACGACGTCAGTCTGCGATCGGCACGGCGTGGGGAAGCAGTTCTGGCGCAGTGAACTCCGTCACCACGCGGGCGCCTGGGAGCCGGCGGCGAGTTCCGTGCGGGGCTGCCCGGATGCGCCGATAGAGCGAGGTCGGCGGCGCGGGCGGGTCGGAGGGATGCCCCCCTCCCGCTTGACGAGCCTCCCTGTCGCTGCGACGGCCTTCATCTCTGTGGTCCCCACCTGGTGTGCGTGTTTCGAGCGAGCACAGATCCTCCGGGCCCATGGAGGGCCCGGAGGATCTGTGTGGTCTGCTATTCCACCGTATTCCAGGTGCCGTCCTTGATCACGTACATGTTCAGATCGGTCTCGTTCAGACCGTTGTGATCCTCGTCGTCCATGTTGAAGGTGCCGCCGATACCGATCATCCCCGCGGTCTCCTCGAGCTCGTCGCGGAGCGCTTCGGGGGTCAGGTCACCTTCGATCCTCTTGGCCGCTTCGACGATCAAGTACAGAGCGTCGTAGGCATGGCCGGCGAACGTGCTCGGGGCTTCGCCGTAGGCCTTCTCGTAGCGCTCCGTGAAGCCCGTGGCCACGGCGTATGCCTCGGTATCTTCGCCGTAGGTCTCGGGGAGGAGGATCTTGCCGGCCGCGAAGTTCACGCCCTCGCCTGCTTCCCCGGCGCCGTCGATGAACTCCTGGCGAGCGATGCCGTGGCTACCGAAGATGGGGAGTCCGGTGTCGAGGGCCATGTTGTTCTTGGCGATGATCGCGGCCTCACTGCCGGCTGTCCACATGACGATCGCCTCAGCGTCGGAGTTCTTGATCTTGGTGAGCTGGGCGGTCATGTCGGTGTCGCCGGGGTTGAACGTCTGGTTGGCGACGATCTTCACGCCGGCGTCCGGGGCTTCCGCCTCCAGGACTGCCTTGCCGTCCTTCCCGAATCCTCCGCTGTCGGAGATAAGGCCGATCTTGGTGATGCCCTGCTCCTTGAGGTGGTTGAGCGTGAAGGGAACGACGATGTTGTTGGACCACGGGGTCGCGAAGACGAGGGCGTCGACGGGGTCGGTGACGACCGTGCCGCCGGCCATGGAGACCTGCGGGATGCCCGCGCGCTGCACGTCGCCGCGGGTCGCCATCGTCTGGCCGGTCCCCGTTGCGCCGATGATGGCGACGACCTCGTCCTGCTCGATCAGCTTGCTGGCCGCGGCGACCGCCTTGGCCTCATCGGTGGCGTCGTCCTCGTAGATGACTTCGATCGGTCGGCCGTCAACGCCGCCCGCATCGTTGATCCTGGCGACTTCCATCTCAAGCGCGTTCTTCTCTGGCTGTCCGAGGCCGGCATAAGTGCCTGAGGTGGAGACGATGGCCCCTACCTTGATCGGCTCCCCAGTCGCGGCCCCACTCGCACTCTCACTCGTCTCGGGCTCGTCGTCGCCGCAACCGGCGATCATGACCGCCAGCGCGACGGCCAGTGCGGCCACCAGCACTGTCATCAAGATCCTCAACGTACGTCCACGCATCTTGCCTACCTCCGTCCGTCCTGTTTGTGGCGCACACTCCGACCAGCTCAGATGCGCGCGATCTCCTCCTGGCTAACGAGCACGACTGGTTGGCTCTCGAGAAGAGAGACCGCGCGGTCGATGTCGGCGACGTTGATGACCACGTAGGTCGAGATCAGTGAGTACACGTATTCGACGTTGACTCCCGCGTCCGAGACTCGCTTCAGCACACCGGCGAGGCCGCGCGGTCGGTCGGGAAGATCGATACAGAGAACGTCGGAGGTCCTGACGGTGAAGCCTGCGCCGAGGAGCGCCTCACGACCCCGACCGGGATCGTCGACGACGAGCCTGACGATGCCGAAGCCGGCGGTGTCAGAGACTGAGAAGCCGCGGATGTTGACGCCCGCGTCTCCGAGCACGTCGCTGACCTCGGTCAGTCGACCGGCCTTGTTCTCGACGAAGACGCTCAACTGCTGGACATTCACAGGTTGCGCGGCTCCTTCACGGAGCTCTCGCTCCCGAGTTCACGCGCCCCGGTCCACGTTGGACCCAGACGTCGCTCGCCGAGGGCGGCGCCTGCCTGCCGGACGCCCCACGCGACGGCTTGCTTGCCGGAGAGCAGGATGTGACTCACGCAGCCCCCTCGCGTCGCCACGGTGGACGGCCCACCAGGGACAGACGCCTGCCTGATGGTCTCGCGCATAGTAACACAGGCTCTGTGCAGGAGCCCGAAGCGGACCTTGGGATGCGTGGGGTGCGGTCACACGGGGCATTGATATGCAGCAGGGGTTGGCGAATCCGACCGGCGGAGCGTCGACCGTCCGACTTCGATGCATCGAAGTCGGCAGATCCGGAAGAAGGAGGTCCCAAAATGGCCCAGGAGCATCTACCGAACGTCTACGTCAGGTTCCGCGACAGCTTCCCCGACGTGGCGACCGCACTGGACGGCCTCGGCGAGGCCGCGGACGGCGCCGGGCCACTCGAGGAACGTCACGTGCGACTCGTGAAGCTCGGCATCGCCATCGGCTGCTCCTCCGAGGGATCCGTGCGTTCCAACGCACGGAAGGCGCTGGCCGCCGGCGCGACACCCGACGAGCTTCGCCACGTCGCCGTCCTGGCTTTCACGACGTGTGGCTTCCCTGCAGGCATCGCCGGGCTCGGCTGGATCGACGAGGTCCTCAACGCTGGGGCGTGAGCTGGAGCTGTCCAGCCTCCGTTGCCCCCCAGGCGTCGTGGACGGCGACGAGGCCGTGCGCAGCGTTCTCGACGGAGCGTCCCTGAAGGCAGCGGTTCGGCGCAGTCCGGTCGGCTTGCTTGCTGGACAGACCGGTGCGATCACGAGACGAAGGATGCCTGCGCGAGCGACCGAGCCTCGTCGAGCCACGCGGCCCGCTGCTCCGCCGTGCTGGTCACGACGACAGCGAAGACTCGCCGCCGCATGTCGGTGACGCCGCAGAGCCCGAACACACAGTCAGCCCACGTGCGCTGCAGCGGGTCGCCGAACGTCTCCGCTTCGCGGTTGGCCGGGGTGTTGGCCGTGTTGAGCACCAGAGCGGTGCGTGCTCTGAGGAGGCCGACAGGCACGCCTTCGCCATCGTCACCTTCGAGGAACCGATAGGCTACGCCGGGACGCAAGACGCGGTCTACCCAGCCCTTGAGGATCGCCGGCGGCTGACCCCACCAGTTCGGGTGGACGATGACGATGCCCTGCGCTGAGCCGATTTCATTGCACCAATCCGAGATGTCCTCCGGCAGCTCGCACCCGGTTGGTATCTCGCCGGCAGGCAGCACCGGATCGAAGCCCTCTGCGTGGAGGTCATGGAACGAGACCTGGTGCCCGGCCTCGGTGAGTGCCTCGTGGACGACTCCAGCGAGGGCGTGATTGAAGCTCGAGGGGTCCGGGTGCGCGAGCACGAGCGAGATCAACACGAGGCCTCCTCACAGGTTGTGTCCTACATCCGGCGCGTGACCTGCGCTGGGCGTTCGGAGTCTATCTCGGCGCTTGGGCGTACCGGGGAAAGGAGCCTTCTTCGGCGAGCTTCCTGACCTCCGCGAGTTCATCCTGCCTCTGCGGGGATGGTCCGCAAGATGCCGCTGGTCAGCCGCGCCCGAAAGCATCGCCCCCATCGGACTTCGTGTCTGCCCCTTCGAGCTCCGCGAGCAGCAGACGAGGTCCCCTGCATCCGCTCGCGAGATCACGACGCGGTCCTGTTGGGGCTTCGGGTGCCGGCAACGTGTCGACCAGGGGCACGAGGCAGTCCGAGCACTGTGTGGACCCGGGGGTGTACTCCGCGGCGCACTTTGGGCAGATCAACCGAGTCCTCCGTTGTGGCCGCCACGGCCAAGGGTCGAAAACAGCCCGCATTAGAGATCACCCGGGCTGCGCCTCCTCAGAGATGACCCTACCCGGGCCTTCCGGAGGTCAGACGGGGGCGCGCCGCGCACGCTGCTCCCTCAGGCCAACGGCACGTCGATGGCGGCGCCCGAAGGTCCGCTCGTCCAGCTGGCGCCGACCGCGCCGACCGTCACAGCCCCGATCGCCACGATCTCGGAGATCGTCAGACGCTGGCCGAGTACGACGAATCCGGCCACCGCGGCGATCGCGGGCTCGATGCAGATCAGGACGCCGTAGGTAGCGACCCGAACGCGACGCAGCGCCGTGAACTCGAGCACGAACGGCAGCGCGGCCGACAGAAGGGCGACGGACGCCGCCAGGGCGATCACTCGACCGTGGCCGGCGATGCTGAGGCCGCCCACCGCCACCAGCGGCGTGAGCAGCAAGGCTGCGCCGGCCAGCATGAGCGTCGCGGTGGTGAGCGGAGCGAGACCTGTCACGACTCGCTTCCCAAGCACGAGGTAGATCGCGAAGAGCGCGCCGGTGGCGAGCGCCAGGAGGAGCCCCAGCGGGCGGACGGAGCTGGTCGGGCCAGCAAGCAGAGAGACGCCCGCAGCGGCCAAGGCGATCCACAGCCAGTCCACCCGCCTTCGTGTACCGGCGACGGCGACGGCGAGCGGGCCGAGGAACACGATGGCGACGACGACGCCCACCGGGGCGTACTGGATGGCGCTGTAGAACCCCAGATTCATCGCCAGTATCGACAGCGTCAGTCCGGCGAGAGCGAGGCGATGCCCCCGCGGTGGCAGGCGCAGCGACTCGCCTCGCCACGCCAGCGTGACGCTCGCCAGCAGCAGCGCCCCTATCGCGTTGCGCAGCCAGGCTGCCTCGACGACGCCGACCGACTCCACGACCTTGACGGCGAGAGCCGAGCCGGTCTGGAAGGATATCGCGGCGAAGACGACGAGGAGGGACGCCGAGCCTGAGGCTCCGCGGCCACGCTCCTTCACCGCATGCTCTCCTGCCGGTCGACGAGCACCATCCTCTCCTCGAGCGTGGCCGGAACGTCGCGGACCTCCGCATGCAGGGACGCGGCGGTCAGCACGTCGTCGATCAGCGTCCTTTCCACGCCGGCGACGCGCACGGCACGGCCGGCCATGGTGACCGGCAGGCCGGCCGCGCTGAGCGCATCGAACGCGGCCGCCCACGACGGCGTCGTCACTTCGACCGCAGTGGTCCCGGCCGTCATCTCGGCCTCGCGGCCGGCGGCGACCTTGCGTCCACGCGAGAGCAGCGCGAGGTCGTCGCACTGCTCCGCCTCCTGCATGTAGTGCGTCGTCACGAGCACCGCGACGCCAGCCTCGGCCTGCGCGTGGATGGTGTCCCACAGGCGTGCCCGGGCGAGCGGGTCCACACCCGAGGTAGGCTCGTCGAGGATGAGCAGCTCGGGCGCGTGGAGCAGCGCGCAGTAGAAGGCCAGCTGGCGCTGCAAGCCGAGCCCGATGTCTTCGACCTGCCGGCGGGCCGCGGCCGTGATCGCCGCCGGCGCTTTCGGCGGGTCCACGACGCCGAAGGCGCCGGCCACGAAGTCGATGTTCTGCTGCACGGAAAGGTCGGTATAGAGACCGAGTCCTTGGGGCACGTACCCAAGGCGGGCTCGCGTGACGCGAGACGGTGGTTCGCCGAACACGCGCACCGACCCGCTATCGAGGGCCTCCAGGCCAAGGATCAGCCTGATCAGCGTCGTCTTGCCGGCGCCGTTCGCGCCGACCAGACCGGTGATCTGCCCGGCGCGGACGTCGAGGGTGACTTCGTCGATCGCCTCGAAGCGGCCGTAGCGCTTGACCGCGCGCCGTACCTGGATGAGCGACGCATTGTCACTCATGGGGCCCTTCCGACGCCGCGCGCGTGTCTCCGTCGCCCACGAACGCGTGCACAACGCCGCTGGTCGCGCGGGCCAGCGTCAGGGCGATGACGGAGTCCTCGAGGTCTGGGGTGCTCTCGATCGCGGCCCCCGGCGGCGGCTCGGTCGCGTACCAGGCGCGCACCTCCGTCCCGCGACGCCACGTGGCGCCGCCGGCCGACCCGGACCACTGCGCGCCCTGCACGATGACGCCCGACACGGAATCGGCGATCGCTGATGGCTCGCCCGAGTAGAGCGCGTGCCCGCCGTCGAGCACGAGGACGGACGCGGCGCGTTCGGCCTCGTCCAGATACGTGGTCGACATCACCACCGCCCTGCCGGCCGCCGCAGCCTCGCCGATCATGCGCCACAGTTCGACGCGCGAGACTGGATCGACGCCCGTGCTCGGCTCATCGAGGATGACGAGGTCTGGCTCGTGCAGCATGGCCAGGCAGAACCCCAGCTTCTGGCGCATGCCCCCCGAGAGCAGGCCGCCGAGGCGGCCGGCCACGTCGAGGAGGTCGGCGCGCTCGAGCAGTTCGCGTCGGCGCGCGGCCAGGCGCGCCGAGCTCATGCCGTAGGCCCGACCGACGAACGCGACATTCTCGTCTACCGTCAGATCGCGCCAAGCGCCGGACCTGGACGGCATGAAGCCGATGCGCCGAAGCTCCGGCACGGCGATGCGTCCAGGTGCGGGGATCACGCGCCCCGCCAGCATGCGCAGAAGCGTCGTCTTGCCGGCGCCGTCGCCTCCGACCACTGCACTAACCTGGCCGCGTGGTGCGGCGAGCGAGACCTGGTCAAGCGCGGTCGCGACTCCATGCGCCGAGGCGAATCGCACGGTGCAGTCCGTCGCCCCCCAGGTGTCCGCGTGGGAGCGGACGCCGGGGCTCACGCCGGCGCTCCCTCGGGGACCTTGTCGCCGTCGTCAGCATCGCTGCCCGGCGTCGCGTCGCCGCCCCGCGCGGCGCGCGAGCGCACCGGGGTGATCGAGCGCTGGAAGCGGATCACCGCGGCGCCGAAGGCCAGAACGGCCATCACGGTCAGCATCAGGAACGGGAACCACAGCGAGGCGAGACCCTGGCCGCGCAGCATGATGCCTTGGGAGATCTTGGCGAAGTAGGTGAGCGGCAGCAGGTACCCGATCCAGCGGACCCCGGGAGGCATGGCGGCAAGCGGGAAGATGAAGCCCGAGAGCAGGATCTGCGGCAGGAGGAAGAACATGGCGGTCTGGATCGCTTGCCCGACGGTCTGCGAGATCGTCGAGATGAAGACCCCAAGGCCGAGGACGACGAAGAGGAACAGGCCGGCGCCGAGGGCGAACACCAGCGGGCTGCCGACGAACGGCACGTCGAAGATCCAGATGCCGAGCAGGGTGACGGCCAGCATGTCGACGGAGGCGAGGATGAGGTAGGGAACGATCTTGCCGCCGATGACGGCGGAGGGCCTGAACGGCATCACGGCCAACTGGTCGAGTGTACCGTTCTGCCGCTCCTTGACGAGTCCGATGCTGGTGACCATCATGCCGATGAACGTGAGGATCAGACCCACCAGCGCCGGGACCATCACCCAGCTCGTCTTCAGCTCGGGGTTGAAGAGCACCTTGGAGTCGACGGTGTCGCCCAGGGACGCCACCAGCACTTGCGCCGACTGGGCGGCGAACAGGCTGGAGCCGTCGATGTACACGAGCGGCTTGGCGCCGCCGGTCACGACGGCGACGACGGCTTCGCCGTCCACCAGGTAGCTCCGCGCGGCCTCCGCGTCGCCCGACGTGTCGATGGCTACGAAGTCGAGATGGCCCGCGGCCTTGGGGTTGGCGGCGATCTGATCCTCGACCTGAGTCGCCGCCGGTCCTACGACGACTGCGTCCAGTGTGGTGATGGTGAAGTTGGCGGCGAATCCGAACACCACCAACAGCAGGATGGGCAAGGCGATGAGCATCGCCAGCGTGCGCCGGTCGCGCCTGAGTTCCCGGAACTCCTTGATGACTATCGCCAGCATACGAGACCTCCGGTCAACAGCGTCGTTCGGTCAGATGGTCTGGTCCCACTCGCTTATCCACTCTTATGGAGCTCGCCCTCAATGGGCACCTCCGGCTCGTCGCCCTGCGCGCCTGGCGAGAAGGTCCCGGTGAGGTAGCGCTGGATACTCGGGCCGATGGCGGCCACCAGATCGTCCTTCGAGGCGGAGGCGAGAGGCTCGATATGGGTCACGTAGCGCATCATGCCAAGGCCGATGAGCTGTGATCCCACGAGAGTCGCTCGCAACTCGCCGTCCGGCAGGGCCAACTCTCGTGTCACGGGGCCGAAGACCTTGCGGTCGAGGTACCCGCGTACCTGCTCCAGGGCCGCATCGTTGGTCATGGCCGAGCGCAGAAGCGCAACGAGGCGCGGGCGGTTCTCCTCGTCATCCCAGCTGTCGAGGTAGGACCGGACCAAGGTCGCGCCGATACTGTCGGCACCCGCCACCGATGAGCGGCGGAGGACCTCCGCCGGCTCCACCGGGAACCTGATGGCGTCGCCGAAGAGCTGGGCCTTGCAGCCGAAGTAGTGCAGGACGAGGGCGGGGTCGACGCCGGCGGCCGTGGCGATGCCGCGGATCGTGGCGCGGTCGAAGCCGCGTGCCGCGAACTCCTCCCGCGCCGCCGCCAGGATGGCCTCTCGCGTGTCGCCGGCGCCGGCACGCCGGCCCCTGCGCCGGCTATGGGGTCGGGCATCGGCCGACGGGCGGGGCGTGGTGCTCACACCGTCTCCGCCACGCACTCCGCGTGCGACATCGCTCCGTGCCCCGCGTGCTCGCCGATCCGGCGTTCCGTGGACAGTGCCAGAATCGTCGCCAGGAACGCGACGAGCGCGCCACCGCGGTACGACCGCGTGTCCGTGTTGGTGGCGTCGAGCAAGGTGGCCATCATGGCAAGCGACACGGTGACCAGGGTCAGCCACTTCCGGGGATGGCCGTTGGCGTAACTCGGTGCTTCATGCGACATCGTCGGCGCTACGGGTGGCTGATCCATAGGTTCCTCGCTTCGGGCGCGATCGCCGGGAGACCGCCTCGGCGCCACTCAATTCAACAGATGTTGATTCGAGCACATCCAGAGTCCTCGGTCAAGGCTTCGCCGATGCTGACCTGCGGACTGAGTGCGTCCGGTGCTCAAGTGGCTGCGGTGCGCCTTGGGGATCCCTGGGGCCTTAGCTCCGTCCGACGCCTGCTCTACACTGACCCGTAGGTCTGGGCATGACGACAAGAGGGTCTGCCGCACGACATGACCCTCAGCGGCCGGGCTGCCGGACGGTCGTGCCGACGCCCATGCCTGACGGCTGGCGGTGAGGAGGAGCCATGATGACCATCCTCTGGCTGATCGTCGTCGTCGTGGTCATCTTCTGGCTGGTCACCGATGAGCGGTAGAGAAGGAGAGAGCAGCAGGGACACCCACACACGAGAAGGAGCAACCGTGAGCAAGGCACTCAACCTCGTCGCCATCAGCGGCAACCTGACCAGGGACCCCGAGCTGCGTACCACCCAGGGCGGCACCAGCGTCTGCTCGCTCTCGGTCGCCGTGAACGGCCGCGAGAAGGACCGCCAGAGCGGCAGCTGGAGCGACCGCCCCGACTACTTCGAGGTGAGCGTCTTCGGGGCCACCGCCGAGAACGCCGCCGACTGGCTCGGCAAGGGCAGCCACGTCGAGATCAGCGGGCGCCTGCGCCAGGACCGCTGGCAGACCGAGGCCGGCGAGAAGCGCAGCGCCGTCAAGATCATCGCCAGCGACGTCGTCTTCCCGCCCAAGGGGCAGAGCGGCGGCGGCTACCCGCCGGAGGTCGCAGGTGCCGTGCCGCCGCTCCCTCCGCCGGGGGCGGACGATGACGAGGTATTCCCGTTCTGACGGAGGCGCTCCCGGCCGCCGGGCGCGACCAGGTCGCCCAGGTTGAACGCTGCCCTGTGCTATCCTCGGCCGCGTGAACGACCCGACATCATCGTCCGACGAGCGCGGCGACTTCATGCGGGAGATCGTCGCCGCCGACCTTCGCGAGGGCCGGCACCAGGCTGTCGTCACCCGCTTCCCCCCCGAGCCCAACGGCTACCTCCATATCGGCCACGCGAAGTCGATCTGCCTCAACTTCGGCATTGCTCGGGAGTTCGGCGGCCGCTGCCACCTGCGCTTCGACGACACGAACCCCAGCAAGGAAGAGCAGGAGTACATCGATGCCATCGAGGCCGACGTTCGGTGGTTGGGGTTCGACTGGGGGGAGTATCTCTTCCATGCATCGGACTACTTCGAGCAGCTCTACGACTGGGCCGTCCATCTCGTGCGGGCCGGCAAGGCCTACGTGGACGATCTCACGGCCGACGAGATCCGCGAGTACCGCGGCACGCTGACAGAGCCCGGCCGCGATAGTCCGTGGCGGAGCCGGCCAGCCGAGGAGAACCTCGACCTCTTCGAGCGCATGCGCGCCGGCGAGTTCCCCAGTGGAGCTCGCGTGCTACGCGCGCGGATCGACATGGCGTCCGGGAACATCAGCATGCGCGACCCCGTCCTGTATCGGATCCTCCACGCAGAGCATCCGCGGACGGGCGACCTGTGGTGCATCTACCCCACCTACGACTTCGCCCACGGGCAATCGGACGCGATCGAGGGAGTCACGCATTCCATCTGCACCCTGGAGTTCAAGGATCACCGGCCGCTGTACGACTGGCTCATCGACAACCTGCCCGTGCCCTCGTGTCCCCACCAGTACGAGTTCGCCCGGCTCAGTCTCACGCACACCGTCCTCTCGAAGCGCGTCCTCCTTCGCCTCGTCAACGAAGGCTACGTACGTAGCTGGGACGATCCCCGGATGCCCACGATCTCGGGCCTGCGCCGACGGGGCTTTCCGGCCGAGGGGATTCGCGACTTCGCCAAGATGATCGGCGTTGCCAAGTCCGACAACGTCGTCGAAGTGGGCATGTTGGAGCATGCGGTGCGCGCCGTCCTCAACCGTCGGGCGGCTCGCCGCTTCGCGGTGCTGGATCCCCTCAAGGTGGTGGTCGAAGACTACCCGGAGGGGAGGGTCGAGGAGATGGAGGTCGTCAACAACCCGGAAGACCCGTCCGCCGGGAGCCGCCAGGTGCCCTTCGCACGGGAACTCTGGATCGAGCGCGGAGATTTCATGGAGGAGCCCGTGCGGAAGTTCTTCCGTCTGGCTCCCGGCCGCGAGGTGCGTCTACGGTCCGCGTACTTCGTCACCTGTCGTGAGATCGTCAAGGACGCGGCTGGCCGGGTGGTGGAGCTGCGCTGCACCCACGACCCCGCTACGCGCGGCGGGGACTCCCCCGACGGCCGCCGCCCGAAGGGGACCCTCCACTGGGTGTCGGCTACTCATGCCGTGCCCGCGGAGGTCCGGCTCTACGACTACCTCTTCGGGCCCGCGTACCCGGGGGCCGACGGGCGCGACCTTTTCGAGGACTTGAACCCGGACTCGGAGACGGTGCTCCGGGGTTGTCTCGTGGAGCCGTCGCTCGCCGCTCTGCCGCCCGGCGAGACCGTGCAGTTCGAGCGGCTCGGCTACTTCTGCCCAGATCCCGACTCGGCGCCCGGTGCGCTCGTGTTCAACCGAGCGCTCACCCTCAGGGACACCTGGGCGAAGCTGCAGGCGCAAGGACGGCACAACACGGTCTGACTCTACGCAGGCCGGCAGCCGTGCAGCCTCTGGTTGCCCTGAGTTCTATCCCGCGCCACGGTTGAGGAGGGTGCCGTCTCGCGGTAGACTCTGGCTGCCCTGAGGGCATCGCTGGCGAGTGGCCTAATTGGCAAGGCACCTGACTCTGGATCAGGGGATTGAAGGTTCGAGTCCTTCCTCGCCAGCCATCTCTTCTCTTCTTTCCCGCTCTGCCGGGAGCGCTGGCCCAGACCTCAGCGGGAGTCCCGGCACACACAAGGGCCACGGGGCCTGCGATGTCGCGACGTTGTGTACTTGCGTCTGCGGAGCAGGTTGCCGTCGCGCCCGATCTGCGAGAGTGCCCCGTTCTTCGCTTCACTCGCCGGACCTCTGAGACGAGCTCCTCCTGGCGATCAGGGACTTCCTGACCAAACCCGACCGCACCTATGCGGGAGGCGGCTCTGGGAATAACATAGGAGGAGGAAGGGAGCTGGCCGATGGTCGGGGTCTCGCTCGGATCCCGGAAGGGTCTGCTCCGGCATCCGGTGCGGATCCATGGGTGATTCGGTCCCAAGACCGTCACTGACCAGGCGTGAACGACATCGGAGAGGATCGAGCCATGACGACAGACGCCACACCAGCCGAGCGCCACAGCCTGGGCAAGGCGCTGCGCCAGGCCACGCCCCGCTCCAGCCACGCCGAGTGGACGCCGGCCGCGACGCGTCCCGACCCCGTCGAGCTGATCAGTGGCCAGGACGCCGCCCGCCTGCCGTGGCTCGTGCCGATCCGCCACGGGCGCATGGCGGTCTCGCCCTTCAGCTTCTACCGCGGCGCCGCGCGCATCATGGCCGCCGACCTGGCGCAGAGCCCGGCGAGCGGCCTGCCGGTGCAGCTCTGCGGCGACGCCCACCTCTCGAACTTCGGCTCCTACGCCTCGCCCTCGCGCGCCCAGGTCTTCGACGTCAACGACTTCGACGAGACTCTGCCCGGCCCCTGGGAGTGGGACCTGAAGCGCCTCGCGGCGAGCGTCGTCGTGGCCGGCCGCGAGTGCGGCTTCGAGCAGCAGCAGATCGCGGCCGCGACCATGAGCTCGGTGGCCGCTTACCGCGAGGCGATGGCGCGCTTCGCGCAGGCCGGCACCCTCGAGCTCTGGTACTCGTACCTGACCCTCGAGCAGATCCGGGCGGTGCTGCCCAAGAAGGCCGACCAGAAGCGCTTCGAGAAGAGCCAGCAGAAGTGGGCCTCCAAGGACAGCCTGAAGGCCCTCGCCAAGCTGGCCGAGCCGGTCGGCGAGAGCTTCCGCATCAGGAGCGAGCCGCCCCTGCTCGTGCCCCTGCGCGAGCTCGCCGCCGAGCAGCACCCGGAGGCGCTGCGCGAGGAGGCCGAGGCCAGTCTGGCCGCCTACGCGCACACGATGAACAACGACCGCAAGCGCCTGCTGCAGCGCTTCCACCTCGTCGATGTGGCCCTCAAGGTGGTCGGCGTGGGCAGCGTCGGCAGCCGCTGCCTGGTCGTGCTGCTGCAGGGCAAGGACTCAGGCGACCCGCTCTTCCTGCAGGTCAAGGAGGCCGGCGAGTCGGTGCTCGCCGAGCACCTGCCGAAGAGCGTCTACGCGCAGCAGGGGCGGCGCGTCGTCGAGGGCCAGCGCCTCATGCAGGCCGCCAGCGACATCTTCCTGGGCTGGTCGGAGGCCCGCTCGGGCATCCACTACTACTGGCGCCAGCTGCACGACATGAAGGGCTCGGTCGACATCGAGGCGATGGACGCGCGCCGCCTGAGCGCCTACGCAGGGCTCTGCGGCTGGACCCTGGCCCACGCCCACGCACGCTCCGGCGACGCCCTCGCCATCGCCGGCTACCTCGGCTCCGGCGAGAGCTTCGACCGGGCGCTCAGCGAGTTCGCCGAGCGCTACGCCGACCAGAACCAGCGCGACTACGAGGCCTTCACGGCGGCCATCGCGGCCGGCACCATCGCCGCCCAGGCGGGCTAGGCACCGGCGGGGACCTGCCGGCGCCGGGAGCGCGGGCGGGGAAGGGCGTATCCGCGAGCCAGGCCCATGTCGGCGCAGCTGCGGTCGGGTCAGACAGGGTCCGGCGGGGTCACACCGAATGAGTACTCGTGCACTTCGAGGAAGCCATGGACGTCGTCTCGCGCACGCTGGAGTTCGTGGGCGTGTTGGTGCTCGTCCTCGGCTTCATCGTAGGCTGCGCGGCCGCGCTGCGCGGCATGGCGCGCGGTCGGTGGGACGGTGTGTACGCGATGGTCCGCAGGTACTTCGGCCAGGGCATTCTGCTGGGACTCGAGATCTTGGTCGCCGCCACCCTGATCCGCACCGTGACCGTCGACCCGACGCTGGCAGGCGGGCTCAGTCTCGGCGTGATCGTCCTCATCCGCATGGTTCTCGGCTTCTCGCTCCAAGTCGAGACCTACGGGCGTCTGCCGTGGAGAAGCAGCGAGCAAGCCACCGAGGGTGCCGGCGGCGAACCCGCTGAGTGAGGTCCCTGGGACGCGTGCAGGTGCTCTCAGCTGTCGAGCGATCTGCGAATCTCGTCGGAGTCGTCGTCAATCCCCTTCTGGGTGGCCGTGGCCGCCCTGTTCAGGATCTGAAACACGGCGAGGTTGGGAGCTGCTTCGGCGATCAGCACGACATCCGACTCTCCGACCGCGAGCGTGTCGCCAGCTCCTTGATGTCGCTGTGGCCCCAACCCTTTGCCAGGTGGCCGACGAGCGTGCCGATGCCGCGGCCCCTGGCGAGGCCGGCGATCAGGGCCGGAGGGAAGAGCAGGCCGACGACGGCGCCCGTCGCGAGGCCCCACTTGGCGCCCGATGCCCGGGTCGTCGAATCCGTGTTGAGTACCTTGACCTTGCCGTCACCCTGCTTGGTGAAGAGGGCCGACTGGTACTTGCCGATCAGCCCGACGTGGTGCGCCGTCTTGATGTCGCGGAAATCCGCCTCCGCGTCCGCTTGGAGCGCATGCGAGCCCGCGTACAAGATCAGTTGATCGTCGTCTGCCATCGCGTCGTTCCTTCCTCTAGAATCTCCGGCGGTTGGGCCGGACGCAGGGATTCGGTCCGTCCGGCACCTGCTCCGGGCCATGGCCACCCGGCGCCGGACCTCACAAACCCCGGGACATGGTACACTCCGGCGTTCGCGGTCCGCACGCCTGCGCAGGAAGGCTCCGGGCGGCGGCGAGTCACGCTCCGCACTCGGGCCTGTGTATACTGCCTTCCCGGTCTCTACCCCTCCCAGAAGGTTGTGTCTGTTGAAGCTCGTTGTCACTGAGAAGAACATCGCTGCGAAGAAGCTCGCGGAGATCCTGGCCACCGGCAAGCCCAAGACCAGCAAGGTCTCCAAGACGGCCGTCTACACCTTCCAGCGCGATGGCGAGGATTGGATGAGCATCGGGCTGAAGGGCCACGTGCTTGGTGTGGACTTCCCCCGGCAGATCGTCTTCGACGACGGCGCGTGGGACGCGGTCTGGGAGGACGGCGCGCTGAAGGCCCCGGTGTCGATCCCCGAGTCCATGGCGACGCCGCCCTGGCCCAAGAAGAGGCCGTTCACGACCAACGGCGTCGATCTGAAGGCATGGAAGCTCGCGGCACTTCCCTACCTCGTATGGGCGCCGATCGGCAAGACTCCGGCGGAGCGCGAGTTGATCCGCGCGCTCAAGAGTGCCGCCAGAAAGTCGGACGAGATTGTAGTCGCGACCGACTTCGACCGTGAGGGCGAGCTCATCGGCAGCGACGCCGCGGCGCTCGTGCGCGAGGTCAACAAGAAGGCGCCGATCAAGCGCGCCCGGTTCTCGGCGCTCACCAAGAGCGAGGTCGTGCGCGCCTTCGACGAGCTCGTCACGGTCGACGACTGCCTCGCACAGGCGGGCGAATCGCGCCAGGACATCGACCTCGTGTGGGGCGCGGTGCTCACGCGCTATCTCACGGTGGCGAAGTTCACCGGCTTCGGCAACGTGAAGTCGGCGGGTCGTGTACAGACGCCGACGCTCGCGCTCATCGTCGAGCGTGAGCGTGAGCGCGAGGCCTTCGTCCCGGAGGTCTACTGGACGGTCAAGGGCGCCTTTCGCTCGCGCGGCGCCGAGCCTTCCGACTTCGCCGCCCCTCACGCCACCAGCCGCTTCAGGACCGAGGCCGACGCTGCGAGGGTGATGGACGCCGTCGCCGGCAAGACGTCCGGTACCGTCACCGCTGCCGAGAAGAAGCGCCGCACGGTCAAGCCGCCGGCGCCGTTCAGCACGACCTCGCTGCAGGCCGCCGCCGCCGCGGAGGGTCTCACGCCGGGGCGTACTATGCGCGTCGCCGAGTCGCTCTACATGGACGGCCTCATCAGCTATCCGCGCGTCGACAACACGGTGTACCCGGAGTCGCTAGACCTGCACGCCATCCTCGAGGCGCTGCAGGGCGTGGCCGAGTTCCGCACGCACGCCGCCGCGATCCTCTCAGGGCCGCTGCATCCCACGCGCGGCGCCAAGGAGACCACCGATCACCCGCCGATCCACCCGACGGGCGCCGCCGACCAGAAGAAGCTGAAGCCCGAGGCCTGGAAGCTGTACAATCTCGTGGCGCGGCGCTTCCTCGCTACGCTGTCGGACGCCGCCGTGGTCGAGGGCACCACCGTGACCGTCGAGGTCGGCGGCGAGCCGTTCGTCGCCAAGGGCGACGTCCTTGTCGTGCCCGGCTTCCGCCGCGTCTACCCGTTCGGGCTCAAGAAGGACGAGCAGCTCCCTGCGTTGCACGAGCACGAAGAGGTCGACTTCCTCGGCGCCGAGCAGACGCAGAAGGCCACCGAGCCGCCGGCGCGCTACTCGCAGGGCAAGCTCATCCAGGAGATGGAGAAGCGCGGCCTCGGCACCAAGGCGACCCGTCACGCGATCATCGAGCGCCTGTTTGAGGTCAAGTACGTGGTCGACGAGCCGCCGCGACCGACGAACCTGGGCCGCGCCGTGATCGATGCGCTCTCGACGTACGCGCAGCGCATCACAACGCCGGACATGACCTCAGAGCTCGAGGCCGAGATGGACGCGATTGCCGCCGGCGGCAGGACCCGTACCGAGGTGGTCACGCACTCGCGTCAGCTGCTGGCGCGGGCGATGAACGACCTGCTCCCCAAGGCGGCCGAGGTCGGCGAGATGCTCAGGGTCGCCGGTGCCGGCGATGCCAAGGTGGGCGTCTGCCCGAAGTCGGGTCACGACCTGCTCGTCAAGGCCTCCCCCAAGACGCGCAGCCAGTTCGTCGGCTGCTCGGGCTGGCCGGACTGCGATGTGACCTATCCGTTACCGCAGGGCAAGATCGAAGCGGTGCCGGAGCGTTGCCCGGTCTGTGGCACACCACAGGTCAAGGTCATTCAGGCCCGCAGCAAGCCGCGCGTCGTGTGTCTCGACCCCGCCTGCGAGACCAACCACGAGCCAGAGGTCAACGTGGGTGTGTGCTCGGCGTGTGCCGAGGCGGGCAAGCACGGCGATCTGATCGCCCGCCGCTCGCCGCGCACGCTGAAGCGCTTCGTGCGCTGCACCAACTACGAGGAGTGCCAGACGAGCTATCCGCTGCCGCAGCGTGGCGAGCTGACCGCGACCGGGGAGACCTGCGAGACGTGCGGCGCGCCGATGGTCGTCGTGACGACCAATCGTGGCCCGTGGCGCGTCTGCATCGACCCCAAGTGCCCTGCTCGCCCCCCGGCGAAGAAGGCGAAAGGTCGCCGCGCGCAGGGATCCTGAGACTGTGAGCCCGGAGCTGGCTAGTCTGCCTTCGGGGAGGTTTCACGGACTCGGTTCAACAGGGGCTACGAGAGGAGTCGGCGTGAGCGATGAAGTGAAGTACTACCCGTTCAAGATAGGCGGAGTAGAGCAGACGTTTCCGAACGTGCATCCTGGCACGCCGAAGTACGCGGCCGGCATCGTGGTGGGCAACCTCGCCTTCCTCTCGGGCATGACTCCACAGAGCACCGTCGACGGATCATGCCTGACGTTCACGGTCGAGGATCAGGTCGTCGCTTGCCTTGACAAGGTGCGCGCGGTGCTTGAGGAGATGGGCAGTTCGATGGAGAACATCGTGAAGACCGTCATCCTGCTCAAGGACCTCGAGTACTACCAGCGGATGCGTGCCGCCGAGCTCAAGTACTACCAGGAGTTCGCTCCTCGTCTGGTCAAGGAGCCGCCGGCGAGCACATACGTGCAGCCCGCCGTCCTTGCTCGTCCGGAGTTCCTCGTGGAGTTCGACGTCACTGCCGTGGTCAAGCGGAGCTAGCGCGCGTCGGGCCTGCGGATTCGTTCTGGATCGGTCTCCGAGCGTCAGGCATCGCCGCCCTCGGCCTCCACGTGACGGGCCACGTTGCCCGCGCGGAGCTCCACGATCTGCCGACGGAGTTCAGCTTCGTTCATGAACTCATCGTCTGCGGCGCGGTCGTAGTGGACCATGTCGTCGAGCCGGCGGGTCAGCTTGGCCGACGGTCCATCTCCCTCTGCCCGATAGCCGACCAGGAAGAGGTCGTACACGTAGATGAAGTCCGGGAGGTTCAGCAGCTGCTTGACCAGACCCTGGACCTTCGGGTACTTCACTCCCGAAATCGGTTGAGCTGCAAGTCCGAGGCTATGGGCCGCCAGCCATATGTACATGAAGGCGTTGGCGAGCGACGCCTCGAAGATCGAGTCGCCCTTCTGCCGCGAGTAGCGGGCCGCCATCGGCAGCCCCACCCTGCGGCGTGTGTCGCCAAGGACGGCGAGGATGACCGGCGCCTCAGGGGTGTCCCAGCGCCCGTGCGTCTCGATGACCCAAGGTGACCCCTGCCACTCCTCCCTTGTCGCCTCAAGGGCGAAGAAGTCAGCGTTCTTGTAGTCATCGACGATCGTCTTGATGCCGATCCGAAGCTCGGGGTCCTTCACGACCAGGAGCTCCACGGGCTGCATGTTGAACCCTGTCGGCGCCCACCGCGCCGCCTCGAGCAGCTTGTCGACAGCCTCCTGAGGAATCGGATCCGGTTTGATCGCACGGTGCGTGCGACGGCCCTTGACGAACTCGAGGAACTCCTCGTATCGCACGGCTGTCTCCTTCTCGCTCGGGTCCGAACGCGTCATGATCTCAACCCCGCGGCGATGCGGAGGTGTGCACGACCTCAAAGCACTCGCAGACGACGGGCATCACCGGCGTGGGTCGTCTTCCGAGCTCCGCGAGCCCGCGTGTGAAGAAGGCCAGGTGTCCTCGACGCCAGTGCTCCAAGGAGCCGTCGCCTTCCCCCTCCCCCTCCATCGCGGCGAATTCGTGAGACACCTCATCGAACGGGACGATGTCTACCGACAGCGTGCGGATCACGCACGCTGCCTGGCCATCCCAGTCCGTGATCACGCGGAGGTCGCCGGCCTGCGGAAGTGGCTCGTCTACCGCCTCGTAGGCCCAGAGCGAACCGGCCGTAGCGCGCTTGGTGCCTGCGCGGACGAGCTCCGCCAGTTCGTCCGCATCGACCCTGTTGTCGCAGAAGTGCCAGGCGGAGCAGGCGACTCCCTCGCACGGGGGTTCAGGCTGTGCGGAAGAGAACGCCTTCCACATCGCCCTGACCGACTCCGAAGGGATCACTGCTCTGCCTCCCAGGTCCGTTTTGTCATCGAAGGCAGTTCGCAGGCACTGATCTGCGTCGATGGCCCGTCTCGACAGAAGACCATAGCATCGCGCTGACCGGGTGTCATGGGCGATGGCGTGGCCGCGCTTCGGAGCCCACGGGATGGGGAGCACCCCCGGGAGGACCTTGCACGGCGTTGCGGGATCTACGAGGAAAGGCGGGGCATGGAAGAGGAGCAAGGCACAGCCTGGACAGAGACGATCAAGGTGGAAGGTGGGCAGCTGATCGAGAAGGTGTTGGAGTTGATTCATGCGGGCAACGTCCGTCAGGTCTCCGTCAAGCAGGGGGACCGGGTGATCGTGTCCGTGCCGGTCACTCTGGGCGTAGTGGCGGCGCTCGTCGCTCCCGTGCTCACAGCTGTGGGCGCGCTCGCGGCATTCGCCACTCACTGTGCGATCGAGGTGGTGCGCTTCGAGAGCGCTCGCCGAAGAAGAGCAGACGGACGAGCCAGGGGACAACGGGGACTAGGGTCGCCCGAGCGTCTGCCTCCGCTCATGAGCCCGCGGCGGGCCGCCCCCGTCGGTGCGGCCCGCCGCATGTGGCCTCAGGAGTACTCACGAGGCGGGCTGCTGCCCACCTTCCGGTGGCTTGTGGCTCGGGGCGTCCTCCCCGCCGGAGGTGTCCGGAGCCCCCTCCTCCGAGCCCAACTCGGGCGTCGCCTCTTCGATGCCCGCCGGCGTCTCGCTCTCGGGCGATGCCCCAGCGTATTTCACCGCCGTGACGCTACCGGCATCAGCCGGCGCCTCGGAGACTGCCGCAGGCTCGCCGGGCGGCGCTTCGACCGCCGTCACCGACGAGCCCTCATCGAGATGTGAAGTCAGTTCCTCAGACGCGGCTGGGGTGGCCTCAGCCTGGCCGGTAGACGGCTGGTCGCCCATGGGTGGCGGCGCCAGCGGAGCAGACGGGGACGGAGACGCTTCTGCGTCGCCACCTCCCGCAGGTCCTTCGGCAGGAGTGGGCGCGCTGCTCATCCTGCGGCCGCGCCGCCATTCGAGCAGGGCCAGGATCGCAGCGCCCGTACCGAACAGGGCTATGACCAACAGCGCCAGCGCTCCGGCGACGGGAATCAGCGAGATGACGATGATGCCGATGGCGCCAAGCACTGTCGCCAGTATGAGGTTGCTCCGTCGCTCGCCCTTGAGCAATCGCTGAGCGATGACCGCCGCCACGGACACCGTGGCAAGCAAGTAGAAGAGCGGGACCACAACGATAGCGGGGATCAATACGAGGATGCCGACGATGCTGATGAGCAGCACGATGGCCGCTGCCGGAACTATGATGAAGAACACGAGTGCGCCCCACCCGAGAGAAGCCCCGGGGCGGGCGGAGACTGTGCGGCCCACGGCCAGCATCTGCTTCGGCAAGAGAGCCGCAGCCAGCACGCCAAGGATCAGGACGAGCGCCGCTTGCGCCAGCCACCAGAAGAATGAGAAGACGATCCACGCTCCGCCGTCGCCGCTGTTGGACGCGGCAACGTCGAGGGCTGTCGACCAGTCGTCTTCCCCGATGCGCTCTAGATCGCCGGTCACCTGGGCGCCTTCCCTGGCGGTGATCGTGCCGCCGAAGGAGACCACCGTGGTGTCCGTCTCGGACTGCGCATCGCCCACGCTGGCGGTCGACAACAGCAATACGTCGCCGCCGAACGCGACGACGCTGCGCGTCACGGTGCCGGCGACGGTCACGTCGCCGCCGAACGCGACGACAGACTCGACACGCTCGTCCTCGGCGATGCGCACCGGGTCTCCGAACACGAGCAACGGGTCCCGCACCTGGACGGCGAAGATGCTGGGGGGCGTCGTGCCTTGAGGCGTCGCCCTGGCGCCGTCGCTCATGGCCATCCCGAGGATGACCAAGGCAACGGCCAGCGCCAGCACCGCGATGCCTGGGACGAGGACCCTTCTCATGCGATCGATACTCATCTCTCCACCTCCACGACCTGTCCGATTGCTCCGTTCCGTTGGTGCAGGCATGCGTCTCAGCCATACGCCAATCGTCTCGAGCTTGCGAAATGAGCGTAGCTCGCCGGACGGGCGAGGTCGTCACCCTTGAGCGGTAAGTCGCCGACGGCAGGGAGGGATTTGCCGGGCCGCGAGCATACGCCTGCAGGGGTACGGCGGCGGCGGGCGGCATACCCACTTGAGATCGTTGGTCTTGACCTGCGCCGTCCATGCGGACAGTGCACCAGCGCAGCCGGCGCACTCAGCCGCTCAGCCCAGGGCCTTACGCGAGGGTCGCCCGCTGCGTCCGGCCGCTGCTGTCCGCGCTCGGTCTCTCGCTCTGTCGGAACCCGAAGACAGCACCTCGACAAGCCGAAGACCCGCTGGTGATTGAGGTAGTCTTGTCCGCAGCGAGCCAATCGCCAGCCGATGGAGCATCGTAGGTCGATGCCGGAGCCGGCCTATCGCTGCCAGCGGAATCTGGCCTAGTCGCAAGGAGGCGACTTGTCGTCAGCAGAGAGCGTGACCTCCGTTGGCACGCGCCGCCGCGAGCGCTACCGGGAGATCGCCTCGATCCTCTGGGACGAGCGCGTTCTCTTCCTGTTCAAGGACACTGGGGTCGGCGACTACGCCCCCAGCGGGGCGACACTGGATGAGGTTGCCGACGACGACCCCGAGCAGCAGGGTCGCGGGGCTCCTCGTGAAGTGCGCGTACGGCGTGCGCTCGAGCGCCTGGGGCCGACGTTCGTCAAGATGGGGCAACTCCCGGCCACGCGCCAGGATCTCATCTCACCGTTGCTTGCGGCCGAGCTCTCGGAGCTCAAGGACGACGTTCCCACCGTGGCCTCGACCAAATACACTCCATCATCACGTCCGAGCTCGAGGGAGATCTTGGGGACCTCTAGGCGGACTTCGATCGCGAGCCCCTGGCCGCGGCTTCGATGGGTCAGGTCTACCGTGCCGAGCTCAGCGATGGGCGAGCGGTCGTCGTCAAGGTGCAGCGACCCGGTGCTGCCGAGGTGATGAACGTTGACTTCGAGATAATTACCTGCTGGGCCCAGAGGGTCGCCAAGCACTCGGAATGGGGACGCGACCACGATTCGGCCGGGTTGGCGACCGAATTCGTCACCACACTGCGCTCC
This sequence comes from uncultured Thermoleophilia bacterium, assembly GCA_963717285.1. Lineage (GTDB taxonomy): Bacteria > Actinomycetota > Thermoleophilia > UBA2241 > UBA2241 > CAIXSE01. The sequence continues at coordinate 618,217 of CAVQVW010000004.1, forward strand.
GAGCTCGACTACCAGCAGGAGGCTCGCAAACTGACGCGCTTTCGCGAAGCTCTTGCCGACGATCCGAGCGTAGTGTTCCCCGCGGCTATCGGGGAGCTGACAACGTCGCGCGTGTTGACCATGGAGTACCTGGCGGGCGTTCCCGGGACGCACCCAGGGCTCATGGATGCGGCTGGTGTCGACCGGCGGGAGGTCGTCGAGGCGGGTGTTCGCTGCTACCTGCGTCAGATCCTGGAGCTCGGCTACTTTCACGCAGATCCCCATGAGGGCAACCTCTCTGCCCTGCCTGACGGCCGGGTGGGCTTCGTCGACTTCGGTCGAGTCGGCTGGGTGTCGGAGCGCGACCGAGCGCGCGTTCTCGACTTCATGCTGAGTTTCGTCGAGGGGGACGACGCGGCTGCGGCCGACGTGTTCGCCTCGATGATCTCCGCTGGACCACGGCTCGAGATCGCGACCCTGCAGCGAGAGATGGGGCTCCTGATCGACTCGTACCAGTGCCGCCGCACTGGTGCTCATCTGACGGAGGTCTTTGAGCGTCTGTTGGCCATGGTGCGCGATCAGGGTGTGCGGATGCCGACCGACTATGTCGTGCTGCTGACCGCGCTGGCCGTTGTGGAAGGCGCCGCCATGAAGATCGCTCCTGACTACCGGCTCGCCGATACCGTGTCGGCGTATGCGGGCGCTACCATGCCGGACCGCCTCGCTCCCGATCGACTCAAGCAGGCAGCCCTGAGGACGCTAGCGCCTCACGCGCGCCTGCTCGACGATATGCCGGTTGGCATTTCGCGAGCCTTGCGGCGGGCCAGCGAGGGGGAGTTCCGGCTAGCCGTGCGGCCATCCGAGTACGACCGCTTCCTGGATCGCGTGAGTGACCTTGTCGTGCGGCTCTCACTCCCGGTGCTCCTGGCCGCCTTCGTGGTCGGGTTCTCTTTCATCGTCGCCCTGCAGCCCGACAACCGCGCTGTCAATGCCACCGCCGAGGTGGTCCTCGTCGTGGCGACGGTGGTCGCGATCTGGTGGATGACAAGCCTGGTGCTGGGCTACCGTCATTGCAGGCCCTGATCGGGGTCGCAGGAGCAATCGTGCCCACGCCGGCGACTCCACCGTCTTCTTCAACAACGCCGCCGCCACGGCCGAGGAAGACGAGGTCCACAGGATCTCGCGCGCTCATGGCTGTGCTGTTTCTGATCCTGGTTCTCGGAGCCTTCGCCAGCGGAAACCCCCTACTCCTGTTGGGCGTCATGGCTGTCGCGGTCATACTCATGGTCCGCTCCAGGACCCAATGGATCAGGCTGGGTGGCGTGCTGGTCCTCCTCCTGCTCCTGATGTTCGCCGTCGCCACTGCCGTCGGCTACCTGACCTGAACACGCTTCATGGGCGGCCCGCGGCGGGACCTCGCCAGGAGCGCCTGGCTAGGCCTTCTCCACGAAGACCGCGCGGACGACGTCTGACGGGACTCGCGCCCTGTGCCGGTGCTCGTCGCCGGAGGGGATGATCACGCCGTCGCCGGCATCGAACACGTGAGTGCCGGTGTCGAACTCGATCTCGAACCTGCCTTCGAGTATCTGCCCGATGTGGCCGCCGCTGCACCAGTGTGGCGCCATCCGCGGGGTGTATTCGACCAGCCGCAATCTGGTGGTACCTGTGGTGACCACCCTGTGGCGGACGCCGGGAATCGGCGATTCAGTCAATCTCTGCGAAGACGATTCTGTACGGAGCCATTGCTTCAGAGGACCCTAACACTGGGTCCGACGACTGTCAGCACATGTCGCCGAATGGCGCCGAATAGCATTGGGGCAGTCGTGACTGGGGGTAGCGCATGAGGAGGAGCGTCGCGTTCTTGCCGGCGACAGCCGGTCTGCTCATCGGCTGCGCCGCAACGAGGAACAGAGCCGCCTCGGGGGCAGCCCTGTTCCTCGCTGCAAGAAGCGGTGACTAGGCGTGGCAGGCTAGGTATCCGCCGGCTGCCAGGTCTCCCACACACGACCCACCAGGTCGGGGCCAGGCCTGAGCGCCTTCTTGCCCGGCTCCCACCCGGAGGGCGTGACCTCCTTGCCCCCCGTGGCACGCACGTGCTGGAACGCCTGAATCTGCCGGATCGACTCCTCCACCCTGCGGCCCACCGGCGGCGTGAGTACCTCCATGGCCTGGATCACGCCGTCCGGGTCGATGATGAAGCGGCCACGGATGTCCACCCCAGCTTCGTCGTCGTAGACTCCGTAGGCGGTGCCCAGATGGCCCGCCGCATCGGCGAGCATCGGGAAGGGCACGCCGCCTTCCACCATTCTCGCGATCTCGTTCTCATCCCACATCTTGTGGACGAACTGCGAGTCCACGCTGGCTGCCACTATTTCGACGCCCAGAGCCTGGAACTCGTCGTACTTCTCGGCGACCGCCGAGATCTCGGTGGGTCAGACGAAGGTGAAATCGCCCGGGTAGAAGCACAGGACGACCCATTGGCCCAAGTAGTCGGAGAGCTTGACCTGGGTGAAGGCGCCCCTGTGGTAGGCGGGCGCGACGAAGTCCGGCGCCTTGCGCCCGACCATGATGCTACTCACACTGGTTTCCTTCAGTTCGGTGGCCTGTGCGTCGTCGTTCATCGTCGGCTCCGCGCCGGCGACGGAACCCGTTGGGCGAGCGCACCCGACGTCACTGTCCTCCATCCCTCGCATCCCTCCTTGTCGTCCTTCGCTTGTCGGCGTTCTGAAGGCTTCACGATGCCGCATTCGAACTCGTGGCGCCCGGTGATGCACCCGGCCAGTCCATGCCCCATTCTGGGCATAAGCCAGCTACGCCATGCTTCGGGCTGGGCGGGACGGGTCATGGCCTCAGCAGGAGACGGCCAGCCCATGGAGTCGGGCGTTCCGCGGAAATCCGGCCATCCTCGGAGGCAGGCGCTCTGCTTGCCGGCAGCACTTGCCTTCCCATGGGGCTCCTCGCGGCGTACTGTGAAGGGGCCTGTTTCCACAGGGAGACGAAGACCGAAAGGGGTGAGGGCTCGTGCCCTACGTGCTGATCCACCATCGTGTCGCCGACTACGAGAGGTTTCGGGCGGTCTTCGACGACGACGCTGAGCGCCGCAAGCGTCTCGGTAGTCAGGGCGGCCGATTGCTGCGCTCCATCGCCGGGCCCAACGACTTCTTCGCTCTCTTCGAATGGGACGATGTCGAGAACGCTCGCAAGTTCGTTGACGCCTACGAGACCCAGGAGGCGTTCGAATGGGTACTCCCCGTCGAGGAGATCCGGACCTTCGTCCTCGAGGACGTCGACATAGTGGACTTCTAGACGGCAGAGCCTGCGATGCGAATGGAGGCGTGGCATCCCGGGTCGCGAGTCTCGAGGGTTTGTACCGGGAGAACCCACGCGGTGGAGTTCCGTTCTTCTCGGCGATGCCTTCGCACCGACCGAGGAGACGATACGGCGGGCGCCTCCTCGGCTTCGCCTTCTTCAACATCTTCGCGGCGCGTGCGGCGGGCGTCTTCACGATGGTGACCAGCGGCATGCTCCTCAGATCGCGGCTCTTCCCGCGTTGGGTCGGGCTGCTGGGCATGGTCAGCGCGCTAGTCCTGCTGCTCGGCACAGGCCGGCTTGGCCATTGCTGCGCTCGCCGCCCACGCGCTGCGCGCAAGATCAGCCACAGCCACCCCCGGAGCGGCCATACGCTGAGCAGCCGCGAGTTCGCACTGGGCGTTCTCATTCAGCTACTTCCCGGGCAGTGTGTGCGAGTCGACGCCGCCCGTGATCGAGACGTGGGCGCCGCTTCAGATGCCTTCGCCTACTCCCCATCGCTTGCGCGACGAACCACCACGGATGTACTGCGAAGTGCTCAAGTCGTCCGAGCGCCAGCCAGTCCTCGCAAGACGCATGCGTCTTGGCCGCGAGCACGAAGGGAGGAGGTCTCCATGACGTCGGTCCGACTCTCTCACTCATCGTCCTCTCGGCTCTACTCTGCTCCACCGTCCTCGCCTCCCTGGCCTCGGCCTCGCCGATCTCCGAGAAGAAGGCGCGGCTCCAGGCCGTGCAGTCTCAGCTCGCGGAGGTCCACGAGCAGACAGATGTCGCGGTCGAGCGGTACAACGAGGCGAGCAGCAAGCTCGCGGCGGTGAAGGAGCAGCTCCGGCGCAATCGACAGCGCCTGAAACTCGCCGAGTACAAGCTGGGTATCGCCAACACGCATCTGCAGGAGCGGGCCAGGCAGATCTACACGGCCGAGGAGGTCAGCGTCGTCGATGTCATCCTCTCGTCCGGCAGCTTCGAGGAGTTGGCTACCCAGCTCCACGTGATGCAGCGGCTCAGCGAGGGCGACGCCGAGGCGGTCGATGCGGCCGCCGAGTACCGGCAGGAGGTGGCGGAGCGCCGCGCCGCGCTTGAGTCCGACAGGAAGCAGGCCGTTGCCCTTGTCGCGCAGCGCAAGGCCAGCAAGGAGCAGGTGCTCGCCCTGCAGGCGCAGCTCGAGAACACGGCGAGCGGGCTCAGCAGCGAGATCGCAGAGCTTGAGGCAGCGCAGGCGGCGCGCGCCAGGGCGGCGGCGCAGCGGGCGGCAGCGCGAGCAGCCGCAGACAGGGTGGCGGCTGCGGCCGAGGCGGCCTCGTCGCGAAGGGCGTCTTCCGCTTCCGGCTCATCGTCAAGTTCGGGCGGCGCGTCCTCGAGTTCTGGCGGCTCGTCGCCGACGGGCGGCGGCCGCTCGAGCGTGGTCGCCATCGCCCAGCGCTACCTGGGCGTCCCCTACGTGTGGGGCGGGGCGAGCCCCAGCGGCTTCGACTGCTCGGGCCTCACGATGTACGTCTACGCCCAGGTCGGCGTCAGCCTGGCGCACGGCGCCACACTCCAGCAGAAGGCGAGCACGCCGGTCTCACTCGGCAGTCTGCGGGCCGGCGACCTCGTGTTCTTCGGCAACGCCAGCTTCAGCAGCCACGTCGGCATCTACGTCGGCGGCGGCCAGATGATCCACGCACCCCATACCGGGGCAGTCGTGCGGTACGGACCGATGGGCCACGCTTTGATCAGCGGCCGTTTCTAGCGGGTCTCGGAGCTTCCTCGGGCACGTCGGGGGCGAGCGGGTCAAGACGCTGAGAGGCGCCAGGACCGAGCGTACGCGAGCGTTGACACAAGCGCATGCGCAACGGAGAGACCCTGGTGACAGCAGCACCCGCCGCCGCTAGGATACGGTCAATCGACTGCATGCGGCTTCGGCAGGAGACGGCCGGCATCCGCGATCGCATCCACACAAGAGGACGAGGGGCACGTGAGTCCTGACGAAGAACAGCAGGAGGCCTCGGGGCCCGGCTCCCCGGCCAGCCGACCCGTCGTCTCCTCCGGCGGGACGAGCCCGCAGGGCCCCGGGAGTGGCGCTCACCGCACACTGCTCTACCTCTACCTGATCGTCGCCACCGCGGTCCTCGTCATCCTCGTCGCCCTGGTCGTGGCCAACCGCGAGGCCGTCACCGTCAGCTGGGTGTTCGGCAGCTCCTCGGTCTCGCTGGTCTGGCTGGTGCTCGGCACCGCCCTTCTTGGCCTGCTCCTCGGGCTGCTGCTCGTCGCCCTGCTGCGGCCGAGCTTGATGTGGGGAGCCGTGATCATCATCGTCGTGCTTCTAGCCGCCACTGCCTGGTTCTTCCTTCTACGCGGGGGGGAAGACGTGGCGCCGGTGCCTCCACCCTCTCCCGTGCTCTCGCCCTCTCCGTCGGACTCACCCTTGCCGATATCCTCACCGCTAGCCCTAGCGGGCACCTGGGGTCGTATCGACGGGGTCGGCGGCGGCTTGATCGTTGCCGACAGCGACGGCGGCTACGTGGTGACCCTCTACGATGGCGCCCTGCGGCCCGGCGAGAGCGTGCCTGTGACGGAGGTCGCGGGGAGCATCGAGGGAGAGCAGCTGCGGTTCACGCTGCCCGCGCAGTTCGCCTTCGGCGGCGCTCCGGCGGGGCCGTTCGAGGCGACGCTGACGCGGGGCGACGACTCGGCCACAGCCTTGCTGCGCATCACCGGCGTCGACGAGGTGATCGTCTTCATGCCGCTGCGACGCGTGGCCGAGCTGGTGCCGGCCGTTCCGGGCGCGAGCCCATCAGACGGCGAGTCTCCCTCCGCACCGGCGCCTCCGCCCGGTCTCTGACCGGGTAGGGGCCACTGAGGGCGGCCACACTGTCGTGGCGGCGGCAGCTACTCGGGCTTCTCCGAGGTCTCGCTGTCGCCCTGGCCTTCGTCCGCCTCGGCTTCGGAGAAGGGCTCCTCGCTCTGCTTGGCTTCGGCCTTCAGCGTTGCGATCTCGGCCTCCTTCTCGGCCACCAGCGCCAAGGCCTCACTGATCGTCATCTGGCAGGCCTCCAGCTCCGGATTCGAGAGTTCACCGCGCTCCAGGAGCTCGTAGACCAGGGCGCCCATCTCCTGCTGTGCGCTGGCCAAGTACACTCGTAAGGACTTGAGCCTGTGCTTCTCGATCTCCACCTGCGAGAGCTTGACCACCTTCGCCGCGCCCTCAGTGACGGCACTGCCTGCGGCGCTCCCGGCCTTCTTGATCTCGTCGAACCCGCCCATGCGGCACCCCTTTCTCCGTCGCTCTCTGAGCATGCGACCTATTGGCGAAGTCAGCAGGTTCGTGACAAGGCTCGTCGGGCGAATGCACCGGCAGGGGCGATTCTATCGTCGAGGTGCGCTCAGGTACAGGTGCTGGTCAAGTCCCTCTGCTCCCTCAAGGTATGATGCAAGAACACCGCTGACGGCGGGAACGGCACGAGCGGAGGAGCACATGAACCCAGACGTGCAACAGGCGGCGAGTGCAAAGCCGACGGCGTCGGCCAGCCGACCCGTCGTCTCCTCCGGCGGGACGAGCCCGCAGGGCCCCGGGAGTGGCGCTCACCGCACACTGCTCTACCTCTACCTGATCGTCGCCACCGCGGTCCTCGTCATCCTCGTCGCCCTGGTCGTGGCCAACCGCGAGGCCGTCACCGTCAGCTGGGTGTTCGGCAGCTCCTCGGTCTCGCTGGTCTGGCTGGTGCTCGGCACCGCCCTTCTTGGCCTGCTCCTCGGGCTGCTTGTCGGTATCTTGATGCGGCACTGGCTGCGGAGGTCGCGCGGCGCGGCTTGAGCCTGATCTCGGCGGGCGGGACTCAGAATGGGTTGGGACGGACTATGGTGGACTTGTGTCGGCGTGCTTCCGCCCGTGGCGGGTCGAACACACCGAGGTCACGCCGGGGGCGATGATCGAAGGCCTCCGCGACCGTTGCCTCAAGCTCGAGCGCCGAGCACACCTTCCTTGCCCCCTCTCCTCCATCCCCGGCCACCGCGACGTGGTACCATCACGCGCGCCTCACTCGAGGCGGCGCCCGTCTGCATCCGAGCAGTGCTCCCAGCAGGGTGAGGGGCGTCCGAAGCCGCTGCCTCGCGAGCCGATCGGAGTCACACGTTGCTGGAAGAGCTCCCCAATGAGATACCGAACCTGCAGAGTGCGCTCCGCGTGCTCTCCGCTCTGATCGCTCCTGCGATTCTCATCCTGGCCTGTTCCGGCCTGGTGCAGCTCGCCTCCAATCTGCTGACCAGCGTCATCGAACGCACGCGACACATCGCGGCTGCAGTCCGCGAACCGGGCCACTCGCACGATGAACTGGCCATGCTGCTCGAGGATCTCGCCCGTGCGACGCGGCGCTCGCGTCTGCTCCAGCGGGCTGTCTCCTCCCTTCTGTTCGCCATCGCTATGCTCGTCCTGTCGAGTGTCTTCTTCGGCATCGTCACTGTGTGGCTGCCTCATTCCGCTTGGATACCCATCCTTTTCACGGTGATCGGAGTCGGCTTCCTCCTCTACGCCTGCGTGATCTCGCCCTCGATTCCTGGGTCGGCGTCAGGGCGGTCGACAGGGAGATGGGGCTGATACGGCCAAGGCACAGCAATGGCGCCCACCCACGCACGCGGCTGTCGATGCGGAAGCGTCGTCCGCCCTCCCCCGCCCCACTGTCGATGACACCACCAGGGGCCTCGCAGGATGCGTCCTACCGCCGAAATATGGCCTCGAGCGACTGAGAAGGGGCAAGTACAGAGGCCTCATGGCCTCCCATCTCGCGGAGGTAGCCTGCACCCTGAAATCGGTCCGCCCGCGATGTGGGGTTTCGCAACCGAAGAAGGAGGAAGACCATGCCGAAGAAGATCTACCGGCCCGAGGAGATGATCGCCCGGTGGCTTTCGGGATCGTGAGGATGGTCGGCATCAGAGTGCGACCGAAGCGACGAGAGCGACGGATCCCTCAGACGGACTTGCGCCGTACAAGCCGGAGCAGCGGCACCCCCGCTGGGTCCTGATCGGGCTACCGGGGGTCTCAGCGGTAGCCCCCACCGACGCAACTGACTGAACCGACGATTCGCCGGTGATGTGTCGGTCTTGGCGATTGCTCGGCTCACCTCATGCCATCCACGGTGCTCTTCAACTACTCATCATAGAGAACGGAGTTCCCTCTCCTTCTGTAGCCGTCGGCCTCGTTGCGGGTGTGGCCGACCAGGTTGGATGCCTCGCCCGACGCTTCCCTGAAGTCCGCAACTTGATCGAGGACGTCCGCGTATCGGATCATCGCCGCCCCATACTCGGGCAGCTTGTTGCCCTGCTGCCCCTCCTCACCCCAGCGTTGGTTGATGTCGATGACGATGCTCCGAGTGTCTTCCATTTGCTGGTTCCAGTAGTCCTCCGTGTTGTGCCAGCCATTCAGCTCGGCGATCCGGTCCTGCTCCTCCCACGGACGAACGCCCCGTCCGTGTCGCCGTCGGCCAGCGCTACCGCGCCTGAGTGGGCTTCTGCGCGTCTTCCGGCAGTCTGCAGCATGCCACGCCCGCCACGGGAGGCGCCGGCGGTCAAGTGTTCGACTCCCCTCCGGTTGGCGATGTCCGCTATGCGGTATATGCCACCATGCCGGCCGGCGCAAGATTCCGGATGGGAACGGCGCTCCCGCCTCCTCAAAGAGGAGAGCATCGGCGTCGCGGAGTTGGACGCCGCGCCTCGTCTTCCAGGAGGTCATCAGTGGAGCAAGAGAAGATCGATCTGAAGAAGGAACAGCAGGCATCGAGAGCCCGGCCGCGGTACCCCTACTCAGCGGTGGCGCGCGTCTTCTTCGGCAGCATGGACATGCTGACCGGCAGGAAGACGACCCTCGGCAAGGCGAAGCTCGTCGAGATCCTGGCCACCGTTCCGTACCGGGCATGGGAGAAGCGCGAAGGAGCGCGCGCCACGCGGCACCGGGGAGACCAAGGGCTCGTGCAAGAGGCCCACGCCATCATGAGGTGGGGACGGGAAGCAGGGGACAACGAACACTGGCACCTGCTCGTGATCGAGGAGAAGATGCGAGAGGACTCCGCCAGGGAGCCGTGGTACCTGTCCTGGCCGATTCCGTCACTGATGACCGGTTCCTACGTCCTTCTCGAGTGGACGATGGCACGGGTCGCCATCCGCAGGTCATTCCTCTTCAATGCCGAGTTCGAGGACCACGCCGAGCACACGTATGCGCAGCTGGTCGAGGACCATCCGGAGTGGGAGGACCAGGCCGCCGCCGGCGCGGTCGTGCAGGAGTACGGGTCGTTCCGCTCGTGGGCGGACGTCTTCAGGCGCGTGGGCTTGGATGAGCGTGACCACATGAACAACAGCTTCATCTTCGCCGGCAGACCAGAACAGGTCGTGAAGTACGAGGGCATGCCCGGAGCCGCAGATGCGGGGCCACAGACAGCGTGAAACGGCGGTCGGGGAAGCCTGGCAGTCAGTCCTCTGAGGCGCCCCGACCGGACGCGATTCGTCGTGCTGCGTAGATACGTCACCGGGTTCGAGGCACAGATCGCGGGTACCCGAGACTGGGCCACCCATGGAGGTTGTGCGCATCGATCCAGAAGGAGGACCCCTTCGTGTGACTGGCAAGTGTGTACAAGCTGGTGTTGCCGCACCCACTCCCGTCCCGATCGCGGTCTCGCGGGTCTCAGCCTCAGCGGGTAGGGCGACCCACTGACGCAATCGACGGAACCGACGGTTCGCCCCAATCTGCCGGCGGTGGCGATTCCGTCACACCCACCCCGACCCGCCCGAGCGGCGAGATTGACTGCAGCGACAGGGCGGAGGAGTCGTGTGCCGGACGGCAGTCGGAGCGAAATGAGGACCCTACGAGGTGGTGCTTGGGCAGATCCGCGTCCGGTCCGACTGGCGAGGGCGAGGTCCAGCCGACCACCGCGGCGAGGTCCACGCGACCACCGCGACCGAAGAGACGAAGGAGACGGTCGTTTCGGTCTCGCGTGCCCGCCGCGACGGGAAGGTCGATCGTCGCCAAGTCCATGACACCCGTCCAGCCTGCTGCTAGGGTCTTCTGCAGAATGGGGCAGTCGGTGCCGACGTCTTCGGCGGACTGTCTACTACAGCTCGTTAGCCATGACCGCCGGAGAGGAGGCTCGGGTTGTTCTGTCCCAAGTGTGGCGCAGAGTACGTCCCCGGGTTCACGCGCTGCTCGGACTGCCTCGTGCCCCTGGTGGACACGCTGCCAGCACCGGAGCCCAAGCCACGACCGCATCGCGACGTCCCCCTCGGCCCGCCCGCCTCTCTCACTGACGCGGTCTGCGTCTACCGCTCGCTAGATCGCGGCCGTATCGGCCTGGCCAAGTCGGTCCTCGGGTCCGCCGGCGTCCCTTTCGTGGTGCTGAACGAAGCGGTGCAGACCCTGACCGGTCTGACCGCCTTCGCTCCGGTCGAGATCCACGTGTCACGTGGTGATGCGGAAGACGCGCAGCTGCTCCTCGAGGAACTCGGATAGGTCGCATGGGGACGCAGATGATGCGAGTACGCATTGCGAGGGGGCATCGTGGGCCACCGCCAAGCACCTGGAGTGTTCGCGCCGCCGGCCGTCCAGAAGGAGAGCCTGTCGGGTCCTCATGATCTCGCCTCCACGTCGAGGGCCCCCTCTCCGCCGACGGTCCCCCTCTACGTTCGACTCGGGGGCCGGGTCCCGGCACTCGCTGCCGGCGCGCTCCGAAGACCTGCTCGCACTCGCTCCCGAAATAGGTGACTTTGTCCAGTGACTTCGTCTAAAATCAACGTCGCATCGCGCACCCGGCACGTCAACGCTCCATCATCCGACGCAGGAGTATCAAAGGGGAGTCGGTATGCAAGAGGAGACTCGTCCGGCGGCGAGCGCATCACTGAGTGAGCGCGTCGCAAGCTTCATCGAGCGGCGATCGGGTCTCGTCGTCGGGATGGTCGTGTTGCTCACCGGGCTCCTGGCGATCCCGTTCCTCACGATGGCCCCTGAGGATGCCGCCTCCCAGGATCCGCGCGGCGAAGTCCTTGACGCCCAGGAGTTCATCAACGACCGCTTCGCCTCGAGTGTGTTCGGCGCCACCTATGTAGTCGAAGCCCGGGACGGGAACGTCCTTACGCGAGACTCGATGCTGGAGCTGCTCGAGAACTCTGCCGAGCTGCGTGCCGATCCGCAGGTCGGCCCCAAGCTCCTCTCCCACTACGATTCGGAACTGGGCGTCGACAGAGAGGGGGTCTACTCCATAGCCGATTCTGCCGACGCGCTCCTGCGGGTCCGGGGTGTCGAGGGACTGGCCGCGGCCGACGACGAGCAGGTCAGCGCCGCAGTGGCGACCCTGCTCCAGCGGCACTCCGCGTCCGACTGGGGTCTGTCGATCGAAGCCGACCGTGACTCAGCGACGGGTCGATGGACCTCTCCCGCGATGTTCGTGTCGGTGCTGGCCGACAACGTAGCCCTCGGTGGAGGGGGCCAAGAGGTGCGACTTGGCGGTGACACTGACAAGGAGGAGTTCGCCCGTGATATGCAGTCCCTGCTGCGCGGTAGCGAGACCCACAACCAGGTGTGGGGCGTCGCCATCGACGTCAATCTCACGAGCGGCGAGCAGGGCGCGACGGCCGGACCGTTCATCGGGTTCACCATCCTTGCTGTGTTGGTCGTGCTCGGCATCGTCTTCCGCTCGTATTGGGCCGTGGCGATCACCGGTGGCGCCCTTGCCGCACTGATGGTCTGGCTGAAGGGCTTCTCGAACCTGATCGGCCTCAAGTCCGATCTGACTCTCGACCTCATCGTCCCCATCGCCATGATCTCTTTCGGCATCGACTTCGCCTTCCACGCCATCGGCCGCTTGGCACGCCCCGGGTTTGACGGAGGCTCCGTTTCTTGGAGGATCGTATCCTCAGAGAAGGGAGACCGCGTCTCATGGCCAGACCATCGAAGTACTCACCGGAGTTCCGGCAGCGCAGTGTGCGCATCGCCCGCGAGTCGGAGCGTCCGATCGCCGCGGTCGCGCGTGACCTCGGCATCCACCACGAGACCCTGCGCGTCTGGGTGCGCCAGGACGAGGCCGACGACGGTACCCGCGCCGACCGGCTAGCGAGCGCCGAGCGCGAGGAGCTGGCGACGCTGCGCCGCGAGGTCCGTGACCTGCGCCGCGCCAACGAGATCCTCAAGGCGGCGAGCGTGTTTTTCGCCCGCGAGCTCGACCAGCCCCGTCCGAGGTGAGCGCCTTCGTCGATGCGAACCGCGCCCGCCTCGGGGTCGAGCCGATCTGTCGGGAGCTCGAGGTCTCGGTGAGCGCCTACCGCGCCCGCAGGACCAGGCCACCCTCGGCCCGCGCCCTGCGTGACGTCTGGCTGCTCGCCCAGATACGCCGCGTGCACGCAGGCAGCGGCGGCGTCTACGGCCAGCTCAAGATCTGGGACGAGCTGAACGAGACCGGCGTCCGGGTCGCCCGCTGCACCGTCGAGCGCCTGATGCGCGGGAACGGCCTCGTCGGCGTGGGGCCGGTCGAGAGCAAGAAGACGACCCTGCCGGGCCTCGCCCCGCTGGCCGCCCCGGACCTCGTGCGCCGGGACTTCACGGCCACCCGCCCCGACGCCGTGTGGCTCTCCGACTTCACCTACGTGCGCACCTGGCAGGGCTGGGCCTACCTCGCCCTCGTGCTCGACGTCCATACGCGGCGCATCGTCGGCTGGCAGCTGGCACCGCACATGCGCCAGAGTCTCGTCACGGACGCCTTCGAGATGGCTCTCGCCGCCCGTCAGGAGCATGAAGGTGGCCTCGTGGCTCACAGCGATAACGGCTCCCAGTACACATCCTACGAGTACACCGAGCGGCTGAAGAGAGCCGGCATCGCCCCGAGCCGCGGGCGCACCGGCACGGCGCTCGACAACGCCATGGCCGAGAGCGTGATCTCGACGCTCAAGCGCGAGCTCATCAGCCGCTACCGCTGGCCGACACGCCTCGACCTCGAGCTGGCTCTCGTCACCTACGTCGGCTGGTACAACTCACGACGCCGGCACCGCTCGCTGAGGCACCGGGGAGAGACGCGGATGCGACGACTCACGCCGCAGCAGATGCTCGAGCTCTACAACCAGAAGACCGCAGCAGATAGCATGGTTCCCAAGTAACTCAGCCGCCGCGGAACCCGGGGCGTGCCAGCTACCGCGAAGAACGCTCGACCGGTCTCACTCCGCGGCCGGCCCTGGTGGTCGGCATGACAGCGGTCTTGGGTGCCCTGACGCTCGCCTTGGCCAGCGACGCAGCGGCGTTCCTCTCCAACGTGAGTTCTCCTCTGGAGTCGATCGTGCAGTTCGGGGTCGCGACAGCCGCGGCCCTTGTGGCCGCCTACGTGATGCTGGGTCTTGTTGTTCCCGTCGTCCTGATGCGCGTCGAGAGCCGAGTCGGCACGCGAGTCCTGAGTCGGCCGCGGAGGTTCGCCGGAGTGGCCGCCACTGGTCTGGCGGCCACCGCGGCCATGGCTGCGGTCCTGTTCATGGTCTTCCTCTCACCACCACTAGGCGTTGCATTGCTGGTCGTCTATCTGATCGTCTTCGTGGGAGCACCCGCTCTCTTCGGCCGACGCAGTACGTCGGCGGAGCCGACCGGCTTGGCTCGCCCGGTGTCGGGAGCGGGCTCACCGCGCACCGGGCGAATCGTCGTCTCCGTCGCTCGCCGGCGCCGGATCGTCCTGCCGATCGTGGCGGTGGGCACGATTCTGGCAGCCTTCTTCGCCCTCCAGATCGACGCGAGGTTCGACGTGGGCGATTTCTTCGCGCAGGACACCGATTTCGTCGTCGGCCTCGACAAACTCGACCGTCACGGAGGAGAAGAGGCTGGAGAGCCGGGCGTCATCTACGTGGAGGGCGATCTCAATCGTCCCGCCGCCATCGCCGCGCTCGACGACTTCGTGGCAGCGCTGCGCCGGCTCGACAGCCCATCCCTGGCCAAGAGCGAGACCGGCGAGGTGAACGTCCAGGGAGGGGTCCTCGATGTCCTCGATGAGGTGATGGCGCATCCCATGGCGACAGGTGCGGTGCAGGCGGCCACGGGAGTGTCGATCACCGATGATGACGGTGATGGCTACCCCGACACGCCCGAGCAGTTGGCTGCCATCGCGGACTTCACCCGCCAGAACGGGGTCCCCCTCGACGAAGCGCGTCTGGCGATGCCTCCCGACGGCGTACGCACCAACTTCTGGCAGAGCGAGGATGGGGAGTTGCAGGCCTCGATCATCACGGTCGGCCTGGTCGGCAGCCGCGCACAGGAGAGCATCGCCTCGGCCCGCGAAGCCCTTGATCCGCTGATCGCCGACCTGGGGGCGGATCTCAGGGCCGATGACGCCGCCGCTGCGGTGACGTTCGCGGGAGGGCCGATCGTCCGCGACGAGCAGCTGCGGGCCATCCAGCGTTCCTTGTCCGTAGCCCTGCCCATCTCAGTGATCCTGTGCTTCGTTGTGGCGGCGTTGTTCATGCGATCTCTGCGCTACGCGGTGGTGAGTATCATCCCCATTCTGCTGGTGGTGGCATGGCTGTACGCCTTCATGCATGGTGCCGGGTATGGAATCAATGTGGTGACCGCTACCATCGGAGCGATCTCCATCGGGATCGGCATCGACTACTCCATTCACTTCACGATGCGCTACCGCGCGGAGGTGGGGCTGCATGCTACGCGAGTGGGGGCCCTCGCCGCGGCCGGGACTGGGACGGGCGGTGCGTTGATGGGCTCAGCCGCTTCCTCGATCGTCGGCTTCGCCATTCTGGCCCTGGCCCCCATGCCGATGTTCGCCTCCTACGGACTGTTGACCGCGGTGATGATCGCCATGGCGCTGGCCGCGTCGCTGCTAGTGCTGCCATCGCTGTTGATGATGGTGACCCGAGACCGCGGAGAAGAGACCTCCACCTGACCAGACCGCCCACTCGGTGCCACTACCTGACACCAGGTCCACAGCCCCTTCACGGGGGTAGTACGGGTTCAAATCCCGTATGCGCTACCACCCCCTCTTCAGGCGTACATGCAGGGGTCTTGTCTCCTCCGGAGGATTCCGCCGACCCCTCTCTGCAACCCGCCTGCAACCCTCTTGCAGCCGAACGCAGCGTCAGGCAGTGGTGCTGGACGGAACTCTCTGGGACTACGCGGCGCTGGGGAGCTTGTCCCCACGGCTCACTGAGACAACGCTCGCCAGCATCGGAGACGATCATCTGGACGGGTCTTGTGCTCTCCGACTTCGCCTGCCAAAGCCCATGCGGAAGGTGACTCTGGGGCTAGCATGAGAAGCGGACCGGTGAATCGGACCCGTTCAAGCGCGGCGCCATAGCTGCCACTTCGTTTGGCCCGGCACCCAAGAGGACGGACCATGCCTGACACAGACCAGTGCGTTCAGATGGGGCTCGCATTCAACGCGCTGAGAGAGCCCGTCCTCCGCTCGGCCATCCAGGCACTGCAGCTCTCGTCGGGGAGCAGGGGGCTGGATGCGGGATGTGGCATCGGCCTCCAGGCCGTCTTGCTCGCAGAGGCGGTGGCTCCGGTCGGACGGGTCGTCGGCCTCGATTCCTCTCCCGATGTCCTAGGTCACGCCCGAGCCATCGTGGCGGAGGCGAGCTTGTCGGAGAGGGTGTGCTTCCGGGAAGGCGACGTACGCAGGCTCCCCTTCGATGATGACTCCTTCGATTGGGCATGGAGCGCCGACTGCGTGGGATACGCGCCTATTGAGCCTCAGCCGCTGGTGAGAGAGCTGGCACGGGTCGTGAAGCCCGGTGGCAGCGTGGCCATCCTCGCCTGGTCCTCTGAGACGCTGCTTCCGGGGCACCCTCTGCTGAAGCGACTTCGGCGACGTCGGATCGCGGGGAGGCAAGCCAGCGTCACACTTCCTGCGCTCGCTTGGCTGGTTCCGTGACGCAGGCTTGGAGGACCCCACGGTTCGCACCTTCGCGGCGATGCTCATGCGCCGTTGACCATCGATCTCGCACGGCTCTGACAGCGCTCTTGGAGATGCGTTGGCCGGAAGTCGAGTCAGAACTGACACAGGAGGATTGGGCAGAGTACCGGCGTCTCTGTCAGCCGGAGTCACCAGACTTCGTTCTGGACCATCCGGACTACTACGCGTTCTTCACCTACTCGATGTTCCACGGCAAGACTGGCAGGTGAAGCACCTCGCCCACGCGTAGCCCCTGGTCTTCGAGCGCTTCTCCATAGTCGGTCACCTCTCCGCCAACGATCCCGCGATCCGCTCCGTCGCCTGAAACGATCAGCTAGCCGGGCTTCGCGCTCCGGACTTCGCTCCGCCGGCATCTATTCGGGAGGTGGTCCTGTGACTAGTATGAGAAGCAAACCGATGAATGGGGTCCGGTCAGGGTAGACCCGGTCCGACTCGCGTGCCCGACGTTGAGTGGCGGACGGAGGAGCAGTCATGAGGCAGAGTTCCGGAGCGCTGGGTCTGGTGGCATTCGCGCTGGTCATCGTGGGCACTCTCGGACTGCTCGCCAACGAATTCGTGCTCGAATTGGGGTAGGGGCGCGACACTCGTCTTCGCCGTGTCGAACCTGATCGGTCTCGTGGGCCTCGGACTCGTGTTCTTCGCTGGCGGCAAGGACCAGGGCTCCTGAGCACGGCCGTCGACCCGCTGGGTGCCTGTCGCATCCGATCTGAATAGCCCCCTTGTGGTCGGCTGCGACCATCCTGCAACCCAGATCGTCGCACTTGGATGAGAGCGAACGGGTCGGAACGGGAGCGGCTGGGATGTGGGGTCCGATCTGCGAGGGCTCCGGCGGCACTCGGAGCCACTTGGCAAGCGTCACGTCGACTCCCTCAAGCGCACCTCGTGCGGCTGATCCCGACGTGTCAACGGACGGGGTGCGAGGTCCTGCGCCCACCCGGGGAACAACAGACTCACGGGGGGAGCACGTAGGAGGTCCCCCGAGGGGGAGGCACATACTACGCCATGAGACCCAACCCGATCGGACGGCTGCTGCTCTTCTCCGCCGTCGCCTCGGTTGCGCTGCTCGTCGCGGCCGCCCCGGCGCTCGCCGGCTTGGTTGTGTTGCCGGACCAGTACGACTTCGACGAGGTGCAGGTCGGCTCGACGGCGAGCGCCAACATCCTGATCTCCAACGCCTGGTCGGGCAATCTCAGGATTTCGAGTGTCGTCCTCACAACGGGCAGCAGCGACTTCACTCCTGTGAACCCGCCACCGTCGGGCACCGCTATCCAGCCTGGGTCTGTCTATCACATGGGGGTCTCCTTCACTCCCTCCGCAGAAGGCTTCGTCACCGCAGTCCTGGAGGTGCAATGGACCAACGGCGAGAGCGGCACATCCACCGTCGCCCTCGCCGGCATCGGCGTGACGGCGACCCCGCCACCGCCGACCGTCGAGGACGTGCTGGCCGAGTTCGACGAGCGGGTGGCCAATGGCGCCCTGTACGGAAGCGGGTCGGGGAACTCGGCCGAGGGCCGGCTCGGCGCCCTGCGCAACATGATCGCGCAGGGCGGCACCTACCTCGACCAGGGCGAGGTTGCCTTGGCCGTGGCCCAGCTGGAGGCCGTCCTGGCGCTCTGCGACGCTGACTTCCCGCCGCCCGACTTCGTCGCGGGCGCCGCGGCCGCAGAGCTGCACGACATGATCGAGGAGCTGATTGCCGCGCTGGAGGGCTAGACCGACCAGAGAGCAGGGCGCACCGTGCCGCTGTGTCCAGCGACCTCCGCTTGGGTCAGGGCGGAGACGGGCGGTACTTCACATTCGAAGAGGGAGGTAGCACATGAGACGCTTGTTCATGACCGTGGTGATGCTGCTCTTGACGGTGCCCTTCGTTCTCGCCGCCTGTGGCGGCAGCGACGAAGAGAGCGCCTCGCCCTCGCCATCACCCTCCGGTCCGGACATCCTCACGACCGCGTATGCGACGGGCGACTTCACGACGCTGCTCGCCGCAGTCCAGGCCGGCGGGCTCGAGGCGACGCTGCAGGGGGAGGGACCGTTCACACTGTTCGCCCCTGACAACGCCGCCTTCGCCAAGCTGCGTCTGGGCGCCGTCGATGAGCTGCTCGCCGACCCGCAGGTGGCTCTGGCCGCGGTGCTTCAGTACCACGTCGTGCCGGGCAAGGTCATGTCGAGCGATCTCAGCGACGGCATGAAGCTCGAGACCGTGAACGGCCAGCTCCTCAAGGTCAGCGTCAGCGACGAGGGAGTCGTGAGAGTCAATGCCGCCAAGGTGAAGGTGCCCGACATCGAGGCCTCGAACGGCGTGATCCACGTCATCAACAGGGTGCTCCTGCCGAAGGACCTGCCGACGCCCTCGCCGACGCCGTGACTGTGGGGGGTTCGACTGGAGGACCACGATGACCGTGTCTCTCGACATCGACACCAGCTTCACGGAGTCAGACGAACTGGACGGGAACAGCGGAGCGCGACTGGTGCGCGGACTGCGGCTCGGCGACTCTCAGACAGAGGGTCCGCTGACCGTGTTCCCCGTCTTCTCGGATGGAGACGACGGGTCCAGCGGCGACGAGGACGCTGGATCACGGTATGTCACCCTGCACCGGGCCCTCGGCGAGGGAAGCGCCGTCATCACTGAGCTGAATGAGGGCGGGTCCATCCCGGAGCTGCGGGTCGCGAACAGGGGAGATGCGGCCATCCTGATGTTGGACGGCGAGGAGCTTCGCGGCGCCAAGCAGAACCGTGTCCTCGCCTCGACCATCCTCGTCGAGAGGCGCACCACCCTGGTGGTCCCAGTGAGTTGCACCGAGCAGGGCCGCTGGTCCTACGCTTCGCGCGAATTCGCCGAGAGCGAGGTCATGGCAGAGCGGCAGCTGCGCTACGCGATTCGGAGCAGCACTCATGCTTCGATGCTGCACGGCACCGGGGCCCATGCCGACCAGCGCGCCGTGTGGTCGGAGGTCAGGGATCTACACCTCAAGCACGGAACGCGTTCCGCCACAAGCGCCATGCGCGACGCCTACGTGGCCAAGAAGCGGCATCTCGACCGGCTGTTGGCCGCCTTCCCCCTGATGGAAGGCCAGCGGGGTCTGCTCGTGATGCACGGCTCGCGGGTCGTCGGCCTCGACTTCGTCTCTCAGGCACCGCAGTATGCGGAACTGCACGACAAGCTGTTGCGCAGCTACGTGTTCGAGGCGTTGGTACGCAGCGGCGAGCCCGGCGACCAATCGGCGGCTGAGGCCTTCCTCGAGCGGATCTCCGGGCTACAGGGCCAGCGCTTCAAGAGCCCAGGCCTCGGTTGGGACGTGCGCTTCGACGACGGCGGTGTGTTGGGATCGACGCTCGTGCATCGGGGGCACGTCGTGCACGCCGCGTTCTTCGATGTGGGTGGCGCCGACGGCCTTGCTGACGAGCAGCCGCGCGAGCGCCGCCCCAACTGGAGCATCTCCGATGCCCGTCAGTCTGCCCGGCGGCGTTGGTCGCGCTGAGCAGAAACCCCTCATGGAGGAACCCAGGCCCACCAATCCCTTTTCGCGATGGCCAGCGGGCCCGGGCGGTGAGCCCGGCTACTGCCGCTACCGCTTCGTCGCCTCGAGCTTCGATCTTCGCTTCGAACTTGCCAAGGGAGGCAGCATGGGGACGCGGGGTGTCATCGCTGGCGACCAAGACCCCTGAGTCAGCCTGTTTCCTCGAGAGCAGAGTGCATCCGCGTCGCCGTTCAAGACGTCGATGCTGCGCGTCAGACTGTGCCAAGGAGGCGGTCGGCAATCCCGTCGATCGCCTGGCGCAGCGAACCTTCGTCCCACTCCGAATCGATGGGCGCCGCGTGCGCGCGCTCAGCGGTGTCGAAGGGCTCCTGCGTCGCGAGTTGCGTCTCGAGCACCGCCACGCCCGCCTCCGAGGCATCGCTCATCGCCGCCTGGCGCCGCGCGATCCGCTCGCGCAGCGTCTCTTCGGGTGCGCGGCACGAGACGATGAGGAATGGCACGCCGAGCCTGCGCGCAAGCAAGCGGAACCGCTTCCGCTCAGCACGCTGAAGAAATGCCGCGTCCACGACGACGCAATACCCCGACTCCACGATGTGGCAGGCCACCTGCTCGAGCCTGTCGTAGGTGAGGCGCGTGTCTTCCGGCGCGTAGATCCCGCCGTCGGGGTCCGCCTGCGTGCGCGCCCCTGCCTCGAGGCCGTGCAGGCGCTTGCGCTCGACGTCCGAGCGCACGCGGATGGCGTCGATGCGCTCGAGCATCGTCTGCGCGACGGTGGTCTTGCCCGAACCCGAGAGCCCGTGCATCAGCACGATCGCCGGTCGCGCGAACGCCGCCAGCGAACCCGCCAGCGCCAGATAGTCGCCGTACTCCCGGCGCGCCCTGCCCTGCGCCGCCTCGCCCACCGCAGTCTGGCGGGCGCGGATGCAGGCGATCTTCGCCCGGACCATGGCGCGGTAGACGAGGTAGTAGCGCAGCACGCGCACGCCGGCGTAGTCCCCGGTCGCCTCGAGGTAGCCGTTGAGGAAGCGCCGCGCGGCCGCCTCGAGCTTGTGCTCGAGCAGATCCATGACAAGGAAGGAGACTTCGTTCATGACGTCGATCCAGCGCAGGTCCGGATCGAACTCGATGCAGTCGAACGGAGTCGGCCGCCCGTCGAGGAACACGATGTTGCCCAGGTGAAGGTCGCCGTGGCACTCGCGCACGAAGCCGTCGCGTTTGCGCGCTGCCAGCACCTCGCGCAACCGCAAGCTCTCGCGCCGGGTCCAGTCGTCCAGCTCCGCGAGTCGCGCCTTCTCGCCTGCATCGGAAACGAGCCCGTCGAGCTGCTCGAAGTTCTGGAGGGCCGGCGCCGCGACGTGCTGGGGGGAGCCGTATTCGCTTTCATCGGGCGCGACCGGAATCGTCGCGTGAAACGCTGCGACAGCCCCGGCGATCGCGTCGACCTCTGCCACTCCCAGCTCGGCGCGTCGCGCCACGGCGTCGGCCAGCGCCCCT
The DNA here is from genome assembly GCA_963717285.1 of uncultured Thermoleophilia bacterium. GTDB lineage: Bacteria > Actinomycetota > Thermoleophilia > UBA2241 > UBA2241 > CAIXSE01. The sequence goes on from CAVQVW010000004.1 coordinate 639,392, forward strand.
TGAGGAAAGCGCCGCATCTCGAGCGCGTAGTCGATCGCCCGGCCATTCCCGCCCACGCGTGTGCCCTCAGGACTGTCGACGATCGGAACCACGCCGAGATAGAGCCCGGGTGCGGTGCGGCGGTTGAGCCGCAACTCCTCCTCGCAGAAGAAGCGTCGCTTCTCGAGCGTGCTGAAATCGAGGAAGCCGAGGTTCACCGGCTTCTTGACCTTGAAGGCGTACTCGCCGGCGAGGAACACCCACGAGGCGTGCGTTTCGATCAGCTCGACCGGACCGGTCGCCTCCGGGTAGCTCCGAGGCTCGCGCAAAGCGGCGAGTAGGCGGTCTGATTCGGTCGGCGGAGACACGGCGAAGAATCCCTCCTCAGGAAGACCCCCACTGCATGCGAGACCGCTACCGGGGGCCGGCGCGATCTCTCGACGTCGCCCGTGCCCGGATCCAGTCCCACTCCTAGTATTCGCCCAATTGGCCTTGTGCGAACATCAGGCAAACGACGGGCCTCGGGAGGGACCCGGAAGGAGCGTAGGTGCTGGCAGGACTCCTGGTCGGCTCCCATCCTCAGTGCAGCCCGTGGTAGTAGAGCCCTACCCCCAACACGTGCCCGGTTGCTCGCTTCCTATTTTCTGAGTCGGCTCAGCGCATCTCGGAAGCGGGATGCGCGCGGGAATAGGTCGCATCGTCTGCGAGATATTCCGCAGGGGCCTGCCAGATGCGGTGCGGAGGACGGCAGTCTGCCTTTGGCTCTGCCTGGCTGCCAACGGACGCCGGCGCATCAGCCGTCGCAGAGCGGGTACGAGCAGGTTGCCTCACCAATCGGGACCATAACCACGGTGGACGGGATGGACTGCGGCGAAGGAGGTCGCGATGCTGAAAGCAGGCGATAGGTCACCGGCCGTGGTCGCCACGTCCTACGACGGCCGGACCTTCGATCTCAGTGCGCCGGGCAAGCGCACCGTCCTCTGGTTCTCCCCCAAGGGCGGCTTCGTCGACGAGCTCGGTGACCGGTATGTCCCCGCTTGGAGCCCCTGAACGATCGTTGCCGTCGAGTTCGACGACCTGTTCGATCAGTTCACGGCACTGGATGTCGAGGTCGTCGGGGTCACCGTCGACAAGACGGAGACGCATCGCACGTGGGCGGCCAGAAACAGCGTGAGGCTACCGATGATCGATGACTCCGACTGCAAGGTCGCGAGGGCCTTCGATGTCGCTCAGCGGTTCGGAGGCGTCAAACACACGACCTTCCTGATCGATCCCCTCGGCACCATGCGTAGGGTGTATCCCAAGGTGAAGGCGAAGGGGCACGCGGCGATCGTGCTGAGGGATTGCAGGGAGATCTGGGCATAGGGACGGCGCTTCGGAAGTGCGCGCCGGACAGGTCGATTCGACGAGATGGAGCCCAGTCGCATGATCGAACTCAGGGACTCGACGTTCATCGATGCTCGACCGAAGCATGTCTGGACGTGGATCGAGGAGATGCCGCTTCACTATCGAGAGTGGCACCCTGACCATGTGACTTGCCGGTACGAGGGTGGCCAAGTCCTGCGGACCGGGACCGTGCTTCACGTGGAAGAGCGCCTGCACGGGCGGCTTCACCGGCTTCGTCTGCGCGCCACCGAGGTCGTGCCCGGGGAGGTGGTGCGCTACGCGAGCAGAGGCTTCGCCGGTGCGTTCATCATTGCGCCGGAGGGCGACGGAACGCGATTCACGGCTGAACTCTCTTTCGGCACGCGCACGCCGATCGTCGGGCGAGCCCTGGATGCTGTTGCCAGCTTCGTGCTGCGATCCCGTTTGGAAGCGTTCCGGAAGCACATGCACGAGGAGGGCGAGAATCTGAAGCGTCTGCTCGAGCAGGGGCGGACGTCACAGTAGGCGCGCGTTCGCGCAGCTCGGTGGGGGCAACTCCGGCCAGCACCTGAGACAATCGCCTTCCACGGCTTCTCGATGGCCGAGCGCGGGTCTCCCTCTTCCGCGCGGAAGTGGCCATCGGACCAACACAGGAAGTGGACCGAGGAACGGGGCTCCGGTCAGTCTCCTCCACGCGCGCCGCCCTCGTGCGGTGGACGCCGAGGAGAGCAGTCTAGGGCGCGGGCTGCCATCCCGAATACTCGCGCACCTCGAACGACCACTCGATGTCACCCGGTACAGCGGTGACCCGTATCCGGTAGGTCCCCGGGCGCAGATGCTCGTGCCTATGGGTCTGTTCTAGGGGGGGAAGCGTGTAGTCGAGATCGATGGCGAGGGCATAGGTCTGCCAGCTCCCCTGTTGAGGCTCCGTGGTGAAATGGATGTAGTCCCCTGAGGACGAGGAGACCGTGACGTTCAGCTGGAGCGGCGGGCCAGTTGTCTCGAACCACGCACCAACGTAGTCGCCTGTGCCCGAGGCGGCAGCCAATGTGTGCCAGGTTGCCTTCGACTGCGGATCCGGCGTCGGCGTCGGCTTCGTTCCCGACCCAGACCCACCACCCGACCCGGCAGATGGCGTCTGCGCCTCGGCCCGCTCGCTCGTCTCCCCCTCCGGATCCTCGGCGACCACCAGTGCGACCTGCGTCCCGGAGTCCACCTCCGCGCCTGGCGATGGCTGCTGGGAGAGCACCGTGCCGACCCTCTCCGATGAGGCCTCGACGGCCAGGCGCTCGACGTCGCCGAGCTCGAGCCCTGCCTCGGTCAGGCCCTCTTTGGCCTCGGCCTCCTCCATGCCGACGAGATCGGGGACGGTGACGGCCTCCTCGTTCGAGCAGCCGGCCACACCGGCGGCCAGTACGACGACCGCGATGATCAGACCCCAGAACACGCCTCGGTTGGGGCCTTGCCCACGGGTATCCGGACCCGATCCACACTCCATCTCACACACCTCCCCGAGGGAGCACGTGCGCGGCGGCAGACCGCCGTGTCCCGCGTCCCACTGCGGGCTGCATACCCGCTCCGTGGGAGGGCGAGACGACCCGGCGTTGCCCGACTGGGACGTGCCAAGCGATGCCGAGGCGGAGCGACCTGCGACGGCGGGACCGAGCGGGAATCGCGTGCACGACCCCGCTCGGTCCACTTCCTCTCAGGCCGAAGCAGTCCGGCCCGATCTCTCTGCAGCAGGGTGTGAGGTCAGTCGGGAATGACGGCGTTGCCGCCGCCGAGCTCTCCAGAGTGCTCGTAGCCGTCGAACGACCCTCCACTGAGCTTGATCCTGAAGGTGTCCTCGCCCTTTTGTGGCTGGCCCTCGTCCTTGAGCCACACGGTGAACGTGCCAGGCTCACCCTTCGGCTTCGGCTGGTACGTGCCGGTGACCCGGCTGCTGGTGCCGCCTGTCACCTTCCCATGGAGGTTGATCGTCTTGCAGTCGCCCCACGCGTAGCCGTGGTCGGTGTAGCTGACGTTGCCCTTCCAGTCGCAACCGTCATAGGCGACTCTGAACCCGAAGGTGGCCTTGCCGTCCTCTCCCTTCGACGACATCCAGCCGCCACCCGTGGCCGAGCCCGAGCATCCCGCGAGGATGGCGGCGAGGAGCACGCCGACGTCGAGCACCCCGACCAGCACGAGCGTCTTCTTTGTAGTCAACCCCTCCCCGTGATCGACTTCCCCAAGCCCCTCGCCAGAGGGAGGTGCTGTGGGCGTCTTCTCGGAAGCACCGCTAGCCTATCGTCCAGGGGCATCGCCTCCTCGTCGAGGATGGACGTCAGGCGAAGGAGAAGGAGACCAGAGGAGGACGTGTCTCCCGCCCCAGCGTCCATCGAAGACAGCATACCTCCGGTACCGCGCTGTGCCGTCTGCCCGCCGTTGACGAGGAGGGAGGGTGTCTCACTTGTGAGACCTGGAGCCCCCGTGCTCCATGCGCCAGCGGTAGTAGGTGACCTCGTGGACGCCCAGGGTCTTCCCGACCTCGGGCGCCTTCCTGCCCTGGCCGATGAGCACCTCGGCCCGACGCAGCGTGACGATGAGCTCCTCGGGTCGGTAGGTGTTCTTCGGCATTGTCTGCCTCCCTCATCGGTCGAGGGACCCCACATTGCGGGTGGACCGATTCCAGGCGTGCAGGTCACCTGCGTGACGCCAAGGCCAAGATGCGCAATGACAGCGCCGGCGACACTGCCAGCCTAGGCGGCCACACAGAGCTCCGCCGCAGAGCCCTGGAAGGAGGACGGAGAAGCAGCTAGGATAGTGTCCCAGTGTTCGCCCTTTCGACCGGCGTTCACAGAGAGCTCGCCACGAAGCTCCACGATCGCGTGCTGAATCTTCCGGGCAGAGTCTGGGATGGATGCTGATAGTGTTGGTGGCGGGTCTTGGGCTGCTGGGCAGCCTGTGCGCAACGTGGCGGATCGCGCAGGTGAGCTTCGGGGACGAGCGGACGATCGGCGTGAGGACGGCGATCCCGTTCTCTCTCGTACTCACCGCACTCGGTATCGTCGCAGTCATGACAATCTACAGCTGGCGAATCGTCGGCGGAGGGTGAGGCGGGCGTGCGGGTGACGCTTGAGAAGAAGGTCAAGGCGGTCATGCACTACGGCGTGATCACGGTCCCCATGGACTCGACCGCCGCAGACATGTGCCGCGTCATGAGTCACAACCAGGTGTCGTGCGTCGCGGTGGCCAATGACGCCAGGGAGGTCGTCGGGGTCGTGTCGAGCACGGACATCATGGCGTGCGGTGTGAAGTCCAGCGAGCGCGATTCCCCCGCCTGGGCGGAAGCGATCATGACGCCTTCGCTGCTGGCCGTCGACGCGGACGACAGTCTGCAGCTGGCGATCGAGATGATGGTCGAGCATCACATCCACCGGGTCCTGGTCCGCGCCGACGGCCATGTCGTCGGGATCCTCAGTACCAGCGACGTCGTCAGGGAGATCGGCAAGACCGTCGCCGGCAAACCTGAGTCTGTGTTCACCAGAATGGAGAGGTTCGAAGATGGCATGAGCGGCAGCGGCGAGACCGAGGTCGCCAAAGAGACCGTTTTCGACGTCATGACCCACGGAGTCTTGATGATCCCGCCGACGCTGACGCTGCGAGAGACGGCGAAGGTCATCTCCGAGAAGCGGGTGCACCGGGTGATCGTGGCCAGCGACGAGGGCGAAATGATCGGCGTCGTCGCGGCGATCGACATCCTCAAGCCCTGGACGGGGGACCACGACAGCGTGGCGCGAGACGACGTGATCGCCGCCGATGTGATGACCCAGAACATCGAGGCGGTCGAGCATTGGCGGACGCTCGACGAGGCGATGGAGCGCATGGCGGGCAAGCACATCCACGCACTGCTGGTACTCCGGGCGCGCGGAGAGATCTCTGGAGAGTTGGCGGCGCGCCCGATCGTGGCGGCGGGTTCTGTCCAAGGCGTGAACATCCCCATAGGACTGATCAGCGCGACCGATATCGTGCGGGAGATCGGCAAGACGATGCCGATGCAGGAATCGCACACGGCACACGACTCCCAGCGCGACCGTCGCGAGGAGGAGTCCATGACCTGGAGGAGCATCCTCGAAGAGGAGCATCGCCTGCTTCGCGAGGTCCTCGAGGCGGCCGAGAGGGAGTGCGACTGCATCGACGCGTCCGGCCGCTGCCACATCGAGCTCGTCACCGACATGATCGAGTTCTTCCGCTACTTCGGCGACGGTCTCCACGACCCCAAGGAAGACGGGCTGCTCTACTCGCGCCTCCGCCGGCGGGGGATGACCAGAGATCTCGGACCGCTGGAGCAGCTGCTGGGCGAGCACGAGTGGTCCCACGGTCAGCTCGACGTGCTCCAAGACACGGTCGAGGCCGTCAGGAAGGGCGACTCCGGACTGGTCCCCCAGCTCTCGACTCAGCTGCGCGAGTACATCGAGGTGATGCGACGTCACGTCGACGTCGAAGAGACCGTGTTCTTCGACCTGGTCTCCCGCCACCTCAACCAGACAGACCTCGTTGAGCTCAGCCAGGAGTTCAATGTCGTCCACGACGACGAGGCCGAGGAGGGCGTCCAGGCCTTCTACGAGCGGCTCGCTCATCGTGTCCTCGCGGACGAACGGGAGATCTGCGGCTAGGCTGCTCTGACCCCAAGATGTAGCGACACATCCCGTCTGCTACCGGAACACCCTGGCGGCACTTGAGCAGACGCGCCCGAGCGCCGAGATGGGACTGCAGCGGCGGTTCGCGCAGGTTGCGTCTTGATCGTCTTCTGCGTCTGTGGGGCCACAGGAATCCGCGACCGAAGCGACGAAAGCGACAGATCTCCCAAAGCTCCGCCCCTTCACGTTGCCTACTTGCGCGTACAAGCTGGAGTAGCGGCTCTGTTCTCTTCTCACAGGCATGTCGGCCCCCCTCTAGTCGTCCTCTCGTACTTTCATTGTCGGCACAGTGCGGCGTTCGGCGAGATGGGGGGGGTCGCTGGCAGGAGGCGCAGCGGCGGCGCGCCCACTGATCTGAGGACTCGTCCCGCCCCTTGACTCCCGTCGGCTTGGCGTCGGCACCGCTGCCTGGTGCAGCGGCTTCTCAGGCCTGCCGGTCAACAAGACCTGTGTCGGCTAGTGCGACCTCAGCAGCACCTCTGAAGCCGATCACGACAGTTTCCACGCTTGACAGCAGGGGAACAGTTGATTGTCAGGCGACTGGAAGGGATGACCCACGATGACACGCTACTACATGGACTGCCGGGATCTGCCGAGCGAGAACGACTGTGACATCCGCATGTCAGGCAGCGAAGAGCATCTCGTCGAGGCGGCCGCGGTCCACGCGATCACGGCACACGGGCACGCAGACACCCCGCAACTTCGCGAGGACCTGCGCAAGCTGATGAAGGAAGACGTGGAGGCCTCGGCGGCAGAGGTAGGCTCCTGCGGGCTGTGAGAGATCCGAGCGACGGACGCTGGACCCGGCCATGGACAGGCTGCGCTTCGGTACCTATCTCGGTCCCAACATCCTGCCGGTGTATCAGGCCGTCACCGAATCAGTCGGGCGCCGCCTCGGGCTGGAGACCGAGCTCGTGGTCGAGACCGACTACGAGAGTTGCGCGGAGGATAGGAACGAGGTCTGCTTCGTGTGCAGCCTCGTCTACGTGGAGCTCGAGCGTCAGGGCATAGCGCCCGCAGTCCCCGTCGCGGCGCCGGTCCTCGAAGGCGACCGCTACGCCGCCCGGCCCATCTACTACTCGGACGTCATCGTCCACCGTGACAGCCCCTTCACCTCATTTCTCGACCTGCGTGGCAGATCCTGGGCGTACAACGAGCCGCTCTGGCACTCCGGCTACGGCATCACGCGCTACCACCTGGTCGAGCTTGGGGAGACGCACGGCTTCTTCGGCACGGTCGTCGAGGCCGGCTTCCACGAGGAATCGATCCGCATGGTCGCCGAGCATGAGGTCGACGCCTCCGCCATCGACTCCCAGGTGCTGGCCGTGGCCTTGCGCGACGATCCGCACCTCGGCAAGTCGCTCCGCATCATCGATGCCCTGGGCCCGTCCACCATCCAGCCGGTCGCCGTATCGAAACGAGTGCCGCTCGAGTTGCGCGGCCAGATCCGGGACGTTCTTGTGTCCCTGCATGAGGACCGCGAAGTGCGAGAGAGACTGTCCCAGGGGCTGGTCAAGCGCTTCGTTCCCGCAGGTCCCTCCTCCTACGATGACATCCGCATGATGCTGGATGCCTGTGAGGCCGCGCGATTCATGCGGGTCAGGTGACGCACGGGGCCTTCGGCCTCAGTAGGAGTCGAACGCAGGAGAGGCCCTGCAGGGGTGCTGTCTATTCCCGCGGATTCCGCCAGGCCCTTTCTGCAACCCGCCTGCAACCGTCCTGCAACCGAAATCAGCGTCACGGGATGGTGCTGGGCGGTACTGGATGGCACTGGGCGCTACTGGAGAGGGTCCCCTTGGCATCCTGCCGAGGATCCCCGCTGCAACCCACTCTGCAGCCAGGATGCGTGCGACTGGATGGGAGCGGATAGGGCGGGATGGGTGCGTACGGGACCGCGGAGACACTGCCGGCGTCCAGATCCGCGAACGTCCGGGGCATGTCTCTGAGTGCGTGCTAGAGTCCTCTGCAGAAGGGGCAGCCGGGTCCGGATCTCCCCGACTCCATGTTCATCGGAGAACAGCAATGGCTGGCTCTCGATCAGAAGTGGGCGTAGCCATGGCTACTGTCAACGAGGAGGTAGACGTCATCGAGAGCGAAGGTCATCCCCGACGATGGCTGATCCTGGCAGCGGTATCGCTGGGCATGTTCATGACCCTGCTGGATGTGACGATCGTCAACATCGCCATCCCGGCGATTATCAGCGACCTCGACACGACGGTCACCGATGCTACCTGGGTCGTCAACGCCTACAGTCTGACCCTCGCGGTGCTCTTCCTCTCCATGGGCGGTCTTGCCGACAGACTCGGGCGCAAGCAGGTGTTCCTGGTGGGCCTGACCATCTTCACCGCGTTCTCCCTGCTCTGCGGCTTCGCGCCCTCCATCGGCTGGCTCGTCGTCTTCCGCGTCGGCCAGGGCATCGGCGGAGCTGCGATGACGCCGCTATCGCTCGCCATCCTGTTCAGTGTCTTCCCGCGGCGGCAAACCGGCGTGGCCTTCGGCATCTGGGGAGCCGTCTCCGCCACGGCCGCTGCGGTAGGTCCCTCGCTGGGCGGCGTGCTCATCGAGTACGGCTCCTGGCACTGGGTGTTCTTCATCAACGTGCCGGTCGGTATCGGGGCACTCATCTTCGGCTGGGCCGTCATTCCCAAGGTGAGAGAGGCGCTTGCCGGGACGCGCATCGACTACGTCGGTGTCGTCATCTCCGCGATAGGCCTCTTCTGTCTCGTGCTGGGCCTTATCCAAGCGAACGACTGGGGCTGGACCTCGGCTCGCATCCTGACGCTCTTCGCCGTGGCGATCGTCTCCTACCCGCTCTTCATGTGGTGGGAGCTGCGCACGCCCTCGCCGATGTTCGACTTCAGGCTGCTGCGCATCCGCTCGTTCACCGCTGCGAACACAGCCATGATGTTCATCGGCGGGGCCATGGGTGGCGGCATGTTCCTGCTGGTGATCTTCCTGGTCTCAGTGCTCGGCTACAGCGAGCTGCGCGCGGCGCTCGCCATCACACCCATGGCCCTCACCGCGCTTGTCATTGGACCCATGGTCGGACGCCTCGTCGACAGGGTCGGGCCGCGCTTCCTGGCGGCCTTCGGGGCGTTCTGCTTCGGAACGGGCCTGCTGCTGCTCGCCGGACTCGACGCACAGAGCAGCGCCCTGGATGCCACGTGGCGGGTCGTCGTCATCGGGGTCGGCATGGGCTTCACCTTCCCGACGTTCTCGGCGGCCGCCATGGGCTCGCTGCCTCGACAGGTGACGGGCGTGGGCTCGGGGGCGCTGAACACGCTGCGCCAGGTCGGCTTCTCGATCGGCTTGGCCGTGCTCGTCGCCATCTTCACGGCACAGATGACGACGAACGTCGAGAACGCGGCCCGCGAGGCGCAGAGGTATGTGGAATCCCAGAGCGCAATCCCAGCTCCCGCCCGAGCAGCGATCGCTGCCCAGCTGCAGAATGCGGCCGGGCAGGCTCGCAGTGGCGCGGTCAAGCCCCAGGACGCGGGGGAGCTGATGGGAGACGGACCGTCGGCGCAACCCGGAAGCGCTGAAGCGCAGATGGAAGCGAACGTACAGGCCACGCTGGCAGCCATCTTCACGGACAACATCGCCAAGTCGTTCTCGCTGGCCTACTACGTCGCCGCGCTCATGGCTTACCTCGCCATCATCCCCGCGCTCCTGACAGGACGCCGCGTCGGCGAACACCAGGGAGACCACGAGCGGCTACATCAGAACGGCACCGGGCGCCTGCAGCGACCGGCAAGCGAAGAGACACGGAGGTGAACGCGGCGCTTCAGGCAACGGAAGGGAAGGCCCACGATGGCACGCGGCCACATGGGTTGCCATGACCTGCTGAGCGAGAGCAACTGCGATGTCCGCATCTTGCCTCGTCACATGAGGGCTCTGGGCGCATCAGCAGGAGTTGCAGCACCTTCGCCGTGCCTTGGCCGGGCTACCGGGGGTCTCGGCGGGTAGGGCCTCCACCGACGCAACTGACCGAACCGACGATTCGCTGGCGATTTGTCGGTACTGACGATTTCGTCAACGCACTGTCGATGCTCCGGGCACCGAGCCAAACAGCATGGAGTTGGCCGCGCCCTGAATCGCTCAGCTCGAGCGCGAGTCTACCCGTGTCCCCGTGCAGGTGCTTCTCTTTGGACTTGAGGTAGTCCGCCGAGTCGAGTTCGCCCTCGATGTCGAAGAAGCGGTCGATAGGTTCGTCCAGGTGGGTCTGTACGACCGACCCACTTCAAGATCATCCAGACGCCACTCGTCGCCAACCACACGATGATCCCCAGGGTGACGAGTCCGATTACGATGTAGACACCCATGCTCATGAGCTCACCATACTTTGCGCCTGGCCTGCTGCCTACGGTCCCGTGTTGTCTGCTCCGACCTCACTCCGCAGCTCAGCGTCCCGCGGACAAGCCGACCCGTGGCAACGGGGCGCTCCGCACGCCTACCCCGCCAGCACCTTCCGCAGCCCCGCATCGATTCGCTCCTCGGCCGCCTTCTCGTCGTCGTCCCAGGGCTCGGAGAGGAGCAGGTCGAAGTAGGTGTTCAAGCTCTCGTTGATCACGCGCATGGCAGCCGTGACCTCCTTGAGGTAGGCGTCCTCTGCCTTTGAGAGCGGTGGAGTTCTCACTGTGCTCCCGAGCCAGGACCTCACCAAAGGCCGCCCAGCATCCCAACGACGACTTCATGTACGGGTGCGTCGGACCAACAGTGAGCCGGAACTGTGCACCGCAGCCGGGGCATGGGACGAGTGAGGGCTGCATGCCTGTGCTTTCTCGCGCATCAGGCAGGCCTAGAAGTCGCTGCGCAGGCGCTTGGTCATCCGATGGTCGAGCGGTCTGTAGCCCAGGGAATCGTAGAACGACAGGGCCTCGCGGTTCGCCTCCCAGACGTGCAGCTCAAGGTCTTCCACATCCCGGCTCCGAGCCCACTCTGCGACGCCCTCCATCAGGGCTCGTCCCACGCCTCCTCCGCGATGGGATTCGTCGACGACGACGTCGTGCACGTAGGCGAAGCGCCTGGATCGCAGGAACGGCATCGGGTCCGCTGACTTGATGGAGGCCAGCACGCAACCGATGATCTGCCCATCCTGTTCGGCGACAAGGAGCTTCTGCTCCTCGCGAGCGAGCATCTCGCCGAACTCCTCGGGCGCGACCGGTGGCTCGGCAAGAACGACGTACTCCGGCAGCAGTCCGACGTGGAACACGTTCTCCTGCGAGAACACGTCAGAGATGCCCTCGAAGTCGGCGGCGGTCGCAGTTCGCACGTTGGTCACCGACGATCCCATCCTCACGTCTCCTTCCACGGTGTGCAGTTGTTCCGCCAGCATATCTCCCGCACTCACACCGTGCGGGTCACCTGGATCATTGCACCGGGAGCGATGGCTGATCGTTGGGTGCGGCGATGAGCACGTGCTAGCATTCGGGTCGATGGGGCGAGGTCAGATGTGGCCGTCCCGCGACGTTCTCACGGACCGCGCGGGAACCTTCACAAGCCGGGGGTGCGTCGGTGAAGGCGGAGGAGTTCGCGCTCCTGAATTTGATGCTGGTCGCCGCAGTCGCCTTCGCCATCCCGTTCGCGCTTGGGCTCTTTCCGAACGTACGCGTGCCCTCGGTCGTGGTAGAGGTCATCGCCGGCATCGTGCTTGGGCCGTCCGTCCTCGGCTGGATCAGCCTCGACGCCCCCGTGCAGATCATGGGTGCTATCGGCGTGGCCTTCCTCCTCTTTCTTGCCGGGATGGAGCTCAACATGAAGATGCTGCAGGGAGCTCCCTTGCGCCTCGGTGGGCTCGGCTTCCTCCTGAGCGTCGCGCTCGCGCTGTCCATCGAACTCGCCTTCCGGCATGCAGGCCTGGTCTTGACGCCCCTCCTCGTTGCGATCGCGTTGTCGGCGACCTCGGTCGGCATCGTGGTCCCGGCTCTGCGCGACACGCACAAACTGCACACGGCCGCCGGGCGCTTCACGGTCGCGGGCAGCTCCGTAGCCGAGTTCGGCACGATCGTGCTCCTAGGCTTGTTCTTCGCGAAGCCGGGCTCGACGCTGATAGGGGAAGCGTCGTTACTCATGCTGATCGCGGCTCTGGCCGTGCTGCTCCTGTGGGGCCTCGCCTCGTTCTCTCGGCTTGAGGCGACCAAGCGGGTCTTCGTGCGCCTCAACGACTCGTCGTCGCAGGTGCGCGTGCGGCTGGCCATCCTGATCCTCCTGGCGACCGCAGTCGTGGCCAGTGCGTTCGGCTTCGAGGCCATCCTCGGGACGTTCATCGCCGGCGCTGTCTTCGCCATCGTCATCCGCGGCTGGCGTGACGAGGCGGGCTACCGGAAGAAGCTGGACGCGGTGGGGTTCGGCTTCTTCGTGCCCGTGTTCTTCATCGCGAGCGGCATGCGCTTCGATCTCGGAGAGCTGTTCGGCTGGTTCGAGATGGGCCGGGTCCTCGTGCTCCTGATGATCATACTCTTCGTGCGCGGCCTGCCGGCATTGCTCTATCGAGGGCACCTGACCGGCCGCGAGATGGCGGCGTCCGGTCTCCTCCAGGCCACCAATCTCTCGTTCATCGTCGTGGCCGTGACCGTGGGAGAAAGCCTCGGAGCGATCACGGTGAGCGGTGGGGAGGGTCTCATCGCCGCGGGCCTCCTCTCGGCGATCATCTTCCCTCCCATCGCCCACCGGTTCCTTCGCGCACCTGCCTAGGCCGTCGACGGCCGCCATCTGCGCATCGACGCAAGCGTCAACGGTCAGGAAATGGGACATCCACCCGACCGCCCACACGGAGCCGGCCAGGCAGACCGGGCCGAACTCGATCAGGATGCCCTTCCCGGCAGTATTCAGCGTCGCCCCGCTGGTCGAGAGACGATAGACTCTGTGAGCGGAGCGGCGGCCACGGACGGCCCTCAACCCTCTCCTGGTCCCTCGCGACTGCCGGCCTATTGGCTTGGCTCTTCCTTCATCATCTTGCGCGGATCCTCCCGCAACTGTGGGGTGTCTGCGTGCCCGTGCGCAATGATCGCGTGCACTCTCTTCCTTCGCCTGGCAATCGACTGTTCCCTTGTTGCCAAGCCCGGAAGCGAGGCCGCTCGACCGTCCATCAGGCGCCCCCGCCTCCACACGCGCACGTCGTCCACGTTGCGAGAGCTCACGGTGATGACGTGGCTGCGGAGCTGCTCGAGCGGATCCTGGCGGACTAGGATGGCGCCTTCGCTTCTTCTTCGCACTGCTTCCGGAGGCCTGACGATGACCGAGCCCATGGTCCGCCCAGCTCTCGCTAGCGCGCTTTCTCGTACGTCCCGACGAGCTCTGCCTGCCCGACGACGTGACCCTCCATGGCTGCCTCGACCTCAGCCTTCGTCGGCTCGTCCAGCCCCGTGAGCACGGTGTCGAGAGCGTAGAGCTTGAAGAGGTAGCGGTGGCGACCCTTGGGCGGACAGGGGCCGCCGTAGCCCGTGCGCTGCCAGTCATTGAGACCTTCCACTGTCCCGCTCGGCAGCTCCTGCGGCTCCACCGCTTCGGGCAGGCCGGTCGTGTCCGCGGAGATGTTGTAGAGGACCCAGTGCACCCAGGTGGTCTTCGGGGCATCGGGGTCGGGTGCGTCGGGGTCGTCGACGATGAGGACCAGGCTGTAGGCATCCTCCGGGACCCCGCTCCATGTCAGTGGCGGTGAGAGGTCGTCGCCCTCGCAGGTGTAGGTGCTCGGGATAGAGCCCCCCTCGGCGAAGGAGGTGGACGTGACGGTGAACTCGGCGTCTTCGGCGGCCTCGTCTCCCTTGTCCCGGGTGTCGTCTCCCCCGCCGCCACAGGCTCCGAGAGCAAGCGCGAGCACGACAATGGACATGCCCATGGCGAACAGTCTCTTGGACACTGGCTCCTCCTCTCGCGCGACGCAACTCTCGTTGAGGGTGACGACTCATCGCGGGCCGCCTCGCTCGCTCCGGCTGCCCGGACCCTATTCGTCGGTCCATTCCCTATGGTAGCCCGACCGCCATCTCACGAACAGGTGTCGGGGCAAGGTCAGAGCGAGTAGTCCGGCCAGATGATCGCCTTCACGGCCCCAGCCCCACTACGACCTTGCGGATGCCCACCGCGGACGTCGCATACCGCTCCTGCCTGCCAGAGACTGGCGAATGCGACGGCTTCCCGCTCTTCACTTCACTTGAGGCTGAACGGCGGGTAGCGGTCGGTGACCAGCAAGAAGGCGTAGGCCTCGACCCGAAGCGCCCATCTGCTGACCCCGACCACGTAGTCGAAGAGCGCCCGCGGATAGCGCCCGGTGAAGAGGATGGCGAACCAGGCGATGAGGACCGCGAAGACCGCGACCACGGCAAGCACCACGAGCACGATGTAGTGCGGGATCGCCAGGAACCACTTGACCAGCGGCAGCCAGCGGTTGAGGTCGCGCTCGACGTCGGGGTAGTCGATCTCGAGATGCACCGACTGCTCCTCGACGGTCGAGGGATAGCGGTCGGTGAGCAGCACGAAGTAGGCCGAGACCCGCGCCACGAAGCGCGTGAACTCCCGCGCGAAGTCGAACCACCAGCGCGGGTAGCGCTGCCGGAAGAGGATCATCAGCAGCGTCGCGAGGAAGAGCCCGCTGGTGATCCCGCCGCTGCTCCTCGTGACCGCTTCGCCGCTCTGCGTGATCACGGTCCAGCTCGCGACCGCGGAGAGCAGAGAGAGGATGATGTAGATCGGGATGATCCAGATCAGCCGGAAGAAGGTCGAGAGCCGATCGAGCCTCTCGGGGTAGTCGATGTCCAGGCGCGCGGCATAGGGCTCGGGCGCTCGCGGCGGGGACCCGGGCGCAAGTGGCACCGCTGGTGCCGCTCCGGGTGGCGTCGGCGGGGGCTCGGGTGGTGGTGGTTGCTGCGGCGGTGTGGTCGGCTCGGTCGGTTCATCTGGACTGGACATGTCTCCCCCTATCAGATCGTCGTCTTCGCCTCTTGGGTGTCGGCCTCACTCCCCGTCTGCAGTTGGAGTTGCCCGTTCGGCAGGCATCTGAAGCGGCGCCCACGTTTCGAACGCGGGCAGCGTGGCCACTGCGCCTCACGGAGGAGATGGCCGAGAGTACGCGCCAACCTCGTGCGAGAAGCCTAGCCCGGGAGGCGCCCAGGGGCCAAGCCCACCGCCGCGCCCCGCAGCCACAGCTCGGCCACATCCTGGGCGTACTCGCGTGATGCCTTGCTCCAGGCGGCATCATCGAGATGCTTGCTTCTGAGAAGGAAGCCGAAGAGTGATCCGATGAGGCTGGCTGCGGCCGACATCGTCGGCAGATCCGCCCGCAAGTCACCAGCAGCCACGCGCGCGTCGAGGTATTCGGCCAGAGCACCGGGCGCCTCATCCATCAGGAACCTGAAGAGACCGTAGAGCTCGTCGTTCGAGCACGACTCGCCGACGAGCATGTTGAGGAAGTCGGCCTTCGTGCATCCGAGTTGGACGAACCTGAGAGCTATGGCGTGGATGGCCACGGCGACTGGCTGGTCGGGATCGCAAGTGGCACCCATGAAGCGAGCCGGGATGAACCGATGGCCGTGGCTCGGGATAGTGAGGAGCAGGTCCATCTTCGTTGGGAAGTAGTGGAAGATGAGCCCCTCGGACACGCCCGCCGTGTGCGCGACCTGGCGTGTGGATGTGGCCGTGTAGCCCTGCTCGGCGAACAGGTGCAGGCGACCTCGACGATGTGCTCCTTCGTCTGCTCCGCCTGCCGACGCCGCGGCGAGAGTGTGCCCACAGGGACCTCCGCCGTGGGGGTGGTTGTCGAATCCGTGGCCTGAGCATGCACTCACTGAGCCGTTACTCGGACGCGCGTCTTTCCTGAGACGACGCCTCGTGGTAGGCGTCTGGCTCTTGCTGCTGGTCTCCTCAGTCCTGGGCGCGGCCCTGCTGTCGCAGCCCACATCGCCCTCTTTCTCCATCCCTGGGACCGAGGCACAGGCGGCCCTGGACACGTTCCAGGAGCGATTCCCCGCGCTGTCAGCCTCGGGAGCGACCGCTCGCGTCGTCTTCACCGCACCTGACGGCGAGATGCTCCAGGACCCTGCCAGCGCGGCAGCCGTCGCAGAGGTCATGAAGCAGCTGCGCGAGCAGCCCGATGTGGCCTTCGCCTCCGAGCCGCTCGAGGTCGGGAGCGTGAGCCCCGATGGCGGCACGGCCTTCTCTCAGGTCACGTATCTGGTGTCCGCAAGCGAGCAAGACGAGGATGACCGCGAGGGTCTCCTCGCGGTGGCAGAGTCGGGCAGGGAGGCCGGCTTGACCATCGAGATCACCGGCGACGCTCTGCAGGTGACCCCCGAGCAGGGTGTCTCGGAGATGATCGGCTTCGCCATCGCCTTCGTTGTGCTGCTGATCACCTTCGGGTCACTCATCGCGGCAGGTCTGCCGCTGCTGAACGCGATCATCGGCATCGGCATCGGGGTGTCGCTGATCACCGCCTCGACGGCGTTCGCCGAGATCAGCTCGACCACCAGCATCCTCGCAGTGATGATCGGCATCGCGGTGTCGATCGACTATGCGCTGTTCATCGTCTCCCGCTATCGGGCCGAGATCACCGATCACTGCGGCTTGGACATGGCCGAAGCTGCCGGTCGAGCCGTAGGCACCGCCGGATCGGCCGTCGTCCTCGCGGGTCTCACGGTGATCATCGCGCTCACGGGTCTGTCGGTGGTAGGCATCCCCGTCCTCACCGTGATGGGCCTGGCCGCGGTGGTCGCCGTCACCCTCGCGGTGCTCATCGCGCTGACGTTGCTGCCGGCGCTGCTGGGCTTCGCCGGGAGGCGCGTCATGGGCAGGAAGTACGACCCCGAGCACTGCCTGGAGGTCGAGGCGAAGCAGGAGAAGAGCTGGATGCGCTGGGCCCGCTGCTTGGCGCGCCACCCGCTGCCGATCCTCATCGTGGCCGTCGCCGGGCTGCTGCTGCTGGCCACCCCAGCCCTCGATCTGCGGCTTGGCCTGCCGGACGACGGCAGCGCCTAGCCGACGACGACCCAGCCCAAGGCCTACGACCAGCTCGCGGCAGCCTTCGGCCCTGGCTTCAACGGCCTGCTGACCGTGGTCGTCGATGCCCAGGGCGACCCAGAGCCCGCGGCTGCAGCGGGTGCCGTCGCGACCAGTCTGGGTGAGCTCGACAACGTCCAATTCGTGATGCTGCCGAACTTCAACGAGAGCGGCGACACGGCCGTCATCAACCTCATTCCGGGGAGCGCACCCGGCGACGCTGCCACCGAGCAGCTCGTAGCCGCCAACCGCGCCGATGCGGCCGTCCTCGGCGAGGCCGGGGGTCCAACGGCCGCGGTGACCGGGCCGACCGCGCTGAGCATCGACATATCGAAGAAGCTCGGCGACGCCCTGCTGCCCTACCTGCTGTTGGTGGTCGGTCTGGCCTTCATCCTCCTGCTGCTCGTCTTCCGCTCTATCATGGTGCCGCTCACTGCCACGCTTGGCTTCGTGCTCACCGTGGCTGCCGCGTTTGGGGTGATCGTGGCGGTGTTCCAGTGGGGCTGGCTCGCGTCACTCATCGGAGTCGATGAGCCGGCGCCGATCATGAGCCTGCTGCCGATCTTCATGATCGGGGTGGTGTTCGGGCTGGCCATCGACTACCAGTATCTTCCTCGTGACGAGGATGCGCGAGGAGCACGTCACACGGTCTCGGGGCCACGGAGTCGGTGGTCGTGGGCTTCGGCCATGGTGCCAAGGTCGTGGCCGCCGCCGCGATCACCATGATGGGCGTCTTCGGAGGCTTCGTGATCTCGGCAGAACCGCTGGTGAAGTCGATCGGTCTGGCCTTCGCTTTCGCAGTGTTCTTCGATGCCTTCATCGTTAGCATGACCATCATCCCCACGGTGATGGTCCTGCTCGGTGAGAAGGCGTGGTGGCTGCCACGGTGGCTTGACCGCGTGCTGCCCGACGTGGACATCGAGGGCGCCAAGCTCGAGCATCGCTCCAACGGAAGCTCAACGACCGGCGAGGAAGGGCCGCTATCGCGACCTCCGGGTGACCTGTTCCGGGGTCACGTCATCCCGCCTCACCGGCTCTCGTGCTGGCGCTGGAACTCCGGATACGCCTTGTCGTTCAAGCGAGCGTTGTTTCGGGACGCAAGATTGCTCACCAGGTTTCTGAGAGGTTGGCGGCGCCCCCGCAGACTGCCCCAGGTCCGGCGAACCAGGCGCGACCAGGAGTAGAACTCCCGGTTGCAGGCCATCACTTCCTCGATGATGTCGCCCATGGACAGGTGCTTATACCGAGCCACCGGGAGGGTCAAAGTGTAGTGGTTCCAGTCTTCTGGGAACGCATTGAGGGAGATGCGGTTCTCCGCCTCCATCTTGTCCCACAGGCGAGTGCCGGGCAGGGGCGTCAGAAACAGCAAGTTGAGATTATCCACTCCGTATGAACCCGCCGTCTGCGCGACATGCCTGCCGATGCCCCGTTCGTCGGTGTCCAGGCCGATGACGAAGGAGCCCACGACCAAGATGCCGTGCCGCTGGATGCGCTTCACGGAGGCGCGGAGGTCGCGCCCGCCTCGTAGGTTGAACTTCTTGCCGATCTCCTGAAGCCCCTCTGCCGTGGGGGATTCGAAGCCGATGAAGACACCTCTGCAGCCGGCGTCTGCGGCCAGCGCCAGGAGTTCCTCGTCGTCGGCGAAGTTGATGGTGACCTGGGCGATCCACTGCTTCTGCAGGTTCGCCTGAGTCATGGCGCGGAACAGGTCCTTGGCGCGTGCGATGTGTTCGGGCCGTGTGCCAATCAGATTGTCGTCCACGACGAGAACGCCCTTCTCGCGGATCGAGCGGATCTCCTGCACGACGTTCGCAATGGGGCGTTGCCGGTAGGCCGCTCCGCTGACCGCCGTCACGCTGCAGAAGCTGCAGTTCAGTGGGCAGCCGCGTGTCGTCTGGATGGCGCCGAAGGCATATCCCGTCGGCAGAAGGTCATGACGTGCCGGCGGGACATCGCTCAGCTCCGCGTGTCCGCCGTCGTACCGACGTTTGAGGTTGCCATGAAGGGCGTCATCCAGGACCTGCGGCCAGACGGCCTCGGCCTCCCCTGTGACCACCGAGTCCACACGCGACATGACCTCGGCTGTGCAGATGGTCGCGTGAATGCCGCCCATGACGACGGGAACGCCGAGATCTCGGAAGTGAGAGGCCACCTGGTAGGCGCGGTTCGCCTGAGAGGTGAACGCGGTGATGCCCACCAGGTCTGGCCGGGGCCTGGCCGCGTAGTCCGGGGCGCCGAGGTTCTCGTCGATGATCGTAGTTTCCCACTGCGGCGACGTAAGACCCGCGACGGCCATGAGGCTGAGGGGCTGCCACACGCGGTAGCGGTTCCAGCGGTTCTCCTCGATCTTTACGATGCTGACCTGGGGGTTGGACGGGTTGATCAGATCCAGCTGCATGGCCTGCTCTTGCTCACCGTGTTGAACATTCTCTGCTCCCTCTCCGTCGGCGGAGTCCGGAGGCACCGAAGCTTGCCCGCCGCGTATGGCGGGTCGAGGTGGATCGAGTCAGGCCTCGCGGCTCCCGCCAGCGCAGCGGCGCCGCTTGTCGTTGGGTTCCCAAAGCGGCCCGATTCCACTCCTACGGGCACTTCCGGTGGCAGTGCGAGGGCCGGTCTCGCCGGGGCGACGGATCTGGCGGGGAAGGAGAAGATCCGGGCAGCCAGACAGAGGACGCAGGCTCCGGCGCTCAGGATCCCGGCTGCCGATGAGTAGTTGGCTGCCACTGCCGTCCCTGACGGCTTGCCTGAACGGTGCTCCGCAAGTGCCTGCGTCCTGGAGGCATACTACTCGGTAGGTGTCTCGCCGGGAAGGGGCCGGCGTTGCCTGGCAGGAGGACGCTTCGATCGGCTGCCGGGGCACAGGCACGGCGTGGGGAGTGCTGTTCTTGCGGGGCGAAGGGTATGGTCGAATGGAGTGGCCGCGACGGCACTCGCTCGGCAAATCAACGGGATCGACATGAGACAGGAGGGATTGATGGGCAGAGTCAGGATGATCACGATCGCGTCTGCGTTGTGCGTCCTCGCCGTCGCGCTGGGGCTGGCGACAGGGTGCGGAGGAGATTCGGCGCCGAAGATCGACTCGGTCGTTCCCGACAGCGGCCGCCCCGGGTCCGAGGTGACGCTCGGCGGAGAGATGTTCGGCGAGACACAGGGGGAGAGCACGGTCGGCTTCGGCACCGTGGCGGCCACTGTCAAGGAGTGGTCTGAGGGCTCGATCACCATCGCGGTGCCCGACGGCCTGGAGCCCGGCAGCTACAGGATCAGCGTCACCACCGAAGAGGGCACCAGCGAGGGTGTCGACTTCAAGGTCGCAGATCCTCCCGCGCCGCTGTCGTCACCCACACCTACCTCCACTCCTACATCGACGCCGACAGCGTCGCCGACGCCCACGCCTACGGGGACACCCAGCCCGTAGCACGAGACCGATTCGGGTTCGCTTTTTGCCGCCGGCACTCGGCCCGGTCCGGCGGATCTGACGCCCTGTGCGGCGAGGCACCTCAGCTGCTCACGGTCGACATGCCCTCGTGGCGTCGCGACCGCAGCGCCGGGGGCGCCGCCGCGCCCAGCCTGGGCTAGGCAGACTGCTTGCCCGTGATCTGATCGATCTCCACCCTGATGACGACGACGCGACTAGATTCGGTGTCAGCAAACGAGAAGGAACTGGCCGGATCCGCATACTGAGCCATCAACAACCGCAATCCTCTCCGCTTCTCCTCCGGGGACCTGACGAACGTCGCTTCGCCGAACGCGATGGCGCTGCGATACATCTGCCCCCAAGCGCACGCCCGTTCGCCCCGGACGATCTCTCCCGCCAAGTCGAACTCGAGGCACACATGGGGGTGGTTGCGTAGTATGTTCAGCTTCTGACCTTGCGTGGCGCTGTGGAAATAGACGGCCACGCCGTCGTACCCGAAACACATCGGGACGACATAGGGTCGCTCACCGTCTGACATCCCGAGTCGGCACACTCGACTGCTGCGGACGATGCTGTCGATCTCCACCCGGTCCGAGATCTCCTTTTCCGTTCTTCTCGTGGCGCTTCCTCTTGTCAGATGACGTTGTGGCGCCACCGTCCGTGCCTGGTTCGACGCTGAGCGCGTAGCTCGGTATCGGCCAGCTGCAGCAGTGAGACTCAGACGGTCTGTGCGAAACGCTCGGTGGCTCGCGGGAGGAGGATGTTGTTCTCGAGGTGGACGTGCATATGGAGGTCTGTCTCGAATGCATGCAGGCGCTGATACGTCAGGACATACGTGGCGCAGGCGTCGGCTGGCAGCCCGTAGCCCATGGCTAGCTCGCGGATGTCGCGGAGGGCAGCGCCGACTTCCTCATGCTCGCGAACGAGCGCCTCTGCGCCACGAGCGATCGTCTCGGCATCCTTCGGGTCGAGGGCCGAGCCGGCCTCACGGCTGGCCTCGGCTCGCGTGATGGCCGGGAAGACGGACTCCTCCTCCTCTTCAAGATGGGCCAGCAGCTTCGTCGCCATCTTGTCGAACACGGCTGCGATCTGCGTGAGTTCGGGATGGTGCTCTCCGTGGACGCCGGCGATCTTGCGAGCGTATGCCGCGTTCTGGGCGGTGTTCGCCTTGAGATAGGAGTGGTGGATCGCCGTGATGTGGTCGATCAGGCGCGTCAGGGTCCAGTTCGCGTAGTCTTGCTCGTGGCAGGCGGGCGCGTTCGCGGCCGCCTCGAGCTCACGTGCCAGGGCGGAGGGGTCGATGCCCCTCTCGGCGCAGACGGCAGCGAGGGTGGCCGATCCGCCACAGCAGAAATCGATGGCGTACTTCTCGAAGACCGCGGCCGTTCGGTAGTCGCCGGCGACGATGTCGCCGATCGTAGTGGTTGCGGGTGTGCGTGGGGCGTCGGGCACGACTGTCTCCTCCGTGCTTGGTGTGGATGTGAGTAGACCCAGAGTACCGCACGCGCCGTGGCTTCGATCCTCCCGCACGGGTGCCAGCGGGGCGAGGCGAGGAGCGAAGGGCTCGGCCGGACGATCATCTACGGCGTCGGCGGGAGTCTGCAGAGCAACCCACCTCTCGATAGCTCACCGACGGGGCATACGTAGTTCGTCTCCCACTGCATCGCGCTCTCGCTCCACGAGCGATGCCTCTTGTGACCATCTCGGCGTCACAGCGGCGGCGGGTGATCTTCGCCATCGGGCGGGAGGCTACCACAGGGGTGGGGCGCAAGAGGGTACAGCGACCAGCGGCGCACATCGCTGCTGACGCGGACACGAACCCTGAGTTGACCTGAAGCCGAACACTGCGTCAGCATCAGACGAGCAATCCTGTCGTTCGGCATGAGCTGATCGGCTGCGGCTGCGAGGGCCGTGGCCAAGGAGGTAGAGATGAAGACTGCAGTGGTGCTGGGTGGCGGGATCGGCGGCGTCGAAGCGGCGATCAGCCTGCGGAAGAAGCATCTCGATGTGGAACTCGTCTCCGATCGCGACTACTTGTTCGTCTATCCACTGGCGATCTGGATACCCACGGGTGAACGATCGATCGGCAGGACGAGCATCAGGCTCTCTCACATCGCCCGGGCGCACGGCTTCCGCCTCTCGCTCGGCGAAGTCACCGAGATCAGCGGCGCCGAGCGGAGCTTCACCCTCAAGCAGCAAGGGAAGCGGCAGGATTTCGACTATCTGATCATCGCGCTCGGCGCACACAAGGTGCCCCACAAGGGCAAGGAGCACGTCCTCTCGATCTGCGGGGCGCCGCAAGAGAGCCTGCGAGTGAAGGAGCGTCTGGACGCTCTGCTCGCCAGGGGCAGCGGCAGGATCGCTGTCGGCTTCGGGGGGAACCCCAAGGACAAGAGCGGAGTAAGGGGCGGCCCGGCCTTCGAATTCCTGTTCAACGTCGAGCGTCTGCTGAAGAAGAGGGGCCTGCGCAAACGCTTCGAGCTCACCTTCTTCGCGCCGATGCCGAGTCCGGGCATCCGAATGGGGGAGAAGGCTGTCGCGATGATGGACCGTAGGCTCACCTCCTCTGGCATCCGTTCGCGCACCGGCAAGAAGATCAGCGAATTCATCGAGGGGGGTGTTGTCTTCGAAGATGAGAGCGTGATCGAGGCTGACCTGATCATGTTCATCGCGGCCGGCGATGGACACGCCGTTGTCAAATCCTCCGACCTGCCTCAGAACGACTCCGGATTCGTGTCGGTGTCCCCGTCGTGCGAGGTGAGGGGCTATCCGTGGCTGTACGCCGTCGGCGACGTCGCGGCTCTGGAGGGACCCGAGTGGAAGGCGAAGCAGGGCCACGTGGCCGAGGTGATGGCGCGAATCGCCGCGAACGACATTTCCCGCAAGGAGAGCGGTCACGGCCGGAGAGAGAGCTACGTGGACGACTTGTGCATCCTGTGCCTCATGGACATGGGGAATGGAGCCGGATTCGTCTACAGGGACGACAAACGCGCTCTCTTCCTGCCCATGCCCATCGTCGGGCACTGGCTCAAGCGGAGTTGGGGATGCTACTTCGCGCTCACCAAGTTGGGAAGGATACCTCGGATCCCAGGCATGTGAGCGAGCGAACCTGGGACTTCGCATCTGGCCCCTCAGAATGCACGGCGGACGCCCGCGGGCGCCGGAGACGGTCCTCTGGCCGGGGGTTCTCACTCGCCGATCCTAGACCTCCGGAGCAGGAGCACACAGTGACGACAACGCTTGCATTCGATCTCTACGGCACTCTGGTCGACACGAACGGTGTCGTGCCTCGATTGCGTGGCATTGTCGGAGACAGAGCGGAGGCCTTCTCTCGCACCTGGCGAGATAAGCAACTGGAGTACTCCTTCCGGCGAGGCCTGATGCGGGACTACGCGGACTTCGCCGTCTGCACGAGCGATGCCCTCGACTTCACCTGCTCACACTACGGCATGCCACTCGGCGCGGAGCAGAGACGTGCTGTGCTTGAGATCTACAGCATGCTCCCCGCGTACGCGGGAGTGAGAGATGCACTGGATGGCCTCAGGGCAGCCGGCTTTCGTCTCTACGTACTGTCGAACGGCAGCAGCGAGGCGGTCGAGACCGTGCTCACGGGCGCCGGCATCAGAGACCTGTTTCTCGGGGTGGTCAGCGCCTGGGATCTGAAGACGTTCAAGCCAGACCCCGCGGTGTACCGCCCCTTCTTGAAGAAGACCGGGGCGTCACTGAGCAGCACCTGGCTTGTCTCCAGCAACCCGTTCGATGTCGTCGGGGCGGTGTCGGCAGGCATGAGAGCCGTCTGGGGGCAGCGGTCTCCAGAAGCGATCTTCGATCCGTGGGGGACAGAGCCGACGGTCACCGTGGCGAGTCTCCATGAGCTCGGCGCAGCGATCGCTGCCGCGTCGGCCTGACCTGGCCCTGTTCGCCGGCGCCCCACCGACCATGCCGTGACGGGCTCCGGTCTTCAGCGATCTCGGGCACGTGGTTTCCCAGTGCGTCGCCTTGATGCCGGCGGTAGTCTCCCCGCCAGGAGCGCTCGTGCCTCGCGGGTGAGTCGGGGTGGGGACCCACGGATCGATTCCCGGGAGGCCTTTCTGTGCGCGGCGAGAACGAGTTCGGACCGGACATCGCGGGCGAGGAATCGGGGCCTGACACCGTCCCATCGCCGGACGCCCCTCCTGCAAGGGCAGTCAGTAGTGATCCAGGTGGTAGGAGTCGGGCCGTGAACTCCTCTCCTCGACCCTCTCTCGAGGGCCACCGCATGATGTCGCTCGTGGCCCTCCTTGGCGGCGTCTGTGCGCTCGGGCCGGTCGCCATCGATCTGTACCTGCCCGGGCTGCCGCGTGTCGCCGCCGACCTTGGCGCGAGCACGCTCTCGATCCAGCTCACGGTGACGACGTTCCTCGTCGGACTGGGGGTTGGGCAGTTGCTGATCGGCCCGCTCAGTGACAGGCTGGGGCGTCGTCGGCCGCTCTTGGCCGGCCTGGGGCTCTTCACGGCTTCGTCGGTGCTGTGCGCGGTGGCGCCGTCGGCCCCGTTCCTTGTCGCGGCGCGACTGCTCGAGGGCATCGGAGCCGCAGCGGGGGTCGTGATCGCCAACGCCGTGGTCACCGACTACTTCAGGGGCCGCAAGGCAGCGCGCCTGCTCTCGCGCCTGGTACTGGTCAGCGGGCTGGCGCCCATCATCGGGCCCCTACTCGGGGCCCAACTCCTGCGCGTCACGTCGTGGCGGGGGATCCTCGCCGTGGTCGCGGCGCTGGGGGCGCTGTCTTTCCTCGCCGTCGCCGTCGGGCTGCGCGAGAGCCTGCCTCCCGCACAGCGCGTCACAGGTGGCCTGGGCGGCACCTTCCGCAGCATCGGCGTCCTTTCGCACGATGCGGCCTTCATGGGGCTCACGGTCTCCGCCGCCCTCACGTTCGCCGCGTTCTTCGCCTACCTTTCGGCGTCGTCGTTCGTCATCCAGGGCGTGTACGGCGCGTCCCCCGTCGTGTTCAGCATCCTCTTCAGCATCAACGCTGTCGGCTGGCTCCTCGGGAGCCAGCTCAATCACCTGCTGCTCAGGCGCTTCTCCCCGCGCTTTCTGCTCGCGGTGGGCCTCTTGGCGGCCGTGGCGGCGGGCATGTCCGTGCTTGGCGTGGCTCTCGCCGGAGGGTCGAGCGTCGTCGCTCTGAGCGTGTCGCTCTTCGTCCTCGTCCTGGCCACGGGATTCGCTTCGCCGGACTCGACGGCGCTGGCCTTGTCGCGGCACCCGGAGGTGGCTGGCTCCGCCTCGGCCTACTTCGGCACCCTGCGCCTCGGTCTGGCGGCTCTGTCGACGCCGCTCGTCGGCCTCGGCGGCGTCAGCGCCATGCCGATGGCCGTGGTCATCGCGTTCGCCAGCGTGGGCGCGCTCGTGGTGTTCGCGGTGGTGGCTCGGAGGGTGGGCGGCGCGTCGCCGGACGATCTCGCTCCTCGAACCGCCGGGGAGGCCGCCGACGACGTGGCCGTCGGCTGAGCGGCGTCGGCGGCCGACGGCGAGATGTCCACTATCGTCCGCGGGAGCACTGACGACGCGGGTCGTTCGAGAAGCGTCAACGCCTCGCCGCCGTGACCCGAGGAGTCGCCGACGAGGATCAGACCAGCGTCGCCTTCACGCTCAGCTCCACGTTGCCCTTGAGCGCGCCGCTGATGGGGCAGCCGTCCTTGGCGGCAGCAGCGGCCTCCTTGAACGCGGCCTCGTCGATCCCGGGCACCGTGCCCTTGACGGTGATCTCCGAGGTTCCGACCTTCCAGCCTCCCTCGACCTCCTTGAACGTCACTTCGACGCTGGTCTCGAGCCTTTCCGGCGGGGCGCCCGCCTCACCGAGGGTGTGCGAGAGCGCCATGCAGTAGCAGGCGGCGTGGGCGGCGGCGACCAGCTCCTCGGGACTGGTCTTGCCGTTGGACCGCTCTGTGCGCGATGCCCAGGTGACGGGGAGCGGGCCTGCCGCTCCGCTGGTCACGAGCGAGACCTCACCGGACCCCTGTGCGAGCGAGCCCTGCCAGACGGCGTCGGCGCGGCGTGGTGCGTCGGCCATGACGGAACCTCCTTGAGGCGGGATGCGTGGTGGCGGAAGCCGCCTGGGGCGCGACGTCCGGTATCGCCCATGACATCCCCACCACGGGCGAAACCTGAACCGAACTGCGAGTCGTCAACCCTGGCGTCCCTCCCGCGTGCGGACGGTCGGCCGCGGGCGGGGGCTCCCGTCGAGTCGACGTTCGTCCACGGCCCCGTGAGCACTCCCGACTCCGCGCGCGGCTGGGCCTTGGTTTGCAGCTCAACCGCCCCACGTTAGGCGTAGCAGGTCGCGGCATCCTTCGTGGGCGGGCGGGGTAGCATTCTTGTCGTGATGAGGTCTCAGGGAGGTGAGTGATGTCGGTCGTGTTTCGCATCGAGCGTGAGCGCGAGGATGAGCGAAGTAGAGACCCTTCGCGCGCTGGAGTTGACCCGGCTTGACACGTCAACCTGCTCGGTCATCGCAGCGATCTGAGCTGCGCGACCTGGGCGGGTGAGACGGGCGGTGGCTCAAGTGGCGCAGCGTTCGGTTGCAGGAGGGTTGGCGGCGGTTCGTGCCGGGAGGGCTGGTCGGGGGTGGCTGTTCCCGGCACCCCGCGTCGAGCCCTCATGAGTGGTCTGTGACGCCGCTCGGGACTCCCCCCGAGAACACTGCCCGCTCTTGACTCCAAGGGGTGCGAGCTCCAATACTCCCCGCGCGGCCGCGTTGTGCGTGCCGCCGCGGCGGCCACCGGGAGAGTCGGACGATCCTGTGGTCGAGACGGCATCACACGGCCTGTGCATGTATGCTTTCGCGACGCCGGGGGTTTGCCGGCGGGGCGCGGGGAGCGTGCTGAGAAATGAAGACGCTGACACTAGAGCAGGTGAGGGCGGCCATGCGGTTCGCGTGGCGCCACGACGGCTGGATCTTCGCGGATGGCGAGTTCATCTGCCTGCTGCTTGCCTCCGAGGACGTTCCGTTGCCCTCGCTCGCAATCGCGTATGCCGAGGCCGCTCCCGAAGCAGAGGGCCCCCACGGGTCTGGTCCGCAGGGCGGCGGCTGGCACCACCTCGACGGCTGCGCCTGCGAGTTCTGCCGCTCATGAACGGCCACGTCGAACGCGGCGTCAGCATGAAGGGCATGCGCCGTTGTCACGTGCGCCGGTGAGCCCCTCCCCCGACTCCCAGACGGCCGCTGGCGGGCCCTACCGAACACTGGCAGCGCCGGTAGGCTCAGTGTGGGGAGACCGGCATTGAGTGCCGTTCCGCGCCTTGGCGAGATTGGGCGTGCACGAATCGCTCCAACCCGCACGGCGCCTTCTGTGGCAGCCGACCTCGCTGCCGCGCGGTCGCTCAGGCTTGGGGCTCCACGCGATCGCGACCGTTCTCTTTGGCCCCGTAGAGCGCCTGGTCGGCGCGATCGAGAAGCGTGTCGGGGGTGTCGTCGGGTCTGACCTCGGCTACGCCGAAGCTGGCGGTGACCTGGCCGACGCCAGGGATTTCCTGGGCAGCGATAGCCGTGCGCAGGCGCTGAGCCAGAGTCACGGCCCCGGAGATGCCGAGCGCGGGCGCGAGGACGACGAACTCTTCGCCGCCCCAGCGGGCCAGGCTGTCGGTGCTGCGGATGGTGTTGTCCAACACGCCAGCAACGGCAACGAGCACGGTGTCGCCGGCCTCATGCCCGTGGACGTCGTTGACCTGCTTGAAGTGGTCCAGGTCGAGGATGAGAAGCGACAGCGGCTGAGCATAGCGGATGGCGCGCGCGACCTCGGCGGTGACGAGCTCGCTGAGCTTGCGTCGGTTGTAGGCGCCAGTCAGGAAGTCGTGGGTAGCCATCGCCTCGAGCTGGTCGGCCAAGTCCTGCAGCTCCTCGTTGCGTTGCGCCAGCTCGCTGTGCGCTTCGCCGAGGGCGACGACCATGCTGTTGAACGCAATGGAGAAGTCGCCCATGAAGTCGACTCGTTGGCTGAAGTCACCGGCCGCCACGCGTTGCGTCTGCCATGTCAGGTGGCGGAGGGCGGCCTGGAGGGTCTTGAGGGCGCCAGCCATGCTGCCTGTCGCTGCGAGCGAGTATCCGAGGTCGCCTCGCGAGATCATGAGGGCGAGACGGTGGATGTCTGCCAGTTCCTCGAGCAGGGCGCTCAGATCCGTACTCTCATCGAGACCCGGTGGGAGTTGCGGGCGGTGCCCGGTAGCCAGCATCTCGCGAACGGCCGCCAGGGTAGTGTCTTCCGGCGTCGTGCTCACGAAGGAGCTGGCTCCGCCGCGAAGCGGCAGGTGCGATCACCGGTACACCAGCAGTCGACCTCCCTGACGAGGAAGGGCCGTCCGGTGTAGCTCTCCAGTAGGGCGGCAATGAAGCCCTCGTCGTAGGTGCAGACCCCGTGGCCGAGCTCGGGCAGTCCAGAGCAGTCGAGATCCTCCGAGACTGTGACGACGAACTCACCCTTCTCGACGTCGGCCTTCTCCACTCGGAGAATGCCGATGCCCATCTCACGCAGTACTCGCTGCAGCTCGGCGACGAAATCACCGAGTTCCTCGGGGCGGCTCAGCATGTGCTCGGCGAACGCGCGACCAGCGAGCTGACCAGCCTCGCGGAAGAGTTCGTCTGCTGCCTCGCTGCCGTAGTGCTGCTCGACGACGTCGCGAAAGGTGAACTGCATCAGGCGATAGACCTCGAGCCGTGTCGTGTCGCCGAGGTTGGGCCGCCCGAGCTCAAGGTCGCCGAGCAGGTCCCACGAGAAGGCGTACCTTCGTTCTTCCGCCATGCCGACCTCCGCTTCCGTATGTCCGATGCCCATCTCGTTCACCAGGGATGCTGGCGATCCGGCGGTCCATGGTGCCGGTCGCAGCGCGTCAGGAGCTGGGACCATCCGACACTATCACCGTCGCCGGCCCTGGCACCGGGAGAGCCGTACGCTGACTTCGACCGCACCTCACTGGGCGGTCTGCTTCACATGCTAGTGTCTTCGCCGCCTCCGGCATAGGCATCGACGGGAGAAGTCGCAGTGGGAGGTCTCCGGCGAGGCGATCGGCGATAACCTCCTCGGAGCGCCAGGTCTTCTTCGGCATGATCTGACTCATCCGTCGGTGGAGACCGCCGCGTCAAGGTGGACTGATTGCAGGGGCGCAGGTCAATCAGGAACGGGAACCGGGCAACGCGGCGCGTACGCCTCCCGGTGCTGGGTAGGCCTCCACGAATACTGTAGTGTACTCACGGTCACTTGGCTGCTGCTGGAGCAGCAGCTTCGCGCAAGGAGGGCAATGGAGGCCGCGCGGAGCGTGATTGGGGCGGACAGCGGCGAGCAGCGCGGCCAGCGCAGATCCATCCACCTTGACAACGCCAAGGTGATTCTGATCGCGCTCGTCGTCTTCGGCAGTCTTCTGGAGCTCGGACTGCTCGGGACCAGAGCGGGCGAGTTCGTCTACTTGTTCATCTTCCTGTTCCACATGCCCGCGTTCGCCTTCGTGTCTGGTGTCCTCTCCAGGCCGGATGCCTACACGCGCTCCGGTGCGCGGAAGCTGCTCTCGCTCGCCGGAGTCTATGTCTTCTTTCAGTGCGCCTACATCGCCATGCAACACTTCCGCACTGGCGAGTTCTCCTACCATGAGGCCGTCGTCTACCCCACCTGGGTGCTGTGGTATCTCGTCAGTCTCATATCGTGGCGTCTCATGCTTCCGCTCCTCGCACGCGGCCGCTCCTATCGGGCGGCGTTCGTCTCGATCGCGGTCGCTGTGGTTCTCGCCGTTGCATCAGGGCTTCTGCTCGTGGACGGCGGGGTGTTCTCTCTGTCGCAGACCTTCGTCTTCCTACCGTTCTTCGTCAGCGGATTCTGGGTGACACGACTGTCGGTGCGCATGCCGAGAGATCGACGCGTGTTCGTCCTCGCCCTCGCTGCGTTCTCGACCGCGGCTGTCTTGCTGGCTTGGGACAACACGCTCGTTCGGGAAGGGTGGTTGCACGGGCGTGCGACGTTCTCGCAGATCGGCGGATCGGTTTGGGAGGACGGCGTCAAGCGATTGCTCCTGCTTGGCTCCAGCGGGGTGCTGGTCGCTGCGTTCATGAGGCTCGTTCCGCGCCGGCCGACTGTCCTTTCGGGGCTCGGCAAGACGACGCTGTCGATCTACGTGTGGCACGGGCTGGCCATTTGGATGGTGTCGGCGCTCGGCCTCGATGCCGCGGTGGGGGGATCGTTCTTGGGCGTCGCACTCGCGACCATCGCTGTGCTTGTCGTCTTCGGTGTCGGGCCTGTGCCGGCGATCACGCTCCGGCTCGCCGGCTCGTCGTCGGCCGGCCCGACGATCGATGGGGCGGCACGCCGCGGCCACCTGCTCGGCGTCGCCATCGTCTCGGCATTCACAGCATCGCTGATCGGCAAGGCATATCTGACTCGTCTCCTGGTCGCGCACGACAGCAGTGTGTTGCGGGCCTTGGCTCTCGAGGGCCCACTCCTGTTCGTGCTGGTCGCGGGCGTCTACGCCCTGACACGCCACCGTCCCCGGCTGGCGGTGCTGGCACTCTCGGCCACCACCATCGCTCTGTCGTTCACCATGGCGGCCACCGCCGTCTACGCGGCGTACTTCGGCCAGGTGCTGACCCCCCAAACGGTCATGCTGGCGGGGGAGGCCGCGGGGGTCGGCACGAGCATCGCCGATCTGCTCCGCCCAGTTCACCTCCTCTACGCCGTCGATGTGCCCTTGATGGTGCTCGCTGCGATCCTGATCGGCCGCAGTCGCTCGGATGAAGCGGTCCCCGGAAGTGCGTCCGGCCGCCGCGCGTCTGGCGGTCGCGACGCTCTGCGCACTGCTCATCGCCTCAGTCCCACTGCTGAGTGCCTGGTGGCTTCCTGAGAACGTCGACAGCGTCGTCGCTGTCCGCAAGCGCGGCGTGCTTGCCTACCAGCTTCTCGGGCTCCCGGCGCTTGCCGAGGCGACTCCCGCCGATGCACCGGTTGGCCAGATGCACCCAGACGACGTGACCTCGGAGATCGAGCGACTGCGAGGCGGGGACGCGGGTCCGAGGATCGCGGCCTTCACGCCGGGTGCATACAGGGGCAAGAACCTCATCGTGGTCCAGATGGAGTCCGTGATGTCCTTCATGGTGGACCTCGAGGTCGACGGCGTCGAAGTCATGCCGAACCTCAGCAGGCTGGCGTCGGAGAGCTGGTACTTCCCTCGGACCTACGCTCAAATAGGGCGAGGAAACACCTCGGACGCCGAGTTCGTCATGAACACGGGGCTGTATCCGCCGATCGACCAGGCGGCGGCGATCCGATGGGCCGCCAAGACCCTCCCCTCCCTTCCGCGACTCCTGGATGCGCAGGGCTATCGCACTGCGACGATGCACGCCAACACGGCACGCTTCTGGAACCGTACCGAGCTGTACCCTGCTCTGGGGTTCGACGAGTACTACGACCGCGAGGCCATCGGAGAGCCGCAATGGGGGTGGGGAGCATCCGACGAGGTCACCTTCGACTTCGCGGTGTCTCTCATGAAGGGCCTTCGTGCCGACGGCGACCCCTTCTACGCCCAGATCGTGACGCTGACCTCACACACCCCGTATGACTATCCGCCCGCAGAGCAACGGCCGTACACGCCGAGCGTCGCATTCGCAGGTACCAAGGTGGGAGCGTACCTCTCGTCTCAGAGCTACGCCGACAAGACGGTCGGTGAGTTCGTTCAGGAGCTGAAAGAGTGCGGGCTCTGGGACGAATCCATCGTCGTCTTCTATGGCGATCACCCCGGCCTCAGGCGACCAACCTCAGAGGCCGACGAGTATCAGGCATCGATAGCGAGTGTGATCGGCCATCCCTATTCGGACATCGATTTCCTGAGCGTCCCGCTGATCATCCATCTTCCTGCTCAGGAGCGAGGCCACGTCGTTGACGAGACGCTCGGTCAGGTCGATATCGTCTCCACGCTGGCCGACCCACTCGGCATCGACTTGAGCGGGTTCCCGAACTTCGGCCGAAGTGCGTTCGTGAGTGGCGACGAGGTCATCGGCATGCGGGGGCTCGTCACGTCGGGGTCGATGCTCAACGGCGATGTGTTGTTCCAGCCGGGCATCGGCTTCGCGGACGGAACCGCAGTGGACGTTCGCACCGGCTCTCCCTTGAAAGCGGGCGCAGCAGCCCGCCGGGACTACGAGGCGATGACTGAGTTGCTGCGCCTGGCCGCCGAGTACACGGACGGCTTGCCCGTTCGCAGGGGGGCGAACCGGTCGCTCGATGAGGGCGCCCAGGTCCCTGACCGCGATACCGCCCCTCTCGACATGCCGGACCAGTAGCACTCACTCCCCCACAGCAGACCGGCTGTCTGGGCCACCCGACGGATCGCCGCAGTGTCCAGGTCTCGCATCTGAGCGCCGTGCGGCGCAACCACATCCATCGCAACCAGAAACGATGGGACTGCTGCCGCAGAGCCAAACCACGCCAGGAAGAGGGTGCGCCGTCGCCTGCTCACATCATCTGGCCACCGCTCGGCATGCTCTCCCAGTCTGGGCCAACACGCATCTCTACGTCCC
The DNA here is from genome assembly GCA_963717285.1 of uncultured Thermoleophilia bacterium. Classification (GTDB taxonomy): domain Bacteria; phylum Actinomycetota; class Thermoleophilia; order UBA2241; family UBA2241; genus CAIXSE01. Next base: position 672,349 of record CAVQVW010000004.1, read on the forward strand.
AGCCAGAAACGCAGGATGATGCACGACCTCGCTGGTGGGCATCTCACCTGACATGAAATGGCGCCCCAGTGTTGACCTTTGCGGCCGGCCGGTGTTCGCCTTTTCGACCGGCGTTCACAGTTGAGGCGCGTGCTCGGTGTGCCACCTACCGCGACTCATCGCGAGGAACCGGGCGGCGCCTCCCATGCATTGCGAGAGGCGAGGAGATGGCCCACGTCGCGCGTGTCAGTGCCTCCTAGCTGCGCCCCTCCCGCCGCTCGCTCGTGACCGTCTTGAAGAGGAAGAGCGGCAGGATGAGGGCTGCCAGCACGCCGCCCAGCCAGACGATGAGGGTCCCGACCACCCATGCGCTGAGTCCGCTTATGCTGAGTCCGTCGGTGACGAGCGTGGTGACGATCAGGCCGACGAGCGTCGTCACCAGGGCCACGCCACCCCTCAACGCCGCGGCGTACTGCAACGACATCTTCGTGACGAGAGGTGCGAGCACGAACTCGACGGCCGTGAACACTACGACCACCAGGATGAAGGTCGTCACGTCTACCGAGAATCCCTCCAGGAGAGCCGCGGCGATCGCCAGGCCCGCGGCGTTCGCCAGCAGGTGCAAGCTGATGGCGGCGAGCAATCTGAGCATCTGTCTCCTTTCGCGTCGGCATCGCGACCGGACCCCATTCATCGACCCTCGTCCTATGATACTCCCAGGGCCACCCTCGGCATAGCTTTCGGCGGTGCGAAGTCAGGGAGGGAGAAGCCCCGAGAGACGATCGTCTCAGGTGCCGGCGGTCTGCTGCCCAGCGACCTCGTCGCGAAGCTTGTCTCTTGCCGCGCACTGCCATCGAGCACCAACAAGGACCACTGCGTGTCGCTGCGTTCGGTTGGAGGAGGGTTGCAGGCGGGTTGCAGAAAGGAGTCGGCGGCGGACTGCGGGCGACTGGACATCTCCATCGCCCGGGGGAAGGCGGCGAGAGCATTCTCTGCCGCAGCCTGAGACCGCGGCAGAAGACCCCCAGGAAGCCTTGCCGCTTGGCTCTGGTCAGTCGTTCAGATACTCGGGCAGAGGCTTGGCCTTGTAGTAGGGCTTGGGCAAGTCCGCGACCGAGATGCAGCCCGGACGCGCATTGATGACGTCGGCCAGACGAGGAGAATGACGGTCAGGCGCGTGACCGGACCGTCGACCGTGCGGTCGCTGCGGTCTACGCGGCCAGGGCCCGCGCCGAGGCGCTCGAGCACAACCGGCACGGCCGCTACTCGCTTGCCCAGGGGGTGATGGGCGCGACGGCCCGCCGCATCGACCAGTACGCGGCCGACGATGCCGAGCTGCGGGCCATCGTCAGCGAGCTGCTGCGGGTCGATGAGAGCTACGCCCGGCTGATGTCCCGAATAACAGGGAAGCTCGAGCATATGGCGTCCTGGAGCTCGATGCACCACCGGAACGCGATGGGTGCCGCCATGCGGATCACCCCTGCGTGACGCTGGGTTCGGTTGCAGGAGGTGGCCACCTCGAACTAGCGCTGGTGCTGGCCCCGCAGTCTCTGGACGAGCCGGGTGAGCGCCCAGTGCAGCAGCCCGAGGCCGACGCCGGCGGCCACCAGCCAGCCCGCGACGACGTAGTCCTGCGCATGGCGCTGGCTGAGCGGGCTGGCCAGAAAGGCGCACACCACGGCGCCCAGGATGGGGGCGATCGTCGGCGCTCGGAAGTGCTTGTGTTCCACCACGTCCTTGCGCAGGACGAGCACTGCGGTGTTGCAGACGGCGAAGACGACGAGCAGGAGCAGTGAGGTGGTACCTCCTAGCGATCGCAGGTCGGCGAAGGCGATGAGCACGAAGCTCAGCGCCGTGGTGAAGATGATCGAGACCCAAGGTGTGCGGCGCTCGCCGACTTTGCCCAGGGCGAGCGGCAAGACGCGGTCCTGTGCCATCCCATAGAGCAGGCGAGAGGCCATGAGCATGTTGATCAGCGCCGAGTTGGCGACGGCGAACATGCTGATCACAGCGAACACGCCGACGGGGAATCTCGGCGCTCCCGCCTCGACGACCTTGAGCAGCGGCGCTTCGCCCTCGCCCAGCTCGGCGGGCGAAACGAGCGCGACCGAGGAGATGGCCACGAGGACGTAGATCACTGCGGTGATCGTCAGCCCGAGGAGCATGATCCGCGGGAAGATGCGGACTGGGTCCTTCGTCTCCTCGGCCATGTTGACCGAGTCCTCGAAGCCGACCATGGCGAAGAACGCCAGCGCCGTGGCAGCAGTGACCGCGCCGAAGACCGATTTGCCGTCTTCGACTTGTACGTCGATCAAGCGGCCGGTATCGCCGTCGCCGTGGGCGATGGCCCATATGCCGATGCCGATGATGATGAGGAGGCCGGTGAGCTCGACGAGGGTGAGAACGACGTTGACCTTGACGCTCTCGCTCACCCCGCGCAGGTTGACGACCATGAGAAGGCCCATGAAGCCGAAGGCGACGAGGAGCACTCCGAGACTGCTCGAGCTCATGCCCCAGCCGGCAGCGTTGTTGAGATTGCCGGCGAAGGCCTTGGCGGCGGCCGAGGCCGAGGTGAGGCCCGAAGACATCACCATGAAGGCGACGATGAATGTGAGGAAGTGGATGCCGAAGGCCCGTTGCGTGTACACGGCAGCGCCGCCCGCTCTTGGGTACTTGGTCACCAGCTCGAGGTAGCTCAGGGCGGTGAGCAGGGCGACGCCGAAGGAGCAGAGAAAGGGCAGCCAGGCGATGCCTCCAACCTGGCCGGCGACCTTGCCGGTGAGCGCGTAGACGCCCGTGCCGAGGATGTCTCCTACGATGAACAGGAGGAGGAGCCCGGGCCCGATGGCCCGCCGAAGGGAGGGCTGGTCGGAGCTCGGAGCGGCTACTGCCTCATTCGGCATGGCCTGGGCCCATACTCGTCGTCGTGCGGTTCGTCTCGGGTCCAGACGATGCGTTCATCTGGCTCCCCTGCCCGTGTTCGGCGCCCACTCGACTGTGGTTGTTGCGGCTCTCAGGCGCGCTGCACGAGGCACTCGCGAACCCAGTACTTGGAGAGGCGTTTCACAATTGACCGGACCCCATCCGTCGGTCTACCTCCAATGTTAGTCGCACCGCCACCTCCTGTGTAGAAGACAGCGGCCCGTAGTCGTCCAGCCAGAGGCTTCGAAGACGATCGTCTCAGGTGCCGGCGGCCCTCGCCCCAGCCAACTGTGCGAACGCGGACCGTTGTGCCGCCGTTCGCTACCAGCGAGTACCGCCCAGCACCATCCCGTGATGCTACGTTCGGTTGCAGGAGGGCTGCAAGCGGGCCCATGGATGGCGAGATGGCAGCTCAGCGGGTCGGACTGGCTCGACGTGACCCGCACCCCTGAAGTCGATCCACCTTGACTGCAGGGGGTCAAGTCAGGCGTTCTTCCTCGCGATGCGCACGTTGCGGGCGAAGATACGATACGGAATACCGGTGTGAAGACAGCCAAGTTCCTTGGCGTACCGCTCCTCCGACATCGTGCTCAAGGACGGACGAGAGAACAGCTCCTCCAGCTCCCGTACTCTCCCCTGGAACGACTTCGTCAAATCGGTCGCCAGAGGATTCCTCAAATGCCTTCTGTTCCACGGACACGCATCCTGGCAGACTTCACAGTCCCCGACCCTGTTGCCGATTGCCTGATGAACGTCGCCAGGAAGAGGCTCGTCCTGCAGCAGGAGAGAGAGGCACCGTTCTCTCTGCAGGACGTAGGGGGTGTCCAGCGCCGCCACAGGACAGCTCGTCCTGCATTCAGCGCACTTGCCGCATCTGTCGGGTTCTGACTCATCCTTGTACTCAAGGACGGCGTCGGTGATGATTCCACCGAGAGCCAGAAACGTGCCGTACGTCTTGGATATGAGCAGGGAGTGCCTTCCTTGCCAGCCAAGACCTGCTCTTACCGCCGCGAGCTTCAACGGGAGAACGGAACGCTCATCGGCCGAGCTGTCGCAGACAACCGACTCGAAACCCTCCCTTGCCAACAACTCTGCGATCGGTCGGAGCGGCTCGACGACATCGAGGAAGAACCCCGACAAGTAGAGTCTGCTCGTCCTTCCGTAGCGAGGATCGTCCCAGGCGGGAAGGGTCAGTCCGCCGATGTAGATGCCAGTAACGATGATCGACCGGGCGTTCGGCAATGCCAGACGTGGGTCTCTTCGAGGGGAACGAGGCAGCGAGTAGTCGGAGAAAGGGGCGGCCTCGGCGAAGCCGATCGCATCGATACCTACCGCAGCGGCCAGTCGTCTGACCGCGTCTGAGAGTGTGTCGTCGCCCTTGTCCACGGTGCAGGTCTCTGAAGAGCCTCCTTGAACTCCGTCGCTGTGAAGATGTCAACCTCGCCCTCGAGATCGAGGATGGCGGCTAGTCGGCGGACAGGGTCTCGACGCGGTGCGCTCTGTCGCCTACGCGGCCTCTCGCTTGCTCGCGCTCGCCACCTGCGGCGCTTCGGAAGCCACTGACCGGACCCCACTCGTCGGTCCACTCCTCATGGTAGTCCCAGAGCCACCTCCGGCATAGGTTTCGGTGGGGCGAAGTCAGAGAGCGAGAAGCCCGGGAAGACTATCGTCTCGGGTGCCGGTGGGCGTTGCCGAGCGCGTTGTGCGGACGCGCTCCCCAGTGCTGCGCACTGCCAGCGACTACCGCCCAGCACCATCTCGTGAAGCTGATTTCGGTTACAGGAGGGTTGCAGGCGGGTTGCAGAAAGGGGTCGTCGGAATCCGTCGGAGCGCGCGAAACCCCTGCACCTATGCCTGAAGAGGGGTGGTAGCGCATGCGGGATTTGAACCCGTGTTACCGGCGTGAGAGGGCTGTAGACATGGTGTCAGGCAGTGCCGCTGAGTGCCACGGAGTGCCGTCCTACGCGTAGAGAATCCCGCGGGACTGCCACTGAGTGGCAGTGAGTGCCACCCAGTGACGCTAGGTTCGGTTGCAGGAGGGTTGCAGGCGGGAGATGTCGGGGGGTTTCGTCCGGAGGACTCGTAGAGGGGCTGTCCAAGGCAGTTGCGGAGAAGCCAGGGAAACCCCCCCCGACGGCTCGCTCACAGCACGTCGCTGGCGCGAATGCTTCAGCGCCAGATCGCCAGCGAGAGGAAGTCGGCATCGACGCTGCCGCCGTGGTCGACTATCTGGCGGCCGGCGACGTAGACGTTCTCGCCGGCGACGGCGACGTCGTTGGCGAGGTCGTCTCCGGCGTCGCTCTCACCGGGGTAGCGGGCAGAATCGGGATAAATGGTCTTCCAGAGCGTGGCGCCGCCGGTGCCGTACTTGATGACGATGGCGTCCTCGTCGCTGTTCAGCGTGCGGTAGCCGCAGACGTAGGTGCGCCGTGCGGAGTCGACGGCCAGCGCCAGGCCATGGTCGGCACGCCCGGTCTTCAGGATGCGCTGCCAGAGGCGCTTGCCGGAGGAGTTGTAGAGGCGGGTGACGATATCTGTGCCGCTGTACTTGCGGACGAAGGTGCCGGTCACATGCACGCGCGCCCTGTTGTCGACGGCGAGATCGTTCCAGCTGTCCTCGTTGTTGCCGCTGCCGGCCGTGTAGCGCACCCACTTCTTGCTGCCGTCGTGGCCGTACTTGAGCAGCATGCCTTCGGAGAAGCCGTCCCAGGAGCGGGACTTGGCCGACTTGCCCTTGCCGCAGAGGTAGACCGAGCTGCTGGTCAGGGCTATCGCCGTGACCTCTTCGGGATGGTAGCGCGTGGGGCCGTTGTAGTAGCGCACCCACTTCTTGCTGCCGCCGAGTGAGTACCTGAGGAGCACGAGGTCGTCGTGATCGGCGCCGCCGTAGCGGCGATTGCTCTCGCCGGCCACGAAGAGGCGCTCACCGCGCACGGCGACGGTGCGGCCGGGGCGAAGTCAGGGAGGGAGTAGCCCGGGAAGACGATCGTCTCGGGTGCCGGCGGTCGTCCCATCCGCTCCCATTCCGCCCCGTTCGCTCCGATCCAAGTGCAACGATCTGGGTTGCAGGATGGTTGCAGACGGTCGCAGCGGGGGTCCTCCGGAGGGCGCCCAGAGCCCGATTCAGGCACGAATCGGTGGTCGACCGCAGGGGAGTCGAACCCCTGGACTCCGCCGTGCAAAGGCGCAGTAGCTAGTCCCGAGAGGTCACAGGGAAGCCCAAGAAGTCACGCTTCGCAGGTAGATCGCGTGGGCCGTGTCCCCATGTAGTCAAAGCGAGCACCGAGAAGAACCGGGCAGTTGGGTTGCGAAATGCTCGCAGACGGAGCGCATGAAGACGGTGAAGACGATGAGGACCAATATCGTTCTGGGCGAAGTCTTCCCCCGGCCGACAGATCATCACCTGTACTTCGCACTGTACACCGATCGGGACAGCAGACGCGAGGTGAGAAGAGTTGGGGCGGCGGTAGCCGCCCCAACTCTTCTCGGAACGGGCCCAGGCCCCAAGGGGGAGAGCCGCGTCGGTGTCTCTCACTGGTACTGGATCGCCTCGAGGATCCGGGTGCCGGCGGCCCGGCGGGCCGGCAGCACCGCCGCGACCACACCGACGACCACGGCCAGGGCCAGGAACACCCCGAGCTGCAGCCACGGCAGGCTGAACACGAGGTTGCCCTCGCCCATCTGCGTGACGATCACGTAGGCCATGGCGACGCCGACCAGCGTGCCGAGGACGCCGCCGATCACGGCGGTGATGACGCTCTCGTAGCGCACCATCTGGCGAAGCTGCCGGCGGGTCGCACCGATGGCGCGCAGCATGCCGATCTCGCGGGTACGCTCGTGGACGCTCAGTACCAGGGTGTTGACGATGCCGAAGATCGAGATGATCACGCTCATCGCCAGCAGGCCGTAGAACATCATCAGGATCTGGTCCACCATCTTGTTGACGGAGTCGAGGTACTCGGCCTTGGTCTCGACCTTCTGCGTCGGGTACTCGGCGAGCGCCTTCTGCACCGCTGCCTGGGCGCCGTCGCTGCCGTCTGTGCGCACCAGCGTCATGCCGGCGGCCGTCGGGACGTCGAGCTTCTCGAGCGTGTCGAGGCTGAGCATCATGCCCGAGTAGGCCATCTGGTCGCGGTAGAAGCCGAGCACGGTGAGCTCGGCCGTCTTGCCGCTCTGGCTGGTGACGGTGATGGTGTCGCCCGCTTCGACCGTGGCGGCGATCGGCGAGCCGTCCTCGAGGATCACGTGGCTCGCGTCGAGCTTGGCGTACAGGGCGTCGCCGCCGCCGCGCCGCCAGTCGGGACCCCAGACCTCGGTCCACACGGTGGGATCCACGGCGTTGGCGGTGACGACGCCGCCGCCCTTGACTTCGAACGGCGCCCAGGCGACTCCGGCGGCCGCTTCGACGCCGGGGACGTCCTCGAGGGAGCGCACGGTCTCCTGGGGCACGGTGAGGTACGCCGTGTTGTCCTGCGCGACCAGGTCGGCGCGCGTGGACGTGCTGATCGCGCCGCCGAACGAGCCCTTCATGGCCTGTGCGAACACGGCGATGAAGACGACCATGGCGAGGCCGATCATCAGGGCCGCCGCCGTCGCCGCGGTGCGGCTCGGGTTGCGGCCGGCGTTGTCGCGGGCGAGGCGACCGCTGATCGGCGCCAGCCTCTCGAGTGGCCAGCCGATGATCCGGCTCGCCGGCCGGACCACGAACTTGGCCAGCATGGCGATGGCGACGAAGAGGAGCAGCGCGCCGAGGCCCATCGAGAGCAGACGGCCGCTGGTGGCGCCGTCGCTGAAGATGCCGAAGGCGAGGGAGCCGCCGCCGAGAGCCGCGAAGGCCAGGGCGATCGCCGTGCCGAACTTCGCGAAACGCGTCGGCGGCAGGGTGGCGCCCTCCTGCAGGGCGGCCACCGGCGGCACGCGCGTGGCGCGCAGGGCCGGGGTCAGCGCCGAGAGCAGGGTGACGCCCACGCCGACCAGCACGGCGATGAGGATGGTGCGCGGTTCGAGCGCGATGCCGGCGGTGGGGATGTCCACGCCGAGGGTCTTGAAGAGCAGGTTGATGCCCTTGGCGACGCCGAGGCCGGCGACGATGCCGGCTGCCGAGGCCAGCACGCCGAGCGTGAGCGCTTCGGCGACCACCGACGTGAGCACCTGGCGGCGGCTGGCGCCGAGGGCGCGCAGCATGGCGAACTCGCGGCGCCGTTGAGCGACCGTGATGCTGAAGGCGTTGAAGATGATGAAGGCGCCGACGAAGACGGAGACGCCGGCGAACGCCAGCAGCACCGGCGTGAGGAACGAGCCGATCGCATCGGCCGTCTCGGCGGTCGCGTCGGCCGCAGCCTGCTCGCCGGTCTTGACGCTGACGCCGGCCGGCATGGCGACCTTCACGTCCGCGGCGAGCTCCTCTGGTGTCACGCCGGGATCGGCGGAGACGGAGATGACGCTGAGCTCTGCCCGGCTCGCCGCCCCAGCGCTGCACGTCTTGCAGGCGGCCGGCGACGACGATGGTGCCGCCGAGGGAGCCTGAGTCGCCCCACTCGAAGACGCCGGCGACCGTGACCTCCTGGAGGCCGGACGGGGCGGCGACGGTGAAGCTCTCGCCGGGCTTGAGGCCGGCCTTGTCGGCGAAGCTCTTGATGATCGCGACCTCGTTGCGCCCCTGGATCTCACGGCCGGCCACCAGGGTCGCCTGGTCGAAGGGCTCGCCCAGGTCTCCAGTCGTGAGCAGGGTGGGGGAGCCGCCGGTCTGGATGGTCTTGCCATCGACGATCGCGGCGCCGATCGTCCGGTAGATCCCGGCGGCCTTGTCGACGCCGGGGACGGCCAGCACCTGGGCGACGAGGTCGTCGTTCAGCGTCTGGGGCGCGTCGCCCTCGAGGCTGGTGAACGAGCGTTCCGGCTCGACCTGCACCGCCGTGCCCTTGAACGAGGTCTCGAAGATGTTGGAGAACCCGTTGTTGATCTGGTCGGTGAGCACGTAGGTGCCGGTGATCATGGCCACGCCGAGCAGGATCGCCAGCGTGGTCAGGATCGTGCGAAGAGGCCGGCTGGCCAGGTTGCGGAGGGCGAGGCGGGTCATCGTCAGACCTCCACGGCGACGCCGGCGACGGGCTCGGCGACCGGCGTCTCGAGGTGCTTGATGGTGTCGTAGATGGCGTCGCGCGTCATGCGCTCACGGTCGAGCACTATGCGACCGTCCTTGAGGAAGACGATGCGGTCGGCGATACTCGCGGCGCCGGCGTCGTGGGTGACCATGATCACGGTCTGACGGAACTCCTCGACGCTGCGGCGCAGCAGGGCGAGGACCTCGCCGCCGGTGCGCGAGTCGAGGTTGCCGGTGGGTTCGTCGGCGAACAGCACGGCCGGCCGGGTGATGAGCGCCCGGGCGACGGCCACGCGCTGCTGCTGGCCGCCGGAGAGCTCGGACGGGCGGTGGGTCAGACGGTCCTGAAGCCCGACGGCCTCGATCACTGTGCGCCGCCAGGTCTCGTCGGCTCGGCGGCGGGCCAGGGACATCGGCAACACGATGTTCTCGTCGGCGGTCAGCGTCGCCAGCAGATTGAAGCTCTGGAAGATGAAGCCGATCTTGTCGCGGCGCATCTGCGTGAGATGCCTATCCTTGAGGTCGGTGATCTCGACGTCGTCGATGGCGACTGTGCCGCTCGTCGGCCTGTCGAGTCCGGCGAGGATGTGCATGAGCGTGCTCTTGCCTGAACCGGACGGACCCATGATCGCGGTGAGCTGGCCCTCGGCGATGTCGATGTCGATGTCGCTGAGGGCGTGCACGGCGGCGTCGCACTTGCCGTAGGTGCGGGTCAGGCCGCGGGCTGAGACGACCGGCCAGCGGTTCGTTTGTCGGGAAAGGAGCGACTCGATGGTGAACTCGTGCTCGAGTTCGGCGAGCGTCTCACACGCCTGGTCCAGATGGTCGCGCTCGGGGACGGTAGTGGTTCGCATGATCTCTCCTCCTCAGACTTGCCGTGGGAAGAGCCTAGGGCGGACCGGCGCTGCTCGCGCCGGCCAGGCGGGGAGACTCGCCGCTGGTGCGTGGCAGGGTTTCTTCGCTGGTCAGCTGGCCAGGTCGCCGGGCCTCCCGGTCGCCAGGCAGACGCAACTGTGGCTCGAGAAGCACTGTACTTCCGGGGCTACCTCACCGGGACGGCGGTCACCCGCGAGTAATAGGAAGCCAGAGTCGCGACCTTGAAGGGCTACATCCGCAAACCCGAGACTCGGCGGAGCCAGCCGGCGAAGCTCGTCCCAGGGGGATCACTTCCCGATGAAGTGACGATCCCGCCGAGAGCCAAGGACGCTGCGGCGGCCGCCGGTTGCACGGTTGCACACGAGAACGAGGGAATGAACTAGTCGCCATGACCACCGCTGCCGCCGAAGTGCACCAAGGGTGCGTGGCGCTGGTTCGGCCCAGCCGCTCGGCAATGGACTGCCGGCCGGTGTTCCCGTCTGGTTGCCTACTCGCAGGTCCAGGCTGCGACCTGATCATCCCCCCGTGTCAACCTTGACCGGGCATTGGAGCGGCGGTCGGTCGCCCGTCCCACCACGGCGTCGAGCAAGCCGTCCGCAGAGACCGACACGTACTGCTTCATGGCACATCAACTTGGCTCGTGGGGTCTCCCGTCAGCATCGACGGATGGCCCGGCTCTGCGACAGACGCCCCTTGTGCGAAGGCTCGAAGGGCTCGCACGGTCTCTTCAGGGGAATCGAGCTTGCTGGCGAAGCCGTCGGCGCCAGCCGTGAGGGCCGCCACTCGCGCCTCCGGCCGCAGGCCGAGGACAACGATATGGAGGTTGGGAGAGAGGCAACGCAAGCCTGCAAAAGCGCTCGCAGCCTCATCGGCGACCAGCTCCCAGTCCACAACGAGCAACTCGGGCTGCACTTCTCCTACGCGGCGCGGCAATGCGTCCGCGCGGCTGACCTCGCAGACCGCCTGCATGTCGAGGTCCTGCGTCAGCAGGACCCGAAGCGCGCGCCTCACGGAGGGCTCGCCGTCAGCCAAGATCGTTCGCATTCCCTCACTCCTCGATAGCCTGCTTCCTCCACCATCACGGTACGGCGGAAGCGTGCCGAATACGCCGTCCGAACGGAGAGACTCCGAGCTGGCGAGGCGGACCAGTCTTTCGCCTGGTCAACCGGCCAGCCGACGACGCACTCACGATGTCAGGAAGAGGAACGGCAGTGCGGTGTCGAGGGGTGCGAGCCGTGCGGTTCTGGCCCATGCCCAGCGCCCAGGGGGTGTGGAGGTCAGACGGGCCGGGGGCGTCGAGGGGAGCGCGGGCGGCCGCGTCGCAAGAGCGGCCGGAATCCGCTTCAAGAGAGCGAGTGGTGCGGCTCGGGTCGATCCTCAGACTGCGGTGTGCCAGCCCCGGAATCCTGCGAGCCGCGGAAGAGCTCTGCGTGCCAGACGACTCGAATGCTCGTGCCTTCTCCGGGTCTTGAATCTACCTGCAGCCGAGCGCCGATCGCTTCGGCGCGCTCGGCCATGATGCCGAGTCCGAGGCGACCGGACCGGGCATCTGCGGGATCGAAGCCGCTGCCATTGTCCTCGACTACCAGTTCGATCGCAGAGCGCCCATCTTCCCTGAAGTCGCGTAGCTTCACTTCCGCCTGCTCGGCCCCCGAGTGCGTGGCCACGTTGTTGAGCGCCTCTTGGGTGATTCGGTAGATCGCGACGCGAACCTCGGGCGGAAGGTCGAGGGAAGTGTCCACCTGGACATCGGTCGGGATGCGCGAGCGCCCGAAGACAGCCTCGCCCAGTTGTCGGAGCAAGTCTTGAAGATCGGCCTCGGTGAGGGCGGCCGGTCGCAACTCCAGCAAGAGGGTCCGCATCTCTGCCAGGGCTCCTCGCGTGAGCTGTCGCAGTTCCTCCAACCGCTGTCTGCCATCCTCCGGGTCGCGCTCGTAGATCCTGGGCAGGACCTCCGCGATGATGGATGCGGAGAACAGCGTCTGGCTCACTGCGTCATGGAGATCGCGGGCCAGTCGGTTCCGCTCCATCGCAGCGGCGGACTCCTCCGCTTTCTCGTAGAGTTGGGCATTGTCCACTGCCATGCCGATTTGATGCCCCAAGGCTGACAGGGAAGCTAGTTGCTCGGCGGGAAGCTCCACCAGCTCGTGAGTGAACAGCATCAGGGCTCCGAACACGGTTCCCTTGGCGGCCACCGGAAGTTGTACGACGGATCGCCAGCCCGCAGACTCGAGTAGTGCCTCCAGATCGCCGGGCACCAGCTCGCTGATCGGAAGGGCTACAGGCTGTCCGCTGAGTTCTCTCAGCCGTTCCTCCAAGTCTCTCGCGGCGTGAGCGCCAAGTGCGGCAAGTACATCTGGGGAGACATTCCTGGAGGCCACCAGCTCACGCTCGGTGCTGTCGCTCTCCGGCAGCATGAATGCGACGCCCGCCTCGAAGCCCAGCTCGGCCATGATCTTCCCCAGCGCGTCGTCAAGGATACGTTCCAGATCGAGCGACTGGATGACGACGGCCGCCACGGCGTTGAGGGTGGCGAGCTCCCGCGTGCGGGCAGCCACGCGTTCGTCCAGCTCCGCATATGAGTCCCGCAGGTGCGCGGACATCTCGTTGAACTGCTCCGCGAGTTCCTGGAGTTCATCGTGGGTGGTGATGGTGACCGAGTGCTCGAAGTCACCCTCGGCCACCTGTCGAGCTGCCTGTGTGAGGGCGAGTACGGGCTGCGTCACGCGACGGACGCCCAGCAGAACCACAAGAGAAGGCACGAGCAGACCCAGGACGAGGAGGACCAGGAGGAAGGTGCGGTAGCCCTGAAAGGGCCGTATGAGTGTCGACCAGCTCTCGACTGCGATCAAACCCCAACCAGTCCCAGGCACCGGAGCGTAGCCGGCCACGACGTCCTGGCCGTTGAGGTCTCGCGTGCGTTCAGCGCCGACCTGACCGGTCACGGCGCGCTGGACCACCTCCTCGGACATCAGGTCCTTGCCCACCAGCCCCGTGTCCGGGTGCTGGATGACGCGACCGTTCCCATCGACGACATACACGTCGCCGCTCACGCCCACGCGCAGCTTCGCGATGCTGCCGTAGAGGGCGCTGACCGACGTTGCCCCCACCTGGAACATGCCGGCAAGAACCCCGTTGAACTCGCCCTGTGGTCCAATGATCGGGACGGCGACGGCGACCACCTGAGCGCCGTCGATGCCGTCTCTGCTCATGTCGGAATAGACCGGCCTCGACGAGCGAAGCAGTTGAACGAAGTACGGACGGGATGACCAGTCGGCTCCAACGTCCTGAAGACGCTTGGGCCAAGCGGCGGCGAGGGTTCCGCGTGCGTCAAGGATCACCGTTCCCGCATCGAAGACAGATAGCTTGTTGGAGGCGGCGGCAAGCGCCAGTTGCTGTCGGTCAGGTTGGCCCCCGGCAATGGCGGATTGCCGGGTCAGGGTGCCGAGATCAAGAGAGAACTGGCCGATCTCGGTGGCCAGGCTGGCAGCCGAGAGGCGAGCGAGCTCCTGATCCTTCCGTACGGCCTGCTGCTCGGTGACGCGCCCGTAGGAGTAGACCGCCACGACGGCCACGGCGAAGAGGATGGCGGCGGCGGGAACAAACGACCACGCGAGGATCCTCCTCCGCAAGCGACTGCGCATGAAGACTGCCCGCACCCCGACTGCCAAAACCGCCGCCTCTACTGGGCGGCGTTCGTCTGAGTCGCTTCGATCTGACGGCTCACGGGATGCAGGATGTCGACCTTCGCCTGGCCGATCGTGAAGATCTGGGTGAAGGCATCGTCGAGCAGACGGGTCGCTTCGTCCATGTTCCCGGGAAACACCTCCTGGACCACGGAGTAGCCCTCCCGGTGTGGCGCGGCGAACACGTCGAGGTCCACCCCCTTGGCCTTCTCCGGGTACTGCTGCTTCACGAGTCGTTTCCACTCCGCCACGAGCGACAGTCGCGCCGGCTGCAGCAGGTTCGCCTCGGCCATCGCCAGCCCGTACTCCCTGCTCACGAGGAACTTCACGAGCTCCCATGACTCTCGCGGGTGCCGCGTTCTCGAGTAGATGCCGAATCCGTCGGTCGTGCTCAGGGTGACTCGCCCGGCCGGCCCGGCAGGGATCGGCGCCACCCCGATGCGGAAGTCCGAGTCATCGAGAATGCCTTTGAGGGCCCAGGAGCCGTCCTCGACCATAGCCAGTCTGCCCCGTGAGAACGCCGCCCGAGTCCCCACGTTGCGTACATCCGTGGCCTTGGCCATCACCTTGTCATCCCACATCCGGGCCCGGACCCATTCGAGAGCCGCCAAGGCCTCCGGACTGTCGATGTCGCACTTCGTCGCGTCGTTGGGATCCACGATGTGGCCGCCCCAGGCATTGACGTGCACCTGTAGCCGATCCCACCCGATGTCGATCATGCTGCCCCAGAGGTCGGTCTCGCCGTCGCCATCGGTGTCGCGTGTCAGCTTCCTCATGGCGGCAAGGTAGTCCTTGTGGGTCCAAGAGGCGTCAGGGTAGGCGACCCCGTACTCGTCGAAGATGTCCTTGTTGTAGTACAGGACGAGCGTGCCTTTGTACTTCGGCACCCCGTACTGGTGTCCACCACTGTCGAAGAATGCCCTGTACTGAGCTGGATCCCAATCGGCCACGACCGCCTCGTCGAGATCCGTCCGCACGTACTCGCCTATGTCCAGCACGTAGCCTTCCTGAGCCCAGGCGGGGAAGAACCCACTGTTGCCCTGGAAGACGTCCGCGGCATTACCGGCCTGCATGTCAAGTGGCATCTGGTCCAAGAGATTCTCCGGGTCGGGCGTGTAGAAGACGCTGATGTCTGGATGCTCGGCCTGAAACACGGCCATTTCTCTCTGCGCCATGGGGGGGAACCACTCCGTGCGCCAATCCTGGTAGACCAACTGCACCCTGCCCTGGCTCGAAGTGGTCTCCGAGGTCTGGTCACCTCCGCACCCAGCGAGAGCCAGACAGGCTGCCAAGAAAGAGCAAGCAAGAAGATGAACCAGGGACAAGACCGGCCGGCGGACCCCGCTCCGAAGCGGGGTGTGGCGACAGAGTCCGTCGGGTGTCATTCCACGATCCTCCGCTGCACGGCTATGGCGACGGCCTCGGTCCGGGTACTCACGCCCAGCTTCATCAGGACGTTGCTGACGTGGAACTTCACCGTGGAACGGCTGACGAACAGTCTCTCGGCGATGGACGGATTGCTCTCCCCCTCCACCATCAGCCTCAGGACGTCGAGTTCTCGCTTCGTCAGTCCTTCCCTTTCGTCCGACGGGTGCGTGGCTGCCTTGATCAGCACCTGGGCCGCCTCCGGCGCCAGCGTCGGACGGCCTGCGTGAGCGGCCCGTATTGCACCGGCAAGCTCATCCGCCGATACGTTCTTCAGGAGGTAGCTCAGGGCCCCGGCCTCGAGCGCTCGTTGGACCAACTCGTCGTCATAGTAGGTCGTGAGAGCAATCACCCGGACCTTGGGGCATTCTGCTTTGATGCGCCTTGTGGCTTCTGGGCCATCCACGTCAGGCATGACGAGGTCCATCAGGATGACGTCGGGGTTGAGCGAGACACACTTCAGGACGGCGTCCGCACCTCCGGCGGCGTCTCCCACATACTCGAGGTCATCGAACGCGAGCAAGAAGGCGGAGAGCCCGCTCCTGACGACGGCGTGGTCATCCACGATCATCACCTTGATGACAGCGTCACCACCTATCGCTCTCACCCCTTGTGCGTTCATCAAGAGGGCGTTCGCCCCCATCCGCGTCCGGTCAAGCCGCGTCCACATCGGGCAACAGAAAGTGCGAGGGGACGATCAGCCCGCCGAGACCTTGCGACATTCTACGCCATATCTTCAGCTACGCCGATCCCGCGTGCGAGCCATGTCCTGGTGGTTGCGAGCCGGAGTCCTCCACCACCCTTCCCTCCTCCCTCATCGTCGAGAGCAGTGTGGGTGACTCGATGTAGGGCGCATCGGCCCATATGAACTGCCGGGCGTCGCGGTAGAAGCGTGGATAGCTCACAAGATAGGTGTCCTCGCCAATGTCGGTCCTCGACTCCTGGACATGCATGACGACGGGGTCTTCGGCGTCTCACGTCGTACACATCGCCGTCCTTGGCGATGATCAGGCCACGGTCGGACGAGCCCTCGGCGAGCCAGGTCCCGACGAACGGGTCCCTATGCTCGGTGGTCTTGCCAAACGCGGCTAGGAGCAGGATCATGGCACGCAAGCGTGAAGCCACCCAAGAGCTTCACCGCGATCACTCGACGCCGAGACCTCATTCCGCTCCGTTTGTCGTCCGGCGCACGGCCTCTCGGCCCTACCGCCTCAGTCTATCTCGGCCCTCGGGCGCGTCGGGGTGAGGAGCGTGCCGGGCGTCAGACCCGACGCGGCTCACTGATAGACATGGGTCTTCTGCTGGCTAGCCGTCCCTCATCAATTCCGCGCTCAAGTCCTTGGCATGGGCCATGACCGCCGTCCACTCCGGCATCTTCAGAACGGTCCTGATTGAGAGCTCCCCGCTTCGGTCGAATGCATCGGCTGCGATGCAGAGCCTCCCATGCAGCCTGCCAGTGACTTCAGTTCCGACTCCGTGAATGCGTCGACGAAGGGTCGCCACTTCGGAGCGAACAGATCGTGGGTGAAACCGCAGACCAGTTCGTCCGGTACGCTCGCGATGGGGACGTCGCGCTCGTACCGAAGCTGGTCGTCTGCGCTCGCAAGCATCTCGACATGCTCCACGACATGCTGGCGTATTTCTGTCACTTCCTCGTGCATCAAGGATGTCCGGCAAGAAGGTCGGCAATCCGCACAAGACATCGGCACCGACTGCCTCCTTCTGCACAAGACCCTAGCATCGTGCCGGGCGGGTGTCATGGGTCATCGGCGAATCCGTGCGAGGCCCGCCTGGGACGGCGGCGGTGGAATGACGGAATGGCCACATCCGACAGATCACCGGCGAAGCGTCGGTACGGTCAGTTGCGTCGGTGGGGCCTACCGGCCGAGACCCCCAGCAGCCCGACGGGGACGCGGTGTGGGTGCTGCAACTCCAGCTTGTACGGGATAGTCGGTCACATTCGGGGCGGCTCGGGAGATCGGTCGCCCCGTCACTTCGGTCGCACCACCACGGCCCCGACGCAGAAGACGTTGGGGACGCACCCAACAGGCTGCGCTCCAAAGGGCCTCACAGCTTTTTGGCGGCGCTGCCCAAAGCGCCTGCTAGACGGCATGGTACCCCTCGGCACCTCGAATCGGGAATCGGGTCCGGATGGCTCGACACTGCCGTGTGATCTCGGGCAGATATGTCTGATCGATGTCGAACGCGAACGAGTGACTCTGCGTCAGGTGGTCGGGCGTGATGTCGACGTCCATCAGGAGATGGCCGAGCTCATCTGATCACTGGATACGGACCTTGAGTTCGGGCTCAATCGGAGCCAGTTCCGCTGCGTCGCATATGCCCTGATACAGCGCCTCGCACCGCTCCCCCCAGTCGGCCAGCTCCTGGACCAGGAGAATCGCTCCGGAAGCCCAGACGCTGGAGCCGGAGCCTCCGCAGTGCACGGTCACCATGAGCCAGTTGCCATCATAGTAGTCCGTCGCGTCCGGGAACTGGCGACCGTGAAGCCACACCTGAAGATGGGCCGCCTTCAAGTCGGGACGTTCGGCTGCAGGAGGTCGAAAGCCGCCTCGTGGTGTTCGAAGTGGCACGCAGGCTGACTGATCTGTTCGTCGGTCCTACTGCCGACTCGTTCAGTCCCCGGCCACGTTGACTACCGACTTGCCACGGTTGTGCCCGCCGCTGATCTGCCGGAGGGCGTCCGGGACGCCAGCCAGGTCACATCGAGCGCCGATCACGGGTTTGATGTCTCCGGACTCGAGGAGGTCTCGCAGGGTCTCCATGTGCTCCATGGTCGAATCCTTGATGGACATCGGTACGAGGCGACGGCCCCTTGCGGCCGGGAACCAGCTCCGCACGAGGAGTGAGGGCGAGATAGCTGTGGTCACGTACCTGCCCCCAGGGCGAAGGGCGCGAGTACACTCAGCGAAACTCCGCTTGGCGACTGCATCGAGGATGAGATCGTAGGTGTCCTCCACGGCGGCGAAGTCATCTCGCGTGTAGTCGATCACCTCGTCGGCGCCGATCGCGCGGACCATCTCGAGGTTGCGAGTGCTGCAAACGCCTGTGACACGGGCTCCGGACGCCTTGGCGATCTGGATCGCGAACGTCCCCACTCCTCCCGAAGCTCCGTTCACAAGGACGTCCTGGCCGGAGGCCAGACCTCCCAGGTCGCGCAGACAGTGCAGCGCCGAATAGGCGGCGACCGGGACGGCCGCGGCTTCCTCGAAGGTCACGTTGGCCGGCTTGCGTACGATGCGCATCTTGTCCTCGCGGACACGAACGTACTCCGCGAAGGACTCGCACTTGGTCATGCCGAAGACCTCGTCGCCCGGCTGCAGCGAGGTCACGCCCGCACCCACGGCTTCGACGACCCCGGCTACGTCGGATCCAAGGACCGGCTTCCTTGGCTTCGTCAGCCCAGCCATCACGCGCACGATCGCTGGCTGGCCGGTCAGGAAGTGCTCGTCGATGCGGTTCACTGCCGTGGCATGCACTCGGATGAGCATCTGGTGCTCGCCGACGGCCGGCTTGGGAATGTCCGCGAGCCGCAGGACGTCCGGCGATCCGTACTCGCGGTAGACGACTGCCTTCATTCTCCACCCCTTCCGGTGCTCACTGTAGGACGATGGACGGGATCGCTCCTGCCGTCATGTTTGAGAACGTGCGACGGGGCTCCGAGCGAGCCTGTGGATTGCCGCAGCAGCCGCCGGAGGAGGGTCGTCGGTTGGGGGTATCGCGTCAGGCTGTACCTCCTATCGGGTGAGGCTGCGAGATCAAGGTGAGCACCTCACGTCTGGCGCTAGGCAGGAACCCGTCCACGTCCACGCATACCAGACGATCAGGGCGCAGAAGACGAAGCTCACGACGATCAGGAAGTTGTCGTAGAGGCCGGGGTACGGCAAGCCCATGAGATTGAAGACGACCATGAACACGGCCACCGCGATGCTCGCCCAGCGAATCGCGGGGTACGGCAGCGTCAGGGACAGCACGACCATGACGATCGGGATCGCCATGACCGCTGCCGCCAACAGATACGTTCCCCCAACTACAGGCTCGCCGTCGATCTCTCCCGCGACGAAGTCGCCGGCGAAGATGCGCAGCACGTCCCCCAGGAGGTAGGTCAGCATGGTGGCCACCCACAGTCCCGAGAGGGTGATCCTCACCTCCGCCATGATCCGATCGCCTCCTTGACGGAGATCGCCGGCGTCACAGGTGGTTGGGCTCCACGGTGATGACGACTTTCCCCTTGGCGTGGCCTTGCCCGAGATAGCGGAAGGCCTCGGGGGCCTCGTGCAGCGGGTACGTCCTGTCGATGACCGGCGTGACCTTGCCGGCCTCTATGAGCTCCTTCAAGGCGACAAGGTCCTCGGTCTTCGACGCCGCGACGAACGGGCGCCCCTGCTGGCCCACGAACGCTGACCGCACGAAAGCCTTGATGACGTAGCCCAGGCCGGCGTGGCCGCTGTTGGGAACGAGAGTCCCCGAGGGGGCGAGCGCGCGCTTGTAGTCCGAGAACGAGCGGCTTGCCACGTTGTCGAGGATCAGATCGTAGCGCGGCCCACCCTGCGTGAAGTCCTCCTTGGTGTAGTCGATGACGTGGTCTGCGCCGATCGAGCGGACCATCTCCACGTTCCTCGTGCTGCACACCCCGGTCACTTCCGCTCCGAACGCCTTGGCGATCTGCACGGCGAACGGTCCCACGCCTCCCGATGCACCGTTGATCAAGACCTTCTGACCCGGCTGCACCTTGCCCGCATCTCGCAGCCCCTGGAGCGCGGCGAGTGCCGACACGGGCACGGCTGCAGCCTGCTCGAAGCTCAGATTGTCTGGTCTGAGCGCGAACCTGTCTGCACTAGCACAGGCGTACTCGGCGCAGGCGCCGCCCGGTTGGCCGAACACCTCGTCTCCCGGCTGGAACCGCGTCACGTTCCTGCCGACCGCCTCGACGCGCCCGGCGACATCGGCCCCCACGACGTAGTCCCTCTTCGGCTTGGGAAATCCGATGAAGAGGCGCGTGAGGGCCGGCGATCCTCTCACGCCGAAGAAGTCACCTGAGTGGATGGCGGCCGCGTGAACGCGCACCAGCACGTCCTCATCCTTGACGACCGGCTTGGCGATCTCCCTGAGATCGAGGACATCCGCTGAGCCGTACGCGGTCTGGACGATCGCCTTCATGGACACCCCCAGCATCACTGTGACGGTGCAGATACCCCCTCCGCGAGCGACCTCATGCTACCACCGTCGTCCAGAGGCTGGGGCTCGCTCCTCCCTCGCCGATCTCGCCCCTCCGGCACCTATGCGGAAGTGGTTCTGCGACTACTATAGGAGGTGGACTGACGGCTGGGGTCCGGTCACCACTCCAACTTGACTCGCGCGATCCTACGCGCGTGGCACGCGATTGCGACGTCCCTCACCCGTCGCGCTCTCTGCCCACTTGTGCCGAGGAGGGAGTTCCCCACCCATCCGGGGCGCCCTTGATCACGAGCCACACTCCGACCACCAGCTCCAGCAGCGCGATCGGGTAGAAGAGCAGCATGTATACGTCGCCCGTGGCGAGCAACAGCACCATCCCGATCAGGCCCAGGATCTCTATCGCAATACCGGGTACAGACAGAAGGCGCGGGATCAGCCTGGACCGATAGAGCAGGTAGAACCACAGCACCCCGCCGATGCTGTAGAACAGCATGTGGATGGCGTCGCCCTGATCGAGGAGGCCGGAGTAGAGGAAGTCACCCAGCGCCTGGAAGTGAGATGCCTCGGGAGCGCCGGCCTCGACGAAGTCCGAACTCAACGGTATCAGAGCAAGAGCTCCCAACTTGCTCACGGCCAGAGTGATCGCTTCCGCCAGCCACCATCCCAGACCCACGAGCGCAAGGATCTCGTTCTCATGCCTCATGACGACATAGAGCATGACCGCCAAGACGACGATCCCGATGCTCGTGAGCAGTCCGATCAGGACGCTGAGTCGCATCAGGGCCGAGTTGCCTGAGACGCTCACGAGCATGTCGGACATACTGCCCGAGCCGATCACCGAGCTGGTCATCTGGGTACTGACCAAGGCTAGCGGCGAAGACGAACAGGAACGCTGCGCCCAGCAGTCTTGGAGCGTTCTTCTCTGAGATCATGCCTTCGTCCCCCCGCTAGGTGATGCGGCCGTTTCCGACTCTCGTCCCCCGGGAGCAGCCAGTGATTCCAAACACCCTGCTACTGGCGACCTAGTGGAGTCAAGCTCTGCTTGGCTGCCGAGCGCTTCGACAGCACCGACGCTGGGGCCGAAGATGGCCCGCGCACCATTCGGATGACCCCGGTGCGGTTGACTGCGACCGTTCCGCTACCCAAGTGTGTGCGAGTGAAGGGGGCGAACTGGGGCGCGATGGGGGGCGGACGCGACGCCGGCGCCGTGGTCGACGACCGATTCGAGTGACGGAGGACCATCGCCACGATCCATCTCGGCCCGCTGGACGCAAGGCCCGCGATCCCGCAGCTTCCTCGATGATTGCATGCGTACCGCGCACCACTTCTTGGACGGCACAACCGACGAGGCCATCAGAGTGTCGAAGAGATTCTGGCGTCTCGCATCCTGCTCATGCCGCCAAGCACGGGCCACCGGACACGACGGTGGTAGTACTGAGGTCTCTCGCGGAGGGCGCATCCGCTGGGTCAAGGTAGATCTTGGGGAGGCAGTCGCTATGGTTGACCGGACCCCTTCGTCGGACCGCTTCCCATGCTAGCCCCCAGAGCCACCTCCCGCATAGATGCCGGCGGGGCGAAAGTCAGAGAGCGTGACGCCCGGCCAGGCGATCGCTTCGGGTACCGGCGGGCGTTGCATCCGAGTGACGAGCAGTGCCGTCGCGTACCACCGAGCACCATCCCGTGACGCTAGGTTCGGTTGCAGGAGGGCTGCAGGCGGGTTGCAGAGAGGGGTCGGCGGAATCCGTCGGAGCGCACAGAACCCTGCATCCACGCCTAGAGGAGGGTGGTAGCGCATACGGGATTTGAACCCGTGTTGCCTCCGTGAGAGGGCTGTAGACATGGTGTCAGGTAGTGTCGCTGAGTGCCAGGGAGTGCCGTCCTACGCGTAGAGAATCCAGCGGAACTGCCGCTGAGTGCCAGCGAGTGCCACCCAGTGCCGCTAGGCGGTCGTCTCCCATCGTCAGGTGTCCACGAAAGCGGGTCAATTCCAACTCCAGTGGGCAGCAGGCCAGGCGCAAGGTATGGTGAGCTCATGAGCATGGGTGTCTACATCGTGATCGGACTCGTCGCCTTGGGGATCATCGTCTGGTTGGCGACGAGTGGCGTCTGGACGATCCTGAAGTGGGTCGGTCGTTCGACCCACCTGGACGAGCCGGTCGACCGCTTCTTCGATGCCGAGGGCAGACTCGACCCGTCGGACCGCATCAAGTTCAAGGACCAGCACCGACGGCGCGGGGGCACCGGTTGAGTTCTCCGGCTCGGACGGAGCGATTCTGGGCGCTGCCTACTTCGGGCTGTTCAGCCCGAGGGACATGGCGACGGTGCGCTGACGGAAGCGCCAGAACCGACAGATCGCCGGGCGAATCGTCGGTTCGGTCAGTTGCGTCGGTGGGGCTACCGCTGGGACCCCCGGCAGCGCGACGAGGACACGGCGTGGGTGCTGCAACTCCGGCTTGTACGCGAAGTGCGTCCTTGATGGGTGGCGTCCGAGGTTCAGTCGCGTTCGTCGCTTCGATCGCACTTCGCCAATGCCGATCACATCGACGACCACGGCACCTTCGGGCGATGATCTCCTCGGGGCGGTAGCGCACGCGGGACATGACGTTCTTTCTCCTGATCGGTCGAGAGACCTACATCGCAGGTGGACCGATTCCAGGGGTGCATGTCAGTAGTGGTGATCGGTGTCCGAGACGACCCGTGCGACGGAGCCGAAGGCGAGCGCCGGCGCGACTTGCGCCCAAACGCTGGTCACACCGTTCTTCCCGCGAGAGGATGAGGCGGACGGATCCATCGGGCACGACGAGGAGGAGAAATGCCTGGCAGCGTCTACAAGGTGATCGAAGTGATCGGCACCAGCCCGACGTCCTGGGAAGAAGCGGCGAAGATGGCGGTGGAGAAGGTCGCAAGCCACCTGGGCGACCTGCGCGTAGCCGAGATCGAGAACCTCGACCTGCGCCTCGACGACAACAAAGTGGTGGCGTACCGCGCCAAGGTGAAGGTGTCATTCAAGTACCACGAGGAGATGTGACGACCCGAGAGCCTGCGGGGGTCCACGGGGATCGGACGCGCGCTCCTGGCTCACGACCACCACCAGCGTCGCACCGTGTGCCAGACCATGGCCGCGACCGGCAGGAGCAGCAGGGCGACGACAGATGCCCGGAGGAGGCCGATCTCCCGGCTGAGAAACACCCAGACGAAGGCCACCCCGATGAACGTCGGCGCCTGCCAGTTCAGCGGCTCGTAGAATCGTTGCAGAACCCCTCCCTCCGCTGGGCCATACTATCGGCAGGAAGGCGGATCGCGGTGACACAAGCGCCAGATCTGACGGGCGAAGCGTCGGTTCGGTCAGTTGCGTCGGTTGGGGGGGCTGTGCGCTAGGACCCGCGGTAGCCGGACGGGAACACGCTGTGGGTGCGGCAAACTCTAGGTTGTACGGATTCGGTCGCTCTCGTCGCCTCGGTCATGCGGGCCCGCGCGACCTCGGGCCCTGGTCGCCTCGGTCACCCCTTCGGTACATGAGAAGCGCAAGGTAGATCAGTGCGCCGGATAGGGGTGCCTGGCCTTGACACCACGCGACGCGACCAGGTACTCCTCCATCGCCTCAGTGCGTGCATCCGTTCCAGAAAGGGAATCGCGAATCGTGCGACCTCGTCGACCATCTCGGCGCTGCCAACCGGCCACCAAGTGTCCCTCCCGTCCATGAGCTCGCCCAGGCGCGCACGTACTGTGCAGCCGGGCTCTTGAGGGAAGCTCGTTGCCTCCACACCCCAGCATTGGCGGTAGATCTCGGGATCCAGCACGCCGACGTTGACGGTCATGGTGTCGCCAGCCTTGCCTGCCTGTACGTCGATGACATCGACGAGTGGACCCGACCGGCGATTTCATGTCTCCTTCTGCCGTCGGAATCCCGAGGGCAGAAGAACCGTGTCGAGCTCCTTCAAGACTGCCTTCGCGACACTCATCTGGGTGGGGCGTCGTGGATGACGCGGCCAAGCATCTCAAGCTGCTCCTCGATTCTACGAATCTGACGGACCCCATTCGTCGTCCACGACCCATGTTGGTGGTTTGGCCACTTCCCCGAATAGGTGCCAACGACTTTGTCGTGAAGTCCGCCGTCGTGCCGCGCAGTGCCAGCGAGTACCGCCGAGGATCATCGCGTGACGCTACGGGCGCGTGAGTGGCACGAGCAGGACGTCAGCTGCGCCCGGCGCCCGCTCACTCCCAGCGGAAGAGCCAGATGGTGAGCCCCAGTGCCCCGACCGTCACGGCGCTGAGGATCCCGACCTCGACCCAGTTCACGCCGAGCCCGTTCCAGGCGTCCTGCAGCGCCAAGGCGGCATGGTAGAGGGGCAGCGCCTTACCGATGCCGAGCATGACGTCGCTCATGACCTCGACTGGGGGCGACGTTCCGCTCAGGAACATCATCGTGAAGAAGAGGATGAGGCCGATTCCCTGCGCCGCTCGGGCTTGAGGCATGATGGCTCCCAGAAGGCATCCCAAGACCATGAAGCACACCGTCGCGAGCAGGTAGATGAGCACCACAGCGGCAGGCGACGCAGGGCTGCGGACGTCGTAGACAACCACCCCGAGGATGGCCACCATGACAGCGCCGATGCTGGAGAGAGCGAGGCCCACCATGGTCTGGCTGGCGAGCACCTGCCAGCCGCGTACCGATGAGGCACGCAGGCGTCGAAGCACACCCTGTTCGCGATATGCGGCCAAGTGCGTCGGCAGGCTGATCATGCCGAACGCGGCGCCGACCAGGGCCAGGTAGCCGGGGACGTAGTAGTTCATGGCGCCGAAGTCACGAAAGACGACCTCCCCTGGATCGCCCGCGTCTTGGCCGAAGACTTCCCCCATCACGAACAACAGGACGACGGGGAACGCCAACACGAAGACGAGAGTGAGCGGCTCACGCAGCACGAGCTTGAGTTCGACCCAGGTGAGCTTGCGCAGAGCCCTGGTCTGACGGGGCCGTCGATGCGCGACAGCGATGCTGCCTGCCGGCGCGACATGCTCACCCGTCTTGGCGCGTGAAGCTGCCTCCCTCATCATTCGTCCATCCTGCGACCGGTGAGCCGCAGGAAGACATCCTCCAGGCTCGGCTGCTGGGTGTGGTAATCATCGGGGACAAGGCCGTGCTCCACGAGCGCGGTGGCGACGAGCGCGACATGGGGCCCGTCGCCAGAAGCGTCCACGCGTCGACCGCTGCGCCGCACCTCTGCAACGCCGGGCACCGCATCGAGGTACTCGAGAGTGACGCCAGGGTCGCACTCGAAGACGGCGCGGACGCCGCCGCCATGGGTGGCCACCAGTCCTTGAGGCGTGTCGAGCGCGATGAGGCGACCGGCGTCCATGACCGCCACACGGTCGCACAGCCGCTCCGCCTCGTCCATGAAGTGCGTCACCAGCACGACCGTGGTGTCATGTGCGCGAAGCTCCTCGACGAGTTCCCACGCGACCCGTCGTGCTGCCGGGTCGAGACCCGTCGTCATCTCGTCGAGGAAGACGACCTCCGGGTCGTTGACCAGTGCCAGAGCCACGAAGAGCCGCTGCTTCTGGCCGCCCGAGAGATTGCGGACGTGGGCATCGCGCTTGTCGGCCAGCCCCCACTGCTTCATGAGAAGCCGCCAGTCGACTGAGTCGCGGTAGAGGGAGGCGAACATGTCGAGCGCCTCCCAGACACGGATGTTGTCGGGCAAGGCCGACTCTTGAAGCTGACAACCGATGCACTGCCGCAGCTCATCGGCCTGCGTTCTCGGATCGAGGCCGGCGACGTCTATGCTGCCAGCGTCGTAGGGACGCAGACTCTCGATGCACTCAACGGCCGTCGTCTTCCCAGCGCCGTTAGGACCCAGAAGGCCGAAGATCTCGCCGCGTCGGACCGATAGGTCGAGGCCGTCGACGGCAACGAGCTGTCCGTATGCTTTGCGGAGTCCGCTGACGCGAATGACGAAGTCTTCGTCGGCGATACTAGGCGAGGTCTGATTCGTTGCTTGGGCCAGAGTTCCCCTCTCTGCGGCACGAACGTCTGTCCTGCCTCTCTCCGCTCCGGATGGGGTTTGGTCTCTGACCAGCCTGAGGTCTCCTAGAGCCTTCGCCAACCTCCGAGTATCCTATTGGCGTCCGCTCGGCTGGGCAATTCGACAGGACGGAGCGGACTCCGTTCGCCGGTTCACATCCTATCCTGTCGGAGAGCCACCTCGCCTGCGAGCGGGGATGGCCGAAGTCCACAGGCGAGAACCTGGGCGGGCAGGGAACCACACGACACCCAAGCCATGTGGGACTTCGTTCATCCTTCTGCCGTTCTGCGAATCCGGACCTCACGAGCAGCAAGCCTCGTGCGATCGCGGAATCAGACGGCTCGACGCGCCCAGGTCATATGTGCTCAACGGTGGGCCCGATCGACGGGGTATAGTGGGCTTCAGCGCGCCGATGAGGAGGGAGAGTATGAGGCTGGCGCTTGCGTTGTTCCTCGTCTTCCACGGCTTGGTGCACGTGCTCTTCTTAGGCTGGAGTCTGCGTCGCTTCGCGCTTCGGCCCGGCATGACCTGGCCGGACGACTCCTGGGCGCTCTCGCGGCTGCTGAGCGAGCGAACGACGAGGCAGTTTGCCACCGTGGTCATGGCCTTCGCCACGGCTGCCTTCGTCGTCGCCGGCATCGCGCTGCTCTTCGACCAGGCAGTGTGGCAAGCTGTTCTGGGGATCGCCGTGGCATCGTCAACCGGAGGGTTCATCCTGTTCTGGAACGGCAAGCTCGAGGGTCTTCCCAATCAAGGTGCATTCGCCGTGCTCATCAACGTGGCGCTCGCGCTGCTCGTGCTCGTCTGAGGGCGGCCCGACCTCGGGTCCTGGCGAGACCGGGAACTGCTGGCGGGAGCGTTGGCGGAGCCGCGGGCCACCATGAGACGCCGGAGGAATGCCACTTCGAAGCCGGGTTGACGGGAGCGCACGCGGGCCAAGTGGCGTACGCACCTTTGACTTGAGGCTACACGGCACTGTCCCTAGCTCCGCTCCTCGGTATCCAGAAGCCAGTTCTTGCGCGATACTCCTCGTAGGCGGCGCCGTAGCGGATGACCAGGTCTCGTTCCTCGGCAACGCACAGGTAGTACCACACAGGGACATAGACGAACGAGAAGAGGACCAAGAACGGCGAGTTCACCAGGAAGGCAAGCACCCACCAGAGAGGGAATTCGCCTACGGCCTGGGGGTGACGGATGCGCGTGTAGATTCCCCCGTACATCGTGTGTTCGCTCTTGGGCCTCATCGTCTCTTCCCCTGCGTCTCGAGCACCGCGGAGCATCAGATACAGACAAGGGACTGCGATCAACACCGCGATGACCGCGGACACCCACCACGGCCAGGAGAACGTCTGCGTCAACGGCAGGGGGAGTGGGAGCCAGTAGTACAGGACGTAGTTCGCCGCGGCGACGCCCATGAAGACCGACGAGATCATGCGATAGGTCGCGCACCTCTGGTATGCGGTAGGGCCGATGCGCCTCTCCAGAGCTGCTGGACCGGCGCTCTTCACGTAGAAGTAGGTGAACAGAAAGGACGCAGCGATGAGAACGCCGACATTCAGCCAGGGAATCACTGGTGGCTGCCTCCTTCCGGCCGTGATGCTGAACCGAGTGACCGGATGCCTTGCCATCTTTCACTTCCCATGTTAGTCGCAGACCCACCTCCCGCATAGGTTCTGGCGGGGCGAAGTCGGAGATCGAGAAGCCGGCAAGACGAGCGGGACGCAGACAGCGGAGCGTCCCACCCGCTCCCTTCGAGCCCAGACGCTTCCATCCAGACGCACGCATTTGGGTTGCAGAATGATTGCAGCGGCCCCGTTTACGATTGCGTCAGCACGCTCTCCGATCTCGGCCCGTCGGCACCTGTGCCAGCGGTGGCTGTGGGAAACCTATGGGTGGTCCGATCTCGGGAGGCAGGTCGAGAGCACCACTGCCATCGTCGTACAGCGCCGCGGGCCGGGAGAGAGCCAGCGCCGACTCCGGCGCTCACGAAGGCACGACGAGCACCGGCACCCTGGAGTTTCTGACGACCTTGTCGGCGACGCTGCCGCCGCCGAACAGACCCACGAAGGCGCCGACGCCGCGCGCGCCGATGACTATCAGGTCAGCCCCCTGCTCGGCGGCGAACTCGAGGATCTCCCGAGCCTCGTGGCCATTTCGGACGGCGGGCTCGATCCCTTGACGCGTCGGCCCACCGTAGGCCCGCCGGATGTGCCCCGTCACACGCGCCTCGTCGGCGGCCCACTCCGAGGCCTCGCTGCGGTCCAGCTCGCCCACTGCACGCCCACGTATGCCGACCCGCAGGAGATGCGGAGAAGGAGGCACGACGTGCAGAACGTGGAGATTGGCGCCGGTCAGCTGCGCAACGCTGACGGCTTCTTCGAACGCCCTGTCCGCGTTCTCGGAGAAGTCGGTGCAGAAGAGGATGTCTCTGTACTGCGGCACGCGCCACCTCCGGCACGCCTTCACGTCAAGTATCCCCGCATCGACCGACTCTCAGCCACGGCAAGCTGGCGCGCGGATCCCAGCAGATGCCTGGGAATCTCGTGACGCGACTGAGGCGACCTTCCCCGCGCCTCCCCGCCAACACCGGGGTCGTCTCGCCCTCCAGCGGAGTGGGTATGCCCACCGTTGTGGGGAGCGGGGGCGGTACGCCCGCGTGACCTTGGGCGTGTGTTCGCTGGGGGAGGTGTGCGAGATGGAGGGTGAACGGCGTTCGGCTGCGGGTGGCCGGGGCTCCAACCGGGGTCTGCTCTGGGGCGTGATCATCGCCGTCGTCGTGCTGGCCGCGGGGGGGATCGCAGCAGTCGTCGTCCTCTGGCCCGCCGAGGAACGCGTCACCGTCCCCGATCTCGTCGACATGAATACCGACGCCGCCCAGCGGGTGCTGGAGGCGGCGGGGCTCGAGCTCGGTGACGTCGAGCGCGTGACCGTCGATGCCGAAACGGCCGAGGCCGACACAGTGATCTCGCAGGCGCCGTCCGCCGGGACCGAGGTCGACGCCGGATCGCAGGTCGCTTTGATTGTCGCCGAGGTCCCGGACGAGGAAGCGAGCGGGGAGGACGAGGGGGAGACGCCCCCCACTACCTCGAGCGGATCCGGGGCGGATAGCGGTTCCGCAGCGGGAGCCGGCGCCGGAACCAATGCGGGGACGGGTGCGAAAGAAGCCTGGCACATCGTGGACACTGCCTCGGGGAAAGAGGACAACTCGGACTACGAGGGCGCGCTCTTCACCCTCAGCGCAGCGACACCCCTCGAACTGACCGTGACGGTCTCCTCCTCGCCGGCCGGAGGTGGTGTACGGTTCACTCTCTTCGACAAGAAGAGCGGGGCTCCCATCCACCATAGCACCGACCTCGATGTCACCATGGTTGGGACGACCTCGTCCGCGACGCAGGTCTTCGAGCCGATGACCATGCCTGCCGGCAGGTACCAGATGCATGTGATCCGTGTGGCGCTGCCTCCGCAGGTACTCCAGTGGTCCTACACGCTGCGGGAGTGGCGCTAGCCGAGTGGGCTCCGCTCGCTGCGGCAGTCCCGTCCGCACCCATCCCGCCCCAGCTCGTTCCGCCAAGTCGCAGGCGTTTGGGTTGCAGAATGGTTGCAGACGGGTTGCAGAAAGGGCTCGACGGAATCCTCGGGGGCAGACAAGACCCCTGCATGTACGCCTGAAGAGGGGGTGGTAGCGCATTCGGGATTTGGACCCGCGTTACCGCCGTGAGAGGGCTGCAGGCATGGTGTCAGGTAGTGCCGCTGAGTGCCGGGGAGTGTCGCCCGAAGATCGGCCATTGCCCGCCGCTCATGTGTGGTCTGCTTCGGCTCGCTGTCCTATGCCTCTCAGGACTGCGTGGGCGAAGTAGACGTCGAGGAGACCCAAGGGGATCCTGGCCGCATGGACTGCTTTGGGGGCGTAGTTGGCCCGGGTGCGGATGAGCAGCCGGCTGGACTGTGGCCCTTGGGGGTCGGAGCACGAAGGTCCAACTGAAATCGATGTACTTGCCGCCTTCGACCAGTCTCTGTTCGAGGCGGAGCAGACCCTCGGGGTCGGTGGGGTCGATGGGGTGTCCGCGGTAGGGGTGGCGAATGGAGGAATACACGATCGCCCGCTCAGGCTCGATTGCCCGGACCCAGAAGTAGGCGGCACATTCAGGGCCGTCCGGAACGACATCACCTACCGACAGGTCCTGACACTCGGGCAAGATGCGATCGGTGTTGCGAGCATCTACCCGCCAGATGACCCGATCCACCCACTCGTTGGTGTACCAGCCTCCCCGGTGGTAGCCCATCTGCACCAGCCAGGGCCACACCTGAGCTGGAGACCTCGCGATCGTGATGCCCCGGGTCCATTCCAACATCGGATGAGGAACCACCTCATCACCCGGAAGGGAGCCGAATGACTCTTCGTCGGTGACACCCGATCGCCAGGACAACCTGTACAGCCCTCCCAGCCCCGCCGTCACAGCAGCCACAGTCACAACACGCCTGCCCGCACCTCGAGCCACGTGACTCTCCCTTTGGCCTGACCGGACCCCATTCGTCGGTCCACTTCCTATGGTAGTGCTTGGGCCACGTCCCGCATAGCTGCCGGCGGGGCGAAGTCAGAGAGCGAGAAGCCCGGCCAAGCGATCGTCTCCGGTGTCGGAGATTGCGGTCCCCGAGTGCCTCGCACTACTAGCGACTGCCGCGCGGCCCCTATCGTTCAGGCAGGCGAGCGTGTGCTGGAGCCAGGCCAAGTCACCCTTGCCGGTGGTGGCGCCGCCGGCTCGCCGATGACTTGCGGCGCCAGTGTCATTAGAATCTCTTTCGCGGCGCGGAGGGCGCGTGCCGCAGCGACGCAATGGACAGGGCGCCGGCGGCATTGTCCCGGCGACTTGTCAGGAGGAGACTGCAATGACTGCATTCGATGCCGCCGGGCTTCAGACCTTGGCCATCCACGCCGGCGAGAGGCCGGACCCGGAGACGGGAGCCTCGGCGCCCAACCTGGTCATGTCCACCACCTTCACCATCGACCCTGACGTTTCGTTCTCTGCGACGGAGCTCGGCGAGGAGGCCCCCTTCGTGTACACGCGTTGGGGGAACCCGACGGTCGACCAGCTCGAGAAGAAGCTGGCGGCGCTCGAGGGAGCAGAGGCGGCCATGGCGTTTGCCAGCGGAATGGCCGCCATTGCGGGGCTTCTACTGCAGACGCTTCGCAGCGGCGATCATCTGCTCATGAGCGATGTCTCCTATGCCGGCTCGGCGGAGCTCGTGGACGATCTGCTGCCGCGCATCGGCGTCGAGGTCACCAAGGTTGACTTGTCCAACCTCGACGCCGTCGAAGAGGCTCTTCGGCCAAACACGAGGCTGCTCTTCGCGGAGACGCCGGCGAACCCGATCCTGCGCCTTGTCGATGTGGAGGCGCTCGCAGACCTCGCTCACAGGTACGACGTGCCACTCATCGTCGACTCGACCTTCGCTACGCCGATCGGCCTCAGGCCATTGTCTTTGGGTGCGGACTACGTCGTCCACTCACTCACCAAGTACCTCAACGGTCACGGTGACGCCGTCGGGGGAGCAGTCCTCGGCCGGCGGGCGGACATCGGCAGTCTGCGGCATGCCATCGGCATTCACATGGGTGGCGTCATGAGTCCTTTCAACGCATGGCTCACCATGCGGGGGGTGGCCACGCTGCCGATCCGCATGAAGGCACACGAGGAAGGGGCGACGAAGGTCGCACGCTATCTGGAGGCTCATCCTGAGGTCGTTCGCGTCGTCTACCCGGGGCTGCCGTCCCATCCACAGCACGACCTCGCGAGACGCCAGATGAGCAACTTCTCCGGAATGCTGACGTTTCGGACGGGTGACGGGCAAGGTACCGCCCGCAGGCTTGCTGAGCGGCTGCGCGTGATCCACTACGCCGTCTCGCTCGGCCATCACCGCAGCCTCGTGGTGTATCTGCCGACCGACGACCTGCTGCGCAGCTCCTTCCGCATGACGCCGCGGCAGGAAGCCGCGTACCGATCCTACGCTGGCGATGGCGTCTTCCGGCTGTCGGTCGGCCTGGAGGATGCCGAGGATCTGATTGCCGATCTCGATCAGGCGATGGCGTAGCCTACGCGGACCGACGAACCGATTGGAGCAGGCGAGTGCTCTTCCGCTTGCTCATCGCGCTCAGGCGGGCCGTCGTGTCGCGCACTACCAGCGAGTGTCGCCCAGCGCCATCCCGTGGAGCTAGGTTCCGTTGCAGGAGGGCTGCAGGCGGTCGCAGCGAGGGTCCTCCGGAGGGCACGCAGAGCGCGATTCGCGCACGACTCGGTGGTGGACCGCAGGAGAGTCGAACCCCTGACTTCCGCCGTGCAAAGGCGACACTCCCCAGTGCCGAGCAGCGCCAGCGAGTGCCGCCCAGCACCATCCAGTGCCGCGCATTTCGGTTTCATGAGGGTTGCAGGCGGGTTGCAGAAGGGGGTCGGCGGAATCCGTCTGAGTGCACTGGACCCCTGCACCTACGCCTGGAGAGGGGTGGTGTCCGAGGGCCGTGCCGTGTGTGCCCTCTGCGCTCCACATACCTCTTCGACGTCACGGGAGGCATCTCCCCTACGCTTGGAGATGGGTGGCGCTATCTAGAGCTTCGGAGGTGGCCAGAAGCAGGGAAGAGGTCCCCGCTACACATCGCGCAGGAGGAGGCGGCGAATAGGATCGCGGGGCTGGTGGTGTAGGAGGTAGCTCCGAGGCACTGCCCCCGGCTTGTGGAACGTGGTGGTCGACCTCGGCCACACGCTGCTACTTCGGCCCCCGCGGCACTCTGAAAAGAGCAAACAACGCGAATAGGCCGAAGAGTCCGTACAGTCCGGGCACTCCGAGAACCAAGCCCAAGAGTCCAAGGAAGCCAAGGAAGCCGAGATAGCCGAGCTTGTTCATCCAGTCATCACTCTCCGATCAAGTCCTTGCCACAGTACATTCGGGCAACGTCGTGGCGCAAGACCAGAAGCCGATGCGCCGTGCCGATGGTTCCAGCTTCTGCCGTTCCCCTCGATACGCTTGTGAGCGAGAACCCGGGTCATGCCACCGTCTCGATCACGCTGGACACCTACTCGCACGCCATCCCGGCGATGTGGGACGAGGCGGCGGAGAGGATCGCGAGGTTGGTGGTCACTCATGCGCTGCCCGGGTAGAGTGCCAGCGATCCTACGATCAGGATACCGAGGAAACGTCGTAGTCTGAGGGAGAGCTGCGCACGATGCCGCCGATTCAGCAAAGCATCGACTGGATGGGAACAGACAGCCGACGTCGTGCGCTCATCGCCGTGAAGGGCATCCACACGCTCGCCTGGTTCTCCATCGAGACGTGCATGGCCTACCTGCTCTATGCGGGGTTCGCCAGACGATCCGATCGCCGCGCCCTCATCGCCGGTACCGTGGTCGGAGTCGAAAGCCTCGTCTTCCTCGGCAACAGAGCGCGCTGTCCCCTCACTGGGCTGGCCGAGTCCCTCGGGGCTGAACGAGGATCGGTCACCGACATCTTCCTGCCACGTTGGTTCGCCGCCAATCTGCCAGTCATTCATGCTCCGCTCGTCGTCCTCGCAGCATGCCTGCATGGCAGGAACGTCCTCGCCGACATGTCCGCCGTGCCCCCTGTGGCCGGCCACGCATGAGAGGCCACTGAGCGCGCGGCACGTCGCCGGTAGTCCGGGGGTCGCAAGCACTCGGACTTCGCAGCTCGGCCGACCATGAAGTGGTCGCCGCTGCGGCGACCTCACGAGGACTGGCAGTTGCCAGCCGAGACCTGTCCGCAGAAGCGGGGTAACTCCAATTCCACTGTCGAGCCGCGCTCACGCGGCGACAGTGCGCTGACGGAATCGCCAGAACCGACAGATCGGGTGCATCGTCGGTTCCGTCAATTGCGTCGGTGGGTCGTGCCATCGGCCGAGACCCGCGAGGCGCGGTCAGGACACGGTGTGGGTGCCGCTGAGCCTACTTGAGCGTCTGCGACGTGTGCCGCAGGGGCGGGCATGCGAGGTGGTCGCCGCAGAAGAGGGTGTTGGGGGGCATGGGGGGGAGGCTGCCAGGGGCCATGAGTGGCCGGCGATGGTCGCTCTCAGAAGAGGCCGGTGAACGATGAAGGCCATCACGCCCTCGCCCACGTCCCAGCCCGTGCCGATGGGGGCAGGAACGCGGAACGCGGGCCCCGGGAACTCTGGCCACCAACCCTCGCCGCCTGAGCATTGTCCCGGCTATGCCCGCGTTCTCTATCATAAGTATTCCCCCCTCAGCGCCTCGTCAAGCAGGGCTTGCGCTGACGAGGCGACGGCAACGGCTGCCGCCATTCCGCATCCGCAGCGGTAGGTGATCGCACGGAGAGCGCGTGTTTCGGGGAGCTCGCGCGGGTCTGTGCGCAAGAGAAAGCCCGTCGTCATGTCTGCGTTCTCCGAACGGATTCCTCTACAGCTTCTCGAGGCCGAAGCCTCTTCGGAACGGTTCTTTGCCGACCGTTCCTCACTGTGAGCATCTCCGTCGCGTCCTGCAGAACGTGGCGACGAGCAGTCTGTACCATATCCGCGGCCGAGAGAAACGCAAACGTTGATCCCGTAGAGGGGGCCCACACGATGAAGGCCGCAGCGCCGGAGGATTTTGAGGTTGTCGCCCTTTCAACCGGCGTTTGCAGGCAGCGAGCGTCGGACAATCGGCAGGCAAGCTACGAGTGACCGTACCCCATTCGTCGGTCCACTTCCCATGCTAGTTCCAGGGCCACCTCCCGCCTAGGTTTCGGCGGCCCGTAGCTGACCAGCGAGAACCCGATCAGACAGTCATCTCGTGTTCCGCAGGCCGTTGTCTCAGCGACCTGGTCGTGAGGCTTGCTGTTGTGCCGCCGAGTCCCAGCAAGTACCGCCCAGAACCATCCCGTAGCGTTCAGTTCGGTTGTATGAGGGCTGCGAACGGGTTGCAGAGAAGGGTCGGCGGGACCCTCGGGAGTCGCCTTGCCCGTCCGCCTGGCCGAAGCCGAGGCGAAGGCGCTTGCGCGGAGCTTCGCCGCGACGGAGGGCGCATGGTCGGGGGTGTCCCCGGGCCGCCTCCTGGAGAATCTGCCTGTGGAGGGCGAGGTCGAAGACTGCGCGACGCAGGCGCAGTTCCTTGCGCACGATCTCCCTGAGGCACTGCGCTTGGGATACCTTGAGACCCCCTTGGTCCATGCCCCAGCGGTGGTAGGTGACTCAGTGGGCGCAGAGGGCTTCCGCAAACTCGGGGGCTTGCTGCCCCCAGCGAACAGGAACTCGGTTTGGCGCAGCTTCGCGATGATCTCCTCGGGGTGGTGGCACTCTGGGGCATCACCGCATCCTCCTTCATCGATGCGCCACAACCTGCGGGTGGACCGATCTCGGGATGCAGGTCACCGCGCTTCCCGCAGCCCATCGCGTGTGCGACGTCGTCGCCGGCGTCACAGCGACGGGCGCCTACCCACGGGCATGAGACACAGCGGCTCTTCATCGTCGCTCATGCCGAGCGTGCGCTTGACCGAGTCGTCGCTGAAGGCGCCGATGACCACTGTCCCCAGCCCCATAGCAGTAGCCTGCAGATAGAGGTTCTGCGCGGCATGACCGACCTCCATGTGGACGTACCGCCGACCGCGCTCACCGTACTTCCGCGTGGTGCGCGCGAAGACGGCAGCGAATGCGAGAGTGGCCGGCGCGTCGGCCACCGCCGACTGCGAGAGGGCGTCGCGGAACAGCTGGTCGCGAACGGAGCGATCGACCACGACCTGTAGGCCATGCTGCCGGGGCACGTAGCGGTAGACACCGGTGGCAAGACCGTCCACATGCTCGGCAGCCACGTAGACCTCCAGGGGGTAGAGCGCCCCGGCTGAGGGGGCGCTCCGCAGACCGTATCTGCGCGCAGTCATTCCTTGGGCGGACCAGAGAAGCTGCGAGAGCTGGTCGATCGTCAACGACGCAACGACGTACTCACGCACCGACCGCCGGCCCGCAAGCGCCTCCTCGACGGACAGCGATCCGCTCAGACTGGGGGTGGGCAGAGGGATCGTCGACGGTGCCCTCATCGATGTTTCGGGCGTCGATGACGGCATCGGGCGAGGTCCTTCGGACGTCTGCGCACACCCGGCAATAGTGGCGCTGAGGAGAAGAAGAGCGGCAACAACGCGACCTGGTTCGAGCCTCGACACTACCATCGGAAGGTCACGGCGTCGGCGAGGGCGTCGGCAGGTCCTTCGGCAGGAGCACCCTGTTGATGACGTGGATCACGCCGTTCGAGGCCTCGATGTCGGGCACCTTCACCTTGGCGGCGTTGACTCTCACGACTCCCTCGTCGCTGACGCTGACCTTGAGGAGCTGGCCGTTCACGGTCTCAAGCGTCATGCCGTCGCTGAGATCGCTCGACATGAGCTTGCCCGGCACGACGTGGTACTGAAGCACCGCGGCCAACGCGCCCTGCGGGTCGGCGAGCAGCTCATCGACGGCACCCAGGCGCAGCTTGGCGAAGGCGGCGTTGTCGGGGGCGAACAGTGTGAACGGTCCCTCCCCCTGCAGCGTCGCCTCGAGCCCGCCGGCCTGGACTGACCGGACCCCGCTCGTCGGTCCACTTCGTATGCTAGTGCTTGGGTCACGTCCCGCATAGGTGCCAGGACCTCGTCGTGAAGCCCGCCGTTGTGTCGCGCCGTGCCAGCGCGTACCGCCCAGCACCATCGCGTGACGATAGGTTCGGTTGCGGGAGGGTGGCACAAAGGGATCATCCGGCGCTCGGGCGCGCCTGCTCAGTCCGCTGGTTCGGTGCTACTCTGGCTGTCCGGTGAACTTGTCCCTGACTCAGATACAGACGCGGTGGTACACCAAGATCACGCCCATGCACAGAGACACCCATGGGGCCTGACGGCTCCGCAGGAGCCAAGCGGCTGAGGCGACGAGCATGCCGCCGCCAATCACGACTAGCAAGAAGAGGCTGGGGATGGTGTAGTTTCGGAACGGAGTCCCCTCGAGCCAAGATGTGGAGATGCCCTCAGCCCGGTGAGACCGTAGCCTCCCCGCCGACGGCGTTCACCGCGACGATGAGCTGGAGGCCGATGAGGGCTGCCCTGACGCCCTTCATGGTCTTCCCCTCTAGCGGAAGCAGAGCCCCGAAGACACATGGCTAGACCGCCGCCAAAGCCAGGACGGCCACCACGACCGCCCCGATCATCAGGACGGCGGCGACGGCCTTGCCGATCTTCCAGTAGGCGTAGGCACTCATGCCGAGCAGGAGCGCGAGCCGGACCACTTGGCCCTCGACCGGGCCACCTATCCAGAGTCAGGTGAAGCCGGAGAAGAGGACCAGGCCGCCGGCCGCAAGAGACATTCCCGGCTCTATCCACGGCGGCCACTCTCTCGCGCGGCTGACAGCCGCGTGCCAGACGATCAACACGATCCAGACGCCGACGCCCGCAAGCATGACTCCTGCGGGCCAGACGAAACTGTCGTCCATCAGGCCCCCCCTGGCGGCAGATAGGTCCCGGCTCGGACCCTAGAGAGCTGCGCTCGGGCTCCGGCGCAGCATGACGATCCCCAAGCCCACGAACCACGGGATCTGACCGAGGCCGAAGGCGATCTGTCCGAGTTCGGCAAGCGCCGGGACCGTCGAGAGGATGCCCGCCACGCCGACCAGCACGCCGTAGTAGTTCAGGGCCTTGGGAAGCCGCCCCGAGCGCAAGCCTCCCCAACTCACGAGCAGGACCCACAGGCCGCCGACGATCTCGTTGCCGCCGCCCAGTCCATCGAACACGGACTCGACTGCCAACCAGGCCGTCGCAGCCTGAGCCGGGTCCGTGGCACTGGCGTCGACGACGTTGCCCATGCCGACCATGAAGACCATGCCGCTGCCGATGATGAGGCCGGCCCAGATCAGACCGAGGGCGGTCGCTACCTGCATGACCGAACGAGCACCGGCCTTCAGGCGCTCGTAGAGCGCCAGCGCCAGGACGACCAGAACGGGAGCGAACGCCACGAAGACCAGCAGGGTCAACAGGTAGAGGAAGTCCTGGTTGTCGGCGAGCAGAGCCACCTTCTCGGCAGGGTCGGCAGCGCTACCGTAGTCAACTACGAGGCCGTAGCCCAGAAGGCCGAACA
Source organism: uncultured Thermoleophilia bacterium (assembly GCA_963717285.1). Taxonomy (GTDB): domain Bacteria; phylum Actinomycetota; class Thermoleophilia; order UBA2241; family UBA2241; genus CAIXSE01. The sequence goes on from CAVQVW010000004.1 coordinate 710,641, forward strand.
CGTAGGCCGCCGCCGCGTAGAGTGCGGCAAGCCCGCCCAGCTTCTGCGAATCCCTCATGATCCACCCCCCCGATTCAAGACTTCTCCCATGCTTCTGTTTCGCTAGGCTACCGTGCGGTACAATCAGGAATGAATACGGTGGTACGGTATCAGCGTTACGGTAACGCCGTGTACACTCTGTGTCAACAGCCTTTTCGAGATGGGAGGCTCGCGATGGCAGGCGAGAGGAGCGGCCGCCAGGGCCCGGTGACGGCCGAGCGCGTGGCGGAGGCTGCTCTGCGCCTCATCGACGCGGAAGGGCTCGACGCCTTGACCATGCGTCAGCTGGCGCGCGACCTGGGCGTCACGCCCGTCACGATCTACCGTCAGATCCCCAGCAAGGAGGCTATCCTGGCCGTCGTGGCGGAGCGGCTATGGCGCGACCTGAGGCCCGCCGCTGAGGCCGTGCCGGCCAGCGCCGGCTGGCGCGCGCAGATCGGTGCCATGTGGCTGGGACTGCATGCGGTGATGCAGGCGCACCCGAACGCCATCCCTCTCCTCGCCAAGGCCGGCGCCTACTCGGTGTCGGCTGCCGGGGGTACGGTCGCAATGGCCGCGGTGCTGCGCGACGCCGGCCTGACGCCCGACGAAGCCGCGGAGCAGCTCCACCTGCTGTCCGCCTGCACGGTGGGCTTCGGCTTCGCGACGCTGTGGGGCAGTGAGTATGCTCGCGGAGAGTGGCCAGAGAAGCCGGCGGGGCCGCCCATTGAGACACCGCCGCCAGAGCTCCGACCATACCTTGAGCGCATGGCGGTGTGGGACCCGTCCGAGTTTCCCAGGGCCTTGGCCACAATCTTGGCTCTGGCCCGAGGAGGCAGCTCCAGTTCATGACAACTGGCAGAGCCGACACCCAAGAGGCGAAGACGACGATCTGATAGGGGGAGACATGTCCGGTCCAGATGAACCGACCGAGCCGACCACACCGCCGCAGCAACCACCACCACCCGAGCCCCCGCCGACGCCACCCGGAGCGGCACCAGCGGTGCCACTTGCGCCCGGGTCCCCGCCGCGAGCGCCCGAGCCCTATGCCGCGCGCCTGGACATCGACTACCCCGAGAGGCTCGATCGGCTCTCGACCTTCTTCCGGCTGATCTGGATCATCCCGATCTACATCATCCTCTCTCTGCTCTCCGCGGTCGCGAGCTGGACCGTGATCACGCAGAGCGGCGAAGCGGTCACGAGGAGCAGCGGCGGGATCACCAGCGGGCTCTTCCTCGCGACGCTGCTGATGATCCTCTTCCGGCAGCGCTACCCGCGCTGGTGGTTCGACTTCGCGCGGGAGTTCACGCGCTTCGTGGCGCGGGTCTCGGCCTACTTCGTGCTGCTCACCGACCGCTATCCCTCGACCGTCGAGGAGCAGTCGGTGCATCTCGAGATCGACTACCCCGACGTCGAGCGCGACCTCAACCGCTGGCTGCCGCTGGTCAAGTGGTTCCTGGCGATCCCGCACTACATCGTGCTCGTGGTGCTTGCCGTGGTCGCGGTCTTCGCGGTCCTCATCGCCTGGTTCGCCATCCTCTTCACCGGGCGCTATCCGCGGGCGCTCTTCGACTACGTGGTCGGGGTCAGCAGATGGGCGCTTCGGGTCGAGGCCTACGCCTTCTTGCTGGTCACCGACCGCTACCCGCCGTTCAGCCTCAAGTGAAGTGAGGGGGCGCTGTGCTGGTCGCAACGGGGGTCGCCACGCTCGTGCTCGGTCTGATCGGCTTCGGCGGCCAGTTCCTCTCGACTCTGAACTGGCCCCTCGCGCAGAGACTCCGGCTCCAAGAGGCCGACGAGCACACCGACCCACTCTTCCGCCGTCTCGAGCGCAACACCGCAGTGTGGGACCTGTGCAGTTGGTGGACGCTGCCGGTAGCAGGCCTGCTCATGCTGATCGATCACGCCTGGTGGCCCTTCGTGGCCGTCTTCGCCGGCGGGGTCTACCTGGACACGACAGGCCGGGAACTGGCGAAGCTCTGGGGCTTGGGCAGCGAGGGCGTCAAGACCGGAACGGCGCAGGACGCCCGCACGAGATTCGTCTTCCTGCTCGTCACAGGCGGCGCCGGTCTCTGGGCTGCCGCCTATGCGGTATTGGAGTTGCTCTAGGAGGCACTCATGAGGGCAATCGTCTACCACGAGTACAGTCCACGGCACGTCCCGCAACTCGCGGACTCCCCCGAACCCACCATCGGTGACGACGACCTGCTGATCGGTCCCCGCGCCACCGCTGTGGACCATCTGGAGTGGCACTGATGGACATCCATGCCAGTCTCCCGCTCAGCTCTCGACTGATCCTCTACGTCATCCTCGCTGCGATCGCGTTGGTCACCGCTATCGTCTTTTGGGCACAGCTTGGCTGCATCAGAGGCAGGCCCTTCGAGAATCCGGACGGCACATGCGACGACTGGCGGGAGCAGAAGGTCTTCTATGGGATCGCCTGGGCAGACCTGGTCGTAGCCTGTCCGACGTCGTTCGCCGCCCTCATCCTGATCTTCACTGCGCCGCGATGGGGCTTCTACTTGATGGGCATGGTGAGCTTCTGGTTCGTGTGGGCCAACGTCATGACCACGGTCACGAGCCTCCGGTTCGAGAATCCGCGAGTCACGTTGCAGTGGGTCATCGTCTTCCCGCTCGGTGTGGTCATTGGACTGGCCTACATCGTCTGGACGTTGGCCCACTTCGGCACGTTGTTCGGGACTTGAGAGGACCCCCGTGAACGCTCTTCTCGCGTGCGGGCTGCTCATCGGGCCGATGTACGTGTTCTTGTACCTCCTTGGCGGCGCGCTGAGGCCAGGCTACAGCCACATCTCTGACTCGGTCAGCGAGCTGCTCTCGCCGGCGCCCCCAACAGGCAGATCCTGGTCATCATCCAGGTCGCGTACGCGCTGCTCCACGTCCTGTTCGGGCTCGGGGTCGTCTGGGTCGTGGCTGGCTACGAACAAGGCACCACGTCCGGCCTCATCGGGGCCTTGGCGGTCGTCGCCATCGGTGTGGCTACGATCGGCACGGCGATCTTCCCCCAGGACGCGCACGGCACCCCGACCACCGCAACCGGTCAGACTCAGAAGGGCCTCGTGTTCGGCGTCCTCGTCCCGGGCTCGATCGTGTCCACGGTATCCCTCGGTCTCTGGTCGAACCAGGCCGGCGTCCTCTCCGGATTCGACGTGTACTCCTACGTGACCGCCAGACTCATCGTTGTCATGGGTGGCGTCGGCGGCGCGACCGTGAAGACGCGGTTCGCGGGGCTGTCGGACCGTGTGGCAGCCGTCGTGGCCCACCAGTGGCTCTTCGTCCTGGCACTGCTCCTGCTCATCCACTGACGAACGACGGGCGGGTGCTCTGCCGTTTCGGGCTGGCGGATCCCTGCCGCTTGTGACCCAACATTGCGGGTGGACCGATCTCAGGGGTGCAGGTCACTCGCTGGCACTGCGCGGCACTGGAGAGCGCCGTGTTCGCACCTCCCGACAGCCCGGCTGTAGCCACTCTGCAACCCAAATGCGTGCGTCTGGACGGGACGAGCCGGGGAGCGATGGGTGCGGACGGGACTGCGGAGACGTCGCCCCGTCGGGGCATGGAGGCGTTGTCCTGCGGCCGCCCTCGCCCATTGGCGCTTCGCGCCTCGGCCTCCGCGGCAGACCCCGTGGTCCATGGACACGGCGTGAAGCTCCACGAGTTGGCTTTCGCTCCATCGATCTGGGAGCAGGCTATTGAGGGCAACGACAAGGCGCTTGGACGCGTCCTCGCGATAGTGGAGAGGCGGGCGAAGCTTCTCGGGCTTGACGCGCCGGCAAAGCGTCCGGCAGAGGTGAGCCCCACCGGCTTGCGCCTCAAGCGGGAGACGCTGGTCAAGCAGATCCTTTCCGAGTGCCGCGGCGAGGGCGCGCTACCCGCCGAAGGCGAGCGCGACCGCCCCTACGAGACGATCCAACCACAGAGGCCCATCTGTGGGTCGATGAAGGAGGGCGAGCAATGACAGAGGCAGATGAGAACGAGCCTGCCGACTCGACGGCCGGGTCTTGGCGATCCTGCGACAGAAGGCGGAGTACTTCGGCGAGCGAGCGGTGGCATGCTCGTCGCGGAAGGCGCCCCGCCGTCGCGGCGTGACAGCACCTCGTCGGCTCAGCCGATGATCACGATGCCCAGGTAGCCGTCCACGGTCACCCGGTCGCCGCTGCGGATGAGCTCGGTGGCGCGAGGCACACCGGTGACGCACGGCAGGCCATATTCGCGTGCGATGATCGCGCCGTGGATGAGCATGCCGCCGCGGCGCTCCACGATGCCGGCGGCCAGCGGCACGATGGAGGTCATCTCGGGAGCGATGGCATCGCAGACGAGGATTTCGCCGTCGGCGAATGTCGTGAGATCCTCCCGGCCCTCGATGACCCGGGCCGTGCCGACGGCCAGGCCCGGGCCGGCGGGCTGCCCGACGATCTGGCGCGCCTGAGCGCGCAGGCCGGCGGGCGCGGCCTGCCCGGCGGCCGCCAGTCCGGATCCCGTGGGCCCCACCGTCCCTGCCTGCTCAGCGCCCAGTGGCGAAGGCAGCGTGACCTCCCGCGGGCGCAGGTGCTCGTCGATCGGGAGACCGCGGCGCTCCGCCTCCTCGAGAGCGGCAACGAGGAGACGCTCGAGACGGTCGAGGTACAGGTTGTCGTCATCACGCAGTCGCCAGCTCGCGCGACCCAGGTCGAGCAGCTCGGCCGCTCGCTGCCGCTCGGCCTCCGGATACGCCTCGATGAAGCGCCGGGCGCGGTCCGCAGGGTCGGGGCGCGTCACTGCCCTCGCTGCCGGACGCGCCGCGAGCCGCCGGGCGACCTGCAGCACCTCGGCGCGAGCCTCGCCGCCCTCGCGGGCGGCATCGCCGAACTCCGCCAGGTACTCATCCAGCGCCCGTGCCGCGGCCTTCTCCTCCCCGCCGCGCAACTGCGCGGCCACCTGTTCCAGTGCTGCGTTGCGCCGCAGGCTGATCATGGGGGTGCCTGCAAGCAGTTCGGTGAACTCGTATGGATCCTCGGGGTGCAGCACGTCGTTGTAGGCGGCTCCGAAGAGGCGGGCACCGTGCGCGAACGGGATGAAGTCGGCGGTGTAGACATCCACGCCGCGGTCGTGGGCGGCCTTGCGCTCCTGTAGGGCCGCACGCAGGCTGGCGTCGTCCAGACCCTCGAGTGACGCGGCCTCAAGGCGGTCGGCGGCGGCCGCGAGTCCCGGCAGGTCCTCGTCCTCGATGCGGCGGCGCAGCCTTTGCAGGCTTTCGAAGCTGCGCCGCAGGCTGAGGTACGTGGAGCGTCCGTCGCCGGCCTCGCCACCCAGCGTGGTGATCGGGCGCGACTGGAGCGCGTACAGATCGTCGCGCCGCAGCGTCCATTCCACGTCTTGCGGCGCCTGGAAGTGGCACTCCGCGTGCCGCGCGAGACCGTGGACGCGAGGCACCTCATCGGCCGCCAGCGGAGCCCTGCCTTGACGGTCGCGAGGCAGTGGCACGAGATGCACGCCGTCTGCTTGCTCCGTGATCATCTCCCGACGCTCCACGGACCGATGCTCCAGGATGGCACCGTCGCGCCGGTCCACGGTCCAGCGGTCGGGCTCGACGACGCCGTCCACGAGGCCCTGGTTCAAGCCATGGACGGCCTCGACCACAGCGCGCGCGTCGTCGTCCGGATGACGGCTGAAGGCGACTCCTGAGCGCTCGCCCGAGACGATCTCCTGTACGACGACCGCCATCACGCTGCGCGTGGGATCGAGCCCGAGCTCGCGGCGGTACAGCAGCGCCGCGTCGGACCAGAGTGACGCCCACACGAGCTTGACGTGTTCGAGGACGGCGTCCGACCCTCGCACGTTCACATACGACTCGTGCAGCCCGGCGAACGAGGCGCCGGCAGAGTCCTCCCCCGGCGCCGACGAGCGCACCACGGTGGCCCTCCCCGCGAAGCGCGCGGCGAGCGGCTGCGCCAGCGCCGCGCGCAGCTCCTCCGGCAGCGGCGTGGTCAGGAAGAGGCTGCGGATGCGCAGCGCCGCGTCCCATAGCTCCTCCCAGCGCATGTCCGCGAAGTCCTTGCGCTCCAGCTCGAAGAGGATGCGCGCCCGCAACTTCGAGGCATCCAGGTAGGCCTCGTAGGCATCGGTGGCGATGGCCACGAATGCCGGCACGGCGATACCAGCGCGTGCCATGTGCGCCAGCGAGAGGGCCTTGCCGCCCACGCGTTCGGCGACGCTCTCGTCGATCTCTTCCTGAGGAAGAACGAAGCCGGGGCGCATGGTCGCGCTACGGGAGGTGCAGTTCGGTGACATTCTGGAAGCGGCTGACGATGTAGTACGTCTCGACGGTAAGCTCGACCAGCGCACTGGAGGGTGCACTCGCAAACGGCTTCAGGTGCGGATGCCTCGCAAGAAAGGCGGTGAGCTGCACGGCGCGCTCTTCGCCCTCGAGCTCGCGCGCCGTGCCGACCGCCGTCGCGGCGACGGTGCCATGAAAGTCGAGGTCCTCGTCCGAACGACTGTCGACGAGCATCGCCACCCGCGGCTCGGCACTCAGAAAGCCGAACTTGCGGGTGGCACGCGGCGTACTGAAGTAGAGGTGCGCGAGATCCTCCGAGGCGCGCACCGCCACCAGGCTCGCGTAGGGATGTTCGGGTCCGTGGGTAGCTAGCACGCCGAGGCGTTGCCTCGCGAAGAGTTCGCGCAGCAGCTCAAGAGGCTCGGCACAGGTGTCCATGGCTGCGCTCTACCCAACCCCGCGGCAAGGCGAACCAGCCGGGACGCGATAGTCTCGATCGCGACGCCCGCGCGAGCGACCACCGCCCACTGAGGAACGATACACATGAAGAAGATCGGCATCGTCACCCGCGCAATTGCAGGGGTTTGTCTGTTCCTATGGATACCGACGACCCCGCTCTGCAGCCCGCCCGCAATCCTTTTTGCAGCCGAACGCAGCGTCAGGCAGCGATTCTGAGCGGCATTCGCCGGCACTGGGCGGCACTACGGCCTGAGATCCGCACACCGCACCGGGGCAGCGCCCGCCGGCCCCGAGACGATCGGCTTCCCGGACTCCGACTTCGCCCCGCCGAAACCTATGCCGGAGGTGGCTCAGGGACCAACACAAGAAGTGGACCGACGAATGGGATCCGGTCAGATCTGCACCCCTGGAGTCGGTCCACCTGCAGTGTCGGGTCTCTCGACGGGTGAAGGAGGCAGATCATTCCGAGGACCTCCCACGTGTTCCTCCTGCAACCCTCCTGCAACCGCACCTAGCGTCATTGGGTGGCACTCAATGTCACTAGGTAGCAGATCGACGCGATTCTCTACGCGTAGAACGGCACTCCCTGGCACTTGGCGGCACTACCTGACACCATTTCTACAGCCCTCTCACGGCGGTAACACGGGTTCGAATCCCGTATGCGCTACCACCCCATTTCAGGTTCAAATGCAGGGGTTTTGCGTACTCCCGAGGATTCCGACGACCCCTTCTGCAACCCGTGTGCAGCCCTCCTGCAACCGAACCTGGCGTCACTTGATGGCTCTCGCTGTCACTCGGCGGCAGATCGACTCGGTTCTTCACGCTCGGAGAGGCACTGGGCGGCACCCAGCAACATGTGCTGACAGACTCGCGCTCGGCTAGTCAACTCCTGTCCGCCCCTAGACTCCTGAGCATGTGGCCTGCACGGCGTCGTGCCTGCCAGTAGACGTCCGGCGCTTGGCGGCGTGCGACCTGCCACTCCTCGTCCAGCGACCAGAGCCGGGATCGCTGGTTCGGATAGACCGAGAGGGGAGTGGCGCGATGCGGTCTCGCTCCCAAGCGGGACTTGAACTCCTCGTTGCCCCAGAGCAGGTTGAAACTCCGGAAGCCTCGGGAGATCGCGTCACAGACGTCCCAGTAGATTGCGAGCAGCGACAACCCGTAGCGGTCAAAGCCAGGCTGCACCGCCGCCTGCTGGGCACACACGCTAGTCCCCACCGGGAAGTTGAACGAGAGCGCCGCCATCTCACCGTCGATTGATGTCAGGCGAATCTCCCCCCGGCGTCTCAGCAGAGCCTGGAGGTTGCGGGCAACCTGCGGATGGGTCTCCCAATACGTCTGCTTCCCCCGTGCATGGAAGCTGGCTTCCTTCCACTGCACCAGCTGCCTGAGCAATGCGGGCGCCCTCTCGTCGACGGGCATGGTCTTCGTTGCCACCTCACTGAAGTCCCGCCTCAGTCGATTCTGATAGCTGCGCAGGTGCCTGCTCCTGCCGAGCGATGCGGCGTACTCCTCCTCGGTCTCGGGCAGCTCTATCACCATGTGATCGGTGTGGTGGAGCACCCTCGAAGGGAGAGCCAGTGTCGAGGGCGCAAACATCACCTCGAAGTGGATGCGGCGCACGTGCGGAAAGGCGCGGAAGAGCGCTTGGCCGGCGCGCCTTGCGTCTTCTGGGGCGATGTCGAACGTCTTGTTGAGGATTTCGACGGTCGCGCCCTTGCCCGTGAAGAGCAGCACATGGCGAGGCTTCTCCAGGATGCACGCTCCCATCCATTCGGGCATGTCATGGGTCTCGAACCAGTCGACAGTCGCGAACAAGCTCGAATAGAGTCCGTCGAGCTCGGCAGCATAACGACTCGGGTCGACTCGGGGGTGGACCCTTGCGCCAAGATCGGCGAAGAGGAACGGGCCAGGCCGACTAGCGGACCCAGACATCAGGCGGTCGCGTCTTCGTTGTTGTCTCGCGCATGGACTCACACTCGGCGCGAGGCGAGCGCCCCGTCGAGCCGTGCGCGAATCCCATGCGCAGTAGGGCCGGTCTCGGACGAATGCCTCGCATGCTGGCATACTACCCGACGATCGGCCTCACCGGGCACCGTTCATCGGTCCTCTTCCCACGATAGTCCCAGAGCCACCTCCGGCATAGGTTTCGGCGGCCCGTGGTCAGCGAGCGAGAAGCGGGGAAGGCGATTGTCTCCGGTACCAGCGGGCGTTGCCCCAGCCAGCTGTGCGGGCGCAGACTGTTGTAGAGCCGGCGCCAGTCGGCGATCAGGATCTGCGCCTCCTTGAGCATGGAGAAGATCTCACCGTTCAGAAGCTCGTCGCGCAGCTTGTCGACGAACGACTCGATGCTAGCCGTTATCCCAAGGTTGGGCCGGCTCGATTAACCGGCTGGTGACGCCGAGCACGCTCAACCACTCCCCGACGGCTCTGGCCACGAACTCGGGTCCGTCTTCCGATCTGATGTGCTCGGGGATGCCGTACTGAAGGAAGAGGTCGGAGAGCGTCATCAGCACCTCGTGGCTTCTGATGCGGCGCGCCACGCTGATCGCCAGGCATTCGCGCGTGTACTCATCGACCACGGTGAGCAGCTTCAGCGGGCGCCCGTCGTGGGTGTGACCTGCACCCCTGGCATCGGTCCACCCTCGGGGCGGTGGATCTCGCGAGGCATCCTCTGGCTCCTTGATCGGTCGCGAAACCCTGCAGTGAAGCTGGGCCGATTTCAGGAGCGCAGGTCATGAGTAGTCCCGACCGCAGGAGCCCGGCAAGCTGTAGTTCGTAGAACTCGGCGTGCCCATGCTTCAGGTAGCGCGACGACGCGTAGCGGGCCAGCCGCAGAACGGGCAGGCCGGCCACCTCGGGCTCGTGCTCGCAGTCCCCGTCACCGCAGTCGAGAGCGTGTGCGAAGCTGTCGAAGAAGCCGGGCAGCATGGCGTCGATGTCATAGCCCACCTTGAGGACCTTGGGCTCCGGGAAGGTGATTGGTGCCTCCACCCCGGCGATGCGCACCGTCTCGTACGGGTAGTAGCGCTTCACGAAGTGGCGGGTGCGACGCACGGCGACGACGTCGAGGATGTCGAAGAGCTTATCGGGCGAGAGATCGTCGGGGTCGAGCGCCATCGCCTCGCCGAAGTGCTGCTTCAGCGAGCGGATGCCTACATGGGCGAAGGCCGCATCGTTGCGGATGAAGTAGCTGAGCAGGCAGTAGAGGTCCCAGATCGAGTTGTTCACCGGGGTCGCAGTCAGGAGCACGAGGTCCTTGGGCGGCGAGCCTTCGAGCGGGCGGCGTAGCACCGAGGCCCGAAGCGCGTCCGGGTTCCGGTACGCCTGCGCCTCGTCGATCACGATCATCGCATACTCGTCCTTGTCGAAGACAAGGTGGTCGCCGTCGCCGTCGGGGTTGAGCTGGCGGTCCTTGGACAGTCCCTCGTAGGAGAGGTTCTTCACACCGAGCTGCTCGCGCTCGAGGAACGCCTTCCACAGGCCGTCACGCAACACAGCGGGGCTGACGAGCAGTACGCGCTGGCGGCGCCTAACGAGCACACCGAGTCGCTCAAGAGGGCCTCGATCTTCTACTACTACGGCGGCACGCAGCCGTTGCGGGCGGGGCTGGATCCGGCGTACGCGGTCGTGCTGCTCGCCGTCGCGGCAGTCCTGATCGCGGTGTCCTTCCCACTCTTCCAGCGCAGGGATGTGCGCGAGAAGGACTAGGCGCCACCACGTCGGAGAAGCCGTCGCGCGGCTTCGGCTGCCTCCTGGTGCCGGGGTCATCTGCGCTGACCTGCACCCCTGGAATCGGTCCAGGCTGGACTGTGGCTCTCCGGCCGATGACGGACGGTGGGGACGTGTGGGCTCCTCCGATATGTCCCGTCTGCAACCCTCCTGCAACCGAACGCAGCGTCACGCGACGGCGGCATCCAGTATGGCCGAGCCGGCCGCCACACTTGAGAGGCCGACATCGTTGTGGATATCGAAGAACTCGGAACGGCGTCGAGCGCGACTGCGCGACGACGGCGACCTCCTTCCCGGCCATCGCCATGGTGACGGCCAGGTTGCACACCAACGTGGTCTTGCCCGCCTGTGCTCGCGCAGGTCACTTGACGACGTCCGTCGGGGGCTGAGGCGATCGTCTTCCCCGGCTTCTCACTCTCCGACTTCTCCCCGCCGGGACCTGTGCGGGAGGTGGCCCTGGGACTAACATAGGCAGTGGACCGACGAACGGGGTCCGGTCAGCCGCCACAAGGGTGCACGACGTCGACGCTGCTCGCATCATATCTGGCTGCCTGCCGATCGAGATCCCGCCTAGCTGTGACGGCCTCCGGTCACGACGCGGCTTTGCCGCAGCGGGACCGAGCGGGAGAATAGGCTCGTGAACCCAGTGCTTCCTACATGGGGTGCCAACGTGGCTGTGATCGTCGCCGGCTCGCTGCTGGTCGGTTGTGGTGCAGCAGGCGATGGGCCCTCCGCAACGCCATCTCTCCACGGCTCGCCGAAGCCGTCGGGCGCCAGCGCTGACGGAACGGGTGCCCTTGTCGTCTTCGACGGCGACTCCCTTACCGTCGGCTACCGGATCGGCTCTCGGGAAAGCTACCCCAGCCAGGTTGCGCAGAGCCTCCCGGAAGGCACATCCACACTCAACGTCGCCGTTTCGGGCCAGACATGGCCGGACCTATCGGCCGACGCCGTCGAAGAAGTGGATGCCCAGTACTCGGTCGACCGCCCGGCCAATGTCGTGGTCGTATGGGCGGCAGCCAACGACCTGGCGACGGGCTACACGGCGAAGGAGGTTGCCCACAACGCTCGCGACTACTGCGCTCAGCGCCGCCGGCACGGCTTCGCGGTCGTCCTCCTGACTATGTATCCACTGCAGCCAAGAGGCATCGACGCCGACTACGAGCGCGAGAGGCGCGCCTACAACGAGCTGCTGCGCGCCGGGTGGCACGAATACGCTGACGCCCTCGTCGACGTAGCAGCCGACAGCCGTCTCGGCGGCGAGTCGGGACAAGATCGCTCGCGGTACTTCCTCGACCCCGTCCACCTGAACGCGGCGGGCTACCGGGTCGTCGCCGAACTAGTGGCTCAAGTCCTGCGGCCGCTCATCGGAAGTCCGGCGCAGTGATCGTAGTCAACCCTCCTGAGTTGTATCCCCTTCGGGGCGTCGGCACGACGCTCTGCGAAGTGCCCAAGCAGCGCCTGTGCCGACTTCTCAGAGCAGCACCCCATACCGACTACCCGGACTAGCGTCAGCCCTTGTCGACCTCCGCCGTGCATGTGCGTCGCAGTAGCCCTCACGAACAGGGAAACCGACGTTCCGAGCGTGGAATCGGCTGGCCGGCGACACGCCCACGCTCAATCCTGAGAGGAATGACTTCGCGAAGAAGCGTCACTTGTGGTCTGAGGATGCTCAGAGGCAGCACCCACGGCACCGGGAGCATAGGGTCGGGCGAAAGCCTCAGCCAGGGCTAGACCATCCGGGCTCGCGATACTTCCGCGGAGCAGTAGAGTGGCACGCCCCGGGTTCCGCGTCGGCTGAGTTACTTGGGAACCAAGCTTCCTGAGGCTTGCTGATTGTACTGCTCGAGCACCTGCAGCGGCGTTTGCCGTCTCATCTGCCCGTTGCTCGTTCGCGGACCGCTGTCGGAGTGCGCGACGAGCCCTTCGTCGCGCTCGTAGCGGGCGGACAGCGCCATGTCGAAAGCACCGATGTCCTTCCGCCAGGATCAGGTGACCCTGGAAACGGAGCCCCCGTCTAGCCTAGGCCGCGCTCAGAATGGGAAGTAGTCCTCGCTCGATTCAGAGCCGATGAGCGTCTAGGGGCTTCGACTTCCGTCGATGCGTGACGTGGCCGTCATGTCGCGGCTACGTGCGACCGCCTACACACCGGCGAGCAGGCGGATGCCCGCCTCTCGATTCATCCGACGGCACACGGGGAACCTCTGGGGTGCGGGAACGTCCTCTTCTTGGGAGGCGCGACCCCGGCCGGCCCTCACCCCCGATGCGAAGGAGTCTCCATCCATGGACATCGTGAACCGCGCAACCATTGTCCGTCTGGCCGCCGTCAGCGGCTGGCCGTCGGTTTCGATCTACCTCCCGACGCATCACCGCCCCACCCAGGCAGAACCGGACCGCATCCGCCTGCGCAATCTCGTGAGCGAGGCACGACAGGCGTTGATCGCGGGCAGACTGCGCGACACGGACGCCGATGCGCTGCTCGCACGCGTCTCGACCCTCTCAACGACCAAGGATCTGTGGAGCGGTGGTTTCGAGGGGCTCGCGATCTTCGTGACGGCGGATGGGACGGAAGTCCTGCGCGTGGACACGCCGATGCCGGAGAGAGCCGTCGTGGGCGACCGCCGCTACCTGCGCCCGCTGTTCGCCGTCTACCACCGCGACATGCACTTCTGGGCGCTCGCGCTCGACAAGAACGGTGTGCGGCTCGTGCGCGGCGACCGCACCTCCGTCGGGGAGGTCTCGCTACCCGCCGGCACGCCCGTCAGGCTCGAGGACGAGACGAAGTACGACATACACGACGTGGCCCTCCGGTTCCAGACGATTCCGGGCGTCGGCCCCGAGCAGGGCCGCGGCGTCGCTCAGTACCATGGGCACGGCGGCGAGAAGGATGCCGACAAGGTGAGCCTCCTGCAGTTCATCTCCGACGTCGCCCGCGGCGTCACCACCGTCATCGGCGCACAGTCCACCGAGCCGCTCGTGGTACTCGGCGTCGACTACATCGTCGACGCCTACCGCGGGGTGGCGTCGTACGCGGGCATCGTTTCCGAACGGCTCGATGGTGCGACGGGACACCTGAGCGCCACCGAGATCCGTGACCGGGCGCTGACGGCGCTCACCGCCCGTATCGCGACGACAACCGAGGCCGACATCGCCGAACTCGCGGAGAAGACGGGCACCGGATTCACGTCCGCTGATCCGGCCGAGGTGTTCGCAGCCGCGGCGGCCGGACGCGTCAAGACGCTCTTCATGGATGGCGGGGCGGGCCCATGGGGGACGGTCGATCGCTCCACACTCGTGGTGAGCACCGTGTGTGACGGCCAGCCGACCTACCTGCGCGACCCGGCCGCACCCGAGGGAGTCGACGAAGCGCAGTGCGGCTGGGACCTCGTGGACCTCGCCGCGGTCGAGACGATCACGCACGGCGGCACCGTACACGCATTTGCCGATGAGGGATCGCCGGTATCGGGAGTCGCGGCAGTCTTCCGCTACTGAAGTGAGCGCCGGCGACGTGACCCGACCCCATTCGTTGGTCCACTTCCCATGTTAGTCCTATGGCACACTCCGGCACGACCCCACAAGCGGTGGACCGAGCAGCGGGTCCAGTCAACGTCATGTGATCCCCTTCTCTCGAGCGGGCACACACGCCGTAGGGCGAGTTCGACCGCTTGATGCGCCTGTGCGTGCCTGCGCACAGGGCGATCTCCACACGCCTCCCCGTCTGCCGCGCGGGCAACGGGAAACAGTGGGGCTGCGACCGGTCTCTGTCGATGCTTGTCGCAGGAGTCCATGAAGGGGCATGCGGCCGAGTTGCCCCGAGAGCCGTGTTGCCCCGGACACGAGCGACGGGGGTGCGCTTCTCATGAGACCCAACCTGCCCAGACGCCTGCTTCTGATCACCGCCATCGCCTCGCTGACGCTGCTCGTTGCGGCCACGCCGGCGTTCGCCGGCTGGTCGGTGCAGCAGCTGACCGACAACACCCGTAACGACCGCAACCCCCGCATCGACCAGGGCCAGGTCGTCCGGTCCAGTGGCTATGGCAACTCGAACGCCGCGAACTACATCTACCTCTACGACATCAATCAGGGCGGTCCGGTCGACCAGCTAAGCAGCAACGGCCCTACGATGAGTCACCCCAGATCGACGGGGGCTGGGTGGTCTGGAGTGCGTACGCTAGCGGCGGAACCGGAGACATCGATGTCTACGCCACCCGCAGCATCCCGGGAAGCCTGATCGTCAATCTGAGCAACAGCAGCGGCGCCTACTACCCCCAGATCGACGGGGGACAGGTGGTCTGGACGAGATCAGTCTGGCAGGGCTCGTTCGGGTACCCGCAGGTCTTCCTCTACGACCTCAACCAGGGCGGTTGGGTCGTGCAGCTGACCAACGGCACCACCAGCAACACCAGGCCTCAGATCGACCAGGGCCAGGTGGTCTGGACGGAGCAAGATGGTCAGGACCACGCGGTCAACCTCTACGACCTCAACCAGGGCGGCCCGGTCGTGCAGCTGGCCGCGACCACGACCCCCATCCACGGCCTCCAGATCGACGACGGCCAGGTGGTCTGGTACTGCTCCGACGGGCAGGACAGCGAGATCTACTTCGCAGTCTACAAGGACGCGAACCAGCAGATCGGTGAAGTCGAGGACTTCTTCGACGAAGCTGTGGCCGATGGGACCCTGCTGGGCAGCGGGCCGGGAAGATCTGCCGCGGGGCGGCTCGGTGCTTTGGACAACATGCTGGCGCAGGTCGAAGCCTACATAGAGCAGGGCGACACCGCCGCCGCCGTCAAGCTGCAGAGGGTCTACGATCGCTGCGACGGGCAAGCCCGCCCACCGGACTTCGTGGGCGGGTCGGCGGCCTCTGAGCTGGCCAGTCTCGTGCAGGAGTTCATCGACGAGCTGAGCGCGATGTAGCAGAGTGCGTCGGAAGAGCCGGGCTCAGGAGTGACGGAGGCCCTTCGGGGCCTCCGTTCTCGTCCGTCTCCCCAGCGATTGCCACCCCCGTCACCTGAGCGGGATGACCATGCGCCGCCCGTCGCGGCGAAGCTCCGCGCAAACGCCTTCGCCTCGGCTTCGGCCAGGCAGACGGACAAGGCGACTTCCGAGCATTCCGCCGACCCCTCTCTGCAACCCGTCTGCAACCCTCCTGCAACCGAACCTGGCGTCACGGGATGGTGCTGGGCGGTGGTCGCTGGCATTTCGCGGCACATAGACGCGCCCTCCGACTTCGCCCTCCGGTACGTACGCGGAAGGTGGCTCTGGGACCAACATGAGAAGTGGACCGACGAATGGGGTCCGGGCCACGTCCCGGCCAGTGGGACCGTCTCCGACTGCGGCGCTACGTGCGTCTCGGAACGCGAGAGCGCAGACCTGCGTGGAGCGGTCTCCGATCTTGCGAGCGCGTTTCCGGACGGCTGATTCAGGAAAGGCCAAGGGCGGGATCTGCCATCTAGTCGGAGGGTGTCATGGCCGCCAGCAGGAAGTGGAGCGAGCTCAGCAGCCGCAGCCGCAAGCTGATCGTCGGCACCGGAGTCGTGGAGGCCACGCTGCTGTTGGCGACCCTCATCGACCTCAGGCGTCGCCCCGCAGATCAGGTGAACGGTTCGAAGCGGATGTGGACTGCGCTGGCCTTCGTCGACATCATCGGGCCGATCGCGTACTTCTCCCTGGGGCGGCGGCGAGGTGCCAGCGACATGAGCGCGACTACCACTATCGGAAGGCCTCCCGATGAGGTCTTCGCCTACCTTTCTGATGTCGGCAACGATGTGAACTGGCGTACCGGGATCGTCGACTCTGGGCTGCGGTCTGACGGGCCCGCCGGAGTGGGCTCCGTTGGGTACGCTCGCACTGGGAAGACCGAGGCCGTCTACCGGATGACCGCGCTCGAGCCGCCCTCACGCGTTGACTGGGAGTTCGTCGAAGGCCCACTCAGCGGGCGAGGTGGCTATCGACTTGAGCCTGCCGAGAACGGTACGCGATTCACGCTGGCCGCCGATGTCCGGCCATCTGGCCCGATGAAGCTACTGGGGCCCGTCTTCACGTGGATGGTGCGTCGCTGGAATCGCTCTGACGTCGAGGCTCTGCGGACCATCCTTGAGTCTGGGACGGGCTCGTCGGGCAGCCAGAGTAGCACCGAACCAGCGGACTGAGCAGGCGCGCCCGAGCGCCGGATGATCCCTTTGTGCCGCCCTCCCGCAACCGAACCTAGCGTCACACGTTGGTGCTGGGCGGTACTCGCTGGGACTGCTCGGGACAACGGCGAGCTTCACGACGAGGTCGCTGGCACCTATGCGGGGGGTGGCCCTCCGACCAACATGCGAAGTGGACCGACGAATGGGGTCCGGTCAGCCCGCGAAGTGCGCCTCGAAGAGGGTCGAGAGCGGTCTCCATCCGACCGCCTGCGGTGAGGCCAGGTGGAGGTGCCTGGCGGACTTGAGCACCAGCGCAATCGGGACGGCGAGCGAGGTGCGGTGCAGTGTCCGCGGGTGTGTCGTCGTTGCCAGGGTGATTCCGATCACGCGGCCGTCGATGTTGGCCAGCGGCCCTCCCGAGAACCCGGGCTTCGTGTCTGCCGATGTGACTATCAGCTCTCTGATCTCATCGAGACCGGTGACCGTGACTCGTCGCAGGACCTTGACGACCACGCCTTCGGCAATCGGCTCCTCGAAATGCTGAGGGGCGCCCACGGCGAAGACTGGCGTTCCGGGCTGGACCGACGTGAGATCGCTCTCGATTGGCGCAGGCACAAGGTCATCCAGAGTCGTACGCAGAAAGGCGAGATCACAGTCGGGATCTTGGGCCACGACGGTCACCTCGTCTTGGCGGCCTTCCGCGTCGTAGACCGTGATGAAGTCCGCAGGTTCGTCTCCGCCAAGGGTGGCGACGTGGTTGCTGGTCACGATCAGCCCATCATCGCTGAGAACCACTCCGGTGCCGATCATGCCTCGTACCGGGCCTCTGTCGGGCTCAACCGTGACGAGGATGCCGACGGTGGGGTGCAGTACGCGTTCGGCAGAAACCGGAGACGAGGGTGTGCTCGGACCGTCGCGGACGTCTGTGCTGGTGGCCGAGCAGCCACCCGCGAGAGCGACGAGCATGATGAGGAGGGGCCACACAGCTAGCGCCCACCCCGGAATGGGAGGTCCAGGCCCTCTCGTGCGTGGCGACGCGTCCGCCCGTGGGCTGGACGACCCGGCGCCATTCGACCCAGGTCGTCTTGTCGGCGGGCTGGGAGCTGACCCGGTGAACACCCGGGAGACGGACGCACTCGCGCCGGGAGACACTGCGGCGACAGGTCGCGGGTGCATGGTATCGTGATACCCGCACGAGAATGGCTCCAAGCCGTCGGCGCAGATGGACGTGCTACGCGAGGCCGGCGCATACGGGATTGCTCTGGCTCCTGCATGTCCGGTCGCGCTCTTGGGTAGATAGAGTGCCCGGCCCCGTCGGAGGTGCGGACGAACACCGATGCGAAAGTGAGGGACGATGCCGACCTGCAACGAGATGAAGACGGGCGAGACCTACGAGTGCGAGAGCTGCGGCCTGGAACTCACGGTCGCCGTGTCGTGCGCGGACAAGGGTGGCTGCTCGTGCTCGGAGCCCTTCGCCTGCTGCGGCAAGCCGCTCACCCGCAAAACGTAGAGGAGGCAGACTGTGACTGTTCCTGTGGTCGACCCCGATCTCTGTACGGGTTGTGGCGTGTGCGAAGAGCTCTGCCCAACAGTCTTCGAGCTCGGCGAGGATGGGCTGGCCCACGTCATCGCTGGCTCCGACTGCGATACGGCGGGGTGCTGTGAGGAAGCCGCTGAGTCCTGTCCGGACGAGGCGATCTCGCTCGGAAGCTGACGGCCGGACCGGTTGACTCCCCAAACGACGGGGGCTATGAGCCGAGGCGGCCGTCCAGCTCCCCGCTGGCGCTCAGATCGGCCAGGTCGTCATAGCCGCCCGCGCTTCGGCCGTCGATGAACAGCTGGGGCACGGTCCGGCGGCCTGAGCGCTCCACCATCTCTCGCTGCTTGGCTCCGTCATGCGTCACGTCGATCTCGCGGTAGGCGAGACCCTTCGACTCAAGGAGTGTCCTGGCCTTGGCACTGTAGGGGCACCACGCCTTCGTGTAGATCACGATGTCGGTCACGGATCTCCTCCTTTGCGAGGTGGATGCTCTGAAGACGACCATACCCGCTTTTCGACTGCCGCCAAGCACCGCTTCCCGTCCGCTCCCATCCAGTCGCACGCATCTGGGTTGCAGTATGGTCGCAACCGGGCCTACCGGAGGTGCGCACGCAGCGCTGTCCAGTGCCGCGCGCTGCCAGCGCGTACCGTCCAGCACCATCCCGTGATGCTAGGTTCGGTTGCAGGAGGGCTGCAGACGGGCCCTCGCACTCTCACAGGAAGCGGACCAACGAACGGGCAGGCAGTCTGCCGGCGTCTCCCTCCGATCTGTTCCTCTACGAATTCAGGAACCGCAGGAGGTCGTAGACGAGGAAGGCAGGCCACACCAACGCCTGAAGGAAACCGAGGACGCCGTCCCAGAACCCGGTCGCCGTCTGGATGTAGTAGACAACCGCGCCGATGAATCCCAGTCCGTAGACTGCACCTGTCCCGCAGGCTGCGTTCGCTGCTCCTCTCGCCATCTTCGCTCCCTCTGGTTCGGCTGCTCTCGGCCTTTCCTCACTGCTGCTCGCACGGGACCTCGTCTTGCCCCATGCGTCGCGACCCACTCGGGCATACATACCCGCATCCACGTCACCATGAGCACGGGACTTGTACCGCCCACCACCAGCGACTACCGCTCGGCACCGTCCCGTGACGCTGGGTTCGGTTGCAGGAGGGTTTCAGACGGGTTGCAGAGAGGGGTCAGCGGAATCCTCGGGAGCCCACAGAACCCCGTATTCACGCCTGAAGAGGGGTGGTAGCGAATACGGGACTCAGAACGTCAAGGCTCACTGGTGATTCGTACTGGATACCCAACCGATGTCGGAGGATTCTCCTGCATGAACGACGAGCGCTTGAGGGCCTATGGGGGCATTGCGGGACACCGGATGCGACACCTCTCAGCCTACACGGCTGCGAGGTTCAGAACTCCATCCTGTCGACGATGTCGGAACCCTCAAGAACCATCTTTCCCACCAGCGCGTACCGCCCAGCACCATTGCGTGAAGCTAGGTCCGGTTGCAGGAGGGCTGAAAGCAAGTTGCACACGAGCGCGTCAGGTTGAGCCGCGTGCTGGATCGTGCCGGCGACTTCAGCGCTTCCTCGGCATCCTCGGGACGATGAAGGGCACCTCTCGCATGTAGGTCATGTAGTTCTCACCGAATCTCTCGGCGAGTTCCTTCTCTTCCACTCGCTTGAGGTAGAGGACGAGAAGCCCGCCGAAGACGAGCACGGAGGCGGCACCGACCACGGTCGCCGCGGCGATGCTCACGCCCAGGTACGCCAGGATCGTCCCAAGTGTCATGGGATTCCGGCAGTAGCGGAACGGGCCGCTCGTCAGCAGGTGCTGAGTCGGCAGCACCGGGAGGGGCGTGCCTCGGCCCCGAGTGACCTGTGCGGCTATGGACCAGAGCGCGAGAGCCATTCCAGCGGCGACGAGCATGGCCCCGATCATGAGAAACGCCGGCCCGGGCTTCAGACGGTCCAGGTGAAGCCGGCGATCCAGCCTGCGGCACACGACGATGATCAGATATGGCAGGAGCACGACGAAGAGGACGCCTGCGAGGATCAGAGCGACGATCCGCACGCCCGGGCTACGCTCCTTCTCTGCCCACCTCGTGAACTGCGACATGGGACCTGCAGGCCTCCGCCTCGCGCGACATCCTGCCGTCTCGGAAGAGGACTCTAGCACCGGGGAGCGTGTGTGTCATGGCGGTCTGCAGATGTGAGCTGGCCACGTTCCCGCAGTCCCATCCGCTCACACCTTGCCTCAGACTTGCCGATCCGGGCGCAGGCGTGCAGGTCACTCCGGGTCGTACGGCCAGCCCAGCTTGCACCCAGCCGCCGCCTAGTCTCCATCTCCAACGTGGTCGGAGTGTAGTCAAACGTGCTAAGCAGCTTCCCATGGTCGTCCACCGATGTCTGAGCCAGGTCCTGCGGGAAGGCGTTGAGGAGCTGAGCGAATCCCAGGATCGTGTGCGTGTAGTCCAGAGAACGTGAGAGCCTGACCAAGGGCCACGTCGCATGCCAGGCGATCCTCGGGAGGATCAGCGGAATCGGCGTGAAGCGGATCGTCCTGCCGTACACCGCCGACAGTCTCCTGGCCGCTTCGGGAAAAGAGAGGAGCTGCGGTCCGGCCAGCCGGATGCGTCGCCCGCCAAGGTCGTCGCGCAGGACCGCCTGCGCCGCGATCTCGCCCAGATCCGCTGGTGAGACAGTCGGGACAGCCTTTGGCCCCCCGCCAGGCACAACCATGCGGTCGCTACGTATCATCGCGAAGAAGATATCCATCGAAGGCGGGGCGCCGAGTACCGGTCGGAGAGGATGTCACATGGCGCACCTGACGATCGTTCAGGCACCCTCGGCCGCCGAACGAGCGACACGTCTGGTCGGCGGTGCGAGCAAGCGGATCGCCTCGCTGACATACCACGCGTACGCCATGCCGAACATCAGGCGCTGCAGGATGCCGTAGTAGCCGGGCATCACGGCCATGAACGGCGGCACAAGCAGCGCCGTCAGGAAGGCGATACGGTCCAGCCACCGCACCCGGCCTCCAGTGCGCGAACGCTGAATGGCGGCCAGGGCGACGCCCACCATGAAGCCGATGCCCATCGCCGACGCGGCGACCGTGTGCAGGAGATCCTCGGTCGGGTCGAAGGGGGCGCTCTCCACCCATGGACGCGTGGAGAACGCAGCGGCAGCGATCATCCAGACGCCGAACCAGCGGTGCGCGATCGAGGCCCACCGGCCCCACCGGGGCAGCGCGACACCCGCCAGCCACAGAACCGCGAACCCGAAGAGCAGAAAGCCGAGGCGCGCCATCCACGCGCCCTCGACACCCTGCGCGGCTGACTCACTCGTCCCGTGGAGAAGAAGCGAGTAGGAGTCCGGCATCAGCGCCGGGGCGACGAGCAACGACGCGATCGAGGCGGCGAACGTGGCGATCACGAGTACCACCGTCCCCCGAGATACACCTGCTTGCGGGTTCTCAGTCATCGCCACTCCGCTCTTGACGTATCCGCGGGGCGGTCGTCCTGGGGGTGGTGGTCGCCGCAGGATCAGAGAAGGCTCGCATCCGCCACGCAGCCGAAAGAAGCCTAGCTTGGATCCAGCCGCCGCCTCGCCTCCATCTCCAGCGTGGTCGGAGTGTAATCAAATGTGCTGACGAGGTTCTCATAGTCATCCACCGATGCGAGAGCTATGTCTTGCGGGAAGGCCTTCAGGAGCTGAGCGAATCCCAGGATCGTGTGCGTGTAGTCCAGAGAACGTGAGAGCCTGACCAAGGGCCACGTCGCATACCAGGCGATCCTCGGGAGGATCAGCGGAATCGGCGTGAAGCGGATCGTCCTGCCGTACACCGCCGACAGTCTCCTGGCCGCTTCGGGAAAAGAGAGGAGCTGCGGTCCGGCCAGCCGGATGCGTCGCCCGCCAAGGTCGTCGCGCAGGACCGCCTGCGCCGCGATCTCGCCCAGATCCGCTGGTGAGACAGTCGGGACAGCCTTTGGCCCCCCGCCAGGCACAACCATGCGGTCGCTACGTATCATCGCGAAGAAGATATCCATCGAAGGCGGGGCGCCGAGTACCGTCCAGTCGAGATCGGACGACCTGAGATGGGCCTCGACGTCCTGCTTGATCCTGGCGCTGTCCAAGTGTAGCTGATGCGCGATCTCCGGCCGAATGTCGAAGATCGAGATGTAGACGACCCGCTTGACTCTCGCGGCCTTGGCTTGGTCTAGCGCGGCAATCACAGCGTCTCTCTCGATGATCGCCATCTCGCGGATCTGACTTCGCGTGAACGCAGAGACGGCGACCACCAGGCGATCGACTCCTTGGAGCGCACGGGCGACATCCTCACCCGACTCAAGATTGCCCTCTTTGAGTTCGACGGTCTCTGCAAAGCTGGTGCCTGCCCGCGCAACGCTTCGCGTGAGGACGCGCACGGAGGCACCCTTTGCCGCGAGACTGCCGACGATGTGCCGACCATAATGGCCGGTGCCACCAAGGACGAGCACTCTCCCAGGGTGGGTCATCAGCGTGCCGCCCTCAGCGCGCGCAGAATCCGCTCCTTGGTCGGGATGCCGCCGGACCCGGCGGGAGGAAGATAGGGCCTTCAGCCGAGCCCGTAGTCGGCGGCCTCCTCTGCCTTCGGTTGCAGGTCACGACCGTGCACTCGGACAGTCGGCGACCCCGGAAACCGCAGCGTCTCCGCCTCGTCACGAGTGCTGACGGTGATCTCCTCCATGGAGATCTCAATGCCCTTCTCCTTGGCGGCCCTATGAACGGCGTCACGCGCCGCCTGCCAGCGGCCTCAGCCAGGCGTGTGGAGGATCTCGACGGGAGTTGGTGCAGTGAACATGCCGGCATCATACCCATCACAGTCGCCGGGCCAGTCACATCTGGCCTCTAGGAGCCTCAACCCGTGCCACCCACTCGCACACACTTGGGTAGCGGAACGGTCGCAGTCAACCGCACCGGGGCCATCCGAATGGTGCGCGGGCCATCTTCGGCCCCAGCGTCGGTGCTGTCGAAGCGCTCGGCAGCCAAGCAGAGCTTGACTCCACTAGGTCGCCAGTAGCAGGGTGTTTGGAATCACTGGCTGCTCTCGGGGGACGAGAGTCGGAAACGGCCGCATCACCTAGCGGGGGAACGAAGGCATGATCTCAGAGAAGAACGCTCCAAGACTGCTGGGCGCAGCGTTCCTGTTCGTCTTCGCCGCTAGCCTTGTCAGCACCCAGATGACCAGCTCGGTGATCGGCTCGGGCAGTATGTCCGACATGCTTGTGAGCGTCTCAAGTGGTGGGCCGCTGGTGAGTCGAACCCCTGCCGACGACGGCCGCAGTGACACGTCCTGTGCTCAGAGATCGCCCAGTCGCTTGAAGAACTCCTCGCGGTCGATCTCGCCGCTGGCGTAGCGCCGCTTCAGGATCTCAACGGGCGGCTCCGCCGTCGGCGGCAGAGCAGCAGGCGGTATCTGTGCGACACCGGCGCCGGACCCCGACGGGTGTGTCGTCACCTACAACGGCCTCTTGCCCGGCCCCCTCATCCGTGTGAAGCGAGGCGACACGCTGCGCCTCAAGCTGTCGAACGACTTGCCTCCCTCCTCCGCCGTCAACTTGCTCGGTCATCGCAGCGATCTGACCAACATCCACACCCACGGCTGGCATGTCTCTCCGGAAGACCCCGCGGACAACGTGCTGCGCCCCGTATCCGCTGGAGACTCGTGGACCTACAGCTACGACCTCAGCCTGCAGCCGCAGGGAACGATGGGTTGGTATCACCCGCACGTGCATGGCCTGGTCGCCGAACAGTTGTGGCAGGGTCTGGCGGGCCCCCTCATCGTCGAGGATGAGAGCCCACTCCTCGCGAGCTTCGAGACGCACGTGATGGTGCTGAAGGACTTCGCGCTGGCCGACGGAGCGGCGACCGCCTATGAGTCGCACATGGACTACATGGAGGGCAAGCAAGGGCCGATCCTCACCGTCAACGGCTTGGTCAATCCGGTGCTCACCGCGAGACCCGGTCAGGTCCAGCGTTGGCGGATCGTCAACGCAAGTACGTCTCGTTTCTACCCACTGAGTCTGGAGGGTCACGAGCTGAGCATCATCGGCTGCGACGGCGGCCTGCTCGACCGGCCCTACCCGCGGTCGACGATGCTGCTTGCTCCCGGCGAGCGGCTCGACGTGCTCGTGCAGGCCTCGCGCGAGGCTGGACGTCACAGACTCCTCGCTCTGCCCTACTCGAGCGGCAGCATGATGGGCGGCAGCATGATGGGCGGCGACGGTGGAGGCATGATGGGCGGCCAGACGTCGCCCATGTCCACGCTGCTCACCCTGGACATAGACAGTCGTGCGGTCAGCGACGCGGTCCCATCGCTGATCAGCGACACGGCGAGACTGCAGGTCGATCTGAGCCGTCTTCCCCAACGACGGTTCGCCCTCGAAATGGGGATGGGTCGCGCCTTCATCAACGGCCAGGACTACGACACCAGCCCGTTCACGGTCCGATCGTCTGTCCCGCCCAGCGGCGAGTCCTACGAGGTCTGGACGATCGTCAACCGAAGCGGCATGGACCATCCCTGGCATCAGCATGTCAACTTCGCCCTGCCGCTCACGTTCGACGGCGGCGACGCGGCCTACGCGGATCTCTACGCGCGGGCTCCGGCCTGGAAGGACACGGTGGTGGTTCCCAGGAACGGCAGTGTCACCCAGCTCGTGCGCGTCAGTGACTGGACGGGCCCCACTGTGTACCACTGCCACATCGTCGAGCACGAGGACATCGGCATGATGGGGGTGTGGCGACTTGAAGAGATGGCGTGACAGGACTGGCGGGCAGCAGTCTCGCACGGCGGGCGGTCGCACCCAGTGGAACTGGGGAGTCGATCACTCATGATGTACGACTGGGGGGGGGGGGGGGGGTGATAGCTGGGGAGTCTGGATCACGATGGTGCTCACGGTGCTCTTCCTCGCAGCCGTCGTCATCGGCGTCGTGTTCCTTGTGCTTGGCATCTCTCGCGGTCGTACTGACGGCAGTCCGGAGTCGGCGCCGCCGACCACAGGCCTCGAGAGCGACGCACGCGACATCGTCAGACGGCGCCACGCCAGTGGCGAGATCGATCGTGAGGAGTACTTGCAGAAGCTGCGCGACCTGGGCGGGTGAGGCGTGACCGGACTCGATTCCTAGTGACCTGCAACCCTCCTGCAACCGAACCCAGCGTCACGGGATGGTGCTGGGCGGTAGTCGCTGGTAGTGAGCGGCGCTGGAGAGCGCGTCGGCACAGCTCACTGAGACAACGCCCGCCGGCGCCTAGGACGGAGCGTCCGGCGGAGGTTCTCGCTGGCCGACTACGGGCCGCCGGTACCTATACGAGAGGTGGCTTCGGGACTAGCATGACAAGTGGACCGAAGAATGGGGGTCCGGTCAGGGTAGACGCCGTCCGACTCGCGTGCCCGACGTTGAGTGGCGGACAGAGGAGCAGTCATGGGGCGGGGTTCCGGAGCGCTAGGTCTTGTGGCATTCGCACTGGTCATCGTAGGCACTCTCGGACTGCTCGCAAACGAGGTCGTGCTCGAATGGGGCAGGGTCGCGACACTCGTCTTCGCCGTGTCGAATGTGATCGGTCTCGTGGGCCTCGGACTCGTGTTCTTCGCTGGCGGCAAGGACCAGAGCCCCTGAGTAGGGTTGCTGGCCCGCAACGGCGGCTGAGAGATGCGATGCGAGAGCTTCGGGTGTCCACTAGGAGACGGCCTCCAGCGGCGCAACGATGAGCGAGAACTGGGTATAGAGAGAGGAGCCGCGTGCGCGTCGTTGTGGATGACGACGAACGAGGGTTCCATGCTGGGCTGCATCGCCTCTGACGCCGAGACGACGGGGGTCTGGCGGGAGGTCGAGCCGTGAAGCTCCTTATTGCAGTCAGTGACGTCCGCACCGACAGCGAGCTCGTCGCGTCGGCTCGCGGCTTGGCCGAGGCCGCCGGCTGGAAGGTACTGATCGCCCACGTGCAGGAGGACGAGTCGGACGCGGAGGCCCGTCTTCCGGAGGATGCGGACCTCGTCATCCTGGTCGGCGAGGCTTCCGAGGAGTTGACCAGACTGCTCGCGCAGGTCGACGTGGACTGCATGGCGACGATCGGCCTGCGCACGGTCGATGCCCCGGGTCTCGGTCACGTCGCTCAGGCGCTGCTCGCGGAGTTCTCGTTGCCCCTCTTCCTTGTGAGGCCGGGTATGCGCCCGCTCACCAGCCTGCGGCGTCTGCTCGTCCCGCTTGAGGGCACGCCATCGACTGCGGCCGCCATGCGCTTCACCGATGAGACGCTCGCCGCCCATGCCCGTGAGATCGTCGTGATCAACGTGGCCACCGGCGAGGCAGCGGTCGAGGCCGGCAGCCTGAGAGCGCCTTGCTTCGTCGATCAGGAGCAGTACGAGTGGACGAACTGGCAGAAGGAGTTCATCCGGCGCTTCTGCCCGTGTCCGGACAGCTGCCGCCATCTTGTCCGCGTGCGCAGCGGAGAGCCGGCCGGGATCATTGCCGAGGAAGCCCGTTCGCGTGAGGCAGACCTCATCGCTCTCTCCTGGAACGGCAGTTTCGCCGCGGGACATGGTCGCGTCGTCCGTACCCTGCTCGAGACGGCGCCTTGCCCGCTCCTGATCGTACCGGCAGGCAGGCTGGACTGAGCGCACTCACCAGCAAGATCGAGCGTATGCGGCAGCGCAGCACCATCGGCCCGCCCATGCGCTGAGTCCCCGTCGCCGGCGCCCTCGGCAGGGCGCCGGTGAAGCGCGCCCGCTCGGACGCCGCACCATCGTCGGAGAGACAGAGGCCGGGCATACCCGTACTGGTGTGGCATTCTATCTCTTGAGATCTGCGTGCATGGGCACGACGAGCACCGGGATCTCCGCGTTCTTCACGACTCTCTCGCCGATGCAGCCGCCAACGAGACCCGTCAGCCGGCCGAGTCTGCGCGAGCCGATGACCATGAGCTCCGCGTTGGTCTCCGCTGGGAATCGCAGCATCTCCGCCGCAACGTTTCCTCGGCGGACGGAGAACCGGGTCGGTACCGTGGTCTTGGCGCCGTAGGTTCGCTCGAGGAGGCTTCTCGCCTGCTTCTCCTCGGCGGCCCTCTGTGATTCGGGCAGGGCGCGTGCCGCCTCGTTGACGTCGTCGGGTATCACGTGCAACACGGAGAGATGGGCACCTGTCGAGGATGCCAGGTACTGCGCTTCCTCGAAGGCGTGACCGGCGTTCTGCGAGAAGTCCGTGCAAAAGACGATGGTCTTGTACTCCGGCATGTTGCCCTCCTCCATCGGGAGAAACCTTGTCCTCATGGGGGCCACTCGGGGGTTTCCGTTGGGCGGGCCGGGACGCAGGGAGCCTTGCCCGCGCCGCCAGCGAAGCGTCAGTCCGGAACGACGAGGACCGGGACCGGCGAGTTCTTGACCACCTTGTCGGCGACACTGCCGCCGCCGAGGAGGCCCGCCACCGTGCCCGCGCCGCGCGCGCCGAGGACGACCAAGTCCGCGTTCTGTTCCTTCACGAACTCGATGATCCTCTTGGCGGGAGACCCGTAGCGGACGAGGACCTCGGCATCGACCCCGGCTTCGGAGGTGTACCGCGCCTCAACTCTGCGGACGATGCTCTCCTCGTCCGGCAGTAGGAAGGGGTCCGGCTCACCGAAGGCCACGAACTCGCTCCCAGCGGGAATGACGTTGAGGACGAACAGATGGGCACCCATTGTCTCGGCCATGTCCCTGGCCACCTCGAAGGCCTTGTCCGCCTGTGCGGAGAAGTCCGTGCAGTATGCGATCCTCTTGATATCCGACATAGTGCTCCCCCTCATGATGGACTGCGGCGGCCAGCCCGGTGGCGTAGAACTGGTTGTGCCGACTGTGACCACCACCCCGGCCGCGAGCCGTGCCGGGTCCCCCCCTAGCGCCGACGCCGGCGCACGAGCCGCGTCGGCCACCCGTCAGTGGGCCGCAGCCCATCGGTCCTGTACTCTCCATTCTTGGCGTGATCTCTCCTTTGTCGCCGTCCGGCACCTAGCTTGCCGGAGCATTGTCATGGGCATATGCTCATATGATACCCGTCGGGGGCGTTGGCGACACTCCTCCTCCGAGCCTTCGCTGAGTCACCTCCTGATCTCAGAGACATCGACTCGGCGACGCTCTCGCCGTGACCGCGACCGTCAGGGAGGGCGGGGTGTTCTCAGGGGAGCCGCGCAGATGCTGCGGGGCTCCACGTCGCACGCGGAGAAGGTGGCGATCCACCAGGTGGCGATGGCGGTGAACGTCGGCCTGGAGCAAGCCAGTATCGAGATGCCCTTCCCGCAGCTCGACATCCGCCACAGACAGAGCGGCTCGGACTCGCACACCTGACCACGGCGCTCGCCCGTCTATACCGCCCGGACGCTAGATCAGCGCACCGGGCTCAGGCATCGGATGGTACAGCTGCCGTGCCAGCAGGTCGTTCTGGATCGCCGCGCACAGCCGCTGCTTGGTCTCCGCATGAGCCGGGTCATCCCACAAGTTGTCGATCTCCCGTGGGTCGTTCACCCGGTCGTAGAGCTCACCCTCGGTGCCGTCGTAGGTCGGCGTCGCTTCGTATTTGATGCATGTGTAACGCTCGTCGCGGGCCGCGTTCATGATGATGTGGGCATCCGGCGTGTGAGACTCGTACTGAGTGAAGACGAGCTTGCGGTCCGGAGCCTCGGCTGACCGGATCCCATTCATCGGTCCACCTTCTATGCTAGTCCCGGGGCCACCTCTGGCATGGGCGCCGGCGGGGCGAAGTCATTGAGTGAGAACCCCGGACAGATGATCGTCTCGGGTACCGGAGCGCGCCCACCGAGAGAGCTGTGGGGCGCGGTTTGGTGAGCCATCCGGCCGACTCGCGGGTTAGAATCGATCGACCGTGCCGTAGGCCACTGTGACCGGACCCCATTCGTCGGTCCACTTCCTATGGTAGTCCCATGGCCACCTCTGGGACAGGCTCGGCGGGCCAAGCTTCTTGACACGGTGCGCGTCAATCAGGAAGCAGGTTCCTGAGTTTGGGAATCAGCAGTAGGCCACTTCCATGCGGTCCAGATGATAAGCGCGAGGAACAGAGCTTCCAGCAGCTCATAGAGCCTCCAATAGAGCCAAGTCTCGCCGGCATCGCCCACGAACTGTGTACCTAGCAGGACAAGGATCTGGAGGATGCCGACGATGATGTTCACCAAGCGATTCGCTTTGGCCTTCAGAGTAAGGGAAAGCAGGACCATGAAGCTCGGGATCGCCATTAGCACGGCCGCGCCGAGAAGGAGTGTCTGAGTGAACTCCACGCCCTCCAGACGTCCCTCCATCAGTTGCGCCACGTGCCCTGGCTGAAGGAGTGAGAACGCATCGTTGTAGATATAGAAGAACATCAAGGCTACCCATAGCAGGGCAAGCTTGGCCTTCACATTCACCCTTCTGTCCTTAAGCACGCTTTCGGTCTCGTGGGCGGACATGTCTCCTCCTCTTATCCCTCCGGGCTAGTCCCCGGCTCCCGGCCCGGATCCTTTCATGCGCCGTATCTCGGCCTGCACCTCGGCCTCCGTCGTCTCCTGCTCGCTGAAAGCGCTCCAGGCGTGGAAAGCCAAAGCGACCCCCCAGAAGATCAGCACCCACATCGGCCAGAACGAGACGCGTGGTCCCAGCGCCCAGATGAAGACCAGGAGCGCGTTGACGACGACGTAGGTGACGAGGTGCCAGTAGAAGTCGCGGCGCTTCTTGATACGTCTGAGCGCCACCGGGCGTAGCTGCTCGTCGCTTGCAGTCGGTTCAGCCATCATTCTCCTCCCGTGTCGGGCGCACCATCGGCGGTTCAGGGATTGCGACGTCCGCGATGACCGATGGCAGTGGGTCAGGTCACGTCTTGACGGACACCGCCGCGGACGGGGATGTGAGTGCAGCCGGATCGAACCCTTTGACGATCAGCCAGACTGCGAGGACCATCTCCTGCACTCCCATGGGCGCGTACAGGGCGGTCGAGAAGGTCGAGTTGGAATCTCCGGTGACCACGAGTGAGAGGCTCGCCACGAGCATCAGTGGGGCGGCGATGAACCCCCAGGCCGACAACCAGCGGGGCACGAGCTTCGACCGGAACAGCAGGTAGTAGAGCATCAGAGCACCGATGCAGAAGACGGACTGCCCAAGCGCGAAGGCGTAGTCGGCCGTCGCCAGCCACACGGCGCCTCCGGTCTGGAAGTAGGAGACATCCGGAGCTCCTGCCGCTGCGAACTCCTGGCTCAGTGAGTAGAGCGACAGCGTGGCCAGCACGGCCACCACGAAGGTCGCTCCTTCAGTGATCCTGGTGCCGACGTACCAGAGGGCCAGGCCCTCCCTGACGGGTGTGTCTGCCGTCCGTCTGAGGACCGGATAGACCATGAAGGCGACACCGGCGACCGTCACAGCCATGGTCAGTTCAAGGAGCACCAACATGATCACTTGGCCCTCCATGGCGGCGGCGTTGGCGAGGATGCCCGGACCCTCCTTCAAGGACCCCAGAGGAACGAAGGTCAGTACGCCTGCAACCGACGCGACGACGTATAGCACTCCCACCCAGATCGCGGACTTCCTGTCCGGACTCGTCTCCATTACCCTCTCATCTCCAATCCTTCAGTCAGGCTGTGCTTCCGTCACCCGGCGCGACAACGCGTCCGCGTCGCCGTGATCGTTCGCATTCTCCTTGCTCCTCGCTAGCCGCCTTCTGCAGTTGTGACGATATGGCCGAAGCGCACCGAATGCGCCCTCCGAACGGGGAGACTACGAGCTGGCGACGGGACCAGTCATCCCCCTGGCCTACTGGCCAGCCGAGGAGGCACGTCTCGACTTGTGCTGTGTTCCACTGTGCCTCCTCCCGTATTCCAGTACTGTCGGTCCAGCCGCGATCGACGGCCAGGTCGCTTGGACTTCTCTCTTCGTTGTCAAGGTTCACGTGCCCGTGGGCACCGTGGTCGCCCCGGCCGCAACGCCGTACTTGGGAACCGTACGGAGCGGTCGGCGAGCGTAGAGGGCAACGAGAGTGGCGACGGAGCCGAGCAGGAACACGACCCAGAGAGCTGGGGCAATGATGAGAGCATCTGCCCTCGCCTACGACGACTCGAGCCAAGCATCGTGATCGTTGGGGGCGGCTTGTAGTCGTATGCGCGCATCCTCGCCGCCTCGTCCTCAACCCACGCATGGAACTTGGCAGCTGCCCACGCCCTCTGCCCGACGATGGCGAACAGCAACGCACCGGAAGAGGCGAGCAAGAAGGCCTTCGATCCGACGAGACGCCTCAAGGCTTGCACAGTGCCTTCGCCCCCCGCTCCGTCGACCACCACGAATCGCGCGACCCGACCACACTCGTCAGTCCACGACCGGACCCCGTTCGTCGGTCCACTTCCCATGCTGGTCCCAGAGCCACCTCCCGCGTGAGCTGAGGAGGTCCGTAGTCGGCAAGCGAGAAGCCCGGCCAGACGGTCGCCTCAAGCTCCGTTCGGGCGTCGGCTCAGCGTGTCGTGCGGACGCGCTCCCCAGTGCCGCCCACTACCAGCGATCCCCGCCCAGCGCCATTGCGTGACGCTGGGTTCGGTTGCAGGAGGGCTGCAGGGGAATCGCGGACTTGCGCGGGCGCACACGAAGCCCGTCCCCCTCGTCGAGCGCACGTGATAGGTTCAGCTGAGTAATGCAGACATGGGATCCCCCCGACTACGAGCGCCATTCCGCCGTCCAAGAGAGCTGGGCCCGCGACTGCATCGCACGCCTCCGCCTGTGCGGGGCTGAGCGCATCCTCGACATCGGCTGCGGCGACGGACGAGTGAGCGCCGAGCTCGCAGCTCGAGTGCCGACGGGCTCGGTCTTCGCCGTCGATGCCTCTGCGGAGATGGTTGCCCACGCCCGCGAGAAGCACCTGGATAGGGCGAGCGGGAACTTGGTCTTCGCGGCCGTCGATGCGACGCGCCTCACCTGCGAGCATATGTTCGACCTCGTCGTCAGCTTCAGTTGCCTGCACTGGGTCCAGGATCAGGCCGCCGTGCTCCGCGGCATCGCCCGCGCCTTGGCGGACGGTGGACGCATGTTCCTGCACTTCGGCGGCCGCGGCAACGTTGCCGGCTTTCTGTCCATAGTCAACGAGGTGACGACTCGCGACATCTGGCGAGCGGCCTTCGTCGACTTCGGTACTCCCTGGTGCTTCCCTGAGGCTGCCGCGTTTCGTGGCCTCGTGGAGGATGCGGGCCTCCACCCCGACCGTGTCGAGCTGCTCAGCAGGCAGATGCCCTACGAAGACGCCGCGGCACTGGCCGGCTATGTGCGAACTGTCTGGTTCCCCTATCTCGACCGTCTGCCGGACCAGCTTCGGGGGCCGTTCGTCGATGAAGTCGTGGCGGCCTACCTCGGGGCACATCCCTCTGATCGGCACGGTCGCATCTGGGTCGACGCTGTACGTATCGAGGCTGAGGGCCATCTGGTCTAGGCTCAGCATGGGGGAGGTCCGCTGGCGACCCCGCCGTCACCTGGCCGAGCCCCCTCTTGCGGCCTGCGACGACAAGTCGGATTCGCCGGGGACTGATCCGACGCCGACAGGCCAGGCTCAGGAGGCGGACCAGGAGTACGACCTGGATGGGACCGGCGAAGCGGCGGCGGAGCTCCTGGGCGGAGACGGCACTGCTGCCTACGCGGTCCTCAAGGCCTTCGACAGCGGCTACTCGCCCTACCAGATCGCCTACGCCATCGACGCCGGGCTCATTGACGGGTCGGGGGCTATCGAGAGCGTGACCCCGGCGTGGCCCAGCGGCAACACCCTCTCCGGCGACGGCACGCGCTTCATCCTCGCCTCAATCGCGCTCGGCGTCTCCCCTCCGGCCGTCTTCGCCGACACGGGAGACGGCCGCGCCAGCCGCAGCGATTTCGAGCAGATGTTCGACGAGATCAGGGATGAAGGAGAGTCTGGGCGCTGGCTGGTCTGGCTGCTCGGTGCGACCGGTGCCGGCTACAGCGCCGCGCAGATCACGCAGTACCTCGATGAGAACCAGCCGCCTGCGGACCGCTCGCCACCCTCTATGTTCGGCATACCGATCATCAGGGACGGCGAGGGCAACATGGTCGAGCCCGAGTTGCCGTCCGACTGGCCCTACGAGGGCAGGAACACCCTCCTCGGCCTGCAGGAGGACGAGGAGCTCGGCCTCGAGGACAACTGGGCGGTG
Organism: uncultured Thermoleophilia bacterium; assembly: GCA_963717285.1. Classification (GTDB taxonomy): domain Bacteria; phylum Actinomycetota; class Thermoleophilia; order UBA2241; family UBA2241; genus CAIXSE01. Next base: position 743,979 of record CAVQVW010000004.1, read on the forward strand.
CTCGTCATCGGCATGGTGAACGCCGGCTACTCGGAAGAGCAGATCACCGACGCCGTGCGCTGGAACGGCATCGGGCTGTGCACGACCCAGGGCGGTTCGTCCGATGGCGAGGCAGCGTTCACGCCCTGCTACGTGGACAAGCGGAAAGAGGGAGACCAGGTCGTCGCAGAGCTCGTGCCTCCAGCCGAGACGACCCCCTTCAGCCCGGCAGAGATCGTGATCGACGACGTGATTCCCAACTGGCCGCTCACGAAGGCGGCCACGCAAGGCAGCCCGAACGAGAGCAGCCAGCTGCAGAGCGGCGAGAAGGTCAGCCTCAAACTGACCCCGTTCCTTTCAGACCAGAGTGCTGAGACCCTCGACATCACGTCAAGCACGGTCGTCATGGAGATAGAGCCTGCCACGGCGACCACCGCCTCCCTCTACAGCATCACCGGCTCGTGGAAGATGGAGCTCCTCCGGACGGAGACCGACGAGACCGTGAACAGAAGCTACTACAAGGGAGATAGGCACGTCCTCGAGGGGGAGTTCTTCACCGATGAGGACCCGACTTCGCTCGACAGACTCAAGTTGGCCACCACCTACACCTGGACCTTCAAACCCGCTGACGAGAACTTCCGGAAAGGATTCGTCGACACTCGCAACGTCGAAAACGGCTTCATAGGCTCCTTCGACGAGGACCTGGAGGGCGATGGCTCCTTCGCGTCAGGCCCTGCCACCGTGTACTGGTACACCGCTCTGGGAGTCGAAGACTGAAGCCTGCCCCGATGGGCGGCGGCTATGGGCGGCCAGTCGGTGGAGGCGTATCACACCATGACCTGACGGAAGGTCTCGTCCCCAAGCACGGGGGTATCTCCCTTGCCCTCAGAGATCCCCGGGGCTATGTCGACCTTCAGACAGGCCGGCGGCATGGAAGAGGTTCCCGTCACGTGACGTCGAGCGGTGTCCAGTCGGACGTCGTCCCTTGCGTCGCTTGGCGATGATCTCCTCGGGGCGGTAGGTCTTCCTGGACATGATCTGACTCCTTCATCGGTCGTGAAACCCGAGACTGCAGGTGGGCCGAGTTCAGGTATGTAGGTCACTACTACTGCTGATGGTTCGGCGCGTCGCCTGGACGGAACCCCCTCACCCGAGAGACAGTTGCGGCAACGGGCGAAGGGGAAGGCTCCATGAGCTGGCTCACCAAGGTCATCGAGGCAGGCATCGCGCACCGCTACGAACTCAGCGAGGTGCGCGAGAAGCTCTTCGTGAGCGAGGGCGACACCGGGGCCAAGCTCTCGCAGTTCTGGCTGCTGATGGCGATCTCGAGCGTCGTCGCCGCGGGTGGGGTGATGGCCGACTCGACCCCGGCGGTGATCGGCGCCATGATCATCGCGCCGCTGGCGACGCCGATCTACGGCGCCGCCCTGGGGGCGAGCATCGGTGCGGTCAAGCCGACGCGCAACAGTCTCCTGCTGCTCGCCTCGGGCGTCGCCCTGAACATCCTCATCGGCGCCATCGTCGCGCTCCTCATCTTCGACCGCATGCCGATCGACGCCAACCCGCAGATCACGGGACGCACGGCGCCCACCATGCTCGATCTGGTGCTCGCCGTCGCCGTCGGCCTGGCCGGCTCCTTCGCCATGATCCGGCGCGACGTCTCCAGCATCGTCGCCGGGGTGGCCATCGCCATCTCGCTGGTACCGGTGCTGGCGGTGGTCGGCATCACCCTCGGTGAAGGCCGCTTCGATCTGGCCATCGGGGCCTTCATCCTCTTCCTGACCAACATGGCCGCCATCCTCGTCGCCGGCACGGTCGTCTTCGGGGCGGCCGGCTACTACCGCGAGGCGGCCGACGCCTCGCCCGGCGCCGGACGCCGGGCTCGCAGGATCATCGCAGTCTTCGTCGTCGTGCTGCTCGTGCCGCTCGGGTACTCCACACTCCGCACGCTCGAGTACCGCAACTGGCAGAAAGCAGCGAAGGCCGACGCCGAGACGTGGCTCGAGGGCACGGGCTGGCGGGTCCACTCGGCTCAACTCGCCCACCAGGACATCGTCATCACCGTGGTGGGCCCCGGCTCGCCGCCGCCGGAGGAGGAGCTCATCGCCGCGATGCGCCGCGAGGTGCCCGAGGACATCACGATACGCATCGTGGAGGTGTCCGGGGAGACCAAGGAGTACTAGAGGGTCAGTGGCGCTGACCGGACCCCATTCCTTGGTCCACTTCATATGTTAGTGCCAGAGCCACTCCCCGAATAGGTGCCAGCGACCTCGTCGTGAAGCTCGCCGATGTGCCGCTCAGTGCCACCGACTACCGTCCATCACCATCCCGTGACGCTAGGTTCGGTTGCAGGAGGGTTGCAGACGGGATGCAGCGAGGCGAATCGAGGGGACTCGTCGGAGTCGGCTATCCTGGCAGTGAGGCAGCGGCGCTCGAGGGACTGGGACTACTCTCGTCCCTGCCGATCCTCTCATACACCCTGATCTGCGCAGCGTACGGCCCTGCCTTCTCGATGATGATGTCCCAGTGGCCAGCTGGCAGCACGAACCTGTGTCGTGACTGGCCCGTCTGCGGAAGGATCCAGACGGTCCCGAGAGGACTCCGGAGGGGGCGGTCGTGGGACGACGCGTTGAGGACGATCGACATCTGGCGCGCGCGGCCGCCGCCGGGACCGCCTTCGGCGACGACTACGGCGACCATCTCGCCACCCCGCGACTCCACGTCCTCGATGACGCCGCCTGGAGCAATCGAGTCGAGAGTGACCTCCCCGACCAGCCGCCACTCGCTCTGCCTGAGCGAGCCGCTCGCATCGGAGTCGTCGCCGGCGCAGCCGGAGGCCAGGGCCACGACGGCGAGCAGCAGGCCCATACAGACCAAGGACGCGAGCCGTCGCGTCCTGATGCGGCTTCTGAGATCGAGAGGCTCAGGTGAGACAGTCGTCAGATCATCCCTTCTCGCGCCTGAAGAGCGGTGAGCAGCCCACAGAACACATCGGCACCGACTGCCCATTTCTGCAGGCCGGACACGCACGGTGGGCCGAAGCCGGCACCCGAGACGCAATTGCCAGTAGCGACAGATCGGGGATCGAGGCGCCCCCGGTGCCGCGGCGAGTCAGGCCGATCCGCCGCCACGTGTCTCTCACTGCGCGCTGGGTCCATTGGTGGACGGACCGATGCTGCGCTGCATGAACCAGGTGCCGGGCGAGGACGAGTCGCCGGGTGGCCGCTTCACCCGGTCGAAACCGAGATTGGAGTAGAGGGTCGTCGCCGCGGCGTTGTCGCCGCAGACATTCAGGGTGGCGAGAGAGAGGCTGGCCTCCCCGGCCCGGGAGAGCAGCGTTTCGACGAGCGCCCTGCCCACGCCGCGCCCGCGCGCGTCGGGACGGACGATCACGCGTGCCAGGTGGGCGCGCCCGGGGGATTTGAGACGAGGAGCCCCGTTGACGCGGTCAGACCACCGCGGGGGTGCGGCAACTTCTCAGACCGGGCTCGCGCTGGTCGATCCGGGCCTAGAGCAGTGTTGCAGCGTGCGCCACTCCAGGGCTTGCGATGCTGCAGCACTCTCGTGGGCCTACTCGTTGGCACTGGGGGGTCGCGGGCAGGCGGCGCGCGCGCCCTCTGACGGCGGAGCGGCAGCAGTCAGCGAGGACAGCCCAGGTGTCAGCTCGCTGATTCATGTTCCAGGAGATCGGCTTCATAGTGCTCCTAGAACCCGGACAACACGATGCGACCGGCCGCCCAACGTTCGTGGGATGAACTGCAACCGCGCAGCGGTTCTCTGCTCGATCCCGTTGTTCGATGGGAACCCCGAGGGGCGCTACGCCACGGTAACGACTACGTGCCCTTTCTTGTGCCCCCTCTCGACGTACGTGTGGGCCTCGACGATCTCCTCCAGCGGATAGCGCCTGTCGATGACCGTCCGGACCTTCCCGGTCTCGACGAGTTCCTTGAGGAAGACGAGGTCCTCGGGACTCCCGCCTCCAGAACCTGAGTCCTTGTTGACGTTTAGGTAGACGCCCGCCTTCCTCAAGGGCCTTTTGGCCCGTGAGGGCGAGAGCTTGTCTACGGCATCGAAGACAACGTCATAGGTCTCGTCACCCTCGGTGAAGTCCTGCTGTGTGTAGTCGATTGCCCTGTCGGCCCCGAGAGATCTCACCAGATCCAGATTGGCGGCACTACAGACCCCCGTGACGTCCGCCCCAGATGACTTGGCGAGTTGCACCGCGTAGGTGCCTACGCTTCCAGAGGCACCGTAGATCAGGACCTTCGTCCCGCTTTCGATGTTCGCCTTTCTGAGGATACACAATGCCGTGACTCCTCCGGTGGCAGCGCCGGCGGCAGCTTCCTCAAAGGTCATGCTGGCCGGCTTCGTCGCCAGCATCCCGTCCTTCGTGACTGACCTTCTCGGCTTCTCCGGCAAGCAGACGTACTCGGCATAGGCACCGAGGCCCCAACCGGTGAACCCGAAGACCTCGTCGCCCGGCTTGAAGAGGGCCACGTCCTTGCCGACCGACTCGACCACCCCGGCCAGCTCCATCCCGAGAATCGGGTTCTTCGGGCGAGTGAAGCCAAGGACCAGTCGCGCCATGAACCGTTGGCCCCGAGGAACATCGAAGCTTCGGATCCTCACGTCCCCTCGGTGCGCCGTCGTCGCATGCACCTTGATCAGTACCTCGTGGTCCTTTGGAACAGGTTTCTCTACCTGTCGGAGTTCCAGAACATCGGGAGGACCGTATCCCGTGCACACGACTGCCCGCATCACTGGATCCCTTCAACCTGAGGATCTGCCTGCCCGTTCTCCATCGAACAAGGACTAGACAGTCCGTGTAGGTGCCAAACGCAGACGCCCCCTTCTGCATATGACGCTACCACGAGCCTGACACTGCGTCATTGGCAGATCGCGCAAGACCGCAAAGCCGTGCCCCAGTGCGGGCAGGGTGACATGACCGGACCCCATTCGTCGGTCCACTTCCTATGTTAGTCCCAAGGCCGCCTCGCGCATAGATGCCGCCGGGGCGAAGTCAGAGAGCGAGAAGCCCGGCCAGACGATCGTCTCGGGTGCCGGCGGCCGTTGTCGCAGCAAGCTGTGCGGACGCAGGCCGTGTGCCGCCCAGTCCCAGCGCGTACCGTCCAGCACCATCGCGTGACGCTGGGTTCGGTTGCAGGAGGGTTGCAGACGGGTTGCAGGAGAGGGTCGCCGGAATCCGTCGGAGCACGCAAAACCCCTGCATTTACCCCTGAAAGGGGGTGGTAGCGCATACGGAATTTGAACCCGTGTTGGCCACGTCCGTCAAGGTGGTGTACGAGGGTCTCCGCTCCATCCGCTTTCCTGATGCTCAGCTCGCCATGAGCTGAGGCGTCACCTCCTCGCGCTCCTCGAGCTCGACGAGAGTCGTCGGTGTGAGCTTGGCCAGCGAGCCGGCGCTCATGTAGCGGCGCGCGACCGCCCACTCGTCGTGCTGTTCGGCGAGCACCATGCCCACGAGCCGCACGACGGCCTCGCGGTTCGGGAAGATGCCGACCACGTCGCTGCGCCGGCGGATCTCGCGGTTGAGCCGCTCCTGCGGGTTGTTGGACCAGGTCTGCCGCCAGTGCTCCGTGGGGAAGGCGGCGAAGGCGGTCACGTCGGGCGCCGCGTCCTCGAGCATCTCGGCGACCTGCGGGAAGCGGCCCCGCAGCTGTTCGAGGACGCGGGCGAGCTGCGCGGCGACCTCCTCGGCCGAGGGCTGCGCGAAGACGGTGCGCACCAGGGTGGCCACGAAGGGCTGGGCGCTCCTGGGCACGCGCGTCAACAGGTTGCGCATGAAGTGGGTCCTGCAGCGTTGCCAGCCCGCCCCCGGCAGGAGTGCGTCGATCGCCTTCGTGAGGCCGCGGTGGTCGTCGCTGACGACCAGTTGCACGTCGCCAAGGCCGCGCTCTGTGAGGCCCGAGAGGAAGACCCGCCAGGCAGCCTCATCCTCGCTCGTGAAGGTGTCGAGCCCGAGGACCTCGCGGAAGCCGTCTGCGTTCACAGCCGTGGCCACGACGCAGGCGGTTCGCACGATGCGCCCCTGCTCGCGTACCTTGATCGCCAGTGCGTCGAGCCACAGGTAGGGGTAGGGGCCCGCGTCCAGAGGGCGGGCGCGGAAGGCCGCCACCTCCTCGTCGAGGCTCTTGGCCATCTCGGAGACCTGGCTCTTCGAGAGGTGCTCGATGCCGAGCGTCTTCACGAGGCCGTCGACGCGGCGCGTGGACACGCCCCTCACGTAGCACTCGGCGACCACCGCGACCAGGGCGCGTTCGGCGCGCCTGCGGCGCTCGAGCAGCCAGTCGGGGAAGTAGCTGCCGCTCCTCAGCTTGGGCACCCCGAGGGCGATCGTGCCGGCGCGCGTATCGAAGGGCCGCTCCCGATAACCGTTGCGGCGGTTCACGCGCTCGCCTGAGCGCTCACGGAAGGCGGCGCCGCAGAGCGCGTCAGCCTCGGCGCCCATCAGGCTCTCAGCGACCGTGCGCACCATCTCACGCAGCAGATCGGGCTCGGCTTCGGCCAGCTGCTTGCGCAGCCAACCGAGAAGGTCCATGTTGTCCTTGGCCACTGTCTCCTCCTCGTCCTGGGCTTCGTCACCCTCGAGGATGGAGCAGTGGTCACCTCTTCATCAAGGCGACCACTCTGGATCTGTTCGTACACCACGTCCTGGGACACCAACCCCGTGTTACCGCCGTGAGAGGGCTGTGACGTTGTGTCAGGTAGTGCCGCTGAGTGCCACGGAGTGCCGCCCTACGCGTAGAGAATCGAGTCGATCTGCCACTGAGTGACAGTGAGTGCCACCCAGTGACGCTAGGTGCGGTTGCAGGAGGGCTGCAAACGGGGGCAGATCGGGGGTCTGCCTCCTTCATCCGTGGAGGGACCCTGGGCCAGGACCTTCAAGCCCTCTCACAGTAGGAAACGTCCGGCCTTCGGTCAGCGCACCGTCATCGTGTTTCTGTAGCTGCTGTAGGCACCGGCCCAGGTAGAGGTGTGGCTCGTGTAGGCCTTGAGGCGATACTTGGCCTTGGTGGTCAGGCGGATCCGCGCCTTGTACTTGATGTAGCTTGAGTAGTCGGAGTTCACGGCGGAGTAGGTGCGGATGTAGTTCCGCTTGCCACTCTTGTAGCGGTAGAGCTTGACCTTGACCGTCTTCGCACCGGCCGGGAAGCGTGGCTTCAGGTAGCTCCAGGCGCTGAAGGTAGTGCCGGCCCGCACGCTCGTCGGGGCCTGAGCACTCCGCCCGGTAGAATCGCTCCTGACGGCGCGTTCGCCCGGTGTTCCTTGTTCACGGACCCGCCGATCTCGCCTGGCGGGTCGCATGCTCAGAGAGCGACGGAGGAGGGAGTGCCGCATGGCTGGGTTCGACGAGATCAAGAAGGCCGGCAGTGCCGCAGGCAGTGTCGTCACCGAGGGCGCGGCGAAGGTGGTCAAGCTCTCACAGGCGGAGATCGAGAAGCACAGGCTCAAGTCCCTGCGAGTGTACGTAGCCAGCCTACAGCAGGAGATGGGCGCCCTGGCCTACGAGCTCGTGGAGCGCGGTGAGCTCTCGCATCCGGATCTGGAGGCCAGCCAGACGACGATCAGTGAGGCTTTGGCCCTGGTGGCCGAGAAGGAGGCCGAGATCGCCGCCCTGAAGGCAGAGGGGGGGCGCGGCGAGGAGATCGCCGCGGAAGAGACCGCCGAGGAGGTCGGCAGGGGAGACGGCGCGAGCGCCAGAGACGCCTACGTGGAGAAGCTCAAGGTACAGCTCGGCGAGTGGAGCGCCGACATCGAGAAGCTGAAGGCAGGGGCGAGTCGCGTCTCGGCGGAGGCCAAGGTCGACTATGAGGAACAGGTCGCGGGGCTGCGCAAGCAACGCGACTCCCTGGCGTCAAAGGTCACCGATCTTCAGGAAGCGAGTGACGAAGCCTGGGACGAACTCAAGCAGGCAGTGCAGGTAGCGTGGGATCGTGCCAGGGAGAGCTTCCAGAAGGCCATGTCGCGCTTCGGATAAGGGGAGCGGCTCGGCGTGCGCTGCGCCGGCGCCGGAGACCCTTGCATGGCCGCGGTGCGCCCCAATGCCATGTCTGCGACCTCTCACGGGAATCGGCTCTCGCACCGCAGTGGGGAGTGGCGGAACGCACGGGGGCAGGTCAGCGACTCCCCGTGCAGCGGCTTCTCATGGGTCAGCGGTCAACAAGGACTCCGCTCAGCAGCGCCGCAAGCCCCGTCTCGAAGCCCCGCTCGAACTCGTCCCAGTCGGGCGCGCCCGCCAACTGCGGCGCAGCGTGGAGTTGCGGCGTTCGCGTCCGTGACAGCGCGCTCGTTCTTTGCCGCCCTCGCCTAGGGAGCGGAGGGAGACTCGAGAGCCGACGGTGACTCAGCTGCTGGCGCTGAGGCACTGGGCGATGGACTCCCTTCCGCGTCGGTCGGCACTAGCTCCGCCACGCGGCGCAACGGCATGGAGATGCTTGTCTGGTCGGCACCGACGATGCTCAGGGTGGCCATGTCAGGGGTGTCACCCAGCGTCAGTGTCGCCTCGAAGGGGCCGCTCGGCCCGCCGCCGAAGGAGAACTGCGAGGGCATCGTGAACTGCAGCTGCCGTCCGTCGGCGCTCTGCGTGGCCGGCACGCTCTCTCCCGGCCGCAAGGCGCCGTCGTAGAAGATCACGTCGTAGGCGCCGGCGCTGCCCCCGATGACCAGCCCCCCGGCCACTCCGTCGATGCGGCCCCAGGCCCCCGTCCAGGCGACGGGTGAGGGCGACGGTGACGCAACTGGCGCCGTCTCTTCGCCACGTGTCAGGAAGAACCAGGCAGCGAGAGCAGCGAGCAGAAGCGCGACCACGATGATCAAGAGCCAAAGGATCCAACTGGAGTTGCGCTTGGGCTGCGCCATGCTCAGTGTGGGTCGCGGCTGCTGCGGTGGCGCTGCCGGCGGCGTCCCACCAGCCGCAGCAGCCGCGGGCTTCGTCGACGCGCCCGCCGCGCTGTTCTCCGCCTCAGTCGAGGCCTCCTTCTTCGATGGGCCGGCGACCTGGGTCGGCTCCTCGCCCTCGGCAGGCCCTTCGCCCGACGACGTCTCGCCGGTTTCTCCTTCCGGCGTTGCGTCCGGAGCGTTGCCCTCGGTCTCGTCCATGATTCTCTCCCGTTCGGCGCAGCACAGTCATCCGCTGCCTGCATTTGTCCCCTGTCTCAGTGTCGCTGTCAATACCTTATTCGCGAGAGTGGCTATCGGTCATCGTTGGGAGCTGCTCTCTTCTGACGTGGGCGCCCCCGTGCGCCAGCGGTCTGCGAGGAGCATTGGCCGATGAACTTGGGTCTGAGTGCGCCAGCGCCTACGCGGGTACGCGGCGATACGGGATGAGTGCGGTCGTCCGGTCGGCGGCGGTGACGCGAAGGATGGCGGTGTCGGGGTCATCGCCCAGCGTCAGCGTCGCCGCGAAGGGGCCGCCCGGCCCGCTGATCGAGAACTGCGAGGGCATCGTGAACAGTAGCTGTTGTCCGTCGGCGCTCCGCGTGGCCGGCACGCTAGCCCCGAGCCGCAGGGCGCCGTCGTAGAAGGTCACGTCGTAGGCGTCGGTGCTGCCGGCGACGACCAGCCCGCCGCCGATTCCGTCGACGCGGCCCCAGGCTCCCGCCCAGGTGACGGTTGAGGGCAGTGGTGACGGCGAGAGTGAGGGCAGGGGCGAGGAGAAGGGCAAGGGTGAGGAGGAGGGCAGGGGCGAGGCAGAGGGCGAAGGCAGGGAGAGGGTGACGGCGAGAACGAGGGCAGGGGCGACGGCAAAGCTGCGGGCGAGGCCACCGGCGCCACGCTTCTTCCTGGCGCAGGAAGGAGAACCAGGCAGCCGCGGCGGCCACGAGCACGACGACGATGGCGACCACGAGCCACCAGCTCCTGGTAGCCTGCAGCAGCACGGCCAGCAGCAGTCCCAGGAGCAGCCCAAGCAGGGCAGCGCTGAGGACGACCCAGGCCAAGAAGATCGACGAGTCGCCGAACACCCAGTCCACGCGGACGGCACTGCGGTTGACGACGCTGATGGTGATGAGGACGGCAAGAATTGCCGCAGCGGCGATTGCGGCGATTGCGGCGAGGACGAAGCTCACATGCTGGGCGCTCTGCCCGCCGGTCTTCCGCGTAACGATCTTGGGCTCAACGGCCGGCGAGTCGGGTGCCGGGGTCTTGGACTGATCCTCGTCGGGACTCATGTGGTCTCACTCCCTTTCTCGCCTGGGGGCCGGCAACGGGCGCGGCCGCCTGGCTTGAACCGCGCTGCGCTACGGGAAGCGTGGCGCCTTGCTCGCCTCATCAGCGTTTATGAGCTACGCCGGTGCTTCTGTCAACGACCAGATCGCGCTCTAGGTGGCACACCCCGGTTCTAAATCGGCAGAACCGCTCGGAAGCCATAGCGCCCGAGTCCGCTGATCGTACGAATCAGGCTTCTCCTGAGGAGCTGCGCCGTCGTGACCGCACCCCATTCATCGGTCCACTTCCTATGCTAGTCCCAGGGCCACCTCCCGCATAGGTGCCGGCGAGGTGGAGTCGGAGGGCGTGAGGCCCGGGAAGACGCTCGTCCATGGAGTCGCTGGGCGTCCCGTTCGCTCCCATCCAAGTGCGGCGATTTGGGTTGCATCAGTGTCAGTCTGAGTCCGTTGGGATTCCCGACTTGGTCGGGTAACCTGCGGCGTGGCGGCGGGGTGACCCATTGGGTTGCTGTCGCCCGACGGGGCTGACCAACATTCGTTGTGTCCCCCGCCGCCTGCCGCGAGGTTCGCCGGCGTGACCTGATAGGAGCCTGGCTAGAGGCCCCCACTGAGGCGTGTCCGCCGACGGTCCCTCGCTTCGGAGACTGCGTCCGAAAGGGGACAGCTCATGATGGTACTCGGCGTCGACCCGCACAAGAACAGCCACACCGTCGTCGCCCTCGAGGCCGCCACCGGCGAGGTGCGCGGCGAGCTCACCGTGACGGCCGACCAGCGCGGAAGCGAGCGGCTCCTCGCCTGGGCCCGCTCACTCGGCTCCGAGCGCCGCTTCGCCCTCGAGGACTGCCGCCACGTCTCGGGGCGCCTCGAGCGCTTCCTCATCGCCGCCGGCGAGGGCTGCGTGCGCGTGCCGCCCAAGCTCATGGCGCAGGTGCGGCGCAGCGCTCGCAGCCGCGGCAAGAGCGACGCGATCGACGCCGCGGCGATCGCCCGAGCCGCCCTGCGCGAGCCCGGCCTGCCCGAGGCTCGTCTCGATGGCCCCGAGCGTGAGCTGCGCCTGCTCGCCGACCACCGCGACGACCTGGTCGCCGAGCGCACCCGCATCCAGAGCCGCCTGCGCTGGCATCTGCACGATCTGGCGCTCGACCTTGCGGTGCCGCCCAAGGCGCTCGATCGCGCCTGCTGGCTCGCGCGCCTGGAAGAGGCTCTCGCCCCGCTCGACGGCGTGCAGGCACGCGTCGCCTGTGAGCTGACGCGCCGCTGCCGCACGCTCTCGGCGGAGATCGCCGCCCTCGGACGCGAGATCTCAAGGCGCGCCGCCGAACTCGCGCCCGAACTCCTCGCGCTGCCCGGCTGCGGCGCCCTCACGGCCGCCCGCCTGCTCGGTGAGACGGCCGGCGCCCTGCGCTTCGCCATGCACGCCGGCGTCGCACCCCTGCCGGTCTCGAGCGGCCGGAGCGACCGCTACCGGCTGAACCGCCGTGGCAACCGTCGCCTGAACGCCGCCCTGCACCGCATCGCCATCACGCAGCTGCGCTGCCATGAGCCGGCGAAGCTCTACATGGCTCGCAAGCGCACGGAGGGCAAGAGCACGCGCGAGGGGCTGCGCTGCCTCAAGCGCCACTTGGCGCGCACCGTCTGGCAGGCGATGCGCAGCGCCGAGGTGCGGCGCGGGGCCGCACCGACAGATGCTGGCCCCGCGACCCGGCCAGACCTGGCCCTGGCGAGCTGAGGAGTTGACATAGGAGCAACTGATGGTTGCAGACGGTCGCAGCGGGGTCCTCCGGAGGGCGCACAGAGCCCGATTCAGGCACGAATCGGTGGTGGGCCGCAGGGGAGTCGAACCGCTGACCTCCGCCGTGCAAGCCCAGCGAGTATTCTGCTAGTAGGTGCCGGGAAGGGCCGCCAAGTGCTGTCTCACGCGTAGGCTGAGAGGTGGGAGTGCCGGCGAGTACCGCTCAGCATCATCGCGTGACGCTAGGGTCGGTTGCAGGAAGGTTGCACGCGAGGCATATCGGCGCGGCCAACGCACACTACCCTCCGCCACCGGCAGTGCCGATAATGGTCAGCGGGCAGACGACGATCCGGATGAGTGCATCCCTCCGGACTTGCGGTCCTGCTGGTTCGCACACGTCTCCGACGCTACGGGAGGTATCTCTCTCTGCGCTGGGAGATCTCCGGGGTCATGTCGATCTTCAGATATGGCCGGCGGTAGGGAAGAGGTTCTCGTCTATCGTGCGACGTCGGGCGGTTTCTCGTCAGACGTCGTCCCTTGCGTCGCTTGGCGATACTCTCCTCGGGGCGGTAGGTCTTGCCTGGCATGACGTGCTGCCTGATCGGTCGAGAGACCCTACAGTGAAGTTGGACCGATTTCAGGGGTGCAGGTCACCTTCTCGAACTGCGGCGGCACGGTCGGCTCCAAACGTTCGGGCTTCGCTGTGGTTTCAGAGCGCCGCCTCGGGCCGGCCGTCGATCCACTCGAGCAGCGCTGGCAGGCCGCGGTCGAGCTGCCAACCCGGGTGCCAGGACAGTTCCGCCGTCGCCGGCTCGATGTCACAACTGGCTGCGCGCACGTCCCCGTCGCGGAACTTAGCGACCACGGTCGGCTCGGGGGCGTCGCAGAGGGTAGCCAATCGGCGGGCGAGGTCATGGATGGTGGTTGCGACGCCGGAGCCAATGTCGAGGAGGCGTGGCTGCGGCGCAGGCTTTCTACAGCGGCGGCCAGCGCGTCGACGACGTCCTCGATGAACACGAAGTCGCGCACGATCCGACCGTCCTCGTAGACCTCCAGAGGGCGTCGCGCCCGGGCCAATCGCGCGAAGAGGGACACGATTCCGGTGTACGGGTTGGTCAGCGACTGACCCGGCCCGTAGACGTTCTGGAGGCGCAGGACGCTGAGAGCAGAGCCGTGCGCCGCCGCCCAGGCCAGAAGCATGTGCTCTTGGGCGAGCTTGGTGGCGGCGTAGATGCTGGTGGGGTGGGCCTCCGTCCGGCGCGACGAACTCGGAAGTGGCACCGCCGCTCCGCCGTCGGCCCCCCGGGGATCCCAGAGACCGGCGGCGAGCTGCGCGTGGGTACGCGGGCCGGGGGAGAAAGACGTCCTCCCGCTTCGCCACGCGCCCTCGCCGTAGACGGCCCGTGACGACGCCAGCACGAGCTGGTGCGGCACTAGTCCAGCCCGGGTCAGGGCGTCGAGAAGCTGAGTGGTTCCCACTACGTTGACCGAACCATGACGCGTCGCCTCGGAGAGCGATTGCCCGGTCCCTGTCTCGGCCGCCAGGTGGACGACCTGTTCTGGCCTGACCAACCGCAGCACGGCCTCCCAGTCAGGCGCATGGGTGACGTCGCCGGTGAGCAGCAGCACCGACGCTGGAAGTCCGGCGGGACGCCCGAAAGCGTGGACCTGGGGGTGAAGGGCATCCATCACGGCGACCTCGTAGCCGGCCGTGACGAGGCGCCGGGCAAGCGCGCACCCTATGAATCCTGCCCCGCCGGTGATGAGAACGGATGTTGACAAGAGTCGAACTCCTCCCAGACGAGGCCGCTCGACCGACGCTCTATCGCGAGGGTCGGGGGCCCATCTGCCCGCGCACCGCATCAACCAGCCCCTGAACGTAGGCGCGCGCAATCGTGTGTTTCCGGACTGCAGGATTCTCCATGCGTTGAAGGCCGCGTATACCGTAAGGAGGCCGACCACCCGCGAGGTCCTGCGACCGCCCCTTCGGTCTCAAGCGCGAATCGCAACGGATTCCGAGCGAGGTAGTAGGCCATGTTCTCCGAGAGGCCCAAGCTGCCGCGACGACCACCACTCGCACTGACGGCGTGCGCGCAGAGGACTTCGCCGAGGTAGCGACACCTCCAGCCGGCAGCTCGGGCTCGCTGGCACCACTCGGTCTCGTCGTAGTACATGAAGTAGTCTGCTCGAAACGGGCCGAGCGATCGCCAGGCGGCCGACGAGACCAAGGCGCAGCATGGCGACACGTAGCCGGTGTCAGACGTCGCCGGCAGGGTAGCTGCGGGCCGGCGCAGTGCGCGGTGGCGCGGGTAGGCGAACCAGTCGCTCACCTCACCACCCGCGAACCAGAGCAGGTCTGGCCGATCGGCGAAGGTCACGGCCGGACCAACCACGGCGATGCGCTCCCCCGCCGTCGCTTCGGCCAAACATCGGTTCAGGCAATCCGGATCGACCGTGGCATCGTTGTTGAGGAGCAGGGTCCAATCGACGTCCTGCGCAAGGGCATACTCCATCCCCGCGTTGTTGGCCGCCGCGACGCCCGTGTTCTCCGGAGTTCAATCAGAACGGTGCCCTCCGGCGCGCCCATCCGCAATCGGACACGTGTTCGGCGGAAGACCCGTTGTCCACGCAGATGATCAGATCGGGCGGCGTGGTCATGGACTCCAGACTGCGCAGCGCTGCCAGCGTGTCCCTTGGCGAACCCCAGTTCACGGTCACGCTCGCCGTCTTCACCCTGTCCCTGCCTCCTCGACCCGCGATCACCTCACGGAAGACTCGCTCCCACGCCGCCACAACCACATTCGCAGAGTAGGCCGCCGCTCTCTTGCGACCCGCGGCTCCCATTCTGGCACGCAGGAGGGGTTCTGCAAGGAGTGCTTGGATGGCGCTTCGCAGCGCCGAAGCGTCTCCCGGCGGCACAAGGATCCCAGTGATGCCGTCCACGACCAGATCGGCCAATCCCCCCACCGCCGACGCTACAACCGGCCGTCCTGCTGCCATCGCCTCCAGGGCGACCATACCAAAGGGCTCCGGCCACACCGACGGCACCACGGCCGCGATGCAGTGGCCCCAGGCGCGGAGCACGTCCTCGTGCGGGACCTCCTCGGCGACGATGACGCCGCGGGGAAGCGCCGGGCGTATCGGGCCGCCGTATCCCGGCCACCACCAGCGGTAGCTTGGGCTGGAGTCCGGCCCATGCCTCCAACAGGACGTCGAGGCCCTTGTGTGGACCGAGCGCACCCGCGAACATGAGGTAGTCGCCCTCAGACGGTACGAACGCAGGACGTCCCCCTTTGCAGCGTGAAACGCCTCGTCCGACACGAAGGGCGGGATCACTTCCATGGCTCCGGTGCCGCGCCCGATCAGCCCCGCCGACGCTCCGGCCGTGACATGGCTGTTTGCGACGTAGCGATCCACGCGGCCGCGCCACGGCTTCATGCCTGTCAGGCCACTCGTGAGCGCCAGCGACCGCAGTGCGCCGTACTGCTCTTCGGCACAGCCAACACACTTCGCGTACTCTGGACCCATGCACACGCCGCCCCGGTAGACGAAGGTGGTCTTGGGGCAGATGAAGCCTTGGTCATGAACCCAGACGACGAGTCGCGTCTCCGGCGAGGGCAGCAGCGGCAGAAGCGAGTAGAGCAGCCACGAGTGCGCATGCACGATCTGAGGTCGGGTCTCTCTCAGGAGCCTGCGAGCACGCGAACAAGGCCTGGATCCGGCAGCGTGGGATGAAACGGCTTCTCGGGGTCGGCGTAGAGGCGCCCGAGAACTCGGCTCCACCCGGCGACTCGATGCACCTTCACGGGACCGTCAAGCTCGGTGCGCGGGCCTCTCGGTCCAGCTAGCGACACGGCCTCGACTTCATGACCGCGGCGGACCAACTCATGCGAGAGCATCCGGACCATGAGGTCACGCCCTCCGATCAGCGGAGGGGGGTAGCAGTCAACAGCCTCAAGGATTCTCATCTCAGATCCGATCCGGCCTGACTTGGGTCGACTGGTGGCTGTCCCCGGGCGCCCTGCGCTCATGCTTGATCAGCTGGAGCGACACGGCGTTGAGCTGCGCCTCGACCATGCCGTCACGATGTGCCATGTGGGTGCAGCTTGGCTTGCCCTCGGCGGAGGTGGCAGGCCTCGGAGTTCGAACGCCCCCAGCAATGACCGCGGCGTTCATCGTCGCAGGCCCCATAGACGGGCCCGGCAGACCGTGTGCGAGTGATCGATCTGTTCCATCAACTGTCCATACATGGTGACTGTCCGGTCCCAGGAATGGGGGTCTCCGAATCGCCGTCCGCGCAGATCGGGAAGTCGGCGAAGAGCGTCTCGCAGCGCTACGGGGTCATGCGGGGGAACCAGGATGGCTCCCCCGTAGTCCGCGACGGCCGCCGGCAGGCCACCAACGGCCGTGATGACCAACGGCAGTCCGTTGCTCATCGCCACATGGGCGGGGGAACTGGCTGACGACCGGTGATACGGCAGGACGACCGCGTCGGCGCCAGCGAAGTGTGCGACTACCTCGTCATCGTCTACGAAATGGTTGACCAATGTAATCCGCGCGCGATGACGACTGCTCTGTATCAGCTTGATGGGCAGGTCCCAGCCCTCCCAGGTCTCTCCGACGACCGTCAGCCAGTACCGCTTCACTTCCTCGTCGTCGAGGATATCGAATGCCTCGGACGAGATCTTCGAGTCCTTTGTAGGGACGAATGATGCCGAAGAATAGGAGATTGAGCGTGTCGGCGAGGGGCTGTGCGACGAACGAGTGGTGCTGGTCCGTTGTTCGGGTGTCTTGACGCGTGGTGATCCAAGGGCCCATGGGGAATGGCGACGCAAGGTCGGGCACGCAGCCGGTAGCGCTTCTCGAGCGGCTCTCGGTCAGCCTCCGAGTGGATTACGAAGGCCGACGCCAATCGGAAGAAGGGTCGCCCCAGTGTCCGCACCCATGCCCGCGCGATCCGGATTCGCTCTTCGCCGCTGTCGAGCACCTCGTGAAACTCGACGATGACGTGAGCTCCTTGAAGCCGGGCCATCAGGGCAATTACCAGGTAGGTGTGGAGCACTGTTCCCGTCCACCACTCGAAAATGACGAAGTCAGGCCTGAACCTCCTGAGGCTGCTCAAGTCCCGAGAGAGGTTCGGTACCCAGAACCAGTCGATGCCTTGCAGCACCTGCACGGCAGGGTCGTACCGCAGCCGAGTGCTCGTGGACCCAACGCGCGAGCGTCCGGGATAGAGGAAGGTGGGGATGAGCTGACGCATGGGGACAACGGCGACCGAGAACTGCCCGGCGAGTGCGTTGGTCAGTCGGATAGTGTAGTAGCTCATGGCGCTGAGGAAGCGGGTACCGGCACCGACGACCAGCACTCGCGGCGCCGTACTCTCCCGGTAGCCGGTCGCTGACGTTCTCAGAGGCTCACGATTGGAGCTTCGACAATGGGTCTTCAAGATCCGGCTCCTTTCGACGCACCCCCGTGGCCCCGTTGTCTGGATAGTAGCCGCCGCGAGCACGCATACACCGCCCAGCAGGAGAATATGACCGTGCAAGCTCCGAGCACGACTGCCAGTGACAGCCGGGAGAGCCCTATCGGCGTGGCCCCGAGAAGCACGGCCGCACTGATCGCCACCGCAAGACTCATGCCAACACTGGCGAGCAGGCGTTCCCCGCGGGAGAACTTGCCGCTCAGGAAGCACGGAACAGACAAGAGCGAACCCGGGCAAACGAAAACGATCAACACCCCAAGCGCGATTCGCGCCGCCTGGGGGACCGCGACGTAGGCCGTCGCCACGGTCAGAAGGCCGACGAGGCAGGAGCCGACGAGTAGAACAATGCGTTCCCGCTTCATGGTGACGACCCGCCAATGGTCTTGGGCGACGCTGCCGGCGCGGGACGCAAGACCCGTTTTCGATTCGCGATACATCGAAGATCTTGGACGGCCCCAGAATCGTAGACCAAATGGATGCACGGGGTGGAAGCGAACTTCTCCAACGCCGCCGCCGGGAACACTTGCCGGTATTCCCCGGCACCGGGCTCAAAGGGGCTGAAGTAGTAGCCGGGGGATGCGGGAAGCCCCTTGCCATTCGCCAGTCCACCAGGAGGTAGCGGACTCTTGCCGACCGTTGATGCTGTCCACGACGGTGCCATCATCGTCCTCGGCGAAGAAGATCGGCCAAACGGTGTTCTGCGCGAGTGTGTCCTGCTCTCCGTAGGTGGCGAGCGCGAATGAATCAAGCTGGTTCGCGCCGAAACGCTGGTCGATGCCCTAGCTGCTCGCGTGCCCACTTCGAGGCACTGATTACGTCCGGCTGGACCGACCACGGATAGCCCTGCGAGTTCGGTGGCTCTGGCAGCCGTTGGTAGAACGCCGTCCCAATGGTCACTTCCCCGATGAACACCACCGTCACGAGGCCTGTGGCCACTGCCGTTGCGTGCCTGGCTCCTGCAGTCCCGAGCCATGGAAGCGCAGGTGGTGCCGCCCGAGTCCGACCCCGGCGATGCCGCCGCCAGGTCGCCCCTGCGGCCAGCAGCCCTACAGCGCACCCGAGTCCCGCGAAGACGTATGCCGAGGACCGGCCTGATATGGCGACGCCGTCGGGAGCAAGTCGCGGCATCAGGCTCAACGGAAAGGCAATAGCGACACCGATGGCAACGGCCATCGGGGGACGGAGTCCGGACGGCCCCAGGCTCGAATAGAGGGCCACAGGTAGAGTCAGCAGAAGCACGCCGACAGCGGCGAAACCGGCGACAGTCTCCCAAGCTGGGGAGGCGTAGCCACCGCTCGCATAGAGCTGGCGCGGCGCAGTCTCGCCGAGCAACAGAGAGCCCGTCTGCCGCAGGGCAGGAAGGATGTTGTTCGGGAAGAGGTAGGATGCTGCTGGGTCCGCGACGAAGAGGAGCCACGCCAGGGTCGTGGTCCCGGCCACAAGGGTCATGAGCCCGACAAGCGTGCGTCGCGGTCTGACACACGATACGGCCGCAGTCTACGATAGGTGTGGATCAGACCAGCCACCACGCACCCAGAAGCGCCGAGAGGGCGAGCCCGACGACATGGTGAGTGACGGCTACTGCGACGATCGCGAGGGCCGTAACGGCCAGTGCCGGACGACCTCTCCCTCGACGCGTGCGTCCAAGCCACCAGACGACAAACGTCGCGAGCGGGAGCGCCAGGTTCTCATAGGAGAAGGCGGCAGCCCAGAACAGGAACATCGGGTTGGCGGCGTAGACGAGGCTGGCTGCAGCCGCTGCCCGACCTGATCCCGTGACCCTCTCTGCGATCAAGAAGAAGCAGGCGGAGAAGAGAACGCGTGCGACGCCGATGATGAGGAGGCCCGACGCGAAGGGGCCGAGGCCGGTGAGGTGCACGAAGCCCGCCGTGACCGCGGCCAGCCCTGGGTAGTAGGTCGCCGTTGGCAGCAGCGGGTTGGATGCGAAGAGACGGTGAGTGCGAAGGATGTCTCTGGGTGCTCCGCAGGTGGACGTACTCATCGCTGAACGTGAACGCGGTCTGGAGAACCGAGGACTTTGACGAGATAGAGGGCAACGCCGAGAAGGATGACAAGCGTCAGCCGCTCGCGTCGATCAGTGTGTTGCATCAAGACGCGGAAAGCGATGGGAACGAAGATCAGGAGCAGACCGAGCCAGAAGAACGCTGACGCCTTGCTGTACCCATACCCGTGACGGCTCATTGCGTCCGCAACTGCGACAGAGACTAGGCCTAGCGCGGCGCAGAGCGCGACGGCGGACATCCATCGGCGGTCGAAATGAGCGTCCTCGTGCAAGGTCCGAGCCTCGAGGGGCTGCGTCATGGCTGCGAAGGTCCGTTCCCGAGGCCCTCAGGCCTTCGGACCCTGCCGTTCGAGGCCGTATGTCGACGCGACGGGAGAGAGTGGCCGCCCACTACGCTGGTCAGCCAGCCGGCCCGGTAAGGACGACGACTACGACGTCGTGACCGCGCCGGGCAAGTTCACGCACGAGCGCGCCTGCGTGGAGGGCAAACTCACCGACTGGAGACGGAAGGACGCAGTCGATGGCCTGGAAGATGCGCATCACACTATTCTCTCATCCCTGGACTCTGTGCCACGGGTGCCAGAGTTGATGACCGCAGCAAGTCGAGTACCACGAATCCGCACCCGAGCAATTGCATGGCAAGAAACGCCCATCCAACCGCGATGATGCCAAGCACAGGCAGAAGAACCCAGGACAGCGCCACGATGCCGATGCCCATGCCCAGATTGAGTCCAGCGGCGGCGACAAGCCTTCCACGAACTCGCAGCACGGCGACGTACACGTTGGTGATGGCGTCGAAGACCGAGGCGAGCAGCACGACGCGCAGCAGTCCTGTGGCCTGTAGCTCGTAGGCGGGACCGAGCGCAGAAAGCAGGATGCCGCCCAGAGCGAGAACGCCTACCACCGCCGGTGCGAGTATCGCGAGAATGATCACTAGTGCAGAGCGAGCCTTCGCACGCAAGTCCTCTGGGCTGTGGACGCCCTCGGCGAACAGGGATGCGGACACCGCGGGCGCTATGATCAGGAAGATCCCGGCGATCATCCATGTAGTGTAGAAGTACGCGTTGTCACTCGCGGAGAGCCGCGCCGTTACCAGCAGAGGCAGCAGGTACGGCAGCAGCGCCCCCCCCATGCCTATCAACTGGTGGCCCGCGAGACGGGAGCGCAGTCCTCGTGCCGTGCGTATGAGGGCCGACGGCCCCGGTGGCTGCAGGAGACTGACCCGCCGGGTCAGGAGACCTGTGCCGAGGCCGAGTCCGACAACGGCAGCTACGGCCCAAGCGCCGAGTAGACTCAGCGGGCTCGTAGTGCCGACCACCAGGGTGAGGAGAACGACGATGAGGACCTTGCTGGCAGCGACGCCCGAGTTGCGGCCCAGCATGTTCCCCGCCGCTCGCTCGGCGATGAAGGCGTAGTCGAGGATGGCGCCAGCGGTCATGGCCACCGTGCCGACGGCAAACACCGTCGCGTACGTTGCACCATGGAGTACAGCCAGCTGCTCGGCGACGAGCGGCAGCAAGACAAGCGCGGCGCATCCCAGTACCAGGCTCGTGACGATAGCGGATGTCAGCCCTGCCCAGAACGTGAGTGACCAGCCCGCTGGCTTCTGCCGCTGGGGAAGCGACTGGATGAGCGTGCCGCCAACTCCGAGACTGGCCAGGAGAAGCACGATCGTGCTGGCGGAGATGACCGCGGCGGTCAGGCCGACGACCTGCGCCGGGAAGAGGCGCGCGGCCAGGAGCCAGTATAGGAAGCCAAGTGCTGAGTTCACGAC
This sequence comes from uncultured Thermoleophilia bacterium, assembly GCA_963717285.1. GTDB lineage: Bacteria > Actinomycetota > Thermoleophilia > UBA2241 > UBA2241 > CAIXSE01. Next base: position 765,156 of record CAVQVW010000004.1, read on the forward strand.
CGTGGTCGCCATGATGAACAGGCTGTTCCGCATCAGCGAGTCACGACGGACACGACCTAACAGCACCCCGGGAGACCACCAGAATCGGGACCAGCGACTCTCGCTAGCGCAGGCGGTGGATGCAGGAGGCGGGGCATGCTTCACCCGCCAGGTTCTCCGTACTCTGGGGCCTGACGGCGTCGATGCTGGGGGTCGAGCGGCATGGGTTTCGGTTGACGCCGCTGGGCGCTCCCAGTTGGTCTCTCGAGGGTCCATCGCCATCCTACCCTCGATCAGCAGGGTCTAGAGAAAAGGCGTGGATGGTCACACCCAGCCCCGACAGTAGCCCGTCGTCTCCCGCGCACGGCGCTGTGCGAACGAGCCCCAGGACCGAGTCGGCGCGGAATGGGAGGCGTACGCGTGCGATCTCCGCGGTTCGTAGAATGCAGTAGACCAACTGCCAGGGAACAGGAACAAGCCTGCAACGTCGACCTTCTTGTGCCGCGAGTGCCTTCAGCAGGTCCGGGAGCACTATGGGGGTTGGATGCGCGACGGAGATCGTGTCGGGCTGCAGGGTGTCAACTGCGGCAAGTGCACGAATGGCCATCACTAGGTCGTCTTCATGCACCGTGCATAGACCGACCCCGCCAGCAATCACCGGAACGATCGGCAGCCTGGTGAGCTTTCGAAGCGCCCCGGCCATGCCGCCAGGTCGCCTGCCGTAAACCAAGCCCGGCCGCACAGCGCAACCACCGAATGCCATGGTCATGGCCTCGATGTCCAGCTTGGCTCGCCCGTACAGCTGTCTGGTCCCTTCGTATGCGGACATACTTGACAGAACGAGGATGCGGCGCACCCCGGCGTCCGCTGCAGCTTCCAGCAAGCGACGTGAGCCTTCCACATTCACCCGCCAAATGTCGACAGGGCTTGTCAGTGATAGGTCGTATGCCGCATGCACTAGGACGTCTGCCGAGCGCAGGACCTCTTTCACTTCAGCGCTGACTGACTCGGCGAGGCCGTAGGCGACGGCCGGTCCGCGCCTCCTGCTCGGAGATCGGACGAGCCCGACAACCTGCCACCCACCGCGATTCCAGGCTCGCACATACTCGGGACCCGAGGTAGCCAGAGGCTCCGGTGACAGCGGCTACCGGTGCTGACGCAGTCAAGGGGCGAGCTCTAGGCTCTCGGATGCGATTCGGTGGGCGTTGGCCATGACCGTGAGCGTGAAGGTCATCGCCGGCACGTTGGGAAAGACGGATGCGTCCACGATGTGAATCCGCCGCCAAGACCCCACGCGACCCAGTCGGTCACTGCCGAAGACCGTTGACCTGCAGTTTGTATGGGGGAAGCTACCGCCCCAGTGATAGCTCTTGCCGCCGGCAGCTAGCCGGAGCAATGGCAGCACCGGATAGAGATCAAGCAGGGGAGCCGACTGGACCAGTCTCGCCAGCACCGTGGCCAGCATCCGATTGCGGCCTGCGGGTACCGTGTCCCTGGAGATGTGCATTGCCGGAGGATTTGCGCTGCTGGAACCGGGCCGCGCACGAACAGACAGCCGAGGTGACCTCCACGACGGCAAGTACCCGAAAGCGACAGTCAGTCGACGTAGCAGTTGCGTCCGAGCTCGTTCCGCTGCATGACCTCGAAGCGGCGACGGCAGGGCGCTCGTGAATGCGGAGTTGAATGTGTAGAAATGGAGCTGGGACATGTCGACTGGGCTTTCATCGAGCGCGACGATCATGTTGAACTGATTCAGGGTGAAGTCGGGCTTTCGTCGAGGATCCGGAGTCGCGCGCAGAGACACCATGGGCAAGATGAACTGCTGCGATTCGAGCATGGCTATGTCAATGCCCCATAGGCCCAAAGAATCGGCGACGAGCCTAGTGGTTCCCATCGCCCCGCACGCGACGTAGACGCGATCAGCCTCGAATTGCCGCATTCGTCCGGTCGCGATTTCCTTGGCGATGACGAGGGCCCTGCTAGCCTCCTCCGCAACCTTGGTGACCAATAAGCCGCTGTGATGCGTCACTCGGCCAGAGCAACGTAGAGCGTCGAACGTCTGCGCGGCCGAGTAGATCAGACCATATGGACAACCAGTCATACAAAGACCACATCGAACGCAGCTCGTCGCGTCGAAGGCCAGTCGAGCTTTTCCGATCGTGACTTCTCGGCCTTGGAGCGCCGATCGATGCCGTTCGTAGGCGTCCAGTACCCGCCGGCTCCTGGGGGACAACTGCGGGAGTGGGGCCGGCTGCCCCATCAGGGGGAAGCTGGCAGCAAGATCGTCCTCCTCACCGGCGAACGGGATCTGACGAAGAATCGACTCGTAGTGAGGTCGGATCACCGCGGCGCTGATAGGCCAGCTCTCAAAGGTGGATGCAGTGAACGGCATCAGCTGGGAGCCCCAAACCGTGCTGAAACCGCCGTAGGCCGCTGAAACGAGCGACGTGGTCGCATCTGACGCGGCGGTGAGTCCGTCAAGCTGTCCGACGTTCCGGAACGGATAGTTCGACCCGAATAGACGCTTCTCCGGAACGCCGCGCGTCTTCGAGTTCACCGGCCCCTCAGAGATGCCATCGACCAGCGCTGCATCCCAGTCGGCAGCCTCCAAGGAGGCCAGGACGTCGACGAGCTGCTGACGCTCCGGTTCAAGTTGAAGGCCAACCTCGATGACGGTGATTCCGAGGTCCCCGCGACGGCTCAGCGCGAGGGCAGCAGCTGCAGCAGCGGGTCCGGTACCGATGATGAGGGCCGTGGTCACAACGTCACCCGCCCTCCACTGTGAACCGAGCGTGTTCGGCGTTGTCTCGTCCTCGCATTGAGCTGTTCGATCTCTCCTCGAGGGTGGGCGAACCTGTCGGCACAGTCACCTCGACGATGAGCCGACAACCGGGACTGGAATCCCGACAGCCCGGTGCGCAATCGCCTTGGTGCGTCTTATGCAGTGATGCGTCACTTGGCGAAGAGTGGAAGACCATCTGTCGCTCTACGCCGTTGCTGCACACGTAGGCCGGCAGCGAAGGTCAAATGGCCATGGCGATTGGCTGGCGCCGCCGGTCGACGCCGGTGCGGCGCTCGTGGGTCATGAATCGGTTCTCTCTGCGCCTTTCCGTTATGCGCCGGTCGACGATATGCGCCTCCAGTGCTGGCGTCGACGCGACCGACGGAAGCCGCATTGGCGCTACTTCGGCACGACCGGTCCTGTGGCGTCGCTGCCAGGCACTGAGCACTCGGCGCCGTTTCTCGGTTTCAGAGACAATCGTGCGGAGTACCCTCAGACCGTCCCTGACGGCGCTCAGGTTGCTGGCGCCATGAAGTCGGCGGTGCTCATAGCTCGGAACTTCAACAACCGTGAGGCCGGCCGCGGCCACGCGGATGTTGATCAGGGTCTCAATCTCGAAACCGTCGCCCCACAAGCGCCCGTCACCTCCCGCCGGGGCGGGGGATTGCCAGTCAAGGCCGAGGACGGGAAGGCATGTGCTCGCCCAGAACGCGTTGTATCCGTAGCACAAGTCGCTGTAGCCTGTCCGACACAGGGCGTTCACCAACCGCATGAGGAAGCGATTGCCAGCGCGGCGAAACCGGGTGATGTCCGCGCTTCCGCCACCTCTGGTGAATCGGCTTCCCTTGGCGAAGTCTGCGCCGGCGGCCAGCGCATCCACGAAACGGGGGATTTCCGCAGGATCAGCGGAACCGTCTGCATCCAGCATCACTATCACGTCGCCCGAACACGCCGCAAAACCGCAGGCGAGCGCGTTGCCCTTCCCGCGTCTCGTCTGCGGGATCACTCGCACGTCGCTGCGTAGCCGCCGTGCAGCCTCCGGAGTCCCATCTGTGGACCCTCCGTCGACCAAGACGACCTCGAAGATGCTCTCGGGCAGAGCGGCGAGCACGTGTTCGAGGTTCTTCGCTTCATTCAACGCCGGAATGACGACGCTCACCTCCGGACGGCTCCTGCGCAACTCGCTGTCCGGTCTGTTCATGAGCCTGCCTTCACGGTCGGTGCGCGTGTTCGGAATAGTATACTTCGAGCACTTGACGCATCCGCGCAACTTCGTTGCCTCGACTGGCAACACCCTGTGTCTGTGAGGACTCGTCAATCCGCCTTTAACCGCACGGTCAGGGGCAGGGGACCTGACCGGACCCCATTCATCGGTCGACCTCCCGCATAGGTACCGGCGCGGCGTAGTCGGAGAGGGAGAAGCCCGGGAAGACTATCGTCTCGGGTGCTGGCCGTCACTGCCTTCCCAGTGTCGTGCAGTGCCAGCGATCGCCGCCCAGCACCATCCAGTGACGCCAGGTTCGGTTGCAGGAGGGTTGCAGGCGGGCTGCAGAGAGGGGCCTGCGGAATCCTCTGGAGCACGCAAAACCCCTGCATTTACGTTTGAAGAGGAGTGGTAGCGCATACGGGATTTGAACCCGTGTTACCGCCGTGAGAGGGCTGTATCCTAGTGTCAGGTAGTGCCCCTGAGTGCCACGGAGTGCCGTTCCACGCGTAGAGAATCGGGTCGATCTGCCACTGAGTGCCATTGCGTGCCACCCAGTGACGCCAGGTGCGGTTGCAGGAGGGCTGCAAGCGGAGGCAGATCGGGGCATCCCGCCCTGGTTCATTCACTGGTCCACTCCCCACGATGGGATGAGGGCCGCTCCCTCAAGTGAGTGTCGGTCGTGCCCTTGCGATCTGCTGAGGTTCGGCTCGCCCGACTCGACTAGCGAGTCCGCCCGTCGATTGTGAACGCCGCCGCCAGTGTGGTTTCGAGACTGCCTAGTGGACCACCACTCGTGGCCATGCCCGCTCAGCTCAGCGAAAGCGCTCCTCCAGATAGTGCGCTCACTTCGGACAGCGGTAGCTCCTGGGACTGATTCCCATTCCTGATGTAGAACCTCTCGACAGGCTGGCCGTTCTTGTTCTTCGTCTGCACGATGAGCGGCTCACTGACTGGAGCTACGTCGACGCGGCGGACGTCCTTCTCGTCGATCTCGTCGAACGTCGTCTTCACCTTGCTCGTCACCACTGCTACGCCAAGCTGGTGGCTGAGTATGTTCCTGAGGTGCAGTTCGAATCCGTCTCGGTCCCATCCCTCGTGCGACAGGTAGTCGTGCTCGAGTCCGACGATCGAGCCGTCGTCGCTCACTCCGATGAGCAGAGTCCCACCGTGCGAATTGGCGAACGCTGCCACGGACTTGAGAACCACCTCCTCAAGCGTCTTGCTCACGGTCTCCCGGGGGATGTCCCAGCGCAGCGTGGACTTGAACTCCAGCTCGTCGCTCTCACCCTCCGAAATCAGGTCTTGCAGCGTGACAGCCGCGGAGGCCTCTTCAGTGGCAGTGATGCCCTCGAGGAAAGCGTTCAAATGCTCCGCTAGCATCTCGCGGCGCACCTTGATGAACCGTTCGTAGTTCTCGATCTGCCAGAGCTCTCTGTCTTGCGGAATGCACTGCAGCTCAAGGACCTTTGGAAACCTCTCCTCCACGGCGGACAGATAGTCTGAGGCGCTCGTGTCCGATTTCGCTCGATTTGCCACCTGCGTCAGGAGCGCGCGGTTGGTGAACTCCTGGGCGAGCGCGTACTTCACTCGGTTCTCGTGACCATAGCCTGCCTTCTTGAGGAGGGAGTACGGGAAGATGTGGTCCAGCTCGAGCTGGTACTTGCTGCCCATGTTCTTGTGCAAGCCGATTCCGGTCGTCAAACACACAGCGCCGCGGCTCTTGAGGTACCAGCGCACCATGCTGAACAACGGATTCTGGATCGCACGGCCCTCGAACTCGAACGGCATGATCTCCAGCTGCCGCTCTTCCTCGGCGATGACCTGGAGCAGTTCGTCGAAGGGTTGCTTCGATTCGGTGAGGGTCCTCAGGTCCCGGTCAAGCTTCTGAGGCAGCTGGCTTACGTAGCGCGAGCGCACCTGGGAGTAGTAGAACCACTTCACCATCTTGCGAGTCTGCGCGTCCGTGAGAGGCTTCCCGTGCATGTCGAAGCAGTAGACGATAATCGGCACCAGGGCGTAGGGCGAGCTGATCTCCTTGATGTGGTCGACGTACGCGTTCGGTGCGCAGCAGGTTGACCACGTAGTCAAGGACCTGACCCTCGAGCTTCTACAACAGTCTGCGCCCGCACAGCTGGCTGGGGCAACGCCCGCTGGCACCGGAGACAATCGCCTTCCCCGCTTCTCGCTCGCTGACCACGGGCCGCCGAAACCTATGCCGGAGGTGGCTCTGGGACTATCGTGGGAAGAGGACCGATGAACGGTGCCCGGTGAGGCCGATCTTCGGGTAGTATGCCAGCATGCGAGGCATTCGTCCGAGACCGGCCCTACTGCGCATGGGATTCGCCTACGGCTCGACGGGGCGCTCGCCTCGCGCCGAGTGTGAGTCCATGCGCGAGACAACAACGAAGACGCGACCGCCTGATGTCTGGGTCCGCTAGTCGGCCTGGCCCGTTCCTCTTCGCCGATCTTGGCGCAAGGGTCCACCCCCGAGTCGACCCGAGTCGTTATGATGCCGAGCTCGACGGACTCTATTCGAGCTTGTTCGCGACTGTCGACTGGTTCGAGACCCATGACATGCCCGAATGGATGGAGCGTGCATCCTGGAGAAGCCTCGCCATGTGCTGCTCTTCACGGGCAAGGGCGCTACCGTCGAAATCCTCAACAAGACGTTCGACATCGCCCCAGAAGACGCAAGGCGCGCCTGCCAAGCGCTCTTCCGCGCCTTTCCGCACGTGCGCCGCATCCACTTCGAGGTGATGTTTGCGCCCTCGACACTGGCTCTCCCTGCGAGGGTGCTCCACCACACCGATCACATGGTGATAGAGCTGCCCGAGACCGAGGAGGAGTACGCGCGCATCGCTCGGCAGGAGCAGGCACCTGCGCAGCTATCAGAATCGACTGAGGCGGGACTTCAGTGAGGTGGCAACGAAGACCATGCCCGTCGACGAGAGGGCGCCCGCATTGCTCAGGCAGCTGGTGCAGTGGAAGGAAGCCAGCTTCCATGCACGGGGGAAGCAGACGTATTGGGAGACCCATCCGCAGGTTGCCCGCAACCTCCAGGCTCTGCTGAGACGCCGGGGGGAGATTCGCCTGACATCAATCGACGGTGAGATGGCGGCGCTCTCGTTCAACTTCCCGGTGGGGACTAGCGTATGTGCCCAGCAGGCGGCGGTGCAGCCTGGCTTTGACCGCTACGGGTTGTCGCTGCTCGCAACTACTGGGACGTCTGTGACGCGATCTCCCGAGGCTTCCGGAGTTTCAACCTGCTCTGGGCAACGAGGAATTCAAGTCCCGCTTGGAGCGAGACCGCATCGCGCCCACTCCCCTCTCGGGTCTCCCGAACCCAGAGCGATTTCCCGGCTCTGGTCGCTGGACGGGAGTGGCAGGCGCACGCCGCCAAGCGCCGGACGTCTACTGGCAGGCACGACGCCGTGCAGGCCACATGCTCAGGAGTCTAGAGGCGGACAGGAGTTGGTTAGCCGAGCGCGAGTCTCTGTCAGCACTTGTTGCTCGGGTGCCGCCCAGTGCCTCTCCGAGCGTGAAGAACCGAGTCGATTTGCCGCCGAGTGACAGCGAGAGCCATGAAGTGACGCCAGGTTCAGGGTCGCAGGAGGGTTGCAGACGGGTTGCAGAAGGGCCTGGCGGAATCCTGGGAACAGCCAAAACCCCTGCATTTGTATGCCTGAAGAGGGGTGGTAGCGCACTACGGGATTTGAACCCGGTGTTACCGCCGTGAGAGGGCTGTGACTATGTGTCAGGTGGTGCCGCTGGGAGTTGAGTCCCGTAGTGTGGTGTAGAAAGCCCCGGACCTGAGAGCCGAGCGGCATCGGCCACCGGGAGCGTCCTAGAATCGTCGTTGTTCCGCCAAGAACAGTGACGAGAGGAGCACCACGATGGCCGACCTGGACAGCATGACCGTGAGCGGGGCCGCAGGCAAGATGTCTGACCGGCGGACATGCCGACGTCGTGCGCGAGGCGGTGCGGCTCGTGATCGCCGAGCTCATGGAGCTCAAGAGGTCGCCGAGCTTGCCGGCGCGGCTCGCTACGAACGCTCTCCCGACGCGCGACGCAGCGCAACGGCTACCGGGAGCGCCGCTCGGGACACGCGCGCCGGCAGCCTCGAGCTGGCGATTCGCGCGCCTGCGCTCCGGCAGCTACTTCCCGAGCTTCCTCGAGCCGCGGCGCAGAAGCGAGCAGGCCCTCGTGGCCGTGGTCGCCGAGGCCTACGTGAACGGCGTCAGTACACGCAAGGTCGAGCGTCTCGTCGCACAGCTCGGCATCGAAGCCTGAGCCGCTCCACGGTGAGCCGCCCTGCAAGACGCTCGACGGGCAGGTGCGAGTCTTCAGAGAGCGCCCCCTGGAAAGACCGTTACCCCTACCTCTCGCTGGACGCCAGGGTGGGGCGCGTGAGAGAGCCCGGCGTCGTGCGCCACAAGGCCCTCGTGGTCGCCTACGGCGTGACCAGAGCGGCCGCCGCGAGGTGCTCGGCATCGACGTCGGCGAGTCTGAGACGGAGGCCTTCTCGCGCGAGTTCCTGCGCGGCCTGCTCGCTCGCGGCCTCTGCCGGCGTCGTGCTCTGCGTCTCCGACGCCCACGAGGGTCTCAAGAAGGCCATCGCCCAGGTGCTCGGCTGCCCCTGGCAGCGCTGTACCGTGCACTTCCTGCGCGACATGCAGGGCCACGTGCACCGAAGCCGAACAGCAGATGGTCGCGGCGGCGGATCCGCCAGGTGTTCGCCGCCGAGGAGCTCGGCGAGGCGCGGGCGCGCCTGGCCGGCGTGGTCGCCAGCCTCGAGGCTGCGGCACCCAAGGTCGCCCTGTTGCTCGAGGCCGCCGAGGAGGAGTTGCTCGCCTTCATGAGCTTCCCCCGCGAGCACCAGACGAAGCTACGCTCGACCAACCCGCTGGAGCGCCTCAACGAGGATATCGCGCGGCGCAGCGACGTGGTCGGCATCTACCCGAACGACGAGAGCCTGATCCACCTGGCCGGGCCTTGCTGCTCGAACAGAACGACGAGTGGCTCGTCGGGCGGCGCTACCTCTCGGCGGAGTCGCTCGCCGGGCTCTACGCCGCGCAGCAGACCGACGAGCGCAGCGGCCCGCGGCGCCGGAAAGGAGGTGGCGCTGCTCACGACCCGATGACCCTGACGACGGTCAGGAACTTACACCAGTCAAGGGACTTGACCTCCCGTGACGTCAGGTTCGACTGCAGGAGGGTTGCAGACGGGCCGTGGGCAGTCACATCGCGGGCTGAGCGAGTCGAGCTTGCAGCCGCCCCGACTTCACCCTCCCCGGGGGCCTCACAGCATGCGCACAGCACGCTCCTCATCGGTTTCTCGAAGCGGGCGGGGGCACAGCTGGAACGCACACCCGTGGCCGGCTCGAGGGTGGCCGCCTCAGGGTGCGACCCCAGCAGGTCGCCTCAGACACGGCAGGCAAGGAGCGCGAGGATGAAGAGACACTCGGAAGACACTGACCATCGCAGCGGTCGCCGGACTCGCTGTGGTGGCCATGGCGTTCGGCGCCCTGAGGAGCGACGAGCCGGGTGCGTCGGGTGCCCGGGGAACGGGATGTGAAGGGGCCTCCCCACGTAGCGGCGGCGCCCGGTTAGATTTCCGACTGCGTCGAATGCTCCACCCCGGTAGCGACGACGCTGACCGAGGCTGAGAGCGCCGGTCTGATCTATATGCGTGAAGAGGAGAAGCTGGCCCGCGACGTCTACCAGGAGCTAGGCTCGCTGTACTCAGTACGAGCCTTCAGCAACATCGCCAGTTCCGAGACCCGGCACATGGCGGCAATCGAGGACTCCTCCAGCGCCTACGGACTGGACGACCCCGCCGATCCCGACGTGGCCGGCGTTGACCAGAACCCCGAGCTCCAGAAGCTCTACGCTGAGCTCGTCGATCAGGGGTGACGACGACCTCGTGGCCGCCTTGAAGGTGGGCATCGGCATAGAAGAGCTCGACATCGCCGATCTCGAGGAGTACATCTCAGGGACCGACAACGCCGACCTCAGGCGAGTCTACGCCAACCTGCTGCGTGGCTCTGAGAACCACCTGCGCGCCTTCGAGAGGCTATTGGCCCGCAGCGGCGGCTGAGAGATGCGATGCGAGAGCTTCGGGTGGCCCGCCAGGAGCAGACCACGGGTGACCGGACCACATGCGTCGGTCCACTTCTCATGCTGGTCCCCAGAGCCACCTCTCGCATAGGTGCGGGCCGGGTGAAGTCAGAGAGCGAGAAGCCCATGAGTAGCCTCTCCGGCGGTGGGGCGGATCGCCGGGTTGTTGGCGGAGGGGTGACCGACTATGGAGAAGCGCTCGAAGACCAGGGGCTACGCGTGGGCGAGGTGCTTCACCTGCCAGTCTTGCCGTGGAACATCGAGTAGGTGAAGAACGCGTAGTAGTCCGGATGGTCCAGAACGAAGTCTGGTGACTCCGGCTGACAGAGACGCCGGTACTCTGCCCAATCCTCCTGTGTCAGTTCTGACTCGACTTCCGGCCAACGCATCTCCAAGAGCGCTGTCAGTGCTGTGCGCAGATCAGGCCCCAGCGGGGCATGGGCGTCGCCGACGAAGGTGCGAACTGTGGGGTCCTGCAAACCTGCGTCACGGAACCAGCCAAGCGCGCGCAGGAAGTGTGAGGCTGGCTTGCCTCCCGTACCGAAAGGGGCGATCCCTGAAGACGTCGCACGAAGTCGGGCTTCGAGCAGAGGGTGCCCCGGAAGCAGCGTCTCAGAGGACCAGGCGAGGATGGCCACGCTGCCACCGGGCTTGACGACCCGTGCCAGTTCTCTCACCAACGGCAGAGGCTCAATAGGCGCGTACCCCACGCAGTCGGCGCTCCATGCCCAATCAAAGGAGTCATCATCGAAGGGGAGCCGGCGTACGTCGCCTTCCCGGAAGCACACCCTCTCCGACAAGCTCGCCTCCGCCACGATGGCTCGGGCGTGACCTAGGACATCGGGAGAGGAATCGAGGCCGACGACCCGTCCGACCGGAGCCACCGCCTCTGCGAGCAACACGGCCTGGAGGCCGATGCCACATCCCGCATCCAGCCCCTGCTCCCTGACGAGAGCTGCAGTGCCTGGATGGCCGAGCGGAGGACGGGCTCTCTCAGCGCGTTGAATGCGAGCCCCATCTGAACGCACTGGTCTGTGTCAGGCATGGTCCGTCCTCTTGGGTGCCGGGCCAAACGAAGTGGCAGCTATGGCCTCTGCGCTTGAACGGGCCCCATTCGTCGTCCACGATCCATGCTAGTGCCTTGGCCACTCCCCGAATAGGTGCCAGCGACCTCGTCGTGAAGCCGGCCGTTGCGCCGAGAAGTGCCAGCGACTACCTTCCAGCATCATGGCCTGACGTCACGTTCGGCTGCACGAGGGTTGCAGACGGGTTGCAGAAAGGGGCTGGCGGAATCCCTCGGGGAAGACAGAACCCCTGACCGGACCCCGTTCGTTGGTCCATCCCATGCTTAGTCCCAGAGCTCACCTCCCGCATAGGCTTCGGCGGGGCGAAGTCGGCGAGCGAGAAGCCGGCAAGACGAGCGGGACGCAGACAGCGGAGCGTCCCACCCGCTCCCTTCGAGCCTCAGACGCTTCCATCCAGTCGCACGCATTTGGGTTGCATCAGTGTCAGTCTGAGTCCGTTGGGATTCCCGACTTGGTCGGGTAACCTGCGGCGTGGCGGCGGGGTGACCCATTGGGTTGCTGTCGCCCGACGGGGCTGACCAACATTCGTTGTGTCCCCCGCCGCCTGCCGCGAGGTTCGCCGGCGTGACCTGATAGGAGCCTGGCTAGAGGCCCCCACTGAGGCGTGTCCGCCGACCGTCCCTCGCTTCGGAGACTGCGTCCGAAAGGGGACAGCTCATGATGGTACTCGGCGTCGACCCGCACAAGAACAGCCACACCGTCGTCGCCCTCGAGGCCGCC
>CAVQVW010000005.1:0-174201 GCA_963717285.1 uncultured Thermoleophilia bacterium
CAACGCCGCCGCCCGTACCATCAGCTACGCACCACGCAATCCGGGACAGTTCGTATACGACGCGAACAGCGCGTGGGTCATGGGGTACGCCAACAAGGACACCACGTACACGCGCAACGGCGCACGGGATCTCGAGGCTCGTGTGTTCTTCCACTTCGGCTACATCTGCGTGTCACCCGCCATGGCGGTGACCGTGGCCGGCAGAGGCTCGGACTACGCCATTGCCGCCGTGGATTCCGAGCACCGCCCGCTGGACGGCTCCAAGACCTACAAGCTGCGTCTGCCGGCGAACCCGCCTGTCAAGGACTTCTGGGCGATCACGATGTACGACACCCAGACCCGCTCCCAGCTGCAGACCGACCAGCAGTTCCCGACACTGGGCAGCCAGGACAGCGGGCTGACAACGAACGCCGACGGCTCCTACGACATCTACTTCGCGCCTGAGGCGCCCAGCGGCAAGGAAGGCAACTGGCTGCAGACCATCCCCGGCAAGAGCTGGTTCATCGCCTTCCGGGTCTACGGTCCCGAGCAGCCTTGGATCGACCAGACCTGGCGTCCCGGCGAGATCGAGCTGGTCGACTGAACGAGTGGCTGCCGATGAGGAAGATCGACCGCGTGACCGGCGCGGGCAGGCCACTCGCCCGCGCCGGTCACGCGAGTCACCTACCGTCGTCCACGACGGGGCCCTTGTCCTCGTCCCATACGGCACCAGTCAGCACGGCACCGGACATGTCGGCCTGGGTGAGCGGAGTGCCGGTGAAATCGGCCCCAGTGACATCGGCCCCAGTGAATCTCGTGCCGCGGCGAGCGACGATGCGGAGGGCCAAGCGGCGAACGGTATCGTCACGCGGATCTTCTTTGAGAGTTCGCTTGGCGATCCAGACCAGCAGGAGGCTGACCGCGATCGCGCCGAGGCCGCCGTGAACGCTACCGGCGGTGACACCGCCAATCACGGCGACAAGGGCGATGGCCCAGGGCCCGAAGGCTCCGCCTACGATGCGGCCCAGAATGCCGGCGCTCACGGCAGGGCCGAACAGCAGGAGAAGACCTATGATCGGCAGTCCCCGCCAAGCCCGATCAGCGCTGAGCTCCCCGAAAGCGAACACCACGACGAGATCCAGGACGATGACAGCGACGGCCGCGATGAGGAAGACGCGTAGAGCCGTCAGGATTCCCTTGCGCAGGAGAATGAGCACAAAGGCGACCAGGACGGCGACAAGAAGCCACCCGGCCAGCAAGTCCTGCCACTCCGAGGAGAACGCCCGCTCGCGAGCCGCGGTGACGAACCAGCCAGTCACCAATCCGGCGGCGACACTGACCAGGAGCGCCGCAGCGAGGAGCAGGGCGCCGATCAGAGGGCGAACGCCTAGCCGGGAGTCGGTGAAGCGGGCGTCGACCAGACTCGCATCGCTGAAGTCGGCACCCCGGAGGTCGGCGCCCGTGAAATCGGCGCCGTCAAGGGTCATAGCGCGAAACGACCGCGCCTGGAGGTTCTGTCCTCGGTAGTCCATGCCGCTTGCCATGTGGGTTCCTCACAGCGTCCACGAGCCATCAATCGCGGCGCAAGCGAGCCGAAGGTGCACGCGAATCCGCCCCTCTCGTCCACGGCTATCATGGCGTGCGGTTGCCTGGCTGTCGCCACCCTGTTCGGGTGGTTCGGGGTCAGAACACGGCCGCAAGCCCGCGGCGATCCCACGCGAGAGGAAGAACCACCCTTCCACGGAAGCTGACTCAACGCCCGCCGCCGGGCGACGTCGACGCAGGGCCTCGCGCGACTCACGTCGCGTTCCAGCCGAGCCAACCCGCGCGTATGAGGGCTGCCACGGCGGCAAGGGCCCCTGCAACAGCTCGTGCAACGCACGACTCAGCGGGTCAAGTCCCGATGTGCGATAGTTGTTCTGACGGCGAACGTGGACAAGGGATGCAGGCGAGGGGCGAGAGGGCAGCACCGGGCGGTGTTCGTATCGCGCTTGACCACGCCCCGACTACCCGCTTGGTAGCCAGCAAGCTGCGGGTACCCGTCCTCCCCTCTGCCTACCTCGAGAGGCGGCGGCTGCACGGTCGACTCGACGGGACCCTTGCCCGCAAGCTCTGCTTGATCACGGCCCCAGCCGGTTGCGGCAAGACCTCCGTGCTGGTCGAGTGGCTCCGGCGCCAGAGTCAGGCGACGGCGGTCTGGCTCACCGTCGATGAACAGGACAACGACCCGATGCGCCTCTGGACGCACCTCGCGGAAGCCTGCCGGCAGGCGTTTCCCGCGAGCGCGCTGACCACCACACACGCTCTCGCGACCGGTGTCTCGGATGCCAGGTTCCTCGTCGACACATTGATCGCCGACCTTGGTCGAATGGACGGCCCGGCGGTCGTCTGCCTTGACGACATCCACACCCTTGGAGCCGGCGAATCGGCTGCCTCCATCGACCGGCTGATCCGCTACATGCCGCCTTCGGCCCACCTCGTCGCCATGGCCCGCCACGACCCGATGCTCAAGATCAGCAAGCTGCGCCTCTCAGGTGAAGTCGAGGAGGTCCACGCCGTCGACCTGCAGCTGTCGCTTGAGGAGAGTTCGATCCTGGTCGCCGACACGATGGATCTGGCCCTCAGCGCCGGCGCCATCCAACGCATCCACGAGCGCTGCGGAGGTTGGGTCGCCGGGGTGAGGTTGCTTGCCGCCTCAGTGGCGAACGAGGCCGACCCCGAGGCCGCCTCGCTCGACATCGCGCTCGAAGAGACGAGCCTCGTCCAGTACCTGGTCGAGGAGGTGTTGGACGATTACTCCCCCTCGCTCAGGGAGTTCGTGCTCGACACCTCGCTGCTCAACAGTCTGGACCCCGCCACCTGCGATTTGCTCACCCACCGCCTCGACGCGCAACGTGTGCTGGCGGACCTCACGCGGGATGGCCTGTTCGTCATCCGCCTTGCCGGCGAGGCACAGGACTACCGCTACCACGAGCTGTTCCGTGATGTGCTGCGCATGCTGATGCACCGCCACCACCCCGAGCGATCGCTTGAGATCCATCGTCGTGCCGCCGACATCCGCTACGAGCAGGGCCTCATGGCCGAGGCGGTGGACCACGCGCTGGCCTCCGGTGAGCCATACAAGGCTGCGGACCTTCTGGTGAAGGCCAGTCGCGACGAGTTGCTCGCCGGCCGCGTCGTCACGGTGCGAGACCTGGCGACGCGGATCGACGCCGCCATGGACGATCCACCCGTCAGCCTGCTGGCGGTGCTGACGTTCTCCTTGCTGCTCGGTCCGGGCGAGGGCGCACGCCTCGACCGGGAGGCTGCACGGGTCGTGGAGCGGGCGACTGCGGAGGCAGCCGCCGGCGCGCCTGAGGATTGGGAGTGGTCGCACGACTTCTCGGTGCCATTCCATGGCGACCCGAGCGTTCTTGTCGCGATGTTTCGCTCGCTCCTGGCACGCCGGGCCGGCGATGCCCGGGGGATTCTGGCTGATCGCGAGTCCCTCCTGAGAGGTAGCTCCATCGCGAAGACTCCCGTCGCGGAAGCGCTGGTCTGGCTCGAGCGCTACGCGGAGAGCGATGCGATCCTGACAGAAATCCTCGCTGACACTGGACAGCAAGCCACGCCACGCAATGTTGTTGTTTGGACCCACGGGCAGCTGGCGTTGCTCCGGCATCAGCAGGGGCGTCTGCAGGAAGCTCAGCGGTCCGCGCAGCAGGCTCTCGCGGAGATCGAGCAGCGACATCTCTGGAGCTCCATCCAGAGCCCCCCGGCCGCACTCGCGCAGGCCTGGGTAGCCTGGGAGCACGGGGCGCTGACCACTGCCGAGACCGTACTCGAGGCTCCCCTCAAGACGGCGATCGCCTTCGACGAGCTGCCCCGCTATGTCGAGAACCGCATCGTACGGGCGCGCGTCCTCTTCTCCCAGGGCCATCCCTCAAGAGCCCATGCCGAGCTCGAGGCCGCGCGGCTCACGCCGGCCGGTCGCGCGTCCACCGGCCTCTTCGCAGACTGGATCGCCCTCGAGCAGGTCCGTCTCTGCCTGCTACAAGCCGACCCGAGCGGCGCCGCCATGGCGCTGCCCGATTGGCGCGCCAGGATCGAGCGCGGCGCCCGCAGCATGCGAGAGCACCTGCTGCTCGCCCGGATGGCGGTCGCCGCCGGACTCGACGCCACTCAGCTCCTCGAGAAGCCGCCCCCCGGGCTGGAGGTCGTGCTGCCTCATCGCCTCGAGCTGCTCAAACTCCAAGCCATCGCCGCCATGGCAGCGGGCGACAGGCGTCGAGCTCGCGCGGAGCTGAGCGCCGCTCTGGAACTGGCGGTCCGATCCGGTCACCGACAGACCTTCCTGGACGACCGCCCCGCGCTTGGCGACATCTTCATCGAGACTGCCGACTCGGCCGGCTTCAAGCTGCCGGGAGACCACGACATCGAGGCTCTCACGCCGCGCGAGATGGACGTGCTAGGCCTGCTGCCCAGCCATCTGAGATACCCGGAGATAGCCGCCGAGCTCTTCGTGTCGGTGAACACGGTGAGGTTCCACGTCAAGACGATCTTCCGCAAACTCGGAACCACCGACCGCAACACTACGGTCAGGATTGCTCGCCGCGCGGGCCTGCTGCCCGCAGAGCCCTCCATCTCCGGCCGGACTGCCCCAGTCTGAGAGTCATCGACTGCTCGACCACTGGCTGATCCCCACACGAGGGTAGGCGCGCTCCTGCACAAGTTGCCCTTGGCGAGAGGCCGCGAATTGTGGAGAATGGGACAGGTGCTGGCGCCCAAGCTGATCCCGCTCTAGGCAGCTCCAGGAGGGACGCATGAGCAGCGAGAGCTCAGACTCGAACGAATCGCAGTGGGTCTATCGACTGCTCGCCATAGGCGCTCTGTCGCTGCTGGTCGTCGGCACCGTCGTCTATCACTACCTCGAGGGATGGAGCTGGGTCGACTCCTTCTACTTCTGTACCGTCGCCGTCACCACGGTGGGCTTCGGAGACCTCCACCCGACCAGCGACGCGTCCAAGCTGTTCACGGTCTTCTACATCTTCGCCGGTATCTCCTTGGTGGGGGCCTTCCTCAATCAGCGCCTCAAGCGCCATGGCTGGGTGGCGCGCAGAGCGCAGCGCAGGGAGTCGGAGCACGAGGAGTCCGGGAGCGAGTAGCAGCGAGCGACTCCGCAGTTCCGAAGACTACCCGCATCGGGTGAGGCTCCCACGTTGTTCCGCCTGTAGAGTACGTAGTACGCTAGCGCACTGACTTGTACGGCGCAGAGCAGCCGCCCAGCGGGATGAAGCTGACCACTCAATCCACGAAGTCCGGGGGGATGGGGCAATGGTGCACGACAAGACGAACGATACCTCGGCGGCCGGCCCGCCGGCGTCCGGCGCCGTCCCGTCTGACGCCCACCTCGTTACCGACGGCCAGGACCCTTGGGCCGGCACCCGCATGATGGTGGCCCTGGCGGGCGCCGTCGTGCTCCTGCTCGGCATGCGGGCGGCGGCCGACGTGGTGGCGCCGATCGTCCTCGCCTTGGTCGTTGCCGTCGGCATCGCACCGGCCATCGGCTGGCTGCAGCGCAAGGGCCTTGGCACAGGCGTCGCCTTCGGCATCACCGTGACCGTCACCGTGATCGCCGAGATCGCCATCATCCTCTTGCTCAGCATCTCGCTGGCGAGCTTCGCCCTCAGCCTGCCGGACTACGAAGACGAGATTCAGCCCCTGTGGAACTCCACCGTGTCGTTCTTCGACTCGATGGGAGTCGACGTCGAGAAGGCGCTCGATGGCGAGAACATCAGACGTCAAGAGGCTGATCGAGATAGGTCTTCAATTGCTCGCCAGCATCACAGGCCTCTTCTCCACCCTCATCTTGGTCACGTTCACCGCCGCCTTCATGCTCCTCGAGTCGACCACCATCTCCCGCAAGGTGGGAGCCGCGGGGATTTCGGGGCAGACTGATGCCAAGATCCAGAACCTCGCGAGCCAACTGCGGGCCTTCGTCAAAGTGAGCGCCTTCCTAGGGGCCATCGTCGCCGTCATCGAGACCATCCTCCTGCTCATCCTCGGCGTGCCCAATGCCATCCTCTGGGGCCTACTCTCGTTCTTCTTCAGCTTCATCCCCTACGTGGGCTTCGTGCTCGCCCTGATACCTCCGGCCTTCCTGGCACTAGTCGTCGGCGGCTGGGGGCCGGCCCTCATCGTCATCGTCGGCTACGTGGTCATCAACAACGTATCGGACAGCGTCTTCAAACCCAAGATCATGGGGACCTCGACGGACATGTCACCGCTCGCCGTCTTCGTCTCGCTGATCGTCTTCGGCTGGTCCCTGGGGCCGCTGGGCGGACTGCTCGCCGTGCCCATGCTGCTCATCGTCAAGGGCCTGCTCTTCGACGCCTACCCCGAGTGGCGCTTCCTCTCGGCCGTGCTCGCCAACGCGCCTGCGGGACAGGCGGAAGCCAAGCAGGGCGGCTCCGCCGACTCCAAGGACAGGTCATGACCCCCACCGCCTCGGCCTTCGCCTTTCTTCCCTCGCTGCCGCTGGCGGTCGAGCCGCTCACGGTCGTCTCCTGGATCGTCTACGCGCTCCTCGCCATCGCCATCGCCAGCGTCGTCTACACCCTGCTCACCGACGACCGTGACCCCAGCACGGTGCTCGCCTGGCTGTTCGTCATCATGCTGCTGCCGGTGCTCGGCATCGTTCTCTACTTCTTCATCGGCCGCAACTACCGGAGCGACAGCACTCGCAAGGGCGCGCAACTGCGCCGCGAACGGATCGACCTGGTCGAGCGCTCCCTGGCCCCGACGAGGGAGGCCAATGCGGCCTTCACCGAGGCAGCCATCGCCAGCCTCGCCGGCACGCCGGGCGGCAGGATCGAGTCCACGGGGCGCCATGAGAGTCGTTTCCTGCCGCAACCTGCGGACAGTGTCGAGGTCTACACAGCCGGCGCCCAGAAGTTCCCCGCCCTGCTCGCCGACATGGCCGAGGCGCGGACCTACATCCACCTCATGTACCTGATCTGGGAGCAGGACGAGCTCACCGCCAAGGTCACCGAGATCCTGCTCGAGCGCCTCGCGGCCGGTGTCGAGGTGCACATCATCTACGACTGGATCTCCTGCATCACCTACAAGAAGGACGAGCTCAAGCGGCTGTCCGCCGCCGGCGCCACCGTTGTGCCCTGCTACAAGACTGCTGCGCACATCAACTACCGCAACCACATGAAGATGGCCGTCATCGACGGTGAGGTCGTCTACACCGGCGGCATGAACATGGGCCAGGAGTACATCGACGGCGGCAAGCGCTTCGCCGTGTGGCGCGACACGCATCTGCGCATGACGGGCGCCATCGTGGCGCCCTACATCGCCCTCTACGCGACGACCTGGCAGGAGAATGGCGGCACGGAGGACCTCGTCACAGGCTACATCAAGGAACCTGTGGTCCACGGGCCGGGTGAGGGCATCCCCGTGCAGATGCTCTACTCGAGCGTCAAGACCAGACACAAGACGATCCGCGACGCGTTCATCATCGCGCTCACCAACGCGCGCGAGAGGATTTGGATCCAGTCGCCCTACTTCGTGCCCGACGAGCCGCTCATCACAGCCATGTGCGTGGCCGCCACGAGCGGCGTCGACGTGCGCTTCATGATGACCGGGGTGCCCGACAAGAAGGTGCCCTACTACGCCGCCCAGGCCTACTACCAGCAACTGCTCCAGGCCGGCGTCAAGGTCTACCAGTACAAGGCCGGCTTCCTGCACGCCAAGACGGTGACCGTCGACGAGCAGCTGTGCATCATCGGCACCTGCAACTGGGACATCCGCAGCATCATCCTGCACGACGAGGTGGTCTCGGTGATCTACGACGAGAGCATCGCCCGCGACCACGCCGCGCACTACGAGCGCGACATGGCCGACTGCGCAGAGGTGACGCTGGAGACCCTGCTCGACATGAGCGCGTGGGAGAAGTTCCGCAACTCGATCTTCCGGCTGTTCTCGCGGCTGCTGTAGGGGCGACGGACCGCCCGCGACACCCGGCGGCTGGCCCGAGCGAAGACCCGAAGCCGTCGCGTGACGAGGGAGGACGGGAAGCTCCGGCAGGGAACACTGCTGGCAATGGACTCCCGACCTGACCTCGCGACTGTCCCGGCACGCACCCGACGTGCCAGCCGCTGCGGCACGCTGTGGGGAGTCACGGCGATCCTCGCGCTCCTGCTCACCACGGCCGGCTGCGGTGAGGCCACCGAGCCTCAGTCCTCGTGGGCACCGCAGGCGGACCGCCCCGGCGACCTGCAGCGCATCGCCTACGTCGACGGTGAGGGCTTCGTGCTCGAGACGACCGGCGGCCAGCGCTCCTTCATCCCGGGGGTGAACATCGGCTCGACCGTCCCGGGCACCTCACCAGGCGAGGTGAGCATCGGCCCCGAGGAGTGCCGCCGCTGGTTCTCGCAGATCGGCGAGTTGCAGCTGCGCTCCATCCGCATCTACACCATCCTCCCCCCGCACTTCTACGAGGAACTGGTCGCCTACAACGAGGCCCACCCAGACGCCCCGCTGTACCTCCTCCAAGGCGTCTGGATTCCGGAAGAGGAGTTCCTCGGCGGGCACGACCTGTACTCGAAAGCAGTGCGCAAGGGCTTCGAGAGAGAGCTCGAGGACACCGTGGCGGCGGTCCACGGCGACTTCTCCCGCGCCCGCCGGCGAGGCGTCTCCTGGGGCACCTGGACCGCCGATGCGTCTCCGTGGCTGCTCGCCTACTCGATCGGCGTCGAGTGGGACCCCGTGGCCACGGAGGCATCGGACGACAAGAACCGCGGCCGCGAGCCATTCCGTGGGCGCTACTTCAGTGCAACCGACGCTGCGAGCCCGACCGAGTCGTGGCTCGCCGAGATGCTCGAGACCGTCGCCGCCGCCGAGGCGGCTCGCGGCATCACCCTGCCCCTGACGTTCACGAACTGGCCGACCACGGACCCTCTGCACCACCCTGACGAACCGCTGGGGCGCGAGGACATCGTCGGCGTCGACGCCAACCACATCGCCGCGACGGACGAGTGGCCGGGGGGGTTCTTCGCGAGCTACCACGCCTATCCGTACTACCCTGACTTCCAGCGGCACGAGAAGGCTCTGCAAACCATGGCCGGCGGCGACCCCTATGCCGCCTACCTCGCCACCCTCAGGAAGCATCACGCGGGGATGCCCGTGATGATCACCGAGTTCGGCGTACCCTCGTCCTCGGGCCTGGCCCACACCGGACCACTGGGTCGTGATCAGGGCGGCCATTCAGAACAGGCCGCGATGGACATCGACGCCGACCTGCTGCGGATCATCCGCGACCAAGGGTGCGCCGGTGGTTTCGTGTTCGAGTGGGCCGATGAGTGGTTCAAGTTCACGTGGAACACGATCGACTACGAGCTGCCCCCCGATCGCCGCGCGATGTGGCGCAACCCCTGGACGAACGAGGAGCACTTCGGCGTGCTGGCGATGGAGGCCAGCGAGGAGCAGATCGTCATCATCGACGGAGACGGCGGCGAGTGGGAGACCAACGGGTCGCAGGTGATCCTCGAAGAAGCGGACGCACTGCGCGAGGTGCGGGCCATCAAGGATGAGGCGTATCTTTACCTCCGCCTCGTCCTCGACGACCCCGCCGTCTGGAAGGCAAAGCCCATCACGATCGGCATCGACGTGCTGCCCGGGTCGAGCGGCGGCCTCCCCGATCTCGACGGAGGCTATCCCAAGTCCGACTACGCCGTGGTCCTGGGGCCCGGCCAGGAGGGAGAAGCCTTCGTCCGTGCCTCCAACGACCAGTACGTCATCCTCTACGGCAAGATCCGTGGCTACTTCGACTACGACCCCGCCTCCCTCGAGGAGGGCAGCGGCGTGTGGAACCTGCAGCGCCTCATCACCAATCGCCCCCTGACCGTCCCGACCACCGGCGAGAAGCTCCCAGCCGAGTCGGTGGCCGTCGGCGAGCTGCTCAACGGGACGAGCGACCCCGCCGACCCCGCATTCGACAGCCGGGCCGTGTGGGCCGCCGGCCAGGTGCTCGAGATGCGATTGCCGTGGGAGATGATCGGCTTCAGCGACCCCTCCTCGCGCAGGGCGCTGAGCGTCGGGCTCGACGGTACGCTCGCCGCGGTGCCGACCGACCGGGTCGGCATCGCCGTCGCCGTGGGTCAGTCGCTGCGCGTCACGAACGGCTACTCCTGGGAACCATGGCAGCGCGTCACATGGCACGAGCGGCTCAAGGCCGGCAGCGAATCGTTCGCGGCGGCGGTCGCCGACGTGCAGACGGACTGAAGTCTCGGCCTGTGCCGGGAGGTCGTCGCGACCTCCTCCCCGCCACGGCCCAGACACCACTCCTCGGGAGGCACCATGGACCACGGCATCGGAGAGCAGTTCTTCCGCGAGACGAGGCATCGACGCGGCCACCTCGTCGGGGGAAGGATGGATTGGTCTCGGCAGCCGGAGTGGTCAACCACCTACCCGGGCGCGCCGCAGATCCCCTTGCCGCCCCTGGAAGCTGAGCACGCGTCCGACCTCTTCGAGGTCATGGCTCGACGCCGCTCGGTGCGCAGCTACGGAGGAGAGCCCGTAACGCTCGCCGAGTTGTCTCGCCTGCTCTGGGCGGCAGCCGGCATCACCTCCCGCAAGGGCGGCACGGCGCTCCGCACGGCCCCCTCGGCGGGGGCGCTCTACCCCATCGAGACCTACGTGATCGCCCATCGCGTCGCCGGACTCGACCCCGGCATCTACCACTACGCGGTCCACGACCAGGTCCTGGAGGGCCTGCGCATGGGCGACGCGCGACGCGCCGCCGCACAGGCCGCCCTCGACCAGGAGTTCGCGGCGGAGGCCGACGCGGTGTTCGTCTGGACGGCCGTGCTCGAGCGCTGCCGCTGGAAGTACGGGCAGCGCGCCTTCCGCTACATCTGGCTCGATGCCGGCCACATCGCCCAGAACGTGGCCCTGGCCACCGTCGCCCTCGGCTTGGGAAGCTGTCAGATCGCGGCCATCTACGACGACGAGGCGGACGCTTTGCTGGGCCTCGACCCCGAGCGCGAGAGCGTGCTCTACATGACGGCCGTGGGCCGGCCCGCCTGACCGAATGGACGGTCACGACGTTTCGCCCAGGGCCTCCTCGAACTGGCTCGCGTAGAGCTCGCTGTAGAAGCCGTGAGCGGCGATCAGCTCCTCGTGCGTCCCCTGCTCGATGATGCTCCCGCGGTCCATCACGAGGATCGTATCGGCGCCCCGGATCGTCGAGAGGCGGTGCGCGATGACGAAGCTGGTGCGGCTCTTCATCAGCTCTGCCATCGCCTCTTGGATGAGTACCTCGGTGCGGGTGTCGACCGAGCTGGTCGCCTCGTCGAGGATGAGCACCTGCGGGTCGGCGAGGAAGGCACGAGCGATGGTGAGAAGCTGCTTCTCTCCCTGCGAGACGTTCGTGGCGTCGTCGTCGAGCAGCGTCTCGTAGCCGTCGGGCAGGGTGCGCACGAAGTGGTCCACCCTGGCGGCGCGCGCCGCTGCCTCCAGTTCCTCGTCGGCGGCGCCCTCGCGTCCATAGGCGATGTTCTCGCGGATCGTGCCGGTGAACAGCCAGGCGTCCTGCAGCACCATCCCAAAGAGACGGCGCAGACCGCTGCGCGCCAGCGTCCGGCTGTCGACGCCGTCGATCAGGATGCGCCCGCCGTCGATCTCGTAGAAGCGCAGCAGGAGGTTGACCAGAGTCGTCTTGCCGGCTCCGGTGGGGCCGACGATGGCGACCGTCGCGCCGGGCGGCACGTCGAGTGAGAGGTCCTCGATCAGGGGCGTGTCGCTCTCGTAGCGGAAGCTCAGATCCTCGAACGTGATGTGCCCGAGCGTGTGGTCCATCACGACCGGCGCGGCGGCGTCGGGTGCTTCCTCTTCCTCATCGAGCAGCTCGAAGACGCGCTCGGCAGATGCCGCCGTGCTCTGCAGGACGTTCATGATGCTCGCCGTCTGGGTGATCGGCATCGTGAACAGCCGCTGATACTGGATGAACGCCTGGACGTCGCCCAGCGAGATGCGTCCGGTGGCGACCATGAGACCCCCGACGACGGCGATCGCCACGTAGGTGAGATTGCCGACGAAGTGCAAGACAGGCTGGATCATCCCGGAGATGAACTGCGCCCTGAAGCTCGCCTGATAGAGCTGCTCGTTGCTCTCGTCGAAGGTCTCGATCGCCCTGCGCTGCCCGCCGAAGACCTTGACCACGTTGTGGCCGGTGAACATCTCCTCGACGTGGCCGTTGAGGGCGCCGGTGCGCTCCCACTGCGCCGCGAACTGCCTCTGTGAACGCTTCGCGATGAAGACCGTGACGATCACGGAGAGCGGCACGGCGAGCAGCGAGATCAGCGCCAGGATCCAGCTGATCCAGAGCATCATGATCAGGACGCCGATGATCGTGAGCACCGCGGTGAGCAGCTGCGTGAGGCTCTGCTGCAGCGACTGCGAGATGTTGTCGATGTCGTTCGTGATCCGGCTCAGGACGTCGCCGCGCGAGTGTCCGTCGAAGTACCTGAGCGGCAGGCGAGCCAGCTTCTCGTCGGCCGCCCGGCGGAGTCGGTACACGACCCGCTGCGCCACGCCTGCCATGATGTACTGCTGCATCCAGGCGAAGACGGCGCTCAACAGATAGACGGCGACGAGCAGCAGCAGAGTGCGCCCCAAGGCCGCGAAATCCACTCCTTGGCCGGGAGTCAGGGTCATGCTCGACAGCATGTCGGCGATGCGCGCCTGACCTTGCTCCCGCAGTTCGGCAACGGCCTGCTGCTGCGTCGTACCTGCGGAGATCTGGCTGCTGACGACGCCCTCGAACAGGATGTCGGTGGCGGTGCCGAGGATCTTGGGACCGATCACGAGGAAGGCGACGCTCACAGCGGCCAGCAGCACCACGATACCGATACGCAGGCGCTCGGGGCGCACCATGCGCGCGAGCCGCAGGAGAGATCCTCTCGCGTCTCTGGCTTTCGCCGTCGGCATGATGAGGGCGTGGCCGCCGGGGCCGCCGGGGCCGGGGCCGCGCCCGGGCCCTCCCATCGGCGGACCCGCTCCATGGCCGATCGGCCGCGCAGCCGGCTGCGGCGTGGCTTGGTCCGCACTCATGCGATCCCCTCCACCCCAAGCTGTGAGGCGACGATCTCGCGGTACGTGGCGGTCGACTGCATCAGCTCGTCGTGGGTACCTCGGCCGACGATGACGCCATCCTCCAGCACGACGATCTGGTCGGCATGCATGATCGTACCGACCCGCTGGGCCACGATGATCACAGTCGCGCCTGCCGTCTCCTTCTTCAGCGCGGCGCGCAGGCGGGCTTCGGTCGTGAAGTCGAGCGCCGAGAAGCTGTCGTCGAAGACGTAGATGCCGGCGCGCTTGGCGAGCGCACGCGCGATGGCCAGACGCTGCCGCTGGCCACCGGACACGTTGGCCCCCCCTTGCGCAATCGGCGCCTCGAGTCCCTCCGGCAGTGCCTCGACGAAGTCGCGACCTTGGGCGAGCTCGAGGTAGCGCCACAGTTCGTCGTCGCTCGCGTCCTCGTGACCGTGACGCAGGTTGCTCGCCACCGTGCCGCTGAACAGAAAGGACTTCTGCGGCACGAGGCCGATGCCGGACCACAACTCCTGCTGCGACAGATCACGTACGTCGACGCCGTCGACCAGCACGCTGCCGGCACAGACGTCGAAGAATCGGGGGATCAGGCTGACGAGCGTCGTCTTTCCGCTCCCCGTACTCCCGATGATGGCCGTCGTCTCCCCGGGCCGCGCCGTGAGATCGATGTGGCTCAGCACCGGTTCCTCGGCGCCCGGGTAGCGGAACTCCACGTCGCGGAACTCGACGAGGCCGCGAGCGGCGGAGCCGCGCAGCGGGACTGCGGGGTCGACGATCGCGGGTCGCGTGTCGAGCACCTCCTGGATGCGCGCGGCAGAGGCCGCGGCGCGGGGCACCATCACGAACATGATGGTGGCCATGAGCACGGCGAGCAGGATCTGCACGATGTACGTCAGGAAGGCTGTGAGGTCGCCGATCGGCATGCCCTGCTCGGCGACCTGGATGCTCCCGAACCACATGATGGCGACCGTCGAGAGATTGAGGATCGCCGTGAGCGTCGGCATCATCAACGCGAAGAGCCGACTGACCCTGAGGTTCGTCGCAGTGAGGTCCTCGTTGGCGACGTCGAAGCGCCACTCCTCGTACCCCGTGCGGTCGAAGGCGCGGATCACGCGCGCACCGCTCAACTTCTCCCGCGTCACCTGATTGATGCGGTCAAGCTTGACCTGCATGGACCTGAAGAGGGGCAGCGCGGTACGCAGCATGAGACCGATGAACAGGGCCATGACCGGTATGGCGACGAGGATGACGGTCGAGAGCGGGACATTGAGACGCAGTGCCATGACGACGCCCCCGATGCTCATGATCGGCGCGGCGACGGCGACGTTCAGCATCATGAGCACCGCCATCTGGACCTGCTGCACGTCGTTCGTCGTGCGGGTGATGAGCGACGGGGTCCCGAACCGGTTCACCTCCGCCTGCGAGAAGCTCTGGACGCGCCGGAAGAGAGCGCCGCGCACGTCGCGGCCGAACCCCATCGAGACTCTCGAGCTCCAGTACACGGCGATGATGGCCACGAGCACGAAGAGCAGCGTGACCCCCAGCATGACGGCGCCCGTTCTGATGATGTACGCCGTGTCGCCGGCGACCACGCCGTTGTTGATGATGTCGGCGTTGAGCGTCGGCAAGTAGAGATTGGCGAACGCCTGCACCAGCAGAAGGACGAGGATCAGGCCGATCTGGCGTCGGTAGGGCTTCAGGCGTTGCCGCAAGAGGCCGATCATTCGGCTTCCCCCTCGCCCCGTGGCGCGCCGTCAGCCCAAGAACGCTGGTCGATCACGCACCTCCAGATCAGCACGCGGACTGCCTCCCGCAACGCAATGGCTTGGCGGCGCGTGCCGAACGGCGCTCGCCGCGATTCAGACGGTCGGCAGGTCGACACCCGGTCCTTCCGGACTGCCGGTCCAGCTGGCTCCGGCGGCCGCCGCCATGACGGCGGCGATGGCGGCGATCTCGACGAGACTGAGTCGCTGCCCGAGGACGACGAACGCAGCTACCGCAGCCACCGCCGGCTCGAGACTCAGGAGGACGCCGTACGTGGCCGCCCGGACGCGCCGCAGGGCGACCAACTCCAACAGGAACGGCAGAGCTGAGGAGAGCACGGCGACGACGGCGCCCAGGGCGATGGCGCTGCCGTACCCCACGATATGCACCCCACTCACCACGAACAACGGCGTCAGGAGGATGGCGGAACCGGCCATCATGAGCGTCGCCACGGCGAGCGGGTCGAGGCCGGTGACCGCCCGCTTGGCGAGCACAAGGTACGCCCCCCAGCAGGCGGCGGCAACGAGCGCAAGCACGAGGCCGAGGCCGCTCACCGAGCTGGTCGGTCCGGCGAGCAGGGCGACCCCCACTCCCGCCAGCCCGATCCACACCCAATCGACACGCCTTCTCATGCCCGCCACCGCGACGCCGAGGGGGCCCAGGAACTCGATCGCCACCACGACCCCGACCGGTGCCCGGCTGATGGCGCCGTAGAAGGCCAGATTCATCGCCAGCACGGCGAACGTCAGACCCACGACCGTCAGGCGCTGGCCTCGCGGCGGGAGGCTCGGAAGCCCGCGCCGCAACACGACCTGGGCCAGCACGAGGAAGACCGCAGCGAACGCCGTGCGCAGCCACGTCGCCTCGACCACACCGACCGACCGGATGACGTGGACTGCCAACGCCGAGCCGGTCTGGACCAGAATCGCGATCAGGACGACGAGAAGGGCCGCCGAACCAGCGGCGCGGCGGCCCTTGGGATCCTCCCCCAGGACTAGGCTCGAGTCTTTCATCACGCGAGTCTACGCCAAGAGCACCGGCCGGCGCGCCCACAGCGCCGGAACGCGGTGATGACGCTGCCGACAAGTTGTAGACTGGCCGCGCACGGACCGGCGAGAGGAGGGGGCGGGGCGACGTGCTGTGCGAGATCGCGCGAAACCTGGACGCCGAGCGACTGCGGCGCATCGAGACGCTCGAGCGCGACCTTGGGCTGACGATCGTGGCCTTTTCGTGCCGGTCGGTCCCACCGGAACGCGAAGAGCGCCTGCGTCGAGTCATGGCGGAGCTGGGTCCTCAGCTGAGCGTGCCGCCGGCCGACGCCGACGAAGACCAGCTGGCAGCGATCCGCGAGGCGGAGGCCGCCTTCGGCGTCTCGCTGGTGGCAGTCAGCCCGGAGTGACCGAGAGACACGGCTGCCGAGGTACGCGCTGCGAGCGGCAACGCGACGGCCTCAGCCGGCGCCGAACCCACCGCCGCCTCCTCCGCCACCACCACCCCCGGAGAAGCCGCTTCCCCCTCCGGATCCAGACGACGAGGACGTGGCCACAGACACGGCTGCGCCGAAGTCCTCATGGAGCGCGCTGAAGGCGGACACGCCACCGGCATCCCCGGGCGCCGCGAACCAGATGAGGTAGCTCGGCGCGAAGGCTGGGTCGTTGACGACTTCAGGTGCCTTCACCGCCATCGCCTTGACCACCTGATCGGCGATGCCGAAGACGACTGCATAAACGAGGAAGTGCTCCCACAGAACCACCGCGTCGGGCGGCTTCTCCTGAAGGCGGCCGAACTCCTTGAGGTAGCGCTCGAGTGCCGCGTACTGGGCATGCAGTTCGGCCGCCTCCGGCGAGCGCCGCTTGATGGCCCGTGCCAAGAAGAGCAACGCGACGCACAGGGGCACGCCCACGAGAAACCACAGCCAGCCGGTGAAGACCGCCGCAGCGACGGCGGCGGCGAAACCGGCGACCGCGCTGCCCGCACCGATCCAGGCCATGCGCGTCGCGTGCGGCTCCAGGTAGCGGCGACGGGCGCCCTCACTCTTCACCGTGGCCATCCAACCGCTGTAGCCCTTGGCGAACTCAGTTCGCTTCTCCTTGGCCAGGTCCTTCAGCTCGCTCAGCACGAAGGTGGGACCCTCGGCGATCTGGCGAAAGAGGAACTCCAGTAGGTCGCGCTCGTGTGGCAGCAGCCCTGCGAGCCTTTCATCGTGAAGCGTGAGCCTGTAGCTGACCGTGTCATCCTTGGCGAGGAGGCGGGGTTTGTGCACGGTGACCCGCTCCATGTCGATGACCTTGCGATTGACGAGGTCGAGCAGCGTGGCGCTCACGTCGTCGCGGGCGACGTTCCCCATGCGCCAGATGTAGCTCACCAGGGCGGGCGGCAGAGACGGCTGCGGGAGGTCGCGCAGATACTCGGCCCGAAACCGCGCCTTGGGCTCGCGACCATGCCTGAAGTAGAGCCAGGCGACGAGGGCGAGCGCCAGCAGCGGCACGCCGAAGCCGACGATGCTCCAGAGGACGACCTTGACGCGTGCCACGAGACGCGTCCGGTTGGCCTCGTCGGCGAGCTCCTGCTCCTCGGCCAGCACCGCCTGCTCGCGAGCGCCGCCGGCGAGAGGGGCCTTGGCGAGGGCATCAGCGGGGAACAGGATGCGGCCCTCGACGTAGGTCGACGCCGGCAGGGGGCTCACCCTCAGAACGAGGCTCGCGTCGGGCTCGATCGCCACGTCGCCCCACAGCGGCCCGTGCGCCCAGGCGCGTACCTGGTCGCGGTCGACGCCGTCCGGCAGGCGCAGCGTGACGCGCACGTCCTCACTCGGGATCTGGGCCTCGCCGCCGACGAACTTCCAGTACAACTCGGCGGTATCCTCCCAGCGCTTGGCGGCGCCGCGGGCGACGTAGTCGATCTGGAACTGCGCCGTTGTGTCGGCCACCCTGAAGTGGAGCACGACGCGCACTCCGCCGCCCGAGTCCACGACCGAGTACGTGCCGGGGGTATTGGAGGAGTCGTCCTCGGCCAGCGTGTACGGCACCGACCCGGTGCCGCCCGTCTCTGGCCCGCTTGCGCCGGTGATCACGATCCCGTCCGAACCTTTGGACGACAGGTCCCAGTACACGAACGAGAACTGACCGGAGAAGCTGAGGACGCGGGTCTCGCGCACACGCAGGTCGCCGTTCGGACGCACCTCGGCGCCGACGACGACGGCGGAGATGCTGACCTCCTTGGCCACCGCAGGGCGGGCCGAGAGGCACGCCAGACCGGCGGCCAGTGCGACCACGGCGACCGTGAACAGCGCCAGAAGCGAGGTCCTGCGCAAGCGTCCCCCTGAAGCAGTCGTGCCACACCCGGGGATGGGCCACGCCGATCCCGCGGATTGCGTCCTGACTCTACCACCGCTCCGCGACGCGGAGGCTGATCCTCCCCCGAGAGAGCGGGACCGTATAGTCGCGTCTAGAATGGGGTAGACGGTGCAGAAGAGGACACGACGAACGCGAGGGAGTCACGCATGGAGATATCAGGAGCACGCATCCTCGTCACGGGAGGAGCGCGAGGACTCGGCCGACGTTTCGTCCTCGACCTGGCGGCCGGCGGCGCCAAGGTGGGCGCCTGTGACATGGACGCCGCCGGCTTGGAGGACTTGCGCAGCCAAGCTGCAGAAATCGGCGCGGACGTGTGGACGGCCTCCGGCAACGTCGCGGTCGAGTCCGATGTCGAGCGTCTGTTCGCCGATTTCACCGCAGCGCACGGCGGTATCGACGCCGTCGTCAACAACGCCGGCATCACCCGTGACGCCCTCCTCATCAAGGTGAAGGACGGGCGCGTGGACCGCATGTCCCTGGAGGCCTGGCAGCAGGTCATCGACGTCAATCTGACCGGCGTCTTCCTGTGCGCGCGGGAGGCGGCGACCCACATGGTGAAGCAGGGCACGGGCGGCGTGATCGTGTCGATCTCGTCGATCTCACGGAGCGGGAACGTCGGACAGACGAACTACACAGCGACCAAGGCGGGAGTCGCGGCGATGACCGTCACGTGGGCCAAGGAGCTGGCTCGGCACGGCATCCGCGCGGCGGCCATCGCCCCGGGCTACGTCGCCACGGAGATGACGGAGGCGATCCGCGAGGACATCCGGGAGCGGATCGTCAAGCAGATCCCCCTCGGGCGCATGGCCGCGATGGAGGACATCAGCCATGCCGTGCGCTTCGTGCTCGAGAACGACTACGTGTCGGGCCGCACCGTCGAGGTCGACGGCGCGCTGCGCATCTAGTGGACGCGCGGCAGACCGAACTCTGGCTGCGGATGACCGCGGACGCCGTGCGCGGCGCCGACGACGCACAACGCGCCTTGGATGAGCTCGGCAAAGCGCCTCTGTCGCCGGCGTCGCTCGAAGCCTGGATGAAGCTCTGGCTCCCCGGAGGCCGACAAGGCGAGGCCGCCGGGATCTCGAGGACCGAGGTCTCTGACTTCCATACGATGCTCGAGAGCTGGTGGCGAATGCTCGGTGTGGTCCCGAAATACCGCTACGACGAACTGAGAAACCGCTATGAGGAGCTCAAGCAACGGCTGGAGGATTCCGAGAAGACCGTGCGACGGCTTCGGAAGACCCTCGGCACGGAGGGCGGGCAGGCCGAGGCAAGCGGTATGCTGGATGCATGGCAGGAAATGACCGAGCGGACGCTCGCGACGCAGGCCGAGTGGACTGAACGCTGGATGCAGGGGTGGACCGACGGAGCCGAGCAGTGGCGATCCGACTGATCACGAGACGGAATAGACAGGAGATGGTGACATGGACTGGATGAAGCAGAGCCAGGAGATGATGGAGTCCTGGATGGATGCGCAGAAGAAGATGTGGGAAGACTGGGAGGCCGCAGCCCCGGGCTTCGGCAAGGTCGAGGGCAATCCACTGGGTGACTGGGTGGCACGCTGGCAGGAGACGATGCAGCAGTCCATGGACGTCTGGGACGACCTCGCGAGCAAGGCCGGGGGGGCCGGAGGCGCCTGGGCGAGCACCGGCGACTGGCCGGGCAGTGAGGAAGACGTCAAGAAGATGGCCCAGACCTGGATGGACCAGACGACCGCCGTCATGAAGTCCTGGGCGGAAGCACAGAGGACGCTCTGGGACGCCTGGTTCGAGGTGGCGAACAAGACAGCTCGATCCGCACAGAGCCCAGGCAGCGAATGGTACGACAGCTGGCAGGCTGCGGCCCGCAAGTCCATGGACGCGTGGGAGGACCTCTCGCGCAAGACCATGGAGACGCAGGCCGACTGGATGAAGAACTGGACGAAGGCTGCCGAGGAGGCTGCAGGCAAGCAGTCGGCGCAGGGCACTTCCGAAAAGAAGAAGTAGGCGACATGGCCGACGAACAGCAGCGACCCACCGCGAGCCAGGACGAGGGTGCGGGCACCTCGGCAGACTGGATGGAGCAGACCCAAGCCCTGACGAAGGCCTGGACGGAGGCACAGTCCAGGATATGGAGCGATTGGGCAGCGGCAGCTCGTCCCGCGACGGACGTCTCGGGCACGGCGATGGCCGACTGGATGCAACAGTGGCAGGCGCTTGCGCGCGGCTCTCTCGCGGGCCGCGCCCCCGAGACGGGCGACACCTCCCGAGAGCTCATCGAGCGCATGCTTTCGGGTGAGCAGGCGTTCCTCGGCTTCGTCGAGATGACGCTCAAGATGATGGGCGCGGTCGCGCCCAAGATCGAGGTCGGCGACGAGTGGATGGAGCTCCTGCGCCAGTTCCTCGACCAGATGAAGGACGACATGGTGCGCGGCCAGACCGCCTGGATGAACCCGGAGTCGCTGGCCGACGCTACCGCCGACATGTCCGAGCTCTGGCGTCTGTACTCCGTCGAACTGCAGGGCCTGTTCTCACCGTGGGCGTCAGCCTACGGCGAAGCCGCCCAGAACCTCTCCGGGGCCGCAAGGGGCGACCCCGACGCATTGCGCAAGACCTACGCGGGCTTCCTCGACGCCTACGAGGTCACCTTCGGACGTTTCCTCTCCGCACCGTCGGTGGGCCTCACGCGAGAGAGCTCCGAGAAGCTCACCAAGAGCTTCGACGCCTGGGTCGAGATGAATCGTGCCGCTCTCGATTTCCAGACGGTGATCGCCGATGAGGGCGCGAACGCGGTCGAGGCTCTCATGCGCAAGCTCGTCGACATGGGCGAGCGAGGTGAGCGAGTCAAGACGTTGCGCCAGTTCTTCGATCTGTGGGCGGACACCGTCGACGGCGTGTACTACGAGCTCTTCGGCAGCGAGAGCTTCGCGAGCCTTCAGGGCCGGTTCGTCAATGCCAGCATGGAGTACCGCAAGCGCCAGAACGACCTGCTCGATGAGGCGATAGCCGCGGCCGGACTGCCCGGCCGCAAGGAGATCGACCAGGTGCACCGCCACCTCTACGACCTGCGCATCGAGCTCCGCTTCCTGAAGCGTGAGGTCAGGGATCTGCGGCGCGATCTCGCGACCCAGGAAGGATCGACCGCGGCGATGGTGTCGACGAAGGACAAGAAGAAGAACAAGAAGAAGGGGAAGAAGAGAAAGGCCGCCCGGGCGGCCGCCGAGCACGGGACGCACCCAACCGCCGATCAGGAAGCCTCGACGACGCAGGAAGGAGACGCCCGTGTTCCCCATCCAGATCAGGCCTGATGAGGCGGTCAGGGAGCTCGTCGACTTCAACCGCAAGGTCCTCAAAGGCATCGACTCCATCGCCGATGTGCAGGAGATCGACGTCGCCCCCACTCCCCGTGAGGCCGTCTACCAGGAGGACAAGTGCGTCCTCTATCACTACACGCCCAGGGTAGCCACGCCGTGCAGCGTGCCCCTCATCATCGTCTATGCGCTGGTGAACCGGCCGTACATGGTCGACCTCCAGGAAGGTCGCTCCATGGTCCAGAACCTCCTCGATCTGGGCGTGGATGTCTACCTGATCGACTGGGGCTACGCCGACCGCGGCGACATGTACCTCACCATGGACGACTACATCAACGGGTACCTCGACAACTGCGTGAACGAGGTGCGCGAGCGCCACGGTCTGGACGCCGTCAACGTGCTGGGAATCTGCCAGGGTGGCACGTTCAGTCTCTGCTACGCCGCCCTTCACCCGAACAAGGTGAAGAACCTCGTCACGATGGTGACGCCCGTCGACTTCGATACGAACGACGGCCTGCTCAACATCTGGGCCCGGGCCCTCGACGTCGACGCGATGGTGGACGCCCTCGGCAACGTTCCCGGCGACTTCATGAACGGCGGCTTCCTCATGCTGAAGCCGTTCCAGCTCATGGCGCAGAAGTACGTGGGGTTTCTCTCGATCCTGGACCACGAGCAGAGCCTCAGGAGCTTCCTGCGCATGGAGAAATGGATCTTCGACAGCCCCGATCAGGCCGGAGAGACCTTCCGCCAGTTCATCAAGGACTTCTTCCAGGAGAACAAGCTCATCAAGGGCGAGGTCGAGATCGGCGGCCGGCGCGTCGATCTGCAGCGCGTCACGATGCCGGTCCTCAACGTCTACGCCACCGAGGACCACCTCGTGCCGCCAGCGTCGTCACAGACCTTGGAGCGCTACGTCGGCAGCGACGACTTCACGACCATCTCGTTCGCCGGGGGGCACATCGGCATCTACGTGAGCGGCCGCGCCCAGAAGGAACTGGCACCCGCCCTCGCAAACTGGGTGCGGGAGCGCTGCGACTGAGTCAGCGCAGCCTGCGACACCCCTCGCGACGAGTCCGCGCGCTCGCTCCGGTCAGCGGCTGTCCGGGCAGCTAGACACGCGCCCAGGCGGGGTCATCCGACGCGAATTCCCCCCGCAGTGTGGCGGCGATCTGCTCGGGCGTCTCGAAGAGGAGTTCGCCTCCCAACTGCTTCGCCACCGTGACGCAATCGACCGCCCTCAACGACGTGTTCCGGAAAGCGCGGCGTCGCGTCCATCACTCTCTCGGGACAGAACACGCGGCCTCTCGCGTGCGCCGTGCGTGCTCCTCGCTGTGATCCCAATCGATCTTGCCGAAGAACACCCTCTCCTTGGCGGGCAGCTCGGACGAGGCGATGGCCGTCGCGCCGGTGAGCGGGTCACGGCGAACCTCGATCTCCTGCTCGGCGAACTCCATGCCGGCCAGCGGACTGAAGAAGCCTGCCTTCTCGATGCTGCGCTCGAACCGGATCAACGTCACTGAGCTCCTCCACGGCGCGTGGAGCGCCAGACCTAGGCTACGGCCGACCTGCGGGGAGGGCAATCGTTCAGGCTCGCCGGGGACGATTCGGCGCTCGTCCCCGGTCGACCAGTCCCAGCCTGAGACCCACCCTCGCTCCACCCCGACGCCGCTTGCGCGTTCCTCATCGTTAGGCTACCCTCACTGACACCGTAAGGGCGGTCTACCTTGTTGGCCAAGCCGCCCGCAGCCAGCCGACCCGAGACAAGGAGGAATCAGACATGCTCACCTCGCTCCCTATCACCCTCAGGGAGGGCCTCGAGGCGGCGCTGATCGTCGCCATCGTGCTGGCCTACCTGCGACAGGCCGACGCCCTCGGAACGACCCGCCAGGTCTGGGTCGGCGTTGCCGCGGCCGCCGGGGTCAGCATTGCGGCAGGCGGCCTGCTCTTCCTTGCCGGCGGCGAGTTGTCCGGCTCAGCCGAGGCGCTGTTCGAGGCAGCGGTCATGATCGCGGCCGTCGTCATCCTGACCTACACGATGCTCTGGATGCAGAGGCAGGCGACCACAATGGGGGCCCAGATCCGGCACGAGGTACATGCTGCGCTGGCGCTGGGCGGCGGAGCCTTCTTCTGGCTCGCTTTCCTTGCCGTGGTCCGCGAGGGCTTCGAGACCGCGCTCTTCCTCTTCGCCGCATCCCGCGACTCCCGCCCGCTTGAGACCCTGATCGGCGCGCTCGCTGGACTGTCGCTCGCGGTCGCCGCCGGCTACCTCGTCTACCGCGGCAGCGCCCGCCTGCCACTGAGGACCTTCTTCACCTTGACCAACGTAGCGCTGGTGGGCTTCGCCGTCTATCTCGTGTGGCGTGCGGTGGGTGAGCTCGGCGAACTCGTGGGCGGTGAAGCTTTCGAGATAGCCGGACTCGTGGCAGCCGTCGTCTATGGCGTGCTGATCACGATCGGTCTGCGCAGAACGAAGCGGACGGCGGTGTCTGCCGGAAAGGCGATCGAGAGCCGAGCCGCCTGAGGAGGCCTACGATCCCAGCATGAGGCGCATGCGCGAGAGTCGCGATTGCCGCTCTCATGTGGGGACTCGGCCGGCCTACTTTCGCCATTCGCAGGTTCAGGCCCACGAAACCGACGATGATCGGGGCAATGCCGATGCACTTCAGCGCAGAGGCCGCCTCGTGGAAGTACGCAGCGGACACCGGCCGCGGAGTCTTGACCACGGCCCAGACTCCGCTACCATCCGATCAGGCGGCATGCCTGACGACCTTCGTGGGGCGTGCCGGTCCGAGCATTCGCGTGGGACCCTTGGAGAACGTGGACACCGCGACCTGGAGGGAGAACGCGTGGCCAACGCCGGTGACATCGTCGCAATCGACCTCACGGCCCGGTCGATCGATCGCCACCCGACCCCGCCGGCGATGGTCGAGCACCTTCTGCTCGGGCGTGGCTACAACGCCTCGAGCCTCCTGCGCATGCTGGCGGCCGACGTCCAGCCGCTCGATCCGGAGAACGTGCTCCTCTTCAGCTGTGGACTCCTCACCGGCACGGCCGCTCCTACCGCCGCACGCGTGCATGTCGGCGCACGGTCCCCTCTCACGGGCCTGCTGGGGAGTTCCAGCGTAGGCGGCAGGGTGGGCCATGCCTTGCGCCGAAACGGGATCCAGATCCTTCAGCTCGTTGGCCGCGCCGCCACCCCGTCCTACCTGTTCATCTCCCCTGCCGGCGTCGAGCTCCGCGACGCGACTCATCTGTGGGGCCTCGACGTCGAGGAGTCCACCCGCCAGCTCGCCGCAGATCACGGGGATGAGGGTCTCGTCATGTTCCTGATCGGCCCCGCCGGAGAGCAAGAGCTGCCGATCGCCAGCATCATGACGCAGCGCGGCCACGCTGCCGGCCGTACCGGCATGGGCGCCGTGATGGGCTCCAAGAACCTCAAGGCGGTGGTGGTGACGCCGCTCAAGCGTACCCACGAGTCGAGCCCGGAGGCCCGTGCCGCGGCGCGTCGCTACAGGGCCAAGATCAAGGGCGCGGCCAGGTACGCCGAACTGGCGGCGCACGGCACGTCTGCCGGCATCAACTGGGCCAACGCGAAGGGCATGCTCGCCAGCTACAACTACAGTCAGAGCCAGTTCGCAGACGCGCATCGCATCGACGGCACGGCGATGGCCCCAGACGTCGAGCGCTACCGCTCGTGCCAGTCGTGTCCGGTCCACTGCAAGGCAGAGATCCGCATGGCGAGGGGACCCGGAGCCGGGGCGCTGGCCGATCGACCCGACTTCGAGCCGATCGCCTCCTGGGGCTCGAAGGCGGGTCTGGCCGATCCCGACGCTATCATCTACCTCCACCACCTCTGCGACCTCGCCGGCATCGACTCTGTCTCGGCCGGCAACGCCGTGGCGTTCGCCATCGATCTCTATGAGAGGGCCGTCATCGACGCCTCGGACACGGGCGGCCTCGCACTCCACTGGGGAGACGCAGCGGCCATGGAAGCGCTCGTCCGCCAGATGGCGGCGAACCAGGGGTTCGGCGCCATCATCGGTCGAGGCGTACGCCAGGCCGCCGACCTTATCGGCCGAGGCGCGCAGAGATACGCCTATCACGTCAAGGGACTGGAGCTCACGGCATACGACCCTCGTTCCGCACTGGGCTCCGCGCTCGGCTACGCGGTGTCCTCGCGTGGCGGGGATCACACGAGCGTCTACGCCCGCCATGAGGCCACGATGACGCCCCAGCAGGCCCTCACGTTCTACGGCGACGAGCGAGCCGCCGACCGAACCTCCCCGGTCTGCAAGGCCGCCATGGTGATGCGCAGCATGACCATCTGCGCGGTGCTCGACTCCCTCGGACTGTGCAAGATCCCGGCCCTGAGCATCGTGGACGAGTACGACCTCGAGAACGAAGCCGACCTGGTAACGGAGGTCGCCGGCCTGCCGGTCACGCCGGCCGACCTCTTCCTGGCGGGCGAGCGCATCCTCACCGCGGAGCGCCTGCTGAACAGGCGCTTCGGCGCGGAACCGGCCCATGACGAGCTGCCGGCGCTCTTTCTCGAGGAGCCCTTGTCCGACGGGCCGAGCGCCGGGAGCACTGCCGACCTGAAGGCATTGGTCGAGGAGTTCTACGGCCTGATGCAGTGGTCGCAGACAGGCGTCCCGGGTGCAGTTCGGCTCCGCGACCTCGGCCTCGGCGACCACATCCCGGCGGAAGACGATCCCCGACCCTGACCGGCGCACGGTCTCAGGCGCCGGCTGCCTCACGGCGGTGGACCAGACCCACGCCGCGCATGACCATGGTCTCCGCCGCCTCGGCGACGCTGGCGATGTCCCCTCGCTCGGCGACGAGCTGACCGGCGGCGCTCATGAGGTGCAAGGTGAACAACGCCGAGGCCGCGACGTCGAGTCCCAGGCGGAACACGCTGGCCTCCACGCCATCCCGCAGGATGCTCTCGAGGAAGGCGGCGAGCTCCTGATGGTGGTGCCGAACGCGCTGCCGGACGGCGGGAGACAGGCTGGTCCCTTGGATCATCGCGTGCTCGCTGTGCGCCATGGCCGCCACCTGATGGCGCACGAAGAGAGCCAGCCTGGCTTCGGGGCTGCGCACCGCCTCCAGCACCTGCCGAAGCTGAGCGAGGGCCTCCGCCAGATGGCGCTCGTAGACAGCCGCCACGATCGTATCCACGTCCGCGAAGTGGTTGTAGAGCGTCTGTCGGGCGACACCGGCCCGCTCGGCGACCGCCGACATCGTCACCCCAGAGATGCCGCGCTCGGCGATGAGTTCGA
Source organism: uncultured Thermoleophilia bacterium (assembly GCA_963717285.1). Lineage (GTDB taxonomy): Bacteria > Actinomycetota > Thermoleophilia > UBA2241 > UBA2241 > CAIXSE01. Next base: position 26,766 of record CAVQVW010000005.1, read on the forward strand.
GCGCGGCCGCGACGATGCGCTGCTCCGCCGGAGAGCCGGCGCTCATGGTCTGCGGTAGAAGCGGATCGCCAGGGGAACGAGGAGCGCCAGCAGGACCGCGATCCACAGCACCGCCTGCCACACGTAGTCGCCCACCGACGTCCCGTTACTGAGGGCTCTGGCCGCGTCGGACGCCACTGAGATCGGCTGGTACTTCACGAATCCCTGGAGCCACGTCGGCATGGAGTCCGTCGGAGCGAAGGCGGTGCTTGCCAGCATGAGGGGGAACAACCAGAACATGCTCAGCATGCCGACCATCTCTGCGTTGCGCACCTTGGCGGCGATGGCGCCGTTGAGCCACGAGAAGGCGAACCCCATCCCGACCGCGATCGCGACGGCGCCTACGGCGCCTCCGAGCGAGGCGAATCGGAACCCCAGCAGATACCCGACGGCGGCGACCAGCAGTACGGCGACGATATTGCGCAGGCCGTCTGCGATCGTCCGGCCAGCGATCACCGCGAGCTGCGACATGGGCAGCGAGCGGAAACGATTGACCACACCCTCGGTGAGATCGACGGCGAGGCCCGTGCCGGTCTGCTGAGCCCCGGTGAGCGTTGTGATCACGAACACGCCGGGCACCAGGTACTGGACGTAGTCGACGCCCGCACCGGCCCCGATCACGCCGCCGAACACGTAGTTGAACAGCAGGAGGAAGAACACGCCCATGACGACGCTGAACGTCATCATCTCGGGCTGCCTAGCTGTTCTGATCAGGTCGCGGCGGGTGATCGACCACGAGTCCCGGATGGCCCAGCCGATCCTGCCGCCGATGGTCAGAGGTTTCGCCGCCGTCGCGTAGGCGCTCATCTGACGGCCCCCGCGGCGGTGCGCTCGGTGAGCGCCAAGAAGACGTCATCGAGCGTGGGGCGCCGGTAGTGGAAGTCGACGATCTGCGCTCCCGAGTCTCCGATGCAGCGCAGCATCACCAGGCTGGAGGCCGATCCGTCGGACACAGGGATCGACAGGACCGTCCCCTCGCCGTCGGCGGTGGAGTCCGTGCCGACCGCGGCAAGCGCGGCGGCTGCGATCTCGCGATCCTCCTGCGTCTTCAGGCGGACCTCGAGAACGTCTCTCTCCAGATCGTCCTTCAGGCGCCGAGCGGTTCCAGAAGCCACGACGACGCCCTTGTCGATCACCGCGATCTGATCGGCGAGCTGATCCGCCTCCTCGAGGTACTGGGTGGTGAGGACTACCGCCGCGCCTTGCTGCGCCAGCCCACGGATCTCCTCCCACAACTCCACCCGGCTACGGGGGTCGAGGCCGGTCGTAGGCTCGTCGAGGAACAAGGCTGGCGGATCCGCGATGAGGCTGGCGACCACATCCAGTCGCCGGCGCTCACCGCCGGAGCAGGTGCTCACGGGCCGATCGGCATAGTCGCTCATCCGAAAACGCTCTATCAGTTCGGTCGTGCGAGCCCGGCGGCGGGCCCCAGGGATCTTGTAGAGCCGACCGAAGAGGTCGAGATTCTCGCGCGCGGTGAGCCTCTCGTCGACGGCCGCGGACTGCCCCGCCAGGCCGATGAGACCACGGACGATGTCGGGGTGCTCCGCGACATCCACTCCGGCTATCGATGCCCTGCCCTCGTCGATGGGGAGCAGAGTCGTGAGCATGTTGATCGTCGTGGTCTTGCCGGCGCCGTTCGGCCCCAGCAGGGCGAAGATGGCGCCGGGCCGGACCTCGAGACTCATATCTTCGACGGCGACCGTGTCGCCGTATCGCTTCCAGAGACCCTCCGCCACGATGACCGGCGGGGAAGTGTCTGCCTCGGGTGACATCAGGTGGACCTCCGTCTTGGACGGCACCACCCTACCAGACACTCTGTCCACTCAGCAAGACACTATGTCTTTCTCTCAGTAGTTCTCGGCGAAGACCTCCTGGTAGGCCTGGGGGTGCTGGCAGGCCGGGCAGACCTTGAGCGCCTTCGTGCCTTCGTGCACGAAGCCGCACTTGCGGCAGATCCACTTCACCTTCTCGGGCTTCTCGAACACGAGTCCGTTCTCGACGTTGTCGAGCAGCTTGCGATAGCGCGCTTCATGCCTGGCCTCGACCTTGACGATCTGCCGAAACGTGTTGGCGACGTCCTTGAGACCCTCCGACTCGGCCGTATCGGCGAACGCCGGATACAGATCGGTCCATTCCTCGTGCTCGCCGGCTGCGGCGGCGGCAAGGTTCTCCGAGGTGGTGCCGCCCAGCTTGCCTGCCGGGTAGGTGGCGGTGATCTCGACCGCGCCACCCTCGAGGTGCTTGAAGAACTGCTTGGCATGCTGGCGCTCGTTCTCTGCAGTCTCGAGGAAGATGGCTCCGATCTGCTCGAATCCCTCCTGCTGGGCGATCTTGGCGAAGAACGTGTAGCGGTTGCGCGCCTGGCTCTCGCCGGCAAACGCCTTGAGGAGGTTCTTCTCGGTCTGGGTACCCTTGAGATCCGCCATGCTCGACTCCTTGGTAGGGTGTGTGCCTCTCAGTCTACCTTCAGTCAACGCCCGCGGAGGCAGCCCGGACGGCTGATACGCAGGCTCTACTCGACCGGCAAGGCGAAGAAGCCCCGCGGCGTCTGGTAGGAGACCTCGTCGATGGTCTGCGCATCCAGACCCATCAGCTTCATGGCCAGCTGCACGCGCGGGACCATGAAGTAGTCGTTGCCCTGGCCACCGAGCTCGCTGTTGATCATCAACCGGTCGCGCCACTCCGGACGGTCGATGACGATGTGCGCCGCGGCCTCGGGCGGCATCTTGTCCCAGCAGATCGACAACCCCACCATGGCCCCGGTGCTCATGCGGAATTCCATCGTCTCCTCGCCGGCGTGGTCGAACACGCAGCGCTCCACGGGGAAGTCCTCCTCCTTGATGACTTCGAGGACCTTCGGCGTGATCGAGGGGCCCTGCGGCGCGAGGCGTATCGGCGTGTGCAGGATCACCGGCAGATCGTGCGCCTTGGCCAGCCGCAGATGCTCACGGAAGAGCCAGACCTCGAATTCGGTGCCACAGTCGAGGCCGATCTCGCCCATCGCGACGACACGCTCGTGTGAGAGAAACTCGGGCAGCCGCGCCAGGCACTTCTCGGCGTCGGCGCGCGTCACACCGAAGAACGGGACGGAGAGCGAGACGAACTCCTCGAAGCCGAGCGTCCGCGCAGTGTTGACCTCGAGCGTGAGAAAGCGCTCCCAGAGCTGGAGCACGGCATCGGCGTCGTGGCTGCCCAGAAACATGTGCGGACTGGGCACGACCGCCGCCTCCATTCCCATCATCACCAGTTTCTGAAGCTGCACGTCCTCGATCATGTCCGTGTGCAGATGTGCGTCGACGAATCTCATGGGCACTCCCTTTCCTCTGGTCCCTTGTGTCTGCGATTCATGCCGGCGGCGGAGCCTCGCAGAGCGGAGCTTGCGCAGCCGCCGGTCGTTCGCGGTCGGTCGCCCAGCGCGCCACGGCGGCAGTCGAGGCGATCGCCCCCAGCATGCACGACCCGCCCCAGCCCCAGCGCTCGTAGACGAAAGCGGCCGCAGCCGAGCCCGTGGCCGCCCCGATGAAGCATGACGTCATGTAGAAGGCGTTTATCCGGCTGCGCGCCTGCGGCCGCAGCCGGTAGATCTCGCTCTGGTTGGTGATGTGGATGCCGTTCGCACCGATGTCGAGAACGACGATCCCGGCGAGCAGAGCCACCAGGGACGTGCCGCCCAGCCACAGAAGGGCGAAGCCCGCGAGCAACATGCCGGCCGAGACACCGGTCAGCCCCCGCGCCCAGCCCTTGTCGGTGAAGCGTCCGACGACGGACGCGGTGAGCGCACCTGCGGCGCCGACCAGACCGAAGAGACCGATCGTTCCCTCTCCATAGCCGTACTCCGGACCGGCAAGCAGGAACGCCAGCGTCGTCCAGAGCACGCTGAAGGCACCGAACGAGAACGAGCCGTAGAGAGCGCGGCGGCGCAGCACCGGCTCCGCGCGCGCGATGCTGAGGACGGAGGCGAGCAGCCGCGGGTAGTCGAGATCCGTCGATTCGCGGTAGCGCGGCAGCTTGGCGTAGAGCACGATGGCTTGGGCCACCATGAGGACGGCGGCCAGCCAGTACACGGCGCGCCAGCCGGCGACCTCAGCGACGAGACCTGAGACGGTGCGCGCCAGCAGGATGCCGAGGAGCAGTCCGCTCATCACAGTCCCGACAACACGGCCCCGCTCACCCTCTGAAGACAGCGTAGCCGCAAACGGCACCAGGATCTGAGCCATCACCGACGTGAGGCCGATCAGAGCGGCGGCGGCGAGGAAGAACCCGAGCGAAGGCGCCAGCGCCGCCGCGACGAGGCCGGCCGTGGTGATCGCCGCCAAGGAGATGATGAGCCGCCGGCGCTCGAGCAGGTCGCCCAGCGGCAGCAGCAAGACGAGGCCGGCCGCGTAGCCGATCTGCGCCACAGTGACGATGAGACCGGCGAGACCGGGGGTCACGCCGAACTCATCCCGCATCGTGTCCAGAAGCGGCTGCGCCAGGTAGTTGCTGGCCACGGCCTGGCCGGTGGCGACGGCGAAGAGCAAGATCAGGCCCCGGCTCATGCCACGACCCGCCGGGTCGACCGGGTCGCCGGGAATCGCGCCGTGTGGCCCGTCTTCGCGGTGGGAGTGCGAGTCCATAGAAGGTGCCTACAGCCCCGGGTCGCACGTGTCAAGCCTGCGGCCCATACCACGGAACGGTCACTCTGTCCGCATCGTGGTACACCGCCGGGGCCTGGTCTCTCCGCCACCGTTCATGCTCTCGTAAGGGTCACGCAAGAAGGGCGCAAGACCGGCCGGGTACTGTGCAACGCGAAGGAGGACGGCGGCCACCCAAGGCCCGTCACCCCTCCTCAGGTGGTCCATCGAACAGGCTGGGCCGCGAAACGAGGCAAAGGAGGAGAGGATGTCGAAGAGGCATCACGTCAAGTTCGGGATCATGGCTGCCATGGCAGCCCTGGCAGCCTTCATGGTGTTCGGAGCCGGCGCGGCACTCGCCGGCGCCCCCGACGTAGTAGGACCGGAAAGCGGTACGGACGCCTTCCTCTGCCCGGCGGTCGGGCAGGGCGTCCTCAACCATCGCCCCGACGCCGGTGCGCTTCCCAACGGCAACTACACGTTCCTTCCGGGGCACAACCAGTCCGGCGCTCACGCCAACCCCAACGCGCGGAACACAATGGGTCCTGGCGACTCCCCGGGGCCCGGCAACGGGAACAGTGACTGGTCGCCGATCTGGCCGAACTAGGCGAGAGTCCGACTCCGTCAAGTCCGGGATCCGAGCCCGCGGGATGCCGGCCTGCGGAGCAGTCGCAGCAAGACGCACCGAGTGATCGAGGGGCCGGCGGCCGTGTCGCCGGCCCCTCGCCGGTTCACGCGTGAGTCGGGCTCCGCCTACGACAGGCGACGCAGGGAGGCGGTAGGCACGATGCGTCCAGCCGTTGACGTAGGCTCGCGGAGGCTGCGGAGCCACACCCGACTCGGACGCTTCACGTCGTGAGCGTGACGAATCCCATCGCGACGGGTAGACCCGCCACGACCGGGGCCTCGTTCACCGCGCCACTGTGGCTGTCGCTCCTCATCACCGCCGTCGTAGCCTTCCTGATCGGGCAATTCGCGCTGATGTGGCGCCGGCACAGACGGCGCAAGGCACGCCGCGCATGACGCCGTCGATTCCTCCGCGCCCTGACAGAAGGCCCCCAGCGCCGCGTCTCGAACAGGGTGTGTAGGACTCTATGCGGCGGGTAGATAGGCCGTGACCGAGCGAGCGGCGGAGGCCAGAGAGGGACTCGCACCCAAACCAGGAGGAGCCGTGACGGATAGTGCGTCAGAGGACGGCCAGAGCGCCGGCAGACCGGAAGGGGACGCCGCGGCGGACTCGTCGTCCGCGACCGACGTCGTGGTCGTGCGCAAGGTCAGCCGCACCCGCAACATCCTCGTCGGTGTGCTCGTCGTCCTCAGCTGCCTCGCCATCGTGGTCACGGGTGTCGCCTGGTGGACGCACTACAGCGTGTTCGACAGCGACGGCTACATCGAGCTGATCGCACCCCTGGGCAAGGACCCCGAGGCGATCAGGGCCCTCAGCGACTACGTCGCCGGCCAGGTGGTCACCGCCACCGACCTGCAGCAGCGCACTGCGGAAGCCCTGCCGCCCGAGGCGAAGTTCCTCGCCGGGCCCATCACCGGCGCCGTGGACGACTTCATCGCCAAGGGCACCAACGAGGTCCTGAGCACGCCGGAAGCCTACGATCTGTGGATAGAGATCAACCGCGTCGCGCACGACGGCATCGTCGCCCTGCTGCGCGGCGAGACCACCAACGCCTACATCCAGGGCGACGAGGTCAGGCTCAATACGCTGCCGCTCATCAGCCAGGTGCTCGTCTGGCTGGACGGGAAGCTCCCGGGCGCCCTGAGCACGAAGCTCTCGCCCCCGGCGATCGCCCCCGGCACTCCGCCCGACGAGGCGACCAGGCAACTCTCCTCCTGGCTCGACCGCCCGCTCCCTGCGGACTTCGGGCAGATCACCCTGCTGCAGAACGATTCACTCGGCGTTGCTCAGACGGCCGTACGCTGGTTCGACGCCCTCATTTGGGTCCTCCTCGCGGTGACGATCGTGCTCCTCGCGCTCACCATCTGGCTCTCTCGCCGCCGGCGGCGCACGCTCATCGAACTCGGCATCGGCACCGCGATCGCCCTGATCCTCACGTATGTGATCGTGAGACAGGTGCTGAACGCGATCGTCGCCGATCTCCAGGCCGAAGGAACATTCACCATGCTGAGCGACGTGGCCAACGCCTCGGTGGGGCCGCTCAGGACCCTCACCATCTGGATCGCCGTGATCGGCGTGATCGTGGCTGTCGCCGCCTGGATCTACGGCCGCCGCGACATCCAGGTCGCGGTCGTCGTAGCGGGCAAGCGCGCCGTGCAGACCACCAAAGACTACGAAGCGTTCGCTCCCGACTCGCCGATCACCGACTGGGTCACGCGCCATGCGTCGCTGCTGCGTCTCGCCGGGCTGGTCGCCGGCCTCGTGGCCCTGCTCTTCGCGACGTCGTCGTGGCTCGGCGTTGCAGGTTGGGTCGCGGCGATACTCGTCTTCGAAGGCCTCATCAGCCTCTTCACGCGGCAGTGGCCGTTCGGAGAGCGCGACCAGGGAGATGGCGCGCCGGTCTGACGAAGCTGCTCGCCGGCACGACCCCTCAGGCGTTCAGCTTCGCCAGCGCCCAGGCCATGGTGCGACCGAGGTTCGTCATGGTCGCGACCCCTTCCGCGTCGGACTCCACATCGCCGATGTCACGGCCGATGCCGATGTTCCAGTAGCTCGAGCCGATGACGATCATCTCGTTGATCTGGAACCAGTGGTTGATGCTGTCGAAGGCGTGGATGGCGCCGCCGCGCCGCACGGCGACCACGGCGGCGCCGACCTTGCGCGCCAACGGGTTCCCGGTCCTCCTGGTCGCGTAGCCCGCACGCTCCATGAGCGCCTGAGTCGTCGCCGTGCAGTTGGCGTAGTAGGTCGGCGAGGCGATGATGATGCCGTCGGCGGCGATCATCTTCTCGATGCACTCGTTGAGCCCGTCGTCCTTGAGCCCGGAGCAGCGATTGTCGAGCGTCTCGGCGCACTTCAGACAGGCGCTGCACCCGGAGAAGCGCTTGTGCGCCAGCTGTACGAGTTCAGTGTCGATGCCCTCGGCCTCCAGCTCGTCGAACACGTGGCGCACCAGGATGGCCGTGTTGCCGTCCTTGCGCGAACTGCCGTTGAACGCCACTACCTTCATGTCGCCTCCATCTCGCTCGTGTGTCGCCCCCGGGGCCGGGGATGGCGGATCCGCGGAGCCGCCCGAGATCCCCTGGGCAGCCACGGAGAAGCGCTCCCTTCAACAGTGGCGCGTCCCCGGCCATGAACGGTATCGTCTACAGTGTGAAGCGACTGTTCTTCATTGTCATGGTCGGCCTCTGGGCGGCGGTGATCGTGTGCGCTCTCGTCTCTCCTGGTACTCTGGCCGACATCTGGGCCTGGGTGCGTGGGTCACCTTGGTTCGTCGAGATCCCGGCGTGGGTCATCTTCCTTCCCTGGCTCCTCGGCATCGCCGTCTGGCAGTCCGGCTGGCCCGAGTGGGTTCGCTGGCTGGCGATCGTGACGCTTGCGGTCGGCTGGTCGGCCGCCTCGTATCCGCGGCGCAGGTAGAGGAGCCAGGCCCTCACGCTAGCGGCGCCTCCGCATGATCAGCAGCGGCACGAGAGCGGCCAAGAAGAACCCGCCGAAGAGGATAGTCCAGCGGCCGGCGTCCATGGCCCTGCCGCGCTGCACCTGCCGCCTCGCGCCCCCGGCAGCGACACTGTCTCTCTTCACCCCGTCGCTCCCGCTCAGGTACGCGATCATCGGGTCGACTACAAGCGGCACCACCTCGCCTATCAGGTGCGGCATGAGATTGTCCATCACGCCAGGCATCATTCCGGGCATCTGCTCAGCCATGTAGTCGGGCATGGGGACACGCTCGTCGACGCGCTCGAGCATGGTGGGCATGAGTGTCGGCATCATCCTCGGCAGCAACCGCGGGAAGAGGGCCGGGAACACGGGTCTCATGAGCCACAGGGCGCCCGGGACCTTGGCCATCGCACGCATCATCGAGCCCATCCTGAAGGGCATGGCGTCGATGACCTCTGGCCACATCGAGCCCAGGAGCTCGGCGAGACCCTTGGGAGTCATGAGGGCGATCATCGCCTCGAAGACAGCCCACTGGCGCTGGACCTCAGGGTTCGGATCCGGCAGCTCGTACCCGAGAGCCCGCGCGACGTAGTGCGAGAGGTCTTCGACCTCGATGGGCACGTCTCGCTTCTCGGCACTCACGCGCAGCTGGAACTCACAACAAGGGCAGAGGGCAAGGACCTTCTCAGCGCCGGCTTCCACCGCCTCGTCGAGACGCGTTCTGCCGATGTCGTGCGCTGCCGGCGGATCGCTCAAGAGGGTGAGAACACTGCCGCAGCAGTGCGCCTCCTGATGATTGAACTCCATCTCCACGAGCTCGGTGCCGGGAACCGCCTCGATGAGCTCGCGCGGCTCGTCGTAGATGCCGCTGACGCGACCGATGTGACACGAGTCGTGCCATGTGACCCTGGTCTTCCGTTCACCGGAGACGTCAGAGCCGTCCGGCGACGCCGGGAACTTGAACTCGCCACTGCGAATCCTCTCGGCCATGAGCTCGCTGTAATGCTTCACCTCGATGCCGTAGTCGATGCCGAGCTTCCGGGCCCACTGCGGATAGACGTGGCGCCACATCATGTCGCAGGCCGGACAGCTGGTGGTGACCGTGCTGGCACCGGCCTTCTTCACGTTGGCGATGTTGGTGCGCATCGTGCGCTCGAAATCGTCCCATTTGCCGGCGACCAGCATCGGCGTGGCGCAGCACAGCTCCCTGTCGCCGAGATAGGTGAAGTCGACTCCGGCGGCATCGAGCATCCTGACGGTGCCGATGCCGATGTCGTTCTCGACGTAGCTGGCGGTGCAGCCGGCGAAGTACATCGTCTCGGACAGGTGGTGTGGGCCGTGCTTCTCCCAGAGGTCCTCCGGGAACCAGTCAGCACGGTCCTTGTGATAGCCCGCCCAGATGTTCCCCTGATCCCTGATCGCCGCGGCCATGATCTCGAACGGCGGGAGGGTCATCTGCCCCTGCTTCTCGACGAGCTCGCCGCGCAGCGTCATCCAGCTGGGCTCGATGGGCAGCGAGGCCGAGCAGCGCGTATTGCACAACTCACAGGTGGTGCAGGCGATCATCGTCTTCACCATGTCGTTGTCCCAGTCGGCGCGACCCTCCATGTGCTCGCGCAGCCAGAACCACTTACCGCGGGGACTCTGGCTCTCCCAGCCGCGGCCGTAGAACTGGTCGCACTGATCGACGCAGTAGCCGCACTGGGAGCATGCGTACGCGTACCATGCGATGTCGCCCGGTACGTCGCCCACCGGTCTGTCGAGGTGCTCGCCGACCTTGGTGATGACCCGGTTGCCGAAGGGCCGGACCAGCGGCTCGAAGGCGCCGGCCAGAGCCAGCATCCTGCCCAGGGCGCCGTTGCCCGTGACCTTCTGCGGGTTGAGAATGCCGAGCGGGTCCACGCGCTTCTTGTGATCTTTCAGGCGTCTGACTCGCTCGGCCCCCAGGATCTCGTCGGCCTTGCTGGCGAAGTAGATGCCCGTCGCGTACGGACGGCCGCCATGCGTCTCGGCGATCTTCATGATGGTCAGCACGAGGCCGAAGACGAAGTTGTAGCTCAGCGTGCGCTGGTCGCTGGGAATGAAGCCCAGGATGACGACCTCGGGCTTGCCCTTGAGACCCCGCTTGATGATGACGCCTTCCTTCACTACCGGCTGGTCGACCTTGCGCTCGATCTCCTCCATCACGTCGCCCAGCCTGTCGAGAGGCACGACGACCTCGGAGGGGACGAGCGATGGACCCAAGCGCTTGACGACCATGAGCTTGAAGCGGTGCTCCCACTCGTGGTCGGCGATGCGCTTGGAGAGAATCTCCGCCTGGCACGGGCGGATCATCTCGGCCAGGGCAGCCTCGACCGTCGGCCGGTCCTTCTCCGCGAAGGCGAGTGTGAGGATGTAGGCGGCCGGCAGCAGAACGCGCTCTTCAACGGGGTGCCCCATGTGCTCGGTGAGCGGCGCCCGGTTCTTCATCTCGGCCATGCACGGATTGATGTAGACCATCGACCAGATCGGAAGGTCGGTCTCGGCGATCCGCTCGATCAGGTCCTGCAGGTCGTGAGCCTCAGCGCAGGCGATCGCCGTGACGGCCTCCGCCTCGAGCGGCCTCACTCGCAGAGTCACCTGGCTCAGGAGGCCGGTCGTACCCTCGGCGTCGGCGACGAGATCCAGATCGGCGCCGCTGTACTCGCGTGCTCCGCCATCGGGGTGGACGGCGCGCGCCGAGACGACGTTCTCTCGGAACCAGCCGTACTGGTAGCTGCCGATGCCGGCGCCGCCCTGCGCGAGCCAGCCGCCGACCGACGAGGAAGGGTAGCTCGTCGGGTACAGACGCAGCGTCAGACCCTGCTTCTTGATCTCGCGGTCCAGCTGCTCCCACGTGATACCAGGCTGAACGGTGACCGTGAGGGCGTCGTGATCGACTGACAGGACGTCCCTCATGAAGTAGAAATCGACGACGACGCCGTTCCTCACCGGGACGACGCCGCCGTAGCCCGACGACGCCTTGCCGCGCGGGGTCAGAGCGATACGACGCTCCCTGGCCCACTTGGCGACCGCGACCAGCTGCTCCTCCGTGCTCGGCTGCACGACCGCGTCGGGGGTCGTGTCGCCGACAAGCGGCTTGACGAGGCTCGGGATGGCCGCGATGTCGTGCCCATAGAGCATGCGCTCGGTGGAATCGAACGTGACCCGCTCGGCGAAGATCTGACCCAGACGCTCCCTGTCGCGAGTCTTCAGACCAGACACGGCGTCACACATCCTTCCTTGTCGAGGCAGGAGCGGTCGTGCTGCGCCTCATCGCGCCTCGCCCACGAGCTCAGCCTGGCGGGCGAGCGAGCTGAGCAGCACGGCGCGCAAGGCGTCGAGCGCGTCGATGACGCGACCGTCGACGACCGAGTAGCGGATGCTCGCCCCGTCGCGCTCCGCGGCCACCAGGCTCCGCTCGCGAAGCACCTTGAGGTGGCGTGAGACGGTGGGTTGCGGTAGGCGCAGCGCCTCGGCCAGGTCGTTGACTGCCCGCGGCCCCTCGGCCAGCTCATAGAGGATGAGGATGCGCTTGGGGTCGGCCAGAGCCTGGCAGAAGCTGGCGTGCAGCAGGGCCACCCCGCATTCGAGGCGTCTGTTCTCAACCGTGCGGCTCCTCTGCGATCGAGGCGGATCCCGATTGCCGGTGTGGGCATTCGGATATGCGCCCATTCGCATGCAATGTGAAGATACCACGGTGTTCGCCTGCGCCAGTCATGCTTGACGCAGGCGCTCGGCGACGCCTGGCTACACCCCGAGGACCTTGATGATGAGTCGCTTGCTGCGCAACCCGTCGAACTCGCAGTAGAACACGGCCTGCCACGGCCCCAGGTCGAGGCGGCCGTCCGTGACCGGCACGATGACCTGATGGTGCACCAACAGGTTCTTCAGGTGGGCGTCGCCGTTCTCCTCGCCGCCCCGGTGATGCCGGTAGTCGCCGCCCTCGGGCAACAGCCCCCGGGCGACGTCGTTGGCGGGCGCCTGCCACGTGGGCGGCGCCAGCTTGTCAAGCCACTCGAGAGCGTCACCCTGGATACCTGGCTCGTCATCGTTGACCCAGACCCCGGCAGTGATGTGCATCGCCGAGACCAGCACCATTCCCTCGTGGATGCCGCTCTCGTCGACGGCCCTCTGCACATCATCGGTGATGCGCACGAAGGCTCGCCGTTGCTCTGTGCGGAACGTCTTGTAAACGGTGTGCGATCTCACGGCTCCTCGGCTTTCACCCGGCGCGACCCAGTCGGCGGCTGCGAAGGCTCGGCTGGTCGTGCGCTCGAATGCCCGGCGAAGCCGCCACGAACCCCCGCTGAGCGTATCGAAGACCGTCCACCGTGTCGACAGATGACGCACCCATCGCCCCGATCCACGCCGCGCCAGGACTCCGCGACGCCACGCCGTGCCGTTGGGCCTGCTTCGGGGTATCTGCCTCATCGACGGTCGTGCTCGCGACGACGACCGATGATGTGTGTCGTCCGCGTCGAAGGAAGGAGAACCGTGAACATGCCGCGCCACAGACTCACACGCTCCAGAAGGCGCATCCTCGGGGGAGTCTGCGGAGGGATAGCGGACTACCTCGGCTGGTCCCGTACGCTCGTGCGCGTCCTCTACGTCGTGGGCTCCGCCGCTTCCGCCGCTTTCCCCGGCATAATCGTCTACCTCGTGTTGTGGATCGTGATGCCAGGGCCGGAGGACTGACGCCGCCGCCGGTACCCGCCGCACGGCGGCCGGCAGCATCGGATCGAGTCCCGGACGGAGGCCACAACTGAACGGATCCCCTTGGCAGCGACACAAGTCACTCGCACAGACCGAACTTGATGCGGCCGCCCTCACCGTAGCCGAGGTGGTGGCTGCCGGTATCGATGGCGATCGCATGCCCGCGCTTTATCTGGGCCACGGCGCGCCACCGCTCGTCGACGACCCACTCTGGGTGGCCGAGCTGACCGCATGGGCGGGCGCCCTGCCCCGGCCGCGCTCCATACTCATCGTCTCCGCGCACTGGGAGTCGACCCCGGTGACGCTTGGCGCCACACACGACGGGGCCCCACTGGTTCACGACTTCCACGGGTTCCCTGACCAGTACTACCAGACCACGTATGCGGCGCCCGGCGCGCCGGACCTCGCCCTAGGCGTACGCCGACTCCTGGCGGCCACCGAGCCGGTCGTCGAACGTCCCGATCGCGGCCTCGACCACGGCGCCTACGTGCCGCTGCTCGTCATGTACCCAGAGGCGGATGTCCCCGTGCTTCAGATGTCGATGCCGTCACTCGACCCGCTGCGCCTGCTGGCCATGGGCGAGCGGCTGCGCCCACTGCGCGACGAAGGGGTCCTGATCATCGGCAGCGGCTTCCTCACTCACGGCCTCCGCCTCATCACCGACTTCCACCTCGACGCGCCGCCGCCGACGTGGTCCATGGAGTTCGACCACTGGGCCGAGGAGACGCTGGCGCGCGGTGACCTCGACGTCCTGGCCGATTTCCGCAGCGTGCCGCCGGGGCGATACGCCCACCCGAGCACAGAGCACTTCGCACCACTCTTCGCCGTCATGGGTACGGCCGAAGCCGGCGCGGTTCCCGTGGCGCCCATCACCGGGTACTTCCTCGGCCTCTCGAAGCGTTCCATCCAGCTCGCGTAGCCCGCACCCCGGGGAGTTGCGACAAGGTATGATTCGCGCGCCGACGGATCGGCGGTCATACTTGTCCTGCTGACCGAAGACGCTGCAACGGGAAAGCGGGCAGGGAGGAGGCGTCGCCGTGGTCGCCGTGTTCGCGCTCATCGTGGTGGTGGCGCTCTCGATCGTTGTAGTCCGAGTCGGTGCCATCGCGTTCGTGATGACGGGCCTCTCCGAGGACGTCGCGCGTTTCCAGGCGCTCTCGGCCTTCTCCGGCGCAGGCTTCACGACCTCGGAGGCAGAGGCCATCGTCGGCTATCCGGCGCGACGCCGGATCGCCATGATGCTCATACGCTTCGGATCGATCGGACTGGTGACGACGATCGCGACGCTCCTGCTCTCCGTCCTCTCCGCCGGCGGGCTGACGTGGACCCGTCTGCTGGTCATGGCGGGTGGCGCGCTCCTCCTTGTCGGGGTGTCGCGGACCCGGCCCTTCAATCAGGCCCTCGTACCGATCGTGAAGCGCCTGCTCGTCCGCTACACGACCGTTGAGCTCAGGGACTACGCCGACCTGCTGAGTCTTCGCGATGACTACCGGATCGTCGAGTTCGAGATCAAGCAGCACACGTGGCTGGCGGACCGCCGCGTCAAGGATCTCGGGCTTGCGAAGGAGGGTGTCCTCGTGCTCGGCGTCAAGCCGCCAGATAAGGCCTACATCGGCGCTCCGCCTCCGCAGGTGCGTCTGCATTCTGGCGACGTCGTCATCCTCTACGGTCGCAAGCGGCATGTCGAAGCCGTCTCCACGCGACCTTCGGGCGATCTGGCCGCCCATCGTGCGGCCGAGCGCGAGCATCAGCACGAGGTCCGTGAGCGCGAGGGCCCGCTGGATCCTTGAGCAGGGCTTGGCGGCGGCTCTCCCTCGGCTCACCGACGCCCACACGTCGCGGCGGCGGCGGCGCACGCCCGGACCCGCTTCTGAACCGAGGCAAGCCGGGCTCAAGAGCTTGCGAGCTTGTGCCGATGCACTGCGCCGGATACACCGCCGAAAGGAGAACCATGCCTCTGTCAGACGATCTCATCGGTGCGAGTGCGACGTTCCCGGCGCCGCTGCGTCCCCAGAAGGATGGAAGCTTGGCCATGGAGGCGCTGCTGGCCGAGCGCAAGGTCTTCCTCAGCAAGAGGAAACTCACCTACAAGTGCAAGGTACGAGCAGACGACGACGCTCGCACCGTGCGCTTCTGGGAGATGCTCGTCGAGAAGGGCTCGGGCCTCTCGAGCGGCGGCGATCTCGACGGCATCTCCCCTGGGATCGGCTTCAAGAAGACGACCTTCAAGACGTCCGGCAAGGAACGCTCGGGCGGCATTGAAGAGGCCTCGACGCTCTTCGGCAAGGACTACAGCTATCAGTGGGACTACGCTGCCGTGCGCACCGCGTTGCGCGGCATCGCCGAGACGCAAGGCTACGGGTTCGAGACAGTGCTCCGCGCGAAAGCGGTCTGAGGCCGCCAGAGCGACCAGGCAGAGGAGGAAACGTGCGACATACGAAGATCGCAGCAGTGGCGCTGGCCGCCGCGCTGCTGCTTGCGCTGGCACTCGGGCTGGCTGCCTGCGGGTCGTCTGAGTCCGACGGCGACGGAGATGCGACCCCGTCAACAGAGGCTGCCACGACGACCTATCACAACGACGAGTACGGCTTCTCCATCACCTACCCGTCGGACTACAAGGAGGCCCCGGTCGAGTTCAGCAGTTCCACGGCCAACGGTCCGGTCTTCGATGTCGGCTTCGGCGACCCCGAGGGGACGATCGTCGACGAGATGGCTCTGGACGGACTCCAGGTCAGCGTGTACGAGTTGAACGAGAAGGTGGCGCCGAAGGCGGTTCCCGACCTTGAGAAGGACTTCCAGAACCTCGTCGATTCGTTGATGCCGGGCCTCGAGGACGGCAAGATCCTGGACCCGCTGGGCCCGGTGGAGCTCAACGGTGTCCCTGGCTTCGGGTTCAGCTACACCTACAAGCACGGAGACACCGAGATCCGCGCCACGACGTTCTTCCTGGTGAAGGGGCAGGACCAGTACGTGGTGACCGCCCAGGCGGACATGGACAGGTGGGACGAGGTCTCGCCGGAGCTGGAAGCGGCAGCGATGTCGTTCATGGTGGACTGAGTACGCCCCAGCCTCCGCTCCGACGAGGAGACCCTGTCTCGCGCTATCGTGGGAGCGGTCAGGCGGAGCTGGTTTGCAGATGAGCCGCGGTGGCGGGAACAGAGCCACTGCGGCCCATCTGCATCCACCCTTGGACGAGCCTGCTACGGCGCCGGTGGCCTGTCCGCATCGTCCGGCGAAGACGGAGACGGCGCTCCCGGCGCGACGAGTGGCGCCGGCATCGGCCTCGCCCCCATGGACGCCCTGTCGAGACCAGCCGCAGGTGGCGCGGCGGCGGCCGGCGCGCCCGCCCTATCGGCCACGGCCGACGGCAGCAGCGTCCCCTCGCCGGTGGCCACGAAGTACATCGCCAGCACCGCCGCGATCAGCCACGGGTACACGACGACCTGCGAGAAGGGCACGAAGGACACGACCATCGCTATCAGCCCCAGCACCAGGAGCACGGCGAACGTGTTCCAGAAGCCCTGCTCGCCGGCGAGCCTCTTGCTGGCGGACATCGCCTCCGCGAGGCTCATGCGCCGGTCGACGATAAGGGGGATGACATAGACCCAGATGACCGCCAGGTAGACACCCGGGATGATGATGATCATCGCTACTCCGATGACGACTCCGAGAACGAGCGCTGCCCAGACGAGATGTCTCAGCTGATCGAAGCAGGAGAGGACGTCGCCGATCTCCGCCGGTCGTCCCTCACGGACCCGACGGACCACCATCCTGATGAGTCCGGCGTAGAGCGGCACGGCGACGACCATCGCTACGACCATGAGGGCGAGGAAGAGGACGGATCCGAGGACCAGCCCGAGGACGGCCAGAGTCTCGTTCTTGCTTCCACTTCCGATCACCATCGGGATCAGGAAGATGAAGTAGCCGCCCATCATGATGACGAATGGAACGGCGGCGGCGATGATGCCGCCGACGATCAGTGCCGCGGCGTCCCGCTTGAGGAGTTCCCATGAGTCGCTCAAGATCGTGCTGACATCGAGCCGTTGATTCATGATCAGATCCCCTCCTCCCGTCTGTTCTGTGGCGGAGGGCGGCGACCAAGGACGTGGTTCACGAGCCGCGGCGGATGCAGGCAGCTACCCTCGTCGCCCGGTCGACGACACCTCAGGGCTTGCGACGCCACCGAATGATCAGCAGCGGCACGACCACGATGACGATCCAGCCGACGATGAACATGATCAATCGGTCTAGATCCATCGCTTTGCCCCCTCGCGCCCTGGTTTGCCGCTCCCGGCAGCAACGCTCCTGCCGGCGGATGATCCTCGCCCACTTCTATCATGCGGCGAGGATGGTAGCCAGAACGCCGCTCACTGGAGGTCAGCCCTACTGCCGGAGATCGCGCCACTGGAAGAGCACGAGAGACAGCGCCACGAGCACGACCGCCAGTCCGGCGAGAATCGCCGCGTCGCCCCAAGCCATGCCGTTGTTCAGCGGGTCGCTACCCAGATAGTAGTGGAAGGGCGACCATCTGGCGGCATCGGCCATGGTGTCGTTGAGCGCCCCGAGCCCGTTCAGGACGTGAAGGACGAGGCCGGCCCCGACAGCCCCGAAGATGGCGACCTTCGTGCTTCCGGTGCCGGCGCTCAGCGCCAGCGCCAGCGCCCCGAAGACAAGACCGACAAGCGTCTGCAACAGACAGGTCGCGGCGATGTTCCCGGTATCCATGCCCACATCCCCGAGCAGGGATCCCAGCGCGACGCCGGCAAAGGTCGCGAGTCCGACGAAGAACGCGCAGAGGACCATCGTGACGCTCTTCTCCAGCACGACCCTCGAGCGTGAGATCGGGTTGGCGAGCAGAAGGCCCATGGTCCGACGCGACTCTTCTCCGGCCAGAGCCCCCGCCCCTATCGCGATGGCGACCACCATGACGGCGATCGGAGCCATCATGCCGAACGTCTCGATCTGATAGAAGCCCTCGGGCGTGCTGATGTCGCCGCCGCCGAACAGGGCGAGCATCGCCTCCGGGAAGTCCTCAAAGGCAGTGAGGGTCTCTTTGGGGATGGCCGCATACATCGGGCCCATCAAGGCACCCATGAGGAAGAACATCAGCGCTGCCGTGACCAGGAGAAGCGCCTGGTGGTCCGATGCAGTCTTGACCCAGATGCTGGAGACCCTCGCTGTGCCGGCGAGCCGGTCCATCGCGCTCTTGGTCGTCGGGCTGCTGCGCAGCCGGTCGACGAGCGTGACGCCCACCGACTGGCTCTTGAGATCGCGGCGGTTGACGCCGACCGCCGCCGCGATCATGAACACGACGGAGGCCCCGAACAGCACGCCGATGTGTCCCCAGTCGACTCCGTTGAGCAGCGGATCGCTGCCGTTGAAGTAGTACCAGGGGAAGGCCTTCACGAGGTCCTCCGCTCCCTCGACGAGCGGCAGGAAGCCGACCGCGAAGAAGGACACGGCCATCACTCCGACGGCCACCCCGAGCGCCGCTCCCCGGCTCCCGGTCCAGGCTCCGACGGCCAGTGCCAGGAAGCCGTAGAACAGGCTGCCAAAGAGCAGATGGACGCTGAGCGCGGGCACGTCCATCCCCGCAATCGAGACGCCGAGCACCGCGGCGGCGAGATAGATGGCGCCCAGAAGGACGAGAACGCTCAGCACGGCCAGCAACACCATGGACCCGACCTTCGACACCAGCACGTGGGTCCGGCTCTTGGGATTCCCGAGCAGGAGATCCAGGGTCCCCTTGCTCTCCTCGCCGGCGATGGAAGCCGCCCCCATGACGAGCGCCATGGCCCCGAGGGCCATCGCCCCGTAGGAACCCATGAGCGCGCTGATGGCGAGGCTGGCCACATCCGCATCCTCCGAGATGCCGATCAGCGACCGGTAGGCTTCAGGCAGGGTGGAGAAGAGGGTGAGGTCGATGTCGCGGTAGACGACCATCACGAGGAAGAGCATGACCGAGAGGCTGATGGCCGCGATCGCCCAGCCCCTCCAGCGGTCCCTCGTGGTCTTCGCGAAGACGCTGCCGAGCATCAGTCCGACTCGTCCTCGTCGCGGTAGTAGGTGAGGAAGATCTCCTCGAGGTCGGCCTCTTCGGAGTTGATGTCGACGATCGTGTAGCGATCAGCCGCAGCCTTGAGCAGGTCGCCCATGTTGCCCTCGAAGGACATCGCGACATGATGATCCTCCGCGGCGACGTCGCGGGAGCCCGGCACAGCCTC
The DNA here is from genome assembly GCA_963717285.1 of uncultured Thermoleophilia bacterium. Classification (GTDB taxonomy): domain Bacteria; phylum Actinomycetota; class Thermoleophilia; order UBA2241; family UBA2241; genus CAIXSE01. The sequence goes on from CAVQVW010000005.1 coordinate 45,947, forward strand.
GAACACAGCAGCGTCGACCGGCGCGTCGAGCTCGAGCTCGACACGCCTCATCGCCTTCGATCTGAGTCCGGCTACTGATTCGACCGCGACGAGCCGGCCGTGGCGGATGATGCCAACCCGATCGGCGACCCGCTGCACCTCCGAGAGAGTATGGCTGGAGAGGAAGATCGCGCAGCCTCTCTCCGCTGCGCCGCGCATCATCTTCTGAAGCGTGCGCTGGACCAGCGGATCGAGGCCGGAACTGGGCTCGTCCAGGATGAGCACCTCCGGTCTGTTCATGAACGCCTGGATCAGCCCGACCTTCTGGCGATTGCCGGACGACAGATTGCCCACCTTCCTGGACAGGTCGGCCTCGAGTCGCTCGGCGAGCTCGTCGACGTAGGACCAGTCGACACCGCCCCGCAGGTTCGCGAAGTACGTGAGGGTATCTCGACCGGTGAGCTTGGGATACAGTGCCAGATCACCGGGCACGTAGCCGATGTGCCGACGGATCTCCACGGTCTTCTCCCGGGTGTCCATCCCAAGGATCGAAGCCCGTCCTCTCGTCGGCCTGATCTCATCGAGGAGCGTCCGGATGGTCGTCGTCTTGCCGGCGCCGTTGGGGCCCAGGAAGCCGAACACCTCACCGGCCTGGATATCGAGGTCCAGGTCCTCCAGCGCCCGGACGCTCCCGTAGTGCTTGGTGAGGCCCTCGGTGTGGATGGCAGACTCAGCGTTCATCCGGCTCCCTCCCGTGCTTGGATCCCGACGAGGCTCAAATCTCGCGGCAGAGACCCCGAGTGACAATGTCCGTGTAGCTGACGATGCCGACGATCTCTCGCTCGTCGATCACGGGAGCACGCCCCAGGCCGAACTTGTAGAAGAGGCGCGCGCAGTAGCGGATGTCCATCTCGGGGTCGATGGCGATCACGGGCTTGGACATGATCTCGTAGACGTTGACTCGTTCGGGTGAGCGGTTCTTCGCAACGACCTCCCGGGCGATGTCGGACATGAGGACCATGCCGTACTCGTCATCGTCGTGAACCTTGCGCACGATCAGGGTCTTGGTCTCCACGTGCTTCATCTGCCTCAGGGCGTCGGCCACGCTGGTGCGGCCGTCGACCATGTCGACATGATGCTTCATGACGTCCCGGACGCGGATCGTCTCTCTCTGGTCCGTCATAGTGAAAGTCATAGCTCCTCCTCCACCCGCTCCTGAAGCAGACGGGCCTGGGCGAGGACGCCGACGGCGTCCTCCACATCGACTTGAAAGGCGATCCCGGCACCGGGCTTCCGATCGAACTTGCCGACCTCCCCGACGGTCTCGAGGATGCGCCTGCTCAAGTGCTCCTCCACGAGGAGCAGGACCACGTCCCGCTGACTCTCCAGATCGAGTCCGAAGAAGGTCTTGGCGGGGGTGAGCCCCTCGCCACGGGCCTGGTTCAGTACGGTCGCTCCGGTGGCGCCGGCCGCCCTGCTCGCCCGGACGATGGCGTTGGTGTCGGCGTCCTCGGAGATGACTGACGATGAGCTTGAAATGCACGTTACTCCTCCTGCATCCGCTTGCTGGTCTGGCGTCGGGCTCGCCAGTGACCGATCTGAGCGTATCCCATGACGGTCATCATCGGGAACAGGCTCGCAAAGGCGATGAGACCAAACCCGTCGATGATCGGGCTGCGGCCGGGCACGGTGCTCGCCAGGCCCAGTCCGAGGGCGGCGACGAGCGGAACAGTCACGGTAGCCGTGGTGACGCCGCCGGTGTCGAACGCCAGCGCAATGATACTCCTCGGCGCGAGCAGCGCCTGGAGGGAGACAAGGACGTACCCGGCGATGATGTAGTAGGGCAGCGGGCCGCCGGTGACGATGCGAAAGCAGCCCAGGGCGATGCCGATGGCCACGCCGCTGGCCACGGCGATGCGCAGCCCGCGGGAGCTGAGCGTATCGCCAGAGACGTCGCGAGCCTTCATGGCCACGGCGATCAGCGCCGGCTCGGCGATGGTGGTCGCGAACCCGATGGCCGCACCGAAGATGTAGACGTGGTAGTAGTCGCGCCAGTCGGGCACACCGCTCGCTGCCAGATCTCCCACTACGGCAGGGTCGGTCAGCTGACCGGCCATGACACGCCCAGGGGGAACAGCGCCTCCTCGAGTCCGGTGAGGAACAGCACCATGCCCGCGACCAGCAAGCCCGAAGCCGGCGAGGACCCGGCCCATCTGCGGGATCGGTCGCCGAAGCACGAGCACCTGGAAGCCGATCAGGAGGATGGCGATGGGAAGGACGGCCACGACGATGTCCCGGACGGTCCCGGCCAGCAGCGTCAGCAGGTCGGTCATACGAGGATCCCGTAGAGCATGACGAACACTATCGGTGTCAGCGACGCGAAGGCGATCAGGCCAAAGCCGTCGATCATCGGGTTTCGGCCGCGGATCGAGGACGCCAGCCCCACGCCGAGGGCGGCCACCAGGGGAACGGTCACGGTCGACGTGGTGACGCCACCGGAGTCGTAGGCGATCCCGACGATCTCCGCAGGGGCGAACAACGTCATGATCAGCACGCAGATGTAGCCGCCGACGATGAACCACAGGATCGGCCAGCCCTTGATGATGCGGATGACGCCCACGACGATGGCCACGCCGACCGCCAGCGCGACGGTGACCCGCAGGCCCAACGCGTAGCCGGATCGGGCCGGATCGGTGTCGCCGATCACCCCGCCGTCGGCCGCGACCTGGGCTGCCTCGCCGGCGATGGCGATCAGCGCCGGTTCGGCCACGGTCGTGCTGAATCCCAAGCGCGAACGCGAACACGGCCAGCCAGGCGATGCTGCCCTTGCGCGCGAAGGCGACGGCCATGCTCTCCCCTATCGGGAACAGTCCCATCTCCAGGCCGCGAATGAAGAGCGCCAGACCCAGGACCACCGCGACACCGCCGATCGACGATCCGGTCCAGACCCGGCAGCGGTTGCCGCAGCACCACAAGCTGGTAGAAGCCCACGACGGCGACGATGGGCAGCAAGATTGCGTAATGCTCTCCAGATGTCACGCGCCAGGGAAGACAGCAGATCCCTCACTGCGCGCGCCCCCCGCCGACGAAATGCCCTTCGTCGCCATGGAACGCCACGGCGACCTGTCGACCGTGGACGACGCCGTGGAGCCGCGCTTTCGTCTGATCGCCTGCTGCCGCATCTCCTGGTCGCTCAGCATCTCACGACTCCCGCGCGCGTCTGCCCCTATGCCGATGGTACATCTCCCGGCTCGGCACGACACGTGGCAAGAGACGTTCGTCGGCGCACGGGACCTCGTGAGGTCGGTCTGCTCGACCGTCGACACCCCAGAGGCGCGGACGGCTCGTCGGAGCCGTCGCCGTGCCGTCTGAGGCCAGAGCGACTGCGGGGGTGGAAGACGCGCGCAGGCCGACGCGGTCGGGGCGCGGGACAAGGCGAGGCGACGAGAGGAATTGGACGGCGCCGCCGGGCTGACATGCTCGTTCACATGGACCCGGCGGGCCTTGACGGTCTCGTTCGCGCGCCTGGGTGCGGGCGCACTGACCGTCTTCTTGCGAGGTTCGACCCTCTTGCGTCTGGGTGGGGAAACTCGGTGGTCGCCGAACGGCGTCCGCAGGCATAGTACCATACCTGGCCGCCGGCTGCCCGGGCTGGCCGCGCTCGTACCTACGGGTCCATGCGAACGGTCAGCGCGTAGGCGCCGCTCCCGCCTTCCAGAGCATAGACGCGAGCCTCGTACACGCCCGGCCCGGCGATGGTGTACGAGAGTGTCTTCTCATCCGAGTGCTCCTCCTCCCACTCCGCGAGCACGGCGCCGGTGGCGACCTCCACCAGCTTGAGAAGCGGCAGGAAGCCCTCGGCAGTGACCTCGACGACGACGGCATCCCGCTTGCTTGCCTCGAACGTGTACGCGTCGTACGGCAGATCGGCATGGGTGGGATCCCGAGCGTCGCCGGCTCCGATCGACCCGGCCCCCTCGACGACCACTGTCTCATGGCCGCCGCGGGTGTCCGCCGCGTTCCCACACCCGGCCGGCAAGACCGCGAGTAGGATGAACCCCGCGACGAGTGCGACACGAGGCGCGTTCGCCCTTGCCCAGCCCTGGCGTCTCGCGACGACCGCCATGAGAGCTCACCTCCTTGAGACCCGGCCGGATGGGCTGTCGAGGCACCCCGAAGGTCCGCGACGCGATAATGGTACCGCATGTGGTCGCCGCGTCGACGAGAAGTCGGCGTGGTGGAGCCCGCCGAGCGGTTCGACGGGGGCCCGTCGTCGTCATGTCCGACAACGCCAAGTCGGCCGGTCCCTTCGAGGCGGGCGGCTTCCGACGGTAGAATCGTTCTGAGCAATGTGGTGGGAACAGTTGCCACGGCAGGCCCCAGGCCGACGACGTCGCCACGATAGCACGACGTCGATCGGGTGCGCCCTTGGAGTGCAGATCTGCGACCAAGTCAGGAGACGGTCCGGTGGAGTCGTCCACAGAAAACCTGCCGCGACGACGCGACCGGCGGCAGACCCGCCGATTCATTCTCTGGAATCGGCGCTCGGGGTTCGATCGGCGCCAGGCACGGAACCGTTCTCGGTTCGGTATCGAGCTCGATCCGTCGCTCTCGTACTTGCGGGATCATCCCGGCGTGCTCGTCGCCCTGCTGGCCCTCGCCAATCTCCTCAGCATGATCGACCTCGCGCTCACCTCCATCGCCTTGCGCCTCGGGGCAGTGGAGGTCAACCCCTTCATGCGCCACGTCTTCGAGGCCGGCGCGACACAGACCGCGATCGTCAAGTGCGGCATGGTGCTTGCCGCGACCCTGGGAATCTGGTTGCTGCGGAGGCGCCGCATGGCACTCCTGATAGTGCCCTTCCTCATTGCCCTGTACGCCACTCTCGTGCACTACGAGATCGTCGGCCTGACGCTGCTGATCTAGCGGCGAGGAGACCTGCCGGGCTCCCCGGCCTCGAGAACTCGAATCTCGACCACGCAAGGACATGACCCGCCTCGCCGCCACTCGGCGCTCTGCGACTTGAGCCAGGCGCGGTTCAAAGAGAAGATGGTAGCGGACAGGGTTCGAGCTCACCATCAAGGACGAGCGAGTGGCGAACGTCGATCTTCCCATTCGACTCACCCAACGGAGGCGCCATGCCACGTAGATCGATGATCGGCCTTCTCGTTCTCGCGACACTGCTCATCACGCTGAGCGCCTGCGGCGATTCGTCTCTCGAGGGCACGACGTGGAAGGGCGCCAACCCCGTCGGGGACGAGGTGCTGCTGACCTTCACGAGCGCGACGGAGTGTACGTTCGGTGCCCTCGGTCCCGGGAAGTACTCTGTCGAGGGCGACACGGTGACCGTGACCGCAGGCGGGCACGCCTATGTGTTCACCAGGCTGGACGACAGAATGACGAGCGGAGAGCTGAAGCTCCACAAGCAGCGCGAGAAGCGGCATTGAGATCGCCCGGCTCTGGACGCTCCCGGATCGGGCCCAGACAGGGGTGAGCCGCGACGACTGTGGTTCCGTCGTCGCGGCTCCTGTGGGGCCAGCGGCTCCCGGGCGCGAAATGTACATCGCCCGGGTTGTGGGACTCCGACTCGGCGGGGGGGCACCGTACTTCAGTCAGGTTCCTGCGGCCGGGGGGACAGCCGTTGTTGCCGTGTTTGGCTTGACGCTATTGTCGGGCCCCGACATGAAGTGCGTGTTGCGCTGAGGTTGAGGAAGATGATGTCGCAGACCAGCCCGTTAGCGCCTTGACAGGCCGGGAACAAAGTACTAAAGATAACTCGTCTACGGGGGGAGGGCTCCATGGGTGTTGCCATTGCATCGACGATCTTCATCATCTACATGATCATTCTGTGGCAGGTGTAGACGATCGAGTTTCACATCAGTTCTCTTGGTGAGTCGCGCTAGGTTCCACTCCGGCTCGGTTGCGTGGGCGATGCGGTCGTGCGGCATTTTTCGTGCGGCCGCTCAGGTCTGAGCAAGAGCAGGCCTGAGCACTTTCAGAGGTGTTCGTGCTCTCACGTCTCTTGTCTTGTGCCGTCGTTCAGGCGCGCCCACGCGGCTGAGCCGGTGGCTCTTCGGCGGCGAGGACCCGCCGGAGAGCCTGTGCGAGCGCCGCAGGTGAATGTGCGCCGGTCACGGCTGTCCGTTTGTCGATGACGAACGTGGGCACTGCGCGAATACCGGCTGCCTGTGCACGCCCCTCCTCCTCGCGCACAGCCACGGCGACCTCGTCGCTGCTGAGCGCGTCGCGCACGTGATCGTCCCGCATCCCAGCTTCGCGCGCGATTCTGGCGAGGACCTCGTGGTCGCCGACGTCCGCACCCTCCGCCCAATACCCGCGAAAGAGCCCGTCGCCCACGGCCTGGTGTACCGGCAGGCCGTCCGCCCGCGCCGCCGTCAGCAGCCGATGCGCCGCGAAGGTGTTCGGACGCAGACCCCACTCAGCCAGATCGCGCAGCGCCAACCCCTCGGCGCTGAACGCCTCAGCCAGCCGCTCCCGCATCGTCGCCACCGAGGCCGCGTCGTACTTGGCCTCGAGGTAGGCGCGGGCGTCCACGCCCTTCGCCGGGATGGCCGGATCGAGCTCGAAGGCCCCATAGCGCCACGTCACTCCAGCGGCCTCGGTGCCCAGCTCCCTCAGTGCTGCTCGCCAACGGTCCACGCCGACATGGCACCACGGTCACACGACATCGGACCAGATCACGACCTCGATCACAGCCTCACTCCTCTCGCCTCACGGTCGGCCTGTCGATGAACATGCCCAACGAGTGGCTTCGCCATGCACCCGCTATCCTGCTGTGGGGTCGTACTCTGGTCACCGGGAGTCATGGATGACGGCGACGGAGACGCGGCGCAGCGTCGGGTTCGTGCTGTTGGGCGTGGCGGCCCTCGTGCTGAAGCCCCACTACTACGGGCCGCTTGATCAGGCGGTCCACGACTACGGCGGCAGCTTCGCGGTCTCGTTCGCCGTCTACTTCCTGGCCGCCATTGTGACATCACGAGTCGGACTGGGCAGACTCGCGGCCGCCACATCGGCCCTGCTGGTAGTGGAGGCCTTCGAGCTCACGAACGGCTTCGGCATCATGTCGAACGTCTACGATCCGGGCGACCTTGTGGCCAATGCGGCGGGCATCTGTTTCGCGCTCGCTCTGGACGTCGTCACGCGACGGCAGCCGACGCGCGAGGACGGCTGAAAGCCCAGGATCGGCGCCAACGGATCGTCTGCTTGTGAAGCCCAAATGGGGGAACAATCAGAGTGAAGTACGGCTGCGAACGGAAGAGTCAGGAGGATGACGATGAAGACCAAGATCTCACCTCAGGAAGCCGCAGACCTGCTCGGGATCGAGATGCCCAAGAACAAGCTTCTCGTCGCGAACCTTGGCAAGTTCGTGAAGAAGCACGGGGTCGAAGCCGTGCGCAGCGACCCTGAGAAGTACCGCGAGCTGTGGAGCAAATACGACAGGGATCTCGTGCCGACGACCGGCACCGAGCAGGGACGACAGATCGCTGCGTAGGGCTAGGCGGGTCCGCGGTCGGTTCGCTCGGGAGTCCATGCTCTCTCACAGCCGTGGCGGATGGTCGCGCAGATGGGGGTCCCGGTGACCGGGCGCGGTCTTGCCGTACCGTACCCGCGGGTCACACGAGAAACGGACTGCCCTACAGTACAACCGCTTCGGTAGCGGGCCGCGCGCCCCCGTGGTCTTTCAGGGCCTACTCTTCGAGAACAAGCCGCTCAGCGGACTCGACGCCCGCTTTGCCCACGGCATGTACCTGTGGCTGGAACCAGCGTACACCGTCTACGTCGTCACCCGCAGGAGGGGGCTACCCTCGGGTTGCACGCCTGCGAAAATGAGCGCCGACTACGCCGAGATGATCGCCGAGGAGCTCGACGGACCCGTGGACGTGATCGGGACCTCGACCGGGGGTTGCTCGCGCTGCAGTTCGGAGCGGATCACGGCGAACTGGTTCGCAAGCTGGTGATCCACTCGAGCGCCTACAGACTCAGGCCAGTCGGCAAGGAACTGCAGCTGCGGATACGGGACCTCGTGCGCAAGGGCCAGTGGCGAAGGGCGAATGCGACCCTGATGGAGTTCGTCTTGAAGCCCAGCTGGTACCGCAGCGCTCTCGGCGCGGTCGCGTCGGCGCTCGTGACGATGGGTGGTGCGCCGGACGATCCCTCTGATCTGATCGTCACCATCGAGGCCGAGGACGCGTTCGACTTCCGGGACCGGCTCGGCGAGATCGCAGTGCCCACGCTCGGGATCGCCGGCGCGGAGGATCCCGGCTACTCGGAGGAGCTCTTCCGCGAGACCGCGCAAGGGATCCCCGACGCGCACCTCGTCCTCTACCCCGGCCGGCCCCAGGCATCCGGCAAGGGGTGCCCTGTTCGGACGCGATCTGCGCGGCTTCCTCTTGGGCGCCGAGCGCGCGTGATCGAGGGCGTCCGATCCAAGCGATCGCGAGAGGGACGTCGAGCAGTCGTCCTCGCGCTGCCGCGAAACCCCGCTCAGGCGCTGACGTCGACCAGGAAATCGCCTTCGGGCAGGTCCTCGGCGGTCAGGTCCTCGACGCCGGCTCGGCAGCCGCGATCGCCGGCATCTCGAAGAACCAGGGCTCTGGACAGCTCGCCCATCCGACCTCCCGATTCGATGTGCCTCGGCCTGCCCACGCCGCGTGGATCTGGACGGACGATCCTGGGGGACTTGCCGTCGCCCTGCGCGGCGACCCACGCCGGTCGTCCCGGCGGCGCGCCTCCTGTGTCGCTCCCGCGAGACCCACTCTGGCACTATGATAGGAGGCGAACGACGGATGGGGTCAGCTCAAGAGCAGGAGAACAGCCCGGTTGTCAGCCGTTGGTGCAAAGGATGTCGCGGGGCAACCGGCCGCTGAACTGCGCGGCGTAGGCAAGCGGTTCGGGAACATCGTCGCCCTGGATCGACTCGATCTGACGATCCCGCGAGCCGCAGTCGGTCTGCTCGGCGCCAACGGAGCCGGCAAGACGACGCTGCTGCGTATCTTGCTCGGACTGACGGAGCCCACCGAGGGCACCGCCAGCGTGCTGGGTCTCGATGCCCGTTCGCAGGGGGTCAAGGTCCGCGAGCATGTCGGGTACATGCCGGAATCCGATGTTCTGCCGACGGGCACCACCGCTGCCGACTTCGTGGGCCACATGGCCGAAATGAGCGGCCTGCCCGCCCGCGCGGCTCGCCAGCGGGCCGCCGACGTGCTCTATCAGGTCGGATTGGATGAAGAGCGCTATCGCCTGATGAAGGGCCTGTCCACCGGCATGAAGCAGCGAGTCAAGCTTGCGCAGGCGATTGTGCATGATCCCGGGCTCGTCTGCCTCGATGAGCCGACCATCGGCATGGACCCGCAGGGTCGAGACGACATGCTCGATCTGATCAAGCGGATCCATCAGATGCTGGGCATCTCGCTTATCGTCTCATCGCACATCCTCGAAGACGTCGAACGCGTCTGCGACTACGTCGTGATCCTCAGTGAAGGCAAGCTCGTACTCGCGCAGCCAATCGAAGGCGTCGGGAAAGAGCAAGGCGATCTGCTCGTCCGCATCGACGGCGACATCGGCGCCTTCATTCATCGGCTTGCCGACGTCGGGGTACACGCGGCTCGCGGCACCAGGACCGAACTGACTGCGCGCGACGAACTGGTGGTCCGCTACGACGGCGACCACGTCTACGACGCCGTGCGTGATGCCGCCGCCGATCTTGGCTTCGCTCTGCGTTCACTCCGCAAGCCGGTGCAATCGCTCGAAGACATCTACATCGGCAAGGTCGAACGACCTGTCGCGGCAGGAGGCACCGATGGTGACGCCTGACCAGGAGATGGACCAGCCCGCCCGCTACGGGGAGGTCTACGACCGCGGCTACAAGCACTACGAGGGCGAGCGCCTCGGTCGGCCTCAGGCCTTTCGCGCCCTGACCCGCTACTCGATGAGCAGGTCGCTTGGGATCAGGAAGCGCTGGACGGCGAAGATCGTGCCGATCATTCTCTACGCGGTTGCAGCCGGTACCGTGCTCATCGTGATCGGAGTGGAGTCCTTCCTGGCGCCTTTGACCGACGAAGTGTTGATGGACTACGGCGACTTCTTCGGCTTCATCTTCGTGATCGAAGGGATATTCGTCGCGACGATAGCGCCGGAGATGCTCTGTCCCGACCGTCGCGAAGACGTTCTCACGCTCTACTTCTCCAAGGCCATCACCCGGCTGGACTACATCCTGGCCAAACTCACGGCGACCGCGATCCTCACGCTGACGCTGTCGTTCGTCCCGGCGGCGACCCTCTGGCTCTTCCGCAACCTGCTAGCGGATGCGCCGCTGGTCGCACTCACAGACAACCTCGGCGATCTCGCAAAGATCGCGCTCGTCGGCGGGCTCATCTCGTTCTACCTCGGGGCCATCGGGCTGATGATCTCATCGTTCACGGGGCGCAAGGTGATCGCCGTTCCCGTCATCATCGTGGGCTACCTGGTGACGGAGGGAATCGTCAACTCGATAGCCTACGCGCTCGGAGAGAACCGGCTCGCCGACTGGGTCACCTTCCTCAGCCCAGCGACGATCGCGAACAACGTCGCCTATTCACTGTTCCCGCCGGAGGTCAGCATCGACGGCATTCCATTCGAGTGGTGGGCGTATGCGGCCGGGATGGCCGTCACGATCGCCGTAGCCTGCGCCGTGATGATCTCGCGCTACGTGCCGGAGGATTGAGATGAGAAGCACATCCTCGCCTTCACCCGCCGGCGCGCCGTCGGCTCCGCTCTTCCTGCCCGGCGTCGTGGCGGGAACCACGCCGACGATCCTTGTCGAAGGTGTCTCCAAGTGGTACGGCGACATCGTCGCCGTCTCCGACGTCTCCTTCGGCATCGCGCCGGGCGTCACCGCCCTGCTCGGGCCCAACGGGGCGGGCAAGTCGACCATCCTCAAGATGATGGCCGGTCTGCTCCGCCCCTCCGGAGGGAGGATCCAGATCCACGGCCACTCAGTTCGGGGCAGTGTCGACATGTACCGTCGCTTCGGCCTCGTGCATGAATCGGAGACCGTCTATCCGTTCCTGACGGGTCGCGAGTTCGTGCGTTTCAACGCGACTCTGCACAAGATGCAAGACGCCGACCAGGCGACCGACCGCGCGATCGCGGCCGTCGAGATGATCGCCGCGGCGGACCGCAAGGTCGGTGGCTACTCCAAGGGTATGCGACAGCGGATCAAGGTCGCCGGCGCGCTGGTGCACGACCCGGATGTCGTGCTCATGGACGAGCCGTTGAGCGGCATGGACCCCGCCCAGCGCGCCCAGATGATAGACGTCATCCGCTCCCTCGGGCGCACGCGGACGATCCTGGTCTCATCGCACGTCCTGGCCGAAGTCGAGCGCTTCGCCGACAACATCATCGTGATCGTGAACGGCAAACTCGCCGCCGCAGGCGACTACCGCGTCATTCGCGCCAAGATCGATGGGCACGACCATTCTGTCCGGATCCGGTCGGACGACCCGCGTCGACTCGCGGTCGCGCTGATCGGGCACCCCGCCACGCGTTCGATCAAAGTCGAAGGCGAGAGCCGCATCGTGGCTGAGACGAGCGACGCGCGTGGTTTCTACGCAGCCCTGCCCGGCCTGGCGAGAGAGGCGAACGTCCGCCTCTTTGAGGTCCAGGCTGGAGACGAGTCACTGCAGTCCGTGTTCGCGTATCTGGTGGAGAGATAGCGGGCGGGTGGCGACGATACCCATGGACACGATCCGGCAGCACTTCCCCATCACCTCGCTGACCGTCAGGCAGTTTCTCGAGGGCAAGGCCATACGGGTCGTGATCGGTCTCGCGCTGATCCCGCTCGTGTTCGGCTTGATCTACCTCATTCAGCCGGACCGGGATCGGCCAGGATCGTTCCTGGGCAACGGGATCTTCATCGAGGTGATGATCCCGACGCTCCTGCCGCTCACCGTTCTGGTGCTGGCGACCAGTGCGTTCGGCAACGAGGTGGAGGACCGCACGCTCCCGTTTCTCATCCTCAAGCCGGTCAGCCGGTTCCGGATCGTGATCGAGAAGCTGGTCGGCAGCGTGTTGGTCTCCGGGCCAATCGTGGTGCTCGGCCTGACCATGACCTACCTGGTGGTGATGCGGGGTGACTCCGGCGAGAACCTGCAGTTGCTCTGGGCGATGATCGTCGCCTCACTCGTGGCCACGGTCACCTACTCCTCGATCTTCATGCTCGTCAGTCTGCTCATCTCCCGCGCGCTGGTGGCCGCACTCATCTACCTCTTCGTGTGGGAGTCGATCCTGGGACGCTTCGTGCCTGGCCTGCGATACGTCAGCATACGGCACTTCGTCGCCTCCATCTTTGCAGCCGTCGCAGAGGATCCCCGCTTCGCGCTCCAGGATGCGACCGGCCTGTCTGCCTCCATCGCCACCCTGGCGGTCGCCTCGGTCGTCGCGATCGTCCTTGCGACCTGGCGGCTGCGGACGATGAATCTGAGCTGACCGCCGGGGCGCCGCAGCGTCACGCGCCGCAGGCGCCCCGGAAGCCGATGGCATGGCCGCGCCCCGGCCGCTACGCCTCGGTGATGTCACGTCCGTGAGCCGTGAGCGACCAGATGACGAGCACCGAGACGGCGATGAAGATGATCGACCAGAAAGGGTACCAGGGCAGCCAGGCGAAGGCCACGAGCAGGTTCACGATGGCGATGATCACACCGACCACGCGGGCCCAGGTGGCGGCGCTGAAGAGACTGAAGCCGGCCAGCAGGATGACGATGCCGAGGATCAGGTGGACCCAGCCCCAGGTCGAGGCGTCGAACTGGAAGATGTACTCGGTACCGACCACGTAGAACTCGCTGTTGAAGACGGCGACCAGGCCGGAGATGATCCACCAGCCGCCCATGACGATCATCATGAAGCCGGCGAAGGCTGTGCCCCCGATCGCCCATCCACTCGGTCGTCCACTCATCTGAGAGCCTCCCTTGTCTGTGCTGCGAAACGCCCCGACGGCCGCCGGCCGTCGGGGCGTTTCGCAGCGTCCCCCGAAAGAAGGCAATCTTACATCGCTTTGCAGGCGCCGCGCTGTACCCGGATCGGATGGTCGCGGCCTCAGACTCCCTAGCGCGTCTGGGGTTGAGGCAGCGGCGAGGCGAGGTCAGACCCGCGCGATCACGATGAGCGGGGGAGGAGCGGCCTGATGCCGGATTTCGCCCTGCGGTGGCTGAACAAGTGGCTAGGCTCTCGGATGAGGAACTCCGGAAGCCAGCTCCACCGTTACGACAACGCCATTCCGGTACAGCAGCCCGATGATGCTCCCGTCCGGGTTCTGGTACGTATACAAAGTGCCGCCGGCACCCTCTGCGGGCGAGCTTGGTGCGTTCTCGCTTCCCGCGTCGAGGAGCTTGTTCTTCGCCTGATCTGACGTCATGCCTGTCACTCCTCTCCGAGCTCGGTCCCGACCGCTGCAGGGCCTTCGCTGCCATCATCGGCAGGGAGGAGAAGGGGCATGAGGATAGGTGGCCGGACGTCACTCCCGCGGGGCGGCTCCCGCGCGGTCTTCGAGCTCGCCAACAGAGCCGCGCGCGGCAGTCGCGCATCCCCGAACCGACCGCCGTAGAGCAGGTGGGTCCCGGAGCGATCTGAGAAGTCGCGACAGCGTTCTGACTAGTCCACTCCGGGACGCACCTCAGCGAGAGTCTTGCCAAACTCCCACACACGACGTCCAAGACCGTCGTCGGCGGCAGGTCCCGAGAGAGAGCCCCTCTCCTTCTTGCAGAAGTACTCACCGGTCACCCCAGCGAGCTGAGGCGATGTGGCCAAGTACACCACCGGCGACGCGCCGACCTCCGGCTTCGAGATGAAACGGGTCGTCAGAGCATTGAACCACCCGGGGTAGTCGCGAAAGACGTCGGTCCCGACGACGCCAGGGTGCACGCAGTTCGCGGTGATGCCGCTCGTCTTCAGCCTTCTCGCCAGCTCGCAAGTCCAGAGTACGACCAGGAGCTTGGAGCTCGCGTAGGTCATGCTGCCGTTGAACCGACCTCCCCAACGTATCCGCTGAACGACACTCGCCCGCTCCGGAAGTGCTCGGACGCCATGTTGACGATGCGCGCATCTGGTCTGCCCTCCATGAGTGGCACCAGCAGGTTGGTGAGCATGAACGGTGCGGCGAAGTTGACCGCCAACGTCAGCTCGATCCCGTCCGCCGACACCTCACGCCTCCGTTCGTAGACGCCCGCGTTGTTCACGAGGATGTCGATCGCAAGACCTGCGCGCTTCACGTCTTCCACGGCGCCGGCGATGGATTCACGCGAGGCGAGGTCGACGTAGAAGAGCCGCACGTCATCGCTTCCTGACGCCGCCTCGACCTCCTCGGCGGCTCGGCGCGACTTGCCACAGTCGCGCACAAGCATCACGATGCTGTAGCCCCGACGAGCCATGTCGATGGCAGCAGCCTTGCCGATTCCTGCGCTGGCGCCAGTGATCGCGCACGTTCCTCTGCCTTCGCTCATCCCCGATCACCTCCGCCGTGCAAGGCCATCGACGAGTTTGCTAATAGGTGCCAGGAAGTGCCGCCAAGCGGTGTCTCACGCGTAGGCTGAGATGTGGGAGTGTCGGCCACTACCGCTCAGCACCATCGAGTGACGCAGCGTTCGTTTGCCGGGCGCTTGCCGAGACGCCTTGTGCCGCACAGGGCGATAGTCGACGATCGCCCGCGGGTACTCGGCATCGGAGCCCGTTGAGAGGCGCCAGTGAAACGGTACTCCCGTCCTCGCCTGCGGACTCCCGTGGTATACATGGACGCAGGTGGATGTACTCAGCCTGCGGGCGATCGGGGGAGCCGGACATGCGGAGACTATCCTTCTACGTGATGACCCTTGTGCTGCTGGTGTCCGCAGCCGGGCTCGCAGCCTGTGACGACACGTCGGAGTCGCCGGGGACGGATCCGACGCCGACAGGCCAGGCGCAGCCAGCCGAGCGGGAGTACGACCTCGATGAGACGGCCAGTGCCGCCGCGAGACTGCTGGGCGGAGAGGGCACGGCTGCCTACGCGGTCCTCCAGGCCTCCGACAACGGCTACTCTCCCTACCAGGTAGCTCAGGCCATCGACGCAGGGACCATCGACGAGTCAGGCGCTATCGAGGGCGTGACCCCGGCCTCGCCCGCCGGCAGCACCACCTCCAGCGACAGCGGCGCTGCCCGGCTCAGAGTCGCCTCCGTGGCTCTCGCCGGCTCCCTGCCTGCCCTCTTCGCCGACACCGACGACAGCCTCCCCGACCGCACCGACATCGAGCAGACGTTCGCGGAACTCAGAGACGAGAGAGAGGCCGGGCGCTGGCTGGTCTGGCTTCTCGGTGCGACCGGAGCCGGCTACAGCGCCGGGCAGATCACGCAGTATCTTGACGAAAACCAGCCATTGGCAGACCACTGGCCGCCGGCTCTCTCAGGCGTACCGATCGTCGTCGACAGCGACGGCGACATGCTCGAGCCCGAGTTGCCGTCCGACTGGCCCTACGAGGGCAGGAACATCCTTCGTGGCTTGCAGCGCGATGGGGACCCCAGCTTCGATGGGAGTTGGGCGGTGCTCGTGATCGGCATGGTGAACGCCGGCTACTCGTCGCAGCAGATCTCCGACGCTCTCGAGAAGGGGAGCATCGGGCTGTGCTCCACCCAAGGCGACTCATCCGATGCCGACGCCGCGCTCTCGCCCTGCTACATCGAGAGCGGGGCAATCGTGCCACCGGCCCAGACGACCCCCTACAGTCCGGCGGAGATCCTGGTCGAGGACATCGTCCCAATCTGGCCGATCGAGAGAGTGGCGGCCAGGGTTCTGGCGGCGGGAGGCGGCGGCCAGGACGGATTGAGGGTCAGCCTCGAGCTGACTCCGTTTCTTGCCACCGCGACCACCTCCCTGGAGATCACATCCCACCGGGTGGTCATGGAGCTTGAGCCGACTGCGGAGGGCACCGGCCTGATGGTCGAAGGCAGCTGGAGGATAGAGCTCATCGAGACGGAGACCGACGAGGATCATGAGAAGGGGGAGAAGTACGTCCTCGAAGGTCAGTTCTTCACCGGCGAGAACGAGTCGATCAGGCTCGGTCCCAACGCCTTCGGTCTGCAGACCACCAGTTTCGCCACCTTCTACCAGGCCGACGGACAACACGGTTGGGAGAGGACGGAACAGGTCACCGAAGCCGACCTAGAGAGAGTCATGGCCGGCGGCGCCGGTTTCAGTGGATGGCTCGACGAGAACCTGGAGGGCTGGGGCGGCTTCGGCGAGATCGGCGGCATCGCCATGCGATGGAAACACCCATCCGACTACGAGCCGCACCCCGATCCGTCGCCTGAGAGCTCGACGCCATAGCCCGACAGGCCGCACTGCACTGCCTGCGTTCATCGTCCACGGGGGTGTGACATGCAAGCCGGTTCTGGACCGAATGCGCCACAGCGGGGAACACGCCGCGGCCTGCGCTGGGCTCTCCTCATCGCCGTCGTCGTCCTGGCAACGGGTATCGCTGCCTGCTCAAGCGAGGAGGCCGTCACCGTCCCCGACCTCGTCGGCCTGGAGGAGGCGGAGGCGAGAGACGCCCTCACCGACGCCGACCTCGCGATCGGCGACGTCGAGCGTCTGGCGCTCGAGAACGACGCCACTGAGACCGGCACGGTGCTCTCGCAGGCACCCTCGCCCGGCAGCGAGGTCGACGCCGGCTCGCAGGTCTCGCTGGTCGTGGCCGGCGACCCTGAGGAGGCGAGCGAGGAGGACGGCAAGGAGACCCCCGCGGCCGGTTCGGGTGGCGGGTCCGGGTCGGGTGGCGGAGGCGGGGCTCAAGCGGAGCCAGCAGCCGAGCCCGAACCAGATGCTGAGCCCGGACCAGCGGAGGCCCATGCCATGCCACGCTGGTGGAGGGTGGTCAGTCACTCCGGCAGCGGCAACTACAACTCCCCGGAGGTCATCACCACCTCGACACGGCTGCAGCTGGCCGTGAACGTCACCTCGAACTCAGGCAACGGATTCGTCTTCGGCGTCGGGAGCGGCGAGCTCGAGTCCTCCCACTGGAGGGACTGTCCGGGAACGCCGGCGGAGGCGGCGTACTCTTGGGAGATCCCCGTGTCGTCGGTGGCGGTGCGAAGAGCCCACCGAGTCGCTGTCTTCTGCAGGTCCAACGACGAGTGGTCGTACGTGCTGAGCGAGTGGCGCTAGCCGGGCAGGCGCGACGTGAGGGAGAGCAGCCCCCTCCGTACCCATCCCCCCCGCCTCGCCCATCCAGTCGCCCGCATCTGGGTTGCGGAATGGTTGCAGCCGACCGTTTCGGGAGTCATCCGGAGGGCACGCAGGCCACGATTGCCGCAAAGACGACACCTCCTACGACCGATCCTCCAGAGCCCGGAGTCGGCAGTACTCGGCTATCCGGCGATTGCGGGCCTCGATGAAGGTGATCGCCCGCTGCCGGTACTCCCGATACTCGTCCATGGTCTGGGGAACGGCCGAAGCGGTGCTGAAGTCCCTGAGCGGCGCAGAGAAGGTGACAGCCTCGCAGTCGACGGTGACCGCGTCCTGCAGCAGGAAGTGCTCGACGAAGCCCCGGAAGTCCTGGAACAGTGCGAAGAAGTCCGCGTACCGGGCGAGGACCTTGCCCAGAGGACTGGCCTCGCCGCGGTAGTGCCTCCTGATGCACTCCACTGTCAGATCGAAGCGGTCCCTGATCCGGGGGTGGAGTCCTCGAGCACCATTGATCGGCATCTTGCGGCCGATCTGGTTCCCCGGCCAAAGCATCATGCCGCCCATGGTGTAGCCGATGCGGAGGAACTCGTTCAACTCCTCTCCCCGGACCTTGTTGACGTCCTGGACCATAGGCACGTACTTGAACGTCGGGATCACCGCATCGCTCGTCAGGAAGAACTCGCCCAGCTTCTCTGAGCGGTGATGCAGGTACTCACCCGGCGTGGTGTCGTCCAACTCGAGAACCACGCCGTCCCGCAAAGACTTGCTCCAGAGAAGGCGATGGTATCTGCGCAACGTCGGGCTGCACGCGTCCGGATCCTTCCCTTCGGGCGTGTCCGTGCGCAAGTCGAAGTGGATGTCGATCTGCTCGCCTGCGTCCATGCTGTACCCGGTTGATTCAAGTGCTGGCTGCCCGTCGGCAGCACAGTACCACTATGCCAAGACGGCACGGCAAGACCCCACCGCCTGGCGGCGAGGATGTCAGCTCGCTCCGCGCGACCGCGAAGACGAAATCGACGAAAGGCCGGATCTGCGCCGAGGACTGCGCCGAAGGGCAAGTCACCACAAGCACTTGCCAGCACCACTGGTGCTGGCTATACTACATGAGGAGACCGACCACACGCAGACCTCAACCGACCGAGGAGGTCGCCGATGAGCGCCGAGTACTACACTCTCGCCGAGCTGAGCGAGCGCGCCGAGGTGCCGGAGCGCACGGTGCGCTACTACATCCAGGAGAAGCTCATCCCGCCGTCGATCGGCAGAGGCCGCAAGGCCCGCTACAGCGACGAGCACCTGGAGCGTCTGCGTGAGATCCGTGAGCTACGGGCGCTCGGCATCTCGCTCGAGATCATCCGTATGCGCATGGCCGAGTACGAGAGCCCGCCTTCGGAGGGGCACGTCCCGACGGTGGCACGTTGCGAGCTGGCCCTGGAAGACTCGTCCGCAGAGGATGCGGGTCCCCCTGAGCCCCCTGCCCCAGAT
Organism: uncultured Thermoleophilia bacterium; assembly: GCA_963717285.1. GTDB lineage: Bacteria > Actinomycetota > Thermoleophilia > UBA2241 > UBA2241 > CAIXSE01. The sequence goes on from CAVQVW010000005.1 coordinate 64,614, forward strand.
GTGCCGCGGGCCGCGGTTCTGCCACCTTCAGCACCCGACGTATCGGCCTCGCGCGCGGAGGCGGCCGCCGACTACATCGCACGGGCACGGGCCTCTGCCGTCACGGCGGCCAGGATATCTCCCGCTGTGGGGGCTCGCCACTTCGCCCTGCCCAGGCGCAGCTCCACGCAGTCGTCGCCCGGCGCGGAGGAACGCTCCCGCTGGGAGCGCATCAGTGTCACACCGGAGATCGAGATTCACGTCAGACGGCCCCAGCGGCGCAGCCAGAAGCGCGCCCTGGAGCAGCTGATCGAGACAGCGAAGGAACTCTTCGCGGAGGAATCGTCATGAGTCTAGAGTTCAGAGCCGACCGCAGACTGATCCGCAGCGGGGCGCGCAGCACCCGCTACCTCTTGGCGCGTGTCGAAGCCCCAGCCGCACCCCGGCTCTCGGGCAGACCGCCGGTCAACCTCGCCTTCGTGCTCGACCGCTCCGGGTCGATGCACGGTGAGAAGATCCGCCTGGCGCGGGAGGCCGTGCTTGCGGCCATCCGCAGCCTGCGCCCGAAGGACCGCTTCAGCGTCGTCGTCTACGACGACGAGGTCGACGTGGTCGTCGCCTCGAGCGCGGCGACACCCGCCGCCCGGCGTGAGGCCGAGAGCGTCGTGCGGCGCATCGAGGCGCGCGGTACGACCGACCTCGCCGGCGGCTGGCTGGCCGGCGCCAGCCAGGTCGCCGAGGCGCTCGATGAGGCCGACACGGGGCGCTGCCTGCTGCTCACCGACGGCCTCGCGAACGTGGGCATCACCGACCCTGAGGAGCTCGTCGGCCACGCCCGTGAGCTGGCGGGGCATGGCATCGCCACGACGACCTTCGGCGTGGGCGAGGACTACGACGAGCAGCTGCTCGGTGAGATGGCACATGCCGGTGGCGGCAACTACTACTACATCGAGAGCACGCGGCAGATCCCCGACTTCATCGCCAGCGAGGTCGGTGAGGCCCTTCAGACCGTGGCCCGCGAGGTGCGCCTCGAGGTCGATGTCCCGTCACGAGTGCGCATCAGCTGCCTGAACGACCTGGAGGCGAGGCGCGTCGCTCGCCGTCTCGAGGTCGAGATCGGCACGCTCGTCTCCGAGCAGCTCTTCGAGGTCGTACTCAAGCTCGAGTTTCCGCGCGGCGCGCAGCAGAAGCAGCAGCTCGTGACCGGCGCGCTCGGCGACCGCGAGACCGTACTCTCCGGCGATACGGGCAGCTGCTCCTTCACCTACGCCTCCCACGAGGAGAACGACCTGCAGGAGCGCGACCGTGCCGTCGACCGTGCTGTCGCCGCCGTCTACGCAGCGCGGGCGCGCAGCGAGGCACTCGAGCACAACCGGCAGGACCGCTACGCCGAGGCCCAGGGAGCGATGAGCGCGACCGCTTCTCGCATCGCTGAGTACGCCGACGACGATGGTGAGCTGCAGGCGATCGTCGAAGAGCTGCAGAGCGTGGATGAGCGCTACGCTGCTCCGATGCCCGCCACTGTGAGGAAGAACCAGCACATGATGGCCTGGAGCACGACGCACCACCGAAACGCGTTCGGAGCAGCGATGAGGAGTCGTGACGAACCTGGGGAGGACTAGGAGTCTCTGCTGGTCGCCTCAAACCGTCGCAGACCCAGGAAGCGATTCAGACGCGTGGGTCCGAGGAACGATGGCTGCGTCGCCCCGATCGCCGGTCCAGAGCGACCGATCGTAGCGTGGCAGTCAGCTGGTGCACGAGACGAAAGCGACCTCCTCATCTCCTTCGTCGCTTCGGTCGCGTAGGTCGGGCATGGACGCAGGGGCAACACCGACATCAGGGCTGCGGACCGCACCCGAACGCGAGTTCTGAACAGGATCAGGCTCGCGACGGCAAGAAGAGCTCGGGTGGAAGAGGCTCCCTCGCGGCTCCTGAGCGGCAGTGATCCACATCGGGCACCCGAGCCCGGGTGCAGGCGATAGTATCCCTGCGGCCATGCGGATGAGGGAGGTCTAGTGGTTGTCGAGGGCTGTTCGTTCAAGACCTGCCGCCTGAGCATCGACAGCTGGAGAGGCGCCACGCTGCGTGGCGCGCCCTTTCCGGATCGGAGCCAGGTCGTGGCCTCCATCCTTACGCAGGCGGTCACCCGCGCCCTGCCCGACGGGTGGCAGGGGCACTACGATGAGCGGCGAGCTGAGGCGTGGCTCGCCGCACGAGGGCGTGAGGGACCCGTGCTCTTCGCGGTCGAACACGAGACCGACGCGGCAGTCGGTCTCGTGCTTCTCTTCGAAGCCGAGACGGAGGATGGCCGCAACGTCGACGTCCGGCTCGGCTACCTGTTCGCCGAGGAGGCCTGGGGCAAGGGCCTGGCGAGCGAGTTGGTCGCGGGATTCGTCGAGTGGTGTCGCGGAGAGGGCCTCATACGGTCGGTGATCGCCGGTGTCGGAGTCGACAACAGGGCCTCCCTACGGGTGCTCGAGAAGAACGGTTTCCGTGCACTGCCGACCGATCCAAACGACCCCGGCGCAGAACTCGTCTTGGTCTTGGACGTTCGACTCTGAGGGGCCGCCGGTTCGACACCACGACTGCGGTCAGGCCGTCTCTCCGATGAAGGGCGCCCAGCCCACGCAGCAGGCGGTCAAGACAGAGGAGGACAGCAGTCCCGTCCGTACCTATCGCGCCCCAGCCTCGCCCATCCAGTCGCCCGCATTTGGGTCGCAGAATGGTTGCAGCGGCCTGTCTCGGAGGTCATCTGGAATGCGCGCAGAGCGCGATTCAGGCGCGACTTCGGTGGTGGACCGAGCCTCCACCGAAGTCGACGAAGGGCGAACGAGGCTGTGCTCGGACTCGAATGACCCGAGGGAGCGCTACGAACTAGCCTCACGGATTCTGCTTCTCGAGATAGGTCTTGTAGGACTCCAGGAAAGCCCTCCCCGTTCTGGAGCTGCCGAGGTTCCGGTAGAAGAAGCCGAGAAAGCCGGAGGCCTCGACGCCGGTCATGACGAGGCGATGCGTGACTCCAGCACCACTGATCATGAATTCGTCGAGGAAGTGCGACGTCGTCGTCACCTTCGACCCGGCCTGGTACTCCTCATCGGATTCCACGGCCACTCTCTCAGGCTCGACCCGCACGACGATGTTGGTGCGCTTCATGAGGCCTTCGTTGGTCCTGACGGTCACGAAGTCTCGCCCCTGCTCCACCAGCTCCACGTCCGTCAAGCCTGGCATGAGGCCGACGACCCCGACAAGGTGCGCGCCATGGTCGCCGACGGCGCGCTTCACTTGTTCAAGCGTGCAGTCGATCTCGTTGGAGCCCTCGAACCAAGCAGACATGATCTGTCCTCCATGGGGAGAGAATTGTGCCGGCGACATCAGAGCTGCTGCCGGTCCCGTTGCCCTTGAACGCCCGACGGTGACCGTCCACGACCCGCTCGGTACGACGGAACAGCCGCCGCGCTTGAGTGCCTCGCGTGCCTCCCTTCACCCGCGCGCGGTCCCGGGCGACGGACCTTCTCCTCCCTCCGTGCCCGCGGCGCGTGGATATGGACGCTTGGTCGCGGCGGTGGTGAACGCCGCCCTTGAGCAGACCTTGCTCATGGGTCCATTCCCCATTCCACTGCTTGCGCCACCTCTGGCATAGGTTTCGGCGGGGCTGGACTCAGGGGCCGCATGGCCCGTCCGACCAGACGCCTCGGGGCGGACGGCGTCCCAGCGGCCCAATCCTCACGATTCAGTCGCACATTGCGGGTCCACGTGGTTGCGACGAACTGTCTCGGGAGCAGCCTCGAATCGTGCACCGGGCCTCCCCATCGACGCTCGCGGTTGACCTCGTGGGAGTCAGGCCCTGACCTCCGCCTTCTCGAAGCATCGAGACCCCTTCCTCGCCGATGGAAGTGCCGGTCCCGGGCGTCCGAGCACCAAGCCGCTCTCCCCCGCGAACGTCGCGCGATTCTGCGTGTTGACACCTTGTTGGCAGACAGGTGAATGCCGCTACAGGTTTCCCTCGTGCGAAAGGAGAGCGCCATGGAGGAATTCGACGCAGCCAAAGACGACGAGGCGAGTGAGAAGTTCGAGACGTGGTTCAAGGAGAATCCGGAGGGATTCTACATCAACCACAGATCCGCCAACGACTTGATGCTCCATCGATCGTCCTGCCACCACATCGTCTTTCACAGGCCCAAGCGTCTTGCCGCACACAAGAAGGTCTGCTCGCTAGATAGGCACGTACTCGAGGAATATGCGGCGAAGGACAGCAACTGGCAGGTGCAACCCTGCAGCAGCTGCTTTCCCAGAGCCTAGTCCCGAGCTTCACGGGATCCGGGTGCGGCTTTCCCGGACGAGCACCGGGATAGCCCCGCCGACCGACAACTGGCCGAGCAGGCTGAGGAACGAGACCCGCGGTGGACAGCCTCGTGGGGCCCCTCACCTCGTCGCCGGCTCGCTCAGCAGTGAACTGCATGCGTCTTTGCGATTCTCGACAAGGTAGACGATTTGAGCGCGCTCCCATAGGAGGACTACAAGACTACCTATCTGACTCTCGTGGGCTGCAATCACCACTTGTGAGCGCGCGATGCCGGAAAGCACTTCCAGGAAGACCGCGGCGTACACCTGAGGCATCCTTGCCGTCGGTGCGTCGAGAACGAGGGGAGCATTTGCGCCCCCGGCCAGATGAAGGCCGAGAACCAGGGCGCTGCCGATGCAGGCGAACTGCGTCCCAGAGTCCGGTTCGCGACTGAGCCATACGCCGGGACAGAGCTGGTAGGCACCGGACTGGCGGCAGCCTGCGGACTCGGGCAGCAGCAAGAGCTCCTCGTTCTCCCGGCCGCAAAGGAGCAGTCGGTTGGCGAGCTCGATAATCCCCGGTGTCACCCGCTGCCAGGACTCGACGGTGCAACCTCGGGTGAGCGCCCCCAGGCTGTTGAGTGCAGCAGACCGACGGTTCGACTCACGCTCTGCCAGACCACCCAGGACCTCGAACTCCTCTCCGTCCGAGAAGAGGAGCGGCAAGCGGCCCGGGGGGAGCCACGCGGAGATCCGTCGTTGGGCCGCCACGCCGCCGAAACGTGTCCGCCCGCTTGCTGTCAAAATCTCGACGCGCAGGTCCTCCGTCACGGTTTCGCCCTCGACGACGCGCCACGAGCGCTTGATCTGCATCGTCTGTGGCGTGCCTGTGGAGCGGTCGGCGCAGATGGTGAGGCCCACGTGCGAGTGGGGGTCCGGCGCGCCCAGCGCATCGACGTTGATGTAGGTCCGGGGGTCGGTTGGGACTTCGCCGGTCCGGCGACGTCCGGCGAGACGCACTGGGTGCGAGATGGCAGAGCCCCGTGCTCCCCAGAGCGCCAGTCTGAGCGCACTAAGGAGGCTGGTCTTCCCGCTCGTGCCGCCACCGGCGATGACGGTCAGCCCACACCGTCCGCCTAGCGGAGGCTGAGCGAAGTCGAAGGTCTGACGCCCCCGTTTGCACGTGGGCATTTCGACAGATTCTCAGCCGCCCTCAGAGCATGCAAAACCCCTGCATCTGAGCGTGAAGAAGATGGTGGACCGCAGGGGGGTCGAACCCCTGACCTCCGCCGCGCAAGAACGTCGTCGAGCCACTGGATCTCCGCATCCAGAAGGAGGGTGACCCGCTCGCCAGCCAGATCCATCGTGCCTCCGTGAGAGCTCCCGTGGACATGGCCTTCGGCGATCCGGGCCAGCATGTTCCGGCCCTCAGACAGGAGCATGGCCCTCTCGTCGTCGGGGAGCACGTCCACGAACATCAACCCCACGTCCCCCTAGGAGAAGGGCGAGTCGTACGTCGCGACGCTGCCCTTGAGCAGATCCGCGAACTCCTGAGCACCCAGCGGAGTCAAGGAGTAGACCGTGCGCGGTGGTCGATTGCCCTCCCGCTCCTCGTGGCTGTCGACGAGGCCGTCCTCGGCCAGCCTCCTCAGCGTGTCGTACATGGTGGACTTCTTGATGTGCTCGTCGTCGTCGAAATGCGTCTCCATCACCTCGGCGAGCTGGTACCCGTGCATGTCCTGCATCCTCAGCATCCCGAGGACGAGCAACCTGTGGCTTGGATTCTCCTTGGACATGGGGAGCGGGTATCCGGACTATGAGAACCGTCGGCGCGGGATCGCCATCTTCCGTCAAGTGTCACGACCCCGGGTCGCCGGGTATACCACTCGCCACAGCGGCGACCACGGGGGGATCATGACACTCACCGTCAAGTCCACCTCCTTCGCCGAGGGGGGCTCTATCCCGAGCACCTACACCTGCGAGGGCGACGACCTCTCACCGCCACTGACATGGAGCGGGGTCCCGGAGGATGCCTACAGTCTGGTCCTCATCGTCGACGACCCCGACGCACCCGACCCCGATGCCCCGAAGACCACCTGGGTGCACTGGGTCCTCTACAACATCTCCGCGGACACGACCGGCCTGCCCGAAGCGGTGGAGCCGCAGGAGCTGCCGAGCGGGACAGTGGAAGGTCTCAATGACTGGCAGCGCACGGGCTACGGCGGCCCCTGTCCGCCCAAGGGTCGCCACCGCTACCTCTTCAAGCTCTACGCTCTCGACACGGTGCTCACGGGGCTGGACGAGCCGACGAAGGCTGAGGTCGAGGCAGCCATGGAGGGTCACGTCGTCGGGCAGGCAGAGCTCGTCGGGACGTACGAGAAGACCGGCCGGCACCGGTCGCGTTCACGATGACTCGCTCACTGAAGGCCCGTTCGTGAAGCGGCCGACTCCCACCGCTCCAGGCCCGGGCCAGGAGTCCGTGTGGGACTACCCGCGCCCGCCTCGGCTTGAGCTCTCCACGGAGCGCCTCGAGATCTGGCTGGGAGGCGAGCGCATCGCCTCGACGTCCCGGTCCCTGCGTGTACTCGAGACGAGCCACCCTCCGACCTACTACCTGCACGAATCGTCCTTCGTTCCGGGATCGCTGAGTGCGACGCGGGGCCAGTCCTGGTGCGAGTGGAAGGGGCGGGCCCGATACTTCGACGTGCACGGCGGTGGCCGAGTCGCCCGACGGGCCGCCTGGACCTACCCCGAACCGACCGCGGCGTTCGCCGGACTCCGGGGCCATGTCGCCGTCATGCCTGCCCAGATGGACCGTTGCACGGTCGATGGCGAGACCGTCGTCCCGCAGCAGGGCGGCTTCTACGGCGGCTGGATCACCTCGAAGGTAGTCGGGCCGTTCAAAGGCGAAGCCAGCTCACTCGGCTGGTGACGGCGGCGCGGGTCCCACACGCGATTCCTCGCGCACGCTGCGCGAGCTGGCTAGCGGCTCACCGGGTAGACCCCACCCGGCTCCGGACGCGCCCTCACGATCTCCGCGATCCGTGACGCGACCAGAGATGGGGGCGACAGGCGGCCTTCACGATGGAGAGCAAGGAAGCGCTCCAACTCGGGGAAGTCCTCCATGCGCGAGCCGCGCACCGCCGCCTGCATGGCAGTATCCATCACCCCGGTGTTGATGCTGATGGCGCGTATCGGGTGAGCGCGCGCGGCTTGTTCGAGCGCGACAGCACGCACGTAGTTCTCGAGTGCGGCCTTGCTTGCACAGTAGAGCGACCAGCCCGCGTAGCCCTTGGTCGCCGCCCCGCTGGAGATATTGACGAACGTCTTGGGGCAGTCGTGCTCCTGAAAGGCTGCCACGAACGCGCGGGCGAAGAGGATCGACGACACCACGTTGACATCGAGATGTCGTGCGATCTCGGCAGGCGACGATCGTTCGACAGGCCCGACCGGGGCCAGCACCGCAGCGTTATTGATCGCGACGACCTCCGCTGCGTCGAGGGTGGCCAGGGACTCGAGCGCCGCGGCGAACAGCTGGGCCGCGCCGCGTGGATCTGAGAGATCGACGCGCACGCTGAAGGATTGCAGAGCGGACCGGGAGAACTCGACGACCTGCCATCCTCGTTCACGGTACTGGTCGCAGAGCGCGGCTCCCAGCCCGCGCGAGCCGCCTGTGATGATCGCCAGCCCCAAGCCCCAGCTCCTCGCGTCTGATAGTCGCCGGCGCGAAGCGCCTCAGCGCCGGCGCACGAACGTGCCGTCAGCCGGGCGCAGCGGTGCGCTCTGCCCGGTCCCTGATCCCCCGCAGCATCCTCTGGCTCATCACGGAACTCACCCAGGCCACGGGCTCCACGAGAAGCGGCGCCCATCGCTGAGTGTACGCGTACCGCTCCCGGACCAGCAGCCTGGTCGTCTCGTCCGGTCGTTGCCGGAGCACGAAGGACCATGTGAAGTCGTAGGGAGGTGGGGAGCTTCCCATGGGAACCCCCCCACGAAGAACCAAGGACCGCCCGGGCTCCACCGCGGCCACTTCGAGGCTCACGTCTGGATGAAGCTTGACCCCATCTCCGGCGCCGATGTCCTGCCACTCGGGCGTGACGCGGTCAGCACTGTGGATGTCACAGCCCACCAGGTTCTCGAGGAAGTCGTAGCTGTAGAATCCACCCCTCCCCTGCCCCAGCTGGGCGACCCACGGCCAGACCTGGTCGGCCGGGGCGCGAACGCTGACGGCACGGGTCGCCACGAGATCGGCGCTCCCGATGAACCCATCGCCGGGGAGGGGCTCCTGCACTTCCCGGTGATTCGCACCCCAGTTCAGGAGCCGAGGCCTGGCAAGCAGGGCGGAGGCAGCCGCTGCGCCTCCAAGAACGGCCATGCTCGCGACTGGACGCCGCCTTCTCACGTCCCCTCCTTGCTCGCCTTGGCCAAGGATATCACCCCGTTCACAGGGCTTCGGACCGGCCAGACAGCTCGAGATCAGAGTGAATCACAAAGGTCCGGTATGCTTGCGACATGGCCGTTCACGTATCCGCAATTGAGAAGGAGATGCGTCGTGATCGACACCGCGCTGTCCACGGAGGAGATCTCGGCACGCGCCGAGGAGGGGTACGTCTACGCGTTCCCCATGCTCATGGGGTACCGGTTCCTGTTCGCCAGCTTTCTGGCCAAAGGCGCACCCACCTTCCGGACGCCGATCAACACGCTGGCGAGCGATGCCCAGGCTCTCGACCACAGCTTCAAGGACGTCATCAGCCCCAACGCCGATACGCCGTACAGCTTCGCCGGTCTCGACCTCCGGGCCGAGCCCTACGTTCTGACCGTCCCCAAGGTCGGCGACCGCTACTACGTCATGCAGTTCGAGGACCTGCTCGGCTTCAATGAGTACTTCGTCGGTACCAGGGCGACCGGCCCGGCGGCGGGATCGTATCTCCTCGCTGGCCCGCGCTGGAGCGGTGATGCGCCTGACGGCGTCACGCGGGTCCTGCGGTTCGAGACCGACATCGTGTTCGCGATTGGCCGCACTCAGCTGCTGGGTCCCGATGACGTACCCAAGCTGGTGGCCGTTCAGGACGGCTACAGGCTGCGGTCCCTCAGCGAGTTCGCTGGTACAACGAAGCCCCCGGCCGCACCGGCCGTCGACTGGCCCATGTGGGACGACGCCGCGTCTCGCGACGAGCGCTTCATCGGATATGCGAACCTCCTGCTGACACTCTGCCAGCCTATCCATGCCGAGGACTCGGCCCTCATGCACCGACTGGCCGGCATCGGTATGCAGCCCGGGGCTCCCTTCGACGCCGACTCGCTGGACGCCCCGGTCCGCGAAGCCATCTGCGCCGGCGTGAGGGCAGCTCGGCAGAGAATGGAAGCCTACCTGACTGCCCAGCCGTCATATCCCACTGGCTGGTCCAACACGGACGTGTTCGGTGATCGCGCCTACTATGCCGGGGACTACGCAAAGCGAGCCACGGGTGCGCTGCTGGGCTGGGGTGGGAACGACCGAATCGAGGCGTTCTACCCTCTCCTGCGCAAGGATGCCGACGGCGACCGGCTCGATGGATCCAGGCATGCCTACGAGCTGACCTGGGATACCGATCCACCAGCCCACGCGTTCTGGTCGGTCACGATGTACGACATGTCCTATGACGGGTCGGCCGGCTATCTCGTGAAGAACCCGATCGATCGCTATCTCATCAACTCGACCACCGGGGGACTGGTGCGGGGAGAGGGCGGCTCGCTCACGATCTACATCCAGAACGAGCGGCCCGAGGACGCCGCGTCCGCGGCGAACTGGCTGCCCGCACCCAACGAGCCCTTCTACCTGATCCTGCGCGTCTACCATCCCAAGGAGGAGGCACTCGATGGGACGTGGGTGCCGCCCGTGGTCGTGAAGCGGCGATAGCCACGACGCTCCCTGACGTTCGGGCATCCCCCTCACGGCTATCCACCGATGAGCATGCCTTTCGCCGGCACCACCCAGGAAGCCATGACATCGCGCGCGCCGCGTCCAGGATGCCTGGACGGGCCAGGCGCGGCGCTGCGACCGAGGGGTGCGGATGCGGATGGCGCGGTGGTTGCCGGTCATCGGTCTCTCGGCGGGTGCCCTCCTGCCTGCTAGACTCTAGAGATGGGCCGGTCTGCCCACAACCTGCCGAACGTCCTCACAATCGCACGGCTGTGCTCATTGCCGTTCATTGTCTGGACCTACGGCCTCTACGCCCCGGCCGCAGCCTGGCCGACGGCCATCATCGTTCTGATCGCGGCACTCAGCGACGTCGCCGACGGCCTCATCGCCCGCCGTCTGAACGTCACCAGCCGCTTCGGACGTTGGGCCGACCCGATTGTGGACAGGGTGTTCTTCCTGACGATCATCGCGACCCTTTGGTACTTCGGGACGTTGCCTTGGCTCGCCGTCCTCCCGCTGCTCATTCGTGACATCCTGATGCTCGCCCTGGCGGTGCCTTTTCACCAGCGCACTGCCGAGGAGCCGCGCCCCTCGCGACTGGGCAAGGCGGCGAACCTCATTCTGATCTGCGCTCTGCAGTGGTTCATCATCGACGTTCGCGGCATCGGCTGGGCGTTCTTCCTGGTCGGCGCGACGCTGTACGTCGTCACGGGGCTCCAGTACGCGTATCAAGCCATCTCGGTGATCAGAGAGAGACCACCGGCGGCACCCGCATCATGAGGCCTCACTTCGTCGGCCACCAGCCCACGTTCGCGGCATGTTCCTCTGACTGGACGGGAAGACTACCCCACATCGCACCGGCCGAAGGCGGACGGCACGCGGCGATGATCGCACACGGGGAGTGTCGATGGAATCCCCAGAGATGAGAGTGCCCCGCTCGTCTGGAGGAGGTTCGATGCAGCAGCTCGACGCATACTCAGACATCGATGCACCGCCCGAGAAGGTGTGGGCCGTGATCACAGACTTTGATTCCTTCCCCGAGTGGAACCCGTTCATCATCCGAGCCAGCGGAAGCCTGAGGGTCGGTGAGCGATTGCACGTCACACTGAAGGTTCCAGAGATGAGACCGGTCAGCTTCAAGCCGCGGCTGCTCGACGTGGAGCACGGCCATCTCATGCGCTGGAAGGGCATCACGTTGTTGCCAGGTCTCTTCGACGGTCGCCACGCGCTCTCAGTGGAAGCTTCGGCCGACGGAAGAAGCCGTTTCCGCACCCACGAGGACGTGACCGGCATCCTGTTGCCGTTCCTCGGCAGGACCATGCGCCGTACCCAGCAGGGGTTCGAGTTGCTGGCGGCAGCCGTGAAGGAGCGCGCGGAACAGGGATGACGGTGGACTCAGGTCGCCAGGTCCGTGGGCGGCGTGCCAGAAGACGCTGCCGAGCCCGCTAGAACCGGCCGGTGTTGAGCAGGACCAGCGTGCAGGCAGCCTCGACGCGCACGCCCCTTCCGGCGAGCGTGGCCTGCAACTGCGGGTTCTCGGCTCCCGGGTTGAAGATGACCCTGGCCGGATTGAGCTCAAGGATGGCCGAGCCCAGCTGGGTCGATCTCTCGGCCGAGACGTAGACCGAGAGCGTGTCCACAACGCCGTCCACGTCTTCCAGTCTGGCGACCGTGGGCAGGCCCTCGATCGAGAAAGCAGTGGGGTGCACGGGAACCACCCCATGCCCATGCTGTACGAGAAGGCGGACCGCACGATTGGAGTAGCGATCTGGCTTCGGGCTCGCGCCGAGCACCACGACGCGCCGCTTCTCGTCCATCAGTACTGCCCTCCTCTGGCCCGGCACGTCGACCGCCGTCCGCACAGACCTCCTCATGAAGCTACGGCATCACGCGCGTTCCGTCCAGCAGGACTCGAGAGGCGCCGCCGGCCCGCGGGAGTCCAGCGCAGCCAAGGGTCTGCCCCGGACCCCTGCATTCGGGTTGCAGAACGGTCGTCGCGAGGGCATGCTCGTATCCTTCCCGCGCTGTCCGGAGTCGAGCCGCTGAGCGACGACTGAGGGCGGGCAGTGTTTGCCAGACCCCCGGCGTGCAATGCTGGGAAGGAACGACCAGAACCGCCTCCCAAGGAATCCGCATGCAAGAAGCAACGGCGTCGAGCCTCACTGCCCCTCCCGAGGACGGGGCGCACGTGCCTCGTCATCTCGGCCTGGCGCTCGTCGTGATCGCCGCGGCACAGCTCATGATCGTGCTCGATGCCACCATCGTGAACGTGGCCTTGCCGCAGATGCAGCAGTCTCTCGGCTTCAGCGGCGCCAACCTGCAATGGATCGTCACCGCCTACTCGCTCGCGTTCGGCAGTCTGCTGCTGCTCGGCGGCCGCCTGGGCGACCTCTACGGACGCCGCAGGATCTTCATTACCGGGGTGCTCATCTTCGCCCTGGCCTCTCTGCTGGGGGGCTTCGCGACCTCCGACTGGTGGCTGCTCGTGGCGCGCGGCTTGCAGGGCGTCGGCGCCGCGCTGGCCGCACCGACCGCCCTGGCCCTGATCGCCACGACGTTCCCCCCGGGGACCCCGCGCAATCGAGCGCTCGGGGTGTGGGCCGGCATGGCCGGCGCCGGTGGCGCGGTCGGCTTGCTGCTCGGCGGCATCCTCACCACCTACGTCTCGTGGCGCTGGGTGTTCTTCGTCAACGTGCCGATCGGGCTGGTCGTGGCGGGCCTGGCGACGTTTGCACTCACACCAACGGCACGAGTCCGCCGACGACTCGACATCCCCGGCGTCCTGACCAGCACTGCCGGCCTCGGCTTGCTGGTGTTCGGCCTGACCAATGCCGCCGCGGGCCCGGACGGCGTGTCGCACTGGCGTGATGCCGTCACCATCGCCGCGCTGGGCGCGGCGGCCATCCTCCTCGTAGCCTTCATCTTCATCGAACGACGCACCCCCCATGCTGAGCTGCCGCTCCACCTGCTGCGCTCGCGGCGTCGCGGAGGCGCGTTCACCATGATGCTGCTGCTCGGCACAGCGATGTTCTCCCTGTTCTTCTTCCTCACCATCTACATCCAGACGGTCTGGGGCTACAGCCCGGTGAAGGCCGGCATCGCCTGGATCCCGTTCCCGATCTCGATGATCGCCATCAACATCTTCGTCGCCAGAGTGCTGGTCACGAAGGTCGGCGTGCGGCCGCTGCTGCTGGCCGGCCCGCTCTTCGCGGGGGCCGGCTTCCTCTGGCTGTCGCGGCTGAGCGAGACGGGCAGCTACGTGACCCATCTGCTCGCCCCGATGTTGACACTCAGCGCGGGGATAGGCCTGATGTTCGTGCCGCTCACCCTGATGATCGTCTCGCACGTCAAGAACGAGGAGGCCGGCGCCGCGTCGAGCCTGCTCAACATCGGCCAGCAGGTCGGCGGCTCGATCGGCCTCGCCGCGATCGGCACGGTCGCCTGGACGTCGGTCGCCAACAGCGCTCGGGACCAGATGGCCAGCGGCGGCGGAGCGGCGGCTCCCGGCGCCGATGCGACAGCGTCCGGCGCGGGGGGCCTGCCCCCTCAGGTCCTCGACCACGCCCTCACCGTGGGCTTCTCGACCGGCCTCGTCATCGCCGGGGTGGTGATCCTCAGCGGCTTCGTGGTCGCGCTCATCGCAACGCGGACGCCCGGACCTTGGCGGCTGCGTTCTGCTGTGCACGAGGGTGCAGTCCCGTGCGACGAGGCGCTCGGTACCTGCGAGCCCGCAGTAGCGCCGGAGGGCTAGTCTTCCGGACGACGCCCGTGCGTCAGGCTCTGCGTGCCGGTCTGCGGCGCGCGCCCTGATGGGCCTTCATCCACTCCTCGTGCTGCGGTACGGGCTCGCCGACGACATACAGGAAGTAGTAGGCGCCGGTGTCGCCCAGAAAACGGAACTCTGCGCGCAGCGCCGCGACCGTGGCCTCAAAACCGTCGTGCGAGCGCAGCCAGCCTTGGAAGCCCCCGGCGCTACTGCGCTCGAGTTCCAGCATGGTCTCCGCGTTGGTCAACGTCGCCTCGATCTTGCGCCGGTTGCGAATGATCCCCGCGTCGGCGACCAGTCGCTCGACGTCGTCATCGGTGTAGCGAGCTATCCGCTCCGGGTCGAAGCTGTCGAACGCCTCCTTGAATCCGGGCCACTTGGCCTCGACCACCTGCCAGCTGATGCCGGACTGAAAGACAGCCTTGGTCATGACCTCCAGGTAGTCGGCCGGTCCACTGGGAGCGATCTGTTCTGGTGCCTGCATCGGGGGACCCCCGCGTCGGGTGGCGTGATGTGATGGTCAGCGGCACTATTCCCCGGAACAGTCCGTGCAAGCCATCCGAAGCCGACAGGATTCACGGGCGCATGGCGGGGAGTTCCTGCCAAGCGCCTTGAGGCCATGGACTGCCTGCCCATCCGCGGTCGACCCCCGCCGCAGGTCAGGCTGACGCCCCAAAGGTGTACGCTTGCGGAGGAGGTGCCTCGACCACGATCGGCGCACATCACGCCGGCTACGAAGACCGGGGGTGTCGATGATCTACCTGGCCTACGGCTCGAACATGCTCATCGCGAGACTGCGCAATGCGCGTCGCGCGCCGAGTGCACGCTGCCTCGGCCGAACGCAGCTGCCGGGATACGAACTGCGCTTCCACAAGAGCGGTGCCGATGGCTCGGCGAAGTGCGACCTGGTCCGCAGCGCGAGTACAGAGGCCGACCGCCTACGGTGTCGTCTTCTCCATCGACGATCGCGACCAGGACTCGCTCTTGACCGGGTCGAAGGTCGCGGCTACCACACCGAGCTCATGCCCGTGGACGTCGCGGCACGAGGCCGCCTCGAGGCATTCGCCTACGTCGCCGACCGCGACGCCGTGGATGCGACGTCTGCTCCCGTTCGATTGGTACGTGCGGCTGGTGCTGTCCGGCGCGCGCGAGCACGACCTCCCCGCCGGCTACATCGCCTCGATAGCCGCCACACCGAGCCGCTCCCGATCCCGACTCTGCGCGAGCTGCCGAGAACCGCTCGATCCTCGACTGAGACACGGGTCGCCGCCCGCTCATCACACTGCCTGCGGCTCCGGAAACACCCACTTGCCCTTCAGGACCTCTTCGCGCGGCTGATAGAGGCGCACCACGTAGTTCCAGCCATCCATCACGTGCAGGAAGTTCGTCGCTCCGTCATCGCTCTCCCCGAAGTTCACCGTGACAGACCCGTCCTCGTTCGGCTCCGCCGTCAGGCTGCTGATGCCATACGAATCGAACTCGTTCTCCTCGCAGTAGCCATCTGCGTTGTAGACGCTGATCGACCAGGCCCCATCGACCGGTACATCCCGGACGGTAAGCCGGAACTCTCCGGCCGCGCGAGGCTCGCTCCTGGTGACGTAGAAGGCCTCGTGGATCGGCAGGCCGCCCCAGCCGAAGGCTGCGCCCAGAAGATGGCGCGTTTCGGTGACTTCCTCCCTCCTGCCAAACGTGCGCCTTGTGCCGGAGAGGCCCTTGCTCAGCTCGAGTAGGGGTCTGTAGGTGGCCTCGTAGGTCTCCTGATCGTAGTCGACGTGGCAGTAGGGCAGCGCCGAGACAGCCTCGATCTTCATCCGGTTCTGCAAGACGTTCACAGCCTTGATGTCCGTGGGATCGACGGGATTCACCAAGGTCCGTGCAGCGAGGACGACGTAGAACGTGTCGAACTCCTCCATGGTCAGATCGTAGGTCCCGCCGCCATGGAAGATCCTGTTGATGTACTCATCCTCATTGATCACCATCACGGACACGTAGCGATTGCCCGAGTCCGGAAGCGTGAGAGTGGCACCCTCGCTGATGTCGACCACGGCGAGGCTGTAGAGAGTGTCGCGGTTCATGCGGATGACGCTCTGCTTGTCGAGCGGGGTGGGTCGACGACTGTGGCACCACTTGTTCATGACTCCACTCGTGCTGAGGAACCGGTCGATCTGAGCTGCGGTGTGTGCGCGCACGAAGTTGTCGACGTTGACCTTGATGGCCAATCCGTTCGGAGTACCCACAGTCGATTCTCCTCTCCGCGTTCATGCGGCCCCCTGAGAGAGGCGTCGCCCGGAGAGGCCTGAAGCATCGCCGTCGTGCCGGGAGGCAGCCGCCCAGTTCGAGACCACAGAGGGCGTTGCCACAGCATACACAGGCGGAGGATACACCGGAGCATCCGCACCGCCCCCCAATGCCTCCAGCGGGGCGGCAAGGACGCGTGCCCGTCGCCATGTGGGAACGCATGTGCGAGCGCCGGCGCATGACGGAGCCATCAACGCCCCGATAGTATGTGCGCGCGATGCTGGCAAATCGGCTCATCCCTTCGATGGTCGGAGAGCCATGTTCGGAGGGTCGTGATGTCGGATTCGTCCCAAGTCAAACCCCGGTGGCATGCCCTCACGGCCGAGGCGGTCGCGGAGCAGCTCCAGGTCGATCCCGACAGAGGGCTTGAGCGGCGCGGAGGCCGCGAAACGACTCACGAAGTACGGGCCGAACACGCTGTCCGCGAAGAAGGAAGAGCCCGGCTGGAAGGCCTTCCTGCGCCAGTACCGGGACTACATGCAGATCATTTTGGTGGCTGCGGCCGTGATCAGCCTGGTTCTCGCCGGGCAGGTCGGCACCACGATCGTCCTTCTCGCCCTCACCGTCTTGAACGCAGTCCTGGGGCTGCACCAGGAGTCCAAAGCTGAGGAGAGCCTCGTCGCCCTGCAGAAGATGCTCAAGAACATCGCCCGCGTACGCCGCGACGGAGAGGCGATCGAGATCGACGCAGAGGGGCTCGTGCCGGGCGACATCGTGTTGATGGAGGCCGGCAACCGGGTCCCCGCAGATGGGCGTCTTTTCCTCGCCGCCACTCTGGAGATCGAGGAGGCGTCCCTGACCGGCGAGAGCCTGCCGACACTGAAGGACACGGACCCCGTCGGCGGGAGCCGAGGTGGGTCTCGGTGACCGCCTGTGTCTCGCCTTCATGAACACCGCCGTCACACGTGGACGCGGCGAGATGATCGTGACGACGACCGGTATGGACACCCAGATAGGCCACATCGCGGACCTGCTCAACGAAACCACGGAGGAGAAGACGCCGCTGCAGAAGCGGCTCGACAGCCTGACTCTGGTCTTTGCAGGTCTCGCCGGAGGGGCGTTCATCCTGATGCTGCTCCTGGGCCTGCAGCGAGGTGATCCGTTCGACGAGCTCTTCGTGGCCGGCGTAGCGCTGGCGATCTCGGCCATTCCGACCGGGATGCCGGTGGTCATCACGACTCTGTACTCGATGGGCACGCGGACTCTCGCTGAGCATCACGCCATCGTCAAGCGATTGCCGTCGGTCGAGACGCTCGGTTCAGTCTCCGCCATATGCTCGGACAAGACCGGCACGCTCACGCTCAACAAGATGACGGCTCGTGAGGTGGCCATCCCGGGACAGAACGCTACAGGGTCACTGGCGAGGGGTACGACACCCAGGGACAGCTGCTGCACTCCGGCGGAGCCAAGGTCGATCTCGATGCGGCCTTGCTGCCGATGGCGCTGTGCGCCGACGCCCGGCTCCAGGATGACCCCGAGACAGGCTGGAGTCTCATCGGCGACCCGACCGAAGGCGCGCTGATCGTGCTCGCCGAGAAGGGCGGCATCGACGTCGAGGCGACACGCGAGCGGTACCCACGCGTCGCCGAGGTGCCTTTCGACTCAGACTACAAGTTCATGGCGACCTTCCATGAGATGACCGACGAGCACGGCAAGCCGGTGGTTCGCTGCTTCGTCAAGGGGGCACCGGACGTGCTCATTCGGCGCGGCAGCTCCTACTGGCTGCCGGGAGGCGGCTCGGAGCCGATCACGGACCTGAATCGCCAGGCCGCACTCGACGAGAACGAGCGCATGGCGCGGGCCGGTGAACGAGTCATGGTCGTGGCCAGACGCGACTTCGATCCACAGACGTTCGACCCCGAAGCAGACCTCATAGGTCTGGTGACGGACCTGACGCTGATGGCCATGGTCGGGATCGTCGACCCTCCCCGCGCCGAGGCCAAGGCGGCCATCGCGAAGTGCAAGACCGCCGGCATCCAGGTGCGCATGATTACCGGCGACCACGCCGTGACCGCGGCTGCCATCGGTCACGAGCTGGGCATCGAGGGCTCGGCCCTCACCGGCGTCGAGTTCGCCGGCCAGAGCGACGAGGAGCTGGCCGGGCAGCTGCCCGACATCGGGGTCGTGGCGCGTGTGGCTCCAGACGACAAGATCCGCCTCGTGCGCCTGCTGCAGGAAGAGAGCAACGTCGTCGCCATGACCGGGGACGGCGTCAACGATGCGCCGGCCCTCAAGAAGGCCGACATCGGTGTGGCCATGGGGATCACGGGCACGGAGGTCTCCAAGGACGCCGCCGTCATGATCCTGACCGACGACAACTTCGCCACCATCGTCAGAGCCATCGAAATCGGCCGCGCGCTGTACGCCAACCTCTCCAAGTTCGTGCGCTTCCAGGTGACGCAGTTGATCGGCTTCATCGCGATCTTCCTGGGTGCCTCACTGCTCACGATCGCCGGGGGCGCACCGTTCGGCCCCTTGGTCGTTCTCTGGGTGGCCTTCTTCGTGCAGACGCCCCTCTCAATCTCTCTGGGATTCGACAGGCCTCCTCCGGGACTGATGGACCAGAAGCCTCGACCTCTCAGCCAGCCACTGCTCTCCCGTTCACAGTGGGTGCGCGTCACGTTCCTGGGGTTGCTCATGGCAGCGGGCACCTTGATCCTGGAGGCATCCCAGGAGTCAGACGGTATCGCGGTCGCGATGAGTGTGGCCTTCGTCACGTTCGCCCTCTCCAACATCGCGACCGGCATCAGCGCCCGACGCGAATTCGATACGGCACTCACCCGGGACTTCTTCTCTGACCGTCGACAGCTGGGTCTCACTGGAGTGTCGCTCTTCTTCACGCTGGTGGCGACCGAGCTGGGCTTTCTTCAGCGCGTCCTCGGGCTGACCTCTCTTAGCGGCCGGCAGTGGCTGTACTGCATCGGCTTCGCCGTTGCCCTGCTGCTCGTCGACGAGGTCATCAAACTGTTCCTTCGCAGAAGCCGCACAGCAGCCCCGGCCGTGCCAGAGGAGCTGCCCGTCGCGGCTGGAGCGAAGGCCTAGCCCGCGCACCTCGACAGGAGCAGAACGTTCCGTAGGATGGCCGAAGAGGAGTGCCCGGAGGCCCTCCAAGGTCCGACATCAGGGCCGACAGTCCACGGAATCGCCGTCTGGTTCGAAGGAGATGAGAGCATGAGCGTGCGCACCCAAGTACGGGAGATCATCTGCCACGTCGCCTGCAACCATCACGAGGATCAGAACCATCGCACGCGGGACGTCCCGAAGGCTCCCGGCTTCTGGATCGACAGGGGACAGCCTGCGCACCTGCAGGCGCCGCTCGATGCGACGCCTGCAGGCTGCGCGCTATCCCGTATGCCGTGACGCTCAGGGCCCTGTCGAGATCAGGATCGCGACGCTCGACCCCTCGGGCGCCTGTTCGTCGGCGCCGGGGAACTGCGCGAACACCGTCCCGGCGGCGGCGGCGTTCGCGAGTTCGAGCTTCTCCACGCTGAAGCCCGCGTCCTCAAGCGCCGTCTCGGCCGCAGCCTCGGTCATGCCGACTACGGGCGGGACCGCGACGTTGACTACGTCGGGCGGCGCTGGGCCCTGCGAGACGAAGATCAGGACCTCTGTGTCCGGCGCCACGCTCGACCCGGATGTCGGCGCTTGGCTCACGACGCTGCCGCTCGGGACCGTGTCGCTGTACGCATCGACGGCGCTCGACTTGAGGTTCGCGTCCTCGAGGGTCTGCTCGGCCTGCGCCTGTGTCTGGCCCGAGACGTCCGGCACGCTGACGTTGGCCGGAGGCTTTGACCCTTGCGAGACCGACAGCGAGACTTCCGCCCCCTCGTCCACGCTCGTCCCGGCCTTCGGCGATTGCGAGACCACGCTTCCTTCGGGCACGCTGTCGTCGTAGACGTCGACGATTCGCGACGTCAGCCCAGCCTCCTCGAGAGCGTTCTGAGCTCTGGCCGCCGTGGAACCAGTGACGTCGGGAACCTCCACCTGACCGATGCCAGACACGACGAGGTCGACTTTGGTGCCCTCGGCGACCGACGTGCCGGCGGCGGGATCCTGGGAGATGACCTGGCCCTCGGGAACCTCGGCGCTCGACTCCTTGCTCGTGGTACCGAGCGCGAGGCCAGCATCCGTCAGCGCCGTCTCAGCCGCTGCCTCGGTCATCCCGCTCACGTCGGGCACATCGACATCCCCGCCCCCGCTGAAGAGAAGGACGGCTGCCGCGACGATGACGATCGCAGCGACTGCGAGCAGCGCCCACAGCCACCCCTTGCCGCCCTTCTTGGCGGGCGCGACTGCCGGCGCGAGGTCAGAGGAATTGGGCTCCTGAGCGAGCACGACGCCACCCGGCACGGCGGCGTTGTAGTCGCTGACCGCGGAGGGCCTCAAGCCCAGGCGCGTCAAGGTCGCGACGGCCTCCTGCTCCGTCTTGCCGACGACGTCCGGCAGGACGGTCTGCGTGGCCGTCTCCATGGGCACGCCAGTCGAGACGATGATGCCCGCCCGCGATCCCCTGGTCGACTGCGCGTTGCCCCGCGGGTACTGATGCGACACCGTGCCGGCCGGCACCGCCCTGCTCGCGTTCTGGATCACCTCTACCGCAAACCCCGCCGCCTGTAGGGCCGCCAGCGCCTCGCTCTGGGGCATGCCGACCACAGCCGGCATCGCGACGGTCGGGTGGGACTCAGGCGCCCGCCCCATCGAGACGCCGAGCAGCACACCGCTGCCAGTGACGATGGGCGGCCCCGAGGGCCCCTGGTACCCAGTAGCGACGGTCTGCCCCGCGGTCGCGTGCGGCAGCTGGGTCGTCGGCTCCTCGCTGCGGTCCGGCCCGCGAGGCGTGGTCTCGTCGTTCATCCTCGAGTCCCTTCTCTGAAGACGTAACAGGACGATGGACGCCCTGCATCCTCTTCTCATCTTCAGCGTCGCGGGGCTCTCCCCTTCCCGTCCTCGCGGTCCACGGGATTGCCGCATCCGCTCTGAGGGCATTCTAGGGGCAGTCTTCAGGGGCGCCACGCTGCCGGCCAGCCCTCTCAAGGAGACATCCGCGAAGGCCATCGCTCAGGATGTCCACGGCTCGACAGATGTCCTCGAGCTGCGCGAGATCGCGACGCCCGCGATCGCCGGCGACGAGGTGCTCCTGCGCGTGGCTGCCGCCGGCGTGGATCGTGGTGTCTGGCACCTCATGACCGGACGCCCGTACCCGGTGCGCCTGGCAGGCTACGGGGTCCGCGCGCCGAGAACCCCCGTTCACGGCATGGACGTATCCGGTGTGGTGGGGGCGATCGGCAGGGACGTGACCAAGTTCCAGCCGGGCGATGAGGTGTTCGGGGTCGGCAAGGGCACGTTCGCGGAGTACGCAGCCGCACGCGAGGACAAGCTCGTACGGAAGCCACCGAGCCTCAGCTTCGAGCAGGCGGCGGTCGCCGTTTCCGGCCTGACGGCCCTGCAGGGCTTGCGCGACCACGGACGGGTCAGGCCCGAGCAGATGGTGCTCATCGTCGGCGCTTCGGGAGGCGTGGGGAGCTGCGCCGTGCAGCTGGCCAAGGCCCTCGGGACACAGGTCACCGGCGTGTGCAGTGGGGCGAAGGCCCAGCTGGTGCGTTCGCTCGGTGCGGACCAGGTCATCGACTACTCGAGGGAGGACTTCGCAAACGACGACCGCTACGACGTGATCCTCGACATCGGCGGCAACTCCTCACTGTCGCGCCTGAGGCGGGCGCTCACCCCGAAGGGCACCCTCGTGATCGTCGGGGGCGAGACTGGCGGCCGCTGGCTCGGCGGCACAGACCGCCAGATCCGGGCGCTCGTGCTCTCCCGGTTCGTGGGCCAGAGCTGACGACCTTCGTCTCCAAGGAGAACCGTGAAGACCTGAACACTCTGCGAGGGCTCATCCAGTCCGGGCGAGTAACTCCAAGCATCGACCGGACCTACCCACTGAGCGAGGCGCCCGAGGCCATCGCCTACGTGAATGAGGGGAACGCCCGGGGAAAGGTCGTCATGGGGATCATGAGTGGACTCACGGGGAACGCTTCGAAGGTCGAGGTCAGCGAGGTCGCGCAGGAGTACGGCACGTTGCTCGGCTCCGGTGAAGAGATGCAGCACGCCCACGAGTTCACCCGCGACGTCTTCATCTTCACCAACCGCCGCCTGCTCCTCCGTGGACAAGCAGGGCATCAGCGACAAGAAGATCGAGTACCTCTCCGCCCCCTACAAGAGCGTCCGTCGTGCGCTTTGCAGTCGAGACCTCGGGCACGTTCGATCTCGATGCGGAGCTGAAGATCTGGACCTCGGGCCATGAGGGCGTGATCGAGAAGCGCTTAGGCAAAGCGGTGAACATCTACGAGGTGCAGGCGCTCCTCGCCGAGTAGGTGTGCTGCGCTTGATCGGGATCCCGCCACCCGCCGCCGGCGGAATCGCCTATGGTGGATCGGGCGGCGTCCGACCGCACTCCGGACGTCGAGGCTTGTCGTCGGCGAACGGTAGGCGATCGGTCACGCTCCAGCCTGGTTCGCACCCGCCGCCGACGACCTGGTCGCTTCCCAGTCGCGCGCAGGTCCCGTGACGCGGGCCTCCGTGCGCGGTGGCCTCTCTCGCCGCGGCTCCGGGTTTCCACGCGCCCACCTTTGGGGACCATCTTCCCAACAAGACCAAGTTTGTCCTGAATCCGTGGGCTCGCGGGAGCAAGCCCACCGTCGGCACTCGATCCCGGAGGCACCGGATGAGGCTCTCGATCACCAGTCTGGCGCGCGGATCAGCGAGGCGCCCGCGGCTGGTGGTCGGTCTGTGGCTGCTCGGACTGGTGGCCGCAGCTGCCGCCATCGCGGTCGTCCTGCCCGGTGCCCTGACGGCCCAGTACACGTTCTCGAACGACCCCGATTCCCAGGTCGGACGCGATCTGCTCGCCGCGCGGATGGACATGCCGCAGAAGGCGAACGAGGTCGTGATCGTGCGCTCGCCGACCCGACCCGCGAGCGAGTCCGCCTTCCGCAGCTACGTACTCGCGCTCCAGACCGAGATCGCGGACTTGGGACCCAGTGTGGTCGACGTCGTCATCAGCCCGTACGCGGGCGGCGACGAGAGCTTGATCTCAGCGGACGGACACACGGTCATCCTGCCGATCGTCATGGCCGGCGACGTCGTCGAGGCGGAGAAGAACATCGACAAGGTGCACGATCTCGTGCACGAAGTCGACGGACGGGACGGCTTCGCCACGCTCATCACCGGCACGTCCAGCATCGCCAGCGACTTCAGCAACCAGGCCGAGACCGACCTCCGGCGCGGCGAAGGCATCGGCGTCCCCATCGCCCTCCTCATTCTGCTGCTGGTGTTCGGAGCTCTCGTGGCGGCCACCCTGCCTCTCGCTCTCGGCGTCATCGCCATCACGATGGCGATCGCCGCCACCGCGCTCGTGGGACAGTTCACCGATATCTCGGTCTTCGCCATCAACATGATCAGCATGATGGGCCTCGCCACGGGCATCGACTACTCGCTCTTCATCGTGTCGCGGTTCCGCGAAGAGCGCTCGCGCGGTCACGGCGTGCTCGACGCCATCGCCGTCACCGGGGGGACCGCCAGCCGCGCCGTGTTCTTCAGCGGCATGACGGTGGTCCTCGCCCTCGTCGGCATGCTCATCGTGCCGACCAACATCTTCTTCAGCCTCGCGCTGGGCGCCATCGTCGTGGTCGGCATGGCGGTGCTCGCCGCCCTGACGCTGTTGCCGGCGGTGCTGGCGCTCCTCGGCGATCGCATCAACAGACTGCGCGTTCCCTACCTCGGGCGACGGCTGCTCGACGCGCAAGCCGCCGGCAAGGTGTCGGTGCTCGCCCGCATCGCGCAGCGGGCGATGCGGAGGCCCGGCCTGGCACTCGGCGTCGGCGTCGGCGTTCTGCTGCTCGCCGCCGCGCCGCTGCTTTCCATGAGGACCGGCGTCTCGGGCGTCGACAGCTTCCCCGACTCGTTCGCGTCGAAGGAAGCCTTCGGCGTTCTCGAGAGCCAGTTCACCGCCGGCGGCGTCAGCCCGGTGCAGATCGTCGTCGACGGGCAGGCGGCCTCGCCGCAGGTCGCAGCCGCGGTCCAGCGCCTCCAAGATGGACTGAGCCGTGACGGCGCCTTCGGACCGAGCCAGGTACAGAGCTCAGCCTCCGGCGATCTGACGCTCGTCTCGGTACCCATCAACGCGGCGGCCACCAGCGATGAGGCCATTGACAAGGTCCGCCAGGTGCGCAGCGACATCGTGCCGGCGGCATTCGCGGGCAGCGCCGCGAGTGTCTACGTGACCGGCGAGACGGCCGGCAACATCGACTACATCGACATCGTCAACAGCTACTTCCCCCTCGTGGTCGGCCTCGTCCTCACCTTGAGCTTCGTGCTGCTGCTCGTTGCCTTCCGCTCAGTCGTCATCCCGGTGCTCTCGATCGCCATGAATCTGCTGAGCGTGGGCGCGGCCTACGGCCTCGTCACACTGGTCTCCCAGTTGGGCTGGGGCGCCAGCCTGCTCGGCTTCCAGCCAGTAGCTACCATCGAGCAGTGGGTGCCGCTCTTCCTCTTCTCAGTCCTCTTCGGGCTGTCGATGGACTACCAGGTCTTCCTGCTCAGCCGCATCAAGGAGGAGCACGACCGCTGCGGCGACAACCGAGCCGCCGTGGCGCACGGCATCGGCTCGACGGCAGGCATCATCACCGGCGCGGCACTGATCATGGTGGCGGTGTTCGGCGGGTTTGCGGCCGGCGACCTCGTCATGTTCCAGCAGATGGGCTTCGGGCTCGCCGTGGCGGTGTTGCTCGATGCCACGCTGGTACGAACGCTGATCGTCCCCGCCGCGATGAGCATGTTGGGTGAGTGGAACTGGTACATGCCGCGCTGGCTCGGCTGGGTCCCCCGACTCAGCTTCGAGGGAGCGCCTGAACCGGCCCTCGCCGCAGCAGCAGCCTGCGCGCCAGGCGGCTCGACGCCCGCAGCCACTGCGTCACAAGAGGGCATCGCGCCGGACCGAGATAGCGGCAGAGCAGCGCAGGACCGTCCTACACCGCGACGGGCTCGCTGGCTGAAGCCTGACCCTGACTCCGATTCTCTGGCTCAGCCAGTCCAGAAGCCCCATCTCGTCCGTGACTCTGAGAGCGGCGTTGGCCGCGAGGAGCAGTGCCGCGGCCTGGTCGACCAGACACCGGCCTCTCCGTCGTGATCGAACTCGCGGCGCTTGGGGTCATCCTGTGGCTTGCGACGAGCGGGGTCTGGATGATCGCGAAGTGGATCGGGCGTGCGACCCACCTGGACGAACCGGTCGACCGTTTCTTCGATGCCGAGGGCAGGCCCGACTCGTCGGACTACATCAAGTTCAAGGATCATCACCCGCGTGGCGGGCGCCGCCAGAGGTCACCGTTCGGGCGGAGCATGCCGGAGCGCGCCCGTCGCTTGACCGACCTCGATGAGGTGTCCGTCGGGATCGCGAATGTAGGCGCGGATCTCGGCGCCGTGGTCCTTGGGCTCCGTGAGGAACTCCGCCCCCCGGGCCGACCACTCCTTGTAGCTCGTGGCGATGTCGGCGACGCGGACGTTGAGAAACGCGCTCGTGCGGTCCGCATCTGGTGGCGTTGACAGGGTCACGCCCGGCTTGTCGTCGGTAGGACCCCCGCCGACGTTGAGGATCAGCCACGAGTTGGCGACCCTCATGATCACCGGGTCGCGCTCGTTCACGACCTTGGCATCGAACACCCGGTGATAGAACTCGCGCGAACGGTCCTGGTCGGAGACCACAAGGAAGTGCGTGAGCACGAATCCCTCGGTCGGAGCTGGGAAATCCTCCCGATTCATGGCGTGCCTCCCGTTGTCGCGCTGGGGGACTCCCCCGCCGCGACCGCGACACCCCGCGACCGGAGGTCATGGGGGAGTCTGCCGCACACGACCATTTCCCAACCGCGCAGGAGGAGACGGCTCCCCGCTGACATCGTCTCTCACCCTGTCACGGAGCCACAGCAGGTAAGGCGACGTCAGCCAACCCGTCCGCCGAGGCCCCGGTCGCCCGCCGACGTGCGGGCGCTCCAGGGACTTGGCGGTCTTCGGGAGTGCGCGAGATGCCTCCTACTCGACGGCGTCCTTGTAGTAGTCGCCCCAGAAGCGGTCCATGGCCTCGCGCGTGGCGGCGCGAGACTTGATCCAATCCCACTCCGGGTTCTCAGCGGCCTGCGGATGCGAGGGGTAGGTGATAGGCCGCTCGAAGTAGTCGAAGAGGCCGCCCTTGAAGCTGTTCAGGCCGTTGTGGGTCGGCATCGACTGACGGTAGTGGCGCACGGCGCCGATGTCGAGTGTCGTCTGCATCGTGGCCTCGACGCCAGCCTTCGGGCAGGCGCACAGGAGGCGGCCCTCGAAGTCGGTGATGATCGAGCCGCCCTGCATGCCGTACGGCGGCATCTGGACGGGCGCCCAGCCCGAGTGCGGGGCCACGGTGTAGCAGAGGTTGACGACGCTGTTCCAGCGGTTCTGCAGGTTGTAGTAGTCGAGCGGCTCGATGACCCACGGGTCCATGAGCAGCTCGGGATGGTACATGCACTCGGCGCCGTTGAAGGCCAGCTGACGAGCATTCTCCGGGGTCATGCCGTCGTTGCAGATGTAGGCGCCCCAGTTGCCGATCTTGGTCCTGGCGACGGGGTAGAGGGGGTACTTCTCGAGGTCCCAGCCGATCGACAGGAGGTCGTAGGGGCTCGGCCAGAACTCATCCGGGAGCCAGGGGTTGGTCTTGTGGTAGCGCAGGGCGACCTCGCCCGCGTCGTCCTGGATGATGGCCGTGTCGAACGACGTCTGCGGAAACTCCGGCACGATGGAGCCCATGCCGTACATGACGAAGCAGTCGTACTCCTTGCACCAGCTGCCGATCTCGTCGGTGATCGGGCCGGGGACCTCCTCGGACGCCTTGACGGCGTCCTTCATCGTGCCGGCCGGGTAGCCGTTGGTGGCGTACTCGGGATAGGCGATGACCTTGATCTGCTTCGCGTAATCGGTGCAGGAGGCGTCCGCCGTGTAGCTGTACTGCTCGTAGGTGTACTCGAAGTAGTCCTTCATCCGCTTGAGGTTGCGGTCGGTCGCCTCGCGGCCCATCTCCTGCTCGATCGGGCTGTATTGGATGCCGCATGCGATGTAGCGCTGAATCAGATCACTCATGAGTGCCGCTCCTCCTGATAGCGGTCGCGTTGCCGAGACACTCACCACTCCCTCTTGCCGCGGCGCCTGCGGTCCATTCCTCTTGTTCTCACGATGGTATCAAGAGCCCGCCTCAGCGTGTATGCCAGCGGGTGTTGCTCCAGCGCCAAGTCGCACGCTCGTTGAACGCCGATCGTGGACGAACACGCCTCGCCGACACCGCTCCGAAGCTAGCCTGCGGATCGCGCCATGACGACGTCGTGCTGGAGATCGTCGCCCAGCATGAACTCCTTCTCGCCCACGTCCGCGAAGCCCCATTTCGAGTAGAAGGTGATGGCTCTTGGGTTGCGCTCCCACACGCCGAGCCAGATGACGTCGCAGCCCAGACGACGAGCCTCGTCGAGGCAAGCGGCCATCAGCAGCGCGCCCACTCCCTTGCCGATCCAGGGGGTGTCGGCGTAGAACCGTACTATCTCCACGGGCCTGTTCCCAGTGACGCAGGCGGGAGCTTCACCGAGCTTGAGGCGGGCGTAGCCGACGGCGCTTCCATCGACTTCGCTGATGAGGAACCGGCTTGCCGGGTCGGCGATCTCTCGTGCCTGAATCTCGGGGCCGAATGACCGGCGGAGGTAGGCCGTCATGTCGGCTTCCGTGTTCTCCGGGCCGAATCCGTCACGAAACGTCCGGACACCGAGATCAGCGATCACGGAGGCATCGTCCATGACCGCGGGCCGAATCGCCACGCCGGGTCTGTGCATGCCCGCGACTTCCTCCCGTTCACTACCACGACGTCCAGCACGTCCGCGATCCACCGGAGTGATCCGTCTCTGCCAGCCGCTCGATCAGAACCCTTCGAGCACGATCTTGCCGCGCGCAAAGCCGCTTTCGATCTGCGCATGCACCGCGCGCAGAGTCTCGGCGTCGATCTTGCCCGCGACTTCAGTCGCAGTCGAGCGGATGCGCCCCGCATCGACCAGCGCGGCCACTTCGTTCAGCAGCTTTCCCTGTTCTGCCATGTCGGGCGTACCGAAGAGCGCGCGAGTGAACATCATCTCCCAGTGAAGGGACACGGCTTTCAGCTTGAAGGGCATGGCATTGAGCTCCTGCGGATCGTCGATCAGGCCGAACCGCCCCTGCGGCGCGATCAGTTCGACGATATCGGCCAGGTGCAGGCCGGTCTCGGTGGTCGAGAAGACGAAACCGGGAGCGCCGAGTCCCAGAGCCTCGACCTGGGGCGCCAAAGGCCGGCGGTGGTCGACGACGTGACGGGCTCCGCATTCGCGCACCCAATCCTGCGTGTCTGGACGCGAGGCGGTGGCGATCACCGTCAGGTCGGTCAAGGCTCGCAGAAGCTGGATCGTGATCGAGCCAACGCCGCCGGCGCCTCCGATGACCAGAATGGCATTCCCTCCCTGCGGGGTCGGGCGCTGGACACCGAGCCGGTCGAACAGCATCTCCCAGGCGGTGATCGCCGTGAGTGGAAGTGCCGCGGCCTCCGCATAGCTCAGACTGACGGGCTTGCGGCCAACGATGCGTTCGTCGACCAGGTGATACTCGCTGTTGGTGCCAGGTCGGGCGATGGAACCGGCATAGAAGACCGCGTCGCCCGGTTCGAAATCCTGCACCGAGGACCCGACGGCTTCGACAAGGCCGGCGGCGTCGAAGCCAAGGATCCGCCATTCACTCCCTTCGGGCGGCCTGCCCCGGCGCAGCTTCGTGTCCACCGGGTTCACCGACACAGCGCGGACCTTGACGAGCAGATCGCGGCCTTCAGCCTTGGGCGTCTCAAGGGTGATGTCTTGGAGGGCATCCTCGCGGTCAATCGCGCCTGGGGTCCTGTAGGCAACGGCTCTCACTCTCGGCCTCCGCTCCAGTTGCGTTGAAAGTGTAGGTAGCCAACGTGCGGTCCGCGTCGACACGCCTCGTTGACGCCATGCTCGCGGTTCGACGAGCGCCCAGCTACTGCTCGGCGGTCCGGGATGACCTCCCATGACGCTGCCGACTTCTGCGAGGGACTCTACCACCAAGGTCGGAGGCAGCGGACATGCAGTCTGCCCGATTCCGGGTCATGAGGCTGCCGACGCGCAACGGTGTTCGCCACCGAGGTCTGCGGGTACCACACCCGAGTCCGTTGCCTGCGGCGACCCTGAGTACAACGGTCGACCAGCAACCGGACTTGGAGCCACCAAGAACAGGACACACGAGGCGGGAGTCACCATGGCTGAGAGCAAGGCGAGCAGGAAGACGACGAAGAAGGCAGCGAAGGAGGCTGGCGGCGAGGCCGACGTGCTCGCGAAGATCGCCGCGATGCCGGAACCCGATCGCGCGCTTGCCGAGCGGCTCCATGCGATCATCAAGGCCGACACGCCAGTTCTCTCGCCCAGACTCTGGTACGGGATGCCCGCGTATGCCAAGGACGGCAAGGTCGTCTGCTTCTTCCAAAGCGCGCAGAAGTTCAAGACGAGGTACGCGACGTTCGGCTTCCAGCACGAGGCGAACCTCGACGAAGGTCACATGTGGCCAGTCGCCTTTGCGCTGACGGAGTTGACCGCCGCAGAAGAGGCGAGGATCAGCGCGCTGGTGAAGAGGGCTGTGAGCTGAGACGCACTAGTCGCGCTCCGGGATGCCGACTGCCCTCACGTGGCGAGGCTGTCTACGGTGCATCCAGTTTGCATCGCTCAGAGTCGGTCACAATGAGAGCATGAGGGGGGCTCATCGCTTCCCTTGGGGTCTGGGCTTTCGACGGGGAGGTACTCATGGCCAGGGTCACCGAATGGGTCTTGGGAATAGCTGGCGCCGCAGCAGCCTTCATGGGCTTGTTCATTCTGTATGCGGGAGAGAACCAGTCCGTGGGCTTCGGCGGCGACCTCACCTGGCAAGGGGGCGAGATCGCGTCCGGGTGGGGCTACGGGTTGCTGATCGGCGGCGTCGCCCTGTTGGTGGTCGCCGTGGCTTCGGCGGTACGCGACCTGCGCCACCCGCGGGTCCACAAGGCGCAGAGTGAGTTCGCCGGGCTGATGACACACGTCGCCGTCTTCGCGGTGGTCAACGCGTTCCTTTGGGTCCAGGACATCGTATCCGGAGGCGGGCTGGAATACGCCTACTGGGTCACGATTCCTTGGGGAATCGGGCTCCTCGCCCACATCATCTCCTACACGGTCGGCAACCGTCCGGCACTCCGGCATCACTGACGTAGCGCAAGCACAGCGGGACGCCCGCCTCACAAGGGGCAGGCAGGCTTCGAGCGATCGCTCCATGTGACCATCTTCATCTTGTTGCGGAGCTCGCGCCGCTTGACCTGCAGCGGCGCGTCCCGCTGACGGTGAACGGGTCCGCCGTGAGCCTCCTGAGTGGAGTCGCCGCCAACATCGAGCAGACGAGCTGCCAGGCGTGGAATCTCTGCCTCGAGTCAAGTCTGCTTCCGAGCGCCCGAGTCTGCGCAGTCCGCCGGTCCGGTGCGCGATCCGGTCGAGGCTAGCGCCGACTGCGACGCAGGCACGACACCGCCGTGGAGAGACATCCCGACTCGAGCGGAAGAACACCCGTGGGCACCGTCCGCAGGATCACCGACCTCAGAGTCCGCGCCTATGCGCGCGGTCGAGGTGCTCTCCCGGGCCGCCGCGTACATCGAGCAGAACCTGCCAGATACGCTTGTCTGGCCTCGCCGGATGCCTCCTAGCGCATTCCCTCCGGCATCGGCACGCTCGGATCGCTCTGGAACAACCCGACCTTGTTGCCCTCTGTGTCTTCGAAGAAGGCCGACCAGCCGACAGTCGGGATCGGCATGCGGGCAGTCAGTCGTCTGCCGCCTGCACCCTCGATCGCCGCAAGGGCAGCCTCGATGTCGTCGACCGCGATGTAGAAGACGAGCGCCGGAACGTCTTCGCTGCGCTTCGTCAACGCCCCGCCGATGCCCTCGCCCTCGCCAGCCTCAGTCGTCCAGTATTCCATCGGGCCCCACTGCGCGAGATCCCAGCCAAACGCCTCCCGATAGAACGCGAGGGCGCGCTCGCTCTCATCGATCGGGATCTCGAAATGCACCACTTTGCCGCTCATGTCATCCTCCCGGTCGACGCCACCTCATCTTCCAGCGAACACTCACGTGATACCCGATGCAGCTGAGAGTGAGGCAGGCGCACCCGTCGCGCACATGACGCACCTGCTTCCCGAGCAGGCCAAGACCGCCAGGCCCATGACGTTGAAGTAGACGACCGACAGGACTCTGAGGTTCCAGAGGTATCCGATCATCTCCAGCAGGAGACAACGGCGATCCCAAGGAGTCGGTATCAGGCGCCCAGAAAGAGGACCGCCACAAGCACGACGAACGGGATCAACCCCATGACCAGAAAGACCAATGGTCCGCCGCGGCCGCCACCCTTGAGACCATAGATCCCGCCCACGATGAACACAGCGCCCGCGAGGAGGAGGAACCCCCACATGGCAGTCTCGAGCAGCGTGCCGGTCACCCCCAGGAGAAGGGCGTAGGCGCTCACGGCGCACAGCCGTTCTGGGTGCGCCCTGCCTCCACGCGGCTCAGCGCCCCCGTCAGACTGGCGAACAGCATGACGGCGAGTGCAGAAGCCGGCACAAACGCAGTGAACTTCAGGCGTCGCACTGGCCTCACCTTGTCCTCTTCATTCGGGCAGCCAAGTGGACGCCTTGGCCTGCCCCGCCGGGCGGTCCGCTGCCCATTGTACTGCCATAGCCGGGTCTGCAGCTAGAGACGACGGCCCGTACTCCTTTCGCGGGGAGCGCGACTACACGAGCTCGCCAACAGCGCCTTCTCTGAGATGGCCGAGAAGGTACGACGGCAGACCGTCCGGCACCTGCACGGGCACCTTGCGGAGGCGTGGACCGCCGTAGCCTCCAGCCGAGACCGGTTGTAGCCGCAACTCCATGTGCCCAGGGCCCGCACCGGGCAGCATCGACTCCTCGAGGAGAAGCCAGCCGATGACCATGTGCTGGTGCATGACGTGTTCTTCGGTCGTCGTGAAGAACTCATCGAAGTCGGCGGTCGTGTAGCGGCGAGTCACGCCTTGCTTGTCGGTCACGTCCCACGTCCGATCTGCCAGATCAGGCCCGCCAGGACGAGAAGGAGCAGCACGGCGAGATGCCCAAATGAGTCTGCCCGCCCGGTAGAGAAGGGCGCCGACAAGAGCAGCGCCGATGAACGTCGGCAGCTTCCAGCGCCGCGGCTTGTTGAATCGGTGCAAGACCCCTCCTCGGTTGGACGATCCTATCGGCAGCGGGGTGCATCGCCGACAGCGTGAGAGAGAAGCGGGCGCCTTGGTGTCTGCTGACGCCGTTGACGGACTCCCGGGCCTGCCTGGCCTACTCCGGCCGTGCGGCTGCAGCCGCGTCGAAGAGCTCCTGCGGTATGTGGCAGTAGCCGCTGGGGTCTTTCCTCAGGTAGTCCTGGTGGTACTCCTCGGCGCGCGTGTAGCTGCTGAGCGGACCACTCTCGACTGCGATGGGCTGCGTGTACTCCTTCTGCAGTCGCTCCAGCGACTGTTCGACCACGGCTTCGTCGGCGGGGTCCGTGTAGTAGATGCCGGTGCGATACTCGGTGCCGACGTCGTTGCCCTGCCTGTTGACGGAGGTAGGATCGATGGCACCGTAGAACAGGTCGAGCAGGAACGGCAGCGGGGCCACCTCCGGGTCGTAGTCGACCTTCACCGCCTCGGCGTAGCCGCTGCCATCTCCATACGTCGCCGAGTCGCTGGCGCCGTTCGCATACCCGGCTTCGGTATCGACGACGCCATGCACCAGGCCGATGTACTTCTCCACGCCCCAGAAGCATCCCCCGGCTACATAGATCGTCTTGACGTCCTTGCCTGCGGAGTCCGGCTGAGTGGCCTGGTCGGCGGTCGTCGCGGGAGATCTGGTGCCCGTCGGCTCCGAGGCGCACCCGGACAGGGACAGCGCCAGCAGGATCGGCGCACCAAGCAGTCCTACGACGAAGCGGCGGGGACCAGACACGGCGCACTTCCTCTCACGCTTGGCCACGAGCTTGGGCAGGCGACAGGCACAGGCTCATCAGTCCCGCGCGTGGGCGACATCGGCACCGACTGCCCCCCATCCCTCTCATCCACCTGCGGGGTGTCAGGGATCGCGAGGGGGCGGCGTGACACCGGGATACGCTTGCTCGACACCCGCCGAACCCGTACCGCAGCCCATCGCCGTCACGCGGCCCGCGCTCAAAGATCGCCCAGCCGCTGGAAGTACTCCTCGCGGTCGATCTCGCCGCTGGCGTAGCGCCGCTTGAGGATCTCACGCGGCTGATCCAGTGTCGGCGGCGGACCTTGCGGGGTCTGTGCGATACCGGGCCCATACCCCGAGGGGTGGGTCGTTTGGCGCACGAGGAAGACCACGAGAAGCACCACCACCACGGTTGCGAGTATCAATCCGATGAACATCAGCCAGCCCCCTCCGAGCATGCCCTGCGACCACGAGTCGTGCCCATCCCCCATCATCGAGTGGTGCTCACCCCACATCAGGAAACCCTCCACGGGTCGGAGTCACCGAGGCGTGCAGCTATTCTGGACATCATAGATCCGGTTTATGAAGATGGTGTGAAGGGCGGGTCGCACGTCTCGCGGCGGGCGCGAGAGGCGAAAGCGACCGTGACAAGACAGTCCCACGCCTCGCTCGCGCGGAAGAGACCGGTCTCGGGCGTCAGGCTGCCTCGGCGAACCCTCCGGGTTCGGGGGCGCTACTCCTTGACGGGGAAGAAGATCTCCGTCTTCAGCTCCTCCGGCGGGGACGACCGCGGATCGTTCAGGTAGAACTCGTAGCTGAAGGAGTCCATCTCCAGCCCGCTCTCTCCCACGAACGCCATGAGAGCTTCATACGACTCCCCGATGGTCTCGTAGGGGCCCCGTGCGCATGCCTACGGCTGCCCTGCCCCCCGGGATCGTCCCCGGCGCGAGATCGCCGCGCCCCTCCACCGGCGAGGGGACACAGGTATGCCTATCTCGACATCCAGGGCGGTCATGTCCATGTTGTGATACACGACAAAGGGGGGGTCCCAGACGGCTGGATGCCCTCCGAGCTGAGATACTCCATGATCCGACCGTAGGTCGATCCCATCGCCTCGGACAGCTTCTCCACCGGGGTGACTAGCCGAACAGCGACGGTGTCCTGCTCGTCTACTGACCGGACCCCATTCGTCGGTCCACTTCCTATGCTGGTGCTTGGACCACCTCCGGCATGGGTCTCGGCGGGGCGAAGTCAGCGAGCGAGAAGGCGGGGAGGGCGATCGTCTCTGGTGCCGGCGGTCTGTTGCCCAGCGAGCGGTGCGGGCGCAGACCGTTGTAGAGGCGCCGCCGGCCAGCCACCAGGATCTGCGCCTCCTTCAGTGTGTTGAGGATCTCGCCGTTCAAGAGCTCGTCTCTGAGCTTGCCGTTGAACGACTCGATGTAGCCGTTCTCCCAGGGGGAAGCGCTATCCATGCGTCAGACCAGGCGCGCCACCGCGACGATGCCGACGACTACGATGACGCCGCGCAGAGCCGAGGAGTTGAGGCGGCGGCCGTACCGCGCGCCGATCTGGCCACCGATGACGGAGCCCATGGCAATCGCTAGGACGACCTTCCAGTCGACGTCGGTGACGAGGATGAAGACGATCGCGGCCACTGCGTTGACCGAGCTGGCCAGCAGGTTCTTGCAGCCGTTGAGGCGCTGCAGGTGGTCGTCGATCATGATCCCGAGGATCGAGATGAGGATGATGCCCTGCGCGGCGCCGAAGTAGCCGCCGTACACGCTGGCCAGAGCCACCAGCACCTGCACGCCCAAGGTCGCGTCGACATGGCCGTCGGGACCTGCGGGCCGCCGAGCGGCAAGCCGACGCGACAGCGTCGGCTGCGCTACGACGAGCACGAGCGCGATGCATATGAGGACGATGACGACCTTGTCGAACCAGCTGCTCGGTAGCGCCAGCAGCAGCGTCGCTCCGGTGAGCGCGCCGAGAATCGATGCGGGCACCAGTCGCCGCAGACGCGTCCCCTGGCCCACGAGCTCGCGCCGGTAGCCGTAGACACCCGACACTCCACCAGGGACGAGGCCGACGTTGTTGGACACGTTGGCCAGCAGGGGCGGGTAGCCGAGCGCCACCAACGTGGGGAACGTGATCAGCGAGCCGGAGCCGACGACGGTGTTGACAGTCCCGGCGCCGATGCCAGCGAGCAGGATGATCAGGAAGTCGGCGACGGACATCCACAGGCGCCAGTCATTCGGGCGGCGGGACGCGGTGGATGGTGCTCCTGCCGATCTGAGCCGTGTCCGTCATGGCCCTTCCGGCTAGGAGATGAGGGTAGCGACAATCGGTGATGACCGGGCCGGAGGTCATCAAGGGCCATGAGGGTGTTCGACATGTGTCTTGAGTGTGGGTTCTGCCTCGGGCACAAGCACATCCTACGCGTGTTTCCAAGGATGAGAACGACGTGGGGTCAATACGGCCGCCCGGAACTGCTGACGGAATCGCCAGAACCGACGGATCACGGCGCATCGTCGGTTCGGTCAGTTGCGTCGGTGGAGGTCTACCCGCTGAGACCCCCGGCAGCCTGGCGCGGTGACCGGTGACGGAATTGCCAGAACTGACAGATCGCGTCGAATCGTCAGTTCCGTCGATTGTGTCGGTGAGTCGCCCTGTCGGCTGACGCTGAGATCCCCGATGGCGCGGTCAGGACGCTGCACGGGTGCCGCTACTTCAGCTTGTACACGCAAGCCAGTCACACGAAGGGGTCCTCCTTCGTAGGCGAGACCGAGCCGCTCGAGCAGTGCCGCGGCACGTTCGAACTCACCCACGGCAGTGAAAGTCGTCAGGGCATCGACCCTGACCGTCCTACAGGACCGCGTTGAACAGTAGGCCGACGACCATGATGCCCGCACCGACCACCCCGAGGAAGACGGCGATGAGCGGCCACTTCAGCACCTTGCGCAGGATGATGGTCTCGGGCAACGAGAGAGCGATGACGGCCATCATAAAGGCCAGCACGGTGCCCAGGGCGGCGCCCTTCTCGAGCAGGGCCTCGACGATGGGGATGATGCCGGCCGCGTTGGAGTACATGGGGATACCGAGAAGCACAGCGGCGGGGACGCTCCACCAAGCGTCCTCGCCCATGATGCCGGCCATGAAGTTCTCCGGTACGTAGCCGTGGATGGCGGCACCGACGGCGATGCCGGCGACCACGTAGGGCCATACCTTGCCGATCACGTCCTTGACCGCCTGCCACGCGTAGGCCACCCGTGCCGCCCAGTCGAGCTCCTCGTCGACAGCGGCTGTGTCTCCCATGCGAATCTCGCGCACCCAGTCCTCGACGTAGCGTTCCATCCTGAGACGGCCGATCACCCAGCCGGCGACCATGGCGATGATGAGGCCCGTGGCGAGGTAGAGTGCGGCGACCTGCCAGCCGAAGAGGCCATAGAGGAGGACCAGCGCGATCTCGTTGACCATGGGTGCGGCGATCAGGAACGAGAAAGTGACCCCGAGCGGAATGCCGGCTTCCACGAAGCCGATGAAGAGGGGTACCGCGGAGCAGCTGCAGAAGGGCGTGACGATGCCGAGGCTCGCGGCCATGACGTTGCCGGTCGCCTCGCGGCGGCCGCGTAGCAGGGCGCGTGTGCGCTGCGGACTGAAGAACGTGCGCACCAGGCCGACGCCGAAGACGACGATCGTCAGCAGCAGGAGCACCTTGACCGTGTCGTAGATGAAGAACTCGACAGACGAGGCGAAACGCCCGCCGTCGAGGCCGAGCACATCGCGCGTCAACCAGGTCGCCAGCGGCAGCCAGTAGTGGTAAACGACGGCCCAGAGCAACACGCCGCCGCCGACGCGCAGCCAGAGCGGCAGGCGCGCAAGGAGGCGCCCCGCACCCCGCGCGAGAGCTCTGGGAGCCGCCCGCCAGCCGCCGCCGGTGGAAGCCGGCGGGGCAGTCGCTGCCGACTCAGCACCGGGCGTGGCCGCGGACGGCAGCGCGTCGCTACCAGGCGTCGAGCCGCGCTGCCCCTCGTGTTCGCTGGAGCTGGTCAAGGGCTCATGCCTCGATCTTGGAGGCGCCCTCGGGCGCGGCGAAGCTTGTGGTCAGCGGCGTTGCGGCGAGGTCGCGCTGCAGACGAGCGAAGTCGTAGGCGACGCGCACGAACTCGACGGACTGCGCGTCCTCGCCCCTCGCCAGCGCCTGCGGATCGATCACTGCGTAGCAGGCGCGCCAGTCGCCGTCCTTGGGGCGTCCGGCGCTGCCGACGTTCACGAAGACCGTGTCGCCGACCGACCGCGCATAGGGTATGTGTGTGTGGCCGAAGAGGATCGCCCGGTAAAGGTACTCTCGCGCCATGCGCTCCATGGCGGACGCGGGACCATCCTCGAACAGGTACTCGTTGATGCGCCGCGGGCTGCCGTGCACGGCGAGCAGCTCACCCGCGGGCGAATCCAGCAGAAAGCGGTCCTCGAACGTGCGCAGGTAGGCCTTCACCTCGGCGGTGACCGCGCTCTCGGTCCACTCCAGGGACGCGGCGCCCTCGGCACGCTGCTCATCGGTCTTGTAGACGCAGCCGCACTCTCCCTTCTGAAAGCCGATCCCTTGGTCGTAGTTGCCCATGAGACACGGGATGCCGCGCTCGCGCAACAGCAGGGCGACTTCGTTCGGCGACGGCCCGTAGCCGACGAGATCGCCGAGACAGAGCACCTCGGCGAGGCCGCGAGCCTCGATGTCGCCGAGCACCGCCTCGAGAGCCGGCAGGTTGCCGTGCACGTCGGAGAAGACGGCGAAGGATCCCGCCAGTCTGATCGTCTTCACGCACTCCTCCCGTTACTCGCCACGCCTAGGGCTCTCTTTCATCAACATACCTTGACCATAAAGGTACGTTGACTATAAAGGAATGTCAATGTACTATCCCCAAGCGGGGTCGGTACCCGGTCACCCCGGCCGGCGGAGCCAGAGGGAGCGAAACACTATGGCCGAGAGCACGCGGCAGCGCCTCTCCTTCCTCGATCGCTACCTGACCGCGTGGATCTTCCTCGCCATGGCAGTCGGCGTCGCCGTCGGCTGGGCCCTTGAGGGCGTGCAGGATTTCATCGAGAGCTGGCAGGTGGGGACCACCAACATCCCCATCGCCATCGGCTTGATCGTGATGATGTACCCGCCCCTTGCGAAGGTCAGGTACGAGGAGCTCGGCGACGTCTTTCGTGACTACAGGATCCTAGGCCTCTCTCTGGCACAGAACTGGTTCATCGGCCCGTTCCTCATGTTCTTCCTGGCTATCATCTTCCTGCACGACTACCCCGAGTACATGGTCGGCCTCATCATGATCGGGCTGGCGCGCTGCATCGCCATGGTCATCGTCTGGAACCAGCTCGCCAGGGGCGACACCGAGTATGCGGCGGGCCTCGTGGCCTTCAACAGCGTCTTTCAGGTGCTCTTCTACAGCCTCTTCGCGTGGATCTTCGTCACCAAGCTGCCGCCGCTCTTCGGGCTCGAGGGAGCCACGGTCGATATCACCATCGGCCAGATCGCCAAGAGCGTCTTCATCTACCTCGGAATCCCTTTCCTGGCCGGCATGCTGACGCGCTACCTCGGCCTCAAGTACAAGGGCCGCGAGTGGTATGAACAGAAGTTCATCCCGCGCATCAGCCCGCTCACGCTGATCGCCTTGCTGTTCACGATCTTCGTGATGTTCAGCCTCAAGGGCGAACTCATCGTCGATCTGCCGCTCGACGTGGTGCGGATCGCCATCCCGCTGCTCATCTACTTCGTCGTCATGTTCTTCGTCAGCTTCTACATGGGTCGCAAGATCGGCGCCGACTACTCCAAGACGGCGACCCTGTCGTTCACCGCCGCGAGCAACAACTTCGAGCTCGCCATCGCCGTGAGCATCGCCGTCTTCGGCATCGGCTCCGGCGTCGCTTTCGCGGCCGTCATCGGGCCACTCGTGGAGGTGCCGGTCCTCATCGCGCTGGTCAATGTTGCTCTATGGCTGGGGCGCAAGTACTGGGGCATGACCGACGAGCCGGTGCCGGAGGCCGTAGCCGCCGGCGTCGACGAGACCGCCTGCAAC
This sequence comes from uncultured Thermoleophilia bacterium, assembly GCA_963717285.1. Lineage (GTDB taxonomy): Bacteria > Actinomycetota > Thermoleophilia > UBA2241 > UBA2241 > CAIXSE01. The sequence goes on from CAVQVW010000005.1 coordinate 104,026, forward strand.
CCACCGAGGAGCTGACATGAAGATCGCCAGAGACCCCAGACAAGCCGACAGCATCGTCGATCTCGTGCCGTTCTTCAAGGCACTAGGGAATCCCATCCGCGCCCAGATCATCGAGTTTCTACTCGGCGGAGAACGCTGCGTCTGCGAGATGACGGGCCCCCTCGACCAGAGCCAGCCTCTGGTCTCGCATCACCTCGCCCTGCTGCGCGACGCTGGCCTCGTGCGCATGCGAAGCGAGAGCACGCGTACCTACTACTCCATCGGCTGGGACCAGTTCGACGGCGACCTCCAGAGCTTCCTAGCTTGCGTCGAGCGCCTGCGCAGCGCCCCTGCCATCCCCAGCAACGCCGACGACGCCTGCGCGATCGCCGCCAAGAAACCGGCGCGACGCAGCGCCTCACGACAGCGATGAGAAGGAGACAGCTATGAAGCTTGAGATCCTCGGGTCCGGCTGTGCCAACTGCCAGAAGCTGATGACCCTGGCTGAGGAGGTCGTGGGCGAGCTCGGTATCGCCGACGCCGAGCTCGTCAAGGTGGAGGACTTCCCCACGATCATGGCCTACGGGGTCATGTCGACGCCCGCTCTGGCGATCGACGGCAAGCTCGTGATGAGTGGCAAGGTGCCGTCGAAGGCTGAGCTCAGTGCACTCGTGACTACGGCGCTCGCTGCGAGGGAATGAACGTCCTGCTTCAGCCGTGCCCGTTCGGTGGAGCACGATATCCAGCTACCACAGTCGGGAAGGGGGTGGCATGGGCACGGTGACCCTGTTCGGCGTCGTCGCGGTGACGTTCATGATGCTGATGTACGCGCTTGAGGCGCGCGGCCGCATCTACGTCCTGGCATTTGCACTCGGCTGCCTGCTCTCGAGCGCCTACGGCTTCCTCTCGGGAGCATGGCCCTTCGGCGTGGTCGAGATCATCTGGGCGCTGGTCGCGATTCACCGCTACCTGAGTGCCGGGGCTGCGCAGAGGGTCGGGGCGGCAAGCAGTTGAGACGGGGCGCGAAGATCACCCGCTGGGCCGTACGCGCATGCCCGCAACTTGACGTGTGAGCTGCAGTTCCGCCCACGCCACGACCGCGCCCCTCAACTGATCAGCACAACGTTGGCCGCAGGCGTGTTGGGCTGTGCACGGTGTTCTCCCCACGTGCACTCAGCTGACTGCGCTTCTGGACGGACACTTGTCTGCTGCTCCAGTCAGCGTGTCTGTCTTCCACTAGCCGAGGACCTGCACGCATCAGGTCGATGCGCGGGCTAGGCGTTACCGAACCTGCGCTGAGCTCGTTCACGCGCCTTCGCGATTTCAACTGTTCTGTCCCTCGGGGGAGCGCTGGTCACGAGCGAGTCGAGCAGTTCTGAGGACGCGGCCGCAATGCGGTCGACGGCCAGACTGAAGGCTGCTTCGTTCGCGACAGACGGCTTGGAGTAGCCACTGATCTTACGTACATACTGTGTGGCCGCAGCGCGCACCTCTTCATCCGCGGCGGCCGGCTCGAAGTTGAAGAGCACCCGGATGTTCCTGCACACAGCAACCACCCAACCGTATCGCTTCGCACACGCCCAACGTGTTTGCGCTCCAGCTGAAGCGCCGACCTTCAGCGCTTCGCCACCCGAGGATACATCACGGCGCGGGGCTTTCTACGGGAAGCGCCTGTTGGGCGGGCGAAGCGAGTGCAAGACGCATCACGACCCTGCTCCGTGCTGGCGGTGTGATATCGACGAATCCGGTGCGCTCGAAGAGCTGACGGCGACCCATGAACCGGTAGGAGCGCGCATGCTCATCGACAGGATAGGCCTCGAGAAGCGCCGCGCCCTGACTGCGAGCATACTCGATTGCGGCTCTCAGGAGGTCTGCGGTGACACCACGGCGCCTCACCCGAGTATCCAGGAAGAAGCACGTGACCGACCACACTGGCGAGTCATCGACACGCTGCAGGACGCGGGAACGCTCGAGGCCCTGGAAGGTATCGCGCGGAGCCACCGAGCACCATCCGATCGGCTCGCCGGCGAGGTATGCGAGAACTCCGACGGGGAGGCCGTCACGAATGAGCGCCGCCATACGTGAGGCGCGCTGTTCGCGACTCGAACCACTGAACTCTGAGCTCGTCATACGCCAACGCATGCATCTGCAGTAGCGGAACCTGCCGTGATTCTGCGAGAAGGACTCGAAGTCTTCGAAGTTCTCGGCTGTCACCGGCTGGAAGGTGAGGACCGGTCTGGTTTCGGCCTGCAAGCTCACTCGTCCTCCGATTCCGGCCGCTCCGCCCAACAGGTCCAATACGGTCCGTGTGAGCCGGCGGACAATGACGGTGCACCTCCGTGTATGTGGATCGTCAGCAACTCACGCCGGCGCAATGTCGAGGTGCAGCACGTCTTCGCACGCGCCAAGCTTGGTGCAGAGCGCAATCGCGGGTTCGTCGCCGAGCTCCGCCTGCACGTAGACGACCCACGCCCCGCGTGCGGTCGCGATGCGCCTGAGTTCGTCGGTCAACGCCGTCGCGACGCCTCGTCGCCGGTGCGTGGCGGCGACCGCCAGGTCGTAGATGTGGATCTCGCTGCGCTCTTGCTCGAACTTGTGCAGCTCGCAGGCCGCGATGCCCCCGACGACATGCTCGTCCTCCACGGCGGCGGCGGCGATGAAGCAGCCGCTGCCAAGCAGTCGCTCCAGGTAAGGTCGATCCAGGCTGAGAAGAGGCGTAGGTCCCGGCGTCATCAAACGCCGCGGCGGACACCCCCAGCAGGAGCCTCAGTGACTCGACGTCGTGGGGCCCGAGCACGCGGATCTCGAGCGAGCCAGGCCTCGACAAGGTGCCATCACTCCCAGGTGGTGTCAGCGCCGGACACGGTTGCCGCCGACCGCCACTCACTCACCCGCGCGCTGCGGGAGAACCCAGTCGGGACGCGGGTAGTGGCAGGTGTAGCCGTGTGGCACGCGCTCGAGGTAGTCCTGATGCTCGGGCTCTGCCTCCCAGAAGTCGCCCGCAGGCTTCACTTCGGTTACCACCCGGCCCGGCCATAAGCCCGAGGCTTCCACATCGGCGATGGTGTCCAGCGCGACTTGCTTCTGTTCGTCGTCGACGTAGTAGATCGCCGAGCGATAGGACGCACCACGGTCATTGCCTTGCCGGTCGGTCGTCGTGGGGTCGTGTATCTGGAAGAAGAACTCCAGAATGCGACGATAGGAAATCCTGTCCGGGTCGATAGAGAATCTCTATGCCCTCGGCGTGGTTGCCGTGCCTGCTGTAGGTGGCGTTCGGAACGTCACCGCCGGTGTAGCCCACCCGAGTGGCCTCGATCCCCGGCAACTTGCGAATCAGATCTTGCATGCCCCAGAAACAGCCACCCGCCAAGATCGCGCGTTCCTGTGCCATTATCTGACCTCCACTTGATCGAGGTACTCGCCATAGCCTGCGGATTCCATGTCGTCGCGATGGATGAAACGCAGAGAAGCGGAGTTGATGCAGTAGCGCAAACCACCACGATCCCTGGGACCGTCCGTGAACACGTGTCCCAGGTGGCTGTCGCCATGAACTGAGCGGACCTCAGTTCGCGTCATGCCGTGGCTGACGTCCCTCAGCTCGTTGATGTGGTCGGGCTGGATGGGTCTGGTGAAGCTGGGCCAGCCGCAGCCCGACTCGAACTTGTCTGACGACGCGAACAGCGGTTCGCCCGACACGACATCCACGTAGATGCCAGGCTCGTGGTTCTCAAGATACTCGCCCGTGCCCGCTCTCTCGGTGCCGCTCTGCTGCGTCACGCGGAACTGCTCCGGAGTGAGGGCAGCAATGGCATCATCGGACTTCTTGTAGGGCTTCATTCGATGCTCCTCGCTCATAGATACCTGCGTACGAGGCCCTGATAGTGCTCGTCCTGTGGGCCGAAGGCGGAGAGGAGGTGCCTCTCTTCACCGACATGTCTACAGGGCGGCTGGAACCTCAGAACATTCCGTTGCCGTGAGCTGCATCGTCAGGGATGACCTGAAGCACATCCCAGTGCTCGACGACCTTCCCGTCCTCATTGAAGCGGAAGATGTCGATCCCGGCCCAATCGTTGTCCTTCTCGCCCGGCCACCACTGGTAGCAGTGCAGGACGACGAAGTCGCCCTCGGCGAGGGCGCGCTTGAACTCGACCCGCTTGCCGGGGTACTCACTCGCCATCTTCTCGAAGTAGTCGACGAACGGCTGCTTGCCGTCGGCCACGAGGGGATTGTGCTGCGTGTACGCGTCTCCCAGATATCGCTCTGCGGCTTCGCGCGGCTTGCACTCGTTGAACATCAGGTCGTACAAGACCGTCGCAGTGCGTTTGTTGGCTGCCAGTCGTTCGTCCATGGACTACCCTCTCTCTTTCCGCCAGAGCCTACCCGGGTGGGGTTGGTGAGAAAACGCCTGGAGAACAAGCGCATCCAGCGGACTTCGGCGCTCGGCAGGTAGAATCAGGTGCGGAGGCATCGCTGCGCCTCGCAGCTGATGCGCAACGACGTTAGGCACAACGGAGATGCCCGTGGCTGAGATCAAGACGCATGGCACTGACGACGACGTCGAGGTCTTCATCGGCCAGATCACCGACGATGCACGTCGGGAGGATTGCCTGGTCCTGCTCGACCTGATGAGGCGTGCTACGGGCGTCGAGCCTGCGCTGTGGAGTTCTGGTGTTGTCGGTTTCGGCACGTTCCACTACAAGTCCGGGAGCGGGCAGGAGGGGGACTGGTTCCCAGTGGGCTTCGCCTCGCGCAAGGCCGCCATCACGATCTACCTGGGCCTCAGCATCGAGCAATCAGAGGGATTCCTGGCCGGGCTCGGCAAGCACACGACCGGAAGAGGCTGCATCTACATCAAGCGCCTCTCGGACGTCGACCCTGGTGTGCTGGAGTCGCTCGTAGCCGACTCGTACGAACGCATCAAGCTGACATACGGGTAGCGTGCGCCTGACCCGCGCTTCGGTCAGTTGTGTCGGTGGGGCTTGCCCGCACCCGCCCCGAGCGCACGCGGTCGGCTAGCATCGGGCAGCTCTGAGACGAGCGGCAGGACTTCAGAGCAGTAGCGGCTCCGCCCCGCCCTTGCCGATGTCCTCCAATGCGTCCCTCAAGGCGTGGTAGAACGTCTCGCCTCCCCAACCGATCTCGATCTTCATGGTCGCGCCCTCGAACGGGACCACCTCGATGTTGTCCTCGCTCCAGAAGCTCCCGGCGGCGTGCCGTATCTCCTCGACGTCGGAGAGCATGATGACCGTGTCCGAAGCAGCGTGGTGGTAGATGATGCGGCGGTCGGTCAGGATCGCCGCCTCGGCCCCGTTCATGAAGAGGCTGGAGTCATTGTAGGCCCGCAGTTCCTCGTCCACGCTCAGCAGCCCGTGTTCGGCGATGTACTCGGATGCGTAGGTCTCCATCTCGTTCGGTAGGCGGACGCCGGGCTCGGGGAGAAGGAGAGCCGAGATGACGGGCACGGCCAGGGCGATCAGCGCGACGCCGACGAGGACGCCGCCCACTGTGAGGAGGACTCTCCTGGTCTTCGGCTTCTCCGCAGAGGTGTCGCCACCCTCCGAGGCGACGGGCATGGAGAGTGGCGGCGGCGGCACAGCCCCACCGCCGGCGGCGCCGACGGGGCCGAACACCTCAGCCGCGGTCATGATATGCGGACGGGCTTCGGCCTCTTCCCGAGCTGGCTCCGCGAGCTGCCGGCGCACGACGACCGTGCCGCCGATGAAGTCGTGGATCGCCCTCTTGCGGCGCTGCACGACAAGCACCACGGCGTTGGCCAGCGCCCAGAGAGCGAACAGAGCCAGCACTGCGTCGTAGGCTCCGCCGGACCAGGGCGGGCCATTCGCCAGCGCCGCCCAGACTCCGTGTTCCGCCGAGGCCGCAACGTCTGCGGTCTGCAGGAACCATAGGAGAGCGCTGACGTAGGCGGCGACCAGGGCGAGATCGACTGCATAGCGCCTCCAAGCCTCGCTCCAGCCGATCGCCGTCCCGTCCGGCCGCGTGATCATCAGTCCGAGCAGCAGCTTGCCGGGAGTTGCGCCGAGCAGCGCCGCGAACACTACGAAGTAGAGGCCTCCGACGAGGGTGTTGACGGCCTCGACGGCGACTACGGCCTCGATGCCGAACCGACGAGACCAGATTGCCAAGATCCATAGGGGCGAGAGGACGAGCATGTCGATGAGCCCCGCATCGAGGCGCACCCAGAATCCGGCGAAGACGCGCCGGCCATCGATCGTCAGAGGCAGCTCAGCCGGCCGTCTCCAGCTCCGGAGGTGCGTCGTGTGAGCGTTGGCGATGCCGACGCTCACGACGCCCACCACCTCCGCTTCACGACCCACCAGACCACGGCCACGATCGCCAGAAGCAGCAAGGCCACGACAGATGCCCAGAAGAAGCCGACTGGCCGCTGGAGATAGAGCCAGACGACAGTCACTCCGATGAACGTCGGCAGCTTCCAGTGCAGCGGCTCGTAGAATCGGTGCAAGACCCCTCCCTCCATGGCCATCCTAGCGGCAGGAGGGCGGATCGCGGTGGAACAGTCGGTGGGTCGCCTCTATCAGCGTATCGGCGTTACGAAGGGCGGGGCGCTGTGATGATCTGTCCGCACAGTCGGCAGAACTAGGTGCCGTACGACTGTGCCTCGCGACCGAGTAGTCCCCGTGAAGTGTTGTCTCCATTGACAACACCGGTATGCAATCCCGAATCGATGTCATATCACGCATTGGCCCCTTGGCCATGCAATTGGGGTTGAACGCTTGTGAAGCGTGAGGGCGCTGGCAGGCAATGGGCTGTGGGAGATCTCTTCGGCTGATCACGAAATCTGCGCTGAGGGTCAAGACGGGTGCAGCATGTTGCACTCCAGCCGCGAGTGACTGGCAGCTCGCAGCCTCATTCACGCCCTCTGGGATATGGTTGCACACGGGGGACGGAAGAACCCCTGAAGGAGACAAAACCCCTGCATTTACGCATGACAAGGGATGGTAGCGCATACGGGATTGACCTGCACCCTTGATATCCGTCCACCCGCAGGTGACGGCTTCTGGACCGAGGGAAGAGCAGATCATGCTCCAGAAGCGCTACCGCTCCGAGCGGATCATCTCCAAGCTACGTGAGGCCGAGGTCCTCTTGGGCCAAGGCAGAGCCTTGGGCTCTCTGCTTCACTCTCCTTGCGCATGCCCGATCTCGGAGTCGACCGTCGAGGGCTGAAGCCTTCCGGGGCGACCGACCGGTCGCCTGCCGCAATCATCAGCCATCAGGAATCGACGTGGGGCAACTCCCCGGGGCGGGGCTGTGATCCGGACTCTGGTCATGGAGTGCGTCCTTCGCCGCCTGGGCGCCGTAGTCTCTTATCGTGATGTTGGCTGCAGTGCTGTTGCCGTGGGGCCAGACCGTGTACTGCTGAGCCGTGCCGTCCACCGCGTAGATCGATCCCTCGCCCTTCGTGTCGTCCGTGGCCCAGACGCCGACCAACTCGCCGATCCCGCTGGCTTCGAACTCCATCGCAACGAAGTAGACCTTCTTCGACGTCGCCGCTGTGCACGAACACGCCGCGAACAGCCTTCAGGCCCGCGCCTGACTCCTCGCCCGAGGCGATCGCCGCAAGCAGCGCCTTGGACGCCGACCCGGTGTGGCTCCCCTCGGCTGCCGGTGTCGGCTCGTTCATCGCCTTGTCCGCTGTCGACTCCTCCGAAGCACAGGCGGTCACACCCAAGGCGAGCGTCACGGTCAGAGCGACGAGGAGGAGTGCGCGCGGCTTCATGACGCCGACTTTCCCGATGGCGTGCCGGCGCTGGCGTACTGCATCTCCTCACCGACTCCGAGCAGCGCGCCGCACTCCCCCGCTAGGTCGGCCTCTGAAGCACTCCCCATCAGCCCACTCATGAGCCCCATGACGATCTCTCCTTCAGGATTCCCCCGCCGCCACGTGAGGCGAAGCCCGTCGGCGCAATAGTAGCAGCGAGAGTCCATAGATAGCGCGAAGCTGGCGTCGTGGTCACGCCAGCCCCTACTGCCATCAGTTCACACCCGCTCGGCCCTACCTTCCCGGTGCTTCAGGACATCGCTCTCCACGCGTGTTCGGAACTCTTCCTCAAGCTACCGGACCGGATCCCATTCGTCGGTCCACTTCCCATGATAGTGAGAGGGCCGCTCCTCGCATAGATGCCGGCGAGGCGCAGCGGGAGAGCGAGAAGCCCAGGAAGGCGATCGTCTCCGGCCCCGTCTCCGCGTCCCATCCGCTCCCACCGCGACCCAGCTTCGCCCATCCAAGTGCGGCGATTTGGGTTGCATCAGTGTCAGTCTGAGTCCGTTGGGATTCCCGACTTGGTCGGGTAACCTGCGGCGTGGCGGCGGGGTGACCCATTGGGTTGCTGTCGCCCGACGGGGCTGACCAACATTCGTTGTGTCCCCCGCCGCCTGCCGCGAGGTTCGCCGGCGTGACCTGATAGGAGCCTGGCTAGAGGCCCCCACTGAGGCGTGTCCGCCGACGGTCCCTCGCTTCGGAGACTGCGTCCGAAAGGGGACAGCTCATGATGGTACTCGGCGTCGACCCGCACAAGAACAGCCACACCGTCGTCGCCCTCGAGGCCGCCACCGGCGAGGTGCGCGGCGAGCTCACCGTGACGGCCGACCAGCGCGGAAGCGAGCGGCTCCTCGCCTGGGCCCGCTCACTCGGCTCCGAGCGCCGCTTCGCCCTCGAGGACTGCCGCCACGTCTCGGGGCGCCTCGAGCGCTTCCTCATCGCCGCCGGCGAGGGCTGCGTGCGCGTGCCGCCCAAGCTCATGGCGCAGGTGCGGCGCAGCGCTCGCAGCCGCGGCAAGAGCGACGCGATCGACGCCGCGGCGATCGCCCGAGCCGCCCTGCGCGAGCCCGGCCTGCCCGAGGCTCGTCTCGATGGCCCCGAGCGTGAGCTGCGCCTGCTCGCCGACCACCGCGACGACCTGGTCGCCGAGCGCACCCGCATCCAGAGCCGCCTGCGCTGGCATCTGCACGATCTGGCGCTCGACCTTGCGGTGCCGCCCAAGGCGCTCGATCGCGCCTGCTGGCTCGCGCGCCTGGAAGAGGCTCTCGCCCCGCTCGACGGCGTGCAGGCACGCGTCGCCTGTGAGCTGACGCGCCGCTGCCGCACGCTCTCGGCGGAGATCGCCGCCCTCGGACGCGAGATCTCAAGGCGCGCCGCCGAACTCGCGCCCGAACTCCTCGCGCTGCCCGGCTGCGGCGCCCTCACGGCCGCCCGCCTGCTCGGTGAGACGGCCGGCGCCCTGCGCTTCGCCAGCGCGGCGCGCTTCGCCATGCACGCCGGCGTCGCACCCCTGCCGGTCTCGAGCGGCCGGAGCGACCGCTACCGGCTGAACCGCCGTGGCAACCGTCGCCTGAACGCCGCCCTGCACCGCATCGCCATCACGCAGCTGCGCTGCCATGAGCCGGCGAAGCTCTACATGGCTCGCAAGCGCACGGAGGGCAAGAGCACGCGCGAGGGGCTGCGCTGCCTCAAGCGCCACTTGGCGCGCACCGTCTGGCAGGCGATGCGCAGCGCCGAGGTGCGGCGCGGGGCCGCACCGACAGATGCTGGCCTCGCGACCCGGCCAGACCTGGCCCTGGCGAGCTGAGGAGTTGACATAGGAGCAACGAATGGTTGCAGACGGTCGCAGCGGGGGTCCTCCGGAGGGCACGCAGAGCCACGATCTACCGGCAAATCGGTGGTGGGCCGCAGGGGAGTCGAACCCCTGACCTCCGCCCTCGGGGGCAGTGGCATGCGCCGGGAATGAACGACGGTGGCAAGGTCAGTCCCATCGGGATTGCTGCACGGCTTCGCTTGCACTGGCTGCATCCGCGCTGCGAGCGAGCCTGCCAGCGAACTCGTAGAAGAGCTCGAGCCATTCGTCGTAGGGAATGCCGTAGTCGATGCCGTGGCGGACGATCACCAGGGAGCTCTCTGGGGAGACGTAGATGAACTGCCCCTTGTCGCCTTCAGCCGCGAAGTCGAACCTCCCCGGCTTCCGAGCCATGCCCCACCACATGTACTCGTAGTACCCCTGCCCCGGCAATTCCCCGAACCAGTCGGGGTAGTAGGAGGCGTAGTCGTCAGGAAGGTACGGTCGAGTAGACTCATCGACCCACTTCTTCGGAATCACCTGCCGGTCGGCCCAGACGCCATCGTCGAGGAACAGCTGGCCGAACTTGGCGAAATCGATGGCCCGCGCATTGACGCCCGTCTCCATCTTCTCGAAGTCGCTCTCCACGCTGTCGGTGCTCCACGAGCCGCCGAACTCCATGCCCAGCGGATCCCAGATCTTCGCCTGGAGGTACTGAGTCACGGTGACCCCCGTGGTGCGCTCGAGAATCATGCCGAGCAGTTGTGGATGGTACTTGTTGTACTGGAAGTAGGCGCCGGGGGGATCGACGATGTTCGTGTTGTTGAGCGCCAGCCATCGCTGGTCCGGATAGTAGGTCGTGAGCGGGTCGTCGCTGTTGAGCCCGGGGAAGCGGAACTCCTTGTACTCCAGACCGGAGGACATCATGAGCAGGTGCCTGATGGTGATGTCGTTGAATCGCGGGTCACGATCGGCCAGTTCAGGGAGGTAGATCGTGATCGAATCGTCGACGCCCTCGATGTGGCCCTCGTCGATGGCGATCCCGACCAGCGCCGATGTGATCGACTTGGCCATGGAGAACGAGGTGACGATGGAATCGCGCTCGGTGTCGTTGAAGTAGCCTTCGTAGAGGACTGCCCGATCCCGGATGACGATGAAGGCCTGAGTCTGGGTGTCTTCGAGGAAGGCCTCCCAATCACCGACTCCCGCCGTGCTCGACAGGAGTTCCACTGCGTCATCGCTCGGGGAACTGTCGAACGTGTAGGCACTCGGAGCCGGCTCCAGGCGGTGGCTGGGGAACTTCTGCCAGTCGAAGACATCGGAGTCGCGCCAAGCGAAGACTCGGAAGACGTACTCCGAGGGATAGGCCACGAGAGCCGCCACGAGGGCGACCGCGATGATCGCAGCAGCGGCGAGCAGCGTCCAGGTGATGACTCTACGGGCCTTCATGCGTTCTCGCCGTCGTGGGGACATTCGGGGAGAAGATACCTATGCGAGTGGTTCGCCAAACCAGCCACTGCAGCGGGTTGAAGTTGGGCTCGAAGCCTGATCCCCTCCCTCGACGCCCCGAGGAAATCGCACGAGATGCGCCTGAGAGAGGTCAACGCTGACCTGCACCCCTGACATCGGTCCACCCGCAATGTGAGGTTTCGCGACCGATGAAGGAGTCAGATCATGCCGAAGAAGACCTACCGCCCCGAGGAGATCATCGCCAAGCTGCGCCAGGCCGAGGTGCTCATCGGCCAGGGCAAGAAGGTCCCTGAGGTCGTCAAGGCCCTCGGCGTCCACGAGGTCACCTACTACCGCTGGCGCAAGGAGTACGGCGGTCTCCAGGTCAGCCAGGCCAAGCGCCTCAAGGATCTCGAGCGCGAGAACGCCCGGCTGCGCAAGGCGGTCTCCGACCTCTCCCTCGACAAGGTCATCCTGCAGGAGGCGGCGCGGGGAAACTTCTGAGCCCCTCGCGGCGACGCAGATGCGTCGAGGCGGTCTGTGAGGGGCTTGCCATCTCCGAACGCCGTGCTTGCAGGGCCCTCGGTCAGCATCGCTCCAGCCAGCGTCACCAGCTGGCGTTGCGCGACGACGAGGACGCCTTGACCGCGGCCGTCGTCGGTCTGGCGCGCAGCTTCGGCCGCTACGGCTACAAGCGCATCACCGGCCTCCTGCAGATGGCCGGCTGGAACGTCAACGCCAAGCGCGTGCAGCGCATCTGGCGCTCCGAGGGCCTCAAGGTGCCTGCCAAGCAGCCCAAGCGCGGCCGTCTCTGGTTGAACGATGGATCGTGCATCCGTCTCAGACCCGAGCACAGAAACCACGTCTGGGCCTACGACTTCGTCGCCGAGAAGACCCACGACGGCCGCGCTCTGAAGCTGCTCACGGTGATAGACGAGTACACGCGCGAGTGCTTGGCGATCGTCGTCGCTCGCCGCATCACCAGCCACGAGGTGCTGATGACGCTCTCCGACCTCTTCCTGCAGTACGGCGTCCCCGAGCACATCCGCTCAGACATTCAAGCTAGCTGAAGCGTCGGAGGAGCGGTTCGGAGTGGCCATCCGGGTAGGCTGACGACGCTGCCGGTTCTCGTTCGCCCTGCTGAGACTCCGAGCGGAGCGATGCATCGACTCCTTGCCTGTTGATCGCGGGGCGAACGAGGCCACTGCTGGAGAGAACGGTCCTATTGGGAACCCGGTGACCGGCGTGCCTTTGTGCGCCGGATCCCTGTTAGCGAATGTCTGGAGCCGACTCGCCTGCGCGCGGTGGATCCCCGGCGGGAGAAGGGCAAGCAGCGAGAGGGAGGTCATGATGCGTATCACGATCGGCATCGACATCGCCTGCCGGGCAGCGCACCAAGCGTCCTGCGCCGACGAGAGCGGCCGGCTGATCTGGTCGGGGGTGCGCTTCCGCACTGAGGCGGCCGAGCTGGACGAGTTCTGGTCGCGCGTTCCCGAGGGTGCGGAGGTCACTGTGGTCATGGAACCGACGCGCAACGCCTGGGTACCACTCGCGGCCTGGTTCCGGCGCCGCGGAGCCGGCGTGGTCCTGGTCCCCTCCGAGCGCTCCGCCGACCTGCGCGCCTACTACGCCAAGCACGCCAAGACCGACCGCCTGGACTCGCGCGTGCTTGCCCGCCTGCCGCTGTTGCACCCCGAGGGCCTGCACCGGGAACACGGTCTCGGGCCCGGCGACGCCCTGCGGCGCGCCGTGAAGCTGCGCTCCAATCTGGTGCGTCGCCGCACCGCGGGCCTGCATCGCCTCGACGCCCTGCTCGAGATCCTCGGGCCGGCGTGGATCGAGGTCCTGCACAGCGCCATGGACAAGACCGCTCTGCGCTTCCTTGCGAGCTACGCCGACCCGCATGACGTGCTGCGCCTCGGCCGCGCCCGCCTGGGGCGCTTCTGCTACCGGCACAGCCGCGGCGCCTGGGGCGAGGCCCAGGCGGACGGGCTCCTGGCTGCAGCTCGTGCCACGCTCGCGCTCTGGGGCGATGGCGGGCTCGACTACCCCTCGCTGGCCGAGGACATCGCCCTCGAGGCGCGCCTCGCCCTGCAGCTCACGGACGAGATCCACGAGATCGGTGAGCGCATCGCCGTCGTCTACCGCGAGCTCGACCCCGATGGCATCGTGCGCTCGGCCCCCGGGGTAGGAGCGATCCTGGCGGCGCAGATCCTGGGACGGCTCGGAGACGCCGGCCGCTTCGCGAGCCTGGCCGGGGTACGTTCGTACGCCGGCCTCGTGCCGCGTGAGGACTCCTCCGGCGCCAGCCTGCGCACCGGCGGCCCCACAAAAGCCGGCGATGCTTGCCTACGTGAGGCGCTCTACCTGGCCGCCAACACGGCCCGCAAGAGCGACCCCACCTTGGCGGCGCGGTACCACCGGCTGATGGTGGAGGGCGGCAAGCACCACAGCTCGGCGCTCTGCACGGTGGCCGCCGTGCTGCTCACGCGCATCGCCACCTGCCTACGCAGCGGCCAGCTCTATGAGCTGCGCGACCTCGACGGACGCTTAATCGAGGTCGCCGAAGGGCGCAGCATCTGTGCCGAACGCTACACCGTACCGCCTGAGGTGAGAGCCGCGCGCCGATCCGTACGGCGCCCGCAGCTGCACAAGGGCAGGGACGAGCGGGTCATGAGAGGAGTCGCTGGGCGCTCCGGGACCGCGCTCGTCCCCGTGACAGCATGAACCTCAGCCGAGGCCGCCTCAAGGGTTGACAACGCTTAGGAACTCAATGGACCCGAGTTCGTGGCCAAGGCGGTGAGAGAGTGGCTCGCCGACCTCGGCGTCACGACCCTGTTCATCGAACCGGCTTCCCCTTGGGAGAACGGCTACATCGAGTCGTTCAACGGCAAGCTGCGCGATGAACTGCTCAACGGTGAGCTCTTCCACACGCTCAAGGAAGCGCAGATCCTGATCGCCGGCTGGCGCCGGCTCTACAACGGCCTGCGCCCGCACAGCTCGCTGGGACAACGCCCGCCGGCGCCGGAGACGATCGTCTGGCCAGGGTTCTCGCTGACCGGACCCCATCCGTCGGTCCAACCCTATGCTAGTCCTCGGGATACCTCCCGCATGGGTGTCGGCGGCCCGTAGTCGGAGAGCGAGAAGCCCGGAGAGACGATCGTCTCGTGCTGACGGTCGTTGCCTCGGCGACCTTGTCGTGAAGCTCGCCGCTGTGCCGCTCAGTGCCAGCGAGTACCGCCCAGCACCATCCCGTGACGCTCAGTTCGGTTGCAGGAGGGTTGCATGTGGGTTGCACGTGGGCCATGGGCAGTCGCATCGCGGGCTGAGCGAGTCGAGCTTGCAGCCGCCCCGAAGCTGACCCTCCCCGGGGGCCTCACAGCATGCGCACAGCATCCTCATCGGTTTCTCGAAGCGGGCGGGGGCACAGTGGAACGCATCACCCGTGGCCGACTCGAGGATGGTCGCAGGGTGCGACCCCAAGCAGGGGCGCCTCAGACACGGCAGGCAAGGAGCGCGAGGATGAAGAGACACTGGAAGACACTGACCATCGCAGCGGTCGCCGGACTCGCTGTGGTGGCCATGGCGTTCGGCGCCCTGAGGAGCGACGAGTCGGGTGCGTCGGGTGCCCGGGGAACGGGATGTGAAGGGGCCTCCGCGACGAGCGGCGGCGCCCGGTCAGACTCCGACTGCGTGGAATGCTCCACCCCGGTAGCGACGACGCTGACCGAGGCTGAGAGCGCCGGTCTGATCTATATGCGTGAAGAGGAGAAGCTGGCCCGCGACGTCTACCAGGAGCTAGGCTCGCTGTACTCAGTACGAGCCTTCAGCAACATCGCCAGTTCCGAGACCCGGCACATGGCGGCAATCGAAGGACTCCTCGATGCCTACGGACTGGACGACCCCGCCGATCCCGACGTGGCCGGCGTCTACCAGAACCCCGAGCTCCAGAAGCTCTACGCTGAGCTCGTCGATCAGGGTGACGACGACCTCGTGGCCGCCTTGAAGGTGGGCATCGCCATAGAAGAGCTCGACATCGCCGATCTCGAGGCGTACATCGCAGGGACCGACAACGCCGACCTCAGGCGAGTCTACGCCAACCTGCTGCGTGGCTCTGAGAACCACCTGCGCGCCTTCGAGAGGTTGCTGGCCCGCAACGTCGGGTGATGCAGACGCAGGAGTTGCGGGTGGTCCGCAACGAGCAGTGCATGGGTGACCGGACCCATCTCTCTGTCTGCGGTTCATGTTGAGCCCTTGGCCCGCCTGCCGTATGGGTGCCGACGGCGCGAAGGCGGAGAGCGAGAAGCCCGGCCAGAGGACTGATTCAGACCCTGGCCGGGCGTTGCTCCCCAGTGCCGCCCAGTCCCAGCGCGTTCCGTCCAGCACCATCGCGTGACGCTGGGTTCGGTTGCAGGAGGGTTGCAGACGGGTTGCAGAGAAAGGTCTTCGTGATCCGTCGGAACACGCAGAACCCCTGCATTTACGCCTGAGAAGGGGTCCGGTAGAGACCGTGGCGTGGCCCGTGAGGGTCTTGGTGTCCGCAGCCCTCCTCGCCCTCCGCAGTTGCAGCGCCTCAGCAGGAAGCTATCGAAGTGCCCGCCTACTGCTGCGCCATCAGCCTCCGCAGCGTGGCCTCGTCGTCCTCTATGAGCTCCCCCCCGACGTCGACTGCGACCTCGTGGATGGTGCCCGTGAACGTGAAGGGCGAGGCGTAGACGTCGGCCAGTACTGGTGCGCCGAAGTCGTAGCCGCAGGAGAGGCCCTCGAGCTCGTACATCGCAGGTGTCGTGTAGGGCACATCGACGCTGGCCACGAGGGAGCCGTCGACGTAGAGCTGGAAGCGCCCCGGTGCTCCCCTGCCCACCGCGAAGTCCGGGGCTCCCGTGGGCTCAAACTCGAAGCGAAGCGTGTGCCGCCCAGCGGGGACCGTCTCAGGCGACTCGACTGCGAAGATCTCTCTGGCCACGTAGTTCAGGGCATAGTGCAGCTTGCCGTCCTTGACGTAGAGGACGAAACCGCCGGCCGCTCCCCCCTGCGCGAGCAGGATACCCTCGGCCCCGCCGTCGGGGATCGTCACGTCTGCCTCGATGCTGTGCGGACGGTTGTTCGTCTTCGGAGTCGCCGGCTGCGGGACGACCGAGAGGCCCGGGTAGTAGGTGAACCGTGTGCGTGGGCGCGACGTCTGCGGGCGCTCGACTACCAGCCGGCCCTTGACGTCCCCGTCGATGGGCAGGACCTGGTACTTGCCGGCCTCCACCCACCAGAGTCTCACCAGTTCGAGCAGCTTCTGCGGATGCTCTGCAGCTACGTCGTGCGACTCCGTGGGGTCTGCCGTGATCTGGTACAGCTCCCAGCCCTCGGTCTCCAGCTCCCCGAGGTCCTCGGGCGTGATCGGCGAGCCGAACTCGCGGTCCCTTGTGGCAGCTGTCGCGAAGTCCTTGCCGGGCCAGGGGCACACTGCGCGCCAGCCGTCGTGGTCGATGGCCCGATGCCCGAACATCTCGAAGTACTGGGTCGGATGATCAGTCGCGGCCGAGGCATCGTTGAACGATGACGCGAAGGAGACGCCCTCCACCGGCGCCTGGGCCACGCCCCTGATTGCGTCGGGCGGTTCGATACCCAGCGCGTCGAGGACCGTTGGGAGCATGTCGATGGCGTGGGCGTACTGGGTACGGACCTCGCCGCGCGCCTGCATGCCCTTCGGCCAGGCCATGACGAACGGGTCGGTCGACCCGCCCCGATAGGTCTCGCGCTTCCAGCGGCGGAACGGCGTGTCGCCCGCCCAGGCCCAGCCCCACGGGTAGTGGTTGTAGGAGCCTGGTCCGCCCAACTCGTCGATTCCGTCGAGGTTGTCCTCGAGCGACTCGGGCGCGTTGTTGAAGAACAGCATCTCGTTCATCGATCCGACCGGCCCACCCTCGGCCGAGGCGCCGTTGTCCGAGAGCACCATGATCAACGTGTTGTCCAGTTCGCCGATCGATTCGAGCGTGTCGAGGATGCGCCCGAAGTGGTGGTCCGTGAAGCTGACGAAGCCCGCATACACCTCCATGAACCGCGCGTAGAGGCGCTGCTCCTGCGCCGACAACGACTCCCACTCGGGTACGTCAGGATCGTGGGGCGACAGCTCCGCGTGAGCCGGCAGGATACCGAGCTCCTTCTGTCGTGCGAAGACCTCCTCGCGGTAGGCGTCCCAGCCCGCGTCGAAGCGGCCCGCGTAGCGGTCCGCCCACTCCGTGGGGGCGTGGTGCGGGGCATGGCCGCAGCCGGTCGCGTAGTAGAGGAAGAACGGCTTCTCCGGCGCGTTGACGTGGGCATCCAGGACCATCTTGATGGCCTGGTCGGCGAGATCCTTCGAGAGGTGATAGCCCTCCTCGGGGAGCTTGGGAGCATCCACCGAGCGGTTGTCCTCAGTCAGGTCCGGATACCACTGGTTGGTCTCGCCGCCGAGAAAGCCGTAGAAGCGCTCGAAGCCACGCCCCTGTGGCCAGCGGTGAAAGGGGCCGGCGGCCGTGTTGTCCTCCGACGGGCTCAGGTGCCACTTGCCGACGCAGAACGTGTTGTAGCCGTGCTGGCGCAGGATCTCCGAGAGCATGCCGTTCTCGAAGGGCATGCGCGCGTCGTAGCCGGGGTAGCCGGTAGCCGTCTCCATGATGGAGGCGACGCCGTTGGAGTGGTGGTTGCGACCGGTGAGGATGCAGGAACGGGTGGGCGAACACAGCGCCGTGGTGTGCATGTTGGCGTAACGCAGACCCATGTTGGCGACTCGCTCTATGTTGGGCGTCTCCACCAAGCCGCCAAACGCCGAGAGCTGCCCGTAGCCAACGTCATCGAGGATGAAGAAGAGGACGTTGGGGGCGCCTTCGGGCGTGCGCACCGGCTCAGGCCACGCCGGCGATGAGTCGGCTGTGGTCAGGCCGATGCGGCCAGGAAAGCGAGATCCTTGGGGGTACTCGACGATGGACATGGGGCCTCCATTCTGCGGCCGCTCACGGTCTCGAATGGCCGGCCAGAGCAACCTCTGCCGAAGATCCGCGAAGGCCGAATCCACTGACGGCGCCTGAGTCAAGATATCTCCCCAGGAACTCTGCGCATGAGTCTACCGAGGCCACTGAAGCCGAGCAAGGGAGGAGCAAACGCCGCGTGCCAAGGGACCGGCATCTGACGCTCCCTGACAAGCCTCCCGTCGAGGCGTGACATCGACAACGATGAGTGGACCGCAGGGGGTCGAGCCCCTGCCTCCGCCGTGCAAACCCATCGACGAGTCTGCTAGTAGGTGCCGGGAAGTGCCGCCAAGTGCTGTCTCACGCGTAGGCTGAGAGGTGGGAGTGCCGGCGAGTGCCGCCCAGCATCATCAAGTGACGCTTCTTTCGTTTGCCGGGCGTTGGTCGCGTCGCAGTTGGTCCGCTCTGAGCATCCTCGACTACTGCCTTCGAACGGCACCCGGTACGAGCCCTGACCGGACCCCATTCGTCGGTCCACTTCCTACGATAGTGCCAGAGCCGGGTCTTGGGTGAGAGCCGGGGGTCCGTGGTCGGCCAGCGA
Organism: uncultured Thermoleophilia bacterium; assembly: GCA_963717285.1. Taxonomy (GTDB): domain Bacteria; phylum Actinomycetota; class Thermoleophilia; order UBA2241; family UBA2241; genus CAIXSE01. The sequence continues at coordinate 122,586 of CAVQVW010000005.1, forward strand.
AAGCCCGGCCAGAGAACCGTCTCTGTGCCGGCGGGCGTTGCCCCAGCGAGCTGTGCGGGCGCAGGCCAGCGATTGGTGCGTGGACAGGCTGAGCTACTTCCTCTGAGTCCCAGCGGTGCATCGAGCCCGATGCGTGGCGCGAGCCCTGCTCGTCTGTGGCACCTGCCATCGCTCTCGCCAGTGCATCGGGCGCACGGCCATCCGACCTGCGTGCCGAGCATCACGTGACGAGGCCCGCCGCAAATGACCCGTCGCCTCTTTCGGGGCCGGGTCAGGAGTGCGTCACCGCCTCAGTGGGCGGTAACACCCTGCTCCGAGGACACCCTCGCAGCCGCTCTCTACGCTCAGAGCGTCAGCGCTGAGACCCTCCGCGGGCGTTCATCCCGTCCGGCTGCAACCCGTCTGCAACCCCAAGGTGTTCGCCGGGGCCTTCGGGTGAGGTCCAGCTACTCACCTCAGGGCCTCGAGCAGACCCTGGGCGAACTCGATCGAGTCGACCGCACAACGGTGGCGCAGGAGCTCGGGGCGCGGCCCGTCGTAGGGTATGAGGCGCACACGGTCGAGCGCGTCGGCGTCCTTGAGCAGGTGCAAGATGCGCAAGGCGCGCTCGGACTCGGCCTGAGCGCCCGCCTCGTCTTCGCCGAGGGCGTCGGCGAGCGAGTGCTGGCGCATGGCGAACTCGATCAGTGCGGCGTCTGCTGCCGAGAGGCACTGCACGAGTCCGAGCTCACGCGCCCGCAGCACGGAGTTGCCGCCGTGCTCGGGCTCGAAGCCGTCGTGCTCTCGGCCGATGTCGTGCCAAAGGGCCGCCCGTAGCAGCAGGTCGGTGTCGGCCGCCGGCCACTCGAGCAGGGAGGCGAGCCGCTCTGCGTGGACGTGCACGCGCTGCGTGTGGCGCACGCCGTGCAGCTCCGAGAAGTGCCGGAACCACTCCGGCGCGACCTCGGGGGCCTGCTCGCTCCAGAGCCTGACCTCCTCGCTCGCTGCGCGCCGTCCCAGTCGCCGCCGGTAGGGCTCGGCGTCGGCAGCTGTGAAGCAGCAGAAGGTCACCATATGCGGCAGCTCGTGCGCGGCGAGCCAGTCGGAGGCGGCCTCGAGGGCGATACCGCAGGCCGGGTCCCTCGGGTAGTCGTAGACGCCGGTCGAGATGGTCGGGAAGGCGATCGTCTCGAGTCCGGCTTCCTGCGCCAGGCGCAGCGACTCAAGGTAGCAGGAGCGCAGCAAGTCGGGCTCCCCGCGCTTCCCGCCCCGCCACCTCGGCCCCACGGCGTGGATCACGTGTCGCGCCGGCAGGGCATGCCCGTCGGTCATGCGGGCCTCACCCGTCGGGCAACCGCCCAGGCTGCGGCACTCGGCCAAGAGCTTCGGGCCGGCAGCTGCGTGGATGGCTCCGTCGATGCCGCCCCCACCGAGCAGCGATCGATTGGCAGCGTTCACGATGGCATCGACCTCGAGGCGCGTGATGTCGCCTTCGACGACGTGTAGGCGGCAGGAGAGCTGCTCAGGCATCGGCGCGCGCTTCCTCTCCGCCCTCTGGCGCGACGAGGCACTCCGCCCGTATCTGCTTGACCAGCGCCTCTCGCTGGAGCCGCAGGCCCTGGGGACTCAGTGGCTCCTCGCGCCTGGCGGGCGCTGGCGCATCGAGCCCCAGCAGCTTGGCCCGGCGCTCCATGATCGTGAGCACGCGGCTCAAGGACTTCGTCTCACCCGCGAGGGCCTTCTCCCAGATGGCGTCCTGAAGGGCGTCGAGGCGCAGCAGCTCGAGCGTCCGCAGCCGCTCCGCCTCGGCGGCGTTGCGCTCGTTGACTGCATCGAGTGCATGGCGCACGCGCTTGTAGGCGCTCGAGGGGGCGATGCCGAGACGCCTCGCGATCTCGCGGTGCGTGAGCCCCTCGAGGCGCAGGGCCAGGCAGCGCTCCTCGAGCAGCGCCGTCCTCACCTTGATCGGCCCCTGGCGCGAGAGCATCTGCGTTTCCTTCCGGTCTGATCGTGGCCGTAGAACGATCAAAGCACCCCGAGATCTTGCGCACAATCCTGCGCAAGGTAGCGACGGGCACGCTGGATGCCGAGGACCGAGGATCCCGCACCAGCTCCAGGAAAGCCGTCTGGCAACACCATGTGCCGACGAGTGTCGGTGTATGACGCCCCGTTCGTTTGCCGGGCGTTTGCAGGAGACCATCTGGGCGAGTCTTCAGCTTCGCTCGGGGCATGCAAAACCCCTGCATCTGAGCGTGAAGAAGGTGGTGGACCGCAGGGGAGTCGAACCCCTGACCTCCGCCGTGCAAAGGCGGCGCTCTCCCATCTGAGCTAGCGGCCCGCGGAGACGCAAGTATACCTCGCGTCGGCCGCACCAGCTCTGCGCGGGCGGAACGTGCCGTGTGCGGATTGAAACAGCTGGCCCGGAACGGTCGCGAAGCGGCTCCGGGTCTGGGTCACATCGCCGGCAGGACGAAGGACACGGTGGTGCCGCGGTCCGCAGCCGTCTCCACCCTGACGCGGCCGCCGTGCGCCTCTGCCACGCCCTTCACGATGGCCAGGCCGAGACCGCTCCCACCCGTGGCGCGGTTGCGCGAGGCCTCGCCCCGGTAGAAGCGGTCGAAGACGCGAGGCAGATCGGCCGCAGGGATGCCTGGGCCGGTGTCGCTCACGTGCACGGCGAGGCCGTCGGGCTCGGTGGCGGCGCTCACGACCACCTCCCCGCCAGCCGGCGTGTAGCGCAGCGCATTGTCCACGAGGTTGGCCAGAGCCCGGCCCACGTACTGGGCGTCGAAGGCGAGGTCGCGCGGGCCGTGGCACGGCTCGCCACGCAGACGCACCTCCTGCTGCTCGGCCCGAACCGAGAACGATTCGAGAGTGTCCGAGATCAGATCGGTCATCGAGTTCGGCTGCACGTCGAGCTTGACGCCACCGGAGCCAAGCTGGGCGAGGGTGAAGAGATCGTCGACCAGCAGCGACAGCGAGTTCAGCTCCGAGCGCGCCGTGCGCAGGTAGCGCGCCTCCGTCTCGGGGTCGTCCACGACACCGTCCGAGAGCGCTTCGATGATCACACGGATCGAGGCCAGTGGCGTCCTCAGGTCGTGGCCGACCGCGGTGAGCAGTTCGCTCCGGGCCGCCTCCAGCTCCTCTCGCTCCTGCCGAGTCTCACGCAGTTGCTGGGTCATGCGGTTGAAGCTGCGTGCCAGCGCGGCGATCTCCTCCGGCCCCTCGACCGCCGCCTCGACGTCCAGATCGCCCATCGCCACGGCGTCGGCGGCCACGTTGAGTTTGCGCACGGAGGCGACGACGGCCGCCGAGAAGAGGTAGCCGAGCGAGACCGCGATGACGGCCGCGAAGACGAGCAGCACGGTGGACAGCAGCAGGTCGTGGCGGCTCAGGAACATGAGGCGAGCCGTCAGGAGTACATTCACGAACGACAAGACGCCGGCCAGAAGATAGCCGGCCATGAGCGTCCACACCAGGCGCGGTGAGCGGCGCATCCACCCCAAGCGGAAGGCGACCAAGCCGACGACGCCGGAGATGAGCGCCGTGACCGCCAGGAACAGCGACATGGCCAGGAGTTCGTTGGCCGGCGGACGCAGCAAGAGCGAGAAGGTCAGCAACCCGACCAGCACCGCGAGGACGGTGCCGCCGACGAACGCGCCGATGCGCACCTTGTGAGCGAGCGGGCCGGACGCTCTCGCCGTAGGCGACTCGCCGACACGTGTGGATGTCGGCGGCTCGCTCACGGCTCGAAGCGGTAGCCCACGCCCCACACCGTGGTGATGTGCAGCGGGTGCGCCGGGTCGGCCTCGATCTTGGCCCGCACCCGTCGCACGTGCACGGTCACGGTGCTCGGATCGATGTAGTCGGCCGATCCCCACACCAGCGCCAGCAGCTTGTCGCGGTTGAAGGCGATCCTGGGGCGTCGGGCGAGAGTGAGCAGCAGGTCGAACTCCTTGACCGTGAGCTGTTGCTCCTCGCCGCGCACGACCACCGTGCGCGCGGCCGGATCGATGACGAGGTCGGAGAAGCTCAACGGCGCATCGTCGGCCGCATCCGCCGGGCCGGACGCGGCGCGCCGCAGGACGGCGCGGACCCTGCTCACCAGCTCCTGGGCGCTGAACGGCTTCACCACGTAGTCGTCGGCGCCCATCTCAAGTCCCGCGATGCGATCGCTCTCTGTCCTGCGCGCCGTCAGCATGATGATCGGCGTGTCGCCCTGGGCACGGAGGCGACGCGTGACCTCGTGGCCGTCCATGCCGGGCAGCATCAGGTCGAGGATGAGCAGGTCTGGTCGCCGGCTCGCCACCTCGGCGAGGGCCGCAAGGCCATCGCCCACCGAGCGGACTTCGTAGCCGGCACGTCGCAGGTAGAGGCTCACCACCTCGGCGATGCTGGGTTCGTCTTCCACGATGAGGATCTGTGCCGGCACGATCGGCTCCCGGTAAGTCGGTGGCTTCGCGATTCTACCCTGCGCTCGCTCCGCGCTCGTGGCGCGGGTCACATGGTGTGTACCCACAGGCACGGCCCGCGAACGCAGGAGCGGACCCATCAGGCAAGTGTTCACCGCCTCGTAAGACCTGCGCAAGGAGGGCGCAAGACCGCGGGGGTACCTTGACCGCGTCCATAGCTGCCGGCCCCAGCCAGCCCCGGGTGAGCAGCGACCCAGCGAAAGGAGCACTCCATGCCGAGTATGAGAACGGGAGACCAGGGGGCGGCACGAGCCCTGGCGCGACCCACCCTTCTGATGAAGGGCGCCTTCGTCACCGCGCTGCTACTGCTGCTGGTCCTGGTGCCGGCGTCGCTCGCCTCTGCGCACGGCCGGGGAGCCGCGCAGTACGAGGTGACCATCAAGAACCTGACCAGCAACCAGATCCTCTCGCCGCCGGTGTTCATCTCGCACGGCTCCCACTACCGGCTCTTCAGCTACCGCCACTTCGCCAGCAACGAGGTTCGCCTCATCGCTGAGGGCGGCGACAACGGGCCGGCGACGATGCGCGCCACAGCCTCGCGACGCGTCTTCGACGTCCAAACGGCCGGCGCTGTGACGCCCGGCCAGTCCGCGACCGTCACCGTGCGCTCGCCGTACCACGCCCGGCTGTCCCTGGGCGCCATGCTGGTGCAGACCAACGACGGCTTCACCGGCGTCGACAGCCTGCGCCTGGACGGCCTCAGGACGCGCGTGATCTACCTGCGCGCTTTGGACGCCGGCACCGAGGCCAACAACGAGCTGAACGACTACGTGCCCGGCTTCGGCGGGATGATGCGCGAGCCCACGCACAAGCGCATCAGCCGCCATCACGGCATCCGCGGCATCGGCGACATCGACCCGGCAGTGTACGGCTGGCACGGCCCGGTCGCTCGTCTGACAATCACGCCCGTCACGCCGTAGGCCTGCGCGACGCGCGTCGTTCTCCCCCGGGAGAACACGAAGGGCCGGCGATCGAGATCGCCGGCCCTTCGTCGCTCCGAACCTGGCGGCACGCGTGGCCACCGCGGTCTGATCACTCGGGTCAGGTGCCCTTCGCCTCGGGAGCCGCGGCTGCCTGCTTGCTGGCCCTCCACGGCAGACGGCCGTAGATCTCGACGTCCAGCGAGAAGCTCAGGAGCGTGCGGATGAGCACGATCACGCCCAGGGCCAACGCGCTGTCCAGGGACGGCTCGATCGTCACCGTGCGGATGAGGTCGGCGGCGACGAGGATCTCGACTCCCAGCAGGATGCTCTGGCCCAGGTACTTGCGGACCATCGCATAGACGCCGATGCGCTGACCACGCGAAACATCGCGCAGCGCCAACAACGCGCCCACGGCGAACCCTACGATGATGACCGTCACACCCACGAGTTCCACCGCGCGCGTGACGACCTCCATGATCTCCCCGTACTCCATACCTAATCGTTCGCCGCGGTCCCCGCCGTCTCCTGTTTGACGAGCCCGCCCGTGGACAAGCCGCAGTCACTCGGGTAGCGTGCCTTCCCGCCATGCACATTCCCGCCTACGCCGTCCTGCTGGTCTTCGTCGTCTACTGGCTCGTCCTCATCGTGTTGCTGATCGGCGACGAGCGCGAGCCCTCTCTCACCCTCACCTGGCTGCTCATCCTCATCTTCGTGCCGGTCCTGGGCGTGCTGCTCTACATCTTCCTCGGTCGTGACTGGAGGGTCGTGGCCCGGCGTAAGGGATGGGCGCAGGCGCTCCACGCCCAGCGCGTGAGGGGGATGAGCCCGGTGTACCAACGCAACAGAGCCGCCGGCGACCGTTTCATGCGCGAGTGGCAGGGCACCACCGCCGACAAGGTGCAGCGGGCGATCAGCGCCAAGGAGGTCGCCCAGGTGCTGCCGACGAGCTCCATCGAGCTGTTCTTGCAGGGCGCCGACAAGTTCGCGAGCCTCGAGCGAGACCTCCTCAACGCGCGCCGCTTCATCCATCTGCAGTACTTCATCTGGGAGCAGGACGAGCTCACCGCCAAGATCACCGCCATCCTTCTGGATCGCCTGAAGGCCGGCGTCGACGTGCGGATCACCTACGACTGGGTCGGCTCGCTGAAGCACGGAAAGCGCGAGCTGCGCCGCCTGGAGAACGCCGGCGCCTTGGTCCGCGCCGACCTCGTCGACGTCCTGCGCGTGAACTACCGCAACCACCGCAAGATCGCCGTCATCGATGCTGAGATCGGCTACACGGGCGGCATGAACATGGGCCAGGAGTACATCGACGGCGGCAGGCGTTTCCCGGCGTGGCGCGATACCCATCTGCGCATGACCGGACAAGCCGTCGCCGACTTGCAGAAGCTCTTTGCGTCGCGCTGGTTCGAGTACACCTGGACCCCCGAGAGCCTCTTCGAGGAGCGCTTCATGCCGGCGCCCGACGCCTTCAGCATCAGCGAGGGTGTCCTTGTCGAGGTCGCCGCCCAGGGAGCGGAGGACGCCTGGGACACCGCGCGGCGCGCCCACCTCGTGGCCATCGGGCAAGCCGAGCAGACCGTTCACATCCAGTCGCCCTACTTCGTGCCCGACTACAGCATCTACGACCAGCTCATCAACTCGGCGCTCTCGGGGATCGAGGTGCGGCTGATGATGACGGGCATCGCCGACAAGCGGATCCCCTTCTGGGCCGCGCAGACCTACTTCCGCAGGCTCATCGAGGCCGGCGGCCACGTCCATCTCTACATGGACGGATTCTTCCACCCCAAGACGATCGTCGTCGACGGATCCCTTGCGGCGGTGGGCACCATGAACATGGACAACCGCAGCCTCAAGCTCCACAAGGAGCTGATGGTCTGGGTGTTCGACGAGCCGTTCGCCCGGCAGGTCCAAGCCTCGTTCTACGCGGACCTGGAGCACTGCCGCGAGGTGACCCTCGACGACGTGCGCGACGTCGGCCGCCTGCGGCACTTCCGCAACCAGGCGGCCCGGCTCCTTTCGGAAGCGCTCTGAGCGCCGGCCCAGCCGCGCCGGCCGGCGCGCTAGTCCTTCCCCCGCGCGCTTCGCCGACCGTCGATCATGTGGCGCACGGCCCGGACCGGATGTGTCTTCAACATGCGCGGGCCGCTGTAGCGCATCACCTGCCGCACCGACTCGCGCATGGCCGGCCGGTAGCAGTGCGTCGGACACTGCGTGCAGGTCGGCTTCTCGGAGCCGTAGGGGCACTGCTCGAGGCGCCGGCGTGCGTAGGCGATCAGCCCGGCGCACGTGGGGCACAGCCCATCCGGGCCTCGCTCGGCCCCGCCGTGATGGTGGCGGCAGTACATGGAGATCATCACGGCGATGGTCTGCTCTTCGCGCTCGAGCCGTTTGGGAAGTCGGTCGCCATCCATCGCTCGCACACCGTACCTGATTGCCGCCGCCGGACTCCAGACGGCATCCTGCCGGGCTTGATGGGGTAGGGTAGCGCCCATGAACGACGGGTGGCGCATCGAGCGCGACAGCCTGGGGTCGGTCCAGGTCCCGGCCGAGCGCTACTGGGGCGCCCAGACGCAGCGCGCCATCGAGCACTTCCCCATCGGCGCCGCCCGGTTCCGCTGGGGGCGGCCGGTCATCCGCGCGCTCGGCATCGTCAAACTGGCCGCGGCGCGGGCCAACGAGGAGCTCGGCCGGCTCCCGCACGACGACGCCGAGCTCATCGTCCAGGCCGCCCGGGAGGTCGCAGACGGCGCTCTCGACGCCGAGTTCCCCATCTCGGCGTTCCAGACAGGCTCGGGTACGCAGACCAACATGAACGCCAACGAGGTGATCGCCAACCGCGCGAACGAGCTGGCTGGTTCGGGGCGCGGAGCGAACAGCCCCATCCACCCGAACGACTCCGTCAACCTCGGGCAGTCGAGCAACGACGCCTTCCCCACGGTCATGCACATCGCCGCGGTCGAACAGCTGGAGAACTCACTCATGCCCGCCGTCATGGGACTCCGCGACACGCTCGCCGCCAAGGCGGATGCCTTCCAAGCCGTCGTGATGCTGGGGCGCACCCACCTGCAGGACGCGACGCCCGTGACGCTCGGTCAGGTGATGGGCGGATGGGTCGCGCAGCTCGATCAGGCGCTCGCCGCCATCCGGGACACGCTGCCGGCCCTGCACGAGGTGGCGCTCGGGGGGACCGCCGTCGGCACCGGTCTCAACACGCATCCGCGCTTCGCGGAACTGACGACGCGATCGATCGAGGAGCTCACGGGCAAGCCGTTCCGCGCCGCTCCCGACTTCTTCGCCGCCCTCTCCGCGCACGACGCCATCGTCAACGCGAGCGCCGCCCTCCGGACTCTGGGAGGCTCTCTCATGAAGATCGCCAACGACGTGCGCTGGTACGCTTCCGGGCCGCGCGGCGGCATCGGCGAGCTGCTCATTCCCGCCAACGAGCCGGGATCGTCGATCATGCCCGGCAAGGTCAACCCAACGCAGACCGAGGCCCTGACCCAGGTGGCCGTCCAAGTCTTCGGCAACGACGCGAGCGTCGCCTTCGCCGGATCGCAGGGCGCCTTCCAGCTCAATGTCTACAAGCCGGTCATGCTCCACGATCTGCTCGAATCGGTGGCGCTGCTCAGCGACGCGATCGCTTCGTTCGACCGCTTCTGCGCGAGCGGCCTCGAGCCGAACCTGCCGGTGATACGCCGGCACCTCGACGACTCGCTCATGCTCGTCACCGCGCTCACCCCACACATCGGCTACGAGCGCGCGGCGGCGATCGCCTTGCGGGCTCACCGCGAAGGTCTGTCGCTCAGAGAGGCGGCGCTCGGCCCCGAGGGCGTAACGGCCGAGCAGTTCGACGAATGGGCGCGGCACGAGGACATGACCCGCCCGAGCTCTTCCTAGGCCGCTGCGGGACGACCTAGAGGTTCAGCAGGCTCTGCGGCACGGCCTGCTCCAGCGCCGCGCGAGCCGCGAGATGGAGCTCCTGCTCGTGTTCGCGGCCGACGGCGAAGACCCGATACAGGTGCGCCTTCGCCGGCACGAACTCGAGGATCCCGCTCAGGAGCCTCTCCTCGATCGCGCGACTCACAGGGTCGTAGACGGCGATGCGCTTGGGTCCCATCAGAGGGTTCAACGGCCGCGGGTCCTGCGAGGCGATGTCGACGACGAACTCGATGTTCTTGAGCTCGGCGGGTAGCCCCTGAATGATCGCGGCGCGGAAGTCCTCCTTCGTGAGGTCTCGAGTGGCCGGCAGCGGCTGCTGTCGCTCCACGTGATGCTCGTACACCATGCTGTACTTCACGTGGCGGTGGATGATGGACTGCCACTGCTCACCCAGTTCGCGTTTCTCGCTGGCCAGGGGCTCCCCGAGCCACTCCTCCACGGTGCTGAAGAGAGACCACTCGCTGAGACGCTGGTAGGCCGCGGGATCGTCGAGAGGGCTCTGCGGCAGGATGAGCGCCATCGTCGACCGGAAGATCTCCCGCAAGTGCAGGTCGATAGCGTGGCCGACACGGTGGAAGTAGACGTTCTCGTACATGTAGAAGCGCGCGTTCAGGAAGGCACGAAGCGTGCCGAGGGCCCTCTTGTGGAACGTGAGGCCCTCGTCGGTGCAGAACGTGTAGTAGATGAGGCGATTGACGTCGACCGAACCGACAGAGACCCCGCACATGTAGGCGTCGCGGCGCACGTAGTCCATGTTGTCGACCGTCACGGCTCCGGAGAGCGCCCGATGCAGCAGCCGGACCCAGCGTGGGACGGTCTCGCCCGCGGCGTCGCCTGCCGGCGGGTCGCCCCGCACGCCGTCGGCCCGGACGCCGTCTTCCTCGGCGCGCACGAGGAAGGCCACGTGCCATGGGTCGATGGCCTCGCCCGGCGCGAACGCACCGGAAGGACTCCGGCCAAGCTCGCGCAACAGGCCGCCCAGCTCATTGACGATGAGGTACTGCGAGATGCGCTCGTGGTCGAGTCCAAAGACGGGCTGGAAGTACTCCTCGTCGCAGAAGTGGCTGAAGGGTCCGTGGCCGAGGTCGTGCAGCAGGCCCGCGAGGCGCAGGGTCTCCTCGACAAGGGGAAGCGACGGTGTCCCCGGCTCGACCTCGGCCAGCGTCGGGTACACCTGGCGCGCGAGCTGCCCCGCCAGATGCATGGTCCCGATGCTGTGCGAGAAGCGGCTGTGCTCGGCGGCCGGGAACACCCACCACGAGCTCTGCAGCTGATGGATGCGGCGGAGCCGCTGGACCCAGGGACAGTCGATTACGTCCGCCTCGGCGATCTCGCCGGCCCGCGAGAGCGTGATGCGCAGGTAGCCGTAGAGCGGGTCGGCGATGAGGTGGACGTCGTCGTAGGGGAGTCTCATGCCCTGAACCCTACCGCCCGCCCCTGGCGGCGACAAGAAGCGCCGCGCTACTGGGAGTGTCCCCCCGCACCGACTCGGGTAGTGTGAGCGGATGATCGACCTCCACACGCACACCACGTTCTCGGACGGCACCCTCACGCCGACGGAGCTCGTCGCAGCCGCCGCGGCGCGAGGCCTCGAGGCTGTCGCCGTCACCGACCACGACACGATCGACGGGGTGCCGGAGGCGCTGGCCGCAGGCGAGCGCCTCGGCATCGAGATCCTGCCCGGAGTCGAGATCAATTTCGAGCACGAGAACATCACGATGGACATGCTGGGCTACTTCCCCGGCCGCTTCGCCGAGACCCAGCTCAGGGAGCAGCTGACGGAGCTGCGCCTCTATCGCGACGAGCGCAACGAGCGCATGCTCGAGCGCCTGGCCGAACTCGGACTGCCGCTCGACCCCGCAGACCTCGCCGAAGCCGCCGGCGAGGGAGCCATGGGCCGCCCGCACATCGCACTCGCGATGATGCGACGGGGGTATGTGGACTCGGTCTCCGAGGCTTTCCGCCTCTACTTGCGGCGCGGGGCGCCCGCGTGGGTCGACAGACGTCGCCTTTCGCTACGCGCCGCCGTGGATGCTCTGCGCGACTCGGGCGGACTGGCGATCGTGGCCCATCCCGGTCTCAGCTATCTCGACGAGGCCGGCCTCGAGAGGCTCGTCCGGGTGGCGGCGGAGGCCGGCATCGCGGGCCTGGAGTGCTACCACCCTTCGCACGGTGAGGAGACCGTCGCGACCTGCCTCCTTCTCGCCTCCCGGCACGACCTCCTCGCGACGGGAGGCTCAGACTTTCACGGCTCGATCAAGCCCGGGGTGTGTCTCGGTCAAGGTCCGGGGGGCATGACCTTCCCCTACCAGATGCTGACCGACCTCCTCACCAGAGCCGCCGGGGAGGCCGTGGCGCGCTGAACCATGCACGCGACGCCTTGCTCTTGGTCGCGCATCCCCCGGGGGGTATAATCGCGCGATGGAGCATCTCGAACCAGAAGACGCCGCACGGCTCATCAATCGGCTGCGGCGCGTGGAGGGCCAATCCCGGGGCCTGCAGCGCATGGTCGAGGAAGGCCGCGCGTGCGAAGAGATCTTCACGCAGCTGGCGGCCACCAAGGCCGCCCTCGACCGTGTCGGCGTGCTCCTCATCTCGCTGAAGATGCGCGAGTGCCTGGTCGACGACACCTCCGGCCAGATGGCCACCCAGGAAGCCGTCGAGAAGGCGCTGGACGCCTTCCTGAAGTACTCGCGCTGCGTGCGGTAGACTGTCCGGTATGGCTGAGAAGTTCGATCCGAAGAACGCCGAGAAGCTCGAGAACCCGGACCGCCTCGTGGAGATGCCGCCGGCCCGGCTCGTCGAGCTACTCGAACTCACCGGCGCCGAGACCGTCGTCGACTTCGGCGCCGGCACCGGCATGTATTCGATTCCCGTCGCCGAGGCGCTGCCCGACGGCGAACTCATCGCCATCGACGAGCAGGGGGTCCTGCTCGCCCGGCTGCGCGACAAGCTGGCGGCGCACCCGACTGCCGGGCGTGTGCGGCTCGTCGTCACCAGCGAAGCCCACGTGCCGCTGCCGGACGGAGCCGCCGATCGCCTCTTCATGATCAACGTGCTGCACCACATCAACGACGACCCTGCGGCGATGGCCGAGGTCGTCCGCCTGATTGCTCCCGGCGGCCTCATGCTCGCCGCAGAGTTCGCCCGCATGGAGCGGCCGGTGGGCCCGCCCAACGATCATGTGCTCGCGCTGGACGAGCTGCGCGCCACGCTCGAATCCCTGGGACTGCGCGAACGGGGCGTCTACCTGCCCGGCGACGTGGGCCGCTACCACAACGTGGTCGTCGCCGAGAAGCTCTCAGTTTGACCTCCGCTCAGCAAGCTCGGACCGGCGCTCCCGCGCTCGTCAGCCATGTCAAGGCCACGCACGGTCCCGGCTTGTCAGCCGAGCTAGACCGCCTCGTCGAGCCGTTCGGTGGCTGGACGGCGATCGTCTCCACCGGGGAGCGCATCGCCGTCAAGGTCAACCTTCTGCGCGCGGCCACACCCGAGACCGCGGTCTGCACGCACCCAGAGACGCTGCGCTGTGTCCTGCGCGCGCTCAAAGCACACGGCGCCCTGCCGTTCGTCGCCGACAGCCCAGGTGGGCTGAACGGGCCGGCCAAGGTGGCCCGCGCCTTCGAGCTCAGCGGAATGAGCGAAGTGTGCCTCGACGAGGGCGTGCCCATCGTCGACGTCGAGGGGGATCGCACCGTCCTGACGGCGCCGGAGGGACGGCTGTTTCGCAGCTTCCCGATGGGCCGCGCATTCTCGGAGGCAGACGCCGTGATCCAGGTCGGCATCCTCAAGACCCATCAGCTCGTGCGCCTCACCGGCGGAGTCAAGCTCACATACGGCTGTATCCCCGGCCTGGCGAAGGCCCAACTCCACGTGCGCGCCCACCGCCGCGAGAACTTCGCCGACATGCTCCTCGACCTCCATCTTGCCGTGCGACCACGCTTCACGGTGATCGACGGCATCATCGCCATGGAGGGTCAAGGCCCCGGCAGCGGCACACCGCGCCGGCTCGACTCCCTGTTCGCCGCGTCCGACTGCACCGCTCTGGACGCGGCGCTCGCCGATCGGACGAACCACTCCAGGCGCTCGATCCACACTCTGGCGGCCGCCGAGCGCCGCGGCTTGGTCGCCCTCGATCACCCCTATCGCCTGGCCGGCGACCCCATCCGGCCCGAGGCCGGCTTCCGGCCGGCCGGGCGCGACCTTCAGGAGCTCTTCCCCCCGGCGCTGCGCCGCGCCGCGCGCGGTCTGGTCACAGCCCGTCCGCGCCTCGTGGACGCGGATGCGTGCACCCAGTGCGGCGACTGCGCAGCGATCTGCGGAGCGCAGGCCATCGAGCTGGCGCCCAAGCCGGTCTTCGACGACGCCCGCTGCGTGCGCTGCTACGCCTGCACAGAGATCTGCCCGGCCGCGGCGCTGGACGCCGTCACTCCACCGCTGGCCAAGCTGTTCGCGGGCCGGCGCTGATAGAGCGTCACCCGGCGGCTTCCACGCGGAACACAACGATCTCCGGCCGGCAGAAGGCGCGGAAGGGGAGGAGGCTAGTCCCCACTCCCCTCGTGACATACAGCGGCCGGCCGTCCACGTCGTGGAAGCCGTCAACGAACTGGGCTCCGGGGTCGCTGAGCGGCACGCTCCCCCGCGGGAGCGGCATGCAGATCTGCCCGCCGTGCGTGTCGCCGGCGAGCGCCAGGTGGAAATCGCCGGGCTCGGCCTGCAGAGCGACCTCCGCATGGTGGGTGAGGAGCAGGCGCAGCACGTTCGGGCGACGGTCGAGCAGCGCCAGCACGGCCGGCAGATCGTCGTTGCCGCCGGTGCTGTCGTCGACCCCGCCGATCTGGACCCACGAGTCTCCGCGGGCGACGCTCACCGCCTCGTTGACCAGGAGCCGCACGCCGGACTCCGTGACGATCCTCGGGTCGCTCGCGCCCACGAAGGGCGCCTTGCTGTCGCCGTGATCGTGGTTGCCCAGCACGGCGAACACGCCGAGAGGCGCATGCAGACGGCGCAGCTGCCTGCGCAACCTGGCCTCGCCAAACGGGCCGCCGGCGACGTCGCCCGTGATGACGACGAGATCCGGACGGGCCGCCAGCGTCAGATCGACTGCCTTGCGCGTGGCGCGCAGATTGAGGCTGGGCGCGAAGCCGGCATGCAGGTCTGACAGGTGCACGACGACGAGACCGTCGAGGTCCCCCGCCCCCGCCGGCGCCGGCAAGCGCCGATTCACGCGGCGGACCCACTGCGCCTCGTACAGAAGGTACGCCAAGCCCAGAGCCGCGGTCGCGCCGAGCGCCCCAGCCCCCAGCCGGATCCTCTTCGATCCGCTCAGATCGGCTCGTCCGAATCGCTGGTCGTCTCGTCGGCGTCGCTCTCCGATTGACCCTCGCCTGCCTCCATCTCGCGACGCAAACGCTCGCGCGTCCCTTCGATCTTGCGCCTCAGGGCCTCCGACTGGCCGGCGGCCTGCTCCTTGCCCGCCTCGAGCGCCCCCTTGATACGGTCCACCTGGCCGCCGAAGTCGTCGCCGGAGCCGAGCAGCTCCGCCCGCGTCTCCTTGCCGCTCTTGGGCGCCACGAGAACGCCGACAAGGACGCCGGCGATGGCTCCGAGCAGGAAGCCACCGCGCCGTCTGCTCTTCTCCGCTCTTCTCTCCGCTCTGCTCACCGTCGCACCTCCGTTTGGTCGAGTTGTCGTCTCCGCCGCAGACAGCCGCGGGCGGCAGCGCCAGGCGCCGCCGTCAGAGCAGCCGTGTCCCATTCATCACCAATCCAAACGAGCAGCCGAGAAACTCGGCCGCCCGGCGGCACATGATCATGCGCTTGAGGAAGATCTCGAAGTAGTACATCAACTGGATGATCGTCGTATCGATCTCGAGCTCCAGCGTGATGGTCTTCGCCTCCCCATCGACGTTCAGGAACGAGCGGGTGGTCGCCATGTTGACGCGGTCGTGCGTGTCGTCGGTATCGGGGTCCAGGTGCCGCACGCGCGTGCGGTGGACGTCTGACTTGTCCCCGAGGATGACGGCAGCCGTCATGACGCTGACCGCTTGCCCGTAGTCCTCCTCGTGATTGCCGATGGCGCACATGACTTCGACGTACTCCTCCGGCGACATGCCCAGTCGTTCGAGGATGTGCCGCGCGCTGAGCGCGGCGGCGATGCCGTGGTCGACGCGGTTGATGCCGTTGCCGATATCGTGCAGGTAGCCGGCGATGGCGGCAAGCTCGGCGTCGCGGCTCCCGTGGCCGAGCCTCAGCAACACGTTTGCGGCGGTAGCGGCGACCAGAGCCGCATGGCGAGGGCCGTGTTCGGTGTACCCGAGTACGGCGAGGTTGTCGTTGGCCTTCGCGATGAAGACCTGCACCTCGGAGTCGTTGCGCACGTCCTCCAGAGTGACTGCCACTATCTCACCTCGAACCCACCGAGCGCATCGTCCGGCTCGGCGTCGCTGACATCGACCCGCGTGACCCGGGCCGGCGGCGGACCCACGCTGCACCACTCGAGCATGGCATCTACCGCCGCCGGGTCGCCCTGCAGATGCAGGGCCACGGACCCGTCGTCCATGTTCTTCACCCAGCCGCGCAGGCCGAGCCGCTCGCCCTCGACACGCGCCGTCGCTCGATAGTACACATGCTGCACGCGGCCGTAAGCGCGAGCTTGCACGGTCTTCATGGTCACATCCTCCTCGACGTGGCTCCACTTGGCCTCTGCGAACGACCCTTCCTCGTGTGTCGTCGGTCCGCCGGACTCGCCACGAGCCGCCACCTCGCTGAGGAGCGGCACGAAGCGGCAGGCGACGCTGGAGTGCCGAATGATCCTGTCTCCGCTGCGCTCGTAGACTGTGAGCACCTGCTCGAGATGCAGGCGGCCGATCGGGATCACGAGGCGGCCGCCGTCGACCAACTGCTCCAGGAGTGCAGGCGGCGCCTTCTCGACCGCGGCCGCGACGAGGATACGGTCGAACGGTGCCTCCTCCGGCCAGCCGCGCACGCCGTCGCCGATGGCCACACGGATGTTGTCGTAGGCGAGACGGGTGAGCACCGCGCGAGAGCGCTCCGCCAGCGGGGCGAGCCGCTCCATCGCGAAGACCTCGCCCGCCAATTCGGCCAAGACCGCTGTCTGGTAGCCGCTGCCCGAGCCGATCTCGAGCACGCGGCTGCGCACGTTGACGCCCAGAAGCTCCGTCATCAGCGCGACCATGTACGGCTGAGAGATCGTCTGGGCGAACCCGATGGAGAGAGGCGAATCCAAGTACGCCTTCTCTTGGAGCCCTTCCGGCACGAAGAGATGGCGCGGCACCGAGCGCATGGCATCGAGCACGTCGCCGTCCTCGATGCCGCGAGCGGCGACCTGCTCCTCCACCATGCGACCCCGCCGCGCCACGTGGTCTCCGGCCATTCTGCTCACCCTTCGCCCAGCGTTCCATCCGCGACCGGCCCCTCGCGCACGCCGCCCCTGCGCTGCATCCTACGGTACTTGGCCCGGCGGACGAACCGCGTGCGGAAGTAGACGATGGCCGTGAATCCCACAGCGAGATAGCCGAAGGGCGAGAAGACGAGCGTCACCAGGGCAGTGAAGAACGCGGCGACGTCTTCCCATAGGCTCATCAGGACCAGGACGGCATCGCTGGGGAGCGTCTTCGGCCGCGAGAGCTGCTTCGTATGCAGCGCGAACCAGGCCACGAACGCGGCCACGACCGCGCCGACCACGATGCCCTGCCAGCCATAGGGGATGGTCGCCGCGCCGGCCAACCCGCCCATCACCACACGGTATGGCATGGTGAGGCGACCCTGGACGCGATCGAATCGGGGGATCTTGTCGACGGCCGACTCGACCATCGCCAGCACGACGAAGACGATGATCACCACCCAGTAGCCGAGAAACGAGAACGTCGGGTTCAGCGTCACGCCTGCGTTCAGATGGTGCATCATGCCCAGGAGGGCGATGGTCTGCGACGGCCGCACGCCGGCGGCGGTGCCCAGCCCCGCCATCCGCCCCACGGCAAACAGGAGATCGATCACACCGTCCCTTTCGTCACCACTGACACGACAGGTTCACCCGCCGCGTTCGTACTCCACACGCCCATGCTCGTAGAGGTCGCCACCGTAGCAGTCGTTGATGACGACCGCCGGGAAGCCCTCTACCTCAAGGCGGGCCACAGCCTCGGCACCGAGCTCAGGAAAGGCGATCACCTCGTGCCTGACGACGTGCGTCGACAGAAGGGCGCCGGCGCCGCCGGTCGCCGCCAGGTACACAGCTGTGCTTTCGCGGATCGCGTCCCGGACCGCCCGACTGCGCGCGCCCTTGCCGACCATGCCCTTGAGACCCATCCCCAGGAGCTGCGGTGAGTAGGCATCCATTCGACCGCTCGTCGTCGGCCCGGCCGAGCCGATCACACAGCCGGGCGGGGCCGGACTCGGGCCCATGTAGTAGACGATCGCGCCGCGCAGGTCGAAGGGCAGCGGCTCACCGCTCTCGATGAGCGCGGCAAGCCTCTTGTGAGCGGCGTCTCGCGCCTGGTAGAGCACGCCGGTGATGCGCACATGGTCGCCGGCTCTGAGGCCCCTGACGACGTCGTCGGTGAGGGGTGTCCCGATTGTCCTCACGGCCACGCCACTCGCCCGCTCACAGGACGACCGCCGTATGCCGCTGGGCGTGGCACTGCATGTTGACCGCCACGGGCATGCTCGCGAGGTGGCACGGCATCTCCTCGATGAAGACCGCCAGCGCCGTGGTGCTGCCGCCCAAGCCCTGGGGGCCGATGCCGAGGCGATTGACCGCCGCCAGCAGCTCGTCCTCGAGCGCCGCGAGGCGCTCGTCGGGGTGGCGTGAGCCGAGCTCACGCAGCAACGCCTTCTTGGCGAGCAGGGTGACCATCTCGGTGGTGCCGCCGATGCCGACCCCGACGATCGTCGGGGGACAGGGATTGGAGCCGGCCCGGCCGACCGTATCGACCACGGCCTGAGCAACGCCATCCCATCCCTGCGACGGCTTGAGCATGTTGAGGCTGCTCATGTTCTCGGCGCCGCCGCCCTTGGCGAGCAACGTAAGGCGCACGGCGATCCCCGGCACGATGCTCGTGTGCAGGATCACGGGTGTGTTGTCGCCGGTGTTGCGGCGCTCATGCGCCGGCTCCGCCACGATCGACTTCCGCAAGAGGCCGTCGCGGTATCCGCGGGCCACGCCTCGACTCACGGCCTCCTCGAAACCACCGTTGACGAGATGCACGTCCTGGCCCACCTCCGCGAACACCACGGCGAAGCCGGTGTCCTGGCAGATCGGCAGGCGTTGCGCTGCCGCGATGTCGGCGTTCTCGAGCAGCTGGTCCAGGACCTCCCGGCCGACCTCGCTCTCCTCCGCGTCTCGCGCCGCGCGCAGCGCGGCCCGCACGTCCTCGGGCAGGTCGCAGCTGGCCGCGACGCACATCGCCGCCACCGCCTCCGTGATCTCACCAACATCGAGGTCACGCATCAGAGCGCTTCAGCCTCCCTCCGGCCCAGAGTCACGCGCCCGTCGGGGCGCCAGGGGCCGAAGAGCCACCCAGCCCCCGCCGGTCAGTCCTTGTTGCGCTCGCCCATACGCTTGATGGCGTGGGTCACCTTGTCGACCGCCGACTGAGCCGCGTCGGCGGCCTTCTGCGCGGCCGGCCCCACTGCGTCGACTGCCCTGTCGGCAAGCTCGCCGGCGTAGTCGCCGGCGCCGCGCCCCGCGGCCTTCATCGCCTGCTTGGTCGGCAGCGGCGCGACGCCCTCCCCCGGCATCTCGATGTAGCCGAAGGCCATCGCGTCCTGCACCATGCCCCTGGCGCGGGCGATGATCGCGGTCGCCTCCGCGACCTCCTGATCGAAGGTCAGGTCGGTCCGCAAGGCGATGCCCTGCTCGATCGCCTTCATGGCCACGGCCGCGGCCTCGCGCGGGAAGACCTCCCAGTCGTCCATCGTCGGCATGATGTAGTCGGCGCTGAGTCCCTTGTCCTCTGCGACCTTGGCCAGCTCCAGCGCCGCCGCGATGCACATCTCGTCGGTGATCGTCTTGGCGCGCACGTCGAGCGTTCCGCGGAAGATCCCCGGAAAGCCGACCGAGTTGTTGACCTGGTTGGGGAAGTCCGAGCGGCCGGTGGCTACCACGGCGGCGCCGGCCTCCTTCGCGTCCCACGGCCACATCTCGGGGATCGGATTGGCGCAAACGAAGACGATGGGGTCGGGCGCCATCTCCCGGATCCACTCCTTGCGGATCGTGTCCGGGCCCTGCTTGCTGAGCGCAATACAGACGTCGGCGCCCTTCAGGGCTTCGGCGATGCCGCCTCTTCTGCACTCGGCGTTCGTGATCTGGCAGTACTTCCACTTGTCGGCCCACTCGCCCCGTAGTCCCGCGATGTCGGTGCGATGTCGGTGCAGGATGCCCTTGCTGTCGACGATCATGCACTTCGCCGGGTCGGCGCCATGAGCGAAGATGAGCCGGCTGATGGCCACGTTGGCCGCGCCGGCGCCGATGAAAGCGATCCGCACGTCACCGATCCGGCGGCCGACCACCTTGAGCGCGTTGATGAGCCCTGCGAGGGTCACACAAGCCGTGCCCTGCTGATCGTCGTGCCACACCGGGATCTCGCACTCCTCGCGCAGAGTGTCGAGGATACGGAAGCACTTGGGCTGGGCGATGTCCTCGAGATTCACGCCGCCGAGTCCGGGCTGGACGAGCTTGACGAACTCGATGAGCTTGTCCGGGTCGCGCGTGTCGACCATCAGAGGGTAGCCGTCCACGCCACCGAGATACTTGTAGAGGAGGCTCTTGCCCTCCATCACCGGCAGGCCCGCTTTGGGGCCGATGTCGCCCATGCCGAGGACGCGCGTGCCGTCGCTGATCACGGCCACGGTGTTCCACTTGTTGGTGAGCTCGTAGACCTTCTCGGGGTCGTCCTTGATGTCGAGACACGGCTTGCTGACGCCAGGCGTGTACCAGATGCCGAAGTCGTCGAAGTCCCGGATGCAGCACTTGAGCGTGGTCTCGATCTTGCCCCGGTAGAACGGGTGGAGCTCGGCGGCGTCGTCCATGGGCTTGTACGCCTTCGCCTCGAGCTCCTCGGCAGTCGGCTGCCGCGCCTCGTCGTCCTGCCGCGCTTCGTCAGTCATTGGCCCTCCTTCCGGGCCGGCGGCCCCTCCGACACAGTCATGAACATGCTACCAGCATGCCTGACGGATGGCATCGCCGAGGGTCAGTCAGGCGCGCCCGGCTTGAGGCCCGCGGCCGCCCGCCGCACGACCTGAGCGACTCGGCGAGCCCGCGTCTGTGGACGCTTCGCTGTGACGATCCAGTCGACGTACTGCCGGCGATGGCTCGGCGCCCACGTCTGCCAGCGCTCGGCCGCCGCCGGCGCGACCGCCAGCGCCGCCTCCAGATCGGCCGGCGTCTCGTCCAGATGCTTCGCGGGCTCCGCATCCCAGGCGCCGCTCTTCTGGGCGGCGCTCACCACGGCCATCCCGGCCTCTGTCATCAGGCCCGCGGAGATCATCCTCTCGACACGCGCCTTGTTGGACTCGGCCCAGGAGCTGCCCTCCTTGCGTGGCGAGAAGCGGATCATGTGGCTGCGGTCGTCGATGCGCCGCAGCCGCCCGTCGATCCATCCGAAGCAGAGCGCCTCCTCGACGGCCTCTTGATAGGCCACGCAGGGCTCATCGACGTGCTTCTTGAGCAGCACGAGCCAGACGGAAGCGCGGGTGGCGTGATTCGCGTCGAGCCAGTCGCGCCACGATCGGCGGTCGCGCGCGAAGAAGGTATCGCTGGTCTCGCTCATGGCGCTCTTGCGCGGGCGGGCGGCCGCCGAAGGCTAGCGGCGGAACGCCGCGAGGTCGGCGGCCAGCCCCAGCGCCGCGTACTGCTGTGAGCGCCGCACGTAGAGATCGCACAGCTGGGCACGCACCTCGAGGTCCTTGTCTGAGACCTCGCGCAGCAGCTTCGCCGGCGAACCGACGATGAGGCTGCGCGCCGGGAACCTCTTGCCCTCCGTGATCAACGAATTGGCGCCGATGATGCAATCGTCGCCGACCTCGCACCCATTGAGCAGAGTACTGCCCATCCCGATGAGGCAGCGTGCGCCGACCGTCGCGCCGTGCGCGATGACGCCGTGCCCGATCACACAGCCCGGTCCGATGGTGAGAGGGAAGCCGATATCGGTGTGTGCGACGCTGTTGTCCTGGAGGCTCGTGCGGGCGCCCAGGGTGATGCGCTCCAGATCGCCGCGCAGCACGGCGCCGGGCCAGATGCTGACGCCATCCTCGAGCTCCACCTCGCCGATGACCGTCGCGTCGGGGTGCACGAAGGCATCGCGTCCGAAAACGGGTACCTTGTCGCCGAACGCCGTGATCGCCATGGCGCCAGTATAGCGGAGGTCCCATGAAGTTCGTGCACGTCGCCACGCGTACCAAGGATCTGGAGCGGGCACTCGCCTTCTACGAGGCGCTCGGCCTGAGCAGGAGCCGGACCAGGCAGCTGACGAAGGGCAAGGCGACCCTCGTCTTCGTCGAGCCCCCGGAAGGCAACTTCGCCATCGAGCTCGTGTACAACTGGGGAAGAGACGAGGCCTACGAGGGCGGCGAGCGCTTCGGCCACTTCGCCTTCGAAGTCGACAGGATCGATGACCTTTTGCCTGCGCTGACAACGGCCGGCGGCACGGTGTTGCGCGAGCCCTACATGCTGGAGGACACGGGCCCGCGCATCGCCTTCGTCGCCGATCCGGACGGCAACCAGGTCGAGCTCATCGAGCGGTAGCCCACTGGACAGCCCGCCGCTTTCACGCGTAGCGCGGCATCCCGTGGCGGCTCCAGCCAGTGCGCCCCGCCGCGAAAGCGCGCGGCGCGGTGAGCAGTGCGAGCACACCGAGGAGGATGTAGTAGCTCAGGTTCAGGTTGCCCGCCGTACCGAGCGTCGCGGTCGCGAGGTTGTAGACGCACCCTGCGCCGGCGAGCACCGCCACCAGTCCCCAGGCCGCGCGATGCGCTCCGTGACTGAACTCGAGCGCCAGGGCGGAGAAGAACAGGGCCGGAGGGAAGAGGAGCACAGGGAGCGCGGCGAGGTCGCCGGCGTCCAGACCCCCGAGGTCGACGGAAGGCGATCGGGCCGCGTAGACCGCCTCGTAGATCTGCCAGGCGAGGCCCGCGACCAGGAAGAGGATGACGCTGAGGCGCCCGATGAACGCCCGATCGTGTCGGGTCATCGAGGGCAGCCGGCGGTTCCAGGCCCGTGAGCGGCGCCAGGCCAGGGCGGTGATGATCACCGCTGCCGCGATGAACACCGGCGCGAGCACCCATGGCTGCTCCGCGAACCACGGCACCCACGAGAACGGCGGCCAGGTCTCCTCGCGCAGTTGGTAGCGGGTCTGTCCGGCGAGAGGGTAGATCTGCAGCACTCGCCCGTCGGCGGCAAGCACGTCCACGCGGAGGCTCGTGAGGTTCTCGATGCGCAGGCGATGCTCCACGGCGTCATAGGGCGGCACGGGCAGCCCATCGCTATCAGTGAGCACCAGCGGCCAGCTGGCGGCCACGTCGCGCGCGCCCGCCTTGCTCCAGGAGTAGACGACCGTCGCCCCGATGAGGTTCCCCGCGCCGTCTCCCCAAGTGGTGCTGTCGGACGTGTAGTCGGTGCCGGCGAGCACGGCGGCGACCCGAGGGTCCGCCTCGGCGATCTGTGTCGCGTCGCCCGGGGATTCGGCGGCCTCGGCGAGCGCCTCTGCGGCGGCGGCGCCCGAACCTGCCACGGCCAGAAGACCGCAGGCGAACACGAGTAGGGCAAGGCAGTGTACTCGAGCAACCCGTGCGGCGAGACCCCACGCGAGATCCGCCGTCCGGGCGTAGGCCAAGCTCTCCACCTCCCCGCCCACACAGCGCAAACGCCGAGTCGCGGCGGCCTCGCTCCTGTGATCGTGCCGGGCGACACTGCGACGCATGAATGCCCTCCGTGTGGCGGGTGGCCGGCAGGGCGAAGCATACCAGCCCACAGGGGGTTTGCCGTCGCAGCCGCTTGTGCTACCCTAGTTCGCCGCTGCCGGTGCTGGCTCGAGCAGCAATAGCACGCGCGGCTCCACGTTTCGTGGCGCATTCGTCTAGGGGCCAAGGACGCCGCCCTCTCACGGCGGTAACACGGGTTCAAATCCCGTATGCGCTACCACCCCATTTCAGGCGTAAATGCAGGGGTTTTGTCTGTTCCCGAGGATTCCGCCGACCCCTCTCTGCAACCCGCCTGCAACCCTCTTGCAACCGAACATGACGTCACGGAATGGTGCTGGGCGGTACTCGCTGGCACGTCGCGGCACTGGAGAACGCACCGTGCTCGCACCTCTCGGAAGCCCCGCCGAAAGCATTCTGCAACCCACATGCGTGCGGCTGGATGGGCGAGGCTGGAGCGGGTTGGGAGCGGATGGGACGCTCCCGCATGACGTTCACGAGGCTCATGCTAGGGTTCTCTTCAGAGGAAGAGGGCCCGCAGACCGCCGAACAGACCATTGGTGGAGTGGACAGTCGTGAAGATCAACCACCGAATCACCGAACGTCACGATCACCCCTTCTGGCTCGAGATCGACTGGCTCGGTCTCAACTTCGAACGCGGCGATCCCGACAACGTGCTCGGCTCCGCCATCAGCGTCCTGAACGTGACGGAGGACCAGCATCACTGGCCCGAAGTGGAGCGCCTTGTCGCCGAGTACGATCTAGGACCACACTTCGTCACCAACCTCTTCACAACGGCCGAGCTCGACGCCGCAGAATGGCTTCAGATCGAGGCCTTGGGACACTTCGGCTACCCACAGCCTGAGGACGATTACCATGACGCCACCTACGACCTCTCGGACTTCTGTCGTATTTGTGCGATCGGGGGCGTTCAGAACGCGCCCTTCCGACTTCGCGCCGAGCCGAGAGCTACGCGCAGGCAGTTCATGCAGCTGCACTGGGTCTTCGATGAGTTCTTCGTGCAAGATGAAGCCCGCGAAGGCCTGAGTGCCTCGGATCTGACCGGATTCCGGCTACGCCCTGCCGTCCTGCATGGAAGCGACCGTGCGGTTGACCGGGTCGAGCAGATGGAGGTCCTCGGCGTCCTGCCGCCCGCTCTCGATCCGGCTGGACTTCAGACCGTGACCTGCAGGCCCCAGAACGAGGAGTGGCATCCGGGTCTTCGTTTGGGAGACGCCGAGCTCGGAGGCGATCCCTACTGCGGCAGGGTCAAGTACCACGCGATGCATCGAGGACCCTTGAGGTTCGACCGGCAGGCGTTTGCAGGTGCACCCGATGTGGTGAAGAGCTACGAGTGGTTCGGAAGCGGCGAGTCGGCCTTCCGGCAAGTCATCGCCTCTCAGCGGTTTCGGCGGGTTGTGACCGAAGCCAAGTGGAGGGGGCTTGGCTTTGAGCCCATCGAGCTAGTAGACGCGCCGCCGGTGCGACTCTAGCGTGCAGGTACACCGCATGGCCCACGTTGGCTCGCGTCCACCTCGCTCAGGCACTGTGCTCCTCGTGCGTCTCGTGCGCCCTGTCTGGACGCCATCGGGCGACTAGCCTATGACACTCGCCCGGCCTGCTGCTAGGGTCTTCTGCAGTTGGGGGCGGTCGGTGCCGATGTGTTCTGCAGACTCCCCGATGCACGCCCGACACTCCGGTGGAGGCCATACCGATGGTCACCAACGCAAATGACAGCTCGTGGCAGGACCCCGCACTGCAGCGGTTCGGGCCCAAGCAGGTCGACGAGACCGAGACCTTTCGCGTGCTCCAAGGCGAGAGCGGCGTATCGCTTGTCGTCACCGGCGCCTGGACGGAGCAGACGACTGCGGCGGTAGTCAGGCATCGACCACAAGCCCTGGTACTCAACTACGCGTTCGGCTTCGAAGGAACGGATCTCGAGTTCCTGGACTCGTGGCCTTCTGTTCGGCGCGTCGAGCTGCTCGACCACTGGCTGAGAGACGTCCACGGCCTACGGCGACTGGGCGGTTCTCTGACCAAGCTGACCTTCAGCCCCGCCACGCGGACACGTCTGGACTTGGGCGACTTCCCGCGCCTCGCTGAACTCGGCTGCGGATGGGACGCCGTGAAGCAGACGATTGACCAAGCGACCCGGCTCAGCGAGCTGACGGTGTCAGGCTACGGCTCAGTGGACCTCACGCCGCTATCCACCCTCGTGCGGCTCGAGTCGCTGTGTCTCAAGGGCGCGCCTAGACTGGTGAGCCTCGACGGGCTAGCGGGCCAACCCATCACCAAGCTTTGCATCGGCAATGCCCGGATGCTGACCGATCTCTCGGCGGTGGAGGGACTGCCGGAGACGTTGACCTGGCTGGAGCTGGACAGCTGCAAGCGCCTCGAGTCGCTGGAGTCGCTTGCGTCACTCACCTCGCTGCGACACCTCATTGTCGGCAACTGCCCGGCACTGCAGTCGTACTCACCCCTGGCGGGGCTGAGGTGCCTGACGCACCTGGGACTGTGGGGGACGACCCGCACAGCCGATCTGGACTTGTCGCCACTGCTGAGCATCCCCGGTTTGGAGGAGCTTGCCGTCCAAGGGGCACGTGGATACACGCCGTCGGCGCGCGAAGTCATGCGGAGCGTTGAAGAGCGGAAGGGCGAGAGCGCCTAGCCCGCCTCTCACCCCACCGCGCCCGAGGGGCGAGATAGACTGCGAACGTAGTGTGCACAGGGCGCTGACGAACGGCCGACGGAGGCGAGGCATGTTGAAGCAGGCGGGACGTGCCGCTGTGAGACCCGCGGTCGGCCTTGCGCTCGTGACCATGATCCTGCTCCTCACGGGCTGCGGCGGTGCTTCGACCGCCTCCCCGACCGCCTCACCCAGCCCTTACGAGCAAACCGCGGCGAGTCTTGCGAGCCAGTACGGACTTCACCTGAGCGAGGGACTTCGCATGACGCTGCCGCAGACATTCGGCGGCCTCCCCTGGGATCACTACCAGAGTGCCTGCCTTGAGAGCGGCTTCGACCTTCGGCCCTACAGGGGGCGCGAGGTGCTCTTCACCGCCCATCCCTTGCGGGAGAGGCATGGCCACACGCCGGCCACGCTCTGGGTGATCAGCGCCGACGGTCATATCATCGGTGCCTATGTGGCCGTCGATGGCGAAATCCCGGGCATCTACAGCCTAGAACAGGCAGGCGCCGGGTTCTGACGCCAATGGCATCATGGTCGCCTAGCACGCCCCTCGACCCGACGCGCCCGAGGGCCGAGATAGACTGAGAGGGGCGCATCGATCATGCGGACAGTCACTGAACGTGGAGGGGGCGAAGCCCCCTGAGCACCGACGCCTTCAAGAGCGTGTGGACTCGCGTCCTTCTGGCGTTGAGCCTGCTCGTTGTCGTGCTCGTGGTCGTGGCGGTCGCCGCGGCGTTCTGGTACTGGTGGCCGGATCTGGAGGTCACGATCGAGAACCGCACCAGCTCCGCGCTCCCACAGCTCACCTTGGTCTGCAACGGTACGCTTCGCACACCCGTGCCCTCGGTCCCGCCCGGCTCGTCGGCAACGGTCCAACCCCGGATGGGCGAGGGCGAGAACACTCTCCTTCTGATCGACGCGGGTGGCCGCCAGTATGAGGTCCTATGCTACGTCGAGGGAGACCCGGGTGGCTCAGTCAGCATCATCGTCACGCATCAGTCCGAAGGCGCACTCGGGGGGAGCGTCATCGACGAGTGCCACTACTTCCCCTCCGGCGAGTTCGCGTTGGAGCCCATCGGCCGGTGAGTCGTCGGCCGTGTGCCGCATTCGTCGGCGTCGGCGACTCAACGTGCCCGGCAGGTATCATCCCGACGCGCCCGAGGGCCGAGGTAGACTGAAGAGAAGGGGCGCGCACTCGTCAGACACCGGGCGTTCGGCGCGCCAGGGGTGCGCTATCCGGGGAATGCCGGAAGGGGAGGTGCATCGCTCTGATGACACCGACCGACGCTGAGGGCTTCGAGAGCAGGCCGTTGACCGCCGCCAGTGACGGTGCCAAGGCTCAAGTGAAGCGCGTGCACGAGGTCCTCAAGACCGCAGGCTTCAGGCGCCACGGCAAGACCTGGAACCGCCAGGTCGGCGAGTTCACGGATGTCGTGGACTTGCAGGGCAGCCAGTGGGGCGGCGTTGGCTACCTGAACACGGGGGTCTTTCACACACGTTTCGACGATCTGTGGGGCGGCCCGCTCACCTCGCAGGTGGTACCGGAGTACCGCTGCGTCGTTCGTGACCTGCACGAGCCCTATTCCTACAACGACCCTGATGCTCCGGACGCCATCGCAGAGTGCCTCACGACCTACGTCTTGCCCTTCTTCGAGCGGATGCATTCGCTCGCGGCCTTCGAGGTCTGGCTCGACCAACGCAAGGCGACCGGCGGCGCCGAACACACCTTCTACCTGGCTGCCGCCAAATCGCTGCTCGGTGATCAAGAGGGAGCAGCGCGAGTGATTGCAGAGGCACGCAACAAGTGCACGAGTAGGATCATCGAAGGGAAGCTCGCCGAACTGAAATCGAAACTCGGCCTATGAGGCGCATCGGCTTGTGGGGGCACACCCACCTCCGCGTCTCAACCCAACGCGCCCGAGAGCCGAGATAGACTGGGTGGAAACCATCAGCCTGCTCGGCTCACATGGGAGAGCGGATTCGGACTGCGGTCTTGCGATTCTCATGCTTGAAGGAGGCTCGGGCCAATGAGGAGTCAGCGCCAAGGGCCAGGACCGAGGCGAAGCCATGATGTGGCGTCGTCGGACGAACAGCGAGGACCCCATGTCAGACGCTGAGGGGAGCATGCTCGATGAGCTTCAAACGGATCTCACATTCGTCAAGCTGACGCAGGGCCCTGATCTGGAGCTCACCATCATCGTGCGGCAGTTCCGTGGGTCCGAAGAGCCCGCTGAGATCATCGGAAGACACGTCCGCGACATCATGTCCGCCCCCACCGTGTGGATTCCAGCGAAGACGTTCGAGATCCGTTTCCCTGAGTGCTTCGCCTTCATGTCTCGCGACGAGATGGCGAGTGCCCATGAAGAGGGCGTCGTGCTCGATGGCACACAGTTCCGCAGGTACAAGGAGTCGAAGTTCCTGGACTTCATCGAACAGATGGCATACAGCGACGATGTTCGCCCTCACCCGCTGTATCACTACTCCATCCTCTTCTTCCTCGACGGGGTCATCGATGTCGTCGCGCCAAGGGCCCCGGAGATCCGCTACCTCGGCCTATCGAGCTGATTCCGACCGAATAGAGCGTAGCCGTGAATCAGATCGAGAAGCTTGTTCAGCAGTTTGCCGATGGCGTCATCGCCCAGACGGACGCCATCGGCCGGGGCGACTCGAAGTGCGGCAACGAGCACGCGCAGAGGTACATACGGGCATTCGCGGCGCTGCAGTCCCTCGGGGATAGGGGCCGCGACGCACTCGTGCCGTTGATGAGAGAAGGCAGGGCGGACGTTCGTGGCATGGCGGCCGCCTTTCTTCTTCGGTATCGCACCAGCGAGGCCCGTGCTGTCCTGCAAGAGCTGGCCTCGGGGAAGGGTTTCGCCGCATTCGGCGCAAGTGAGGCGCTCGAGCGATGGGAAGACGGCACCTGGGCGCTCGACCTGCCCGATGAGGAGCGCCGCAGCGAGGCCGGATCGGACTAGCGGCTTGACGACAGCCATCCGACGGTCGACAGCCAGGGTCCCGTGTGTTCTCACGGACTGTCAGACCCCCGCCATTCATGCAGATCCGGGCGGAGAAGTGCAGTACACCGCGAGCGCCCTCTCTCCGGGCTCCATGGGTGGAAGCCAAGCCCTGTTCTAGTCGCCGCTCGTGAGAGTTGTTGCCCATCTGTTGCCGCACCCATCGCAAACCGGCGACAGTGAGTCGCCACCAGAGACGGCTCACAGCCTCAGACCCCTGCAACAGCTGACACGAAACGGAGCCGTCGACGGTCCGAGAACGTCTCGGTGACGGCCTTTCAAGCCGGTGGTGTGGGTTGACCAGCACCCTTGAAATCGGCCACCCGCAATGTAGGGTGTTGCGACCGATGAAGGAGGCAGACCCCCGGTATGCCCCGTTTGCAGCCCTCCTGCAACCGCACCTAGCGTCACTGGGTGGCACTCACTGCCACTCGGTGGCAGATCGACTCGATTCTCTACGCGTAGGGCGGCACTCCGTGGCACTCAGCGGCACTACCTGACACAAAGTCACAGCCCTCTCACGGCGGTAACACGGGTTCAAATCCCGTATGCGCTACCACCCCTCTTCAGGCGCGCATGCAGGGGTTTTGCGTGCTCCGACGGATTCCGCAGGCCCCTCTCTGCAACCCGTCTGCAACCCTTCTGCAACCGAACCTAGCGTCACGGGATGGTGCTGGGCGGTACTCGGCGGTAGTGGGCGGTACAAAGGGAGAGCCGTCTTGGCCCAGGCCACGCGGCCGTGCTGCTTGTGGGTTTCTGACCAGCCGCTACCCACCGGCGAGGGCAGGACTGGCGACCATGCAAGCGGGGATCGCCCCAAGAAGGGACGACCCCCGTGCGTACTGAGAGGCCTAGTGCAGTTGGACGCGCCCCCGCGTGGATCGGCGCGTGGGCGGCAGAAGAGCCTGTCGAGCGCTGCCGCCCCGCACGTCCTCGCGGTGCGTGGTCCAGTCTGTCCTATCCCAGAGTGGTCGTGGTCGTCAGTCGATGGGGCCCGTCGGCGGTTGTGTGAAGACCATGTAGTTGTTGATGGCGTCGCAGACGTCCTTGAACGCCTCCAACCTATCCTCGCTCATGGCACCCACGTTGTAGCGCTCGCGTAGCTGCAACAGGAGTTCGTTCACCGTCATGACCCCATCGGCGTCGCTGACCACGGAGTCCCAGCCTGGAACACTTGAGATGTCGACGACTGTTGTGAAGCCCAGCTTGTCAGAGGCCAGATTCAGCCAGAGGGTCAGATACTGCGCCCGGGCCATCCTGGCAAGACCCCGCTTCTTCCCCGAGACGTCCAGGTACCCGTCGAGCGCCGCGATGTCCATCCCGGAGAAGCTCTGGCTGCCGGCGATCACTCGCTGGATCAGCGCCAGCATCTCGCTCTCCGTGTGCTTGTGGCGCCAGTTCTTCCAGTACCCCAGCGTCCGCGGTTCGGCGCAGTCGCCGTCGTAGATGGGGTTGCTCGGGTGCTCTGCGCCGCGCTCGTGCAGGATGACGATCTCCTCACCGGCGGCTTGCGGCTCGGCGAGCCAGCCTTCGGGGACCTCAATGGCCACGCGATACGCACCAGGGAGGAGGCGCTCGAAGGTGGTGCTCCCGCCAGTGTCTGTCGTGCCGATGCGCGGTAGCGCCGGGAGGTTCGTCAGAACGCCAGGCACGGAGATCTCGGTCAAGGTGACCGGCACGCCGGCGACCGGCTCGTCCCACCAGTAGTGCCGTACTGACTTCGTGATCGAGCCCGTCTCGACGTTGCCGAAGTTCTTGCCCCCGAGCGTGCTGTGGCTTCTCACCAGCAGGTCGGCGTGATGGCCCGTCGCGGCGGTGGAGAGCGGCGGGGTGGCCGAGGCATCCGCGGAGGGGTGCGTCTGGCGCCACGGGCCGCTCCCGTCGAGCTGTTCCCAGACCTCGTAGGTCCCGTAGCCGAGGCCGACGAACTCGTAGCCGCCATCGGCTGCCGTCGTGGTCGTCTCAACGACCGCTCCGTCCTTGGCGAGCGCGATCGTCCATCCGGAGAGCGCCGGCTCGCTGCCCGTCTGCCACACTCCATCGACGTTCGAGTCGTCCCACTTGGCCCCGCTGATCACGCCCGGGTAGTAGTTGCCGAAGTTGTTGTTGCCGTGCTCGACACCCGGCCCGTATGGGATCACGATCGGACCTGGGGATGCAGTCTGGCGCCAAGGCTGCAAGGACTGCTCCTGGACCGTGTAGGAACCGGGATCGAGACCGGCGAGGGAGAACGAGTACTTGCCGTCAGCGCCCGTGACGCTCTCCCTGACCAGCGCGCCTTCACGGTAGAGTCTGATTTGCCAGCCAGCTAGTGTTGGCTCGCCGCCATCCCAGGTGCCGTTCTCGTTGACGTCCTCAAACTTGTAGCCCGAGATCGATGGGACCTGTGGCGCCGGGGGGCGACACTCTGCGTGGTTGCCGCAGACGGCCATGATGAAGCAGTCGCCGACTCCGAGGACCTTGAGATCGACTCCGCCGGCAACGAAGCCGTACAGCTCGTTGTTGAAGCGTATCTGTCCGTTGTAGATGTAGGCGACGTTCGTTGTGTCGTGTGCGGCGGTCGTGTACGTCACTGGCCACTCGGCGTACCGGATGTGGTCCTTGGTCCAGCCCATGTCCAGCCAGTCTCCTGGCCTCCGGGACTGTGACTGCGCCGTCCATTCGTTCATGAAGTCCTGGCGGGTACGCGCGCTCGTAGGGGAGTTCAACCACCCCGGGACCACAGCGTCGCCCGGATTCATCCGTAGCCGCAGATCCTCCTCATCCGTGGCTGGTGGGTCGAGGGCCAGTGCACTGTTCGCGAGTCCCATCCCCAGCACGGCGATAGCCGTCAGGAATAGCACCGTCAGCGCTCGTCGCCACATGGTCACTACCCTCGCCTCATGCCTCTCTCGACGCATTGTCAGCTCCACATCAACCCCCTCCGCAACAGCCAGGTGTCCGTACACGACAACCTAGTTCGCTTCGCCGGGGCTTGTGCCTTCTCATGGCCGTTGCTTGGACTGGCTTCGTCGTTGCACTCGTTGCCTACAGCCCTGTGTTCTCCGCGTCAGCCCCACTCCGTAGTCCACCGCTTTGCGGGCTGGGCAGGCCGTGACAGCGAGGTGCTCCAGCCTATCCCTCCATCGCCCGCCGCAGCCCCGCATCGATCCCCGCTGCCGCCTCCTGCTGCATGTGCGGCGCCACGTGTGAGCAGACGTCCAGGGTGATACCGACGTTGGCGTGCCCGAGGCGTTCCTGTACGACCTTGGGGTGCACGCTCTGACGCAGGAGCATCGTCGCGTGGTTGTGCCTCAGGTCGTGGAGCCGACACCGTTAGGCCGGCCCTCTTGAAGACCCGCCGGCAGGCCTGGGTGACGGGACCCCCTTCCCTGTCGCCGGCCGTCTCTGAGACTCGACATAGCCCCGGGGATCTCTGAGGGCAAGGACGATACCTTCCGTGGCGTCGGAGATGTATGAGGAGCAGCCGAGGCCCACCCCGCCGCCTACGGCTACTGGCGCAACGAGGGCTGATGGGAGCGTCAGCATTGCAGCACGCCCACCCTCCGGGGTCTGCAATGCTGCAATGCTGCTCCCATCTCGCCGCCAGAGGATCGCGTTCACCACCTGTCCCGGCGGCAGGGAGGTGGTCCACGAGTGTTGCAGCACCGCAAACCCTGGGGTGGCGCACGCTGCAATGCTACGACTGCTATCAGGCTCAGGGGTCACCGCATCGAGTACCACCGTGGCGTCCAGACGGGAGGGAGCCAGGCGTGAGGGGTCACCGGGTCACCCCAGGGGTCACCCCAAGGGTCACCCCCTCTCCACGCCCGAGAGCGCCGCCGGGTGACACTGTGACTATCGAGACGGACAAGGCGCCTGTGGCGATCTCTCTCGGGGCCCTCCGGGGAGCGTATGGAGAGAGTTCCGCAGCGATAGTCACCGTCACCACAGCCGCCTGTCAGCCTCTCACCCCCCGGGGTTTGAGAGGCTGACAGGCTCCTTCCGTGATCCTGCTGGGTCGTAGTCGACCCAGCACCGGGCTCCGCGTGCGTCCCTCAGTGTGTGGCGCACGCGGAGCCGCCGGTGCTTGGCACCACTGTCAAACCCCAGGGGGTGAGAGGCTGACAGGCGCTGCGCCGGCCACCTCGTTCCAGTCCACGGTCTGCCGATCAGTCGCGATGCCCTCCTGCGGGTATTGCGGGTATTGCGGGTATCTTCTCCTCCCATCGCGGGGGAGACACAAGCACTACGTGTGCACGGGGGAGGACCGAGCGGGGACATACCCGCAATACCCGCAATACCCGCAACTCAGGCGTAGTCTCCAAGCCCGAGAGCCCGCTCGAATCGTGGCGAGATATGGGGCCGGCCTGCGGGGGGTGCGGGTGTTGCGGGTACTTCTTCCTCCCTTCGCGTGAGAGACACAAGTGTCGTTCGCACACGAGGGAGACCGAGCGGGGAGACACCCGCAACACCCGCAATACCCGCAACTCAGGCGTGAACACCAGCCAGGACTGCGGGGGGTGCGGGTATCTGCGGGGGGCATCCGGCCTTCTCGTCACGCCGTTCTCGAGCGACGACGATCGCGCAGAACCAGACCGAGATATCCCCGCAACCCCCCGCAATACCCGCATCCCGAGCGTAGAGTCCAACTCCGAGGAGTGTCCCAGATTGTGCCCAGATATCGCTGCGTGTTCTCCTTTTCTAGCATGACCCTTCGTCAACTACCCGCAGAGCCGCGCCCTGGAGCGACCCCGTGAGCGCCGGCTCCATCATCCGTCGCGGCGAAGCTTGGTCGCTCGCCATCGAGCAGCCCCGCCGACCCGATGGCCGCCGCCGCAAGAAGTGGTACACCGTGCACGGCACCAAGAAGCAGGCCGAGGCCCGCCTGGCCGAGATCCTGCACGAGATGAACGAGGGCACATACCTCGAACCGAGCCCCATGCCCTTGGGCGCGTTCCTCGATCAGTGGCTCACGCAGACCGGGGGGAGATTGAGCGCCCGCACGCGGGAGCGCTACGCCAGCATCATCGCCCGTCACCTGAAGCCGGCCCTCGGGGAGCGCTCCCTTCGCGCCCTCACGCCGCTGCAGATCCAGGGGTACTACGGGGAGGCCCTGGGGGAGGCGGGCCTGGCCCCCTCGACGGTGCGCAAGCACCACCACCTGCTGCGCAAGGCCCTGGGTCAGGCAGTGCGCTGGGGCCTGCTGGCCCGTAACCCGGCCGCCTCGGTGGAGCCGCCCAAGGCAGTGCGCCGCGAGATGCGCGCCCTCGACCGCAGGGAGACGGCGAAGCTGCTGGCGGCGGCGCAAGGCGGACGCCTCTACGTGCCCGTCCTCCTGGCCGTCACCAGCGGCCTGCGCCGCGGCGAGCTCCTGGGTCTGCGCTGGCGCGACCTCGACCTCGAGAACGCAAGCCTCACGGTGCGCCAGAGCCTCGAGGAGACCGGGGCCGGCCTCGGCTTCAAGCAGCCGAAGACCGCCCGCAGCAGGCGGCGGGTGCCCTTGGGGGAGACCACTGTCGCCGCCCTCAAGCGTCAGCGCGCCGCCCAGGAGCAGGAGCGCCTCGCCCTAGGAGAGCTCTACCGCGACCAGGGTCTGGTCTTCACCCGTCCCGAGGGCTCGCCACTCAGCCCAGCGGCCTTCTCGCTGGCCTTCACACGGCTGGTGCGTAAGTGTGGCCTCGCCGGTACGCGCCTGCACGACCTGCGCCACACCCACGCCTCACTCTTGCTGGCCCAGGGGGTGCACCCGAAGATCGTCTCGGAGCGTCTCGGCCACGCCAGTGTGGCGATCACCCTCGATACCTACTCACATGTGCTCCCCGGCCTGCAGGAGGCGGCGGTGGCGCAGTTCGACGCGGGGCTGGCCACTGCCCTCGAGGATTGTGCCCGAGAATCGGCGGTGCTTTGATCGCTCTGAGGCCACGATCAGACCGGGAGGAAACGCGGGTGCTCTCGCGCCAGGGACCCATCAAGGTGAGGACGGCGCTCCTCGAGGAGCGCTGCCTGCAGTTGCGCCTGGAAGGTCTCACCCACCGTGAGATCGCGGCGCGTCTCGGCATCGCCCCCTCGAGCGCCTACAAGCGCGTGCGCCACGCCCTCGATGCAGTCAACGAGCGCAACGCGGCCGCGGCCGAGCGGCTGCGCACCCTGGAGCTGCTGCGCCTCGACGCCCTGCAGGACGCCATCTGGGACAAGGCCTTGGAGGGTGAGGCGCAGTCCTTGAGCCGCGTGCTCACCATCATGGAGCGCCGCGCCAAGCTGCTCGGGCTCGACGCACCGACCTCAACGAGGCGGCAGGCGGCGCTGAGCCCCCAAGGCCTGCGGCTCCAGCGTGAGGCGTTGGTCAAGCAGATAGCGGCGGAGTGCCAGTGACGCCCGGCTCGAACGGGGACCGGCGCAGGCCCACTGGGCCGAGCGACGCGCAGATGGAGCGCTTCGTCGGCAACGTCGAGGACTTGGTCTGGGCTTCTTGCGTCTCCTGCCGGCGCAAGACCAGAGGCCCGGTCTGTGAGGCCTACCCGGGCGGCATCCCCGAGGCCATCCTGAGGGGCAGCATCGACCACAAGACGCCCTACCCCGGGGACCAGGGGCTCACCTACCTGCCGGTGAGGCCGGAGGGCAGGGAGTGAGGATGCGGGGGCCTCGCAAGGCCGACGAGATCGGGCTCTGGAGCGAGCAGGCCCCTGAGGTCCCGGGGGCGTGGTTTCTGCACTCCTCAGAGCTGCACGGCGTGCGCCACACGCAACGCGTGCACATCCACGCTCGTCGCCTCGCCCAGCTGCTGGAGTGGCCCGCGGCCGACACCCACCTGCTGCTGCAGGCGGCGCTGTGGCACGACATCGGCCGAGAACACGACGGTCTCGAACCCGAACACGGCGGGAACTCTGTGCTGCGGGCTCGCGAGCTCGGACTCACGCAGAGCCTCTCGGCAGCGGATGCCGCCCTCGTCGAGTTCGCCATGCACCAGCACTCGCTCGAGGACGCACCTGCTGCAAGGGCGGCGAGCGCTCAGGACGATCCCCAGCGTGCCTTGGCCATCCTCCATCTCCTCAAGGACGCCGACGCGCTCGACCGCGTGCGCCTGCCGGCCGTTGAGTGGCCACGCGTCGAGCTGCTGCATCACCGCTGTACGGTCGACTCGATCGCGTTCGCGCACGGGCTGCTGGGGGCCCTCGGCTGAGTGGTTGGGCCTCACTCGAAGGCCCCCGCGGACACCTTGCGGTTGCAGACGGGTTGCAGACGGACGGGATGAAGGCCCGCGAAGGACCTCAGCGCTGACGCTCTGAGCGTAGAAGACGGGCGGGAAGGTGTCCTTGGAGCAGTGTGTTGCCGCCTCATTCGGGCGGTAGCGCCCGTCAGACCCCCGCTCCGAGAGAGCGGCTGGCACGGAGCCCGCGAAGCGGAACTGCGAATCCCATGACACCCGTCCAGCCTGCTGCTAGGGTCATCTGCAGTTGGGGGCAGTCTGTGCCGATGTGTTCTGCGGAGGGCCTGCTGCTTGATGGGCGCATCAGGAGGGCGATTGAGTGGAGGCCAGTTCTCGAAAGCTGCCTTGCGCGATGACGAAGGACGGGCGCGGGTCGAGCCGCTCGGAACACCTGATGCCGGATCCTGCGCGGCATGACCCTGTGTTCGTCGGAGTTCGCAGCGCCAGGCGCTACGACGCTGGCTACATCTGCTACGTCGGGGTGGACGTGACTGCTGAAGACATCGCCGAGCAGTCGCGTGAAGAGCTACCACGCGACGCACTGCCCATGCTCGACAGCTTCCTTCGGCAATTGCCGCAGTTCAAGATCGACAACGTCGTGGCAGTCACGTGGCGTGACGGTGAACTCGAACTCGTCAAGGTCGCGGACCACACCGTCCGCAGACAGCGGAAGCATCCGCTTCCGTGATGGCTATTGGCCGAACCCGCCCCTCACCCCGACGCGCCCGAGGGCCGAGATAGATTGACGGCGGCAGAGCGGAGGGGCCATGTTCGGGACGACAAGCGGAACGGAATGAGATCTCGGCGTCGAGCGGTCACGGTGAGGCTCACGGGCGGCCTCGCGCTTGCGGCCATGATCCTGCTTCTAGCCGCCTGCGGCCAGACCACCGAGCAGGCCGACCCATTCGTCGGGACCTGGTGGTGGGAGGGGTCCCGTAGCGGCGGCATGATCATCGCCATGCACGGCGATGAGTACGACGTGGCGATGTACGATGGCTGGCCCTCCGGGGGCTGGCGGCGCTACACGCGGCAGGATGATCGGCTGCTCGGCAGGTTCCCTGTCATGAACCAAGACGGACCCAGCGGCCGGGTGATGCACATCACCATCACCATCGAGCTCGACCCCTCTCTACCAGCTCTGACCTATAGAGAGATGAACGGCCCAAGTCTCCGGCTCGAGAGAGAAGTGCTCCCCAAGACGACAGCACCGTACTGGCCGACTGTCGACGAGAGATGGCCGTGAGCGGCTCCGACTCAGGGGTGCCGCCCGAGGGCCGAGATAGACTGAAACGGAAGGGCGCAAATCACGCGCTGAACGTTCGGCAGAGCGGGAGCAGATGATTTCCCCATGAGGCAACCAGTCTGATTGCGCGTCGTCGCAGAGCTGCACCTCTGTTCGCCGCAGCGCTGCTCGGCGCCTTGGTGAGCCTCTCGGGCTGTGCGACCTTCGGAAGTGACGACGCGTCGCTCGAACCCGGCGGGCCGAAGGCGGCCTCAAGGGCGAGTGCCAAGGCTGCCAAGGCGCTCGATTGGGGCGTGCAGTCGCTGCCCGGGGCCATCGGCCCGCTGGAGGCAGTCACCTTCGCTGATGCAGACCACGGCTGGCTGGTCGGCTGGGACGGTGTGATCCTCGCCACCCGTGATGGCGGCAGGAGCTGGCAGCGTCAGGAGTCGGGCACCGACTGGGATCTGATGCAGGTCAGTTTCGTCGATTCCCATCATGGCTGGGTGCTCGGTCAGGACGACGAGGGTGAGAACACCCTCGTGCTTGCGACCACGGATGGCGGCGCTACGTGGGAGACTCGTTGGCACGACACGGATCATGACGGCATCGACATGGTCTTCGTGGACCGACGCCACGGTTGGATGGTCGCCTGGGACGATGTCATCCTGGCGAGCGACGATGGCGGTCACTCCTGGGTGGAACAGTACTCCGGTGGTGAGTGGGGTGCTCTTTCTGTTGCCTTCGCCGATCGGCGGCACGGCTGGGTGGTCGGCGGCAGGGACGAGGGCGTGATCATGCAGACGACAGACGGTGGCCGAACCTGGGTGGAGTGGTCTCAGCGCATCGCTACGCTTCTCTGGGACGTCGCCTGCGTCGACGCGGAGCACGCTTGGGTCGCTGGGCGCTATGCCGCCGGCCGCACCATTGACGGGGGAGCGACCTGGTCGGCGAGGCGACCCACCCGGGGGGCTACCGACTGCGAGGCTGTGGTGTTTGCCGACAAGCTCCAGGGCTGGATGGTCGGCAACGAGGTGGGAGGCATCCTAACCAGCGGCGATGGCGGCAAGACGTGGGCCAAGGCGTCCGGCACGGAGCACCACCTCATCGACATCGCTGTCTCTGCGGGTGGCACGGTCTGGGCCGTCGGAGAGAACGGCTCGTCACCGTCGAGGCGCGGGCTTCTCATCGTGGGCCGCGGTAGGGAGTAGTGAGCCGCAACGAGCGGCCAGTAGCGCCAGGCGCTGCGAGTGCCGCCCATCTCGCAACCCCTCTGCCCGGCTCTCCCTGCGTTCCGCCGCAACTGCCTTGGACAGCCGCTCCACGAGTCCTCAGTCGCCGCAGACCGCGAGGCCTCCGTCAGCCGCTGCCGACGAACAACGTGACGAAGGCAGAGACGATCAGAGAGACGCTGTAGAGCACGAGGCGCAGAGCGCCGCCCGCACTGAACAGGGGGCTGAAGTTGTCGTCGAGATAGGTGACGTGCGGTCGCCCCAAGTAGGCCCCCGTGTGCAGGGAGGCCGCGAAGATGAGCCCCGAGGCAGCGATGAGCAGGTCGACCAAGGGGGCGATGCCGGGGTAGCCGAAGGCCAAAGCTATCGCCAAGACGACAGCCCCGGTCACAAGCCCGGCGAGGCACCAAGCGCCGTAGCGCACCAGCGGTCGCGACCTCAGGCGGGTATCCGGTGGCGGCGTCCGGATCTCCCGCTGGAGACTGCGGAAGGAGCCGCCCTCGGCAGAGGCACGTTGCGCCAGCGAGGCCACCCAGGCCCTCGTCCCGTCGTTCGCCCAGGCGAGGTCCCCCTGCTCGTCGTACTCCATGATCTCCTGAGCGGAGAGCGGGCCGTGGCCCTCCAGCGTGAAGACCTCCCCCTCGCGGGTGATCTTCCTGCCGGCCCGCACTGAGCCCGCTGTGAACGTGGCGATCTGCATGGCCCCCCGTCGTCTGTCCCGCGACCATTATCGGCACTGCCGGTGGCGGAGGGTAGTGCGCGGCGGCCGTCCCGATATGTCCCGCCTGCAACCCTCCTGCAACCCAACCTAGCGTCACTGGGTGGCACTCAATGCCACTCAGTGGCAGTTCCACTGGATTCTCTACGCGTAGGATGGCACTCCATGACACTCAGCGGCACTACCTGACACCATGTCTACGGCCCTCTCACGGCGGTAACACGGGTTCAAATCCCGTATGCGCTACCACCCCCTTTCAGGCGTAAATGCAGGGGTTTTGCGTGCTCCGACGGATTCCGGCGACCCTCTCCTGCAACCCGTCTGCAACCCTCCTGCAACCGAACCCAGCGTCACGCGATGGTGCTGGACGGCAGTCGCTGGGACTGCGCGGCACATGGACGCGCTCTCCGAGTTCGCCCGCCGGCACCAATGTGGGAGGTGGCTCCGGCGAGGTCGCTGGCGAGGCGGCTCATGAGTCCCGCCGTGGTACGCTCGCAACGTCGCGAGTGACAGGGGAACGGAGGTCGTCGTGGACAAGACCCAGTGGAGCGACCTGAGCATGCGCAATCGTCTGGTCATCAAGGCTGGGGTTGCTGCGGCCATCATGGGGATCGTCATGCTCATCGACCTCAAGCGTCGCCCGGCAGATCAGATTCGCGGCCCGAAGTGGCTGTGGACACCGATGGCGTTCGTCGACTTCCTTGGGCCGATCCTGTACTTCGCCCACGGGCGGCGGAGACCAACTACCTCTCCGTAGCCCGCCCCTCACTCCTCCGCCCCCGCCTCCACCACGCGCCTCACCCCGACGCGCCCGAGGGGCCGAGATAGACTGAGAGGCGAGCGGTGGCTCGATCAAAGAGGTCTGTGAACCCAGTGAGGACAAACCTACGGCTCCTGAAGCGCTCGTACCGGCAGCCTCTGCCGGGCGATGTCTTCGTCATGCAGCTACCCGACGACAGGTACCTCTTCGGCCGTGTCATCCTCGCCGACATCCCACACGACGAGTCACCGATGCCCGGCGCCTACCTGATCTATGTCTACCGGCATCTCTCGGTGACCAAGACCCCCGACTTCGCTGCCCTGTGTCCGAACCAGCTCCTCATACCGCCGGAGTTCATCAACAGGATGCCGTGGACGAAAGGCTACTTCGAGACCGTCGCCAGCCGCCCCCTGGAGAAGAGCGATCTTCTGCCCCAGCACTGTTTCCTGCGCCACACCGGCAAGTACGTTGACGAGACAGGGACGGAATTGCCCAGTCGGGTAGAGCCTTGTGGCGAGTGGGGACTAGGCAGCTACAGAATGCTCGACGATCTGATCAGTGACGCCCTCGGGATTCCGCGGGTGCCGGAGGAGTAGTCGTGAGTGCAATGGGCGACGAGTGGGCCCTTCCCCCACCGCGCCCGAGGGGCGAGATACGTTGCCAAAGGGCATCGGATGTGAGCATCTTGGCGGGGACGATAGCAGCGGAGGGTCGAGGAGGCGCACATGTGGGGGCTGGCTTGGTTCTGGTGGGTGATCTTCGTGATCCTCTGGGTGCTGTTCATCTACTTCACCTTCATGCTCGCCGCGAGCAAGGGGCGCAGTCCTCTCTTGTGGACCATCCTCGCGATCTTCTTGCCACTCATCACCATCATCATCCTGCTGGTGCTGCCGCCCGCTGACGGCGCCGACAGAACCTACTAGGGGCGCTGGCCTGAGCATCAGGTCCCGCCCCTCGAACGGTGAGGGGCGGGACCGCCTTCGCATGGCACGACGCCAACCATTCCACTTCGGAGGCATGCACCCCTTCCGAGCCCCGTCTGCAACCCGACTGCAACCGAACGTGACGTCACGGGATGGTGCTGGGCGGTAGTCGACGGCACTTCCCGACACTGGAGGGCAACGCCCGGCCAGGGTCTGGATCAATCGTCTGGTCAGGCTTCTCGCTCTCTGACTTCACCCGGCCGACACCCATGCGAGAGGTGGTCCTGGGACTAGCATGAGAAGCGGACCGACGCATGGAGTCCGGTCAGCAGCCGGTGGTTCGAGGAGTGGAGCGCCAGGACACGAGAGCTGACATCTTGAGGCTAGGAATGCGCGAGCGCCGTCGACAGGCGGTTGGGATGCCTCCCCATCCTGGTGCCAGCGCCGGTGTCAGTTTTTCCTCATAGAGAGGAGACCCGAGTTCGCCATCTCGGCGGCTCGCACCTCGTATCCCGGGTCGCCCGCGAGAACTCTCTCCATTGTCAGTGTACAACTAAGGTGGGGGCTTGCGGCAAGCCCCGGGTCGTGCCGCATAATCAACGGCCGCAAGCCGGGATGTACGGAAACAGAAGTGTCGAACTGCGTGCTTCGTAGACGCCGGCGGACCTGCCCCGGCGCGCGGCAACGCGGTCGCGCACCAGGAGAGGAGCGAGCCGATGGCACCCACCAACGAGGGCCCATTCGTCGTGTCAGAGCCATGCCCCGTCTGCCATGGGCAGGGCACCATCAACGAGCAGCCCTGCGCCGCGTGTCAGGGCACCGGAGTGGAGCGGTTCTACCACGGCACGAGGGCCGACCTGAAGCTGGGAGACCTGATCGAGCCCGGCTACAGCTCCAACTTCGGCAAAGGGAAGCGAGCAAGCTACGTCTACCTGACCGGCACCCTGGACGCCGCCACCTGGGGGGCGGAGCTGGCGCTCGGCCAAGGTCCCGGCAGGATATACATGGTGGAACCGATCGGCCCGATCGAGGACGACCCCAATCTGACGGACAAGAAGTTCCCAGGCAATCCGACCAAGTCATACCGCTCCCGGGAGCCGCTGCGGGTCACGGGCGAGCTCACCGATTGGCAGGGGCACTCGCCCGAAGCGCTCAAGACCATGAAGGACAACCTTGAGCGACTCAGGCGACAGGGTGTCGAGGCGATCGACGACTGAGCATCATCGGGCGACCAGGCGGGCCGCTTGATGAACTGCGTGAGGACCGAGGCGACCGGTCCGGTGACCAAGAACAGGGTCACCATGAAGAGGGACACATCGGCTTCATCGGCTTGAGTGTGGGAGACCCCGCTCCACACGTGCGTGAACGAGGATTGCGCCCTCTACCCGTTCACACCTGATTCGTCCCAGGAATCCACCTCCCGGACCAAGCTGAAGGCGTCAGGATGAGGGGAGCTTTGAGCCAGGCACAGATTCACCCGAGGACACCCCCCAAGTCACCGCCCCCACCTGAGGCCATGGAGCCCCATTTCGCTCCGCACATGACGACCACAGGCGTTGCAGGCTACTTGCCACCCTGGAATCCCTACCCTGCTGTGCTCAAGAACGGGTACAGACAGAGAGCAATCCGGTAGGGGTAGCCGCGCGCACTGACCCGCCCCCCTGAAATCGGTCCATCCTGACTGTGGGGTTTCGCGACCAATGAGGGAGTCAGATCATGCCGAAGAAGACCTACCGCCCCGAGAAGATCATCGCCCGAGGGCGCCCGAGTCGTCATGGTAACCGGCATCAGCACGGGTGCGACTGAAGCGACGAAGACGACCGATTGCCCAGGACCCCGTCCCTTCATGTGACTGGCTTCACGTACAAGCTGGAGTCGCCGCACTCCCACCCACATTCTGACCGTGGTGCCGGGGGTCTCGACCTCGCGGTGAGCACATGACGGAATCGCCAGAACTGACGCTTCGATCTGTCGGTTCTGGCGATTGCGTCACTCCGCCGCCACCCGATCCGGAGCCCTCTACCGGAACCCGCCGGGCCAGTGGCGTCGGGTGTGGTTCTTGAACCTGATGCGGTCCGACGGGTCGAGTTCGCCCTCGGTGTCGAAGAAGCGGTCGACCGGTTCGTCCATGTGGGTCGCTCGCCCGATCCATTTCATGATCATCCAGACGCCGCTCGTCGCCAGCCAGACGACAATGCCAAGGACGACAAGTCCGATCACGAGGAAGACACCCATGCTCATGGGCTCACCATACCGTGTGCCCACCACGCTGGCTACTACTGTGTGTTGTCTGCGTCAGCCCCACTCCGTAGTCCACCGCCCCGCGGACAGGCCGGCCTGTTGCACGAGGGAACCCCAGGCTACCCCTCCATCGTCCGCCGCAGCCCCGCATCGATTCCCGCTGCCGCCGCCTCCTGCATGTGCGGGGCCACATGCGAGTAGGTGCCCAGGGTGATGCCCACGTTGGCGTGTCCGAGGCGTTCCTGCACGACCTTGGGGTGCACCCCCTGACGCAGCAGCATGGTGGCATGGGTGTGGCGCAGGTCGTGGATTCGGCACTCTATCCCGGCCTTGTCGAAGACCCGCTGACAGGCACGGGCAACACTGGAGGGCCGCCAGGGCTCACCGTCGGGCCTGGGGAAGACGAGCTCACCGGCGTTGAAGCCGGGGGCGACGCCCTCACCCCGCGTGCTCCTTCTGCCGCGGCGGCACGTTGTGGTTCAGCCGGAACACGTTGGTCGGGTCCCAGTGCGTCTTGACGTCGACAAGCCGGTCGTAGTGCGAGCCGAAACTCGCGCGCAGCAGCACCTCACCCTCCTCCAGGAAGCCGGGGAAGTTGAGGTAGTTGCCCACTGTGTACGGCTCGAGGGCCTTGACTAGCTGTCGCGCCCAGGCGAGGTTGGCCTCGTCGTCGGCCGGGTCGTCCCAGTCGGCCTCCGGGTTGACCAGATAGCCGGCGGGGCGGCCGGAGTACGCGGAGCCGCCGGCCGGTTCTTCGCGGACCGCGCCGCCCATCAGCCACACATCGATGGTGCTGAGCGCTGATGGCTGCGACGTCGCGTACTCTGCGACCACGTCGATCACCTCGTCACTGAGCTCGTCGATGGCCGCCGACTTCCAGTAGTAGCGGCGCCCTCGCGGGTAGTCCTCGTCCAGGAACTGCTGGAACTGCGCGTAGGGCATGCGGCCGCTCAGGTCGGCGAGCGGCGCGGCCAGCTCGCGCAGGGGAGCGAGCAGTCTCTCGCCATCCTCCGGCGGCCCAACGTACACACCGGCGACGGCCACCATCGGCGCGCCCCATGCCTCCGGCGGCACACCTTCCATTCCCTCGGGAATGGATCCTGTGAAGGCGACCGGCGAGATCGCGCGAGGCATCTCGGCGCCGAGCGCCCGGAAGGCGCGCAGCGCCTCTGTCGTCTCGGCGCCGTCGTAGAACATGAGCGCGTAGGCGACGTCCGGCCC
Organism: uncultured Thermoleophilia bacterium; assembly: GCA_963717285.1. Lineage (GTDB taxonomy): Bacteria > Actinomycetota > Thermoleophilia > UBA2241 > UBA2241 > CAIXSE01. The sequence goes on from CAVQVW010000005.1 coordinate 167,045, forward strand.
TACCGGGTGCAGCCGGAACTCGAACGACGTGACCACGCCGAAGTTGCCTCCTCCGCCGCGGAGGGCCCAGAGCAGGTCAGGGTTCTCATCCTCCGCTGCCCGGACCACCCTACCGTCGGCAGTCACTAGCTCGGCCGCGACCAGATTGTCACAGGTGAGGCCGTACTTGCGCCGCAGCCATCCGATGCCGCCGCCCAGGGTGAGGCCGGCCACACCGGTCTCTGACACAAGTCCCGCCGGCGCCGCGAGACCATGCTGCTGAGTCGCGGCGTCGACGGCGCGCCAGATCGCGCCGCCCTGGACCTTGACGAGGCGGCGTTCCGCATCGACCTCGACCGTGTTCATGGCCGACAGGTCGATGACCACGCCGCCCTCGCTGGTCGCCAGGCCGGCCACGTTGTGCCCGCCGCCGCGGACGGCCAGCGGCAGTCCGTGGACGCGGGCCACGTCGACCGCCGCCGCCACGTCTTCCCGCGTCCGGCAGCGTGCGACGGCCGCCGGGCGCTTGTCGATCATCCCGTTCCACACAGCCCGCGCCGCGTCGTACTCGTCGTCCCCAGCCGCGACAACCTCTCCCGTCAGGCGGGACCTCAGGACAGCCACGACGTCATGTGTCGAAGCAGAAGTGGTCATGACAACCTCCTCGTGATGTGCACATGCGGAAGTTGTGCCCCCGGGTAGCAGCGCCGAACCCAGGGCGCGTCCCTCACGGACCCGCCAGCGCTGTCCTCAGCCCCACATCGATCCTCTCCGTGGCCGCCTCCGGCATGTGCGCCGCGAACCACGGTGTCAGAGCACCGAGCTCCTGCAGGTGACGCGAACCTCTTCCCCGCCGCCGGCCGTATCTGAAGGTCGACATAGCCCCGGGGATCCCTGAGGGCAAGGGAGATACCTCCGGTGGCGTCGGAGATGTATGAGGAGTGGGAGCCCTCCTCATCCGCAGGCACCCGAGCGCGGGCTGAGCTAGCCAGAGGATGAGGCGGAGATTCGCCAGTCTGCCACGGTGTTGTGGCAGGTGGGTTGATTCGCGCATGGCAAGCAGCTGCCGACGCAGGCAGATCTGTTCCGTTTCAAACCAGGACAGCGAGCTCATGTCTTCCCGTGAGCATCTGGCATGCGCAAAGGGGCGCCGGCTGGCTCGCAGCCGGCGCCCCTTTGGTCGTCCCCACGGCCTGTCTGGTCTCTACACGACCGGGGCCAGCAGGTGGGAGTCGTACTTGCCGCCAGTGTGGATGAGGTGACGCCCCTTGTTGCGGGCTGAGACGTGGCGGTTCGCGAAGAGCTCGGGCGCGTAGGTGTTCACGTCGTTGCCCTTGACGAGGACGCGGAGGGTCTCGCCGGCCGCGAAGTGCGTGCCGGACGGCCAGATCTCGATCTCCACCGGTACGACCTCGCCGGGCTGCAGCAGGAGCTCGCGCTGGTGCTGCAGGTACGGCTGCTCGGGCGTCGAGCGGGATTCATCGAGTTCGCGGTGCGAGGCCCTCAGCCAGCCTAGCGCGACGTTGCCGTCGTCGAAGGTGGCGAAGAACGGGAAGGGCACGATCTCGCCCTTGGCGTCGAGCTTCTGGATCGCGACGAAGAGGTCCATGTCGTCGGCGCCGTCGGCCTCGACCCAGAGGCGCAGCTTCATGTGACCGACGAGGTCGGTGTCCTCGTCGAAGCGCACGTCGAAGTGCGCTGACGCTTCCTCGTCGTTCGGGTCGTAGGCGGCCACGGACTCCTCCGCCACCGGCGACCAGGACGCGGTCTGCGTGGCGGCGTCGAGGTAGAGCTTGCGGTAGTCGGTGCGCGAGAGCGGCCACTCGTTCTCGGCGTTCCACGTGCCGACGTAGGACTGCTCGCGCACCTCGAGACGCACTGGATCCCAGTCGTCCACCTCGTTGGCGATGCCTTTCAGGTAGCGGTCGAAGAAGAGGCGCTGACGCTCCACGCTGGCGTCGTCGTAGAAGTACTGCCACTTCTTGCGGCCATGCACCTCGAGGTACTTGTCCTCAGACGAGATCTTCTTGAAGCCCTCGAGGGTCCCGCGCGTGTGCAGGCCGTGGTCGGTCCAGCTGGCGACCACGTAGGCGGGGACCTTGATGGCCGCGAGGTCCGCGTTCTTCGACTGCCAGTAGGCGTCGAAGAAGGGGTGCGACTCGCGCATGTGCTCGTAGTCCTCGACGCGCGTCTTGGAGGCGCTGCTGACCATCTGGACGAGCCCCACGAACTGCGTGTCGGGGATGCCGCCATGGAAGGCGAACTCCCGGTAGAAGTCCGAGACGCCCTCCCACGGGTTGATGGCGGCGAGGTGCGGCGGGTTCAGGGCCGCGACCTTCCACTGGCTCCAGGCCAGGTACGAGACCCCGGACATGCCGACTTTGCCTGTGCTCCAGGGCTGCGTGCCCGCCCATTCGATCAGCTCGTAGGCGTCCTGTGCCTCCTGAGGGCTGAAGAAGGTGGCGTCGCCCTGGGAGCCCCAGGTGCCCCGCGGGTCCGGGTAGACCACGGCGTAGCCCTGCTTGCACCAGTAGGCGGGATCGGGCGACTCGAACCCGGAGTACGAGCTGATCTTGCTCGCGTCGACGCCGCAGCCTGGCCACATGTCCCAGCTCAGGGGGGCGTGCTTGCCGTAGGGGCTCCAGCAGACGAGGACCGGGACCTGCCCGGTCTCGCCCTCCGGCCGGAACACGTCGACGTACATCTCGACGCCGTCGCGGAGCGTGATGGTTACGTCGCGCTCGATTAGCATGCCGCCGTCCTTGAGGACCTTGTGCTCGTGACCGGGGTAGCCGAAGTTCTCGGGCGGCGTGCCCTCGCGCCACAGCAGTTCGAACTCAGAATCGCTCATTGACTTTCCCTTCCTTGTCTCAGCCGGGGTTCAGACGGCCTCGGCCGCGTCCGCCATCGCCTTGACGTTGGCGAGCGGCGCATCGACCGGGATGTCGCAGCCGGACTGCAGGATGTAGCCGGTGGGGCCGATGTCCTTGAGGAGCTTCTTGCAGTGTTCGAATACCTGCTCCGGGGTGCCGCTTGAGAGCAGCGCCGGCGGCACGTCGCCCATGATGCACATGTGGTCGCCGAGGATCTCCTTTGCCTTGCGGATGTCGGTCATCGAGTCGAGCGAGAGGATGCACTTGCCGGCCGGCAGTTCGAGGAGGCGAGGCAGGTCGCGCGTCCAGTCGGAGTCGAAGTGCAGGATGGGGATGAGCCCGGCCTCGTCGGTCTGGCGGACGCACTCCTTGACGTAGGGCCAGACGAAGCGGTCCCAGAGCGGCTGCGCCAGCATCTTGCTGGCCGAGCGCCAGCCGCCGACCCAGAGACCTGGGGAGCCCATCGCGACGCAGCCACCGATGGCAGCGTCGTTCAGGCCGACGAACATCGCCTGCATGACCTCCTCGACCTTGTCCGGCGTGCGGTACAGGTCGAGGATGAACTGCGAGAAGGTGCGGCCGCCGCAGAGCGACTCGAACGGCTGCATGACGATCGCCATCGAGAGGAAGGGCATGTCGGCAGCCTTGCACTGCTCGATCACCGAGGGGCCCTTCTGCAGGTAGGCGACGAACTCCTCGAGCAGGCCGGGGCGAATGCGCGTGTTCAGGAACTCGGCCTGGAACGCGGGCCAGCCCATCTCGAGGATCTTGTCGTAGTCGTCGGTGGTCATGAGCCCCGACTCCTCGACCTGCCAGGGATCATCAGGTCCGACTTCGTAGCCCGGGCGCTTCACCCCGGTCATCCAGATGAAGTTGAGCGCCGAGGAGGCGAAGCTCGGGTTGTTCACGCAGTCGGCGTTGCCGACCAGGTTGAAGGAGTCGATCTCGGCCTGCGTCGACTTGTTGGCGTCGGAGAGGAACTCCTCCAGCGTCATGCCACTGACGCGCGCGCTCCAAGCGACGCCCTCGAGGCAGACGGGGACCTTGTCCACGGGATCGAGTGCGACGGCCTTGCGCAGGCGCTCCCAGCGCGGATCGTTGCTCTCGGGGATCATGCGGCACCTCCTTCGACGGCTGCGGCGGCCAAGTTGACGGCCTCCTGCGCGCTCGCGCCGGCGCCGTCGGCGCCCAGCTGCTCGGCGAGCTCGGGGGTAACAGGGCCGCCGCCGATCATGATCGTGACCTGGTCGCGTAGGCCGGCGGCCGCGAAGGCGGCGATCGTGTCCTGCATCGCCGGGAAGGCGGTGGTCAGCAGGCAGGAGAGGCCAATGACCTTGGCCCCGCTCTCTTTGGCTGCCTCGACGAATTTCTCGACCGGCACGTCGACGCCGAGGTCGACGACCTTGAAGCCGTTGGCGCTGAGCACGCTGGCGACGATGTTCTTGCCGATGTCGTGGATGTCGGTGTGGACGGTGCCGAGCACCACGGTGCCGCGCTGGCCGGTGTCGGCTGCGGACTTGTCGAGGCCGAGCTCGTCCAGGGCACGCTTGAAGATCTCGGCCGACATGATGAGCTCGCTGAGGAAGTACTCGCCGGCCTCGTACTTGTCGCCGATCGTCTTCATCCCCGCCTGCAGCGCGGTGATGACGTCGGCCGGCGGCTTGCCGGCCTCCTTGGCTTCGCGCACCGCGGCGAGGACCCCGTCCTCATCCATGGCGACGAGTCTGGCGCTCACACTGCTCTCCATAGCTCTCCCTCTCTTCTAGGCGTTTGACGTCTATGGGCGGAACGGGCGCACTTTTGGCGGAACCCGCTGGGGATGGCGAAGTCGACTGCTCCCGCTGCAGCCGTGACCTGACTGATGTTCGTCAGGTTAGGCCGGAGGACGCCCTTCGTCAATCCCTCGTTGTTCGGGTGGACGTCCTAGCGCCTGCGGCAATAGGCTTGGCTGAGGAGAGGCACGTTCTCGAGGCCCGGGGAGGGCTGTTGGCTACTGAGGAAATCGGTCGGGGAGCGGAGACGGAGGACGACCGCGGCTCATCGGGCGGGGAGCCCGCGCCGCGGCGGCGTTACACGCGCGCCGAGCGGCGCGAGCAGATCGCCGACGTGACGCTCCGTCTTATGGCTCGCTACGGGCTGCAGGGAGCCACGGTTCATCGCATCGCAGGTGAACTGGGGATCGCCCCGCAGTCCCTCTATGCCCACTTCAGAAGCAGAGACGAGATGCTGCTCGCCACCATCGATCCCCTCATCGAGATGACTGACAAGTGGTTTCAGTCGTCGGATGAACCCGATGTGTTGGAGCGGTTGAGGATCCTCGGGTCGACACATATGCCCTTCCTGGCAAGCCAACTTGAGGGGTTTGTCATCCCGGCCTATGAGTTCATCACAGCCCCTCCTGACACCGGACTGCCGAAGGCCTTCGGCGAACGTCAGCGGGAGCAGCTCGGCAAGATCGCGCGGATCATCGACGAGGGCAAAGCCCAGGGGTCGATACGTGAGGACGCGGACTCGCTGCGGGCGGCCTGGCGCCTGATCGTCTTCGCTTGGGCCGAGGACATCGCCGAGATGATGGGAATCCACGAGTTCATCGGCGAGGGCATCTCCAGTGAGATACTCGACGTCCTCCTCGAGGACATCGCCGCGGACTGATTCACCCCGCGGCTCGCTCGGCCTGCACGGGAGCGGCGCAGACCTGCCTCCTTGTTGCCGGCGGCGTCTCTGCAACGGCCTGCGCCCGCACAGCTCGCTCGGCAACAGACCACCGGCACCAGAGACGATCGCCTTCCCCGGCTTCTCGCTCTCTGACTACGCGCCGCCGGCGCCTATGCCGGAGGTGGCCCTGGGACTAGCATAGGAAGTGAATCCGATGAATGAGGTCCGGTCACCGGTACCTCGCCGCCGGAACGGACGAGTCGACCGCTATCGCTGTAAGGAGTGTCCCTGATGGCAGAGACGCACGACTACGTTCTTCAGCCCGTCGGCGTAGTTCGCTCGAGCTTGCTGCGGCGCGAGGATGCGCCGGCCCAGGGCTATGAAGGAGCCCCGGACGCCTGGCTGCAGATCGAGCGACGCTTCTGCGACTCCTTGGAGGGGATCGCCGTGGGCCAAGAGATCCTCGTGCTGACCTGGTTGCACAAGGCTCGGCGGGACAAGCTGAAGGTCCATCCACGAGGGATCGGCGAGAACCCGCTCCTTGGCGTGTTTGCGACGCGCTCACCCGACAGACCCAACCCCATCGGCCTGCACCGTGTGACAGTCCTCGAGCGCGACGCTCGGGGCGAGCTGCGAGTCGGTCCGTTCGAGGCGCTTGACGGCACGCCGATTATCGACATCAAACCAGTGCTGGAGCACGCGGGCGGCCAGTAGCTCGCCGACGCAACGGCGGTCCAGGAACCCAGCGCCTCGCCAGCATCGACTCCGCGATCCTCTCCGCCGCCTCCTCCTGCATGTGCGCCGCGAACCACGGTGTCAGAGCACCGAGCTCCTGCAGGTGACCGGGACCTCTTCCCTGCCGCCGGCGGTACTCGAGGGTCTGAATAGCCCCGGGGATCTCTGGGGCCAAGGGAGGTACCGACCGTGGCGTCAGAGATGTATGCAAAGCGAGCGGCCTGGGAGGATCAGTACCTGACCTCAAGACGTCGCGCCCTGCCTGTATCATACGTCGCGTCCTTCTAGCTCCCGCGGAATCGGACAAGGGCCCAGCTGTACAACGCAACCACGAGCGACAGAAGGGTGTTTGCCGCGAATAGAGTGCCTTCCAGCGGATCGAGACCTCTCACTCCTTGGAGGACCAGCTCGAATGCGTGGATCCCGACTCCCACAATGCCGACTGCCAGAGAGGCACGGTACTCGTTCCTCTGACCGACCAGGACTGCCACGATCGCGAAGCCCACAGCAGCGACCAGCGGGCCGGTGCGGCCCGACGACAGCGCCCACGCGACATCGACCACCGCCAGGGCCGCAAGGGAGCCAACCACGACGTGCTTCTTCGGCATGTTCTTGCCTTTCGCGCAGGTCTGCCCAGCAACGAGTAGGCAGTCCGCGTAGGAACCTTGGTGGTTCTGATGGTGACCGGACCTCATTCATCGGATTCACTTCCTATGCTAGTCCCAGGGCCACCTCCGGCATAGGTGCCGGTGGGTCTACAGCCCTCTCACGCCGGTAACACGGGTTCGAATCCCGTATGCGCTACCACCCCTCTTCAGGCGTAAATGCAGGGGTTCTGTCTCCTCGTGCGCTAGTGTTCCGCATGATCCAGTGGTGGCCGTCTAACGCCCTTGGCGGTCAGAGCGATGGAGTAGT
>CAVQVW010000006.1:0-195645 GCA_963717285.1 uncultured Thermoleophilia bacterium
CCGATCGCGGCTGCATCGGTCAGGATCCCTCGCATGCGGGCATCGGGAGCGAACGGCTTGCCCTTCTCGATGCCGATCGCGGCCATCATGCCCTTGGCTTCCGGTCCGAGGTAGTCGTCTGGCTCCTGCTGGATCAGCCCGTGCAGCTTCTCGAAGAAGCTGACGTCGTTGGGCAGTACGGTGTTGACCGCCTTGCCCGAGATATTGATGAACTCCATCGCAGGCGGATCCGATGCCTTCTGCAGCGGGTACACCTTGAGATTATCGCGGATGTTGTCTGAGGCTGCCTTGATCCCCTTGTCGAGGTAGCCGCGCATGAAGAGCCACACGCCATGGGTGTTCGACGGCACGACGAAGTACCCGTCCGGTACATCGCCCGTGTGATCCGGAGGAAGCACCAGGAACTTGCCGCCCTTACCCTTGTCCGGCCCGGCGACACCGAGATCCGACAGATAGAGGAAGGCCATGTCGTCGAGGATGCCAAGCATGCCGGTCGGCAGGTCGACGACGGTGGGGCCGTCTGCCTTCAGATCGAGAAAGCCGATGGCGTACATCGTCGAGGTGTTCCCGGTCAGGACGAGCGAGGTGGAGTCCATCAAGGTGTCGAAGATGCAGACCTTGGTGCACGCGTCGGCGCCGGCGCTCGCCTGTCCCTCGCGGATGGCGTTCATGGACATGGCCGGGATGCTGTTCAGGAACACCTCGACCGCCCTGGAGCGATCGAGGTAGTCGTAGACGCTCTCGACGGTGGACGAGGTCGGGACCCCGTCGAAGTACTCGAGCGTACCGATGGACGTGTCGACTGACGCAGGCGCGGTCAAGGACTCGGGGATCGCGGTCGTCATCTTCATCGTCGGTGGCTTGTCGGCCATTGTGCGCTCTCCTTGATTCGATGCTGTGCGGACGAGGTCTTCAAGATGGTGCATGACTTGCTCAGTCGACCAGTTCGATTTCGCCGACCTTCCAGGTCTTCTCGAAGAACGCATCCAGTGGGCTGTAGAGACGCAAAGCCGTGAACCAGCCCTTGCCGGGCACGGTCTGGATCCAGTTGGCCTCTTTGCCTTTGGGCGCCTCTGGGCCAAAGTAGATGTCTGTGGTGCCATCGGCGTTGGGCACGGCGGCCGGGCTGGGATAGCTCTGGCTGCCTGCCCTCGGGTAGCGCTGCGGCGTACGCAGCATGGAGCGGGTCTGGTTGTCGTAGACCGTGAACGACCAGAAGTTGTTCTCCGGGATGTTGGGCGGCAGCGTGCACTTGTAGGTCTTGCCGCCATCGAAATAGTCCCTGTCGGCATCAAGGCAACAGAGCAGGTATTGCGAACCGACGTCTCTGAGCTTCATGCTCATCGCCGGAGTGACGCCGGTCGCGACGGCAAAGAAGCCGAAGCGAGCGTCGAGGGTGCGGTAGCCTGTCGGCGGATAGAGTACGATTCCCTCCTTGGTCACTTCCGCGGGCGGCGTTTCGAATTCGGAGCCGCCTTGGAAGAGCATGTTGTACCAGGCCGATCCCGGATAGTAGGCCCAACCGTCGTCATCCCGCATGCGCCAGTTCAGCGCGCGTCCGGTGGCGCAGCCCACATTGGCGGCTTCTTTCAGGATCTTCTGCATGCGCTTGTCTGGCTTGAACTCCTTGCCCTTCACGATGCCGATGGCCGCGAACGATCCCATGATCTCCTTGGAGAGCACGCCACTCGGTTCTTCCTGGACGATCTCGTTCAGCATGTCGAAGTACGTGTGGTCGCTGGGCGGAAGGGTGTTCACGACCAGACCGGTGCCCTCAACAAAATGGGTCGGTTTGATGGCGGCAGGCTTCCCGGGCTTGATCTCGCCTTCCAGCAGCGTGGCGATGCTGGTGCCGTAGCCGCCTGGCGTGTAGGGGTAGATCTTCAGGCGATCCTTGATGATCGCGACTGTCGGCTTGGGATCGTTGTTCGTCAGGAAGCTGCGCCCGAAAGCCATGACGAAGTTCGACGTGCACGCCCCCACATGGAAGCCACTATCCGGCATTGGGCCGTCGTAGCCCGGAGGCGTCAACAGGAACGTGCCGCCCTGTCCACGATCCGGGCCCGGCCGACCGAAGTCGATGACGTGCTGGAACCAGAAGTCGTCGAAGAGGCCAAGCGCATCCGGCGGGGTTTCTACGACGATCGGCCCATCCTTGAGGTTGATGGCAAAGATGTAGTAGACGGTGTCGGCATTGGCGGTGAGGAAGAGAGATTGGGAATCCATCAACGCCGACCAGATCAGCACGCCGCCGTTGTCCTCGGCGCCCGCTGCCAGCAGGCCCGTGTGCATCGCCTTCAGGGACGCCAGTTGATACCCGTTCATGTAGGCATCGAGCGCCCGCGTGAAGTCAAGGTTGTCGTACAGCTTCTCGACCGTGTCGCCCGTGGGCGCACCGTCGACGAAGGTCAGCTTGCCGAGCCGCGTGTCCATCTCGTTGGGCATCGCGACACCCACCGGGATATCGGCGCTCGTCTGCTCCTTGGGGTCTGTGCTCATCAGTCGCACCTCCGTGCTGCTCGGGTGACGCGCCCAAGCGTCTCTTTGCTCGCCGCACTCTCGTCGGGTGCAGCGGGTCGTCGCCTGCGGATCCGCGGCGCGAATCCCCATCCGTGACCATCATCCGTCTGGAGCCGCCGGCTTGGCCTCACTCTGAACGGGTGGTTTGTCGCGGCGCCGCCTGAGGATGCGCCTACTCCACCACCTCGACATCTGCCAGCTTGAAGGTCCTGGCGTAGAAGGTCTCCTCGGGCCCGTAGAGGCGAAACATGAGACATGGCGTCTTGCCCGCGGTCGGGACCCGGTTGTTCTTCAGGCCCTTGGGCGCCTCAGGGCCGACCTACAGCGTGACGCCGCCGCCCGCGTTCACCGCATGCGCCGAGGGTCGTCAGTCGATTGGTTCGAACTCTCCAGCCCACCGGCATGTCCGACTGTCAAACGTAGGCCGGCCGGCGCATGGCGAGCTTTGACGAAGAGTCGGCTCAGGCTACTTCACGAGATCCACATCATTTGGCACCCACGTCTTGTCGTTGAAGGCGTTGAGCGGGCCGTAGTAGCGGAAGTAGACGAAGAAGCCCTGATCAGGCAATGTCTTGACCACGTTCTGCTCCGGAACGCCGTCGGGGACGTCGGTCGCGAAGTAGATGTCCACCGAGCCGTCAGCATTTGATGCCGGTGGCGGGTCCTGCTGGCTGCTGATGCTCGGGAACGGCTGAGTCTGGATCTCGCAACGGCTCCAGGGGTCGTACACGGTCACGGCCCAGAAGAGCGCCACGGGTACCTTGGGTGGCACGTTGACCTTGTAGGTCTTGTTGCCATCGAAGAAGCTGCCGTCGCTGTCCTTGTAGGTCGTCTGGTACCGGGATCCTTGCCCTCGGGCATCTGGGCCGCCATCGCCGGCGTGATGCCGTCGGCGGTGAAGTGGAAGACTGTCCGCGCCTCGAGGTTCAAGTAGTCGTCCTGGTAGAAGGTCGAGTTGTTGGTGACGTAGGGGCTCTCCCACCGCCGTCTCGGATAGACGACGGCCTGGTCGTCGCGGCAGTCGAAGGCGATGACTCGGGACATCGCCACGCCCTCGACGGCGGCCTGGTCGAAGATCTTCTGCATCCGGGCGTCGGGGCTGAACGGCTTGCCCCTTTCGATGCCGAGCGACGCGAGCCTCCCGAGGAGTTCCCGGCCGAAGGCGTCGGCCGGTTCGTAGTTGATGACCTGATGCATCCACTCGAACGCCGAGCCGTCCTCGGGTACCAGCGTGTTGATGGGAACGCCGGAGACGTTCGTGAAGCGCCCTTCTCGCGGGCCGGTCGAAAGCGGATAGACCCTGCAGTTCTCACGAAGGAACTTCATCGCTTTGTCGCCGAATCCGACCTCGGCGGCGTTGGCGCGGATGAACGAGAAACTGACGTAGGTGGGTGAGCGAAACACGAAGTAGCCGTCAGGGACGTCGCCCTCGTAGTCCGGGGGAAGCACCAGGTACTTGCCGCCCTTTCCCTCGTCCTTACCGGTCGGGCCGATGTCGAACACGAATTTGAAGGTGTGGTCGTCGAACGGTCCCATCACGCCCGGCGGAACCTCCACGACGGTCGGTCCGTCGACCTTCGTGTCGACCACGATCATGGTGTAGATGCTTTCGGTGTTGCCCGTGAGGAAGAGCGCCTTCGAATCCAGCCGGTCCGCCGTCACGGACACATGAGAGCAACTGGCGGCGCCGTAGTCGCGTACGACCCCGGTGAGCATGCCGTGCATGGAGAGGGCCGGATACATGTCCAGGTAGAGCTGGGTGGCGCGCTGCAGGTCCAGTTCGTCGTAGACCTTCTGCACAGTTTCCCCGGTCGGGTAGCCGCCGGGGAATGCCAACGTACCGAACCGGGTCTCCAGCTCTTCCGGCGCCGGCGTGAAGGCCTTCGCGGCCTGCAACGCTTCAGACCCGGCGAGCTCGTAGATGCTTCTCGGTCGTGCGCTTGTCATGATCTGTTCTCCTTGGGCGGTTGCCCGTAGTCAGCATCCCGCGTACAGGGCTGCGATTTCCTTCGTGACTGTGTCTTGATCTGTGCCGGGATTCACGTCTTCTGCATGTTCTCTCCCATGTGACTTGCGTTCGTGACAGACGCAAATGCCGTACGGTTCATGACGCGCCTCCAGTTGCGGAGGAGCGTGCCGGTTCGCCGGAGCCGGGCGAGGAGGCCGGGTCGTCGCGCGCTTGCCCATCTCGCCGCTGACGACCCCGAGCAGGATCAGGCCCAGTACGCCGATCACCATGACCATGCCGAGGACCTGAGCATCGTCGGAGAAGTTCTGCGCGGCCACGAGCATGGCCGCAGAGAGATTGCGCTGGCCCGTGCCCAGACCCATGACCGAGCGCATGCTCGGGTCTTTGCCGCCCAACAGCAGGCCGATCGCCAGCGAGCCGACCAGGAAGAGCGCAGCGGCGGCGATGCCGCCGGTGCCGAAGGTGTCGACGATGGTATCGAATTGCAGCACCAGGATGGCGACCAGACCGAGCATGATGGTCACGCTGGAGGTCTTCGACATGATCGGCTGCAGGTGCTCGGCGGTCGGCTCCCAGCGAGCCTTGACGAACAGGCCGATCGCCAGGGGCAGAAGCATCATCACGATCAAGGACTTGGCGATGTCCCAGGGACTCACCGAGGCGCCGGGCAGGAGGATCGGCAGCGCGATGGGCAGAAAGATGACGGTCACTACCATGAGCAGGGTCATCAGACCCACCGAGTAGGCGGTGTTGCCCTTGGCCAACTGCACCAGCTTGGGCAGGAAGGGGGCCCCGGCCGCCGCACCGGAGACGATCAAGCCGGTCGCGAGCCCGTCGCTGAGCGGAATGACCAGCGTCAGCCCATAGGCCAGGGCGGGCGCGAGGATGAAGTTCGCCAGCAGGGCCAGAAGCACGATCTTCACGCTCTTGAGCGGGGCCACTATCTGAGCGATCGTCAAGCTCATGCCCATGGCCAGCATGCTGGTGAGGATGAAGGTGAAGATCGCCAGCTTCGCGACCACGCCGAGTACTTCGTCCACGATGTCTCCCTTGCTCCAGGTCTCGATCAGTCGCCGAGACCGTGCTCGTGGTAGTCACCTCACGGGCTCGATCTCGCTCGGTCACCAGTTCTGATCGGTTGATGCTTCCAGCTGCCGCGGTCTACCCAGAGAGGGGCCGGCCTGAAATCCTCCGAGGTCTCCTTCTGGTCGGTCATGTCACAGATGCTCTTGGTGCTCATCGCAGCTCTCCTTCCTCATTCTTGAGAGTTGCCCGGCGCAGACTCGCCGCCCGCGCCGGGCACTCGGAATGGCTCACCTCGTTCCGGGCATCTGCGGATGGCTCTACTCGAGCAACTCGAAGTCATCGAGCACCCAGGTCTTGTCGATGTAGCCCTCAGTCGGGCCGTAGAACCGGAAGACGACGAAGAAGCCGATGGCCGGATCGGGCTTGATCCAGTTCTTCTCCTTGTCCTTCGGCGCCGTCGGTCCGAAGTAGATGTCGACGGAGCCATCCTCATTGACCTCGGGATCGCCCAGACTGCCGACCGTGATAGGACCGCCCGAGTCGAGCAGGCTGCGGCTCAGCGGGTTGTACGCGGTGACCGCCCAGAAGCGTTTGACGGGGGGTTTGGGCGGCACGCGCAGCCGATACTGCTTGTCGCCAAGCAGGTAGTTCCCGTCTCTGTCTCTGAACGCGGTGAGGTAGGACGTGCCTACGCCCGGCGTGGTGGAGAGCAAGCTCGGCGAGACACAGATGGCCTGGTAGAGCCAGAGGGTCTGCGCATCGACATCCACGTGACCGTCGATCGTGAACTCGGTGTTGCGGATGAACATCTTCTCCCAGTGCCGATCCGGCCAGTAGTCGATCTCCGGATCTCGGGAGGCGTAGACGATGGCGCGGGACATGGCGGTCCCGAGTTTGGCTGCCTGATCGAAGATGCCCTGCATGCGCGCGTCGGGGGCGAACGCTCTGCCCTTCTCGATGCCGAGCGTGGCCAGCTTGCCCAGGAGTTCATCGTCGAAGAGTCCTGTCGGCTCGTACTGGATGATCTCGTTGAGCATTTCGTATGCAGAGCCGTCTTCGGGCGTCAGAGTGTTCGCTCCCATGCCGGAGATATCGGTGGCTGTGTTCTCGCGCGGTCCGTTCGCCAGAGGATAGGCCTTGAGGCGCTCCTTGAACCAGGCCACGGCCTTGTCGCCGGTGCCGACGTCGAAGCCGCGCATCATGGCCCAGACGCGGTAGCTCGGTGAGTGGATGATGATGTAGCCGCTCGGTTCGTCGCCGGTGAAGCCGGGCGGAAGGAAGAGGTACGTGCCGCCCTTGCCCTTGTCGGGTCCGGTCGGGCCGAAGTCCGTGAGGAACTTGAAGTAGGCGTCGTTGGCGTTGCCCATCATGCCGGGCGGGATCTCGACCACGGTCGGGCCGTCCAGCTTGAGATCGAGCGAGGCAATGGCGTACACGGTGCTGTTGTTGCCGGTGAGGTAGTTCTCGCTGGGCTTCATGAAGTCGGCGAACACGCCGATATCCGAGGCGGTCGCGAACTTGAAGTCGCGGATCTGCGCCCTCACGATGCCGTAGACCGATAGCGCCGGATAGAAGTCCATGTAGGCTTGGGTGGCGCGCTGGAGATCCAGCTCGTCGTAGATCTTCTGCGCCGAGTCAGCCGTCGGAAACGCGCCGCCCTCGAACTCCAGTGTCCCGAAGTTGGTTGTGACCTTGTCGGGGGCCGGGGTGAAATCCTTGGCCATCTGCTTCTGCCCGGCGGTCTCGAAGAGGTTCCGTGTCTCTGCCGCCGTGGCTGTGCGTTTCTCGCTCATCCTGTCCTCTCCTTGAGCCAGTCGTAGCTGACTTGGCGCTCGGCTCGTCATGGCTGCGCTCTCCGCTGGGGACCTGATTGGAGTCAGTCGGCTGATGGTGCGCCGCAGGAATCCCGAGGACCATGAGCGACGCGAGACTACTCACCGACGGGGTCCGGAGGCAACGATGCCGGCGATGGCACACGGTGTCGGGGATCGCGCAGGGCGGCGCCCTCCCTTCTTGGCAGAAGGGCCCCGGGAGACGGGCGTTGACCCCGTCTCCCGGGGCCTGTTCTCAAGGGCCTAGCCCTCGAGTTCCTTGCGGATCTTGCCGTCCTCGTCCTCGATCTGCTTCTGCTCGACTTTGGCGGCCTGCTTCAGGATACGGTCGGCGGCCAGGCCCAGGTGTCGATTCGCAGACCAGCACGACGCCCCACTCACCGGCGTCGAGAGCCTCGCCGAGGTCCTTGATGTCGCCGTGGCCCCAGCCCTTGGCGATGTCGCCGATCAGTCCGCCGCCGGCGGCGCCGACGATGGCGCTGCCGATGAGGGCCGGCGGGAAGAGCAGGCCGACGACGCCGCCGACGACGGCGCCCCAGCCGGCGCCCTTGGTGCGCGTCGTCGAGTCGGTGTTCTTGACCTTGACCTTGCCGTCGCCCTGCTTGGTGAACAGCGCGGAGTCGTACTTGCCGATCAGGCCGGCGGCGTGGGCGTCCTTGATGGTTTCGAAGTCGGCTCTCGCCTCGTCCTCGATGGCGTACGCTCCTGCATAGGCAAAGATCGGGTTGTCGTCTACCATAGGTCTCTCCTTCTCTGTGTTCTGCTGTTCCTATCCTGGCGATGGCACCTTGCCGCTGCTATCGTCCCTCGGCGCGTGGGGCGACGCATCACCCCGTTCGGGTAGTCGCCGCGGCAGCCTCCACCGCATGGCGCACCGTGTCGTAGACGTTCTGCTCGCCGACCTGCTCGAGTACCCCGGTTGTCTGCAGCGCCTTGCGGGCGTGGATGTGCAGCCGGGCGAGCAGGAGGCGGACGTCATAGCGCTTGGCGTAGGCATGCAGGGCGGCGACTGCGTCTGTGCCCGTCGTGTCGATGAAGAAGATCTCCTCGCAGTCGATGACCAGCGTGTGCGGCAGCGTCCCGGCGGCAGCGGCCTTGATCAGCATCGTCTGACCGGTGTCCTCAAAGGCAGCGGCGTTGGAGAAGAAGAGGGGCGCCCCGAAGCGCAGCACGGCCACCCCGGGGACGCGCTCCGCACCGCGCTCGTCGCTGCCCTTGAGCCGTCCGACCTCCCAGCTCATGCTGGCGAAATCGCCGCTCTCCTCGAGGCGGCCGAGCTCCTCGACGGCCGGGAAGCTGACCCGGTAGACGAGGTAGATGACCGACAGGACGATGCCGGTGACCATCGCCGGCAGAAGATCGTAGCCCAGCACCACGATCGCGGTGATCACCCCGAGAGCGAAGTCGACCCTGTTCAGGCGCCAGAACTTCAGGAGCTTGCGCGGATCGGCGGACCCCGACATCGCCATGATCACGATGGCGGCGAGGACGGTCTCGGGCAGCCACTGGAACGCCGGCGCCAGAAAGGCGAGCGTCAGGAGCACGACGACGGCCATCAGGATATTGGTCATCTGTGTCTTGGCTCCGCTCACGAGGGCGGTGGAGGACTTCGAGAGACTGCCGGCGACCGGCATGCCACCGAGCAGTCCGGCGCCGATGCTGCCGACGCCGCTGGCGATGAACTCCTGGTTCGGATCGAGCTGGTCGTGGGTCTTCTTGGCCACCGTCTTGGCGGCGCCCCAGCCCTCCGAGAAGCCGACCAGGGCGACGACCGCGCCGCCCAGGGCCAGGGTCGCCCACGTCGAGGCGTCGATGCCCGTGGGCAGGCCGAAGGACGGCAGTCCCTGCGGGATCCTGGCGACGAGGTCGATGCCGGGATCGAGCAACGCCACGATGAGCGAAGCCAGGACGACGGCGGTGAGCGACGCCGGGACCTTCGGGAGGAAGCGTCCGAGACCGTAGATGAGCAGCACAGCACCGATTCCGATCGCCGTCGCCGTTGGATTCCAGCTGCCGATCTGGGTGACCACGGACCACAGCTTCGCGAACGTGTTGTCGCCTGAGACCTCGATGCCGCAGAGACTGTGGAACTGCCCGACGATGATTTGCAGAGCCATCCCCATGATGAACCCGGCCATCACGGCCCTCGAGATGAAGTTGACGATCCAGCCCAACTTGACCAGGCCGGCGACGAGGAACACTACCCCCGTGACCATCGCGAGCGCCGCAGTCAGGGCGATAGCGGCATCGGCATCCCCGCCCGAGAGGCCGCCGACCACCCCGGCGGACACTGCCGCCACCGACCCGGCGGCTGCGTACACGAGGACTTTCGAGCCGCCGAAGATGGCATAGCCGATCAGCGCCAGTGGCGCAGCGTAGAGGCCGATCTGGACCGGGACCCCGGCAACGCTTGCGTAGCCCATCGACTCGGGGATGAGCAAGGCGGCGACGCTGATCGCGGCGATGAGGTCGGCGGGGAACCAGGCACCCCACTTGTACTTGGGCAGCCAGACGGCGATCGGCAGCCACCGTTGCAGCTTGCTGGCCCCGGTCGGCAGCGGGGGCCTTGCTGGGGCATGTGTCTGTGACTCGGCGTCACTCATGTCTGGCTCCCCTATGGCGGCGGGTTCGACCTTCCCCGCGAGGGTCGTGACCGTCGGCGCATCATGATCTCGACGTCTTCTGGAGGGTCCTGCTCATGTGGACGTCCCTCTTGCCCCCCGGCCGCTACACCTCGGTGATGTCACGTCCGTGAGCCGTGAGCGACCAGATGACGAGCACCGAGACGGCGATGAAGATGATCGACCAGAAGGGGTACCAGGGCAGCCAGGCGAAGGCCACGAGCAGGTTCAGGATGGCGATGATCACACCGACCACGCGGGCCCAGGTGGCGGCGCTGAAGAGACTGAAGCCGGCCAGCAGGATGACGATGCCGAGGATCAGGTGGACCCAGCCCCAGGTCGAGGCGTCGAACTGGAAGATGTACTCGGTACCGACCACGTAGAACTCGCTGTTGAAGACGGCGACCAGGCCGGAGATGATCCACCAGCCGCCCATGACGATCATCATGAAGCCGGCGAAGGCCGTGCCCCCGATCGCCCATCCACTCGGTCGTCCACTCATCTGAGAGCCTCCCTTGTCTGTGCTGCGAAACGCCCCGACGGCCGCCGGCCGTCGGGGCGCAGCGCCGTCCTTCGTGGCTCTGATCGTCGCCCTGCAGCAGGCCGCCGCGCCTCACCCGAAGCGGGTGGTTGTGGCGGCCCGGGGGTGCGGGCGAGACACGGCGCGGCGGGAGAAACGGCGCGCGTCCGGGGCGGGGGAGGCGACGAGGCGGGGTCTAACGCGGCCTATCGGGGCGGCGCAGGACTCGGGTCAGCCCCCCGACGCCCTTCAGTCGATGAAGCGCAGGGCGCGGCCGACCTCGACCGCACGGCTGCGATTCGTCACCTCGAGTTTCGAGTAGACCGACTTGACGTGGAACTTGACGGTGTTGATCGAGAGGTACATCTCCTGTGCGATCTCTCGCAACGTGAGGTGGCCGGAGAGGGCGCGGAGGATCTCGAATTCGCGGCTGGTCAGTGGCTCGTCGAGGACGGGCACTTCCTTCGGGTCGATTCCGGGCGCGCCGACGGGCTGGCCCTGGACCCCCAAGACGAGGCCGCTCTGCGCACTGGCCATGTCGAGAAGGGCGCCGAAGACGGGCGAGTCATCGAGGAAGACCTGCCGGTGCCCCGTGTTTCGAGCGATCCCCATCGCGGCGACGAGGTGGTCGAGGGCGGCGGCGTCATCGAGGCCGCGGCGTGCAGCGAGGGCGCGCAGGATGCCCAGTTCGATCTGGTGGAGCTGAGTGATCTCGGCGTCCTCCGGCATGGACTCAAACATGGACGTGGGATCGTCGCCGGCGGCGATGACGAGCCTGATCAACACCAGGCGCTCCAGCATGGTGCCCGCGTCCGTCTTGGTGCGCCGGCACCAGTCGGGAAGCTCGATGCGGGCGCCGGGGAGATCGTCGGCCAGGAGGGCGACGCGGGCGCGCTCGAAGGAGATCCGCTCAGCCAGGAAGCCGGTGGGGACACGGCCGCCCAGTGCTGCGGTGATCTCGCTGAGCGCCGCTACGGCGGCGCGCGGGTCTCCACGTGAGTTGCGGCATCGGGCCAGCAGGATGTAGGCCATGACTATCGGTGGGACCTCGCCGAGATGGGCGAGGCCGTCGAGTGCAGAGAGGACAAGGGCCTCGGCTGTGTCGAGTTCGCCACGCTCCCAGGCCACCCAGGCGAGCGGCACGACGGCGATGGTGCTATGGGGCATGTCGTCCAGCCCGTTGGTGCGCATGACCTCGATGCCGCGCTCGGCGAGCGCCTCAGCCTCGGCGAGCTGCCCCCCTTGCAGCTTGGCGAAGGCCTGGGTCGCGAGCATGTACACGAGGTTGCTGACGATGGGATTCATCGGCGACAAGCAGTAGTCCGCAAAGCGCTGCATCAGCGCCTCGCCCTCCGTGGGCCTCTGAGCGAAGATGAGCAGCTCGCCGGCAGCTCCCTCCACCCATCCGCCCTCGCTGGGGGTGTCACCCTGCTCGGCAAGGGTCGCGAGGGCGAGGTACAGGTCGCCGCGGCGGTGGGCGATCGTCGCATCGATGCCGCGCAGCATCTCCGCTGGCGACAAATGGAAGAGATACGGGACGTGCGCCCACAGGTCGGACTTCTCCTCGTCTTCGCTCGTGTCGAGGACGCTCTTGCGCGCCCGGTCGAGAACTCGGTCTATCTCGACCCCCGATGCGGAGCCGAACAGCACCGGGAAGCACCAGGTAGCCATGAAGATCGGGGAGGGTGAGGACGAAGCCTCGTCGATAGCCTGGCAGAGTACTCGCAGCGTGTCGTACTGCCGTGCCATGAGAAAGGCGCGACTTGACTCGACGAGCCAGATGGCAGCCAGGTCGGGCTCGCCGGCCGCCAGCGCGTGCCGGATCGCAGGGAGCATCTCTTCGTCCTCGCGCAGCCAGAGCGCCGCTCGCCGATGCAGTTCTAGCGCGTGGTCTGGATCCTGCAGGCGGAGGGCATCCTGGAGAGCTTCGCGGAACAGATCGTGATAGCGGTACCACTCCCGCTTCTCGTCGGTGACGCTCATGAACATGCCCCGGCGCACCTGTCTGGCGAGCACCTCGTCGCTGTCGCTTCGTCCCGTCAGCGCCACACACAGAGGGCCGGACAGGTCACCGACGATCGAGGTGTCCAGCAGGAACTGCCGGTCCGCCGGCTCGGATTCGTCGAGGACCTCTTCCGCTATGTACTCGCGAACGGCTTCGCGCGCATCGTCGTCCGTCTCCACGGCCGCCAAATCCGGGGCGATCCGCTCCGACTCGCGCTCGCGGGCGGCCGCGGCTGCCGTCAGCCGGATCCCCGCCATCCAGCCCATCGTCATGCGGTGCAGGTCGTGCATGGCCTGGGGGTCCAGATCCAGGCCCATCGACTGGGTGACGACTGCCTCGGTCTCGGCCGGTGAGCACCGCAGGTCCGCTGCGCCGAACTCAAGCAGCTTGCCCGTGAGCCGTCGCTTCGCCAGCGGCAGCGATGGGTCGTGACGACCCACGAGGATCACGTGGGCACTGTCAGGCAGAAGCGCGATGAACCGGTCGAGCGATCTCAAAACGTCGTCGCCATCGACGCGATGGGCATCGTCGAGCACGATGACGAAGGTCTCGGCGCACTCGGCGAGGCCCCTGGCGAGAGCGGCCGTGATCAGCGAGAGCCCTGACGACGACGCGTCCAGCAACCGTATCGCCTCTGCGGCGGCGGCCGGAACGGCCGACCTGTCCACCGCGTTGATCATGTGTCTCCACAGTCGCATGGGGTCGTTGTCGTAGCGGTCGACTGTTACCCAGCACTGCGGCAGATCGGCGTTGGTCTCGAGCCAGTCGGCCACCAGCCATGTCTTGCCGAAGCCAGCCGGTGCGGACATCAGCGTGAGCGGGTGATCGACCGCCGAGTCCAGCTGCGCAATCAGGTCGACGCGCGAGATGGCATGGGCCTCGACGTTCGGCCGCCGTGTCTTCGCCATCAGCACTACAGAACTCCCGGGGTCCACGATCAGCTCCTCGCGGTTGACCCCTGTAGTATATTCGCGCGAGGTCGCCCGCCACATGGCGGTCACCTCACTCGGCGTCGTCGCCCGGGTGGGCTTCCTCCTCGCGCGGCTCAGCAGGCGACTCGCCGGAGCCTCTCGTCTCGATCCACTCATCGGCCGCGTCCAGGGCCTCAATCACGGAGGCCCCGACTGCATCGCCGGCTCTGAACACGTTGCGGGCTCTGAGCGTCTGCAGCCGGCCTGTCTTCTGGAGTTGGTCGTAGAGAGTCGGCCCCACTTCGGCCAGCACCAGCTTGCTGTCGTGGTCGCGGAGGCTCTCCGAGTAGCGCTCGAGCATGGCGAGGAAGGTGCTGCCGAGCTCGTCGTGCTGACGCAGGTTGAGGATCACGACGGCATGGCTCGTGTCGTCGGTGACCGCCGGCAGCTGGTCCTTGAGAAGCCGCGCCGTCGCGAACATCGTGCTGCCGTAGGGTGTCAGGACCGTCGCGTGGTCGACGCCGAGCTCGGCCGGCGGGTCCTGCTCGGTCGGCAGCGGCTGTCCGGGGGTGTAGACCCACTCCTCGAGCTTCATGCTGTTGGACTGCTTGACGAAGTACAGCAGGACGGAGAGGACGATGCCCAGGAGCACGGCGTACTGCAGCGGGATGACGAGCGTGAAGACGAACGTGGTCGTCAGGATGACCGCCTGCGTTCGCCCGGTCCTCAGGACGAGGTCGATCTTGTGCGGCTTGAGGGTCTGGAATCCGACGACGATGAGCAGCCCGGCGAGCGAGGGCATGGCAAGTTGGCCGACCAAGTCGCCCAGGAGGAGGAGCATGAGGGCGATGGTGAGGCCGGCGAAGATGTTGGCGAAGCGGGACCGGGCGCCGGCGTTGCGGACCAGGGCCGTGGCGGAGAGCGAGCCCCCGACGGGCATGCCCCCGAAGATACCGGCTGTCACGTTGGCGGCGCCTTGGCCGACGAAGTCGCCGGACGCCTTTGGGTACTCGCCGTCCGGATTGGTGTAGCTCTGGCTGATACCGGCGCCCTGCACGAGGCCCACGAAAGCCAGCGAGATGGCCGGCAGGATCAGGGCAGGGATGACCGAGAAGGCCGGCATCTTCGGCAGCGGCAGAGAGTCGGGGATGTCGGCGATGTCGCTCACCACGGCGACGGTGTCCCACGCGAAGAGCGGCACCAGCAGCGAGGCGGCCACCAGGGCGACGACCATTCCCCAGCTCTTGAGGCGCGTGTTCTGCAGCGCGACGATGAGGATGATCGCCAGCAGGCCCACCGCCAGGGAGCGCACATCGATGAGCGTCCAGTTGCTGATGAGGTCCCAGGTCTGCACCACCTTGTTCGCTCCCGTCGGCGACGTGCCGGTGAGGTCGCCGAGCTGGCCGAGGATGATGAGCACGGCGACGCCGTTGATGAACCCCGTGAGCACAGCGTTGGGGACGTAGCGCAGGAAGCTCCCGAGCTTCAGCAGGCCGGCCGCCAGCATGATGACGCCGGCCATGATAGTCAGCATGAAGAGCGCGCCGGCCGCGGTCTCTCCCTCGTGGACCTGGGGTACGTCGGCCACCACCAGCGACATCGCGCTGGTCGTCTGCACGCTCATGAAGACAGAACTGGAGAACAGGACGCCGACCGGCGTGGCGAGCATCACCGCGTAGAGCGCGAAGATCGGGTTGACGCCGGCGAGCACACCGGAAGCCATGGCGTCCGGGATGCTCTCGACGCCCAGGGTCACGCCTGCCGCGACGTCGTTGCCGACGTGCTTGCGGTCGAAGTAGTTGCGACCCTTGAGCAGGTTCAGATTCACAGCAGGAGTCCGGTCGCGGTGGCCCGGCGATGCCCTTGCCAAGCCCGTCCCCGTGCGTCCCTTCGCGTCATCGCCCCTCCTCAGGCCGCCCGGCGTCTTGCCTGAGCGCGTGTGCAGGCGAAATAGCGTACCAGACTCCTTCCAGCGCCTATCAGACTCCTCCGCCGCCGAAGCTCAAGCGCCCTTTGGTAGAATCTCTTCATGCCTGCTCCCACTGCGCACGCTCTCGTTCTGATGGCCGCGGTCAGTGACTCTGTCTCGGACTGGTTCGCGAACCACGTCAGCGTCCTGGTCACGTCGGCGATCATCATCGTTGTCGCCGTGGTGGCCAACTTCGTCGTGCGCCGGGCGATCGGTCATGCGGTGGAGCGGTTCGCGAAGAAGAGCCAGGTACGCCGCGAGCGCGAAGAACCGCAACGCGGCGCATCCTCTGAGCTGCAGCAGGAGACCGTTCAGCGGATGCGAGCCACGTCTGTGCAGGCGGAACGCTCCGAACAGCGCGCCCGCACGATCGGTTCGCTCCTACGCTACGTGGCCACCATCACGATCGGCAGCGTGGCCCTCCTCATGGTCTTGGCCGAGCTGGGCGTGAGCATCGCCCCGCTGATCGCGAGCGCCGGTATCGCCGGTGTCGCGCTCGGCTTCGGGGCACAGAGCCTAGTCAAGGACTTCCTCAGCGGCACCTTCTTGCTCCTGGAGGACCAGTACGGGGTCGGCGACGTCATCGACGTCGGTGAGGCCACCGGCACGGTCGAGCGAGTGACGCTGCGCGTGACGATCCTGCGCGATCTCAACGGTACGGTCTGGTATGTGCCGAACGGCGAGATCCGCCGTGTCGGCAACAAGTCGCAGCTCTGGTCGCGGATCGTGCTCGACGTGGAGGTGGCCTACGATACCGACATCGCGCAGGCGTCGGCGGTCATCAAGCGTGTCGCCGACGAGGAGTGGAAGGCAGAGACCCCCGGGGCGCTCATCATCGAAGAGCCCGAGATGTGGGGCGTCCAGGAGTTCGCCCAGAGCGCGATCGTGTTGCGGCTCGCGGTCAAGACGCGACCGGGCGAGCAGTGGGCCGCTGGGCGCGCGCTGCGCGCGCGCCTCAAGACGGCCTTCGACGAAGCCGGCATCGAGATCCCCTTCCCGCAGCAGACCGTCTGGCTGCACGGCACGACTGCCGGCCCCGGCGGAGCGACCCCGGCGAGCGATGTCGATGTCACGGCGCCCAACGACGCGGCGGAACGATCGCCGGCTGACGACGGCGTGGCCGGCAGGTGAGCGAGCGTCGCGTGGCGGCAGCGGGGCCGGACGGTCGGCCCATGGTCGCCAGGTCTGCCGTGGCTGGCGGGCCCCGCACGCCTCATGCGAGCTACCGGCAGCGTTGTGCTGCAGCACGCGTTCTGGGACGATAAGAGCCACGGTGCGATGTTGCAGACGATGTGTGAAGGGACCCCAAGGATCGGAGGGCTAGATGCCAGACTACGAGAGTATCCTCTTCTGCACGGACTTCTCGGCCCATGCACATGATGCTTTCGAAGAGGCCTCCTATCTGGCATCGCTGATCGGCGCCTCTCTTGTCGTGCTTCACGTGATCCCCGGCGGAGTCGGCGAGTCGGCGCGGGCTGTGCCGGACCCACAGCGCGTCGCTGAGGAGTCGGACGTCATGGACCTCCTCGACAGCACCTACGGCTCTCGGATGACGGAGAAGCCCGAGATGGCCATCAGGCACGGACACGTGACGCAAGTGATCCTCGATTTCGCAGCGGAAATGAACGCCGGGCTCATCGTCATCGGCGCCCGGGGCATCGGTCGGCTGGATGGCTTCCTCACCGGCGGCAGCGTTGCGGAGAGGGTCGCCAAAGACACCAGCATCCCGGTGCTCATCGTGCCCGGTCACGAGGCCGCTGAGGAGAAGGAACGGCACGAGCTCGCGCACCGCAGGGGCATCCCCCTCGGAAGGACGGACGTGGGACGCGTGCTCAGAGGCGTGCGCCACAAGGCGCAGCGTCGCGAGAAGCATGAGCGCGAGAGTGGGGGCACGTCCGACTGAGCGTCGTGGCGAGGCGCCGTCGGGCGAGTCGGTGACGCCCTAGCCGGCTGCGTCCGTCTGCTCGGCGCGTACGAGCTACTCGACCTCGACGTGGATGTCGCCCTCCTCGACCTTCAGCGCGTACGTCCGGACGTCGCCAGTCTTCCACTCGAAGAAGAGGATCTTCGGACCTCCGACGCTCTTGCCGGTTCGGACGTCGAACCTGGATCCGTGTCGCGGGCAGATCACGATCCCATCGAGCAACGCTCCTCTCGACAGGGAACCACCACGATGCGTGCACGTGTCCGAGATCGCGAACAGCTCTCCGCCCACGTTCGCCACCAGGATGGATTCCGGGCCGGCTTCCACCCGCCTCATCTCTCCAGGCGGGATCTCGGATTCTGCCGCCACTCTGACGAATCGCACACTGCCTCCTTGCGTAGGGAACCGCAGCTCACGGCGGATCGGGGGTCGATAGCGCAACGCTACCCGCCGGCGCTGATTCCCTACCGCGGTGCCGAGCAGCCGCCGGGACGCGGACCGTCCGGCGAGCGGGTGGCGCCTCTGCGCGGATCCTGACGCCGGCTCGTGAGAGAGATTCCCGCCGATTAGGTATCCTCTTCACCGGACCAGGATGAGGCCGTGCGTCGGTCGCCGGCATCGAGGTGGGAGGGCACAGTGGAGGAGCGGGTCGCGGGATTCGACGATCTGGCGGACGGCCAGACGATGACGGTGCTCGTCGCCGGCAAGAAGACGCTGCTGGCGAGAGTCCACGGGCGGTACTACGCGACGGCGGCCCGGTGTCCGCACTGGGGAGCGCCGCTCTCCGAGGGTCTCCTTCACGACGCCCGGCTGCTGTGCCCTTGGCACGCCTCGATCTTCGATGCGAGCAGCGGTGACGTGCTTGAGCCGCCGGCCCTGGATGGGATCAAGGCGTTCCGGGTGCGTGTCGACGGCGACGACGTCTACGTCGATCGCGAGCAGGGGCCCGAGCAGACCGAGCCGAGGCTTGAGGCGCCTTCGGGGGCGGAGCCGGATGAGCGCACGTTCGTCGTCGTCGGCGGCGGGGCTGCCGCCGCCGCCGCCGTCGAGGGACTGCGCCGGGAGGGTTTCACAGGCCGCATCGCGATGATCAGCTCGGAGGACCGCTGGCCCTACGATCGGCCCAATCTGAGCAAGGACTATCTGGCGGGCGAGTTCGAGGCGAAGTGGCTGCCGCTGCGCGCCCCGGGATTCTACGAGGAACACGCAATCGAGCGCATCGTGGGTCGCGTCACGGAGCTCGACGTCGTCAGTCGCACCGTCACGCTCGACGACGGGACCTCGCTCGCTCCAGACGGAGTGCTCATCGCCAGCGGCGCCCAGCCGCGGCGCCTGGAGGTGCCGGGGGCGGATCTCCCGGGCGTCTACACGCTGCGCTCCTGGGATGACGCCGAGGCTCTCGCCGATGTCGCGCAGAGCGCGGAGCGCGCAGTCGTCATCGGCGCGAGCTTCATCGGCATGGAAGCCGCGGCCAGCCTCGTGCGGCGCGGTCTCGAGGTGACCGTCGTCGGGCCAGAGACGGTGCCGTTCGAGCGCGTGCTCGGCGCTGAGGTTGGGGCCGTGCTGCAGTCCTGCCACTCCGAGCACGGCACGCGGTTCGCGCTCGGGCGTGGCGTTGTGCGCATGGTCGGAGAGACGTCGGTCGTCGGTGTCGAGCTTGACGACGGCACGCGGCTGGACGCCGACGTGGTGGTCGTGGGCATAGGGGTCCAGCCGGCGACCGACTTCGTGCGTGGCGTCCAGCGGGAGCGTGACGGCGGACTGAGGGTCGACGAGCAGCTGCGCGTGACGCCGGGCACGTGGGCGGCCGGCGACGTGGCTCTCTACCGCGAGCCGCACACAGGCCGCGACGTACGCATCGAGCACTGGCGCCTCGCCGAGCAGCACGGCCGCGCGGCCGCGCTCTCCATGGCCGGACGAGGTCGGCCGTTCGTCGGCGTGCCCTTCTTCTGGACGCAGCACTTCGATCTGCAGATCAGCTACGCCGGAGCCGGGCAGGGCTGGGAGGAGGTCGTCGTGGTGGGCGACATCGCGGCCCGCGACTTCACGGCCTTCTACGCTGCCGACGACCGGTTGCTCGCCGCCTGCGGCACGCAGAGCGACGAGGTCAGCGCCTTCATGGAGCTCATGCGTGCTGGGGGGCTACCGGCCGTCGGCGAGCTGCGCGGCCGGCAGCGGGCTGGTCTGCCGCGTCTGCTTGCCAAGGGGTCGGCGGTGAGCGACTAGTCTCCGAAGCGCCTAGCCACTTCGGCGACCGGTCCTCGACGTGGGCAGCGCCACGGTGACGGCGAGGCCCCCTGCGGGGCTCTCGCCCAGCTGAAGCGAGCCGCCGGAGGACTCCGCGAGCGCCCGGGCGATCGGGAGCCCGAGTCCGGTGCCCGGCTTGGCGGTGTCCAGCCGCCAGAATCGGTCGAGTGCTCGGGTCTGCTGCGCGTGGGTGAGCCCGGGCCCCGCATCGGCGACCGTCAGGCGGTGCCGATCGAGTCCGGCTGTCACGGTCACCGAGACGCTCGCTCCCGGCGGCGACGCGGTGACCGCATTGTCGATGAGGTTGTCGAGGATCTGCTCGACGCCCCCCGGCACCGCATCGACGGTCAGGGAGCCGGCGGGCGGGGCGAACTCGAGAGTGACGTCGGCCGCGTCGGCGATCGCCGACCACGTGTCCACCCTCTCGCCGACAAGTTGAGTAAGATCGACTGACTCCGGCACCGCGCTCTGCTCCGCCCGAGCGAGCCTGAGAAGATCGCTGACGAGGCCGCTCAACCGGTCCGACTCTTCAATCGCGGCGCCGAGGTCCTCCGCACCCTCAGCTGCGGTGACGTCACTCTGCAGGTTCTCGAGGCGCAGCCTGAGGGCGGTGAGAGGCGTGCGCAGCTGGTGGGAGGCATCGGCGACGAAGGCGCGATGCTCCTCGAGCAGTCGGTCGAGGCGATGCGCCATCGTATTGAGCGTCGCCTCCAGAGCGGCGATCTCGGCGGGTGCGTCGGGGTCTGGGTTCATGGGCGCCAGGTCGCCGGTGGCGAAACGATCCGCCGCACTGCTGAGGGTGCGGAGGGGTCGGGTCACGGAACGGGCGATCGCCCAGCCGATGCCGGCCATCGCGATCATGACGACGGCCGCTACGCCGGCCAGACCCAGCCAGAAACGGTAGATGGTGGCCTGTACGTCCTGCGCGTCGAGCGTCAGACGAACGGCGCCGTGCACCCTTCCGCCGGAGGCGACAGGGGTGGCTACGAAGAGGAGATCCGTGTCCAGTGTGTCAGAGCGACGCATCCCTGCGGCGCGCTCGCCGCCGAGCGCGGTGTGGATCTCCGGCCGTGTGGAGAAGTCGCGCTCGATCTCGGCCGATGTGTCGACCACGGAGAGGCCCGCGGCGTCGACGATCACGACGCGAGCGCCGGTGCGGTCGGCATAGTCGGAGGCGGCAAGCGGGTCGGGCGTCGTGCGGCGTTCGAGGGCATCCTCATAGAGACTCGCGAGAGCAGTCGCATCGCGTTCGACGTTCACCGTGAGGCGGTCCGTCTCGCGTTGCTGGAAGAAGACGGCCAGAGGGATCTCGAGGACGAGGAGGACGATCGCGGTGATGGTGAGGTAGCTGAGAAGAAGGCGCCGTGTCACGGCGAACTGGTACTGTCGACGAGGCGAAAGCCGACGCCGCGGACGGTCTCGATGATGTCGGGGGCGAGCTTCTTGCGCAGTGAAGCGACGTGCACGTCGAGGGTCTTGGTGGAGCCCCACCAGTTCTCGTCCCAGACGTCGTTGATGATCTGCTCGCGTGCGTGGACGGCCTGCGGCTCTCTCGCCAGGTAGACGAGAAGATCGTGCTCCTTGGGCGTCAGCGCGACGGGCCGGCCATCGAACGTCACGTTTCGCGTGCGGGTGTCGATTCGCAGGAGCCCCACGTCGAGGTGGTCCCGGGCCTGCTCGCTCGGCGGGTCGGAGGTTCTCCGCAGAACAGCTCGGATGCGCGCCACAAGCTCGCGGAACCCGAACGGTTTCACGACGTAGTCGTCGGCGCCGAGTTCGAGCAGGCTCACGCGGTCGATCTCCTCGCTGCGCGCGGTCACCACGATGATGGGAGCGGTCGATCGTTCGCGCAGGCTCCGGCAGACGACCCGTCCGTCGAGGTCGGGAAGACCGAGATCGAGGAGCACGAGTCCGTACTCACCGGCGGCGAGTGCGCCGGCCCCAGTGGTGACCACATCGACCCCGAAGCCCTCTCGCAGCAGGCCTCTGCGGAGGGGCTGGGCGATGGTCGGGTCGTCTTCGACGATCAGCAGGCGCGTGATGTTGGTGGGGGCATCGCTGGGAAGCATGGGTCGTCGCCGAGTCGCGTTCACGGGATGGTCGGCGCCGTCAGTGTACCTCGGCGTCCGGGCGCGGTGAAGCGAAGGAGGGTGCGGCGAGCCGGTCGCCGAGCAATCGCCGCAGGTCTTTGCCAAATCTTAACCTGGTGCTGGACGTGCTCTGGCGCCCCGACCCCTACCATGTGCGCCGATAGGTCGCCGGTTTGGCCAACTCGGAGGGGGAACGAACCCATGCCTCATCGCACAGCTCTCGTAACCGCAGTCCTGATCGCCGTCGTCGTTCTGGCCGGTGCAGCTGCCGCCGGAGCCAGTCTTGGGATCCTGAACGCCGCGGACTCCGGACCAGTGGGCGAGCTCTCGGCGTCCGCGTCCGAGGCGCAGATGACCACGCCGAAGGTGATCGACGTGTATGCGGACGATGTGAAGACGACCGACCTGCGGGAGTACAAGATCGAGAAGGCCGGGACGGTCCGGGTCGTCGCCACGCGGAGCGGCGTGCGACTCGACGACGTGAAGGCGCGCGCGGGCTGGAACTGGAAGCTGGTGCAGACCGCCCAGAAGAAGCTGAAGGTGGTCTTCCGGTCCAAGGCGACCACGTACGAGTTCGTGGCTGTCCTGCGCTCAAACGGCAAGATCGGTGCGCGGGTCGTTCGACCCGTCACCAAGGTTGTCGGGGGCGCGGGGGCGGCTCCGACCGCCGCCGCGCCGGCGCATCACACACCCAAGCCAGCTAGTCCGGCGCCTGTGTCGAAGCGCGTCGATGCCGACGACCACGACGACGACCACGACGATGAGCCTGAGCACCACGAAGGCGGGAGCGACGATGACTGACGGTACATCGACGCCTGCCGGGGCTGCGGGGCGGGGGGAGAGTCCCCCCGCTGATGGCGGGGCGCGCTCGGCTGGCTCTCGGACGCCGCGGCGGCATCCGGCCCGCGGCTCGCGGATCGCCGCGACCGGTATCGGAGTGACCGCGATGCTGGGCCTGATGTCGGCCATGGGCGCTTTCAGTCCTCGGTCCCAGACGGCAGGCTCCGACGCCACGCCGGTCACGGACTCGCAGCCGGTGGTCATCGTCCACCACACGAGCTCACAGCCAACCGGGCCGGGCAAGACTGCCTCGACCGATCCGATCGCGCTGACTGCTCGTCGTCAGGTGCGCACGGTCACGACTGGGGGGAGTGCTTCGGGGGTCGCAGCGACAGGGGCCGCAGCGACTGCCGGCGGCGGTTCTTCGGCGCGCGTTGTAGCTGCTCCCGCGCCCGCCTCCGCGCCTACGGTGAGCACCAGTGGCAGTCGTTGACCTGCGCTTTCGGGCGATGGCCAGCGAGGCTCGGGTGATCATGGTCGATCCAGCCCGGGGTGCGGAGCAGTACGTGCGCCGTCGCCTGGAAGAGCTGGAGCGGCGCTGGAGCCGGTTCCTTCCGGACAGCGACATCGCGCGCCTCAACCTCGCGCCGGAGGCCTTGGTCGTGGTGTCGCCAGAGACCATCGCCCTGTTCACGGTGATGCGGCAGGCGTGGCGTCTGACGCATCGCCGCTACGATCCGACGGTGCTCGGTGCGATCAACGAGGCTGGGTACACGCAGAGCGTGTGCGGGTCTGGCCGCGCCAGCGTCACGGCCGGCCTGGCCGTTCCCCAAGGTTCGTTCGACGATGTGACGATCGACCGGGCGACCTCGTCGATCGGCGTTCCGACCGGTCTCGGTATCGACGCAGGCGGGATCGGCAAGGGTCTCGCCGCCGACATGGTGGTGACCCAACTCCTCGAGGATGGCACAGGGGGCGCCCTCGTCAGCATCGGCGGGGATCTCTGTGCGGCCGGTGTCGCGCCCACGCAGGCGGGGTGGTATGTGCGTGTCGAAGACCCGGCGGACTGCGCGAAGGACCTCCTGACACTGGCGCTCGACGCCGGTGGGGTCGCTACATCCAGCACCCTCTCGCGTACCTGGCTCCTGGGCGGCCGGCAACGTCACCATGTCATCGACCCAGTGACGCGCACCAGTGCGACCTCCGACCTTGTCGCGGCGACCGTGATCGCCGCGACCGGGTGGGAGGCGGAGGTGCACGCGACTGCGGCGCTCCTCTGTGGGGCCGGTCATGCCCTCAGCTACCTGGACAGCCACGGGCTCTCCGGCATCGTGACGACTGCCGACGGAGCGAACACCATGAGTCCGGCGCTCGAAAGCGCCAGCGCCGAGAGGAGCACAGGATGAGCCCTGAGATCTGGTGGTACGTGTCGCGGGCCTCCGCGATCATGGCGTGGATGATGCTGACGGGCGCCGTCGTCTTGGGCACCGTGCTCTCCGCGCGCCTGCTGCTCCCGCGCCGGGCCGCGTGGCTCCTCGACCTGCATCGCTGGCTCGGCGGCCTGGCGGTGTGCTTCCTCGCCGCCCATCTCGTCGCTCTCCTTCTCGACAGCTACGCGGATTTCGGCCTGCTCGATGTCCTGCTGCCCTTCGCCAGCGAGTGGCGGCCCGTCGCCGTGGCGCTGGGCGTGGCCGCATTCTGGTTGCTGATTGCCGTCGCGGCCACTTCTCTGGCCGCGAAGAGGCTGTCGCGAAGGGGGTGGCGAGCTGTCCATCTTGCGAGCTACGCGGTCTTCTGGTTGGCGAGCGTGCACGGCGCTCTGGCGGGGACCGATGCATCCCAGCCGCTGTACGTTGTGACCGGCATTGTGGCGTTGGTGGCTGTCGTCTTCGCCATCACCTACAGGGTCCTGACGCGCGACGCTCGGCGCCGCGAGCGCCGGCCCGTGCCGATGCCGGCGGACACCCGCGTCTAGCGGCGCTTGCTGCATCTCCGCATTTCCCCAATCGCGGCGACGACAGTGCGCTGCCCGGCGGCAGGGGTGTAGGATCGACGTGTCTTGTGTCCGGTCTCGTGCAGCGGCAGGCCGGACGCTCTCGTGGTCGAGCCGGTGGGCTCGCCGTGAGGCGGTGCGCTAGCGCCTGCCGGAATCGCCGAAGAAGGAGCTGACATGGAGGATGGCGGCTGGATCGCCATTGCAGTGGTGGCCGTGCCCGCGGCGCTGGTCATCGTCGGTGGCCTCGTGCTCAGATCGCGTTCGCGGGGCCCGGGGCCGCGCCGATAGGACCCGGAGCTCGCTCCGGCTACTCCGCGTCGTCCGGCTTGGGCTGAGGCGACGCGGCCGCGTTCGTGTGGTGAGTCCTCGAGCTCAGATACGCAAGGCCGCCCAGCCCGACGGCGGCGCCGGCGGCCAAGCCCCCGACCACGTCGGTGAGCCAGTGCACCATGAGGTAGGTGCGGCTCCACGCCATCACCAACGCCAGTGTGGCAGCCAGTATGACCCACCCAGCTCGTCTTCCCCCATGGGTGAACATGCCGGCCACGAGCACGGCGGTCACCGCCGCGAAGGCGGAGTGGCCAGATGGGAACGACGAGGCCGTCGCCTCGACGAGGCCGTCTGGCGGTCGCGGGCGGTCGACACCGGCCTTCATGAGCACGTTGGTCGTCACCGACACGGCCTCGGCTGCCACGAAGACGACGACGGCCGCTCTTGTCCGGGTGCGATACAGCAGGAACGCGACGACTGCGACGACGATCAGGTAGTACGGGAAACGCCCGATCAGGTCGAGCACTTCTGCGGCGAAGGTCAGGATGTCGCTGCGCATCTGCATGACCGCCTCCGCCCAGCGAGTATCCATGCCGAAGGGCGCCGGATGGGCGAGCACGGCCGCCGTCAGGGCGACGACGAGCCCTGAGAGCAGCATGGCCGCCACGACAGCCCGTCGCTGCGCCGCCGCCGCCGGCCGCTGACTCCTCATCGTCACTTCTCCCCTTCGTCGGTGCTCTCATCGGCGTGCCGGCCGATCTTCCCGCGACGGGTCCGGAGTCCCACGCGGCCTGCCGGCGGGAAGTCTACCGTCCGCAGCGGGGCCGCAGCGCCTCTCTCGCTCAGCTGAGGGCGCTCCTCCGAGGGCGGCTCTCGAGCAGCAGCTCGGCGTTGCGCCAGAGGATGGCCTCGAGGTCGCGCCTCGAGAAGGCCATGCGCCTCATCAGGGCTACTTCGCCGGCGATGTCGGCCCAGGGCGCGTCGCTGCCGAAGAGGATCCTGTCTGCTCCGTGCGCCGCGACGATCTCCGCGAAGCGCTCCTCGCCGAGATACGGGATCGTGAAGGACGTGTCGAGATACACGTCTCTTCCCGCCAGGTGCCGAAGCACGTCGTCCCACTGTCGCCAGCCTCCCATGTGGGCGAGCACGATGGTGAGTTCAGGGTGCCGGTCCAGCACGCGAGAGAAGGCCCGAGGCGTCGAGTGGACGTCGGGGAGAGCGATGTCCTCGCCGGCGTGGAAGTAGACGACGAGGTCATGTCGGGCGGCCGCTGCGTAGAGCGGCTCGAGCCGGTCCTCGTCGGGGCTGAACACCTGGTACTCGGGATGGAGCTTGAAGCCGATGATCCCCTGGCTGGCGAGGCGAGCGAGCTCCGCCTCGGGATCGGGGCAGTCGGGGTGCATGGCGCCGAACGGCACGATGTGGTCGTCGGCCAGGCTGGTCACCCAGTCGTTGATCGATCGCACCTGAGATGCCTTGCTCGCGACCGGCTGGATGACGCTGCGCGTGACGCCGGCGCGACTCATGAGAGAGCGCAGTCCGGTCACGGTACCGTCGAAGCTCGGGGCGATCCCGGCCTCGTGGCTCAGCGAAGCTACGGCGGCCGCCGCCAGCCGGTCGGGGAAGACGTGCGCGTGCATGTCGATGATTGGCAAGGGAGTCTCCCCAGATCGGGTGTGCACGCGATTGTCGACCCTGCGGGCCGGCCGTGTCCAGTCGCGTCGCTACGGACTGGACGAGTCTGGGGCCTCGGCGGGGAGCGGCTACGGGGCGAGACCGGGTCGCAAGGCTGTGCTTGAGGTTTGCGGTCGCCGTTGGACGCGCGTAGCATGTCGCGCAGTCATCGGCGTAGTGGCGTCGTCATCCGCGAGCAGACCGGACTCTGGCATGGGAACCTATTTCGGGACGGATGGCATTCGCGGCGTAGCCGGCGAGCTGTTGACTCCCGAGTTCGCCGTGCAGGTCGGCCGCGCGGCGGCGATCGTGGTGGGCGGCAAGTCGGGCAGGCGGCCCCTGTTCGTGATCGGCCGCGACACGCGCCTCTCGGGACCGATGCTCGAGGCGGCCCTCACGGCAGGCCTCACCAGCGGCGGTGCCCAGGTCGAACTTGCCGGGGTGATCCCGACGCCGGGGCTGGCCATGCTCACGGGTCAGCGCGGCGCCGCGGCCGGCGTCGTGATCAGCGCCTCCCACAATCCGTTCGCCGACAACGGCATCAAGTTCTTCTCGTCCGCCGGACTCAAGCTCAGCGATGAGGAAGAGGCCGAGATCGAAGCGCACATCGTGCACGACGATCTGCCGTCTCTCTCCGGCCGTGATTTCGGCACGTTCGGGACGCTCGATCACGCGGTCGCCGACTACGTCGAGGGTGTCGTGAGGCGCATCCCTCTCGATCTGGCGGGCATGAAGATCGCCGTGGACTGCGCCAACGGCGCGATGTCCGAGGCGGCGCCCCTGGCGCTGGCCCAGTCAGGCGCCGACGTCACCGTGGTGTGCGCCGCTCCGGATGGCACGAACATCAACGCGGGGTGTGGCAGCACGCACATCGCCGACCTGCAGACCACAGTGGCCGAGGGCGGCTTCGACCTTGGTCTCGCCTTTGACGGCGACGGCGATCGCGTCCTTGCCGTGGACGCCGGCGGTGCGCTCGTGGACGGCGATTTCATCATCGCCATCCTGGCGAAGCACCTCAAGGCGCAGGGCAAGCTGCGCCACCATACCGTCGTCACCACGGTCATGACCAACCTCGGCTTCCACCATGCGATGCAGCGTGAGGGCATCGAGGTGCTGGTCACGGTTGTCGGCGACCGCTACGTGGTCGCCGAGATGCTGAAAGGCGACCACGTCCTCGGCGGCGAGCAATCGGGACACATCATCAATCGCGACGTGTGCTCGACCGGCGACGGTCTTGCCACCGCGTTCCTGCTGCTTCAGGCGCTCTCCGAGATGGGGGCGACTTTGGCCGAGGCGGCGCACGTGATGACGCGCCTTCCACAGAAGCTCGTCAATGTGCGGGTGCGCGACATGGGCGCGCTGGCGGGCGCGTCTGCGGTGTGGGCCGCCGTCGACGCGGAGTCTCAGCGCCTCGATGGTCGTGGCCGGGTGCTCGTGCGTCCCTCCGGCACAGAGCCCCTCGTGCGGGTGATGGCGGAGGCGCCGACCGACGAGGAGGTCGAAGGCGTCTGCCTGCGTCTGGCGGGAGTCGTCGCTGAGCACCTCGGCGAACCTGTAAGATAGGGCGACACGCGCAGGCTGTCGGAGTCGGCACCGGCGGGTAGGTCAGACAGCGGGCTCAGGACATGGTTCGTGGCGATGAGACCGGAGGTCCATCGAAGCGCTCCCCGGATGTCCTCCCTGGCCCGGAAGGGTCGTGGCCCGAGCCGTTGAATTCGGGGGCGGCGGACGTGGTCGCAGCTATCGTCGCCCGTTCGCCCGGCTGTGCCCGCACCCAGGGAAGGGAGCACGTATGTGCGGCATCGTAGGCTACGCTGGGCGACGCCCCAGCAAGCCGATCCTCCTTGAGGGCCTGCGGCGCCTTGAGTACCGGGGCTATGATTCCGCGGGCATCGTCGTCGTCGACCGCGACGGCCTCGATGCGGTACGTGCCGTAGGCAATCTCGACTCGCTGTTCGCGGCCATCGGATCGAACGGCTCGCAAGCCACCGTCGGCCTCGGGCACACGCGCTGGGCCACGCATGGCCGCCCCAGCGAAGAGAACGCCCATCCGCATGAGGACTGCGCGGGTCGCGTATCGATCGTCGTCAACGGCATCGTCGAGAACCACAAGGAGCTGCGCGCAGAACTTGAAGGGCGCGGCCACGTGTTCCACAGCGAGACCGATTCGGAGGTCATCGCCCACCTCATCGAGGAGAAGCTGGCCGACGGACTCACCGCGGCGGTGCGCGCCAGCGTCGGCGAGCTCGAGGGCTACTACGCGTTCTGCGCGGTGTCTGCGGACGAACCGGACATCATCGTCGGCACCCGCAAGCAGGCGCCTTTGGTGGTGGGCGTGGGCGAAGGCGAGATGTTCTTCGCTTCGGCCATCCCCGCCTTCATGGCACATACCCGCACCATGGTCGCGCTCGAGGACGGGGACGTCGCCACGGTCAGCGCCTCAGGCGTCGAGATCTGCGACGTGGACGGCCAGACGCTGGACCGCCCCCAGGTGCTCGTTCCCTGGGACGACGACGCCGCCGAGAAGGGCGGCTACGAGACGTTCATGCTCAAGGAGATCCACGAGCAACCGGCCGCCCTGCACGAGACCCTGGCCGGCCGTCTTCTGACGAGCGGCGAGGTCGATCTCGGCGAGGTGGGGATGGGCGACGAGATGCTCCGCCGTCTGCGCCGTATCTTCATCGTGGCCTGTGGTACGTCGTACCACGCCGGCCTGATCGTCAGCTACGCGATCGAGCAGCTGGCTCGCGTGCCTGTGCAGATCGACGTGGCCAGCGAGTTCCGCTACCGCGAGCCCGTGTTCAACCCCGAGACGCTGGTGATCGGCATCACGCAGTCCGGCGAGACGGCCGATACGCTGGCCGCGATGCGGCTGGCCAGGCAAGCCGGCTCGCCCGTCCTGGCGCTCACCAACGTGATGGGGAGCCAGGCTTCGCGCGAGGCGGACTACGTCCTCTACACGCGCGCTGGGCTCGAGATCGGGGTCGCCGCCACCAAGACGCACACGGCCCAGGTGGCGGCGATGCTGCTCCTGGCGCTGCGCCTCGCCTGGGCGCGCGGCGTGCAGACGGAGACGGAACTCAAGCGCCTGGGTCGTGAGCTGCGCGCCATCCCCAACAAGGTGGCGCAGCTGCTCGAGCGCGACAGCGCTGTGACCGAGGTCGCGCGTCGCTACCATGATGAGCGTTTCTTCCTCTATCTGGGGCGCGGCATGGGGTTTGCCGTATGCCTCGAAGGCGCTCTCAAGCTCAAGGAGATCAGCTACATCCCGACGGAGGCCTACGCCGCCGGGGAGATGAAGCACGGGCCGATCGCCCTCCTCGACAACGAGTCACCCGTGGTCGTGGTGGCAGACGACAGCCCCGTGTTCCCGAAGCTGGTGAGCAACATCGAAGAGGTACGCGCCCGCGGCGCCGACGTCATCGCCGTGGCCAGCGACGGCAACGAGACGATCACCGGACTCTCGCGCGACGTGCTCTGGGTGCCGAAGTGCGATCCTCATCTGGCCCCGATCCTGACGGTCGTCCCACTCCAGCTCCTCGCCTACCACATCGCGGTCATCAAGGGGCTCAACGTGGACCAGCCGCGCAACCTCGCGAAGACAGTAACGGTGGAATAGGGTGTCGGTCGGCGCCGCGGGAGGACTGCTGCTCGGCCAGGGCATCGACGTCGTTGAGGCGGAACGCATCAGGCGACTGCTGGAACGCTTGCCCAAGGCGTACGCGCGTCTGTTCAGCGAGCAGGAGCGTAGCTACTCCGAGGGGTTCGCCGATCCGTTCCCGCGATACGCGGCGCGGTTCGCCGCCAAGGAGGCCGTCGGCAAGGCCTTGGGAATCGGGATCATCGGGTTCGTGTGGCGCGACATCGAGGTGCTCTCCGGGGGGAAGCCCCGCATTGCGTTGCACGGTCAGGTCGCTGACGTGGCCCGTCGTTTGGGAGTCACGCGAGTCGAGGTTTCGCTGAGCCATACCGACGGTATGGCGTACGCGGTGGCTGCCGCTCTGAAGGAGGGGGCCGATGGATGAGTCGCTGCTGATGGGCCTGTACACCGCCGACACGATGCGGCAGATTGACGGCGCCGCTATCCAGGGCGTGGGGATCCCAAGCTCGCATCTCATGGAGCGCGCCGGCGTGGCTGTCGCCGGCGAGATCCTCGAGCGCTACGAGATCGAGAGCGCGGTGGTCGTCGCCGGTAGGGGCAACAACGGCGGCGACGGCTTCGTCGTGGCCCGCGAGCTGTCAGAAGCGGGAGCGCATGTCGTCGTACTGACGCTCGCGGGCGCCGGGCAGCGCGGCGATGCACAGCTCAATCGTAGCGTTCTCGAGAAGCTGCGCGTCGACGTCCTCGAGTGCTTCGATGCCACGGGCGCGCCGGCGGAGCAAGCACTGGCCGTGCTCGAATCTGCCGACGTCGTCGTCGACGCGATTTTCGGGACAGGTTTCGCAGGTGCCGCCGAGGGCGCCGTCGCGACGGCCATCGGACTCATCAACGAAGCGCCGGGCGCCGTCGTGAGCATCGACATCGCGAGCGGGGTCGGCGCCAGCTCGGGCGCGGTGCACGGGCCGGCGGTCATGGCCGATCTCACCGTAGCGCTGCACGCCGCGAAGATCGGCCACTTCGTGACGCCCGGCGGCGTCTTCAGCGGAGAGGTCGCGATCGTGCCGATCGGCATCCCGGGGTCGTGCGACCGGGACGCCGACGTCTTCTTGCTGAGCGAGGCGGGGCTGGGTCCGCTGGTCGTGCCGAAGGGCGCCCTCGACCACAAGCGCTCGGTCGGTACCCTGCTCGTCGTCGGTGGATCGCGAGGCATGAGTGGTGCCGCCCACCTGACCGCGATGGCGGCGCTGCGCAGCGGCGCCGGGCTGGTACACGCGGCTCTTCCGCAGAGGGCGGGCGGCGAGAAGCCGTATCCGGAGGTCGTCACGGTCGAGGTGCCGGGTATCGACGGCCGGTTCACCATGGCCGCCCGCGGGGCGCTGTTCGCGGAGGCGGCCGATCTGAAGGCCGTGGCGGCAGGCCCCGGCCTGGGCCGCGGCGACGAGGCGCAGTTGCTCGTGCGGGAGCTGGTGACGATCGACCGGCCACTGTTGCTCGACGCGGACGCTCTCTTCGCGCTGGGCGATAGCCCGGAGCTCTTGTCCGATCGTGCGGCGCCCACGGTGTTGACGCCGCACGAGGGTGAGCTTGGTCGACTGCTCGGCATACCCGCCGGAGACGTTGCGGCCCAGCGTCTCGAGTGCACGCTGACGGCGGCGCGCCGCAGCGGAGCGACCGTCCTAGTCAAGGGTGAGGGGACGATCGTCGCCGATCCATCAGGACGTGCCTACGTCGTTCCGACCGGGAATCCCGGACTGGCCACGCCGGGCACCGGCGACGTGCTCAGCGGGGTCATCGGCGCTCAGCTCGCCAAGGGCCTGGATGCGACCGACGCGGCCTGCCTGGGTGCGTACCTCCACGGGCTCGCCGCCGATCTTGCCGCGGAGAACATGGTGGGTACCGACGGCATGATAGCGAGTGATCTGTTCCAGTTCCTGCCGGCCGC
Organism: uncultured Thermoleophilia bacterium; assembly: GCA_963717285.1. Taxonomy (GTDB): domain Bacteria; phylum Actinomycetota; class Thermoleophilia; order UBA2241; family UBA2241; genus CAIXSE01. Next base: position 31,898 of record CAVQVW010000006.1, read on the forward strand.
CATCGAGCGACTCAAGGCCGGCCCACAGGAGGAGGCTCATGTCCACCACTGACAAGCCGGACCCGGGCGAAGCCCTGGCCCGCGACATCATGACCGCTCCGGCCATCTCGGTGCATACCGACATGACGGTGAAGGACCTCGTCGCCCTGTTTCGCGAGAAGCGCGTCGGCGGCGTGCCAGTGGTCAACGACGACGACATGCTGATCGGGATGGTCACCGAGGGCGACCTCATGGCGATGGACGCGGACGTGCCGATGCCCCACTACTTCGAGCTCTTCGACAGCGTCATCTACCTGGGGAGCCAGAAGAAGTTCAAGGCGCAGCTGCAGAAGGCGGCTGCGGCGACTGTCGGCGACCTCATGACGGCGGCGCCGCTCACCGTGAAGCCCGACGACCCAGCGCGAGCCGCGGCGGCCCTCATGTCGAGGCACGGCTTCGATCGTGTGCCCGTGGAGGAGAACGGAAAGGTGGTCGGTGTCGTCACCCGCCACGACATCATGAAGCTCCTGGAGCTCTGAGATGCTGGCCGGCCGCGATCGCGCGCTGGCCGAGGTCGATCTCGAGGCCATCCGCGCGAACGTTCGCCGGCTGAGGCGCGATCTGCCCGCCGGCGCCGCGCACTGCGCCGTGGTCAAGGCGGACGGCTACGGGCACGGCGCCGTACCGGTGGCCCGGGCGGCTCTCGAGGCCGGATCAGATTGGCTGGGCGTCGCGACGCCCCTCGAAGCCGAGGAGTTGCGCGCCGCCGGGTGCACGGCGCCGATCATCGTGTTCGGCCCCATGACCGGCGCCGATCTCGAGCATGCGATCCGCGTCGCTGCGGACGTGGTCGTCTGGTCGGCACCCTTCCTCGCTGCCGCGCGGCGGCTCGGCGCACGCATGCATGTGAAGTTCGACTCAGGGATGGGCCGGCTCGGCGTCTCTGAGGAGGAGGCGAGGGAGCTCTGTGCACGCGCGGCGGAGCCCGGCCTTCTCGTGGGCCTGATGAGCCACTTCGCGACTGCCGACGAGGCAGACACCACCTTCTTCGAGTACCAGTTGCGCCGCTTCGGGGCGCTCGCAGCGGAGCTGACGCAGCTGTACCCGGATCTGCTCTGCCACGTCGCGAACAGCGCGGCGACGCTGCTGGGGCCGCGTGCTCACTTCGGCATGGTGCGCACGGGCATCGCCATGTATGGGCTGGCGCCTGGCAACGATGATCCGCTCAAAGACGACCTGCGGCCGGCGATGAAGCTGACCTCCTACATCGCCGGAGTCCGCCATGTCGGCCCGGGTGAGTCTGTCGGATACGGGCGGCGCTTCATCGCCGAGAGCCCCGTTCGCATGGGGATCGTCCCGATCGGCTACGCGGATGGGGTGAATCGCCTGCTGAGCAACCGCGGCGACGTGCTGGTCGCCGGGCGGCGCTGCCGCATCACCGGCACGATCAGTATGGATCAGCTCACGGTGAAGCTGCCCGACGATCGGGGGAGGGCCGGCGACGAGGTCGTCTTCTTCGGGCCGGCAGGGCCCGCGGCGGCGGGCGATGTGGCAGCGGGGGCGCCGCGCATCCTCTGCGAGGAGATGGCGCGGCTGCTGAAGACGATCAACTACGAGGTCGTCTGCCGGATATCCCCACGGGTCGTGCGCCGCTACCGCAGCGCGTCCCCCGGCTCGTCTGGCGATCGACCCACGGGCTGACGCGGGCGTGGCCGTGCGTCGTCAGAGTACCGCCTCGCCGACGACCGACGAGGTCCTCGCCGCGGCCCGCTCATCTCTCCGTCGCGGCGACGCCGCATGGCTCGTGGGCGGCTGCCTGCGCGACGAGCTGCTCGGCCTCACGGTGAAGGACCTCGATATCGTCGTCGAAGGAAGCGCTGAGGCGTTCTCCCGGGAGCTGGCCGACCGGCTCGGCGGTGCGGTGTACGCCTCGTCTGACACATTCGGCACCTGGCGCGTCATCGTCGGCGCGATGCATGTCGACGCGGCCCCGCTGAGGGTGGTCCCGGGAGCGCAGCTGGCCGACCGGCTCTCCCGTCGGCTCGAGGCCGACCTGCTGGCCCGGGACTTCACCGTCAATGCGATGGCGCGGCCGATCGCCGGCGGTGCCCTGGTCGACCCGCTGGGCGGCGTCGAAGACCTGCGAGAGCGCCGTCTCCGCCTGTGCGCGCCGGCCGCGCTCGACGATGATCCGCTGCGGGTCCTGCGTCTGGCGCGCTTGGCGAGAGGTCTCGACATGACCCCGGACGCCGCGGCGCTCGCAGCCGCCGCCCGCGCCGCCTCCTCCCTCGGGGGAGTGAGCGGCGAGCGCCTGCGCGACGAGTTGTCGGCGCTGCTCTCCATCGGCGACCGGGCCGCTGCCTTGCGCGATCTCGGCACGTGGGGTGCTCTGGCTGTGGTCCTGCCGGAGATAGACGGACTCCGGGATGTGCAGCAGAACGCGTACCATCACCTGGACGTGTTCGAGCACACTCTCGAGGCCCTCACGTACGTCGGCGGCGTGGTGGAGCAGCTGGGAGGGGTGGAGCACCTCGCGTCTCCGGCCGCGGCCGGCCTGCCCGGCGTGAGTCCGCTGGTGCCGGTCTCTTGGGCCGTTCTGCTGCACGACATCGGCAAGCCGGCGGCGCGGGCAATCGTCGATGACGGGCGGGTGGTCTTCTGGTATCACGACGAGATCGGCGGTCGCATGACCGGTGCGGTCGCCGACCGGCTCAGGATGAGCAGCCGCTTCGCGGCCTTTCTGAGCACGCTGACCCGTCAGCACCTGCGTCTGGGTTTCCTCGTTCGCGAGCAGCCTTTGACGCGCCGAGCTCTGGCCCGCTATCGGCGTGACGTCGACCCTTGGGTGTTCGAGTCCGTCGTCGTGTCGCTCTGCGATCGCCTGGCGACACGTGGCGAGAAGACATCGCGCGCGTCGATCGCGCGCCACTACCGGCTAGCGCGCTCCATGTGGACGACGGTGTGCAAGACGCCGGTGCCCAGGCTCCTGACCGGCGAGGAGGTCATGGAACTGCTCGACCTGAGGCCAGGCCCCGACGTTGGCGCGGCGCTGGCCGCCCTCGAGGAGGAGATAGCGGCAGGTGATGTGGAGACCGCCGCCGGCGCCCGCGCCTTCCTCCGAGATTGGTGGCGGAGGCGCGAGGCAGGCGGACCGGCCGGGCGACTCCTGTCGCCCGGGGATGACGCCTGATGCCTGAGCTCCCCGAGGTCGAGACGATCCGTCGTCGGCTGCTCAGCTGTCTGCCCGGTCTGGTGATCAGCGATGTGGCTGTGAACGATGCGACCGTGAGCCGGCAGAGCGAAGAGGAGCTGCGCGCTTTGCTCGCCGATCGTCGCGTCCTCGACCTGCGCCGCCGGGGCAAGTACCTGCTCGTGGACCTCGAGGGCTCAGTTGCCGTCATACACCTGCGCATGACGGGGCAGCTGCTGTTCATGCCACCTGCAAGTGGGATGCGCTCCTCGCCGGAGATCGGCTCCAGCTACGCGTCTGCAGGGGCGGGTTCGCCGGCACTCAGGGCTCCGCTCTCAGCGCCCGCCCGTTCGGCGCGCTTCGTCTGGCGTCTTGAGCCTCGTACCGAGCTGCACTTCGTGGACGTGAGGCGCTTCGGACGCCTCTGGGTCCTGCCTCCGGCCGCCGAGGATGGGTTCTTCGCCGGCATGGGGCCGGAGCCGTTCGGCCCTGGGTTCACGATCGACTATCTCAGGGGCACGCTGCGAGGGCGGACGGCGCCGCTCAAGTCGTTTCTCCTCGATCAACGGCACCTCGCGGGCGTCGGCAACATCTACGCCGACGAGGCGCTCTTTCTGGCGCGGCTGCATCCACTGCGCGCGGCCGGGAGCATCGGACCGCGCGAGGCGCTACGTCTGCGCGCGGCGGTGCTTGAGACCCTGCAGGACGGCATCGACCACGAAGGCTCTTCCATCGAGAGCTTCGTCGATCCTGCCGGTCGACGCGGCAGCTTCCAGGAGATCCTCAACGTCTACCAGCGCACTGGTGAGCCGTGCCGTGCCTGCGGCACGACGATCCGACGCCTTGTGGTGGGCGGGCGGGGGACTCATTTCTGCCCCGGCTGCCAACCCCGACGGCGCGGCATGGCACGCGTCGTGCGGCGTGGTAGCCTGGGCTGACTCCGCGTCCTCGATGGTGCGACCAGAAGGTCGTGCTAGAGCAGTGCGGCCATCATCGAGAATCCGCGTTCCGCAACGAGCAGCGAGCGGAACTCCGCCGCGGGCAGCGGCTTCGCGAAGAGGTAGCCTTGCCCCTCATCGCAGCCGAGATGCTTCAGCAGCCTGAGCTGTCCGACCGTCTCGATGCCTTCGCCGACTACCCGTAGGCCCAGGCTGTGCCCCAGGTCGGTCACGGCTCTCACGATCGCCCCTGCATGCGCGTCCGTCTCCACGCGCGAGACGAAGGAGCGGTCGATCTTCACCGTGCCGATGGGCAGCTTGTGCAGGTGGCTGAGCGAGGAGTACCCCGTCCCGAAGTCGTCGAGGGCGACGGTCACTCCGAGCTCCCGGAGCTGGGTCAGCACGCTCGTCGCGAGGCTCGCGTCGGCGAGGATGGCGGTCTCCGTGAGCTCGATCTCCAGATCCTCCGCAGGGAGGCCGCTGTCGACGATCGCCCCGCCGATCTGCGTCAGGAAGTCTGGGCTGTGGAGATGGCGTGGCGAGATGTTGACGGCGAGGCGCGCCGCTTCACCACAGTCGCTGCGCCACGCCGCCGCTTCGCGACAGGCCGTCGCCATGACGTAGGAGTCGATACTCCCGATGAGCCCCACCTCTTCCGCGAGGGGGACAAAATCGAGCGGGGCGACGAGTCCTCGTTCGGGGTGCTGCCAGCGGACCAGGGCCTCCGCGGCTACGATGCGGCCGCTGCCGAGGTCGATCTGTGGCTGGTAGTAGACGACGAGCTGCTCCTGCTCGAGGGCGGCGCGCAGCTCGCGCTCGACGCGCAGTCGTTTGGCCACCTTGATGTTCATGGTCTGATCGAAGAACTGACAGCTGTCGCGACCGAGGTCCTTGGCGCGACGCATGGCCGTGTCGGCGCTCTTCAGGAGCGACTGAGCGTCCTCGGTGTCGTCTGGGTACGTGGCGAAGCCGATGCTTGCGGTGACCCGCACCTGCTCGTCACCGACCTCCCACGGTTCCCGAAAGGCGTCCAGCAGCCTGTCCGCCATGGCGACGACGCTGCTGAGCTGGCGTGAGTTGGGGATGAGCAGCGCGAACTCGTCGCTGCCCATGCGCGCGAACGTGTCGCCGCGCCGGATGAGCGGGCTCACGCGAGCTACGATCTCCTTGAGCAGCCTGTCTGCGGCGGTGTGCCCGATCAGGTCGTTGATGTCCTTGAAGTGGTCGAGATCGATGACCGCCACGCTGACCTGCTGCCCGCTGCGCGCCAGCTTCTCGACGGCCTGCAGCAGCCGGTCCAGGAAGAGCTTGCGGTTGGGGAGAGCGGTCAGAGGGTCGTAGAAGGCGAAGCGCTCGACGAGCTCCTCTGCCTGCTTGCGGTCGGTGAGGTCGGTGACCACGGCGACGCCGCCGAGGATCTCGCCGGCCGGGCCACGGAGGGGCGAGGCAGTGAGGCCATACCAGGTTTCCGCAGGCGCGGGTGGTGGTCCCGGTCCCTCGACTGACCCTACGCGGCCGCGCAGCGCCTCGCCGATGGCTTCTCGCCACTCTCCTGAGGTGATCGATCCTCCATCCGTGCCGATGAGCTCTTCTCGCGAGGAGTTCATCTGGCTGGCGAGCTTCTCGTTGCAGTCCGTGATCGTCATATCGTTGTCGAAGAGAACGATGCCGGCCGGCGACTTCTCGAAGAGCGCTTTGCTCTGCTGTTCTGTCGCATGCAGAGCAAGCTCAACCTGTTGGCGCTTCTCCTCAGCCTCACGGAGCGTGATGCGGTCGCGCTCGAGATCGTCGGTAGTGGTATGCAGAGCGCTCGCCGTCCACTCCAGGTAGCTCGCGCCGACCCACGAGATGATAGCCACTCCGAGGAGTCCTCCGGCCATCTGCAGGTCGAGGGCGCGGTCGCTGGAGTGGATCGTGCTCAGGGTGCTGAAGGAGGCCATCGAGACGCCGGCGAGCACGAAGCCCGCCCATGGCCTCAGCACGAAGGCCGCGACGATGACGGACTCCACGAAGATGATGTTCATGGTGCCCGGGGCCGTGAAGCGGAAGAACGCGATCAGTCCGACCGATGTCAGTGCGACGTGGACGACTCCGGCGAGTGTCACGAGGCCGCGCCTGCTGAGCTCCCAACTGATGGCGACGATGGCGCAGAAGGCGACGCTGGTCAGTGTGTTGTACGCGGCGTGGGGCTGGTCGTTGACCAGCCACTCCCAACCGTCGACGATGATGAACGCGAGACCCGCGAGGAAGATGGCCGCGTTGAGAAAGGCGAGGATCCGGGCGCGGCGCTTCTCGTCCGGCCCAGAGACGGACGTCGCGGCTTCGCCCACGATCGACGAGAGGCGCCGTCCCACGCTGTCACGCAGTCGGCCCGCGCTACCCTTCACGCCTGCAGCCACCCTCGATGCCTCATGCACGCGCCCCGACTCCTCTCCCCGCAGTCGAGGACTGTATCGGGCGGAGTCGAGCTGGGCTTGAGCCCGCCACACACTGCGGCGGACTTCCGTCGGCGCGGCGACGGGTCAGATCACCGCGTACTCCTCGCCCAGGTCGGCCAGGCTCTCGAGAAGGCGTTCGAGGTGTTCCCGCTCGTGGCTGGCCATGAGAGTGACACGGATGCGGCTCTGGCCGCTCGCCACGGCCGGCCACTGTACGCTCGGCGCGAACAGTCCGTGGTCGAACAGCCGCCGGGAGATAGTGGCGGCCTTCGCGTCGTCACCGATGAGGATCGGTACGATCGGGGTCTCGCTGCCGAGGGTGTCGAACCCGAGGGCCGTGAGCTGCTTCACGAGGTAGTCGCGGTTCTCCCAGAGACGTGCGCGGCGTTCGGGCTCGCGCTCCGCGATCTCGAGTGCCTTGATGATGCCGGCGGCTATGCAGGGCGGCAGGGAACCCGAGAACATGTACGGTCGCGCGCCGAATGTAAGGTACTCGGCAGCGAGCGCGTCCGTTGCCACGAAGCCGCCGATAGAGCCGAACGATTTGGAGTACGTGCCCATCTGCATCAGGTTCGGTGGGGCATCGAGCCCGAAGTGCTCGAGCGTGCCGCGGCCTGTGGGGCCCAGCACGCCGCCCGCGTGGGCGTCGTCGAGAAGGACGGCGGCGTCGTAGCGCTCCGCGAGGTAGAGGATCTCCGGCAGCGGGGCGATGTCGCCGTCCATGCTGAAGACCCCGTCGGTGGCGATGAGGAGTCGCTTGCCTCTGTGTGCGTGGAGCTTCTCGGCGAGCATGTCGACGTCACAGTGGTCGTAGTAGACGGTCTCCGCCCTCGCCGAGCGGCAGCCGTCGATGATGCTGGCGTGGTTCAGGGCGTCGCTGAAGACCACCGTGCCCCGCGTCTCGCCCTTGAGCGGCACGCCGCACATGCGCGCGAACTGAGGGACATAGGCGAACGCGGCGATGGTCCCGGTGGCGGCCATGAAACCGGTCGGGAAGGCGATGGCCGCCTCCGTACCCTTGTATGCAGCGGTGGCCTTCTCGAGCTTCACGTGCAAGTCGGTCGTTCCGGAGATGAGCCGTGACCCATTGGCGCCGACACCGTGGGTGGCGACGGCGCTCACTACCGCCTCTTTGACCTCGGGGTGGTCGTCCAGCCCGAGATAGTTGCTCGAGCAGAAGAGCAGGACCTCCCGGCCCTTCGCCGACACAACCGGCGTGCCCGGAGTTCCCTTGATGACCGTCACCTCGGGCAGGATGTTGGCTCTGTGAGCCAGTCCCACGTAGTCGCGCATCGCGCGCACACTGACTCCTTTCGCCAGTGATATGGACGTCGAGGCTACACCAGCGGCTCTCCGGGACCAAGCGGGTCAGCGTCAGGCGGTCGCACCAGACTGCGGCGGGAGCGAGCCGGTGATCGGAGGCCCGCGATCGCCGCGATATACGGCTGCTAGCGCGCCTTCTCCCACTTGCGCAGGTAGGCGACTTCTGCGAGGGTCTTGCCCGCCTCGATCTCGCCGCGCAGGCGGTTCTCTCTCTCGAGCACGTCCATGGCGCGGTTGGCGAGCTCCACGGCGTTTTCGCGGGGCAGGATCATCACGCCGTCGTCATCGCCGACGACCCAGTCGCCCGGCCTGACCGTCTGACCCGCGAGGACCACGGGCACACCGATCTCGCCGAAGCCCTTGGGCTCCCCCGCGTGTGCACAGACCATGCTGCTGAAGGCGGGGAAACGCAGGCGGGCGATCTCGGGCGAGTCGCGGATCGCACCCCAGACCACGATGCCGGCAAGCCCCTTGACCAGGGCACTGTGCGTGGCCAGTTCGCCCCACATGGCGGGCGTGGAGTCGCAGGCGTCGACGACGAGCACGTCGCCGGGCTCGCACACGTCGATCGCCTCCACCGGCTTGGCCCAGTCACCGGCGTACGTGCGGACCGTGACCGCCGGGCCGCACATGTGCGTGCCCGGCAGCAGGGAGCGGATCCCCGACAGGCTTGGCTGACGATGCCAAGCGTCGCTGATGTTGGCTGTCGAGACCTGTTCGAGCACCTTGCGGATGCCCGCTCCCGCCGTCCGCTTGTAGAGGGTCGTCTCGATGGCGACGCCCTCGTCGAGGGCGCGACGGATCTCAGCCGTGGCCGCCTGGGCGTCCGCAGCTTTGATGACGGCCCCGCCGACGACCACGATGCTGGCTCCGGCCTCCACCCCGGCGGCTGCTGTCTCGGAGTTGACGCCGCCGGCGACCGAGACCGGGATGGACACGGCTTCGGCCACGGCGCGAAGCGTGTCGAGCGGCGCCTCGCCGTGCATCTGGCGGTCGATAGCCGTGTGGATGCCGATGTAGTCGGCTCCGAGCTCCTCGGCGCGCAGCGCGCGCTCCACCGGATCGGCGACCTCGATCATGTCGACGATCAGTCGGCAGCCGTAGTTGCGGGCGACCTCGGAGCACTCGCGGATGGTCGCGTCCGACGCAGCGCCGAGCACGCCGACCACATCGGCACCGGCCTTCGCCGCGCACTCGACCTCGGCGCGCCCGGCGTCCATCGTCTTCATGTCGGCGACGATGATCCGGTCTGGGAACGCAGCCTTGAGCTCGCGCACCGCGTTCAGGCCCTCCGCCTTGATCAACGGTGTGCCGGCCTCGAGCCAGTCGCAGCCGCCGGCTGCCGCCTCTGCGGCGACCTGGAGGGCGCGCGGCAGGTCGACGAAATCAAGGGCCACCTGGAGGGTGACGTGCGGCCTGCCCGAGCCCTTGTTCATACGCCCATCACCTGCACCGCGACCCGGCGTTCGCGCGGCCGTGCGTCGAAGTCGCAGAACACGATCTCCTGCCACCGGCCGAGGATCAGCCCGCCGTCGGCGAAGGGAATACTGAGCGATGGTCCCACCAGGCCGGCGCGCACGTGCGAATGTCCGTTGCCGTCGCCGTTGTTGGTGTTGTGCTGCCAGTCATGTGCCGACGGGACGATCGCCTCGAGGACCTCCTGCAGGTCGTGGACCACTCCCTCTTCGAACTCGATCGTTGTGACCGCCGCCGTGGCCCCGGGTGCGAAGACGGTCAGGGTGCCCTCCCGCAGTCCGCTGCGCTCCAGGATCCCCCGAACCTGCGGCGTGATGCAGGTGATGTCGGCGTTGCCGCGGCTGGAGAACTCGACGAAGTCGGTGACGACTCCGAGAAGTCCCTCGCGCAGGTTCGCCTCGTGCTTGCTGCTGACATTGCCCACGTCGGGCCTTCCTTTCATGGAGTCGCGTCCCGCTCGGGGTACGCGCTGGGCGACAGGGAGACGTTGTCGAGAAGGCGGGTGGCACCGAGACGCGCCGCCGCGATGAGCAGGGCGCGCGGTCCGAGCGTGTCCGTCTGCTCGAAGGTTTCGGCATCGACCACCGCAAGGTAGTCGATGCTGAGCTGGGGTCGTGCCGGGCGCGCCCGACCGAGAAGCTCGTGGCGGACCCCCTCGTTCCGCAGATCGGTATCGGGGGCGGCAAGGAACGCGGCCGCCGCTGCCACTGCGTCCTTGCACGAGCCGCCAGGTTCGGCGGCGGCCAGGGCTCCGGCGAGCAGAGCCTGGTAGAGATCGGGCGCGGCTGCGCGCTCGGCCGGCGTGAGGTAGGCGTTCCGCGAGCTCACGGCAAGGCCGTCCGGCTCGCGGACGGTCGGCACGCCGACGATCTCGAGCGGCATGTCGAGGTCGCGGACGAGGCGGCGCACGACGGCGAGTTGCTGAGCGTCCTTCTGGCCGAAGAACGCGAGGTCTGGCCGCGCGATGTTCAGCAGCTTGGTGACGACGAGCGCGACGCCGCCGAGATGATCGGGTCGCTCGTCTCCTTCGAAGGGCTCCGTGAGCGATCGCACCTGTACCTCGGTCGAGAAGCCGGCCGGGAACAAGCTTGCGGCCGTGGGCACGAACACGGTATCGACGCCGGCGCGCTCGAAGAGCTCCAGATCGCGGGCCTCATCGCGCGGGTAGGCGCCGAAGTCCTCGTCGGGGCCGAACTGAGTGGGGTTCACGAAGAGAGAGGCGGCGACCGCGGAGCACGATCTTGTGGCTGCCTCCACAAGGGCGAGATGACCTTCGTGCAGGGCGCCCATGGTGGGGACGAACCCCAACGGGCGCGGCTCCTCCGCGAGCGTCGAGCGCGTCTCTGCGACCGTGCGCGTGATCCTCATGAGGGCTCGTCCTCGAGGGCTCCTCTGAGCGCTCGGACTTGCTCGTCGTCGAGGCGCGGCGCGGCAAGTGTGAGCGCCTCCAGGGAGAGCGCACGGTAGGCCGCGGCCAGCCGCGGCCGCTCGCCCTCCAAGAGCCGTAGGTGGGAGCGCACCGTGCCGACGTCGCCGCGGGCGACTGGACCCGTCAGGGAGCGCCCGGGCTCGCCCGTCTCCAGGAGGTTCGCGACCGTCGTGCGCACGAGCGGCCCGAGGTGGTCGAGACCGCGGCCGTCGCCGGTGGCTTCGTCCATCAGGCGACCTGCCTCGCTCTCCAGGGCGACCAGCAGGTTGCTGCCCACGACGGCGGCCAGATGGTAGAGCGTCTTGTGCTCGTCTGCCAGCCGGAAGGGGCGCATCCCGAGGGCGTCGGCGAGCGCCTCGCCGAGCTCGAGGTCGCGCTCCTCATCCGCAGTCACCGCGCACGGCACGTCGCGCAGCACCTCGGCCGCCGGTCTACCGGAGAACGTCTGCAGGGGATGCAGGCACAGGCAACGCACGCCCTGCTCGGACAAGGGTCGCAGCAGCTGGACAGACCCCAAGCCGCTCGAGTGGATCGCAACGGGTTGCTCGCCGCGGCGACTCCCGCTCGTCAGGGAAGACGCCAGCCGCGCAGCCACGCCGTAGATCGCGTCGTCGGGCACGGTCAACCAGAACACGTCTGCTTCGCCGCCGACGTCCTGGACACGGAGGCGTGCCGGCGTCATGCCCGCGTTCGTCTCATCGTCGGTGTGCACGCCGACGGCGCCGACCGAGAGGTCCACCTCGGCCAAGCCGGCGAGAATCGTCGCCCCCAGGCGTCCGGGGCCTATCACGCAGTAGCGATACGCGGTGATGTCCAAGCCTACGATCTCTCTGGCTGCGGTCCGGTGGATCGTCGGTACCGCGCCCGTCGTCGGCCTGCGTGGCACAGGCGTTTCCCCCCGTCTCCTGGCCGAGCTGAGAGCGGAGCCTCCCAGAGCGTAGGTCCTTGCGTGCGCGAGGTCAATCGCTCGTCCGTTCGCCTGCGCTCGGGTGGTACACTAGCCGCATGTCGACCTACGAGTCCCGCTGCATCCAGCACGAAACAGGGTCCGAACAGCTGGTGCAAGACAGCGACCGACCCGTGCGCGCGTCGTGTGGCTTCGGCGATGTGAGACGACTCTCGTCCGGCTCTGCAGTCCATTCGTCCTTGCCGAGTCTCGGTGGCGGCGGCACGAGCACGGACTGCGCCACTCGTTTCGGTACCTCCCGTGCCAGTGGCCGCTGACGACCTCCACAGCGCTCTCGCCACCCTCGACCGGGAGATCCAGAACTGCACAAGATGCGCTCTCCACGCCACTCGCACGAACGCCGTCCCCGGCGAGGGAGACCCGGACAGCGACCTCCTGTTCGTCGGCGAGGCGCCCGGCTATCACGAAGACCAGCAGGGCCGGCCGTTCGTCGGCCAGGCAGGCAAGCTCCTCGAGGAACTGCTCGCCTCCATCGGCCTGACGCGCGAACAGGTCTTCATCGCCAACGTCCTGAAGAGCCGCCCTCCGAACAACCGGGATCCTCTGCCCGATGAGATCGCCGCGTGCCAGCCGTATCTGTGGCGTCAGATCGAGCTCATCAGGCCGAAAGTGATCTGCACGCTGGGCAATCATGCGACCAAACTCCTGACCGGCAATCCGGCGGGCATCACTCGCGTACACGGGCGCCCTCAGGATTTCGAGATCGGCGGTCAGGCCATGTACCTCTATCCGATCTTCCATCCCGCCGCCGCGCTCTACACCCGAGCGATGCTGGTCACTTTGCAGGAGGACTTCGGCCGGCTGCCCGAACTTCTCGCCCAGCCACGACCTCCTCTCGCTGCTGGAGCATCATCACCTGCGGCGCCCGAGGCCCCCGTCGGTGAGCCTTCGGCGCCCATGGCCTCGCCATCAGCCGGCGTTGCGTCGCCGGAGTCGGCGCCCCCGACAGGATCCGAGACCGGCGACTCTGAGGAGCGCTCCGCCGCTCCGACCGAAGCGGAGCAGCTCGGCCTCTTCTGAATGGTCACGCTCACCCTCGCTTCGGAAGCTCAGACTCGGAGACTGGCCCGGATTCTGGCAGGCCTGCTCGAGGCGCCGGTCCTGGTGACGGTGTCGGGTGAGCTTGGCGCCGGAAAGACGACCCTCGTTCGCGAGATCCTGCGTGCTCGTGGTGTGCGCGGCGTCATCACCAGCCCGTCGTTCGCGCTTGCCCAGAGCTATCGCGGCCGAAGCGGCGAGGACCTGCACCATCTCGACCTGTTCAGGCTTGGTCCGGGTGCCGACGTCGATCTGTTCGCCTGGGACGACTACATCGGCGCACGTGCTTTGACCTTTGTGGAATGGCCCGCGGCGGGGAGTGCGGCGCTGCCGCCTCCGGACGTGCGCCTGGAACTCGAGCACCGCACGCCCAGGAGCAGGGTCGCGCGTCTGAGCGCCGACCCGGCCCTGGAGCGCGTGGTCCAAGAGCGGGCAGCTGCGGAGGGGATCGATGCATGTGTCGCGGGAGCGTCCGGCGCATGGGCCTGATCCTGGCTCTGGAGACGGCGACGACGGCGTGCTCGGCGGCGCTCTGCGCCGCCGATGGGACCCTCGTTGCCGAGGCAGTCGCGTTGGAGGGTCCGGCGCACGCGGGATCACTTCTTCCGGGAGTCCACGATGTGTTCACGGCGTCTGGGGCGAGCTGGGCCGATGTCGTCACGGTCGCCGTCGGACTCGGACCCGGCGCCTTCACCGGTCTGCGCATCGGCGTCGCCACGGCCCGTGCTCTGGCGCAGGCCGACGGCGCAGTGGAGCTGGTCGGCGTGCCGACGGCGGCGGCCCTGGCACTCGCCTTGGCGGGCGCCCTGGAGGCCGCGGGCCGTCGGGTGGTGCCGCTCATCGACGGCAAGCGCAGCGAGGTGTTCGCCGCCGTCTACGCCGCGCCTCCGGGGGGCCTCGCGATCGAGGTCGTCGACGACGTCAGGGTCGTCAAGGCCGACGACCTCGGGGAGTGGCTGACCGCTTTGGGCGAGGTCGTCACCGGCGGCGACGCCGCCGTCCTCTACGCCGATCGCCTGCCGGCTTCGGCGCGGCGCGCTGCCGCCGTGCCGGTGCCCACGGCGGCGATGATCGGCAGGGCGGCAGCGCTCGGCGTGCCGGGTCTCGTCTCGGGGCCGGATGCCGTGCTGCCGCTCTACGGCCGGGTCCCGGACGCCGCGCCCTGGGTCGCGCCGGCCAGTCCCTCTGCGCCTCGACGCTCGTGAATCGGGGCGCCGGCAGTCGCTCGTCGCCTGATGGGGCGGTAGTGCGGCGCATGAAGTTCACGGACCTTGAGGCGGTCGTGGAGATCGAGCGTCGCGCGTACCGGCAGCCTTGGCCCATGGGTCTCTTCTGTGGTCAGCTGGCGAGCGACACCGGCATCTGCTTGGTCTCCGAGTGCGGGGGGCGGGTGGCCGGCTACCTCGTCGCCAACGTGTTCATCGACGTCTGGCACCTCATGAACCTCTGCGTCGATGAGCCCTGTCGCCGATACCACCTGGGGACGCAGCTCATGGAGGGCTACTTCGCGATCACAGAGGGTCGGCCGCATCGCGGGCATGCGCTGGAAGTACGGTCCTCGAACACCTCCGCCCAAGGGCTGTACCGCAGCTTGGGCTTCGTGGCGACGGGTGTGCGGCCCGGCTACTACAGCGACGACGGGGAGGACGCGGTCAGCATGTGGAGAGACTGGGAGGGGGAGTCGGCGTGATCCTCTGCCTCGAGACGTCCTGCGACGATACGAGCGCCGCCATTGTGAGCGGACGCGAGGTCCTCTCGTCGATCGTGTCCTCGCAGAACGAGTTGCATGCGCGGTTCGGCGGCGTCGTCCCCGAGGTGGCCTCGCGACGCCACACCGAGCTGATCGGAGAAGTCGTCGCCGAAGCCATGACGGTGGCCGGCGTCGGGTGGGACGATCTCGCCGCCGTCGCGGTCACCCGGGGCCCGGGTCTCATCGGAGCACTGCTGGTCGGCATGGCGGCGGCCAAGGCGTACGCCTATCGCCGCCGGCTGCCTCTGATCCCGGTCAACCATCTTCAGGGGCACATCGCCGCCAACTATGCTCTCGGCGTCGAGCCGCCGTTCCTGTGTCTCGTGGCCAGTGGCGGCCATACGCTTCTCGCGATCGTCGAGGAAGGCGTGGACTATCGTGTCGCAGCACGCACGCTGGACGACGCGGCTGGGGAGGCTTTCGACAAGGGCGCGCGTCTGCTGGGCCTTGGCTATCCAGGCGGCAGGGAGCTCGACGACCTTGCTGCGAGGGGCGACCCAGGGTGGGTCGGCTTCCCCCGCGCCGTGCCGCGCGGACGTGACTTCAGCTTCAGCGGGCTCAAGACGGCGCTCCTCTATGACCTGCGCGAGCGCAGTGAGGCGGAGGTCACGGCGCGACGCGCCGACATCGCCTCTTCGTATCAGGCGGCGATCGTCCGGCAGCTCGTCGACAAGACCCTGGCCGTCGCGGCCGACGAGGGGTTGCGGAATATCGCCGTGGCCGGCGGCGTCGCCGCCAACTCGGGACTGAGAGCGACGCTCGCGGATCGTTGCAGGGCCGAACGGCTGAAGCTCTCTCTACCGCCGCTTAGCCTGTGCACCGACAACGCGGGGATGATCGGGCTGGCCGCGGGCTTCCTGCCGGCTCTTCCGTGGCCCACGTACTTGGGCCTCGACGCCTTCGCCAGCGATGCTGAGGCCCGGCCGCAGCGCCCCCCGAAGAAGCAGAGGAAGCGCGCCACCTGAAGCCACCCGCCGAAGGTGGGAGCCTCTTCGGGACTGTCAGGCCTCCAGCAGGATGGTCACGGGCCCGTCGTTCACGAGCGCGATCTGCATATGGGCGCCGAAGACGCCGGTCCGCACCGGCAGGCCCGTGGCGGCCAGGGCCTCCACGTACGCGTCGTAGACGTCCTCGCCGTGCTCCGCCGCCGCTGCGGCGGTGAAGCTCGGTCGGTTCCCCTTGCGCGTGTCGGCGTACAAGGTGAACTGCGAGACGGCTAGGATCGCCCCGCCCACGTCGCTGACCGAGCGGTTCATGAGGCGTGCGTCATCGGCGAACACGCGCAGAGAGGCCGTCTTGGCGGCGAGGCGCTCCGCCGCCGCCGCCGTGTCCTCGTGAGCCACGCCGACCAGCGCGAGCAGGCCAGATCCGATCTCGCCGACCACTCGACCGTCTACCTCGACCGAGGCACTCGACACCCGTTGCAGGAGCACGCGCATGGCGGCAGTCTAGACGCAGGCCGTGCCGGCGGACAAGCGAACCGCTCCGGTTTGACAGCCGGGCGAAGGGGTCTTACCATACCGTTCGGCATGGATTGGCACTCTCCTACCGAGAGTGCCAGAACTCAACCAGGAGAAGAGGAGGGTTGCTGCATGAAGCTCAAGCCGCTCGAAGACCGTGTGGTCGTCAAGGCCGTCGCCGAAGAGGAGAAGACGGCCAGCGGTATCGTGCTGCCCGACACGGTCAAAGAGAAGCCGACGTTGGGCGAGGTCGTCGCTGCGGGCGACGGCAAGTGGGATGAGTCAGGCACGAAGCGTGTCCCGATGGATGTCAAGACGGGCGACAGAGTCATCTACGGCAAGTACTCGGGCACCGAGTACAAGACCGCTGATGGCGATGAGCTCCTGATCCTGCGCGCCAGTGAGATCCTGGCCGTAGTCACACAGTAGAGAGGAGGCTGAAGTAGAGTGGCTAAAGAACTGAAGTATGCCGACGAAGCCAGGCGCTCCCTGGAGCGCGGCGTCAATGCGCTCGCCAACGCCGTGAAGATCACGCTCGGCCCCAAGGGTCGCTACGTGGTACTCGATAAGAAGTGGGGCGCTCCCACGATCACGAACGACGGCGTCACCATCGCCCGCGAGATCGAGCTCGACGACGTCTTCGAGAACCAGGGCGCTCAGCTCGTCAAGGAAGTCGCCACCAAGACCAACGACATCGCCGGTGACGGTACCACTACCGCCACCTTGCTCGCCCAGGCGATCGTGCGCGAGGGTCTGCGCATGGTAGCGGCCGGTGCCAACCCGATGGCCATCAAGCGGGGCATCGAGGAGGCCGTCGACCAGTCGGTCGAGGCGATCAGGGGTCAGTCCAAGGAGATCTCGGGCAAGGAAGACATCGCCCGCGTCGCCACCATCTCCGCACGCGACCGCGGCGTAGGCGACGTCATCGCCGACGCGATCGAGAAGGTCGGCAAGGACGGCGTGGTCAACGTCGAGGAGTCCAACACGTTCGGCCTCGACCTCGAGTTCACCGAGGGTATGCAGTTCGACAAGGGCTACCTCAGCCCGTACATGGTGACCGATCAGGAGCGCATGGAAGCAGTACTCGAGGATCCCTACATCCTCATCTGCAGCCAGAAGATCGGCGCCGTGCAGGACCTGCTCCCCCTGCTCGAGAAGGTCATCCAGCAGGGCAAGCAGATCCTGCTCATCGCTGAGGACGTCGAGGGCGAGGCTCTCGCGACCTTGGTCGTCAACAAGCTGCGCGGCACCTTCTCCAGCGTCGCCGTCAAGGCCCCCGGCTTCGGCGATCGCCGCAAGCGCAACCTCGAGGACATCGCCACCCTCACCGGGGGCGAGCTCATCACTGAGGACCTCGGCCTCAAGCTCGAGAACACCGACGTGGCCCAGCTCGGCCGTGCCCGCAAGGTCGTGGTGACCAAAGACAACACGACGATCATCGACGGTGGCGGCGACACCGAGGCCATCAAGACCCGTATCCGGCTCATCAAGAACGAGATCGACGCCACTGACTCGGAATTCGACCGCGAGAAGCTCCAGGAGCGTCTCGCGAAGTTGGCCGGCGGCGTCGCGGTCATCAAGGTCGGCGCGGCCACCGAAGTGGAGATGAAGGAGACCAAGCATCGTGTCGAGGACGCCCTCAACGCGACCCGCGCGGCTCTGGAGGAGGGCATCGTGCCTGGCGGCGGCGTCGTGCTCGTCAACGCCATCGAGTCCGTCACGATCGACAAGCACTCCGACGATCACGACTTCCGCACCGGCAAAGCGATCATCCGCCGCGCGCTCGAGGAGCCGCTGCGTCTGATCGCCGAGAACGCCGGCCTCGAGGGCTCGGTCGTGATCAACAAGGTCAGGAGCCTGGCTCCGGGCGAGGGCCTCAACGCCGAGTCTGGGGAGTACGAGGACCTGGTCAACGCCGGCATCATCGATCCGGCCATGGTGACCCGCTCGGCTCTTCAGAACGCTGCCTCGATCGCCAAGAACATCTTGACGACTGAGTGCATCGTGGCCGACATACCGGAGGGCCCGCAGGGACCTCCCGGATCCCCGGCCCGCGGCGTCAGCCAGCAGCTTGAGGGGATGATGTAGGACCCGCTCTACGGGCGGCGGGCGGGCCCGTGGGCCCGCTCGCCGCTTTCTTGTATCCTGCAACGGCTCGTCCGTATTGTGCTAACAAGGAGGAACGCATGAGCAATCTCTTCATCCTCGGCTTCGAGGGCGAGGCCGAGGCGCGCGTCTTCGGCGACAAGATCGGAGGCTTGGTCAAGGACCGGCTGCTGGTCCTCGACGACGCCGCCATGGTGACCCTCGACGAGAAGGGCAAGCCGCACGTCGAGCACGGCAAGCACCTGGTCGGCGCCGGCGCCATGGGCGGCGCCTTCTGGGGCATGCTCATGGGCCTCATCTTCCTGATGCCGCTGGCCGGCTTGGCGATCGGTGCCGCCTTCGGTGCCCTCGGCGGCAAGCTCGGCGACATGGGCCTCGACAAGCAGGTCCTGGAGGAGATCGGCGACTCGATCAAGCCGGGCCAGACCGCCTGGTTCCTGCTCGTGCGTTCCTCGACCCGCGACCGCGTCCTCGAGGAGCTCGCCGGCACCAAGGCGAAGGTCATCCGCACCAACCTCAGCGAGGAGCAGGAAGCCAACCTGCGCGAGACGTTCAGCGGCGAGAAGGCCTGAGCCACAGCACGAGTGTTGTCCGCATGGGAGGGCGGAGAGGTCTAGGCCTCTCCGCCCTCATCTCGCGTCCAGGGCCCATTGTCGACCGGCTCGCTGAGGCTCTCCGCCACAGCTTCGATGAGTATCCTGCGAGAGTGGGTATACACGATTCTATGAACGATGCTCCGGACAAGCAGTGTGAACGGCTGGTCGTCACCGGCCGTCAACGAGACAGACTGTTGAAGCGGTTCGAGAAGCTGTTCTTCGGTCGCGGCGACGTCGAGGTGATCAAGGATCGGCGCTACGGTGAGCGCCGCGGTCCCGAGACGGCCGTGGATCCCGAGCGGCGTTCCCGGGACCGCCGCCAGATCTCCGTGCACAGCATCGGGCCTCCAGCCTGAGCCGCTCGGTCTCCTTCGCGACCACCGGTCGAGTATACTGACGGTGCGTTTGGCCCTGGCACTCGCACTGGAGGAAGCGGCATGTTCTTGATGGGGGAATCGATCAACGGGACCCGCAAGCAGGTCGCCGAAGCGATTCAGGTGCGGGATGAGGGCTACATCAGGACGCTCGTCGCCGATCAGATGAACGCCGGAGCCGACCTGCTGGACGTCAACGGCGGCGTCGCCGGCGGCGACGAGGTCGCCGACATCCTCTGGCTGGTGGACGTGGTCAGGGACGCCACGGACGCGCGGTTGATGATCGACTCGGCGAATCCGGCTGCGCTCGACGCCGGCGTGAGGTCGGTCATCGCCAAGGGCGGGGAGGCTCCGTTCATCAACTCCATCAGCGGGGAGCAGGCCCGGATCGATGCCGTTCTCCCTCTGATCCGGGAGTTCGGGTGTCCGGTCGTGGGTCTGTGTCTCAGCGACGAGGGCGTACCCGCCACTCCCG
This sequence comes from uncultured Thermoleophilia bacterium, assembly GCA_963717285.1. Classification (GTDB taxonomy): domain Bacteria; phylum Actinomycetota; class Thermoleophilia; order UBA2241; family UBA2241; genus CAIXSE01. The sequence continues at coordinate 51,437 of CAVQVW010000006.1, forward strand.
AGGCCCGCTTCGCCGTGGCGCGGCAGATGTTCGAGCTCTGCACTGAGGCGGGGCTGGCCCCCGGGGACCTCTGGATCGATCCGCTCGTCCTGACCGTCTCCGCCGATCCGTCGGCCGCTCAGGTGACCATGGCCACGCTTCGGCTCATCAAGGAGCACCTGCCCACCCGGACGACCGGCGGCCTCAGCAACGTGAGCTTCGGGCTGCCCAACAGACCTCTGCTCAACCGGACCTTCGTGGCGATGTGCGCCGGTCTCGGCATCGACGGTGTCGTCGTCGACGTGCGCAACAAGGCGATGATGGCGACCATCAATGCCATTCGAGCCTTGCGTGGCGAGGACAGCTACTGCGGAGGGTACCTCAAGGCGCACCGCGCCGGCCTGCTCGAGTAGCCGGTTTCCTGAGGGAGGAGTCCGGAGTTGGTCAGCGTCCAGGACGTCCTCGATACCCCCGGCCTCGATCTGAGGTTGCTCGCCGGAGCCGAAGCCACGAGCACCCCGGTCCGTTGGGTCCACGTTGCGGAGGCGCCCCACGCCGCTCGATGGCTGAGAGGCGGCGAGCTGCTCCTCACGACTGGTCACGGGTTCACAGGCGCTGACTCGCGGCAGACCGAGCAGCTTGAGGAGCTCATCGAGCACGGCATCGCTGGGCTGGGCTTCGGCACTGGCTTCGCTTTCGACGAGGTGCCGCAGGGGCTCGTCGGCCTGGCGGAAGACCGCGGTCTCCCGTTGTTCGAGGTCCCTCATCACGTCTCCCTCAGCGCGATCAGCGAGGCCGTGGCCTCGAGGATCATCAACGAGCAGTACTCGCTTCTGCAGCGCAGCTTGGCGGTCCAGGAGAAGCTGACGACGATGGTGCTCGAGGAGAAGGGCGTCGAAGCGGTCCTCTCGACGCTCTCCGCCCTCGCAGGCTGCTACGCTGTGCTCTTCGACTTCCACGGTGTGGTGCTCTGCGAAGCTTCGTCGCGTCGATCCTTCGGGGCCGAGACGGTCGGCGAGCTCTGGAGTCTGATCTCGGACAGGAGGGCAGCCAGTGGCACCTTCGAACTCGGCTTGGGGGACAGCAACCTCCAGGCCCAGGTGTTCCCCGTGGTCGCCGCTCACCGCATCGGCGCCTTTCTGGCCGTCGTCAAGGACGGTGGCGCGGTCAGTGAATACGATCGGGTCGTCCTGCAGAACGTGGTCACCGCGATCGCGCTCGAGCTGGTGACGAAGAAGGCGGTCACCGAGACCGAGAAGCGGCTCGTCGGCGACTTCCTGGATCAGCTCACAGCCAGCGAGCTGCCTGAGGCGGCAATCGCCCGTCGTCTCAACTTCTTCGGTCTCGACCCTCAGGCGCCGCACCTTATCATGATCGTCGACATCGACGATCCTGGCCCGGCTCCCGTCCCCCCGGGTGACCGCAAGGTGTTCACCGCCCAAGCTGTGCCGGAGCGCCTTCACTGGGCGGTGGACGAGTTCATGGCGGAGCGCCGACAGCTCTGCATCTCGGCGATCCACGATGGTTGCGTGGTGGTGGTTCTCCAGCCGGGTGACCTCAGGGAGCAGGACATCCAGGAGCTCGCCGCCGAGCTCTTCGCGGCGGTTCAGGCGATGCTGCCGGAGATCATCGTCTCGGTGGGCATCGGGCGCCCGCATCCGCGCCTCCTCGATCTGCGCCGCAGCTACTACGAGGCGACCTACGCGATCAGGATCCGCAGGCTGAGAGGCGACACAGGCTCGGTCGCGGGCTATGCGGATCTGGGCTCCTACACGCTGCTGCTGGGCCTTCAGGACACGCCTTCGCTCACGGCCTTCTGCGACGGGGTGCTGGGAAGGCTGCGGGACTACGACGAACAGACCTCGAGCGACCTGCTCCCCAGCCTTGCGGCCTTTCTCGATGCCCACGGCCATTGGGGCGACGCGGCCGACCGGCTCTTCGTGCATCGGCACACGCTGCGCTACCGAATGAAGCGGGTGGAGGAGATCACGGGCCGAAATCTCGCCGAGCCGCAGGATCGGATGGACTTCTGGCTCGCCCTCAAGGCGAGGGAGTTCCTGGCCGGAGCGAGCCCTCGCTCAGGGCAGTAGAGCCCTCCTGCGCGAATCGCTCTACGACGTCAGCAGCGAGCCGTTGTCCACAGCGACGTTGACGCCTGTCACCCCGTCCGTCTCGAAGCAGAAGCGCACCGCGCGGCCTATGTCCGACGCGCCCACGAGTCGTGGGGCGGCGGCCTTCGCCGCCGCCCGCAGGGTGGCGGCGCGATGCTCGTCGTCGTCGAGGTCGACGGGTCCGGGCGCTACGCCGCACACGCGCACGCTGTCGTCGGCCCAGGCCTTGGCCAGCTCCTTCACGAGGTGGATCTGTGCGGCCTTCGCGGCTCCGTGCGCGGCGAAGGCCGACCACGGCTGCAGGCCCAGGTAGTCGGTGAGGGCCACGATGACGCCGGCGGGGCCGTGATCGGAGCCACCAGCGCTCCGCGCGGCCATGCGGACGAACTCGTCGCGAGCCGCGCAGGAGGTGTAGAAGAAGCCTTTGGCGATGGTGTCGAAGGAGGCATCCCAAGAGGTCTCGTCGATGTCCTGCGGGGCAGAGGGCACAAATGGTCCGCTCGCGGCGAACAGGAGCCCGTCGATGCCGCCCAGCGCGTCGGCCGCCTGGCGGACCAAGCGCGCCGCTGCCTCCGGCCGGCGTACGTCGCCTTCGATCGCATGCGCGGCGACGGCTCCTGCTGCCGCCAGACGCTCCAGGGCCGTTGCGGACTCGGGTCCCGAGATGCGCGTGGAGATGCAGACGGAGGCTCCGTGCTCGGCCAGGTCGAGCGCCAGTCTGAAGCCGAGGCGGCGCACGCCGCCGATCACGAGGACGCGCCCGCCGTCGACGTTCACGTCAGCGTCTCCGACGCGTTCTCGGGAGGGCAGCGGGCGGTAGTGATGTGGGCATGTGACGGCTCCTTCTCGTCCCGTGCCGCAAGGATAGCGTTTCGGCAGAGCACGGGCTACACTGCGCGGCGAGGCGGCGCCGGCTGCGTCGCTCTCGAGCAAGCACCGTCAGACCGAACCGCAAGGAGCATCCATGCTCGTCGGTATCCCCAAGGAGATCAAGGACGAGGAGTACCGCATCGCCGTCACGCCCATCGGGGTGCGCGAGTTCGTGCGGGCCGGCCACAGCGTGGTCGTGGAGCGTGGTGCGGGCGTCGGCAGTGGCTTCGAGGACACCGCCTACGGCGACGCCGGGGCGCAGTTGGCCGCCGCGGACGAGGTCTTCGCACGCAGCGACATGATCGTCAAGGTCAAGGAGCCGCTGCCGGTCGAGTGGCCCCGGTTCAAGAGGGGTCAGATCCTGTACACGTACCTGCACCTGGGGGCGCCCTACGCGAAGGAGATGACCGAGGCGTTGCTGGCGGCCGGCATCCGCGCGCTCGCCTACGAGACCGTCACGCTCCCAAACGGTGCCCACCCTCTCCTCTTCCCTATGAGCGAGGTCGCGGGCCGGCTGGCCATCCAGGCGGGGGCAACGCATCTGCAGAAGAACCACGGGGGCCGCGGGGTGCTGCTCGGCGGCGTCACAGGCGTGCCGCCGGCCAAGGTGGTGATCATCGGTGGCGGCACCGTGGGCGTCAACGCCGCCAAGATGTCCGAGGGCCTGCGCGCGCGGACGATCGTTCTGGACACTCGCGCCGAGCGTCTCGCGCAGATCGACGACATCTTCGGTGGTCGCATCGAGACGGTGCTGTCCAACAGGAGCACGATCGAGGAGGAGATCACCGATGCCGATCTCGTCGTCGGCGCCGTCCTGCTCCCCGGCGGCGCCCAGGCTCCTCATCTGGTCACCCGCGCGATGCTCGGGAACATGCGCCCGGGGTCGGTGCTCGTCGATGTCTCCATCGATCAAGGCGGCTGCTTCGAGACTTCAAGGCCCACGAAGCACAGCGATCCCACCTACGTCGTCGACGGCGTGATCCACTACTGCGTCTCCAACATGCCGGGCGCCGTCGCCCGCACGTCGACCATCGCTCTGACGGGCGCCACACTGCCGTACGGGGTCGCGATCGCCAGCAAGGGCTTCGAAAGGGCGGTCAGGGCCGACCCTGCTCTCGCTTTGGGAGTGAACGTCTATCGCGGCAAGCTCACGATTCCATCGGTGGCCGCCGCTCACGGACTCCTCTTCACGCCCCTCGCCGAAGCACTCGACTGACGGCGAACGTGGCTCCGCAGCGCTGCGATCGGTATGGCCCGCGCTACATCCCGAGGTAGTCGCGCAGGCGGCGCAGGGGAGCCGTAGCCTCGATCAGGCTCTGGACGATGATCTGCAGGCGCTGCAGGCTCGCCCGCAAGCGCTCGACGTTGGCGGCGAGCTGGGCGCCGTCCTCGCTCAGACGCTGCGCCTTGACCTCGATCACGCGACTCCAGTCCGAGAGCTGGTCGGCGAGCGGACCCACGTCCCGGGAGAAGCTGGTGCCTCGCTGGACGACGCGCCAGGCACGGAGGCCGCTATATGCCAGCGCGGCCAGGACGAGTGCCAAGCTGGCGAGACCGATGATGAGAAGGACGAGGCCGCTCATGCCGCTAGTCTATCCTGCCGCGAGCGGGTGTGACAGGGCGCCGCGCCGGCGCGTCTTCTTCAGCGCAAGCGAATGGGGTAGCGGCAAGCGAGAGCACAGCCGCGACCCGCCAGCTTGCTGATCTTGACGACGTCGCCCGTACGTGGAGCTTCGATGAACAGGCCATCTCCGATGTAGATGCCGACATGCCGGTAGAAGCTCGAATCGCCGAAGAAGACGAGGTCCGCCGGCTGCATGCGCGAGAGAGGCACGGGTGTGCCGCTGCGGGCCTGCAGGGTCGCTCCGTGCAGGAGATCCACATCGAACTGCCGGTAGACGTACATCACGAGTCCGGAGCAGTCGAACCCTCCGGACGGCGATGCTCCGCCCCACACGTATGGCGTACCGAGGTGTTTCATCGTGGCGCGGACGACCGCGAGCTGGGCGGCGCTGCCGTTGATTCTGTCGATGTCGACCCCGGCCTGCCTGGCCAGCCGTTTTGCGGCCTCCGCCTCGCGGCGCGCCTCGATCTCCAGCTGGCGCTTCAGGCGGGTATCGAGATCGGCGAGGACCGCTTTGCGGGCGCCAAGCTGGTCTTCGACTTCGGCCTGGCGGTCGCGCAGGATCATCTCTCTGCTCAGCGCCGTGTCGCGCTCCGTCTGGATCCGGTCCTTGATGGCCTGGACCGCGGATGTCAGACGCTCCAGATCCGCCACTGCGGTGACGTCCGCGCCGTGCATCAGCTCGAGGTAGCTCAGGTGGGTGGCGACGTCTGAGAAGTCCCCGAGATCACCGGCAGCGAGCAGCACGTCGAGGAGGCCCAGATCCTCGCTCTTGTAGACCCCCGACACGCGTTCGCCGAGCATGATCTGCGCTCGATCGAGCTGCTCCTCGGTGCGCGCCAGCTCGCGGCGCGCCTCGATGAGCCTGACGTTGACCTCGTTCAGCTCGACGCGTGCCTGGTTGTACTGCTCGACGGCCACGGCGACGTGCCGGTCCAGGCGTGCGACCTCGGCGCGGACCGTCGCCGCGCGCGATCGTAACCCGGCGACTCCCTGTTCGCCAGGGCGCGCTTCCGCTGCGGAGGTGCCGAGCAGCAGCACGCCGCATGCCGCGGCGATGAGTCCCGCGAGCATTCTGCGACGATTTCTGTATGTGCGATGCAGGGTCGACTCCATCACGGTGGGTGTATCGGTCGGTTGGCCCACAAGCTGGACCCCGGCGCAGGTGCGGCACGGCGCTTTACAGATCGCCGTGAATCGAGGTAGAATCTGTGGCTCAAGACGTCGCGGGGTGGAGCAGTCCGGTAGCTCGTCGGGCTCATAACCCGAAGGTCGCAGGTTCGAATCCTGCCCCCGCTACCAAGCTTGTCGAGGCGCCCGTATGGGCGCCTTTCGTGTTTCCTGGCTGGCCGCAGTAGCCTATCTGCGGCTGCGGCGGTCGCGCGCCGTCGGCCAAGTGGCAGAGTATGCAGGTGATGTCGTCGGGTCAAGCTGGCTCGATTCAGAGCAGGGGAGGACGATGCTGTGAGTAGAGGGAAGGCAGTCGCCGCCGAGTTCTTCGGGACGTTCTGGCTGGTGTTCGGCGGCACGGGAGCGGCCGTGCTGGCGGCGTCGTTGGGTGCCGGGGGGATCGGGTTCGTCGGCGTGGCGCTCGCCTTCGGTCTGACCGTGGTGACCATGGCCTACGCTGTGGGTCACATCTCGGGTGGTCACTTCAATCCGGCGGTGACCATCGGGCTCTGGGCCGGCGGGCGCTTCCCCGCCTCCCGGATCGCGGCGTATGTCGGGGCTCAGATCGTCGGCGCTATCGCCGCCTCGGCGGTCCTGTACGTCATCGCGTCGGGGAAGGCCGGGTTCACGCTCCAGGACGGATTCGCGGCCAACGGGTACGGTGAGCACTCTCCGGCCGGCTACAGCCTGCTGGCTGCGATCGTCGTCGAGCTCGTGATGACGTTCTTCTTCCTGCTCATCATCCACGGCGCGACCGATCGACGGGCACCCGCCGCACTCGCTCCGCTCGCCATCGGCCTGGCCCTGACTTTGATCCATCTGGTGTCGATCCCGGTCGACAACACGTCGGTGAACCCCGCCCGCAGCCTCGCCCCCGCGCTGTTCGTCGGCGGTTGGGCGTTGGCGCAACTGTGGGTGTTCATCATCTTCCCCGTCATCGGCGGCTTGGTCGGCGGAGTGGTGTACCGGTACGTGCTGCAGGCCCCCGCGTCACAGCCAGAAGAGGTCGAGGGTTCCGCGGGGCGTGAGGCGTGATCCCAGGGGGCCGGCCGGCTCCCACCTCTGCTATGCTCACGTTCATCCGCCGCGTCCGATCTCGCCGACGCCGATCTGGGAGGCACGATGTCTGTGCTGCTCGTCGTGAACACGGCTCCGTACGGGAGTGAGGGGCCGTACAACGCTGCCAGACTCGCGGAGGCGCTCGCCCTGCGCGACGAACACGTCGAGGTCTTCCTGATGGGCGACGCCGTGCACGCGGCGCGCGCCGGCCAGGACCCGCGCGGCGCGCACGCCTCGCTCGAGCATATGCTGGTCGGGCTCATCGCCAGCGGAGTGGTGTGCAGGTGCTGCGGCACCTGCTGCGCCGCCCGCGGACTCGCGGAGGTCGACCTCATCGCGGACGTCCACGTGGCTTCCATCCACGACCTGGCCGCGGCGCTGGTGCGCAGCGACAAGGTCGTGTCCTTCTGACCGGTCAGCGATGTGACACAGTCGGTCGCGGCAAGCTTCAGACTGGAACGTCGCGTGGCGGACTTCGTGGTCGGGCAGGATGTCTTTCGCGATGGCGAGCAGATCCTGCTCCTGCTCTCGGGCGGGGCCGACTCGATGGCCCTGCTGCACCTCCTGCCGGCCGTCGAGCACCGCCTCGGGCTCAGCTTGCGCTACGCCGCCTTGCACGTCGACTACGCGGCTCGCGGCGCCGACTCCGACCGCGACCGCGTCATCGTCGAACAGGCCTGCGAGGATCGGGGGGTGCCTCTCCACGTGGTGCGCCTGGAACGCAGACTCGAGGGCGGGTCCTTCCAGGTGCGTGCGCGTGAGTTGCGCTACGGGCACGCCTGGGAGCTTGCGAAGGCGCACGGGTACGACGTCGTCGCGACCGCCCACAACCGTGACGATCAGGCCGAGACAATCCTGTACAGACTGACGAAGTACGCGTCGCCGCGCGGGCTGGTCGGCATGCGCCCCCGGGAGCGGCGGCTCGCGCGGCCGCTGCTCTGCCTGGGCGCGACAGAGATCCGTGCGTACTGCGAGGCGCGTGGTATCGCCTACGGCGTGGACTCCACGAACGAGCTGTCGTGCTATGCGCGCAACGCGATCCGGCGCGAGGCGCTGCCGCCGTTGCGCCGCATCAACCCTCGCGTCGCCGAGACTCTGGCGGTCTCGGCGGAGCTGGCCGCCGCTGAAACCGCCGTGCTCGCCGCGGCTACGACGCCGGCGTTGCAGCGCGCTTCCCGTGAGGCCGGGGCCGAGGAGCTCGCGGTGCTCGATGTCGCGGCCCTGCGGGCGGAGGCGGCCCCTCTGAGGGGGCTCGTGCTGCACGAGTGGGTGCGCACCGCCATGGGTGGTGAGGCCCTGGTGGGGCATCGCGTCGTCGAAGCCCTCCTTCGGCTCACGGCGCGGGAGGAGGATGCGGGGCGCACCAGCCTGGGGCGGGGTCTCGAGGTGGTGCGCACCGGCGGACGGCTGCGTCTGCGCCATCGCTCGCCGGCGCACTCCTGTGACGACGTCGTCCTGGGAGGGGCCGCGCTGTCGGCGGCGTCGGCGGATGGGCTGCCGGTCGACTTCTGCGGCCGGCGGTTCCGCGTCCGTCTGGAGCGCGGCCCGGCTCTCGAGCGCAATGCCGCGCGAGCCTGCCTTGGGCTCGCCGCGGCGCCGGAGCGCCTGGTGTTCAGGCATCCGAAGCGCGGCGAGCGTTTCGTCCCGCTTGGCCTTGGCGCCGAGACCACGGTCCTGCGCTACCTGGCGGGAGCACGCGTCCCCGCCGAAGCCCGCAGACGTGCGCTGGTGCTCGACATCGAGGGCGCCGTCGCCTGGGTCGCTTTCGCCGGGCCGGGCGGTCCCTTCTGCGGTAGGGTTGCGCAGGGCTTCCGGGTAGAGAAGAAGAGCGGTTGGACCTTGCACGCCTACGAGGAGGAAGATTGACGGCACCGGTCGTCGAGGTGGTCGTGGGGCGCGATGAACTCGCCGCGAGAGTGGCCGAGCTCGCCGGGCAGATCTCCGAGGACTACGAGGGCAAGGATATCGTCCTCGTCGGCGTCCTCAAGGGGGCCATCTTCTTTCTCGCGGATCTCGCGCGGCTCATCCAGGTTCCCGTGGCGCTGGACTTCGTGGCCGTCTCGAGCTACGGGTCGGCCAGCGACTCCTCCGGGGTCGTGCGCATCCTCAAGGATCTGGACCAGGACATCGCCGGGCGCCACGTGATCATCGTCGAGGACATCATCGACTCCGGCCTCACGCTCGGCTACCTTCTCAAGCTGCTGCGCAGCCGTGGTCCGGCCTCTCTCGAGGTATGCGCGCTGCTCACCAAGCGCTCCCGCCGGCGCGTCGTGACCCCCTGCCGGTACGTCGGGTTCACGATCGAGGACAGGTTCGTGGTCGGCTACGGGCTCGACCTCGCGGAGCGGTACCGCACGCTCGATTTCATCGGGATGCTCAGCTCCGAGTCTGCCTCCGAGATGGGTGACCACGGGGGCTCTTTGCTGTAGGTGGGGGGGTATGCTACTCTGGCACTCGAGGCCTTCCCCGCCATTTTGGCGTACTCCAAGACGTGCCATTCCCCGTTCAGAAGGGTCCACGTGAGCAGATTCATCCGCAGCGCCCTGTTCCCCATCCTCATCGTCGTCATCCTCGCTCTCTTCATCAACTGGGCCATCAATCGCAGCGACGAACCAGGCCTCGAGTACACCTATCAGGGCCAGGAGAACAGCTTCGTCACTGACCTCAAGGCCGGTCGCGTCGAAGCGGTGGTCATGAACACCAGGGACCAGATCCTCGAGGTCACGACCACCGCCGACCCCCCCGTCCAGTATGAAGTGGGGTACCCTTCCGCCGACGAGACCACGAAGCTGATCGAGTCCCAGCCCAACGTCGCTCTGACGGCTGTCAGCCCGAAGAGCGCCTGGTGGGCCAGCGCCCTCACCTTCATTCTGCCCTTCGCGCTCATCATCGGCCTCTGGCTCTTCATCATGAACCGCATGCAAGGTGGCGGATCGAAGGTCATGAGCTTCGGCAAGAGCCGAGCCAAACGGCTCACCGCCGACTCCCCCAAGGTCACCTTCAAGGACGTCGCCGGCGCCGACGAGGCGGTCGAGGAACTCCAGGAGATCAAGGAGTTCCTCGAGAACCCGAAGAAGTTCCAGCAGCTCGGGGCGCGCATCCCCAAGGGCGTCCTGCTCTATGGCCCGCCCGGCACCGGCAAGACCCTTCTGGCACGGGCCGTCGCCGGCGAGGCCGGCGTGCCGTTCTTCAGCATCTCGGGGTCGGACTTCGTCGAGATGTTCGTCGGTGTGGGCGCCTCGCGCGTGCGCGACCTCTTCGAGCAGGCGAAGCAGAACTCGCCCTGCATCATCTTCGTCGACGAGATCGACGCTGTGGGGCGCCACCGGGGCGCCGGTATGGGCGGAGGGCACGACGAGCGCGAGCAGACCCTCAACCAGCTGCTGGTCGAGATGGACGGCTTCGAGATGAAGGACAACATCATCCTCATCGCGGCCACCAACCGTCCCGACATCCTCGACCCGGCACTCCTTCGGCCGGGGCGCTTCGACCGCCAGATCGTGGTCGATCGCCCGGATCGCCCGGGGCGCAAGCACATCCTCGAAGTGCACTCCCGCGGCAAGCCGCTGAGCAAGGACATCGACCTCGATGCGCTCGCCGCCCAGACGCCCGGATTCACCGGAGCCGACTTGGCCAATCTCGTCAACGAGGCAGCGCTGTTGGCCGCCCGCTACGGCAAGAAGACGATCGAGATGCACGAGCTCGAGGAAGGCATCATGAGGGTCCTCTCCGGACCCGAGAAGAAGACGCGCATCATCTCGGAGAAGGAGAAGGCCATCACGGCATACCACGAGATGGGGCACGCCCTGGTCGGCCACTTCCTCGAATTCACCGACCCGGTCCACAAGATCTCCGTCGTGAGTCGCGGCCAAGCGTTGGGCTACACGATCTCGCTGCCGACTGAGGACAAGTTCCTGACGACCAAAGCGGAGCTCATGGACACGCTGGCCATGACCCTGGGCGGTCGCACCGCTGAGGAGGTCGTGTTCGGCGAGATCACGACCGGAGCGGCCAACGACCTCGAGAAGGCGACGGCGACGGCCAAGCAGATGGTGATGCGCTTCGGGATGAGCGAGGAGCTCGGTCCGCGCACCCTGGGTCACGATCAGTCGATGCCGTTCCTCGGCCGGGAGTTCCAGCAGCAGGCCGACTACTCCGAAGAGGTAGCCAGGCAGATCGACGACGAGGTCCGGCGCATCATCGAGGAGGCGCACCAGAGCGCCCGGGACTTGCTCACCGAGAGGCGTGAGCTTCTCGATCAGATCAGCAAGATCCTCATCGATCGTGAGACCATCGAGGCGTCCGAGTTCCAGGCGCTCGTCGACGGGGTGCCGGAGAGCGAGGTCTTCCGCGCGCGCGACGAGAAGGCCGCGCGCGCCGCGGCGAAGCCCCCGGCCGAGCACAAGAAGCAGTCACATCCATCACCGCCCGTGCCCAAGCCCGCGCAGGTCAATCCCGAGGCGACCTGAGCCCGGCTCCATTGTGGATCACCGCAAGATACAGGAGGGCGTGCGGCTGATCCTCGAGGGCGTCGGGGAGGATCCCGGTCGCATGGGGCTGGAGGGGACGCCACGACGCGTCGCGGAGATGTACGAGGACATCTTCTCCGGGATCGGCGCGGGCGACCCGGCCGAGCTTCTCATCCCCATGACGGGCGATCACCATCGGGAGATGGTGGTCATCCGCGACATCGACTTCTACTCTGTCTGCGAGCATCATCTGCTGCCCTTCGCGGGCATGGCGCACGTGGCGTACATCCCCAGCAAGGACGGGCGCATCACCGGCCTCTCGAAGCTGGCCAGGGTGGTTCGTCAGGTGGCGGCGCGGCCCCAGCTGCAGGAGCGCATCACCTCGGAAGTCGCCGACGCCATCGTGCGTGCTCTCAGCCCGCTGGGGGCCCTGGTGCTCATCCAGGCCGAGCATCTATGCATGTCGATGCGCGGCGTCCGGACACCGGGCACCCAGACCGTGACCAGCGCCGTCCGTGGACTCATTCAGACCCACGACGCGACGCGCGCCGAGGCCTTCGCGCTCATCACCTCTCCGCGCTGACGCCGCCCGCCGTGCTGGGCCCGCCGACCTTCTCTCTCGACTTGCCCCTTCCCTGTGTCATGGGAATCGTCAACGTCACGCCCGACTCCTTCTCTGACGGCGGGCGCTTCCTCGCGCCAGTGGACGCTCTGGCGCATGGCCTCACGCTCGTCAGAGAAGGGGCGGCGATCCTCGATGTCGGCGGCGAGTCGACACGGCCGGGCTCCGAGGCCGTGCCGCTCGAGGAGGAACTGCGCCGGGTGCTGCCGGTCGTGGAGGCCCTCGCAGGTCGCGTCGGGGTGCCGGTCTCGGTCGACACGACAAAGGCCGAAGTGGCTCGCCGGGCGCTTCTCGCCGGTGCGGGCTTCGTCAACGATGTCACGGCGCTGCGTGGCGACGCGGCCATGGTCGAGGTTGTCGCTGAGGCCGGCTGCCCGGTCTGTCTGATGCACATGAGGGGGCAGCCGAAGACGATGCAGGACGACCCTCGCTATGACGACGTGGTCGACGAAGTGCTGCGCTTCCTCGAGGCGCGGATGGCGTTCGCCCTGTCTCGTGGTGTCCGCGAAGAGCAGATCCTGGTCGATCCCGGCATCGGCTTCGGCAAGTCCGTCGAGCACAATCTCGCACTGCTGCGCCACCTCGATCGTCTGGCCGGCCTCGGCCGGCCGGTCCTGCTGGGGGCGTCGCGCAAACGCTTCCTGGGTGTCATCCTCGGCGCCGACCCCGAACAGCGTATGATCGGCTCCGTGGCGATCACGGTAGCGGGTCTGCTGGCGGGGGCACACGTCTTCCGGGTGCACGACGTCAAGCCCAACTTCGAGGCGTTGCGCGTCGGTCTGGCCATACTCGAGGGCCCAGCGGCCACGTGAGTGCTCGCCGGCTCCCGCCGGCACGACGCAAGGAGGCAGTCTGATGAATCGCAGCCCTTCCATCTCCATCGAGGGCATCGAGTTGCGTGGACGCTGCGGCGTCTCGCCGGAGGAGCGCTCCGTCGGCCAGATCCTCGTCGTCGACATCAGACTGCAGCCGGTCTCGTGCCGCGGCACGGACACCGATGCGCTCGAGGACACGATCGACTACGCTCGCGTCGTCGACCTCGTTCGGTCCATCGTCGCGGGCGCTGAGTTCCGCTTGATCGAGCGACTCGCCAGCGTCATCGCCGACACGATCTGGGCCGAGTTCGAGCTGTCGTTCCTCGAAGTGGGCGTCGCCAAGCCGGGACCGCCGGTGGCCATCCCGGTCAGGGCGGCGCGTGTCGAAGTGGTCCGCACCGCGTGATCGAGAAGCCCTCACGGCGCGTCTTCCTCTCGCTGGGGTCCAATCTTGGCGACCGTCGCGGGCATCTCGCGGCGGCCCGGGAGTCCCTGGCCGCGTTGCCCGGGACCTCGATGCTCGTGGCCTCGCGCACGTACGAGACGTCTCCACAGGACCTGGCCGACCAGCCGGACTTCCTCAACCAGGTAGTCTGTCTGGAGACCGTTCTGGAGCCCCGTGAGCTCCTCGCCGCAACGCAGCGGGTGGAAGCCGGTCAAGGGCGAGTGGCGCGGCGTCGGTTTGGCCCACGCACGCTCGACATAGATATACTCCTTGTCGAGGACGTGGAGATCCGGGAGCCCGAGCTCACCGTCCCGCATCCGCGCATGATGCGACGTGCCTTCGTTCTCGTGCCTCTCGCCGAGGTGTGGGGCTGGGCGCGGGGGATGCCGGATCTCGATGTCGCCGCTCTGGCGCAGGCCGCAGCCGACGGGCAGGCGGTTCGGCTCCTAGATATGTCGGAGGCGTGATCGTTGACGAGGCATGGCGAAACGGTCCCATCAGCGTCGTCGCAGCCCGGATGCCCCGGTCCGATGAGGCGGACTTCGTGACTCGTCCGTACATCGCCTGCCGGTCGACGGAGCCGCTGCACAGGCGCACGTTCGACGTCCTCGTGCTGGGCGGCGGGATCGCCGGTCTCACGGCCGCGGTCGGCGCAGCTCGGCGCTGGCGCGTGGGCCTGCTCACGAAGTCCACGCTCGACGACACCACGACCTTCCTCGCCCAGGGCGGGATCGCCGCCGCATTGGGGCCTCCGGATTCCACCGAGCTCCACTTCCAGGACACGGTCGCGGCCGGCGCCGGTCTCTGCGACGAAGAGGCGGTGCACGTGCTCGTCAATGAGGGACCCGATCGCGTCCGGGAGCTCATGGAGATATGCCCGCGCTTCGACAGGGTCGATGGCCTCATCACGCTGGGTCGCGAGGGGGCCCATTCTGTGCCGCGTGTGGTGCATGCCGGCGGCGACGCCACCGGCGTGGAGGTCTCGAGTGCTCTGGTCGAGGCGGCTCGGATGGGCAGTCGCGTTCAACTATACGAGAACGAGTTCGTCATCGACCTGCTCGACCATCGACGGCCGCTGTGTGGGGGCTCTCTCGCTGAACCTGGACGACGGTGGCCTGACGCTGAACGTGGCCATGGTCACCATCCTGGCGAGCGGCGGCGCCGGCCAGGTCTACGGGCGCACCACGAATCCGCTGGTCGCGACCGGCGATGGTGTCGCCATGGCCTATCGCGCCGGCGCCGCCATCCGCGATCTCGAGTTCGTGCAGTTCCACCCGACGGGTCTCGCCATCGAGGGGCAGGAGACGGTGCATCTCATCACCGAGGCGCTACGCGGGGAGGGCGCCTACCTGCGCAACGCCGCCGGCGAACGCTTCGTCCACAAGTACGACGAGCGTGGCGAGCTTGCCTCGCGCGACATCGTCGTCCGCGCCATGATGAAGGAGATGCGGAACGAGGGCACCGATCACGTCTATCTGGACGCCACGCATCTCGACGCCGAGCTGCTGCGGACGCGCTTTCCGCGAGTCGCCTCCGGACTCGCCGACTGGGACCTCGACCTGACCACCCAGCTCATCCCCGTCGCCCCCGTCTGCCACTACTTCATCGGCGGCGTCGTGACGGATGTCTGGGGAAGGACCAGCGTCCCCGGTCTCTACGCCAGCGGGGAGGTCGCCAGCACGGGAGTCCACGGCGCCAACCGCCTGGCCTCGAATTCGCTGCTCGAGGGCCTCGTTTTCAGCGATCGCGTCGTTCGCGACGTCGACCGCTACGTCGGAGGTCTCGGCGAAGACGTACGCAGGCTGCGCTTCGACCTGCCCGAAGCCGCCGGTGGCGGCAGCGACCCCGCCGCCGCACGCCGCCGCCTCACCTCGGTGATGGCGGAGAACGTCGGCGTCCTGCGCAACGCGGACGGCCTGCGCGTCGCTCTCGCCGATCTGGACGCGCTGACCTCCGAACTCCGCTTCGGCGTCATGGGGCAGGCCGAGTACGAGCTCTACAATCTGCTGACGCTGGGTACGCAGGTCGCCAAGTGCGCGCTCCTGCGCGAGGAATCGCGCGGCGTGCACCTGAGGGAGGACTTCCCGGAACTGGACGATGAGCACTGGCGACGCCACGTCACGCTGCGTCTGCCGCTCTCACGAGAGGGACGAAGGGTGAGCGTTCCGGCGCACTCCGACGCTGCCCGTGAAGCCGCCCGGATCGCCCTCGCCGAGGATCTCGCCGGCTACGGCGACGTCTCGGGCGCCGCGCTCACCGGCGACCAGACGGGGCGCATCGTGGCCCGCGAGGGCGGTGTCCTCTCGGGAAGCAGAGCTTTCCTGGCGGCTGCCTCGTTGGTCGATCCCGACCTGCGGGCGGAGTTCCTTGTGGCGGACGGCGACAGTTTCGCGCCCGGGTCCACCATCGCTGCGCTTCGGGGATCGATCGCCGCGATCCTCGCCGTCGAGCGGACCGGCCTCAACTTCCTCGGGCGCCTGTCGGGTGTCGCGACGCTGACGGCTCGCTACGTCGAAGAGACGACCGGCACGAGGGCGCGCATCGCGGCGACCCGCAAGACGACGCCGGGCCTGAGGGCCCTCGAGAAGCAGGCCGTGGTCGACGGCGGCGGCACGCCGCATCGCTTCGGGCTGTTCGACGGCGTCATGATCAAGGACAACCACATCGCCGCGGCCGGCGGCGTGCTCGCCGCGGTCGCGCTGATCCGCGAACACGCCCCTCACGTCCATCGCCTCGAGGTCGAGGTGGACACGCTGGAACAGCTCGACGAGGCGCTCGCCGCCGGCGCGGGGGCCGTTCTCCTCGACAACATGTCCACCGCCCAGGTGAACGAGGCCGTGCGGCGCGGGGCTGGGCGAGCCCTGGTCGAGGTCTCCGGCGGTGTGCGCCTCGAGCGGGTGAGGGAGCTCGCCGCCGCCGGCGTCGACATCATCTCCGTGGGCGCTCTGACCACGAGGGCGGATTGGATCGACATCGGCCTCGACATGGAGGCGTGACGTGCTGCTCGTCGTCGACGTCGGCAATACCCAGACGCACGTCGGTCTCATGGAGGCCGGTGTGTTGATCGACGATTGGCGGATCGCCACCGTGCGTCATCGCACCGGTGACGAGATCGCCGGGTTGCTGCATGGTCTTCCTGGCGCTGCGCGGGATGCCGGTGAGCGAAGGCGATCGACGAGATCGGCATCGCGTCTGTCGTCCCGCGGCTGACTCAGCAGTGGCTCGAGATGTCCGTCAAGCACCTCGGCGTCGAGGCGTTCGTCGTCGGTCCGGGCATTCGGACCGGGATGCGCATCGCCATCAAGAACCCCACCGAGGTCGGCGCCGACCGGGTCGTCAACGCTGTGGCGGCCTACGAGAAGTACGGCGGTCCGTGCATCGTGGCGGACTACGGCACCGCGACGACCTTCGATGTGGTGTCGGAGGAGGGCGACTATCTCGGCGGCGTCATCGCGCCCGGTATCGAGGTCTCGCTCGAGGCTCTCACGACACGCGCCGCGAAGCTCGTGAAGTTCGAGCTCGTCGCACCGGCGCACGTCATCGGCAAGTCGACCACCGAGGCGCTGCAGACCGGCGCCGTCTACGGCTTCGCGGGGGAGGCGGACGGCATCGTGCGCGCGATCCGCGGCGAGCTCGGCGTGGCGGCGCAGGTGATCGCCACCGGGGGGCTGGCGGAGATGATCGCCCGCTACACCGAGGTCATCGACAGCGTCGATCCGCTCCTCACGCTGAGGGGCATCGAGATCGTGATGCGTCGCCAGCTGCGGGATTGACGAGAGGGCTCGGCGTGCCAGAGGGCGAGCTGCTGTGGAGGCCTCTGCGCATCGGCGGCCTCGATCTCGACCGGCGCGTCTTCATGGCTCCGATGGCCGGAGTGACGACCCAGCCGTTCCGGCGCAGCGTGCGCCGCTGGGGCGCGGGCCTCGTGTTCACGGAGATGATCTCGGCCTGCGGCGTGCACTACCGCAACCGCCGCACGCTTGACTTTCTCAGCTGCGACGATGCGGACCATCCCATCGGTTTCCAGCTCTTCGGCGCCGATCCAGGTGTCGTCGCCGACGCGGCGACCCTCTGCGTCGCGGCGGGCGCCGATCTGGTCGATCTCAACATGGCATGCCCGGTTCGCAAGGTCGTGAAGACCGGGGCAGGTGCAGCCTTGCTCGGTGACGCCGATCGAGCGGTCGCCATGGTCGCCGCGGTGGCGGACGCGGTCGGGCCCTCCGTGCCCGTGACGGTGAAGATACGTTCCGGGTTCCGTGAGGGTGACGAGCTTGCCCGCCGCGTGGCGCCGCTCCTGGTCGCCGCCGGGGCCGCCGCGATCACGATCCATCCGCGCAGCGCCGGCCAGCTCTACCGGGGTCGTGCCGACCATGCGATCACGCTGGCCCTGGCCGCGGAGCTCCCGGTCCCAGTGATCGCCTCCGGCGACATGGACGGTCGGGCCGCGGCCCTGCCCCTTCTCGGCGGCGGCGTCGCCGCCGTGATGCTCGCGCGCCACGCTCTGGGCCGTCCCTGGCTGTTCGCCGAGATCCTGGAGGACGTCCCGCCTCCCCTGCCGGGTGCCATGCGGAGCGAGCTGTGTGCCTTCGTCGACGACGTCTTGCGCCAACCGAAAAGGGGGGCGGTCGGTCACCTGCGCCAGTTCTGGCAACGCTTCCGGCGCAGCGGCGCCATCGGCCGCGACCTGGCCCAAGACCTCATGCGAGCGCCGGATGAGGCGACTGTACGAGAGCTCCTCGGCCTGTGACGCGAGCGTGACCGCACTTGCTCAGCTACGAAGGGTGTCCTATACTGTCTCGCCACTCGCTGCGCGGCCTCGCCCTGAGACCGCGTTGCCGCGTTCAAGAGGAGGAATCCGTGATCGACCGCGAGATCATTCTCACCCCCGAGGGCTTGCAGCGGCTCAAGGAGGAGATCGAGTACCTCTCGAGCGTCAAGCGCGACGAAGTCGCAGACCGCATCCGGGCCGCGCGCGACTTCGGGGACATCTCCGAGAACTCGGAGTACGAGGACGCCAAGAACGAGCAGGCCATGCTCGAGGCCCGCATCTACGCGCTCGGAGAGCGCCTGCGCGGGGCCATCGTCATCGACTCTGACTCCATCTCCACCGACAAGGTCGGCGTGGGCACCAAGGTCACGCTGCAGGACATGCAAGGCCGGCGACGTCGTCCAGTACGCGATCGTCGGGTCTGCCGAGGCAGACCCCGCCGGTCTCAAGCTCTCCAACGAGTCGCCGGTCGGACGGGCGATCATCGGCCACAAGCCCGGCGACAAGGTCACCGTGGCGGTGCCTCGCGGCTCCAAGAAGTTCAAGGTCCTGGCGATCGAGAAGGCGTGACGTCCTCTTCCGGGGACGAGCGCGGCGAGTCGCGGCGACGTCTTCACGGAGCGTCGCGCCAAACTGGCCGCGTGGCGCGCGACCGGGACCGCGTACCCGACGAGGTTCCAGCCGCGCGACGCGATCGCGCCGCTGCACGAGGCCTTTGCCGGCCTCGAGCCGGGCGAGGATTCCGGCGAGACACGGCGCATCGCCGGTCGTGTCATCGCCCGGCGGGGGCACGGCAAGCTGACCTTCGTCGTGCTCAAGGACGCCGGGGGCGAACTGCAACTCATGGCACAAATCGACGCACTCGGCGAGCAGGACTACGCCGGGCTTCAGCAGATCGATCTGGGGGACTTCGTCGGCGCCGAGGGCACCGTCCTGCGCACGCGACGCGGAGAGCTCTCGCTGCGCGTCGCCTCCTGGCAGCTTCTCAGCAAGTCGCTGCGACCGATGCCGGAGAAGTTCCACGGGCTCACAGACGTGGAGACACGTTACCGCAAGCGCTACCTCGATCTTATGGTGAGCGACGAGTCCCGCGAGGTCTTCCTCCAGCGCGCCCGTATCATCCGCGCCATTCGCGAGTTCCTCGACGCGCGTGGCTTCGTCGAGGTCGAGACGCCGGTGCTTCAGCCGCTCTACGGCGGCGCGATGGCACGTCCGTTCACGACTCACCACAACGAGCTGGAGCGCGACCTGTACTTGCGGATCGCCACCGAGCTGTATCTCAAGCGCTGCATCATCGGTGGCATCGAGAGGGTCTACGAGCTGGGCAAGGACTTCCGCAACGAGGGAGTGAGCTTCAAGCACAACCCCGAGTTCACCATGCTCGAGACATATGAGGCCTACGTGGATTACAGCCATGTCATGGACATGGTCGAGGCGATGACCTGTCATGCGGCCGAGAGCGTCGGCGGGCTCACCGTTCAGTTTCGCGATGCGGCCATCGATCTCACGCCCCCCTGGCCGCGGGTGACGATGCGCCAGTCGATCATCGACAGGACGGGCATCGATATCGCCGAGTCGCGCGACATCGCCGCCCTGCATGCGGCCGTCCGGGCCGCCGGTCTCGACGCCAGCGTCGCGCTGGTCACGACGTGGGGCAAACAGGTCGACGAGATCTTCAGCCAGACGGTGGAGCCCCAGCTGATCCAGCCGGTGTTCATCACGGAGTACCCGCTCGAACTCAGCCCCTTCGCCAAGAAGACGCCGCACGACCCACGGTTCGTGGAGCGCTTCGAGGGGTTCGTCGCGGGAATGGAGATGAGCAACGCGTTCAGTGAGCTCAACGACCCCGAGGATCAGCGCGAACGCTTCCTGCAGCAGGCAGCCGACCTCCACGCCGGCGATCTGGAGGCGCACCAGCTCGATGAGGCGTTTCTCGAGGCGATGGAGCACGGGATGCCGCCCACCGGCGGCATGGGGATGGGCGTCGACCGCCTCGTCATGCTTCTGACCGGCTCGGCCTCGATCCGCGACGTCGTCCTCTTTCCGGCTCTGCGCAGCTGAGCCTCTCAGGCGGATCGTCCTCGGGTCCAACACGCCGCAGGGTCGCGTCCGTCGGCGAATCGGGTACCATAGAGCTACCTCGCGCTCTCGAGGACTTCGGAGGCGCCGAGCGTCAGACCTCTAGGCGGCTCCCGTTCTTCTGGAAGGAGTAGCTGGATGTTCGAACGATTCACCGAACGTGCCAGGCAGGTCGTCGTCCTCGCTCAAGAAGAGGCAAGGGCGCTCAAACACAACTACATCGGTACCGAACACCTTCTGCTTGGCCTCTTGCGTGAGGAGGAGGGTGTCGCTGCCCGCGTGCTGGAGGGGCTCGACGTCTCCGTCGAAGAAGTCCGGGCGGCAGTCGTGCGTATCGTGGGCTCGGGCGAGGAGGAGCCGCAGGGTCAGATCCCGTTCACGCCGCGAGCGAAGAAGGTGCTCGAACTGGCGCTGCGCGAGGCCCTGTCGCTGGGCCACAACTACATCGGGACCGAGCACATACTCCTCGGTCTGGTGCGCGAGGACGAGGGCGTTGCGGCGCGCATCCTTCTCGATGTGGACGCCGAACCCGAGAGGATCCGCAACGAGGTCATGCAAGCGCTCAGCAGCCCAGGCCGCCGAGGCCAGCAGCAGACGCCGGCCGCCAGCGTCGAGGGCAAGCGTACCACCAAGGTGCTCGAGCAGTTCGGCCGCAACCTCACGAAGCTGGCGGAGGAGGGCAAGCTCGACCCGTGCATCGGTCGCACGAACGAGATCGAGCGCGTGATGCAGATCCTCAGCCGCCGCACGAAGAACAATCCCGTGCTCATCGGCGAGCCCGGCGTCGGCAAGACAGCCATCGTCGAGGGGTTCGCGCAACGCATCTCCAACCATGAAGTGCCTGAGTTGCTCAGGCGCAAACAGCTCTACACGCTCGACCTCGCGGCTCTGGTGGCCGGCTCCAAGTATCGCGGTGAGTTCGAGGAGCGACTCAAGAAGGTCATGAAGGAGATCCGCGAAGCCGGCGACGTCATCCTGTTCATCGACGAACTGCACAACCTGGTCGGTGCCGGCGCTGCCGAGGGCGCCATCGACGCGGCGAGCATCCTCAAGCCTGCCTTGGCGCGCGGGGAGATGCAGACGATCGGCGCCACGACGATGGCAGAGTATCGCAAGTACCTGGAGCGAGACGTGGCGCTGGAGCGGCGCTTCCAGCAGATCAAGGTGCCCGAGCCCACCGTGGCCGAGACAGTCGAGATCCTGAAGGGTCTTCGCGACAGGTACGAGGCCCATCACCACATCCGCATCACCGACGAGGCTCTGGCCTCCTCCGCCGAGCTGGCAGATCGCTACATCAGCGACCGCTTCTTGCCGGACAAGGCGATCGACCTCATCGACGAGGCGGCGAGTCGCATGCGTATCCGCACGATGACGGCGCCGCCGAGCTACCGGGAGCTCGAAGAGAAGATCTCTCACGTGCGCAAGCAGAAGGAAGCGGCGATCGAGGCACAGGAGTTCGAGAAGGCCGCGAATCTCCGCGACACGGAGCGCAAACTCGGCCACAAGAAGCTCGAGCTCGAGGATCAGTGGAAGTCGAGCGACGAGGGCATGCACGCGAGCATCGGTGAGGAGGAGATCGCGGAGATCGTGAGCATGTGGACGGGCATTCCGGTCATCAAGATCACCGAGGCCGAGAGCAAGAAGCTCCTTCGCATGGAGGAGGAACTGCACACTCGATTGATCGGCCAGGAGCAGGCGGTGCGCGCCGTCAGCAAGGCGATCCGTCGCAGCCGCGCCGGGCTCAAGGATCCCCGTCGCCCCGCCGGCTCGTTCATCTTCCTCGGCCCCTCGGGCGTCGGGAAGACGGAGTTGGCCCGCACGCTGGCCGCCTTCCTCTTCGGCGACGAGGACCATCTCGTGCAGATCGACATGAGTGAGTACATGGAGAAGCACTCGGTCTCTCGTCTCGTGGGCTCGCCGCCTGGGTACGTCGGGCACGAGGAGGGTGGTCAGCTCACGGAGGTCGTGCGCCGCAAGCCCTATAGCGTCATCCTGTTCGACGAGATCGAGAAGGCGCACCCCGATGTGTTCAACATCCTTCTCCAGATCCTCGAGGACGGACGTCTCACCGACGCTCAAGGGCGCGCGGTCGACTTCCGCAACACCATCCTCATCATGACGAGCAACATCGGCGCCGAGCACATCACGCGCGACGCGCCACTCGGCTTCGCTCAGACGGCCAGCAAGGGCCTGAGCTACGAAGACATGAAGTCGGCCATCACGGGTGAACTCAAGCGTGTCTTCCGGCCCGAGTTCCTCAACCGGGTCGACGAGGTCATCGTGTTCCACAAGCTGGAGCGGGAGGAGATCAAGCTGATCGTCGACCTGATGATCGCTCGGCTGCAGGAACAGCTCACCGTGAGCGGTATCACGATCGAGATGACCGATGCCGGGCGCGACCTGCTTGTGGAGACGGGATACGATGCGATGCTTGGGGCACGGCCCCTGCGGCGGGCTATCCAGCGCTACATCGAGGACAAGCTCAGCGACGCGATGCTCGAGCGGCAGTTCCCGGCGGGCACTGTCGTCGTGGTCGACGCCGTCGACGGCGACACCGTGCTGACGGTCGACGGCGAGCCTGTGGCCGGTCGCGTCGAGCTGCCGATGGTGGGCTTGGATGAGCCTGTGGAGCGGCGCAGCGGCTTCGCCCCGCCGGCGATGAGCGGCAGCGAGGGCGCCGACGCAAGCCGAGCTGCCGACGCCGTCTGAGCGAAGGGTGGCCAAGACCCAGAGCGCCTTCGCGTGTGGCCAATGCGGTCGGCGCGAGGCCAGATGGGTCGGCCACTGTCCGGACTGCGGCGCCTGGGATTCGTTCGTCGAGGAGCGGATCACCCGGACAGGTGGGCGGCGAGGCTGGGTCGATGGTGGAGCGGCGAGCGCGGCCGCCGGCCCCGTGCTGCTCAGCGACATCACCTCCAGTACGGCCGAGCGGTTCAGTACCGGCATAGCGGAACTCGACCTGGTCCTCGGGGGAGGGCTGGTGCCCGGCTCCCTCGTCCTCGTCGGCGGAGAGCCCGGGATCGGCAAGTCCACCCTGCTCCTGCAGGTCCTCGACAGGGTCGCGGCGGCAGGACGGCCGGTCCTGCTCGTATGCGGCGAGGAGTCGGCGGCCCAGGTGAAGATGCGCGCCGAGCGCATCTGCGCGAGTCCCGGCGGCATCCAGATCCTCGCTCAGACGGAGCTGGAGTCGGTGCTCGACACGGTCGCCGCGACGCGCCCCGACTTGGTCGTCGTCGATTCGATCCAGACTCTCTCGAGCGACGCCCTTGCCGCGGCGCCGGGGAGCGTCAGCCAGGTGAGAGAGGCTGCCGATCGCTTCTTGCGCCTCGCAAAGGAGACGGGGACTGCGGTCGTCCTCGTGGGGCACGTCACCAAGGAGGGCGGAATCGCGGGTCCGCGAGTCCTCGAGCACGTCGTCGACGCGGTGCTCCAGTTCGAGGGCGATCGCTCCCGCTTCTTTCGCACCCTGCGTGCTGCGAAGAACCGGTTTGGCTCGACCGATGAGCTCGGGGTCTTCGAGATGGGCGCTCGCGGCCTGGAGGGAGTGCCGGACCCCTCGCACGCGTTCCTGAGGGACAGCGTGCCGTCCGCCGGAGCTGCCGTGCACGTCTCAGTTGAGGGGAGCCGCTGCTATCTCGTGGAAATCGAGGCTCTCGTCAATCGCAGCGAGCTCGCCATGCCGCGGCGCGTGGCGGTCGGGTTCGACCGCAACCGGCTCGCGATGCTGGTCGCCGTGCTCGGCCGCCATGCTGGGGTGCCGTTGTCAACGGCCGACATTTTTGTTAGTATTGCAGGAGGAATCCGTATCGACGAGCCTGCGGCGGACCTTGCTGTCGCTCTCGCCATCGCCTCGGCGGAGCGCAATCTGTCCCTTCAGCCGCGGGTCGCTGTCTTCGGGGAGATCAGCCTGACGGGCCAGCTGCGTTCCTGCAGTCAGAGTGCACGGCGTGTAGCCGAAGCTGGGCGCGCGGGCTTCGACAATACCCTCATGCCTGCCGCCGACGCACGTCGCCTTGGCGGCGTCGTGGGCGCGGACACCCTGCGAGAAGCACTCACGAAACTGCTGCGCGGGAGTGCATCGCGGTCGACCACGGGGCCCACGAGCGGCGACGGGGAGGTCTGAACGTTGTACGAAGTCGGAGACAAGGTCGTCTACCCGCATCACGGTGCGGGCAAGATCACGAGGATCGAGCACAAGGAGATCCTCGGGAACATGCGGGACTATCTCACCATCCAGATCCTGCACAACGACATGACGGTCATGGTGCCGGTGGAGAACGCCGATCGTGCGGGTCTGCGCAAGGTCGTCGACGCCGTCGTCATCGACGAGGTCCTCGAGGTCCTCTGCGGCGATCCCACGAACATGCCCAAGAACTGGAGCCGTCGCTACAAGCACAACCGCGACAAGCTCAAGACGGGCGATATCTTCGAAGTCACGGAAGTGGTGCGCAACCTCGCCATCCGTCACGCGGACAAGGGTCTCTCGACCGGCGAGAAGCAGATGTTCACCAAGGCGAAGAGGATCCTCGCCAGCGAGCTCATGTACGCTCGAGACTTCAACGAGGACGAGGCCGCCGCGTTTCTGGAGCACGTCCTCGAGACGATCCAGGTCGACTCGCCCCCGGTCACCGACGAACCCATGGAGCCGGTCGTCGCCACCTGAGGCGCAGCGCTGCAGCAGTTCAGGCCGCACGGGGACACGGGGACGAGAGAGGGGGCCGCATGGAGGAGCCGCAGACCGAAGAGCTCTGGGTGATCATCGCCGCAGCGGGGGAGAGTCGGCGCATGGGTTTGCCCGATGGCGAGTCGAAGCAGTTTCTGCTGCTGCGCGGCGAGCCGATCCTCAATCACTCGATCCGTCGCCTTCTCGCGATGCCGGAGGTGCACGGCCTCGTCGTCGTCCTGCACCCATCGCATACCGTACGATTCGCGGGTGGGCTGTTCGCGTTCGACGACACCAAGCCCCTGCTGATAGCGGAGGGCGGACGGTTGCGCGCCGACTCCGTGCGCGCCGGCCTCCTCGAAGTCCCGGAGACAGCGACCGCCATCGCCGTGCACGACGGTGCACGGCCGTTGTTCTCGCATCATGTCCTTGAGCGCTGCATCGAGGCGCTGGGAACGCTCGACGGCGCCGTCCCGGGCATCGAGGTCAGCGATACGCTCAAGCGGTCAGGCGCCGACGGGCGGGTCGAGGAGACCATCGATCGCCGGGACCTGTGGGCGGTGCAGACACCGCAACTGTTCCGTGCGGCGGCTCTCCGTGACGTCTACGCTCGCGCCGAGCTGGATGGCGTGACCGACGACGCGACGCTCTTCGAGCGTGCCGGCTATCGCGTCGGCCTCATCCCATCCACTCCGGCGAACGTCAAGATCACGACACCGGCCGACCTGCCGCTCGCGGGAGCGCTGCTCGCGTGGGAGGTCGAGACCGACGTCTAGGGTCGGCAACGGCTACGACGCGCACCGGTTCGCGGAAGGCCGGCCGCTCGTGATCTGCGGCGTGCCGGTCGACCATCCGCGCGGTCTGGCCGGTCACTCGGACGCCGATGTCGGCGTGCATGCGCTGATGGACGCCATGCTCGGCGCTGCCGGACTGGGCGATATCGGGGAGCTCTTTCCGGACACCGATCCAGCTTTCTCGGGTGCTTCGAGCATCGACCTTCTGCGGCGGGTCTCGGCGACCGTCACCGAGTCCGGTTGGGCGGTCGGCAACGCGGATCTCACGCTCGTCTGCGAGCGACCGTACCTTGCCAGCTACCGTCCGCGGATGCGTGCGGCCTTGGCTGCGGCGATGGGTGTCGAGCCTGGCGCGGTCAGCGTCAAAGCCACGACCACGGAAGGCATGGGCTTTGAGGGTCGCGGCGAAGGGATAGCCGCGCTGGCCGTGTGTCTGCTGGTGCCTCGGGGCTGAGGCGAGCGTCCGGGGCGGGGCTCAGGCCTTGGGCGAGGGGTCGCCCTTCTCGATCTGCCCCGCATCGCCTTGGGTCAGCATCTTGTCGTCCTCGTCGGCGGGGAGGTCTTCGTTGAGCCCCTTCTTGAACCCACGGATGCTCTGTCCCATCGATCGTCCGAGCTTGGGCAGACGGGTGGCCC
The DNA here is from genome assembly GCA_963717285.1 of uncultured Thermoleophilia bacterium. Taxonomy (GTDB): domain Bacteria; phylum Actinomycetota; class Thermoleophilia; order UBA2241; family UBA2241; genus CAIXSE01. The sequence goes on from CAVQVW010000006.1 coordinate 77,541, forward strand.
CAAAGAGCAGAAGGAGGATCAGGACGATAAGGCCGATCTCCATTGGACCAAGGTTCGGCATGTCACTCTCCTGAGGTGCTCAGCGCGCCCGTTGCGGGCGGCGGCGCGATTGGGCAGGATTTGCGTAGTCCTGATGACACCTTACGGCCTGGGGAAGACGCAATCAAGCCCGAGGCACTCCAGAGAGCAGTGACCGACCTGGTGCGGCCGGCGCGCCGGACATGCGCGCTGAGGCTGGCCAGCGTGCAGCGCGACGCGAGATACTGACGCTGCTGGGACCGGCGAGTGCACGCCACGGCTCGGCAGGCGCCGCCTTCGGCGGCTGGGGCGAACGGGAAGGGAGTGGGCCGATGAGCGTCGACAGGCGTGGTCTGGGAAGGTACTCGCTCGGCATCGGCGACCGCTTCGCGCACGAAGCCGATGCCCAGCTTGCGGCCTTCGTGGCGGCGGCAGACCTGGGCGTCGAGGTGACGCCCGTCTGGAACAAGTCGAACCGCGAGCACCTGGTGGTCGGCTCGGAGCCCGCCGGCGTTCGCGAGGCGGCCGACGCGGCGGTACGCGCGCTCGAATGGCCAGGGGCGTACTTCGTCGACGCCGATCACATCACCGCGGACACGGTCGCACGCTTCCTCGATCCTTGTGACTTCTTCACACTGGATGTCGCGGGCTCGATCGGGCTGCCCGCCGCTGAGGAGGGTGTCCAGGAGTTCTGCTTGCGTCACCGCGAGTTCGATGCCGCCGTGGAGGTGGCCGGTCTCGATGCTCCCGTGGGCATGACGCGCGTGACCACCGAGCGGGCCGCCCGGCAATACCTGGAGGCCGTCTCGGCCGCAGCGCAGCTGTATCGCCTCATCGCCGCCCACAGGGGCGAGGGGACGTTTCTCACCGAGGTGTCGATGGACGAGACGGACAGGCCGCAGACGTCGGCGGAACTGCTGGTGATCCTGGCGGCCCTGGCCGATCAGGGCGTCCCGGTGCGGACTATCGCCCCCAGGTTCAGCGGCCGCTTCAACAAGGGAGTCGACTACGTCGGCGACGCCGCCGAGTTCGCCACCGAGTTCGCCGCCGACATCGCCGTGATTCGCCACGCCGTCGCCGTGTACGGCCTGCCCGAGGACCTGAAGCTCAGCGTCCACTCTGGGAGCGACAAGTTCTCCATCTTCCCGGCGATCAGGGAGGCGATCAGGGAGTCTGGGGCCGGGGTCCACGTGAAGACCTCGGGCACCACCTGGCTCGAGGAGGTCATCGGCCTTGCCGAGGCCGGCGGAGATGGATTGGCTCTGGTCCAGGACGTCTACGCGGGCGCCTACGAGCGGCGCGTGGAGCTGTGCGCGCCGTACGCGGCGGTCATCGACATCGATCCCGCTCTCCTGCCGACACCGGTCGAGGTGCGGGGCTGGGCCCCTGAGCGATTCGTCGCGACCGTGCGTCACGACCTCCGGCACCCTGCCTACGATCGGCAGGTGCGCCAACTCATGCACGTGGGATACAAGGTCGCCGCCGAGATGGGAGACCGCTACACCGGGTCGATGCTGGCGTGCCGGGCCTCCATCGCCCGGAACGTGACGGACAACATCCTGGAACGGCATCTGCGGCCGCTGTTCATCGACGGTCGGCCCGAGTAGCCGGGTCGGAGCGGGCTCGTCGTCGGAGCGCGGGGCATCGCGAACGGGCACAAGGAGACGGACGCCTCGCTGATGGGCGAGGCGTCCGCTTCTTCTCGTGTGGCGCGGCCCGCCTGGGGCCGGGCTATCTCATGTCTTGATCAGCCCCAGATGCCGCGCGCCGGCGCGAAGACGACCACGATGCGGAAGACCTCCCCGCCCTGGATACTGAAGTTGTGCAGCGTGTTCTTCGGGACGTAGAGGGCGTCGCCAGGCTCGACGTCGAAGAAGTCCTCGCCCACCTGCGCCTTGGCTCGACCTGAGAGCACGTAGAAGACGTGGTCTTCCTTCTCGTGCACGTCGTCGAGCGCTCCGCCCTCCGGTTGGATCTCGGTGACGTGGAACTCGAGCTGCGCGCCGGGGCAGGACTTGGGGTTGACCAACGGCCAGCCTCGGGTCAATTCGTGCCTGGGCGGATCTTGCTTGAACTCGACACTCTGCTGATTGAAGACTTTGCCGCGAGGTGCTTCCGCCATCGCCGGCTCCTTTCTCGTTGCAGACGCGTGCTGGTCTTGGCCTCAGGGCTCGAGGACGACCTTCATGGCGCCCCCGCGGCGCTCGACGAACGTCGCCAGGGCCTCACCGAACTGGTCGAGCGGGAAGGTGTGCGTGTGGATGCCCTCGGTGGTCACGGAGCCGTTGGCCATGAGCGCCAGCGCCGGAGCGGTGGTGTTCGGGTTGGCGCGCACTCCCAGGATGTCGAGCTCGGACAGCGTCATCGGCCCCCAAGGGACCTCGATGGTCTGCGTCGGGAGCCCGGCCATCACGATGCGGCCCCCCTTGCGCGTGGCCTTGATGGCCCAGTCGATGGCCTGCTGGGCCCCGGCGCACTCGATCGTGCAGTCGACGCCGATCCCGCCGGTGAGCTCCAGCACCTTGGCGGCCGGATCGTCGACCTGCTCGTAGTCGATGCCGACTGCGCCCATCTGAACGGCTTGTTCGAGACGGGGGCCGCGTCCGATCATGCAGACGGCGCGCGCGCCGGAGGCGAGCGAGTACTGCAGGGAGAAGTTGCCGACGGAACCCGGTCCGGTGATCAACACGGCATCACCCGTGGTCACGCGGCCGCGCTGCACGCCGTGAAGGGCGACGCCGGCCGAGTCGAGCATGGCGCCGTCGAAGTAGGTGAGGTTCTCGGGCAGCGGTGTCACCGACCTGATGGACGACACGATGTACTCCGCGTAGGCGCCCGGCGAGGTGAAGCCGTAGTGGCGATGGCCGGAGGCGGCGTCGCCGTAGTTCAGGCACACCGTGTAGTGGCCGGTCATGCAATTGAGGCACATGCCGCAGCCCCTGTGTGCCTCGCCGGCGACCCTCGTGCCGACGGCGTACTTGGCGGCGACCTTCTTGGAGGCCTTCACGTCGTCGGCCTGGTCGACGACCTCGCCGGCCCATTCATGCCCGATGATCGCCGGGTAGGCCGGCGGCCACATGCCGGGGAACTTGCCCGCAATGATCTTGGGATCGGTGCCGCAGATGGCGATCGCGCGTACGCGGCACAGCACCTCGTCGCCGGTCGGCTTGGGCACCGGGACTTCCTGTACCTCGAAGTCGCCCGGTCCTTTCAGGACCACAGCCTTCATGGTCGATGGGATGTCAGCCATTGTCTCGCCCCTCTCAGATGAGCCCGGATACCGGCGACTCGTTGATGGTCGCGGCGAAGCGCCGCGCTTGTTCGGCAGCTGCCCGGTCGTCTGGCAGCGGGAGGATCTCCGCGGAGAGCCAGCCGGCGTAGCCGGCGTCGTGGAGCGCCGCGACCACTTCGCTGAAGTCGACGTGGCCCAAGCCGGCGGCTTGGCGGTTGCTGTCGACGATGTGGAAGTGGCCGAGGTGTTCTCTGGTGGCGCGTATGGCCGCCCCGATCGAGACCTCCTCGATGTTCATGTGAAACACGTCGAGGAGGACTCCGACGCTCCGGCGGCCGATGCGCTCCACGGCGGCCACGGTCTCGGCGGCGGTATTGAGCAGCGGTGTCTCGTAGCGGTTGATCGCCTCCACGACGAAGCGGCCGCCCGCTGCCGCGCTGCGATCGGCGCACTCCTGCATGCTCTCGACGAAGCGGCCCAGGGCCGCGTCCAGGTCGCCGTCGGCCGGCGCCTTGCCGCGGACCAGCCCGACGATGAGCGGTGCATCGAACCCCGCCGCGTGCTCGGCGAGCTCCTCGATGCGCTGCATCGCTTGGGCTCGGCCGGCCTCGTCGGGGTCGGTCAGCGAAAGGTGGTCCTCCAGGAAGGCGCGGCCGCTGCTGAGCGCCGCAAGCCGGAGGCCTGTCTCTCGCAGGAGGGCCTCCAGCTCGGGCCGGCCGAGCTCCGCCGGTGAGCGCATGCTGATCTCGATCCCATCGAAGCCGAGCTCGCTGGAGACCAGAGCCGCCTCGCGGACGCGGCCGGGGAACAGCATTGGACCGAATCCGGTCGGTCCGGACGCGATCGCCACGCACGCCGGCCAGCTCATGCTGCTCTGTCCCGTCCCTCGCGTTGCACGGTGCTCTCCCCCCCAGCTCAGTGCTGGCCGATCATGGGCAGGGCATTGATGGGCTTCCAGCCCGGGCTGAGCGGCTCGCGAAGGAAGGGCTCCATCTCGGCGGCCGTGCGGAACGTGGTCTCCTCGACCGGGGGAACCGTGCCTGCCGGGAACGTCGCCAGGGTGTCGTCGACGATCATCGTGAGGTACTTGCAGAAGGCGGCCACCGGGCGCTTGGCCTTCCAGGCCGCGGCATGTGTGGGCTTTCCCACCACGCCCTCCGGCGTGCCGAAGAACTCGATGGCGAAATGCCCTTCGGCCTGGGACCAGCGCTGCGGACGGTGGAAGCCGTCGACGGAGTTGTTGAAATGGCCGACTGGCATGTACTGCTTGGTCTCGGTCTCCACAGCCTGCTCCATGTCGACCATCTCGGGGAACAGCAGCAGACCCAGCGACGTCTCCGCCTCGTCGGCGTGGATGAAGGGCGTGTCCCACCAGCCGCCCTGCTCGGTCGTGCGGAAGAAGTCCTTGACCGAGACGTGCCAGTCGATGACGCGGACCGTGCCGGGAAGCTGGTAGCGCTTGAGGTACTTGTGCAGCGCCGTCTCGAGCATCCACAGGTGGCCGTGGTTGTTGACGATGATCATCTTGCGAAAGCCGTCGTTCCAGAGACCGAGCATGACGTCGACCAGCGTCTCCTCGACGACCGACTCGCGCAGTATGACCGTGCCGGGCATACCGATGTGATGGTAGGGATGACCCCCGTACATCAGCGGCGGCAGGGCGATCGCCGGGGCGTGCCCGTTGTGCTTCTTGGAGTGGCGACGCACCGCTTCGCAGAGGTGGCTCACGAACAGGGTGTCCATGGCGCTCACGGTCTGGCGGCCGTGGTTCTCGGTGCAGCCTACCGGGATGAGCACGATGTCGTTCTCTCGGCGCTCCTTCTCGACCTGCGCACGGATGGTGGTCTGCAGGTAGCTCCCCGGCTTCGCCCACTCGCAGGGTGAAGGGACGCCGTAGTCTTCGAGCACGGCGTCGACGGCGGCGTCATCGGCTTCCCACAGCTCCTTGAACATGCGCCCGACGGGCGTGTCCTCGAAAAAGAGGTCTGGCTGGTCGGTCGTCAACAGGCCCATAGCTCCTCCTTGCATCTCATGATTGCGTTGCGGGTGTCCGCCTCTCCAGGAGGGAACGGGCGGCGTGAGCGATATGAGCGGCCGTGAGGCCGTACTTCTGCAGCAGCTCGTCGTTGGGCGCGGATTCGCCGAACACGTCAGCGACGCCGACCCGCTTCATGGGTGTGGGATGGTGCTCGCCGAGTGTCTCGGCGACGGCTCCGCCGAGCCCGCCGATGATGTTGTGCTCCTCGGCAGTGACCACGAGTCCGGTCTTCGCGGCGGCTGCCACGACCGCCGGGACGTCGAGCGGCTTCACGGTGTGGGTGTGCAGGAGGTGCACCGAGATGTCCTCTGCGGCGAGCATCTCGGCCGCCTCGACGGCGCGGCCGACCATGATGCCGGTCGTGATCACGGTCACGTCGCTGCCTTCGCGCACGAGCGCGGCCCGGCCGATCCTGAAGTCGTAGGCGTCGTCGAAGACGACGGGGCTGGGGTCGCGCGTCATCCGCAGGTACACCGGGCCGTCGTAGCTGGCGATGGCGAAGACCGCCTTGCGGATCTCGACGCCGTCACCCGGCGCCAGCACGGTCATGTTGGGCAGGGCGCGCATCACGGCCATGTCTTCGATCGCCTGGTGCGACTTGCCGGTCTTGCCCGCCAGCAGACCGCTGTAGGCGCCGCCGATCACGACCGGCAGCTTGGGCTGCGCGATCGAGACCCTGATCTGGTCGGCGGCGCGGCACGTGGCGAAGCAGGCGAAGGAGTTGGTGAAGGGGAGGAGGCCCATCGTCGCCAGGCCCGCCGCGACACCGGTCATGTTCTGCTCCGCGATGCCCATCTGGAAGAAGCGCTCGGGAAAGGCCTCCGCGAACATGCTCATCTTGCTGGAAGACGCGAGGTCTGCATCGACTGCCACCACGCGCTCGTCCTGGCGACCGAGATCGACGAGCGCCTGGCCATAGGCATCGCGCATGGCCATCATCTCGGCCATCAGCGCACCTCCCGTGGGCACAGCTCGGCGAGGGCTCTCTCCCTGACATCCTCCGTGACCGCCGCCGAGTGCCACGCGCAGGAGTCCTCCATGAACGAGACGCCCTTCCCCTTCACCGTGCGCGCGAGGATGACCGTGGGTCGACCCTCGGCCTGCCTGGACGCCGCGCAGGCGTCGACGAGCGCGGCAGGGTCGTGGCCGTCGACATCGAGGACGTTCCAATTGAACGCGCGCCACTTCTCGGCGATCGCATCGACGGGCATGATGTCCGCAGTGGGGCCCATGAGCTGGATGCCGTTGTCGTCGACGATGGCCACGAGGTTGTCGAGGCCGAACTTGGGCGCCGCCATGGCGGCCTCCCAGACCTGGCCCTCCTGCAGTTCGCCGTCGCCGAGGACCACGAACACCTCGGCGTCGATGGCTTTCAGCCGCAGGCCGAGCGCCATACCCAAGCCCACCGAAAGGCCCTGACCGAGCGAGCCGGCACTCATGTCGACCCCCGGGCAGCGCATATCCGGATGTGCCTGAAGGAGCGAGTCGAGCTCGTCGTAGGTCTTCAGCATCTCCTCGGGGAAGTAGCCGCGCCGCGACAGGGCAGCATAGTAGACGGGCGCCGCGTGACCCTTGGACAGGATGAAGCGGTCGCGCTCGTCCCACTCGGGGCGCGAGGGGTCGATGCGCATGACGGAGAAGAACAGCGCCGCCATGATCTCGGCCGCGCTCAGCGACCCACCGGGGTGACCGGCCTGGGTCCGGCAGAGCATCTCGACGACCATGGCTCGCAGTTCGTTGGCGAGGTCGGCTAGTGGCCCGCCGCGATCGGGATCCTCCATGTGCCCTCCTGCGCGTTCCGCTTAACGGAACGCGCATCCGAAAGGTGGAACACCTGCATCATAGTCCGGCGTCGACGAAATGCAAGTGTTGGATGGGAATCCCGCGGCTCGCCAGTCTGATCAGGCCAGCGGCGACGAGGTCAGGAGCGGCCGAGTTCCGCGGAGAGGGCGGCGGTCGCGGCCAGCAAGGCCCGTCGCCATTCCCCGACCGCCTCGGCCGGCGACTGCCTGTACGGAGCGACGAGGGAGACGCACGCCAGCAGGTCGTTCGAGGCCTCGCGCGGCGGAGCGCCGACGGCGCACACCCCGCGCTCTTCGCTGACGTCGAGCGCATACCCATCGCGCCTGACCTTCTCGATGTCCTGCTCCAGGTCGGAGAGGTCGCCCGTCTGCGATGGGGCCTGCGCGGCGAGGAGGGTGAGTGCACGACTGGACTGCGCGGGTGTTCCGAACGCGAGCCAGATCCTCGCGTGCGTAGTCTGTGGGTCGAGGAGCACGTGCCCGACGGCGTTGCGTGGTCGGAACACCGCGGAGGTGACGCCGAGAGCAAGGGGCCGGTCAAGGACCCGTTGGGGTTCAGGACCGCCCCCGTGTTCATCCTCGTGCTGGGCGACGCCAGAGTCAGGGATTACGGGCCTCCCCATGTGCGGGAGGACGACGAGTACTGGGACACCGTGTTCACGAGTTCGCTGGCGGCGGGATACGAGCACATGCACGTTGCCGCGACCGCCCTGGGGCTGGCGACGCGATGGGTGTCTGCGGCTGGGCGCGATCCGGCGGCGTCCAGGATCAAGGGATCGCTTGGCATCCCTGAGGAGTTCGTTCCGTACGACATGATGGCGCTCGGCTACTCGGACTTCGAGCCGCTTCCGAAGAGGATGCGACCTCTCTCGGAGGTCCTCCACTTCAACGTATGCGGCAGCGGCGAGTTCAGGTCGCAGGCTGAGGTGGCCGAGTACTTCGCCACTCGATGATCGGTGGTGACGCCCCGGGCGATCAGCGTCGAGGGCGCCGTGCGCCCGGAGATCGCGGAGCGCCTGGGGTGGAAGCGGAGGGGGCCGGGCCCTGCGGCCCAGCCCCTCGGTCTGCTCGCGTGAAGCGCCGTGCGGCGCATCGCCGTCAGGCCAGGCTCACGCCTGCCAGATCTCGATGTCGCCGATGTTGATGTCTTTGTTGGCGTCGACGGAGCCCATCTTCCGCGGCAGATAGCCGTCCTTCTCGATCAGGACGGTGTAATCGCCGGGCTCGACGTCGCGGACCCAGAAGTCGCCGTAGCTGTCGGAGACGGCTTCGTAGACCTTGCCGTTGCCGGTCTTTGTCGCCGTGACCCTGGCGCCCTCGGTGCACTCGTCGACATCGGGCTCGAAGACGGCCCCCGCGATGAACGGCTTGGGCAGGCCGATGTAGTGGACCCGCGGCTTGACCCCCAATCCTGGCTTGAGCGGCGCAGCTTTGGCCATGAGTTCTTTGATGCGCGGCTCGTCCTCGTCGCCGAACGTGAAAGCTCCGGTGGGGCAGGCGTCGACGCAACGTGGCTCTGTCCAGCCGTCGTCGAGCAGGTGCGCGCAGAAGGTGCACTTCTGGGCGATGTTCAGCGAGTCGTTGAAGTAGATCACGTCTTCGTAGGGGCAGGCCTCGAGGCAGAGCTGGTTGCCGCGGCACCTTTCCGGGTCGATGATCACGGCCCCGTCGTCTCGCTTGTAAATCGCGTTGACGTTGCAGGCCGGGATACACGGCGCATCGTCGCAGTGCTGGCAGATGCTGTGCATGTAGGTGACTTTGACCTTGGGCACCTGACCGCGGACCATGTCGGTGACCTTGTTCCAGAACTGACCTGTGTCGGGTTGCGGCTTGGCGATGGGTGACCAGTCGTTGCCGACGTGCTCGTCCTTGCAGGCCACTTGGCAGTTGTAGCAACCGTTGCAGATGTTGAGGTCGATGACGAGGACCTTGCCCATCACTCACCTCCCCAGATGCAGGACTCAAGGCCGGGGCCGGCACACGGGTGGAACGGCTTCGCGAAGGCCTCGGGATACTTGCGCTTGAGCTCGTCCATGTCGGTCTTCTCGATGTCGACGAGGAAGCCGCTCACGGCGTGGCCGACGGCATTCTTGGACGTCGTGTTGCGCGGCACGATGGTGTTGATCGCGCCGCCGCGGTCGATCTCGCCTGGGACGATGGGGTCCCATTTGGCGCCATGGTCGATGTAGACGACGCCTGGCATGATGCGCTCGGTGACGTAGGCGCCGGCGAGTACGGTGCCGCGCTCGTTCAGGATCGAGACGATGTCGCCGTCGCGGATGCCGCGTGCCTCGGCCTGAGATGGGTGCAGCCACACGGGGTGGTACTGGTAGCCATCCGGTCCCGTGACCTTGCACGTCTCGATCTCGCGCAGCCAGGTGATGTCCTCGTGCTGGGAGTGCACGCTCCAGCGCGGGTGGTTGGAGACGACCAGCAGCGGATACTTCTCGGAGCGCTTGGTGCCGATGGTCTCCTCGTGGCTGATGCCCTGGGCGACCCACTTGGGCACCGGGGGCCTCTCCAGGTCGTCCGGGAAGTTCTCCAGCAGCCCAGTGGCCTCGAACTCGAGCTTGCCGGTCGGCGTTGAGAGTGGATACTCCTCCGGGTCCTTGTAGAAGTTGTAGAAGCCGGCCGGCACATCCTCCCAGCCGTCGGCTGTGGGCACCGCGTAGTACCCCTTCTCGTTCAATTCCTCCCAGCTGATGAGGTCGTCGCAGCGCGACGTGTCGTAGCCATGCTTGATCAGCTCGGGGATCGACTTGCCGCCCGTGTACTCCTCCTTGAGACCGAGGCGCTCGGCGATCATGACGGAGATCTCGTAGTCGCTGTAGCTCTCGCCGATCGGCTCGATGCACTTGTGCTCGGGGTAGAGGAGGTTGTACTGGCCGCTGAAGATGTCGCCGGCGATGTCGTCCTCTTCGAGCTTGGTGTTCACGGGGAGGATGATGTCGGCCATCAGGCAGTCGTTCTCGAGCCACGGGTGCTGGGCGAACATGAACTCGATGTCGGGGTGGCGCATCGCCTTGACGTAGTCGTTGCCGCCGTTCCAGCACGTGATCCACGAGGGCGAGTCCGTCCACACCATGTGGATCTTGGAGCAGCCGTCGGCCGGGTACTTGTAGTGCACGAACTGGTTCGACCGCTCGGCGGTCTCGGACTCGCAGCCCCACCAGTCGCACTCCCCCTCGAGGATGCCCTTGGGCACGAAGGTCTTGGGGAGGAAGGACGGATGGTTGGTCTCGTCGGGATGGCCGCCCGTATAGGCCTTGCGCAGGTTGGGCACCCGCAGCGGCTTGGGCTGAGCGTACTGGTCGGGCTTGTCGAAGAGGCCCCACTCGATCATCTTCGCCTGGTTGACTCCCGGCTTGCCGAGACCCTGCATGGCGAGGCAGATGCACTGAAGGCGAGCCGGCTCGGTGGCGTAGGGGCCGCGGATGCCGGGGCCGCCGTTGCCGATGACCACGGTGGTGCGCTTGCTGGCCCACTCCTTGGCCAGGGCCCTGAGCGTGCGTGCGGGAACGCCGCAGATGGGCGCCGCCCATTCCGGCGTCTTCTTCACGCCGTCTTCCTCGCCCATGACGTAGGCCTCGAACTTGTCGACGCCAACCGCGTGGGTGGCGAGGTACTCCTTGTCGTAGGTGCCGTCCTTGAACCACTGGTAGCAGATGGCCAGGTACATGGCCGCGTCAGTGTTGGGAAGCACCGGGATCCAGCGGTCGGCGTGCACGGCGGCCGCGTAGTTGAGGTCGGGGCACACGTAGATCTGCTTGATGCCCAACTCGCTCCACCAGTAGCTCAGGCGGCTGGGAAGCTGACCCTGCCAGCCCCAGGGTGTCGTTTCCTGGTCGCAGCCCCAGAAGAGGAGAAGCTCGGCGTTCTTGGCGATGTCGTAGAGCAGGTTGCTCTGCTGACCCTGGCCGACGGGCTCGCAGCCCCAGAAGTGCTTGCTCCCCCACCACCAGCCTTCCCAGCTGTCCGGCTGGCGCATCTGCAGCGTGAAGCCGCCCCACTCGCGCAGCAGCTTGCGGCCGGCTCCGTGGCAGGCCTGCACGACCTTGTTCTCGCCGTGCTGGTCGCACTGATACAGGAGGGCGGTGGGTCCGTACTTCTCCTTGATGCGGTTCATCTCGCTGGTGATGACGTCGAGCGCCTTCTCCCAGGAGATGCGCTTGAACTTGCTCACGCCGCGGTTCTGCGGATTGCGCTCGCCGTCTGGATCGAAGTCCACGCGCATCATCGGGTAGCGGATGCGGGCCGGCGAGTAGACACGTTTCTTGTAGGCCAGGCTGTAGGGAGGGATCAGCGTCTTCATGCTGGGTTCGAAGGTGCTGCCCCGAACCTCCATCTTCCAGGGGTTCAGGTCTTCCTTCTCGTACTTCCAGTCATAGTGCATCGGCCTGATGCGGACGATCTTGCCGTCCTTCACATCCACCATCGACGCGTTGGAGCCGTTCTCCGGCACGCCGCAGAAGCTGATGTCGCGGATCAGCGTCTTCTCGCCGCTGGTTCCCGTCTTGGTCCTGTCCTCCGCCATACTCCTGACCTCCGTTGCCGGCTCGTCTGGGCTCGTCGCGCTGGGGCAGACTGCACGACCGGCGCGCTGTCCACGATGCGGATGCTCACGCCCACGATACGGAGAGGTTACTCTCGGGGCCGTCACTGTCAAGCATTTGCGCGACGTGACCGGCGGAGGCGAGGCGCGGCCCGGGGGGTGAGGCGATGCTCGAGTCCTCGTCGACGAAGGGGCGCTAGTACCGCCGCAGGGAGTGGAGGCGCACGGCGAGAAAGGCCGCGAGGCCAGCGCCGTCCTCCAGTCCGAACGTATGCTCCTGCGACAGCGTCGAGTCGGTGACGAGCGCCAGGGCTTCGCCGGGGGCGCAGAGGCGCTCGTCATGTCCCGCGCCTGCGCGGAAGACCTCGACGCGGTGTGGCGCAGTGCGTTTGTAGCCCTCGGCGATCACCAGGTCGAAGTCGCCGAAGAAGCGCCGGACGATGTCGGTCAGGGGCAGCTCGCCGTCCAGTCGGGTGATGAAGGCGAGTCGCTCGGGTGAGGCGATCGCGTAGGCTTCCGCCCCAGCCTGGCCGTGCCTCCACGAGTCCTTCCCAGGGTGGTCGATCTCGAAGCTGTGCGCGTCGTGCTTGACGGTCCCGATGCGCAGCCCGAGCTTCACCAGCTCAGGGACGACCTGCTCGATGAGCGTCGTCTTCCCCGCATCGCTCTTGCCGACGATGGCCACGAGGGCGGGCTGTCGGCTGCCGCCGTCTGTCGTTCCGGCGGGGGCCGTGCGGCGCGCTGCTTCGTAGTCGCTCATGGTGTTGATGTTATGAAACAACGAGTCGTCAGGGAAGCGGACCTCGGCCACCCGGACCTCGGGGAGGATGCTGACGATGCGGTGGCGCCCCGCGTCGAGTACCGCCGACATTGGCGCGAGGCAGGCCGGTCCGTAGGCCGCGAACAGCGGCTGGTGGTGCTCTGCGCCGATCGTCGGTAGCGCCACGTCGTTGCCGGCGAATGCCTCGAGGACCGCCTCGGCGACGTGGCGTTGCGGGAAGGCGATGTCGACCGCGAGGGCGAACACGGGTCGCCGGAAGTGTCGCAAGGCAGTGGCGATCCCGGCCAGCGGCGAGCCGCCCGGCCAGGCGTCGTGCAGGATCTGCGCGTCCGCGGAGTCGCCGAGGTCGAGGGTTTGCTCGTGGCCGATCGCCACGGCGACCGTCGGGAAGAGAGTGCGAAGAAAGCCGACGTTGCGTTGCAGCAGCGTGCGGCCTTCGAGGGTGAGCAGGCGCTTGTCGAGGCCGGCGCGACGGCCGCTGCCGCCGGCGAGCAGCACTCCGACGTCTACCCGGCTGTCGTTGTGAGAGTCCATGCGGCGAAGACTCGCTAGGCGGGATAAACGTCGATCTCGGTCGCCTTCACGGAGGCGAAGACGGCGCCGCCCTCGCCCAGGCGGAGGGCGGCCACCGCCGCCGGCGTGATCTCCGCCACGAGGGGCATGGGGCCGGCGACGTGTACCCGTATGCGCTGGCCGACCGCGTCGAGAGTGCCGACCGTCCCTGCCCAGACGTTGCGCGGGGACCCTTCAGGATGCATCCGGTGCAGCGCGATCGCTCGGGGCGGGACGACCGCGAACACCTCGCCTGCGCCGGTCACCGCGTCGGCCGCGACGATGCGCTGGCCGCCGGGCAGTTCGACCTCGCCCCCGCTCGCTCGACCTCGGAACAGGTTCAGGCCGACGAGCTGAGCGACGTAGTCGGAGCGTGGGCGCGACGCCAGCTCCTGCGGAGTGCCGGACTGGACCACTCGGCCGGCCTGTAGCACGACCAGCTGCTCGCCGAGGGTCATCGCCTCGATGGGGTCGTGAGTGACGACGAGGCACGTGCCCTCGAACGACGCGAGGTGACGAGTCAAGTTGCAGCGCAGCTCCGTACGGGCGCTGGCGTCCATCGCCGCGAGCGGCTCGTCGAGCAGGAGAAGCCGGGGGTCCGTGGCGAGGGCGCGGGCGAGTGCGACACGCTGCGCCTGACCCCCGGAGAGCGCCTTGGGGCGTTCTTCGGCGTGATCGGCTAGACCGACGCGCTCGAGCCAAGCGGCGGCGGTCTCGCGGGCGGCGCGGCGGCGGGCGCCGCGGGCGCGCAGCCCGAAGGCGACGTTGTCGAGGACCGAGAGGTGCGGAAACAGCAGGTAGTCCTGGAAGACGACTCCGACGGGCCGGTGCTCGGTCGGTACGTGGACGCGGCGGGATGGGTCGTCGAGGACCATGTCGTCGAGCACGACCCGTCCTCCGGCGAGGGGGATCAGTCCGGCCAGCGCCCGCAGCAGCGTCGTCTTGCCGGCCGCGTTCGGCCCCGCCAGCACGACGACCCCGTTGTTCGCGACGAGCACTTCGGCCTTCAGGTCCAGGGCGCCCTTCTGGAGCTCGACTCGGGCGTGGAGGCTCACCCGCGGTCCTCCGATCTGCGTCTCTCGGGGACCACGGTCATCGCGACGGGAACCAGCGGCCGCGCAACGCCACGAGCACCGCGAGCGAGATCGCGAGCATCACGAGACTGAGTGCGATCGCCCCCTCCGGGTTGCTCTGTAGGGCCAGGTAGACCGCCAGCGGCATCGTCTGCGTGCTGCCGGGGAGGTTGCCGGCGAAGGTGATGGTCGCGCCGAACTCACCGAGCGCCCTCGCCCAGCAAAGCGCGGCGCCGGCGCCCAGCGCGGGCGCGATCAGGGGGAGCGTCACCCGCCGAAACGTCGTCCAACGCCCGGCACCGAGTGTCGACGCCGCGTCCTCGTAGCGGCGGTCCATCGTCCGTAGCCCCGCCTCGACCGTGATCACGAGGAACGGCATCGCGACGAACGTCTCGGCCACGATGACGCCCGCCGTCGAGAACGGCAACGTGATCCCCAGGACGCGATCCAGCCACTGTCCGGCGAGTCCCTGCCGGCCGAAGGCGAGCAGGAGAGCGACTCCGCCGACCACCGGGGGCAGCACCATCGGCAGCAGGACGACGGCGCGTACCAGGTTGCGGCCTCGGAACGGGACGCGCGCGAGCAGCCAGGCGAGCGGCACGCCGAGGAGCAGGGAGATGCCGACGGCTGCGACGGAGCAGATCATGGAGAGCCGCAGCGCCGCGAGCACGCCTGGGGCGGCCAGTTCTGCCGGCAGGCTCCTCCACGGAGCGCGGACCACGAGGGCGACGAGCGGAAGCGTCAGGAACACGATGGCCAGGACCGCGAGTGGCACGAGCCCGAAGGGCGCCTGACTGCCGCGGCGCGCCGGGCGGGCCTCGGGCGTCCGACGCGGCGCCCCCCAGGGCGGGGCCTCGGGCGCCGCGCGATCGGGGGCGACGGCGTCGCCCGCCACTGCGGCCAGGGGTCCGCCGACCTCGGGGCCGTGTCGCGGGCTCCTCCCGGAAGGGATCTCGCGCCTCTTCATGGGCGGAGGAGACCGGTCATCGCTGCAGCGGCGCCAGGAAGCCGGCTTCGCGCAGGATCCGCTGGCCGTCGGGCGAGAGGACGAGATCGATGAACTCAGCGGCCTCGGTAGTGGCGTCGCCGTCGCCGAGGGTCGCGATCGGGTAGGTGACGGTGACGTTCTCGTGGGTGGGGATCGCGATGCCGTCAATCGTCCCATCGGCGGCCGCCACGTCCGTGACGTAAACGATGCCGGCATCGGCCTCGCCCAGCGAGATCTTGGTCACGACCCCCTTGACGCTGGCCTCGAGGGAGGCCGGCCGGAGGTCGGTGTGCGCTGCCGCCAGCGCCTGTGCCGCGTAGTTGCCGGCCGGCACCTCCGGAGCGGCGAGCACGACCTTGAGGCCGTCGCCGGTGAGATCGGCCAGTCCGGCGGTCCCTGCCGGGTTGCCTGGTGCGACGGCGATCACGAGATGGTTGCGAGCGAAGACCTTTGGGGGCGAGACGAGGTCGGCGACGGCGTCCATCGTCTGTGCATCGGCCGTGGCCAGGACATCGGCGGGGGCACCTTGACGGACCTGTGCGACGAGGTCCTGGCTGCCGGCGAAGGCGAGGACGACGCGGGTCCCGGGATGGGCGGTCTCGTAGGCGGCGCCGAGCTGCGTGAACGGTTCGGTCAGCGAGGCGGCGGCCAGGACGCGCAGTTCGGTGGCATGGTCGTCGACCGTCGTGCTCCCGCAGGCCGAGGCCGCGAGCGCGAGGACCGCCGACAACGCGGCGAGGAGACCGAGAAGCCTGGTTCGCGGCGCCATGCGCGCAGCCGTGGGACGGGCCGCCGCAGGAGGCTCGCCGCCTAGCGCAGCCTCGGTGACCCGACCGCGAAGGGTCGGCCGCTCGGCCATGTCCTCTTCTCCTTTCCAAGCACGGGGAGGTCCGCGCGTTTCCGCCGCGGGCCCACGACGGCGCTCGCGGCGCCGTCCCATGGTCTGTCCATGGTGCGGCCCAGCGCCCATAGCGGCTGCCGTAGGGCGAAGGGCTTGGAGTCGGACTCCCATGAGGGTAGCACTGCCGTCAACATGCTCGCCACCTGGGCGCCAGCCGAAGGCTGAAGTCAGGCGCGGAGGCTGAGTGCCTACGCCCGGCGCTCCATGAGGCCGAGTTCTGTCAGCAGGAAGCGGGCTAGGCGGGACGGCTCATCTGGCTTGAACCGGTGGGCGTGAGGCATGTCGAGGTCCGTGACCAGCGCCAGGGTCCGGCCCTGCGCGCAGACAGGCTCCGCTTGGCCCGCGCCGCGCCGCAGCACCTCAACGACGTGGGGCGCCTCCTCGCGGTAGCCCTCGCAGATCACGAGGTCGTATCCGTCGAAGTAGCGTTCGACGATGGTGCCGAGGTCTGCCCTTTCGGGCTGCTCCGTCACGAACGCCAGCCTCGAGGCCGACGCGATCGCGTAGGCTCCCGCGCCGGCTTGCCCGTGGCGCCATGAGTCCTTGCCTGGCGTATCGATCTCGAAGCGTGCCACGCTCTTGACCGCGGCTACCCGCAGGCCCAAGCCTGTGAACTCCGGTATCAGGCGCTCGATGAGGGTGGTCTTGCCGCTTCCCGGCCGGCCGACGATGCCGAGCACGACCGGGTGGTGCCGAACGGGTCTCGAAGCGGTCGCCGCGCTCCGGCGGCGAGCCTGGTCCCAATCCTCGGGGGTGTTGACGTTGAAGAACGGAGCGGCCGACTCGAAGGAGACCGTCGCGACTCGGACCTCAGCGAGGAGGTCGAGGATGCTGCGGGCGCCGGCGGCGAGCAGTCGCTCCATGTGCGGCAGGCACTCGGCACCGTACGCGGCGTGCAGTGGTTCGAGGTGATCCCCAGCCACGGGCAGGGCGACATCGACGTCGGCGAAGGCCGCGAGGACCTTCTCGACGGCGTCGCGTTCGGGAAAGGCGATGTCGGCGGCCAAGGCGAAGACGGGCTCGCGAAAGCGGGCGAGGACCGACGCCAGGCCCGCCAGCGGCGAGCCGGGCACGAGGTCGGAGATCACCTCGACGTCCTGCGGCAGGTCCGGCGGCGCCTGGCTCGGGTCTCGCACCGAGACCCCGACGGCGGGAAAGACACCTTGCAGGAACGCTACGTTGCGTGCGAGCAGGGTCACTCCGGAGAGGCGCAGCCGCCGCTTGTCGCGGCCCATGCGCCGCGCCTCTCCTCCGGCGAGGACTACGCCGACGCGGACGGCTCCTGCAGCTTTCTCGGCGCCTTTCATGACGATGCAGGAGTGTAGCAGCGTCCATGCTTGACAGTGGATGCCGCGGCGGTAGTATGCCCGTAATGTGGGCGAAACCGTCCGCATTGCGGATGACGCGCCGCGAGGTCGCGCCACCGGCCGGCCGCCCAAGGGCCAGCCAGAAGCGGAGCGGAGGTCAGGCGAGTATGGGTGGTTCCGAACGACTGACGAACAGCACGACGGGTGGCCCGGTCTTCGTGGACGTCGAGGACGGCCGGATCGTCCGCATGACGCCCATCGACCTTGACGACGACGACAAGGGCGATTGGGAGATCGAAGCCCGCGGCCGGACGTTCACTCCGCCGCGGCGCACGACGCTCTCGCCTCACGCCCAAGCGCAGCGCTCGTTGGTCTACTCCCCGAAACGGATCCTGACGCCGCTGAAGCGCGTCGACTGGGACCCCGACGGCGAGCGCAACACTCAGAACCGCGGCATCTCCGGCTACGAGCCGATCAGCTGGGACGAGGCCCTGGACCTGGTCACGACGGAACTCATCCGCGAGAAGCGCGAGCACGGCCCCGGTTCCATCCTCACGACCTGCAGCTCACACCATCTCTGGGGCAACATCGGCTACCGGCACAGCGCCTACTATCGCTTCCTCAACCTCATGGGCATGGTGCACTCGGCCCACAACCCGGACAGCTGGGAGGGCTGGCACTGGGGCGCCATGCCGATGTGGGGCAACAGCCATCGTCTCGGCATCCCGGAGCAGTACGACCTTCTTGAGGACGCCCTCAAGCACACCGAGATGGTCGTCTTCTGGTCGTCCGATCCCGAGACCACCGGCGGTGGCATCTACTCCGCCTTCGAGAGTACCTCGCGGCGCTACTGGATGAAGGAACTCGGGATCAAGATGGTCTTCGTCGATCCCTACTTCAATCCGACCGCCGAACTCTTCTCCGACAAGTGGTTCGCCCCTCGCCTCGGCACCGACGTCGCTTTTGGCCTCGCCATCGCCCACACTTGGCTGGCCGAGGGGACCTACGACAAGGAGTACGTCGCCGAGCGCACCACGGGCTTCGACGAGTGGAGGGACTACGTCCTCGGCCGGACCGACAACGTGCCCAAGACACCACAGTGGGCGGAGGGCGAGTGCGGCGTTCCCGCCCGCCAGATCCGCGCCTTGGCACGCGAGTGGGGCGCCAAGAAGACGATGCTCGCCGCCGGCGGTCTCGGCGGCTGGGGCGGCGCCTGCCGCTCGGCGACCGGCAATGAGTGGGCGCGCACCATGGTCGCCCTGGCGGCGATGCAGGGGTACGGCAAGCCGGGCGTGAACATCTGGGGCACCTCCCAGGGCGCTCCTTCGGACTGTTCGTTCGTGTTCCCCGGCTACGCCGAGGGCGGCATCTCCGGCGACCCCGAGAAGTCGGCCGCGGCATACCGCTTCCTCTACCGCATGTTCCCGCACGGATCCGGTCGAAAGCCCACGGTCAACGTGCACGATTCGACCGAGGGCATGGCGATTCCCCGCCTGCGCATCCCCGAGGCGATGATGCACGAGCGCTTCGAGTGGCGCGGCAAGGGCTTCTGCGGGCCGTCGATCCAGAGCCAGATGCAGAAGTACGAGTACCCTGCTCCCGGCTATCCCTTCATCACCATGTACTGGAGGTACGGCGGCTCGTTCTTCGGCACGATGACGCAGACGAATCGCTACGTGAAGGCGTACCGGGAGGGCGGCGTCCGCACTGTCGTCAACCAGTCGATCTGGATGGAGGGCGAGGCGAAGTACGCCGACATCATCCTGCCGGCCTGCACGAACTTCGAGCGCTGGGACATGAGCGAGTTCGGCAACTGCTCGGGCTACATCCCGGACAACCACAACCAGACCAATCATCGCGTCATCGTCTTCCAGAAGAAGTGCATCGAGCCGCTCGGGGAGAGCAAGTCGGACTACGACATCTTCGCGGCGGTGGCCGAGCGCATGGGCATGGGCGACGTCTTCACCGAGGGCGGTATGGATGAGTACGACTGGTGCAAGGCCTACTTCCACGCGACCGACCTGCCCAAGAACATCACCTGGGAGGAGTTCGAGAAGAAGGGCTACTACGTCGTACCGATGCCCGACGACTACAAGTCGACGCCGGCCATGCGCTGGTTCGCCGAAGGCCGCAAGCGGGACACGCCGGACTGGGGCCCGAGGCCGGGCGACACGGTCGCCTTCGAGGGCCTGCAGACGGCCTCCGGCAAGATCGAGTTCGTGAGCTCCGCGCTGAAGCGCCTCGAGCTCGACGTGGTCGACCCGGAGCGCCCGGCCATGGGACCGCAGTTCATCCCCAGCTGGGAGGGTCACCACACGACGGAACTCTACGACAAGTACCCGCTGCAGATGGTGAGCCCGCATCCGCGCTTCAGCTTCCACACCATGGGTGACTCGAAGGAGAGCTGGCTGAACGACGTCAAGGACCATCGCGAGGTCGTCGACGGGCACTACTACCTCATCATGCGCGTGAACACCAAGGACGCGGAGGCGCGGGGCATCGCCGACGGCGATCTCATCCGCGCCTTCAACGATCGCGGCTCGGTGATCCTCTGCGCGCGCCTCACCGAGCGTCTCGCGCCCGGAACGGTGCACGCCTACGAGTCCTGCGCCGAGTACACGCCCCTGGGCGAGCCGGGTGAGTCGCCGGACATCGCCGGCTGCGTCAACATCCTCACCAGCAAGCGTTACATCACGCCGACGTCCACGGCGATGTCCAACAACTCCTGCCTGATCCAGGTCGAGAGATGGGAGGGGGAGGCCCGATGAAGCGCTGGCACCTGATCATCGACATCGCGCGCTGCCACGACTGCAACGACTGCTTCCTGGCGGACAAGGACGAGTTCATCGGCAACGAGTTCCCGCCTACCGCCACGGCCCAGCCGTGGCACGGTCATCGCTGGATGAACATCAAGCGCAAGGAGCGCGGTCAGTACCCGATCGTGCAGACAGCCTACCTGCCGATGCCCTGCATGCACTGCGACACGGCGCCCTGCCTGACGGCCGACGGCGCCGTCTACAAGCGCGACGACGGCCTGGTGATCATCGACCCGGTCAAGGCCCGGGGCCGCAAGGAGATCGTCACCTCCTGCCCCTACAGCGCCATCTACTGGAACGAGGAGCAGCAGCTCGCCCAGAAGTGCACCGGCTGCGCCCACCTGCTCGACGACGGCTGGACGGAGACGCGCTGCAGCCACGTCTGCCCGACCGAGGCCATCAAGCTGGTGCTCGCCGAGGATGCCGAGATGGTCGCCCGCGTGCGCGAGGAGGGTCTCGAGCGCTACCGCGACTCCCTCGGCACCGAGCCTCGCGTCTACTACAAGAACCTGCAGCGCTGGGAGAAGGCCTTCATCGCCTGCTCGGCGGTCTTCGGCGACACCGACGAGTGCGCCGTCGGCGCCACCCTGACCGTGACGCTCGACGGCGCCGTGGTCGGCGAGGCGAGCGCCGATGTCTTCGGCGAGGCGCTCGTCGACGACGTCGAGCCGGGCCGCGAGTACTCCGTCCGCATCGCAGCCGCGGGGTACAGACCGGCAGAGATGACGGTGAAGGTGGATGTGAGCGTGAACGCCGGGACCGTGGTCCTGGAGAAGGCGTAGAGGCCGCGGACAGGCGCCGGCCCGGTCGTTTCGGCGGCTGGTGGGAGAACGCGTGACGGCAGGCGAGGAAGGCGCGGCGCGCGGGCGCCGGGACGGCATCCAGGTCGTCGCGCGGGTGGCCGAGATCCTGAGGCATCTCTCGACGGCGCCCGATGGTCTCACGCGCCAGGAGCTTGCCGCTCGCTCTGGGATCCCGCGTCCGACCGTGTACAGGATCGTCGCGGCGCTTGGCGAGGAGGGCTTCGTGCGCATCCTGCCTTCGGGCAAGCTGCTCGTGGGGCCCGGGCTCCTGGGGCTGGTGATCTCGAGCCGGCGCGACATCCGTCACGAGGTGAGCCCCTTCCTCAAGCAACTCTCGAACGAGCTCGATGAGACGGCTGACCTGGCCGTCCTCCATGCTGGGGAGGCTCTCTACGTCGATCAGTACGTGTCGCCTCACGTCCTGCGCATCGTCGCGCACATCGGTGGGCGCCTACCGCTGCACTGCACCGCCAACGGCAAGGCTCTCCTCGCCTCTCTCGCGCCCGATGAAATGGAGAGTGTGCTGCCGGCGAGGCTTGAGCCGCACACCGTCAACACGATCACCGACCGCGGCCGTCTAC
Source organism: uncultured Thermoleophilia bacterium (assembly GCA_963717285.1). Lineage (GTDB taxonomy): Bacteria > Actinomycetota > Thermoleophilia > UBA2241 > UBA2241 > CAIXSE01. Next base: position 98,985 of record CAVQVW010000006.1, read on the forward strand.
GTGAGGAGATCGAGCGCGTGCGTCTCTCGGGCCTCTCGTACGACATCGAGGAGTATGCAACCGGCGTCGTCGCCGTCGGCGCCTTCGTGCGTGATGCGCTCGGCGACGTCGTCTCGCTCGCCGCAGTCGTGCCGATGGCCCGCTTCCGGGACGACAGGGGCGCCATCGTCGCGGCCGTCACCCGCACGCGTGACGCTGCCCAGGCTGCACTGCTCCGCTCGCCATGAGCCGCGGAGTCGCCGCCGTCACGTGGCCCACCATGCACCCGGCCCCCGGCGGCTGCTGAGCTACTTCCACGAATCCCGCCGCGGCTCTTGACACGGTCCTCGCACACGCCTATAACCGTCCGTATGGTGATGCGGTGGTCCGCAATGCGGACACACGGCTCCGAGAGCACAGGCGGAACGCGAGTGGGAAGCACGTAACCGAGTGGCGGCGGGCCGGTCCGCGGCCTCGCCGCAAGCGAGGTGGCACAGCATGGGCGAGACGGAACGACTGACGAACTGTACGACGGGTGGCCCGGTCTTCGTGGACGTCGAGGACGGCCGGATCGTCCGCATGACGCCCATCGACCTTGACGACGACGACAAGGGCGATTGGGAGATCGAAGCCCGCGGCCGGACGTTCACTCCGCCGCGGCGCACGACGCTGTCTCCGCACGCAATGGCGTCCAAGTCGATGGTCTACTCGCCGAAGCGGATCATGACACCGCTAAGCGCGTCGATTTCGATCCGCAGGGCGAGCGCAACTGCGAGAACCGCGGCATCTCCGGCTACGAGCCGATCAGCTGGGACGAGGCTCTGGACCTGGTGGCCGGCGAGATCATGAGGGTGAAGCGTGACCTGGGGCCGGCGGCGATCCTCTCGACTCCTGGCTCTCATCACCTGTGGGGCAACGTCGGCTATCGCCATAGCACCTACTTCCGGTTCATGAACCTCATCGGGTTCACCTACGGTGAGCACAACCCGGACAGCTGGGAGGGTTGGCACTGGGGCGCCACGCACATGTGGGGATTCAGCCACCGGCTCGGCATCCCGGAGCAGTACGACCTTCTTGAGGATGCCCTCAAGTACACCGAGATGGTCGTCTTCTGGGCGAGCGATCCCGAGAGCACCGGTGGCGGCATCTACTCCGCCTTCGAGAGTACCTCCCGGCGCTTCTGGCTCAAGGAACTCGGCGTCAAGATGGTCTTCATCGACCCCTTCTTCAACCATACCGCCGGCCTCTTCGCCGACAAGTGGTTCTCGCCGCGCATGGGGTCCGAGGTGGCGCTCGGACTGGCCATCGCCTACACGTGGCTCCAGGAGGGGACCTACGACAAGGAGTACATCGCGGAACGCAGCATCGGGTTCGATGAGTGGTCGGCGTACGTCCTCGGCGAGAGCGACGGCATCCCCAAGACTCCGGCGTGGGCCGAGGTCGAATCCAACGTCCCGGCCCGCGAGATCCGCGCCCTGGCGCGCGAGTGGGGCGCCAAGAAGACGATGCTCGCCGCCGGCGGTCTCGGCGGCTGGGGCGGCGCCTGTCGCGCCTCCTGGGGCAACGAGTGGGCGCGCACCATGGTCGCCCTGGCCGCGATGCAGGGTATGGGCAAGCCGGGCAGCAACATCTGGGGCACGTCCCAGGGCGCGCCCTCGGACGAGTCGTTCTTCTTCCCCGGCTACGCCGAGGGCGGCATCTCCGGCGACACGGACAACTCGGCTGCCGGGTTCCGCTTCGTCTACCGCATGTTCGCCAACAAGGGCGGCGCCACCAAGACCACGCATCACACCACCGAGGGCCAGATGGTCCCACGGCTGAACATCCCTGAGGCGATGAACCACGAGCACCTCGAGTGGCGCGGCAAGGGCTTCTGCGGCTCGTCCATCGAGTCGCAGTTGCAGAAGTACGAGTACCCGGCGCCGGGCTATCCGCAGATCGGCATGTACTACAAGTATGGAAGCTCGTTCTTCGGCACGATGACGCAGACGAACCGCTACGTGAAGGCCTACCAGACCGACAAGGTGCCGTTCGTCGTCAACCAGTCGATCTGGATGGAGGGCGAGGCGAAGTACGCCGACATCATCCTGCCGGCCTGCACGAACTTCGAGCGCTGGGACATCAGCGAGTTCGGCAACTGCTCGGGCTACATCCCGGACAACTTCAACCAGTGCAACCATCGCGTCATCGTCTTCCAGAAGAAGTGCATCGAGCCGCTCGGGGAGAGCAAGTCGGACTACGACATCTTCGCCGAGCTCGCGAAGCGCCTCGGGATCTACGAGATCTTCAGCATGGGCGGCAAGGACGAGATGGACTGGGTGAAGGACTACTTCGAGGCCACCGACCTGCCCAAGAACATCACCTGGGAGGAGTTCGAGAAGAAGGGCTACTACGTCGTACCCTTCCCCGAGGACCACGAGTCGACGCCGGCGCTGCGCTGGTTCGCCGAGGGCCGCAAGAAGGACACACCGGACTGGGGACCCTTCCCGTGGGACACCAACAAGCTCGAAGGCCTGCAAACGCAGTCGGGCAAGATCGAGTTCGTCTGCAACAGTCTCAAGCGGCTCGGCGACATCGACTCGGAGCGGCCGATCATGGGCCCCCAGTACATCGAATCGTGGGAGGGTCACCACACGACGGAACTCTACGACAAGTACCCGCTGCAGATGGTGAGCCCGCATCCGCGCTTCAGCTTCCACACCATGGGTGACTCGAAGGAGAGCTGGCTGAACGACGTCAAGGACCACCGGGTACTTCACGACGACGGGCACCAGTACTGGATCATGCGCGTGAACACCAAGGACGCGGAGGCGCGGGGCATCGCCGACGGCGATCTCATCCGCGCCTTCAACGATCGCGGCTCGGTGATCCTCAGCGCCCAGGTTACCGAGCGGGTGCCGTCGGGCACGGTGCATTCGTACGAGAGTTGCGCCGACTACCTGCCGCTTGGCACCCCGGGTGAGTCGCCCGACTCGGCCGGCTGCATCAACATCCTGACGCCCAAGCGTTACATCACGCCGACGTCCACGGCGATGGCTCCCAACTCCTGCCTGATCCAGGTCGAGAGATGGGAGGGGGAGGCCCGATGAAGCGCTGGCACCTGATCATCGACATCGCGCGCTGCCACGACTGCAACGACTGCTTCCTGGCGGACAAGGACGAGTTCATCGGCAACGAGTTCCCGCCTACCGCCACGGCCCAGCCGTGGCACGGTCATCGCTGGATGAACATCAAGCGCAAGGAGCGCGGTCAGTACCCGATCGTGCAGACAGCCTACCTGCCGATGCCCTGCATGCACTGCGACACGGCGCCCTGCCTGACGGCCGACGGCGCCGTCTACAAGCGCGACGACGGCCTGGTGATCATCGACCCGGTCAAGGCCCGGGGCCGCAAGGAGATCGTCACCTCCTGCCCCTACAGCGCCATCTACTGGAACGAGGAGCAGCAGCTCGCCCAGAAGTGCACCGGCTGCGCCCACCTGCTCGACGACGGCTGGACGGAGACGCGCTGCAGCCACGTCTGCCCGACCGAGGCCATCAAGCTGGTGCTCGCCGAGGATGCCGAGATGGTCGCCCGCGTGCGCGAGGAGGGTCTCGAGCGCTACCGCGACTCCCTCGGCACCGAGCCTCGCGTCTACTACAAGAACCTGCAGCGCTGGGAGAAGGCCTTCATCGCCTGCTCGGCGGTCTTCGGCGACACCGACGAGTGCGCCGTCGGCGCCACCCTGACCGTGACGCTCGACGGCGCCGTGGTCGGCGAGGCGAGCGCCGATGTCTTCGGCGCCGTGGTCGTCGACGAGCTGGATCAGCACAAGCAGTATTCCGCCACACTGACGGCGCCCGGCTACAAGACGGCCACCACAGTGGTGGCCTTGGGTGAGAGCCTCAACCTCGGCGAGGTGGTGCTCGAGAAGGCCTAGCCGAGGCGGACATCGGCGCCACCGTCCAAGCGGTCTGCGTCTGGGGTCGCGTCACGCGCCCTGCGTCTTGACGTTCCGTCGGAACCCCAGTAACGTCCCGTTGAACGGAGGCCATGTTCTGTCTGACGGAACGACCTGCGGGGGAATGGGCGTGAGTACTCTGACGATGATCGCGGATGCGCGTCTCTTGGGGCGCGTGCTGACGGGCCGGTTGTGAGCGAGTCGCCGCAGTGCGGCCCGGACAAGGGCAGCATGCAGGCCGTCACCAGGGTGGCCGCCGTGCTCGAGGCTCTCGCCGAGTCTGGGGGAGGGCAGAGCCTGGCCGCCCTGGCGGCACGCGCGGACCTGCCCAAGACCACCGTGCATCGTATCTGCGGCGCTCTCGAGAGGGTGGACTACGTGCGCGTCGACGCAGCTACGGGGCGGCGCGGCCTCGGTCCGGCCCTCCTGCGCCTCGCCGCGGTCGGTCGCCGCGACCTGCGGTCGACGATCGCGCCGCACCTCGAGCGCCTCTCGAGAGACCTCAACGAGACCGTCGACCTCGCGGTCCTCGACGACTGGAGGGTGCTCTTCATCGCCCAGCATGCCGCGCCTCAGCGCGAGTTGATGGCCATCGCCAGGGTGGGAGCGCACTTCCCCGCGTACAGCATGGCGAGCGGCAAGGTGCTCCTCGCTCAGCTCTTGCCCGAGGAAGTGCGGCGTCGGCTGCCGGATACGATGGGACCGACGGGGGGCAGGCGCGACTCTCGGCAGGCGCTACTGCGCGAGCTCGAGGACGTACGCGCGAGTGGTCTGGGCTACGAGCGGGAGGAGTTGCGCCCCGGGATCTGTGCCGTGGCCGTGGCCGTCCGCGACGCCGACGGGCGTGACGCATCGATCGCGGTGCCGATGCCGGCCGCGCGCTTCCACGCGAGTGAGGAGGCTGTGGTCGCGGCGTTGCTGCGTCTGAAGGACGAGATCCAGAGGGAGCTCGGGACCGGGTAACGACCGAGCGGCCTGTCTCGCGCGGGCCGCTGTGAGGAGCTGGTCATGAACGTCTTCGACATCGCCGGCAAGCACGCCGTTGTCGTGGGCATGGGCGGCATCGGCCGCGAGATCGCTCTGGGTCTTGCCGGCCATGGCGTCCATGTCGCGGCGGCAGACTTGGACGAAGGCCGCGCCGCCGCGGCCGCCGAGGCCATCCGCGACCTGGGCGTCAGTGCGCTCCCAGTCGGCGTGCAGATCACCGACGAGCCGTCCATGCGGCGCGCGGCCGGCGAGGTTCTCGAGGCTTTCCCGCGCGTCGACATGCTCGTCAACGCCGCTGGGGTCACGGTGCGGACGCGCGCCGAAGACCTGCCTCTCGCAGACTGGCGGCGGGTCCTCGACGTGAACGCCACCGGCACGTTCCTCGCCTGCCAGGTCTTCGGCGGTCACATGGCGCGGCAGGGCGGGGGGGCGATCGTGAACCTCTCCTCGGTGCGCGGCCGCTTCGGCGCGGCCTTCGGTCAGGCCGAGTATTCGGCCAGCAAGGGCGCGGTCGATTCTCTGACGCGCTCGTTGGCCGCGCAGTGGGCCGAGCTGGGCATCCGCGTCAACGCCGTGGCGCCCACGTTCGTGGAGACGGATCTGACGCGCTCCGTGCTCGCCGACGCGTCGTTCGCCGCGGCGCTGCGCGCCAGCATCCCTATGGGGCGATGGGCCGCGGCCGCCGACGTGGTCGGCCCCGTCGTGTTCCTGGCCTCACCGGCAGCGGCGTTCGTCACAGGCCAGATCCTCTACGTCGATGGGGGTCTCACGGCCAGGGTCTGACGGCGTCTCAACTCCGGGGCGGCGGCCTCCGGGGACGCTTGACCTGTTCTGGACCACCTGCAATCATGTTCGCATCATGGATGGGGTGTTCCGCATCGCGGGCATTCCGCGGCGGGCGACCGTGCTGCATCATCGCGTTGTCGCACGTGGGCAGCCGGACCGGCCAGAGGTCGCCGGCGTCGTGCAGCACCGTCGCCGGGCCATGTCGCTCGATTTGACGCGGCCGGTGGCGCCCCCGTCTCGACGATCGGATACGACGTCATGCGAGAGGAGAGGCGCGATGGAACGTGAGATCTGGAGTCTCGAGAAGACGCGCGGCCTGTTCGATCTGGCCGGCAAGGTCGCGATCGTCACCGGTGGGTCCGGCGCCTTTGGTCACGCCGCCGCGAAGGGCCTCGCCGCATTCGGCGCCGACGTCGTCCTCACGAGTCGTCGGCTGGAGAATCTGGAGACGGCGGCCGCCGACATCGCCGAGGCCGGCACCAGGGTCCTGCCCATCTCGTGCGACGCCACCGACGCCGAGAGCGTCGAGGCCATGGTCCAGCGGACCGTCGATGAGTTTGGGCGCGTCGACATCCTCGTGTCGGGCGCGGGTCAGGCCAACAGGTTCCCCGCCGAGGAGTTCCCCCTCGATGAGTGGCAGAGAATCATGGACTCCCTCGTCAAGGGTACGTACCTCAGCTGCCAGGCGGTCGGCAAGAGGATGATCGCCCAGGGCGGCGGCAAGATCATCACCGTCGGCTCGGTGCGCGGCGAGCTCGGACATCCGGGCGGCTACTCGGCCTACGGCACGGCCAAGGGCGCGGTGCACCTTCTCACCAAGCAGCTCGCCGCCGAGTGGGCGAAGCACAAGATCAACGTCAATTGCATCGCCCCCTGCATCTTCTGGACTCCGCTCACCCAACAGGTCCTCGACGACCCGGATCTCTACAAGATCTTCATGCAGAGGATCCCGTGGGGACGGGCCGCCGACCCGCAGGACTTCATCGGGGCGACCGTCTACCTGGCTTCCGCCGCCTCCGACTTCGTCACCGGCGACATCCTGATGGTCGACGGCGGCAGCACGGCAGCCTGATCGACAGGCATGAGGAGCACACGTGGACACTGAAAACCCCGCTCGCGTGGCCGTCATCGGCGCCGGCATGATGGGGGCCGGGGTCGCCCAGGTGTTCGCCGCCGTCGGGCATGAGGTCAAGCTCCAGGATGTGGACGAGCGGGCGCTGGAGCGCTCTCCCGGGACGATCGCCGCCAACCTGACCTACCTGGGGGAGAACGGGCTCTTCGCGGCCGACGGCGTGGAGGGCGCCGTCGGCCGCGTGCACACCACGACCGACCTCGGTGAGGCGACGGAGGGCGTCGACTTCGTCATCGAATGCGTCTTCGAGGATCTCGCGCTGAAGCAGGATGTCTTCGAGCGGCTGGACGACCTCTGCCCGTCCAGCACGGTCCTCTGCACCAACACCTCGGTGATGAGCATCGCCGAGATCGGTGCCCGGGCACGGCACAGGGAGCGGGTCGTCGGCACGCACTTCTGGAACCCGCCGTACCTCATCCCGCTGGTCGAGGTCGTGCGCACCGAGGACGTCGATGCCGCGGTCGTCGAGCGCACGATGGAGTTGCTGCGAATGGCCGGCAAGCATCCGATCGATTGCCGGAAGGACGTGCCGGGATTCGTCGCCAACCGTCTGCAGCACGCCCTGTGGCGCGAGGCCATCTCGATCGTCGAGCACGGTATCGCCGACGCGGCGACCGTGGATGAGAGCATCCGCTACGGGCCCGGGCTGCGCTTGCCGATCCTGGCGCCGATGGAGAACGCCGACATGGTGGGCCTCGACCTCACACTGGCGATCCACGACTACATCCTGCCGCACCTCGAGTCGTCGGGCACTCCCTCCCCGTTGCTGAAGGAGAAGGTCGAGGCCGGCGATCTGGGCTTCAAGACCGGCCGCGGCTTCCGGGAGTGGAGTGCGGACGAGGCGGACGCCTCGCGCCGACGGCTGGTGGAGTACCTGGTGCACGTCCTGCGCGAGCCTGCCGGGAGTTCCTGAGTCCCGCCTCCGCAGCGGTGCACGAGGCCGGGGAGCCGATCGTCCGGCCAACGGCGGGGAGTCTTGACACCGCCTTCCCGCGACGGGTAGCGTATCCACGATACGGCGTCGAGTGTCCGAGATGCGGTCAGGGCGAGCACTGGGCGTACGCTCCGTGCGACGAACAGGGGGGCGTCTGAGCCGCCGTGCGCCTGGCCGGGCAGGACCGGCCTGCCGTCGCCGACGGACAGTCTGGGCACCAGAGTGCCCGTCTGTCGAAACAGCAGCGAGACCGAGGAGAAGAAAGGCAATCATGGGGAAGAAGACCTTCGTTGACCTCAGCCATCCGTTCGGTGCGGACATGCCGCTGTGGCCCTATTTCAAGAAGCCTGTGATCGACACGATGCATGGCCTCGCCAAGTCCGGCGTCTTGAGCCAGAAGGTCACCGTCGTGCAGCATTGCGGCACGCACGCGGATGCGCCGCGTCACGTCATGGAACGCGACTTCGCCGGCAACCGTGCAAGGTACAGCCACGAACTGCCCGTGGATGCGTACGTAGGCGACGCGGTCTGCCTGGATATCAAGGTCGAAGACTGGGGCCTGATCAAGGGCGAACATCTCGACGACGCTTGCGAGCGGGCGGGCATCGAGCCTGAGGAGCTCAAAGGCATGGTGATCTGCCTCCGGACCGGCATGCACCTCAAGTACGACGACAGTAAGGACTACTATCACTACTCGTGCGGCACCGGCCGGGACGCGGGCAACTGGTTCCAGAAGTACATGCCCAAGTGCGTCGCCATGGACATGCAGGCACTGGACCATCCCCTGCACACAGCCATGGGCAAGAACGGCCCCACCCAGATGAACCTGCCCGGAAACTCGGGTCGGCCGATCACCGAGGAGTACATCGAGAAGTTCGGGCTTGAGGCGTATGCGGAGTTCGATCGGGACGTGTACATCGACGTGTTCGGCAAGGACAAGTACATGCAGGCCTACGGGCAGCTGGAGGATGCCGATCAGCAGGGTACCTGGGAGCCCTGTCACAAGCTCATGATGGGCAACGGCATCGTCGGCGTCGAGAACCTCGGTGGAGACCTCGAGAAGGTCGTGGGCAAACGCTTCCGCTTCTTCGCGTTCCCCCTCCGCTGGTGGCTGGGCGACGGCTCGATGGTCCGCTGCGCCGCGGAGATCGACGAAGACGACATGAACCCCGCTCCGGACAGGACCTACAAATACGGCGTGATCTGAGAGAAGGAGAGACCGTGGAAGTCACACGCTACGACGAAGCGCCGGCCTACGAGGCTCCCGGGCATTTCGATGTCTACGGCCTGCGCCTGCAGGGCTTCGAAGTCAGCAAGACCCGCAATTTCTCGCTCAGCATCTCGCACTTCCTGCCCAGAGGCGGGTGCGAGTACGGCGCCACCCCGGTCGAGAAGGTGTACTTCGTGCTCGAGGGAGAAGTCGTCGTCAAGACGGAAGAAGGTGAGACCGTACTCAAGAAGTACGACTCCATCTACCTGGAGCCGAACGAGGCGCGTTCCATCGAGAACCGCACCAACTCACCGGCGACGATACTCGTCGCGATCCCGTATCCGCAGCCTCGCGAGTTCTGAGGCGGGTCTCTGGAACCTCCGTCCCGGCCCCCCATGGCGATGAGGCGTCAACAGGCGAGCGACCACTCCGCCGTGACATGAGAGCGGTTGGGGTGGTCGGCGAGCAGACACGGCCACCATGACGTAGATGGTCTCCAAGGAGGCGCACGATGCCGAATCCCATCATCACCGCCGCGCTCACCGGGCCCGTGGCGACGAAGGCCGACAATCCCGGCATCCCTGGGAACGTGGCCGAGATCGCGGCCGACGCCAAGGCCGCCCACGATGCCGGCGCGGCCGTCATCCACATCCACCTGCGCGATGACGACGGGAACATGACGGTCGACCTCGATGTGGCGCGTCGCACGGTCGAGGCGGTACGCGCCACCTGCCCGGGCATCGTACAGCTCTCCACGGGCGGGCTGTTCTTCGCCTATGAGGACCGCATGAAGATGGTCGAGGCTCGGCCGGCCATGGCGACGCTCAATCCCTGCACGATGACCTTCGGCACCGAGGAGTTCCGCAACCCGCCCAAGCAGATGATGCAGCTGGCGGCTCGAATGATCGAACTCGGCGTCAAGCCCGAGGTCGAGATCTACGACACGGGCCACCTGCAGATGATGCTCTACCTTCTGCACAAGGGGCTGCTCGTGGAGCCGTTGCAGGTCTCGTTCGTGATGGGCGTGCGCGGCGGCATGAGCGGCGACCCGGCGCTGCTCGCCCACCTGGTGCCGGAGCTGCCGGAGGGGACCAGTTGGCAGGTCATCGGCGTCGCCAGGACCAACCTGCCGATGACCGCCATCGGCTTGGCGATGGGTGGGAACGCCCGCACCGGCATGGAAGACACGCTCACCCTGGACAAGGGAGTACCGGCCAAGTCCAACGCCCAGCTCGTCGAGCGTCTCGTGAGGATCGCCCGCTCGCTGCAGAAGGAGCCTGCGACGGTGGGCGAGGTCGTGGAGCGCCTCAAACTGTCCCCAGAGCTCGCAGGTGGGGCGTGAGCCGCCGTTTTCGAGCACGGCGCTGACCCTTGACAGGGGGGCTGGCGCCGATATGATGCCCGTATCGTGGGAAGGAGTGTCCGTATAGCGGATATCCGCTGACGAAGGGTACTTGACCGTAAGGCTCTGACAGGTTCCCGGCGCCGTGCATCGAATGCGCGGTCTGGTGGCGATCGGAAGTTCGCCTGACCTGTGATCTGGTAGGACCATCGGGGGGGTTCCGGCCGGTCGGCGAGGCGTGCTAGAGCCGCTCGCCGAGGTGGAACCACGGCAAGGAGGCGGCATGACTCCAGAGGACGGCAAGACCAACCAGGCGGCGGTACCGGGCGTGACGAGCCCGATAACGCGACGCAACTTCCTCAAAGCGGCGGGCGTTACCGGCCTGGCGCTGGGGGCGACCGGAGGACTCGGCGGTGTGCTCGCAGCCTGCGGCGGCGACGACGAGGGCGGCGGCGACAGTGGCGGCGAGGGCCGCACGATCAAGATCGGCTTCGTGGCGCCGTTGACCGGGCCCTTGGCCCCGTTCGGCGAGGCCGACCAGTTCTGTCTCGAGCAGTGGCAGGAGAGCGTCAAGGACGGTCTCGAGTGCGGCGACGGACAAACGCATCCCATCGAGTTCATCATGAAGGACTCGCAGTCGGATTCGAACCGCGCGGCCACCGTCGCCGGCGACCTGATCACGAACGACGGCGTCGACCTGATGATGGTCGCGTCCACCCCGGACACCGTGAACCCGGTCGCCGACCAGGCCGAGGCGTTGCAGGTGCCGTGCGTCTCGAACGACTGCCCGTGGCAGTCGTTCTACTTCAGCCGCGGTGGTACGCCCGACAAGCCCTTCACGTGGACCTACCACTTCTTCTGGGGCCTCGAGGACGTCACCGCCAACTTCGTGGCCATGTGGGATGCGATCAAGACCAACAAGAAGGTCGGCGAGATGTGGCCGAACGACGCCGACGGTCTCGCCTGGTCCGACCCGAAGACGGGCCAGCCGCCGATGCTCAAGAAGGCCGGCTACAACTTCGTCGACGGTGGACGCTACCAGAACGGCGGCGAGGACTTCACACCGCAGATCAGCAAGTTCAAGGGTGCCGGCTGCGAGATCCTGAGCGGCGTGATGATCCCGCCCGACTTCACCAACTTCTGGAAGCAGTCACTCCAGCAGGGCTTCAATCCGAAGGTGGCAACCGTCGCCAAGGCCCTCCTCTTCCCGTCCTCACTGGAGGCGCTGGGTGACGTAGGCTACGGCCTCACAACCGAGTGCTGGTGGTCGCCGACCCATCCGTTCAAGTCGTCGCTCAGCGGGCAGACCTGCCAGGAGTTCGCCGACGCGTACACCGAGAGCACGAGCAAGCAGTGGACACAGCCTCTCATGCACTACGCCGTCTTCGAGGTGGTCGCCGACGCGCTCAAGCGCACCACGAACGTCGACGACAAGCAGGTCATCCTTGACGCCGTCAAGGCCACCAACATGGAGACGATCTGCGGCAACGTGAACTGGCAGGCGGGTCCGGACCAGAACCCCGTGCCCAACGTCAGCAAGACTCCTCTCGTCGGCGGCCAGTGGGTCAAGGGCGAGGAGTGGCCGTACGATCTCAAGGTGGTGACCAACGTCGTGGCTCCGGAAGTCCCCGTGGAGCAGGACGTCGAGCCGATCAAGTACTGAGACGTACTCTGATGCATGGATCTGACCTTCGTTCCGCGAGGCTCGCGGAAGAGCTTCGGTGCGCGTGAAGCAGCGCGGCGACAACCGGTGACCGTGGTCCTCGAGACCGCGGGCCTCAAGAAGTCGTTCGGCGGCGTGCAGGTCATAGACGATCTGAGCCTGCAGCTGAGCGAAGGTGAAGCGCTGGGCATCATCGGGCCGAATGGCGCCGGCAAGACGACACTCTTCAATCTGATCACCGGCGTGTATCGGCCCGATGAGGGCCGGGTGACGTTCAAGGGCAAGGACGTCACCCATGTGTCACGGCAGAACCGCTGCCGATACGGAATGGGGCGGACGTTCCAGATCCCCAAGCCGTTTTCCGGCATGAGCGTCTTCGAGAACGTGCTTGTGTGCGCCGCCTACGGACGCGGCGCGAGTGAGCGCGCCAGCTACGCGCACAGCGTGAAAGCGCTCGAGATCACGCAGCTCTCCGCCAAGGCGAACGTGCAGGCCGGGGCGCTGCCTCTCCTCGACCGCAAACGGCTCGAGCTCGCCCGAGCACTTGCCGGCGAGCCGAGCGTCCTTCTCCTGGACGAGATTGCCGGCGGGCTCACCGAGGGCGAGGTCGAAGTCCTGATCGAGACGATCCTCGATCTGCATCGCGAGGGCGTCTCGATCATATGGATCGAGCACGTCGTGCACGCGCTTCTCGCCGTCGTCGGCCGCATCGTCGCCATCAGCTTCGGGCGCAACCTCATCGAGGGAGACCCGAACGAGGTGATGCGCAGCGAAGAGGTGCAGGCCTGCTACATGGGGGGGATGCCGACGTGAGTGTCCTCGAGCTCCAGGGCATCGATGTCTTCTACGGCGACTTCCAGGCCCTGTTCGGCGTCTCGCTCTCGGTCGAGGAGGGCCAGACGTTCGCCTGCATCGGCGCCAACGGCGGCGGCAAGTCGACGCTCCTTCGGACCATCGCCGGGCTCCAGCGTCCGTCGGCGGGCCAGATCCTGTTCCACGGCGAGCCGATCGACGGGCATCCGCCCCACGACCGGGTCGCCATGGGCATCGCACTCGTTCCCGAAGGGCGCCGTGTCTTCCCGAGTCTGACGGTGCACGAGAACCTGCTGGTCGGCGCCTACGGCGGTCGCAAGGGCGGCTGGGACACGACGTCGGTGCTGGAGCTCTTCCCGCTGCTGAAGCCGTTGCTCAAGCGTCAGGCGTCGAGCCTCTCCGGCGGCGAGCAGCAGGCCCTGGCCATCGGGCGCGCCCTGATGGCCAACCCGGGCCTGCTGTTGCTCGACGAGGTCTCGCTGGGCCTTGCGCCGGTGGTGATCAAGCGTATCTACGAGGCCATGGTGCACCTTGTCGACACGGGGACGACGATCCTGGTCGTCGAACAGGACGTGCAGCACGTCCTCACTGTCGCCGATCATGTGGCCTGCTTCCTCGAGGGTCGTATCAGCCTCGAGGGCAAGCCGGGCGACCTCAGTTCTGAAGCGATCTCTGCAGCCTACTTCGGAGTGTGATGGGATGGATTGGCTCAACGTCCTGATACAAGGCATTCTCTTGGGTGGGCTGTACGCGCTGTTCGCCACCGGCCTGGCGCTCGTGTTCGGCGTCATGCGTTTCGTCAATCTGGCGCATGGCGACCTGGGCATCCTGGCGGCTTTCGTGTGCCTGTTCCTCGTCGAGTCGCTTCATCTTGGCGTGCTCTGGTCGGCGCTCCTGACGATTGCCATCATGTTCGTGGTGGGCTATCTGCTGCAGCGCGGGCTGCTCAACTTCACCCTGGGCACCGACGAGACGCGTCCTATCGTGGTCGCCATCGGCCTGTCGATCATCATCCAGAACGGTCTCCTCATGTGGTTCTCGGCAGACTTTCGGGGCCTTGACGCCGGGACCATCGAGAACATCAGCGTGACCGTCACCGGCAAGCTGGCGATAGGGTGGTTCCCGCTGCTCGTGTTCCTGCTCTCGATCGCCGTCATCGCGGCGCTGCAGCTGTTCCTGAACCGCACCAAGCTGGGACGTGCCTTCAGGGCTACGTCCGACGACCGTGAGGCCGCTGAGCTCATGGGAATCAACAACCGTCACATCTACGGGTTGGCCATGGCCATCTCCCTCGCTATCGTCGCTCTGGCCGGAATCATGCTCGCTGTGCGCACCACATTCGAGCCGACGCAGGGCTCGTTCCGCCTCATCTACGCCTTCGAGGCGGTCATCATGGGCGGCATGGGGTCCATCTGGGGGACGCTCGTCGGCGGCATCATCCTCGGGGTCTCTCAGACGATGGGGTCACAGGCCTTCGGTTCAGGCTGGGGCATCTTCGTCGGCCATCTGGTCTTCCTCACCGTCCTGGCGCTGCGCCCGAGCGGCTTCTTCGCGAAGACGGTGACCGCATGAATGTGCCTGAGTTTCGCGTCGCGCGCTCGACCCGCATGCATCGCTACGTGCTCTTCGGTGGCGTGCTGGTCGTGGTCGTGCTGGCCGCCTTCCCGTTGTGGGCTTCGGTGAGCTACCTGCGGACCATGGTCACCTTCTTCACGCTGCTCGCTCTCGCCCAGATGTGGAACCTTCTCGGCGGATACGCTGGTCTGATCTCGGTCGGCCAGCAGGCGTACATAGGTCTCGGCGCGTACGGCCTGTGGATCATCGGCGACGTGATCGGCATCCATCCCTTCGCCGCCGTTCTGCTCGCCGGATTGCTCGCCGTCGCCGTCGCCCTGCCGGTGGCGCCGCTCATCTTCCGCTTGCGTGGCGGCTACTTCGCCATCGGCACGTGGGTCATCGCCGAGGTCGTTCGCATCACCGTTGCGAACATCCAGGCCACGGGCGGCGGTTCGGGCAAGACCGTGATCTCCGCCGCCCGCCTGCCGATCGATACGCGTATCACGGGTACGTACCTGCTGGCGCTGTTTGTCGCCGTCGGATCGATCTTGCTCGTCTACTTCCTGCTGCGCTCGCGGCTCGGCCTCGCCCTTACGGCGGTCCGCGACGATCAGCTGGCGGCGCAGAGTTCGGGCGTCGACGTGTTTCGCGCCAAGCTGTACGTGTACGTGATAGCCGCCTTCGGCTGTGGGGTCGTCGGCGCGGTAGTGGCCATGAACCTGTTGCGGATCCAGCCTGCGGCGGCGTTCAGCATCAACTGGACGGCGTACGCGCTGTTCATCGTCGTCATCGGCGGGTTCGGGACGATCGAAGGCCCCATCATCGGTGCGGTGATCTACTTCACGGTGCTGCAGAGCCTCAGTCAGTACGGCCCGCTGTACATGCTGCTCCTTGGGATCGTCGCGGTCGTCATGGCGATCAAGGCCCCCGGCGGTATCTGGGGCTTCGTCGTCAGGCGCTGGGGTATCCACCTCTTCCCGGTGCGGCGTCGACTCGTGCTCAAGGAACCTCCGTCACCGGCGACGCCAGCCGCCGGCGGCGTCTCGGGGCCGGTGGCTGATGCGAGCTGAGCGACCTATGATGAACGAGCTGCCAGAGGCTTCGTGAGCGACGAGGAGCGGTCGTGATGGGGAAGACTGCGATTGGCCCGGATCAAGCCATGGAGCGCGAACAGCGTGCCGGTGTGCAGGTGCTGGCCAGAGCGGCGACGATCCTCAGGCTGCTGGCTGCGGACTCGTCGGGGGGCCTCACGTTCAGCGAGCTGGTCGCGCGCGCCGGACTGCCGCGCACCACGGTGCATCGTATCCGCTACGCTCTTGAGCGGGAGGGCTTCGTCTGTACCGACCAAGCCACGGGCCGCCTTCACCTCGGGCCAGGACTCCTCGAGCTGGCGGTGGCGAGCCGGCGCGACCTGCCGACGGTGGTCAACCCCTACCTGGAGCGACTGGCCCGGGAGCTCAACGAGACCGTCGATCTCGCCGTGCTCGACGGCATGCACGTGCTGTTCATCGCCCAGCATCCGGCGCCGCAGCGGTCACTGATGGTGGTCTCACGTGTCGGGGCCCGCTTTCCGGCCTTCTGCACGGCCAGCGGCAAGGTGCTGCTGGCGCAGCTTCCCCGGGAGGAGCTGAAGAGGCGACTACCCAGGAAGCTCGAGACGCCTGCGCAGCACAGGCCCGTGTTGCGCGACCACCTGCTGCGCGAGATCGAGGAGGTCCGTTGCACCGGCCTCGGCTACGATTGCGAAGAACACCACGTCGGGATCTGTGGGGCCGCCGTGGCCATCACCGACATCGACGGCAGTTCGGCCGCGATCTCCGTCCCGATGCCCGCCGCCCGCTACCACGCCGACTGTGGGGCTGTCTCCGCGACCCTCCTGCGGGTGCGCGATGAGATCCAGATCGCCCTGCAGGGGGCCTGAATCCGACGCCGGCTGCGGCGTAGGCTCGCGGCGCCGTTCGGCCAAGCGCCCGAGAAGCGCCGCCCCGGCGGGGCCTCTCGGCCTGGCGTCAGTCCGGCCGTATTACGCGGCTCTCGGTCACGATCGCGTCCATCTGCAGGTCGTGCGGCTCGCAGGGCAGCCCGACGACGACCTGCGCTTCGAAGGCAAGGGCTATCCGCGGGACGCCGGGCCTCGTGCGGGGCAGGTACGCGTCGTAGAAGCCCCCTCCGTAGCCGCAGCGTCTACATTCAGCATCGAACACAGAGCCCGGCACGATCACCACGTCGATGTCGGCCGGCGCGACCTCGGCCAGGCCGGGGCGCGGCTCCGGGATGCCCCATACTCCGGGCACGAGGTCGGCGGACGGATCGATGACTCGGTAGGCGGCCATGGAGCGTGGGCTCTGGACGCGCGGCAGGCAGAGCGCTCTGCCGTCGTCCAGCACCCGGCCGATCAGCGGGGCCGTGTCCACTTCGCTGCCGAAGGAGACGAAGAGCATGGTCGTATGGGCCTGCGCGATCTCGGGGAGGGAGGCGGCGCGGGCACAGATCGCGGCGCTCAGCCGCGCGCGTTCGTCGGCAGGCAGCGCATCCCGGGCGGCGAGACCGCTGTCGCGGACCTGCGCCTTCCTCGCGGCCAGATCAGCGATGGGTCGTTCAGCCTCCGTTGGACCCTGCGGCATCCTCGACTCCGTCCACAGGCGTTCTCTCCACGTGCACTTGGCTGACTACGCTTCAGTGGCGTGGATGCTCATCGCCTATTCTGCTGTGCCCTCCAGTCCTCTATAGTATAGCGGTGACCGACCGGCGGGCTTCCGGGGCGGCGCAGGGGAGAGAGGCGAGGGTCCGCGGCGCGGGCAAGAGTCGCGGCATGGAGAGGAGCATCATGGGGCTTCGCTCACAGGAAGAGATTTCCTTGGCGAGCGTGTTCACGCGTACACTTCGCAACGTCCTGGCACTGACCTCTGTCGAGGAGAAACGTACTTGGCCGACCGTCGAGCAGATCGTCGACTCCACGCCGAAGGAAGCCGTCGCTCCGGCGGCGCTCATCCGCCTCCTGCAGTTCGCCATCCTGCCCAAGGTCTTCGGCGAGAGCGCCGGACCCGCGATCTACCTCGCCGCCAAGCGCTTCAGCGGCGAGCTGCAGATCCACTCGCTTCAGGGGCTCAAGGAGTGGTTCCGCGACATGCATCTCGGCGAGCTGGAGGTCGAGCTCGACGAGGAGCGCGTGCTCGTCAAGCTTGGGCACTGCATGAGCTGCCAGCGGCTGCCGGTCAACGGCACGCCGGTCTGCGACCTGGAGCGCGGCATCATCGACGGGGTGCTTGAGGTCGTGACCGGTACGGAGGTGGTGACGAAGGAGACCCAGTGCGGCAGCTTGGGCGACACCGTCTGCCAGTTCGAAGGCTACACCGGCCAGCAGCCCGGCTACCTGTACCACGAGAACGGGTTTCACCCCGACGTACAGCGTCGTCTTCTCGGGCAGATCGCCGACCAGGCCGAGGTCGCGGTGGACAACCTGCGGCTCCTCGGGGAACGACAGGCTCATGAGACTCACGACCCTCTGACCGGCCTCATGAACTTCCGTCATCTGCGCGATCGCGCCGCCCATGAGCTGGCGCGCGCCGCGCGCTACCGTCGCACAGTCACGTTCGTGATGCTGGACCTGGACGACTTCCAGCGCGTCAACGACACCTTCGGGCGCGAAGGCGGCGACGAAGTGCTGCGTCACTGGGCCGCCGCCCTCACCGTCCAGCTCCGCAGCTGCGATCTCGTATGCCGCTACGGCGCCGACGAGTTCCTTCTCGTGCTCCCTGAGACCGCGGACCAGCAGACAGACGCCGTGCTGGAGCGTGTCCTCGCGGCGATGCGCGAGCTGTCGGTCGACATCGGCGGCACGCCCGTGGCGCCCAGCGCGTCCGTCGGCGTGGCCAGCTACCCGGAAGACGGCCGGACGGCGGAGGAGCTCGTCGCCAAGGCGGCGACCACGATGTACGCCGCTCGCGCGGGAGGCAAGGGCCGCGTCGCGTTCTACTCCCGCTCCACGCAGTCCTGAAGCTGGGGGGTGGCGGCGCGGGTCGACATTTCGGCCGTCGGCTCGCTGCACCGCCACTTCGAACCGGCGGCTCGTCACTATTCCGACCTTCTGCGTCCCCAGATGCGGGTCACGGTGCGCGAGGTCAAGGAGGTTCCGCAGCGTGGCCGGAGCGAGGCGGAGGTGCTTCGCGAGGAGGGCCGGCGTCTTCTCGCAGCCTGGCCCCGGACGCCGCTCGTCGCCGCTCTGGCGATCGATGGGCGCTCGCGGGACAGCGAGGCGTTCGCCGCGTGGCTGCAGAAAGGCTTCGAGCGAGGCGGCGTCGGCTTTGTGATCGGTGGCTCCTTGGGGCTGAGCGCGGAGGTCCTGGGGCGTGTCGATGGGCGGCTGTCTCTCTCTGTGCTCACCCTGCCTCACCAGCTCGCCCGGGTCCTGCTCCTCGAACAGCTCTTTCGCGCCGGCAAGATCCTGCGTGGCGAGACGTACCACCACTGACGGCCGGCGCGAGCGACCTGTGCGCCCAGACGGGCTAGAATGGGCACCTGTGACCGGCGGGGGCGCCGGCGCTCCAGCGACCCGGCGGTGAGGCATGCTTGACGACCTGTACTACCTGAACGGAATCGCGGCGTCTCTCGCCGCCACGTTGCGCGAGCTGCTGGGCGAAGAGGTCGAGGCGCCGCCGCCCGCGCCAGTCGCCGATCTGTCGGTGCCGACGCGGCGCGAACACGGCGACCTCACGACGAATGCCGCTCTGGCGAGCGCCAAGCGCGCCGGACGTCCGCCGCGGGAACTCGCCCAGGAGCTCGGCGAGCGCTGGTCGACCGGCCCCGGGAGAGGCTGCTGCGAACGTTTCGAAGTGGCCGGCCCCGGATTCCTCAACCTGTTCCTCACCGATGAGTGGTATCGCGGCGCCCTGCAGTGCCAGGTGAGCGAGGCCCCCGACTACGGCAGGGGCTGCGTCCCAGAGAGCGATCGGCAGCGGATGAACGTGGAGTTCGTCAGCGTGAACCCCACCGGTCCGCTTCATGTGGGTCACGCGCGCTACGCCTCCTACGGCGACGCGTTGTGCCGAATCCTCGCCTTTGTCGGGCACGATGTGACGCGCGAGTTCTACGTCAATGATCACGGCACGCAGATGATGCGCTTCGGCCAGTCGCTCGTCGCGCGGTACGGGCAGCGGCTGGGCCTCGAGACGCCGCTGCCGGAGGAAGGCTACCAGGGCGCGTACGTCTTCGATCTGGCGGACCGGCTCATCGGCGACGTCGGCGAGCGCTATCGCCCCGCGCTTCTCGAAGCCGGCGACGACGTCTCCGAGTTGTCGCCAGATGTGGTCGCCGACGTGGCGGCCTGGGGTCGCGACGCCGTCCTCGCCATGTTCCGCAGCACGCTGGAGAGGCTGCGCGTGTCGTTCGACGCTTGGGTACAGGAGAGCGCCCTCTACCGTGACGGCGAGGAGTACCGCGGCTTCGCCGGGGAGGTGGGCAAGGCGCTGGCGGACCTGGACGGCGAGGGCCTCCTCTACGAGGAGGGGGGCGCCGTCTGGCTGAGGACCACCGAGTACGGCGACGACAAGGACCGCGTGCTGATCCGTTCGTCGGGGCAGCCCACGTACTTCCTCAGCGACATTGCCTACCATCGGGACAAGATGGATCGCGGTTTCGCGCACATGGTCGACATATGGGGCGCCGACCATCACGGCTACGTGCCGCGCATGAAAGCGGCGTTCACCGCCTTGCCGCCACATGATCCGGAGCGGCTCGAGCTCATCATCGGGCAGCTCGTCAGTCTGGTCGAGAGCGGCGAGGCGAAGCGCATGAGCAAACGCAGCGGCGACATCGTCACGGTCGACGACCTGACAGATGCGATCGGGGTCGATGCGGCACGCTTTCTCCTCGTCGGCCGCTCTCACGACACGACGCTCGAACTCGACATCGATCTCGCCGTCCAGCGCTCCAGTCAGAACCCCGTCTACTACGTCCAATACGCCCACGCACGCATCTGCAGCATTCTGCGGCATCTTGAAGACGCGGGTGTGAGCATTGCCGGCGAGCCGCTCCCAGGCGTGGCCGTGGGCCAGCACGAGCGGTCCTTGATCGGGGCTCTGGCCCGCTGGCCGGAGGTCCTGTGCATCGCCGCGGCTCAGCGCGCGCCGCATCGGGTCCACTCGTATCTGACCGAGCTGTCCGCTGAGTTCCACACCTTCTACAAGCACTGCCGAGTGTTGGGCGACGACGTCGACGTGAGTCTCTTCAGGGCAGGTGCGTGCGAAGCCACGCGCGCCACCTTGGCGACGGGGCTTGGGCTGCTCGGTGTGGATGCCCCCGAGCGGATGTGAGGCCGGCTACGCGGCGAAGCGCTGGCGCGCCCAGGCTCGGAGTTCGTCGAGCTGCGCGGGGGTCAGCTCCTCGTCGAGATCGAGAAGCTGAGACACGGCGACGTTGTCCTGGCCGTTGAGCAGACGGGCGACCACGCTCTCCAGGACCGTTCGCGCCACGTCGCGTCCGGGGATGGCGGGCCTGTAGACGTAGGCGATGCCGCTCCTATCCTGAAGGAGCAGGTGCTTCTTCACGAGGTTGTTCATCACCGTCATCACGGTGGTGTAGGCGATCTGACGGCGTGCGCGCAGCGTCTCGTACACCTCGCGCACGGTCGTCTCGTCCTGCTCCCAGATCACTGCGAGGATCTCGGCCTCGAGCGAGCCGATGCCGGTGAACGCCGACCCCTTCGTACTGCGCAGCCACTCAGGTTGCTGGGTGTCCTCTACCATGGCCTCCTCCGTATTCACTGCTACGTATTCCCCGTAGCTGCAAACCCACGCCTGCCGACCGTGCGCTCCCTCGGCGTGCCCCCGGCCACCTGCGGAAGCGACGACAGGGTGGCCGCGGAGGAAGAGGCGCTGGCCTCGGGGACGCTTGCGACCGTCGGCAGGGCCGACCTCGGCAGAATGGACGGCTGACGGTACCGAGCTGCCAGTTGCGGGCGTCGTCCCTCTGTGGTGAACTACGGCTGCGAGCGGATGTAGTGTAGTTGGTAACACGTCAGCTTCCCAAGCTGAAGATCGCGGGTTCGAGTCCCGTCATCCGCTCCACTGCTTCCCCGCCCTTCTTCTCCTCCCCGATGTCTCTGCCGGCCCCGCGGCTTGGCTCTCCTCCATACGTCAGGCAGGATTCCCTAGGAACTCTGGTTAGGCTATCCTTAGTGGAAGACCCCGCGGGAGAGGAAGGCTTGACACAGCGCACGCAGAGCACCGAGGAGTACCTGGAGGCGATCTTCAAGCTGCAGCGGGGCGGCGGCACGGTCACCGTCAAGCGCCTCGCGGTTGAACTCGGCGTCTCGCCGCCGTCGGTCTCGGAGATGGTGCGGCGGCTGCGGGGCGTCGGCCTGGTCGCCAAGCCGAGGGCTCGGGGCATCAGGCTCACGGCCGAGGGGGAGGTCGAAGGCGCTCGCCTGGTGCGGCGGCATCGCCTCAGCGAACGCTTTCTCGTGGACTACCTCGACATGCCCTGGGACGCGGTCCACGAAGAGGCCTGCAAGCTCGAGCATGTGCTGAGTTCCGAGGTCGAGGCCCGACTCGCCGAGCAGCTGGGCAACCCTCGCACGTGCCCGCACGGCCACGTCATTCCGGACGCGGACGGCTCGCTCGTCGACGAGGACCTGCGGCCGCTCGCCGAGCTCGACCCCGGCGAGAGTGGCGTCATCGGCTGTATCTCCGAGGAGGACAGCGCGCTTCTCAAGTACCTCGGGTCGCTGGGGCTCGTCCCCGAGACTTCGGTCGCAGTCGAGTCGATCGCTCCCTTCGGCGGCCCGTTGCTCGTCCGTGTGGGTGGGGCGCAGTATGCGCTGGGCAGGGAGGTCGCCGGCAAGATCCTCCTGCGGGTCTGACCTCATGGGCGTTGCCGCGCGGAGTCGCGCCGCGAAGCCCGGCCCGGTCGGCAGCGAGCCGAAGGTGCTTGTGTGCCTGGCCGGCAACCCCAACGTCGGCAAGAGTTCGCTGTTCAACGCCCTTACCGGCGCCGCTGCCGAGACGGCGCATTGCGCCGGGGTGACGACCGAGGCCTGCGCCGTCTCGGTCCGTTGGGGCGAGCGGCAGGTCGAGGTCGTGGACCTGCCTGGCGCGTACTCGCTCGAGGGCGGCCAGGGCGCCGACCAGCACGTCGCGCGCAGCGCTCTGCTCGCGCGGAGGCCCGACGTCGTGGTCGCCGTGGCCGACGCGACGAACCTGGCGCGCAGCCTCTACCTGCCCCTTCAGCTCGTCGATCTCGGCTTTCGCGTCGTCGTCGCCGTGAACCTGGCGGACGAGGCTCGCCGACGTCGTCGGCCCGTCGCCGCCGACGCGCTGGCTCGCGAGCTGGGTGTGCCGGTCGTCGCGACTGTGGCGCCTCACGGAGAGGGCGTGGCGGAGCTGGAGGCGGCGGTGCTGCTTGCCGCCTCCTCCAGCTCCGCCCGCGGGCGCCCCCGCGGGACGCCTCTGCCGGCGTCCGCCGATGAACGCGTCGCGGCCTTGGCGTCCGCGCTCGCTGGGCGCGGCACGGTTGGTGGCCTCTCGGTCCTCGGCCTGACGCCGCGCGCCGCGGCGCTCTCGGTCTTCGAGGGGGACGCGGAGATCGCAGACGCCGTCGATCTGGAGGACATCGGGGGTCTGACTCTGGCCGACGACGGTCTGGCGCTGGCCATCGCCCAGGCGCGCCACGCGGAGACTCGGCGACTGGCCGCCGCGGCGCAGGCGCCCGCCACGGAGGCCGGCGACGTTCTCTGGCGGCTCTCGACTGCGCCGCGCACGGGCATCCCCATTCTGATCGCCGTGCTCGCGGCGATGTTCATCTGTCTGTTTGTGGTCGGCGACTTCCTCGCCGGCCTCCTGACGGGGGTCTGGACGGCGACCATCTCACCTGCAGTCACCTCGCTCACGACCAGCCTCTTCGGCGATGGCACGCTGGGGCGCATCGTCCTCTGGGGCGTTGACGGCGGCATCCTCGCCACCTTGGCCGTCGGCATTCCCTACATCCTCACGTTCTACTTCATCCTCGCGCTGGTTGAGGACTCGGGCTACATGAACGCCGCCGCCTTTCTCAGCGATCGCTTCATGCACCGCTTCGGCCTGCACGGGCGCGCGGTGGTTCCGCTCATCGCCGCGGGCGGCTGCAACGTGCCCGCCATCATCGCGACTCGTTCGCTGGCGTCGCGGCGAGAACGCGTGATCGCCTCGACCCTGGCGACGCTCATGCCGTGCAGCGCGGCCACCGCCGTCATCATCGGCGCGGTGGCGGGTGTGGCCGGGTGGCAGTATGCGCTCCTCACCTACGCAGTGATCTTCGCGGTGATGGTGCTCGCCGGACTCGGCCTGAACCGTTTGCTCCCGGGCACGGAGAGTGCCTTCGTCATGGAGATGTTCCCGTTTCGACGCCCCGTCTTGCGCCAGGTCGCGGGCAAGACCTGGCGCCGATTCCGCGAGTTCGTCTGGGACGCCGCGCCGATCATCGTCCTCGGCAGCATGGCCTTGGGGGCCCTCTACGAGACGGGGGCCATCTGGCGGTTCACCGAGCCGCTGGCGCCGATCGTCGAGGGCTGGCTTCTGCTTCCGGCAGTGGCCGGCCTCACGCTCGTCTTCGCGGTCCTGCGCAAGGAGCTGGCGCTCCAGCTGCTGCTGGTCTTCGCCGCGGTCAGCGCCGGCGGGGCAGTCGCCGGCATCGGCAGCTTCATGACCACGTCACAGATCGTGACGTACGCGATCGTCAACGCGATCTACATCCCCTGTCTCGCGACGATCGCCGTGCTCACGCGCGAGATCGGCTGGCGAAACACGGCGCTGGTGTGTCTGGGAACCATCCTCCTCGCACTTCTGGTCGGCGGCATCGTCGCGCACGCCCTGCCTCTGTTTGGGATATGACATGGCTGTGGCCAGATGCTGCGCGCCCGTCTGCTCGCGGGTAGGATAGGCATGAGGCGGTCCGTCCCCTCAGCAGGAGGGGCAAGGCCGTCCTGGTGGCAGGTGATCCGAGGAGGTCAGGGTGGATGTGCTTGATGCCGGAGCGCGTCGCCTGGTGGTGGCCGCGAATCGCGGCCCGGTGTCGTTCCAGAGCGGGCCCGAAGGCGAGCCCATCCTCAAGCGAGGGCTCGGCGGTCTGGTCACCGTCTTGAACGAGGTGCTGGGCCGGCGGCCGGGGACGTGGGTAGCGGCGGCCGTGGGACCTGAGGAGGCGCAGCTGGCCGAAGCCGGCGAGCCTGTCGATATCGCGCTGGATGCATCGTCCTATCGTGTGCGCTACGTTCCCATGCCGCCCGAGGTCTACGATCAGTACGATCGCATCGTCGCCAATCCGATGCTGTGGTTCCTCCAGCACTACCTGTGGGACCTCGGATGGCACCCGGATATCACCCTCAATGAGCTCAACGCCTGGGTCAACGGCTACCTGCCCGCGCAGCAGCTCTTCGCCGCGGCCGTCGTCGACGAAGTGCGCGGCGACGATGGCGAGGAGTCGCTGGTCATGCTGCACGACCACCATCTCTACGGAGTCGCTCCACTGGTGCGTGCCGCCGCACCTCGCGCCTTTCTCCATCAGTTCGTGCACATCCCCTGGCCGCAGTCGGACGCCTGGACCGTCCTGCCGAAGCACATCCGCACTGCCGTCTTCGAAGGTCTTCTGGGCAACGATATCGTCTCGTTCCACACCCGGCACAACGCGCGCAACTTCCTGCAGGGGTGCGCCGACCTGCTCGATCTGCCAGTCGACTGGGACGATCTCAGCCTGCGCGTCGCGGGGCGCGAGGTCTGGGCCCGCGCGTACCCCGTCTCGATCGATCCCAAGGGGCTGCGCGAGGCGGCTTCGACGGAGGCGGTCGCCGTGGCAGAGAAGCAGCTGCTCGAGCGTCGTCGCGAGTTCCTTTTGCTGCGCGTCGACCGGCTCGATCTCAGCAAGAACGTGATCCGCGGGTTCCGTGCCTTCGATCGCTTCCTCGAACTGCACCCGGAGTACCGGGAGCGCATCACGTTCCTCGCGCTGCTGCAGCCCGCGCGGGCCGATGTGGAGGAGTACGTCGTGTATCGCGAACGCGTCATGCGCACGGTCGCAGAGATCAACACCAAGCACGGGAACACCGACTGGACGCCCATCGAGGTGCGCGTGCAGGATGACTACCCCCAGACGCTGGCCGCGTACAAGCACTACGACGCGCTCATGGTCAACTCGATCTTCGACGGCATGAACCTCATCGCCAAGGAGGGCCCGGTGCTGAACACGCGCGACGGGGTGCTCATCCTGAGCGAGAACACCGGGGCAGCTGAGGAGCTCCACATGTACTCCGTGATCGTGAATCCCTTCGACATCGAGGCTCAGGCCGCGGCCATCCATGAGGCGTTGACCATATCCGAGTTCGAGCGGCGCGTACTGGCGCAGCAGATCCGACGCGTGGTGGACACCAACAGCATCGAGAGGTGGTTGGACGTGCAGTTCACGGATATCGGCGCCAAGCTCGCCCAGGAGGCGTCTGCCGAACCATGACCGTGTCGGGCGGTCCCTCGCCTTCCGGCGACGTTCGCCCCCGACCCAGTTCAGTCGTGCTCGCAGCGTTTGCGCGCCAGTGCGAGGTACTCCTCGGCGATGTCGATACCGACCGCCCGGCGACCGAGGTCCCCGGCGACCAGGAGTGTGGTGCCTGTGCCGCAGAACGGGTCGATCACGACGCCGCCTGGAGGGCAGGTCGCGAGGATGGGGATGCGACAGAGGTCGGGCGGAAACGCGGCGAAGTGCGCGACGCGACCTCGGGTGGCTTCCGGCATGATGCTCCACACGTCCCCGGGCTTCGCGCCGCCCGGGTGGTAGCGGAGGATGTAGAAGCCGCGCTCCCGCAGCTCTCTGGCCCGTCCCGACACCGCGGGCGCGTCTGAGTGCGTGACTCGCTGCTGATCGCGGAGGACCATGCGGAAATCCGCGAGACGTCCGGCGGCCACAGCCTCCAGGGCGGCTTCAAGCACTGCGGCTGCGGCCGCCTTCTCATCTGCGCTCAGGCCCGTTGAGAGCTCGATCTGCCGGCGGTAGCGCACGCCTCGGACCCCAGTGGCCGAGACGACGGCGCCATCGACGATGCGCGCCGCGCGTGGCGCGTGGCGCACTGCGTCGGTGTCGTAGAAATAGCCTGTGGGCTTGCGGACGAAGTGGAAGAGCAATTCGTGGACGTTGCGCAGCCGGTCGCGACTCGTGTCAGGGCCTCCCTTCACCTTGTCCCAGACGACGCTGTTGCGCAGCGTCCAGCCTTGATCGTCGACGAGGTGGAAGGCGACGCGCCACGGGATGCCGAGTTGACGCTTGCCGCGGTAGGTGTCGCCGAGGTTGAGCCAGAGCGAGCCCGTCGACTTGAGCACGCGCCGCAACTCGGCGGTGACCGCGCCGAGAACCATCACGTAGTCCTGCCAGCTGCTCTCCGCGCCGAGTCCGCCACCGGCGTAGCGACGATGCCCGAAGTACGGCGGGCTGGTCATGCAGCAGTCGACGCTGTCGTCGGGGAAGAGGCGCAGGGTCTCGAGTGCGTCGCCGTGCAGAAGCAGCGGCCCCGGACGATGGTTCGCAAGGTAAGTCGCCACCGCTTCCCGGCCCGGCCCTCTCGTGTGGCCCGCGCCGGTCAACTGGGGGTGCCCCGCACGAGCCTGCTCGCGCCTCGCACGTTCAGCGCTCGAGCACTTGCCGGAAGATCGCCTCGTAGTCGGCGACCATGCGATCCACGGTGAAGCGCTCTTCCACGACGCGCCGGCACGTGCCGGCCTCGATCTCATCGAGCCGTCCTATCGCGGCGACGAACTCGTCGAGCGTGTCGCAGACAAACCCGGATCTTCCGTGCTCGACGATCTCCGGCACGGAGCCCTGGCGCAGGGCCACCACCGGCGTGCCCGTCGCCATGGCTTCGATCATCACCAGACCGAACGGCTCCGGCCACGTGATCGGGAAGAGGAAGGCCTTGGCGTGCGCGAAGAGCTCGCGCCGGCGCGCGTTGCTGACCTCTCCTTCATACACCACCTGCTCGCCGTCGATGAGCGGCTCGATCTGCGACTCGAAGTACTCGCGGTACGGCTCCTGGAGCGCTCCCGCCATAATGAGCCTGTGGCCGGTACGTGTTGCCGCCTCGATAGATAGGTGGAATCCCTTGGCGGCGCACATGCGGCCGAAAGCGAGGAGGTAGTCGCCCTTCTCCGGAGCGAAAGGCCACTGCTCGAGGGCGATCGCGTTGTAGGCGAGACCTGCCCAATCCATGGCCGGAGGGGCGGTCGACTGTTGGTGCTTGCTGACGGCGACATAGCCGACCGCGCTGCGGAAGTGCTCGTAGAACGGATAGGCGATCTCGTCGAAGGGGCAGTGCACCGTGTGCACCATCCGCGGCTTCAGGCAGCGGCTGAAGGCGACGCCGAGGAACCCCGAGTGATCGTGGACGAGGTCGAAACGGTCGCGTTCGATGTCCGCGAAGGCGAACGAGACATGACGGGCGTCGTAGCTGCTGTGCCCGAGGCGTGAAGGCATCTGCTCCGGGAACACCGACCGAAGCTCGGCGTCCGTGTGTGAGTCGCCACTGGCGTAGAGCACGACTTCGTGACCACGAGCGGTGAGGCCGTCGCACAGCTGCTGGACGACCCACTCCGTGCCGCCGTAGCCGGCAGGCGGGACCGTGATCCACGGGGCGGCGATCTGGGCGATGCGCATGCCGGCATTCTACATGCTGAGGGCCGGGAGGCGGCCGCCCGCCCGCGTTCTGTGGCCCTGGCTCTGTGCATCCCCTCGCCTCCGAGTTAGAGTGCTCGTCATGATCCTCTTCCTGGACTGCGCGACCGGCATCAGCGGCGACATGCTCGTGGCGGCGCTGGTGACGCTCGCCGCTCCCGCCGGTGATGGCGACCCTCTCGACGACGTGGTACGGCCGGCGCTCGCGTCCGCGGGCCTCGATCCCGACCTCGTCGCGTCCGCGGAGGTTCGTCGCGGCGGCGTGGCGGCGCGCGCCTTCACCGTCGCCGAGACCCCCGGGTTCGGCACCTTCAAGGAGCTCGTCGCCGCGGTACGCGCCTCCACGCTCGAGCCGCGGGTCGTCGAGGCAGTCGCCGCGGTGGCGGCCAGCATGGCGGCCGCCGAGGCGCAGGTCCACGGTGACGACGACGAGCACCTCCACGAGCTCAGCGGGGTCGACACGGCCGTCGACCTGATCAGCGCGGCGGCGCTGATCCGGCGGCTCTCTCCCGCCAGGATCGTCGCCTCCCCGCCGGCCCTGGGGAGTGGCATAGTGCGCACGGCGCATGGCCTCGTGCCGGTGCCGGCGCCGGCTGTGCTTGCCCTTCTGACCGGCTCGCCCATCGGCGGGGGCTTCGAGCAGGATCTCGGGGAACCGCCCGGTGAACTGACGACTCCCACCGGGGCGGCGCTCCTGGTGCACTACGCCGATGCGTTCTCGACCATGCCTCGAGGGCGGATCGCGCGTGCCGCCTACGGTGCCGGATCGCGAGAGGTGCCTGGGCGTCCGAACGTCCTGCGCGCTGTGCTCATCGAGCCGCCGGAGGCGGAGGCAGGCGTTGCGCCAGGGGCCCCCCGCGACGACCCGGAGCATGTGCTCCTCGAGACCAACATAGACGACATGTCGCCCGAGTTGCTGGCACACGCGGCCGCTGCCCTGCGCGCGGAGGGCGCCGTGGACGTATGGCTGACGACCACCGTGATGAAGAAGGGCCGCCCTGGCTGCGTCCTGCACGTGCTTGCCCTGTCTGCCGATCGGCGACGGCTCGCCGACCTGGTGTTCGCCGAGACGTCGAGCTTCGGCCTTCGCGTTCTGCCGGTCGAGCGACTGTACGCCGACCAGCGCCGAGAGCTTGTGCACGTCGACGGTTGCGACATCGCCGTTCGCCTGGGATATGTCGCCGGCCGCCTCGTCACCGTCTCACCCGAGTACGAGGACGTTCGACGGGCCGCCGGAGCGGGCCGCTCGGCCAAGGCTGTCCACGAGGCGGCGCAAGCAGCTGCGCGCGCCGGCTTCGGCGGCGCCTGACGTTCCTCCGGGGCATGCGTCGCCGGGTCGAAATACCTTGCCATGCGCAAACGTTCACATGTACTATTCCGCGGTGGAAGCCCGTCAAGCCGTATCCCGGCTACGCCCTTTCGCGGTGCGCCGCGCGTGGGGGCAACAAAGGAGGACGCATTGACTTCGACCGCGAAGCCTGCTCGCAAGATGCCCGTGCCGAGCGACATCGAGATCGCCCAGGCCGCCACCATGCAGCCCATCCAGGCCATCGCCGAGAAGGCGGGCGTGCTGGAGGACGAGCTCGAGCTCTACGGTCGCTACAAGGCGAAGGTCGACTACATGGCGCTGCTCGAGCGGCTCAAGGATAAGCCGGACGGCAAGGTCATCGACATCACCGCGATCACGCCGACGCCGCTCGGTGAGGGCAAGACGGTGACCTCGATCGGTCTCGCCGAATCGATGAACGCGATCGGCATCGACACCATGCTCGCGCTCCGCGAACCCTCGCTCGGCCCCGTGTTCGGCATCAAGGGAGGAGCGGCGGGCGGCGGCTACTCGCAGCTCGTGCCGATGGAGGACCTCAACCTCCACTTCACCGGCGACATCCACGCCGTCGGTGTCGCCAACAATCTCCTCGCGGCCATGGTCGACAGCCACCTGATGCACGGCAACGAGCTGGGCATCGCTCCGCTCACCATCTCCTGGCGGCGCTGCGTCGATCTCAACGACCGCGCCATGCGCGAGATCGTCAACGGTCTAGGTGGGCGGCTCAACGGCATCCCGCGCCAGACTGGCTACGACATCACGGTGGCCAGTGAGGTCATGGCCATTCTTGGCCTCGCGACCAGCCTCAAGGACCTGCGCGAGCGGCTCGGCCGCATCACGTTCGGGTACAGCGTCGACGGCAAGCCGTTGACCGCCGAGGACATCGGCGCCGCCGGCGCCATGACGGTTCTCCTCAAGGATGCTCTTCAGCCCAACCTGATCCAGACACTCGAGGGCAATCCGGCGCTCGTGCACTCCGGCCCGTTCGCCAACATCGCCCAGGGCAACAACTCCATCATCGCCGACAAGGTGGCCATGAAGCTCGCCGACTACGTCGTGACCGAGAGCGGCTTCGCCGCCGACCTTGGCGCCGAGAAGTTCATGAACATCATCTGTCGCTACGGCGGCTTCGCGCCCAGCGCCGTCGTCGTCACCTGCACGATGCGCGCCCTCAAGATGCACGGCGGTCTGCCCGTCGATCCAGAGCTTCTGAAGGCCGAGAACAACGCCGCTCTGGAGAAGGGCTGCGAGAACCTGGTCAAGCAGATCGAGAACATGAAGCTCTTCGGCATACCCGTCGTCGTCACGATCAACCGCTTCGCTTTCGATCGCGACAGCGAGATCGAGATCGTGCGCAAGGCGGCCCTCGCGGCTGGCGCTGAAGACGCTGTGCCGATCAACGTGCACGCGCAGGGCGGCGACGGCGGCCAGGAGGCGGCCGCGGCCGTGAAGGCCGCAGCCGACAAGGGCGGCGACTTCCGTTTCCTGTATCCGCTGGAGGCCTCCATCAAGGAGAAGATCGAGACGATCGCCACCAAGATCTACGGCGCCGACGGCGTCGACTACCTGCCTGAGGCTGAGGCGAAGATCAAGGTCTTCACCGAGCAGGGTCTCGACAAGCTGCCGATGTGCATGGCGAAGACGCATCTCTCGCTCTCGCACGACCCGGCGCTCAAGGGCCGGCCGCGTGGCTTCCGCGTGCCGATCCGCGACATTCGTCCGGCTACCGGCGCAGGGTACCTCTACCCGCTCCTCGGCGAGATGCGCACCATGCCGGGCCTCAGCAAGCAGCCGGCCGCCGTGAACGTCGATGTCAACGTCGAGACCGGTGCGATCAGTGGCCTCTTCTAGGAAGGTGAGCGCCTTGGTCGTCCAGGGGGTCCGCTATGCGTGAGGCGCCCACCGTCTATGCGACCGAGTCCCTTCAGGTCTACCTCGACGATGCCGCCAGCGCGAAGCCCGCTCCCGGCGGCGGCAGCGTGTCGGCCTGCGTCGGCGCCCTCGGCGCCGCTCTCGTCAGCATGGTCTGCAATCACACGCGTGGGCGCGAGAAGTTCGTCGCTGTCGAGGGGCAGATGCAGGAGCTCGTGGTGCGCTCTGAGGCCGCTCGCGCCAGGCTCGAGGATCTCCTCCAGGACGACACTACCGCCTACAACGCTGTCATCGCGGCGTATCGCCTGCCCAAGGATACGGAGGCGGAGGTGGCGGCGCGCAAGGCGGCCGTCCAGGCCGGCCTGATTGCCGCCGCCAACGTGCCGCTCGAGATCTGCCGGGTGGCACTCGAGGTCTGCAGGCTCTCGCGGACCGCGGCAGAGCTCGGGAACCCTCAGATGATCACCGACGCCGGCATCGGCGCGGTGCTGGGAGATGCGGCCGTCGTGAGCGCGGCCCTCAATGTCAGGATCAACCTCGGATCCATCGAGGACAGCGCGTACGTCCAGACCGTGGCGCCGGAGATCGACGCTCTTGAGTCGGAGGCAGCGGCGCTGCGCGTCGAGGTGCTCGGTATCACGAGTTCGAAGCTCTGATCATCGCCGCCGACCACGAGGGGGGGACCATGGCAGCCAAGATCATCGACGGCAAGGCCATCGCCAAACAGGTCCGTGAGGAGGTCCATGCGGAGGTGGAGAGGCTCGCAGCGGGTGGCGTG
Organism: uncultured Thermoleophilia bacterium; assembly: GCA_963717285.1. Taxonomy (GTDB): domain Bacteria; phylum Actinomycetota; class Thermoleophilia; order UBA2241; family UBA2241; genus CAIXSE01. The sequence continues at coordinate 130,985 of CAVQVW010000006.1, forward strand.
AAGCCGGGCGTGGCCACCATCCTCGTGGGAGATGATGCTGGCGCCCAGTTCTATCGCGGCCAAATCGAGAAGAACTGCGGCACGGTGGGCTTCACGTACTTCGACCATGAACTGCCGGAGGGCACAGCCGAGCACGAGGTGCTCGCCCTTGTCGACGAACTGAATGCCGCCGCCGACGTCCACGGTATCCTGGCGCTCACGCCGATGGCCGGAGGCATCGGCCAGACCTCGGTGTTCAAGGCTATCCTGCCCGTCAAGGACTTGGACTGTGTGAATCCAGCCAACATCGGTCACGTGCTGCTCGGCGACCAGTTGTTCGCGCCCGCGACGCCTTCGGCCTGCATCGAGATCTTCGATTTCGAGGGCGTGGATCTCTCGGGACTCGACGTGACGGTCGTCGGTCGCTCCAATGTCGTCGGGAAGCCTGTCGCGCTGCTCTGTCTTGGTCGCCACGCGGCTGTCTGCATGGTGCACACGCGATGCAAGGACCTGCCCCTTGCCTGTCGCAAGGCCGACGTGCTCATCAGCGCGGCACCGGTGCCTGATCTGATCAGGGGAGACATGGTGAAGCCGGGCGCCGTGGTCATCGACGTCGCCACGATGCGTGGGGAAGACGGCAGTCAGATCGGCAGTCTTGAATGGGAGAGCGTCGTCGAAGTCGCAGGCAAGGTGACGCCGGTCCCTGGCGGTGTCGGACCTGTGACGAACGTCATGTTGCTCAAGAACGCTCTGGCCGCCTGCAAAGCCCAGACTGGGGCGAGCTGAGCAACGCACCGGCGTCGTCAGTGCCGGGGGGCGCCGTGCCCAATGCGCGCGCTGCCAGCGTGGACGTGGTTGAATAGAATCTCAAGGCCCGCGCGGGGCGACGGGCGGCAGCCTTCGGCCGCGATCGCCCGCCGGGTACGCAACGTGATGTGGAGCTGATGCGATGTCAAGGCGAGTAGTGCTTTCCGGGTCGGCCGGCGCCCCTCCGCCTGACGTCTGCGACCTCGAGCGAGTCGCGGTCATCGTCGAGGAGAGCGAAGCGCATGGCGACCTCATGTCGCTCCTGCAGCGCACGCAGAACGAACTCGGCCACGTGCCCGAGGCGGCCGTCGGGGAGATCTCGCGCCTCACGGGCATGCCGACATCGCGCATCTACGGCATCCTGACGTTCTACGCCCAGTTCTCCACCGTCCCCAGCGGCCGCCGCAAGATCTTCGTGTGCCACGGCACAGCCTGTCACGTGGCCGGCGCCAAGCGCATCACGGAGGCCTTCGAGCAGGAGCTTGGCGTCCGCGACGGCGAGTCCACCTCCGACTTGGAGTTCAGCCTCGACTCGGTGGCCTGCATGGGTGCCTGCTCGCAGGCACCGGTGATGCGCATCGACGACGACACGTTCGGCAATCTCAGCGCCGACCAAGCGCGCAAAGTCATTCGCGGGCTCATCAGAGAGCTTGGTCTGGAGGCGGACTATGCTGGCGCGGTAGCCGGCGAGGAGCGTGGAGGCGGCAACGATGCCTGAGCCGGGCAAGGCGCCGGCCGAGGGCGTCAAGGTCGCCGTGTCCGCCGCCGGCGACGGCAAGCGGCGCGTGTCGGTGTGCGCCGGCACGGCGTGTGTGTTCGCCGGGTCGATGAAGGTACGTGATGCCTTCGTCGCGGAGATCGAGGCAGCAGGCCTGGACGACGCGGTCGAGGTGGCCATCATCGGCTGCCACGGACTCTGTTCGCAGGGTCCTCTTGCCGTGGTGAGTGGCGACGAGACATACTACCCACGACTCAAGGTCAAAGACGTCAAGCAGGTCGTCGCCGAGCACCTCGCCGGCGGCGCCGTGGTCGTAGAGCTCCTGTACGTAGACCCTGCGACCGGGGAGCGCGTCGCCTGCGCACACGACATCCCCTTCTACGCGCAGCAGACGCGCATCGCTCTGCGCGACGTGGGCATCGTCGACCCGGAGCGCATCGACGAGTTCCTGGTGCGTGGCGGCTACGAGGCCGCGCGCACGGCTCTCACGACGATGCAGCCAGACGACATCGTCGAGGAGGTGCTCGCTTCAGGTCTTCGTGGTCGCGGCGGCGCCGGGTTCCCCACTGGTCAGAAGTGGAAGTTCGCGCGTGCCTCGCCCGGCGACGTCAAGTACATCATCTGCAACGGCGACGAAGGCGACCCGGGCGCCTTCATGGACGCCTCCATCATGGACGGCGACCCGCACGCCGTCATCGAAGGCATGCTCATCGCGTCCTTCGCGGTCGGTGCGCGCGAGGGCTTCATCTATGTGCGCGCCGAGTATCCGCTGGCCGTGAAGCGGCTGCGTCTGGCCATCGCCGCCGCCCTGGAGCACGGCTATCTGGGGCGCGACATCTTCGGCAGCGGCTGGGATTTCACGGTCAAGATCAAGGAGGGCGCGGGGGCCTTCGTCTGCGGCGAAGAGACCGCGCTTATCGCCTCCATCATGGGTGCGCGGGGCATGCCACGACAGCGCCCGCCCTTCCCGGCGGTCTCCGGGCTGTGGGGCAAGCCCACCAACATCAACAACGTCGAGACGTACGCCAGCGTGCCGTGGATCATCCTGCACGGAGCGGCCGCGTATGCTGCCATCGGCAGCCAAACCTGCAAGGGCACCAAGTCGTTCAGTCTCGCCGGCAAGGTGGTCAACGGCGGCCTCGTCGAGGTCCCCATGGGCTCCACGCTACGTCACGTCATCTTCGATGTCGGCGGCGGCATCAAGGACGGGCGCGAGTTCAAGGCTGTGCAGCTCGGCGGGCCGTCGGGCGGGTGTGTGCCGGCCGGTTTGCTGGACACCCCGGTCGACTACGAGAGCCTGGCGGCCACGGGCGCGATCATGGGCTCCGGCGGCATGGTGGTCGCCGACGACACCACCTGCATGGTCGACCTGGCCAAGTACTTCCTGCAATTCACGCAGAACGAGAGCTGCGGCAAGTGCGTGCCCTGCCGGCTTGGCACCAAGCGCATGCTCGAGATCCTCGAGCGCATCACCGCCGGCAACGGCCGGGAGGGCGACATCGACAAGCTCGAGACCCTGGCGCTGACCATCAAACGCACGAGCCTGTGCGGGCTCGGACAGACCGCGCCCAACCCGGTGCTCACCACCATCCGCTACTTCCGCGAGGAGTATGAGGAGCACATCTTCGCGCATCGCTGCCCGGCCCTGTCGTGCGACGCGCTGATCGCTTACACCATCGACCCCGAAGCCTGCACCGGCTGCATGCTGTGTGCGAAGAAGTGCCCCGTCGGTGCGGTGCGCGGCGAGAAGAAGCAGTCGCACATGATCGACCAGAACCTCTGCATCACCTGCGACGCCTGTCGCGCGGCCTGCAAGTTCGACGCCGTGAACATCGTCAGCGGCCCTGACGAGATAGACGCTGCTGTGGCTGCGCAGCGCGGCGGCTGACACCAGGCGCCGCGCCGCCCCTCCGGCCTTCCTCCCTGCCGCTGTTTACAGCCGCAGGGCCGTGGTGTACGCTGCCGCGGTGCGTGCGGTGTCGTATGGGGGGCGCCGTCGGCCGCGAGGCCAGCGCAGAAGCATTCGTAGGAGGGTGTTGCTTTGGCCCAGGGGACCGTCAAGTGGTTCAGCAATGAGAAGGGGTACGGCTTCATCGAGCGGGAGGACGGTGACGACCTGTTCGTCCACTTCTCCGAGATCTCGATGGACGGGTACAAGACGCTTGTCCAGGGGCAGCGAGTGGAGTTCGAGGTCACCGAGGGCGACAAGGGGCTCCAGGCCTCCACGGTGAGACCGCTCGTCTGACACAGGCCGGAATCGCCTGAAGGGGGGGCCGCGGCGCAGGGCGTCCGGCCCCCCCTTTTCTTGTTCCCGTCTTCGAGGCTGGGGTAGGATAGCCGTCCGGTTTTTTCGCGGTCCGCAGCAGGAGGCGACCCCAGACATGATCGGCGAAGACGATGTCCGCTACGTCGCCAAGCTCGCTCGCCTGCGCCTCGAGCAGGACGAGGTGGACCGCATGACGAGTGAGCTCGTCAAGATCCTCGGCCACATCGACACGATGAGTGAGCTCGATACGGCCTCCGTGTCACCGACCGCGCACGTCCTCGATGTCGTCAATGTCATGCGTGCCGACAAGCCGCGCTCCGGCAGTTCTCGAGAGGATGCCCTGCGCAATGCGCCTGCGGTGGGCAACGACTCGTTCCGTGTGCCCAGGATGAGCTGACGATGACGACGCTCGATCCGCTGCGCCTGACGGCGAGAGCGGCCAAGCGGCTGCTGGTCGACGGGCAGATCTCCTCTGCGGAGCTCACCAAGGTCTATCTCGACCAGATCGCGGCGGTCGAAGCACAGGTACACGCGTACATCTTGGTCACCTACGACAACGCCGCAAAGTACTCCACGAAGGTCGACCGCGAGATGCAGGCCCTGCGCGGCCCCTTGGCCGGACTGCCCATCGCCATCAAAGACAACATGGTCACCGAGGGCGTGACCACGACCTGTGGCTCCCGGATCCTGCGCAACTACATGCCCATCTACACGGCCACCGCCGTGCGGCGGGTGTGGGACGACCACGTCGTCATGCTGGGCAAGACGAACCTGGACGAGTTCGCCATGGGCTCCTCGACGGAGAACTCGAGCTTCGGGAGGACGCGGAACCCCTGGGACCTCGCGACGGTCCCGGGCGGCTCAAGCGGCGGTTCCGCAGCCGCCGTGGCAGCCGGCGAAGCACTTTGGGCTCTCGGGAGCGATACCGGCGGCTCCATCCGTCAGCCGGCCGCCCTCTGCGGGGTCGTCGGGATGAAGCCCACGTATGGCGCCGTGAGCCGCTATGGGCTCGTCGCCTTCGCCAGCTCGCTCGAGCAGATCGGCCCACTCACGCGATCGGTCTACGACTGCGCCCTGTTGCTCCAGCACATCGTGGGTCGCGATCGCATGGATTCCACCAGCGTCGATCTCCCCGAACCGATCGTTCTGCCAGACGCGCAGAGGCTCGACGGTCTGCGCGTCGGCATCCCGGCGGAGTATCTGGGAGCCTGCATCGAGCCGGGCGTGGTCGCTCGCTTCGACGAGACGATCGCTCAGGTCGAGAAGCTCGGCGGCGTGTGCCGCGAGATCAGTCTGCCGCATACCCACTATGCGCTGCCTGCCTACTACATCATCGCTCCGGCTGAGGCGAGTGCCAATCTGGCTCGCTTCGACGGCGTCCGTTACGGATACCGCGCCGAGGGCGCATCCGACTTGGTCGACATGTACGAACGCACGCGCGGCGAGGGCTTCGGTCCGGAGGTGAAGCGGCGCATCATGCTCGGCACCTACGCGCTCTCGGCGGGCTACTACGATGCCTACTATGGTCGCGCCCAGCGGGTGCGCACACTCGTGCGCCGCGACTTCGAGCGCGCCTTCGCGGATGTCGACCTGATCGCTTCGCCGACCGCGCCGACGGTCGCTTTCGCGGCCGGTTCGCGCAGCGACGATCCGTTGGCGATGTACATGTGCGACATCTGTACCCTTCCTGCGAATCTCGTCGGGCTGCCCGCGATCAGCATCCCGTGCGGGTTGAGCGAGGGTCTTCCGGTCGGATTCCAGCTCATCGGCCCCGCCTTCAGCGAGAACCGGATTCTACAGGCTGCTCACGCCCTGGAGGGCGTGATCGGGTTCGACCCTGCCCCCGGGTTCCGCGACTCCCAGGTGGCCGCCACCGTCGGCGCGGTGGGGCGGGAGGAGCGGCCATGAGCGGCTGGGAGCCCGTCATCGGGCTCGAGATGCACGTCGAACTCGACACGCAGACCAAGATGTTCTGCGCCTGTGCCGTCACGAAGGGCGAAGACCCCAATACGCACACCTGCCCCGTGTGTCTCGCGCATCCGGGCGCTCTGCCCGTGCTCAACGAGCGCGCCGTCGAGTACGCCGCACGTATCGCCCTGGCGCTCGACTGTACGATCGCGCCGCGCAACATCTTTCATCGCAAGAACTACTTCTATCCCGACCTCCCCAAGGCGTACCAGATCAGCCAGTACGACGAACCCCTTGCCCTCGGCGGACGGTTCGAGTACTGGGTCGGCGACGAGAAGCTGGGCTGCCGGATCAACCGGGTGCACATGGAGGAGGATGCGGCCAAGCTCACCCATGCCGGCGGCGAGGCGGGGCGGATCGCCGGGTCGGAGTACTCGGAGGTCGACTTCAACCGCGGCGGCACGCCGCTGATCGAGATCGTCAGCGAGCCGGATATCCCTTCGCCCGAGGCCGCGCGCGAGTTCCTGCAGCAGCTGCGGGGCCTGATCATCGAGCTCGGCGTCAGCGCCTGCAACATGGAGGAAGGGCAGATCCGCTGGGACGCCAACGTGAGTGTGCGTCCTGCCGGCAGCGCCGCACTGGGTACGCGCACCGAGCTCAAGAACATGAACAGCTTTCGCTACCTGCATCAGGCGCTGGAGGCCGAGATCCCCCGCCAGATCGCGATCCTCGAGAGCGGAGGGACCATCTCGCTGGAGACGTTGCACTTCGACCCCGACACCCGCACGACCACGCCGCTGCGCTCCAAGGAAGAGGCGCACGACTACCGCTACTTCCCAGAGCCCGATCTCGTGCCGCTGGTCATCGCTCCGGACTGGGTGGCGGCGCTGGCGGCCGAGCAGCCTGAGTTGCCGGAGGCGCGCGTGGCGCGCTTCGAGGTGCAGTACGGCCTGTCCCGGGCCGACGCGCGGGTGCTAGGCAGCTCCGGCGCCCTGGCCAGATTCTACGAGGATGTCGTGGCTGCGGGCGCGGATCCCAAGCCGGCGGCCAACTGGACCATGGGCGAGTACCTGGCCCACATCAACGTCGCCGGGCTCGAGGCGGGGCACGGCCACATCACGGCAGAACGTCTCGCGAAGCTCGTCCGGCTCGTCGCCGACGGCACTGTCTCGACCAGCGCCGGCAAAGAGGTGTTCTCCAGGATGATCGAGGAACGCGCCGAGCCTGAGGCCATCGTCGACGAGCACGGCCTCGGCCAGATCAGCGACAGCGCGGAGCTCGAGGCGGTGATCGAAGGGATCGTGGCGAACAATGCCCCGCAGGTCGAGCAGTACAGAGCCGGCAAGCAGCAGGTTCTCGGCTTCTTCGTCGGACAGGTGATGAAGGCGACGAAGGGCCGGGCGAATCCGCAGTTGGTGAACGAACTGCTGCGTCGAGCCCTCGACGTCTGAGTCTGCTTGCTGCCCTCATCCGCGTGTGGAACAATGAGGTGCTTGACGTCGCGCTCCCGCGCTCGCCGGCGCGACATCGTCCAAGCCACAGTGCACGCTCATCTCGCCGCAGGTGTCGCCCAGGCGGCACGTCGCGCGGCCGATTCCGCATCGACAGGTAGGTGCATATGACCAGCGACCTCTCCAGCTTCGTGATCGCCAGAGCGAAGCCCGCCGAACCGGCGGTGCGCATCGACGACACGACTCTGCGCGACGGCGAGCAGACCGCCGGCGTCGTCTTCTCCAACGACGAGAAGATCCGTATCGCCTGTTTGCTTGATGCCGTCGGCGTGCATCAGATCGAGATAGGCATCCCCGCGATGGGGGGCGACGAGAAGGAGACGATCAAGCGCATCGTGGGCCTTGGGCTGAACGCCTCCGTCCTCGCCTGGAACCGCGCCGTCGTCTCGGACGTCGAGCATTCCATCGACTGTGGCGTCGACTCGGTCGCCATCTCGATGTCCGCCAGCGACATCCACATCGAGCACAAGCTGCAGAAGAGCCGGCAGTGGGTGCTCGACCAGATACGCCGGTGCGTCGCTTTCGCCAAGCAGCACGACCTCTACGTCTCGGTGAACGCCGAGGATGCGTCGCGTGCCGATCTCGAGTTCCTCCTGCGCTTCGACCAGGCTGCCCGGGAGGAGGGAGCGGACAGGCTGCGTTTCTGCGACACGCTCGGGATCCTGGACCCGTTCGATACGTACAACGTGATCAGCTTCCTGAAGAAGGAGGGTGGGCTCGACATCGAGATGCACACGCACGATGACTTCGGCATGGCGACGGCGAATGCGCTGGCCGGCATCAAGGCCGGGGCCACCTACGTGAACACGACCGTGAACGGTCTCGGTGAACGCGCCGGCAACGCCGCCCTCGAGGAAGTCGTCATGGCTCTCAAGTTCCTCGGCAAGGTCGACATGGGCCTCAAGACCAGTCGTCTGCGCGAGCTCAGCGAGTGCGTCGCCGCGTCGTCGGCGCGCACCATCCCCGCCTGGAAGAGCATCGTGGGAACGAATGTGTTCGCCCACGAGAGTGGCATACACGCCGACGGCGTGATCAAGAACCCGCTCAACTACGAGGCATTCGCTCCCGAGGACGTGGGGCTTGAGCGCCAGATCGTGGTCGGCAAGCATTCGGGGTCCCGCACCATCTACCGCAAGTTCCAGGAGTTCGGCCTCGAGCTGAGCAAGGAGGAGTGCGACGGGGTGCTCGCGCTGGTGAGGGCGCGGGCCGTCCAGCTGAAGAGAGCTCTGTTCGACAAGGAACTCATGTACCTCTACTACGAGTACCTGAGCGAAGTGAGCAGCGAGCCGGAGGCGGCACCCAGTGGCGCCGTGACCGACGCGGTGCAGAGCGGGGGGCAGGGATGATCCAGCTGACGCTGGCCGAGAAGATCCTCGCCACCCACGCCGGTCTCGACGTCGTGAGGCCCGGACAGATCGTGGTGGCCGCCGTCGACGTCGCCATCGCCCAGGACGGGACCGGCCCACTCGCCATCCAGCAGATCGAGGAGCTCGGGGTCACCAGCGTCGCGGCGCCGGTCTGCGTCTTCTTCGTGGATCACGCCGCCCCGGCGCCTCGCCGTGAGCTGGCCAACGCGCAGAAGACGATCAGGGAGTTCTGCGCGTCATCTGGGGCCACCCTCAGCGACATCGAGATGGGCGTCTGCCATCAGCGCGTCGCGGAGGACTACGCCAAGCCGGGCGACCTGGTGATCGGCGCTGACTCTCACACGTGTACCGCGGGCGCTCTCGGTGCGTTCGCGACAGGCATGGGCAGCACGGACGTCGCCGTCGGGATGGCCAGCGGACAGACGTGGCTGCGGGTGCCCGAGACGTTCCGCGTCGAGGTCGACGGCTCCCTGCCCGAAGGCGTCGAGGCCAAGGACCTGATGCTCACGGTCATCGGCATGCTCGGCGCCGACGGAGCCACCTACAAGGCGCTCGAGTTCGCGGGGTCGGGCATCGAGGAGCTGCCCATGGCCGGCCGTCTCACGCTGAGCAACATGGCGGTCGAAGCCGGCGCCAAGGCAGGGCTCATTGCGAGCGATGCGACGACGCGTGCGTTCCTCGCCGAGTTGGGCCGCGACGCAGCCTGGCGGCCGCTCGCGGCCGATCCTGAGGCGGCCTACGAGCGAGTCGTGTCCATCGACGCCGGCGCGGTGGTGCCCGTGGTGGCGAATCCGCACACGGTAGACAACGTGACACCGGTCGCTCTGGTGAGCGGCACGAAGGTCGACCAGGTGCTCATCGGCACCTGCACCAACGGGCGTCTCGCGGATCTACGTACGGCGGCGCGCTTGCTACGCGGGCGCCGCCGCGCGGCGCACACGCGGCTGATTGTCACGCCGGCCTCGCGGGCGGTCGCCAAGGCGGCGGCCGCGGAGGGTCTTCTGGATGTCTTCTGGGACGCCGGCGCCGTCATCACGAACGCCGGCTGCGGCGCCTGCGTGGGCATCCACGAGGGGATCCTCGCCGACGGCGAAGTGTGTCTGAGCACCGCCAATCGCAACTTCCACGGGCGCATGGGCAATCCCGAGGCGTCCATCTACCTGGGGTCGCCGGCCACGGCGGCCGCCACGGCCATCGCGGGCGCCGTCACTGACCCCCGCGAGCTACTCTAGAGAAGGGGGACGACTTGACCAAGCGATACTCGGAGCCGCCGACGATGGGCATCGACCCAGCCAAGAGCTACACGGCGACCGTCAGCACGGACCTGGGCGACATCGTCATAGAGCTCTTCGCCGACAAGGCGCCGAACACGGTCAACAACTTCGTCTTCCTCGCCCGCGACGGCTTCTACGACGGGGTCTCGTTTCACCGGGTCATCAAGGGCTTCATGGCTCAGGGCGGCGACCCCACGGGAACCGGTATGGGTGGCCCGGGCTACTCCTTCGAGGACGAGTTCCATCCGGAGCTCACCCACTCAGGGCCGGGCGTGCTGTCGATGGCGAATGCCGGACCGGGCACCAATGGCTCACAGTTCTTCATCACCTACGCGGACACGCCGCATCTGGACTTCAGGCACGCCGTGTTCGGCCGGGTCGTCGACGGCATGGATGTGGTCGAAGCCATTCCGGAGCGCGATCCCGATCGGGCTCGTGAACCCGGCGTCGTCATGAACTCCGTGGTCATCACGGAAGCAGAGGCCACGACGTGACCGACCAGGCGCTGCGCGGCAAGGCTTGGCTGTTCGGCGACGACATCTCGACCGATCACATCGCGCCGGGCCGGTTGTTCCATCTGCGCACGGACCTGCCGGAACTGGCCAAGCACGTGCTCGAAGACGCCCGGCCGGAGTTCGCCGCCGAGGTGGCCCGCGGCGACTTCGTCGTCGGCGGACGCAACTTCGGCTTGGGTTCAAGCCGCGAGCATGCGCCGCGCATCATCAAGCTCGCCGGCGTGGGAGCAGTGCTCGCGCAGAGCTTCGCGCGCATCTTCTTTCGCAACGCCATCAACGTCGGCCTGCCGGTGCTCCAGTGCGATACGAGCGGTATCGGCGAGCAGGACGAACTCAAGATCGACCTGAGCGCCGGGGAGGTCCACGACCTCACCACCGGCGCCGTGATCCCCTTCGTTCCATTGCCGGCGGTGATGGTCACGATTCTCGACGATGGTGGCCTCGTCGCGCACTTCAAGAAGCACGGCGGCTTCGCCCTGCCGGAGGCCTAGGGGCCCCGGACCGGAAACGCCACGACACTCAGACCGCGGGAGTACCATGACATACACAGTCACCCTCATACCGGGCGACGGCACGGGGCCCGAGCTTGCAGCCGCTCTGGAGACAGTGGTCGCCGCGACCGGCGTCCCTATCGTGTGGGAGGTCCACGACGCCGGGCTCGCCGTCATGGAGGAGTACGGTACGCCGCTGCCGGAGCACGTTCTCGAGTCGATCCGGCGCACCAAGGTCGCCATCAAGGGCCCCATCACGACGCCGGTGGGCACGGGCTTTCGCAGTGTCAATGTGGCTCTCCGCAAGGAGCTCGACCTCTACGCCTGTCTGCGCCCGTCCAAGACGATGAAAGGCGTGCGCAGCCGCTACGACGGCATCGACCTGGTGATCGTGCGTGAGAACACGGAGGACCTCTACGCGGGTGTCGAGCACATGGTCGGGGAGGATGCGGCCGAGAGCATCAAGATCATCACCCGCAAGGGCAGTGAGCGTATCGTGCGCTTCGCCTTCGACTACGCGCGCGCTCACGGCCGCCGCAAGGTCACCGCGGTTCACAAGGCCAACATCATGAAGTGTACCGATGGCCTCTTCCTGCGTGTCGCGGGCGAGGTAGCAGAGGAGTACCCGGAGATCGAGTTCGACGATCGCATCGTCGACAACATGTGCATGCAGCTTGTGCAGAAACCCGAGCTGTACGACGTGCTCGTCCTGCCGAATCTCTACGGCGACATCGTGAGCGATCTCTGCGCGGGCCTCATCGGCGGGCTGGGTGTGGCGCCGGGCGCCAACTTCGGCGAATCCACCGCGGTGTTCGAGCCCGTCCACGGGAGCGCCCCGAAGTATGCCGGCCAGGACAAGGTCAATCCGATGGCCTTGCTGCGATCGGGGGTGCTGCTGCTTGAGCACCTGGGCGAAGGCGCGGCCGCGGGCCGAATGGAGGAGGCCATCGCGGTTGTCGTCGCCGAGGGCAGAGACGTCACGTACGACCTGGGGGGCTCCGCCGGCACCAGCCGCATGGCGGCCGCTATCGCGCAGCGCATCGAAGGCTGAGTCTGGAAGGAGGATCACATGGATGAACAGGAGAGACACATCAATCTGCACGCCACGCCGGAGATGATGGCCGGCGTCTATGCGAACTTCGCCAACGTGAGCCATTCGGACTACGAGTTCTCCATCACCTTCGTGCGTCTCGACCACGAGAGCGAAGAGCCGGGCGAGATCAGCGGCGTCGTCGTCAGCCGCGTCAACCTTGCGCCGCGCTTCATGCGAGAGCTCCTCGAGGCGATGACCGACAACCTCAGCAAGTGGCAGGCCGCTCAGAGCATCCGGGATCTTCCGGAGGCGCCCGGGCGCGACTGAGGCCGCCCCATCCGGGGGGGATCTCCTTGTGATCGATCGCAGCAGTCGCCTCGACGGTCTCTGCCGTCATGCCCTTGAGGGCGGTCCCCTGCGGGAGAGCGAGCTCCGAGCCTTGTTGGAGGCTCGCGGGGACGAAGCTGAGGTCGTCTATGCCGCCGCGCGCGAGGTGCGCGCTCGACACTGGGGAGACGTCGTCTTTCTCTACGGCTTCGTCTACTTCTCGACCTACTGTCGCAACGGGTGCTCGTTCTGCCTGTACCGTGCCGGGAACGTCGCGAGCCCGCGCTACCGCAAGTCGCTCGACGAGGTGGTCGCAGTCTGTCACGGCCTCGCCGCCTCGGGGGTCGTGCTCGTCGACCTCACAATGGGAGAGGATCCACAGATCCACGATGAGCCGGGGTACGCGGGGCTGCTCGAGCTGGTAGGTGCGGTCAACGACTCGGTCGGCTTGCCGGTGATGATCTCGCCGGGCCTGGTCCCGGACGACGTGCTGGGGGGGCTGCGCGGGCAGGGCGCCGAGTGGTATGCGCTGTATCAGGAGGTGCATACGCCTGCTCTGTACCGGCACCTGCGTGTAGGGCAGCCGTTCGCCACGCGCGCAGGCGCTCGCCGCGCGGCCCGTCGAGCGGGTCTGCTGGTCGAGGACGGCCTGCTCACGGGGGTCGGCGATACCAGCTGGGATCGCGCCCATTCGATTGCCGAGATGCGCCGCTCGGGCTGTGAGCAGGTGCGCGTCATGAGCTTCACGCCCCAGCCGGGCACGCCCCTCGCCACAGCCGCGCGGCCGCGCGACGAGGTCGAGCTGCTGAGCATCGCCGTGATGCGTCTCGCGATGCCGAAACGCCTCATCCCTGCCTCGCTGGACGTGGGCGGCCTCGAAGGGCTGGATCGTCGTCTGCAGGCGGGAGCCAACGTCGTGACGTCGATCGTCCCGCCGTCCAGCGGCCTGCTGGGCGTCTCGCAGGCGCGACTCGGCATCGAGGAGGGTCAGCGCACCGTCGCGAGTATCGAGCCCCACCTGCGATCCCTGGGCCTCCGTCCCGGGTCGGTCCAGGAGTACCGTGAGCGGCTGGTCGCTCTTCGCGGTCGCGGGGCGCTGGTCGCCTCGTGAGGCTGCTTGTGGTCGGAGGGAGGTTGCAGGGCACCGAGGCCCTGTATCTGGCAGCCAAGGCCGGGTACGAGACGATCCTCGTGGATCGCTCGTCGGCACCGCCCGCCGCCGGCCTCGCCGATCGCCATGTCGTCGCCGATGTCACGGCCGATGAGAGACTGAGTGCGTCGCTGGCCCGAACTTGCGACGCGATCCTGCCGGCCTGCGAGGATGAGGCGACGCTCGCCTGGCTCAGCGACCGTGCGCCGGCCTGGGGCGTGCCGCTCCTGTTCGACATGGACTCCTACCAAGTCACGCGGTCGAAGCACGCATCCCGGCGTCTCTTCGAGACCCTGGGTGTAGCGCGACCCGAGTGCTGGCCCGCGTGTGGCTTCCCCGTCGTCGTCAAGCCCGACGTCGCCAGCGGCAGCCGGGGCGTGGTCGTGGCCGAGGACGAGACCACGCGGGCGGCAGCGTGTGCCGAGCTCGCCGCCGCCGGTCACGATGTGATCCTCGAGGAGTACGTCGACGGGCCGTCACTCTCGCTGGAGGTGCTCGCGTGGAACGGTCGCGGCGTGCCGCTGCAGACCACCGGCCTCGAGTTCGACGCCGCCTGCGACTGCAAGCGCGTGGTGGCGCCGGTCGGCGAGGGCGCGATCGGCGGCCGCGCCCTCGCGGATCTCCCCGGCGCGCGGGTTCCGACCGCGTTCTCCTCTGGGCGAGGCTGGGAGCGGGCTGTGGCGCGCGGTGTTCTCGAGCGTTTCGCCGCGTTGAGCCAGTGCCTTGCGGAGGGACTGGGCCTCTGCGGGGTCATGGACGTCGAGGTAGTGGTTCGCGACGGCCTCGAACCTCAGGTGCTCGAGGTCGACGCGCGCTTGCCCAGTCAGACGCCGACTGCCGTCCTATGGTCCAGCGGCTTGAACATCGTCGAGCTTCTCGTGGAGACGGCCCTGCGTGGCGAGCCTCCGGCTCCACGCTGGTCGTCGCGCCGTGCCTGCGTCTATCAGCACGTGCGTGCCGGGGGCGGTCGACTGGAGGTGGTCGGCGAGCACGCGCTGGCGTGCGCACGCCCCCTGAGTCGATTCCCTGGGTTCTTCGGGGCCGATGAGGGGCTCACGGATCGCGTCCCGGGAGCTACGACTTGGGTAGCCACTCTCATCACCACGGGCTCGAGCGAGCGCGCGGCGCGAGCTCGCGGGGCGCGCGCCATCGAGGCGATCGCGGACGAGGACGGCCTCGAGTTGGAGCCGGAGAGCGCGCCTGGAGCGCGGTTGACGGTGAACGCGTGACGAGGCTTGTCGCCGACGACGTGGCCGAGCCCGAGCGGCGCCTGCGCCAGCTCGACCACAGCCTCCTGGCGGTCGCGGAGCTCGATCTGCGGGCGCTGGCGCTGTCGGCCGCCGGTCACGCGCCGGCCGGCGATGCTCTCGGCGAGGCTCTTGTGGCGGCCGTTCCGATGACGTCCGGGGAGGGCCCGATCAGTGGGTTCTGCCCGGCGGTCGCCGCCATCCTTCGGCACCTCGGATGCAAGGCGTGGGTGACCGAGGACGCTGATGTTCGCGGCATTCACGAGGCGACCCAGGCCGGCGCCGAAGTCCTGTTCCTCGCCGACGATGCCCGCTTCGTAGCGCTCAACGTGCGGCGCGGGCGCTGTGTCGACAACGATCTGGCCACAGCAGACGGCTTCGTGGTGGCGCTCGAGGCGGCCGCCGGGGGTTTGGGGGGGCGGTCGGTACTCCTGCTTGGCCTCGGCCGAGTCGGTCGGGCTGCCGCCCGCCGGCTGCTCGCGCGCGGCGCCGACGTGGCCGTGGTCGAGCCGGATGAGGACCGGCTGAGAGCTTCGCTGACGGAGGCCCCCGCACTGCGCCCCGAGTCGCTGGCGGAAGGACTCGAGCGCTGTGCGCTGATCCTCGACGCCACACCCGTGCCCGATCTCATCGACGTCGACGACGTCGGCCCTGCGACGGTCGCCGCCGTGCCCGGCCTGCCCTCGGGGTTCACCCCACGGGCGCAGCGAGCCCTCGGCGTCCGTCATATCCACGACCCGCTGGCGATCGGCGTCGCGGTCATGGCGGCGCGCGCCCTGGGCTAGCGACTCCCTCTGCCCGGGAGGCTTCGCCTTCCGACGTAGTAGGATGACGGTGCGCGGGGGGTCGATCGGAAGGATCAGCGTGGGCTCTAAACCCACGCAGGCGGGTGTGACTCCCGCACTCCCCGCCATCTTCTCCCTGCGCCGTGCCCTATCGGGTGAACGCGACGGGTATCTGAACCTCGTTCTGGCGCGAGCCGTCTTCCATGGATCGCGTGTAGACGATCAGCACGCCGCTGGCGGCCGAGGTAGTGAATGCCACGGTCTTGCGGTAGCCGCCTCGCTCCGGACCGCCCCTGGAGGCTTGGACCGTCGAGCGCACGATCCGTCGGCCGCTGTCGTCACGGAGTTCCGCGGTGAACGAGCCTTCGAAGACGCTGGCTGTGCCGGCCAGGACGAAGGGACTCTCCAGCGTGGCGCCGACCCCGGGGTGCTCGACGAAGATCGCTGGCTCGAAGTCCAGCCAATCGGCGCGTCGCTGCGGCGGAGCGACCGCGAGTCCCTCGTCGCCCAGGGTCGAAACCGGACCGCCGTCCAGCGAGAAGCTGACGGCGTTGATGGTGGGGAATCGCGTCAGCGTGTACACGACTTGGGCGACGCGAGCCATCATGGACTGTGAGCCGCCGCCGGCGTAGTGCGAGGAGAGGTCGACGAGGGCGACACCGTCGCTGATGCTGATGCTGCCTGGCTCGGTATCCGCGGGGATCGCCGTATCGAGCCCAGCCGTTCGCTCTGCAGCGGTCGGGCCCGCGCAGAGCTCGCGCATGGCGGCAGCGGCGACTGCCTTCGTGCGTGGGACACGTCGTTCGGCGACCCCGAGCTTCTTCCCTCGCAGGAAGTAGACGGAGAGCTTGGTCGTGTCGGTCGGAGCTCCAGACGGGGCGCCGCTCGGGGCGTCCGTCGGGGCGTCGGCTGGGGTGAGTGCGGGGGTCTCCGCCTGGGTCGTGGTCGCCGCGGGTTCGCTGCTGCTCCCGCAGGCGGCGAGGGCCGCGGCCATGCCCGCGACAAGGACGGCGGCGAGGATCACGAACGGCATGGAGCGGGCGAAACGGGGTGAGCTGCGGCGTGCCATGGTCCTCTCCGATGGTCGTCGTGCCTCAGGGAGACGACTTCGGCGCGGCAGGTGGCGCTCCTGCCGGCGGTGGTAGACTCGGGCGCGCCATGCCGACCGACCCGAGCAGAGCGCGCTACTACCGCAAGCAGGTCCCTCTCTTTCGGCTCGTCGAGAGGATGAAGCTGTGGCCGTCGCGGCGCGGCATCCTCCACGGTATCAGGGAGTTCGATGAGCGCGGCTCCTACGCCGTCGTGACCACACACTGCAACAAGCACATGGTGGTGCACGACTCGAAGACCAGTCGGGCGGCTCGCTGGCTGCGCAACAAGTGGTACGCGGAGGCATGCCCCGAGTGTCGCATCCCAGAGTGGAAGCTGAAGAAGTACGCAGCCACCCATTTCCGGCGTGGCTTCGGGTCGCACGTGCAGGGAGACTGAGGCTCGGCGGCTGCCGCGGTCGGGCTGCTATACTCCGTCGCGGCCGTCGCGGCCGTCGCGGCCGTCGCGGGCGGCAGGCGGGTCCACGGATTCCATGCGCTGTGCAGGTCGCCGGCTTCACGACACCGCGCCCATGAGACGCTGGAAGGAGCCACCCCATGGCCGACATCTACCAGGAAGCAGCCGACACCATCATCGATGCCGACCGCGAGGCCGCCGAGGAGGTCGCCGCCCGCGCCCTGGCCTCGGGCATCGGCCCCGCCGAGATCATGCAACTGGGCTTCGTCAAGGGCATCCAGGAGGTCGGTGACCTCTTCGAGAGCGGCGAGCTCTTCCTCCCCGAGTTGATGCTCTCGGCGAACGCCATGGCGGGCGCCACCGAGGTCACCAACGCCGCCCTGGAGGGCGGGGCCGAGCTCAAGGGGCGCATCGTCCTGGGCACCGTCCAGGGCGACGTGCACGACATCGGCAAGGCGATCGTCATCGCCTACCTGAAGGCCAACGGCTACGAGGTCCACGACCTCGGCCGCGACGTCTCCGCCGGGAGCTTCCTCGAACAGGCCGCTGCGCTGCAGGCCGACGTCATCGGCATGAGCGCCCTGCTGACCACGACGATGGAGGAGCAGCGCAAGGTGACCGAGCTCGTCAAGGAGCGCGGGCTGCCCTTCAAGACGGTGGTCGGCGGCGCCCCCTGCACGCAGCGCTGGGCCGACCAGATCGGCGCCGACGCCTACGCCGAGGACGCCAGCGAGGGTGTGCGCAAGATCGACGCGTTGCTGGGGAAGTAGCGACTACAGGTTGAGGCGCACGCCGTCCGCGTAGACGAGGCTGCGCCCCGCGCGTTCGATGGTGGCGTAGCCCTCGCGCGCCATGAGCAACCGTTCGAGGCCGAACCCCAGGCCGACCCATGGGTCGACGATGCCCCAGTTGGAGTCGAGCGGGTGAGGGCCCACTCCTGCCGAGCAGACCTCGAGCCCATCGACTTCCACATCGAGCATCTCGCCGTAGACCTCGGAGTCAGAGGGAGCGAGCCGGAAGTCGTGGATGCCGGCGGCGCGCATGACCGCCTCAGCCAGCTCCGCGAGGCGTGCCCGGCTCTCTGTCGCCGGGCCTCCCAGCTCCACCAGGTTGAGCATTGTGAACTCATTCAAATGGCTCGCACCCTTGCTGTCGCGGCGGAAGCAGGTGCCCGCCTCGAAGATGCCGTAGGGTTGTCTCCAGGAGCGTCCGAAGCGGCGCAGCAGGGTGTAGAGGTTCGGCGCCAGCATGGGTCGCAGACAGCGTCCGTCCTCAAGCCAGAACACGTGCTCGCGCAGGGCATGGCCGTGATCGATGCCCATCTTCTGGAGGGCCTCGACGGCGATGATGTGCGGCGTGACGACTTGCACGAAGCCGAGGTCGGTGAGGGCCGAACACACGGCACCCTCGAGCTCAACGAGCGCTGGCCGGCGCCCGTTCGTGCGCAGCTCCTTCAGGCGGGCGCGGCCAGCGCTGGCCAGCACGTTCTCCCTGCGCTTGAACTCGGCGTCTCGCTCGGCGACGCCGGCAAACGCGCCATCGACCTGATCGGCGTCGGCGCCCAGCTCCCGCAGGCGTTGTGCCTGGGTGACGGTCAGCCCGACTCTCCGCGCCGCATCCCCACGTGGGGTCATGACTCAGGGGCCTCGTGAGGCGTTCGCGCCAGGTAGTCGGCGAGACCGCCGACGAGGGCCAGCGCCAGGGCCTCGAGGTGGTCCGGGCGCTCGGCCAGCATCGCCTCGTCCGGGTTGCTGAGAAACAGGGGCTCCACCAGTACGGAGATCGCGCGCGACTCGCGCAGGACGCCGTAGTTGCGGCCGAACGACCCGATGTGGCGTGTCCCTGCGGTCGCCAGACGTGAGCCGATGCAACCTGACAGTCGCCGCCCGTGCTCTGAGAAGTAGTGGCTGCGCTGGAAGTAGTAGCAGGTGGAGCCGCGGGCGGCCGGCGATTCGTTGCCGTTGCAGTGCACGGACACCAGGTAGTCCGCGCCGGCCGCGTTGACCGCCTCGGTGCGCGCATACAAAGGCATCGCTTCATCGACCTCGCGGGTGACCTTCGCGCGACAGCCCTCGGCGCGCAGCAGCTCGGCGAGGCGCAGGCCGAGGGCTAGGGTCACGTCCTTTTCCGCCAGCCCGCCGGGCGAGATGTATCCTGCGTCCGGCCCGCCGTGCCCGGGGTCGATCACGATGGTCTGACCCGCGAGGTTGCGGGCGGTGACGAAGCCTCCGTCCCGCTCCGGGATCTTCTTGCCCTCGCGTCCAGCCTCGGCCTTGCGGAGCGCCTCGAGCTTCACCAGGGTGCTCTCTCCGACGAGACCGTCGAGCGGCAGTCCCGCGTTCTTCTGGAAGTCGCGCATGGCACGCTCGACGTCTTCGTCGTACACGCCCCGCTCAGGTCCCGCGTTGAAGCCGAGGAGATTGAGCTTGACCTGCAGGGCGAGGACGTCGTCGCCGCGGAACGGGGGCTCCCGGAGATAGAGGAGGCGGTCGCCGAGCGCATAGCCCGCCTCGACAAGCTCTCGCCACGTGTTGTCGCCGACGACCGCGTCGACCAGCAAGCCCCGCTGCTGCTGGAAGGAGCACAAAGCCAGCTCGGTGTTGGGGCCGTAGAAGCCGTCCACGCCCTCGGCGCCGAGCTCGAAACCCTGTCCGCGCAGGCGCGTCTGCACATCGAGGACTTCCTTGCCGCGGTCACCGCGAGAGAGATTGCGCACGAGAGACTCCTGATCCGCCGGGACGGCGCTGGGTCTACGATTCTATACGAGTCACATGCCGGCGGCGGACCGGGCGCCGACGACCATCAGCAGCAGCATCCCGGCGCCCAGCGCCACTCGGTAGACGACGAAGAGGTCGAAGTTGTGGCTCCGCAGGTAGGCAAGCAGAAACCAGATCGCGGCGAAGCCGCTCATGGCGGCGGAAGCGATGCCGGCAGCGAAGGGCACGGCGGTGCCGGCGGGAAGACCCTCGCCGGCGACCTGTATGCCCTTGTACAGCGCTGCTCCGCCGACGATGGGGATACTCATGAGGAAGGAGTAGCGTGCGGCCGACTCACGATCGAGGCCCAGAAGCAGGCCGCTGATGATCGTGATGCCGGATCGGGACACGCCGGGCGCCAGAGCGAGGGCTTGGGCGACGCCGATGATCAGGGAGTCGCTCCAGGAGAGGGCGTCGAGATCCCGATTGAGCTTCGCGATGCGATCGACGCGCCACATGACCAGGCCGACGACGATCATGAGCACGGCGATCATCCACGGCCTGCCGAGTTGCGTGACGATCGCATCCTCGAACGCGACACCGACGATGCCGGCAGGGATCGTGCTGACCAGGATCAGCCAGGAGAGCCTGCCCTCAGGCGACTCGATCCTGCGGTGCGCAATCGTCCGTACCCAAGCCGACAGCAGCCTCCCGATGTCGTGCCAGAAATAGGCCAGCAGCGAGAAGAAGGTGCCGAGATGCAGGGCCACGTCGAAAGTCTTGTTGAGTTCTGGGTTCTTGAGCAGGAAATCCCAGTCGAACAGCCAGGGAGCGATGAGCAGGTGTGCGGAGCTCGAGATGGGCAGGAACTCGGTGAGACCCTGAATGATGCCGAGCACGATGGCCTGCAGTACTGTCAAGGTCCCTGTCCCTCCCTGTCGGCGCCCCTCTTCTCGGGCACGGCTTGAGCTGGCGACGGCTGAGTCTATCGCACGGGCGGATTCGCACTACTCTCACCGTGTTTACAGGTCAAGGGTCGGCCCTGTACTATCCAGCGGGCGGAGGTCTCGCGAAGGGAGACGTGTGGATCGCGACCATGAGTTGTCTGCGGTGCTGGCCGACGACACCCGATACCACATCTATCGCACCATCGCCGAGCATCCCGGCTCCGACGTGACCGTTGCGGAGATCGCGGAGCGCTTCAGTCTCCACCCCAACGTGGCTCGCATGCACCTCGCCAAGCTGGAGCAGGTCGGCTTCGTGGCCACAGCCTTCCGGCGAAGCAGTGGCGGCGGCCGTCCCGCCAAGCTGTACCGTCTGAGCGACACAGTCGTGAACTTCGGCTTCCCTCCGCGCCGCTACGAGCTGCTGTCGCGGCTGGCGCTCGAGGCTCTGGCCGCGGGCGGGTCGCGCGATGATGCGCTGCGCGTCTGCCGCGCGGAGGGCCTCGCGGAGGGCCGGCGCGCCTTGGCCGGTGAAGTCCGCGCACCCACGAACGAGGCGGACGCCGTCGAGATCGTGCGCCGCGTCGCAGACGACCAAGGTCTGCTTCCCGAGGTCGCATGGCAGGGTGACGAGCTCAGGGTGACGATGCACAACTGCGCCTTTGGAGAGGTCCTGAGCGCTGAGGACGACCTGGTCTGTGCCATGCACCGCGCGTTCCTCGAGGGCCTGCTGGAGATCGTGACCGCCGGGATCGGCTATCTTCGCTTCATGCCGAGCGCCTGCAGCATCAGCTGTGGCGACGACCACTGCGAGCTGCTCTGCAGCTTCGCCGTCGAGGAGACGCCCGCCGACCAGGAGTCGCGGGCGGTGGAGTAGCGAATGGATGTGAACACGATGGATCCCGGCCTGCTGCAGCAGACCATGGCGCGTGCCCTCCGCCGAGGTGGCGACTTCGCGGAGGTGTACGTCGAGGACCGCGAAGGATTGGGTCTGCGCCTCGAGGACGGCCGCATCGAGCAGACGAGCGGCGGCCGCGAGTCGGGAGCTGCAGTACGGCTGCTGTCGGGAGAGCGCACCTACTACGCGTACAGTGACGAGGTGGACGAGGCGGCGCTGTTCGCAGCCGCCGACGCGGTCGCGGCGGCGATGTCCGGGGGTGTGGCCGGGCCGCCCGTCGTCGCGCTGGGCGATGTGCGCAGCGCGCCGGAGAAGCATCCGGTGAAGCTGCCTCCGGAGACGATCGCCGTCGCGCGCAAGGCCGAACTCCTTCGGACCGGTGACGATGCCGCCCGGTCCGCAGGCGCCGAGGTCGTCCAGGTGACGATCGGCTATGCCGACACACGTCGGCGCGTACTCATCGCGAACTCACTCGGCGATCTCGTCCACGATGACCGCACGCACGTCCGGTTCTCCGCGCAGGTCGTCGCGCGACGCGACGAAGTCATCCAGACTGGTTTCGAAACGCTGGGCGGCAGCGCCGGGTTCGAGCTGGTGGACGAGGCAGCCGCCCGAAGTGTCGCCACAGCCGCTGCCGAGCAGGCGCGGACGATGCTCGATTCACGGCCGTCGCCGGTCGGCGCCATGCCAGTCGTACTCGGCAACGGATTCGGTGGGACCCTGTTCCACGAGGCCTGCGGCCACGGCCTCGAGGCCGATGCGGTGGCGAAGGGCGCCAGTGTGTACGGCGGCATGCTCGGCGAGGCAGTGGCGGCGCCGATCGTCAGTGCCTGGGACGACGGAACGCTTGCGAACGGCTGGGGTTCTCAGGCGTTCGACGACGAGGGCGTGCCGTCGCAGAAGACCCTCTTGATCGAGGACGGTCGCCTCACCGGCTACCTGTACGACCGGCTGCGCGCCCGCCAGATGGGAGCGCTGCCGACCGGCAATGGGCGTCGGCAGTCGTTCCGACACGTCCCCATTCCGCGCATGACGACCACGTACATCGGGCCGGGCGACGCGTCGCCGCAGGATGTGATCGCCGCGACGCCGCACGGCTTCTACGCCAAGAGCCTGTCCGGCGGACAGGTGGAGCCCGCCAGCGGCAACTTCGTGTTCGGTGTCGCCGAGGGCTATCTCATCGAGGGCGGCAGACTCGCGACGCCCCTGCGCGGTGCGACGCTGGTCGGCAACGGCATCGACATCCTTCTCAAGATCGACATGATCGCCGGTGACTTCGATGTCAAGACCGGCACCTGCGGCAAGGATGGCCAGGGCGTCCCGGTCGGTACCGGTCAGGCGACGCTGCGTATCAGCGAGATGACCGTTGGGGGGACCGCCTGATGTTTCCTGTCGTCGACGCCGTGCTCGCACGCGCCACAGCCGCCGGAGCACGCGACGTGGAGGTGTACGCGGAGACTGCGACTTCGCGGCGGATCAAGGTGTACCAGCGGGAGGTCGAGCAGCTCACGGCTGCCCAGCGTCGCGGCCTCGGGGTGCGGGTCTTCAGGGACGGAGCCGTCGGGTACGCCTACACGTCGGACCTCAGCGAGGCCGGCCTCGACGAGGTCGTGCGCCGCGCCATCGATCACGCCGCGGTCAGCGATCCGGACGAGTTCGCCAAGCTGCCGGTCCCGAACGGCGAGCCCGCCGACGTTCACCCCTTCGACGACCGTCTTCTGGCGGCGACCGACGAGCAGCGCATCGGGATCGCGCTCGCCGCCGAGGCTGCGGCGCTCAGCGCCGACCCGCGTGTCAAAACGGTCGAAGACACCGTCTACGCGGACGGCGACGCCGAGGTCTTCATCGCCAACTCCGCGGGAGTGCGCGGGAGCTATCGCTCGAACCAATGCTACGCCTTCGTCTACGTGCTCGCCGAGCAGAATGGTCAGGTCGAGACGGGTCTCTCGTATTCGCTCGGGCGAGCGCTCGAGGACCTGGATCCCGCGGCCTGTGGCCGTGAGGCCGCGGCGAGGGCCTGCCGGTTGCTCGGCGGCCGCAAGTGCGCGTCGATGAAGCTGCCCGTGGTGCTCGACCCGTTCGTCGCGGCTGCCTTCTTCGGCGTGCTGAGCTCTGCGCTCACCGCGGATGCCGTGCAGAAGGGTCGCTCCCTCTTCGCCGGGCGCGAGGGGCAGCTCGTCGCCGGCGAGCTTCTCGAGCTGCACGACGACGGGACGCTTGCGGACGGCCTCGATAGTGCGCCGTTCGATGGCGAGGGGACGCCGTGCCGGCGCACGCCGCTGATCAGTGGCGGTGTGCTGCAGGGCTTCCTCTACGACACCTATACGGGCCGCAAGGCCGGCCGGGGGTCGACCGGCAATGGCCTGCGCGGCTCCTACGCGGGCCTGCCCGGCGTGCACCCGACGAATCTCGTCGTCGGGGGGCCGGTCACGTCCGTCCAGGACATCGTCGCCGGCATGGACAAGGGCGTCTTCGTGACCAATGCCGTGGGTGTGCACTCCGGCGCCAATCCGATCTCGGGTCAGTTCTCGGTCGGCATCAGCGGGATCCTCATAGAAGGCGGGCGCCTCACGACGCCGATCCGTGAGGTGACGCTGGCCGGCGACATGCTGGACATGCTGCGCAGCATCCGCGCCTTCGGCGACGATGCGCGATGGGTCCCTGGGGGCAGCATCCGCACGCCCTCTGTGGTCATCGAGGGAATGGCCATCGGCGGCACCTGATAGGCTCTCGTCCGATGTGCGGCTATCGACCGAAGGGGGCTCAGTGAGCGATCTCGGCCAGCGTCTCCTCGACGCCAGCTTCCTGGAGGGCGACTTCGTCCTTCGCTCCGGGCGTCACAGCAAGTTCTATCTGGACAAGTACCTGTTCTCGACGCAGCCCGCACTGCTGCGTGACATCGCTGACGGGCTGGCCGAGAAGCTCCCCGGATACGAGCCCTTCGATCTGCTCGCCGGCCCAGAGCTCGGGGCCGTCGCCATCGTCACAGCGGTCTCGCTCGCTTGCGAGAAGCCGTTCGTGATCGTGCGCAAGGGCGAGAAGGGGTACGGCACGAGCAAGTCCCTGGAGGGGCATGCCGAGGCCGGCCAGCGCGTCGTGATTATCGAGGACGTCGTGACCTCCGGCGGTGCCGCCATCGCGGCGGCGCAACGGCTCCGCGAGGCAGGGCTCGAAGTACCGGTGCTGCTGTGCGTGGTGGATCGCGAGGAGGGCGGCCGCGAACAGATCGAGGCCCAGGGGCTTGCTTTCGACCCGCTGTTCACGGCGACGTCTCTGGGGATCAAGAAGACCTGAGGACCGGCGAGGCGCCAGCGAGGGGACTGCCGCATGTCGCGCGCAGTGCTAGACTACGCGCGGGTTTGCAGGGGAATCGAAGGTCCTAGGAGCAGGTATCAAGCCGGAGTCGATGGTCAGGGTGCGCTTTGCCCCCAGTCCCACGGGGACGCTGCATATCGGCTCCGCCCGCACGGCGCTGTTCAACTGGCTCTACGCGCGGCACAATGCCGGGGCCCTCGTCTTGCGCATCGACGACACCGACATGGCGCGCTCCGAGGATCGCCACGAGGACTCGATCCTCGCCGATCTGCGCTGGCTGGGCGTGCAGTGGGACGAAGGGCCGGACGTCGGCGGGCCGCTCGGTCCCTACCGCCAGAGCGAGCGGCTTGAGGGGTATCGTCGCGCAGCCGCAGGACTCGTTGCGACCGGCAGCGCCTATCACTGCTTCTGTCCGGAGGAGCGTCTCGAGGGTCTGCGCGCGACGGCGCTCGCGGAGGGTCGCCCGTCGCGCTACGATCGCCATTGCCTGGGGCTCCCGTCCGAGGCGGTGCAGGAGCGCCTGGCCGGTGGGGAGCAGGCGGCGGTACGCTTCGCAGTGCCGCCCGGCGATGTCATCATCGACGACGCCCTGCGGGGGCCGGTCGTAGTGGGCAGCGACGCGATCGGCGATTTCATCATCGTGCGTTCGGACGGGGTCGCCAGCTACAACTTCGCTTCCGTGGTCGACGATCGAGACATGGCAATCACACATGTCATCCGTGGCGACGATCACCTGACCAACACGGCACGTCAGCTCATGCTGTTCGCGGCGCTCGGCGCCGCCGCACCTCGCTTCGCGCACCATTCGTTGGTGCTGGGGCCAGATGGCGGCAAGCTCTCCAAGCGGCACGGCGCGACGTCTGTCGGTGAGTTCCGCGACCTGGGCTACCTGGCCTCGGCAGTGGTCAACTACCTGGCCCTTCTGAGCTGGTCGCACGGGGAGGACGAAGTGCTCACTGCGGAGCAACTGATCGCCGAGTTCGAGCTCGGCAAGCTCTCGCTGAGTGCTCCGGTGTTCGATCAGGCGAAGCTCGACTGGCTGGCGCACGAGCACGTTATGGCGCTCGCGCCGCCGGTCCACGAGCGCTTGTTCGCGCAGCGGCTGCCGGCCGGGACATCGCCGGAAGCGGCGGCGGCTCTTGCGGCCGCCTTTCAGCCGTCGCTCGTCGCCTACGGTGAGGCGCCGGGTCTTGCGGCGGGCGTCCTCGAGCGGCCGATTCTGTCGGCAGAACTCGAGGCCGAGGTCCGCTCGGCGGCCGCCGCCCTCTCTGCCTTTCGGGCGCTGCGGGCCGCCGCGGCGACTTGGCTCTCGCCGGTGGCGGCCCGTGCCCTTCTTGGCGCCTACCGTGCCTGGGGCAAGGAGCACGGCAGCGGCGCCCGGCAGCTCCTCATGCCTCTGCGCATCGCTCTCACTGGGTCCGAGCATGGCCCGGAGCTGCCCTTCGTGCTCGCCGCACTGGCTCGCGATGAGGCGCTGACCCGCCTCGACGGCGCTCTCGGCGACGAGGGGCGTGCCGAGGGGGTCGCGACGGCGCCCGGAGGTGGCTCGTGATCCGCCTGTTCAACTCCCTCACCCAGCAGAAGGAGGTCTTCGAGCCCCGCGACGCGGGCAGAGTAGGCATCTACTGCTGCGGCCCCACGGTCTACAACCTCATCCATGTGGGCAACGCTCGTCCCTACGTGGTCTTCGCGGTGCTGCGTTCCTGGTTCTGCCGCCGCGGCTACGACGTCACTCTCGTCACGAACATCACCGACGTCGACGACAAGATCATCGCCAAGGCGAAGGCCGAGGGGCGTTCCGCCGTCGAGATCGCCGCCGAGTACACCGAGGCGTACGTCGCCGACACCGATCGTCTCGGTATCTCGCGTCCCGACGTGGAGCCGCGGGCGACAGAGACCGTCCCCGAGATCATAGATCTCGTGTGCCAGCTTGTCTCGCAGGGCCATGCGTACGCCGCAGAGGGGAGCGTCTACTTCAGGGTCCGCACGTACCTGGAGTATGGCAAGCTCAGCGGGCAGCGCGTAGACGATCTCGAGGAGAGCGTGCGCGTGATGCGCGAACCTGGCAAGGAAGACGCCCTCGACTTCGCACTCTGGAAGGCCGCCAAGCCGGGTGAACCGTCGTGGGAGAGCCCGTGGGGCCAGGGTCGTCCCGGATGGCACATCGAGTGCTCCGCCATGGGCCTGCGCTACCTCGACGCGGGCTTCGACATCCATGGCGGCGGTCGCGACCTCATCTTTCCCCACCACGAGAACGAGATCGCCCAGAGCGAGGCGGCCGGTCTGCCCTTCGCCAGGGTGTGGATGCACAACGGGATGATACGCAGTGACGGATCGAAAATGGCGAAGAGCGTCGGCAACATCTTCCTGCTGCGGGAGGTGCTCGATCAGTACGCCCCGGGCGTGCTGATCATGTACTTCCTGACGACCCACTATCGCAGCCCTCTCGAGTTCTCGGTCGAGAAGCTGGAGGAGGCGCGCGTCGCGCACGCTCGCCTGGGCAGCGCCCTCGACGACCTCCAGTTCCGCATCGAGCGTGCGGATCGCGCTGCGCAGCGGGGTCCCTCTCCAGAACTGCGCGCCAGAGTGGAGCGCGCCCGCACGTCGTTCGCCGAGCACATGGACGACGATCTCAACACGGCCGCGGCGATCGGCGAGCTCTTCAGCCTGGTCAGCGACACGTATCGCCATTTCGCAGACGTCGATCGTGGAGCCACACCCCTCGACGTGGATGCGCTGGCGGCCGTCCGGGAAGTGCTCGTGGACTCCCTCGCCGTTCTGCTCATCGAGGTGGGGTCCGCCGCAGGAGTGCTTGCAGGAGCAGGGGCAGTCCCGAGAGACGAGTCCCCCGGCAGATCCACGGGCGAGAATCCCGCACCGTCGGCCGTCGGCCTCGCCATAGAGGGGCGCTGGGATGAAGTTGCGATCGTGTATGCACAGAGGCTGGGTCTTGCAGACGCCTCGTATGCGTGTGTGTTGCGCGATCACTATCGCAGTGAGAAGCGGTGGGACGATGCCGATCGGATCCGCGACGAGATCCAGGCGGCGGGTTTCGAGGTGCGTGATACGCCACAGGGAACCCAGGTAGTGAGGAAGACGTGATCCACGATGTTCCCGAGCGTCGCCGCGACGCGCTGCGGCTCGCAGGAGTCGCTTAGGGCGTGGACTGGATCTACGGGCGCAACGTGGTCCAGCTGGCGCTTTCGAGTGGCGCCCGACGGCGAGCCCACAGGCTCGCCGCGACCACATCCGCCCTGAAAGCACTGGGCGATGCGGTACCGCGCAGTCTGCCGGTCGACGTCGTCGCCGCACACGATCTCGACGAGCTCACCGGGAGTCGCGACCACCAGGGGGCCGCGCTCCAGGTCGACGCCTTTCGCTACGCCTCGGCAGACGAGGTCGCGCGCGCCGACGTCGTCGTCGTACTGGACGAAGTGAGCGACCCCCGCAACGTCGGCGCCGTAGCGCGCAGCGCGGCGGCTGCCGGAGCCGGCGGCCTCGTACTTCCCCGGCACAGGTCGGCTTCGGTGACTCCGGTCGCTGTCAAGGCCTCGGCGGGGGTCATCGAGCACCTGCCCGTCGTCCAGGTGACGAACGTCGTGAGCTTTCTGAAGCGCGCGAAGGCGGAGGGCGCGTGGGTCTACGGGGCCGCAGGTCGTGCGGCCCTGACCTACTCGCAAATCGATCTCACGGGGCGTGTCGTGCTCGTGTTCGGCGCGGAAGGCCATGGTCTTCGTCCACTCGTGGCCCGCACCTGCGATGCTCTTGCCGGGATCCCCATGGCGCCTCCGGTCGAGAGCCTGAACGTGAGTGTGGCGGCTGCTCTCTTCCTCTTCGAGGGGCAGCGTCAGCGGGCCGAACACGGCTCTTGCGCACCTCCGGGAGGATCGGCTCCTTGAGTTCCGGCGATCTTCTCATCGTGGACGGCTACAACGTGCTGCACGCCCTCTTCCCAGGCGCGAGCAAGGAAGATCTCTTTGCCCGTCGCGAATGGCTCGCCGAGCGCTTGACGAGTCTTGTGGCTCAGGAGGGCGCCAGGGCAGTGCTCGTGTTCGATGGGCGCGGCTCGCCAGAGCACCACGCGGTCAGCGAGGGATGCGCTCGTCGAAGTGTGCTTCGCCGCCGGTCGCTTCACGGCCGACACGCTCATCGCCAGGCGGATCGCGGATCAACCGGCGGACGTGCGCGTCACTGTGGTCTCCGCAGATCAGGAGGTGCAGCGTACGGCCGCGCGAGCCGGCGTCAGCCGCATGACGCCGCGTGAGCTGGGCGCCCAGCTCGATGGATTGGCCAAAGCCCTTGATTCTTCCGCGGAAGTCAGTAGAATCCCCTCACGGCTTGAGGATAAAGTAGACGTTGAGACTTTGCGCAAGCTGGAGGCGCTGCGAAAGAGGAAGCGCTAGTCGCGGTGTCGGCGCCTTATGGGCGTTTTTGCAGGGGGGACTGGAGCCAACGTGGGAGTGATCATGATGCGGCAGGCCGACCGCAGACGCGGTGCAGGGGCAGCGAGACACCTTCAACCTTTTGTTGAGAGTGCGGATTACGCTTTGGTTCAAGCATATCGGCGGGGAAACGTCGGGGCGCTTGATGCCCTGATGCTTCGCTACCATCAGTTCGTCCGTCTCAAGGCGAGCTCGTACTTTCTGGCCGGGGGCGACGCCGAGGATCTGATCCAGGAGGGGATGCTGGGTCTGTACAAGGCGGTGCGCGACTATCGAGACGATCGTCTGGCATCGTTCCGGAGTTTCGCGGAGCTCTGCATCACGCGGCAGATCATCACGGCTATCAAGACGGCGACGCGTCAGAAGCACGTACCGCTCAACGGCTATCTGTCGTTCAGTCAGTCGCCGAACGACGCATCGGATGATGGTGACTGTTCGCTGGCCGACGTGCTCCCCGGTCCGAGCGCGCACGATCCCGTCAATCAGGTCATCAGCTCGGAAGAGGTCGAGAGCCTTACCGGGTGTCTCACCGATACGCTCTCCGACCTCGAGGGCCGTGTCTTGCGCCTGTACCTCCAGGGCCTCAGCTACGAGCGCATCGCGGGGCGTCTGGGCTGCGACTGCAAGACGGTCGACAACGCCCTGCAGCGGATCAAGCGCAAGGTCGACCTGCATGTCGAGGCCCGCAGAGTCCTCAGCTAGGGCCTCTCGGCAGCTAGAAGGTCATCAGGCTGACGTCGTGGCCCTGCGACTGCACGAGGAGCTTGAAATCGTGCGGGTTGGCGGCAACGCTGCTGGCGTCGCTGAGGGTGATGAGGCCCTCCTCATAGAGCTTGAGTAGCGCCTGGTCGAAGGTCTGCATCCCGTAGAAGTCGCCTTCCTTGATCGCATCGGTGATCAGGTGCGACTGGGTGGGGTCGAGGATGAAGTCGCGGATGCGGTTCGTCGCGATCAGGATCTCGATCGCCGGGATGCGCCCGCTGCCGCCGGCTCTTGGCAGGAGGCGCTGCGATATGATCCCCTTCAGGGTGCCGGCCAGCATGATGCGGACCTGCTTCTGCTGGTGCAGGGGGAAGAAGTCGATGATGCGGTTGATCGTCTCGGTAGCGTCGATGGTGTGCAGGGTGCTCATGACGAAGTGGCCCGTTTGGGCGGCGGTCAGGGCAGTCGAGACGGTCTCCAGGTCACGCATCTCTCCGATAAGGATGTCGTCGGGATCCTGGCGCAGCACGTACTTCAGCGCCGAGCTGTAGGAGTCAGTGTCGAGGCCGACCTCACGCTGGTTGATGATCGACTTCTCGTCCTTGTGGAGGACCTCGATGGGGTCCTCTATGGTGACGATATGGCGGCGGATGGTGCTGTTGATGTGGTCGATCATGGCCGCCAGGGTCGTCGACTTGCCCGACCCCGTCGTTCCGGTGACGAGGACGAGGCCGCGAGGTTCTACGGCGAGGCGTTTGATGATGTCCGGCAGGTGCAGTTCCTCGAACGAGGGGACCTGCGTGGCGACCTGGCGCATGGCGACACTGATGCTGCCTCTCTGGCGGAAGACGTTGACGCGCAGTCTTGTCTTGGAGGGAGCTGAGTAGGCGAAGTCGATCTCGTTGTGCTCGCTGAAGCGGCGGATCTGCTTGTCGGTCATGATCGACGCCGCGATGTCCTTCGTGTCCTCGGGAGTGAGCGAGGCCTCATCGGTGAGCACGAGCTCTCCGTCGATGCGCAAGACCGGGGGACTGCCGGCCTTGATGTGGAGGTCCGACGCGTTTCGCGCTTGCAGCGTCGTGAGCAGTTCGTCGATAGGTTTCACGGGGCGGCCTCGTAGGTAGTGGTCCCTCTCTTCGCTCTTACTTCGGCAGGAAGCGCGAAAAGCTTACCTTGCGGCGATCGAGTGGCTCGCGCAAATCACCGACGGCGTGCTATCGCGGTCGCGGGAGAGCGTGCCTCGTGGCGGTCTCCTGAGCTCACGTGCGATCCAGCCGGAAGGCCCGGTGAGTCTAGAAACGGCCGCCGATCCAGGCGTGGCTCATGGATCCGTAGCTCACGACCGCGCCGGTGTGCGGAGCATGGATCATCGAGCTGCCACCGACGTAGATGCCGACGTGGCTGCTGAAGCTGGCGCTGCCGAAGAAGACGAGGTCACCCGGCTGAAGGGCGCTGATCGGGACAGGGGTGCTGGCGCGCTGTTGCAGCGTCGCTCCATGCGCCAGGCCGATGCCGATCTGCGCGTAGGCGTACATCGTGAGGCCGGAGCAGTCGAAGCCGCTTGGGCTTGCGCCGCCGTACACGTACGGGACGCCGAGGTACCGCTGAGCGATGGCGACCACGCCGGACCTGCCGGATCCGCCGGGATCGACGACAGGCGCGCTGCCCGACCCGCCGCCGGCGAGGGCGCTCTGCGCTTGCGCCGCCCTCTGCGCGGCGGCTCTGGCGGCTGCCGCCTGCTGCTGCTGCAGGCGCCGGATGTCGGCCTTCACGCCGGCCGTCATCGACTCGAGTTCGTTCTGCACCGAGAGCATCTCGTTCTTCTGGGCAGCTCGCTCCTTGACGAGTTCCGCCGACGCCTTCTTGTCGGCCTGCAGCTTGACGCGCCTGTCTTTGATGTCTGCCTCGTAGGCGGCGATGGCCCGTACGGTGTCCACGTCGCTGTTGCCGAGGCGCTCCATCAGGTCGAGCTGGACCACGAGATCGTCGAAAGTGTTGGCAGCGAACACCACATCGACCAGGCCCACATCGCGCGTCTTGTAGATGCTCTCGGCGCGCGCCTTGAGCTGGTTGTTGGCGACCGCGAGGTTGTACTCGGCGACCTTGAGGTGGTGTGTGTTCTGTCGGATCTGCTGGCGCACCGTCGCGAGCTGGCTGGTCGCCTGGTTGTACTTCTCCACGGCCACGTCGGCCTTGTGGTAGACGGTCTGGAGTTTGGCTTGGAGCTCGGCCAGCCGGGCCTTCTTCTGGGACATGGGTGAGGCGAGGGCTTGGGGAGCTAGAGCGAAAGTGAAGACGAGGGTGGCTAGTAACACGGAGAGAGTGACGAGTCGCCGCCTGCCGTTCACTGAATCGCCTCCTTCCGGGCGCGTCGCGTGCACGCCGTCGCGCCCTTGCTGAGGTGGCCCGAAACAGAGCCTCTGGACCTCAAGTAGGCCAGACTATCACCGGTCGTCCGCCGTGGCAACACGGTACGCCGGCGCGACACTGTCATCCTGGCGGGGAGAGACTGCGACGGCTCTCGATCGGATCAGCGGGCAGTCGTCGCACCCTTCGCGTGCCTCGTGCTGGTGGAGGGGGGCCGCATCTGCCGGAGCGTCTTCAGGAAGGCCTTGTTGGCTTCGTCTCTGCGCCAGTTGCGGATGATGTGCATGCCCCACCAGTGAAAGAGCGCTCGCTGGGCCGACCTGACGACGAACACACAGCGCAGCCACGCGCGCAAGGAGTAGAAACGCATGTAGCCGCGGATGTTCTCGATCTGGAGCTCGTACGGCGTCATGAGCAGGGGCCTGAAGACGACGTGGTGAGCGTCGTAGAGATGCCAGCGCTTGTCAAAGATCCTGCCGGCCGCGTCGAGGTCGTTGAACTGGGGCGTCCCGGGCAGAGGGGTGAGGATGTTGAGCATCACGGTGTCGATGTGGTTCTTGAGGGCGAAGGTGACGGTGTCGCGCACGGTCTGTACGGTGTCTGTGTCAGCGCCGAGCACGAACATGCCGTGGGCGAGGATGCCGTGCTCGTGCAGCATCTCGATGGAGCGTTTGATGTCCTCGACCGTCTGCGACTTCTCGAAGTGGTCCAGGGTGGCTTGGCTGACCGACTCGAGGCCGAGGTAGACCACCTCACAGCCGGAGCGTCGCATGAGATCGAGCAGCTCGGGGTCGCGGGCGACGTCGGTGCGTACCTGGGCAGTCCACGGGACTGCGAGACCCTCGTCGATCATCATCTGCAGGAGTCGCTTGAGGCGGCGCTTGTTGGCGGCGAAGTTGTCGTCGTAGAAGAAGATGCGCTTGGGGCGCTTCTCCTTGATCTCGGCGATCACGCTCTCGGCGCTGCGGAAGCGGTACTTGCGCCCGAACATCGCCGTCACCGAGCAGAAGTTGCAGGCGAAGGGGCAGCCCCAGCTGGTCATGATGGGCATGGTCCCAAGCTTCTCATGGCCGACGATGAGGTCCAGGTCCGGAAACGGCAGCGTGTCGAGGTCGGCGCAGGGCTCGCGCAGCTTGTTGTGCACGGCGACGCCCGCGCGCAGGAAGGAGAGGCCGGCCACGTCCTCGAACTGGCGCTCGCCCTGGAGCGCCTCGATGAGCTCGAGCATGGTCTGCTCGCCGCCCTCGCCACGCGCCACGTAGTCGCCGTGCTCGAGCGCCTCGTCGGCCATGAAGGTGACGTGGGAGCCGCCCAGGATGACGGGGATGCCGCGGGCGCGCAGGTCGTCGGCGATCTCGTAGGCCGCGGTGGTCGTCGATGTGGTGCTGGAGATGCCGACGAGGTCGGCGCCGTGCAGGTCGTCCCGGTCGATGGGTGCCATCTGGGGGCTGTAGATGAGCACGTCGTGCCCGTGGCTCTTGAGGGTCGCGCCGATGATGGGCAGGCCAAGGCGGGGGAGCAGGACCTTGGCGTACACATGCATACCGGGGGGTTCGGGCTCGATCAGGCGGATCTTCATGGCGCTCCTTGGGCAGTCGCCGCGCAGGGCCGCCGGAGTTGCAGTGATTGGGCTGCCGT
This sequence comes from uncultured Thermoleophilia bacterium, assembly GCA_963717285.1. GTDB lineage: Bacteria > Actinomycetota > Thermoleophilia > UBA2241 > UBA2241 > CAIXSE01. The sequence continues at coordinate 164,871 of CAVQVW010000006.1, forward strand.
CTCCGGCGGAGACGCTCACTCAGATTCCCATTCTACGCACTCGGTCAGACGAAGTGAAGCGCGCTCACGTGGCGCCGGGTCAGAAGACCAGATTCAGCAGGAGGTAGGCGACGGCGGCGATGAGGCCCGCGGCGGGCAGGGTCAGGAACCAGGCCGTGACGATGTTGCCGGCGACACCCCAGCGTACGGCTGAGAGACGCTGCGTCGATCCAACGCCCAGGATCGACGAGGTGATGGTGTGCGTCGTGGACACTGGGATGCCGAAGTGCGTCGCCAGCTGGATGACTGTGGCGGCGCTCGTCTCGGCGGCGAAGCCGTGGATGGGATCGAGCTTGATCACCTTGGACCCCAGCGTGTGGATGATGCGCCACCCTCCGGAGTACGTACCGACAGCCATGGTCACGGCGCAGGCGATCTTCACCCACAGGGGGATCTCGAACACGGTGATCTCGCCGCTGGCGAACAACGCCAGCGTGATGATGCCCATGGTCTTCTGGGCGTCGTTGCTTCCGTGGGAGAAGGCCATGAAGCCCGCCGATATGGGTTGAAGGACACGGAACCAGCGGTTCACGGGCGACGGTGGCCACCTGTGCACGAGCCACGTGAGTCCGACCATGAGGAACCAGGCGAAGACGAGGCCCAGCAGGGGTGAGATGAACATGGGCAGGATGACCTTGGTCACGACGCCGTCCCAGAGAACGCCGGACACGCCCGCCGCGGCGAGCATCGCGCCGACCAGGCCTCCGACGAGCGCGTGTGACGAGCTCGAAGGAATGCCGTAGCGCCACGTGGCGAAGTTCCAGACGATCGCCCCGATCAGGGCCGCCAGCACCAGGGGCAACGTCACGAGGTCGGTCTCGACCAGGCCTTCCCCCACCGTCTTGGCGACGCCGGTGTAGAGCAGCGCGCCGACGAGGTTGAGCACGGCCGCCATGATGACCGCCGTCCGCGGGGAGAGGGCGCGGGTGGAGACGGACGTGGCGATGGCATTGGCGGTGTCATGGAAGCCGTTCGTGTAGTCGAACAGCAGGGCGGCGAACACGATGATGACCAGAAGGAACACGCGTCGCTATCGCGTTATTTGTGCTTGAGCACGATGCTCTCGATCACGTTGGCCACGTGTTCGCATTCGTCGATCGCAGCCTCGAGCAGCTCGTAGATGTCCTTCCACTTGATCACTTCAATGGGGTCCATGTGTCCGTCGAAGAGGCGAGCGGTCGCCTCGCGGATGATGCGGTCGCCGTCGTTCTCGAGGCTGTTCACGGCGATGATGTGTTCGTCCAGACCCTTCGGCTTGGCGAGGCTGTCCATGCAAATGCGCAAGACGGCGGTGGCCTTGCCGATCACGTCGGCCTGGGCCTTGGCTTGGGGTGTGGGCTCTCCCGCCCGGTAGAGGACCATCGCGTTGGCGGCTGCCTCGATGTCGTCGAGCACGTCGTCCACGGTCGCGACGAGCGCGTAGATGTCTTCGCGATCGATGGGCGTGATGAACGACTTGCTGAGCCGCTTCACTATGTCGTGCACGATCTTGTCGCCCACGTGTTCGTGTTCGAGGATGGAGGCGGCGAGGGACTCTTGGTCGCCGCCGTTCATGAACTCGACGAGCAGCTGGGCCGCCGCATCGAGATTGGCGGCCAAGTCCGAGAACAGCCGAAAATAGTCCTGCTCCTTGGGAACAAGGCTGAGTCTCACGAGGGCTCCTTTCCGGGTATCGGCCCCGTGCCGCGTGCAACTCTACGCCTTGTTGCGCAGCGCGCAACCCCACCGTGCCGCGGCGGGCTCGGGGGCGCCGCGGCGCTTGCCGCCGCCGCAGTCGTTCTGTAGCCTCTTGGCACGTACCTCGGCGGCCGGGCCCTCGTGCGCCCCAGGGCTTCCGCCCGGATGCTGCCGTGCCGGCGGAGAGAGCAGAGCGTTTGCGGGATCGCGGACGCTGTCGTTGCGAGGAGGCTGCAGTGTCAGATGATCTCTACGAGCAGATGAAGCAGACCGTTCTGGAGGGCGAGCCCGAAGAGGCGGCCGCGCTGGCGCAGCAGGGTCTCGACGCTGGTCTGGCTCCCGTCGACATGCTCGATCAGGGGTTCGTCAAGGGCATCGAAGAGGTCGGCGATCTCTTCGGCAGAGGCGAGTTCTTCCTGCCTGAGCTGGTCCAGGGGGCGGAAGCCATGAAGGCCGCGGTGGCGGTCCTGCAGCCGGAACTAGACAAGACCAAGGAAGGCCGTCGCACTCTTGGTGTCGCCGTCGCCGGCACCGTGGCCGGCGACATCCACGAGATCGGCAAGACCATCGTGTGCTCGATGCTCTCCGCCGCCGGATTCACCGTCACGGACGTTGGCTGCGACGTACCTGTCGAGAGCTTCATCGACACGGTGCGCGAGACCAACGCCGATCTCCTGCTGCTGTCGGCGCTCCTGACGACGACGATGCCCAACCAGCAGAAGACGATCGAGGCTCTCGAAGCCGCCGGCCTGAGGGACGGCGTGAAGGTCATGATCGGCGGCGCGCCGACGACGCGCGCCTGGGCCGACGAGATCGGCGCCGACGGCTATGCCGAGGATGCTATCGAGGCGGTCTCGACGGCGAAGAAGATCCTCGGGGTCGCCTGAAGCGCGTCATCGCCCAAGGCACGGCAATGGGGCAGGCTGATCGCCGGCGATCGCGGCGGTCGGCGCCCACCGCCGGCCGGTCCACGAGGTCCCCTCTGCTTCGAAGGAGCCGTTTGTCATGAGCGATCGCCATGCGGCCTACTTCGACGAGGTCGAGGCGCGCTTCGAGCAGGCGTCCGACTTCGATCTGGGGCTCGAGGAGGAGTTCCAGATCCTGGACCCCTCGACGCTCGCGCTGACGCCCGGTTTCGAGACGCTTCGCGATAGCGCCGGACCGCGGCTGAGCGGGCGGATCGCGGGAGAGCTGCTGCGCTCGGAGGTCGAAGTTTCCACGCCGCGCTCTCCCCACTTCGCCCAGGCCTCCCGCGAACTGCTGCTGAACCGCGCCGAGCTCCTCGAGCTGGCGGAAGCCCAAGGCTTCGCGCTCGGGGCCACCGGTACCCATCCGTTCTCCGGCTGGAAAGAGCAGGAGATCATCGATACGCCCCACTATCGCCTCGTGGAGGAGCGACTCAAATACGTCGCCTGGCGTAACAACACCTGGGCCGCGCATACGCATGTCGGCGTGCGCGGGCTCGACAGGGCGGTGGCCGTCTGCGACGCGCTGCGCTCCTATCTTCCGCACCTGCTCGCGCTCTCCGCGAACTCACCCTTCATCGAGGATGTCTGGACGCAGTTGCACTCGGCCCGCACGCAGACCTTCATGCGGATGTTCCCCCGCTGCGGCATTCCCGACGCTTTCGGCACCTGGGCGGAGCATCGACGCTTCTACGAGCAGCTCGTCGACACGAACTGCATCCAGGAGTTCACTCAGGTCTGGTGGGCGGTGCGCCCGCACCATCGCTTCGGCACGGTCGAGGTGCGTATCTGCGACGCGCAGACCGAGGCGTGGCAGAGCCTCGCCATCTCGGCGCTGACGCTGGGTCTCATCGCGCATCTCGCGCAGCGCTACGACGAGGGCCGCCGCCCGGTGGCTCAGCCCACGCGGTACATCGAGGAGAACCTCTGGCGCGCCATCCGCTACGGCCTCGACGGGAAGCTCGTGGATTGGGATCGGGGCGAAGAGGTCCCCGCGCCCGATGCGCTTCAGGCGCTCGTCGAGCTGGCCGCGCCACACGCCGAGCGGCTCGGGATGGCACGCCATCTCGACGACGTGGAACACATGCTGCGCCGTGGCAACGGCGCGCAACGGCAGATGCAGAGCCCACACTGCGGGCGCGACGCTTCTCGATGTGTACGCCGGGACTGTCGCGGACGCTCGGGCGACACCACTCGCCCCGCGCTCAGCCGCGGAAGAGGAGGAACAGAGATGAACGACGAGACACAAGAGCCCGCCCCACAGAACGACGAGGAGCGTGAGCAGGAGTTCCGCGACCAGCTCAGACGCCTGCGCGTCGTCGACCTCGCCTACGAGATGATGGTGAGCCTGGTCACCGTGGGCTACCAGAAGCTTGGCCTGACCGATCAGACGCGCGAGCTGCGCGATCTCGACGATGCCCACCTCGCTATCGAGCTCCTGCGAGCCATTCTTGCGGAGGCCGAGAAGGCAGAGGGCGCGGAAGGGCTCAAGGATCTGCGATCCACCGTCGCGCAGATGCAGCTGGGCTACGTCCAGGCGATGGAGTCCTCCAGCAGGGAGAGTGCGGCTTCGCCCGATGCGGAGGCGTCTCCGGAGGACTCGGGCGGTGAGTCCGCCGCGGACTCAGGCTGAGTCCAGCGCCCAGAAGCGAGGCTCTTCGAGCACCTCGCCCGGCTCCACGACGAGGAACTCCTCGTCGTGCGGGCCGTTGACCAGCTTGTCGAGAAAGCGCAGCGAGCCCTCCAGGTAGGCGATGGGCAGCCCGTAGAAGGCGCCAACCGTCTCGACGTAGGCGCGCAGCCTCTCGGTCTCCAGCACGCCCGTGTCGATCACGGCGACCCGCGCGTAGTTGGCGAGGATCATGCGAGCGACGCGCGCAGCCTTCTCCTCACCGTACTTGGGCACGATCTTGAGGTACTCCTTGTACGGGTCGTCGATGTAGTCGATCCAGCCGCGGGTGTAGTAGTAGGTGCCGGGACAGCCGCGATGCTCCTCGATGTAGCGCCGGCGGGAGCCGAGCAGGAGGGAGATGCAGTCGTCGACGGCGGGCACGACGAGGCGGTGCGGTCCGGCCTCGAGGCCGACGGTCCCGTTGCTGCAGCGCCCACAGCACAGGAGGATCTCTCGCTCACCGGACGTCGCGTCGATCCGTTCCTGCAGGGCGGCGCGCAGTCTGTCGGGGTAGTCGTGCAGGGCTCCGTCGATGAATTCGATCTCGAGGCCGGGATTGACGCACTCGATCTCGTTGCGGAGGACCTCGCAGGCGACGATCTTCGGGCGGTCGTCCATGCGCTCTACTCCAGGGGGGATTTCCATCCAAGCAGTATACTCGCTCGCACACGGCGACAGCGGGGGCTTGCATGGTGACTGACCGCGAGGGCTTCGTTCAGGTCTACACGGGTGACGGCAAGGGCAAGACGACGGCCTCCCTCGGTCTCGTTCTACGGGCGCTGGGCCAGGGGCTGAGGCCCGCCGTCCTGCAGTTCATGAAGTCCGATCCGACGTGGGGCGAGATCGTGACCCTTCGCAAGCTGGGTGTGCCGGTGGTGCAGTGCGGCCTGGACCACTGGGTGCTCAAGGGTGAGGCGTCAGACGACGATCTGGCCTCAGCGGCGGAGGGCCTCGAGCGGGCTCGCGCTCTGGTGCACGGCGGGGAGCACGACGTCGTGATCCTGGATGAGCTCGTCACTGCCGTGTTCTTCGAACTCGTGCCGCTCGACGCCGTGCTCGATCTGATCGCTGCACGCCCGTCCGCCGTGGAACTCGTGATCACCGGCCGCCGCGCACCCGAGGAGCTCATCGCGGCGGCCGACCTCGTCACCGAGATGCGGCCGTTCAAGCACTACTACGATGCGGGTGTGCAGGCCCGTCGCGGCATCGAGTACTGAGGCGGCTGCCCCCGCCGCCGAGTCGACTTCGGCGGGCCGTGGCGCGTTCGACGGATGGTAGGATTGCCACCGTGACGCACACGCTCATCTATCCGCATACGGCCGTCCACAACACCGCCGGGCACCTGGAGATCGGCGGTTGCGACGTGGTCGACCTCGCTCGCGAGTTCGGCACGCCGCTCTTCATCTATGACGAGCAGACGCTGCGCGACCAGTGTCGTGCCTATCGCGGGACGTTCGGGGCGCTCACCGACGCGTTCGAGATCGTCTATGCGAGCAAGGCGTTCAGCTGCCGCGCGATGTGCGAGCTCATCGCCCAGGAGGGTCTGTCGCTCGATGTCGCCACGGGAGGCGAGCTGGCCGCCGCCGTAGCTGCCGGCTTCCCGGCCGAGCACATCTACTTCCACGGGAACAACAAGTCGATGGCCGAGATCGAGGCCGGTCTCGAGGCGGGCATCGGACACTTCGTCGTCGATTCGTTCGAGGAGATCGCGCGGCTCGAAGGCGCCGCCGGCGCCCGCGGGCGCGTGCAGCAGGTCCTCGTGCGCGTGACGCCGGGCGTGCGCCCGAGCACCCACGATTTCGTGCAGACCGGGCAGCAGGACAGCAAGTTCGGCCTCGGGCTCTCGGACGGTCGCGCCCAGGAGGCGGTGCGACGAATCCACGACGCGGCACACCTCGAGCTGGTCGGCGTGCACGCGCACATCGGCTCGCAGATCTTCGAGCTGGACTCGTATCGGCGTGAGGTCGAAGTGCTGTTCGTCGCCATCGACGCCTGGCGCCGTGACTTCGGCTTCGAATGCCGCGTCTTCAACATCGGCGGTGGCCTCGGCATCCGCTACACCAACGCCGACATGCCGAGCTCGATCGGCGAGTTCGCCGAGATGAGCGTGACCGCGGTCCGCGACGGCGCGGCACAGCACGGTATGGCCATGCCCCGGCTCTTCGTCGAGCCGGGACGCAGCATCGCCGGCAAGGCGGCGGTGACGGCGTACACCGTGGGCACGGTCAAGGTGATCCCGGGTGTACGGACCTACGTCGCCGTGGACGGCGGCATGAGCGACAACCTGCGGCCGATGCTCTACGACTCGCGCTACGAGGCGATGCTGGCCAACAAGGCGGAGGCGCCGGCGACCGAGGTCGTGACCGTCGCCGGCAAGCACTGCGAGTCCGGCGATGTGCTGGTGCGGGACGTGGCCATCGCCACGCCGGAGCCGGGCGACGTTCTCGTGACGCCCGGCACGGGCGCCTACGGCTACGCTATGGCCAACAACTACAACGCGCAGCCCCGACCCGCGGTGGTCCTCGTGGGCGGTGGCGATCCTCGGGTCATCATCGAGCGCGAGACCTGGGCCGACCTGCTACGCCTGCAGCGGCCACTCACCTAGCGAGACCGGGCCTCTCGCCCGGCGTGCCGCCCTCCGTCCGTCGGTGCGGGCCGCGAGGACGCGCCGTCCGAGCCGGTCGCTCCTGGCGCGGACTTCGTGTCGCCCGCCCGCCGTCGTTCTCGTATACTCGGAGGCATAGGCAGGCCGCGCGACCGCCGTGCGGCGGGAGCGCCCGGAGACGCGGAGGACCCACGTGGACAGAGTAGGTATCGGACTCCTCGGCTACGGAACTGTCGGATCCGGCGTCGGCAGACTCCTTGCCGCCAACGCCGGGGACATACGCCTGGCCACCGGCAGGGACGTCTACCTCAGGCGCGTGCTCGAGAAGGACCCGGGATTCCGTGCCCCTGACCTGGACCCGGCGCTCTTGACGACGCGCTTCGAGGACATCCTCGAGGACCCGGAGGTCGGCGTCGTCGTCGAGCTCATCGGGGGGACGGGCGCGGCTCTCGATTTCCAGCGCCGCGCGCTCGCCGCTGGGAAGCACGTGGTCACGGCCAACAAGCAGCTCCTCGCCCAGTACGGGACGGAGCTGTTCGAAGCCGCTGATGCCGGTGGAGCCCATCTGCGCTTCGAGGCCAGCGCGGTCGGCGCCGTACCGATCGTCAAGGTCCTTCGCGAGTCGCTCGTCGCCGCCGAGGTGAAGACTGTGTTCGGCATCGTCAACGGCACGACCAACTACATGCTCAGCTCTATGGCGGCGACCGGGGCCGACTACGACGAGGCGCTGCGGGAGGCGCAGCGTCTGGGTTTCGCCGAGGCCGATCCCACCGAGGACGTGGGCGGCAAGGACGCGGCCGCCAAGATGGCGATCCTCAGCTCCATCGCCTTCCACAGTCGCACGCGGCTCGGTGACGTCGAGTACGAGGGCATCACCAACGTCACGGCGCTGGATATCGCTCACGGCGAGCGGCTCGGGCTCGTCGCCAAGCTGCTCGGAGTCGCCAAGCTCGTGGGCGGTGGCATGAACGTGCGCGTCTACCCGGCCTTCCTGCCTCGCACCCACCCGCTGGCCGGTGTGGCGGGGGCCTACAACGCCGTCTTCCTCGAGAGTGACACCTTCGATGAGATCATGCTGTTCGGCCCGGGCGCCGGCAGCGTACCGACCGCCTCTGCCGTGATCGGCGACATCATCTCCGTCGTCAACACCGTCAAGGGCAGCTTCTCGCAGAACTGCATGTGCTACAGGGATCTTGCGTTCTTCCCCAACGCCGACATGGTGTCGCGGTTCTACCTGCGCCTCCGTGTCGACGACAAGCCGGGGGTGCTGGCCAAGCTGAGCGCCCTCTGCGGTGAGGAGGGCGTCAGCATCCACTCGATGGTGCAGGAAGGTCAGGGCAGCGAGGCCGAACTCGTGCTCGTGCTTCACCCAGTCCGCGAAGAGCAGTTCTTCGCCGCATTGGGAAGGATGAGGGCTCTGAGCGACGTGAAGGGCGAACCGAGTGTGATCCGCGTCGAGGGTGAAGTCTGAGGATGGAGAGCATGGACAAGGGCAAGAGGGGAACGATCGGCATCCTCACGGGCGGCGGCGACGTGCCGGGGCTCAACCCGGCGATCCGCGCGGTCACGCTGCGCGCCCTGCACGCGGGCTTCGACGTCGTCGGCATCCGTCACGGCTGGGGTGGTCTCGTCGAGCTGCGTCGCGAGGACGGCGCCGACAACAGCGACTGCTACCTGCCGCTCACGGAGGAGCTCGTCAACCGCTTCGTGCACGTCGGGGGGACTTTCCTTCACTCGTCGCGGACGCGTCCGAGCGCCGTGCCGCTCAAGAACGTGCCGGAGCATCTGCGCGACGACGTACCTCGAGGAGAAGAACGACCTGACCGCCGAGGTGCTCGCCAATCTCGAGTACCTGGGCATCGACTACCTGGTGCCGATGGGTGGCGACGACACGCTCAGCTACGCCGTGGAGCTCGGTCGTCGCGGCTTCCCCGTGGTCGCGCTGCCCAAGACGATGGACAACGACGTGCCCGGCACCGACTACTGCATGGGCTTCAGCACGTGCGTCACGCGCACGATCGAGCTTGCCCATCAGGTCCGCAGCTCGGCGGCGTCGCACGAACGCGTCGCGGTGCTCGAGGTCTTCGGCCGCTACGCCGGCTTCACGGGCCTGCTGCCGACGCTCGCGGGCGCCGCGAACCGCTGTGTCATTCCCGAGTGGGAGTTCGACCCAGGTCGTCTCGCCCGGTTGCTGGTCGCCGATCGCAGGGACAACCCCGAGAAGTTCGCGGTGTGTCTGGTGAGCGAGGGCGCCATGCCCGAGGGCGGGGAGATGGTCTTCAAGGGCACCGACACGGACCAGTACGGTCACGCCAAGCTCGGGGGATCGGGGAACACGTGGGCGCCAAGATCAAGGAGCTGGCGCCGGCTCATGACGCCAAGAGCAGGATCGAGGTGATCTCCATGAATCTGGGCTACTTCGTGCGCAGCGGCGCCGCCGGACGCGCTGGACTCCATCGTGCCGACGGTCTTCGGGAATCTCGCGGTCGACCTGCTGCTGCGCGGCGAGACAGGGCGCATGGTGTCGCTGAACGATGGGCGCTACGGCTCCGTCCCGATCGACGCGGTGATCGATCACAAGAAGGTCGTCGACGTGGAGAAGCTTCTACGACATGGAGCGCTACACGCCGAAGTACGAGGCCTTCGAGCTGCAGCCGATGCACCTCTTCAGCGGACTCAAGTGAGGACGCGAGGCATCGAGCGCCGAGAGCGGCGCCACGCGAAGCGCGTGCTGCTCGTGCCGGACGGCATGGCCGACGAGCCGTTGGACGAGCTCGACGGGCGCACGCCCGATGGCCGTGGCCGCGCACACGCCGACATGGACGCGCTGGCGCGCCGCGGCACCTTGGGTCTGGTGCGCACCGTGCCCGAGGGCATGCCGCCGGGCAGCGACGTCGCCAATCTGGCCGGTGCTCGGCTACGACCCGGCGGCCGTGTACAGCGGGCGGAGCCCGCTCGAGGCCGCCAACATCGGGGTCGACCTCGGTCCCGACGACGTCGCCTATCGCTGCAACTTCGTGACGATCGTCGACGGCGTGATGAAGGACCACGCCGGCGGGTACATCAGCACCGAGGAGAGCCGCCGCTGCGTCGCGGCCCTTGCAGGCCGCGCTGGGCGGCGGCCCCTTCGAGTTCCACACCGGCGTGAGCTACCGCAATCTCATGGTCTGGCGCGGCGGCGCGCTCGTGCCCTGCACGCCGCCGCACGACATCCTCGACCAGCCGGTCGCTGGCTTTCCTCCCCGGAGTGGCGGCCGGCGCCGGCGACGACCCATCGTCGCAAGGCCCTCACCGCCTTGTGGCGGCAGGCCGACGAGGTCCTCGCCGCCGTGCGTCCCGCGACCAGCGCCTGGTTCTGGGGCGAGGGGACGGCGCCGAGCATGCCCGCGTTCGAGGAGCTGTACGGGCTCAGCGGGGCGGTCGTCGGCGCCGTCGACCTCATCCGCGGGATCGGCCGCTACGCCGGCTTCGAGGTGCTCGACGTTCCCGGCGCCACGGGCGACCTGGCCACCGACTACGCGCGCCAAGGCGCACGCGGCCGTCGCGGCACTCGAGCGCCACGACTTCGTCTGGGTGCACGTCGAGGCGCCGGACGAGGCGGGCCACATGGGCGATCTGCACCGAGAAGATCACGGCCATCGAGCGCATCGACGCCAAGGTGCTCGGACCCATCCTGGCGTCCCCTCAGCGGCCGGCCGTCCTCGTCCTCCCGGACCACTACACGCTGGTGCACACGCGCACGCACGCCGGCCAGCCGGTGCCCTTCACCTTCGCGGCGCAACGGCCCCGGCGAGGACGGTCTCGGCCATCGGGACTACACGGAGAGCTCCGCGGAGGCCGCGGGCGTCGTCGTTCCCGACGGCCCGGCCCTGATGAGCCTGTTCCTCGCGGCCACCGGGTAAGAACCCGCCATCGGCAGGAGTCGCCGCGGCGCAGAGCGCGACCCAATCCAGTCACAGCGAGGCCATGAGCAGGTCGTCAGCCAAACCCGATCCCAAGCTCGTCGGTGAGGACAGCGAGGACTACCCGCTGACGACCGGCGAGCCGGTCGTCACCATGGACGCTGAGCGCTACGTCATGAGCGCGGGTAGCGTGCCGCACCTGGCCGCAAAGGAAGGCGACCTGTTCCTCTACAGCAACGATCTCGGTCAGATTCCGGGCGGCGAGAACTCGGAGCTCGGCATGTACTATCGCGACACGCGCTATCTCAGCCGGTTCGAGCTGCTGATCGCGGGCCGTCTCCCGGTGCTCCTCTCCTCCACCGCCGAGAGCGGCTACGGTGCGACCATCGAGCTCACGAACCTCGAGTCCCGGAGCATGGACGGTCGTATGCTCCCGCAGGCCAGCGTCCATGTGCGGCGCAAGCGCTACCTCGCCGATCGGCTGCATGAGCTGCTGTACGTGTGCAACTACCATCACGCTCCTATCGAGCTGGCGATCGATCTGCACTTCGCCGCCGACTTCGCGGACATCGGCGAGGTCCGCGGCCTGCGGCGGCGCAAGCGCGGGACGCGGCTGCCGCCGCGACGCGAGGCCGACGAGCTCGTGCTCGCCTACATGGGCCTCGACGAAGTCGCGCGCGAGACCGTCATCCGGTTCCTCGATCCGCCGGAGTCGGTCAGGCAGGGCCGGGCGCGCTACCGGGTGAGCCTCGCGCCCGGCGAGACCACCGAGATCCGCTTCGAAGCGCAGATCGTCGCGCCGGACGCTCCGGCTCCGCTTCGCGGCGACTTCCGCGAGAAGCTGGGGAGGCTGCGCGACGGGCACGAGCTCTGGGACGCGGGCGCCACCCAGATCGTCACTGACAACGAGCTCGTGAACGAAGTCCTACGTCGCGGTCGGAGCGACTTGCGCATGCTCGGCGCCGACGTCGAAGGGCAGCGCATCGTGCTCTCCGGCGCGCCCTGGTTCGTGGCGCCGTTCGGGCGCGAGATGCTGTTCGTCGGCCTCGAGACGCCGCTTCTCGATCTGCGCTGGGCGCAGGCCGCGGTGGACTATCTGAGGGCTCGGCAGGGAAGGGTGGAGAACGTCTTCCGCGAGGAGCAGCCCGGGAAGATCATGCACGAGCTTCGTCGCGGCGAGCTCGCCAATGTGCGAGCGGTCCCCCACACCCCCTACTTCGGCGCCATCGACGCGACGCCGCTCTGGCTCCTCCTGGCGACCGAATGGACGATGTGGACGGGGGACCTTGAGGGGTTCGAGGAGCGACAGACGTCGATCGAGGCGGCTCTCGCCTGGCTGCAGGTGTACGGCGACGCCGACGGCGACGGGTTCGTCGAGTACCAGCGGCGCTCGCGTTCGGGGCTCAGAAACCAGGGCTGGCGAGATGGTTGCGATGCCGTCGCCCACCTCGACGGCACGCCGGCGCAGGGACCCATCGCCCTGGCCGAGACCCAGGGCTACGTGTTCTATGCGAAGCGCCGTCTTGCCGCGCTCTACGGGCAGCTCGGCGATGTGGAGCGGGCCGAGCGTCTCACGGCTGAGGCCACAGAGCTGAAGCAGCGCTTCAATGAGCGCTTCTGGATGGAGGACGAAGGCTACTTCGCCATGGCGCTCGACGGGCAGAAGCGCCAGGTGAAGACGATATGCTCGACGATCGGTCACGCCCTCTGGTCGCGGATCGTCGCCGACGAGTACGTCTCGCACGTGGTCGCGCGGTTGATGGCGCCCGACATGTACACGGGCTGGGGGGTGCGCACGCTCAGCAAGGCGATGCACTCCTACAACCCCGTGAGTTTCTACAACGGCAGCGTGTGGCCCGCCGACACCGCCATCGCCGCGAGCGGCATGAAGAAGCACGGCTACGCCGAAGAGGCGAACCGGCTCGCCTGGGGGCTGGTGGAAGCCGCGGCGGCGCACGAGTACTCGCGTCTGCCCGAGCTGTTCTGCGGCTTCACGCGTCAGGCGATCAACAAGCCGGTGTCGTTCCCCATGGCTTGCTCCCCCGACGCCGGGTCTTCCGGAGCCTTGTTCTTCATCCTGCAGTCCATGGTCGGCGTCTACGCCCAGGCCGAGACCAACATCGTGTACGTGCACAACCCGGTGCTTCCCAAGTGGCTCGGCGAGGTCACGCTCAGCAACCTGCACGTCGGCCGGACGACCATGCGCCTTCGCTTCCGCCGGGAGGGCAGCCAGACGACCTTCTCGGTGCTCGACAAGCAGGGGCCCGGGCGCATCATCGTGGTCGAGTGAGGGCGGCCGAAGCGCGTCTCGCTTGCAGCCGGGAAAGAATTGCTGTTGTTCTGCGTGCGGCGTCCGATATACTGTGTACCCTGTCCGGCGCAGTCACCTCGCCGGTAACCTGCTCGCAGACACACGGGGCGTCCCATCCGACTCGCGATCAGGCTGTCGTGCGCGACTGAAACACACGCCGGGTGCTGCCCCTCAGTGGCCGCCGACGGCAGTGGGAAAGTGATGCGACATGTGACATACTCATCGGTGGAGCCCGGACGGACTCCATCTTCGATCGTCTCATTCACCCGTACGTGCACGACATCCCCCATGCCACAGCCCTCTGCCGAGACGGGCGGTGTCCGAGGTCCCAGGAGCCCATGGAAACGAAAGAACAGACCGACCAGATGACGATAGCGCCCGATCCCACCACGGCGGCCCCGACGCTCGAGGCGCCGGTCGCGGCGCCCCCAGCCCCGACGCCCGAGTCGCCGGTCGCGGCGCCCGCCGGAGAAGCAGAGCCGGCGGCCCCGGAGAACGGCTCAGCCCGCGAGACCGCCGAGCCGAAGCAACCCGGCACGCAGAACGGGCGCCAGGGTCAGCAAGGGGGCAGGTCGCAGAGCTCGGGCGGCAAGGGTGACAGGTCTCGTCGCGGGCGTGAGCGCGGCAAGCCGCGCGAGCGACAGGAGCGCGTCGAAGGTCCGCCCATCCCCTGCAACGGCATCCTCGACGTGCTGCCCGACGGCTTCGGTTTCCTGCGCACGAACGGCTTCACTCAGGGTGACCACGACGTCTATGTTTCGCTCAGCCAGATCCGCCGCTTCGGCCTGCGCCGTGGCGACGAGATCCAGGGTCACGTGCGCGAGCCCAAGGACAACGAGAAGTACAACGCATTGCTCAAGATCGACACGGTCAACGCGATGGATCCGGACGAGGCCCGTCGGCGTCCTGTCTTCGAGAAGCTCACGCCGTTGTTCCCCGAGCAGCGTCTGCGCCTCGAGACCGACGAGCACGACACGGCGGCGCGCATCATGGACCTCATGTGCCCGATAGGCAAGGGCCAGCGGGGCCTGATCGTGTCACCGCCCAAGGCGGGCAAGACGACCGTTCTCAAGAAGCTCGCCAACTCCATCGCGATCAACAACCCGGAGGTCAACCTCTTCGTGCTGCTCGTGGACGAGCGTCCGGAGGAAGTCACCGACATGCAGCGCTCCGTGAATGGCACGGTCGTCGCGAGCACCTTCGACCAGCCCAGCGAGAACCACGTGCAGGTCACCGAACTGGTGCTCGACCGGGTCAAGCGGCTCGTCGAGATGGGCCGCGACGTCGTCGTGCTGCTCGACTCCATCACGCGCATGGCGCGAGCCTTCAACCTCAACACGCCGGCCTCGGGTCGCATCCTCTCGGGTGGCGTCGACTCCACGGCCCTGTACCCGCCGAAGAAGTTCTTCGGCGCCGCGCGCAACATCGAGGAGGGCGGCTCTCTCACCATCCTTGCCACGGCCCTCGTCGACACCGGCTCGCGCATGGACGAGGTCATCTTCGAGGAGTTCAAGGGCACGGGCAACATGGAGATCCGTCTCGACCGCCGTCTCGCCGACAAGCGCATCTTCCCGGCGATCGACATCGATGCGACCGGCACTCGCAAGGAGGAGCTCCTCATGGACCCGGCTGAAGCAGCCGCCGTCTGGAAGCTCCGCGGCGTGCTGCACAGCCTCGAGCCCTCAGCCGCCATCGAGCTGCTCATCAAGAAGGTCCGCGAGACTCACAGCAACGCCGAGTTCCTGGCCGCGCTGCAGAAGAACTCACGGTAGTTTGTGCTATCATCCCGTCTGGCCCCTTTCCGGGCCGCCTGACGCCATCATCCGGATGCACCGAAGGGATCCGTTGCGATGAAGAAGGACATCCACCCCAGGTACGAAGAGGCGACCGTGCATTGCTCCTGCGGCAACACGTTCACGACGCGCAGCACCAAGCCTGAGCTGCGTGTCGAGCTCTGCTCGCAGTGTCACCCGTTCTACACGGGCAAGCAGAAGCTGGTCGACTCCGGCGGCCGCGTTGAGCGCTTCAACCGCCGCTTCGACAAGAAGTCCGAGAGCAAGAAGGGCTGACGGTGTCGGCATGAGCGCGCTTCTCGGCGTCACGCTCCTGCATCATACGCCAGAGCCCGAACGCGCCGTCGCGATCGCCGGCCGGCTCTGCTACGCGCCGGTCTCGGCCGCCGATCTCCAGGAGGAGATGAACGACGAGGCTGTCGCCGAGCTGGTGCGCACCCTCGTGCGCTCCGGCCACCATTCGGCTCTCGAACACGCCGCGTTCACCTTCGCCGTCGATGGTGTGAGCCGCGCCTGCACACATCAGCTCGTGCGGCATCGGCTGGCCAGCTACAACCAGCAGTCGCAGCGCTACGTGAACTTCGGTCACGGCGCCAGCTTCGTGGTTCCGCCGAGCATCAGCGCCGATGCAGAGGCCGAGCAGGTCTTTCTGGAGGCCATGGAGCAGGCGCGTGCGGCCTACGACAGGCTGGTCGAGATCGGGCTGGGCGAAGGCCGCACGCGCGAGAGCGTACAGGAGGACGCGCGTTTCGTGCTTCCCAACGCCGCCGAGACGAAGATCGTCGTGACGATGAACGCTCGAGAGCTGCGCCACTTCTTCCAGGTGCGTTGCTGCCGCCGGGCCCAGTGGGAGATCAACGCTCTCGCCTGGCGGATGCGTACCATGGTCCGCGCGGTCTCGCCGAACCTTTTCGAGGGAGCGGGGCCGAACTGTCTCTACGGCGAGTGCGGCGAGGGGAAGATGACCTGTGGCGACCCGTACAGGCCGGAAGAGGTCGAAGTGCCGACGGCGGCCCTCGGGTGATCGCGGTACGGACGGCCCTCGCTCAGCCGCGCCCACAACGGGCGTTCCCGGATCCAGGAGGGTGCATATCGGTTCCAGACTCCGTGTGATGCTCGCGCTCCCGCTGTTGGCGGCGCGCCGCGTCCAGGTCGGCGGCCAGGCCGTCATCGAGGGCGTCATGATGCGCGGCGTCGACAACTGGTCGCTCGCCGTGCGGCGACCAGACGAGAGGATCGGCCTGCACGACTTCCCTCTGGTGAGCTGGATGAAGACCTATCCCTTCCTCAAGACGCCGGTCATTCGCGGGGTCGTGGCGCTGGGCGAGTCCCTCGTGCTCGGGATGCGTGCCTTGTCGATCTCGGCCAACGAGTCGCTCGGCGAGGAAGAGAAGCAGATCACGCGCAAGGAGATGGGCATCACGTTCCTCATCGCGGTCGCCTTCGCGATCGGGCTGTTCTTCCTGGCGCCGCTGTTTCTGACGGGCCTGTTTCGCTCTCAGCTGGGCGAGGGGGTGGCCTTCTGGCTTGTCGAGGGCCTTGTACGCGTGGGCATCTTCATCGCCTACCTGGCGATCATCACCCAGATCAAGGACCTGCGCCGCGTCTTCGAGTATCACGGAGCGGAGCACATGAGCATCCACGCCCTCGAACACGGCGATGAGCTCACGCCCGAGAACGTCGAGAAGTACAAGACGCTCCATCTGCGCTGCGGCACGTCCTTTCTGCTCGTCGTCATGGTCATCAGTATCCTCGTCTTTGCGCTTGTGCGCTGGCCGGTCTGGTACGTGCTCATCCTCAGTCGCATCGTCCTCGTGCCGCTCATCGCCGGAATCAGCTACGAGATCATCAAGTTCGCCGGACGCCACGAGGACAACCTCATCGTCCGGATCATCATGGCTCCCGGGCTTGCTCTCCAGTGGATGACCACCAAGCCGCCCGACCGCGCCCAGGTGGAGGTCGCCATCGCGGCCCTCGAGAAGATCGTCGAGCTCGAGCCACAGGACCGGCCGCCCGAGAAGGGCGTGGAGGTCATGGCGTAGTCCCGGCCCATGGCGACCATCGACAATCTCATCGAAGAGATCGAGCGCTCCTACGAGGAGCTGAACGCGCAGCTCGCCGACCCCGAGCTCCTCGGCGATCGTGCGCGCTACGCGGGCGTGGCTCGCAAGCACGCCGAGCTCAAGCGCGTCTACGAGCTCACACAGCGGTTTCGAGAAGCCCAGCGCACCGTCGCCGACGCCGAGGGTCTGCTCGGCGACGATGCCTCGGATGCCGAGATGCGGGAGTTCGCGCACGAGGAGCTGCTCGAGGGCCGGCGCTCCCTCGAGGACCTCAGCGAGCAGATCCGTGTGCGCATGCTCACCAGCGATCCCAACGACGGCAAAGACGTGATCATCGAGATCCGCGCCGGCACGGGAGGCGACGAGGCAGCGCAGTTCGCCGCCGATCTGGCGCGCATGTACACCCGGTACGCTCAGGGCAAGGGCTTCGCCGTCGAGATCCTGAACGCCAACGCCAACGACGACGGTGGCTACAAGGAGGTCACGCTGGGAGTCCGGGGCCAAGGCGCCTACTCCGCCCTCAAGTACGAGAGCGGCGTGCATCGTGTCCAGCGGGTGCCGGCGACGGAGGCCGCCGGACGCATCCACACCTCGACCGCCACGGTCGCGGTGCTGCCGGAGGCCGAGGAGATCGAGATCGAGATGCATCCCAACGACCTGCGCATCGACATCTTCCGGGCGCGTGGCCCCGGGGGCCAGAGCGTCAACACCACCGACTCCGCCGTGCGTATCACGCACCTGCCCACGGGCGTCACCGTGAGCTGCCAGGACGAGAAGAGCCAGTTGCAGAACAAGGAACGCGCCTTGCGCATCCTGCGCGCGCGTCTCTACGAGACCGAGCAGTCCAAGCAGGACGAGGAGCAGGCCTCGGCACGGCGCAGCATGGTCGGCACCGGCGACCGTGCGCAGAAGATCCGCACCTACAACTTCCAGCAGAACCGCGTCAGCGATCACCGAATCGGGCTGACCAGCCATCGCATCGACGAGGTGCTGGAGGGCTCGCTCGACGAGTTCACCGAGGCGCTCGCGGCAGAGGATCGGCGCAAGCAGCTGGCGGCGGCCGGCGAGGAGTGACGCCGGTGACCGCGGCCGATGCGCTGCGCGTCGCTGCACAGGGGCTGCGAGCCAGCGGCTCGCGCTCGCCGCGTCTGGACGCCGAGCTGCTCCTGGCGAGTGTGCTCGGCGTCGATCGTGTTGGCCTCTTCCGGCGACCGGAGAGAGAGCTCACGGCGGAGGAGGCCGCGCACTTCGCCGACCTCGTCCGCCGCAGGGAGGCTCACGAGCCCGTGGCCTACATCCGAGGGGAACGGACCTTTCGGGCGCTCGATTTGGAGGTGACTCCGGCCGTGCTCATTCCCCGCCCGGAGACGGAGACCCTCGTGGATGTGGCGCTGGAGCTGCTTCGCGGCGTCGCAGGGCCGGAGAGGCCGGAGCCGCTCGTCCTCGACGTGGGCACGGGCTCAGGCTGCGTCGCCCTCTCTCTCACCGCGGAGGACCCCTTCGTGCATGTGGTCGCCGTCGACGTGGACGAGGGGGCGCTCGAGGTGGCGCGCCGCAACACGGCGCGGCACGGTCTCGAGGGCCGCATCGACCTCGTGCGCAGCGACCTCTTCGGCGGTCTGCCCTCGGGTCAGCGCTTCGACATGGTCGTGAGTAATCCGCCGTACATCCCGGCCGACGAGTACGAGGCGCTCGAGCCGAACGTCCGCGAGTACGAGCCTCGCCTGGCCCTCCACGGTGGGGAAGACGGGCTCGACATCTACCGTCGCCTGGTGCCGGCCGCCGCGGCTCGCCTGCGGCCCGGCGGCGGCCTCGCGGTCGAGGTCGGCAAGGGCGAGGCCGAGGCGGTGCGGGAGCTCTTCGCGGCGGCGGGTGGGTTCGGCCCGGTGCGCGAACGAGCCGACCTCGGTGGCATCCCGCGCGTCCTGTTCGCCCGCCTCGCACGGACGAGGGCAGGGAGCTGATGCGGCGCCAGGAGAAGGCCCGCTCGATCGTCCTCGCTTCACGGCCGATGGGAGAAGCCGATCGCATCCTGCGGCTGTACACGCGCGAGTTCGGGCGTGTCGATGCCGTGGTCAAGGGCGTCCGCAAGACCACCTCCAGATGGGGCGGCCGTCTCGAGCCCTTCAACGTCTGCGACCTCGTGCTCTACCACGGCCGGTCGTTGCATACCGTCACGCAGGCCCAACTCGTCGACGTGTTCCTCAGACTGCGGACCGATCGCGAGGCGCTGTCTGCGGCGGCGGTCGTCTGCGAGGCGGTCGCCGGCCTGACGCCGATGCACGAGGCCGACGAGCGGGTCTTCGCCCTGTTGCGCAACGCCCTCAAGGAGATCGACAAGGGCTTTGGGGGTCCGGTGGCGCGCTCGCCGCTGGTGCTCGGCATCCTGCTCAAACTCCTGTTCGTCGCGGGGTACATGCCGGTGCTCGAGCACTGCGTCTCGTGCGGCGGCGGTGACCGTGCGCTGGGGTTCTCCTCCGCCGAGGGGGGGCTCGTCTGCGCCGACTGTCTCGATGACTCCGTGCCGGTCACGCCGGAGGCCGTCGCCGTCATTCAGGACGTCGTGGAACGGCCGCTGGCCGGGCTCCGCCGCGCTCCTCCTTCGGCGGCCGTTCAAGAGGCCTTGCGTCATGTCTACGACCTCCATCGCTATCACACGGGGGCTCGCCTGCGAGCGCTGCGTTTCGCCCGCTCGTCAGACTGATCGGGTCAGGTCTGCGGGGGGCGGCGCCATCCGGGTCTTGCGTACCGGCTCGCGCCGAGCAGGCGTTGTGAGCCCGGGGCTCGCCCTGCTAGAATCGGCGCCCTATCCGGAAGGACCATGAGCATGCACGCAGGCGGCGCGGACGTCCGCAGATCGTCATCCACTTTTCAAGCCGTCATCGGCCGTTTGCAGGACTTCTGGGAGCAGCAAGGATGCGTCATCATGCAGCCGTACCACACGGAGGTGGGGGCCGGCACGTTCAATCCGGCGACCTTCCTCCGCTGCCTGGATGCGCGTCCCTGGCGGGCGGCGTACGTGGAGCCGTCCATGCGGCCCACCGACGGTCGCTACGGTGAGAACCCCTACCGGCTTGGCCACTACTACCAGTACCAGGTGGTCATCAAGCCCTCGCCGCCCGACATCCAGGATCTCTACCTGCAGTCCCTGGTCGCTCTGGGCATCGATCTGCGCGAGCACGACGTGCGCTTCGTGGAAGACAACTGGGAAGGACCCACACTGGGCGCCTGGGGCCAAGGCTGGGAGGTCTGGATCGACGGCATGGAGGCCACCCAGTTCACCTACTTCCAGCAGCTCGGCGGCTTCGACCTCGACCCCATCACCGTCGAGCTCACCTACGGACTCGAACGGCTGGCCATGTACCTTCAGGGCGCGGACAGCGTCTTCGACCTCGTCTGGTCGGAGTGGGAGGAGAACGGCGAGACCGTGACGGTCACCTACCGCGACGTGTATCAGGAGAACGAGCGGCAGTTCAGCCGGTACAACTTCGAGGTGGCGGACACGGACATGCTCTACCGCCACTTCCGTGAGTACGAGGCCGAGGCCGAGCGCTGCCTCGCGGCGGGTCTGCCGCTGCCCGCCTACGATCACGTGCTCAAGTGCAGCCACGCCTTCAACATGCTGGACGCGCGCGGAGTGATCAGCGTGACCGACCGTACGGCGCACATCAGCCGTGTGCGCGATCTTGCGCGCAAGACGGCTGGTCTGTACCTGGAGGTCGTCGGCAGCGGCAAGGCGGGGACCGTCCCCGGATCCGACGCATGAGCGCTCTCCTGGTCGAGGTCGGCTGCGAGGAGCTGCCCTACAGGGTCTGCGAGTCGGTGATCCGCCAGCTCGAGGGCGCGGACGGCTCTCCGGGGCTGGTGGCCAAGATGCTGGCCGAAGACCGAATCCTCGCAGGCGAGACGCCGGATCTCGACGTCTTCGTCTCGCCGCGGCGCATCGCGGTGCTCGTTCGCGGCGTGCCCGAGCGGCAGGTCGCCAAGATCGACGATTTCCGTGGCCCCAAGGCGGAGATCGCGTTCGACGCGGACGGCGGGCTCACCAAGGCCGGCCAGGGATTCGCGCGTTCGCGCGGCGCGGCGCCCGAGGACGTGCGCTGCGCGGTCGTCGACGGCACGGAGTTCGCCACCGTGCGTGTCGAGGCCGAGCGCGAAGCGACCACGGCCGTCCTGCCCGGCTTCGTGGCGCGCCTGATCGGTGGCCTCCAGATCCCGCGCGGCATGCGCTGGGGACAACGGCCGCCCGGTGAGGAAGACTACCTGCGCTTCTCGCGGCCTATCCGCTGGCTCGTCTGCAAGCTCGACGAAACGACGATCACCGGCACTTTCTACGGTCTTCCGGTGAGCGACCTGTCGCAGGGTCACCGTGTGCTGGGCGCCCCGGTCGTCATGGACACCGCGGAACACTACGAGGAGCGCCTCGCGGAGCAGCGCGTGATCGTCTCCCATCAGGAGCGGCGACGGCTCATCGTGGAAGGGCTGGACGCCGCCGCCGCCGAGATGGGCGGGGAGTGGTCGGACCCCGGCGACGTGCTCTCCGAGGCCGTGTATCTCACGGAGTGGCCATCGGTGGCGCGCGGCGCCTTCAGCGAGCGTCACCTGCGGCTGCCCGACGCCGTGCTCGTGACGGCGATGCAGAGCCATCAGCGGTACTTCCCACTGCGAGACGACGCCGGCGGCCTGCTGCCGGCCTTCCTCTACGTCGGGAACGCCGACCCGCGGGCGGCGGAGCTCGTGACCCGCGGCAACCAGCGCGTGCTCGAGGGACGGCTCGACGACGCCGAGTTCGCCTACGATCGCGATGTCGCCGAAGGTCTCGAGCGGATGGCCGGGCGACTCGCCGATGTGGTGTTCCACGAGAAGCTGGGCACCCTGGCGGACAAGGCGCAGCGGCTCGAGGAGCTCGTCGCCGTTCTGGCAGCTGAGCGCGGTCCCGCGGCAGACGCCGCTGATGATCTCTCCGGCCCTTTGCGCACTGCTGCGCGCCTGGCCAAAGCCGATCTCGTGAGCCAGGTCGTGATCGAGTTTCCCACTCTCCAGGGCGTGATGGGCGGCATGTACGCCGCTCTGGGAGGCGAGGGAGAATCGGTCGCCCGGGCCGTCGGTGAGCACTACCGCCCCGTGTCGGCGACGGCGCCGCTGCCCGGTACCCTGGCCGGCGCCCTGCTCGCCGTGGCGGACAAGACCGACAACATCGTGGGCGCCTGGGTGGCCGGTCAGAAGCCCTCGGGCTCGCGCGACCCGTACGGCCTGCGGCGCGCCGCCATGGGCATCGTCCGCAACGCCCTCGCCTGCGGCCTGCGCTTTCCGCTGGAGGGGTTCCTCGAGGAGGCGGTGAGGCAATTCGAGCTTCAGGGCGCGGCCCAGCCAGACGACGCGCGCAAGGCCGCGATCGTGAGCGAGACGGCCGCGTTCGTCCGCGAGCGGCTCGAGGTCCTGCTGCTCGACGAGGGTCTGTCGTTCCCCAGCGTCGAGGCGGCACTGGCCTCTCCCGCCGCCGACGTGCAGGCGCTCGCCGTGCGGGCGCGCGCGATCACCGCGCATCGGCAGGTCAAGAGTGCTTTCGAGGACGCTGTGATCGCGTACAACCGTTGCGCCGCGCTGGCGGCCAAGAGAGAGGCGGCCGAACTCGCTGCCGTCGACCCGGCCCTCTTCCGCGACGTCGCCGAGGACGATCTCGCGGCGGCATACGAGGGCGGCGCGCGAGCCGCTGATCGCGGCGCTCGGCGAATCTCGAGCTCGAGAGCGCGATCGAGAGCGCGGCCGCACTGCGGCCGGCCGTCGATCGCTACTTCGACGCCGTGCTGGTCATGGACGACGACGCCGCCGTGCGCGCCAATCGGCTGGCGCAGCTCGCTGCCGTCGCGGAACTGATCGGTCAGATCGGCGAGTTCAGCCGCCTGCCGGCGGCGCAAGTGTAGGCTACGAGGGGATTCCTCAGGAGGGATGATGGCGAGCAAGCACGTCTACGGTTTCGGTGAGGGCAACAAGGGATGAAGGCCCTGCTCGGCGGCAAGGGGGCGAATCTCGCCGAGATGACCAGGATCGGTCTTCCCGTGCCCCCGGGCTTCACGATCACGACCGAGGTCTGCAACGACGTACGTCGCTCACGGCAGCTATCCCGACGGCGCCGACGCGCAGGTCGAGGCGGCTCTCGTGGCGCTCGAGCAGGACACGGGCAAGAGCTTCGGGCACGCGCCGATCCCCTGCTTGCTCTCGGTGCGGTCCGGCGCCCGCGCCAGCATGCCGGGCATGATGGACACGATCCTCAACCTGGGGCTGAACGACGAGACGGTGCAGGGTGTCATCGCGGCCACCGGCAATCCTCGCTTCGCCTACGATTGTTACCGACGCTTCGTGGCGATGTACGGCGACGTCGTGCTCGGCTGCAAGCCAGAGCACGAGGACGAGCGCGACCCCTTCGAGGAGATCCTCGAGGCGATCAAGGAGCGCAAGGGCGTCAAGGACGACACCGAACTCGACGCGGACGATCTCAAGGAGCGCTCGTCGTCGCGTTCAAGGCGGCCGTCAAGGAGCGCACCGGCAGGGACTTCCCGGACGACCCGATGGAGCAGCTCTGGGGCGCGATCGCGGCCGTGTTCGGGAGCTGGACCAACGACCGCGCCGTCGCGTATCGCCGCCTCTACGGCATCCCGGACGACTGGGGCACGGCGGTCAACGTGCAGACCATGGTGTACGGCAACACCGGCGAGGAGTCCGGCACCGGCGTCGCGTTCACGCGCGACCCGTCCACCGGCGAGAACGTCTTCTACGGGGAGTTCCTGGTGAACGCTCAGGGCGAGGACGTGGTCGCCGGGGTACGCACGCCGCGCCCGGTGCGCGAGCTCGACGGAGGCGTTCCCCGAGGTCTACGCAGCAGCTGTCTGGAGGTGCGGCAGACCCTCGAGCAGCGAGCTGCGCGACATGCAGGACTTCGAGTTCACGGTCGAGCGCGGCCGGCTCTTCATGCTGCAGACGCGCAACGGCAAGCGCACGGGTTTCGCCGCGATCCGCATCGCCGTCGAGATGTGCGAGGCCGGCATGATCACGCCGGAGGAGGCGCTCATGCGCGTCGAGCCGGAGCAGCTCGACTCAGCTGCTGCGCCCGGTGTTCTCGGCGGAGAGCAAGGCGCAGGCTGTGCGAGGAGGGCCGGGTCCTCGCCAAGGGCCTAGCCGCAGGACCGGGCGCCGCCACCGGCGATCGTCGCCTTCAACGCCGGTGACGCCGAGGCCTGGCAGCGCACGAGGGCAAGCAGGTGCTGCTCGTGCGCGATCGAGACCAGCCCGGACGACATCCGCGGCATGACCGTCAGCGAGGGCATCCTCACGGCGCGCGGCGGTATGACCAGCCACGCGGCGCTGGTCGCGCGCCAGATGGGCAAGGTCTGCGTCGCAGGCTGCGAGGAGCTCGACATCGACTACAAGGCGCGGGTCATCGCGGGTCGACGGCAAGGTCGTCAAGGAAGGCGACTGGCTCTCGATCGACGGCTTCACCGGCGAGGTCATCCTCGGTCAGCTCGAGACGCGGCCGAGCGAGGTGCTGCAGGTGCTCATCGAGGGCTCGATGAAGCCGGAGGACTCGCAGACGTTCCGGTACTACGACGCATGATGACCGTGGGCCGACGCGGAGCGCCGCTGCTGGTGCGTGCCAACGCCGACCAGCCGGATCAGAGCACCAACGCGATCAGTTCGGCGCCCAGGGCATCGGCCTGTGCCGCACCGAGCACATGTTCTTCGGCGGCGAGCGCATCACGCCGGTGCGCGAGATGATCCTGGCGAACGACACGGCCGGCCGCGAGAAGGCGCTGGCGAAGCTGCTGCCGATGCAGCGCGACGACTTCGCCGGCATCTTCCGGGCCATGGGCGAGCATGCCGGTCACGATTCGCACGCTCGACCCGCCGCTGCACGAGTTCATGCCGCACGGCGAAGCCGAGTACGCGCACGTCGCCGAGGCCGTCGGCGTCTCGCTCCGTGGAGATCGCCGCGAAGAGTCGAGGAGCTGCAGCGAGGTCAACCCGATGCTCGGACATCGCGGTTGCCGGCTCGGCGATCGCCTTCCCGGAGATCACGGCGATGCAGGCGCGGGCCATCCTCGAGGCAGCCTGCATCGTGCAAGCGGGAGGGGGTCGACGTCTCGTCCCGAGATCATGATCCCGCTCGTCGGCACCAAGAAGGAGCTCGAAAGACCAGGCCGCAGTGGTGCGGGCAACGGCGGAGGCCGTCTTCGCCGAGCAGGGCGTCACGGTCGACTACCTGGTGGGGACGATGATCGAGGTCCCGCGCGCTGCACTGACCGCCGGTACGATCGCCGAGGAGGCGGAGTTCTTCAGCTTCGGCACCAACGATCTCACGCAGATGACCTTTGGCGTGAGCCGCGACGATGCCGGCAAGTTCCTGCCGCTGTACGTCAGCGAGGAGAAGAGACATCTGGCCGGCCGACCCGTTCTCGACACTCGATGTCGAGGGCGTGGGCGAGCTCGTCAAGATCGGCATCGAGCGGGGGCGGACGACACGTCCGGACCTAAAGATCGGCATCTGCGGCGAACACGGCGGCGACTGCCGAGAGCGTCAAGTTCTGCCATCGCGCGGGCATGGACTACGTCTCCTGCTCCCCGTTCCGCATCCCCGTGGCGAGGCTGGCCGCGGCGCAGGCGGCGATCGAGGAACGCGGCCAGATGACGCTGGAGAAGTAGCCGTCGGGTACGCTTGGCTACGCTAGGCGCTGAGACCGGGAGGGTCCTGCCGGACGGTCGCGAGCTGCGCGTGCGCAGCGCCCGCCCGCGCGACGCCGGGGCGCTCTTCCGGCTGCTCGAGAGCGTTGCTGGGGAGACCGAGCCGACGTTGCTCGATCCGCCCCGGGGAGTCGACCGCGAAGCTCTGGCGGCGGCGTATCTCGGCCGCCGGACTCGACTACCGTTCGCTGTTTCTCCTCGGCGTCCTCGACGGTGAGGTCGTCGGCAATCTCGGCCTCGAGCGCGACCCGCATCCCAACTCGTCACACGTCGCCTGGGTCGGCATGTCGGTGGGGCGCGAGTGGCGAGGGCTGGGCGTCGGCAGCACGCTCCTTGAGACTGCGATGGATTGGGCCGCCGGCAACGGGGCGGAGAAGCTCGCCCTCAGCGTCTTCCCCGAGAACGCGCGGGCCATTGCGTTCTACGAGAGGCACGGTTTCGCGCGCGAAGGCCTGCGGAAGGCGCAGTTTCAGCGGAACGGGCGGTATCATGACGAGGTACTCATGGCTCGCTTTCTCACCCCGCTGGCAGAAGGCGCCGGACATGCTTCATAGCTCGCTGCGGCTCCTGGTCTCGCTGGCCACTCTGGCGCTCGCCGCTCTGCCGGCGATCGTCGTCTTCAAGGCGGGCTGGCTGACGGCGGGCCCCGGCGATTCGAGCCTCGAGAGGTCGGTCCTCTTCGTGCTGGTCTACCTCGTGTGGCTGCTGGCCGTCTTCGTGCTGTTCATCTGGTGCAACGACCGCCTCGGCATCAACTGGCACGCCTGGGATCGGGCGCCTCGGCCCGACGAAGCGCCAGCGCCGGCGCCTGCGCCGCCGGTCTGCGCTTCCTCGAGGGCCAGGAGTCGGCGCGCCGCGGCGACGGGGATCACCGCGAGGGAGGTGACTCCTGATGGCGCGCATCGCTCGCACCAGCATCGACCAGGTGCAGGCTGCCGTGGACATGGTCGACCTCGTCGGTCAGTACACCGATCTGCGCAAGGCCGGAGCCAACTACAGCGGCCGCTGTCCGTTCCACGAGGAGCGCACACCCTCGTTCTCAGTGAATCCGGTGGAGAAGCTCTTCTACTGCTTCGGCTGCGGCGCCGGCGGCAACCTCTTCGGCTTCGTGCAGCAGAAGGAGAACCTCGATTTCGCCGCCGCCGTCGAGTATCTGGCCGACCGCTGCGGTATCTCGCTGGAGTACGAGGAGTCCGACGCGCGTGGCGAAGCCGAGCGCCGCAGGCGCGAGCGCTTGCGTGGGATGCTCGAGCAGGCCACGAGGTACTACGAGCGCGTCCTGCTGGAGTCGCCGGTGGCCGCCGCCGCTCGCGAGTACCTTGCGAGTCGCGGTCTGGATGACGCGACCTGTCGTGAGTACCGCCTGGGCTATCAGCCTTCCCGGATGGGGCACGCTGCGCGATGCTGCCCGCGGCGGCCAAGTTCACCGATCAGGAGCTCCTCGACGCCGGCCTGGTCATTCCCGGCAAGCGCGGCGAGCCCTATGACCGCTTCCGCGGTCGCATCATGTTCCCGCTCGCCGACGATCGCGGTCGCACGCTCGGGTTCGGCGCTCGCACGATGGGCGACGAGAAGCCCAAGTACCTCAACTCGCCCGAGGGTCTGCTCTACCACAAGAGCGAGGCGCTCTTCGGGCTGGACAAGGCGAAGGCTTCCGCCGGCAAGGAGGACCGCGTCTACGTCGTAGAGGGCTATACGGACGTCCTGGCGCTCGTCCAGTCGGGCATCACCAACGTTGTGGCCAGCATGGGTACCTCTCTCACCGAGCAGCAGCTGCGTCGCCTCTCCCGCGTGACGAAGAACCTCTATGTTTGCTTCGACGCCGACGCCGCCGGGATCGGCGCGATGAGTCGCGCTCTCGCGCTCGGCCGGCGCCTCGGTCTGGCCTTGCGTGTGGTGAGGATCCCAGATGGGCTGGATCCCGCCGACTACGTGCTCTCCGCCGCCGGTGCCGATGGCTTTCGCCAGCTTGTTGCCCACGCTCAGACGCTGCTACAATTCCACGTCCGACTGGCGCTCGACAGCAACGACCTCGAGCGACCCGACGGACGGGCACGTGCGTTTGCACGCCTCAAGGGAGTCCTTGCCGAGGCTGCGACGCCGATCGAGCGGGACGAGGAGCTGCGGTACGTCGCCGACCGCATGGGTCTCTCCGACGATGCGGCCGGCTATCTCCTCGCAAAGGACGGCCGCGGCGGCGTCGACGGCGCGGCCCGGGCGCCGCGCAGCGATGTGGCCGCCGCCGCCATCGGCGGCAGCCACGAGCTCGAGGTGCGCTTCCTCGCCGGCTGTCTGGCTCGGCCGGAGATCGGCAAGGAGGTGCTCGCCGGCGTCGACGAAGGCTTCTTCGCCGGCGCCGAGTCCCGGGCCGCCTTCCGCCGCGTCACGGCGCGATTGGGGGTCGAAACTGCAGGGGATACCTTGCAGGGAGAGCAGAACAGCGGAGCTTCGGATGGCGGTGAGGCGTTCGCCGAAGTGATTGTGAGGTCTGGACGCGAACGCTTCAGCGCAGCGGTGGTGCGCGAGTTGTTCCTGCGGCTCCAGGAGGCGCAGGCGAGCCGCCTCATCGCGAGACTCAAACTCACCGGGGAGGATGCTGACGATGGGCAGCAGGACGAGGAACTGGCGCGACTCTACGCCGTTCGCCGGCAGCTGCGCGACGCCATCCGGGCGGCCCCGGTAGACGAAGAGGCCGACGAAGGGTAGGAGCACGGACTTGACCGACTTCGCAGAAGACCGCAGCCGATCACCTGAGTCCGCCGAACTCGCGATCGACGAGGTGCGCATCCTCGCCGACGAAGGCCGTGAGCAAGGGTACCTCGCCGGCGATCATATCGCCGACGCTCTGCAGGACGTCGAGCTGACGCCCGACCAGATCGACGGCATCTACAACCTGTTCGCCGATCTCGGCATAGACATCCTCGAGGGAGAGGCCGGCGCCGTTGCCGTCAAAGCCGAGGAGGGGGTCATCTCCAAGCTCGACCTCTCGGTGAAGACGCCGACCAACGATCCCGTGCGCATGTATCTCAAGGAGATCGGCAAGGTGCCGCTGTTGACGGCGGAAGAAGAAGTCTCGCTGGCCAAGCGCATCGAGCGTCGCGACATGAACGCGAAGCGCAAGCTGACCGAGGCCAATCTCAGGCTCGTCGTCTCGATCGCCAAGCGCTACGTGGGGCGGGGGATGCTCTTCCTCGATCTCATCCAGGAGGGCAATCTCGGTCTCATCCGCGCCGTCGAGAAGTTCGACTATCGCAAGGGATACAAGTTCAGTACGTACGCGACGTGGTGGATACGGCAAGCGATCACGCGGGCGATCGCCGATCAGGCGCGCACGATCCGCATCCCGGTGCACATGGTCGAGACGATCAACAAGCTCATCCGCGTACAGCGTCAGCTTCTGCAGGATGCCGGTCGCGAGCCGACGCCGGAGGAGATCGGCGCCGAGATGGGCACGACGGCCCTCAAGGTGCGCGAGATCCTCAAGATCAGCCAGGAGCCCGTGAGTCTCGAGACGCCTATCGGCGAGGAGGAGGACTCACAGCTGGGCGACTTCATCGAGGACGAGGAGGCCGCCGTCCCGGTGGACGCGGTCAGCCAGATCATGCAGAAGGAGGCGCTCAACGACGTCCTCGGCACCCTGACCCATCGCGAGAGGAAGGTCATCGAGCTGCGCTTCGGACTCAAGGGCGAGCACCCGCGCACGCTCGAGGAGGTCGGCCAGACATTCGGTGTGACGCGCGAGCGCATCCGCCAGATAGAGTCGAAGACGCTGACCAAGCTCAAGGCGTACAGGGACTCGCAGAGGTTGCGCGACTTCCTCGAGTGATCGACGCTGTTTGTCGCCCTGCGACGGGTGGCCTATACTTCGTCGGTCAGAGCATTCCTCGGTAGCTCAATGGTAGAGCATTCGGCTGTTAACCGAAGGGTTGTAGGTTCGAGTCCTACCCGAGGAGCCAGCCTTCAGTCCGCCGGCCCGGCGCCGGCGGCCTTCTGAGGCCCCGGGGGCGCTTCCACCCGGGGCCTCAGCGTTTCTCGCAGTCCTGCCACCAGCATCGCGTCGCTGTAGTGTCCGCGTGGTCGACTTTGGGTAGTGTTACGCGCGAAGCGGGAGGGCCGGTCAGTCTGTGCTTGGGAGGGGAACATGGCTTCGACAGAAGATGATATCCGCGGGCAGGTGGAGGCGGACGTGAGCGACGACAGGCTCACCCGCATGGCCGAGCGGCTCGGCGCGACGGCTGCTGCTGCTGCCGTCTTCGGGACGCCGGTCGAGAGCGAGGGCACGACCGTCATCCCGGTCGCCCGGGTGCGCTATGGGTTCGGCGGCGGCAGCGGTCGCAGCAAGAAGGAAGACGGCGAGGGCTTCGGCGGCGGCGGCGGCGTGCATGCGGCGCCGGTAGGGTACATCGATGTGCGCGGCGGAGAGGCGAGCTATCGTCGTATCAACGACCCGATCCGCTATCTCGTGGCCCTGCTCGTTCTGCCCATCGCGATTGGCCTGGCGGCAGTGATGGTGATGATCACGGCGGCGCTGATCGCTCGTCGGACGCTCACCACCCTGACCGCGACCATGGGCAACTTCCACTTGCCGATCCCGCGCCTGACGTTCCGGAGCTGAGCGCGACCGGGCGGTCGCTCTAGTCGCAGTGCTCGGGCGCGTCGTCCTTCGGCGGGGGTTCGGGCCCTGCCGTGGTGGCCGAGACGCGTTCGTCGGTCGCCGCCGTCTCTGCGTGGCGCGCGTGGCGCAGGGCGATGAGATCGCTCCCCAGGCTCCAGCTTGCCGACGCAAGGGGGATCGCCAGGAGCACGCCGACGATGCCGCCCAGGACAGCCCCGATCAGGGCGGCGATGAAGACCACCAGTGGCGAGAGAGACACGGTCCGCGCGTAGACGAGGTTCTGCAGCACGTTGTTCTCGAACTGCTGGTACACGACGAAGAAGATGATCAGGATGATGCCCTCGGTCGTGCCCGCGGCAGCGAAACCAAGGGAGAGCGCCCCGTCTGTCCGTCGACC
>CAVQVW010000007.1:0-10271 GCA_963717285.1 uncultured Thermoleophilia bacterium
ACCGACCAAGGTCACGATGATCGCTCCGATGATCGCTCCCACCAGCGGGATGACGTCGAGGATGGCGACCGCCACGGCCAGGGTCTCGGCGTACGGAACCCCGAGGATCCTGAGGACGACGTACGTGGAGACGCCGGCCACCGCGCTGATCGCGAGGTTGCCGCGTACGTAGCCGCCGACCGCCCGCAGGAAGTTCTGCCCGATGCGCTCCGCCCAGATGCGCTCGTCCTTGACCAGGGCGCGCAGGATCGAGTGCCAGGCCTTCGGCCCCTGGATGAGCAGCATCACCATGATGACCAGGATCGTGATGAGCGCGGCGACGAACGAAGCGGCTCGCGTGACGACACCGACGATCGCCTCCTGGTTGCCCATAAGTCCGGCGGCGACGTCGCCGGGCGTGATCTCCGTGATGCGGTCGAGCACGTGCAGGCGTGTCTCGACGAAGTGAAGCTGCCCTGTGGGGCCGAAGACCGATCTGACGATGTCCGGCAGCTCGAGGATGAAATCGTCGGCCTGCAGGACGACCGGCCAGGCGATGGCGACGACGATCGCGACCACACCGGCGATCGCCAGGCTCGAGACCAGCAGCGCGGCGATGATCCGGTTGAGGCGGTGACGCGTGAGCCAGTCGACCGCCGGATACAACCCGATCGCCAGGATGACTCCGACGAGGATCCACAGCAGGATCGTGCGGATCTCGATGAGCAGCAGAGCGAGACCCACGATCACGAGCACGGTCAGCGTGACGATCGTGGTGCGTCGGACGAGCTCGGAGGTCCTCATGCGTGGCGTGCGGTCCTGGTCCAGACCGGCCATCCCGAGATCACCCCCCCGCCCTGGCGGCGCAGGCGTCGCACCGCACGCGTGTGCTATCGCATTGCGCAGAGCGTATCATTGCCTCGCGCGCGATTCAGCCGCTCCGTTGGGCCCATAGCTCAGTTGGTTAGAGCAGCCGACTCATAATCGGCCGGTCGCTGGTTCGAGTCCAGCTGGGCCCACCACCTTGCAATCTTGCTCCCGGAAAGCAAGAATGCAGACCCTATTGACGCCGTTCCCGCACATCACTCGCACACTCGAGCCTTTCTTGGCGCGGGTCGTCGCGCAGTTCCCGGCCTGTCCTGCTCACGGGACCGCGACAGTCGGGCAAGACAACGCTTCTCCGCCGCGTGTTCGCCGGCACCCACGCGCGACGTTTCGCTTGAAGCTCCCGAGGCGCGTCTCCGCCATGGAGGATCCCCGTGGCTTTCTCCGTCAGTACGCGCCGTCGGTGGTGCTCGACGAGATCCAGAAGAAGGAGGTGCTATACCGGGTTAGGGTCATGATCGAGTAGAGCTGTCTTCCAACGCTACTCTAGCTAGACCTTCCTACAGAAATGTTACTCTGGCCAGACGTTTCCATACAGAAATCTGGAGGTCATAATGAGTGGTTTCAACGCTGTACTTGCAAGGGATACGAAGAGTGCTCCAACAGGTGTAGGTCCGTATTCACAGACTGTCGCTTTCTCTCATTACAATAACCTCTCCGCTCAGCTGCCGATCGATCCCATGTCCGGCAAGCTCGTGGCCGGTGGCGCCAAAGAGCAGGCGACGCAGTGCCTGAACAACATCGCCGCAGTGCTCGACAGCATCAACCATTCCATGGACGATGTTGTTCGCCTCACCGTCATGCTCAAGAATATCGATGATCTCGCTGCCGTGGACGAGGCTGTCGCGAGCTGCTGGCTGAATCTCTATCTTCCCGTCCGCACGACCTACGCAGTTGCCGATCTGCCGATGGGCGCCTCCGTGCAGATCGAGGCCCTCGTGTCCAACGGCGAAGGCAGCATTCCGTTCGCATGGCAGCCGCAGAACGTGCGTGACGCCCTCGTGAAGGTTGATCGGGACACCGACTTCGCGCCGAAGGATGCCCTCTCCACGCAGACCGTGGCGTTCTCTCACTACAACAACTTCACCGCTCAGCTGCCGATCGATCCGAAGACGGGCCAGCTTGTCGCCGGTGGCGCAAAGGAGCAGGCTGAGCAGTGCTTCGCCAACATCAAGGCGATTCTCGACAGCATCGGCCACGTTTTTGACGACATCGTCAGAATCACCATCTTCGGCAAGAGCCTCGAGGACATCGAAGCTGCCAAGGCAGTCTACAAGACCTGCTTCTCGAGCTATTGGCCCGCCTTCACGCCGGTCGTGGTCGCAGGCCTGCCGAAGGGTGCTTCGGTCCAGGTTGAGGCAGTCCTGTCGCATGGCGACGGTACGCCGCCGCAGCCCATCGGCGACACCGTGAAGCTCGTCAAGGAGCCCTGCAACACCGACAAGGCGCCGCAGAACGATTTCTCCACCCAGACTGTCGCCTTCTCGCACTACAACCACATTTCTGCCCAGCGCGCCGCTGGTGGCAGCGCTGCCGCGCAGGCCGAGGGCTGTCTGCAGCAGCTCAAGGCAATCGTCGAGTCCATCGACCACTCGCTTGACGACGTGGTCAAGGTCAATATCGCGGTCAAGAACATCGCCGATATGGCTGCCGTCGACGAGGTCTACACGAAGTTCTTCCCCCGCGGCGTTCCCGCGCGGAGAGTCATTGGCGTGTCGGCTCTGGCTGACGATGCTCTGATCCAGATTGATGCAGTGGTTTCAAACGAAGAGGGTACACCCCCCGCGTGACAGGTACCTGTTCGTAGATCCAGGCACTATCGAAGCTACTAGTCAGTGCCGACGGTCTATGCGGAAGCGCACACCTGATCGAGGAGAAGGGGGCTGAGAGCGTTTTCTCAGCTCCCTTCTCCTTCTTCGCTCGGGGCCTTGGGTACTGCGGAGAGAGTATGTCACCGCGCATCCGGAGAGCCTGGCCAGGGCCCCACCGGTGCTACCGCTTCGTCTTCGCCTTCTTCGGCGGTAGGGCGCCGACGTAGGCGAGCGAGGCGGCCACCCACCGCTGCGCGTCGGCCGTGCCCATCGCAGTCGGCAGCGTGACGTAGCCGGTCATGGGCCGCTCGCGCGGCCCGAACTGACCGCCGCCCGCCTGCCGCAACTCCTCCCGCTCGCGGTCGGCGAGCTTCAGGCCGATGTCGGCGCCGAACAGGCCCATGAACATGTTGCCGTTCACGAAGCCGCCGAGGTTGCCGAACATCGGCCTCGTCTCGACCCGGTCGTCATCCGGCACGAGCGAATGGAACCGGGCCCGGTCGACCTCGGCTGGCTTCGGGATCTCCATCTGCTGTCAGTCTCCGCGTCAGCCCATGGGCAGTGCTTCGTAGACCTCGACCGTGCCACCGCTGGCGAGTGCCGGGCAGCCCTTCGCCTTCTCGCTGGCCGCGGTGATGTCTTCGGCTGTGATGATGGTGTAGCCGGTGAGCGCCGACGCGCCGTTCTCGGCGACGCCGTCTGCGGTGACCGTGGCGGAGATCCCGAACGGGTTGCCGCCGTCGACGATGTCGGGGCCCAACTCTGCGAACCAGGCCGTCCACTCGTCCATCGCCTTCTGCTGTGCCTCGGGCGTCTCGGCCATGCCGCCGCCCGTGTAGGCAAATACGAACTTCGCCATGATCAGTCTCCCTTCTCGGTCGTCGCTCTGCTGTCGCTACCCTCAGCCCGATCGATCTCGGCCGAGGCTGGCGCGTGGTGCTTCTTGCCCTGCAGGCCGCGTTTGCATGCCGCGGAGGTTCAGCCCCGGTCGAGCTTGTCTCGGCGCGTGAGGCGCCGGGGCAGCAGCAGCCCGGGGACCACGGCGAGCAGTGCCGCGATGCCGGCTATGTAGAAGGGCCAGCGGAACGCGGCCGAGGCCTCTTCCCAGAAGATCGCCTCGAGGCTCTCCTTGAGCTGGGCGAGTGCGAACGTCTCGAACAGACCCACCTTGGGGGCGATGACGTCGGCGATGGGGTTGGCGATCTTGCGGATCTCGGTCATGCCGAGCGAGATGTCGATCTCGCGGGCGCCGTCCAGCGCCGTGACGATCGTGTCCTGGACGTCGGGCGAGAGGGCGGTCTGCGCGCGTGTGAGCTCCTGCGCCCGGTCGGCCGAGCGGTTCACGGCGTTGCCCATGGTGTGGGTGAACACGGCGACGAGGATGGCGACGCCGAGCAGGAAGCCGAGCTGGCGGGCAGTGTTGAGGACGCCGGAGCCCACGCCCCTGACGCCGCCGGGCACGACACTCATGCCGGCGGCGGTCAGGGCCGGCAGCGAGAGGCCCAGGCCGGCGCCGACGAGGGTCGAGCGCCAGAGGACGTCGGGGAGGGGCGCGCCGCGCGCCAGATGCCCGAGGGCGAAGAGCCCAGCAGCGGTCAGCAGGGCGCCGGTCACGGCCAGCGGACGCGGCCCGAAGCGGTCGACGAGGCGACCGCTGAGCGGCGCCAGGAGCAGGCCGGCGGCGGGCAGCGTGGTGATCGCCAGTCCGGCCTTCAGCTCCGAGTAGTCCATGATCGCGATCATGAAGATGACCAGCATGAAGGCGGTGCCCATCATGGCGATGTCGACGGTCATGATGGCGGCGTTCGCCGCCGCGAAGGTGCGGTCGCGCAGCAGGCGGAGGTCGAAGAGCGGGGTTGGGGTGCGCAGCTCCCAGAGCACGAAAACGACGAGCAGCGCCACCGCCGCAGCGAACAGGCCGAGAATGCGGGCGCTGCCCCAGCCCCAGTCGTTGCCCTCGATGAGGGCCAGGGTGAGGCAGAAGAGGCCGCGCGCTGCTGAGTCCGACGCCGGCCCAGTCGAGCGGGGTCTTCGTCCTGCTCTTGCGGTCGCGGACCAGCGCCACTGCCAGGGCGACGCCCAGCGCGCCGACGGGCAGGTTGAACCAGAAGATGGCCTGCCATCCCCAGCGCTCGATGAGGACGCCGCCGAGCACCGGTCCGAGCGCCGCGGCGGCGGAGCTGAGCGCCCCGAACAGGCCCGCTGCGAACCCCTGCCTTCCGACCGGGAACGCGTCGAGCAGAAGCACCAGCGCGGTGGGCACGACGGCCGCCGCGCCGACAGCCTGCACGACGCGGAACGCGATGAGCTGGTCGATGGTCTCGGCCCGCGCGCAGCCGAACGAGGCGACGGTGAACAGTGCGAGGCCGAGGACGAAGAGGCGCTTGTGGCCGTAGCGGTCGGCGAGCCGGCCCATCGTGAGGAACAGCACGGCGAGCGCGAGGTTGTAGCCGTTCATCACCCACGAGACCGAGATGATCGTGGACTCGAGGCGGCGGATGATCAGCGGCACGGCGACGCTCATGACCGTGGCATCGGCCAGGGTGAGGACGATCCCGGGGAGCAGGGCGGCGACGACGAGCCACGCACGTGTCGTGGACACATCCGCGGGCGCGCCGCCGAGCGAGAGGCTCTGGTCGGTGCTCATGGGCGGAGTGTACAGTGCGAAGGCTGAGACGGCGCTCCGCGCAGCGAGGTGGGGTAGAATCGACTCATGGTGCCGGCAGGCGACATCCTTGCGACGATCGATCGACTCGCGCCCTTCGATCTGGCCGAGCCTTGGGACCACGTGGGGCTGCAGGTCGGGGCGCCGGAGGACGAGGTCAGCGGCGTGCTCGTTGCCCTCGAGGTCGACGATGCGGCGCTCGACGAGGCGGCGCGGCTCGGCTGCGAGCTGGTGCTGGCGCACCATCCACTCATCTTCTCGCCGCTGGAGCGGCTGACTCGCGAGGATCCCGCTGGTCGACTGGCGCTGCGCGCGGCTCGCGAGGGGCGCAGCGTGGCGATCGCCCACACAAATCTCGACAAGGCGCACGGCGGTATCGCCGACATCGTCGCCAACATGCTGGGCCTCGAGGCGACCGCCCCTCTGGCGCCGGCCGCCGCCGAGGCCCTCAAGCTGGTCGGTTTCGTGCCCGCCGACGACGTCGACCTCGTACGCAAGGCCGTGTTCGCCGTCGGCGCCGGCGTGATCGGCGAGTACGAGCACTGCTCGTGGTCGGTGCAGGGGCAGGGCACGTTCTACGGTCGCGAGGGCAGCGATCCGACGCTCGGACGCGCCGGGCGCGACGAGGTCGTCCCGGAGATCCGGCTGGAAGTGGTCTTCCCGCGCGGTCTGCGCCGCCGCGTCGTCAGCGCGTACGTCGAGCGCCCACCCCTACGAGGAACCTGCCTTCGACCTGTATCCGGTGGAGAACGAGATCGCCAGCCTCGGCCTCGGCCGGCTCGGCGAGCTGCCCGAGGCTCTGCCGCTGGCGGCCTTCGCCTCCGAGGTGGCCGCGGTGCTGCGCCTGCCGTCGCTGCGCTTCGCGGGCGACGGCGGCCGATCGGTGCGACGCATCGCCTGTCTGCCGGGTTCGGGCGCCGAGGCCATCGCGCGCGGTGTGGCCGCCGTCGCCGACGTGCTCGTCACCGGCGACGTCAAGTACCACGAGGCGCGTCTGGCCCTGTCGCAGGGCCTGGCGCTGATCGACGCGCCCCACGACCTCACCGAGGAGGAGGCCATGCTGCGCTGGAGCGAGACGCTCGTCGAGGCGCTGGCGGGGAAGGGTGTGCGTGTGGAGACGCACCGCCGGTCTGCGGGCGTCTGGCAGACGCTCGGCACGAGTGGATCGCCCGCACATCCCGGACCGGAGGCGTCGTCGGCGTCGCCTGCGACAGGCCACACCGCCGGCGATCGCAGAGCGGCTGCCGCCGGCGCGCTGAGCGAGCGACTGGCGCATCGCACCGACGACCGGCACCGTCTCTACACGGACGGTGGCGCCCGCGGCAACCCCGGCCCGGCGGGCATCGGGGCGGTCCTGCTCTCGGCGGGCGGCGACGTCGTCGACGAACTCGCCGACTCCATCGGCACGGCGACCAACAACGTCGCCGAGTATCAGGCGCTCCTGGCGGGGCTCGAGCTGGCGCTCGACCGCGACGTGGAGAGCCTCGAGGTCTTCCTCGACAGCGAGCTCGTGGTGCGTCAGATCAACGGCCAGTACAAGGTCAAGGATGCGACCTTGAAGGCCCTGCACTCGCAGGCGATGTACCTGCTGCACCAGTTCCACGAGGTCGACGTGCAGCACGTGCGTCGCGAGCAGAACACGGCCGCCGACGCCCTCGTGAACAAGGCCATCGACGCCGCCCAGTCCTGACCGCGGATCGGCGGCTGCCTCCAATTGGCGCCCCGCCGCGCCCTTTGGTATCATCCCGCTTGCTGCGGGTGTAGCTCAGTTGGCTAGAGCGTCTGCTTGCCATGCAGAAGGTCGAGGGTTCGAGTCCCTTCACCCGCTCCAGACTCTCTGGATGTCGCGGCAGATCGCGGAGGTTGCGCCTCTGCCGTCTGCCGTTTCTCGTACAGGGGTCGCAGCGCGCGGCGGCGTAGCCAAGTGGTAAGGCAGAGGTCTGCAAAACCTCCATCGGCGGTTCGACTCCGCCCGCCGCCTCCACGTCACTTCCTGCTGCATACGGCCATTTCTGAGTGCTCCTGAGGGCCGCTCAGCAACCCCCTGATTGCCCCGATGCTGACATTCTGCCGACGCGACGCGGCAGCACCCGGCAACACGGACGCGCACGGCCAGGCACGAAACGGCATGACGCTGTGCGTGCTGTTGGAGGTTAATCGCCTCTCCAGCAGAGAGGCCTAGTGGCGCCGGCGGAGGGGATGGCGCTGCGTGACGGGAATCGGGCCCCGATGCCTCGTACAATGGGACTGGGTACGATCCAGGTATGCAAGGAGGGTGTCATGCCGGTCTATGAGTTCAAGTGCAAGGACTGCGGCGAGGACTTCGAGGTCGACTGCCACATGGAGGAGCGCGAGGAGAAGGCGGTCTGCCCCAAGTGCGCTGGCCGCAACGTCGAGAGCGTCTTGAGCGCCAGCTTCATCTCGCCGCGACCGCCCAAGTACTGAATCGGGCGTCTGTCCCCAGTACTGCGGCTACTTCCCAGCGCCCACCAGCCCCGCGATCCTCTCCGCCGCCTCCTCCTGCATCGCCGGGATAGCGTGCGAGTAGGTGTCGAGGGTGATCGAGACGGTGGCATGTCCCAAGCGTGCGCTGGCAGATCCGGGGGATCGAGGTACCTCTCGCTTGTCGACTACGCGCTTCCAGATATCGCTCCAGAGAGGGCTCTCGCACCATCATGGACGGTGAACCGACGGATGGGGTCAGGTCATCCACCTACACGGCGGCACCCTTGGACTCCCGTAGTCCTCGGTGCTCGTCTGCCCGCCTCCATGGCCGGTATGTGTATGGCGCTTACGACCTTGGTGGTAGGGCCGTCCGCCGGTGCCGGGAGCTGCCGCAAACGGCCTATGCTGACTGCAGACGAGATGTTGGGAATGGCCATAGCACGTCGAAATCTCGAGGAGGTCGAGTGCGATGAGCAAGGTCCTCGTGGCCCATGCGAGCAAGTATGGATCCACCGGCGAGGTGTCTGAGGCGATCGCCGCGAGACTGCGCGAGCGAGGGGTTGATGCGCTCGCTGCACCGGCGGAGTCGGTCGAGACACTTGACGGGGTCTCGGCCACCGTTCTCGGTGTCGCCCTCTACTTCTTCCGGTGGCGCCGCGAGGCCCACCGGTTCCTGAAGCACCACCGCCGTGCGCTCCAGGACATGCCCGTGGCGGTCTTCGGCACGGGTCCCATCGAAGACACGCTAGAGCAGTATGCGGAAGCGCGCAAACACCTCGACAAGGGTCTCGCCAAACACGAGTGGCTCACCCCGGTGTCGGTGACTGTCTTTGGCGGGCGCCTCGATCCCAAGCAGCTTCGCTTCCCTGACAACAACCCCGCAATGCGTCAGATGGGGGAGGTCGATCTGCGTGACTGGGTGGCGATCGACCGCTGGACAGACGAGCTCTTCGACGTCCTCGGCACGACCACATAGGGCAGAAGTGACCGCGGGCATTCTCTACGAGGCAAGCACCGTCTACCGTCTCTCGCGGGTGCTACCTCAATGAGAACGAACAGCAACACGCCGATCACAACGGACAAGTTCCGGGTGCCAAAGGCAGCGATGCTCACGGGGCTGCTGCTGTGGGTGGTTCCGTTCATCTGGTACGCGGCCGGCGATCCCTCGGCCTCGTGGGTGGTCCACCTCGTTAGCGCCCTGGGCATCATCGCCGGGTGTCTGATCGTGTTCTCCGGGTTCGCGTGACTCCGGCTCGATGGGCCTACCGTCGGTCAGGTCGTGCGGTTCTGCGCGCTGCTGCTGTTCGCAGCCTTGAGCTACTGGAAGCTGGGGGTCTTCCCGGCCGCCGTACTCCTGGCTGCCGCTGCGGTTGAGGGTGCCTTGTTGATCGCCGCACTGCGGCGCCCATCGGGCGCCTAGTCCCAACTCCCAACTGCATCACCTGCGTCGCTCACGTTGCCTCCGGGATGGCGCGACACCGGACTCATCAGCGATCCGCGCCCACCAGCCCTGCGATCCTCTCCGCCGCCTCCTCCTGCATCGCCGGGATGGCGTGCGAGTAGGTGTCGAGCGTGATCGAGACGGTGGCGTGTCCCAGACGTTCACTCACGACCTTGGGGTGAACGTTGGCCGCAAGGGCCAAGGTGGCATGGGTGTGCCGCAGATCATGCAGTCTGATGCGCGGCAGCTTCGCCTCGGTGAGCGCTGCCTCGAAGCTGCGGCTCACGGTCTGCGGGTGCAGCGGCTCGCCGTTCTCCTTGGTGAAGACGTAGCCGGAGTCGCTCCAGGCTGAGCCCCACTTGGCTTGGTCGGCCAACTGGCGAGCTGCCTGTGACTTCAGCACCTCCACCGTCTCGGCATCGAGAGCGATGACCCGCCGGCCTCGGCCGTCTTCGGCTCAGAGACGATCACCGTGTCGCCGTGGGGGATGAGGGCGCGGCGCACTGCGAGCCGTGCGTTCTCGAGATCGACATCGTCCCAGCGCAGACCGACGGCTTCACCGCGGCGCATGCCGGTCATGGCCAGCAGGCGCCAGAGGGGAAGAGGCGCTGGTCCTTCGTCGAGATAAGGAAAGCCGAGAGCTGCTCGCCGCTCCAGGTCTTCATCTCCTGCTGACCGTTCCCCTCGTTCTCGGCGGATCGGCGGCTTCGAGCGGGTTGCGCGTCAAGTAGCCCCATCTGACCGCGTCCTTGAGCGCCTTGTGCAAACACGTATGGGCGTGATGGACGGTGCGTGGCGAGAGACCGCTCTTGCCGTCGCGCTTGCCCTCCTGTGCCAGCTTCGCGTAGAGCGCGTTCGCCTGCGCCCCGCTGAGCTTCTGTAGCTTGACACTGCCGATGTGCGGCACGATGTGGGCGGTGACGTGTTGCTGGTATGAACGGAACGTCGTCGGTCTGATCGTCGCCTCGACCGCCGGCAGCCACTCCTTGGTCAGGAACTCCCTGACGTTGAGCTCGGTCGCGACGACGTGCGTCTCCTCCTCGAC